>OZ244999.1:6810000-9179496 GCA_965223265.1 Planctomycetota bacterium
CGCGCAAACTCGAGGTAAAGCGCCGCCAGTGAAATGCGGCGACAGTGACGATACGATAGCAAGTCATACCATTCCGCCCCCGTCCGTCTCTACAGACCGAGGTCAACGTGAGAGAGCCGTTGTTCGAGCCGACACGCGTCATCGCTGGCGTCCTGGGGGTTGTTCTTGCAATGTCCGTAATCGCTGCCAACGAGACGCCACCCGATCCACGGACGCAGAGGGGCGCGGGAGAATCCTCTCAGCCGGTCAGTGCGGAGGAGTTAGCAAAACGGCGCGCCCAGGTCGTCGAGGCGCTGGAAGCCGACGCCGACGGGAACTCGTTCCTCCTCCTCCTAGCTCCGCCGCGCGCCCAGTTCGCGGGAGATGTCAACTACCCTTATCGGCCCTCCAACGATCTCTACTACCTGACCGGAATCGACGAGCCAGACGCCGCACTCCTGCTCTCGAAGAAGCCGTTCGAGCACGGGAACGCCTTGCTCTTCCTACGACCGCAGAGCGAATTCTCGGTGCTTTGGAATGGCCGTCGATTGGACGCGCCGGAAGCGGCGCGAGTCAGTGGCGTTGCCATCGAGGCCATTCTCGACGTCGACAGCCTGAAGGACAGAGTCCGCACCTCCGTCGGAAGCAGCACGCCGCCGCATCGCCACCGCTCTGCGTATCCAAGTGCCGGTCACCTCTACTTCGACGCAGGTCCCGCGTTCGCTGCCGGCGAACCTGCCAGCAGCGGCTACGGGTTTCTGCTTTCAACGCTGGGAAGTGCAGCATTTCATCTGGATCTGAAACTGCCGAGCTCTGCCATCCATCCGCTGCGACAAGTGAAGTCGGACGCCGAAATCGCAACCCTCGCACGCGCCGTTGAAATCACATGCACGGCGCTCAAACGGGCCATCGAGGCGGTTCGCCCCGGGCTTTTCGAATACGAAGTGCGCGCCTTGATCGAGTCGACGTTCCTCGAGGCCTCAAGCTCAGGGTGGGGCTTTCCGTCGATCGTGGCCAGCGGCGCCAACGCTTGCACGCTGCACTACGCGGACTCTTCGCGCCAGCTCGAGCCGGGCGACCTTCTGCTCATGGACGTCGGCGCCGAGTATGGCTACTACTCCGCCGATGTGACACGCACCATTCCGGTGAGCGGACGCTTCACAGAACGTCAGCGAGCACTCTACGAAGCCGTGCTGCGTACTCAGGAACACGTCATCGAATCGGTCAAGCCCGGGACAACCATGAAGGAGCTGCACACGCTTTCAAAAGAGAAGCTGGCGGCGGAACTCATCGCCCTCGGCGAGCTCGAGGAGGAGGGCGAGATCGGTGCGCTGCTGCCGCACCGGACGTGTCACGGTCTTGGCTTGAGCGTCCACGACCCGTCGCCGATCGAGCAACTCGCTCCCGGCATGGTGATCACCATCGAACCAGGTGTCTACTTGCTGGGCGAGGGCATCGGAATCCGCATCGAGGACGACGTCGTCGTCACTGCCGACGGGTGTCGCGTTCTCAGTGCATGCGTTCCGAAGTCGCCCGACTCGATCGAAATGTTGATGCGCCAGGGCACTTCGTCATCCCGCCCAGATTCACGTTGACCCAGAATGCATCGCCGGTGCGCAAACAGCGAACGCGCCGTAGCCCACGACGCGCTCGCGCGAGCCTGACGTATCGCTGGAGTTCTGCATCGACAGCGCGCGTACGTGCAGTCCTTTCCGCCGGGCGACCTCCAAGAGAGCGTTGATCGGTTTGTGACCACACGCGTCGTCGCCGCCGACCGGCTCCAGCGCCTCGATGCGCTCGCATGTGGCGCGATCAAGACGCCGGGCCGTCCGATCGTCGTGGTAGTGACTCAGATCTGAGCTGATCAGAATCACGGTCTCGTCACCGCCCCACACCGCCTCGAGCACATCGCTCAGCACCGCGGTGGTGACGCTGCCGACCAGGAGCGGCACGATGGAGAAACGGTCAAACAGCTGTTGCAAAAAGGGCAGATGAACTTCGAGGCAATGTTCCTCGCGATGAGCCTCGTCGAGGCGCGCCACAGCGCCTCCCTCACACAAGCGCGCAACCGTTTCGGTGTCGATTGGGACCCGGCCAAGAGGCGTCACGAACGCCGCGGCGCTCGAAGCCGCGACGCCGCGGAACGGGACGCGGTGCGCCGGGCCGACGATCACGACGCGTGTCGTCGAGCTCGCACCGGCGGCGAGAGCAGCGTAAGCGTGCGCGGCCACCTGCGCGGAGTAGATGTATCCGGCGTGCGGTGCGATGACGGCCTTCGCCGCTTCACTCGCCTCGGCAATAGCAGCGAGGTGGTGGCGAACCGCAGCTCGGAGCTCATGCGCATCTGCCGGATAGAAGAGACCGGCGACTGCCGCCGGGCGGACTTTCACAGGCGTTCCTTTCGATGGTTCCATCGCGTTGTACACTATCGATAGCGTCGATCGACAGCACCGCGTGCCATGCAGCGTCCGGCGCGGCCGGCGCTCCACACGCGGAGGCAGACACCAGCGTAGTCTCCGAACGCCCACAGCGGAAGAACCTGTCCATGGCGGCGAACCCTCACACTCACATCCACCCCGGTCGATTCTGGCATCGCCTCGACGACGGCCGCATTCAATGTGACCTGTGCCCGCGCTACTGCTGCCTCGACGAAGGGCAGAGAGGGCTTTGCTTCGTCCGCCAGCGACTCGGCGACCAGATCGTGCTCACGACCTATGGTCGATCGAGCGGCTTCTGCGTCGATCCCATCGAAAAGAAACCCCTGAATCATTTCCTCCCGGGCACCCCGGTTCTGTCGTTCGGCACTGCTGGCTGTAACCTAGCGTGCAAGTTCTGCCAAAACTGGGACATCAGCAAGTCGCGTGAAATGGACACCCTGGCGGACGCGGCCTCGCCAACACGCATCGCCGCTGCTGCCGAGCGGCTCCGCTGCCGCAGCGTCGCGTTCACGTATAACGACCCGGTGATCTTTCATGAGTACGCCGTCGACGTTGCCGCTGCTTGCCGCGAACGAGGCATCAAAACCGTGGCCGTGACTGCGGGTTACGTCACGCCGCAGCCGAGGGCGGAGTTCTTCACCGCCATGGACGCTGCCAACGTCGACCTCAAAGCCTTCACGCACAGTTTCTATCGACGGATCTGCGGTGGCGACCTCGACACAGTCCTCGACACGCTCCGCTATCTCAAGCGCGAAACGAACGTCTGGTTCGAGATCACGACCCTGCTCATCCCGGACGAGAACGACTCCAATGCCGAACTCGAAGAGATGACGCAGTGGGTCGTCGCCGAACTCGGGCCGGACGTACCGATGCACTTCACCGCGTTTCACCCGGACTGGAAGATGATGGAGACCCCACACACACCTCCGAGGACACTGTCCCGCGCCCGCATGATCGCCATGAAAAACGGCGTCCGGTACGCCTACACAGGAAACGTCCACGATCCAGCCGGCGCGAGCACGTACTGTCCTGCATGTGGCGACCGCCTCATCGGCCGAGATGGATACGACATCACGTGCTGGAACCTTTCGCACGCGAGTTGCGGGACTTGCGGTGAGGGAGTTGCGGGCGTCTTCGACGCACAGCCCGGCGACTGGGGCGCTCGAAGACTTCCTGTCGATCTCAGCGCGAGCGGCGGCAGCCCGACCTAGCGCGAGGGAGGAGCCGAGCCGAACGGTGTAAGGTCAGAGTGCGCGTCTGACGCAGGCCGTTCGTGAACGAGAACGACGATTCTCCAGCGCGAAGAATCGTGCTGGATTTTGTGGCGGTGCCGACACGGAGGCGCTCACCGGTCCCGTCTCGTCAACGGGAACCCGCCGCGGCCCCCGCCTCGACCAGAGTCGCCTTCAAACTGAGCAAGTTCGCGAGCAATCGATATGCACCGGGCACACCGGCTGGCAACTGTCGGAAGAGACCAAGCCCCGTATAGACCCAGACGCCGCGGCCATAGCGCGCCACGACGAGACTGCCGCGTTTGGGACCCTTGTTGTACGCGAACGAATCTTCGATCTCGAGGAGCGCTGTGTAACGCTCATCCCACTCACCGAGAAAATAGAGTCCGCGTTCCTGCACCCAACCATCCCAGTCGCGCGCCCCCAATCGATTCGGTTGGCTGAGAATCGGGTGCTCCGGGAAGAGCGCCCGCACCGGAGCGTCTTCATCCGTGACGCGATCGTGCGGCCGATGGATCGTCAATGGATAGGGGCCGTACTGCGCCGCGTTGAACTCATACTTGTTGTACTGGACGATCATCACGCCGCCGCTTTTGACGTAGTCAAGCAATCGGTGATTGCTGGCGATCAGATCGTCCCGATCTTTGTATGCGCGCACGCCGGTGACGATGACATCGTATTTCGACAGATCGTCGCTGCGCAGCGCGGTGCCTTCAAGCTGCGTGACCGGGACGCCGAGCTGCTGAATCGAGGCATCGACCTCGTCACCCACCCCGACGACGTAGCCGACGTTCGGCTTCCCGGCCACTTCAACGTCGACGACCCTCAATGTCGCTGCGGCGGGCCGAAAGAGGTGGCGCGTCTCAATGTGATGGTAGGCAATCGTTTCATAGCCCTCGCGGTACTCCCGCTGCCCGTGGCGGGCGACGACGCGGATCGACTGCGATCCTGGCTCCAGCGCCTCCGGAGCCTGCAGTGTAAAGGAAATCTCGGCCTCATCGCCGCCGCGGGGAAGCTCCACCTGTGCGACCGCGGGCGTTGCTCGCCATCCGCCTGTGACGCTGACCTCGACATCGACGCGCGCTGCGGCGACGTTCGTGCGCACACGCGCCTGGACGCGCACCGGTGCGGAGTCCGATCGGCTCGACGCGATCACAACCCTCGGCGACGCAATGACGGAGATTTCAGGCACGACTTTGAGCGCATGGCTGCGTCGCCGCGCCACGGCAGGGTCGTACGAGCGGGCGACCACGGGCTGATCGACGTGAGCTTCGACACCGTGCGATGTGTACGTCCAGCGGGCAGTGAGCGGCGGCGCGACGAACGGTTCGCCACAGTGCTGGGTGTCGACACTGTAGCGACCTGACCACTCAAGGCTGCGTCGCCAGTAGGGTCGCGTCGGCGGGGCGTCTTGTGGGACGCGGACGCGAAAACGACTGCGCGCGACCTCGCCACGGCCCGGCCGGTCCGCACCGGCCTGTACCGTCTCGACGTGCCAACCCGGGGGCGCCCGCAGCTGGCAGCTCACGCCAGAGACGTCGGCTGGCGAGCGGTGCGCGAACTCGGTCTCAACCACGAACGCTTCACCTGAAACGACCATGCCGTCCGGATCGCCTTTCGCGCCCGCATCGCCCGTGACATATGCATCGTAGTGTAGAAAATGAGACTTGGCAGCCGCGTCGACCCAATCCTCCTCTTCCCGCTCGAGCAGAAACGGCACCTCGGTGCGCGCTGGACGGTCGCTGTCGGCTTCCGCGTCACTGTCGACGATCCGTTTCACTCGCCGCAGCTCCGCTAGACCCGACATGATCTGCTGACGCAGCTCATCGTAGTCGCGAAGGCGGAACGCGTTTGTAACAGCTCGTATGGTGTCGCTCCAACGATCAAGGTCCACACCGCGCGGCAGAGGCTTCAGAGACGCTCGCAGACGCGAGACGACGTCTGTGTGCACACCCTCGAAAAGTGCACCGCCCTCAGCGGCAGTGCCGACAAACGAGACCGCCAAACTATACCAGCGCGATTGCGGCCCCACGACAGGAGGTGCGTTCATGCCCTGAGATCGATGCTGGTTGCGAGCCAAGGCGCCGAACTCCGCATAGGACATGCCAAGCAGCGCGTCGAAGCCGCCAAGCTGGACTCTCACCATACGGCGTGAAGAGTCAGCATCACGATCTCCCCAATGAGCGCGATAAAGCTTCACCGGCTGCCAAGGCTCTAGCCCCGCAGCGAACTGTTCGGGAAAACGGCTGCGATCGCCAGCGGCGAAGAAGGCTTCTGTCGCCAGACGCGCACTCGCTTGATGATGCTGCCCGCCGCCGGCGCCGATAGGAACCAACGTCACAACAACATCCGGGCGAAACGCGCGCAGGATACGAACGATGTCGGCCACGGTCTCATCATGCCCCCACGCCTCGTAGGTCTCCTCGACGCTGAAACTGTAACCGAAGTCGATCACACTCCCGAAGAACTGCTCGACTCCGTCCAAGCGGTGAACAGCGAGTAGCTCTTCGGAGCGCAGAATGCCAATGGCCTGGCGGAGCTCCGGTCCGATCTCGTTCTGCCCGCCCTCGCCGCGCGTGAGCGTCAAGGTCCCGAGACGATGTCCTTCGCCGCGACCAAGGCGTGCAAGCAGGGCGCTGTCCTCATCGTCCGGGTGCGCCGTGATGTAGAGGAGAGAAGCCGTCGACTGGAGACGCCGGAGCGCCAGCCCCAGACCGACGTCGCCACGATCCACAAAGAGGGGCTCGTGCTGGGCGCGAGCGGGCAAAGTAGGGAGCAGCGTCACGACGATACAAACCGCAGCGAACCTCTCGCGCGTCCAGCGAAGGCATCGTCTGCGTCGAGACGCGGGCTCAGACAAGCACGTTGAAGTCGACGGTGCGTTCATCGCTGTGTGGCGACACCTCTGACTCGATCCGAAGCGGCGACGGCATAGGCAACTGTAACGATGCGAGCGCGAGTGAGTCCACCGCACCACCCTCGTGAAACCGGCATCAGCTGCGCCCCTCAGCAGCGGCGACCTCTTCCAGCGCCGCGCCGATCGCCTCTCCAATGCGATCGATGTCGTCGTCGGTGTGCGCCAGCGAGAGAAAAAACGCCTCGTACTGCGACGGCGGAAACGCCACGCCGCGCGCCAGCAGGGCGTGAAAGAACTTGCCATACAAATCGGTGCGAACGCCGTCAAGTGAATCGAGACTCACCACAGGGCCTGGTGCGAAGAACAGTGTCGCCATCGAACCGACGCGCTGATAAGAAAGCGGAAGATCGGCGCTCGCAAGTGCTCGCATGACGTGACCCTCAAGACGCTCCGCCTTCGCCTCAAGCTCACGGTAGACGTCACCGCGACCGAGCACAGCGAGCGTCGCCAGACCAGCAGCAGTGGCGAGCGGATTGCCGGACAGCGTCCCGGCCTGGTAGACCGGCCCCTCGGGCGCCAGCTGACTGACGATCTCGCGACGACCTCCGACGGCTGCGAGCGGCATGCCACCGCCGACCACCTTGCCGAGCGTCGTCAGATCCGGTGCGACGTCGTAAAACTGCTGCGCGCCGCCGCGAGCAACGCGAAAACCTGTCATGACCTCGTCGAGAATCAGGAGCGCCCCGTGTCGCGTGCAAAGATCGCGCAAGGTCGTGAGAAACCCAGGCCGCGGCGGTACGGTGCCCATGTTGCCGGCGATCGGCTCAACGATGACCGCGGCAATCTCCGGTCCGAACTCGCTAAAGAGGCGCGAGACGTCGTCAACGTCGTTGAATCGAGCCGTTAGAGTCAACTCCGCGAGCGCGCGCGGCACCCCCGGGCTCGACGGCACCCCCAGGGTCAACGCGCCGGACCCGGCCTGAATCAAGAAGCTGTCGGCGTGACCGTGGTAACAACCGGCGAACTTGACGATGCGATCGCGTCCTGTGACGCCGCGCGCCAGTCGAATCGCCACCATGCACGCCTCGGTGCCGGAGTTCGTCAGACGCACAAGCTCAACGCTCGGCACTCGGTCGCAGATCGTCTCCGCCAGCTCGACTTCCGCCGCAGTCGGAGCACCGAACGTCCAGCCACCCGCGATTGCCGCCCGAAGCGCCTCCTCGACCTCGGGGTGGCGATGCCCGAGAATCAGTGGCCCCCATGAGCCGACACAGTCGATCAGCTCGCGCCCAGCGACGTCGACGACACGTGCGCCTTCGCCGCGCGCGTAAAAGACCGGAGACCCGCCCACCGACCCAAAGGCGCGGACGGGTGAGTTCACCCCTCCGGGAATCGACTTTTTGGCTCGTTCGAAAAGTTCTTCGTTCTGATTCATTCCGATTCACTCAGCTTTCTTCTGCGACGCGCCAGCCCACTCACGCCGGACACAGCACTGATTCTTCTTGTTGACGACATCTGCTGAGATCTGCGCCGCGCATCGCGGCCATCATACTGCGAAGGCCTGGATGCAGTTCACGGCGGCACAGAAAACGCCTTAGCCTCCTCGACGAAGACCTCCACCGCCTCGATCGGTGTGTCGCGGTGAATGCCGTGCCCAAGGTTGAGGACGTGACCAGCATCGGGCGCCATACTTTGGAGCAGCTCTCGCGTCTTGCGGCGGATCACTGCAGCGGGCGCAAAGAGTGTCGCCGGGTCGAGGTTCCCTTGGAGTGCCAGCCCAGAGCCAACGCGCTCGCGTACCGACGCCAGCGGCTCCCGCCAGTCAACACTGAGCGCCGTCGCCCCACTCTGCGCCATGCTCGTGAGTAAATGGGGACCACCGTTGACGTAGAGGATTCCCGGCGCGCGGCACTCCGCGACGCGGGCGAAAATGCGCTTCTGGTAAGGCAACGCGAACTCGTTGTAGGCTTCAAGACTGAGGATTCCTGCCCACGTGTCGAACAGCTGCACGGCGTCAGCGCCGGCATCGATCTGTAGCGACAGATAATCACAGGTCGCGTCCGTCAAACGCGCGAGCAGGTCGTGCAGTAGATGCGGATCTTCGACTGCCAAACGCCGAATGCGCTCGCCACCGCGAAACTCCCCCTCCACCAAATACGTTGCCAGAGTGAATGGAGCACCGGCGAAACCAAGCACCGCGAGCGCGGGAGAGACTTCACTGCGCAAAGCTTTGAGCGAATCGAGAACGACGCCAATTCCGCGTTTGGGATCGCGCGCTTCCAGGTCGGGGGGATGTAAAGCCTCGACATGCGAGCGTTCTCTGATCGGGTGAAGGAACGCAGGCCCGCGATCATCGAATCGCAGAGGCGCTCCCATCGCCTCGGGTAGAAACAGTATGTCGTAAAAAACGATCGCCGCGTCGAATTCGAACCTCCGCAGCGGCTGCAGCGAAATCTCAACCGCCAGTTCTGGTGACGTACACATCTCAACGAACGTGTGACGTCGACGAAGCTCCTGATACTCGGGCAGGTAGCGCCCAGCCTGGCGCATGATCCACACTGGTGGTCGATCGCGATTCTGCCGCCGGCAGGCGCGAAGGAAAAGCGAGGTAACAGGGTCTTGAGAGGCGTTGCGTGACAACGGTGTCCTCAAATCTCCGCGCCAGGAAGGGTTCGCCGCGCCGTGGTCGCATCGTCACCGAGACTCATAAGACGCGCTGCGAGCAGTTCATAGAAGAAACCGTTTTGCCCGATATAGGTGCAGAATACCAGTCTCGGAAACGCCGGAAACCCGACGCATCGGCGGTTCACGCGCCTACGTGCGATTCAGCGCCGGTTTTGTCTTTCGCTCTCGGGTTCGGTAAGATAGTTTTCTTGGCCTGATTCTGGCCTCGAGTTTGGCCCGAACGCACCGAAGCCACAACCCGCTCATGCAGGCGCCACCGCGGAAGCGTCGTCGAGTCAACGCCGCTGGATTGAATTCTTCAGACGTAGCGCATGGAATTCCTTGTTTTCGGCCTCAACCACCGCACCGCACCGCTCGAAGTCCGCGAGCGATGGGCGGTCTCTTCGAACGATGCGCCCACCTTGCTCAAAGGCCTGCGCGGTCGTCTCGAGAAGTCGGAGCACCTTGTCCTATCGACCTGCAACCGGACAGAGTTCTATTGCAGTGTTCCGATGGGGAGCGCACCTTTTCGGACCGGCGGTAGCGGGCACATTGCGAGTGCTGCTACTAACGGGCAGAAGCTCATCGAGAACGCTCGGCGCGGCGCTCTCGATTTCTATCGCAGTGCACGCCAACTAGCGCGGGACGACAATACCGCAACGCCGGATCCAGGTTGTTTCTATCTCTACCGACAAGAGGTGGCGCTCGAGCATCTCTTCCGCCTTGCGGGCGGCCTCGATTCGATGATTCTCGGCGAGACCCAGATCCTCAAGCAACTCAAGGACGCATTCGCGATCGCGCAGCAGGCTGAGTCTGCCGGCCGGTTTTTCCATAGAGTCTTTCCCGCCGCTCTGCGCGTCGGCAAGCTGGTGCGTACGACCACCTCGATCACGGACGGGTGTATCACTCCCGGGCAGGCTGCGTTGGCTTTGGCGCGACAGGTGCTCCGTGACCTCCGCGGGCACAAGTTGGCCGTCGTCGGCTCGGGAAAGATCGCTCGGCTGGCACTCCAGGCGGCCGACGCAGAGTCGCTCGAGTGCCACGTTCTGAACCGCACCTTCGCCAACGCCAACGAACTCGTCTGCGAAGTCGGCGCTGGAACAGCGCGTGATTGGACACAGCTGCGAGAGGTTCTAGCCGACGTCGACATCATCGTCTCAACAACGGGGTCGGTCGAGCCGATCATGACACGCGTCCAGCTCGAAGCGATTCAACGACAACGGCACGGGCGTCAGCTCGTCGTGGTGGACCTCGCCATCCCGCGTGATTTTGAACCTGAGGCGGCGACCGTTCCAGGTGTCACGCTCTTCAACCTGGACGACCTCAACGAGGTGATCCAAGAAAACGTTGAGCGCAGACACCAAGAGATCCCTCACGCCGAACGCATTATCCGTGACGAGCTGAGCAGCTTCCAGGGCAGCATGATCTACATGCAGGTCGACCCTGTGCTCAAGCATCTCGTGCACCGCTTCGAACAGATTCGTTTGGGAGTGCTCCAGTCGCACCTCGATCACTTCCCATCGGATTTGCACGGTAAAGTCGATCAGCTCACGAATGCGCTGATGAAGAAGCTGCTGCACTTCCCCATCGAAAAACTGAAATCGCTGCGCAACATTCGCGACCTGGACGAAGCTGAGGTGAGGTTTCTCCAGCGCTTGTTCCTCACCGACCCACCTGCGCCATCGTTTCGAGCTTCTGATTCCCGGCAGGATCCTCCTGACTTTCCGTCTGACGGCCCCGCGGAGGATCGCCCCCGCCGGTGAGATGGAAACGTAAGGACTCAATAGGCCTTCGAGGCAGCGTTTCCAACGACCGCACTCGCCTGATCAATAGGTAGGTCATGAAGAATCGCCGTCAGCTACGCCTCGGCACGCGTGGGAGCCCTTTAGCGTTGTGGCAAGCCCGCTGGATCGCAGAACGGCTGCAGGAAACGACGCAGCGGAGCGTAGAGCTACATGTCGTCAAGACGGTCGCCGAGAAGTTCCCTGAGCGCAGTCTCACAGCCATGGGTGTTGGCGTCTTCACCAGGGAACTCGACGACGTGCTCCTTCGCGGTGAGATTGACTTAGCTGTTCACAGCTTGAAGGACGTGCCGTCAGAGCTTCACCCGCAGCTGACGATCGCGGCCGTGCCGCTGCGCGCGAGCGCATGGGACGCATGGATCTCCGCCGACGGCGTGAAGTTCGGCGCGCTGCCGCCTGGCAGCCGCATCGGGACAGCAAGTCCGCGGCGACAGGCGCAGCTGCTCGCGTATCGCCGCGATCTCGAGTTCACACCGCTACGCGGCAACATCGACACGCGCCTCGAAAAGATGCGCCAGCTCGGACTCGGAGGCATCGTCCTCGCGCAAGCAGGGCTCGAACGTTTAGGTCGGGGCGATCTAATCACCGAGGCGCTCGAGCTCGAATACCTCGTGCCAGCGGTAGCGCAGGGAGCACTCGCGGTCATGACCCGGCTCGACAACCTTTCGCTGCGTGAGGAGCTGTGTGCCCTCGAGGATGTCCAGAGTCGAACGTGTGTCGACTGTGAGCGATCTTTTCTGCAGCGTCTGCGCGGCGGTTGTCAGGTACCGGCTGGGGCCTACGCGAGGTACGTCGACGGGGGTCGAGTGCACATCGTTGGAGCGCTGGCGACGACTGACGGCCGTACATGTTTGCGCGATGAGCTCGAGGGTGCGAGTGCAGACGCCGCAGCGCTGGGCGCCCTTTTAGCGCAGCGATTGATCGGCGCCGGCGGCGAAGCCATTCTCGCCGAGCTACGAGGAGGCGGCGCTGTTGAGAGCTGAGATAGATGCGACGCTTGCGAGCAAACCATCGACGCGCAGGACCGAACGGGGACGACGGGCCCGGGACTGAGCAGAGAAACTGAGCAGAGAAGACGATGGCGATGCGTAGCAACCTCAAAAACCGAATCGTGGTGGTGACGAGGAGCCGCGAAGAGAATCGACGCCTGGCCGCACGCCTGCGAGAGTACGGAGCGAGCGTCATCGAAGTCCCGACCCTGCGCTTTGTCCCGACGCCGCCTTCTCCCGAAACTAACGCGCTCATTGCAACTGCGGACGTCTACACCCACGTCGCATTCACCAGTCCACGCGCGGTCCGTTTCTTCGCTGCGCGTCTCGAGGACTCCACGGTCGCGCCGGAGGGCTGGAGGCGTCTCGCAACGGCTGTCGTCGGACCGCAGACGGCGAGGGCCGCGCTGCAGTACGGCTGGAACCCAACGATTGAGTCGAGGGGCGGCGGCGCAGCGCTGGCGCGGGCGCTCGCCCCGAGTGGTGCCGTTGAAAAGAACACCCACGTGCTACTCCCGGTGTCAGCCATCGCCTCGTCCGATCTAGCCGAGACGCTCGTGAGCGCAGGCGCCCAGGTCACACGACTCATCGTCTACGAAACGCAGACTGAGGGACCCGATGCGGCGACGGCGCTCCTAACGCACCTCAACGCGCATCGCGCGCCCGATGCGATCGCGTTCGCCAGCCCCTCGGCCGTAAGCACGTTTCTCCTCCTCACTGGCGCACCCGGCCAAGCGATGCTCGCAGACAAAAACGTTCGGATCGTATCGATCGGTCCGACGACATCTTCCGCCGTCACTGCGGCTGGCCATCACGTGGACGCGGAGGCGGCACAGCCCGGCATGGACGAGTTGGTGCAGGCGATCGCGACGGTGCTGTGACCGTCCGTCCACCGGCCAGCCTCACAGCATCACACGTGAAGTCCGCCGCGACGCCCCACAGCCGCCGATCAAACCTCAGGACATGGGTTTCTCAACCCTTCGTGCGAAAAACTCATGCGACTGCAGGGACCGATTCCCTCTTCGGTGCTCGATCCGGTCGTTACGACTTCATGTCCCGGTAGAACGTCGCGCCGAGGGCAATGAAAACGCTTGGAGCGAGCCACGACCCCACACGTGCAGGTATGTGGCCGCTCACACCGAGCTCTTGAAACATCGAGTGCGTGAGGTGGTAGGAAGCGGCGACGAGGACCGAGAGAATCGCACCGACGAAGACGTTTCGTTGACCAAATCGGACAACGATCGGCAGTCCCAGAAAGACCAAAATGAAACTGACAGCAGGCGTTGAGAAACGTCCCATGTACTTGACGACCCAGAGACTCTGATCCGGCGCATCACGTGTACGGCGGCGGAGATCCGCAAGACTCATGTAGACGGACTGTTCCTCTCGCAGCTCAAAAAACTCCGGCACCAGATTGGTCTCGATAGGGAGCTCGTCGAACGCCATCGACAACTCCGGAACCTCGCCCTCGGAGGCGGCGGTGGGGACGATCAACTCACGGTCCTCGCTGTAGCGCTGCACGCGGCCGTCGAGGAGAGTGAAAAGCGGCGAACCGTCGCCGGCATCGCGCCACACTGCACGTTCAGCATTGATCAAACGCCGTGCTCCCGCACTCTGCCACACCGGGAGAACCAACACACCATGGCACTCCTTGGTCATACGGTCGAAGCTGCGGACCGAAATCAGGTTGCCGTGGCTGCGGTCGGGATAATTGAAGTTTTCATAGGTCATGCGCCCGCTGCGCGACTTGAGCGCCCGTTCGATCGACTCGACAGATCGGGGAATCCACAACTCCTGCAGAGCAAACGTGCAGAGCGAGATGGCGGCGCTCCCGAGAACAATCGGCATCAAAGTCCGCTGGAGGCTACGCCCAGAAGCCTGAATCGGGACGACTTCGTTCGCACGCTGAAACGTGGTGACCGCAAAGAGTGCCGAGGCGACCGCAGTGACCGGGCCGAGAATCTGACAAAAAGTAACCGGCACCATCGAGACATAGTAGCCGAAGCAAGCGGCGGCGAGTGACCGCAGGTCGCCCCCTTCGTTCTGCCGCGCGAATCGCTCAAAGTGGTTGACCAGGTCGATCACTACGTAGAGAAACGTGAACGAGAAAACGCACGCAAGGTAGATCGACAAGAATCGTTTGAAGACGTAACCGTCGAGCGTCTGAATCAGGCTTCTTCGGTGCCGCTTCGTCTCAGAATTTCGTCCGCTTTGACTGGGCATGCAGCGCGTACTCGGGTCGTTAGTGGCCAAGAATCCTACCGCAGCCCCGGCTGGAAATCGACGCCCCCGACGCCGCTACGCGCGACGCCGGTGTCTTCAGGAGTCTCGAGCCGTCAACCGAGTTTAACCTTAACTTAACCTCGAGTTTGGCGATTTCGCGCCGGCCTGGCCGGACGAGTTTCGCGGGAATTCAAAGGCCCTTTCAACTTTTTAGTACCCTGAGAACCCTTGTGCATGTTCAAAAACTCCTGTCCGGCCCTTCGGGGAACGCCAGGAGCGCCGATGCCTGCGCCCGTCCTCCGCCACGACCCGAGCGGGATCGCGCCCGAGTCGCTCCTTGGCCTCGACGCTCCTGGCGCTGGCAGGCTCGACGCGAAATGGCCAAACTCGAGTTAACAACCCGCCTGAAAAAGTCATTCGGCCGAGAAACTGGCCTCTTCACGCCCAGCTCCGAGCCTCGCGGTGCACATCTTATAGAAGAGGGCTCGGAGTTTACCTACGTTCGCTGCGACCGATCTGGACGCGAAGCGACCAGTTTTCGACTCGAAGCACTTTTTCAGGCGGGCTGCCAACGCCACGAAACGAAGGGTAAGCCAAGGCGCGGAGCGCGTCGTCAGCGCACCTTGTGCCGCACGGGCACGCGGCGCGCTCGCGCTCGCGCCCGCGTCGGCACCCTCGACGCGCCCGAACTCGCAACAGGAGAGCGGATTTCGCCGACATTCTTTCACAGTCTGTGGCGTCCAGCACCGTGGGGTGTCCCCCCCACTAGTTTCCCCTTTCCCAGCTCACCATGTCGCTTATAATTCAAGGTCTGCCATCGTTTCGACAGAGTCAGGATAATGAGTCAAGCTGCCAAAGAAACAATGCGCCGTGCCGTGCCGGATTGGGAGACGCTGACGTTCTCGCTCACCGAGACGGACTATATGTACCGTTCACTTGGTGATCTCGAGCGCGCGCCAGTGTGGGATGACGGCGAATTCGTTCCGTTCGGCGACATCACCCTGAGCCCGGCGGCCGCGTTCATGTCGTACGGCATGGGTGTCTTCGAGGGTCTCAAGGCGCAGCGCTGCGACGATGGACGCGTCCTCCTGTTTCGACCGCAGAAAAACGGCGAGCGCATGCAAAACTCAGCCGAGCGTTTGAGCATGCCACCGTTTCCGGTCGAGCAATTCGTCGACGCCGTCGTTGAGGTGACGCGGCGCAACTTGCGATTCGTGCCTCCCGCTGACAAAGGCTCCCTGTACCTCCGCCCGATGCAGCACGCGATCGAGCCGAAGCTCGGGCTGGGGCCGTGCAGACTGTTCAGTGTTCTCATTTTCGCCAGCCCTGTCGGCTCCTATTTCACCGGTGGCGCCGAGTCTGGCGTCCGCCTTCGCGTACTCGAGCAGGGACGCGTCGCACCCGGCGGCACTGGGGCCTCTAAGGCGATGGGTAACTACGCAGGCGCGATCTGGGTGGCTTCGCAGTGGAAGGAGCAGGGATTCGATGACGTCATGTACTTGGACTCCCGACACGTCTCCTACGCCACTGAAACCAGCGGCTCGAACATCTTCTTGAAACGTAAAGACGGCGTCATCGTGACCCCTGCGCTCAACGACCAGATTCTTCCCGGCGTGACGCGCGATTCCACGGTTCAGGCGGCTCGCGACATTCTCGGAATCGACGTCGAAGAACGCCCCCTGACGATCGACGAGATCATCGCCGACGGAGAAGAGCTTTTTTGCACGGGAACTGCCTGGACGATTCAAAGCGTGCGTGAAATCGTCTACCGCGACCAAGCGGTCGCCTTCCAGCAAAATCAGACCTGTAAGGCTCTGCTCGAGATTCTCCGAGGAATTCAAACGGGGACCCGAGAAGACCCCTTCGGCTGGGCTGTCGAGGTCACGGAGTAGCGACAGCCGACGGCGGCTCTCCTCGTAGCTCGACTCAAGAACGCCGATCCAGGCCAACCAAGTCGAAACATCTTCTCTTTAGCCGGTTGAAACGCCATCCCACCCATGGACAAACTCGAAAGACTCCGTCGCGAAATCAACACGACGGACGCCACCATTCTCCAGATGCTCGCGAAACGTCGAGAGCTGTCGCGGCAAGTCATCGAAGACAAAGCGATCAGCGGTCGCCCGCTTCGTGACGAGAAGCGCGAGGAGGAGCTACTCGCCCGACTGATCGCCGAGGGCCGCGACCTCGGGTTGGACGCGCACCATGTCACCCGTATCTTCCATGAAGTCATCGACGACAGCGTTCGCTGCCAGCAACTCTATCTTCTGGAGGGCTCTCAACCTCAGACCGACGAAAAGAAGGTCGCGTATCAAGGCATTGCGGGTGCCTATAGCCACCTCGCAGCACAGAAGTTCTTCGCGCGGGAGAAGACATCGCCGGTCTACGTTGGCTACCCGACCTTCCAAGAAGTCGTCACCGCCGTCGAGACGGGCGAGACCGACTTCGCCTTGCTGCCCATCGAAAACACGACGGCAGGAAGCATCAATGAAGTCTATGATCTGCTCTCGAGCGCCGATCTGCACATTCTCGGCGAAGAGATCTTCCCGGTAGAGCACTGTCTGCTGGCTATCGAGGATGTTCCCCTGTCGAAGATCCGCCGGATCTTGTCGCATCCTCAGGGGCTCGCACAGTGCGTTCGGTTCCTGTCAACGCTCGAGAACTGCCAACGGGAGTACTACGCCGACACGGCCATGGCAGTCCGGAAAGTGAAGGAGGACAACGACCTCTCGCAGGCTGCGATCGCCAGCGAGGAAGCCGGACGTCTGTACGGTCTCAAGGTTCTCAAGCGCCACCTCGCCGATCAGCCCAACAACTACACGCGGTTTCTCGTCGTCTCGACCACCAACCATACCGTCGACACCCGCATTCCCTGCAAGACGAGCTTGGTACTGGCGACGCGAGACGAAGAAGGTGCGCTGCTGCGCTCTCTGACGCTCCTGCACGAACATCGCTTGAATCTGACGAAGCTGGAGAGCCGACCACGCCCCGGCTATCCGTTTCAGTATCTTTTCTACCTCGACTTTGTCGGCAATCTCAGCGACCCAAACGTCGCGGCAGCCGTCGACCGATTGCGAGACGTCACCGCGTTTCTCAAGATCCTCGGTAGTTATCCCATCGAGCAGCGCCGACGTACGGCCCCTCGTCTCGAGGACATCGTGCCGCCATCGAAACCGCAGGTGACGCAGGCTCACAATTCGGCAGAGGGGCAGGCGACGCCGGAAACCGAGCCGACAGCGCTGCAGCCTCCGCGCCGGCTCGCCGAGCGTGGTGCGAGGTCGACGGATACCGCCGTCGGTATCGGCGAGACGATTTTCGGCGGCGATGAATTCGCCGTCATCGGCGGCCCGCGACACATCAAATCGCAAGAGAAGATCCTGACGCAAGCGCGCGAGCTCCGAGAAGCGGGCGGCAAGGTCTTCCTGGCGCAAAAATACATCGCAGATGCAGGTCCGGGGACCCGTTCGGAACTCAGCTCCGAGATCCTCGAACAAGTCGTTGAGGCGTGCAGTCAGTACGACGTCGCCGTCGTCGCGGATATCTCTTCACCGGCAAGGGTGCAGGCCGTGGCGCGCGCCGTCGACGCGCTGCTCGTAGCTGGCCACAACATGCAGAATGCAGAACTGCTGCGTGCCGCCGGCAAATCGAGTCGTCCGGTGATTCTACAGCGGAGAGTGACCGCGACGGTGGATGAGCTTTTGAGTGCCGCCGAGGCGATTCTGGCGCAGGGCAATCACCAGATCATTCTGTGCGAGTGCGGCCGGCGTGTGTACGATTCCGCGGGTCATGGAGTGACCGTCGATCTGGCGTCGATTCCAAGCCTTCGCGCCCGGACGCACCTTCCCGTCGTCATCGATCCTCGCGGCGTGATTGATCGATCCCACCTCCACGCCATCGCCGAAGCGGGGCGTTTGGTGGGAGCACACGGCATCCTCCTCGCCGTCGATTCCGACGGCAACGACGACGCGATCGACCTCGGCGCGTTCACGAACATTGTTCGCACGCTCTACCTTGGCGCCGGCAAATGACGCCACCCGGTCGGGAGGTCGCTTCACGACAGCCGGGCCATCGAGACCGAATCGGGCCGCACGCCCCCCGGAGCGCTGTCCAAAAGGCGCTGTTCGAGCCTGCGGTTGAAAGTCTTCGTTGACACGTCGATGGCTGACTTCTAAACTACTCGAATTCGATGGAGCCGCGGTCAGGCCACCCTTTCCAGCGAGACGCTGGAAGATTCTAAGCGCGTTTCGAATGCACGCTGATCCCTCGGGTGGTGGCGACTGACGGCAGTAGGAAGTCTTCGAAATGGCAACCACCGACCGACAAGCTCACTTCTTCGAGCACGCCACTGACGACGCGGCGATCGCCCTGGCGGTTCGTCCGGCACTCGGCAGTCGTCTCCTCAGTCGTGAGGACAGCATCCTCGGTCTAGCCATTCTTCTTCCGGAGGTGGGAGGCCTCTAAAGATCTCTTCGATCTTAGCCAGGCCACCCGCCACCACACCGGTGAGCGGGTTTTTTTTTTGTCTCATCGGTGAATGAAACGATGTTTCGACGTGGGCGCGTCCACCAAACGCTGACGCGCGATTCTACACACTGGATTCGAGGTAATCCGCCGGTTTGCCGAAGAACGTGTATTCGGGAGCCGCCGGAAGAACAGTTTTCTCCTGCGTTTTCTAACCAACGGTGAAGCCATGAGGCGAATCAAGATTTTCGACACCACCCTGCGTGACGGCGAACAATGTCCTGGCGGCAGTATGAACGTTGACGAGAAGCTCGTCATCGCTCGCCAGCTCGAGCGCCTCGGTGTCGACGTCATCGAAGCCGGTTTTCCGATCAGCTCGCAGGGAGACTTCGACAGCGTCCGCGTCATCGCGGAAAACATTACCGGCCCGACCATCTGCGGTCTGGCGCGGGCGCGGGACGATGACATCGACGCAGCCGGGCGGGCGCTAGAGCCATGCCGCAACAAGCGTGTTCACGTTTTTATCGCGACGTCGCAGCTGCACATGGACAAAAAGCTCAAGATGTCCCAGGAGCAGGTGATCGAAGCGGCTGTGCGAGGTGTTCGGCGCGCGCGGAACTATACAGACGACGTGGAGTTTTCGCCGGAAGACTGCTCGCGCACCGACATCCAGTTCATGTGTCAAATCATCGAAGCGGCGATCGACGCCGGCGCCACGACGATCAATATCCCTGACACCGTCGGCTACGCGATTCCACAAGAGATCGGCGAGCGCATCACTCATGTCCGTCAGGCGGTGCCAAACATCGACAAGGTGACCCTCAGTATCCATTGTCACAATGATCTGGGGCTGGCTGTGGCCAACTCCATGGCTGCCGTCGAAGCGGGATGCGATCAGGTCGAGTGCACGATCAACGGCATCGGCGAGCGGGCCGGCAACGCGTCGCTGGAGGAAGTCGTGATGGCGCTCCGACTGCGCAGCGACGCGGTCGGTGCCGATACGGACGTCAACACCAAAGAGATTTGGAGCACGAGTCGCCTCGTTTCAAGCTTGACGGGACTCGACGTACAGAGAAACAAGGCGATCGTCGGTGAGAACGCCTTTGCCCACGAGGCTGGCATCCACCAACACGGTGTCATCGCGGACCGACGCACCTACGAGATTCTTCGTGCCGAAGACGTCGGGTGGAACGGCCAGCAGCTGGTCATCGGCAAACACTCGGGCGTTCACGCAGTCGAAGAAGTTCTCAAATCGAGAGGCTTCGCCCTCGACCAAGCGCAGCTGCGCGAAGTCGTCGCCCGCGTCAAGAACGCCGCGGACAAGGACAAACGTGTAGAGGATGAAGACGTCCTGGCTTTCGCCAGCGAGGTTCTCGACGATCAATCCACAGACAAGCCGATCGTCGAGCTGCGCGAGCTCTCGGTGATGACCGGAAACAGCTTCACAGCCAGCGCCACGATCAAGCTGACAATCAATGACCACGAGACCATCGGTACCGGGACTGGAGTCGGCCCGGTCGATGCAGCCGCCCACGCGCTCGCCTCGATCCTGCGCACCAATCTCGGTAGCAAGCTGCGACTGCAGGAGTACGGCCTCAAGGCGATCACTGGCGGCACGGACGCGCTGGCGCATGCACACATTCGTCTCAGCGACGACAAAGGCGGCTCGTTTCGCGGTGAGGCGATCGATGGGGACGTGATTCTCGCCTCGGTGTATGCGATGGTGAAGGGAGCCAATCGAGCCCTCAACGCCCACAGAAAAGCAACATCGCCAGGCGCCTCTGCCACCTGAAGAGTCTCCATCCGCCAACGAAGCTCAACACCGACAGCACGCATGCCCCAAAAAATCGAAACCTACGACACCACGCTACGGGACGGCTCACAAGGTGAGGGCGTTTCGTTTTCGCAAGTCGACAAGATCAACGTACTGAAATGTCTCGACGACTTCGGGATCGATTACGTCGAGGGCGGCTGGCCGGGCTCAAATCCTAAGGACATCGACTTCTTCGTCGCCGCCAAGGACGTGCCGCTTGCCCACACACGGCTGGCCGCGTTCGGCAGCACTCGACGCGCCGATCGTGCGGTCGAAGACGACGCCAACCTCGCCGCGTTGATTGAGGTCGAGACGCCGGTAGTGACGATTTTCGGCAAGTCGTGGAAGCTTCACGTCACTGAGGTGTTTCGCACCACGATCGCAGAAAACCTGAAGATGATCGAAGATTCCGTACGCTACCTGCGCGCGCACGATCGAACTGTACTGTACGATGCAGAACACTTCTTCGACGGATTCAAGGACGATCCAAGCTACGCCATCGAGACGCTGCGCGCAGCGCTACGTGGCGGCGCGGAATGTCTGATCCTCTGCGACACCAACGGCGGCACTCTGCCGACGGAACTCGGTGACGTTGTGCGGAAAGTCATCGCGACGCTGCCGGAAGCGACCATCGGGATTCATCCGCACAACGACTCCGGCGTTGCCGTTGCCAACGCGCTGCATGCCGTGGAAGAAGGCGCCGTGCATGTACAAGGCACCTTCAACGGCATCGGCGAGCGCTGCGGTAACGCGGATCTCACTGCCATCATTCCGAACCTCATTCTAAAGCTCGGAAAGCAGCTGAGCGTATCGCGCGACCAATTGAAACGGCTGTCGCACACAGCCCGTTACGTCCACGCCTCAGCCAACTTGATCTATCCAGAGAACCAGCCCTACATCGGTCAAATGGCGTTCGCTCACAAAGGCGGAGTACATGTTAACTCCGTCATGAAAGTGCCGCATTCCTATGAACACGTCGAACCCGAGCTAGTTGGCAATCACCGCCGTGTGCTGATCTCCGAACTCTCTGGAAAGTCGAACGCGCAGCACCTCGCAGCCGCACAAGGAATCGACACGTCTGAACATCCCAAAGCGGCTCAGCAGGCGGTAGCGGAGATCAAGCAACTTGAAAACGAAGGCCACGTCTTCGAATCGGCAGAGGCGTCTGCGACGCTGATCATGCTCCGGCACATGGGCAAGGTGCCGCAGCTTTTCGAGCTCGTCCGCTATCGAACAGCGGTCGAGCATCGGCCCAACGGTGGAACGTTCACCGAGGCAACCGTCAAGATTCGCGTCCAGGAGGACGAACACCTCGCGGTAGGTGAAGGCGTCGGCCCTGTCGACGCACTCGACGCGGCCCTGCGCAAAGCGATTCACGCTTTCTATCCGGAAATCGATGCCATCGTGCTGCAAGATTATCGTGTTCGCATCATCAACGCGCAGGAGGCGACACACGCGAAGGTGTGCGTGACGATCCAGTCGATCGACAAGCGCGACGACGTTGTCTTCGGAACTGTCGGCGCCGACGAAAACATCATGGAAGCGTCGTGGTCCGCTCTTCGCGACAGTATCGTCTTCGGGTTACTCCGCCAGCAGCTCAAGCTCGACACGACCTCGACGCGTGAAGCGCGCCCCAACCCTGGTATCTCGAGCGCTGTCTAATCGTCCGCATCAGACGATGGATCCGGCGGCAGCCGTCTCGCGACCCTTGGAGGCGCGCAGCGGCTCGAGCCGAGGCTTGCGCTCCGGGCTCGCCTCACGGATGATTCGGGCATGGACGCCGCCCCGCATTCGCCCGAGCTGCGCATCTCCGCTGTCGTTCCAACCTGGAACGAAGCCGAGAATGTCGCTCGGTCCCTGACGAGCCTGCGTCGCGCCGGGATCGACGAGATCGTCGTCGTTGACGGCCACAGCACCGACGACACGGTCACGGTCGCGACGCCGCTGGCCGACCGCGTGCTCCTCAGCAGTTTGAACCTATTCACGCAGCTCAATCGCGGCGCCGCGGCCGCGAGCGGCGACGTATTGCTCTTCCACTACGCAGATGGCGACTTCCCCCCGGGCGGACGCACTGCAATCCTGCGCACTCTCGCTCGCGGCGACGCGGTCCGCGATGGTCGTCACGACGTCGTTGGCGGTGCCTTTCGGCTCAGCTTCCGATCGCGGCACGCGTTCTACCGCTTCATCGCCGTGACCGCCAACGCGCGCAACCGACTCCGGCTCGGCCCGTTCGGCGACCAGTCGATTTTCGTGCGTCGACAAACTTTCGAAGTCGTCTCTGGGTTTTCGGTCGACCGCTACCTGCCCGATCTACAGTTCGTACAGGCGCTCAGGCGTCTCGGCCACTTCGCACTCTTGGAGGACCCTGTCGTGACGTCGGACCGTCGCTGGGAGAGCCGCGGGCGTACGCGCACCCTCTTCAACCACTGGTGGCTGACCGGCCTCTACGTCCTCGGCAAGCGCCGCGCTGGCAGCCGCGCCGAGAAGAAGTCGTCGCGGCTGCGCACCGTCCGCTAACAGCCCGCTTGAAGAAGTGCTTCGAGCCGAAAACCGGTCTCTTCGCGTCCAGATCGGCCGCGGCAAACGCTTTTCGGCCGAATGACTTTTTCAGGCGGGCTGCTAACTGCGCGTTCGGTCCGCTCCGTCTCGAGTCTGGGGATAGCCGGAGCGCGGCAAAGCCACAGAGTGACGCGATCGAAGCGGGAATTCGTTCCGAACCCCACCGGCGGCGCGGTACACTCCTGTTGGTGTGTATGAATTTCACTCACCTCATGAGCCGATAGAGATTCCTAAGAGACTTCCTCGCCACGAGTTCTGGCTACGCCAGTTTCCAGTGCACAAGAGGAACACGGCGCCCCGCCACGGCGAAAGCTGAGAGATGAACGACACCCTGCCACCCAGCCGACCGTTTTGGCACGACAGCACCGAGCCGACGTCAGGCCCGAGCGCCGCCGAGCGTGCGGATCCGGATTGGATTGGGCCCTATCAGGTCCTCGGTCGACTGGGTGAAGGCAGCATGGGTGTTGTCTTTCGCTGCCGCGACCTATCGCTCCAGCGCGATGTCGCCGTCAAGGTCTTGAGACGACGTTTTGAGAGCGACGACCGCTACCGGCGACGATTTCGTCGCGAAGCCAAAGCAGCGGCGAGCCTGTCTCACGACTGCGTCGTGCGCATCTTCGGCATTCACGAAGGACACGGTAGCGATCCGTCCTATCTCGTCATGGAGCTCGTCGCCGGCGACTCTGCCGATCGACTCATCGAAGAGCGCGGCCGCATCGCCGCGGGCGAATCCGTCACCTGGATCCGGGACGCCGCGATCGGGCTCCGGGAGGCGTCGAAGCGCGGCTTGATTCACCGCGATGTGAAACCGTCCAACCTTCTGGTGACCCCCAGCGACCACGTCAAGATCGTCGACTTCGGTCTCGCCAAGGATGTCGAGGCGAGTCCGTCACTGACTGAAGAAGGGATGGTCTTAGGCACACCTCACTATATTTCTCCCGAGCAGGGCCAGGGAAAGAAAGTCGATCAGCGCAGCGACATCTATTCCCTCGGTGCAACGCTCTATCACCTTCTCACCGGCGAGACCCCGTTCGACGGCGAATCGTCGGTGTCGGTGATCGTGGCGCACGTGAACACGTCACCCCGACCACCGCATCTCGTCGTGGATGACATTTCGCTGTCGCTCTCGCGGGTCGTCCTCCGCATGCTCGCCAAGAGTCCAGGGGATCGCTACCCGTCATACGACGAGCTCATCGAAGATCTCGAGGCAATCCTGGGCGGCGAGGAGCCTCCTCACGCGGGGTCGCATAGCGCTGGCACGCAGACGCCTCGACGTCGCGGGCCACTGATCGCTGGGATTGCTGCGGTCGCCCTCGTCGCCGTGGTCGGAGGCTTAAGCCTTGGCGGTGTCTTCCAACCGCCCGCAGCAGCGGTCCCCTCACTGACGTCCAGTCTGGGATCATGGTGCGTGTCTCAGACCGGCCGCGACGTAGACCTCGACTTCAACTTCGCGGCACCGCCCCCTGTTGCGACGCGTTTCGAGTTGCTCCAACGCATCCTGACCTTACCGCGCGATCTTCCCAATGATGTCGACGCGCCAGGGCTCCGTTCCGGCAACCTTCATCTTGCCGACTTCACGGCGCCGCTGGCGTTTTCGTTCGCCTTTGAGCGACTGGACCACGTCGCCGTCGAGATCAACGCGGCGTCGGACGACTGTCACCTGCAAATTGCGCTCTCCCATCCCGCTGCAGCGAGTCATCGCCAACTGCTCATTCGCCTCGACCTCGAGCACCGAAGCGACGCCGCGACCATCGTGGCCATCAGAAACGGTGAAGAGATCGCTGGCGCGCGGGAATTGCGTACGCGGGATGGTCAGACAGTGAGTCGTTTGCCGAGAGTTGGCCAGCCGCCACTGCGATTGGAGGTGGACTTCGAAGCTGCTGACGGTGAAACGCAGGTCTTAGCCCGTGTGTTCAGACCCCAGCGCCCGGAGCCGCTGTTCGAAGTGAAGCGCGTCATCGAAGGTGACGACTGGGTCAAAGGCGTCCCAACGCTCAGGTGCGCATCGACGCGCGGGGCGTACTCATTGCGGATCAGTCGGGTTGCCCTGCGCGGTAGGATCGGCGACACCGTCGTCCATCAGGTCCCCTAACGAGCGACGCTCCAAAACATTTGCGAAACTCCGCCATGACGATCACGACCAAGACCGACCCGCCCCCTCCGACCGGAGCGAAGCTCTCCGTGTCATGCGGACCAGACTTAGGCGCCGAGTTCGATCTCGACACCGAGTTCACGAGTCGGACAGTCACCGTCGGACGCGATGAGCACGCTGACATCACGCTCAACGATCCCGCCGTCTCGCGCGAACACTTTCGACTTGAGAAAGCATCGCGGGCGTGGCGCGTTGTTGATCTCGGGAGCCGCAACCAGACGTTCCTCAACGGCCGTCCCGTCAGCGACATCGAGCTGGCGGGAGGCGATGTACTGCGAGTCGGCGATACCGAACTTCGGTTTCAAGACAGCGAGCGGCTGGGTGGCGGCTCGACGATCATGAAACATGTCCAGCAGCCAACGGGACGCGAAACGTTCCTGGAGCGCATCGATCACGTTGAACGCATGCTCGAAGAAGAGAAGGCCAAACGCGCGCTCGATGAGGTGCGTCGGCTTTTCGAAGTCCATCAACGACTCGCGACAACCGCTTCTTCTGACGAACTCTTTCATCGGATTCTCGCCGAAGTGGTGCCGGTACTCAAAGCCGACTCCGCGGTCGTCGTCGTCAATCAGGGCGGCGACTGGAAGGTGCGAGCGAAGTATCCGGACGAGAGTAGTGAGAAAGTCTCGTTCAGCCGCTCGGTCGTCCAGCGAGTCGCGGACAGCGGCGAAGCACTGCTCCTCGAGCGCGCCGAAGACGAGGAGGAGCTGCGAAAGAAACAGAGCATCGTCTCGCAAGACATCACAACGATCCTCGCGCTGCCGCTGCGAACAGGCGGCGCCGTCCGCGCCGTGATCTACACGGATCGCCGCGGCTCCGATCAACCATTCCTCGACTCTGACCTTGAACTACTAACGGCAGCGCTCGACTCGGTCGCGCCGTTCGTCGGGCGTCTGCTCGAGGGCGAGAAACTCAAAGTCGAGAACCGTCACCTCTTCGAAAGTATTGCCTCTGACAAGAAGATCATCGGGCGCTCGCCGGCCATCGAAGCGGTTCTCAGTTTCATCCGGCGCGCCGCGCCGACACCGATGACGGTGCTCATTCAGGGTGAGACCGGCACCGGGAAAGAGCTCGTGGCGGCCGCGATCCATTACGCTAGCCCGCGCCGAGGCCAACCGTTTGTCGCTCTCAACTGCGCCGCGATGCCCGAGCAGCTTGCCGAAAGCGAACTGTTCGGCCACGAGAAGGGATCGTTCACCGGTGCGGCGAGCCGCCGCAAGGGACGGTTTGAGCTCGCCCATGGCGGCACGATCTTCCTGGACGAAGTTGGAGAGCTCTCGCCCGCCTGCCAGGCTAAACTTCTTCGACTCCTCGAAGAAAGGTGCTTCGAGCGCGTGGGCGGCGCGGAATCAATCGAAGTCGACGTCCGCGTCGTCGCCGCGACCAACCGCGACCTGCTCGGTGCCGTCGATGAGGGCGAATTTCGCGAGGATCTTTACTATCGATTGAACGTGCTCAGCGTTGAGCTACCGCCACTGCGCCAGCGCAGCGAAGACATCCCACTCCTCGTCGAACACTTCCTGGCCATGTCCCACGCACAGCACAAGAGTCTGAGCAAACGGGCAGAAGAAGCTCTGCGCTCATACAATTGGCCGGGTAACATCCGGGAGCTGCGAAACGTCATCGAAAGCGCGGTCGTTCTCGGCACGGGTAACGTGATCAAGCCCGAAGATCTCCTGCTCACCCGCAGCCGACCGCGAAAAGCTCAGGCGACGGCGGCGTGGGAACCGATCAGCTTACAGCAGCTTGAGAAGAGCCACATCGCTCGCGTTCTGGAACACACCGGCGGCAACAAAAAGCGCGCCGCCGAGATCCTCGGCATCGAACGCTGCACTCTCTACGCCAAGATTAAGAACTACGACCTGAACGACGCCACATGAACCCGCCGCCTGAGCTCCTCCCCCAACACTGCGAAAAAATCCGCCCGGTACGGAGACTCGGTGTGGTCGGCGCGCTAGCTCGAGTTTGGCCATTTCGCGTCGAGCCTGCCAGCGCCAGGAGCGTCGAGGCCAAGGAGCGACTCGGGCGCGATCCCGCTCGGGTCGTGGCGGAGGACGGGCGCAGGCATCGGCGCTCCTGGCGTTCCCCGAAGGGCCGGACAGGAGTTTTTGAACATGCACAAGGGTTCTCAGGGTACGAAAAAGTCGAAAGGGCCTTTGAATCCCCGCGAAACTCGTCCGGCCAGGCCGGCGCGAAATGGCCAAACTCGAGGCTAGCACGTCTGACGATTCTCTCGTGCGCAGCGGGCGCTCTCTGCCTCGTCACGAGTTTCGCTCACGCGGACGAAGCGATCACGCCGGTGCGAGAGGACGGCCGCGGCGAAGGAGAGGCAGTGAAGACCGAGCGCGGCGCTCCGGCGAACGTGTCGAAACGGACGACAGAACCGGGCGCGCCAGCCGCAAAGTTCGAGTCTGGAGTTGCCAACGACAAGGCACCGAACCAAGGGCAGGGCAGACAGCGCCAGCCAAGACGAATCGACCTCAAGCCGCGCCAGCCGCTGGCGTCTCGCAAGCCTGGCGGTGCCAAGACCAAAGCCGACGCGCCGCCACCGGTGGCGAAGAAGCGCGCCGGTGGCTTGGGTCTCCCTCCACGCACGGTTTCTTTGCCGATGCAGGGGGTCTACCGAGCGGCCGAACTGATCGCACTGGCCGCAAAACTTCAGGATCTACCGCTGCGCACATCGAACGAGCAACTCGGTGAGATCCGCATTGCCATTCTCCCAGACCTTGCTGGCGCCCGCATCACGCTCAGCGAACTGCGCGTGCTCCTGGCGGCGCATCGGATTTATTTGCTGGAAGTCGATGATCCACGCGGCGAGCGCTTTCTCGTCGCCACCGACGATCCGCGGTGGCGACCACGCGCGCTGCGCCACACCTACGTGCTCGAGGTCTCCGACAGCAGGTTCGCGGAGACCGAAGCGGCGCTCGCAAAGCGAGTCGCGACCTATAACGCTCAGCGCCCGAAAGGCGAGTTACCGGCCGCGGTCGTTGGGGCACCGCGCATGGGGCGCATTCTTCTGCGCGCCGGTAGCGCGCAAGCGCTCGAAGAACTAGTCGCGGTCGCTGAAGAGCACACAGCAGTGCGTCTTGCGCCCGATCCAGATCGTCCGAAAATGTTCATCTACACGGGCCGGAATCGGCGCATCGGTGAGCTCAAAGAGCACGTTCTTAAGGAGCTGAGCGAGGTCGAGCGCGCGCAGACGCGCTGCATCACCCGCGGCAACCGACTCCTGTTTCGCGCCGCCCCGAAACTCGGAGAGCGCATCTTGAGACTGCTGCGCGAAGCCGATGTTCGCGCCAGCCGGTAACCTCGCGTTCGCTCCCGGCGCGCCGGGCGGCTTCTCACGCGCAGCCCGTGCCGCCGAGCAGAGTACATCGAGGAATGATGGCTGGCGCACGGTTGAGTCTCCTGAAGCCAAAAGGGAGAGCGGTGCGCGAGGTGTGCAGGCGCTACCTCCTGAAGACCTCCAGAATGCGCCGCCGCCTTCGCACCAAGGAGCCGGATGGTGGCTTCAGGCGTTTCGATCCGTCGCGTCAAATCGGCCAAAGGAGTGCTACAGGAAGTGCCGAAGACTAGCCTGGATCTCGCCTCGAGGGGGGCCGTCTGCTGCTCTGCGTTCGGCTGTCGAGAGCGAAATCCAGCGGACGGGACCCGCCCCTTCTCGTGTATGAAATTCAAGCACGAATGAGCTGCGATCAGGGGCGAATCACGAGGCTCTGAGGCGTTTCCTTGAGCCCTGAACGACGGCCATAACTTCAATCAATTAAAAGTGTTAAAAGTTTCCCCTGCACCCGCACCGCCGTCTTTGGCCCGGGGTTTGCTTGGCCGTACTGAAGCCGGCTCCCTGGCCCGCCGGCGGGGGCAGAACACTCAGACAATTCCCATCCGCGCCGAGCCGCGCCGGAACAACCCAGTTCATGATACCGCGCCGTCGCCGCTGCACGGTGAGGAGTCTCTAATGCGTAACAGCCTGTTGAACAATGTCATTCGGCTGAGAAACCAGCCGGCTGAGAAAACCCGACGTTCGTCACCGTCGTCTCGTGGTTGGTGGCACCAAAGCGCGGTTCTCGCGCTGGTCGTCGCACTCGTGACCGCACCAGCAACGCGACTTCCCGCCCAGGCGCCAGGCGGAGACGACACCGCGGGTGAGGCGCCACCACCACCACCGCCGCAACCAGACGGCGGCGAAGGAGGCATCGGTGCTCCCCCCGATGCCATCGGCGCAGGTGACGAGCTCATTACCGGTGCATTCCGAGCCGACGAGGTGATCGAGATCGACGATGGCGAGATCCCGGGCGCGGACTTCCTCAAATTCCTGTCGCACTACACCGGCCTACCGGTGCTCATCGACAGCAAGCAGCTCGCGAGCCTGACGACGATCAACATTGCGGCGCCGATCAGGCAGGCCGACGGCGAAATCGTCAAAGCGATCCTCGAGTCGAACGGCCTCAGCGTCACCGAACGCGTCTTGCCCAGCGGACGCTCGGTGATCCGCGTCGAAGGCGCAACGACAGGCGCGGCCGCCGCCCAGCGTGGACCCGAACCGAGCCCGATCATTGTCGTCACGGCGGACGAGCTTGGGGAACTTGCGAACGTTCCACGACCTGACGAAGTCGCGACGATGATCTTTCGCCTCCGACATCGCGAGCCAGCTGACGTCATCAAAGCTCTCGGCGACCTCGTCGGTGGCGGCGGCGGCGGCACGACGCCGGGGCGCGCAGCCACGCGTACGGGGCAGTACAGCCTGACGGAAGTTGAAGGCTCACCGGTCGTCGTCGTGAAGGCGAAGTTCGGCCTCCTCGATTTCTTTCACAAACTCGTCTACGAGATCATCGACCTGCCGGTGAGCGCTCCCGATCGGATCATCGAGATCGTCGACATCGAAAACGCCTATGCCGACGAACTCGTTCAGATCATCGAGACCTTCATTTTCGATGGCCGCCGCTCCACGTCGAGCGTGCGCCGCACGGCCTCAACGCCTGCCTCTGGGACGGCCGCTCAGGGCGCGGCAGCGCGCGCACGACGCACGTCGACGACGACGGAAGAGTACGAGACCAAGGTCATCGCGGAGCCGAGAACCAACAAGATCCTCATCGAGACCTACGACGAGCAGGATCTCCAAGACATCTTCATGCTCATTCGGGCTCTCGACATCCGCTACGAGCTCAGACGCCTCAAGACCTACATCTATCAAGTGCAGTATCTGAAAGCCGACGAAGTCGCCACGACGATTCAGAGTCTCGTTGGAGGTGCCGGATTCGGGGGCCGTACCGGAAGCAGCAGCCTCGGCCAGGCTCGCACCCGCGGCCTGTCACGAGGAGTTCAGCGACGCGGCCAGACAACGCGCACACCAACGCCAACGACGCAGACTCCGGGCACCGCAGGCGCCGCCTCGGCTGGCGCCCCGCTGATCGTGCCGCACATCGAGACGAACTCGCTCATCATCCAGGCCGAGCCCGAAGACCGCGCCGAGGTGCTCAACATCCTCGAGCAGATCGACACCAAGCGGCGCCAGGTGTTCCTCGAGGCGGCGCTCGTGCAGGTGACGTCGGACAGCACGCTCAATTTTGTCATCGAGCTGCTCGCGGGCGAGCCGGACGATCGCTCGACGCGAGCCCTGTTCGAAACGTCGTTCGGCCTCAGCGGCCTAGACTTCGAAAACTTCAACCGCGCCATCCCAGATCTCTCCAATCCCGCCTCTGTGCCCAGGGGTGCGCTCGTCGCCATCATGAACCGCGGCAAGTTCCCGGCGCTGATTCAGTTCTTCAAGACCAACACGGACAGCCAGGTCTTGGCGACGCCGTTCATTCTCGCCGACGACAACATGCCGAACGTGATCCAGATTCTGCAGACACAGTTCGTGCAGACGACCGCGTCGACCGCCGCCGGCCAGACGACATCACAGGAAGCCGAAGACGCCGGTATTATCCTGGAGATCACGCCGACGATCAGCTCGGAGAGCGCAGTCTTCCTTGAGATGAGCCTCGAAGTGTCGGAGTTCTCTGGCGCCCCGCCGGCGGCCGGTGTGCTGCCGCCCAAGCTGACGAACACGATCACTTCGGCGGTAACGATTCCAGATGGCGATCTCTTCGTCATCGGCGGTCTGACGCGCGAAAACAAATCGAAGAACGTCTCCAAAATCCCGATCCTCGGCGACATTCCTCTGCTCGGTAAGCTGTTTCGCTCCGAAGGCTCGGCAAAGAGCACGTCGAACCTCTACATCTTCCTTCGCGCGCACGTCCTCAGTCACCCTGAGTTCGAAGACCACAAGGAGCTGACACGAAACGCGGAGGATGAGGTCAGCAGGATTTCGAACGTCGAAAAGATCACCAAGTTCCCGGCGCCGAACGTGCCGCTGCCGCCACCGCCGGCGGTCGACCCGGACGCGCCGACTCGCTTCCAGCTCAACCCCGGCGGGGAGACTAGTTCGTCTCGCTACGACCCGGAGAGCGAACGACGCCGCTACGCGAACGACCCCGAGAGTCCTTTCGCATCAGGAGGTCTCAACGGAGCGGGCGCCGAACCTGTACCGCGCCTGCCGCTGACGACGGATCCGGCTACCGAGGAAGAGCTACTCATCGACCAGCAGAACCGAGCCTTGCGCGGCACCGGTGCCAGGGTCGACAAGACCGGAAAGAGTTGGATCGTGCCGATCGAGGCGAGATGAGCTGGCTGCAATTCTGACGTAGAATAAACATGTTGATCGCGGCAGAGGGTTGACGCGAGGCTGGTAATGGAGCGCTCCGCCCGTCCGCACTCGGACCGAATGGAACAGCGAACAATCGATGAAACTGAGCGTCTTTGAACACCTCGTCGACGAAGGACTCATCGATCGCGAGCAGCTCGATGAGTGTCAGGCGATCGTCAGCGAAAGCGGCGAGCCGCTCGACCGTGTGCTGCGCGCGAAAGGGTTCGTTTCGGAGGCAGCACTCCTCGACGTCCTGAGTCGTGTCCTACGGCTCGAGCTGCGAGAGGATATCGAAGAGATCGAGGTACCGCGCGTCTTCGTCCAGCGGGTGCCGGCACAGTTCGCGCGCAACTACAATCTCGTGGGACTGTCACGCGACAATGGCACGTTCCACGTCGCCACGTGCGACCCGCTTGATATCCATCCGATGGACGAGCTCTCCAGCTTGCTCGAGGCCGACGTCGTCCCCGTGTTGTCACCGCGAGCGAAGATCACGTCTCTGATCAATCGCGCCTACCAGCGCTCTTCGACCGACGTCGACGAGCTGCTCGACGGCATCGAAGAAGATGACATGATCAGCCTGACGAAGATCGTCGACGAGTCTGAGGACGTCCTCGACATCGCGAACAAGCCGCCGATCATCAAGCTGATGAATACGATCCTCTTCGAGGCTCTGAAGATTCGCGCCAGCGACATCCATCTGCAGCCTTACGTGGATCGTCTCCAGGTACGCTACCGGATCGATGGCATTCTCTACGAAGCCAAGGTGATCCCGAAAAAGTTCCAAGACGCGATCATTTCGCGTGTCAAAGTGATGGGCAAAATGGACATCGCGGAGCGTCGACTGCCGCAAGACGGACGCACGACGATCAAGGTCGGCGACGGCGAGGTGGACGTGCGTATCTCTTCGGTGCCGACCTCCTCCGGCGAGCGCATCGTTTTTCGTCTGCTGGACAAGAGCGCCCGTCTCTACCGCTTGCACGAAATCGGACTCGGCGAAAGCAGCCTCGACTTGGTGCGCAATCTGATCAGCTATTCCCACGGAATCGTTCTGATCACAGGCCCAACCGGAAGCGGCAAAACGACCACGCTCTACGCCGCGCTCGCTGAGATCAATTCCGAAGAAAAGAACGTCATCACGATCGAAGACCCAATCGAGTACAACATTGACGGCATCAGCCAGATTCAGGTTTCGAACAAGAAGGGCCTGACGTTCGCCTCGGGACTGCGCTCGCTCATGCGGCAGGACCCCGACGTCATGATGGTCGGTGAGATTCGAGACGGCGAGACCGCGAACATCGCCGTGCAGGCAGCGAACACCGGCCACCTCGTCTTCTCGACCTTGCACACCAACGACTCCACCGGCGCGATTAGCCGTATGATCAACCTCGGCGTCGAGCCTTACCTCACAGCTTCGGCAGTGATCGGCGTCATCGCCCAGCGTCTCGTGCGCCTGATCTGTCCGCACTGCCGCGAGCCCTTCGAAGCGACCGACGCCCAGCTTGCTGAGCTTGGTGTCGAGCGTGGTCAGCTCGACAACAATCAGCTTTGGCGCGGCCATGGCTGCGAGCACTGTCTTGGTCGTGGACTCTTCGACCGGACCGCGATCTACGAAATCCTCGTCATCGATGAGGACGCACGCGACCAGATCATCTCCCGCACCAGCGCGTCGGTGATGAAGCAGTCTGCCGTACAGCGAGGCTTGCGGACGCTCCGCATGGACGGGGCGCAGCGGGTCGTCGAGGGCAAGACGACCATTGAAGAGGTGTTCCGCGTCACGCAGCTCGACGTTTTCTAAGCCGATCGCCGCGGCGGTCGGCAACCACGGTCTTTTCGATTTCCATAGGCACACGGACATGCCCGTCTTCGAGTATCGCGCGCTCACCAAAAGTGGCAAAACGACGAAAGGCATCGTCGACGCCGACACCGCCAAGGCGGCGCGTGCGCAGCTGCGGACCAATAACGTCCACGTCACCGATATCCGCGCCCTCGCAGCGCGCAAAACGAAGGGGAAGGGTGATCAGGCCAACAAGAAAAAGAAGCTGCAGCTGGATCTGACGCTCGAGCGCGGCCTCAGCACCCGCGATCTCGCCACCTTCACGCGGCAGTTCTCGACGCTGCTGCGCAGCGGGATTCAGCTCGCCGACGCACTGCGCGCTCTGGTCGAGCAGTGCGAACAGCGCCACTTCGAACAGATCCTCCGGAACGTCAAGGAGGAGATCACCGCTGGCAACAGTCTGGCCGAATCGCTCGCGAAACACCCGCGCTATTTCTCGGACCTCTACGTCAACATGGTCCGCGCCGGCGAGGCGAGCGGCAACCTTGATCAGGTACTCGAGCAGCTAGCCGCGTATATTCAAAAACAAGCGAGCCTCAAGGGTAAGGTGGCCGCCGCCATCACCTATCCCGCGATCATGGTCGTCGTCGGGACGTTCGTCGTCATCTTTCTCATGACGTGGGTCGTGCCGCGGATCACACAGGTGCTGCAAGATCGCAATCAGCCGTTGCCGCTCGTCACCGAAACTCTCGTCGCCATTTCTGGTTTCTTGGTCGACTATTGGTGGATCCTGATCATTGGGGCTGCCAGCGTCTTTTTCTTCACCAAGGCGGTGCTAGCGACGGACGCGGGACGTCTGAAGTTCGACACGGGGCTCCTACGCTTTCCTATCTTCGGACAGCTCTTCGCCAAGCAGGCGATCTCGCGCTTCGCAATGACTTTCTCTACGCTTCTCAAGAGCGGCCTTCCTGCCCTCGACGCACTCAAGATCGTCTCGCTCGTAGTCAACAATGCGCGGCTGACGCAAGTGATCAATGACATCCACGGGCGCATCCTCGAGGGTGCTGACATCGCTACGCCGATCAAGAGATCGAAGGTTTTTCCGCCCATGGTTGGATACATGGTGTCGGTCGGCGAGCAGAGCGGTCAGCTCGAAGAGATCCTCGATCGTCTCTCGGAGAGTTATGAGGAAGAGCTCGACTTCGCGATTCAGAAAGTTACCGCTTCGATCGAACCGATGATTATCATCGCACTGGCCGTCGTAGTAGGATTCATCATTGCGGCTGTCCTCCTGCCGCTCCTCGATTTCTCAAACGTGTGAGGTACCACAGCGTCGCCGCTCGATCGCGCCGGGCCGGGAGGCTCGAGCTCGAGAACGCGGCGGCGAGACACACGCCTCCGCGCGAGAGGCACCGAAGCGCGATGCAGGCCAGACGCAGAGACACGGAAAAGTAGAGACCAAAAGAACGACAGAAGAGATTTCGCGAGACAAATCCAAGAGGGAGACAAATGAACCAACTCACTTCACTACCTCGCGCGCTGCGACGAAAGCGAGCAGGACGCCCCGGTTTCACACTGCTCGAGCTCATTGTTGTGATCACGGTGATCGGTGTGCTCGCCAGCCTGGTCGTCATGAGGGTGTCAAACGTCGGCCCTCGGGCGCGGCGTACGAAGATCGATTCCGACATGAAAACCGTGCTGCGCGTTGCCGAGGCCATCAAGGCCGAAACGGGACGCTATCCAGAGACCATCACCGATATGATCAACCCCACCGACGCCACCGGCGCGCCGCTGGCGGCGAGTCTCGACTCCGTGCCGCTCGACCCGTGGCAGCAGGAGTACATCTACGAAATCTACGACGGCCGGCCGTCGCTCCTCTGCCTGGGCTCGGACATGGCTGAGGGCGGCGAGGATGAGGCCCAGGATGTCAGATACCCGGAAGAAGATGACTTCGGCGGCTACTGACAGGCCGCATCTTCGTGAAGTCGCCGCACTCGGTCGAACGCCGGCGCGAGTCGGCGATGGAGCCGGGTCGATCTTCCCGGATCGAATCGCCCGGATCGAACGAGACCAAATGGACCGCATGGCTGAAATGCAACGCCGCAGCACCACCGAGCCGTCCGCGCGGACGACCGTGACGAGGCCCTGGAGACGCCCGTCGTCGACAGCGGGGTTCACTTTTCTCGAGCTCGTCCTCGTCGTCGTCGTCATCGGCCTTCTTTTTTCCATCAGCATCATCTCCCTGCGCGGTATGGGTCCGAAGTATCGCTTGCGCTCGGCCGCCCGTCTCCTCGCCAGCGACATCGAACGCACGCGACTCTCCGCGATCTCGCGGCAGCAGTGGCTGGGCATTCGCTACGTCATCGACCCTCAAGGAAACAAAACCGTCCCCTACTATCAGGTGATTCCGCCACCGCCGGAGGACTATCCCGATCAACCACTCGAAGAGCGCCAGCTGCATTCCCCGCAGGAACTTCCAACCACAGTGCGCTTTCGCGAGATCCGTCTCGCCAACGGCCAGACGGCGTCGGGCGGCGACGTCAGTATTCTCTTCGCACCGCAAGGCAACACGGGCAGTCACATCGTCGTGCTTGAAGGCGCCGAGGATCGCGTCATGGCGATCAAAGTGAATTCGATCACCGGGCTGACAGATTTCTACGAGACCGATCTAGCGGACTTCCAACACTTCGAAGGTTAGCAGCTGATGCACTCCCTCTGCGATGCCCACAGCCATGTCAGAGCCGCACAAGCTGTTCGGAGCTCGGCGGGATTCACACTGCTCGAGCTGATCGTCGCGATCACGATCCTCGCCAGTTTCATCCTCCCGCTTCTGGACATCCTCTCGAAGGCAAAGATTCGCACGACGATCGCGACGCAGGAGCGGCAGCTGCGGGACTTCGCGCACCGCAAGCTCTTCGACCGCATGCACTTTTACGAAGAAGAGGACAGCGGCGACTTCGCCGCGGAAGGGCGTGCCGAGTGGACGTGGGAGATTCTGCCCTTGCAGCTTGTCGGGCAGGGAGAGCAAGCGCTCTTGGAGTACACGATCGAGGTCTATACCCCGCAAAAGTTAGGTGGCCGCAGCGAGGAGCACGCCAGCGAGGAAGGTTCGGTCTATCGCTTCAGCGCCTGGACCTTCCCAGACCCCCAGTGGTACGACGAGCAGGAGCAGCTCAACGCCATGGGGTACGACTCGCTCCTCTACGGCAGCGCCACGGGCGCCGTAGGCGGTGGCTTGCCGCCGCTGCCCCGATAGCGGCCGAGAGCGTCATGAGATGACGGAGACTGGACGATGAACCCAACCCGAACAATCCACTGCAGGCCGGCCGCGATCGAGCAGGGAAAACGCAGGGCCGGCTGCAGCTGTCGGCTCAGCCCGCGACGCCTTGCGTCGCGGCACGGGTTCACGCTCGTTGAAGTCGTTTTGGCCATGACGCTCCTGGTTACGGTGCTCGCCGTGTCGTACAACGTCATCGTCGACTGCCTCGAAACCGATCGTCAAATCGACAAAGTCGCCCTGCCAGAAAAAGTCGGGGAGGGCGTCATGATGCTCTTTCGACGCGACCTCGCGGGCGTCTACTTTCGCCAGCTCGGGCGTCGCATCTTTTTCATCTCTGACGGCGGGTCGCCGCCCAATTCGCGCGACGAGATGCGACTGATCACAACGGTTCCGCCGACGCCAATCGAAGAGCTCGAGGGTGGCGCGAACACTGTGTATCAAAGTCGGTCCCTTACGGGAGTCCACTACTTCCTGCGGGACAACCCGGACGTCCAGGACGTGCGAGCGATGACACTGTTTCGCAAGGAAATCACCACCTTCGACCCGATCGCGCCACTCGATGCGCCGGGCGCCGCGTATGAAGTCTACGACAAAGTGGCGTACTTGAACATCGAAGCGTTCGACGGCTTTCTGTGGACGCCCGAGTGGGATTCCGAAGTGCAAATCGCTGTCGAAGAAGAGGAACTGGCGTTTTACCAAGAGCAGCAGCAGGGTCAAATCGCGCGCGTCTCAGCTGCCCAGGCGCCAGTCGAGACGATCAACGCCGCGCCGGGAGTCGCGCCGACGGCGACGACCGACCAGATTTCCCTGCCGTCAGCCGTACCTTCGGCTGTTCGCGTCGAGTTCGGGGTTTACGTTGGTCGCGGCAACACTGTCGAATTCGACAGTAACGGCGAACCGATTTTGAAGGTCTACTCTGCCACCGTGCCGATCATCACCGCTCGCAGGATGTTCATCAGCGGCGGCGAAGACAGCGGCATGGGCGATGGCGGGAGCGGCAGTGGGGTCGAGTCATTCAACCGTACCGGCGGCGACGCGGGGGCCGCACCCGGAGGCAACGCGCCGACCGGCGGGCTCCCCGGAGGACGTAGCTTCCGCCCCGGAGGGTAAGACAAGCCAGCTGCAGCGCGAAGAGAAACCCGATCCGACCCGACTTTCGGTGCTCGGAGGCAGAAAGTCGTCCCGGGTCGACGACGCCGTTGGCTGAACCGCTCGCTACCGTACACCGCCGAGAGCACGAGGACGGGGAGAAGGGATTTTTTTGTGCGCCGGCGCCACCATTCACTGTAAAATGGGGCTCTGACGTGGGTCTCAAACGCACACGTCACCTTCTCTCTCTACTCTCTCGACCTACCGTCTTTGCCGTTCGGTTGTCACTTCCTCGCGAACTCACAAAGCTTTTTACTGTAGCGCTTTGGGTTTTCTCACTTGTGCGGGGAATGGCCGCCAACAGCAGGTCGTGGCTTGACGGTACGCGGATTGCTAAGTCAGCGCTAGGTGAAGCACGGCGCTGAGGCAATGGACGTCAGCGGAGACTGAAGTCCAAACCGTGCCGTCGAACTTCCCGCAACCTCACCCAAGTACGGACAGAGAAATGAAGCAGGAGCACCGTCTGGCGCATTGCATTCTACGGCTGACACTTGCCGCCACCCTTTTGACTACGCTCGCCATATGGCAAACCGGTTGCGACGACGGCAGAGCCGCACCCGGGGTCGGCCTGGCGAACGTCTCGCAAGCAGCCCCGCGGCTCCCCGAGCGCGATCCGGAGACCAGCGACTACCGGCCATACTACGGCTCGGCTGACATGAATCGACCGCGCTATCTGCACGAGGCCGTGTTCTCGCGCAACGGGCTGGTGTACGTCTTTGGTGGTTCGGACGAGCGTGGGCTGTCGTCGCTCGACTCCGTCGAATTCTTTGATCAAGCAGCGATCGATAAGGACGCAGTCGAGCCGGAGACGCTGACCGGTGTATGGTTCGACACCAACTTCGAAGGCGATACGATCGTTTTCGAGGGCGGCCCGCGCGTCCTCTTCACGGTGAGCACTTTGTCTGACGGCACCATGATCATCATCGGTGGCACCGTCGACCTCGGCGAGTCCGCGCAGGCGTTCGAGAGCTCCGAGATCTTTGACCCAGAGATGCGGATGTTCGAAGAAGTCGAAAGCGACATGGAAATCGCCCGCTTTCGCCACCAGACGGTCCAGCTCTTCGACGGCAACTTCCTCATTATCGGTGGCCAGGACATCAGCGCCGTAACGGTCCTGACTCAGGGTGAGATCGGCCAGCCGCCGCGACAGGAAAACCGAACTGTATTTCAGTCGGTCGAAGAGCTTGAAGTCTTCTCGGTGACGACGAATGAGTTCGAAATCTTCACCTTCCCGAATCAGCAAAACCGTGAGGTGACGCTCAATACACCACGTGGCCGCGCCGGTCACGGTACGGTGGCGCTGGCCGGCTTCGATCAAGTCCTCGACACGGGCGACGACCTCTTCGTCATCGCCGGCGGCTACCAGACCCTCAGCGGCAGCGCCGCACCGCAGACGAAGCTTCCTGGGATTGTTCGCTCTGATCAAGCTGACGCGCTGACCGTGATCGAGTTCTTTGATCCAGTCACAAGTATTGTCACTCAGGCGGGAAACGTCTCGCTGCAAGAGCCGCGCATCGAGTTCGCGAACATGGCGAACCTTGGCCAGTTCAACGATTTCACGATCGATGGCGTGGCGGGAATGGGCAACGCGATCCTGATCACCGGCGGCCACGATGACGATGGTCCCAACTCATTCCGCGGCCGCAACTCCGAAGTGTTGGTCGCAACCTATAGCGGCTTCGGTCCTGCCCAAGGACTCCAGTTCTTCAACGTCAATGACCTACAGACTCTGTCGCAGGTACAAGGCGTCGAATTCGAACTGGGCGCAATGGATCCTCTCGATTTCCAGGTCGGGCGCGCGATGACCAATGTCGTGTCTCTACCACGCCGGCTCGTAACGGCACCCAACGTCCCGGACATCGGGACGTGGGTCTTCGCGCTCGCTGGCGTCTCGTTCGGGTCGACTGGCCAGCGGACGGATATCGGCGACGAGATTACCGAGTTCGAGAGCGCCGGCGTCATTCGTTCTGGCTGCGTGTTCGACCCGTTCTACAACCTCCGCGGCGCGAGTATCCTGGGTGTTTCTGCCCGCGACCTCGACGCCGAACGGACGCTCAACAACCCGCTGGGAATCGTCGGCACGTGGCTGACTCTCGACGGGGAGATTCCGACCACCGACCTGCTCTTCTTCGCCAGCACACCAGCCTCCAATTGGGCACGTACAACCGCCGGAATACGCGTCTTGCCGAAGAATATCGCGATTCCCGGGGAAGACGGAATCATCGACACTCCGGATGACCGGATTCTTCTCTCCGGCGGCGGCGTCGATCCTGACACCGTTGGTGGTGAACCGACCGCCCCGTCGACCGAAGTCTTCCTGCCACCCGGGGTCAACAGCGGTACGCCGTCGGACTGATTTCGGTTGGTTTGCGGATCTGACTCGCTGCAAGCGTCGTTCAAAGTCATTTCACCGCAGTCGATGTCGACGTAAGATCGACCGTCGACACTACGCCCTCTCCACCTCTACCACCTCCGACGATGAACTCCCGCCCCATCCTCCCCATCGCGCTGTTCGCCGGCCTCGGCCTGGCTTGTCTCGCTCTGTGCTTCTACCTGTTCCTCGGCATTCGGCAAAGCGTCGAGCTTCAGCCGGCGCCGACCGCAGCGCCGACTCCGGTTCCCACGATCACTCCGATCGGTTCGCCGACAGACCCTGATCCATACATCCTCGAGCAGACGCCGCGCTACGAAGGCCGCTACTCGCGCTGGAACATCGCCGATTTCCCGGCAGGCTGGGACGACGCCCTGGCAAGCAAGATTCACGCCTATTTCGAGCGCATGGAATTCCAAGACGCGCGCCTTCGTAATGACATCATCGCGATGCGCGAAGAGTTCCGCGACTTCCTCGCTACGCTCGGCCCCGAGGCGCTACCGACCCTCGCGGCGATATTGAACCACGAATCAGATTTCGTCGATCGCCGCTTCCTGCTCTACGCAATCGGCGAGCTCGGCCCCGAAGCCGAAGAAGCGACGTTTCATCTGCGCGATTTCTTCGAAGCCCGGCGCGAGGATCCGAACGCATTCTCTGAGATGCTGCATGTGATCTCGGCGATGTCGCATCTGGAGAATGACACGTCGATGGGCACGCTGCAGGAGTATGTCGCGCGAGACGAGTTGGATCGGTTCAGACCGAAGCTCATCGAGGCTCTCGGCCGTCACCCACGCCGCGGCGAAGCCGTCGACCAGATCGTCGGCTACGTCGACGACGGCCACCCGAATGTCCGCAACAAGGCGGCGCAGTTTCTTGGCGAGACCCGGCAGGAAAATACCCTCGATACGGTTTACCGCGCCCTCGAAGGCGAATCGAACCCAGTGGTTCGCCAGACGCTCCTCGGCACCGTAGGAAAGATCGGCTCTCCAGACTCGATTCCGTTCCTGGCGAACGAAGCGAAATACGCCACGCAGCGTGTCGTGCGCCTGAGCGCCGCCAGAGCCATCAGCCGCATCGGAACCGAGTACGGAAAAGAAACCCTGCGCGAACTGATCGCTCAGGAACCTGACGACTACGTCAGGGACAACATCCGCAAGTGGCTTACCGAGCTCGAGTCGTAACGGCGAGCTTGCAGCCGACTCGGGAGAGAGCGCCGATCTGGCGACTCTTGGCCCCCAAAAAGAGTGGAGCGGTTACCGCCGAACGGACACGGCTCGGCGTGAACAGGCCGAAATCTCGGTCGAATAGTTCTCTTCCCGACTGTTCCACTCGAGTTTGGCCTATTTCGCTTTCCGCCTGGGAACATTCGGTGCGGGAGCGACCCCGTTCAGGTGAAGTCAAGCATCGGCCTCCTGGCATTCGCCGAAGCGCCGGACAGGTCGTTCTCACACGCCCGAGGGCAGAAACAGGTCGTTCAAAGTGGCGCTGGAATCCCCGTGAACTCATCGGGCCAGGCCGGCGCGAAATCGCCGCGCTCGAGGTAAGATACTGGGCCGCAGTACCGGACTGCGGCGTGATCACGCGCCTCCCGCACCAGAGCGCAGGATGAGCCGCCTCTCCCGTTACACTCCCAAACCAGGCTCCACGGTCGGCGACGCCGCCGTACCGCTCGCCGGACCGTTCATCGCACTTCTCGCGGTGCTGAGCCTCGCCCTGCAGGGCTGCCGCGATCGCACGGATGCCGTGCTGCTGCGAGCTGAGGTCGCAGACGACAACCACAACGGAATCGTCGATGCCGGGGAGCTGCTCGAGCTCAGCTTCGACACCGCATTGAGCCACGAGATCAGCGCCGACGAGCTCCTCATCGCGGCCTCCAGCGGCGAGACGCTCCCCTGCGAGCTGCAGCGCCGCGAGGGTCAACGACTGGTCTTCACCATCTCAGAGACTCGCCAGCCCCTGCGAATCAGTGGCGTCTTTGACCCCGAGCATCGCAGCGGCGACGCAGCGGCAGCCGTCTCGGTACTCCTCACTGCGGATGACCCGCCACATTGGGTCGACCTCGACTTCTCCCGGTCGCACCCCGTCCTGCAGCGCGCCGTGTGGAAAGATGCACCGCCGTTCGATCTCGTCGTCAATCGTGGCGACATCGTCGAGCTCGTGTTCGACCGACCTGTCGAGCTGCGAGCGCGCGACGGTGCGGCAACGGTACGGCGACCAGTTCTCCGACGTCCCGACGAAATCACCTTTGCTGGCGACCTCGATCGACTCGACGACGGACGGGTGAGGACCGTCCTGCAGCAAAGCGGTACCGACCCGATGACGGTGCAGGCGGTCCTCGGCTCAAGCCCCTTCTTCGCGGTCGGCGAGACCCTCATGGATGCGCCCGACAGCGGCGGCGACCGGCAGCCTTCGGCACTCGTTCTCGGCGGCAGTGTCGTCTTTCCCCTCACCACTATCGTCAACCCGCGCGGCGGCTGGGGCGCTGTGTCCTCTGGCCCCATCAGCATCGAAGCGGACGCGTCACTGCCGCGCCCACGGAGTTTACCCGGCCTGCGATTCCCATCACCGGGAGATCGCCGCGGCCACACCGTCACACCGCTTTCGGAGACGCGCGCGCTCGTCATCGGAGGCGAAGCGCTCGCCACCAAGAGCCCTCTCAACCAAATCCTACTCTTCGATCCACGCGGACCCGGACGCCTCCGTGATCTGGAGAGCGACGGCGTCGCCCTCCCTACCGGCTCGATCAAACACACCGCGACTCTCCTCCCGGGAAACGATGGTATCGCGCGCAGCGAAGACGATCTCATTGTTGTGATCGGCGGGACAAACGCTTCGCAGGAAGCACTCGACACCGTCCTAGCCCTTCAACTGGAGGGGCGGAGCGTCGCGCTGGCGAAATTCCGTGGCGGTGCGCCCCCGAGACTCCGAGTCCCCCGTGCAGAACACGCCGCGGTCGCCGTCGGTCCATACTCGATTCTCATTGACGGCGGCAACGCAAGCGGCTCCCGCCGCTCAGGACTCGTCGGCTGCGCCGAACTCATCCGATTCGCGCCTTCCAAAGACCGAACGCTCACCGTGGTCGAGCATAGCCTCGTTCGATCCCTGCCGCGGATCGGCCACACGCTCACGCTGCTGCCAATCACTCCAGCTGGCGAGACCTTCGTCCTCGCCTACGGAGGGTATGGGGCGCCACCGCAAAGGGATCTCAGCGGTCGGCTGCCCGGCAACCAAGACGCTCGCCTGGGTGAGCCTGTCGGCTCACCCGCTGCCGCAGATTTCTTCGTCGACTATGCCGTCCGCGGGGCGGTGCTCGTCTCGCCGGTGCTCTTCAACATCGGTGATCCCACTCAGTCCATCCGGATCGAGCTCTCGCCGTCGACCTACCACTTCGCCATGCCTCGATCCGGGCATGGCGCCATGCTGCTCGAGGGCCACGACAATCAGCCGAGCCGGGTCGTCATCGCTGGTGGGACCTCGTATCACTTGTCGCAGGGTTACGGCGGCGGCCTCTCCAGCTGGGAGACGCCAGTTGACGTGCTCACCGAGCGCCGTGGCCGCTCGAGTCCGATTCCCGAGCCGCACGACGCCGGTGACGCGGTCGTCTTTCACTTCGCACCCGAAGAGCCCGCAGCCAGTACGTTCGAAATCCTCCCCAATCCATCGTCAGACGCCGCGCAGGTCATGCCGCGCACGTCGCCGGCAACCGTGCATGTTCCGGGTTTGGGCGTCCTGTTTCTCGGGGGATACTCGCCGCCAGAGGGCATGCCTCTGGCTGAAGCCGCGGTGTTCGTCGAGCGCGTCGGGACCGACCCCTGGACCAAGCTCGCTGTGGGACTGCTTTGCGGCCGGAGCGGACACGCTGCTTACGCCGCCAGCCGCGGCGGAGTGCCGGCGATCTACGTGCTCGGTGGCGAGACCCTCGGCTCGGAGTGTGCCTCGGTGGAGTACGTGCCTCTGCGGTGAACGTCGCGCCTGGGTCCGAGCTCAACTCGCGGCGCCGCTGAATGCTCTCCGACTCGTCACCGGAGACGCGAAGTCTGCGTGTTGTACGCCCAAAAAAGTGGCAAGTTTTCGAGTCGGTGCGTAGCACGCCGCGCGCGACGTCCGATCGCTGCGGCGATGCTCAGCCGCGGTGAAGTCCACTCCACGTGGCGCCGCCCCGAACGCCGCTATACTGACACGCACTTCTCGCCGGTCCTGCTCCCCGTGTTTTGCCGCGCTGAAGTCCGAGTCGTTCGCGACTACGGCCCGCCCGGCGCTTCATAGTCAACGAACTGCACTGAACAAAGCCACTGATCCTCTCCCGGCGAGCGCCGATCCCGACGGAGATCGAACGACTGCACGCGCACCGTCGACTTCGCGGCCTTGACGGCGGCGACGAACTGCAGAATCGGCGTCATCTTGGCGACGTTGAGGTCAAGAGATTGTTGAACCTCCCTGCGCCCCGTCTGGCTGCGCGAAGGAGGCGTCACCAACGGCGGGAACGTCTTGTAGCTCAGGGCGTAGCTCTCAAGCTTCTCGGTGATCAGATCCCGAAGGCCGCGCTGACTCTTTGGGCTCTGCTCGCTCGCATGCCACTGCTGCTGCAGGATCTTCGATTCCGGTGTCAGCAGCCGGTCGCCGAGGCGACCGTACGCTGCCGTCGCACCTGTGGCGGCCTGACCCCACGACGGAATCAGATACGACTTCAGGACCAGCGTCATGAGGAAAAACCCGCCAGCCGTCATGAAGAAGGTGAGGATCGCAATCTGGAGCTTTTGGCCGCCATCGGCCTGTGAGGTGTTCATCGTTAGCTCCGCAAGTGACCTGGCTTGACGTCGAGCTTGAGAGTGATCTTGTAGCCACCCGATTTCTTGTCGGGAGCGGACTGCGACGTTGAGGTGAAGTACTTCGAACGCTCGGATCGGAACTGCTTGTCAAACTTGATGTGAGCGTCAGACTCTTCAGCGAAGAGCACGACACGCGAGGGCGACACCTGCCAACGGGGTTTGGGCGCACCGCGATCCCTCTTGCTGCCACCACCAGCTCGCGAACGCTGCAGGCGAAGGTCGAAGTCCATCGACTCGATCGTGAAGTGCACTCCAGCGCCGTTGAGCACCTCGCCGACGTTCTTCGTCACGTCCACGAAGTCGAGAAAGCGCGCGGCGTCGCCGAGCCCGCCAGCCTTCCACTGCTTGAGCTGCTCCTCGGCGGCACGCACCGGATCTCTCCCAGACGGGAGGTCCTTACTGAAGAAATTCTTGTAGGCCATCGCCGACTGTGCCTTTTTCGTAGCCACTGTCGTCTTGGCTTTTCTGTATTCGTGAAAACTCCAGTACGTCATGTTGAGAAAGAACGCGAAACAGAGAATCGAGCAGGTGAGCAGCGCAAAACGCAGCTTCTCAAAACGCCGCTCGTAGCGGTAGGGCCCCTTACGAAAATCGACGTTTGAGGTATCGTGCCCGAGCCCCTTCGCCGCCAGCCCGAGGGCCACACCGCCATGCTTACCCAGTCGCTCGGCTGCCTCGTGGCCGAGGTCGCTGGGCAGGGCATCTCCAAAGTCGAGCTCGACGACGTCGACGTCAAACTCTTCCTGGAAGAACTGACGCGCCTCGGGTCGACTATGACCGCCGGTCAGGCAGATGAGGTCAACCGGTGCATCGAGCTGATAAGTCGCAAAGGTGCGGTGGGTCTCGATCGCGATGCGCTCGAGGTAATCACCGTAGTCGAGATTGTGTTCGGTGGTCGTCTCAGGGGCGTCGGAGCTCGGAGCGGCCGGCGTCACATCCAGCAGTGTCGGCTCGGAGCTCGACGCGGCATTCTGCACGCGTTCGTAGTCCTCGTCGGAGAGAATGGCGATCGGCGGTTCGGTCGGATCCTGCAGGCCGAGATCAAATTGATCGGATGCGACCGGCTCAAGGCGCTTCAGCGCCGCCTCGATCTCCTGAAAGCGCGTCTCGATCGAGCCAGAGAAAATCGACTCGCCTTCGTCTGGGTCGCCGTCACCGCCGCTCAGCGCTGGAGGGCTCACGCCCGCCGGCGCCGCCATCATCCGCTGCCCGGCAGTCACTGCTGCGGCCGTGCGCAGCGATCGAACTTTGCGCAGCTTGCCGTCCTGAACGAGCACGATCTTCGTCGAGGTCGAGCCCATGTCAATGATGAGGGCGCTTGCCGTCGGGTCGTAGTAGGGTGAGAGCGCAAAGGCGTTCGCCACCGCCGCGGCATCGAGATCGAGCGCGATGGGGTCAACGTCTGCACTGCGCAGCGTCGCGAGGTAGTCCTCGATCTGCTCCTTAGGCACAGCAAAGAGCAGCAGTTGGCTCTTACCGTCCAGTTCGCCGACCTTGATCCACTCCAGGATGACCTCGTCGATGTCAAAGGCGAGAAAGTGATGCTCCGCCTCAAACGACACGGTTCTCTGGATCTGATCCTCACGCGTGAATGGAATCGAGAACTCACGGATGCCGCAGTCCTTCGCGTCGAGGGCAACGACGACTTCCGCGCCCTCGAGCTTTCGTGCTCGCAGGATCTCCCGCACGCGGGCACCCAGGCCGGACGCTTCTTCGTCGCCGCCGCCGGCCTCACCATCTGCTGAGGCGGCGGGCGGAGACTCCTCATGCAGGTCTGCCTCGAAGAAATCGACGACGCGGTATTTCCGCGGCGCCCCCGCGAGGACGACTCCTTTGAGGGTCGAAGTTCCGATATCAAGTCCTACTACGACAGCCATAATTCCTTTTCGGACGCATTGGCCTGTGAGTTCACTCAGGGACGCTCACTCAGGGGCTCGGGCTACCGGTAAGGGCCTCCTCTACCTGACGTTTCGCATCTGGGGGCAAGTCCTTGATGCCTTCTCTTAACTCGTCGATTTGCTCGGCCTTCGACTTCGGCGCCGGAGGCGTGTTCCCGCCAGTCGCACCGCGAGGTGTGGAGGAGCTAGCCGAGTTCGCGGGCGAGCGGCTTGTTGGTGTCGCCGATTTGGCCCGATTCGTTGGTGAGCGGCGGTTGGCCCTCGAACTGCTTCGGCTCGAGGTTTGGCTAGAACTACGGTTGCGAATCGACGTCCGACTCCCCGGTCGTGCCGGCGACGACTTGCGCACCCGTTTCGCCTTGAGGGCGTCCGACACCGTGCGCGTCCGCAAAGACCGCTGGTACTCGCGCTCGCGATCCGCCGCTGGTGTGGCCGAGGTATGACGCACGATAAACTTCGGTCCCTCGTCTTCCTCGGCGCCTTCCTCCTCCTCGTTTTCCTCCGGCCGAAGTCCGTCTTCGGGACGCGTGAGGTATGGACCCTCCGGCACGTACGCGAGCGAATACATCTTCGTCGGGCCGGACTCCTCGACCCAGTAAACAAGCTTCTTGGGGTCGGCTGAGTGGACGAAGAAGGTGAGCTCTTCATCGTCGATCAGCACTTTGCGATCGGACACCGAGAAAAACACCGACGGCGCGGCAGCTACCGGCCGCGTCGTCGTTCGCGCACGACTACTCGCTGGACGACGGGTGTTGGGACGTCGAGAGGTGAAGCTCCGTCGTGGCGTGGAGGATTTGCTCGTCTGCTTCTTACGGATGCCAACCCAGTTGCGCATGGGGTCCTTCGACCAGCCGATGTAGTGGTAGTATTCCCACTCGTTCTCAGCGAGCGGACCGCCCTCGATCTCATCCGCCACCTCGTCCAGTGCACCGGGATCCTCCGACGACGGTGACGCACCAGCCGGGAGCGGCTTCACCTTACGCGGTTGCAAGCGCGTACCAACGATCGCAATTTCCCTGGTCGCGTTGGCAGAAGGAAGGGTGAACCGCGGATCCTTGTGATAAAGGAACTCTTTGAGATCCCTCTCCTTGATCGTAGCCGCTGTGCGCCCACTATCGCTGGCGGTGTCGTCGCGCTGGTAGCCCTTGTAGGCGCCGATCACAACGCCGCTGACGAGCGCGAGATTGACGACGAGGAGTGCGATGCGCAGATGGGTTACTGACAAGAAACGCGTCAACATCACTCACACCATTTCAGAGTGGCCATCGATTGTTCAAACCGTTTGATTTCGCTCATGGCTCAGTTCGTCGCGTGCTGCCAGAAAAGCACTTCCATCATACCTCGCTGGAGGTCACGGCGAACGAGCAAAGTGCCGCGGGTCAGCGATCGAGACTGCTCCGTCTTGGCACTCATCTTGACTTCAAAGTGCGTACTGCCGAAGACTCCGACTTTCTCCAGATCGTTCTGAACGCGCCGGTACAGACTGTCGAGCTCGCCGCTGACTCGATCAACACCGTCGTCGCGGCGCAGTAGATCTTCGGGTCCGCCGTCGTGACCGTCGATCAGCTCGAGCTGCTCGAGGCTCGTGAAATAGTTCGTCTCAAGGTCTTCGTACGTGCTAGCGACATACTCGCCAGCGGCCAGCGAGGTCGACAGTTGGGCCAGCTCCTCGTCGGTCGGTGGTGGCTCCCGTCGTGGTTGACCGAGGTCCGGAATCCCGAAGGCGTCCATACGCTCGACGCCCTCTTCGTCGGAGGCGACCTCTTGAAAACGATTGCGATAGGCCTCGATATTCGTCGCGACGCCGTCGGCCTCGTCTTCCGTCAGCGAACCGAGGAGCCCAAAGAGCACCTCAACGCCGACCGTATTCAGATTGATCTTCCCTGCCGACTCGGTGCAGAAGAGATCCCGCAGCCCCAGCGGTAGCCGCGGTTCGATCACGATCTCTTCGCCGTTCTCGTCCATCTCGATGAGCGGATCGCTCATGCCCCGCGTCAAACCGTTCGCCAGGAGCCGATCGAACCCCGTGCCCATGGGCAGATTCGCGTATGGGCCGCCGAACTCACTCAATGCTGACTCGAGCTGCTCGCGCTGCATTTCCAGGTCGTCTTCGCTGAAGAACGGATCGACGAGGACGAAATCGCCAAACTCGTCGTGCCGCAGGGTGTGCCCCTCGTTCGTCTCGAACTCATCGCCATCTGCTAACTGCGGAATCGGTCCATAGAAAACTTCCGGTGTGATGGACTCGAGCGTGAGGAGCTCGGTGACGACATGGACGCGGCTATCTTCGAGACTTTGCTGTCGCTCGAGAACGAAGGCGACAATCTCGCTCGCGATCTGGTCAGGGAAGTACTTTCGATCATACGTATAGCCGCCACGATTCTCATTCAGACTGAAGAGCATGAGGATCGCGCGACGGAGCATCTCCTGCGTCGCCTGAACGCGTTCAGGTAGCGGCGGTAGCGGCGGCTCGGGTGGATCATAGGCGCTCAACTCATCCCCGTATCCGTCCCCGGGTAGCGTCGGGTCGGACCCGTCTCCCTCGCCCTCGCCGACTCGCTGGATGCCGCCACCAGCCCGGGCGTCTCGCCGCTCGCTTAAGACGCGGTCACGTAGCGACTGCGCGGCCTCCTCTGCTGTTCGCCCCTCGACTGCGTCCAGAAGGTCCTCGTCGTCGAGGCCCACCACGCCGTCGAACTCTTCTCCGGGCAACCGCACGTAGTCAAAGAGACGATTGAGATCCAGTCGGCTCTCCGTGTCGCGTGTGCGGATCTTCACGGCGATGTTGCCGATATTCTGCTCGTTGTCGAGAAAGATGTTCTCGCGCAAGTAGTCATACCAACGCCCGCCAGCTGCTCCACCTGTGAGCGCGGCGTTCTCGCCAGTGAGCGTCGATAGGTCCATCTCCGGCCCCATTCCCGGCAGGCCAGGAATCCCTGCCGCGGCGGCAGAATCGCCAGCGGGCATCCCGTCCCCACCTGCTCCCGCTTCCAGGTCACGCTTGAGATCTTCGTTCAGAACGGTCATCACGTAGAGCCCAGCAGAGTAGAGCGCCGCCGCCGCTTCGACTTCGCCGTAGCGCACAGCCGCGATCTTTGCTTCCATGCTGGTGGAAAAGTGCAGGTGCGAGACGACAAGGTAGAGCACGACGAACAGAATCATGACGAGAAGCAGCGCGATCCCTCGATCGCGTCTCGCTCCGGCGCGCTCACCGAGTTGGGACGCCTGCAGTTGCATGTCTCTCCGGTCTCGTCATCCCACGTTTTTCGGTTCCGAGGCTGTCCCACCCTCGCCGCGCCGCTGCAGCACGCGTCGGAAAGGCTCGAGGTCACGGCACGTTTGGGAAACACAGCTCGCCGCCTCAATCTACGCGCCCGGCCGTTGGCAAACGGTCCGAACACCCAGACAGGTCATAGCAACTCCGATGCCGCGGCGCTAAAAAGTGCACAAAACGCCCCTTTCCTTATCGTCACGACTTCCTGAAGTTCTTGTATCATAAACGTTTAATTTTTGTGCTCCAGCCCGGCGCCAACACTGGCGCTGGGGGTTCCAGCCGCTGCGACTGTTTCAAACTCAAACACTCCCGGAACACGGTTCAACAGCCGCCGCCGCCGCGAGACTGGAAAAGAGCTGTAACCCACGAAATCGACTACAGTTAATGTCCAGACTATGCCCCCACCGATGCCACCGGCGCAGTTAGGGCGACGCTCGCTAGCCGCCGGCGAGCTCCACCGCATCTCGCACCGCTTCACCGACGTGGTGGTTCTCGGCACCGGCGTGGCGGGGCTATCAGCTGCGCTGGAGGCCGCCGCTCACCCCCAAACGCGCGTCCTCGTGATCGCCAAAGAGGGCCTCGAGGAGACGGCGACCCTCTACGCTCAGGGGGGGATCGCGGCGGTTCTCGAGCCGGGGCTCACCGGAGACAGCATCGAGTCGCACATCGAGGACACCCTTCGCGTCAGCGGCGGCCTCTGTGATCCGGCGGCAGTGCGGGCCACCGTCGTCGAGGGAGTCGAGCGCGTCCGGCAGCTCATTGAGCTCGGTGCTGAGTGGGATCGCGGCAGCGACGGCACTCTCCACTACACGCTCGAGGCGGGGCACTCGAAGCGGAGGATCCTGCATCGCGGTGACACAACAGGCCGCGAACTGCAGCGCGTTTTGACGTCAGCGGCGCACGCCCACCCACGCGTCAACATTCTCGAGCACACTTTCGCGATCGACTTGATCACGCCGTCGGTGACGAGCGAGCGAGACCGACGCGACGACGCCGTCACCGGTGTGCTCGTGTGCCGGCACCACGGCGGTCTGGAGGCGGTGTGGGCCAAACAGACAATTCTCGCCACCGGTGGACTCGGCCGACTTTTTCGCGAGACGACGAATCCCACCGTCGCCACTGGCGACGGCGTCGCCATGGCGTTTCGCGCCGGCGCGGTGATTCAGGACCTAGAGTTCGTGCAGTTTCACCCGACGACGCTCTATCTGGCTGGCGCCGATCGCTTCCTGATCACAGAGGCGGTTCGCGGCGAAGGCGGCGTGTTGGTCGATCGACAAGGTCATCGCTTCATGAATCGATTCCACCCGCGCGCTGATTTGGCACCGCGCGACGTGGTTTCGCGTGCCATCATCACGGTGCTGCGCGAGAGCGGCGACAACAAAGTATTCCTCGACCTGTCGCCCATTCCACCCGAACGCATCCGTGAGCGATTCCCGCAGATTCGAGAAAAGCTGCGCGGCTTCGGGATCGACATCCTCAAAGAGCCGATTCCGGTACGGCCGAGCGCACACTATAGCGTCGGTGGCGTGCAAACGGATTTGCAAGGCCGAACGAGCGTACCGGGTCTCTTCGCCGTCGGTGAAGTCGCTTCCACAGGACTCCACGGCGCCAATCGGTTGGCGTCGAACTCGCTCCTCGAAGGCCTCGTCTTCGGGCACCGGGCCGGCGCCCGGGCGGCAGAGGAGTCCGTGCAACACCGTCGACCCGAGCCGACGTCGGTCCGCGTCTCACCTGAGAGTTCGACGGCGCCGCCCGGAGTCGATTTGGAAGACCTCGCGGTGAGCCTCCGTAGTCTGCTGTGGCGGAACGTTGGCGTTGAACGAAATGTCGCAGGCCTCGAAAGGGCACTCGAACAAATCGGCCATTGGATCCCGTACGGCCTCGGGAGCAACTTCCACGACGTGAGCAGTTGGACGACCCAAAACATGCTCCAGGTCGCTTATTTACTGTCGCTCAGCGCACTCCGGCGCCAGGAGTCACGCGGTGTCCATTTTCGCGTCGACTTCCCGGAACCGGACGAACTGAACTGGAACAGACACCTGACGCTTCACCGTAGCGATTTCCTGGACGCTCGAAGTGGGAAGACCTCTGAGGCGTAGCCAAAAGCACGTCCTGGAGATAATAATAATGATGACTTGGTCGCCCTGGCGACTCGGAGCCATCGGGCATCGACAACACCACGACGCATAACGAACACCGACTCGGCCGACTGTCGGCTCACGGCGCCGGGCACAACTTACTCTACTTTGATAGGGAGCGACGGGCAGAAGCGAAGCACATGGAGCAGAACGAACTCAAGACAGAAACGGCGCTCGTCGCCAAGGCAAACGTCTCGCGCGACCGCGCTGAGGAGCCCCTCGCAGAGATCACTTCCCTAGCGAAGACAGCAGGAGCTGTTGTCGTCGACAGTGTCGTTCAGAATCTGTCGCGCCCGCACCCTGGAACCTACATGGGACGAGGGAAAGTCGACGAAGTGGCGAACCGAGCGAACGAGCTTGACGTCGACATGGTGATCACAGACAACGACCTGAGTCCAGCGCAGGAGCGCAATCTCGAGCGTATCACCAACCGCAAAGTGGTCGATCGCAGCCAGCTGATCATGGATATCTTCACGCAGCGCGCGTGCACGCGACAAGCAAAGCTGCAGGTCGAGCTTGCACAGCTTCGCTATACGCTGCCGCGACTCAAACGCATGTGGACGCATCTCGATCGCTTCAAAGCGGGAATCGGCATGCGCGGCCCAGGTGAAACACAGCTCGAAGAAGACAAGCGCCTCATCAGCAAGAGAATTCAGAAGCTCAAGAGCCAGCTCAAGAAGATCGAGGAGCGGAGGCAAAACTTCACAACGCGCCGCGAACAAGAATTCGTTGTCGCGCTCGTCGGCTACACGAACGCCGGCAAGTCGACGCTGCTCAACAAGCTGACCAACTCTGCCGAACTCGTCGAAGACAAACTGTTCGCGACGCTCGACACGCGCGTTCGCCGCTGGACGCTCGCGGATCACCGCTATGTCCTGCTCACCGACACCGTCGGCTTCATTCGTAATTTGCCCCACCATTTGGTGGCCAGTTTTCACGCCACTCTGGCGGAGACGCGGGACGCCGATCTGCTCCTGCATGTGGTCGACGCCAGTTCCAAGCAGGCGGAGCAGCACATCCAGACGGTGCGCCGTGTCCTCCATCAGCTCAAGTGCGACCACAAGGAGTCCTGGGTCGTCTTCAACAAGTGGGACAAGGTGCCTCGAGAGCGACTGATCGAGGCTCGTCACCTCGAGGAAAAGCTTCTGCCGAGTGAAAAGTGTTTCCGCGTCTCGGCGCACACAGGTGTTGGACTAGATGAGCTGGCGGCAGCAGTGCTCGATCGACTTCGACAAGACGACGTCGACATCAAAATCGTTGTGGCGCATCGTCGCGGTGACGTCATCGCCTTTTTGCGTGAAAACGCCAACGTTCGTGAAACGCGCTACGAAACTGACGGCGTTCACGTCGACGCAAGTCTGTCACCGGCGCGCTTCGCGAAGTTGCGTTCGCTCTATCCAGAGGCGTTTCCGGCGCGAAAGAAGGAGCCATGGGAATAACCGCGCCATCACGGCATCCTTCGTGCCTGAGGGCTAGCGTAGACGCCGACCCGGTCAACTATCGACGACGTTTCGAGAAGATCACGGCCAACTACTGGAACCGAACGCGAACATGAGCCCACTCACTGGCAACGACTACTACGACATTCTTGGAGTCAGTCGCGACGCGAGTGCCAAAGCGATCCAGAAGGCATACCGCAAACTGGCGATGAAGTACCACCCGGACAAGAACCCGGGCGACAAAGCGGCCGAAGAGCGCTTCAAGGAGATCTCCGAAGCGTATGAGGTCCTCTCCGACGAGAAGAAGCGTCAAATGTATGACGCACATGGTACCGAGGGGCTGCGGGACATGGGCTTCGAGGGTTTCGCGACCACCGACGATGTCTTCGCCCACTTCGGCGACCTCTTTGGCGAGCTGTTCGGCGCGCGCGGGTTCGATCCGGGTGGCTTTCAGACGACGTTTCGCACCGGCCCGCAGATGCCTCGACGTGGGCGCGACGTGCGGCAGCGAGTGGAGGTAGGATTCCGCGATGCGGCCTTGGGTACTTCACTGCAGCTTCGTGGTGCACACCTAGGAGGGCAGACGATCTCAGTCAAGATCCCGGCCGGCGTCGATGACGGCTCGGTGCTGCGGCTCAGTCGGCAGGGAGAGGCCGGCGCCGGCGGCGGCGATCGCGGCGACCTTCTTCTCGAGATCCACGTCCTGTCCGACTCGCAGCTGGAACGCGACGGGCTCAACATACGCTCAGCAATCAAAGTGCCGCTGAAGACCGCACTTCTTGGTGGCACGGTCGATGTCGCGACGCTGCGCGGGACCATTGGGCTCAAAATTCCACCGATGACGTCTTCGGATACGTGGCTAAGGCTTCGTGGACAAGGAGTGCAGCAGCGCGAGACGGCTGGCGATCATCTCGTACGCGTCATCATCAAGCTTCCTACGGAACTGCCGGACGAGCTCCGCACGCTGGCGGAAGAGCTGCCGGACGGAGGTTAGCAGCCCGTTGTTTGCGACATTGGGGACCAGGCGGATGACGATGACTTCGTCAGAGGCGGAGGCAGATGACGGACGCAGAGGCCGATGACGGAGTCGGAGGCTGGAGGCGGATGACTTTGTCAGGGGCGGAGGCAGATGGCGGAGTCGGAGGCTGAGGCAGAGGCAGATGACAGATGCAGATGACGGAGTCGGACCCTACAGTTGCATAAGTTTTTCGCGGGAAGGGCTCAGAACCTTGTCGTCAGGTTCGATCGGCGGTTGTGGAGCGTCGCGGCGGACTTCACGTTTGGCGAGGTTTGCCGGTGTGCCGTATTCCCGCCCACGCCCACGGTCACGCCCACGGTCACGGTCACGCACACCCACACCCACACCCACACCCACACCCACGGTCACGCAAACGCGCATGGCCTAAAAGTGCTTCTCTTTTGCAACAATGGGGTCGGAGGCTGATGCAGAGGCTGATGCAGAGTCGGACGAGAAGCAGACTCTACAGCATGTAAGTCTTTCGCACGGACGGCACACGGAGTGTGCCTGCTGCTTTAGCCCGAACTTCCAAAGAAAGGCACTCGTAAATTCAGCGCAGGTCCGGCTTTGCGATGCACCGCAATCGTCAATTCTGACTACATGCGCTCGGTCAGCGACACGCGCAGTAAACGAAGCGCTTGTCGCTGTTCGGGCGACGGCTCGGTGATCACCTCGAACTCAGCCTTGGAGCTCAGCGGGGAAGCGACGCGATTGCGAGCGATCGTGGCCAAGTCCTGCAGCAGGGTTCGAAAACTATGGGCACACTTGCCGTCGAGAGTGCGCTTGGTCCAGTCCTTCCACTTCGCCATCTCGGAGCGAACGGCTGGTGTCACCGGCGACTTTCTCCGGTTCACTTCGTCGGCGAACTCATCGTGAAAGAGCATCGGCTTTAGCGCTTGTTGCATGTGCCACTGGACGTAGTAGGCGAGCATGCAGAGAAATACGTGAGCTCTCACACGTTTCTCTGCATAGTGAAAAATTGGACGCACTTCGAGATCGACCGTCTTCATACTGCGAAAAGCCCGCTCCACCTTGCTGAGGCTTTTGTATGCCCTCACGGCTTGCCGGGCACTTAGCCCGAACTTCCAAAGAAAGGCACTCGTAAATTCAGCGCAGGTCCGGCTTTGCGATGCACCGCAATCGTCAATTCTGACTACATGCGCTCGGTCAGCGACACGCGCAGTAAACGAAGCGCTTGTCGCTGTTCGGGCGACGGCTCGGTGATCACCTCGAACTCAGCCTTGGAGCTCAGCGGGGAAGCGACGCGATTGCGAGCGATCGTGGCCAAGTCCTGCAGCAGGGTTCGAAAACTATGGGCACACTTGCCGTCGAGAGTGCGCTTGGTCCAGTCCTTCCACTTCGCCATCTCGGAGCGAACGGCTGGTGTCACCGGCGACTTTCTCCGGTTCACTTCGTCGGCGAACTCATCGTGAAAGAGCATCGGCTTTAGCGCTTGTTGCATGTGCCACTGGACGTAGTAGGCGAGCATGCAGAGAAATACGTGAGCTCTCACACGTTTCTCTGCATAGTGAAAAATTGGACGCACTTCGAGATCGACCGTCTTCATACTGCGAAAAGCCCGCTCCACCTTGCTGAGGCTTTTGTATGCCCTCACGGCTTGCCGGGCACTTAGCTTTCGTTTCGGCACAGTCGTTCGCAGGACGTAGAATCCGTCCAAGGCGGCTTCACGTTCGATTCGTGGTGCATTGCGCCGGAAACGAAACGTGCTCTCTGCGATCGTCAGGTCAAACAGCTTACCCACCTTGAATCGACCTATGACTTTACCGACTCGAATGCCAATCTTCGCCCGGCTCCGAAGTCTTCCTGCTTTGACTGCGGCAGCGACTTTCCAGAGGTGCTTTTCGGTAGCCTGCAGCAGCTCCTCGCGCTTTCTCCTGCGCTCTTCGGCCAGGAGAGGGTTACGGCAAACGATGAGGCGTTCGTTGGGAAACGAAGGATCATCTATTTCGGCGAGATTCTGCTGGTCAAAGAACTCAAGCTGAATGCTTCCCGACTCTTTCAGCTTTTGGATCTGGGGCGCTCGCAGCGCTGTGATCCAGTCCACACCGTCAATGTCTTTGAGCTCTTCGCGAATTCGCGCCGTGGTGATCATGCCGCGATCTCCCACGAGAGTCATTCGCGACAGTTCGAAATCTTCTCGAAGTCGCTTCACCTGGGCTCCGAGAGTCTTGGGGTCTGCAGTGTTCCCCTCAAACACTTCGACAGAAACTGGGCAGCCGTCTTTGTTCGTCAAAACGCCAAATACGATCTGCGCTTTATGCTTTTTCTCGTCGCGGCTGTGACCCCGTCTTGCCAGCGAACAGCAGCGGCCTTCAAAGTACGTCGAAGTTAAATCGTAGAGCGTTAGCTCACCGTCTTTGAGGTGACGCTTGGCCAACTTGACTTGGATCTTTCTCTGACGCTCAACGAGCCAATCCATCGCCTTGTAGAGATCGTTTTCATCTACGTTCTCCAGCCCCAGTAGCTGCGGAATCGTCGTCGCCTTCCAGGCCCTTGTTGTAGCTAGCTTCGACTGTGGAGAAATAATCCTCGCGGCGATCATCGCCAAGGCGCACTGGCGCTCACTACTCGCCCGCCCATCAAGGATCGTGTCGAGACCAAGATTGCGCATGGTGCCCAGCACCGCGGCGACGTGACCGTGGCTGCGAGTGGAGAGAATCTTGAAAGCGTCACTCGCAGAGACGAACTGCTCTCCCTTCAAGGCGCGGCGAACGAGGTCGATCACTTCCAGCGGCAAATGAGAGAGATTGGCCAGCGTGACGTTACGAACCTTCTTGCCGTCGCGATATGTGCGTCGAAGGAGGTGGCTCTGATAGGTCTTACCCTTGTATTTTCTCTTCGTTGTGACCACATGGGCCGATCCACCTCTCTTCGCCATGAGCAGCATTATGCGCATCTTGACGTGAAAGGCAAGGAGGAATCCTCCATTTTAGTGACTACATCTCGGGGCGCAAAAAACTCTGCAACCTCCTACGTTGTCAATCCTTGCGGCCGAAACCCGCTCAGGCAAGCGTGGAAGTTCGGTTTAGCACACGTAATGGCGCACGGCCTTGAAGCCGCCTCATGGCTCAGCCGACAGGCTCGCCAGTCGAACGTAGACATCGCGCAGTCGCTCCTCCACCTCGCCGTGCACCTCATGCACGCGGTCATAGGTCGCTGCGGCAGCGCGGTTCGGGGCGACGGTTCGCGCTGTCGGCTGCAGCTTGCTCATGGCAGTCCGCACGTCCGGGAACAGCCCGGCGGCAACGGCTGCAAGACACGCACTCCCGAGACCGGTGGCCTCGTCGTGCTGTGGCAACGCCAGAGGCACACCAAAGACATCCGCGCGAATCTGCGCCCAGAGCTCACTGCGCGCACCACCGCCGACGAGCCGCAGCTGTTTCACGTCGACTTTTGCGTCGCGAATGCGCTCGAGTAGCCGGCGCGAGGCAAACGAGCTGCCTTCGAGAATCGCACGGTAAATGTGAGCCAAACCGTGTTGCGGCGATAAGCCAACCAGCGCGCCGCGTTCTGCTGGCTCCCAGTTCGGAGCGCGGCTACCGACGAGCGTGGGGAAGAAAAGGAGCTGCTCGGCGCCGGCGTCGAGACGTGCAGCCTCGGCGTCAAGTCGCGCCAGAAGCGCCGCACGCGACGCCCCTGCTGCCTCACTGCCACCAAACCGATCGCAGAACCACTCGACACAGCCGCCACTAAGCGACATCGGTCCACCCGCCAGCCAGCACCCGTCCACGGCGTGGGGATTGACGAGAAAACCCGCCTGAGGATCGAGCACCGGTGACGACGTGCACGCAAAGACGACGTCGGTCGTGCCAATCACGCTGACCGCGTCACCCGGGGCGACGACCCCGGCGCCGAGTGCCGCGACCGTCCCATCCGGCCCCCCCACCGCAACGGGAAGTCTCGCCTCGAGTCCAAGGTCGGCCGCGGCGTCGGGAGAGAGACCGCCAGCGACCTGGGCTGCCGCGTGTATCGGCGGGAACTTGCTCGATTCGAGACCGAGGACAGAGAAGAACGGCTCGTGCCACACCGACTTGGCGACGTCCGCCAGCAGCGTGTAGCCTGCGTGCGTGCGGTCCGTCACCATGGCGCCGGTGAGCTGAGCCACAAGATAGTCCTTCAAGCTGAGGAATTTGTCCGTGCGCGCATAGAGGCTCGTTTCATGGCGCTGCAGCCAGAGTACAAGACAAGCGACGCGTTCGGGATCGATGCGCTTGCCGGTCGCTTCGTAGACGCGCTGCTCCCCGAGCTTCTCGCGCACGAAGTCGGCTTCGCGGCAGGCGCGCTTGTCGATCCACGTCAGCGCGGGACGGAGAGGACGGCGCTGATTGTCGACGGCGACCAGTCCGAGCTGCGCGCTGACGCCGATCGCGGCGATGCGAGCTGCGTCGATGCCGCTGAGCGCCTGACGCACAGCATCCTTCATGGCGGCGAGCGCGGCGCGTGGCTCGAGTTCGGACTGCGCTGCGGCCACCGCGGAGGAGTACGGCGACTCAGCGAGTGCGGAGCACACGCCGTCCGTTGCGATCACGGCCGCTTTGACTGCCCGTGTACCAGCGTCGATCGCCAGCATCAGGTCGCGCATCGCTAGACTCCAGCGTCAATCAGCGTTCACGGAGGGTTCACGCCCGGACTCGTTTCATTCACGTTCCCGGTTCTTCGGCAGTGCACTCTTCGCAGCAGCGGAGGTAAACCAAGCCGAGGAGCCCTCTGTGGGCCCACCCGCCTTCTCGTCGAGTGCTCCACGCCCACACTTGGGCGCATTCACGTAGAATTCACCTTTACAGCGGCTACCGAACCTTCGCCTCGAGAAGCATCCCGTCTGGATCGATGCTCTCGCGGATGAGAGCTACTTGCTCCGGTGTCGGCGGGGGCGTCTCCTCGATCTCGTCAGGAATCAAAAGATCAAACCCGGTCTTCTGCTTGACGGTGTCGACGGCAACGCCCGGGTGTACGGATTCAAGCCGCATGCGTTTCGACTCTGGGTCGAACCCAAGAACAGCGTACTCCGTGAACACCTTCGCGGGCCCGCCGCCAGGCAGGCCGGCCTTCTCACGAGCATCACCACCGTCGAGAAAACCGACGCCCGATATGAAGTCCACCTTCTCGACAAACTGCCGAGGGCTGTGCTCCATCGTGATGAAGGTACGCTTGGCGAACGCCGCGTGGTCGGTCTGCGCGAGGCATCCTACAAGCCTCACCTTTGGCGACTCGTAGGGACCGATGCAAACGATATTGAGGTTGCCGTACATGTCGATCTGGGCGCCGGAGATCGCACCGACGTCCATTTTGCCGCACTTGAAAACGTCGAGCGCCTCCTGCTCAGGAATCTGTGCCTTCGAGCGCCAGTGGACCAGCTCGTAGTCATCACGCAACGAGGACGGGAGCGTCCTCAGATCCGGATCGATCAGCGGACCCAGCATCGGCACGAGGTTCGGCGCATGCGAAAGTTGCGCCAGCCGACAGGCGACGAGCGGGATTCCGACGGCGAGAATGAAGGCCCGGCCGCCGGTGCCGATACCGATGAAAACGACCTCCTCGTCCCGCAGGTGCGAAGCGTACGCAACCGCCATGAGTTCTTCGGTGCGATAATCGTCGATCACCATCAGCTGACCTCCTTTGGCCTCTCGAGCCCCAAGAGCCGCTTCACCCCTATGCGTTCGAGGTAAGCGAAGTGATCGTCGACGCCGAGCACGTTGTGCTCAAGCCACGACGCGAACTCTTCTGCTGATTTAGTCCGCTCGTGATACTCCCGGAGAAAGTCGAGGTCGTAGTCGTAGCGGCAGTCGCAAGCTGTTGGGTGGGCGCCGAATGGCGCTTCGACGATGTGGTCGACGAAGAACTTCGGCAAAATCGTCAAGTGTGGACGTTCACTCACCGCCTCTTCGCTCACAACTTGTTCAACGGAAACGATCACCTTCTTCGCCGACTTAGCGATCAAGGTGTCGACCTCATTGTCCAGCTCACGGATCGGATCCAACTGAACGTTGCCGACGAAGTCGGCGGTGTGAGCATGGATCAACGCGAAGTCCGGACGAAAAGCTGGCAAGACGCAAAATTTCTCGCCGGTGAAGGGGCAGTCCATGCGCCGCACACGATCGTTGTGAGCCTCGATACCTGAACCGAGCGGCGTTTTCGAAGGGTAGAACGTCCAGCCCATGCTTCCAGCACGGAAGGCGTCAATCGCGGTCGTCTCGGAGTGCTCGTAAATCTTCAGCTCCCCACGCTCAACCGCGCGGCGATAGTGATTCGCCAGGCCGATCATGGCTAGGCCAATGTAGGAAGTCTCGACCGCTTGGACGCAGCCCGCGCCAATGAGCAGATCCATATCGATGGCGTTGTTCCAGCCAAGAAGTGTCAGGCCTCGTTTCTTCTGCCTGATCATCTCGTAGATCATCGCCATCGGGTGGCGACGAATGAGCGACCCCCCGATCGCGACCGTCGCACCGTCGGGAATCAACTCGACGGCGCGAGCGAGTGTCGTGCGTTTGTCCTTTTTCGCGGTCATGTCCTGCAAGCCTTACCTGTCTGATCGAACCAAGGTGGCAGGCACAGTCTGTGTGCCGCCCGCTTTTGCTATTGGCTACGGCACACAGAGTGTGCCTGCTACTCTCCGCTCAGTCGATCTTGGCGCTCAGAAGGAGGCCCTCCGGGTCGACTCGCCCGCGCAGCACTTCGAGTTCCGAGGCCATCGGCGCCGTGAGCGTCGCTACGCCATCGACCCCCAGCGGCTCAAAACTCATCAGTTGACGCAACTCGCTCGGATCGAAGCCGGGAAGGCAGTTCTTCGCACGCATGCGTTTCGTCTCGTCATCAAACTCGAACACCGCGCCGTTCGTCACGACGCGCCAGGGACCCTGAGGCGGCAACCCCACACGCTCGCGCGCGCCAGGACCAGAAAGGTACCCGGCGCCTGAAATGAAGTCGACTTGTTCGACGAACGTTCGCGGCGAAAGATCATTGACGATACAGTTCCGTGCCGGCGAAGCCAAGTGGTCGGTCTGCGCGATCGGGCCGACGAGTCGTACTTTCGGACGGCGTTCGGTGCCGATGGCGACGACGTTGAGATTGCCGTAGACGTCGACCTGCGAACCAGAGACGAAGCTGACGGTTATCTTGCCGAGCTTGAAGCAGTCGAGACACTCTTCGACAGGGATCTGCGCTTCGCACGGCCACGAGATCAGCTCCGAGTCCGTGTAGGATCGGGGCTGCGACGCGGGGTCAGGATTGACGATCGGGCCAAGCATGAGCGTGAGTCCCGGGGCGTGTGTCAGCCGGGCCAACTGACAGGCGGCGGTCGGAATGCCGACCGCCAGGACGAACGCTCGCCCACCTGTACCGATGCCAACGAACGCCACATCGGTCGAGCGCAACTCCCGAGCGATCGCGATCGTCATCAGCTCTTCGATCGTCGCGGGCGTCACGTCAGCTCCTCCCACCCTTGGCCGGATCGTTTCGCGCACCGATCTTCTCGAGGTAGTCGGCATGACTCCCAGGACGCCGGACATACTCGTCCACGAATGCGTCGAATGTAGCGGCGTTCTTCGAGGCAGCATAATAGAGCGCGGTGAAATCGAGATCGTAGTCGTAACGCAGATCGCAAGAACACGGGTGGGCGCCCTGCGGCGCCTCGACCACTGCGTCGACGAAAAACCCGGGCAGAATTGTCGCCTGTGGTCTCTTCATGACGGTCTCCGTCGACACGATTTCCTCGACGCTGACGATCACGCGTTTGGCACTTCGGGCAATGAAGACATCAGCAAAATTGTCCATGAGCACACGCTCGTCGATCTGAACGTTACCCTTCGCATCAGCAGTGTGCGCGTGCAAGAGCGCGACGTCTGGCTCTGCGGCACGCAACGCTGCCATGCGTTTGCCAGTGAACGGACACACGATCTCGCGCGTTTCCGCCTCGAAGTTCATCAGGCCGCTACCGAGCGGGCCGTTCGAAGGGATGAACGAGATGCCCATGGCCCCGGCACGAAATCGCTCAAGTGCGGTGTTCTCCGAGTCCTCGACGATGTCGATCGAACCGGCTTCTGCGGCGCGCCGATAGTTGAGCGCTAGACCGAAGCGCCCCATACCAACGTACGACGTCTGCACAGAGCGGACGCAGCCGGCGCCGACCAGAAGGTCGAAGTCGATGCCGTTGTTCCAGCCGCTCAGTCGTAGATCGCGTCGGCCTTGGCGCACGAGCTCGTACACCATCGCCATCGGATGGCGACGCTGGGAGTGGCCGCCGAGCGCCAACTGCGCTCCATCGCCGATCGTACCGACGGCCTCCTCAAGCGACGTGATCTTCTTTGCTTCCATGACCTAACACTGTTTTTCGCAAACCTTGCGGCTGTGCGCCCGCGCTGGCGGCCAGCGCTCAGCACATCCCGTCAACAAAGGCTCCGTCGAAGTGCCCTATCAAAAAGGCTCAAAAAGGCCCCATCAAAAAGGCCCCATCAAAAAGGCTCCGTCCAGACGTTCTCATCAGGGTCGATGAGAACGTCGAGCAAGTACGTGCCGTTATGGGCAAGCGCCCTTTCGACCGCTGGCTGCAAGTCCCCGGGAGCTTCGACGCGCTCACCGTCGGCCCCGAAACCGCGCGCCACCTGTGCGAATTGGATGTCCGTAAAATCGACGCCGATGTAGCGCGGCCCGAAGTACGTCAGCTGCTCCTGCTTGATGTTGCCGTAAGCCATGTTGTTCATGACGATGATGAGAACGGGCGCCTTCTCGCGCACTGAAGTCTCGATCTCGCTGACGCACATCCCAAGGGAACCGTCACCGATGATGCAGGCGACGGGATGTTCTGGACGTGCGAGTTTGGCCGCAATTGCAGCTGGCAAGGCGAACCCCATGTTGCCGAAGCCAACCGGCTTGATGTAAGTCCCTGGCTCGAAAATCGGCAGCAAGTGAGTCCAAATCCCAGGGTTGCCCGCGCCGGCTGCGATGATCGTCTGGCGCGGTAGAGCCGCGCGCAGCGCCTGCATGAAAAACTGCGGCTTGATCGGCTGAGCGGTCGCGTACTCTCGCTTGAAGATCTTCTTCTCCCACTCCGCTTGCGCCGCCTCGAGCTCTTTGACGCGCTGGCGGCGCACCTCGAGGCCCGCAGCTGCCGGTGCGCAGCCCGCGAGGGCCGCGAGGAGCTGCGTGGTGACGACGGTGGCGTCGCCGACAACGCCGACTTCAACGGGATAGTGCCGACCGATGTTGGCAGCGTCCACATCGACCTGTACGAGGCGACGCGGGAGCTGCAGCTTCCAGCGTCCGGTCGACGGCGCATTGAGGCTGTTACCGATCGCCAGCACGACGTCGGCCTCCTCGAGCACGCGGCCGGTGACCTCGGTACCGTGGCGACTGCGCGGTCCGAAGACCAAGCGGTGGTCCGCCGGGACCACCCCAACGCCGTTGTACGTCGTCACTAGAGGCGCTTCCAACAGCTCGGCGAGTTGGACCAGCTCGGCGGTGCCGCGCGCCACGAGCGCGCCCCGCCCCGCCCAGATCGCCGGCCGCTGCGCGTCAGAGAGCAGCTCGGCGGCAGCTGCGATCGCCGCGGCATCGCCTGCGGGTCGCGCTTCCGTGCGGTAAACAAGCGGTGTCGACGGAACGTAGTCTACAGTGGCATCCTCGAGAACGTCGCGCGAGAAGTCGAGGTGTACCGGTCCTGGGTTCCCCGTCACAGCACGGCGGAACGCCTCGTGGACGGCATCCGGAATCCGTTCGGCAATGGTGACCAGACAGGACCACTTCGTGAACTGTCCGAGCAGCTTGCAGTGATCTGCCTCCTGCGCGTCGTCACGCTGAAAATCACGCGCACGATTGTTGGCCGTGAGCACGAGCATTGGGCTCGAATCGCGCTGCGCCCCGCCGATTCCCGTGACCAGGTTCGTGACACCTGGCCCAGTGGTCGCGAGGCAGACGCCAGGGCGACCTGTCAAACGTCCGTAGGCGTCAGCCATGCACGCCGCACCGCGCTCGTCGCGTGTCGTGATGAAGCGGATCTCGCTGGCGTCAAACAGCGCGTCCATAATGGCGAGATTCTGACCACCCGGAACGCCGAAGACAAACTCAACGCCTTCTCGACGCAAACAATCGACGACGGCCGCACCGCCGCGACCTTGAACTCGATCTGGAAGAGATTCTCCCATGCTTCTGCCAAACACCTCCGCGTTAGTCCCTCGGCAAGTAGACACCGGACGGGTCGATCACCTCGCGCAGAAGTCGAACGTCTTCTGCACTCGGACCGACTGTCGTCGGTGCCTCGTCTGGCAGGAGTAAATCGAATCCCGTGTTCTCTTTCACCTCGTCGAGACTGACTCCGGGATGCAGCGATTCGAGCCGCATGCGCTTCGTCGCGTCGTCGAACCCCAAGATGGCGAGGTTGGTGATCACGCGCACAGGTCCCGCGCCGCGCAGTCCGTTCGCCTCACGCTCACCAGCCCCGCCGAGGTGACCGGGAGTCGTGACGTATCCGACGCGGCTGGGAAACTTGCGCCGCTCGTGCGGCACGATCACGACGACGCGTTTAGCGAGCGACGCGATGTCGTTGGCGCCGCCACTTCCCGGTAGGCGCACCTTCGGCCGGCGGTAGTCGCCAATCGCCGTCGAGTTGATGTTGCCGTACTGGTCGATTTCTGCCGCTCCCAGAAACCCCAAGTCCACGAAACCCCCTTGGAGAAGACTCAGCGCGTAGTAGAGCCCTGAAGTCTTGGTGCAATCTGTCATCAGACAAAAGTCGCCGACGCCGGTCGCCAACGACTCCGGCTGCGCATCGATGATCCCCGACTCGAAGAACATGGTGACGCCGGGGGCGTGCGTATACTTGGCGAGGTAGGCGGCAATCATCGGCAGACCGGTACCGATGATGGCGACTTCGCTGTCACGGATCTCGCGCGCCGCGGCGACCGCCATCAATTCTTCGCGACTACACTCCTGAATCTGTTGCTGACTGCTCATGACTCGACTTAAGCTCGAAGCTTCTCTAACGGACCTCTTGAAGACAACCGCGCCAGCGTCGAATAGCGGCATCGAACACAGCGTCGAACGGCGACGCGACTCGAGCCGAGGACTTCAGTGCAGCGCGTCTGAGCGTGAGGTCTCGAATGGTGGCTGTATCGCATCTTGATCCGAAGCACTGAGCCGCTAGTATCCGAGATACGGATCTGCACGCAGAGACGTCAGCCGTCGCAGGCCAATCTTGTCGAGGTAGCTCCAGTGGTCCTCGACGTTGTAAACGAACTCGTCAAGGTACTCCTGAAACGACTCCTCCTGTCTGGACGCATCCCAATAGTGTTGGATGTGCTCGCTATCATAGTTGTAGTAACGAAACATGCCGGCGGGATGGGCGCCGAAAGGCAACTCGACAACGGCGTCAACCACGAATGACGGCAGGATGGTCGCTTCGGGGCGCCGCGCGATCTGGCGTCGGTCGACGACCTCTTCCACAGAGACAACCACCTTGCGCGCTGCGCGCGCCTGCTCGTCGATAATCGAAGTCATACCGAAAATCTGCGTGTTTCCTTCGCGATCGGCCCGGGCCGCGTGAATGAACGCAACGTCCGGCTGCACGGCACGCACTGAAACGTACGACTCACCCGTGAACGGGCACTGCGACATCCTATGCTTGTCGGCGTCGAAGCTCGTCACTTTCAGAATGTCGGTCCCCGCCATGACTTTCGTCGGCATCGACGACAGTCCCAAGGATCCCGCCATGAATCGCGATGTGATCCCGAAGTGACTGTAGTCCTCGACTTCCAATTGACCGCTCTCGACAGCGCGTGAAAAGTTTCGACAACGACCGAAACCTTCGAACATATAGTTCGACAGACGGGTCCGCCGCAGACGTCCGGCGCCGCTGAGAAGATCGGCCGCCCAGCATTCGCCCATCGAGCTCAATTCGAGATCCTTCGCGCCTTGGCGAATGATCTCGCGGACAAGTGCGATCGGCGCGAGAGAATGCGCGAAGCCGCTGAACGTCAGATGACTACCATCCTTGACGACGGCCGCAGCCTCAGTGAGTGAAATCAGCTTGTCAGGAGCGGCGGTCATAGAACGCGCGGTTGTTCCTCAACAGTGGTTGTAGTTGAGCGCAGTTGAACCGAATATAGTAGCTTGTCCGGGGCACGCGAGGTAAGTAAAATCTCGCTTCGAGAATGCGGTCGAGATGGGCGGCTGCCGGCAGATTTCTTCGCCGTAGGGGCGGCCGGTTTTTCGTCGCTCATACTCCGCTACAGTCCGCAAGACGAATCGATCAACCTGACTGAGGAGAGGCAATGCCATTCCGAATGATCTGTATCGCGGTGCCCTTTTTCGCCTTTGGCTGCACCGATGGCGGTGGCGACAACGCGAGCGAGACATTCACCGTGCGCATGGCGACGCTCTTCGGGAAGGAACATCACTTGGCGCAAAAGCTCGAGTGGATGAAGACTGAACTCGAGAAACGAAGCGGTGGACGTTTTCAGTGCAAGGTCTTTCCTGGGGGTACGGTCGGCGGCGAGAAGGAGAATCTCGAAGACCTTCTCAGCGGCAACCTCGAAGTGATGAATGGCGCCGGAAGCTACTTCTACCACTTCGTTCCTGAGGCGAGCGTTCTGGAGTTACCTCACTACCGTTGGCAGAGCAAAAAGCAGGCATGGGAAACTATCCGTGCCTATTGGCCGAAGTTTGCAGAGGTGTCGGAGAAGAAAGGCTACACCCCCATCGGACTCGATATCCGGGACTACTGGGGCGTCTTTTACAAAACCCCCGTCGACTCCCTAGCCGCCGTGAAGAACGCCAAGTTCCGCTCCGTCAACGCCGACCTGTGGATCAAGCTGACGGAGGTCTACGGCGCGGTCCCCAACCCGATTCCCTACGCCGACGCATACATGGCGTTCAAGACCGGTGTTGCGGAGGGCTCGCTCGGCTCGGTGACGGGCGCCGTCGCTGCGAATTGGCACGAAGTCCTGAAGTGCTTCTTCGACACCCGGCTCGTCTTGAGCGAAAGTCTTATGCTGGCGTCGACCAGCTGGCTCAAGGGGCTGCCGGAAGATCTACGGACTTTGTTTCTCGAGGTGTCGCGCGAGAGTGAAGAGTTTAACTTCAAAGCGGTCGAGAAGCAGTACGCCGCCAACAAGCAGGAGATGCTCGACGCCGGTGTCAAATGGATCAAGCGTGAAGACATCGACATGAGCGAACTCGACGCGAAAGTACCGGCCTGGCGTGACGAGTACATGCAGGCGAAAGGCCCGGAAGTCTTTGCGTTCTACAAGGACTGGCTGTCGCACGTGGAAGAATACGCAGCCAAGTTCAATGCTGAGAACGGCTAATCACGTCGACCGGGTGGCTCCGAGGATCCACGCAGTAGCCGACGAACAGGGATCACGTTGACGCCCAGCGCCGCGCACCTCAACACCTACACGAAGGTCACGCGGCGGCTCGTCGAAAGCGTGGCGGTGCTGCTGTTCGTCACCGTCTTGTGCCTACAGGCGGTCAACATCTTCCTGCGCTATGTCCCCGCACTGTCGCCGTGGATGTGGGTGGAGGATTTGACCAAGTACGCGCTCATATGGAGCTTCTTTCTCCTCTGGCACCTCGCTGATCGCAGCGGTAGTCACTTCTCGGTCGATGTGCTGACATCGAGGCTGCCGCCGAAAGGGCGGAAGTTTCTCGACTGCGTCGGACATGCCATTGCGATCTTCTTCGCCGCAGCCGTGATCTACAGCGCCGTTCGATTCATTCCCACCGGCATGCAGTACCCGACGAACTCGTTTTCGTGGATCCCGATGGGAGTGATCTACTTCGTGATTCCGGTGGGGCTCAGCCTCGTCCTCATCGAACGCGTGCTGCTTCTCGTAGCTCGCCTGAGGCGGACAGCTGACGAAAGCGCGGCGCCGCCTGGTCTCGACGTGGAGAGTTCAACTGACGAGTTAAGCGACTCCTCAGGAGGCGTTCCAACGTAACTGCAGCCATGCTGACTGTCGCGATTCTCTTCGGCCTTATGCTCTTTCTGGTCCTCCTCGGCGTGCCGCTGGTTTACAGCATCGGCGCCGCGGCAGCGGTCGTCATCTTCGCTCAAGACGACATGAACGTGACACTCCTCGCGGCGAGGATGTTCAAGGGCGTCGACAACTTTGTCCTCGCATCGATTCCCTTCTTTCTCCTCGCCGCAGAGCTGCTCACCAGTGGCGGACTCGTGCACCGCATCGTTCGCTTCGCGCAGCTGCTCATCGGCCACGTGCGCGGCGGGCTGGCGCAGGCAAACATCTTAGTGAGCATGGTCTTCGCAGGAATTCAGGCCTCGTGCACTGCGGACAGCGCCGCAATCGGCGGTGTCTTGATTCCTGCCATGACCAAAGAGAAGTACGACAAAGACATCAGCGTCGTCGTCACCGCGACGTCTTCGTGTTGCGGCCCGATCATCCCGCCGAGCATCCTGATGATCCTCTACGCCTTTCTCACCGAGACTTCCGTGGCGAAGCTCTTTCTCGGCGGCGCGATCCCGGGACTCCTGCTCGGCTTCGCCCTCATGGCGATCACGCACTTCTGGGTCGTACGGCGCGGCTACAAAAAGAGCCGTGAGCGGATGGCTCCAGCACGCGAGATCGGTTCCGCCGCTGTGTCGTCGTCGCCGGCGTTCCTCGTGCCTCTGATCATTCTGGTCGGTCTTGTCGGCGGGATCGTCACACCGACGGAGGCTGGAGTTCTTTCTTGCGTCGCCGCACTCGTCGTCGCCGGTCTCTTCTACCGCGAGCTGACGCCTTCGCGCTGCGTCGGCGCCGTCAAACGCGCGGCACACACGACCGCGCTCATCTGGGCCGTGATCGCCGTATCGACGGTCTTCTCAGAAATTCTCGTGCGCAATCTGTTTGCAGACGCGCTCATCGAGACGATCGCCGTGATCACTACAAGTCCGACCGGCGTGCTATTGATCATTGCGCTCGTCGTGTTTCTGCTCGGCATGGTGATCGACACGACACCGCTCCTCATCATGCTCGCCAGCCCGCTCTACATCGCCGGCAAGCAGGTCGGCATTGACCCAGTCCAGCTCGGCGTCGTCCTCGTCATGACCGCGCTCATCGGCACGGTCAGTCCACCGGTGTCGATCCTGCTGTGCCTCAACTGCAGCATCGCGCGCATCCCGCTCAGCGCCACGTTCCGCGTCATCTGGTCCTACCTGGCGGTGATGCTGGCCGTCGTTGCGCTGTGCATCCTGTTTCCGCAGTTGGTGACCTGGTTGCCGGGGGTGTTTGACTCAGCACGCTGAGCCCCAGCCTCCGTCTCTGACTCTGGCACCATTGTTGGCCCTGTGCGCTTCTGACTCGGAATCGGTTCTGGCTCGGTCTCTGTTTCTCAGTCCCTATATACGGATACAGAGACGGAATCAGATATACAGATACAGATACAGATACGGGATACGGACACAGAGGCAGAAACAGATACGGATACAGAGGCGGAGTCAGAAGCAGAGTACTCGTACGCCCACGCCCACGCACTCGCACTCGCACTCGCTTGCGAGACCGGACGGCACACGGAGTGTGCCTGCTACTTTAGCAACGCACTCGCACTCGCACTCGCACTCGCTTGCGAGACCGGACGGCACACGGAGTGTGCCTGCTACTTTAGCAACGCACTCGCACTCGCTTGCGAGACCGGACGGCACACGGAGTGTGCCTGCTACTTTAGCAACGCACTCGCACTCGCACTCGCACTCGCACTCGCACTCGCACTCGCTTGCGAGACCGGACGGCACACGGAGTGTGCCTGCTACTTTAGCAACGCACTCGCACTCGCACTCGCTTGCGAGACCGGACGGCACACGGAGTGTGCCTGCTACTTTAGCAACGCACTCGCACTCGCTTGCGAGACCGGACGGCACACGGAGTGTGCCTGCTACTTTAGCAACGCACTCGCACTCGCTTGCGAGACCGGACGGCACACGGGGAGTGTGCCTGCTACTTTAGCAACGCACTCGCTCACCAGCCTCACGTCTCGCTTCCCTACAGCGTGATGACTGGGACTGCCCGGGCGATCGCGGGCCGGGAGACTTGCGACTCGAGTGACCGCTCCGCGTCGTTCAGCCGATCGCTCAGGCGACCACCTCCTCAAGCACCTCACCGCCAATATCGGTCAGGCGTCGGAAGCGTCCCGCGTGCAGGTAGGTGAGCTTCTTGTCGTCGAGTCCGAGTAGGTGCAAGAGCGTGGCGTGAACGTCGCGCACGTGGATAAAACGGCCGACCGAGCGGACACCGAACTCGTCCGTCTGACCAACCGTCGTGCCGCCCTTGACGCGTCCGCCGGCCATCCACATCGTCAGCGCGTACGAGTTGTGCTCGCGGCCTGGTCGTTTGCCGAGCTCGCCGTTTTTGAACGGCGTCCGCCCCATTTCCGAAGCCCAGACGACCAGCGTCTTCTCGAACAGTCCACGTTGTTTCAGATCCTCAAGGAGCGCGCCGATCGGTTGATCGACCTCTGCGCAGTGGCGCGGCAAGCCGGCGGCGATATTGCCATGGTCGTCCCAGCTGTGGCGGCCAATCTGCACGCCGTGGACAAGCATGGTGAAACGCACGCCCTTTTCGACCAGGCGACGCGCCAACAGACACTGGCGGCCAAAGCCGGCTGTATGCTCCTGATCGAGACCGTAGAGATTCCTGACATCCTGCGATTCACGCGAAATGTCGACCAACTCCGGTGCCTCTGCCTGCATGCGGAATGCCAGCTCATAGGCGTGAATCCGCGCTTCCAGTTCCGTCGCACCCGAACGATCGGCCAGGTGCTTTTCGTTAAGGAACTTGAGCGCATCGAACTCGCGCCTTTGTTGCTCGCGTGTGATCCCTTCAGGTCGCTTGAGGTTGAGAATCGGGGTACCTACGGGACGCAGAAGCGTGCCTTGATACGCCGCCGGCAAGTAGCCATTACCCCAAACCGCCGCGCCGTTGACGGGTGCGCCACGCGGATCTTGGACCACAACATACCCAGGCATGTCCTGGTTCGGGCTGCCGAGACCATAGCTCACCCACGACCCCACGGACGCGCCGCCGGGGAACTGGTCTCCCGTCGTCACGTGCAGCGTCGACGGCCCGTGATTCTGGTTGTCGGTCTTGATGCCATGGACGAACGCCAAATCATCAACGTGGCGTGCAATGTGTGGCACGAGCGACGACATGTAGCGACCGCACTTGCCATGGCGCGAGAACTCAAACGGACTGGCAAGGCAGCGGTGATCGAAAGCGAGCCGGCTCTCGAGCTCTCCCTTGACGTTCGGAACGCGCGGCAGCGGCTTGTTGTGCACTTTCGCGAGCGCCGGCTTGTACTCGAACGTATCCATGTGGCTGACGCCGCCGCCCATGAACATAAAGATGCAGTGTTCTGCGTGACCGAGAAGATCCGGCTCGCGCAGTCTGAGCGGATTGGTCTCGCCACTCTCCGCTCCGAGCTCATCGGCGAGCATGCCCGCAAGGGCGAGCGCACCAAGGCCGTTCAGATTCCGGCAGAGGAAGTCCCTGCGCGTGGTGGTGGGTGCCGGTTCGCGATCGAATCGATTCTCCATGGCTCTTCTTCAAGTTGGCGTCTGCGGCGAATTCCCGCGAGAATCCGCGAAAACAAAGTGTCGCCTCAGTTTCAATCGATATAGACAAACTCGTTCAGATTGAAGAGAACACGACATACGGCAACGAGCCCGTCGTCTGGGGCGCTGGACTCTTGCACCAAGTCGAGACAGTGGGCCATCTCGTCGTCGCCCGGGGTTCTCCCGAGAGCGAGACGAAACGCGTGTGTGATTTGCTCGCGCACCTCGTCGCCCGTCTCCTTTCGCACGCGTGCAGCGAAGTGCCGCGCCTCGGTGTTGGCAAGCTCACCATTGTAGAGCTCCAGCGACTGCAGCGCTGTCACCGACACGCGACGCGTCGACCGGGACGTATCGCACACGAGTGCATCGAACGAGTCCAAAAACGGCATGTTGAGCGTCCGCTGCTGGTAGATGTAGATGCTGCGTCGACGCGCTTCAGCGCCAGTGGTCGTGTCCCACTTGCTGCGGCTGTACTTGACCTCTTCGTCGAGGTTCCCAGGCAGCGGCGGAAAAATCGGCAGTCCGAACTGCTCGGGATTGAGCCTGCCGCTCACCGTCAAAATCGCATCCCGAATAGCCTCCGCCTCAAGGCGCTGGCGCGGGAAACGCCAAAGAAGCTTATTTTCGGGATCGAGCTCCTGCTCCGCGCGCTCGTTGACATGTCGTGACGTCTGCCGATAGGTACTCGAGTTCACCATGAGACGGTGCATCGATTTGATGCTCCACTGCGCGTCGACGAACTCGCGCGCCAGCCAATCCAAAAGATCAGGATGCGTCGGCGGCGCGCCGAGCTCCCCGAAGTCGCTCGGCGTGGCGACGATGCCGCGGCCGAAGTGATGGTGCCAAAGACGGTTCACCATCACCCGCGCCGTGAGCGGGTGATCAGGGCGCGTGATCCAGTCCGCTAACACCTTGCGGCGCCCACGCGTCGGCCAACGCTGGAACGGATCGATCGGTATCTTCGCCGGTGTTTGGTTCCCTGTGATGGCACTCAAAAAGCCAGGCCGAACGACCTCGCCGAGGTGGTTGAATTCGCCGCGCACCATGACATAAGACGTCGGCACACCAGGCTCGTAGGGCGGACCGAACGAGTGACGCAGCGACAGCGCGACCGGTTGCAGGCGCTTGATGCGCTGGCGGATGAGGTGCGGCTGGTTGTCCAGCTCGCGATAGAGTTCCCGCTCTTCGGCGCTCAGCGCTGAGTCGGTCTCGTCGCGGATCGCCTTCTTGACGTCGTCGACAGACACGGGGTCCGCAGCTCCGCGCACCTCGGTCAGCTTACGCTGCAAACGCGCGACGTAGGCATCGAGAGCCTTCTTCGCTCCCTCGAGTTCACCCTCGTATTCGGTCCTCTTCTTTTCAGCCCACTCCGACTCACCCGGACGGTAGAACTCCGCGGGTTGAGGACCACCGATCTGGTAGATATCGCCGTGCTCAGGAGGGGTGATCTGAATCGTGTCGAAGAAGGCCTTCATGCGATAGAAGTCCTTCGTCGGGATGGCGTCGTACTTGTGATCGTGGCACTTGGCGCAGCCGATCGTCAGCCCCAGGAACACCGAACCGACCGTGGATGTCATCTCGCTGAGCATCTCGTGGCGCGTCTCGTCGCCCCGCGGCTCGGTGAACGGCGCCAAACGCAGAAAGGTCATAGCGACGACATACTCAGGCTTCGGCACCGGGAGCGATCCGGCGCCCATGATCTGCTTGAGCTCATCGCCGGCGAGCTGCTCACGGACGAACTGGTCGTACGGCTTGTCGCTGTTGAACGCGTCGATGACGTAGTCGCGGTAACGCCACGCGTTCGGTAGGTCAGGATCACCTTCGTACCCGGCCGTGTCAGCATAGCGCGCCAAGTCGAGCCAAAAGCGAGCCCACCGCTCGCCGTATCGCGAGTCATCGAGCAGTTTGTCGACGAGGGCGTCATACGCCTTCGCGTCCTCCGACTCCACGAACGCGTCGACTTCCTCTGGCGTCGGCGGCAAACCGATGAGGTCAAAATAGAGTCTTCGGACGAGATCGCGTTTCGAAGCTTCCGGGGCGGGAAGCAGCGACGCTTCCTCCAATCGCTTGAGGACAAAGCGATCGATGTCGTTGCGTGCCCAATCCGCTCCCTTCACCGTGGGAGGGTCTATGCGCTCAGGAGGCGTCAGATGCCACGGGCGGGCAGCCTTCGCGGCCGCCGGAGCGCCGAGCAGCGTGCCGCCGCACCAAAGGAGCGTTGCACAGAGAATTGCTGCGAAATGACCACGCATACGTTCTGCTAACCAACCTTTTTTCGTACGACCGATTCCCCTAAAATCCGGGGATACAAAACACCGTGCCATTTTAAGGTACAGCGCCAGAACGAGTCAAAGCGTTTGGCGCCTCACCTCCGCCTCGACAGCGCCAGAATCGGAGCTTGGATCGTGCAGTCATCTTTCCCCAGTGTGATCGTTTGCGCGCTCGGCGTCCTGAGCCTCTGGCCGCAGCCCGTGGCATCGCAGACCGGCGGTAGCGCCGAGGCGACTGAGGGCGCCCCGGGACAAGGTCTCGTTTCTGATTATCTACATCGAGAAGCAGAGAGCCTCGCGGCGGCGTGCCTCAGCGATGTGCGGTCGATGGAAGAGTGGACCGAGCGGCGCGTCCGCTACCGCGACGAGCTCTTCGAGATGCTCGGGCTTGCTCCGCGCCCTGAGCGCACACCGCTGCGCGCCGAGATCACCGGTCGACTTGAGCGCAGTGATTTCAGAGTTGAGAAGCTACACTTCCAGTCACTCCCCGGGCTCTACGTCACCGGCAACCTCTACCTGCCGCGCGGCGAAGTCGAAGCAGCCCCGGCGATTCTCTACGTCTGCGGTCACGGCCGCGTCAAGAAAGGCGACGTCAGTTACGGCAACAAGGCGCATTATCAACACCACGGCGCTTGGTTCGCTCGCCACGGCTACGTCTGCCTGATGATCGACACGCTGCAGCTCGGCGAGATCGAAGGCACCCACCACGGCACGTATCGCTATGGCATGTGGTGGTGGAACGCGCGTGGCTACACGCCGGCTGGGGTCGAGGCGTGGAACTCGATTCGAGCACTCGACTACCTCACGTCGCGCCCCGAAGTCGACGCTGAGCGCATCGGCGTGACCGGCCGCTCAGGAGGCGGAGCGTACAGCTGGTGGGTGGCGGCCCTCGACGATCGCATCAAAGTGGCGGTGCCCGTGGCAGGCATCACAAGCCTCAAGAACCATGTCATCGACGGCTGCGTCGAAGGACACTGCGACTGCATGTACATGGTCAACACCTACCGCTGGGACTACGCCCAAGTTGCCGCCCTGGTTGCGCCACGGCCACTTTTGATCTCCAACAGCGACAAGGATGGCATCTTCCCACTCGACGGCGTCGTCGATATCTACAACCAGGTCCGCGGGATTTACGAACTGCACGACAAGCTCGACCACATCGGACTTCAGATCACGGAAGGCCCTCACAAGGACACACAAGAGCTGCGCATCCACGCTTTTCGTTGGTTCAACCGCTTCCTCAAGGAAACCGACGAGCTGATTGAGAAGCCGGCGATTAAGTTTTTCGAGCCCGAGTCGCTCAAGGTGTTCGACTCCCTGCCGGAAGACTCGATCAACGCGGAGGCGCACGAGACGTTCACGCCGCGCGCCGAAACACCGGCACCGCCACCGTCGGCGGCTGCCTGGGAGATCCAGCGCGATCGTTGGTTGGCAGCGCTGCGGTCGAAGTGTTTTGCAGGCTGGCCCACAGACGGTGCGACCGGGAACGACAGTCACCTACCGCTGCGCCTCGAGAACGTCTCGTCGGACGTGCGCGAGGGAATCGCGCTCGACACCTACGACTTTGAAAGCCAGAGCCGCGTGCGATTGCGGCTCTACACCCTCCGCAGCGACGAAGTTGCAGCCGAGGAGCTCGACCTCGTCGTCCTCAACGCGCTCGACGACGCCGGCTGGAACGAGTTCGCCGCGATGATGAGCGCCGGTTTCCCGGGCACGCTCGGTGCCGCGGAAACGCCGCAGCCCGACGCCGAAGCGTTCACCGCCAACGCCCGCATGTTGAAATCGTTTAAATGGGGCATGGCCTACGTCGCGCCTCGCGGCGTCGGACCGACGGCGTGGAATCCTGATGAACGCAACCAAACACACATCCGCCGACGCTTCATGCTGCTGGGACAGACTCTCGACTCGATGCGCGTCTGGGATCTACGCCGCGGAGTGCAGGCACTGCGCCGCGTCGAGGGATTCGCGCGCGTGCCGCTGTGGCTCCAAGCGGAGAGGCAGATGGCCGGGGCCGCGCTCTACGCGTCGCTTTTCGAACCGCGCATCGCCCGTCTCGACCTTCACGAGCTGCCGCGTTCCCACCGCGACGGCCCAATCTTTCTGAACGTCCTGCGGATTCTCGACGTTCCCCAAGCCGTCGCGCTCGCCGCCGAGCGTTCGCGCGTTCGGATCTACCAAACCGGCGCCGGTGGTTGGGAGTATCCCTTGGCTGTCGCCGCAAGGCTCGGTTGGGACGAGAAGAGGCTGCAGGTCCGGGAACCAGCTCCTGGCGAGTAGCGATCTCTTCGTTCGCCCACTCGCCCATCTGGGCCGGCGGTTTTGCCGAGCGCTAGATCCTGAGTGCCACGAGGCGCCCGTCAACCAACGAGAGGCGTGAGCGCTTTGTGCACTTCCTTGATCGCTGTCCAGGCGCCGATCACCGACAGTGCGAAAAGGATCGCCATGACGAGGTTGTCCCACCAGCGATTGCGATACTCTCGACCGATGTAACGACTGGAACTCGTGATCCACCAAAGCCCGCCGGCGAGAAACGGGATGATGACGACCTGGGCGCCTTGAGACAGGAGGGTGAGCGTGACGAAGTCGGCGCCTTTCGGAAATGACCAAACGAGTGAGGTGATGAGACACCAGTAAACGATCGTCGGATGGAGCGGGTGCTTGTGATACGAAGGAAGCTCAACTCCTGCGCCATGCTTCCAGCGGAGAAACGCATGACTGCCAAGCGCAGCGAGGCCAAGCGCATGGCCAACGAGTGACGTGTAGACCGCCGCGAAAATGCCGCAGTAAAAGAGGATCCGCCCGCCGTTACCAAGCACCTCGCTGAGGAGGGCCGGCAGATCGTCGAGGCCGTTGATCGTCAGCCCCCTGGGATGCAAGATCTGCGCGCCGAGCACCCAAACCGAAAGGTTCAGGATAATCATGACGACAATCGCGAGTAAAAAATCGTAGGTCTGCAGACGTCGGTACCGTGGTCCACGCCACCCCTTGGCCTCGAGGAAGTACGGGTAAACGAGATTCATGAGCGAACCGCCGACGGCGCCAATCATGCCGACGGCGACGAGGAGCGGGCCAAATCGGCCTTTTTCAGGCGGCACTTCGAGGTTGATCAGCCCGCGCAGGATTCCACTGACGTCCGGCTTGACCCAAATTGCGCAGCCGAGAAAAGAGATCGCCAGGACCGCCAGCAGGAGCTTGAACACCCACTCGATGCCGGTGTAAACCGACTTCAGCACGATGATGAGTGTCAAGGCATTCCAGAAGATCGCCCACATCCACACTTCACCGATCCCGATCACGTTGACGCAGATCTCACCGAGGCCGCGGGTCATGTAGGCGCAGTAAACGTGGCCAAAGACGAACACTGCGATGCAGATGAGCGGTGGATAGAAACGGCTCAATCGCGCCAATCCATCCAACACTCCCTCGCCGTGCTGATTGCACAACTGGTAGCGAGCGATCAGCGAGACAAACAAAAAACGCATGGCGATGGCCACAACAACCACCCACATGAGCGAATAGCCAAAGTCGGCCCCGGCCACACCAATGTCGACTATGTCGCCCGCACCGAGCCAGGTCAGTACGACGACCAAACCAGGCCCGAAAGAACGGAGATACTCGAAGAAAGTACTCGGCAACGCGGCGCCGCCGCCGGTCGCTTGAGCGGCGCTACGCTCTGAATCGGATTCCGAGCTCATGTTCTCAACTCGCCGAGGTGGAAAGGAGTGAGCGACGGTGCAGACGAGCCGCTGGATTCATGAGAGGACCCTTTCTGGTATGCTGAGCGTCCGCGCCGAGAAAAAGTGAGGCGATTCGAAAGCGCAGCCGCGATCAAGGCGTCCCCGCGAGAATTCACGCGGGTCTACCACAGGACGAACATGCAAGAACCTTCACCTTCCGACGATTCAGGCGTCTTCCAGAGTCAGCGCAACTGGGCGCCGTTCGCAACCTTCGATCCGAACGCGGGCACCGTCATCCGCATGCCGCCCGGAAGCGGAAGAGGCTACTGGGCGGGCGCGCCGAGTGTCAACCACGACGACGACAGCGGCGACGTTTTTCTCGTCTACCGTCTGCGACGACCACGCGGCGTCGAGCCTGACCGGGGAGGCGTCGTGCGAATCGCGCGCAGTCGAGACGGTGTGCAGTTCGAAGACGTGTGGGAGGGTCAAAAAGCGACCTTGGGCAGCTCAAGCATCGAGCGCTGCACGCTGCACCGCTTGCCCGACGGCGCCTGGGCTCTGTACGTCAGTTACGTCGATCCAACCGACGGACGCTGGCGCATCGACGTCGCGAAAGCTTCGCGTCCGGACCAGTTCGACCTGACGAGCTGCGAAGCCGTCTTGACCGCGCGCGATCTCGGTGCAGAGGGAGTCAAGGACCCGTTTGTCTTTCGTTTCGGCGGCGTCCACCACATGATCGTCAGCTACGCCATCGCGTTGCGTGATGACGTCACTGACGCGGACCTGCATGGCACACACGATGCCTACAACACGGGGTTGATCACGTCGTGTTCCGGTTTGGCTCTGAGTCACGACGGACTCGCGTGGCAATGGCAAGGCCCCGTCCTCTCGCCACGACCTGGAGGCCCTGCACCATCATGGGACGCATACTGCACGCGAATCGCAACTCTGTGGCGGCAAGACGCCGTGTGGTTCGCTTTCTATGACGGCTCGGCGAGCGTGGACGAAAACTACGAAGAGCGATGCGGTCTGGCCTACAGCGCCGACCTGCGGTCGTTTCATCGTCTCACCACGCGCGGCCCTCTGTTCGCACGCCATCACAACGAGGGTGCTCTGCGCTACTTCGATCTACTGCGATTGCGATCGGGAGACTACTACTACTACGAACAAGCGCGTTCCGACGGCAGCCACGACCTCCGCGTTCTCCGCCTCTAGCGACAGGCTCGCGCGCTCCAGATTTCATTGATCTTTCGTTGACATCGCCGCACTGTCAGGCAAGATCGTGGCGACGGCAGGGAGGAAGCGCTGGGCCCAAGGTTCCCGTCCGCGGGAACACGGAACGCGTGAGGAAGCCGCCTCACACCGGTCATGCGACACGGTCACGGCGTGCGGATCGAGTTCACGCGAGCTGTAGTTTTCCTGTCAGAGTCGGAGACAACTTGGAACCGCCCGCGCTCAAAAGGACGTACCAGCGCCGATACCTGGGCGATTCGTTCGATCCAGGCGAAAGTGACGCACTTGCGCGCTGTTTTCGCGAACTCAAAGAACGCCCCATCGATGACCTTGCGGCACTCGAGGCTTGGTGCCTGGATTGGAGCGAGCTTGTGGCGGCCTTCGGCGAAGGTCGAGCGCAAAGATACATCGACCACACCGTCGACACACGAAACCAAAGCAGCGATGCCCGCTATCGCGCCTGGATCGAGGACGTCGAGCCGGTTTTTCTCGACGGTTCCTTCGCGCTGGAGCAGCGGCTGACGAAACACTCGTTCTGCGGTCAGCTGCCGCGGGAGTTCGGCATGTTCCTTCGCCGCGTGCGAAACGACGTCGACCTTTATCGCGCAGAAAACGTCCCGCTCCTCATTGAGGAGCGCAAGCTCAAAGCCGAGTACAACAAGATTGCCGGCAGCATTCTGGTCGTTTTCGACGGCGTCGAGTACACAGCCCCGCAGATGGGATGCTTTTTGGAATCCCCAGACCGCGCCGTCCGCGAGCGAGCATATCGTGGGCTGAGCGATCAGCGCCTCGAAGTACGCGAGCGCATCGAGTCCCTCTTCGATCGACAGCTAGAATTACGACATCGAATCGCTCGCAACGCGGGATTCGATAACTTTCGAAGCTATCGCTGGCGAGAACTCGAACGATTCGACTACACACCGCAACATTGCGCGAAATTCCATGCCGCGGTGAAAAAAATCGTCGTACCGATCGTGCGGTCCGAGGATGAACGACGTCAGCAGCTCCTCGAGCTCGAGACCCTACGACCATGGGACCTTGCCGTGGATCCCGACGGCAATGATCCGCTGCGGCCTTTCACCGAATCAACCGACCTCGTCGCCGGCTGCAAGGAGATGTTTCGTCGTGTCGACGCGAGATTCGCAGCTTATTTCGACGATATGATCGACCGCGATCTTCTCGACCTCGACTCACGCGACGGCAAGGCTCCGGGAGGCTATCAGTACACTCTCATGGAGCAGCGTGTCCCGTTCGTATTCATGAACGCGAGCGGCCTGCAGCGCGACGTGAAAACAATGCTGCACGAAGGTGGACACGCGTTCCACGCCTATGAATGTCGCGATTTGCGCCTGACGAGCTACCGATCAGCGCCGACTGAGTTTTCAGAGGTGGCGAGTATGGCGATGGAGCTGATAGCCGGCGAGCATCTCGACGTGTTCTACGACCGACCCGAAGACGCGCGGCGAGCCCGTCTCCGACATTTAGAGGGTGTGGTACGACAACTCGCATGGATTGCGACCATCGATGAGTTTCAACACTGGGTCTACACGAACCCCGGACACGGGCGCGCGGAACGAGAGAGCGCCTGGTTGACGACGCTCGATGGCTACAAATCCGGCGTCGTCGATCATTCCGGCTGCGAGGCGTACCGCAGGAGCAGCTGGACTGCACAGTCGCACGTCCTGCGCTCGCCGTTTTACTATATCGAATACGCGATCGCACAGCTCGGTGCGCTGCAGGTTTGGCGAAACTATCGATCCGATCCTGAGGGTGCACTCGAAAAGTATCGCCGATCTCTCGCCCTCGGCGGCTCATGCCCACTCCCCGAGCTTTTCGAGACGGCCGGCGCGCAACTCGAGTTTTCAGAGTCCATGGTCGCCGAGATGCTCGGGCTGGTGGCCGCCGAGGTCACACGTCTGCGCGGCGAGCGCACCGCGTGAGGCGGCATTCAGCGACGACTGCGCGTGGGCTCGGGCAAGCCTGCCTCCTGCGGTCCAGCCGGAACGATGGGGGAATCGGGCGACGCACCGAAAGGGCGCTGCCGCCACACGACTCCCGGACGGCCGGGGTTACCGGGCGACGTAACTTCGCATTGGCTTGCGCCCGCGGCGCCGCGAGGCGTACAATGCAGCGCGTGTCGAACGTCGACGCCATTTCGCGCGGGGAATCACTATGAGTGCGTCCATCAATCCCGCTCGCCGCTGTCCGGGCACCCTGTCGCGGCGCTCTTTCGTCCGCTCCGGTGCGGCCGGCTTCGGCGCGCTCACGCTCGCGAATCTGTTGCGACTCGAGGAGCTCGCTGCCGCGCGCGGGTTGCCACTACCGAGCGAGAAGTCGATGATCGTCCTATGGCTCTGGGGCGGCCCGAGCCACATGGACACGTTCGACCTGAAGCCGCACGCCCCGAGCGAGTATCGCGGCGAGTTTCGACCCGTGCGCACGAACGTCACCGGCATCGAGATCTGCGAGCACCTGCCGCGGCTCGCGCAACTGGCAGATAAATACGTGATCGTGCGGTCGTGTCACCACAACAGCCCGGGTCACGTCAACAGCACGCACAGCGTCATGACCGGGTATCCCGGCGAGCTCGTCGAGACGCCGCCCTACCGGCCGAAGTACCCGGATTTTTGGGCGGTGACGAAAAAGGTTCTCGGCGAACGCGAGAGTGGATTGCCAGCGCACGTTGCGCTGCCGCGCACGCGCTACGAAGGCGCCGCGTATCTTGGGGCTGGCCTCGACTCGTTCGTGGTGTCGGCAGACCCCAACGCGGCCGGCTTTCACGTCCCGAATCTCGCGGTTGAAAAGCGCGCTGCGGGACGCGTCAACCGGCGCCTCGATCTGCTCAAAGAGGTTGATAGCCTGCGCCGCGACCTCGACGCGTCGAATGTCATGGAGTCGATGGATCGTTTCAATCGCCAGGCAGTCTCCATCCTCACGAGCGACCGTGCAAGAGAGGCGTTCGCCATCGAGAGTGAAGATCCGAAGGTCCGTGATCGCTACGGGCGCCACGCCGTCGGCCAGCGCTGCTTGTTGGCACGACGCCTGGTGGAGAACGGCGCACGCCTCGTGACGATCGATTTTCCGTGTGTGCCGGGCCAGAAGGCATTCAGTTGGGACGACCATGCGAGCGTCTGGAACATCTTCGAACAAATGAAGATCCGCTTGCCCGTGCTCGATCAAGTGGTCTCGGCGTTGATCGAGGACATCTACGCGCGCGGCATGGAGAATGACGTCCTGTTCGTCGTCATGGGCGAGATGTCCCACACTCCAAAGCTGAGCAACTTCAAAGGCCAGCCAGGACGCGAGCACTGGGGCCGCTCAATGTCCCTTCTCATGTCAGGCGGCGGCCTCCGCATGGGGCAAACGATCGGCTCAACGACGCTCAAGGGAGACGAACCCAAGGATCGACCGTTGGTGCCAGGCGACCTGCTGGCGACCTGGTACAAGTATCTCGGCGTGCCGCTGGAGCTCAACTTCAACGACTTCAGCGACCGGCCGATTCCGATCCTGCCTGAAGGTGAACCGATCGGCGAGCTTTTCTGATCGCGTCGCGACCAGCTGAGCTGGCGCTGATCGCGCTGATCGCCCGATCCCTGGCAGTCGCGAAACAAAGAAGCGTGACCGCCCCAACGTGGATCCGTCGTCGCACGCGCTGGCTCCGTGGTTGCTCCGCATCGACGCCGACAAGATAATGCGCTGTCGACAAAAAGCAGCGTAAGCGCTTCTATGGACGAGCTCACTGAGGAGAGAACGAGACATGAGACGATCGACGGCGTCGTTACTTTTCCTACTATGGACCTTCCAAGCCCACGCCGATACGTGGCCTGGTTTTCGAGGCGCAAGCGGCAGCGGCGTCTCGCGTGAACGCGGCCTTCCGACCAGCTGGTCTGAGAGCAGCGGAATGGCGTGGACAACGACGCTCCCGGGCCGCGGGAATTCCTCGCCGGCGGTCAGCGACGTGCGCGTCTTCGTTACGGCCCATGACAAGGATCTGTCGCTCCGAGTCATCGCCCTCGACAAGCGAAGCGGCGATATCCTGTGGCAGGAGACGTTCGGCCATGGCGAACTCGCGGCGAACGGGGAGCGCGAGCTCTACGTCCACCGGCACAACGCGGCAACGCCGTCACCGGTGGTCGACGAGCGCCATGTCTGGGCCTACTTCGGCACCGGCCGCCTGGTCTGCCTCGAGGCTTCCAGCGGCAAACTCAAGTGGAAACGAGACCTCAACAAAGACTACGGCGACTATTCGATTCGCTTCGGCATGGCGTCGTCGCCGCGTCTGTGGGGCGATAGACTCTTTTTTTGTTGTATCCACAAAGGCGCTTCGTACGTCCTCGCGCTGGACAAGCACTCTGGTGAGAAGGTCTGGATGACCCCAAGAGACTACCCAGCAGAAGACGACGGGCAGGACGGCTACTCCACGCCGGCGATTCTCGAGGCGGATGGTCGAGCTGCGTTGGTCGTCTCAGGCGCCGATCACGTCGACGCCTATGAGATCGTGACGGGAAGGCGTCTCTGGTTCAGCAGCGGCCTGAAGATCAAGTCGAAATATGGCCGCATTCTGGCGTCGCCTGCCATCGGTGACGGTGTCGTCGTCGCGTGCTCGGGCAATCCCATGGGAGGCGTTGGGCGAGCCATCGCGCTACGGAGCGGCGGTAGCGGTGACGTGACTCAGAAGCATCGTCTGTGGAAGTATGGCCCGCACAGCTCCGACGCGCCGACGCCGGTCTGCTACCGCGGTCGTGTCTACATGGTGCGCGACGACGGGGTCGGCTCTTGCCTCGATCTACAAAGCGGCGAGCTCATATGGCGCGAACGCATTGCCAAAGGACCGTTTCGCGCCTCGCCAGTCGCTGGCGATGGGAAAGTGTACTTCCTCAACCGCGACGGCCTATGCGTCGTAGTCAAGGAGGGCGACACTCACAACGTCGTCGCGACCAACGAGCTCGAGGGAACGTTCTTCGCCGCCCCTGCGATCAGCGATGGGATGATCTTCCTCCGCGGCCACCACCGTCTGATCGCGATCGGCAAGAGCGCGCGTTAGCGCACGTCGTCGCAGAGTCGAGCTGATCACATTGGGAGACTATCAATGCGTCATTGGAACAAATGGGTCCTTCTTGCGTTGGTCTTGGTCGCGCCACTGGCGGCTGTGAAGCTCTACTCCTATGCCACACGACTGCCGAACGAGATCGTCGTCGCCTCCGGGACTCCAGGGGGTCGCTATCACGCCCTGGCTTCGGCGCTCGCGTCGGCGGTCGAATCCGGCTGCGGTATGCGTGTCCGCATCCTCGAAAGCTCCGGATCGATCGAGAACGTCGGTTTCCTCCGTGACGGTGAGGCTGCATTCGGCTTCTATCAAGCGACGCTCGCCGACTCCTCGGATCAGTCAGCAGATAAGCCGACGGCAGAGGACTCGAGCCAAAGTGAACCTCTCACCCTTCTGGGTCGACTCTATTCAGAGTACGTCTTTCTGGTGGTGAGCAGCGGCGCCCGAATCGGAAGCGCCGCGGACCTGCGCGGTCAACGCATCAACGTCGGGGTTGAAGGGTCAGGCAACCAGGTGCTGACGCGGGCTATTCTCGATCATTATGAGTTGACGGAGAACACGTTCGTCTCCGTACACGAGCCCTACGACAGACTCGTTCCTGCGTTTCGAGCCGGTGAGCTCGACGCCGCCTTCATCGTCTCGGGAGCCGGCGCCGACGTCGTTGAAGAACTGCTGAAATCCGGAGAGTGTGAGCTCCGCGAACTCGACCACATCGACGCACTCGTGGCAGAGCATCCCGAGCTATCACGCGCGGTCATTCCATCTGCCACCTATGGTTACCATCCGGAACCCCTGCCGCCGGATGCGATCCAGACGATTGCCGTCCCGGCTCAACTGATCTGCCGCGGCGACATTCCCGATCGAGTCGTCGAGGAAGTCGTGAAGCTTCTCGTCGACAAGGAATTCTTGCAAGAGAACGGCCTCACGGAACTGCGACGCGGCGGCGTCGACTTCGCGCGCGCTGGAACATCGTTCCCTTTGCATCGTGCAGCCGAGCACGTCTACGACCCGTCTTTGAAACCACTCGTCGACGCCGACTTCATGGAAGCCACCGAGGGGCTGCGTTCTTTCATTGTTTCGATCGCTATCGCCGGGTTTCTTCTGTTTCGATGGTTTGTTCGCTACCGCGCCAGGAAGAAGGACCACGAGCTCGATCGATACATCCGTGACCTCCTCGAAATCGAGCGCAAGCAGGTCGATCTCGACACACAGCTCACTGACGAGCAGCTCAAGGAACTGGAGGCACTACTCGATCGTGTCACCTTCCTACGACAAGACGCGCTCAAAGAGTTCTCCGCGCACCAACTGAACGAAGATCGTGGGGTCGACGTCTTCCTTGAGATGTGCCACGCCCTCACCGACAAAATGAGCGGCAAACTTCTCCGCTCCGGCGTCGAACGGCTGCGCGCAGAGCTCGTGCAGGGTCGATCGTCGGGCAGCGAGTTCCCCGGCGCGTGAGTGGACCCAGAGTCAGGCCGACAAAAAAAGCCTGGCCCTCGATCGCAGGCGATGAGGGGCCAGGCTTTTTAACGAACGTCAGGATGCAGGCTCAAATCGGAATTAGAGACCGCTGACGACGACCATCTCCATTTCACAGAAAAGGGTGTCCGGCGTCGGATCGAATCCTGGCGCCTCTGTCGGGGCTGGGATTTCGCCCGTACCCGTGAAGAGGTAGCCGAGGGTGTTGATCGGATCCGAGATGTCGAACGTACCGTCGTCATTCGAATCGTTGGCATCGAGACAGTAGGGCTGTTCTCCGCTACCGACGAAGAGGAGTCCGAGCGAGCTAATCGCGTCGGCAATGTCCACGAAGCCATCGGCGTTCGCGTCGCCGCGCAGGAAAGACGCATCGTGGAGACCGTCGACGAAGAAACGCTCGTCTTCTTCCATGAAGGCTCCGCCACCGCCGTCGGTGCCGTCGCCACCATCGGTGCCGTCAGTTCCGTCGCCACCGTCAGGCTTGAGCTCGTTGCTGCCGTGCACTCTGAGGTCAGCGACCTCACCGGCCAGGACGACGTTGCCGTCGGCGTCGCTAACGCTCACGGAAGCGCCCACGAGATCAGCAACACTCTCGACGCCGAAGGGCAACGCGTCGTCGTTGCGGTTGTCGAGCCGCAGCTTGCCGTTGCCACCATCTGCTTCGTCGTCACCGCCGTCGTCGCCGTCGCTACCGTCGCCGCCATCGACACCACCACCACCGCCATCGGTGCCATCGCCACCATCCGAACCATCGTCACCGTCACCGCCATCATCTCCGTCGTCGCCATCGTCCATCCCTGGAAGTAGCGTCGTGATGCTACCGATGGACTCGCTGGCATCGCCGAGCGTCATGGAGACGTCATACGTGGCGCCTGGTTCCAGATTGCGAACACAAACGACGATCGCACTGCGTACGGGATTCTCCTTGAGCCAGAAGAAGCCGGCCGCATCCTCGTCCGCTCCACCTTCCGGCGGAGTCAAGTGATGGCGCGCGGTGATCGTGCTCTTGCCGCGCGGCACGTCATCGGGCTTGCCACCATCGTCCGGAGGCACGTCGTCGGGCTTGCCACCATCCGGCGGTTGCGGAACGTCATCTGGAGGACTCTCCGGAGGCACACCGTCAGGGGCACCCGGGGTGTCGCCGCCGTCATCGCCATCCTGCGCCATCAACTGCGGAACCGCACACACCAGCCCAAAACACAAAAGCAACGAAAGAAGTCGTTGGAGCATGGTTCCTTCCTTCTCCCAAAACAGTGACAGATCGAAACAACCCTTGCGTGATCCGCTCCCCAGACCGAAGCGTCTCTCACACGCATCGAGTTTAGACTCCGCTACACCCTCGCGGAAGGTCACAGCGAGGAGTGCAAGACTTTTTCTACGTAAAGCCGCCCGACGCCTCCGTGAAAGATTCTTTCACACCCCCCAGAGCGCACCACTGCGCACGAACGCAGCTCACCATGAACCCTTGATTTACGTCGGGTCTATTGCGATCAAAAGCGCTTTAAGTCATTGATCCTGCGAGCGCTGCGAGCGAAGATCTTAGCCTCCTCGAACAAGCTCCGAACCCTGAGAGAGACAAAAGGACGACGCAGATGCCGGCGGGAGATGATCATTCGGAAGCAAGAGAGCCGCCCAGCTCGATCGGCGGGATCCTGCGTTCGATCGGGCCGGGATTGATCGTCGCCGGCTCGATCGTCGGTTCCGGCGAACTGATCGCGACCACCGCCACCGGTGCGGAAGCAGGATTCTGGCTCTTGTGGTTGATCCTGATCGGGTGCGTGATCAAGGTGTTCACCCAGGTCGAGCTTGGTCGATACGCGGTCACTTCGAGGCAGACCACGCTTGCTGCACTGAACACGATTCCAGGCCCAACGATCCTGCGGGCTAAATGGATCGTCTGGTACTGGTTTGCGATGTTCTTAGTGATCATTGGACAGCAAGGGGGCATCGTCGGAGGTGTCGGCCAGGCTCTCGCGATCAGCGCGCCACTCACTGATGATGGACGACGCTACAACGAAATCGTCGATGCAGAGACGCAGCTACAAGTCAACGAACGCTACCTCGCGCTGATCGTCGATCACCGCGGTGAGCTGTCAGCGTCGGACGTCGAGACCGCGGATGAGATCAAAGCACGCATAGCGGAGGCACAAACCCGCTTGGAGCAACTCGGCAAGAAACCGAACAGTATAGACGACCGGATTTGGGCATTCGTCCTGACGGTCATGACCGCGATTCTTCTTGTCGTCGGACGTTACCGACTCGTTCAAACTCTCGCGACGGTGCTCGTCGGACTCTTCACTGTTGTCACGATCGTCAACCTCGTTATGCTCCAAGCGAATGAAACACTGGCCGTGACGACGGAAGAGTTGGTCAACGGACTCAGTTTCCAGCTACCGCCTCCCAGCGACGCAGCCAAGGGGACCGGTTCCCCGCTCGCCACCGCCCTGGCTACGTTCGGAATCATCGGCGTCGGCGCATCCGAATTGGTCGCGTACCCCTACTGGTGCTTGGAGAAGGGATACGCTCGCTTCACCGGCCCCGCGGATCGCTCACAGGCGTGGACCGACCGCGCCAACGGTTGGCTCAACGTGATGCGCTGGGACGCCTGGACTTCCATGGTGGTCTACACGTTCGCTACCGTTGCCTTCTATCTGGTCGGCGCCGCCACACTTGGCCGCTTTCATCTTGAGCCAGAAGGCACTGAGCTCGTGCGTACCTTGGCAGTGATGTACGAACCGGTCTTCGGCGCCTACGCCGCGGTGCTTTTTCTGTTTGGCGCATTCGCGGTCCTCTATTCGACGTTCTTTGTCGCCAACGCCGGCAACGCCCGCATGGTCTCAGACGCCCTTCGTGTTCTCGGTCTCGGCGTCAAAACGGAGAAGCAGCGGCAGTTGCTAATGCGCGTTTTCTGCGGCGTCTTTCCGTTCCTCGGGCTCGGTGTCTATCTTCTCTACCAGGCCCCAAAGGTTCTCGTTCTAGCGAGCGGCGTGATGCAGGCTCTGATGTTGCCGATGCTCGCCGGCGCCGCGCTCTACTTCCGGTACCGCCGTAGTGACCCGCGCGTTCGCCCCGGGCGCACCTGGGATTCTTTCTTGTGGATCTCGGCGATCGGCATGCTCATAGCCGGTGGCGCTTTGGCGTACATCAAGCTGACCGGGTAGACCGTGCGCGTCACTCTGGTCGTAGTTGCCGCTGCCCTCATCCGACGGCTACCGATACGTGCCGTCGAACGTATAGCCAAAACGCTCTACGTCACAGCGATATAGTTCCTCGACTTGCGCTGCAAGCTCCGGCGTATAGAAGGCACGATAATCAGGGAAGCGCTTCAAGTCATGCAGCCGCTCTGGTCCCCAATCCGCCACGCATTCGGTAGGCTGCTCGTGCTGTCCGTAGCGTGTGGAATTGCGACACGTTAAAGCGACATCCATGCCGAGCCGTTGGTTCAATCGACTGACGTCTTCGCCCAAGGACTCGAAGCGACCCACGTAATCAAAGGGATGGGATCCAAGAAACAGAGATTGCGGTCGCCAGTGACGGTTGCTCCGGCGCACGCCGCTTTGCGCGAGTAACCTTACAAAGTTCGCGAAGGAGAGGCGCTCTTCGGGCTGCCGTCGGCTCCCGAGGCGCCACCAGCGGCGACGGGCCAACGCCCTTTGAAACGGTAGGGCGTAGCGCGATGCCGGTACGATTTTGTTGAGGTACCCGGAGACCAGCCGGCTCCACGGATTGCGAACGAACACAAACCGCAGGTACTCTGCCGAGCGCAAGATTTTGCGCGCCTCGTGACGCGGCAGGGCGCCAAGGGTCGACCTCTGCTGCAGCTTTTGACTGATCTCTTCGTAGGAATTCGTCGTCCCGGCACTGGGCTCCAAGGACTGCAGCACCCATAGCTTCAGGCTCGACATGGCGACCTTGGGAATCGGGCAGTAGATGAACTTTCGCTCTCGGTGGATCAGATAGGTCCGCTCAGGCCAGCGCATGCTGCAGTTCGGTGTGTCCGTCTATGGGATGGGTCGCCTCGCACACCAACTCTGTCCAGGCCCGCCTGAATGGGCGCCATGGCGTCCGGACTGTGAGAGGCCTCCGCCAAGTCATACAGCATGGCCTTCTCCGGGGCCAGGAGCTCTTGTCAGTCAGTCAGCCTTTCCTTTCCTGCTCAGGCATATCGAAGCCCTCTCCGCCTCTACGAGGTCGCGAATCCGTCGTCTGTGTCCGAGTCTTCGACTCCGTTCCGGCGCCTAGCGCTAAAACCGAATCGCCATCCCCAGCTTAACCGTCGCCTCGGTACGCAGCAGCGTGAGATTGTGGTTGGCGCGATCGAGGCTTTGGTTGAGCACAATGAAGAGTCGATAGCCAGGACGAAGCTCCCACTGGATACGACTGTTGTAGCCGACGGTGTCCGAGCCGTCATCAAACTGAACGAAATGAAACCAGCTGAGGTCGGGAGTGAAGTTCCAGTCCATTCGAACTGTTGCCAGACGGCGATCGAAGTTTCCCTCGGGCAGCCGCACTTGGTTGAGTTCGTACGCTGTGGCGAAAGAGAGGTGTTTCCATGGCCGGACGGTGAAACGTAGGCGATATCGCTCCCGCTCGCCGCTATAGAATTCTCCGAACTTGTAGTTGGCGCCGACCCGGAGAACTCTCTTCGTCGAGGTGTCGAACCCCGTGACGATTGCAGTCCACCAATACTCGTCGGCGGGAATCACGACGCCGTCACTGATCTCGAAATCTTCCTCAGGCGCGTCGAATTCTCGTTCGATCTCGACCCAGATTTCGTCGCCGCTCGTAAAGACGATGTCGAGGGGAAGCAGTTCGTGTTCCGCGGACTCGAGACGATTCGAGAGGCTCGTGACATACATCGTGTTATAGGTAAACAGCAGCTGTCGGATGCGCGGCGACCACGGAAGACGCGGGCGCAGGCTCAATCCCCCCTCGTAGGAACGGATCCCAGTGCGCGGAACAAATCCAAGGGCGGGATCGAAGTCGTCAGCCAACTCGAGGTAGCTCGCTCTGACTCGGTACTGATCGTTAGGGAGGGACAGGTTCGCGCCATAGGCCGACTCAATCTCACCGCCGGTCCCTTCCGTCCACGTCCCCAGTCCGAATCCGTTCGCCTGCAAGACGTTATCCCCAAGAAAACTCGTCGTACGATAGCCGAAGTCGGAACCGACCAAAGCGTTCTCGTCCTCCGAATTGGGATCGCCGAACGTTCCTATGAGGCCCACTGACGACTGTTCGAGGACGTTGCGGCTCACCCGCCCAACGAGCGCGTTCTTGGTCTCGAAGCCGTTGTGGTCGTCGAGAATCGCATCGACCACACCGACGTTGTAATCACCGATTCGTCCCGTCAACTTGCCGGCGACGTTGATCGGAACTACTTCACCACCGTCGCTCAGGCCTATACGGCGGCTGAAAAACGGCAACAACTCCGAGTTCAGACCGCCGAACTCAAAGATTCCCGAATCCTCAAGAAAAAACGCTCGCTTCTCCGGAAAGAAGAGTGGGAAACGAGTCAGATTCACCTGACGCGTGTCGACCTCGGTTTCCGCAAAGTCGGTATTGAAGCTAAGCGTTGTCGTCAGATTCGGCGTAATGCGATAGCGCACGTCACCCCCACCATCGAAGTCCACATCATCGCTTCGGTCGACACGATCGTCGGTGTACCTATTCAACACGTACGGTGAAATCTGTAGACCGACGCCTTGGTGTATGCCTTCGATACCGTAGATCTCGCCCGCCTCGGCAACGTTATAGTCGCGGATCTCCGGACGCGGGCTCGCCCAACGCCCCAACTCCGATCGTCGGCGAATTCCACGCACCAAATTGAACCCCCACACCTCCGAGCGTGGGTTGAAGCTGAGCGTCTTGAAGGGAATAGAAATCTCCGCTTTCCAGCCATCCTGATCAATACTCGTCGCCGCAGCCCAAATGCCATCCCAATTGTCGTTCAAGTTGTTGTTATCGCTGATCAAAGAATCGCGCCGTGCCGCGTTAGGATTCACCTGAAAGTAATAGCCGTTGCGACGATCGTGAAAGGGATCGATGATGACCACCACATGGTCATCGGCTGAAAGCGTTCCGTCTCGCGACATCACTCGAGCGGTGATCCGTTCGGGTTCCGAGTCGTAGCACCAAACGCCGACGTAGAGATTGATGTCGTCATAGACGACTCGGAACTCCGTCTTCTCGGTCATCGGCTGGTCGACGTTGGGGTTGTATTGCCCCAGGCCCTTCGCGACCGGCGCGTCGCGCCACGCTGCGTCGTCGAGGCGGCCGTCCACGAGCGGCGGCTGCGCGACACGGACGGCGTGCAGTCGCGGCGACGACAAGTGATCCGTGTCGCCCTGGCTGACGGCGCTGGATGACGCGATCGCGAAGTGTGAAAACACGACGAACGACGACAGCACGGCCAGCGCGAAGCAGTTAAGATCCGACGACCTCAGCCGCATCGACGTTGAGCCTGAAGGCATTAGAACGCGTTGACGACGATCGCAGAGTTTCCGTCGGCATGTACACGCAGAAGGAAGAAACTGCATGGACGCAGTATACTCCCTCCCGCTGTGTTCGACGGCGAAGCTGCGGCCCGAAGAAACACCTAAGGATGCGTTGGGACGGCCGGAGCGTCCGTCAAATGTCGTCAGGAGGAATCAACAGCGCCCGTTCCACGGAGCAACTCTACTGACCGGTGTAGCGGTAAACGATCTCTTGCCACGTCGGCTTGGAGATTTCTGCCAACAAAACCCGATTGAGAGGCTCGCGCAGCTCACTGCCTTGCTGAAGTGCAATTGCATAGTCCTGCGGATCGAACACCTGAGGCAACACACGAATCTTTCCCCGCAAGTCCTGGTTCGCAAGGTAGAGGAGAAGTGGCGCATCGTAGACCGCCGCTTCGATCTCACCGTCGGCGAGAGCCTCCCCTAACGCCTTCGGATCACGGTAGGGTTCGTGATAGAGCCGGGCAGCCTGCAGATACGACTCGCTGGTCGTGCCACCGACGGTGCCGACTTGAACACCTTCCAAGTCTTCAGGGCCGTTGATTTGCGATTCCAATTGACTCACTGTTAGCACCGATGCGACGGCGGCTGTAAGGCCAGAGATCGTCACGATACTGGTAAACATCCAGACGAAGGCGACGACCCGTCCCCAAAAAGTCGTTGGCGCGCGGTCGCCGTAACCGACTGTCGTCATGGTGACGGCGGACCACCAGAACGCTTCACCCACACCGCGTGCAACGCCGCCACCGAATTGCTCCGCATTCTTCTTGCGCTCGAATACCCAGAGAAGAAGCCCGGCGACAAAGATAACCAGGAGCAGTACCCCAAGCGCTTTCACGAAGTCCAGTGACAGAAGTCGCCCCAGAACCGAGAACATCGACGACTCGGAATCGAACGGAAGAGCGATCGTGAGACCAGAGCTGTGAAAGGCGTGAGAGAAATCGACCCGTTCTTCACGATCGCCGGTCACGGTGAGCGCAGCTGCAGCGACATCAAACTCTCCGGCTGCGACACCGTCGATCATCTCTTCGACGGTCGCCTCATGGAACTCGTAGTTGAGACTAAGCTCGTTCGCGATCGCCCGCCACAGCTCAATCGTTATCCCGCTCCAAGAGCCGTCTTCAGCTTTCATCGCAAACGGCGGCGCCTCTTTGGTGGCGACACGAAGGCTCGCGCGATCTTCGTTGCTCTCCTGGCACCATACAGTCGCCGGCAAGAACGACAGAACTGCGATAACAACGCGCGTTGGTCTCTTCATCTCTCTCTCCTGGCAAACGCGGTGCAATCGGAACGAATCCAATGCGAATCGTTAGCTCATTCGCTCGGCGCAGTCAAGAGCGGAGATGACCAGGACCGCGGTCAGTGGGAGATCGAGGGGCACACCAGTCGTCAGAGTGACGAGCGCGCAACAGGTACCGCCAGCCGGGGTCGTCATCTTCCAACCGTGCAGCACGACTGGCAGTGCCGAACAACCCATCAGGGGACACAAGACCCATGCCGTAACCACGACGGGACGGGACGCTCTGGGCGCCCCTCGTCCAACCGAGCAGACGCTTGAATACGGAATGTAACCGTCACGGGGCCGAGGAAGATTCCGTCAGAACGCAAGTGCCGACTGGCAGCTCAATGCGAAACGTTGTCCCTTGGCCGACGACCGATTCGACTGAAAGTGTTCCTCCGTGAAGATCGACCACACGTCGAGCTATTGCGAGACTCAACCCTCGACCGTTTGAATGATGATCCAAATCTCCGACGGAGAATTCGTCGCCGATGTGTTCCAAAGCCTCTGCCGAAATCCCTTTGCCCTCGTCGGAAATCGTCAGCTCGAAGTTCCCGCTCTCGGTGACGACCGCTCGCACTTTGACGCGCCCCCCTTGTGGGGAGTGCTGTACTGCGTTTTCTATAATGTAGAGAGGAACCTTGTGCATCAGCGTCGGATTGCATAAGAGCGATACGTCAACCACGTCCTGCTCGATCGTTACACCGGCATCCGCCGCAAGCCCCTCCACTCTCTGGAGCGCCGGACCCAATACCGAAGCAAGAGTGTACTCGAACAATTCGAGTTGTCCCTTCGCCTTAAGATTCGCCAGTAAGCCGGCCTGGTCGACGAGCTTCTGCAGCCGCTCTGCGCAGCCATGAATCGCTCGCGCTTGCTTCTTGACGTCCTCCTCGGTGAGTCCCGGAGTCGAGGCCAAGAGGCTCGAATACCCAACGATCCCAGTCAGTGGCGTCCTCGTCTCGTGCGCCAACAAGGTGATGAGCGTGCTCTTCATCTCATCGACCTCCTCGACATGCTTGAGTCGCAGGAACACGTTCACCTTCGCCAAAAGCTCGTCGACGTCGAAGGGCTTGGCGACATAGTCATCGCCTCCCACCTCGTAACCATGAAGGCGCTCCTCGATGCTCGACTTCCCAGACACGAAGATCACCTTCACGAAACAAGACTCCTCGTCTTGACGAATGCGGTGACACACCTCGTATCCATCCATACCCGGCATCATCACGTCGAGCAGGACGAGATCGGGGCGAAACTTCGCGATCTTCTCGAATGCCTCATCTCCGTTCTTCGCGGTGGCAACCTCGAAATCTTCGAGCAATTCCTCGACGATCGCAAGATTGCGCGGCTCGTCGTCGACCGCCAAGACTCTTCCTTGTTTCATGCTCGTCACGCCCATGCCTTCGTCTCCCTACCGCTCTCTTTTTGGATATCGTCTTCACGACAGTGGCGCGGAACACGAAACGTAATCACCGCGCCTCCATCGGGGTTATTGCAAGCGAGGATATCTCCACCGTGTGCCGAGACGATCTCCTTACAGATCGCCAAGCCAAGCCCAGTGCCACCCGCGCCATCGGTCGTGCGACTGCTTTGACTGAACGCCTCGAAGACACTCTTCAGCTCCCCGTCCGGAATCCCGATCCCAGTGTCGGAGACACAAACTTCAAGCAGCTCCGACTCCTTCTCGCCAGACACACCTGTTGATCGCAGTTCGAGCGAAATCGTTCCGCCTTCTGGCGTAAACTTGACCGCGTTTGAGAGCAAGTTACGAACGACCTGCCCGATCCGAAAAGCGTCGAACTCGGCCGACGTGTCAACTCCATCTTCGCATCTGTACTGAAGATCGATGCTCTTTTCCGATGTCGCCGCAATGATCTTGCTACGCTCTGCCTTCAACACACTGGCGAGGTCATGCGGCTGAAAGTTGTAAGTCATCTTTCCCGCCCCCAACTTGGAGAGATCCAACAGGTCATCGAGAAGCACTTTCAAGTTTTGAGCGCTTTCGTGGATCTCCCGGAAATACTTCTCGAGCTTCGCCGTCTGCGCGTGCCTGACCTTCTTAAAACCGAAATTCGAATAGCTGATGATTCCGTGAAGCGGGGTCCGCAGCTCATGAGAGATGTTGGCCAAAAAGACACTCTTCGCCTTGTTAGCTCGTTCCGCTTCATCCTTGGCGATCAGTAGCTCGGCCGTGCGCTCTTCGACCTGATGTTCGAGCGACTCTGAATAACCCTGTAGTTTCTGGTAGGCTTCGGATAGCTCGAGGGCCATGGAGTCGAACGCTTCGTAGAGCGTCGCGATCTCTTCGGTTCCTCCATCGACTTTGTGTACCGCAAAGTTGCCTTGCGCCAGTTCGTTCGCCGAGCGGATCAGATTCGAGATGGGGCGCGAGATGGCCTTGGCGAGCCAGGCGGCGGCGAGAGTACCTCCTGCCAGCACGATCAGACCTGCCCACAACATCGTGCGTATGTTCGCCTTGGCTTCCTGTCGCACGATAGAGAGCGGCAACTCAGTGCGAAGCGAACCCACGGGCACGTCGTCAACCACGATCGAAGCGGTGACGAAGACAAGCGCATCAGCATCGGACCCAGTGTTCTTGCGCACGCTCGTTGACAGTGGCGGCGACAAGAGTTCGGAAATCATGAGACCTTCCCGCGCGCCCTCCGAATCGGCAAGAACTTTCCCAGCGCGATCGGTGACGACCGCACGAAGAATCTGAGGATCTTTGTCAACGAGACGGTCAATCGACTGCCTCAAAGCGCTGCGGTCATTGGCAGCAAGCGGTTGCGCGCAGAAGAGGGCAGTCGTTTCAGTCATCATGACGCCGTGGCTCACGAGCTTGCCTTCGAGAAGCCGGTAGTGCGAGTAAATCGTCAACGCCGCCGGAACGAGTACGCCGACGCAAACGACGATCCAGACAAGCGTGGCGACACGCGAAAACAGCGTTCTGTAAGGCAGAAATCTCACAATTCGACGCCCGGAACCATGACTCAACCAGCCCACGGCTGTGATGTGTGATCCGAAAGACACGATCGCAAAGACGCACTCGCCGCGTCGAATGACGCTGGTGAGCGAAAGCCATGGCCCCCACCCTCGATATCGAGCGTCTCGGCCCCAGACTTCACGCCAGCGTCAGCTGGAGGAAGAATAGCCGCTGTGTGGCCGATAACGGTGCTCTGCGCGGCGCTGGGGCAAGCCGCGATGTAGACGCGGCGATGTTCTCGGAGGTTGTCGCGGATGCCGAGACTCTGAGCGAGTCATCGGCTAATCCAGTCGCTCAGTGCTGCTCACTCCCACCTGTGCCGCCAACGCAGTACACGTGCCCAGACGTTCGGATGTACAGCCGGCCGTGTGCGATGGCTGCCGGCGCGTAGATCGGCTCGGCGAGCTCGCTGCGCCCCACCTCTGCGTAGTCCTGCTTCGTAGCGTCGACGACAACCGTCACCCCCGTCTCGTTCATGAAGTAGACGCGGCCACCCGCGGCTACCGGCGGCGCTGTGTACTGACCGGGAAGGCGATGCTGCCAGACGCGATCCCCCGAATGCGCGTCGAGACAGGTTGCGATGCCCTTGTCGTCGATGAGGTAGTATCGATCGCCAACCACGATGGCAGACGGCACGAACGGCACACCGCGCGAGCTCGTCCACTCAACGCGCGAATCGGTGACGTCGCCACTGCCACCTGGACGGATCGCCAGAGTACTGCCGCCCGGCCCACTGACGGCGTAGAGAATCCCATGGGCAAAAACCGGCGTTGGGATGCACTCGCGCTGCATGCCCGCGACGGTCCAAAGAAACTCGCCGCTCGCTGGAGCGAACGCATCGACCTTCTTCGAGCTACAGACGATGAGCTCGTCGCGCTGGCCACCGTCACGGTCAACAGAGATGAGCTGAGGCGACGCCCACGAATGCCAGGTTTCCGGTCGCTCGACACGCCAGCGGTTGACACCCGTCGTCTTGTCGAGTGCGATCAGGTAGGAGTCACCGTAGTGATCGCACTGAACGATGACGAGATCTTGATAGAGGAGCGGTGAGCTCGACGCCGCGAAACGGTTCTCGAACACGCCGTACTCCCTCGCGAGAGAGCGCTGCCAAAGCGGCCCACCGTCCCGATCCACGGCGAAGACGTCACCGGTACCAAAAAAAGCGAAAACCGCCTCGCCGTCTGTCACGGGTGTCGGCGTCGCCATGGTGCTCTTCTGACCGTGGCAGCGCGTTGGCGACGTGCCCCAGAAACGCCGATGCCACAGTTCCGACCCGTCCCGCGCTGAAAGAGCGACCACGTGAAGATCGCGAAAACGTGGGCCTGATGAGCCCGTGAGATAGAGACGATCGCCCCAGACGACCACCCCCGAGACGCCGCGACCGACGACCGCTCTCTTCCAGGCGATGCCTTCGTCTTCGGACCAGCGCTGCGGCAAAGACGCCTCGCGACTGACGCCGTTTCGCCCCGGACCGCGCCACCCTGGCCAGTTTTCAGCCAAAACGACGTTGCTCGTTCCCGCGGCGACAGCCCAGGCGAACAACGCGAGGCGAATACTCGGCGCCTCGAGACACACGAAGCGGGCAAGACGAGCTACACTCCTCGTCCCCCCGCGTCGATCCCTTCCGATCCATCGTTCGCCGGCGCGTGTCATTTGTTCTCCACCTCGCGACTCGCGTCCGCCGCGGGAGACGGCAAGAGACTGCGCAACTTCAAGCCGCGGCCACTCGCGTCGCAGATGCGGAGCTCGAACGACCAATTGTTGCCAACGGCTGGGTTCTTATGCCGTGGACCCTGGCAGATTTTTGCCAGCAGCGTGTTCTTGCCTTTCTTGAGTCGCACACGCTGGCGGAAGCGGTCAGAGCGAATGCCATTGAGCCATTGCTCGCTACCTGTCACGTACGTACCGTTGAGCCAAATCTTACAGTTGTCATCGGCGCCGCAGCGAATCTCAGCATCTTGTTCGCGGGGCGAGTCGAGCTCCGCGTACGCATACCCGACAGCTTCGCTGCACGAGGCGATCGCTTGCAGTAGGTTCATCTGCCCGAAGCGGTTCTTCTCCTCGTAGAGCTTCCAACCGATTTCGACACCTCCTTGGCCAGCGTAGGAAGCGTTCAAGTCGATGCGTGATTCAGGTGGAAAGGTCTGTGCATAGCCAGTGGTCTCGGGCGCGTTGAACGGCCCGATGAGATGCCAGCGGACGACGTAGCCCATCTGATCGATAAGGTTAACGCGGACGCCAAGTTTTTCGAGCGCGGTCGCTGCTTCGTCCCACTGCCCTCGATCGCGCGCCTTTTCGAACGCCGCCTCGAACTGCTCGCGAGCACGTTCGGCGTCGCCGCCCTCTTGAGAGCGCCGCGCTGCAGCCAAAAGCTCAGCAACCGCATCCTTTCGAAAGGCGTCGTCCTCGTAGCGGCTACTGAGAAACTTCGCGCGGAATCCGGGCTCGCGCTCTTCGAGAAGATCTGCGACGAGGCGGCGCACTCGACCGCCGTAGCGGGTGTCACGCGCAAACTCCTTCAGATACGCGATTGGAAGCCGCGGATTCTCACGCCCCAGCTCTCGCGCCAACACATCGTCGTAAGCGCTCCGCAGCCAGTTCGCGACGACGGGCGACGCCGTCCCCATAGCCTCGAGGAGTGAGGGCAAAGCGCTGCTGTCAGCTTTCGCTAGTGCGTCGCGCGCAGCGCGCACCGCCGAGCCAGCACCTTGAGCGCCAAGCTCTTGAATCGTCTCGATGTGGCGGGCGACGTCGGCAGCGCTGTCGGCAAACGCTGCACTGGGGCTGACGACGAGGCACCACACGAGTAGGCCGCATCCAAAGGTGCCCGCCACGGCGAAGCGTCGCACTTCGGTCCCCGCATAACCTGATATCAGTTTCGGTAACACGATTCGTGATCGTCTCGCGAGAGCGGCGGCCTCCGATCGGTCGCATCGGAGACGGTGTCATTCAGGAAGGACAGAATCAGGTCTTCAGCGTAGCAAGAAACCTCAGCGAAGGCGATGGAACGTCGCGTGATGAATTCAACGAACCGCCCGCGAGTCACTCCGGCCAGCGCTCGACGACCACCTTCGGTTGTGTGTAGAACTCAACGGCATGCTTCCCCTGCGCGTGCAAGTCGCCGAAGAAGCTGTCCTTCCAGCCGCTGAAGGGATAGAACGCCATGGGCGCCGCCACGCCGACGTTGATGCCGACGTTGCCGGCGGTGACCTCGCTGCGAAACTTCCGCGCCGCGCGGCCGCTCGACGTGAAGAGGCACGCCATGTTGCCGTAGCCCTGTGTGTTGATCAATTCGATCGCCTCGTCGAGAGTCGCGACCGAAATCAAACCAAGAACCGGTCCAAAGACTTCAGTACGACCGATCTCACTCGACGGATCGACACCGTCGAGGACAGTCGGAAAGACGAAATTCCCGCTCTCGTAGGCTGCGGCCTTCTTGTCGCGGCCGTCAACGATCGGTCGCGCGCCGCCCGCACATCCGGTTTCGACTAGGTCAAGGATGCGCGCGCGGCTGGGCGGAGAGATCACCGGCCCCATCTCAACACCTTCGTCCCAGCCGTAGCCGACGCGTCGTTCACTCGCCGCGGCAGCGATTGCCTCCGTGAAGTCCTTGCTGGCCTGGGGTCCGACAGTGATCGAAAGCGAAGAGGCCAGACAACGCTGCCCCGCACACCCGAAAGCGCTCTCTGCGATGGTCTCGCACGTCACGTCAAGGTCGGCGTCCGGCAGAACGACGACCGGGTTTTTCGCACCGCCTTGGCACTGCGCCCGCTTCCCCACCGCGGTCGCTCGCGCGTAGACTCTGCGCGCCACAGGCGTCGAGCCGACGAACGAGATGGCGCGCACTTTCGGCGCATCCACCAGTACCTCTACCGTCTCTCTCGAGCCGTTGACCAGCTGCACAACGCCACTCGGCAACCCCGTTCGCGCCGCCAGCTCGACGAGCTTAGCGCCGGTGAGCGGCACTTGCTCGCTCGGCTTGAGGATGAAGGAGTTCCCTGTTGCGATCGCATACGGCAAGAACCAAAGTGGAATCATCGCCGGGAAGTTGAACGGCGTGATGGCAGCGACGACACCCAAGGGTTGGCGAAAGAGATGCTCGTCGATGCCAAGCGCGATGTTCTCGTTGTTGTACCCTTGCATCAAAGACGGCGCAGCGCATGCTGTCTCGACGTTTTCAATGCCGCGGCGCAGCTCACCGAGTGCTTCAGCGCGTGTCTTGCCACACTCGTCGGTGATGGTTCGCGCCAAGTCATCGATGTTCTCTTCGAGCAGCTGCTTGTAGCGAAACAGATACTGAATCCGTTCGCCAACCGGAACGCGACGCCACTCCTCAAAGGCACGCTCGCCTCGTTCGACCGCGGCGGCAACATCGACGCCCGTCGAGCAATGAGTCGTCGCGATGATCTGCTGAGTCGCAGGGTTCATCACCTCCACGACTTCGCCGTGCGCGCCGCGCCATTCACCGCCAACGTAGTTCTCGATCGTTTGCATGATCTTCTTGTTTTAGAGCCTAGCGCGATGAAGCTCGCCACCTCGCCAACATCGCGGTCGGGCGACGAACCCCCAAGTGCAAGGGACACGCAACCAAATCGTCCGCCTTCGTCTCAGCGCAAGGGCTCAAAGCAGCTCTCGGATGGGCTCGCCACCCTCTTGGACGATAAAGTGCGGGCGGCCGCGATGGTCGAGGTACGTCGCGTCGAGCGGCACACCCATGTGATGGTAGATCGTTGCAGCGAGATCCGCGGGTGTCACTGGACGCTCCTTGATGTGACCGGCGTCGCGTTCCGTCGCGCCGATGACTTGGCCGTGACGAAAACCACCGCCAGCAAGGGTTATGGCACTGACGTTCGGCCAGTGATTCCGCCCGTCGGTGCTGCCCTGAGTTCCGATCCTCGGCGTGCGCCCGAACTCTCCCATGGCGATGACGAGCACATCGTCGAGGAGTCCGCGCTCCTCCAAATCACTGATGAGCGTTGTGAAGAGGTGGTCGAACACGGGCAGAAGCGGACGCAGACCGTTCCAGATACCACCGTAGGGCGGGATATTGTCGCCGTGCGTGTCCCACGTCCCTGACGCCCCGTGGTGACTCAAGTCGATCGTCACGAAGCTCACACCGGCTTCGACGAGTCGTCGCGCCAGGAGTGCTTTCTGGCTCCAGTCGTGATCACCGTAGCGTTCGAGCGTCGCCTCTTTCTCTTGGGAGAGGTCGAAGACCGCCTGAGCCCGGGCGCCTGCAACGATGTCGATCGCTTGCTGCCCGAATCGATCGAGCGCCTCCATCGAACCGGAGAGGTCGAGATCGCGGTGGAGTTGGTCGAACTGCTGGCGCAGCGAACGCCGCGTCTTGAGACGACTCGGGTCGAGCCCTGCCGGCAGCTTGAGGAGCTTGGAGACATCATCGCCAAGAAACGGATCGTATTGTTTGCCAAGGTAGCCGCCCCAGGCGAGGTGCGACCGCGACTTCATGTTGAGCGCGACGTAGGGCGGCATCGACGCATCGTTGGCGCCACGCATCTTCGCGATCACCGAACCGATCGCGGGATAGAGCGGACCCTTGGGATTTACCCGCGGTGCGGCTTCTCGGTGCCCAGTCTGCATCACTTGATTCGGTTCGTGGTTGCTGCCGCGCGGATCCATCGACCGGATGATCGTGAGCTTGTCCATCATCGCGGCTTGCTTCGGCAGGTACTCGCACAGAAGCACGCCCGGCAGCTTCGTCTTGATGACGCCAAACGGCCCCCGGATGCCCGACGGAGCGTCCGGCTTCACATCCCATGTGTCGATGTGGCTGGGCCCACCAGTCATCCAGATGAGGATCACCGCCTTGCCGCGCGGCACCGGTTCACCTGTCTTCGCTGTGACTTCCCGCCCTTCGAGAAGCCGCGGGAGCGTCAACCCAGCGAAACCGAGAGCGCCCGCCTTCAGCGTGCTACGCCGCGTCACAAACGTCAGCCCATCACGCTCGCGCGGATGCATCCACGTAAACGCATGGCGGTGGGTGTGGTCAGGCGTGTGGCACGGAAACATGGCGGATCCTGAGGTCAAAAAAACGAGCTTCGACGATCAAACCCAGGCTATCCGAAGCCGAGCGACGCGGTCAATGGCTGGTTGACGAGGATGCGTCTGAGGACGAGACACGACGGCACACTCGCGCTCGTCGCTACGCACGAACGAACCTCCCCTGTTGACGCGTCGGAGGCGTCATCGATGCGCCGCTGGTAAATCGCCAAGCGGCTAGAGTCGGACCTCCGGCGCAGAGAATCAGGACAACGGCGAAGACGATGATGGCGTTGACCAAACTGCTTGGAAAGTCGGTGAATCGCGCCAGAAGGGGCGGCGCTCCGAGTTCTATCGCGACGGCAATGAGGGGTGCAAAGAAAACGTAGTCGTAAGATCGCAGGAGTGGCTTGAACGATCCAATGCGTCTGAGAATACTGCCGCCCCCGCTGTGCCCGGAAAGGTACACGCCGAGACGGACGATGGGCGCCGCAATGAGTAATAGCACAGTCAATCGGTACTCGCCATCACCCACCTCTTCGAAGACGAAGGTCAACCAACCGGCAACGAACGCCGCCGCCCCGCTCGTCGGTAGATTGATCCTCGCTGGCGGAAGCCGTGGCGAAAGTGCAGCGAACGGCCATCCGGACGACGCGCGCTGGGCGGCGTCGATTCGAACCGCAAGTGAACCCCCCGACTCCGAAACTGAGAGTTCTTGGAGTCGCAACAATGAACGCTGCAGCGCGACGTAGCAGATCCCGTGCAGAACGATCACAACCAGGGCCAACGGCTCCTGTGTGGTCCAAAGCAAAATCAGAACGCCCAACCCGAAAGCTAACAGCATCGCCTCCCACTTCTGCCCGCTCTTTCCCACGGTAAACGTCACGAAGACGGCGTAGCCGCATGACGCTGCAGCCAATAGGCTCACGGGAACGGTTCGCAAAAACATGGCAGCAGGACCGATGATCAACGACAGCAGCACAAGATCCTGCAGCCCGGGATGGACCGATCCCAAGGGCAACCTCTGGCCGCGATGCCAGGGTGTTTGCAGCAACCACGCGAGATACCCAGACCGCCAGATAGGCGAGAACCCCACGATCCGCGCGCCACCGTAAGCGAAAGCCAAGACGTAAAGAACATTCAAGACGGCGCTCGGTGCCATCAACAGATGTGCCGATGCTGCAAGTGCTCCGACAACGGCAGCGACAGCGACGGCATTCAACGATGGCGCAGCTTGGCGCAGCCACTGCTGAGGCGAGCGCTCTCGGTGCCGATACGAACGAAAGGCGACGTCCTCGTAATGGGTGTCAGAGTTACGTCGATTCCGTGCACTTTCGGGACTTTTCACGCGATCGTCTCGAAGTAACGATGGACACTTTCCTCCGCGTCGGGGCGCACAAGACGTCCGAGCGCCGCAGCGAATCCTGCCTCGCCACCTACTTCCGTCGCAAGCTTGTCCGGGGTCACTGACGCGGCGAGTTCCCCCTCGTGAATCAGTGCGACGCGGTTCGCCAGCCCTTCAATGATCTCTGGAACCGGAGTCGAGAGCACGATCGTCACTCCCTTCTCAGCAGAAAGGCGACGAAGCACACTCTTCAGCGCCACAATGCCGCCAGGGTCGAGCCCGCCGGAAAACGGTTCGTCGAGAATCAAAACCGGTGATTCCGTGATCAGCACGGCACTGAGCGCCACCTTGCGGCGCTGGCCGCTCGAGAGCGCACGGATCAGTGCGGTGCCTTTGGATCGGAGCTCGAAAAGCTCTAAAAGACTCTCGGCGTGGATCATCACGCGTTCGTACGGCACATCGTAGAGCTGCGCGGTTGCATAGAGAAATTCGCGTATCGTACGCTCCGCCGGTAACCACGAAGGATCGGCAAGATATCCGACTTTGTGGCGCACCGCACGTTCGGCCTCGACGCTCGAGCGCCGACGGATGCCATCAACGTAAACGGCGCCGATGACGGGCGACAACGCCCCCGCCATGACGCCGAGGAGAGTACTCTTCCCCATACCGTTCGGCCCCATGAGCGCAAGGATCTCGCCGGTTTCAACCTCGAGGTCGATGCCGCGAAGAATCGGTTCGAGTCCGTAGTGATGGACGATGTTCTCGACTTTGATCACTCTCGATCCTCCGGTGGAAATGCGAGCGACACATCGAACACCCTGCCATAAACAGTTCGATCTGAACGAAACCTGAGTCGCCGGTGACAGGTGCGTGCCGCAATCAGTCGCCGCCCACCGCGCAGGCGACCGGCCATTCGAACTCAGAGTCGCTTAACAGTCCGTCGAAAGCGGGCTGTTAACTCATCCTAACGCTCGCCAGCGAATATCCCAGCCACGCTGCCCCGAGGCCTATCGTAACTTGCAGCAGGATATTGAGCAGCGCCGCCGTGACGTTGCCCGCGCGAAAGAGTAGGAGAGTCTGCAAACCGAACGACGAAAACGTCGTGAAGCCTCCGAGGAGACCGATGGCGACGAACAGCTGCAGCGAGTCCGAGACGTCGCGCCTCGACACGACCGCACCGGCGAAGAGACCTATGCAGAGACATCCGAGAACGTTCACGACCAAAATGCCAAGCGGCACAGGCACGACCTTTGAGTAGCGCTGCACGCACTCGCTCAAGAGAAAACGACTGACCGAGCCGATGAAACCGCCCGCGCCAACCAGCAGAATCTGCGCCAACAAGCCCGTCTTCACACCTTGAGCTCCGATGACCTTGAGCACACCGCGTCGGAACTGCTCATACGAACAGCTTCTTGATCACATTCCCGGAGACGTCGGTGAGCCTTTCGTCGCGACCGTTGTGACGGTAGGTCAGTCGCTGGTGGTCGAGTCCAAGAGCATGAAGGATCGTCGCGTGCAGATCGTGCACGTGGGCGCGATCCTCGATCGCATGCAGACCGAATTCATCCGTGGCGCCGATGATCTGGCCACCCTTGACGCCGCCCCCAGCCATCCACATGGTGAACCCATAAGGATTATGGTCTCGACCGTCGCCTTTCTCCGACTGCGGCGTGCGGCCAAACTCGCCGCCCCAGACGACGAGGGTCTCGTCGAGCATGCCGCGCTGCTTGAGGTCCTTCAGGAGACCGGCGATGGGAAGATCGGAGGAACGGCAAAGTCCGGTGTGATTCTTCTCGATCCGTACGTGCGCATCCCACTTGCTGCCCGAGCCGCTGTAGAGCTGTATGAAACGAACGCCACGCTCAACGAGTCGTCGCGCCAGAAGGCACATGCGTCCGTAGGTCGCGGTCGATTCGCTCTCCAAACCGTAGAGACGCCGCGTTGCCTCGCTCTCACGCGACAAGTCAACGGCCTCAGGCGCCGAGGCCTGCATACGGTAGGCGAGCTCATACGATGCGATGCGCGCCTCGAGCTGACTATTCGCCTGCCGCCGACGTGCGTGGCGTCGATTCAGTACGCCAATGAGATCGAGTTTACGGCGCTGCTGCTCGCGGCTCACCGTCTTGTGGCGCTCAAGGTGAAGGATCGGCGCCGCGCCCTCGCGAAAACGCGTCCCTTGATACGCCGCCGGCATGAAGCCGGTGCCCCAATTACGCGTGCCGCCGGGCGGTTCGGAATTGCGATCAAGCATGACGACGAATGCTGGCAAGTCGTCGCTGCCGGCCCCCAAGCCGTAGGAGCACCAACTACCAAGGCTGGGGCGGCCACCCTCGACGAAGCCGGTGTTCATTTGCGTCACACCGCGCACGTGCAAAAGTCCATCCGCAACGCACGACCGAATCACCGCAATGTCGTCGATACACTCGCCAACGTGTGGCATCCAGTTGGACACGGGGATGCCGGACTGTCCGTAACGCTTCCACGTCCGCGGTGAAGCGAGGATAGCGCTGTCGGTCTCGCCCATCGGCAAGTAGGGCCGTTCGATGTGCGGCGGCAGCGTCTGCCCCGCGTACCGATTCACCGCCGGTTTCGGGTCGAAGGTATCGATGTGGCTGGGGCCGCCATCGAGAAAAAGAAAGATCACACTCTTGGCGCGCGGGCGGAAATGCGGACCGCTGACACTCTTGTTCGACGCGGACGCAGAGCCTCCGTTCGATGTCGCTTCGGTCGCGAGGAGCGCGTCTTGCGCCAGCAGATGCGTCAGTGCCAGCGCACCGAAGCCGCCGCCCGCGCGCTCTAAGAAATCGCGGCGACTGGTCACCAGCTCTGCGTGTGCCGGCTGGAGGGGCTCGCGATCATGGTGAACCTTCAGGCTCGCGCGGTCAGTCGACATAGAGAAACTCATTCGTGTTCCAGAGCGCGTGACAAAAATCGACGAGGGCTGAGACGAACGCTGACTCCAGCGCATCGGTCGTTTCGCCGCTGCGGCCAGGCGTGTCCAACACGGCACTGATCACCGACTCGGCGCGCGCCGCGAGTTCGTCGTTTCGCTTGAGCTCACCCTCGTGAGCAGCGGCAGCCTCACGCAAAAAATCCATCGACGCGGCAGCTTCCTCCGCCGCCGGCGCGCGGGAGAAAACAAGCGCGTAAGCTCGTGCGATGAGATCGCCCGGATCAGAACCGACTTCCCGCAACAGACGTGCAGCGAACGACTGCGCCCGCTCGAGCATCCACTCACTGTTGAGGAGGATCAGCGCCTGCGTCGGGATCGTCGTTTCAACTCGACGCGAGCACGGCGAGTGATTGTCGGGCACGTCGAACGTTTTCAGGAGCGGCAGATGCAGATTACGCTTGACGACCAAGTAAACGGAACGGCGATTGCGCTCCGCGGCGTTCGGCGTCGGCTTCCATGCGTAGCGGTCGCTCATTCCGGAAGGCAGTGCTGGCAGGACGCTGTCGCCGAACATGCGCGTGTTGAGTTCGCCACTGGCAGCGAGAACCCCATCTCTGAGCGCCTCGGCTTCAAGGCGACGGCTTGGCATGCGCCAGAAGAGTCGATTCTCTGGATCGACGCGACGCGCGTCACGCTCCACCGACTTCCCTGGCTCCGCAGGCAGACTCGACTGTCCGTAAACGCTCGACAACAGGATCAGGCGGTGCAGGCGCTTCAGGCTCCAACCTCCCGCCACGAGCTCGCGCGCCAGCCAATCGAGCAGCTGTGGGTGCGTGGGCGGCTCTGACTGCACACCGAAGTCACTCGAGGTCGCAACGAGTCCACGACCAAAGTGGTACTGCCAGATGCGATTGACGATCACACGTGCGGTCAGCGGATTCCGCGCGTCGGTGACCCAGCGCGCCAGGGCTGTGCGGCGACCGGAGGCGCGCGGCACTTCCGGGATCTGCTGACGCAGTACAGTAAGAATCCCGGGCGTGATGTCGCCGGCGCCGGGATCGTCCGGAATTCGCGTTGGCGGAGTTTCACTCTCGAGTTCCTCGACGCCGCGAGCGAACGGGAGAAACGTCGGCTTCAGCGCATCGAAGGACGCCAACTGCTCGGTGAGCTTCTCCCACCTCGTCTTCGCGCTGTCGTCCATCCGCCGCATCATGTCCTTCGTCTGGACGCGTAGTTCCTCGCCGCCGAGCATAAGAATCTGACGCTGCAGCGTGGTGCGCTTCTCGGGCACGATGGCCGCGATCTGCTGAATCTGCGGCGGGAACTTCTTCGCCTTGGCAAGCTCCGCCTGGCGCCGAAACGGCCGTTCGAGTTCGCTGCGGCGCGTACGAATCTCCCGCGTCGCTTCCTGCCATCGCCGCAGCTGTTCGTGGTACGCACTGAGTTCTTTCGGTGAACCCACAGGCAGATCATCGCGCGGCGCCATGCCCGCAAAAAAAGCCTGTAGACCGTAATAGTCCCGGCGCGAGATGGCGTCGAACTTGTGATCGTGACAGCGCGCGCAGCCAACGGTCAGTCCGAGAAAAACGCTGCCGGTCACGTCCGTGACGTCCGCGAGCACCTTGTTCCACATGTCATCCAGCGTGCGGCCGTTGTCTTCGTACGGCCAGTGGCGCAGGAAACCAGTGGCGGCCAATGCGTTGCCATCGTGCCGCGCCAATTCGTTCGCCGGAATCTCGTCGCCTGCGATCTGTTCGCGCACGAACACGTCATACGGCTTGTCCGCGTTGAACGCCTGGACAACGTAGTCGCGATACTGCCACGCGCCGGGGCGAAGTTTGTCGCTCTTGAACCCATCGCTCTCGGCGTAACGCGCAAGGTCGAGCCAGTGGCGCCCCCACCGCTCTCCGTAGCGGGGCGAAGCGAGAAGTCGATCGATCACTCGCTGCCGCGCCCAGGGGCTCGTGTCGCGGCTGAACTCCTCAACCTCGCCTGTTGTCGGTGGCAGGCCGATCAAATCGATGCTGACGCGCCGGATCCACGCGACTCGATCGGCGGGCGGTGACAAAGTCAGTCCGGCCGCTTCGAGGCGTCCGATCACGAAAGCGTCCACCGGCGTGCGTACTCGATCGCGCTGCCGAACGGTCGGCGGCGCCTGCGCGTCGATAGGCCGATAAGCCCAATGATCCGAAGGTTCAGCGAGCGCGGGCGGCGCAGAATAGAGGAGCGCGGAGTTCAAAAAGCTCGCGGCAGTCATCGCGAGAAACGCTACGAAGAGACCTCTTTCCGAACGACGCTGCATCCGTTTCGTCCTCAATCTTCGGCGCAGAACAAAGTACAGATCAGTCAACGACCGATCAGTACACCGCTGTGCAGTAGCCCGCTGTCCTGGTGGCCACCAGTATAGCTCCCGCGACGAGGGATTCATACGACGCAGGGCGCTGGCACTACCGCTCCACCACCCAAATACTCCGAAAGCGCACCGGGTTGCCATGGTCCTGTAAGTAAAGCGCCCCGGCTTCCTGCTCCCGACTCGGCCTCTTGTCGCCAGGGCCACGCGGCGGCAACACATAGCGGTCATGGATCACGACGCCGTTGTGGCGCACGGTCATCGTCGCCGGCGTGATCTTCTTGCCATCAGCGTCGAACTTTGCGGCAACGAAATCAACGTCGTAGGTTTGCCAAGAGAGAGGTGGGAAACACATATTGAGCCGCGGCTTCACCATCTCATGGATCCCGCCGCAGCGCCCGAAGATCGACAAGCGTTCGTACTTCTGGTTCTCGGAGTTCCAACCGAACGAGTCAAGTACCTGGATCTCCCACTCGCGCTTGACGTAAACGCCGCTGTTCCCACGCGCCATGCCGCGCGCCGTCGGCATGAACGGGGTACGAAACTCGAGGTGGAACGAATGACTGCGGAATCGACGCTTTGAATCGGTGCCAACGTCGAGGAGATTGCCGTCAGCGAGCCGCCCATCGACCCACTCATTCACGTTCGTGCCGTCGAAAAGAACAATGGCACCGTCTGGAGGCCTGGCGCCCAGCGTCGGCGAGACGCGCGTGACCTTGCGGAGCTCGAAACTCGGATCCTGGACGACGTTCAGGAACGTCCGCGCCTCGCCGTGGCAAACGTCGCCGTCAACGATGGCACGAAAGTTCTCATTCTCGAACTTGAGTCGTTCGCCATGGACGCCAACGCAGCGAGCGGTGTTACCGTCAAGTTCGCCGCGAAAGTGAAAACGTGTGACCTCGTCCCATCCAGCGCCGGGGAGTCCACCGCCATAAACCACACCTTCGAACTTGCCGTCGCCGAGGGCGACGACTTGCACGGCGATCGTGTGTTTACCGCCGACCAGTCCGACGTACTCGCCTTGAATCTTAAAGTCGATGCCGCCACTCTCGGGCGTCAAATATGCGGCGTGCTTCTTCTTCGGTGCGGCGTGTGCGCTCGCAGCGAAGAGGAAAGCGATCGCCAGGAGAGCGAGCAACGAACCGGCGGGAGCACCAGCGTGACGCGGAGGACTTGACCCCGCATGTCGGCGGCGCGCCGCCATGGGCGCGACGAAAGCGTGATCAGGACCGCGGCCGAAATCGACGCGCGGCGCGAGGCGGCGTGAAGGCATGGGTTGGTCTCCGAAGTTTTCGCGACGGGTGGGGTTCTGGGTCGAACTGCCGGCGTGAGGAGATCATTCGGCCACGAGTATCGACGCGACGTCGGAAACTGTCGAGGGGCAGCCGCCGTGTGAAGCACTCCGCCCCCGACTGCGGAGTTCTACGACGAGGCCAACTTCTAATGAATTAGAGAAAAACTATTTGCACAGACCTGCGCATGCCGCTATCTTCTAATTCATTAGAAATGAGGGCGCGGGATCGTGAAACTTCCCGGGCCGTTCGCAAGTGAGCCCAAAAAACGCCGGAGGAGATCGCCATGGGCCGCCCCACCTCACGTCACCCCACTGAGCTCGAGCTCGCGATCCTGAAGATCCTGTGGGCCGATGGCCCCATGACCGCACGAGAAGTGCGCGAGACTCTGGCTGCGGGCGCCGACAGCGCGACCGCGGCGCCTGCGCGCCGGGGTCGAACTCTCGCTCCTGGCGTGGCCGACGACGACACGCGCGATCTGGCGCACACGTCAGTGCTGACCATCTTGAATATCATGGTGCGCAAGCGCTACCTCAAGCGGCGGCGACAAGGCAAGGCTTATGTCTTCGCGGCGGCCGTCGGCCAAGACGAAGTCACCGGTAGCATGGCCCGCGATCTCGTGCGCCGCGCCTTCGACGGTTCCGCGGCGCAGCTCATGCTCAACCTCATCGAGACCGGTGGCGTCGACGCGGACGAACTCCGTGAACTGCGGCGCTTGATCCAGAAAGCGGCGAAGGAGCAAGCCTCATGATGCTTTTCGATGGGATCGACACTCACCTCAGCGTCGCGATCGCGCGCACACTCCTGCACTCGCTCTGGCAAGGAGTCCTGATCGCGCTCCTGGCCGCCGCCACGAGTCTTCTCCTCCGGCGTCACGCCGCGCACGCGCGCTGTGTCGTCGCCGCGGCATCGCTCGCGGCTATGCCGATAGTTGCCACCGTGACGTTTTGCGCCGTCTACGGAAACGCGTCGACGGAGGTTAGGCGTGGCGTCGGATCGAGGTCCGACGACTCCACATCTCTTTCAGCCGCAGGACCATCCGTGCCGGGAGCGACAGAGGCGGCGAGTGCCGCAAGCTCCAGCGAACGCGGCGTGCGCACCGATGTAACCTCCGGCACGACGTCAACGCCCACGTCAACGGCCGCAGCAACGACGCCGGCGCTGTTTCCTTCAAATGAACTCGCACGTATGACAACTGCAATCTACGGCATCGGCGCGCTGGCGATGCTGCTACGCCTCGCTCTGGCGCTGGCGAGCGGTCATGGAGTCAAGCGCTGCGGCGCGCCGGTCGTCGATTCCAGCCTGATCACGGCGCTGCGCGAAGAGGCGAGACGTCTCGGTCTGAAGTGCGCGCCCGCCGTGCGCTACTCCGAACGCGTCCTCGTCCCGGCAGTCATCGGTGTCGTGAAGCCAACTCTCGTGCTCCCGGCAGCCGTCGTCACGGGTCTCGCGCCGCAGCAACTCGCAGCGGTCCTCGCTCACGAGCTCGCTCACATCCGCCGCCACGACGCTGTGGTGCAAATCGGCCAACGCGTCGTCGAGGCACTGTTTTTCTTTCATCCGGCCGTGTGGTATCTGAGCCGCCAGCTCAGTGTCGAACGCGAGAACGCCTGCGACGATGTCGTCGTTGGCGCCGGGCACGAGTCGTGTATTTATGCGGCCGCGCTCGTCCGTGTCGTCGAGCTCAGCCACGACGCAAACCCCGGTTCGCACGGCGCCGCAGCGATCGGCCCGGCAACGCTCGCGGCAGCCCACTCACGTGGACATCGCTTGCGCGCTCGCGTCCTTCGACTCATCCAGCGCGGCGAGCGCAGCGACCTTCGCCTGACGCGCTCGGGTGCCGCGTCTTTCTTTCTAGCTGTCGGCCTACTCGCCGCCAGCTGCGCCTACCTCGGTGTCGAAGGAGGTCGCAGCCTAGCGTCGAAGGAACCGGAAGCTACGGCTGTCTATCGCGGCGACAACGGTCGCAGCGGCGCCTACGATGTCGCTCCGCTGCACGAGGTCGGGGGGGTGCGCTGGGCGTTTCGGACGCCAGCGGGGTTCACGTCGACGCCGGCGGTTGTCGGCGGCGTCGCGTACACGGCAACCGCCGACGGATTCGTGCGCGCCTATGACATCGAGAGTGGCGAGAAAAAGTGGGAGCGGACCGTCGGCAACTCCGGACTGATCTCGACGCTCACAGTGACAGGCGCGGCGGATGCTTTGCCTCGAGATCGTGCCGTCTGCTTTGGCGACCTCAAAGGGAAAGTCACCGCTCTCGATGCGGACGATGGTGAAGTTCTGTGGACGCACGACGCCGGCGGATCTGTCCCGGGTGCGTTGCCCGTGGCGGACGGAATTGTCTACATCGCCGGTTACGACGACGACGTACTCGCCCTCTCACTCGCCAGCGGTGAGGAGATTTGGCGTACCCGCACGGGTGGAATCTTCCTTGGCCCTCCGGCACTCGTCGGCGACACACTCTACCTCGTTGCCGACAACCACTGCGTAGCGCTTGACGCGAGCACCGGCCGAGAGATTTGGCGCCGCCGAGTCGACGGCCCGAGCGGGCTGGTGGTTGCTGCCGGCGTTGTTTTGGTCGGGAACAGTCACGGAAGGAGAAAACTGCTAGCGCTCGACGCGACGAACGGTGAGCCTGTTTGGAGCTTCGAAACAGATCCCTTCACCGGCGATGGCTGGCTGATGGAACCCGGCCTTGAAGGCGCCTGGCCCGCCGTTGCGGACGGACGCGTCTTCTTCCCGACGTTCTACGGCGAGCTGTATGCCCTCGACGCGGTGTCAGGGGAAGAACTTTGGCGCTTCGCTGTCGATGGCCCTTGCAACGCGTCCCCCGCCGTTGCCGGCGATCTTGTCTACGTCTCCAATTTGAATGGAAGCGTCTCCGCACTCGACGTCGCATCCGGAGAGCTCATCTGGCGCTTCGCAGGCACACCTGGTTTTGTGACCTGTCCAATCCCAACAGCCAACGGTCTCTTGGTCGGCAGCAGCGACGGCTACCTCTACGAGTTCGCAGGCGACGCGGCGCCAGAAAGCGCGAAAGCTGAACCGAACGCACTCGCCCCGTCCGTCACGGCATGGCTCTACTGGCAAGAGGCTGCGAGCGCCATCGATCTCGACGGCCAGCACGTGGAAAAGCTTCCGGCGGGCGCACAAGTCGACCGCGAAAAACTGCGGCAGCGCGGCTTCGATCTCGTCTCCACCACGCGGAGCCTCGAAAGTCTCGGAGCCAAGCTCATCCTGAGCCCGCTTTCGCTCGCACCTCAAGACACCTCGGCGGCGGAATTGATCTCCTTCGTCGACGCGCGACGCGATGGCGAGTCTTCTGTCACGCGTGGTCGCGGTGGTTGGCCCGAAGTCTGCTTTCGCACGGCCGAGGGCGGTTACGGCTATTTCGCCGTCGTCTCATGGAGCAACGAAGGCGAAACTCCAACTGGGCTCCGAACCCAAGTCCTACGTCCGGCATTGTCGCTTGTGGAAAGTGGCGACGCCATCGAAGACGAGAGCGCTGGAGCTACGGCCCGGGGTGTGCCGTCCGGCCGCGATGATGCAGCGAACCCGGGTGATGCTGAACTCTTCCGCATCTACGACGTCGGCGATCTCTTCGTCATGGCTGGTGATCCGGAGCTTCCTCTGCTCGGCGTTCCCGTCGACGAAGGCACGTCGGTTCGTGCGGCACCTCAGCGGAGCCGGAAGCAGGTCGAGTGGCGCACTGCACTTGGTCTCAAAGGACTCGCACAGCGCATCGCCGCCGAACTAGCCGCTAGCGGCATAACCGAGGACGCGTTCGACCTGGAAACCAGAGGCGACCGCCAACACCATCTTCTCTTTCGAGGTAGCCTCGCACACCACGAGGCCATCGCGGCGGCACTGACGCGGCTGCGCGAGCAACGCAAGCAATCGTCGGTCATGATCGATGTCGCGCAGATCGTCGTTCGAGACGGGGAACCGACACTGCCAGCAGCCGTGTCGACGTGGCTCGAGAAGATCCGTGCATCCGATCACGCCGGCGTCGAACGACCACGACTCACTGACGACGATTTCAAACAGCTGCGCAAGGCAGCACTCAAAGACGCGCCGCTGCGCCCATGGTTCGCGCACATCGGCACTGGGACCGGAGAACCGAATTGGCTCAGCGGCACCACCGACGTCGCGTTCATCCGCGACCTCAAGGTGAGTGAGGTAGAAGGAGTCCGGAGTGCCACGCCGATCGTGGCCAAGTGCGCCACCGGTTACGCGGTAGGCGTGATCGCCGAGCGGAGCGCCGACAACACCGCCGCCCAGCTCGAGCTCCAGGCCAGTTACTGCAACCTCGCCCGCACGCCGATCGCGACGCTGCCGGCCAGCGAAATGGAACGCTTTCGCGGCGTCAAAGGAGCCGAGGCGTTCGAAATCGGCGTGCCGGAGTTCGCGCGCTTCGATCTCAACACATCGGTCGCCTGTCCGTTCGGCGACTGGGTGATCGCGGCGGCGTTCAACCACGGCTTCGAGTCAGAAGACCAAGAGCGAGAGCCTGAGGCGACAGACGATTCGCCATCGGCCGTCGACAGCGATGCAAAGACGTCGCGACTCGCTGTCACCGCACTTCTGCTCGTTCGCACATCGCCGCTCAACGCTGAGGAGAAGCGAGCGCGCGACAACGAATAGTTACGCGTGGGTTCGGAGAGCCGTTTTCCGAATCCACAGTCACAAGAATCGTGCATCGAACAGCTCCTTTTTCTCTGCGCGGCTCTGCGGACTCTATAGTGGGATCTCTTTTCGGACACGCATCCACCGCAGCGCCGAAGCGACACCAAACCACACGCGTCAGGGCTCATCCGAGACCTGTAAGATGAGCTTGCCGCGGTTGCTCCCGTCGAAGAGTCGATTGAGCGCTTCCGGCGCGTTCTCCAGGCCCTTAACGACATCGACGCGGTAGCGCAGCTTACCGGCAGCGTGCCACGCGGCCAAATCGCGAAGAGCTTCGGCAGCACGATCGAGATAGTCAAACACGATGAAACCCTGAAGGCGGACGCGCTTCAGCAGCAGCTGCAGAAAGTTGTAGGGCCCGGGCACGCGCTCGGTGGCGTTGTACTGTGAAATCATGCCGCAAAGTGCTATGCGCGCGCGGAGATTGACGAGCGCGAGAACGGCGTCGAGGATCTCGCCGCCGACGTTCTCGAAGTAGACATCGATGCCGTCGGGGCAGTGCTTCTTCAGGCTCTGGTAGACGTCTTCGGTCTTGTAGTTGATCGCGGCGTCGAAGCCGAGCTCGCGCGTGATCCAGTTGCACTTCTCGTCGTCGCCGGCGATGCCGACGACGCGGCAGCCTTTGATCTTGCCGATCTGTCCGACGAGGGAGCCCACGGCCCCCGCCGCACCGGAAACGACGAGCGTCTCGCCCTCCTTAGGTTGGCCGACGTCGAGCAGGCCAAAGTACGCAGTGAGGCCGATGTGACCAAAAACGCCAAAGTAGCCGGTGAGCGGTATGCCCTTGGGCAAGCGGACGATGTCGAACCCCTTGCCGTCAGTGACAACGAACTCCTGCCAGCCGATCGGGCCGTGAACGATCGAACCGACGGGCAAGGCTTTGTTCTCAGACACTTCGATCACACCCAGTGACCCACCGCGCATCACCTCGCCAAGGCCCACGGGTGGCACGTAGGTCGCTCGATCGTTCATCCAGGCGCGATTGGCTGGATCGAGGGACACGTAGATGTTGCGGACCAGTGCTTCCCCGGCTTGTGGAGCTGGAACGCTCTCCTCGCGCCACTCGAAGTCGCTGGCGCGCGCCCTCCCTTCGGGGCGTTTGACGAGGCGCCATTGTCGGTTGACTCGTTGGGACATGCTTTCTCTCTTGGTGTTTGGTAGAGCTCAAGTGAGCACAAAGATAAACCCTATACGGCGCAGTCAAACTCATGTGCGCCATGCGGCAGCGCAGCTCAACGTTCACAGCCCGTTGAGAATCCGCTTCTCTTGGCCCTCATCAAATCGTGTTTTCCCGTGCCACTTTCGTGTCTCACGGGCCAACACCGCGTTCCCTTCAGGCGGGTAGGATACCACAGGCCATCGACTCAAGGTGAACCCCCTACTCAACGGTTCTCCCTTTCGATCAACTTCGTTTCGTTCAAATATTCAAACCGAGGCAAACAAAAGGCTGCACTCCTTCTCTTCTACCTACTTCGTTTCCTTCGTTCCCGTCTGTTCCAATTCCCTGCCGTCAGAAAGAGAATCATCCACCGGTCGCCACAACGGAACGCGCCTTTCAGAGAGGCTGTCGACACCATCGGCGCGGGCGCCATAGGCGGCACGCGCCGCGCTCCCGATGAGAAAGTCAGACTTTCGCTGCCCGAGGCCGCAAGGTGTTGATATGCTGGAGGAGTTCACGGCTTGGAGTTGAGTCAAGCTTTTCCGGCAGTTACAGCCGTAGCTAACGCTAGAGAGTCGGGTCGTTTGTGAAGGAGGTTCGTTCGATGGGATGTCGGCAACACCATGGGTACGTATCGGTCCTGCTGGTTTCGCTGTGCGCGGTGTTCGCGGTGGTTGGCTTCCGCGCCTCCGTCTACGCGCAAGAGGCGGCAGACGTGCGGTTCGATCCGCGCTCGCACTTCTCAGGCGAGTCGGTCCTCTTCGCCTCGATCCGCGATGTCGACCGCCTCAAGGAGCGGTTAGCGGCGACGCAGATCGGCAGCATCGTGAGCCATCCAAGCGTACGCCAAGCGTTTGCAGGCGCCGTCGAGCGGCTGGTCGATCAGCTCAACCGCGAGTCAATCGTGTTCACGCAAGTGACCGGAAAGACACCACTCGAGCTCCTCGGACTCCTGCGCGGCGGTGTGACGCTCACAGTCGGCGACCTGACGCCGCAGGGGCTCCCCAGAATTGCCATCGCCATCGAGCGCGGCTCCTCCGGCGAAGAGATCGACGCTATGCTGCAGCGTCTTCGCGGGTTCTACCAGCAGCAGATGGGAGTCGAGCTGCAGCAGCACGACCTCGGCGGCCTCAGCGCAACGGTATGGCCAACGCCGGCCGGTCCCATCATCGAGTCCAACGTGGGCACCCACCTCGTGATCACGAATGCTCCCGATGTCTTTCAGGGCATCGCGGCACGCGTCGCTGGTCAGCGTGACGATGGCTACGATGCCGGTTGGCTCCACCGGCGCCTGGCGCGGCGACTCAAGGTCGCAGATCCGGACGTTGCGTTCGAGCTCGACGTCGCTTGGCTCGTCGGCGTTTTGAAAGAGAAAACACCACCGGACATGTCGCGTTACGTCGACGCGCTCGGGCTGAGTGACGTCAGCGTCTTGGGCGCGGTCTGCTCATTCGACCGCGGCCGACCCAACGCCGCGGTCCACCTCGGCGTCGACGGCGGCGAAGCATCCGGTGCGATCGGAGCCGTTCTGCAGAACCTGCGGTCTCCCGGGGAAGTCGATGCGGCCCTCGAGTTGATCCCTTCAGCAGCGACAGAAGTTTCGGCGTTTGGCGTCAACGTTGGCGGCCTGGTGGAGGATCTCTACGCAGCGCTCGAGGCGACGCCAGGCGGCGTGATGACGACGGCGTTCGATGCCTGGCTGCAGCAGGTCTGTGGCGAAGTGGATCGCGACACGCTCTCCGCGCTCGGTGCGCTCGAGGCGTATTCGTTTCGCATCGATCCGCCGGCGGGAGCGCTCTTTAGCGATGAGATCTGCCTCGCCCGCACGGAAAGTTTCGAGCCTTTCTGGCAGCTGATGGCGCAGTCGGCAGACGAGGCCGGAGTCCGCGAACAAGAATGGGAGGGCGCGACGCTCCAAACCATCGTGGGCGAGCCTGCTGTCGAATTCGGCGACATCATCGATCAACTGCGCGAGCAACCACCCGCCGCAATCGGGATGCTCGCCGCTTCAACAACGCCTGTCTACGCAAGGATCGATCTCGACAATGGCTGGAGCGCGGTCTCGACGCCGCAGGCGCTCATGCGCTACGTCACTTCCTATGGCAAGCAAGACCCGTTTAGCAGCGCCGAAAAGAAGTCAACTCTCGCCCGCCGCGTGACCGAGGGCTCAGTGGCGGGCGTCGTCGGCATGGAGGGCAACGGCGCTCCGGCGTTCTACAACGGACTGGTGCAAACGCTCACTCCGCTCGCGGGACACCTCGCAGGCTTCGGCGTTGATGTTCCACTGCTGCCGCCGGGAGAAATCTTTGAACGGCCGGCAAGGCCTGGTTTTCTCACCCTCCGAAAGACAAAGGACGGCCTAACTCTGCGCAGCGTCGGCGTGACCATTCGAAGCAACGAGACGGTGATCGCCAGCGCTCTCATCGGCGTGATCGCAGGAATCCTCATGCCGGCACTGAGCGGTGGCCGAGAGGAAGCCTACATCGTCTCTTGCTCGTCTAATCTCAAGAACCTCTACGTCTTTTCGATGTTGTACGCAGACGATCACCCTTCCGGCGCTTTCCCTCACTCTACGAGTGATTCGATCGGTAGCTTTCAAGCTCTGGTGGACGACTACCCGGAGGACCTTCTTCCCCAAGTTTTCCACTGCCCGGCGAGCGACACGGTAGAGGTTGAAGTCGACATCGACGGCCGCTTCACACTCGATGAACACAGCTGCAGCTACGCTGCCGCCCCGTGGCGCCTCAAGGCGACGACCAGGAACGCAATCCTCTATTTCGATCGCAAGCCGCACCATCAAGGCAAACGCAACGTTGTTATGACAGATGGCTCGGTCCAAACGGTCTCCGAAGACGAATTCCAGGAGATGTACGCCCGAGACGAAGCGCGTTTCGGTGGCGACGACAGCAGCGACGCTGACGACGAGAGTGACGACGACGAAGACCTCGGCGCATTTGACGATGGTGATGACCTGGACGACGAAGACCTGGACCTCGACGAGCTCGACGACGAGGAAGACGACGACCTGGGAGACCTCGACGACGAAGAGGAAGATTTTGACGAGGACGACGACGAAGAGCTCGAAGAGCGATAGGTTCGGTCCAGCGACGAAGGAAGCGACGTTGATCGATTGCCCAGCGCGATGATCGATACGACGATGGTCGCCGTCCGGGCGCGATAGATCCTCCAAACGCGGGCCTCGTGAGACCAAATCGGGCAAGATTGTCCGCGCAACCGCGACAAGTGGCCACGTCATCTCCAGCAACTCGCTCACGGCCCAGTTGCCCACAGACGTTTCAATCGTCCCGCGCTTGAACGCGACCCCTCGTCACGCTATCGTGCCGCACGGACGGCGCTGCGATCGTGCTCTGCAACCACGCGGGACTGGAAACGCACGATGCCGCACCACCAACTGCAGCGGCCCGCGACGAGCCGGTTCGCGAGCGGGTCAGAGGCGCCAGCATGAAGGAAGTAGAGACACAAACGGTCTTCTCGACCCGTGGACTCACCAAGGTCTACGACATGGGCGAGGTGCAGGTGCACGCTCTGCGCGGCGTCGACCTCGATCTGTTCGCGGGCGAGCTGGTCGTTCTGCTCGGGCCCTCCGGAAGCGGCAAGTCGACGCTGCTCAACATCCTTGGCGGCCTCGACACGGCGACGGCCGGGGAGGTCTTCTACCGCGACCAAGAGCTGACCCGGGCGCGCGAGCGCGAGCTCACGGACTACCGCCGCTACCACGTCGGCTTCGTCTTTCAGTTCTACAACTTGATTCCTAGCCTGACGGCGCGCGAGAACGTCGCGGTCGTCACCGAAATCGCCTCCGACCCGATGCTCCCCGAGGAGGCGCTGGACATCGTCGACCTGAGCGATCGCCTCGACCACTTTCCGTCGCAGCTCTCAGGCGGCCAACAGCAGCGCGTCGCGATCGCCCGCGCCGTCGCCAAAAACCCCGCCGTCCTGCTGTGCGACGAACCGACCGGCGCTCTCGACTCCGCCACCGGCATCGTCGTCCTCGAGGCGCTCGTCCAGGCGAACCGCCGCCTCGGCACGACGACCGTGATCATCACACACAACGCCGACATCGCCTCGATCGCTGACCGCGTCCTCAAGATGCGTGACGGCCGCATCGCAGAGGTGAGTCGGAACGCCGACAAAAAGAGCCCACAGGACCTCCACTGGTGATCCACGAGCGCGCCGGGAGGGCGTCGTAGCGATGAGACGACTCCGAGCCATCCAGCGCAAGCTCCTCCGCGACCTCTGGCTCATGCGCGGGCAAGCGGTCGCCATCGTCTGCGTGATCGTCAGCGGCGTCGCCACGCTGATCATGTGCGTGAGCACACACCACGCTCTTGAGCTGACGCGAGCGACGTTTTACCGCGACGCCAACTTCGCGGACGTCTTCGCGAGTCTCAAGCGCGCACCACTGCGGCTGTCGAAACGCTTTCTCGAGATTCCCGGCGTGCAAACCGTCGACGCACGAGTGGTTGCGAGCGTCCGCATCGAGGTCGACGGCTTCCCCGATCCCGTCACGGGGATTATCACATCGGTGCCGGAAGGCGAGCAGCCGCGCCTCAACAGGCTCCACCTCAAAGCAGGGCGCCTCGTCGCTCACGGGCGCGAGAATGAAGTGGTGATCAGCGAAGCGTTCGCCGAAGCCCACAGCTTCGAACCAGGAGACACGCTGCACGCAACGATCAACGGTCGGCGTCGGACGCTGGTCGTCGTCGGCGTTGCGTTGTCGCCAGAACACATCTACCAGATCCGACCCGGTGCGGTGCTCCCCGACTTCGAACGCTACGCTGTGGTCTGGATGGGCGCAAAAGCTCTGAGCAGCGCGTACGACATGGAAGGGGCGTTCAACAACATTGCGCTCACACTCTCGAGCGCCGGCCGGCTTGAAGCGGTGATCGACCGCGTCGACGACATCCTCGAGCGTTATGGAGGACTTGGTGCCTACGGCCGCAAGGACCAACTCTCGCACCGCTATTTACAACAAGAGTTCGAACAGCTCGAAGCGATGGCGCGCATCTTCCCGACAATCTTTCTCTCCGTCGCTGCCTTCTTACTTCACGTCGTCTTCGCACGGCACATCAGTACACAACGGGAGCAGATCGCAGCGCTCAAGGCGTTCGGCTACAGCAATTTCGCCGTCGGAATCCACTACTTGAAGTCGGTACTCCTTATCACCAGCCTCGGAGCCATTGGCGGCATCGCGGTCGGCGTTTGGATGGGCCGAGGCATGAGCAATGTCTACCTCGACTTCTACCGACTGCCATTCCTCCGCTTCGAACTGCGACCATCTGATGCGCTCGCCGGCTTTCTCGTCAGTGCGGTCGCCGCAACGATCGGCGCTCTGCAAAGCGTGCGGCGTGCCGCGAGCCTGCCGCCGGCCGAAGCGATGCGCCCGCAGCCCCCTGCGAAATACCGCGTCGCGTTCGCCGAGCGCTTCGGATTCGGGCGTTTGCTGTCGCAACCCTCGAAGATGATTCTGAGGAACATTGAGCGTCACGCTTTCAAGTCGGTGCTCTCTGTGCTCGGTCTGGCGCTTGCCTCCGCCATCATCATGGTCGGCTCCTTTCAGAAGGACGCCGTCGATTTCATGATCCACGTGCAGTTTCGCCTGACGCAGCACGAAGATGTCGCTGTCGCCTTCGTCGAGCCCAGCTCGAGGCGCTCCGTCCACGAGCTCAAGAGCCTGCCCGGCGTCGAACACGTCGAAGGTTTCCGCAGCGTGCCGGCGCGACTACGCTACGAGCACCGGAGCTACCGCACGAGCATTCAAGGACTCGAGCCGCAAAGCGATTTCTACCGGCTACTTAACGCCGATCTGGAACCCTTCGACGTTCCAGAAGACGGCGTTGTCTTGACTGATCACCTTGGCAAAATGCTCGGCATCCGCCCGGGCGATCGCCTCACGGTCGAAGTCCTCGAAGGCCGGCGCCCGACGCTCGAGGTCGAAGTCGCGGCTCTCGTCAAGCAGTTCATGGGCGTAGCAGCCTACATGAGACTCGATCGTCTGCAGCGCCAGCTACGCGAGGGCGAATCCCTCTCCGGAGCCTACCTCGGCATCGATTCCAAGTTCGAGGATGAAGTCTACACCCGCCTGAAGGAACGCCCACGAGTTGCGAGCACTGAAGTGAAAGAAAGCTCGATCAACAGCTTCTACGAGACGATGGGAGAAACTCTCCTCTTTTTCACCTTCATCAATACACTTCTGGCGGCATCGATCTCGTTCGGCGTCGTCTACAACACGGCGCGCGTGGCGCTGTCGGAGCGCAGCCGCGAACTAGCGAGTCTGCGCGTTCTCGGCTTTACACGCGCGGAGGTTTCCTACATCCTACTGGGCGAACTCGCGCTTCTGACATTGATCGCCCTGCCGGTCGGTGCCGTTGTCGGCAGACTTCTGTGCGCCGTCATGGCCAGCTCGCTGCAGACCGATCTTTTCCGTGTTCCGCTCGTACTGACGCCGCAGACCTACGCCTTCGCAGCCACAGTCCTTCTCATAGCGGCGATTCTTTCGGCTCTGATCGTGCAGCGACGCCTGCAGAAGATCGACATCCTTTCGGCTCTGAAAGTCTCGGAGTAGCCTCATGAACTGGCAACGATGGCTCGTCGTGCTCAGCGTCACAGTCGTCATCGCAGCGCTCCTCGTTCTCGGGTTCATGCCGCAGCCGGTGCAGGTCGAGACGGTCACCGTCATACGCGGTAGCTTGGAGGTGACCGTCGAGGAGGAAGGGAAGACACGCGTTCGAGATCGCTTTGTCGTTTCATCGCCGGTCCTCGGTTTTTCGCGCCGGATTGGTCTCAAAGTTGGCGACCCGGTCGTCCGCGGACAGACGCTTGCAGAGATCGAGCCGCTGCGCGCCGACATCCTCGACGCCCGGCGGCGAGCGGCAGCTGAAGCACGGGTGGCTGGTGCTGCGGCCGGCGTCCGCCACTCCGAGGAACAGCTGCGGGTAGCCGAAGCAGACGCCGCGCTCGCCGAGAAGGAATTCGCTCGCCTCAAGTCGGCACATGCATCGGGCACGGTGTCGATCGAACTTCTAGAACGCGCAGAAGCGACGAAGCGCAGCGCCGCAGCGCGCCAGCGCTCGGCTCGATTCTCGATCGAAGTGGCCCAGTTCGAACTCGAAGCAGCGCGAACGGAGCTTCGCTACTCCACAGACGACGAGACCGTCGAGTCACTCCCCCCCGTTGCCGTGCGCTCCCCCGTCGAAGGTCGCGTTCTGAAGGTCTGGCGCGAAAGCGAAGGCGTCGTGAATCGCGGCTCGGCGCTGGTCGAAGTCGGTGACCCTCGCGCGCTCGAGGTCGAGGTGGACGTGCTCTCGGCTGACGCGGTGCAGATCAGCGCCGGAACACCTGTGGTGCTCGAGAGATGGGGAGGAACACCTCTCGACGCACGCGTGCGCCACGTAGAGCCTGTCGGTTTTACGAAAATCTCCGCTCTCGGCGTGGAAGAACAGCGTGTACTTGCGATCGTCGACTTCGCATCGCCAATGGACGAATGGGAACGCATCGGCGATGGCTATCGTGTTGAAGCAAAGTTCATCCTCTGGCGCGGCGATGACGTCCTTCAAGTGCCGACGAGCACGCTCTTTCGTCGCGGCGATGCGTGGGCGGTCTTTGTCGTTCATGACGGTGCAGCGCGATTCCGGCCCATCGAAATTGGCCACCGAAGCGGCCTGCGCGCCGAAGTGAACGGTGGATTGAGCGCCGGCGAGATCGTTGTCACGCACCCAAACGATACGATCGAAGATGGAACCAAAGTCGCATCAAACGAGAAAGACTGACATGAAGAGTTATCGAAATTGGATCATCGCCGTAGCAACAGGTCTTCTGACATCTCTCGAGACATTCGCCGATGCTAACGACGAGACGCGGCCAAACGTGGTCATCATTTTTACCGACGATCAAGGCTATGCAGACCTTGGCGTCTTCGGCGCCAAAGGATTCGAAACACCACACATCGATCGACTCGCCAGCGAGGGGATCAGGCTGACGAACTTTCACGTCGCCCAGCCCGTGTGTTCCGCCTCGCGAACGGCACTCCTGACTGGCTGCTATCCCAATCGCCTCGGAATACATGGCGCCCTCGGCCCGAGAAACACGCACGGCATTCACGCAGAAGAGACGACACTCGCCGAGGTGGCGAAGGGGAAAGGGTATGCGACCGCGATCTTTGGCAAATGGCACCTCGGTCACCACAAGCAGTTCCTACCGCAGCAACACGGCTTTGACGAGTACTTCGGAATCCCCTACTCCAACGACATGTGGCCGAAGCATCCGACGGCTGGCGATCGTTTTCCCCCGCTGCCGCTCATCGAAGGTGACACGACGATCGAGCTGAACCCCGATCAAAGTCAGCTCACTACCCAGATCACGGAGCGCGCCGTCGCGTTCATCGATCGCAACAAAGATCGCCCGTTCTTTCTCTACGTGCCGCACCCGATGCCTCACGTGCCACTGTTCGTCTCGGAGAAGTTCAAGGGCAAGTCAGAGCACGGCATCTACGGTGACGTGATCATGGAGATCGATTGGTCGGTCGGCGAAATCGTCGCAGCACTGAAGCGTAATGGACTCGATCGCAAGACGCTTGTCATCTTCACGTCCGACAACGGGCCGTGGCTCTCCTACGGAACTCACGGCGGCAGCGCTCTGCCGCTGCGCGAGGGCAAGGGCACGACGTTCGAAGGTGGTGTCCGTGTACCGTTTGTCGCTTGGTGGCCCGGTCGGATCCCCGCCGGCTCGGTCCGCGACGAGCCGATGATGACGATCGACATCCTACCGACGATCACACGTCTGATCGGCGGCCAACTGCCGAAGCGCCCGATCGACGGCAAAGACGCGTGGCAGCTCCTCTCCGGCGCCTCCGGCGCCAGAAGCCCACAGGAGGTGTACTACATCTATTATCGCACCAACGAGCTGCAGGCGATCCTGAGCGGACGGTGGAAGCTCCATCTGCCGCATCGCTACCGCACGCTTGCAGGTCGCGAAGGGCGCAGCGACGGTTTGCCCGTGGAGTACAGCCACAAGAACACCGCGGTCGAACTCTACGATCTAAAGTCGGACATTTCGGAAACCCGCGACCTCGCGGCAGAGCGACCCGATATCGTGGCCAAGCTCATGAAGCACGTCGAGGCGGCGCGGCAGGACCTCGGAGATGCCCTGACTGAGCGGCCTGGGGCAAACCAGCGCGAGCCTGGACGAATTCCGAAGGCCAACTGACGGTCGTGCGAGTTTGCACGAGTCAGAGAAGATCCCGTGTCCGACGTCGGAAGTTCGCTCGTCGGATTCCCTGAGACACTGTTGAAGGACAACCATGCGACACTGTTTGCAGACATCGGCGACGACTCACCTCGTCCGCATTCTTTCCATCTTCATCGCCCAGCTCGGTATCTTCAGTCGCGGCGGTGAAGCTGCAGACCTTTCCAACCAACCAGGCATCATGAAACGCGAGTTCATCTTCACAGAGGCGCCGTTCGCACAGTGTCACGCATCGACCATCGAGGAAGGCGAAACCGGACTCGTGGCGTCATGGTTCGCCGGCACCAGGGAAGGGAACCCTGACGTGGGTATTTGGGTCTCGCGTCACGTCGATGGCGCTTGGACGCCGCCGCTCGAGGTAGCCGATGGGGTCCAGACGCCGAGCGAGCGCCACCCGTGCTGGAATCCGGTGCTGTTTCAACCGAAGCGCGGTCCACTTCTCCTCTTCTATAAGTGTGGACCGAGCCCGAAGACGTGGTGGGGAATGCTCATGCGCTCCACCGATGGAGGCAAATCGTGGGACAAGCCGCAGCGCCTCCCGGAAGGCATCGCGGGCCCCATCAAGAACAAGCCCATCGAGCGGGCCGACGGCACTCTTGTTTGCCCCTCCAGCACGGAAGACGAAGGTTGGCGCGTCCATTTCGAGATCACCAAGGATCTGGGCAAGACATGGTCGCGCGTCGGACCGGTGAACGACGGCAAAACGTTCGGCGCCATTCAACCGAGCCTTCTGACGCACACTGATGGGCGCATGCAAGCGCTCTGCCGCAGCCGTCAGCGCGCCGTCACGGAAGTGTGGTCAAGCGACGGCGGCCACACATGGTCGTCGATGAAGGCGTCGGCGCTGCCGAATCCCAACTCTGGGATCGACGCGGTCACTCTCGAGGACAACCGACAGCTCCTCGTCTACAACCATACCCGGCTCGGTCGTAGTCCGATCAACGTGGCAGTCTCCAAGCGAGACGGCGTCCTGTGGGAGGCCGCGCTTGTGCTCGAGGACGAACCCGGTGAGTACTCATACCCCGCGGTCATCCAAACGCGAGACGGATTGGTGCACGCGACCTACACGTGGAAACGGCGCCGCATGCGCCATGTCGTTATCGATCCGAGGCAGTTGCAATTGCGACCGATGCGCGACGGCGAGTGGCCGAGCGACTAACCTTGCGACCAGCCCCTGGTCGTGAAGCTCCGCCGCTTCGGCTGCCGGCAAAGGCGAACAGTGTCGTACCGATGAGCGCGATCAAGGTGATCATAACGCCCCAGAACACCGCGGGCGGTCGATAGCGAAAGACGACATCGTGCCGCCCCGGCTCGAGCGCCACGGCGCGGAAGGCAACGTTGGCTCGGTAATGCGGCACCGGCTCGCCGTCCAGGTAAGCCTGCCAGCCTGGATACCACGAGTCCGCTAAAACGAGAAAAGCCTCGCGTCGCGCAACCACGTCGATTCGCACCTCGTCGTGGACATCCCGTAGCACGTGCACCGCCCCGAGTGCCTCCTTCTCCGTCGCAGCGTCTCTTGGCAGTGCGCCTCGCTCGGCAAACGTTGGCGGAGCACCTTCGAGGACAACCTCCCGGCGTGGATCGAAGTCGTCCGAGTCGACATACCACGCCGCAGCCTCAGGTTCAGCCGCGACGATCGCTCGCGTTACGAGCGACGCGCGCGGCAGCGCCGCCCCGTTCGAGTCAACCGAGATCATGCCGGCTCCTCTGTCGGCAAGAACGACGCGCGATGCAGTCATCGCGTAGAGGCGATCCGGGTGGCGTTGAAACGACGCGCGAAATCGAGAGCCATGCCGCAGCTCCATGGCGCCGTAGTCGTGCAGCGAACGGTAGCCTTGGAATGATGCCAGATAAGGCGGAAAGAGATAACGGTGTTTCCCAGGCGTCAGACGACTTGCAATGCGCCGGTGACCCGCACTGTCGTCGAAAGCGGCAGGCGGCGGGAGCGGCAGTGGCGGCCCCAGAGTCGCCACGTCGCCCGTCACCACCAGGTGGCGATTCGCAACCGCGAGATCCAGAGCAGCGAGGAGCAGCACACCGACAGCGACGGTCATCGGGATCTTCGCGCGCACCCGGACGAAGAGCGCGATCGCGAGAAGAAACACAGCTCCTTGCATCAAAACGAGGGCAAGCGAGCGGGTGACAAGATCTGTATCTGCCTGCAACGAGTTGCCGTGAGAAGAAATCCAGTCGAAGAGTGGTTCACGAAAGAGACGAAGCGCTGCGGCACCGGCGAGAAGCACGGTCGCCGTCCACATCGGCCACCCCGGCGGTCGACGCGAGACTTGTCCTGCTGCGCCAGCAGGGAGATCCAACAGTCGCTGGACGCCGAGCGCCGCCAGTAGACAAAGCGGCAGCATCGCGACAACCACCATCTTGACGGGGTAGCGAAAAGACCCGGCGCCCGGCACCACGCCCCGCAGCCAAGCCATGAGCGGGGTCGTATCACCAAGGGCCATGAGCAGCGTCACGAAGAGTGCGCCGACGAGGAGAAGTCGATCGCCGCGACGAGCAGCGAAACAGCCGATGAGTGCGAATCCAATCACTGCGACGCCCACGTACACCCCCTTGACGAGCGAAGTCGCGGCGCCGAACACATCAGCTCGGCCGCCACCGCCGGAGGCAAGCTCCATCAGCTGCGGATGAACGAGGAGCTCGAGGATGCGCTGCGGGGCAAGGGACCAATGCAGCGCCTTCGACTCACTAATTCCCGTCGCCCGCGATCCCAGCTGCAGAAACTCCCACGTTGGAAGGAGCTGACATGCGCCAAGCAGAACAGCGATCGCTCCGGCGGCTGCGAGGAGAGCGAGGCGAGTGGACCACCGCGGTGTTGCATCTCTGAGGTCGTGTCCGACTTCGGCGCCCCGCACGCGGAGGAGCGCAGGCGCCGTGGAGGAAGCGATCCATTCGGCAACGCTCCAGCAGGCGTACGCCACGAGCAACTCGAACGCGCCAGCCAGCGCAGTGAGCGCCAAGCAGACGCCCAAGCTCGCCGCCATTCGGCGTGTCGGCATGTCATGAAGGATGCGACGCGTTGCGGCAAGTGCGAACAAGATCCACGGCCACCCAGCGATCCAAAGCGGATTCCAGTGAAAGCTGACGAACGCACCGCTGGCGACAAAGCAGAGCGCACCAACGCTAGCAGCTGGGCCGCGCACCTCGTACGTTCGGGTCAAGCGGACGAACGCAACGGCAGTCAAAAATAGATGGAGCAGGAGAAACACTTTGAGCGCGTCGATCGGCCTCAGAGCGAGAAAGAGCACGTTGCCCGGGTAGAACACCTGCGTCATCGGGTTGGCGAGAAAAGGCACGCCGCAGCCCACGTCTGCTGTCCACGTCGGTAAACGCCCGCTGCGCAAAGCGTCCGCGGTGAACGTCTTGACGGGCACGTAGAGATGCGTCGCGTCGTAAGTGACGAGGACGCGGTCGGCCGGCACGGCGTGGCCGAACAAAATCGAGAGAACGACGCCGACGGCTAGCAGGAACAAGAGGCGTTGGCACCGCCGCGCGCTGCTCTCCGGCTCAACTGATGTCATGGGTCGCCCGGACGGAAGGATTTGCTGCGATGAACCACGTCGGGCACGACTCTCTAGCTGCCATTCGCGCCAAGCCCGGCCTCACCGGGCTCGACGCGCAACAGCCAATTCGAGTTACCAGCCCGTCTGATTATCGTCAGCAGCGGCGCGCAAGTTGACCGCGAGGCCAACCGGGCTTCTGCTTATCGGGACGCGCGGCTGGCGGAGACGCGGAGACGCCCCAGAATGCCAGCATCACGCGACCACCAGGCAATGCTCACCGAATCGCCAACGGCCGCATCGTGAATCCCGCCGTTGTCCCGGCGATCTTGTTCGTGCTGGCGATGTAGCAGAATTCTGAGATTCCCGCCGCCGCCAAATCTTCGAGGTAGTGAAATTCCGCGATGTGAACTCCCTGTTCAACGAGCAGGTACTTGTGAACCGGGATGAACGAGTCGGAACCTTTCGGCGCGGGCGCGACCTCGAGTCCACTCGTGTCCGATCCGATCATGATCGAGCCGAACTGTTCGACGAGATACTTCGCCGTCGCCAAATTGATGCCGGCGGAGTCGTGGGCGCGAATCTTGTCTTGGTCGGCGCCGTCCTCGCCCCAGTAGCGAAGCGTTCCAGTGCGAAACAGGACGACGTCTCCCGGTCGCAGCTCGACACCCTGTAGGCGCCGCGCCGCGTCGACATCCTCGGGTGTGATCGCGTAGCTTGTCGGCAAAGCGTCGACCTTCTTGAGTTTGGCGATGTCGAGCATGACACCGCGCGCGACGATCGGCGGAATCGTGGTGGCATCGCAGCGGCGGACGCCGAAGTTGCCGCCCCAGTCTCGCTCCTTGAATCCGTTGTACCAGTGATCGTCTTCACCAACGGTGATGTGAGCCAAGCCGTCAATCTGTGTCGCGACGTTGTCACTGACGAACAGCGCGCAGCTGTGCCAACCGGTGAGGCTCGGGTTGACACTGGCGGCGGTGAAGTCATGGTCGCGCTGCCGCTTCACTCCCTCAGGTGTGCGAAAGCTCATCACCTCGCCTGGACTGTGCCCAGGCCACTTGTAGCTGCTGCGCGAATAGGTGATGCCGAGATCAAAGACCTTCCCTTCCTTCGCCAACGTGAGAGCGTCCTTCACCGTGCTTTCAGTCATGGCATTCAACGAACCGACTTCATCCTCCGGCCCCCAAATCCATCCCCAGCCCTTTCCCTTCTGCCATCCCTTGATGCCGCCGACCGCAGCGCCAGGGCGCGAGAGGAGAGGGACGATCGAAAAGACGGCGAGAATGACGAAAAACAGCATGCCCAAAGCCAAAGTGCGCTGCGGAGATTTCAATGGCGTCGCTTTCCGAGAAGGCATCACGGGGTGGCTCCTGATTCGAAATCTTGGAAGAAGTGGAGAAGCGCTGCGGACGCAGCGTTCGGACAGGTTCATGGCTGACGCTATGCTCCCCTGCATGATGCGCGCGTCGGGCGCGAGTGTCCAGGCTCGATCACAGCGCTAGATAGAGTTTGGGTCGTTCGGGTCGCCGAGGTGGCAAGCACTCTGTTTGCGTTTGCGTTTGCGTTTGCGTTTGCGTTTGCGTTTGCGTTTGCGTGGGCGTTTGCGTTTGCGTTTGCGTTTGCGTGGGCGTTTGCGTTTGCGTGGGCGTTTGCGTTTGCGTGGGCGTTTGCGTTTGCGCTTGCGTTTGCGTGGGCGTTCTACGAGTCTGTCTCTGTCGCTTCTGCCTCTGCCTCCGCCTCCGCTTCTGCCAGAGCACCACGAAACCGCCAAACTCGAAACTAAGCTCGCTGTCGGAGGACCTCTCGATACCAGATGTAGAGGCCGCTGGCGATCACGATGACTGATCCGAGAACCACTAACCGATCCGGAAGTTCACGCCAAAAGATATAACCCAAGCCGGTGGCCCAAAGGAGCGCTGTGTAGTCAAACGGCGCAATCACCGACGCAGGGGCGAACCGATACGCTTGGGTGAGAGCGACTTGTCCGGCACTGCCGATCAGTCCGACGAGAACGAACAGATGCAAGTGCTCGATGGCGGGCAATGCCAGGCCGGTGGCTACAACAGCGACGAAAGGGATCAAGCTCGAACCAACGATGTTGTAGAAGACGATCGTCGAACTCGGCTCCGACCGCGACAGGATTCTCCCGACAATCATGGCGCCCGCGTAAAATACAGCTGCCGCCAAAGCAAACATTCCGCCGCCGAGAAAGACGCCGGCGCCGGGACGGAGCGTGATCATCACGCCGACGAACCCGACCAGAACCGCGCTCCAGCGATGCACCCCGACGTGCTCGCGAAGAAGCGGCACTGAAAGCGCAGTGATGATGAGGGGAGCAGCGAACGAAACCGCCGTTGCATCGGCCAGCTTCATCTTCTTCAGCGCCATCGTAAACGAGATGAATGCGAGTGCGGTCAACTGTGACCGCAGGAAGTGGAGGCGCTTGTTCGAAGTCTTGAGCGAACGCAGCCCCGGACCGAGTCGTACGTAGAGGGCGACGGGGAGAAGAGCGACAACGTTGCGCCACACCAAGATCTGCGCCGGGCCGTACGAACGATCATCGGCGAGCATCTTGATCACGACGTCCATGGCCGAGAAACAGAGCATGGCACCGACGACGCATTGGATCCCGACCATTGTTCGCTTGCGTGCGGTCTCTGTTTGCAGTGTCATGAAGTGCCAACGTTTAGGCGACGCGAGTTCAAACGAACGAAAAGAAGAGCGAGGGCAGCCGAATCAACGCATGAGAATCAACGCAAGAGAATCATAGTGACGATGAACAATCATCGCGACCTCTAAGGTAAGAGCACGATGGCGAACGCGACATTACGCAAAGCGCGTACAATCGGGATGTTGATCCTAGCTATGTCGGTGCCGATCGACAGGATGGGCGGCGAGGATCCTCCAAGTGCAAAGTCTGCACGCGTCGTCGTCACGGGCCACGATGTCAACCGTCCAGCCCCCTTCCCTGGCCAAGGCAAGTTCGGTTGGGCTGGAAACGTCGCCAGGTTGGAGGACGGCCGACTCATGCTTGTTCACACGGCGGGCTACTATCACGTCTCGTTCGCCGAGCCGCGCTTGATCGAGAAAGAACTTCGCAAGCAGTGGCTCGCCGAAGGTTGGCCACTCGATTTTCCAGCTCCAACCGGCGGACGCTCGATGGCGACATACTCGAGCGACGACGGTAGGACCTGGAGTCAACCAGAGACGATCATCGACCTGCCGCTTGACGACGGGTCATACGGCGTCCTGCGCCTGGCGGACAACACGCTTCTCTGCTTCATCAACGTGCAGGCGTCGTGGTATGGCTTCTCCGAGGCGCCACCGCAGTTTCGAAAGGACATCGACGGACTCAACTCGCAGCAATGCGTCATCCGTTCGACGGACGGCGGCAAGACGTGGAGCGAGCCGATCTGGCCGGAAAGTCCCGGCAATTTCTATCAGCGCAGCCACGCGCAGCCGATCGTACTACCGAGCGGCAGCATCTTGTGGCCGACGTATGCAATCGAATATGGCGCGCCCGAGTTCGGCGTGATCCAGCGCTCCGACGACAATGGCAAGAGCTGGCGCGTCGTCTCGACGATTCGCCGTGAAAAACAGCTCGTCGACGAACCCGCGATCACACGCCTCGCCGACGGCCGGTTGCTGCTGGTGTGCCGACCGGACGGCGGCTTGGCTTACTCCGAGGACGAGGGCAAGACCTGGACGTTCCAAGGGCGGTTGATCGAGAAGGGTCGTTTCAAGGCTCCACGGCTCTTGACCATGGAGGACGGCACCGTCGTCTGCGTCGCCACGCTCGGAAGGCTCTACGTGTTTCTCGGCCGCGCACATGGTACAGATTGGGTCGGCCCCTTCGCGCTCGACACCGAGAGCTACGGTTATCCCGGCGGCATGCAGCTCGAGGACGGCTCGTTTCTCATCTCCTACTGTTCCTCAGGACGCGCGCCGAACCGCATCTACGTCGTTCGCTTCCGCGTCAAGGAGGCGCGAGATGGGATCGAGATTCTAGCGGTGGGCGACGCGGGGGAGAAGTAGCGCGCACCGGTAAACCTCACCAAACGTGAAGTCTGCCGCGACGCCTCAGGACGGCCGATCGAACCGCAGGAAAAACGTCTCGGACCTCTTCCGACTAGGAATTTATGCAACTGTAGGGACAGATTCAGAGACGGAGGCAGATTCAGAGGCAAAGACGGAGACGGAAGCAGAGACGCAACGTTCCTCAACGCAAGGCTACCCGTCGCACCCAAGGGTGTCCGGCGTCGGGTCGAACCATGGGAACGCCACCCCCGGACTGCGCAGCGCCGGGCCGCTCGCGAAGAGGAAGTTGAGCGTGAAGAGCGCATCGGCGATGTCGACCGTGCCGTCGTCGTTGGCGTCGGCCGCATCCTCGCACGTCACGATCACGCCGCCGCCCACGAACAAAAACATGAGCGTCGCGATCGCGTCGGAAACATCGACGTCGCCATCGTCGTTGGCATCACCTCTGAGGAAGGCGCCGGGCGGAGAGATCGTACTGACGAACACGCTCTGCGGAAAGCTGTCCTGCTGATCCTTCACGCCGACGACTTTGTACGTTAGGACTCCGTCGGTCGTGTCGACGTAACCCGTGGCGCCCGCCGGCAGAGTTGCGATCTGCGCGCCGTTGCGAAACACTTCCACGGCATCATAGCTGCCACCATTGGTCCAGCTCAGCGCGACCTCGCTACCCGATCCGACACCGCCGCCGCCACCATCAGCTCCACTCGGCGAGACCTCGGCGCTCAATTCCTCCACAGCCGCGACTCCAGCTGTGCCGAATCGAATCTGCCCGTTGATGAGCTCGGTTGGGTTCACTGAATTTGATGGCCGCACCGAAAAGACCGAGGAGATCTGCGGCAATTCGACCACGTCGCCGTCGGCAAAGGTTCCGGGTTCGACGTCAAACACCCAGTTGAAGACATGCTGGCGCAAGCCCGGCGGCAGATCTTTTTCTTCTTCGGGCGGCGGTACCGCATCAAAGACGACGCCGGCGGCAGGTCCTGCGTGCGGCCCTGGCCCCACCCGCACAAACTCAGGCTCAAAATCGCTCACGGTCCCCCGAAGCGACGGTTCGATCTCGCGTACCAGCCGTAGCGGCGACTCGACCGAACCCAAGTCGAGACCGAGCTGCAGACCGCGCAGCGGGATCGGATGGGTTGCGAACACAGGCACGGACACGCGCGTCGCGGTCACCGGAACCTGCACGTCCGCCACTTCGAAGATCCAGGTGCCGTTGGCGATACAGCTCGTCTCCGGACTGCGAAAACTGCTCAGCTCCGTAATGATCGTGTAGACGGTGACTGCGTCGGACGGCGAAGGGTCAGTGAAGCTCGTGGCGTCGCCCTCAAGCAGCGCGATCTCGGCGCCGTCACGGAAGACGAAGATACGGTCGAACGATACGGGATTTTCCCACGACAGAGATCCGTCGTCTCCGCACGACAGATTCGACACCGTCGGTGCAGTCGGAGAGTTCACGACGACGTCGCATCCCACGGCAATGGAGACGCGGTCGCCAGCCACCGCAACCAGCTCGTACCTTTGCAGCCCAAGCGTCTCGATCTCCGTCTCGAAGCTCGTGGCGTCGCCAGGGAGTGTGTCCAACACGTCGCCGTCACGGCGCACTTCGATGCCATCATAGAACTCGGTCGGCGTGAACGTCAGACGCACCGTGTTCAGAAACTGCTCGCAGACGACGTCCCCGACGGGTCGTGGTCCAGCTGGCTCCTCGATCGTAACGCTGCCGCTGCGCAGATCGTTGAACTCAAACGTCTCGAAGATCGTGCTGCCGTAGCTCGCCGTTCCCGCTGTCGATTCGATGCTCGGGACGGCCGTCAGCGCAGTCTCTCCGACCGGCGCGTCAGCGCGGATGCGAAAGACCAAGTGGCCGAACGGTACGTCAGCTCCTGGGTCGACGGAGATCGCTCGTGTTGACTCCCGGATCGTGTTGTCGAACCCGAACACACCTTCGGTCGGAAGGAACGTGCGAAAAAGCGTCGTTTGGGGATCTCCGGCATCGGCAGCCGAGCCGCTGATATCGTATCGGAGAAACTCGAGAGCGTCGGGCGCGAAGAGAAAAATCCCGAAGAAACTCCACATCGATTGATCGAACGTCAAGCTGACTGGGACCTCAACGATCTCGCCGGGTTGTCCGGAGACGGTACCGAGCTCAAGGATTCGCTCCTGAGCTCGAGCTGGGGAAAAACCAAACGCCACCACGAAGAGAGCCAGTAAAACACTGCGCATCGGAAAGCCCTCCAGACTATTCAGGTTGTTCGGATGGTTGCCGCCGGACCACCGCGTTCACGTCCGCCAGGCATCATAACAGATGAGCACCGCATAACAGATGAGCACCGCGGCCACTCACGAGCCCTCACAGCCCAGTGCGTCCGGTGTTGGATCGAACCACGGGAACGCAACGCCTGGACTGCGCGGCGCCGGGCCGCGCACAAACAGAAAATTGAGCGTCGACAGCGCGTCGGAAAGATCGATCGTGCCGTCGTCGTTCGAGTCGGCCGCATCTTCGCACGGAATCGGTTGATTGCCCACGAAGAGGAACGTCAGTGTCGCGATCGCGTCGGAAAGATCCACGTCACTGTCGTCGTTGGCGTCGCCCCGCAGAAACGACCCGGGCGGTGAAATCGTGCTGACGAAAACGCTCTGCGGAAAACTACTCTCTGCTTCCTCCACGCCGATGACCTTGTACGTCAATACGCCGTTGGCATTGTCGACGTATTCGGTGGCGCCGCTCGGCAGCGTCGCGATCTGGGTGCCGTTGCGGAAGACCTCCACGGAATCGTAGCTCCCGCCGTTACTCCAGCTCAGCGCCACGCTACTGTTCGCATCAACGCCACCGCCGCCGTCGCCGTCGCCACCGCCGCCTGGTGAAACCTCGGCGCGCAGATCCTCTACCGCTGCGACTCCACTCGAACCGAAACGAATCTCGCCGTCGATGAGCTCGTCCGGCTGCGCCGAAGTCGCTGGTCGAACCGTGAACACGGAGGCGACGACAGGCAAAGCAACGACGTCACCGTCGGCGAAGGTCCCGGGCTCAATATCAAAGACCCAGTTGAAGACGTGCTGGCGCAACCCCGGTGGCAAATCTTTCTCTTCCTCAGCGGGTGGGAGGGCATCGAATAGAACGGCGACCGCGCCTCCCCTGTGAGGTCCGGGGCCGATCCGCACTACCTCGGGCTCGAAATCGCTCACCGTGCCTTGAAGCGATGGTTCGATCTCAGTCACAAGCCGCAGTGGCGACTCAGTCGAGCCCAAATCAAGGCCAAGCTGAATCCCTTGAACAGCAATCGGGTGCGTAGCGAACACCGGGACGGATACGCGCGTCGTCGTGACTGGCACCTGCACGTCCGCCACTTCAAAGATCCAAGTGCCGTTGGCGACGCAGCTCGTCTCCGGACTACGAAAACTGCTCAGCTCGGTAATGACGGTGTAGACGGTGACTGCGTCGGATGGCGAAGGATCGGTGAAGCTCGCGGCGTCGCCCTCAAGCATCGCGATCTGAGCGCCATCGCGAAAAACAAAGATGCCGTCGAACGTGACCGGGTTTCGCCACGTCAGAGATCCGTCGTCCTCGCACGACAAGCCCGCTACCGTCGGTGCGGTCGGAGAATTTACAACCACGTCGCACCCCACGGCGATTGAGACCCGGTCACCAGCCACCGCCACGAGCTCGTATCTTTGGCGTCCGAGCGTCTCCACCTGCGTCTCGAAACTCTCCGTATCGCCGGAGAGGGTGGCTAGAAGATCACCATCGCGACGCACCTCGATGCCGTCGTACACTTCCGTAGGTGTGAACGACAGACGCACGCGATCTAAGAACTGGTCGCACTCCAGATCGCCCACTGGCCGCGGCCCCGCCGGCGCTTCCACGGCGATACTACCGCTCCGCAGGTCGGTGAATTCAAACGTGACGTCGAAGGTCTCAAAGGCCGAGTTGCCGCCGGCCGACTCCACTCGGGGGACGAGCGATAGAGCCGTCTCTCCGACGGGTGCGTCAGCGCGGATGCGAAATAGCAGACGACCGATCGGCAGCTCCGACCCTGGCGGGAGGCTAAAGCCCCGTACCGACTCACGATCCGAGTAACGCACGCCGAAGAGTGCGTCGCCGCCTCCAAGTGAGTTGTGTAGGGCCACCAGAGGATCTCCGGCGTCGGCGGCCGAGCCGCTGACGTCGTATCCCAGAAACTCGAGATGCTCCAGCGAGTGGATGAAGAATCCTTGAAGGCCGATCGCCGGATGATCAACCGTCGTAGAGACCGGGATCTCGACGATCTCGCCCGGCTGACCGGAGGCCGTGCCGAGCGCCAACATGCGCTCTTGAGCGTCGGCTGGCAGCGCTCCGACAAAACACAAAGAAAACGCCGCCACGAAGGCGGAGCGGGCTGCGATCAATCGCTGCATCGCGGAAGCCTCCTCTTGAACGGTGGCCACGGCAAAAACTGCCCGCAAGAAATGGGGCGACTATCCATCACATCGCAGGTTGTCCGGCGTCGGATCGAACCACGGGAACTCGATTCCGGGACTCCGAATCGCCGGTCCGCTGGCGAACAGAAAGTTCAGCGCGTAGATCGGATCGGCGATATCGACCTTGCCGTCGTCGTTGGCGTCGGCGGCGTCGGCGCACTCCAAGACCTGTCCGCTGACGAACAGAAACATCAACGTGGCGACGGCATCGGAAAGATCGACGTTACGGTCGCGGTTGGTGTCGCCGCGCAAGAAAGCACCCGGCGGTGTAATGGTGCTGACGAAAACGCTGCGCGGGAAGCTCGTCTCTGCGTTGCGCATGCCAACGACCTTGTATGTGAACGCGCCCTGCGCCGTGTCGACGAACTCCGTTGCGTCCTTGGCGAGCCTAGCCACCATTTCACCGTTGCGCAAAACTTCGAGAGAGTCATAGTCGCCACCATTGGTCCAGCTCAGGCGCACCCCGTCCGGCTCCGCCAGACCACCGCCACCGCCGTCCGCCCCTGCAGCCGCGGGAATCAGCTCGGCGTTCAGATTCTCCACCGCCGCGACCGCTCCAGCGCCAAAACGTATCTGACCGTTGATCAAGGAGTCCGGCGGCACGGTTGTCGGTGGTCGCACTGTGAAGATTGACGAAATGAGGGGTAGATCGACCACATCGCCGTCTCGAAACGTCCCCGGCTCGATATCGAAAACCCAATTGAAGACGTGCTGCCTGAGCCCGGGCGGCAGATCTTTCTCAGGCTCACTCGGTGGCAGAAAATCGAAGAGGACTCCGACGGCAGGGCCGTCGTGAGGGCCAGGTCCGACGCGCACGAACTCCGGATCGAAGTTGCTAACCGTGCCGAGCAGAGACAGCTCGACTTCACGCACAAGCTTGAGCGGTGAGTCTACCGAACCGAGGTCCAGACCGAGCTGAAAACCGTGCAACGGCAGTGGATGCGTCGCATAGACCGGCACCGAAACCCGTGTAGACGCAGGCGAGGCGAGAACATCTCCGACCTCGATGATCCACGTACCGTTGGCGATGCAGCTCGTCTCCGGACTACGAAAACCGCTCAGCTCGGTGATCAGGGTGTACACCGTCACCGCATCGCTCGCAGCAGGATCTGCGAAGTTTGTTGCCGTACCGTCGAGAACTGCAATTTCACGACCATCTTTGAAAACAAAGATGCGATCGAACGCGACGGGATTCTGCCATGACAAACTGCCCTCGTCGCTGCACGCCAGACCGACAACGACGGGCGCCGTCGGCGAGGTCGCGACGACATCGCAACCAACCGTCATCGAGTGCCCGTCACCGCGCAGAGCGATCAACTCGAAACGCTGCAGGCCGACACCGTCAAGCGGCGCATCGAAGCTCGTGGCGTCGCCGGCGAGCATGGACAGTACGTCGCCATCGCGGCGGACTTCGATGCCGTCATACGTCTCCGTCGGTGTGAACGTCAGTCGAATCGTATCTAAGAACTGCTCGCACACTAGGTCCCCGACTGGACGCGGGCCTTGCGGCTCGAGCACGGTGACTGAGCCGCTTTGGAGCTCGAACTCAAACGACTCGAAGCCTGGTGTTCCGAAACTCGATGTCCCTGCGGTCGAGTCGATCTTGTTGACAAGTGTCAGGGCGCTCTCCCCTATCGCTGCAGCCGCGCGAACGCGGAACTTCAAATGCCCAAGGGATCGGCGAGTCCCCGCTGGCACGGAGAACGTGCGCGTTGACTCGCGCACCGAGTAGTCGAAACCGAATACGCCCTCGGTGGGTAAAAAGGTGCGATAGAGGACCCCGGACAGATCTCCAGCGTCGGCTTCCGAACCGCGAACGTCAAAGCCGAGAAACTCGAGCTGTGCTGGGTCGAATAGGAAGACTCCAAAGACCGCAAGCGCTGGATGGTCAATGGTCGCGAAGACTGGAACTTCAACCAGTTCCCCGGGTTGGCCAGAAACGTTCCCGAACTCGAGAAGTCTCTCCTGGGCGGAACCAGATGAGGAAAAAGACACCATCACCAAGCACGCAGTGAGATAGCGGCGCATGCACGCCCCCCTTTCTTGTCCCTGATCTTGTCCCTGATTTCCCTGCGAGCGCCTCAATGCGGAGCCGGAGCGAATCCGATAAGACGATTCTCAGTCTATTACAGCGCCCGGGCAAGGAGTTTTGTTCGTGTCATCGCCGGCTTCACTCCATGCCGAAGTGTTCGAAGGAAAGAGCATCTGAGGGCTCGTCCCGCCCGTTGGTCGGGACCGGATCTTGAAACTATGTCGCACCCATGGGCAGCACCCCGCCACCGCGGTCGTCGCTTCAGTGGCCCCGCGGCCGCCCGGCCCCCAAAATCGAGGACGAATTCCACGGGATCTTCCTGGCGGTCGGCGTTGCGGGGCGCCGATGCGAGGCACATATCCGCGAAGCACCCTGCGCTCCGGCGAGGAGGCCACCGGCCTGGGCACGCGAGTTGCGGCGTCGAAAGTGAGGACCGGATTTCCTGGACCTCTCGGCGCAGGGGCGGCGGGAACGAGAACGGCTAGGTGAAGCTTCGGGATACCGCATGAGCGAACAGACCGACACAACGCGAGCAGACCCAGGTGCCAAGAAGTCCAGCGCGACTTCAAACATCCGACTCCTGTTGCGCGGCGTTCTTTCCAACTGGTGCTTCACGGCGCTGTCGGTGCTATACGCCCTTTTCATCACGCCGATCGTTGTGCGGACGCTGGAGAACGAGCTCTACGGAATTTGGAGCTTCCTGAACGGGCTGACCGCCTACTCCAATCTTCTCTATCTCGGCCTCGGCTCCGCGATCGTCAAATACGTGGCACGCTATCGCGCCGAGGACCGTCCTGAAGCCATCGGCCGGCTCGTCTCGGTCGTGCTCACGATCTACACTGTGCTTGGAGTGATCAGTCTCGCAGCATCTCTCCTTCTCGTACCGTTTCTCGGCGACCTGTTGACGATTTCGCAGGGAGAAACTCTCCGCGTGGCGGGACTCTCTTGCGCACTTCTGGGTGTCCAGCTCCTGCTCACGTTTCTCACGAGTGTCTTCGTCGGTACCCTTCAAGGACACGATCGATTCGACCTGGCGCAGGGTGCCCAGATTCTTCTCCTCGTGGCTCGCTTTGTCCTTGTCTACTTCTTCGTCGGTTACGGCAACCCGCTCGTGACGCTGGCGCTGATCACCGTCGTGACGACTGCCGCGGGGACCGTTCTCCTCTGGGCCGTCGCCGCGCACAAACGACCGTGGATCAAGCCGCGTCTGACGATTCCGACGCGAAGCGAGCTCTCGGAGCTCTACTCGTTCTCGCTGCAGGCGTTCCTATTGACGCTGGCGTTTCAGATGATCAATCACACCGATACAACTGTGATCGGCATCCTCTTCGGCGCCGCGAGTGTGACGCTGTACGCTCTGCCACAGCAATTGATCGCCTATGCGCGCGTCGCCGTCGGTGGCTTCACATCGGTGTTCCTTCCAAGCCTTACCGTCCGCCATCAAAACAACGACGTTGCCGGCCTCCGCACCGCCTATCTGGCGACGGGTCGACTCGCCTGCCTCATCTCCGCGTTCTTGATCGGAAATCTCGTGCTGCTCGGAGCGCCGTTCCTTCGCCTCTGGGTCGGTGAAGAGTTCGGCGGCTCGGAGGCTCGATGGATCGTGCTTCTACTTGGAACCGCAGCAGTCCTGCAAGTGGTGACGATCCAGGTACCGTTCGCGTTCTACCAGGCTATGGGGCGCATGCGAGTCCCATCGCTTGTTCTCTTCGGCGAAGCGTTCATCAACATCGCTCTCAGCGTCGTGTTGGGCCGCGCCTACGGCTTGATCGGAGTCGCGGTGGCAACAGTTGTCCCCGCACTCCTGCTCAGCGTAGTCGCACTGCCGGCCTATCTGTGCCGGCTGCTTGAGCTACCAATGATGACCGCGTTTCGCCGGATCGCCGTGCCGGCGTTGGTGCTGGCCTTCGCACTCGCGCTGCTTCACACATTCGTCACACCGGCGCTCGGATCGACGAGCTTCTTCCGGCTTGGCCTCCGTTTCCTCTGCAGCGTACCGGTCAGCGCATGCGTCCTGATCGTTCTCCTGACGCCTGAGGAAAAGACCCGCCTCCTGACGTTTCTTACACGTCGACGAAGAGAGCGCGTGCGCCAACCTGCATGATCGGCTCGCGACGAGGGTGAACGGCGAAACTTCGGTCAACGCAGCGAGCAGGCTAGTAATCCGCGACCGATCCGTCCGGTAGGCGCTCGCGCCGCCAATCGAACTGCATCGGCGGATTCTTAGCGACGCGCATCAGCTCCTTCTCGTCCACCTCGACGCCGAGACCTGGGCCTTCCGGCAACGACGCGTAGCCGTCCTTCTTCGACCATGTGCGCCGCGCGATGCGGCCGAGCACGTCGTTATCGTAGGTCTCATGAATCAGGAAGAACGGGATCGACGCGGCGACATGAAAGCTTGCGGTTGTGCCAAGGTAGGACTGCGTGCAGTGAGGAGCCAACGGAATGAAGTAAGTTTCAGCGAGCGTCGCGATCTTCTTCATTTGACTCATTCCGCCCGTGTAGCCGCTGTCGGGCTGAAGCACGTCGACAGCTTGTTCCGTCAAATACGGCATCACTTCCCAGATCGTCCTGACACGCTCCCCGGTCGCAAGAGGCACGCGAATCTCATCGCGCAGTTTTTTGAAGACATGCACGTTGCCCGGGACTGAAGGCTCTTCGATGAAGAGAAGGTCGTACGCTTCGATCGACGCCGCAAACTGCTGCACGAGCGCTACCGGGAGCGCGCTGTGGGCGTCGAACATCACCGTCCCGTCGCGTCCCACGCTCTCGCGGGCGCGTCGCACCTGCTCGACGAGACTGTCGATGTCCACCGGATCGCCAACATGGCGCTTCTGACCGGTCCCCAGCTTGACGGCCTTCGCGCTCGGGTAAATCCGGAGCTTGTCCCGCGTCGGCCCGCCCAGAAGACGGTAGACCGGGACCTTCCAAAGCTTGCCTGCGATGTCCCACAGCGCCATATCGATTCCAGATATGCAGTGGAGCATGAACGGACCACCGCGATGGTTTCGATGGGCCCGATAGAGCACCTGCCACAGATGCTCAATGCGCGTCGGGTTCTCACCGACAAGCAGCTTCGCCATCTCGTGAAGAAGCGCCTTCGCGACTTTCGGCCAGACCCCTTTCACCTCTCCCCAACCGAAGACGCCGTGATTGGTCTCCACCTTGAGGTAAACGCGGTCGCCACAGACTGTCGGGATCAAACGCTGGATCCGTATGGATGCACCAGTGTCCGTAACGTCCGCCACCGCCTCTTCGGCCGCGGAGAGGCCGCGTTCGAAGAGCGCAAGTCCGGCGGCTGCTCCGAGCGAACCGATAACCTCACGACGGCTTAAACCCCGGGTGGTAAGCGGATCAGTCGACATCATGCCACTCCTGTTGTCGTCTCATTGGTGTTGCCGGGATGGCCGGCAGGCAGTCACGCCACTTCGGGCGTATGGCTCCACATTAACCTGAAACGTCGCACGGGCCTACACCGCAGGCAGCGATTCGAAACCGCATGGAACTCTTGCTCCGTCCTGCCGCTCTCTTTTTCCTACTGTCCTCTCGAGATCGCTCGGCGCCCGCTTTAACAGCCCGTTCAGGTCGTCATTCGACCGAGAAACTGACGCCTTCACTCCCACCTCGACCGCACTGACACTCGCCGTAACATCTCATCTGAGATTACCTGCGTGTGCAACGGCCGACCGCGCCAGTTTTCGGCTCGAAGCACTTTTTCAGGCAGGCTGTTAACTCGAGGTTAAGCGGGCGCCCCACCTCGCCGTAGACCGAACGAACGAGGGCGAAGCTCGATAACGGCCCGCCAGTCGAAAAAGCTAAAGTCCTCCCGTCCGCCGACCAATATCTAAACATAGCTGCCAGGAGAGTTCGACTGCGTCGAGCCGCTGCAAGTGGGCTGGAGCAGCGTTTGGAAAAGACCCGTAAGGAAAACGCAGAGGAGCGATTTCGAGATGAGCTCTGATCAGACGACATCCGGTGTACTGACACGCGTGGCGCAGCTCGACGTCGCGCTCAAGGCCGAGTTGTCCTCGCGCGCCCGAGCAATCAGAACGGCACGAACTGTGTCGATCGTTCTCAGTGGCACGATTCTCTTTTTCGTCGCCGTCAACTTCGCCCATTTGCGATCGAGTCTGACTGAAGAGAATTTCAAAGTCAGTATCGAGAACGAGATGCGGGAGTTCAGCCCCTTCGCGCTGCACGAAGTCTCCGGCTTAGCCGAAGCACTATTGCCGGTCTACGCCCAGGAGAGTCAAAAACAACTCGCGGCCATGCTGCCTGAAATCGCCGCCACCGTCGAGAGGGAGATCGACCTGCTGTGTAACGATGTGTTGAGCACGACACAGACACGTCTCCAGCAGAGCCAGGATCGAATCGTTGCTAAGACGCAAGAAGCAACGTTCGCAGCTTATCCTTCACTCAAAGATGAAGCTGAACGGACAAAGCTCGAAAGGCGCCTGCGTGAGATAACAGATCGGGCCGCACTACGATCGATTACCGAATTCGATCGTCTCTTCTCTAAAGACGTCGACGAGGTCAGACGGATGCTCCTCGAGTTCGACGTCAGCGACACCAACGAAACAGCGTTTGATCTGCGGAAAAAATTTCTCAGACTCACCCTGCAACTCCTCGATCAGGAGATCGAAGAACTATGAAATCCTCTTCGAACCAACCCGACCAATACGTCGGAGTCATCACTCGCCTAGAGACCCTACGCGAAGAGATCGAGAGCTCGACAGGCAGAAACCGCAGAAGGCAGCGGGCTTTCCTGATCGCCGGCGTAGTACTGATCGCACTGTCAATGGTCGGACTCGGCAGTTTGACCTCGAAGACTATGCAGCTCGACGCTCACGCTGTCGCTCAGCTCGGACGACAGCAACTCGAGCTTCACATGCCAGGCGAAGTGGACAGTCTCGAACGGTATCTAGCTTCAAACGCACCGACCCTTGTCTCGAGCTTCTTTCGCTCCGCGCTACGACTCGTGCCACAGCTCCGCACCTCGCTCGTCCGTGATCTGGACGAGCGCAGCGAGAAGCTCACAGCGGTGTACGAAGCAAAGTTCGAAAAACTGATGCTCGACGTCGTGCAGCAAAGCAAAGCGACCGTCGACGCTCTCGGCGCGGACCGTACCGACGCCGAAAAGTTGGAGATGCTCGTCGCTCATGTGGGCGAAGAATTCCGCAAAGCCTCTACAGTCGCCTTCAATGAGCTCTACCCGGAGTACACGCGCGAGTTCGATCGCGTCAAGGAGTTCCTGCGTGGACTTCAGAACAAGGACGTCAACGAGCTGAGCAAGCGAGAGCGGCTCCAAAAGGAACTCATCGAGACGCTGCTGCGCCTGATGATCGTCGAGGGTGTGAAGACGCACTAAAGAGACCACGCCCGCACGCAAGGCGACGAACGGCAGCGGCGCCGAATAGCGCCACCGCTGTTCGCCGTTCTTCGTTCCGGCGAAGGGCGAAAGAACCGAACGTAAATCTTGCACCTCCGCCCGCACCGGACTTGGCGCCGAACTGCGGCGTGCTACAATTGACGCTCGGGTCCGACTAGGCGCGCTGTTCTCTACAAACGATTGGTCTGTTGAAGACCTGAGCTCGAACATCGCCGTTCGAGTGGTGACAGCGCCGCCAGGGCGGGCAACTTGACGCAGTTTTTCGGGTCGCCTCCTTCCTCCGAAGACATTCTTCGCATCACTCTATCGCATGACAGCGCGTGCAGTTCGCTCACGGCGATTCCTTCACCAATGCTTCTGGGTCTCCCTGACCGTTGTCTTGGTAGCGACATCATCCCTACGCGCTGACTTCCTGCGCGGTGACGTTGACCAAGATGGGCGAATCAGCGTCGGTGATGCGGTCGCCACGATTCTCTACCTCTTCGATGCCCGGACTGCACCGACCTGCGAGGATGCTGCCGACTCGAACGACGACGGCATCATCGATTTGACCGATCCTTTGTTTGTCTTGCGCGGTCTGTTTTCGTCGCCAAGCGACGGTATCTCGCCCTTTCTCTTCGGACCCGATCTCACGTGTGACGAACTTGGATGCGCCAGCGCCCCGAGCGGATCAGCAGCCATCGTGATCAACGAAATCCAGTACAACCCGAACGGTGTCAATCTCTTTCCACCGCCCGGAGAGAACGCTGAATTCGTCGAACTTTTCAATCGGAGTAACCTCGCCGCTGACCTCAGCGAATACAGCTTCACTGAAGGGATTCGTTTCACTTTCCCTAGCGGTCAAACCCTCGGGCCAGGTGAATTCTTGGTGCTCGCCAAGGATCCGGAAGACCGTTTCTGGCGTGGCCACGACCTCCCCCGAGTCGGGCCGTACGAAGGCACACTCGCCAACGGTGGTGAGCGCTTGACTCTCGTGCAGGGCGATTGCGTCGTCGAGACGCTGCGCTACGACGACCGACCACCGTGGCCGATCGGCGCCGACGGATACGGCCGTTCTCTCGAGCGTGTCGCAACTGAGGTTCCCGGCGAGGACTTTCACGCCTGGCGCACTTCGATCATCAACGGGGGCACACCCGGTGAACCCAACTCGACAGCGGGGACCCCGGCGCGACCGCTCATCTCCGGAGTCTCGATCACACCGAGACGACCGACCTCGTCCGAACCGGTGACCGTGCGGGTGCAACTCGACGTCGGCCGTGAGGAAGTGCGAAGTGTCACCATACGCTGGACCGCATGGCGCGCCGAGGAAAGTCTGCTCTCGACTGCGGCGATGCACGAAGTGGGGGCGCAAGTCGGCATGACGGAGTACGAAGCCGTGTTGCCTCCACAGCCCAACGAGTCCATGGTACGGTTCAACCTCGACGTTGAGACGGCCGCAGGCGTGAGCGTCCTGCTACCGCCACCAAGCGATCAACATCCGCTGCTCAGCTACTTCGTCTACGACGGCACGGTCACGACGAATCTCCGCGCAATCTGGCTGTTCGGACCGGATAGCTCCATGCTGCTCCCGAACAGCGAGCGCGACTACAGCGGTGCGGTCATTCAGGCACCGGGAAGCCCTCCCGAAAACTTCGACGGAGCTCTCGTCCGCCGCTCGGGTAACGGAAAGAAGGTTACATTCCTCAAGGGCGCCGAATACCAGGGCAACCGAACGATCAACATCATCCTCGAGAGTACGACCGAGGCTGAATTCCTTGGCTTCTCCCTCTATCACGCAGCCCAAGCCTTAGCGCCGTGGGTTGACTGGTTTCGCGTCATCGACCGCAGCGCGCGCCGCGACCAAAACTTTCCGCGCCTGGTGATCGAACAGGTCAACGAGAGTTTTCTGCGGCGTAGCGGACTCGACGACGATGGTGATCTCTACAAGCTAGACAAGGGGAGCTTCTCGAAAAAAACAAACTTCGAAACTCGTAACTCTTCGTTGAACGAACTTCTGGATGGCCTGCGATCATCGGATCCCGCTGTCGTACGCCAGACGGTACTCTCTCGCCTCGATCTCGACGACGTCGCGCTCGTTTCGGCGATCGGTGTATTCATGAGCAACTGGGACGGATTCGACAACAATCAGTTCCTCTACTGGGATCTCGATCCGATCTCACGCTGGCGTTTGATTCCATGGGATCTCGACGGCGGTTTCGGCTGCGCCGATTTTCCGCTCTCCTACCCACTCGACGCCGTGCCGGGAACAGGATGCGAGTCCCGACCTCTCGGCCCGATCATCTTTCCTTTTCACACGCAGCCTGACCTGCACGCCGGCTACGTCGACTTGCTCGGCCGTCTGATCGCCGCCGACGGTCCGCTGCACGTGTCGCGCCTCTTAGCGATCGTCGACGACGCAGCGACAGCTCTGCGGGAAGATGTGCTGCTGATCCCAGAGGCTGAGCTGCGCGGCCCACGCGACATCATTCTGAGCGGCTTTGAGCAGTCATTTGACGCTTTGCGCCGCTTTCTTCCCGCGCGCGCCGCGTTTCTCGAGGATGCAACAGCGCGCTGAAAGGACACTCACGACGCGCTCGGCGACGCCCCCCCCTCACTTTGCCGAACGGAACGTTCCTCGATGAGTGCGGGCCAGATCGCGCATGAATTCCACGTCGCCGCCCTGTTGCTTCTCTCCGACGAGAATGGTGTGGAGCCGCATGCGCCCGCCTGGGTTGGCCACTCGCGTGCGCTGCAGCATCCCCCGCATAACTCCTTCCCGGTTCATCTCCGGTGCCCCACATTGTGTCGGCCGTCCATCGCCAGCTACGATGACGGCGCGGTGGGAACGCGCTGACTTGCTCAGAATCTTGAACGACTTCATAACGGCACGTTCCATGCAAGTTTGCCGGTCGAGATCGTGCGAGTTCAGGAACGCGACAGCCGCTTGTTTGTTCTCGGTGCTGGCCCGAACAAGGACTGAGCGAAAGGCAGCAACGCTCCCATGGTAGAGAACAAGACCAAACTCGGCGCCTTGACTCAGCTCATTGATCGCTTGCGTCACCTCGCGTTTCTGAACTTCCCAGCGGTTTGCTTTCTTCATGCTGTTCGAAGCGTCGAGGCAGAAGACGACCGCGTTCGCCTTGTAGCTCTCACCGTAGAACGTGATGACCTCGACGATCTCTTCGTCCTCCTCCCCGGAGGCGGCACCGGCGTTGTAAGGCAAGTCGAGGTTAGAGCGCAGACCGGTTTCGCCGGTGAGTGACGCCGGCTCTGCGAAGAGCAGGAACAGAAAAAAGGGCGAAAGAGCGATGACACGCTTCATACCGGCTGCTCCTGAAGGACGAAGGAGACATGAGCGGGGCGGTCGCTTCACACGGTACCTCCCTCACGCCCGCGCATCCACTCGGGAGCTCCCGACTCCAAATCGCACGACGGGAACCGCTGCTCTGCCGAGCACTGCCAAATTGACAGTCGATGGCCAGGTCGGCAGACAGATGGGGCATACAGATAAGACATAAAGATATGTTATAAATGTATTTAGGTATTTGGCACAGGGAGTGCATTAAGAAGCAGAGAAGAAGTGTGAAGACCCCCCTCCAGCAACCTCGAGAGAGGTGACCCAACATGTCATCGAACAACTCCCTCCCGCTCCTGCCGGTCAAAGGCACTGTGCTCTACCCCCAGGTCGTCCAGCCAATCGCCGTGGGCCGTGAATTCTCGCTTGCCGCCGTCGATGAGGCGCTAGCGAGTGAGACGAACGAAGTTTTCGTCGTCGCCCAACGCTCACCGAAAGACGATGAGCCGTCACTCAATGACCTCTACACCATCGGAACCCGAGCGGTGATCAAACGCGCGGCAAAGCTCTCGGAGCGCCACGTGCAGCTCGTGATCGAAGGCAAGGACCGTTGTCGCTTGCTCCGCGTTGAGAGCGTTGAAAACGAAAACAAGGTGGCGGTGCTGCACGGCGTTGTCGAACCGCGACCGATTTCGCAAGACGGTGGCACGCGCGTCGAGGCGCTGTTCCTGGAAGTCAAGAAACTCGTCACGCGGCTTCTGGAGCTGACGACACCCGAGTCCGCGGAGGTCCTGAATCAACTCCGCTTGAGCCCGGAATCGCCAATTCGCTCGGCGTACGGAGTCGCATCGATGATGGGTTTGACGCTGGAGCAAGAACAAGAACTGCTCGAAGCGTCGACGGTTACAGAGGTCCTGACGCTTGTCCATTCCCACCTAACACACGAGGTCAACGTTCACGAGCTGCGTGCAAAGATCGCCTCTGATGCGTCGAGCGAGCTCAGCCGTGCGCAGCGAGAACACATCCTTCGCGAGCAACTTCGAGCGATCCATAAGGAACTCGGAGAAGGCGACGACGGCCAATCAGAAATCGACGAGCTGCGAAAACGCTTCGACGAGCTGAAGCTACCGAAACGAGTAAGAGAGGAAGTCGACCGCGAGCTGAAGCGCTTTGAGTCGCTCCCATCGTCGTCCCCAGAACACAACGTCGTGCGCAACTACCTGGAATTCGTCTTGGACTTGCCGTGGACGCAGTCGACTCGCGCACGCCTTGACACGGAGGCCGCGCGCAACGTGCTCGATGCGGACCACTATGGTCTCGACGAGGTCAAACAAAGGATTCTCGAACACCTCGCCGTACTGAAACTGAATCCGAAGGCCAAAGCTCCGATTTTGTGCTTCGTCGGCCCGCCGGGTGTCGGCAAGACCTCGCTCGGACAGTCGATCGCCCGCGCGCTGCACCGTAAATTCGAGCGCCTCAGCCTCGGCGGCCTCCACGACGAAGCGGAGCTGCGTGGCCACCGGCGCACCTACATCGGCGCCATGCCGGGCCGTATTCTGCAGGCCATGCGGCGCGCGGCCGTAAAAAACCCGGTCATCATGCTGGACGAAGTCGACAAAGTCGGACGCGACTTCCGAGGCGACCCTGCCGCTGCTCTTCTGGAAATCCTCGACCCTGAGCAGAACAAGGAGTTTCGCGACAACTACCTCGAACTGCCATTCGACCTTTCGAAAACTTTGTTCGTCGCCACAGCCAATTCGCTGGAAACGATTCCAGAACCTCTCCTTGATCGTCTCGAGATCACTCGGATCGCGGGGTACAGCCGCGAAGAGAAAACCGAGATCGCCAAGCGCTACCTGGTGCCGCGGCAAATCACGGAAGCGGGATTGACTGCAGAGCAGTGCACGATTCCCGACGCCACTCTACCGCTGATCATCTCCAGCTATACCCGGGAAGCGGGTGTGCGACAGCTCAACCGCGTGCTCGGAAAACTCGTGCGGCGGGTGGCTCTCAAGGTCGTTGAGGAATCGAGCCCCGATGCCCTGGAGATCGGCGCCGAAAACCTTACAGACTACCTCGGCCCAGAAAAGTTCATGAAGGAGCGCCCTCGCAAGGAGATGCTCCCGGGGGTCGCTGTCGGTCTCGCCTGGACGGCGACCGGGGGAGAAGTGCTCAACGTCGAAGCGACACTTCTGCCGGAAGGCAGTGGACTCACGCTCACCGGGCAACTGGGCGACGTCATGCGCGAGTCGGCACAGGCGGCGCGCAGCTTCGTCTGGTCGCACGCCGAGGAGCTCGGCATCAACGTGAAGCTATTCAAAGGCGCAGGCGTCCACGTCCACGTCCCGGCCGGCGCCATCCCGAAGGACGGACCGTCGGCGGGGATCACCATGGCTACGGCGCTGGCCTCCCTCTACAGCTCCCGCCCGATGCGAAGGGACACGGCGATGACTGGCGAGGTGACATTGACTGGACTTGTTCTGCCCGTAGGAGGCATCAAGGAAAAGGTGCTCGGTGGCCAACGCGCCGGAATCAAACGGTTCATCCTGCCACGCGACAACGCCTCTGATCTCAAGGAGCTTCCCGAAGAGGTCCGAGCCGGCGTCGAATTCATTCAGGTCGAGAACATGGACGAAGTCTTGCGCGCGGCGCTTCACTCCAAACCCTGCAACGCCCGACGCGCGAGTGCGTGATGCGCGCGGAGCGGATCGACAGCTGAGAGGGGAGTAGGCTCACGGCTGTGGGCGTGTGCGTGGGCGTGGGCGTGGGCGTGGGGCCTCTTCAACGTAGCAGGCACACGCCGTGTGCCGTTCTGGACGTGACCGTCGGCCGTGACTGTGACCGCGCGCCACGACCGCTCGTTCTCAAAAACTCACAGCCTCTCCGTGTGCTGTCCGGCCTTGCCGGCGTGGCGTAGGCGGCCCGTCTCCGTCTCTGGATCCGTATCTGCTTCTGGTGCTGCCTCTGCCTCTGCTTCTGAATCTGCTTCTGAATCTGTGTCTGTATCCGCAACCCCTTGCGTTCCGATCAGGCAACGCCCGTGAGCGTAAACGATCGCGTCGGCGTGGGCGTACCCGTACTCCCCTCTATACTCTGTGCGTCTCCGACTCTACCCGCCCCTCGAACCCTTCAGGGTTCCCCGAGCGCCGCCTCTAGGAAAGCGATCCTTTGGCTGACGTACTGCCGAAGCGCCGCATACGTGCTGCGAATGTTCCCGCGACGCACATCACGAGGTTCGCCGATGAACTGCTCTTGAAGGTCGAGGTCAGCCAGTAAGAGATCTTCGATCACGCGAATCCGCTCCTCCATAGCGTCGACCGTAAAGAGTCCGCCGGGTGCGATCAACTCTCGCAAGAGATTTCGATATGCCGCGTCGAGATCGGGCTGCGAATGATACGGACGAGAGATCGGTCCTGGCTCACGGCTGCCCCCGAAGATCCCGCCGTCGAGTGGCTGTCCGTCGAGCGGCCAGGTCAGAGGCAAGTCGACGACGCTGGTTTGAAAAACCTGATCGAGGTCCCAAGGAATCAAGGCGAACTTGTCGCCGTCCGGTGCGTGCTCGTAGACGTACATGTTGTTGTGAAAGCCATCCCAGTTGCCGATCAGAATACCGATCGCGGAGTAGAGACCGACGCTTTCAAGGTTGAAGTGTTCGAAGACGAGCGCCCGCCGCTCCTCTTCGCTACCAGAGCGCAAGTTCCGAATGACGAGAAAGAAGTCTGCCAAACCTGTCTCGAGATTCGTTCGCTTTGCGAAGTCACTTTTGTCCAGCTTGTAGAGATCGCCCTCCTCATTAAAGCCATTCATGGCGAGAAAACGCTCGTTGACCTGCTGGATAACGAGAGACTGCGTGTGGCGACTCGCTTCGGATGCACCGAAGTCGATGAGCCTAAAGAACTCGGTGCGTGGTGATGGAACGCCCAATTCACGGAAGACACGCATACCGAGCTCCTCCATGTGCGTCGCAGCGACCCCAGATCCTCCGCCACCGAGCTCGGGAATGATGTTGATCGTGCGATCGCCTCTGTACTCGCGCCCCTTGAGGAACTTCAACTTTTGCCCGTTCGTGATCGTACGGATCCGTGACTGAGCGCGCGGAAACGCTAGTGCCGTGCGACTACCGACGTCGAGCGCCGCCGCGCCGCTGGCATCCGCTCGCGATCCCTCACCGACGAGCGCAGTCTCTCGACGAGGAAACATCCAGAGGAGCGGCAACTCGTGTGGAATGTCATAGTCAAAGACGAAAAAGCCAAAGAAGGGAGAAGGCTCACCAACCGCAGGCAGTAGCGTTGACGTTCCCGTCGCCAGCATGATCTGGAAGTTGTAGACCACCAGCGTCTGAGAAGGTTGCGGCGGCACTATCGCCGACAGCACCGTGCGCTCGGGGCTCTCTGAGTCGATGGACGCTCGCATCTCGATGCTCGCCATGGGCGAGACCTCGGCTTGGACACCCTCCCACCGCAAGATACCGAGGGTCAGATCGCGGAGCGGAATATCGATCGTCAATTCGACCGTAACAGCATCCGCCGAGGTCGGTGCCGCAGGCGTCGCCCGCTGAGAGACAATCAGCGGATAGAGCGGCGTCCCTCTCGTGGAGTTCACCTCGCCGGGGGTCGTTCGATGCAGCGTCGAGGCGCGCCAGTTGTGGGGATCGTCCGCTGCGGCCAGAGGCTCGAGCCGTTCAAGACTCGAGCCGTATCCATCGGCGCCGAGTGGCCACGGCGCCCGATCGTCGTACGCAACGCTCTCCGCGACGCACTCGTCGTTGGTAAGCGTCAGTCGCTCACCGCTGTCTCGCAACCCACCGTCATAGGGACCGAGAACAGGAACCGGGGAACGCCGCAAACGGCGAGGGTCGCGCGCCACAACGATGCGTTCGCCTGGAGGTAGCAGCGTGCCCTCCGGGAAGGCGAAGGCAATGCCGTTCGTGAATCGATAGGTGCTGAGATCGAGTCCCCATGGTGTCCGGTTGAGGAGCTCAACGAACTCAGCGAGATCGTTCGTCGCGTCATTGTAGTGAATCTCGCTGATGACGACGGCGGGGCTGACGCTCGGGCTATCCCCGCAATCAAGACTGTCGCACGTCGGATCCGGTCCTGAAGTCGCAGCCGATGGCGCCGGGATCGCCCCACCACCAAATAAGAACTCGAGGATCGTGGTGGCGTCCGCGAGATTCAGTTCACCGTCGTCATCGGCATCAGCCGCGTCGAGGCAGGCGAAGTCCCCGCCCGAGCGAAACTGGACCATGAGATGGAATATCGCATCTGAGATGTTGACCGCGTTGTCACGGTTGACGTCGCCGCGGCGGAAATCTGCGCGCACCTCAGCGCGTGTCCAAAAGATGGAAACCACAACGCACGCGAAGGCAAGAGTCTTAGCAAGACGGCAAGAGTACGACTTGGCGACAGACATTGAGGCAGCGTCCAGGTGTGAGCGACGTCGACGAACGACTGAACCCCGAGTGTAAACGTCAAGGGTCGTGCCGTCGAGCACTGCGCACCTTTGCTCCTCCCGCCGCCTGCCCGCAGACTCGCGATGTGGGAAGCCGCTGAGGCGCCCGACTCATGCCGGTGAGGCGGCCTCTTCCCGTTCTTTCTTTTGCTCCTCTGCCTCGCTGCTCGAGTTCGCTTCGCTGCCCGCGTCAGCGTTTGAGGCTTCGTCTGTGCCTGACGCCGCGGAGGTATCGCCCGCAGCCTTGGAGGGAAGTCCCTCCTGGCTTGCCGCAGATCCGAGCGGTTCTGTGGCGAAGCTAGGCAGATGCTTGCGCCAGTAAGTCGTGGCCGAAATGTAAGCGAGTGCGATCGAACCGCCGATCGTCAAAAAAGCAGCGAGCGAAGTGATGATCTCGAACAGATACCCAACGACGGGTACGAGACTAGCGATCGCAACGCTGCGACGATCGATATGCAGGGGCAAGAACTGCTTGCCCATGATACGCAGGTTGACAAGGACTGCGACGGTCAGCGCACCAAAGAACGACAAGGTCTGGAACCAGTCGCTGAAGAGTCCGAACGCGTTCGTTCCACCGGACACCCAATGAATCACCCAACCGGCGATGACAAAGACGGAGATCGGGGCCAGGACCTTGTCGATCACCGAAAGCCCACGAAAGTTGCTCTTGATCTCTTGCAGCTGTTGATCAGACATGGACTAACTCCTGAACTTCGGCCGGCCGGTCAGCACGACGAGGTCAGCTCGCATGCGGATCCCGGCTCCATGACTCTGTGATGATCGACGCGAAAGGCTGCAGGACTTGCGGCGACCCACCGCTCTAGCATCGCACGCCAGCGTTCGAGTCTGCGCGCAATACGCGCTCGAACAGGCTGACCTACATTCCTGCGCATTCGCCCTGCCCATCTATCGGAGCAAGAAGCCACGACGCTGCAGCGGTTTCAACGCCACGCGCTGCGGATCAAAACGACCGGTAAGCTGAAGTCCTTCTCAGCAAACTGTTGAGTGCGCAGAATTCCCCCAGTGCCTTAAAAAAATGGCAAGGAGCACGGCGAACAGTGGGTCAGCCGCGTCGTTTCCAGACGCGGCTTCACGCGGAGCGCCACAGGTGAACACCGCCGACGCGGCTCAAACGTCGCTCACCTCGGACCTCTGCGGCGAGCCGCGAAGGCGCATTGCTGCCTTCGGCTCTTGTAGAGCGTAGGGGACTACTCCCTCGCGGCGACGCTGGCGCAGACGAGCTCTTCGTCACTGCGCGCGAACACGTGCTTCTGTGCAAACGCGATCGACGACCAACAGACGCCGTTCCTACGACTCGGGAGCTGTCGTTTGGTCGGCTTGATCAGCTTAGTCCGAGAAAGTTCCTCATGCCCCTCAGGCGAGAACCGGGCAATGACCAACTCCCCAAGCTCCGTGAAAAGCCAGACCACGTCGCCATTCGGATAAAACCTCATCGTGCTCCAGCGGTCGCGCGGAATCAGCTCACCCACGCTTTCCCAAACTCTCTCGCCAGTCGCCAGCGACAGGCATCGCACTTCCCCATAGCTGTCGACGCCGTAGATATGATCACCCTGGATGAGCGGCTCAGCGACATTTGTATGTATCGCATCCGTCTTCTTGTCCGACTCTCCAACTCGCCGCCACACTTCCTCGGCGACGAGGCGATCCCGGGGCACCCGCAGTACGAAGGCGCCGTCGAAAAAGCTGCTGCAGAGGAGATACTCTCCGGACCAGACTGGGGATGCGCAGTTGCGAACAAATCGCTTCGGCGGCGCGGCGTACTCCCAGAAGAGCTTGCCGTCGGCCGGGTTCATGCCGACCACGCGGCTTCCGGTCCAGCAGACGAGCACCTTGCGTCCGGCTTGCTCGATCAGCAAGGGCGAGGAGTACGATGGTGGATCGTCGAGCGCGCGCCAGCTTTCCTTGCCAGTGACGCGATCGAAGGCAACGAGGTTGGCGCCATCCGCCCCTCCGATCTGAACAATCACAAAGTCCTCGTAGATAAGCGGTGAACAAGTGATGCCCCAGGAAGGCATCTTGATCTTGTACTCTTCAAGCAGACGCTTCTGCCACAGCACTTCCCCGAGCTCAGCGTCAAAGCAAATAAAGTTCGCCATCGTTCCGAGTGAGTAGGCGCGACCGTCGAAAACCGTCACCGAGCTTCTCGGGCCCGCATCATAGCTGACGTCGACGTACGGGCAGTTGTAGTTGTAGCGCCACACGAGCTCTCCGTCTTCGGCACGGAAACAGTGAACTCTCTCGATCTGCTCGCGCCCATCGACGACGCGGTCGGTCACGTACACGCGCCCATCGGCCACCGTGGGTCCACCATAACCGCTAGAGATCGGCACCGACCACTTCACCTCAAGCTGACCCTCGGGTAGCGACTCAAGAACACCCGATTCACGCCAGACACCATCCCGCTGCGGCCCGCGCCACTGCGGCCAGTCATCCGCGACGATCTGGCGGGGTAAAAAAGAGGTGGAAGCGAGGAACAGAACGGTCGCACAAAGAACGCGGCTCATAGCAGGAATCTCCGCAGTGGTGATTTCGGTAACGTCGGCGATTTCGGCGGGTGCTGTGGTGGGGAGTGGGCGGTCCTGTAGGCAGCGCCAAGACGAATCGGAGCGCGTTGCGTGCCGCAAAAAGCAGAGCGGTGCGGGCGATTTCCGAATCCTAGCGGCCGTCTTACAGGCCAGATGATGTCGTCCGAATAGTTTTTCAAGAGGGCGGTTAGGCGTCAGGCAGTATACAGTGTAATGGTTGCGGATGACGAGAGGGCGGCGATACCCTAACTTGCGAAAACGATCGGCGCCCCGAACGTCGCGCGTCTCATCACAAACTCGTCGGAAAGCAGAACAAGCAGCAGAGGGAGGACACCATGATCAAGTCAGCGAGAGGACTTTTAGTCCTTGGCTTTCTCGCCATCTCCGCAGCGGGGGATCGCACGCATGCAGAAGATCAAAAGACGTACGCCGAGAGACTTGGCTGGAAGGCAGGCGATCGTGTTCTCGTCGTGCATGTCGATGACGTCGGAATGTCGCACGACTCGAATCTCGGAACCTTCGAAGCACTGGAGAAGGGAGCCGCGAATTCTGTCAGCGTCATGATGCCGTGTCCGTGGGTTCCGGAAGCGGTGCGCTACATTAAGAAAAATCCAGAACTTGACGCCGGACTTCATCTCACGCTCACGTCGGAGTGGGATCTCTACCGGTGGGGTCCTCTCGCGGGAAAGCCAACGGTTCCAGGCCTTACCGACAAAGAAGGTTGCCTTTGGGACAAAGCCCACCAAGTCGTCGAAAACGCCACCCCGGATGAAGTCGAAAAGGAAATCAGAGCCCAGATCGATCGCGCGCGTACGATGGGTTTCGAACCGACGCACCTGGATTCACATATGGGAGTACTGTTTCGCTCACCCGAATTCTTGGAACGCTACATCCGCGTCGGCATCGAGATGCAGATTCCGATTCTCTTTGTCGGCAACCGGCACGGCTTCGGCGAGCGCGTCTGGAACGGCGGCCTACCCGTGTTCGATCACATCCACACCGACAGCTACGCCTGGAAGTCGCGCCACAAGGTGGACAAGTTCGTCGACGCCGTCCGGAACCTCAAACCCGGTCTGACGATGATGCTCGTTCACTGCACACGGCCCACCGAGGTGTTCCCAAAGATCTCGAGCTCGGGCGAGCTACGGCTGGGAGATCTGCTTGCCGTTACGGATCCGGCTTTCAAGAAGGCTATAGAGGACGAAAAGATCATCCTCACGACCTATCGAGAGCTCAAGAAGCGCCGTGACGCAGTCGGTCGCGCTGAGGCGAGCAAGGCTCAGGCTGGAACTGACTAGACGTTGATTCAGAAAGCCTCGATGCGCCAATCATTAGATCGGTTCCAAGTTTCCAGATTCTGGACAGGAAGAATAAGGCTCGGAAGGAAGAAACTCGCCCACTTTGGCACCCTGGCCGGCTGACGACAACGCACAGCGTGGAAAGAGATTATGCCGGTGACGCAATGGCCGGCTCAAAACTTGCTGCTCCATAAGGTGCCGATCTGTTGTTCTTTCTTCATTCCTTTCGAGATGAACCATGAGAATCGTACGAGCTCTTGTCGCTGTCTCACTTGCTTCCATCGTCGCCGTCGGCTGTAGCAGCGGCGGCTCCAGTGGCGACGCAGCACCAGGTTCAGTCGCGGTACTCATCGGCGACGGACCGGCGGAGGATTTCGCCGAGATCTGGCTAACCGTGCACGAAATCACGCTCATTCCTGGAGACGTCGTGCTCTTTGAATCGACCGAGGGTGAGCAGTTCGATTTGCTGCAGCTACGCGACGAGGATCTCCTCCTGACCGTCCGCGACGACATTCCGGCGCGACGCTATAACAAGATCCGCCTCCGCGTTTCCGACGTTCAGGCGGTACCCAAGGATGGGATCACGGCCGTCTGCAGCGATTTGGAGATCAAGCTCCCGAGCGGCCGCATCGACTTGAATCCTAGAGGCGGGCTCGACGTCGCTCCCGGCGACACGGTCACCCTGCGACTTGACATCGACGCCAACAAATCGATCGGGCTTCACGCGGCTGGTGCCTCGGGCAAGTGCATCTTCCGCCCGGTCGTCTTCGTCGACATCGACCCGATTCGTTGTCTCCGCGCCGTCACCGGCACGATCTTCGAGAGCGACCTCGCGACGTCGTTTCGGCTCGATCTCGGAGCCGAACGCGACGCAGTGGATGTTAGCGTCGACGCCGATACGACGATCTTTGATGCTGCCGGCGCTGTCGTCGGTCCGGATGCGCTGACGGACGGATTGGAGGCGACAGTGCGCGGTCGGCTGGCGGCGGACGGCGTCGTCGAGGCCGATCTGATCGTCCTCGGCGACGTGCTCGCCAGCTCCGGCATCGTCTCGGTGGAGGTCAGCGGTGGGGCGTTCACAATCGACCAAGACGGTACTAGTCTCGAAGTACAGCTCAGCGACGACACGTTGATCGTGCTCGGATGCGACGAAATACTTGACCCAAGCGCGATCGCAGAAGGCATGCGTGCCCGCGTTCTCCATCAGGATCCTGCGGACGACGGCTCAGTCGACGCGCTTGCGGTGTTTCTCAAACCCGCGGAAGTGGAGGGAGATTTCGTCGGCCTGTCGGAGATCGACGGCGCCATGTCAATCACCCTCCAACCACCCGTGGGCGACCCCATGAACCTCATGCTGCCTGCGGGAGAAGGATTCAAGGCCGAAGGAGTCGGCCCCATTGATCCCGCGCTACTGCACGAGCTCGTCGCTTGCGGACCGCAGACGATCCACTTGGCCGTCGACCCGCACGACGCGGGTTTGGTCGCCGACGCGCGCCTCACAACCCACGCCATGGAGAGTGTCATCGACGACATCGATTTCGAGAGTTCCACGCTCTTCTTAGACGACAAGGTGATCGCCATGACGCCGCAAGTGATCGTTGTGGACACGTCTTCCACCGACGATCGACTCCTCTCCCTGGCGGATCTGGCCATCGGGAATAGCGTCCGCCTGTTTGGATTGAATGCGTGCGACGACGACGAAGTGGATGTTTTCGCGGTCGTCGTCATCGTCTTGGCCGAGTGAGACCAACAAACGACTCCTGAAACGCGCGACACGCTATCGAGGCGCAGCGAAGCGTGCCGGTGTCGGCCTCCCCGTCAACTCATCCTGGCTAGCTGTGGGGATTGCTGTGCCTCCATTGTGCACGTCGGAGTCCGTGCGAAGATAGCCATCTGTTCGCCCCACGGCACGCGACCGCACTTGCGTCTCACCAGTGCGTAGTTCCGGCTAGAAGTGAGACGCTTGAGCTCCCGAAGTCGAGCGACGTCCGAATAGACGAGCCCGAAAGAATCTCTCCGGTCGACCCAAAGCGCCAAAAAGAGGGGAAAGTCGATTTCCTTCGCAAGGCGCACCGATTCGACAGACCTGCACTGACCACCCTTCGGCGAAAGAGTCGCAGTAGAAACTCGCGCGAAATGAGGGTTAACTGGATCGTTCCCGGCAGCCTCGATCATCCTCCTCCATGCCCAGGGACACCATGCGATCCACTTCATCTCGCGCGCTTGCGCCTTTCGTCGCACTCTTTCTATCGATCACCATCGTCGCCGGTGACGGCAACAGGCTCACGTATCTCGACGGCAGCGACCCGTTCTACGTCGGTCTCGACTTTCCACGTCTGACGACAGCTCAGTGGGTCGGCGAGTCGAACGTCGATGCGGTGGTCGTGCTGGCAATTGACGACATGCGCTCGTACGAGAAGTACGAGGAATACTTGCGGCCGATTCTCGAGCGTCTCAAAGAGCTCACGGGCAGTGCGCCCGTCAGCATCATGACGAATCGAGTCGACCCGACGACTCCGCACTTCCAGCGCTGGCTCGCTGAAGGTGTAACGATCGAGTGCCACACCCTCGATCACCCGTGCCCTATTCTCAAGGATGGCGACTTCGCCCGAGCCAAGGCAACGTACGACGGCAGCGTGGATCAGCTCTTCTCGGTCGCCGGCAACCACCCCGTGGCGTTTCGTGTGCCGTGTATGGATTCGATCAACTCGCCGAGCCCGCGCTTTTACACAGAAATCTTCAATCAGACCACGGCGGCTGGCAACTTCCTGCGCCTCGACAGCTCGGTTTGCAATCTCACAACAGCAGCCGACCCAGAGCTCCCACGCCAGCTCGTTTTCGACGACGCCGGCAACCATCGCTTCGAGAGCTACATCCCGTTTCCGTCGTTCGTCAACATCGTCGAGAACTACCCCTACCCGTTCGTGATTGATCGCAAATGCTGGCAGTTCCCTTGCGTCATTCCAAGCGACTGGGAAGGCCAGAACAGGTCGGGCAACCAGAGCCCGACGACTGTCGAAACTTTGAAAGCGCAGCTCGACGTCGCCGTCATCAAAAAGGGCACCTTCACCCTCGTTTTTCATCCTTATGAGTGGATAAAGAACTCTCAGATTGTCGAGCTAATCGATCACGCGGCGTCGAACCACGGCGACAGCGTGCGCTTTCTCAACTTTCGCAGTGCCTGGAATCGCCTCCGCGACAACCTCCTTGGTGGCGTGCCGCTGAGGGCAGACGACGGCGGCGACAATGGTGTTCGCGTTCTTGACGTCGATGCCGATGGGTACGTCGATGTCGTCATCGGAAACGGTTCGGTCCGGCAGACGCGCCTCTGGTCGCCGGAGACGCAGTCCTGGACGACGGGGACGTTCCCGCTTGTCCTCAGCGAGCTTAAGAAGGGTGAGCGAGTCGACGGCGGAGCGCGTTTCGGCATCCTCCAACCGTCGGGGCACGCCAGCGTCGTCGTCAGCAACGAACAGACGCGCGGCGCGTGGCACTTCAATGGCACGGGCTGGCAAGAAGACACCGGGTTTTTCCGTGGTTTCTCCATCGACGGCGAGCCCGTTCACACGAGTTGGCAGGGACGCGATCTCGGTGTTCGCCTTCGTGATATAGACGCCGACGGTATCTGTGAAATCCTCGTCAGCAACCCCTCGAGGCAGGCGATCTTCAAGCGCTCACCTGACGGTACGATGTGGGAACGCCTGCCGTTCACGCTACCTCCAGCGACGCAGTTCGTGGATACCGCCGGCGGGGATGGCGGCCTTCGATTCGCCGACTTCAACGAAGATGGTCGCGACGATGTCATCTTTGCGAATGAGGCGCAGTACTCTCTGCATCTTTTCGAATCACATGAGACGGGATGGAGCATCGAGGTTCTCAACGAGCAGCGCCGCGATCACACCGTCGGCGATGTCGACATTCCACCGATCAGTCGCGGTGGCCGCAATGCTGGGGCATGGTTTCGGTCTCGCCACCTATGGGTGCAGAACGAGTTCACGTCTGATCTGCCGAACCATGTCGAACGACGCAGCTACAACGACCTGCTGCGAACGCTGACACCGCAGCCACTTGAGCCGCAGGAGGCTCTGTCTGCTTTCCATATCCACGACGGCTTCCGCATCGAGCTCATGGCGTCCGAACCTCTCGTCCGTGACCCAGTTTCATTCGATTGGGACACCAACGGCAACCTGCTGGTGGTAGAGATGCACGACTACCCCGAAGGTACCGACGGCGAAGGCAAAGCCGGTGGGCGGATCGTCGTCTTGCGAGACACTGACGGTGATGAAGTTCTCGACACGTCGAGTGTCTTCGTCGATGGACTCTCATTTCCTACGGGAGCCCGTCCCTGGCGCGATGGAGTGCTCGTTACGACAGTTCCCGACATCGTGTTTGCGGTGGACCGCAGCGGCGACGGCAAGGCGGATGTCGTTGAGACTCTCTACACCGGTTTCGGACATGGGAACGAACAGCACCTCGTCAATGGTTTCGCTTGGGGGCTCGACAACTGGCTTTACTGTGCGAACGGCGACTCAAGCGGGATCGTGCGCTCGAAGCGCACCGGCAAGGAAATCGACATTCGCGGCCACGACTTCCGTATTCGCCCCGACGAGGGCCTTCTCGAGCTGGTCGCAGGGCAAACGCAGTTCGGTCGCACTCGGAACGACTGGGGCGATTGGTTCGGATCTAACAATCCGAACCCAATCTTTCATTTCGCACTCGAGAGCCGATTCCTACGCCGCAATCCAATGTTCTCGAGAAGTCGATCGCGTCATGTTCTCTATCCGCGTCTGAGTCGGGTCTATCCCACGAGTCGCACTCTGCCACGCGTCAACATGCCACACGAGGCGAATCGTTTTACGTCGTGCTGTGGACTGACGCTTCGTCGCGACGATGCGTTCGGACCGCAATTTGAAAACAGCGCGTTCGTCAGCGAACCGGCGCACAATCTGGTGCACCGCATCGAGCTGGAACCGCAAGGCGCGACGTTTCGCGGTGGTCGACCGACGGGTGACCAAGGCAGAGAGTTCCTCGCGTCGTCCGACAATTGGTTTCGGCCAACGAAGCTGCGTTACGGTCCAGATGGAGCCCTCTGGATCGCCGACATGTACCGCGAGGTCATCGAACACCCTCAGTACTTCTATATCGAAGGATTTGAGGATGTAAACGCACGAGCTGGCGAGGATCTCGGACGACTCTACCGAATCGTGCCGGTGAACTATGAGCCCCGGCCGATTCCGACGCTTGGATCGATGAATGCTCACGAACTCGCCGCACAGCTCGGATCGCCAAGCGGGTGGGTGCGCGACATGGCACACCAGCTTCTCGTCGAACAGCAGGCTACGGAGGTCACCGAGCATCTTCGAGAGCGGGTCGGCAACTCTTCGAACCCTCGCGAGCGGCTGCACGCTTTGTGCGTGCTCGACGGTATCGGAAAACTCGACGTCAAGCTCGTGAAGATCGCTCTCGATGATTCCCATCCGGCCGTGCGCCGGCATGCAGTGCGTCTGGCTGAAAAAGCGATAGAGTCCACGGAAGCCCTGGGCGCCGCCCTGCTCGCCAAACTGAGCGACCCTGATCCACACGTGCAACTGCAGGCAATCTACCGCCTCGGCGACTGGAATTCCCCAAAAGCCGGCACCGCTCTCGCGGCGCTCTTTGTTCGCCACTCGGACGATGAGTTCCTCGCCAGCGCCATTGAAAGCTCTGCTTCGACACACCTCGAGCCAATGCTCGCTGCGGCACTGCAGGAGACGACGAACGATGCACTCCGGGAACGGTTTTTGCCCATGGCGCTGCGCTTGAGCGACGATCGCCCCGATTTGAGTCAAAAGATTATCGAGCATCTAACCGAGCCGGGTGCCGCCGGATTCTCCGCGTGGCAGTATCGCGGCGCCGGGCAGGCCGCCAAGGACCTTGCCGATCAGCTCGAACGCGGCGCAGAGCTCTCGCAGCAAGCACGACGGCGACTCAACGCGATGTACGAGCGAGGCCTCGACGTCGCGCGGCAAACGGAAGCGCCGGAAGAACTGCGCCAGGCGGCGCTCAGCTTCGTCGGGCGGGGCGCGCGACTGCGACGCCAGCAGGACAGTGGGGAAGAACTGGCGGCGGCCGACCTCAATGCACTCTCAGAGATGGTGAATCCACAGACCCCCCCGGCGATCCAACGGGCGGTGATCGAGAGCCTCGGGGAGTTCACCGACGTTCAAGCCACTGCAACACTGCTCCGTGGGTGGCGACGCTACACGCCTCAGTTGAAGCGCCAGGTCGGTGGAATCCTGCTGCGACGTGCAGAATGGGCCGAGCGCTTTTTGGACGCCATCGACGCCGACGAAGTCAAAGTTCAGGAGATCGACGCAGTGCAGCGTCGCTGGATGATGCGCTACGATAACGAGACGATCCGAACACGCGCTAAAAAATTGTTCGTTAGCACGGCGTCGGCGGATCGACAAAAGGTTGTCGATCGCTTCAAAAACGCCGACGTCGCCGCGGCTTCTCGGGAACGTGGCCTAGTCGTCTTCGACACGAAGTGCTCGCCGTGTCACAACCTCGCAGGTCGTGGCCACAGCGTCGGGCCCGATCTTGCCCTTCTCACAGACCGATCGACGCCAGCGCTGCTTGTCGCCATTTTCGACCCCAATCGCGGCGTGGAGGAGAAGTACACGCAGTACAACCTCGTGACGCGCGACGGCCGTGTTTGGTCTGGGATCTTCGCGGATGAGAGCGGCGGTGCGATCACTCTTCTGGGTCAGGATCGGCAGCGGTTCGAGGTTGCCAGGAGCGACATCGTCAGTGCCGAGAGCGCTGGGATTTCCCTCATGCCGGAAGGACTCGAAGAGGGGTTGAGCGACGAAGACGTGGCAGATCTCCTGGCCTTCATTCAACGCCCACCGCCAGCGCCCAAGGTGCTTTCCGGCAACCGGCCACGCGTTCTGATCAGCGACCGGGTCGGCCCGATCGCGCTCGAAGCTGAGACGGCTGAGCTCTACGGCCCCACGCTGCGTTTCAGCGCCAGAAAAAAGAGCATCAACCGATGGCGTTCCGACAAGGACCATGCGCTCTGGCGCATCCGTTCGACCGCTGCGGCGAAATACGACGTCCTCATCGATGCCGTCGGTGCGGGTGACTTCACGATCTCTTCCAATACCGAACAAGCGCTGCAGCTGAGTGTCTCTGCGGCCGATGCGGAGACCACCAAGTCTCGCCCAGCCGGAACACTAAAGCTCTCCGCCGGAGTCACAGTGATCACTTTGCACGCCGATGCGCCGTCAACGAAAAACGAGTTGCACGTGCGTCGGATTTCCCTCGTGCCGGCAACAGAATAGCCCGACTGCTCGGGAGGAGCGCGGCGGGCAATTGAGACGGAGGCGGAGGCAGCATCAGAAGCAGATACGGATCCAGAGACGGAGACGGGCCGCACACGCACACGCACACGCACACGCTCACACAAGACCGGACGGCACACGGGAGTGTGCCTGCTACTTTCAGCCCACGCACACGCACCCGCCCACGCCCACGCACACGCACACGCTCACACAAGACCGGACGGCACACGGGAGTGTGCCTGCTACTTTCAGCCCACGCACACGCACACGCACACGCACACGCACACGCACACACAAGACCGGACGGCACACGGGAGTGTGCCTGCTACTTTCAGCCCACGCCCACGCCCACGCACACGCACACGCCCACGCACACGCCCACGCACACGCCCACGCACACGCTCACGCTCACGCACACACAAGACCGGACGGCACACGGGAGTGTGCCTGCTACTTTCAGCCCACGCCCACGCCCACGCACACGCACACGCCCACGCACACGCCCACGCACACGCCCACGCACACGCCCACGCACACGCTCACGCTCACGCACACACAAGACCGGACGGCACACGGGAGTGTGCCTGCTACTTTCAGCCCACGCACACGCACACGCACACGCACACGCACACGCACACGCACACGCTCACGCTCACGCTCACACAGGACCGGACGGCACACGGGAGTGTGCCTGCTACTTTCAGCCCACGCCCACGCCCACGCCCACGCACACGCTCACGCTCACGCTCACGCTCACGCTCACGCAATCGCACACGCACACGCACACGCACACGCTCACGCACACGCACACGCACACGCACACGCAATCGCAATCGCAATCGCAATCGCAATCGCAATCGTTCACGCCCACTGGCGCAGCCTCATCGGAAACGCAAGGGATTGCGCCCGCCGCGAGCGCAGCGGGCGCATGGGCTCGCACGCTCAGCGAGTCAACCCGCGAAGAAGCGCGAGAAGACGATCAAGCGTCTCAAGAGGCGTCGTGACGTCATCGCCTCTCAGATCGCCCCAGGCCAGAGCCAGTCGTAGCGCGGTCTCGACCTCGCGCGCACTGCCGCGCGCGACGCGAAAGAGGTGCTGGCGATCTTTCCCAGCGCGCTCGGCGCCTTCCGAGAGGTTGAGCGCCACCGAAGAAGCAGCGCGCCGAAGCTGCCGATGCAGATCGGGATCGAGCCGCCGAAGCCGCGCCAAAGGAATTCGCAAATCGCCAATCAAAGCGAGACTGACATCGACAGCGATGAAACGCATGTGAAGCCTCCGCAGAAAAGGTGAGTCGAAAGCCCGCCACGTCCGAGCGGCGGTACTGCACCCCCCAACGCGGAGCGGAGGGGCAGTCAAGGGCGCGAAGCGCCGAGCGCAGCGAGGGCACCCTTGACTGCCCCGAGCACCGCGTACACTCGACAATGACCGCCGCCGTACGGTAACCCCTGCTACAGATTCAGAGACAGAGGCAGCATCAGAAGCAGATACCGATCCAGAGACGGAGACGGGCTGCACTCGCCCACGCCCACGCACACGCAATCGCACACGCACACGCAATCGCACACGCACACGCTCACACAAGACCGGACGGCACACGGGAGTGTGCCTGCTACTTTCAGCCCACGCCCACGCCACGCACACGCACACGCAATCGCAAGCGCACTCGCAATCGCAATCGCCCCTCCCACTCCCGCAGCGGGAGGCGGGTCGGGTCGAGAACGACGTTCGCCCCCCGATTCTCTTCTCCGCTAGAGCGAGATGCCGCGTCAAAAAACGTCCGGGGGCAGATCCGGAAAACTGATCCCGTCGCGGGGCTGATAGGATCCCGAGTGAAAGGATTCAAAGAGTGCCTTCGTCAGCGGATGAACCACCTGCTCGCCACCGTCGTCCGGTTCAAGGTTCTCTTCAGCCACATAGGTGGTGTGCTGCCCACCGTGAACCAGTACGTGATACCACGGTTGCTGCCGTGCCGGCTGCGTGTTGTTGCGGTAATACCACTCGTCCGGGGCTTTACACTTTTCATCGCATCCGGCGACGACGCCGCGATAGCTGTACCGCTTGTGGTGGACCAGTTCGCCAACTTGAAACTTGGCTGGATCGACCATGAAACTCCAGGACTCCTCATACCTTCAACTGGCCAGCTCGGCGAGCACGGCCATCTGCGCGCAGCCGGCACATCTATGAAACTTCACAGCCGTGGTGTTGGCAAGCGATGACGCTCGCCCAGAAGCGCCTCAGCCGTGTGATACACGGCTCTTCTGGGCAGCGAGACGACAACAGTCTCGACGCTAACCCTTGACGATCGCAGCGCAATCGGCAAACTCAAGTCGGCAGGGTGCACTTGCAATCTTCGAGGTACAGAGTGAAGAGATCCCTGGAGACATCAACGGGAGCTGCGATGAGGAGCTCGGTGAAGAGTTCGCCGATGAGATCGAAACGCCGTTGGAAACCATGGATCGTTCTCCTGACGTCCATCTCCGCCGTGGCATGGGTCGCCGCAGCTCCATCGCAGAAGCAACTGGATGCAGCGGGTCAGGACGCACGCGACGACGCGCTCACTGAGCCGCGGACCGCAGAGCGGTTCCGAGAACTGGACGCCGACGGGAACGGCCGGTTGACAGCAGACGAAGTCGACCCGGCCCTTTGGAACGCACTGCTGACGGATAACGGCATCGCCGGCGACCAAGCCGTGGACGCCCAGATCGCCCTGGCGCAGTTTGAGTCACCGCCGCCGCCCCCGAAGCCCAGATATGGTATCTGGTCGCTGGCGCCCGCAGTGCTCGCACTCGTGCTCGCCTATGCGACTAAGAACGTGCTTTTCGCCCTTTTCCTCGCCATCATCTCGGCTTCGGTGATCGTGTTTTCACACTCCGGCAATTGGGCGGACCTCAACTTTCTTGAACTCTTTCTGAAGCCATCGCTCGGCACGCCGAAGTACGCAACGATTCTGCTGGTCTATCTCTGGTTTCTCGGTGGCCTGCTCGGCATCTGGACAAAAACCGGGGGAGCACGGCTTTTCGCTGAGAGGATCGGTAGTGTTTTCGCTCGCGGCCCGCGAGGCTCGAAGCTCTTCGCTTGGGTTGTCGGGTGCATCTTCCATCAAGGCGGCACAGTCAGCACTGTTCTCGCCGGAACGACGGTGAAGCCGGTCGCCGACAAGCACCGCGTCAGCCATGAAGAGCTTTCCTACCTCGTCGACTCGACCGCTTCGCCGGTTGCGACGATCCTGCCGTTCAACGCCTGGCCTGTATATATCAGTGGCCTCGTCGCCGGTGTGGCCGTGGGCGCCGAGAGCTTCGTTCTGATCCCGAATGAGATCAGCGGCGTGCGGTGGTTCCTCGAGTCAATCCCGTACAACTTCTATGGCATGTTTGCGGTCCTGTCGACGTTTCTCTTCAGTATCGACCTCTTGCCGTGGACTGGCCGCAAGATGCGCCGCGCCATCGAGAGAGCGCGCACGACAGGAGAGCTCGACGCGCCCGATGCCGTGCCTCTGCTCGCTGCAGAACCTGAGACAGCGGACTCGAAGCCACAGTACCGTGCCGGTCTTGAGGATTTCTTCGTGCCTTTGGGCATCCTTCTCGCCGTCGCCATGATACCGTTCTTCGTTCGCGAGGATCAGAAGCTGTTCATCGGTGAAGCGTTTCTCTGCTCGACGGTGAGCGCCATGGTGTTAGCCAGAATCAAAGGGATGCAGCTGCGCGTTGTCGTCGAGGCTTTTCTGGACGGCTGTAAGAGCATGACGCTCGGTGCTATCATCCTCGGGCTGGCGCTGACGCTCGGAAATGTCGCCAAGGAACTCGACACCGCAGGGTATGTGATCCAGTTGATCGGCGGCGTCGTGCCAGCGTGGCTGCTGCCAGCAGCACTCACCTCGGTGTGCATGGTGATCTCATTTTCGATCGGGTCGTCGTTTGGCACCTACGCCGTCATCTTTCCCATCGCGGTGCCGCTGGCTCTGCAGGTAGCGATTGCCGCTCAAGGGCTCAACGCTGAGCCGATCAGTGGACTCGCGGCCGCACACCCTGAGCAGTGGGGCGCAATTCTCTTTTACGTTCACGTCTGTTTCGGAGCCGTCATGGGCGGAGCCGTGTTCGGCGACCAATGCTCGCCGATTTCCGACACGACCATCCTCTCGAGCATGTTCACAGGTTGCGATGTAATGGATCACGTCACAACCCAGCTTCCGCTCGCTCTTGCGGCGGCTGGTCTCGGAGCGATCTGCTCGACACTTCTCGCGTTGTTCTTCTTCTGACAGATTCAGATACGGATGACTGAGCCAGATGCAGATGCGGTTGACAGATCACATCTGCTCCCCCCCAACGACTCAGATCTAGCGCAGTCTCGCCTTCAAAAATCCATGCGTTCGAGTTCTTCAATGTCGACCCGTCGAAGCGGGTGCGACTGCTCCATGCGGTCGAGTGACGCCCGATCTTTGAAGCCGCTTCCGGTCACTAGGCAGACCACTACTGACTTGGGGTCGAGCCGACCGGTTGCCTTCGCCTTGAGCGCGCCCGCAAAAGCGACGGCCCCCGCGGGCTCAGTCAAGATCCCTGCAACTTCCGCCAGTTGACGCTGAGCCTCGTACACCTCGGGGTCGGAGACCAGGTGGCCGGTCCCACCGCAGGCACGACACGCTTGCAGCGCCGCGTCGCCGTCGATCACGTTGGCCACCTGCAGCCCGCTTACCTTCGTCGTGCACTCGACCGCCACAGCACGGTCACGGCCATCGCGAAGGGGAGCTGCGATCGTGGCATTGCCGTCGGGCTGAACGCACTCGATCGTCGGCCTCCTGACCAGTCCCTCGCGGTTCGACACCACTTGAAACCCACGCGCACACGCGAGCGTCAGCCCCCCGCCACCGGCCGGTACGAACACGTGGTCGATCGTCGGCAGCTGCGTTGCCAGTTCATAACTGATCGTTTGCACTCCGCTCATGGCGTCAGCGCAGTAGGCAAACGCGCTGACGAGAAAATCTACGTCCGGCCGCTCACCCCAGTGCCCAAGCCGTCGCAGGACGCGGCTAGTGACGCGCGAATCAAACCCGAAACCTTCAACACTGACGAGCTCCGCCCCGTAGCACTGGATCTGTTGGAGCTTCCCTGCGGGCACACCGTCGATCACCACGACACGGCACGAAATACCGGCAGCGGCACAGTAGGCAGCGATCGCAGCGCCCGCATTGCCGCTCGAGCAGGTCACACAACGGCGCTTTCCATGTGCCTTGAGAAGCGAGATCGCGACGGCCGCGAATCGATCCTTGTAGGACCCGGTTGGCAACCCGCTTTCTACCTTGAAAAAAAGATTCTCCAGCCCACATTTCTCCCCCAGCCGCGACGCGTGGACGAGCGGCGTCTCGTTCTCTCCGATCGAGATTCGAGACTCGGGCGGCACGGTGGCAATCCAATCGCTCCAGCGCCAAAGGCTCATTCGAACTCGTCCGGATGCATCATATGCTTGGCGCTGTGTGGAGTGCAGTGATGGTGCCACCCGCCATCGACGACGAGTGTTGTGCCATTGACGTACGAGGCGTCGTCGCTCGCAAGCACGGCGATGGTGCGAGCAATCTCTTCGGCCGATCCCCAGCGACGCATCGAGATGATGTCTTCAGACGTCGCACGCAGACTTCGAGTCAGCGACTCTCCTTCTTCGGTTGTATAGTCACGGCTGAGCTCGGTATCGATCGCACCCGGGTTAACCGCGATCGATCGAATCCCTTTCGAGCCATAGAGCGCGGCCAATTCGAACGTCAGGGCGTTCATCCCGCCCTTCGCGGCGACATAGGCGGGGCTCAATCCTGCAGCCAGGAACGCCTGCACGCTCGAAACGTTGATAATGACGCCGCGACGGCGCGATTCCATGTACTCGGCAGCCCATCGTGCCAAGAAGGCCGGCGCCGTGAGGGCGATGCGGAGAGTCCGCTCCCAAGACTCGATCGTGATCTTGCGCAGTGTCACGAGTTCACGCCACACGGCGTTGTTAACCAACACGTCCAAACGCCCGAAGTCGCGGACAGAGTCTTTGAGAGCACTCTCCGCGAAGTCCAGAGAGCCGAGGTCTCCGGCTTTGAGGATGGCTCGCACGCCGTGCTGTTCGACGCGACGACCGGTCTCCCGAAGATCGCCTTCGAGAATATCGAGCAGGATCATGTCGTGGCCGCGGCGGGCGAACTCGATGGCCGTTGCGCGGCCGATGCCACGAGCGGCACCAGTGACCAAGGCGACAGGCTTCGCGTTCATGGAGTCAGTCTCTCGCACCTCCAGCAAAGTCGGTTCAAACGGTGTCCCCTGTCAGAGAAACTGCAGAGTTACCGGAATGGCAAGTGTTTTCGCCGCGTCCTTTCGTCGAGAACCGACCTCGCAGCGAGCATCGGTCACGGCGTTTCGTACGAGAAGGACTCTTCGGCCACGGCAGACCCCGCCGTGGCGTCTTGTGGAAGAGCCCGTCAGGGCCGGACGATCGCGGCCGCAGCGTGAGCCGTTCGGACGCTCGCGGCTAGGCTACTCGGCCTGGGCAGCACCTTTCACGCACGCACGTTATCGGCAATTGTTCGGTGGGACTATAGTTCAAATGGACTAACAGCCGATAGCCAAGTTGTTCACACGTACTCGGCGGGGTGCGTCGATCGCTCATCTCCTATTCACAAGGATTCGCTCCGCAGATGTCTCGCTTCGGCCAACTGCTACAGCGGCACTGGGCTCTGGTCGCCGCTCTCTCGCTCACAGGACTTGCGATCACCGCAGCGGGGTCCCATCTCGTTCTGGCGTCGGTGTCCGCCGCCCTCGTGTGGTTGGGCTACTATTCCATCGAGTTTCACAAAGAACGAATGAAGGAAGTCGAACTTGAGACTAAGCGCAAGAGCTCGTACTTCGTCGCCAATCTGGCACACGAAATCCGCACACCCATGACCGCGCTACTAGGCGCAGCGGAGCTCCTACAAGGAGACATCGAAGGAAATTCCGAAGCAGAAGAAGATCTTTCGATCATTTTTCAAAGCGGTGAACACATTCTGGCCATGGTCAACGACATCCTCGACATGTCAAAGATCGAAGCCGGAGAGATGGTCATCGAAAAGGTCTCCTGCTGCCCGATCAAGATCATCCGCGAAGTGATCGCGATCCTTGGCCCGGAAGCGCAACGCAAAGGGTTGTCGTTGCAAGAGCGCTACTCCGATCAAATCCCGGAAACGATCTCCTCCGATCCGGTCCGACTGCGGCAGTTGCTTCTGAATTTGGTCGGTAATGCGATCAAGTTCACGAAGAACGGATCGATCCAGGTATACCTCGAAGCACGCACCTCCGGCGGTTCGACAGTCGAGCTGACGATTCGTGTCACAGACACCGGGATTGGCATTCCTCACGACAAACTCGAGTCGATCTTCTTGCCGTTCCATCAGGTAGGTCCATTGACTCATGACGTACAGATGGGCACAGGATTGGGTCTGCCCATCTGCCGGCGGCTCGCCTCGCTTCTCGGTGGTGAATTGACAGTCGAGAGTCAACTGGGGCGAGGAAGCACCTTCACGCTCGCATTCTCCGATGATCTACCGGACGGTGCATCGCTCGTGTCGGCACCGAACCGCACGTGGAAACGATTCGATCAACCTCGCAAGTCCCTCGTCCTTCAAAAGATCGAAGCAAAAATCCTCGTAGCCGCGACCGCTCCGGAAAGTCAGCGCCTGTTGAGCTCCTTTCTGGCGCGCCTCGGTGCCGATGTCGTGGTTGCGACCGACGGCGCCGACGCCGTCGAGCAATGTCTCTCGCAGGATTTTGACGTTGTGCTGATGGAGCTGACCCTCCCGGTGCTCGATGGCTTCGATGCCATGAAGGCGATCCGCGCCAGAGGCCGTGAAGTCCCAGCAATCGCACTGACAGCAGAAGAGAACGCTCCGGACGCTGGTACCGGCTTCACGGATCACCTAGCTAAGCCGTTCGGGCCAGAGGAACTGGTCGCACGGATTCGATCGGCGCTCAAGCAGCCGGTGACTTCCGAGACCGAGCACGCCTGAAAAAGTGCTTCGAGCTGAAAACTGGTCGCTTCGCGTCCAGGTCGGCCGGCGAACGCAGGTAAATCTCCGATCCCTCTTCCATAGGATATACACGGCGAGGCTCGCCGCGGCTGATCTGGGCTTGAAGAGGCCGGTCTCTCAGCCGAATGACTTTTTCAGTCGGCTGCCAACCTCCCCCTTCACCGAACGTGCTCCGACTGGGGGAGGCCCCCACGATTGCAAAGGCTACGGGGAAGGGTGAGAATCGCATAGCGGTCGACGCTCGTATGACGTCGGCGACGGACTTGTGCTGCGTGCCTCAGAGTCCTCATATGCGACAGAAATCTCTCTCGGTTCGCATCTTCACGTTGCTGACCGTCGGTTCGAAGTTTCTCGGCGGCCTGTGCTTCGTTCTCGCAACTTGTCGCGTTGCCGTCGGCGGCGTCAGGATCACAGAAGTCTGCGCGGCGAACGCCGGTGATCATCGGGACATGGACGATGAAGCATCGGACTGGATCGAGCTATTCAACGACAGCGAACGACCCGCGAACCTCGAGGGTTGGTATCTGACCGACGACGCGAGCGATTTGAAGCGATGGAGATTGCCTGCGCTCCGCATGGCCCCGCATGGATTTCGCGTCGTGTTTTGCTCCGGCAAGGATCGCGCCGCGGTCGACGGCGAGCTCCACACGAATTTCAAATTGTCGCAATCTGGAGAATTCCTGGGACTTGTCCGCCCGGATGGAGAGACGATCGAGACTCAATACGCCCCCCGATTCCCCGCTCAGTACGCGGGAGTCAGCTACGGCTTGGCGCAGAAATCACGATCGACTCGTTTGCTCGAACCAGACGCGAACGCCAGCGCCCTCGTTCCACTTGACGCTCACGTCGACGACAATTGGATCCGTAGAGATGAGGAAACGAACGAGACCAACGAGCCGTGGTTTCCGGTCAAGCTTGGAATCGGATTCCGTGCGTCAAGCGGTGCGACAGGCGTCGCCCATAGTCCTCGCACCGACATCGGCCAACGAATGCGCGGGCGAAGTACGAGCGTCTACCTTCGCATCCCTTTCGAAGTCGACCCGGCCTTGAACGTGAGCGTCCTGACACTTGAGATTCGCTTTCAAGGCGGATTCGTCGCCTATCTCAACGGTGAAGAGGTCGTACGTCACCACCTCTCGGGCGACGGCTGGAAGGCACGGGCTCGGTTTCATTTTCCTGGCGTTCGCACACGATCGTTCGAGCTAGCGTCGCATCGACATCTGCTGCGAGCGGGGACTAACTGGCTCTCGGTTCACGCCGCCAGCTCCGACACGGAGGCGCGGTCGTTTCTCTTCGAGCCGCAGCTCCATGCGATCTCTGTTCGCAGCACGCTGAGCGGCGCGCACCGCTATTTCAACCAACCGACGCCAGGCAGCCCCAACGCTCGTGGGTTTCGCGGTGTCGCTCCGCGCCCGGCAGTCTCGATTGCGAGCGGTACTTACTCCCGGCGCTCTCTCACCGTTGAGCTCTCGAGTTCGCTGCCCAGAGCGCAGATCCGGTACACGACGGACGGCGCCGAACCGACGGCGACGTCGCCGCTCTATTCGCGACCACTCCGAATCACAACGTCCACCGTCCTCAAGTCGAAGTGTTTCGCGCGGGGAAAGATCCCGAGCCCAACGGCTATGCGCCACTATGTGCTCCTCCAACAAGAGACTTCTGACTTCAGCTCCAACCTCCCGGTGGTGATCGTCGAGACGTTCGGCCGCGGCATCGGTCCGGACTTCTACTCCCCCGCGTATCTCTCCATTCACACCGCCGCGCGCCACAGCGGGTCCGTCGACAAACCGAGACGTCGCTCTCGTGAAACACGAGGTCAGGCGGCACCAGCGGAACGAACTCGACTGGGGACGAAACCACACTTCGCAGGTCGCATCGGCATCAAGGTGCGAGGCTCAAGCACCGAGGGCAGAGAGAAAGCGTCGTACGCGTTCGAGACGTGGGACGTCCGGGGCGACGACGTCGCTGTGAGCCTTTTGGATTTGCCTGCGGACTCTGACTGGATCCTATACGGCCCGTACAACTTTGACCGCACAATGATGCGAAACGCACTGATGTACGAGCTCAGCAATCGCCTCGGTCGGTACGCACCGCGCACACGCTTTATCGAAGTCTTCCTCAGTAAACAGGGCTCTCCGATCTCGGTGGAAGATCACTACGTTGGCGTCTACGTCTTGATCGAAAAGATCAAACCGGGACCAGACCGCGTCTCGATCGATCCGGTAGACCGCCGCTCAGCCTCAGAACCTGAGCTCACGGGCGGCTACATGATGAAGATCGATCGCCGCGATCCCGGTGACTTCGGGTTCTACGCCGGCGGCCAGAACCTCAACTATGTTCATCCCAAAGAGGATGAAATCGCTCCCGTTCAAGCGGTCTGGATTCAGGACTACGTTAATCAGTTCGGGCGTGCGCTGGCACGTACTCACGGCAGTCCGAGCGAGTCAAGTTATCGTGAGTTCGTCGAAGTCGACAGCTGTATAGATTTTCACATCCTCAACGAGTTCACAAAGAATCCCGACGGTTTCAAACTGAGCACCTACCTCTATAAGCCGCGTGGCGGCAAGCTCGTCATGGGGCCGATATGGGACTTCGACCGAACTATGGGACCGGACGAAGACTATCGCGCAGCCGACCCGGTCGGTTGGTCTGACAATCGTCACTACGGTTGGTGGGCATACCTTCTGCGTGATCCAAGCTTTCGCGAGCAGTACCGCAAACGATGGATTGCCATACGTCAGGACGTCTTCGCAGCAGAATCCATATTCGCGCTCATCGATGAGATGGAACGTGAACTTTCAGAAGCGCAAGAGCGCAACTACTCTACTTGGTCGTTGTGGCTGGACAATGGGTATAGCGGTGAGGTGGCTCAACTCAAAGAGTGGATCGCTCACCGTCTTGAATGGATGGATTCGGAACTCGTCGAATCGCCAAAGCTCGGGCACCACGGAGGTGTGGTCGATGGACCACTTACGCTGTCACTCGACAACCCAAACGGGGAAGGTAGCATTCTCTATACGCTCAACGACGTTGACCCAAAGGACGCTCCCAACGCGCGAACGTACGGGGGAGCGTTTGTAATTGAGCGCAACGCTGCGATTCGGGCGCGCGTCCGGGCGGCTCCGGGCGTTTGGAGTGATGCGGTTGCGGCGTCCTTTCTCCTCGAAGTGCCGGCGATCGCCATCTCGGAGGTCATGTACCGTCCTCTCGCGGGGGACCTCTACGAGTTCGTCGAACTCTTCAATTTCGGCAACTCAGACGTTGACCTCGAAGGTTTTTCGCTTCGCGGTAGTGTCAGCCACACGTTCGGTGCGGTGCGGATTCCTGCCGGCGAGTACCGAATCATTGCAAGCGACGCAGAACGATTCGGACAGCGCCACCCTGCAGCCCGAGGAAGTCTCGTCGGCGAATTCGAGGGCTCGCTCAGTGACTACCGTGGCCAACTCGTGCTTCGCGGGAGCTCCAACGAGGCCTTGTTCACCCTTCGCTATCGAGGCGGATGGTTGGAGGAAGCTGCAGAACTTGGACACTCGATCGCCCTGCGAGACGCCACCGCACCAAGCTCCTGGTGGTCGCAGCGGGACAGTTGGCGCGCAAGCGTGGTTCCCGGCGGCTCGCCTGGTCGCTTGCTGCCGGAAGGATTCGGCCAAGTGGCGGGCGACACCAACCAGGACGGCCGCTTCGACATTCGAGACGCTCTCGAACTACTCCACGTTCTCTCTCGCGGTGAGCTGCACAGGTTGCCGTGCGCTGGCCGAAAACTCGAGAGTGCCGTGCAGACGCTCGATGCCACGGCCGATGGACGTCTCGATCTGCATGATGTCCGTTCGATGCTCTCCCATCTCGTGGTCGGAGCGGACGACCCGTTTCCTGTCGACTGTCTACCGCTCGCCGATTGCCCGAGTTGGTGCAGATAGTCCGATCTGACCTCGCAAGACGATGTTGCGGCTGCGCACACGCACACGCAGTCGCAAACCGTCTCGGCAGCGGGCGATCGCTGATCCCTACCTGCGACGAAGCTCTTCTGCGTTTGGGCTTCGGACAAGAATTGGCGACAACACAAGGGATCGACTCATGGCTCTGATGTCTCGGGGAGCCAAGGAGGAGTCACGCCCCCGTCATGTGCGCAAGAAACGGTTCGAGCGCCTTTCTAAGGCGACGCTGGTCGTCTGTGCCCCGCAAAGGCCCGGCAGCACGCAGACTCAGACCGGCGACCTCGGAGGCGAGCATCGCGGAGCGCACGGGATCGAGTCCTTGAGAAACTGCTGCCAGAAACGCTCCGGTGAAACAATCGCCCGCACCGTGATCGTCGACGACGTCGACTTGCGGCGCCGCGATCGATTTGATCTCTCCTCCATGGGAGACGATCGCACCCTTCGCGCCACGTTTGATCACCAGTGTCGAGACTCCCTGTTTGTGGAAGTAGTCAATCATCGACTTGGCTTCGCTGATGCCACTCACCATCCGCGCCCGCTGTTCGGTAACCAGTACGATCTCTACAAGCTCGAGCACGTGGGCATGCTCTTTGACCACGCGCCCGATTTGCTGGCGAGTCGTTGCCGCTGCAAACAGGTCGAGAGAGATTCGCTTGCGGTGGGACCTCAGCTTACGAATGATGTCGATCAACCGCCGCGGCCAGACTCCACAGAGGAGCTCGGGTGCGGAGAAGTGAAAGAGGTTGCATGGTGATCGGTAGACGACCTCAGCAAAGTCGTATTCCCGATTGGTTCCTTCGTGCAGTAAGAAGGAGGGACGACCCCGCGCATCGTGTTGAATCAACGTCATCGGACTCGTACTACCGCTGATCAACTTGAGCCGCGTCACCTCGACGCTCTCCGCCTGCAGCTTCGTCTTCACGTACTGTCCGACGAGATCATCGCCGAGACAACCGACGAAAGCGGTTGAAGTTCCAAGTCGCGCCGCGACGATCGCAGCGTTGACAGCACTGCCGCCGACGTCGACGCGCATCGCAGGTATCGCAACAGTCGCCCCAGGTGGAACGGGGGGATGTTGGGGAACACTGATTTCCGCCGAGGAGTGCCCAGCGACGAACAGCTTCGCCATGGCAAGACCCTGTCACATAGCCGGTCGATTCACACAAAAACACATCCTGCCCCGATGGAGACTACCATCGGGGCTTTTGCGTGTCCGCAAGGGCGATCGACACGCTCTGCCGGCCGAGAACGTGTGGCAGCTAACTGCTGTCTACGCTCTGGACACTTCGGGTTTTGCCGACAGGGACTAGCTCTTAACTCAACGGGCGGTTAACAGCCTGTTGAAAAAGTGCTTCGAGTCGAAAACTGGTCGCTTCGCGTCCAGATCGGCCGCGGCGAACGTAGGTAATCTCCGCGATTATCGAGGCTCGCCGCGGTCGATCTGGGCGTGAAGAGGCCAGTTTCTCGGCCGAATGACTTTTTCAACGGGCTGTTAATCGCCGAATCGCGCCACGTCAGCGATTTCGGCAGGATCGCACTTCGCCCAGCTCTGGTCGTCTCCGACACGCAACTCCCAGGTCCCCTGTAGCTCGACCCGCTCGTCGCCATGCAACAGCGCTGGCTCGCCCTTGTAGATTCCACCACGACCACCGCGATCGAGGACTCGTACGGCGATGGTATTCCAAGAATCGTAGAGCAAGGACTTTGCCGGAACGTCGTATGAACGCTCAGCCGCGCCCCGATCGTTGTCGTCACCGGGAACGTCGGCTCCGAAACTCCCGGTTCGACCCACGAGCGCACCGTTGACGTACGCCGCGTGAGCATCATCGAGGTGTCCAAGTGTCAATGTCACTCGCTCCCCGTCGCTCCATGCGGCTGGAACTCGCACTAGGCAGCGATACCACGCAAAGCCGTCGTAGCTCGCCAAACCCTCGCACGTCAAGTTTCTCTTCCACGGCCTCGGCACGCACACTTCCTGCCAGTTGCTGCGATACTCCTCCAGCGTCAAACCGATCGGCGTCGCCGCGATCCACTTCAGAGCATTGGAAAGTAGATTCAGGAACGATCCGCTGGCGAAGTCCTCCGGATGCCCCAGGGAGGTATAGAACACCTTGGCCTCGTTCGGTCCGTACGAGTTCACCCAGGCGACTGGTTCCACCGGATGGCCGCTCACAGTTCCGGTGAGAAGAGGCCTCGCGGATGGAACGAGTGGCGACATCTTATAGAGAGACCCGCGCGAGACAAATGGCTTGGAGAGACCGCGAACGATAGGGTGCTCCAGGGCCTCGTTCGCGACGGACACAGTCAACGCGAGATCCGCCGCGTGATGCCCGCTGTATGTGCCGCCAAGGACATCGCGGTCGAAAGTCGCCCACGCGACGTGGCCGCTCTTGAGCTCACTGCGCGGCGCAAAAGCATGGCTGGCCGTTCGAATGGCGATGAGCGACTTGCCAGCATCGAGGTGAGATCGTAGAGCCGCCATGTCTCCTTCCGGCAGCCCGCGACGGCGGACGCTCAGGACAACGACGTCGGCATCGCGAACCGCGGCTGCGAAACCAGGGATCTCGTCGTCTCCAGGCGCGCCTTCCACAACCACGACGTCGAGTCCGTCTTGATCCCTCCATCGCTCCTTCGCGAAATTGACCAAGGTCTCTCGGGTGTTGTAGTGCGATTCCGCCACCGCCACGACGACACGCGGCCGCACATCACCGCGAAATCTAAACGGCCTGCCACCGAGAATCTGATCGCTCGTCACCGTTGGGCAAACCATACGTTCGATGTGTTCGACGACCAAGTCTGTGCCACGGAAATGGCTAACGTACGGCCGTCGCGTCGGGTTGTACATGGTGTCGGTCATGTCCCGCATGAGCACGACATTCTTGCCGTTTCGCGCCATCTGCCGCAGTCCAAAAGGCCGACCGAGCACACACATGTTCGTATGCACGCCCATGAGGATCACATTGTCGATGCCACGTGCCTCGAGAAGGTTCCATGTCTCCTCTCCCGAGTCGGTGATTGCGTCACGATCCGGGTCGATCTCCAACAATCCGATCTGGCGCAGCCAGGGACTTCCGGGGCGCCGCCCCATCTGCTTCAACTTGCGATACCAATCGGCGTGAGCGTCCGGTTGGTCGTCCTCGCCGCCGTCGGTGTGGTCTATCGGGTACCCAATTGCCTTCTCGCGCGGGTCCTTCCAATGACACCAACTCCGGATGTCATCTGGCAGGTTGGATGCCGGCGGCGCGGCCTCGGCACGTTTTCGCGCTGGGTGTTTCTCGTAGAATTTCATGCAGGACGACGGCGCATGGATCACGAAAGCGCCCCGTTGCCGTGCTGCACTCAGGACTTCGTTCATGCGCGGCGCGATTTCCTGCACCCGCTGCGTCGCTCCGAGGCAGTGATGCAGATCCCACATGTCGCACACGATCACCGCGGTGTCGCGCGACGGCCACTGCTGATCCTCGGTCCGCACCTCGTAGCGTCCGGAACCTGGAGCGGTTTCGACGCGTCGGCGAAGCGACAGTTCGAACGTAGAGTCGTCGGCGCGCGATGGTGTCGCAAGACCGAAAGAGAAAACCGCGACGAAGAATGCCAACGCGCGCGCACGTGTCATGGTCGACCCCTCGAGTATCGATAGAAAAGCGATAAACAGCCTCACCAAAAGGTAAGAGCCTGCTCACGCGTTGACAAGGGGTTTGCCAGTGCGCCATTGCCCCGGTCAGCTCTCCCACGACGACGGAGTATCTGGCCAGACCGAGCATCAGCGTCGTTCGGATGCGTGCTGTCCGGTGGGCGTAGGCTCTCTTTTCGCGGCTGGCACGCTTTCGTCTGCACTCAGCGTGCGCGACCGCACGTGGTGCCCACTTCCTCTCGTGTCCGACTTGACGCATACTGAACGCATTCGTCGCGAACTCTCCCACCTTTGAACAATCTACTTCGGGGTCCTCTCTATGCTCATCAAACCGGTGTATTCGCAGCGGCGCCACTTCCACCTGCTCACGTTCTGGATGTCTGTTCTTGCCGTCTCGTCACTCGTCGCGGCAGACCCATGGGTGGTCTACGAGGGCGAAAAGGGACCGGGCAACGGCAAGCACATCGTACTTCTTTCCGGTGATGACGAGTATCGCTCCGAGGAGGGACTCCCGATGTTGGGAAAGATCCTTTCGGTGCGTCACGGTTTCAAGTGCACCGTGCTCTTCGCCATCAACCCTGAAGACGGGACGATCACTCCAAATCACCAGACATACATCCCAGGACTCCATCATCTTCAATCCGCCGACATGCTCGTGATCGCATTGCGATTTCGAGAACTCCCGGACGAAGACATGAAGTACATTGACGAGTACACGCATTCCGGCAAGCCGATCCTGGGTCTGCGCACCGCGACGCACGCTTTCAGCTATTCTCGCAATCCAGCGAGTCGGTACGCGCACTACAGTTTCAACAGCGAGAAGTGGGTCGGGGGCTTCGGCCAACAGGTTCTCGGAGACACTTGGGTCAACCACCACGGTAGCCACGGCAACGAGAGCACCCGCGGCCTCATCAACGGACTGCATCAGAAGCACCCAGTGCTGCGCGGCGTCGACGACATTTGGGGACCGACTGACGTTTACGGCATTCGCGAACTCGGCCCGGATGCGACGGTGCTCGTCTTCGGACAAGTCCTGACGGGCATGAAACCTTCGGACCCACCGAACTATGGCAAGTCGCTCATGCCTCTGGTGTGGACGCGCGACTTCACCGGCAAGCACGGTAAGACGTCGAAGGTCATCTGCACGACCATGGGAGCGTCGTTTGACCTCAAAAGCGCCGGCCTCAGACGCCTCCTCGTCAACGCTTGCTACTGGGCACTCGAAATCAAGAACGCTCCAGAGACCGCAAACGTCGACTACGTCGGTGACTATAAACCGACGCCCTTCGGATTCGGCAACTTTGTCCGCGGCGTCAAACCGCAGGAACATCGACTGTAGCACGACAGACCCGAAGGCGGAGAATCGAATTCGATGAGCGATGAGTTGAGCTTAGCCACGTTCGGCGCCGGTTGTTTTTGGTGTGTCGAGGCCGTCTACCTTCAGCTGGACGGCGTCACCAAGGTGGAGTCTGGATACATGGGCGGCGACGTCGTCGACCCGACGTACGAGCAGGTCTGCTCAGGGACGACCGGGCACGCCGAGGTCGTCCAAGTGACCTTCGACCCGGCGAAGGTTTCCTTCGCAGACCTTCTCGATCTTTTCTGGCGCTTACACGATCCAACGACTCCCAATCGACAAGGCAACGACGTCGGCACGCAGTACCGCTCTGCCGTCTTTTACCACTCAGAGGAGCAACGCGCCGACGCCGAAGAGTCGAAGCAGGCGCTCGACGCAGCCGGGACCTACGCCTCTCCCGTCGTCACCGAAATCACCCCAGCGACGACGTTTTATAGGGCGGAAGACTACCACCAGGACTACTACCGCTCCAACAAGGCGCAGCCGTACTGCGCTTACGTCATCGCGCCAAAGCTCGGCAAGCTGGGCCTCGAAACTTAGTCTCACGCTCCACCGTCCCACGTGGCGACGTTGCATCGATCGCGACACCTCCGGAGTTATAGGAATTCGCGCCGCCCGCACTGCCTCGCCCGTGAAGGGATAGCCACCCGAGCGGCCGAAAAATGTGTCAGCAGCGATTGCACTCCGACGCGGTGGCAGTCAAACTTGAGATGATGACGAACGCTGCTGCTCTTCTCTCATGGCTCCAGATCTGCGTGATCACGGTTTCGAGCTTCGGTTCGATTTGCTGTGACGCAGCCCCTAAATGCTGCCGTAAACAAACCCAGAGAGCGGAGTCGTCGAGTCCAACATCGCCGACTTGCTGCGGAGCGAAGAATAGAACTGCGTCCCAGCCGCAGACCGCAGCCGAGGCTCCGCCGCGTGACGCGAAGACGCGAGCGCAAACTTGCGCCTGCCACAAGACCCCGTTGACGCCACGGGGCAGCGACGTCGAGTGCGCCGCGCCGTCGGCGCCACTGCAGCCGGACACGCCTACCGCCGGCCCTCCTCGTCGCGTGGCGCACGCTTCCGCCGCCCCATCCAAAGCTACTTGGCCTCCGTGCCAAGCCCGAGCACCACCGGACGCTATCGGTCTGTCCTGACCGTTCGCTCGACTAGTGTCCCATCCCCCGAACCATCAGGTTCACATCACTCGGGCCGCTCGGTGCAGCGCATGCATACGTGCGCGCCGTGCACCACGCTTTGGAGCCAGACATGCTGCCGTTACCAGTGGCCTTCCAACGAACATGTCGCCTTCGCCGTCAGCGCTGGAGGAGTCATGGCCCTCTTGTCGCTGCTGCAATGATCGCCGCCAGCGGCTGCGCTGCTGTAGACCAAGCACCGCGACGAGTCAACGCTGTGCCGCTGCTACGCCAACGCCACCTGGAGACATCCCCGGGGGCGGCGGGAAAGCCAAGCGCACGCGGCGACGCGCCACGCTCTCTCCCAGTAGAAGCGACGCTCGACGACTACCGGCTCTTCGCAGCCGAGAATAATCCGAAGCTCCGTGCTCTCTACCACGAGTGGCGTGCGATGTCGGAACGGTCGGCGCAAGCACGATCGCTCCCCGAGCCGCGGGTGACCTACAGTGAGTATTTGCGTTCAGTCGAAACGCGCACCGGCCCCCAGGAACGCAGTGTTGGTGTTATGCAACCGCTGCCCTGGTTGGGAAAGCTTCGCCTTCGCGGCAGAGTTGCTGAAGCGGCGGCTCGAGCAGCGTGGGAGCGTTTCTTTGCGGCGCAGCTCGAACTCGATCACAAAGTGCGGACAACATTCGCTGATTACTACTTCCTGGAGAGATCCATCGCGATCACACGCTCCAATCTGGAGCTGCTCTCTGAACTAGAGGCAGTCGCGCGCCGTCGTGTCGCCGCCGGCACCGGCGACCACCACGACGTAGCGCGCCTGCAGGCCGAAATCGGCCGACTTTCGGACCGCATCGAAACCGATCAAGACCTGCGCCGGCCACTCGTCGCCAAGCTGAACGCCCTTCTCGGACGGCAACGCGAGCTCGAGGTAGCGCCGCCCAAGACGCTTCCCGAACCGCCGGCACTGCCAGACGACGAGACCGTGCGTCGACTCGTCCGCGAGCACAACCCCGAACTTCTCGCACTCCACGAAGAGGTCGAACGCGCCGCCCTAGGAAAGAAGCTGGCTCGCCAAGAGTATTTCCCTGACGTCGCAGTCGGCTTTCAAACGATCCTCACAGAGAACGCTCGAGTCCCCAACACCCGCGATAGCGGCCAAGATCCATGGCTACTGACGTTCGCCGTGGAACTCCCCGTGTGGATCGGGAAGTACCGCGCTCAAGAGCGAGAAGCCGCAGCCCAGTGGCAGGCAGCATCGGAGCGCAAGCGCGATGCAGAGAGCGAGCTCATCGCCGAAGTCGAACTCAGCCTGCATCACCTTCGCGATGCGGAAAGACGGATCACACTCTACGGGCGGTCGCTTGTGCCAATCGCGCGCGAGGCGCTGAAATCGACAGAGAGTGGATTTCAAGCTGGAACGGATGACTTCCTTGAACTGATCGACGCCGAGGGCGTCCTTCTCGATTTTCGCCTCGCTGGCGAGCGCGCGCACGCCGACCGCCTGCGCGCTAGCGCCGCGCTCGATCGCTTGCTTGGAAGATTCGAGCTGGCGGGAAGCCCGCGCCAACAGGAGACATCGTCATGAAACCACGACTCCGCACGCTTCTATTGTGCGGCGCCGCATTCGTCACCGGTGCCATAGCCTCCCGTTTTTTTGCCCCACCGACGTCAACGATGCCGGACGGTGCAGCGACCGCCGGTTCAGCGGCCGAGCCGACGATCTGGTACTGCTCGATGGACCCGGAGTTCACGCTTCCGCGCCCTGGTAAATGCGACATCTGCGGCATGGATCTGATCATACGCCCGCCGGTCGGCGTCGACCCAGGTCCACGCGCGACGGTGGTGACGGAATCGGCCATGAAGCGCGCTGAGATCGAAACCCGACGAGTCGAGCGACGCTACGTCGAGCACGTTGTCTCTCTCAACGGCAAGATCGACTTCGACGAAACTCAGGTGAAGACGATCACAGCACGCATGGACGGCTGGCTCGATCGACTCTACGTCGACTATACGGGCATCCCGGTCAAAAAGGGCGACCACCTCGTCGACATCTACAGCCCCGAGCTCCTCGTGGCGCAGCAATCCCTTCTTGCGGCGCTCGACAGTTACAACGGTTTGGCGAACGCTTCGGCGGAGGAGCGCAAGCTAGCGCTCGGACGCCTCGACTCATGGCGCGAACGGCTGCGCCTCGTCGGCCTCACCGCCGAACAGATCACCGCGATCGAGAAGCGCCGAACACCGAGTGATCACGTGCTCATCCTTTCACCGATGAGCGGCGTCGTTGTGGAAAAACTCGCCAACGAGGGCGATCACGTCCGCGAAGGTCGAACCATCTACCGAGTCGCGGAGCTCTCGCACGTGTGGGCGACGCTCGACGCTTACGAATCCGACCTGCCGTGGCTGCGCTATGGTCAAGAGGTGAGCTTCCACGCCGACGAAGCGCATCCAGGCGAGACGTTCCACGGCAAGATCAACTTTATCGACTGGGTCGTCGACGACGCGTCGCGGACCGTCAAAGTCCGCGTCAACGTCAACAACACGGACGGACGGCTCAAACCGGGCATGCTCATTCGAGCAGACGTGCGCTCAACCTTGGCACAGAGCGGACGCGTCATGACGCCCCAGTTGGCTGGCAAGTGGATTAGCCCTATGCATCCTGAGATCGTCAAAGACGGTCCCGGTCAGTGCGACATCTGCGGCATGGATCTGGTGCCCGCGGAAGAACTCTTCGAAGCGCCCCCCGCTGACGCCAAGCCGCCGCTGGTGATTCCAGCATCGGCACCGCTCGTCACGGGCCGCCGCGCAGTCGTCTACGTCCGACGTGAAGGCTCAAGTCCGCCGGTATTCGAAGGACGAGACGTCGTCCTCGGGCCGCGCGCCGGCGATCACTACTTGGTGGAATCCGGACTCGAGGAGGGCGAGCAAGTCGTCGTCCGCGGCAACTTCAAAATCGACAGCGCGCTGCAGATCGAGCTCAAGCCGAGCATGATGGCACCAGAGGGCGGCGCCGGACCGGCACATCACCACCACCACGGCGGCGAAGGCAGCAGTGGTGATACTATCCACCAGAACCACGGCGGCGGGGCCCCCGGCGCTGAAGCGCGCGACCATCACGTCGATCCAGCACCGGCCGCAGACGATCCGCATCAGGCCACGCCGAGCGTCGAGTCGATCACGCTTCTACGCCCGCGGTTGAGTGCACTCTTCGATGCCTACTTCGACGTCAATCGCGCTCTGGCCGACGATCAAAACGACACTGCACGCAGTCGCTTCGATGCCGTGGGCAAAGCTGTCGAGGCTGTGACCACGGACGACCTCGACGAAGAAGCTCAAAACACCTGGAAGAGCGTTGCCGACGATCTACGCAGCTCAGTGGCGCGCGGCAGTGCGGCCGCTGACATCGAAACGAGACGTCAGGCGTTCCATGAGCTGAGCCGGGCGATGATCCGCGTCGAGGAGACGTTCGGTCACAGCGATGCGGTCGAGTACCACGAGGTTTACTGCCCCATGGCGTTCAAGAATCAAGGTGCCGCTTGGCTACAGCCATCGAAGAAAGTCACCAATCCCTACTTCGGGGCCTCGATGCTACGCTGCGGACGCGTTCGACGTTCGTTCACCGCCGTGCCGGTGAAAAAGGATGGCTCGCAGTCGCCTGAGATGAACTCTCACGAGGGACACGACCATGAGTGAGTCTTCCTCGTCGCCGCGGCTTGCCGGAGGAACGCTGGATTCCGTTCTTCGCTTCGCCCTCGAGAATAAACTCGTTGTCGTCTTCCTCGTGGTTGGCATCGTTCTCTCTGGACTGCTCGTCGCGCCGTTCGATTGGGAACTCGGTGGCCTGCCACGCGATCCGTTGCCAGCGGATGCTATCCCCGATTACGGTGAGAATCAGCAGATCGTCTTCACCGAGTGGCACGGTCGTTCACCCCAGGACGTCGAAGATCAAGTCACTTACCCGCTGACCGTGTCGCTACTCGGGATTCCACACGTCAAAAACATCCGCAGCGTGTCGTACTTCGGCTTCTCTAGCGTCCACGTCATCTTCGATGACGACGTTGACTTTTACTGGTCGCGCAGCCGCATCGTCGAAAAACTGGCGAGCCTTCCTCCCGACACGCTGCCCGAGGGAGTCCATCCCAGTCTCGGCCCCGATGCCACGCCGCTCGGTCAGATCTACTGGTACACGCTCGAGGGACGTGATCAAAATGGCGATCCCGCCGGCGGTTGGGATCTGGAAGAACTTCGCTCGATTCAAGACTGGCAGATTCGCTACGCGCTGATGGGAGTAGAAGGCGTCAGCGAAGTGGCGTCTGTCGGCGGTTTCGCGCGCGAATACCAAATCGATGTCGACCCCGACTCGATGCGTGCACATGGTGTCACGCTCGATCAAGTTTTTCAGGCCGTCCGCATGTCCAACGTTGACGTTGGCGCACGCACGATCGAGGTCAACCGCGTTGAGTACGTGATCCGTGGACTCGGTCTTCTCGAATCCACTGAAGACATCGAGCAGACGGTCGTCAAGACGATCCAGAACGTCCCGATTCGCATCCGCGACGTAGCTCACGTCAGCGAGGGGCCAGCGCTGCGACGCGGCGCGCTCGACAAAGGCGGCGAGGAAGCGGTTGGCGGCGTTGTCGTCGTCCGCTACGGCGCCAACCCACTGACGACGATTCGTGCGCTGCAGTTAGAGATTGACCGCATATCGGCGTCGCTGCCGAAGAAGATTCTCGACGATGGCACCGTTAGCACGGTCACGATCGTTCCCTTTTACGACCGCACAGGGCTCATCCACGAGACTCTGGGTACGCTCAGCCGCGCCCTCGTCGAAGAGATCATGGTCACCGTCATCGTCGTCCTGCTGATGGTGATGCACGTGCGGAGTTCTATCCTGATCTCGGGATTATTGCCGCTGGCGGTCCTCCTCTGTTTCGTGGGCATGAAACTGCTTGGTATCGATGCAAACGTCGTCGCGCTGTCCGGTATCGCGATCGCCATCGGCACGATCGTCGACGTCGGCATCGTGCTGTGCGAGAACATCCTCCAACACTTGAAACGCGCAGATGCCGGAGCAAATCGCCTCGAGGTGATCTTCCGGGCCAGTCGCGAAGTCGCCGCAGCGCTGCTGACGGCGATCCTGACGACCGTCATCAGCTTTTTGCCCGTCTTCACGATGGAGGCAGCCGAAGGCAAACTCTTCAAACCTCTCGCCTACACCAAAACGATCGCTCTGATCGCCTCGGCCGTCGTCTCCCTGATCATGATTCCTCCATTCGCGCATTTTCTCTTCACGCGTCGATTCGAAGGGCGTCTACTCCGCTCGGGACTTTCGCTCGCCGCCACGGTTCTTGGCATTTGGATCCTGCTGCGAGTCAACGTAGCGGCTGGGATCGGAGTCACTCTCTTCGGTCTTTGGCATCTCGTCGCTTCGAGACTTCCAGACAGCGTCCAGCGCTGGGGAGCGCGATGCGCGACGCTTGCCGTCTTTGCCATCACACTGGTCCTTTTAACGAGCCATTGGCTTCCGGTTGGAGCCGGGAGGAGCTTCGGCGCGAACCTTCTCTTCGTTTGTCTCATCCTTGGGTCGGTCTTTCTGACCATTGCTGCGCTGCAGCTTTTCTATGAACCGCTGCTGCGCTGGTGCCTGAGTCACAAGCTGGCCTTCCTATCGCTGCCTTGTCTGCTCGTTCTATTCGGTCTTACGATCTGGCTCGGCGCCGAACGCATCTTCTCCTTCGTCCCCGAATCGATACGACACGCCCAGTCCGGCGAGGGGAATTCCCTTTGGCAGCGCGTTCGCGGCGCTCTCCCTGGACTCGGCAAGGAGTTCATGCCAAAGCTTTCGGAAGGTTCTTTTCTCGTCATGCCAACTGTTTCGCCGCACGCGTCTATCGGCGAGGCGATGGACACGTTGAGAAAGCAGGACATGGCGATTCAGGCAATCCCGGAGGTTGACGTAGTCGTCGGCAAAATCGGACGCGTCGAAAGTGCGCTCGATCCGGCGCCGGTCTCGATGATTGAGACGGTGGTAACCTACAAGTCGGAATACATTCTCGATCGCTCTGGCCGTCCCCTCAACTTTCGATACGACGACGAACAGGGTCAGCACGTGCTCGACGAGCACGGCCGGCCGATCGAAGATCCTGACGGTAAACCCATTCGGCAGTGGCGTGACACGATTCACAGCGAGCAGGACATCTGGAATGAGATTCAAGACGCAGCGACGATTCTCGGATCTTCAGGAGCACCGATGCTCCAGCCCATCGAGACGCGTTTGATCATGCTTCAAACCGGCATGCGCGCCGCATTGGGGATTAAAGTGTTCGGGCCAGACCTCGAAAGCGTCGCCAGCGCCAGCGTTCAGATCGGCAAACTGCTCAGCCAAGTGGGATCGATCGACCCGCGAACGATCTACGTCGAACCGATCCTCGGTAAACCGTACTTCGAGATCGAAATCGACCGCGAGGCGATCGCGCGCTACGGCATCTCAGTAAGGCGTCTGCAGGACGTGATCGAGGTCGCGATCGGCGGCAAACAATTGACGACCACCATCGAAGGGCGCGAACGTTTCGCTGTTCGAGCCCGCTACCTGCGCGAGCTGCGCGACACGCCGGAGTCTCTCGGTAAGATTCTTGTCCCGGCGCCCAACGGCACGCACATTCCACTCGCGCAGCTGGCAGCGATCGAGTACAAGCTCGGCCCAACGAAAATCCGCAGCGAAGACACCCGGTTAGTCACCTATGTCACCTTCGGGAAGAAGCCCGAGTTCGCTGAGGTCGAGGTCGTCGAGACGGCGCAGGCGTTTCTGCTTCGTGCGGAAGAATCCGGACGTTTCAATCGGCCCGCAGGCGTGTCCTATGAATTCTCTGGCAGCTACGAGAACCAGGTCCGATCGTCCCGACGTCTCGCCGTCGTCCTGCCGGCGGCACTGTTCGCCATCTTCGTCCTTCTCTACGTCCAGTTCCGCTCGGTGGTGACGACTCTGATCGTCTTTTCCGGCGTCTTCGTCGCTTGGAGCGGCGGCTTTCAGATGCTTTGGCTCTACGGCCAGGACTGGTTTCTCGACTTTGACCTCCTTGGAGTGAATCTGCGGGAGGTGTTTCACGTCCAGCCCTACAACTTGTCCGTGGCAGTGTGGGTGGGATTTCTCGCTCTTTTCGGCATTGCGACCGACGATGGTGTGATCAACGCCACCTATCTCGACCAAGTCTTCGCCGACCGCCGACCACGCAATCGTCAAGAGATCATAGAAGCCGTCGTCGCTGCCGGGCGGCGAAGGATTCGTCCATGTCTCATGACGGTGGCGACGACCATTCTCGCGCTCGTTCCGGTGCTGACATCAACGGGACGCGGAGCTGACGTCATGGTGCCGATGGCCATCCCGTCGTTCGGCGGTATGACCGTCGCGCTGATCACAGTCTTCATCGTGCCAACGCTCTACGCTCTGAAGGAAGAGGTCAAGCTCAGACGCGGAGCCGTCCACGCGGGAGAGTGATCGCAACGCAGCAGAAAGGACGACTTTCCCAATCTTGACTACAGCGTTATTCTCCGGCGTAACAGCCGTCCGTTGCAGAAGAGAAACTTCTAGGTCACGCGGGATTGCGTCAGCGATCGCGTGAGCGATTGCGGTCGCGTGTGGGTGAGCGTAGGCGTGGGTGTGCCGTCGTTCGGAGTCAGCGACGGAGTGCGGTTGCGTGCGTGGAGGACATGTCGCCGCGACGCCCTGAAGCCGCCGATCGATCCTTAGGACAAGAGTTCCTGAGCCCTCCCTGCGAAAACACTTATGCAACGCAACTGTAGGGACAGAGCGCCGCCCAGACGTCATGCGGCTGCCCTGCGTGCTTCGTCGCCCGATCCCCACCGTGTAGCGCGCGCTGATCGACGAGATTCGCTCCTATTTCTCTTCTTCTTTCTCTTTAACGTCGATCTTCTCGAGCGCCGTTTTCGCCGCGTCCTTAACGCGCTGATTGTCGTCGTTCAGAAGCTTCTTGAGAGGCTCGATCGCTGGCTTGGCGTCCGGCGGTCCGATTGTCGTCAGCAGTTTGATCACATCGCAACGTACGTCTGTGTCGGGATCGGCGAGAAGCTCTGTGAGCTGCGCAACCGCGGGCTTGGCATCGGCTCCAAGTCGCTTCATGATGCCGAGTGCGCGTAGCTTCATGTCGCTCTTCTTGAGCTCGACCGCCAGCGCCGCAGCGGCCTCGGCACCCATCTCTGCGAGCGCCTGCTCGCTCTGGCTACGCACGTATTCGTCACTGTCGCGGAGTGCCTTTGCGAGCTGAGGTGCAGCGTCCTTGGCGTCGCCCCCAAGCTGTTTGAGGGTGACCGCGGCGTGGTACCGGACGGTCGCTTCGGCGTCACCAAGGAGCTTTGCCACATCGCCAACGACTTCGTTCACGGCGTCTCCGCTCACACCGCTCAACGCTCTAACGGCTCCTGCCCGGACGTGCTCTTTGTCGCTCCCGAGTGCCGCCTTCAAAGCCGCGATCGCCTCCTCACCAAACGAACGCAGCGACTGCGAAGCCCGGTAGCGGACGTTTTCATCGGCATCGTCCAGCGCCGCGATCAGCGCTGCCACGACGCTCTCGCTCCTGTCGAAGCCATGCCCTAGCGCGCTGACGACTTCGTAGCGGACGGAGGCATCAGCGTCAGCTGCCGACTTGAGCAGGGCCGCCGTCAACGCCCCAGCCTGCGCCTTATCGCCACCCACCGACTCTGCTAGGCCGGCACCGACCAGTCCCAAAGCTCTCGCGCCACGCCCACGAACGGTTGCCTCTTTGGAAGCCATTGCCTCGATGAGCGCAGCGGACGCATCCAAGCCAATCGCTCCCAGAGCCGTCGCTGACGCGCTTCCGACGCGCTCGTCGCCGAGGAGATTCGCCAAGGGCGATATCGCCGCCTTGGCGGCTGGACCGATGCGTCCGAGGGCGACAACGGCGCGTCGACGCAGATCCTCGACGGACAGGGCACCAACGAGATCCTCTACGGCCCCGGTCGCCTCGCCACCCATATGGCCGATCGAGCTGACAACTGCTCGTTTGACGACCACTTGACTCTCCACCCGCAGCGCGATGAGAAGCGCTTCTGCGATCCGCTTCGCCTCCTGCGTCTCGCCGCGGCTACCGAGCGCCTTGACAGCGTCTAACCGACGGTCAGTATTCTCATCCTTGAGTGCCGCAATCAAAGACTCCGTAGATCGCTCTCCGCCGTCACCCTCCGCAGCGAAGCCGACAGGCGACATAGACAAAACGATCAGCGTGAGAATCAAGACCGACCTCATCGGTGACACCTCCTTTGTTTCCAACAGGTCAACCTCAAGCCCGCAAGGAAACGACGAACCAGAGCGGCGCCAGGCAGCAAGATGTCCGTCGCGCCAAACGACTTTCGTCGTCATTTTGGTAGGGGTTGGGGGTCAAATTGGGACGGACGCAGTGACTCGCGCGAGTCACGAATAGCGGCCTATCAGAAAGAAAAAAGTGTAACGAAACGGACTGCGTCGACGGCGGGCGGCGCACATCAGCTGCAGTGCAAATTCAGGTTTGACGATCGTTAGCCAAAAGCTTGGTAGCGCCGAAACTGTCGACCGCAGCTGGCTACCACCGTCTCCGGCATGGCGTCATGCCGACACTTCGCGAGTTAGCAGAACGGCAAGACCCGCGGTAACGACGCCACGTGTGGAGTAGCTTACGGACAAGTATGCCAGTTGCCCTAGGGCGATGCAATCCGCCATGCACCTGCCATCAGCCTGCCTGGCCAGCCTCACCGTATGAGAACTGAGTCGCTGCGCGACAGGGCGCAAACGCGCACAGTCAACGCAGCTCGCGGGCGCGCGGCTCCACTCGGCTCAGTCACACGCCTCTGACCAAAGGCGGAGACTGTCCTCGTCGGGTCGGGTGACGCAAGCCTAACAGCCTGCCTGAAAAAGTGCTTCGAGCCGAAAACTGGTCTCTTCGCGTCCAGATCGGCCGCGACAAACGCAGGTAATCTCCGAGCCCTCTTCTATAAGGCGGCGAGTATTGACGCGGCCCGTCTGGGCGTGAAGAGGCCGGTTTCTCGGCCGAATGACTTTTTCAGGCGGGCTGCTAACTCGAGTTTGGCCATTTCGCGTCGAGCCTGCCAGCGCCAGGAGCGTCGAGGCCAAGGAGCGACTCGGGCGCGATCCCGCTCGGGTCGTGGCGGAGGAGTGACGCAGGCATCGGCGCAAGCGAGACTGAAGCTCAACGATTCGGCGCTACACGTCGATTCTCAGCGCTGGAATGGCTTCCTTGAGCTCGTGAACCTTTTCCGCCGTAACTCGGGTTCCGCGGATCTGAAGGTGCGTCAGCTGCTTCAGCCCCTTGAGGTGCTCCACTCCCCGATCCGTGACACTAGTTCCGTTGAGGCCAAGGTATTGCAGCTGCTTTAATTCCTTAGCGATTAGTTCAAGGCTGCTATCAGTCACGGCGGTGTCGCCGAGTCCCAGGTGCTCCAAGTCACTTAGAACGGCGATACGTTCCACGTCACGGTCATCCACAACGACAACGTCGCCAGGGTGATAGCCGACACCGGGCAACACACGGACCACTCTCTCAAAGTAGCCTTCACCGAATACCAAACGAAGGAAGGCGGGCCCCTCGGCATCCGCTCCTACCTTCAGGCCGGTCTTTCTGATGTGACCAATCGCTTCGTGCTGGTCGTGGTACGGGCTCAGCAACACGACCAGCAATGCTCCCTCCGCGAGACAAAGAGAAACGAGGAAGCCAAGAGCTCACTTCATAGGCCGGGAGGCGACTGTCCGAATCCTTGTTTCCATGGCCGGACTCCTACTCTCCTGGTTGAATGACGAAGCTTTGAAATTTTGGCTCGGACTCTTGACACGATGCGCGAACTGTAAAGGGTTCTGCGGTCCAAAGAGAAGCACGTCTTCGGAGCCCCCTCAGACTTCCAGATTGTACCCTGAGCTGGGACAACGCGGCGAGATTCTGGCTACGGAATTCAAAGGTGACGGCCCATCACACGAACTCTGGTTCCTTCCCAGTAGACGATGACGCAGGCGTTGTACGGACCCACGTGCAAGCTCCTAATGACGACGCCACCATTTCCCGCGAAAGGAGTCATCACTGCGCCAACGTCTCATCGAAGAGTTACGGATTCGCAACCGTTCGCCAAAGGCGAAGAGTTCCCGAGCCTCTTCTCCGGTGAGGACCGGCGAGGGCGGCGAGCGGCGCGGGCAAGTGGAATGAAGCAGTGACGGGGCTTTCGCGGCGAACGGGAAGAGTCTCACTCATGCCTGGGGCTCCAGGACGGCGAGAAGGAGCTCGCCAACGCCGGTCAGCGTATGACATAAGGGTCAGCCGCACTCGGGGAACGATGCGCAATCGAGATCGTCATCCGTTGGATCCTCCGCGCACGCCTCGAATGGCGGCTGAGGAGCCACGCCGCTGGCGAAGAGGTGGTTCAAGAGCATGACCGGGTCGGCGAGGTCAAGGCGCCCGCTGTCGTCGGTGTCGGCGGCATCGAGGCAGACGATCGTCGGGCGCCCCCGAAACAGCTCGTCGAGAACAACAATCGCGTCGCTGACGTTGCGTAGACCATCCTCATTCAGGTCACCGCGCCTGAGAAGAACGCTCGGCACGGTGAGCGCCTCGAGGTCGAGCATCCAAACCTCGTTGTAGTGCTCTGAATCTGCGCACTCACCGAACGCCATCCAAAAACGGTTTCGCTCTGGATCCATGACCACAGTGTGCCGAAACCGCGGCGCTGGCAGAATGCTCGGGTCGGGGTCTATGCGTCTCCAACTAAGGTCTTCGAATGCCAGCATCCAAACGTCGTTTAGGTAGGAGTCATCCGTGAGACCGCCGACCACGACCATGCCACTGCCGTCTGCGAGCGTCCCGCCTGAGGCGAATTGACGCGCACTCGGACCAGGGGTCGAGGGCGTCAGCTCCGACCACTCTCGACTCTCCAGGTCAAGCTCCCAGAGGTCTCCGACGTTGGCCGCACTGTCATCGTCGTCGATCCGGCGATAGCCACCAAATAGGATCATCCGCCCAGCGGCGACATCGAGAGCGACGACGTGCCCATAGCGCTGCCCAGGAGGAGAGCGCTCAGCCACACGACTCCAAACGCCCGACGCTAAGTCGTACGACCAAGTATCCTCCAAGTCGGGCATCATATCGCCGTTCAAACCACCGTAGATGATCATCTCGCCCCGCGCGTCACAGACGAGACTCGAATGCAAACAGCGCGGCGCCGGACTGTCGGCTGGCGTCGCATCGCTCCACGCTCCACTAGCGGCGTCCCAGGTCCAGAGCTCGTTCGAACGCGGAAAGCCACCGAAGAGAAGCGCCCTCCCGCGCGCTGCGTCGCCGACGAGCGTGTGGTGGCAGCGCGCCGGAGCACCGGCCTCCGTTCGCTCAGTCCACTTGCGCGTGTCGACATCGAAGTACCACACGTCGGGAAGGAAACGACGTTCGGCCGTCTCGCCGCCTTGAAAAACGAGCCGGCGCGCATCGGCGTCATAGGTCCCAGCGACGCCGCGCCGTGGCGTCGGCGCGATCCCAGACTGAGAGACAATCGCCCACCGAATGCCGTCCTGAGCTTGCTGCGGCTGCTGCGACACCAACACGATCATCAAAACGCGATAGAAGCAGACCCCATGGTCGCGTAGCAACATCTCGACTCCTCCCCGCCTCAGTAGTGACTCTCTTTGCTGTTCAGCGATGCGAAAACACACGGTCATATACCGCGACGGCCGAAGTCGTTTCAAGCTCTATCGGTTGTAGTAAACACGATTCGGCCGATCGTAGTTCGCGACGAAGAAGTCCAAGTCACCGTCAGCGTCCAAGTCGCCAACACCCACTGCAAAGGAAAAATTGGCACCGAGCGCCTGGCCACTATCGCTAAAAACACCGGCGCCGTTGTTCCACCAGACGCGATTCGGATGAGAGTAGTTGGCCGTGACGATGTCGAGGTCTCCGTCACCGTCAACGTCGGCCAGCGGCGCGTGCGTCGTGCTGTTACTTCCGAGCGACTGTCCGCTGTCAGTAAAAGCGCCCGCTCCATCGTTCCACCAGATACGATTCCCCTGCGGATAGTTGCCGCAGACAAGATCGAGGTCGCCGTCACGATCAACGTCACCGAAGACAACAGACCGTGTGTTGTTCATCCCGAGAAGCTGACCGCTGTCGGAGAACGTTCCGCTGCTGTCGTTGACGTAGATTCGATTCGGCGTTCCGTTGTTGGCTACGACGAGATCGATGTCACCGTCAAGATCGATGTCACCGAACGCCAAGCCGAACGTTTGGTCAACGCCAAGATCTTGTGACGAAGTAAACGTGCCTGTGCCATCGTTACGGTAGATTGCGCTAGGTTGGCTCTGGTTCGTGACTGCGAAGTCAAGGTCGCCATCGCGATCTATGTCGCCAAGACGAATTGCTGTCGACCATCGCGAGCCGATGGCCTGTCCGCTGTCGGCAAGCACTCCACCACCGACGTTGACAAACAGTTTGTTCGCCCCGCCGGAGTAGTTAGCGACGACGACGTCGAGGTCGCCATCTCCATCGACGTCGCCCATTGAGGCGCCGTACGAGCGACCCGCGCCGAGAGCCAACCCGGTGTCGGTGAAAACACCTTCGCCATCGTTGCGCCAGACCCGATTTGGCTGGTAGCTGTCGTTGGCAACGAATACGTCGAGGTCGCCGTCCTGATCCAGGTCTCCCAGTTCAACGGCGTGGCCCCGATTGTTCGCGAGCGCCTGCCCACTGTCGACGTAGGTCGCGGTACCCCATGTGCCGCTCAGCGAGCCGTAGTAGACACGGCCAGATGCACCGTAGTCGACGACGACTGCGTCGAGGTCGCCGTCTCCATCGATGTCGCCTAGCGCCATGTCACGCGCTGGGTCGGACGTGAGGGCGTGTCGCATACACATGAACACGCCGCTGGCGTCGTTCCACCCGACAGTGAAACCGCCCCCATCGCTAACGCTGACGAAATCGAAATCGCCGTCGCTATCGAGGTCCGCCGCTCCGATCGCAACCGATGCCGTCGACCCAAAACTCTGACCGCTATTTGCAAAATTGCCCGATCCGTCGTTTAGCCAGACGGTGTCACTCTCGCCGTCGTTTGCGAAAATCAGATCCAAATCGCTATCGCGATCCAGATCGGCAGCGACGACCCCGGATGTGGAGGCGGTACCCAGCGCTTGGCCGCTGTCCGTGTACGCGCCGAGTCCGTCGTTCCACCAGATGCGGTTAGCCCCGTCCGCGTTTGCAACGATGAGGTCGAGATGGCCGTCACGGTCGAGATCGGTGAGCGTCGCTGCTTGCGACGCAGCCGAGCCCAATCGCTGCGCACTGTCGATGAAGACGCCGTCGCCCCGATTGTTCCAAACGGTATTCCCCGTGTCGAAGTTGAGGACAACGACGTCCGCGTCGCCATCACCGTCGATGTCGCCAAGGATGACGCCGCGAGCAGCATCGCTGCCGAGCGTCTGACCGCTATCCGCATAAGCTCCACCACCATCATTGACCCAAACGCGGCTGCCTCCGGTGTCGTTCGCGACGACCGCGTCGAGGTCGCCGTCGGCGTCAACGTCCCCAAGCACAACATCGTGAGACGGTCGGTCTCCTAAGGACTGTCCGCTATCGAAGAAACTCCCGTCCCCCGCGTTCAACCAGACGGTGTTGCCCTCGTTCTCGTGGGCGACCCAGAGGTCGAGATCACCGTCGGCGTCGACGTCGCCGAGAGCGGCCGCAAGGGCGCGTCCAGACCCAAGACCAGCATCGGCGTCGACGAAGCTAGGCTGCAAGTCGATTCCACCACCTGGGGCTGCGTCAACACCGCCAGGGCGTTCGATGGCGTCAACGACCACAGTTGCGCTGACGTCGACGCCAGACGGATCGTTCGTCTGCGTCGCGAGACTATCGAACGTCTGGCGCGTCTTGAGCGCCGGCGTACTTCCGAGCGTGACGGTAATCTCATCGGTTCCAGGCCCTTCCATCACGGTAGCGCCGACACCGAACGAATCGTCCGGCACTGGGAGCTCGAGGGTGGTGGTGGCGTCTGATTCGTTGACCAGCACGTCGTAGCTGAACGGTATCACCAAGGCGTCTCCGACGTCGGCGATGCCATTGCGAGTCCGGTCTTCATAGCGAGCGACGTCGATGGCGAGAGGCACACCATCGTCGTCGGCGATCGTGACGACGTGGGTCGACGGCGCACCGATTTGGCCGGCACCCGCGATGTCCGCAAGCTCAAGAGATAGGAGCTCGTCGTACTCAGCAGTGGAGTCTGAAAGCACCGAAAGCGTAGCGAACTGCGCGGCTCCGTTCCTGGAACCCGCCGGGAACACCACCGGTGTCGAAGCGGGCACGAAATCCGATCCAGCGCTGGCCGAGTCATCGAGTGTCGTGACGTCGATCGCCAAGTCGTTCGCGAGAATCGCGTCCGGAGGCGACAACGAGAGCAGCAGCGTAACGTCGTGATCACCCGCAACGTCTTCCGCCGGTGTCATGCCGCTGGCGTGTTCGAACGATACACTTGCCGTGTCGTCGTCGGTAATTTCAAGCGAGTGCTGCAAAATCGCACCGATCGTTGCGTTCGACGACACGCTTGAAATCGTCAACTGTGCTGACTCTGGTCCCTCGACGAGGACGTCGTCGACAACGGGAACGTCGATCGTCAGGGTCGTTCCATCGACAGCCCCAGGTGGAAAGACAACAAGCGCCGGAAGCGCGGAGAAGTCGACGCCTTCGACCGCGGCGCCCGAAATCGAGAGCTCGACCTCGACGTCTTGCGCGATCGAACCAGAACCGACGATGGAGAGCGTCAAGTCGACGCTGTGAGATATCGACGCTTCGTCTGCCGTCTGGCTCGTGGCAGCAGCGAACGAAACCTCCACGTCTTCCGGTGGCAGAGCGCGAGACGAACTGCCCTTTGAGCACCCGACAAATAGACACGTGAGCACCACGCCACACCAACGATTGAGACGCATTCTCTCCTCCACTCCTTCGACCGTTGCCTTCTCGCCTCGCAATCTCTCCGGGCCCCAAGGGCGATCGTCGCCGTCAGAGTCAGGCGAAGTCCCCGGCGGGAGATTGTCCAATGAACGAATCACACAACGAGATGAGAGAGGACCACTGCGCTCCGCCGCCGAGTGGCCGCATTCTCGACAATACCGGCAACGGTCGTGTTGAGCCGGAGCGAGTCGAACGCGTCTGACCAACGGCGGTCAATCCGACAATCGTCGTCGTTCAGTCGCTCGACGACATCGGAGCTCGGCGTCAAGCGTTGGTTTTTCGGACGCCGACTCATCCGGCCGCAGCCTCCGGATAAGTTTTCGCTTGGTCTCGAAATACGGATTATCGCGATGGCGCCAACAGCTGTTGAAGGCGTGGAGCGACACGATCTCCCAGCTTCGGATCGAGCTCAACCGCGCGCTGGTAGTGAGTCGCAGCGCCGCGAAGATCTGTGAGCTCAAACAAAGCGTCACCAAGTTCCGCGTGCGCTTCAGCATTTCGAGGCGCCTGCTGCACGGCGGCTTCAAGGTCATGAAGAGCCGCTCGCAAGAGCGCAACGTCCCGCTTGGCGGCGGCACGCATGCGCCGCACCGCGCCACGCCAAATCCGACTCGAAACGCGCTGCGAGTCGATCTCTAAGGCCCGCGTAAAGTCGCTCTCGGCGGCCTCCAGCAGCGTCGTGTCATCTCCCGCCCAGCGCGAACGAGCCCATCGGATGCGTCCGAATTCCTCATGCGCAGCAGTCGTCTCTCTGTGCTGCTGGATCGCCACGGTCAAGTCACGCTCGGCCTCCCGCCAGTGGACTCTCGGGTCACCGTCGCCGGCTGCGACCACTTCGGCGAGACGTCCACTTGTCCGGGCACGGTCAAGGAGCAGGTCGACAGCATTGGGACGCTGTATGAGAAGATCGGAGAGCTCGTTCCTTGCAAGCTCAAGCGCAGTTCCCGGATCCGTGCCGTCCCAGAGAGCCAGATTCAGGCGGCTGTGCACGCCGACGATGCCCGCGGCGTGCGCGCTCGGATCGACGCGCTGCAGATGCTGGGCAGCCAACAGAGCGCTCGACGCCTCGGCACGCGCGGCCTCGAGACGTCCACGATCCGAAAGCCAGTGCGCCCGCGTACATCTCAGTGTCGCGAGCCGCTGCAGAGCAAAGCGATACTCGCTGTGCGCGAGTGCGCGTTCGAAGGCTTCGTGCGCTCGCTCGTAAAACGCCCATGGATCTTCACCACGCATCGCGGCTTCAGCGCCCGTGTTTCCCCAAAGGCAGGCTGCAGGCAACCAAACCTGATCGTTCTCCGGATCGATGGTAAAGATACGTTCTACGGCAGCAAGTCCGGCTTCACGGTCGGCGCCGCCGCTGTTCACGCGAGCGATAGCGATGCCCAGCAGCGGGCGCACGTCGCTGCGGCGGATCTCCGCCCCACGCTCGAATACGCGGCAGGCACCGTCAAGATCTCGCGCGAGTAGGAGTGCAACGCCTTGAATCTGCAGCACGTCCGCACGCTCAGGTCTGGAGATTGTCGATGAACTCAAAGCAGCCTCACAGGCCGCCGAACACTCGTCGATACGAAATTCTGCTAGCAACGAAAACGCCCGCACGAATTCTTCGCGCCAGCGCGGTAGTGAGACGCCGCGGTTTCGGGCTTCAAGGAGATCGGAGTTGACACTCGTCGCCGCCGATTGCTGTCGCTGTCGCCACGATGCAACCGTTTCGGCATCGAGCACGAACGGCGCGTGGAGGTACGGCTCAATAGTCGCAAAGGCGCGCATCAGAAAGTGCTCACCTCGAGTTCGGTCTGCAAGTCTATGGATGGCGTCGTCGAGGCAATCGATCGCGCGCTGAGATCTTCCGAGTCGACTCTCGATCTGTGCCTCTGAAAGCAAGATTTCGTCGGCCGCAGGGTTCTCATCGCGTAAGGCCTTCACCCTAGCAAGCGTCTCGCGAAGGACGTCACGCTCTGGGGCGACGGGAGCACTCGGTGCTAGTAGGGACTGCTCGTAGCGAGCCAGAGCGGCTTCCGTCTGCTTCGCCGCCGAGCGTTCGACGCTCCGCACGCCGGAAAGACGCCACCACCAGGCACCAGCGAAAACTAGCCCGAACATCGCTAGGACGCAGGCAACCTTGGCAGCCATGACGAGACGGCTCCGTGAAGCCCTAAGCCTCGGACGCCAGAGCCGAGCTTTCACCCGTCGCCCGTGGCACCAACGCCCGAGTTCGTCGGCGAAGTCCCTTGCAGTCGGATATCGCGCTTCGGCGTCAAAATCCATCGCTCTCAGAGCTGCCGCCTCAAGCTGGGGATCGACTCCAGCGGCGTAACGGGACGGTAGGTTTGGCGTCCCCGCGAGAATCGCGCTGAGTACTTGAGCCGGCTGCTCGCCGACAAACGGCGGTCGACCAGCGAGGTGTTCGTACAACAGGACCCCAAGAGCGTAAACGTCGAGCTGAGGGCTAATCTTTTCACCACGTAGATGCTCGGGTGCCATGTAGTGCAGTGTCCCGGCGACCCTCCCCTCTCGCGTCGCACTCATCGTTTGCCCCGAGATCTGCGCGACCCCGAAGTCAACGAGCCGCGGCGCTCCGGAGGCATCGAGCAAGATGTTTTCAGGCTTCACATCTCGGTGGACGATGCCGGCGACGTGAGCCTGGTGTAGTCCCAGCGCCACCTCCTGCAGGACCGCCACGAATGCTGGCGTCGTCAATCGAGCACGGCGCAGTGTCGCCCCGTCAAGAAACTCCATCGCTATATAGAGTCGTCCGGCAGCGACGCCAACCTCATACACCTCCACAAGCGCTGCGTGTCGGATGAGTGCTGCCGCGCGGGCCTCGCGGAAAAAGCGCGCGTCGCGTCGTGGATCCGTCTGCGCATCCTTGAGGACCTTCAAAGCCACACGGCGGCCGGAAGCCCGCTCGAAAGCCAAGAACACGACTCCCGTACCTCCTCGTCCGAGCTCGCGCTCGATGAGATAGTCACCGAGCGTACTCCCGATGGTGGGAAACGGCACCGCCGTCGACGTCAACACCGAAGACGCATGGCACGACGGGCAAGCACGACGGAGAAACGGTGGCTCCGAGTCGATTTCAAAAGCGTGACCGCAGCGGGCGCAGCAGACCTCCGCTCGCCCGGCGTCGTAGACGATCTGTCGCAGGTACTCGAAATCCATCTCAGACACCGCCATGCGGTCTGCTAGCGCGAGAACAGGAAACGAAACTCGGCTTCAGCGTCTTCCTCAGAGTCGTTGTACTCACGGATGTGCGCGAAGACCAGTTTTCGGAGCGTGCGGCGCGCGTAGTCGAGCTCCGACTTGACGCGGCGTGTAGAAACTCCGTGGCGCTCGGCAAACTGCGCGTAACTCGGACGGCCCTGGTTCTCTGGATCCAAATCGATCGCGCGAAAAAGCTCGAACGCCAGTGCTCGATCCATCGCCAGGAGCGTCTCGCGGAGCGATGCTGTCGCGCAGTCGAGAACGGCACGCGCCCACTCGAGGTCGAACATCTCCTCGGCACTTCTCTGTGTCGCCTCGATCGGCACTTCGGATTGCTCGAGCGAGAATAGAGAATTGCCGCCGCCGCGCTTGAGCGTCGCCTCGCGTTTTCGCACGTCAGCGAGGTGATGGCGGAGACACGCTTTGACGTAGGCTCGAAACCGTCCCTTTTCTGGATCGACGGAGCGCAAGAAATCTGTCTCGAGCAGACGCAGAAAAAAAGCCTGCGTCAGGTCCCTCGCCTCGTCGTCCCGGCGCACGCCCCAGCGGCGGCGGATGTATCGATAAACTGGCTGCCAATATTTCCGAAAAAGCCGATCGAGTGGCTCGCGCTTCTCGTCTGCGTCCCGCGCCGCCAAGATCGTCGCCCAACTCGTCTCTGGAAACGTACTAGGACCCTCGAAGGCGTTCGATTGTTTCGCGGCGGAAGGCATCGACCTTCTCTCATCTCTACTGCGGGAAACAAGCTCGGCAGTTCGTCCGAATCAGCGCGCCCGAGCGAGTCTCGAATCCTTCGGGCTCGTCACGTCGATCGCCGTCAACACCAGAGTCTTGATCGACTCTCGCGTGTCGGTGCCAGTGAAACACACGCAACGATTCGAACCAGGCACGAACGACACCAAGCGGCCTGCAATGACCAGAAGACAATTTAGCGTTTAACAACAAGCGCGTAAAGAGGCGGAGCCCTCGAGCTTATCTCCCGGAGCGACGGTTCTTTCAGGAGCGCTTAGGAAAGCCATGCACGGAGGTTCAGATGCGCCGCATCACCGTTGGTCTCATCGTCTTGATCGCCTTAACAGTCGCCCTCAGCCGCTGCAGCGACAGCAGCAGCTCCGTTCCGGCAGGGTCCGTGAGCGTCAGCGGCGCGAACGTGTAATGCGGAGAGTGTCGTCGTAGTTTGAAACGACGGGGTCCGAACCACCACACATCGAAGAGTTGTGAGGAGAGAATCCAGAATGAAACGTCTCGCATCGATTTCTTTAGCTCTGCCAACTACTTTGGCGTTGGTTTCCACAATCGCCGCGCAGCAGTACACACCGGCGGCGTACGAGATCACGCTCTACTCAGTGGAATTATCGGCGGACGGTAGCTCGTTTCAGTCGGTCCTCGACGAAGCGGCTGGAATCCCAGTCGACCTCGCCGACGCCGCGAGCTTCACTGACTCGTTCAGTGAAGAGGCATTCATCGCTCCGGGTACGTATCGGTGGATCCGCATGACGATCGACGAACAGATCATTTGGTCCCACCCAGACGCACCGGTGGGTCTCTCAGATCAACTTTTCACCGTCATAGGAGGTCCTCCGGGATCCCAACCAGGGCAGATGACGGTCTACTTCGCAACTCACGACGAAGGGGGACTACCCGGCGGTGACGGCGGTGGGTCCGGCACGCGCGACGAACCGTTCCTCCTCGGCGGCGACGCCGAAGTCGTCAGCGGCGAGAACACGACCCTCCGCATAGTGTTCAAACTGACGAACACCCTCGTCGACCAAGGAGGCGGCGTGTACGACCTAGCGCCTCCCGAGATGTTCTTCGTCTCTGAGAACGAGGACGCTGCGGCGCTCTCAGGCGACTTCACCACGACGGTCTACAACGCCACCAAGGCCACCTCGTCGGATGGCATGGGTGGCCAGCAGATCGACGCTTGGTCATACGCCTCGGGGCGAGGCACACTCACATTCGATGGCCTCGGAGGTTGGAGCTGGTCCGGCACACTCAACGAATTCGACCTCGCCGGCGGGGCGGCCGGCAGCGTCGACACGGCCGCCGCGATGACTGGTCGCTATGGAATCAATCTCGACGGGTCGATTTGGATGACCGCAACGGGAGAGCCCGGGACGCTTCGCGGCGCGGTCTCCGAAGATCAGACGTTACTCGTTGCAAGTATGTTCGACAGCCCGACGTCCCATCTCATGATCTTCGGGGTTGAGCCCGCGACGAGCGCCGACAACACGACGCTCAGCGGCGACTACTACTTCACAACGTACGGAACCACCTACGAAGCAGGACCCGACAGAATCGAGTATCGCGGCGCGTTCGGAACCGTGAGTAGTGACGGCTCTGGGCTACTCACCGGCACAGAAGACTCGAACTCCTTCACCCTGCTCGACCCACTCGGCGCCGCGACAGTCTCTGGTCCTACCGTCGATTTAGGCGACACGATTGCCGATACGATCGCGATCAGTGCCGACGGCGGCCTCACCAGCTCCGGCGGTCGCGCGTTGGGTGCGATCCTCGGCAGCGGCGACGCCGCCTGCCTCGCGTTCAGCTTTGCCTCGCCGTATGAGCCGAACCATCAGCTCGGTTTCATCGTGCGCCAGAGCCCAGCCGGGACGTTCAATAACGCAAGTCTGCGTGGCACGTATCTCGGCGCGCAGTTCGGCGACGTCGGCAGTTCCGGTGGCAGCACGTATTTCTCAGGGTTCTTCCGCGTCACCTTCGATGGCGTGGGGTCAGCGACCGTCACGGTTCTCGAGAACCGCGAGGGGACGATCGAATCGGGCTCCTTCGTCGGCGCGTACAATGTCGACTCGGCAACGGGCTTCGTCAGCTTCCTCGACGAGTCGGGGAGTCCCGAGGATCTCCGCGGTGCCGTCGGCCCCAACGCCCTGTCCTTCATTCTCGCTGCGGTGGAAGAGGACGATGGGCAACCAAACGACCAGCGCTTCTTGGGCCTGGGCGTGAGACAGGATTGAGGTGAAGCGGCGAAACTGCACGCTTTGCTGGGCCCCGGTACTCCAGGTTCCGGCCGGCACGCGGGCAAAAGAATGCTTACGGAGAAACGACGGCTGAGCGCTGCACAACGTGGCGCTCGCCGACGTTTCTTCGCGTTTGAGGAGCGACGACGAAAGACGAAGCCGGCGACGGGTCGGAAGCAGTTACGGACGGAGATGGAGGCAGATACAGAGACAGACCCAACTGTTGCAAGAGAGAAGGGCTTCGAGGCCGTTTGCGTGGGCGTTTGCGTGGGCGTTTGCGTGGGCGTTTGCGTGGGCGTGGGCGTGGGCGTGGGCGTGGGCGTGGGCGTGGGCTAAAGTAGCAGGCACACGCCGTGTGCCGTTCCGGACGTGAGCGCGAGTCGCCACGGCACGTTCTAGCAACTTCACAGCCCTCTGTGCGGGGGCGTGGGCGTAAGCGTGGGGCACGACACACCCGCTCGACGGGCGCGAACTTTGACCTCAGCGCGCCACCTTGAGAAACGCAACGAGATCGGCAAGCTCCTGAGCCGTTAGCTGTGCATCAAGGCCGGACGGCATCAGCGACACGGCGCTCGGTGCGATGTCGACCGCATCTTCCCGCGCCAAGCGCACTTCGTCTACCGGCCCCGTGCGCAGAACAACTTCGTCAGTCGGTTCGCCGTGCAGAATCCCGGTCAGGACCTCCCCGGATTTCGTCACAACCGTCACAGGTTCGTAGCTCTGGACGAAACTGAGATTCGGATACATGATCGCTTCGGCGAGATCGATGTCGCTGCGGCGACTTCCGACGTTGGTGAGATCGGGCCCGAGCGTACCACCGAGGTAGCCGATCGAGTGGCAGGAGACGCACGCTGCTTTTTCGCTCTTGAAGACCCGTTGACCTCGCCGCGCGTCACCGCTCGATGCAAGCGCCGCAACCTCCTCAATGCGTGAGCGCTGCGACTCTGCGTCGCCGCGCAGCGCGCGGACCAGCTCCTCACCCGCCTCGCGCACGGCTTCCGGCTGCTTCGCCAGCCATTTCTCGAGCGCATCCGCACGCAAACTTGGAAAAGCGGTAGATGCTCGAAGCGCGGCGAGCAACTGGATTCCCAGTTCTTCGCTCGCGACTGCATCGAAGACGGCAAAGAGGCGATTGATCTCGAGAGGCCCAGTGCGAGAGATCGATCCAACGACGACATCGAGCGCCGGCTTGTCCACGGATGATTCCGAAAGCACTCTCGAGGCGAGAGAGCGCTGGTTGATCGGCTGTTCGGAGGCGACGTTCGCCATCAAAAACGTCACTGCGGAGCTGTCGAGTTGGCGTTCGTCTTTCGGAATCGCAGCCAGGGCCGCAAGTCGAAACTCGTGCGCTTGGCTGACATCGCGGGCCAGCTCGGAGAGAGCTTGGTTGAGTTCTTGCGACGAAGCGCTCGCGACATTCTGCGCGGCCGCGCACGCGAGTGCCAAAGATGAGGGATCGCGCCGCCGAATCTCACCGGCTACGGCGGCGGCCCAGGACGCCGGTGCCTCTTTGCGTCGCGCCCGGCTGACAACTTTAAGCGCGACATGTCGCCCCGCACTGCCATCGCCCTCGATGGCACGCGCCAGAACATCGTCGAGCGCGCTGTGACGACTCAGCGCCACGAGCTGCTCGAGTAGCTCAATTGACTCTGACTCTGACGCATCGGGGTTGAGAGCTTGGAGCTGCGCCTCAAAATGACCTGCCAGGGCCCCGCCCCACTGCGGATGACGCCGCACAATCCATGCAGCCGCAGACCGTAGAGACGGATCATCCGCTTGCAGAAATGGGATGACGTCAGCTGCCTCCCAGCCGCCACTGTCCATCTGATCGACTGCGACGAGAGCTGCCCTCTGCACGCGCGGATGCTCGGATGCAAGCCCACGCGCGGTGGCCTCCCTCGCATCGATTTCGATCAGCGCATACGTCAGCGAGTGCTCAAGGCCGCGGTCGGCAGTTTCACATGCGGCGAGGAGCTCCGCGACGGCCTCCGATCGCCCGATGCGCCCGATCGCTTCGGCAGCGACTCGTTGCAGCGACACCGCGTCTGAATTGAGGACCCCAAGCAGCTCGGGAAGGGCACGCGCGTCACGCCAAACACCGGCGACGTGCGCGGCAGCGTGGCGCACGCCGCGGTCCAGGTCGCCGAACGCCAGGCGCGCGGCCTTGCGCGCAGCGTCCCCTGGGATGCGACTCAGCGTCCAGACGGCATTGCGCCGGGCGTCGATCTGAGCATCCCCCACCACGACCGCCGCAAGTGCCGGCACAGCCGATGCACCGATCTGCGCCAAGCGAGACCGGGCGCGTTGCCGCACAGCGGGACGCGCGTCTGCGAGGAACGCAGGCGCGTTGTCGACGTCCCAAGTGAGCTCGAGTCCGCGTGGGTCCTCAGGAACTTCGGCGCCGACGCGCCGGACACGATAGATCCCACCCAGCACGTCGGGTTTCGACAGCTGCGACGTGGGGCAACAAACCTTGTACCAACCTCCGGTGTCGACGACGAGGAGGCTACCGTCCGCATCGACGACGACGTCGGTCGGATGAAAGTCCCAGTGGTCGCACGTGACGAAGTCACTGTCGTCACTCAGAAACGATGATCCATCAGGTTTCAGAACGTGCCTCGTCACACGCTTCATATTGAAGTTGCAGACGAACAGATTGTTCTCGTACTCGGCGCCGAATTGAGGTGCGTTGTAACGCGTCATACCGCACGGTGCGGCGGCGCCAAGATGGCTGAGCACCGGCATGACGTCGTCGCTTGTTCGTTGGTGTCCCTCTGTAGAAGAGTGCACCTTGCCGTAGACACCGCCGTAGATGGCATGGATGAGGCCATCGCGTTTGCCGCCTCCCGGTCGCTGCAGGAACGTCGTACTGAGAATTCGCTCGCCTTCCGGCGTGAAGACGACGTCGACCGGATTGTTCATTCCCCCGGTCATCACTGGTTCGATATCGCTACCGTCGACGCGGGCGCGAAAGATGTGCGCCGCCCGCGTCACCAGCGGGTCTCGTCCAGGTCGATCATAACTCTGCGTTCGGTATTCGCCTTTGCACCAGTAGATCCAACCATCGAGACCAAGATACGGACCATGAAGATCGTTGGCACAGCCACTGAGCGTCCGCCGAAACCACTCCTCACGCCGGTCGCACTTCCCGTCGCCATCTTCGTCCACGAGCTTCCAGATACTCGGTGGCGCAGCGACGTACAAAGCGCCGTTGTGCCACAGGGCGCCTTCGGGAAACATCATGCGGTCGGCGAAAAGCGTGCGCCGATCGAACCGTCCGTCGCCATCCGTATCCTCCAGGCGGACGATGCGGTGCGGCAAGTCCTCGAGCTGCTTGCGCACGCTGTAACTGGCGCCGGAGGATTCCGCGACATAGAGTCGGCCGTCGTCATCGAAATCGGCGGCTATCGGGCGCTCCGTGACAGGGGGCATCGCAGCTCTTTCGATCACGAAGCCGTTCGGCACCGTGAACACGAACTCGCCAAGACGAAACTCTCCGGCAAAAAGAGACGGAAGAGACGCTGCCATCAAAACGGCGATCGGCGCAGCGAACGCGGCTACTCTCCTACACATTCTCATGCATCTCTCTCCCTGCGATAGCACGCACGGCTCGGAGCACTTCGACCCATTGTGACAGAACACGTGAGATCAACTCGCGTCGTCCGCGTTGATCAATATAAGTATGGTCCCTCCGCTCTCGAACGCGAAGCTTTTTGCGCGAGCGAACAGACGGCTGATCTCCCTGTTGGCATCGTCGACCTCGACTGATCGCAGGAGCTCGCGTCAAAACGCCAGAATCGTTCAGAGAGTCAGACCTCGCGTTGCTCACCATTCCTAGCGGGCTATGGGGTTCGCGTGCCCGCGTTCCGATCGCGCCGCCAGCATTCCGAGATAGGTCTCCTGTCCTCGGCGGCTCAGGTGCTATGTTCGGGGGTGTCGACCGGGGTAGCGTCTGTAGAGGTGTCCGAGACCCCACCGTCTCTCGCCACCTTGAGCGTCGAATCCGCACTGCGCAGATGAAGATCAAGCTGCGGGAAGGCGATCTCGAGTCCCGCTTCGGCGAACGCCTCGTTGATAGCTGTGTGCAGCTGATGCACCGTCTCCAGGCGGTTCGCGAAATCAGGCAAGTAACAACGCAACACAAAGTTCAACGTGCTATCGCCGAATCCCTCGAACGTGGCGATGGGAGCTGGATCTTGCATCACCAGCGGATGAGCGCGAGCCACCTCGAGCAGCAACGAGCGCGTCGTTTCGGTGTCAGAGCCGTAAGCGACGCCGACGTTGATGACGACGCGATTGACCGTGTTCGAGAGTGTCCAGTTCAGAAGGCGGCCCGTGATCAACTCTTTGTTCGGCACGACGTACTCCTTGCGATCCCAATTGATGATCGTCGTCGCACGGATGCGGATCTTCGAAACGGTGCCCGTGACATCGCCCACGGTGACGATATCGCCAATACGAATCGGACGCTCGAAGAGAAGAATGAGGCCACAGAAGAAGTTCGCGATGATCTCTTGAAGTCCGAAACCAATTCCGACACCCAGCGCCGCCACGAGCCACTGAATGTTGTCCCAGCCGATGCCAATCGCTTTGAATCCGAGCATCAAACCAATGGCCGTGAGGGCATACTGCGACACGGTCGAGATCGCATATCGGATGCCGGCGTCCAGAGGCAGGTTCTTCAGCACAACAATCTCGAGAACGCCAGGGAGGTTCTTCGCCGCGGCGATCGTCAGGACCAAGACGATGGTGGCGATCGCCACCTCGCCGAGGGTCAACGCCGTGCCAAGAATTTTGACCTCGTCGAGGACTGCCAACGCCGGGAGAACACCGGACCAGATCAACCAACAGCCAACGACCGTGCCCATTCCGATCAACGTGCGTAGGAGCTTCCGCGATTGGTCATTGACGGTGACCAGATCGAGCTCAGCGCTTTCGACGACGGCCGGCCCTGCCTCAGTGGCGCCGTCGACCTTGGGGACAGGAGCGCTCTCTGCGGATCGTGCCTCGCGGTCGCGCCGGGCCTTCTCGATCGCCATGCGCCGCGCTTCGACCGTAAGCCAACGCAGGGCCAAGTTGTGAATCCCGACTGCGATGACGACAAGGCACACCGTTGCGACGACGCGCCGCTCGAGCACGAGCGCTGTGTAGTAGTAGCCTACGATGGCGACAATCGCTAGGGCGACAGGCAAAGCGACGGCGAGCGGATACCAAACGTATCGCAGCCGCGCCAGCCATCCCTCCGGACGCGCGGTCAACACCGATTCAACGACACCGCCCCGCGGCCGCAGTACACGCTGCAGAAAAACGGCCTGCGCCGCCGTCGCGACGACGAAGGCGAGTCGCCCAAGGCTGTTTTGCTGCGCATCCAACCCGGCGCGCTCTGTCAACACGACGATCAAGGTCGTCGCGGCGATCGTTCCCATGAGCCACAAGAGATGGCGGCGGATGAGGTCGAGCGAGCTCTGACGCCAGCGAAAATGGACGCGAGCGATACCGTGCGAGCGGCATAGAGCAGCACCGAAACGCAAAGCGAAGAACGCGAGCGACGCCATGAGAAGCGCGTGTCCGACAGCGTCGGCGAACGGCGAAGTCACCCCTGCGCTCCCTGCAGCCAGTCGCCAACCGAAGAAAGCCCCCACCAGTGGTGCCGGGGCAACGAACAAAAGCGTCGTCAGAAGGGCGTCGAGCGTCGAGACGAATCGGTCGCTGAAGATGCGACCAACACTCTCGGCGATTCTCTTGAGTCGCTCACGAAGACGCCGGCGAGACATCACGAGAACGAACCAGATCACGAGAAACGCGAGGTGAATCACCGGTTGCGTGCGAAAGTCGGTGGCGATCGTCGAGGCTACGGAGACCCAGTTCTCTGGCGACAGGATCCAACCACAAGCACCGAGCAAATCTTTCGCGGTTTGCAGCGTCGGGAGTGATGCGCTGGGGATCCATAGCAGCCACTCGTCGAGCAGTAGAGAAAAATCGCTGGCGGTCTTCCGAAGTTCCGAGCGTGCAGTCGTCAAATCCGCCAACGACTTGAGCTGGCGATCGTAGGCTTGTTGAAGGTTCCTTTTCAGGGACTGGCTCGCCTGCAGTTGCTCCCGCACCTCGGCGACGATCTGTTGCCGCTGATCCGCGGGAAGCTCTGCGATTTGGTACCGCTGGTCCGCTATCGCCGCCTCGACAGCGGCGTCAAAGTCTTGCAACTCTCGGAGATCGGATCCGAGTTGAAAGTGTGCCGCCTCGGCAGCGGCCACGCTGCTCAGCCACTCCGACTCGACACCACCACTCTCGTACAATACGTCGTCGATCCGCGCTCTCTGCTCTCGCATCACCTTAGCGCCGACGCCGCTGACTCCCGCACGATTGAGCTGCCCACTCGTTCGTTTGAGCACTTCGCCTAGCTTCTGTGCTCGCTGCTGCGTCAAAGGCACGACAGAGTTGACGGCGTTCGTTCGCGCCTCAACGCGCGTCAACTCACCACCGAGCTCAGCGTTGTTCTCCGCCAGTTCCTTGATCAGGGGGTGCTTGTCGCTCGCCTCCTGACGCGCCCTTTCCGCCTCATGTTTCGCAGCCTCGGCATCCGCAGCGCGGAAATCAGCGATCAGCTGATCCAAAGGTGCGACGGCGGCCTCGTGCTGACGTACAACTTGCTCGGCGACCTCACTCTCGACCTCAAGGAGCTCGAGCCGCATAGGCCGGCTCAACTCCTCTTGTTCCAACATGCGGATCTCATCGTTCACTGCCAATCGTCGTGCGAGCAGCGCGGCGCGCTTCGCCGCCGCGAGTGTGGCGTTCTCCTCGTCACCGCCGCCTTCGCGGGTCTCAGACTCAAGCTTCGCGAGGCGATCCCGTGCCTCTTGGAGCTGTTTGCGCGCCGCCTGCGGGCGTTCCTTCTCTTCTGACAGTTGTCTGCTCTTCTCTTCTGCCGCACTTTTCGCGGCAAGCAGGTCTGCCTGAATCTTCGCGAGCTCCACATCGAGCTCGCCGCGCTCCATTTTCTTCCACGCTGTCAGTCGACTCGCAGGCAACTCGACCGACTCCACGAGCGTGCTCCGCAGTTCCTTCGCCCGCTGCGACGCTTTCTCGATATCGCCTTTGTAAGACTCTGCCCGCCCCCGCCACTTCTCCGACTCTTCGAGCTTCTCCTTTGCCTCCCCGTAGATCTTCGCGGCTTCCGCTTTGATCTCGTCGGGCAACTCAGTGGCCGCTTGGATAGCAGTGATCTGGGCTTCGATGTACTGAGCAGTGAGCTCCGAATCGGCGGCTTTCGCTTTCGGCGGCGCCTGCAACCCCGCATTCTCTTGGGAGACAACGGGAACCGAGAACAACAGCGTGACAACACACGCGGAGCGCAAAAATGAATCGCGGTGCATTCTTCTCAACAACCTCAATTTCAAGGTCGAAAACGACCGAACTTCGAGCACAGCTTACCCGGATGAGTTCGAGAAACAAGGCGCTGCGACGCAACGCTGGGTCGCTGCAGCGAACCCGCTGGCTGCATCGCAAACGTCGACGTCTGTAGGTGCGACCCCCTGAGTCGCACCTTCGCCCCCGGCGTACTTCACCGGCTTCGATTTTGACCTCATTGACGCACACCGCGGGAGCGCTGACCCCCTCGGGAGTCCCAACCCAATGCACACCAAAAATGGCTCACGGTCGGCATGCCGCCTGCCGAGCGGGAGCGATTCTTCGTCGTCATTCTGCCGGAGTTGGCGACCAAGACTCGTCCGGAGATTGGACAAGTTGGTGCCAGAATCGGTCCTGATCCAAAGTTCGACGATGTCTAACTTTAACTCACGCAGGCCCTAAAGAATGCCTAATTCAAGGCACTTTTCTTGCATCCCTAGATATGGGGATGAAGTACCTAGCAGCCCGTTGAAAGAGTGCTTTGAGCCGAAAACTGGTCTCTTCGCGGCCAGCGTCTCGGCCGAATGACTTTTTCAACAGGCTGCTTAGCTCGCGGCAAGAGCACGAATACCTTTCTATGGCACACACCAATGCGAACACACGATCAAGAACCACGACGGTGGCTTCGACACGTAGGTGTCGTCTGCTGCCTCGCGTCTCTTTCGTTCGCCGTCTTCCTGGGGTTCTCCACTCCAGAGCGAGAGGCGGAGGTCAGGGACCTCGGGCGATCGACCGAGTTGTCGCAGCTGGCCCAACCCTCGCAAGATCGCGACACGGACTCCAACGTGTTTCGCAACGCGAATTGGCTGAGCGACGAGTACCTCGCTCAGCTCGAGGAGGCGCCCTCTCCTCGACCGGAACCAGCCGTGGACTACTCGGAGATCAGTGCAACCGTTTTCGAACAACTTCACGGCGTCACCGTCGGCACGGTGAGCCACTCCACTTCATCCACCGAGCGTGAAGTACGGCGGTGGGAAAAACTGTATGAGGAACGAAAGAATGCGCGCAAATCGGACTAGCAAAGAGCAGGGCTTCTCTCTGCTCGAGGTCCTCGTCGCCCTGACGTTCCTAACTCTCATCTTTCTAGCGTCCGGGCTGACGGTACAGTCGAGCAGCCTAGTCGCAAGGCAGATGGAGGAGGATCTCCTCATTCAGACGCAAGCCCAAAACTACGTAGACCTTTGTCTTCTTCAGCCTTTCGGTCGCGAGACCGACGACAACCCGCTTCCGGACCTGCTCGTGGAGGTCTTCGACAACGACGAAGAGCCCGGCGACATCACGCTCCACCAGTTGACGCGGTGGCCCGTGAGTGACGACGGTTGGCGCTTCGAGCTAACCAGCTTTCCGGTGCCTGGCGAGTGGCGTGTCTCCGTGACCAGTGACCTCGACGGCGATGGTGGCACCGGCACGACGACAGCAACCGGCAACGACGCGACCTCGCTAGCCAGCGTCGAGGCCTCACGTGGAGTATTTCGCATAAGCGTCTTCTTCAACGAGCGACCGATTCTGACGACAAACAGAGCCAAGGAGGTGAGCCTGTGATCGTTCGACGAAGACGCGCTGAAACCGGCAGCGTTTTGACACTGGTGATCGTCGTCGCCGTGAGCGTCGGATTTCTCCTCACCGTGCTCGTGCAGAAAGGCTACGTGCAGTCAAAAGACTCCCGTTTCCGCATCGAGTCAACACGCGCGCTCTACGAAGCGTATGGGGAGCTGGAGATCGCCGAGAGCATCATCGCCGAATCTGAGTACTCCAGCGAGGGCAAGAACCTCGCGATCCAGGCCGCTCTTGCGCATCCCGAGAAACGGATTGCCGGCACCGATGTGACCGTCGCGGAGATGACCGGATCGAGCGGAACCTGGTACAGCATGACCGTCCGTGTACCGTACGCGGACCACTACGAACGTGTCGTGACGCAGCCGGTGCGAGAGATCGACTTTTTCTCCAGTTACAACCTCTTCGTTTCCGAAGACGCCGCGGGGGTCTCTGGCGCTCCAGTCGGCGCGATTCACTCGAACCGGGACGTTCAGTTCTACTTCCCCAACGGCGACTTCAAGCACTCGGTAACGGCGGTCGAAGGCCACAGCTACAAGGCCGGAGCGACCGAAGACAACACTTCGATTACGGGTCCATTCAATCCTACCGGGGAGCGCATCGAATTAGACCTGGGCAGCACTGATCGTACGAATCTGGACCACATCGCAACCAATGCCGAAGCCGACTTCGCTTACGATGAAACGATCGACGTCGGGTTGAATTTCTACATTGTGGATGGGAAGCAGTGGGTCGAAGTCGAAAAGTGGAGCCAGCCTGCGACTAACGAGATCACAGAAGACGTCATCGTTGGCTACGACCTGGTCAATCCTCGGGAGGAGACCTACACCTACACAGAGGAAGTCAGTGCCGGGTTCGAAACTCGGACAAGAGAGATCGAAGTTTTCGATCACTACGAGACGGTTCTGGTCGACGTCGATGAGCCCGTCTATGTCACCGACACCCGGGTCGTGCAAGAGGCGGTTTACGTCGACGAAGTCAAGACGCGAGAGGTTCCCGTCTATCGTGATGAAGAGCGCACACGCACAGTAACGCAGCAAGTCTGGGTGACACTTGACGGCGACGGCAGCGGCGGTGCCGGCGGCACGACGGTGGCCGGCGATGGCACGGTCGGCTACTGGGCCGAGCAGGAAGTGGAGGAGACCTATACCGTCCAAGTCGTCGACCATTACGAGACTGAGTCCTACACCGAAAAGGTGTTCAGTCACTACGAAGACGTCACCGAAACCTACGAACGCTTTGACCACTACGTGACCGTCTCGGAGGAGCAAGAACAGCCTGTCTATCGCACGGAAACGGAGACCTACGAGGTCGAACTCTTCGAGACGGTGGAGCGCACCGGAACCGAAACCGTCTACGATGAAGAGCCGGTCTATGAGTCACAAACGCGCACCGAATACGCACCCTCCGTGCTTCTCAGCACCGAGAATCTTGCCGTTGCGGACAACGGACTGATTCATGCCTACGGCGACGTCCGCGCCGTCAGCGGCGAAGTGATCGACCGTGTCACGGTCGCCAGTCGAGGCTCGATTCTCGTCACCGGGAATGTGATCTACAAAGATGTCGACGGCGACTCTGCATACCTCAACGGGGACAAGCCATGGCTCAGCTACGAAGCTAATGTCGACTACGACAACCGAGCCACGCTCGGGCTCGTGGCCTACAAAGACGTTCTGTTCACGCGTGACGTACCAGACAACTTCGAAATCAACGCGAGCATGCTAGCGATCACAGGCCGTGTCGGAGTCGACGGGATCGTCCTCGACGCCGACGGCAACGTGGCGCAGTACAACTACTTCACCGACGAGTTCGGACGTCAAGAGGTTGGTGCTACGTTCAACAAGAACTCGATCCGCCGGCTTGGCGGCATGACAACCGCAAGACGACCTGTGGAGACGGTGCTCGACGACTCCTCGATTGCTGCTGGATTCAACGTTGGTAATGCGGTGTTCGACATTGGTCTTCTTGACGGACCTCCACCGTTCTTTCTGACGTACAACTCGCCCCGTTTCTTCGCGACCACGATTGTCAAATAGAGGAGATTCGACGCCACGAGCGTATCGGATCACACTTCGGAGAGGAATCGAATTGAGCATTTCGCAACGACAGTCAAGACAGGCAGGGTGGGGACTCGTTGAGACCGCGATCGCCCTCGCTGTCGTGAGCGTTCTCGTCGGAACCGTTGGCGTTGTCGTACGAGTTTTGACGCACGGAACCGCCGAGGTGAGCACGCAGCTGAACGCCCAACAAGAAAACAACCGCGCCCGTCAGTTCTTTCTTGACGACCTTCAGACCACTGACAGTCTCAATCGTGACGAATTCGGCAACCCCTACGTGCAGGTGGCAAGCGTCGGCAGCGGCACTGACAACGCGCTCGCCTTCCGCAAGGTCTCCGGCTACCAGGTCGTGCCCGGGGAGGATCGTGTCACGCCGGTCTACGGCAGCGAGGTCCGGTACTTCGTCGACTCGGACGGCAACCTCCTTCGCACGCAGGATGGCGCGACACAATTCATCGCTCGCAACGTGAACGATCTCCGTTTTCAGGTCTCACCTAAAGGTGTCATCACGATCGACCTCTCGACCGAAGACATCAAGGGAGACTCCGCGACACGCCTGGCTACCTGCTTTCGCATCGTGCCGCGAAACACGCAGTCGATTTAACCCGCAGCTCGACTGTAAGGGCCAAAGTCGCCACCGAGTTCGTTGCTCAGTCGTCGCCTAAGATTCTTCTCAGGCGACGACTTCTTTTAGGACGCGCCCGTGGACGTCTGTCAATCGATCCTCACGCCCCTGGTGGAGATACGTGAGGCGCTCGTGATCGATACCGAGGAGGTGCAGAATCGTTGCGTGAAGGTCATGCACGTGCACCTTGTCAACTGCGGCGCCGAATCCCAGGTCGTCCGTCGCACCGTACGTCGTTCCGCCACGCACACCGCCGCCGGCGAGCCACATGCTGAAACCGTACGGATTGTGGTTTCTGCCGATCTTCCCGATCCCTTCGCTGAACGGCATACGCCCAAACTCTCCGCCCCAGAGGACGAGAGTAGTATCGAGGAGCCCCCGCTGCTCGAGATCCGTGAGCAAGGCCGCAATCGGCTGATCGACTTCGGCACCGTGCTGGCCATGGTTCGTCTCGACGCTCTGGTGCGCGTCCCAGGTGTCTTCCAGATGGCCCCCGCCCGAGTAAAGCTGAACGAACCGTACCCCACGCTCAACAAGCCGACGGGCGATCAGACAGTTTCGACCGAACTCGTCCGTCGGCTGCTTGCCGACGCCGTACATCTCGAGTGTGCGCGCGTTCTCACGCGTCAAGTCCACAGCCTCCGGTGCCTCCGATTGCATCCGAAAGGCGAGCTCGAACGTTTGGATGCGCGCAGCCAGCTCTTGCCCCTGCGGCCTCAGGCGCAGGTGTTCCTCGTTGATCTGAGCGAGCAGATCGAGCTGACGACGCTGCGCCGTGCGGTCGATGTGTCGAGGGCCTCGCAAGTCCAAAATCGGATCACCGACCGGACGGAAGAGCGTCCCCTGAAAGGTGCTCGGCATGAAACCGCTCGACCAATTCGGCTGGCCGGTGATCGGTCCACCGCGTTTGTCGAGCATGACGACATAGCCCGGCAAATTAGTGTTCTCGGTTCCGAGTCCGTACACTGCCCAACTCCCGAGCGATGGACGCCCGATGAACGGCTTACCCGTATTCATGCTGACAAGCGCCGATCCGTGAGCATGGCTGTCGGTGTAGCAAGATTTGATCACGGCCAACTTGTCCGCGTGCCGGCGGACATTCGGAAAATAGTCCGAGATCATGAGTCCACTGTTGCCGCCCGGGTGAAACGGCCGCACCGCAGGCGTCAGGTAGCCGATCTTGCGACCGCCGGAGTTGATGAACTCGATGTCCTTTGGCAGAGTCTGGCCGGCGTATCTCTCGAGTTCTGGCTTGTAATCGAACGTGTCGATGTGGCTAGGGCCACCGTTCATCATCAGAAAGATGCAGCTCTTCGCTCCACCGGCGCGGTGAGGCGTTTTGGGTGCCAGCGGGTTTGCTGCCGCGCTGTCCGATTCGGTGGCGTGGAGCGACGACGGAAAGAAACTCGCCCCGAGAAGGTCGGCGAGCGCGAGTGCCGCGAATCCCCCTCCCATCTCCCAGACGAATTCACGGCGAGTCAAACCGCAGGGAAACCAACGTCGTCCCTGAGGCGTCTGGGCATGAGACTCTGGTACGGTGCGGCTTTCGATCATGACGGCTTCCATCGCCTCTCAAATCTTCGCATCACGGTTCACCGTGTCGGTCAGTCAACGTAGACGAACTCGTTGGCGTTCAAAAGAACGTGACAAAGCGACGCCACGGCGAGGAACTCGGGCTCACGCGCCGTTTCTTGCAAGCGATACTGCGCATTCAGGTAGTTCCAAACCGCCTCTCTCTCACTGTCGTTGAGTTGACGGTTGTAGACGAGGATCTCGCCGATATCGCCGTGCCAGTACTCACCGTCCAGCGCGCCCTGTCTGCCGATGACATATTCACCTTCCAGGTTTCGTTTTGCGAGCATCGCTCCCTTCTGCACGAGCAAGCGGTCATTCTGAAAGAGGAGCGCATCCCGCTCACCGCTGATCGCTGTGATCAGCGACGCTCGCTGCGGTGAGAGCAACTCTCCTACTCCGGCAAAATCGTCGCTGAATCGAAGCTGGCCGAATCCCGTTGTGCCGACGAAGAACGACGTCACGGAGTTCTGAGGGCTCCAGTTCGAAATCACCTCCCTGTGGCCTGTCGTGCCGCTATCCGTCACGACAGCAAAGACGCTGCAGCGCTGCGCACTAAGAAGACGCCCGCGCAGTCGGAGGAAGCGACCGCGGCCGTCGAATCGCACCACCGCTCGCCCATTGATGCCAGACTTGACATAGAGGGGGCGCCGCGACACTTCGCTCTGCGCGGCACTGAAACCACCGCCTGAACGACTCGCCCAGCCGCCGACACGGCCGGAGGCGTCGACTTCGATGCCTTCATCCGCTCGCAGCCAGAGCGCGAGTCCGTCCCGAACGGTCAATTCACTCGGAGGTTTCCGTGCCCGTCGCGCCGCGGCCGCCGCGAAGTGCGCTGTCTGTTCTCGCATGTGCTCGACCGCCCCGGCGCGCTCGACCTCCGTGGGCGTACGAGCAAACGCGAGCTGCCATGCGCGTTCGGCGATGGCGGCGGGCTCTGCGTCGACCTCGGCGAGGATGCGCGTTGCCATCGCTTCGCTGCGGCCATGCACGAAATGGTTGTTCAAGAGTGCGAGGGCCTGAGGCGCCACGGTGGAAATATCACGCTTGGCGCAGGACGTCGTGGTGTCGCAAAAGTCGAACGTGGTCATCAGCGGCGGCAGCAGAGAACGCTTGGTGAAGATATAGATGCTGCGACGACGGCGCTCCTCCGCCGGCGACGCTCCCCACGTGGCGCCACGTCGCGACAACCCGACGAGTGCTTCATGGCTGATCCGAGGGAAAAAACTCGGCCCACCCACTTCGAGGCGTAGCTCGCCGCTGACGCTAAGCATGCTGTCGCGCATCGCTTCGGCATCGAGCCGTCTGCGTGGAGCCCGCCAAAGAAGCCGATTCGCCGCGTCGATGTCGTTCAGCCGCGCGGCATCGGGATGAAGCGATGACTGTTTGTACGTGCTGGAGAGCATGATCAAACGATGGAGGTGCTTGAGTCTCCAGCCGCCAGCAATGAATTCGGACGCCAGCCAATCGAGAAGCTTAGGATGCGTCGGAGGTTCGCCCTTGAAGCCGAAGTTGTTCGGCGACGCCACGATGCCGCGTCCGAAGTGATGCTGCCAAATGCGGTTGACCATAACGCGCGCCGTCAGCGGGTTGCGCTCGTCGACAATCCAGCGCGCCAGTTGCAATCGCCGCTCTGTCGTCGTGGCATCCGCCGCCGGCGGGTCGAACGCCGCACGCAGGGTCCTCACCATGGTCGGTGCTGCGGGGTCGACGGGATCTAGAGGTCGACTCGGGTCCCCTTTCTTAAGGAGCGCGAGAGGGTCGACCTCGCGGCCGCGGTCTGTCCAACCGAGCGCTTTAAAGCCTAGCTGCTCGAAGTCTGGCCCGCCCATGAGCTTGCCGCCCTCGATGTAGCCGGCCCAGAAGATGCTCGCCATGCTGTAGTAGTCTTGCTGGGGAATCGGATCGAACTTGTGATCGTGACAGCGCGCGCATTTAACGGTGTAAGCCAAGAAAGTCGAGCTCGTCGTGTGGACAAGATCTTCGAGGCGTTCGTAGCGATACTCCTTGCGGTCGTTCGGCTCATCGTCCCAGGTCGCCAGCCGCATGAAGCCCGTCGCGACGACAGTGTCAAACGAGCGATCGGGAAGCTCGTCGCCGGCGAGCTGCTCAAGGACAAACCGGTCGTACGGTTTGTCGTCATTCAACGAACGCACGACGTAATCGCGGTAGCGCCACGCGAACGGCTTGGTGGCGTCGCGCTCGTAGCCGTTCGTCTCGGCGAAACGCACCAGATCGAGCCAGTAGCGCGCCCAGCGCTCACCATACTGCGGCGATGCGAGAAGACGATCGATGAGACGCGCGTAGGCATCCGGCGACTCGTCCCTCTCGAACGCGAGGACATCGTCGATCGTCGGTGGCAAACCGATCAGGTCGAAGTAGGCGCGTCGTATGAGCGTGCGGCGATCTGCGGGCGGCGCGAGTGTCATCCCCTCGGCCTCCAGTCGCGCCAGGATAAACGCATCAGGCGATTGGTCGATGCGGCCGGCTGCGGCAACAGTGGGCAGCGCTGGACGACTGACCGGTTGAAGCGACCACCAGTCGCGCCCGCTGCGCGCCGCGGTCGTGAACTCGTACGGACTCACCGTTCGACCTGTCGGCCACGCGGCGCCCGCCGCGATCCAGCTCTTGAGCGCGTCGATCTCGTCTTTCGTCAGAGACTCGATCGCTTCATCTTCCGGCGGCGGCATCTCGCCCTTCGCGACGCGGTCGACGAGCAGACTCTTGTCGGCGTCGCCTGGCACGATCGCAGCGCCTGAATCACCACCACGTAGAGAGCTGGATGCCGACGACAGATCGAGGCCCCCCTTTTCCTCGGCCGTGCTGTGACAACCGAGGCAGCGCTGGGCAAGAATCGGGACGATTCGCGACTCGAAGTACTCCGGCGACGCAGCACTCTCCACTGTCTCCGCGGCGGCGGGGGCGTCGAAAAACACTATCGAAAGAACACCGAGTAGTAAGGCTGCTCGACTCGATGAGTAACGCACCGCTTTCACCCTCCACAGGAGACTTCGCGAACACAGATCCGCGACAGGCTCAGTTCACCTATAGGATTGTGCTGCTAGGGTCAACTGTTCCGCTCGCCGGTTCTTCCCCCTATGCTATGGGAAAATCGTACGGCTGCGCCACCGACAAGTGATCTATCGGTTGCCTCCAGGAGTCAGACGGACGCACGACCATCGCCGGAACAGAGCATGAAATACTGCGGTCACTGCACGCACGAACTCTCCTTTGAGGTGCCGCCGGATGACGACCGACCGCGGCATTGTTGTCGCAAGTGCGGTGCGGTGTTCTACGACAATCCAAAGGTGATCGTCGGTTGTTTGCCGCGGTGGGAGAACCAGGTGCTCCTGTGCCGGCGGGCGATCGAGCCGCGGCGTGGCTATTGGACTCTGCCGGCGGGGTTCATGGAGCTGGGTGAGACCGTCGAGGAAGGTGCGGCGCGTGAGACCTTTGAGGAGGCTCGGGCGAACGTTTCGATCGTCGGCCTTCACAGCGTCGTCAGCCTGCCCTACATCAGCCAGGTCTACATGATCTTCCTCGCCGATCTCGTTGATCTGAACTTCGCGGCCGGACCGGAGAGCCTGGAGGTGCGTTTGTTCACGGAGGCAGACGTACCGCATGACGAGATCGCTTTCAGGACTGTTAAGTTCGCGCTTGAACGTTTCTACTCCTCTCCTCCGAGCGCTACGCTCGTGCCTCACTTCGGCACGTTCGAACGTCGGCCGGACGACTCCGGTGCCAGCAGCCGTGACCAGGGGTAAAACGATGGCTGACGAGACCAAAGGCACCGCCGAGGCTGCAGCAACCAACCTGGCGCGCGATGTCACCGCTGCGAAACGCCTCTCGTCGCTCGACGCCTACCGCGGTTTCGTCATGCTGGCCATGGTTTCGGGAGGACTCGGCTTCGGCGCGGTCGCTCGCAAGTTGCCCGACAGCACCCTTTGGCAATTCCTCGCCCACCAGGTCAGCCATGTCGAATGGCTCGGCTGCACCTTTTGGGACCTCATCCAGCCGTCGTTCATATTCATGGTCGGCGTTGCCATGCCCTTCTCGCACGCCAGCCGCCTGGCGCGAGGCCAAAGTCGAACGCGCCTGCATCTCCACGCCGTCTTTCGCGCCATCGTTCTCGTCTCACTTGGCATCTTCCTGCGCTCGAACGGCAGGCAGTTCACCAACTTCACCTTCGAAGACGTCGTGACGCAAATTGGTCTCGGCTATCTCGTCGTCCACTTTCTGGTCGGCCACGGCATCAAAGTGCAAGCGCTCGCGCTTGGCATCATCTTGGGCGGCTACTGGCTCGCTTTCCTTCTCTATCCGCTCCCCGCGGCTGGTTTCGACTACGCGGCTGTCGGCGTCGGCAGCGATTGGAAACACCTCGAAGGCTTTTTTGCGCACTGGGACAAAAACTCCAACCTCGCTGCCGCCTTTGACCAGTGGTTTTTGAATCTCTTCCCGCGGCCTCAGGAATTCGTCTACAACGGCGGTGGCTACCAGACCCTCAGCTTCGTGCCGTCGATGGCGACGATGATCTTCGGGCTCCTCAGCGGCGAGCTACTGCGCGGCGCACGCCTACCAGGCGCCAAGGCTGCGCGCCTCCTGGTCGGCGGCGCAGCCTGCCTGCTCCTCGGGGAGATCCTTGGCCACACGGTGTGCCCGGTGGTCAAGCGCATCTGGACGCCGTCGTGGGCCGTCTACTCGACGGGGTGGACGCTGCTTCTCCTCGCCGCATTTTACGTCGTCATCGAGATCTGGGGCTGGCGCCGCTGGGCATTCCCCTTCGTCGTCGTCGGCATGAACTCCATCGCCATGTACTGCATGGCGCAGCTGTCAAAGGGGTGGGTGATCAAGACGATGAAAACGCACTTCGGGCCCGACACGTTCAGCGGCCTCTATGGCCCGATCGTGCAGTCGGTGGCCGCGCTTCTCGCTTTGTGGCTCGTTTGCCTGTGGCTCTATAGGCGGCGGATCTTTCTGCGCATTTGAGCCGGGCGTCGTCAGCCGCAGCGGCCGCTACTCCTCGCGGATGTTGTTCTTCAACCGGCCCTCGTCGAGGCCTTCGAGGAGGAAGCCGTTGTCGTGGATGTGCTGCCACGCAGACAGCAGGCTCGACTTGCCGCTCGACGTTGGCTCGTGGCTGTAGGCGGAGCCTTCGCGGATGACGACGGGCGTCTTGGCGTCGCGCGGGCAGCCGAAGGCGTGGAGATGCTTTCGATGCATAACGAACTTCGGGTCGCCCGGTCGCAGGCAGCGATACTCGGTGAGCTGATCGTAGGTGTGCTCGCGTCCACGGGGTAAAACGATGTCGCTCGGGCGCTTCTCGCCGCGCGGCATCGGTTGCGTTTGGATGAGGCCCTTGGTCGAGACTTCGAGCCGCTCATCGTCGATGATCTCTGGAGCGTAGTAGAGCTGCATCTCGCCGAGAACGACTTCGTAGAACTCCGTCTTGCGCCAATGCAGGTGGGGGCTGCAGAACTTGCCCGGGTGGACGATCATGAGCTTGTCGCAGAGACCGCCGAACTGGGCCCATTCAAGGTCGCCCTCTGGCAACCCCTCAATGGCCGGCTCGTTGAGCGCCTGGAAGATCGCGAACACCTCGTACGGCTCACGCGACCACATGCCACCCACAAACGCCTCGTACTGATCGTCGCCGAAGACGAGACCGGTGTTGTCGTTGATCATGTCATCCTGCACCGGGTAGTCGCAGGCGATCGCCAGCGCCGTGCACTCGGAGATCCAGGCGTCGTATTCTCTGCGGGTGACGTAGTTTCGTGTGGCCACTCTGGTTGTCCTCTCTGTGCGAGTTCGTTGGCGCGATTGCGCCGCCGAGTGCGGGCGCTCTCGCGGTGTTCAGCAACTGCCGCCGGGGCTCCACTTTCTCGGCTGCGCTGGCAGTTTTCCAGTAAAAAGGTGCGCCCCGAGCTCTCGATGGTGACAGCTCGGCGCGGCGGCCCAAAGCGTGAAACTTTTCGTCGCAGAGCTGTACTCGTCGCGCCACTGCGTGTTAGGATCACGCCGATTTCGATTCTGCGACAAGACCCGAGAGAGAGCCTCAATGCCAGAGCCAGGCGGCGCCCTCGCTGCGATTGATTACACCATTGTTGTCGTTTACATGCTTGGCATCCTCGGCATTGGCGCGTTCTTCGGGAAGTACATTCGCTCTGCGGGCGATTTCTTCCTTGCTGGGAAGGCGCTGCCTTTTTGGGCAATCGGTATGTCGATCGTCGTCAGCGATATCGGCGCCGTCGACATGGTCGCTGGTGCCGGGGCCGCCTACGAGCACGGCATCGCGCAAGCGAACTGGGATTGGCTCGGGTCGATGCCGGCGATGATCATCGCCGCCTTCGTTTTCGTCCCGTACTACTGGCGCTCCGGCGTCTACACGATCCCGGAGTTTCTCGGACGACGCTACAACCAGACGATCCGCTACATTCAAGCTGTCATTTGGGTTCTCTACTTGACGTCCATGCTGGCCGTCATGCTGTGGACCTCAGCCGTCTTTCTTCAGACCCAGCTTGGCTGGTCGACCGAGCTGGCGATCTGGGTGACCGTCGGCTTCGTCGGATTCTACACGGTCTCGGGCGGACTCGCTGCAGTCGTCATGACTGACGCCATTCAAATGATCGTCATGTTCGTCGGCGCTGGCGCACTGCTCGTCCTCTGCGTTTGGAACGCCGGTGGGTGGGAACCCATGAAAGAGGCGGTGCTAGCGCTCGGAGCCGAGACGGAGAACCATTTCACGTTGTTGCTTCCGCACGACGCCGCGACGCCTTACCCGTGGACGGGCATCGTCTTCGGCCTCGGGATCGTGCTTTCAACCGGCTACTTTGTAGGGAATCAAGCCATCGTTCAGCGCGTCCTCGGGGCGCGATCGGAGTGGGACGCGAAGGCTGGGATGATTTTTGGCTGCTTCCTCAAGCTCTTCATCCCGATTCTGATCATGCTTCCAGGTCTCTCGGCTCGTGCACTACACCCCGAGCTCGAGAAAGCCGATGAAGCCATTCCGATCCTCATTCGCGATCTCTTCCCGCCCGGACTCAAAGGATTGATGTTCGCGGCGTTCCTGGCGGCACTCATGTCAAGCGTGGACTCCTATCTCAACTCCGCCGTCACGGTGTTGCTCTCCGATCTGTTTCGACTGCGCCGTACGGAAGGGGGAGAAGGACAAATCCGCGGCGTCAATGCCGGCCGGTTCTTGACTGCGCTGTTGATCATCGCAGCAGGATTCCTGGCGCCGAACGTGCCGAAGGTCTCCGACACGATCTACACCTCGATTCAGACAATCTTCTCGTTCTTTCAGGGACCGACACTCGCGATTCTCTTACTGGGCATCCTTTGGCGGCGCACGACCGGAATCGGAGCGCTGTGCGGACTTCTCCTGGGACTTTGTGTCACCGGCACGCTCAACTTCATCGGTGAGGATGTTTTTCCATCTGAGGAACCCTTCCTCTTCGTATCTTTTTGGTCATTCTTGTTTTCACTTGCGGTGACGATCCTCGTGAGCCTTGTGACCCCCCGTGAGCCGGATGAGAAGATCCGAGGACTGGTTTACGGGGACGTGCTGCACGATCCGCAGGCACAGGAGATACTGCAGCGGAGAGTCGACGGACAATGAACGCACAGATCGACGAGACGCAGACACCGCCCGAAGAATCATGGATCGACGAGATCCTGAAGTCGTTGACTGAGTTTCTCAGCGCCGCACTCAGACCGCTCGATGACTTCCTCAGCGCCCTTCCGATTGGGGTCGCGCGCGGCTGCGCGATCACACTCTTTCTCCTCGTCACGGTGTGGGTTCTGACGCTCAAACGTGAGCTGGTCTTTCGCGGCGCCCCGTCGCAGAGGCCGTGGCGCGACCTTCGTCTTTGGGCCGTGCTCGTAGCGCTCCCCTACTGTTTGATCTATCTCTTCCTGTTCTGAATCGATCGGCGAACGAATCTATGTCACAAGCACAAGACGCCGCGAGGGAAAAACGCCAACGCGACATAATTCTCCTCTTCGCCATGGGCGGATTCTTCGCACTCCTCGGCGTTCTCGTTCTCCTCGGTCTCCGGTGGACTGAACAGCGTGACTTCGCCACGACTGTGAACATTGTCTGCGGCGCCCTTCTGGTCGCAGTGGGTGTGCTGTGTTTGGCGATCGGCGGCGTAGTCGTCTACCGCGGCAGCGCGGATGGGAACGACGAAGCCGCGGCGTGAGCTTCATAGCGCCCACTGTGTCGGCCGCAGTCGCATGGAAGCGCGCGCACCGTCCACCGCTGGCGCGGACGAGGAGGTTCCTTCATCGCGCGCTGTCGCTCCTGAGGACCGGCGACGAAGCCTGCAAGCTTGATCTGCCGCAGACGGAGCACGGACGGCTGCCGTATCTGGAGGTGGTGTGGCTGCCGTACTATCACGCCCGTGTGGAGGTACGGCGCCGCGACCAAGGCCGCACCGCCGACGTTCTGGTCTGCGGCAGCGACGGCACGACGAATCTCTGCGACGTGGCGACGCTCAAATGGCTTGATGGCGAACCGCCTCCCCCCCTCCTGGCGACGATCAGCCGCGAGGAAGCCGCTGACGCGGCGTGCCGCGCTGTTCTCGGCCTCGTGGCGCGACAGGGCTGGAGCGGCAAACCGCCGACGCTGCACGTGGCTGACGTGGCGGACGTCCACTACCCAGTCTGGGTCTACTACTACGAGCGCCGTCGCGGTCGCCTTGACGTACGGCTCGTCGATGCACTGAACGCCCGGCTGACCGGCGGCAAGATGAAGGCGGCGCTGATCGCAGCGTTGACGGAGACGCCTCCGGCGTCTGGTTCATAGAAGCGGGTCTGTAGACTATGCAGGCACTCTCTAGCGCGTCGCGACTTCGGCGCCCGGGCGGTTCGGGCAGACGAGTCCGATGGCTTCGAGCTGATCCGCGATACGTTCGACCTGCTCGCGCGCCAGCGGCCGCACCGGTCGGCGGAAGTGCGGGCTAGCAAACTTCCCCATGAGCCAACGCGCCGTCTTCATGCGCTGGTGCGCGCCGCAGCCTGGTTCGCCGAAGTTGTAGATGATGCGCGCCAGCGGGGCGACCATCTGCTGCGCTCGCTTAGCGCCGGCGAGGTCGCCGTCGAGCGCGGCGTGAACGACGTCCACCATGAGCTCCGGTGCGAAGCCGGCGAATCCGATCAAGGCGCCGTCGGCGGCCTCGAGGAGTGTTGGCAACAGGAACTCATCGTGACAGGTGATGATGCTAACGTTCGGCGCCGCCGCTTTCAGCTGCTCGTAGTCGTAGAGCCAGCGCGCCATGTCGCGCGTTCCCATCTTGATGCACTCGACCTGCGGAATCCTCACCATCGCAAGCATCTCGTCGAGCGTGTATCCCGCCTTAGTCCAGGCCGGATACTGATGCACCACGATCGGTACATCGGCGCCGGCGGCGACGTCTTCCATGAAGCCAACGGCCGTCTGCGCGCTGCGCCCAAAGCGCAGCCAATGGTGCGGCGGCATGAGAAGGATTGCGTCGGCACCGGCGGCCTTGGCAGCGACGGCGTGATCGATCGCTTCGAGGCTGCCTTCTGCAGAAACGCCAGAGATCACCTTGACGTCGCGGCTCGAGGCGCGCGCAGCAGCGACGGCGATCTCGATCACCCGCGCGCGTTCGGCTGGGCGCAGCGACATGATCTCGCCGGTGTGGCCGTTGCAGGTGAGCCCCTTGATGCCTTCGACTTCGCAGAGCTCCGCGAAGTAGTCGCGCAGGCCCGCCTCGTCGATCGACTCGTCGTCATGAAAGGCGCACAGCGTAGCGGCGAAGACGCCGCTCCAAGGGTGATCTTTCCAGCTCATGGTCAAAACGTTCGTGCGCATCCCCAAATAGGCCGTGGATCACAGCACGGTGATCCGCAACATACAGCCACGCGAAGACATCGGCAACATCGCTATGGACACCGTATCATCTCTCATCGAACAACCATGATCCAGAGAAAGAAGAGCGAATCGCTCACCGAATGATGGTCCTTATTCGCGATGAAAAAACAAATCCTCGCTACCCTCGGCACCGCGGGCCTCGTCGTCGCGGCGATGACAGCGGCAGGGATCTGGTCTCGGCGCGTCGAGCTGTTCGTCATTCCGCACACGTGGAGAGAGATCCAAGAGCTTCGCCAGGATGTCGAACGTAATCCAAAGCGCAAGGCGCTTCGCGACGAGTTGTATGAACACATCTTGAAACTCGTGAAGCTGCAGCGACCGGAGATGATTCCCGACGACATGTCGACATGGTTCGCCTTAGTGCCCCTACGAGGACTGGACGGTCGTCATCGGGAAGTTCTGATGTACACCGATCCGTCAGCGCGCCGCCCTCGTTGGTACGCGCTCGAGAACATTTGGGGGACGGATCGCGTCGTCCTGGTCGATGCGAACGGATTCCTTACCGGGGAGATCTTTCAGGTTCCACCGGTCGGTTCTCGAATGTGGCGTCGGCGACACGAGAGTAGCGCGACCTACGGGATCCTCGGCGTTCAGGACAGCAGCGACACCTTCGAGATCACTGTCGATCATCAAGGCATCGTCCCGCTCGGCTTCACACGAGCAGGTGGAGCGGTGTCGTCCGGGAGCGACGTTCGAGTGCACCAATGGCGCACGGCGGACAAAACCCCGCGCCCGTCGATCGAGTCGCTCGACGCACTCTTAGCGTCGAAACATCCCGGCAACCTCTTCAGAGCTCTGCACTTGATCGAACGACTCGGTGGCGAGACGGCACGCCGAGCGCTCGCCATCACCGATCATCCTATCGCTCGCCTTCGCGCTCGCGCCGTCGCGGTCGCGGCCAACGACCCGAGTCTCGGGTCCGAGCTCGCAAAGTTCTTGGACGACCATGTGGAAGCCGTACGCCACGCGGCAGCACTCGCGCTCGTCGATGATGAAAACCAGGAGATCGCTCAGCGCGCGCTCCTGTATCTCGTGAGGTGGCGACACAAACTTCCGCTCGTCTCGGTCGATCTCGCGCGACTGAGTTCATCTGAGATAGCCGAAGTCTTGGTCCGGCGCTGCGAATCAACGCAGATCAACGCGATCGACGACGACCTCATCGCGTGCTTCGCCGCTCTTGGGAGTGAACATCTCGCGCCGATGCGGGACAGACTGCTCGTGCTCTTGCGACGATCCCCGGACGATCGAGGTGGCCGCTGCCCACTCCGCGATGCCCTGATTCGATCCTTCGTCAGCTTCGACGACTCGGATTCACGGCTCCAAGTCGCCGCATTTCTGAAAGGCAATGTGGAGGACCAACACCTCACTTTGTCGCTGCTTCTCGATCGCGACAGTCCCGTCGCCGAGCTGATCCCACCACTTCGCAAGGTTGCCTGCAACCGTGGTCTTGGGCTCCCGCCTGAGGTCACCCTCACCGCCGCGCTCACTCTCGTAGCGTGGGACGTCCCGAGCGCGCTTCAGGAGTTGCTCGCCGGACTACAAGACCCTGAACGGGACTGGCTGTACGAGCCGGTCTACCGTAGCCGTCCGGAATTCGTTCGGAGGGAACTCGACAGGCATGCGCAGTCGACGTTAGTGGTCTCGGACGAAGTCGGACTTCTCGAGGAGTTCGCACGACCCGAAGTGGTCGCCACGCTCTTCGAAGTGATGGCAAGCCTCGGCCCTGGTGCGCAGGATGCTTTCGAAGTCCTTAAGAATCTCTACGACGATCAACTCGCCGCCGCCGCACCAGCTCTCGCGGCATCGTGGTCGAGGTTTCCGGATCATCCCTCCGCCTGGGTTCCCATGATCGACGTTCTCATCGGCGCCGCCCACCCGGAGCTCGACGCCATTCTCGTCGGTGTCCTTGAGCGCGACCGACGACCCCTACTTCCCTCGGCGCTTCTCAATGCCCTCCTCGTCGCGGGGAGACGCATCCAAGGCAACCGAGCAGTGTCGGCGCTCGAAAGCATCTCGAACGCGACGCTCACCGTCAGCCAGGACGTCATCGACGATCGAGAGTGGTGGCGCGAGTCGTACCCAGGGCAATTGATCAACAATCCCGTCTACGCCATCATCGGCGGTGCCGCGCCGTTCGAGCTCGACTGCGCACTTGCCGCCTCAATTCTTCTCGTGCGCTGGGAAACTCCGGGTGCCGCCGAGCGTTTGGCAGAGCGACTGCGGCAGCCTGGGAATACCTGGCTGTTCGACTCCATCGCCGCGTACGTGCCGCAGTCGTTCGACCGCCATCTCCGCGCGCTTGCGCGCGAGCAGCCCGAGCGCTACGCGGAGCGTGTCGAGCAGCTCATCGGCGGTCGGGATAGCGACGGGGACCAGAGAGAATAGAGACCCTGCCTCGCCGTTACGGCCGCCGGTCTGCAGCCAGCTTGGGACGCCGAGGGGGTTCCACAAGATCGGCTTCTTCCCAAGCAAGCAGCAAGCTGCTCCAAGGTTCGTTTCTCGTGCAGGGATTCCCTGGGGCGCTCCTGGCCTTCCCTGGTTCGGCGCGAAAACGGCCGAACTCGCGTTGGAACGCCAAAAAAAGATGTCTCGAGCACGCGGGATCCGCGGATGAGTTCTCAGGGCGCCGCGAATGGCGCGACCGGTCCACCGACGGCAACTCTTTCCTTCCCTGGAGCAACCCAAATGTCCCACGCATCGATCGTTCCGAGAGCGCTTGCTGGCACCAGCCCGCAAAAGCGGTTGTTCTGGTTCGTGTTAACATTCGCCTGCGCCGAGCTCGTTCCTGGGCAAGTCGATGCGGACGTCTTTACCTGGCGGCAAGGCGATGGTGGGATCTTCGGTGATGCCGAAAACTGGACGGGTGGCACCGGGCTGCCGACCGAGGGCCACGTGGCATTTTTCTCCCTGGGTAGCGAATACGTGGTCACGTTCCGCCTCGGGCGCCGGTCGGGAGAAACGTTTCTCGACAACGATCAGGTCACGTTTGACCTCAACGGTCACACCTACGGAACGTTCCTCCTGAGAGTCGGCCTCTCCGCCGGTCCGGGGTTTCTCACACTCGATCGGGGCGACGTGCTCGTGAGAAACCTCGCCATGGGGATCGGTGCCGGTAGCCAGGGCACGTTGACTCTGACGGGAGGCACGACGTTTGACGCCTTCGAGCGTTTAGAAATCGGTCTTGATGGTGTGGGAACGCTGGAGATCAAAGAGGGCGGAATCGTGACGTCGCCCGGGGCGACTCTAGGGTCGAACGGCGACAGTAACGGCACCGTCACGGTCGAAGGTGCGAGCCTCAACCGCCGGCAATCGGCTTGGAACGATTCCGGCATTCTGACTGTCGGCGGGAGTGGGCGTGGCGCGCTCCGCATCAGCGACGCCGGGGTTGTGACGAGTCGCGCTACGATTCTCGGTGACTTGCCTGGCAGCAATGGATTCGCATCCGTGCGGGAGGCGCCCTCGGCGTGGTCGATGGAGCACGTCTGGGTCGGCGATGAGGGGAACGCCACGCTCATCGTTTCCGGCGGCGGGCGCGTCACGAGCGAATCTCTACTCGAAGACGACCGCGTCGGCAACCAGGTGGGATCAGTCGGAAGCGTGTTGGTCAACGGCGTCAGCGCCGCGGGAAACCCTTCAACGTGGACGAGCACCGGCAAGCTGATCGTTGCAGTATCGGGCGGCGGATCGTTTAGCGTCCTCGCGGGCGCTCGGGCGGAGCACGCAAGTGTGGAGATCGGCGGCGCGGGTGGAACAGGTCAGTTTCTCGTTCGTGGGGCCGACGAACTCGGCAACCCATCGACCTGGATTGTCACAGAAGCGATCGTCGGAGACGAAAGACGTGGCTCAGGTGTGCTCACGGTCGCCGGGGGTGGGCTTGCGATCACGGGCGCCGCGACGGTAGCAGAGGAGCCAGGTTCGACGGGTGACGTGATCGTCGACGGCACGGGTCCGGCGGGGCCTTCTCGCTGGATCAGCGGCAACGCCCGTCGATTGAGCGTGGGCGCGGGAGGAACGGGCTCCCTGACGATCGCCGCGGGAGGCGTTGCTGCCCACCCGGGGATGTCACTCGGCGAGCTGCAGGGGTCCTCGGGGACTGTGCTCGTAGTAGGCCAGGACGAATCGGGCAGTCCTTCCACGCTCTCGGTGACAGGCCTCGAGATCGGTCGGCAAGGAACCGGCGCGGTGACGATCGCCGAAGGAGGTGCCCTCGTCACCGACGGCGAGGCGATCCAAGCGACAATCTTCATAGGCGAGCAAATAGGGAGCGACGGCACGCTCACCGTCGATGGAGTCGGCTCCTCATGGACGAGCTCGATTCCCGCCTATGTCGGCGGCACCGAAAGCCAAGCGGGCGGAAACGGGTCGCTGCAAGTGACAGACGGGGCGTCTGTCAATGTCGCCGGTGAGCTCGTGGTCTGGAATGCCGGGACCGTCGAAGTGAGTGAGGCCACGGTACGCGTCGAGACGATCGATCTCTCTCAGGCCGCTCTTGGAGCACTTCAGCTGCAGGGAAGCGAACTTGCGGTCGACGCAGTCGTCGGCGATTTGACCCTCGCCGACAGCACGCTCGCTCGTCGTACCTCCCCGGGTCGCTTGGCGGTCGAAGGTGGGTACACGCAGGGCGCAACTGCGACGCTGCGGCTGCAGTTCGCGGCAACCAAACCCGGCGAGTTCGATCAGCTCAGTGTGAGCGGTGCGGCAGCTCTTGCCGGCACGCTTGAAGTAAGGCTCGCCAACTCTTTCGAGCCGCGAGCCGGAGACCACTTTGTCGTGGTCGAGGCACAGGGTGGACTGAATGGCACCTTCAACGCGATCCTTCTTCCTGAGCTTGAGGAAGGCCTGCGCTGGGAAGTCGAAGAAGGCTCGACGACGATCGCACTCATCGTCGCCGGGGGTGGCGCCTTTCAGCGTCCAGGTGACTGCAACCAAGACAGCCAGTTGGACCTCTCGGATGCCGTCTGCACGCTAGGGCACCTCTTCCAAGGTGCACCCGCGAAGCTCCCGTGCGGCGACGGCTCCGCCGACGACCCGGGAAACAGGGCGCTCCTCGACTCGAATGCCGATGGCGATCTCGACCTTTCGGACGCGATCTTCGCGCTACTGTTTCTCTTCCACGGTGGCGAGCCTCCGGCGCTTGGCATCGAGTGTGTGGAAATTTCCGGTTGCCCGAACGCCTGCGCGGAGTGAGGCGCTCGGGCGCCATGCCTGGGCGCTCTGCCCGGCATGGCGCCCGAGGCGACTCGACGCCCGAAGCGACTCGATCTACTTCGGGCACCCGAGCTGTGCGAACTCACACTCCTCGGCGCTGACGTAGAGCTCGTCGCAGTCCTCGCCTGCGCACTCGCAGCCTGAGAGGAATTGACAGTTTTGGCCTGTCCAGTAGTAGCCGAGAATCATGCGGCACAGTCCGACGGGCTCGACACGCATTGGATCGCACGCATTCACGCATCCGCCGTGCGCCAGGTAGCATTCCTCGACCGAATCGAAACGATCGGCGCAGTCCTCACCGATGCACTCGCAGCCCGAAAGCTCGCGACAGCGATCGCCGTCCCAATAGACACCGAGAACCGCGTCGCACGGCCCTTCGTCGCTCTTGGCGTCCTGCGGCGCGCACTTGGGATCGCAATCTTCGAACGCTGCTTTACACTCCTCGATCGAATTGAATCCGTCGTCGCAATCGGCCCCTTCGCACGAGCAGCCCGATTGGTAGCCGCACTTCTCGCCGTCCCAGAACACGCCAACGATCGCCGCACACGGACCGACGCCACGCGCGTCCTGAGCCTCGCAGGGATCTTTGCAGATCGCGTACGACGCCTCACACTCTTCGATCGTGCGGAAGCTTTCGTCGCAGTCCTCACCCTCGCACTCGCACCCAGACTGGTAGCGACACTCGCTGCCGTCCCAAAAGATCCCGACGATGGCGTCGCAGGGACCGACGCCGACGGCGTCCTGCGCCGCGCAGTCCGGTTCGCAGTCGCCGTAGACGGCCAGGCAGGCGTCGATCGAGTCGAAGAGCTCGTCGCAGTCCTCGCCCTCGCACTCGCACCCCGAATCAGCACGACATTGCCGCCCGTCCCAGAAAACCCCAATGATCGCCTCACAGTCGCCGACGCCCCGTGCGTCCTGCGCCGCACAAGGATCTTTGCAGTCAGCGAACGCTGCTTCGCAAGCTTCGATCGTCTCGAAACCGTCGGCACAATCGACGCCTTCGCACTCGCACCCCGACTGCTCACGGCACTGCTCGCCGTCCCAGTACACACCCAGCACCGCGTCGCACGGACCCACACCCACTGCGTCCTGTGCGGCGCAAGGATCTTTGCAGTCAGCGAACGCTGCTTCGCAAGCTTCGATCGTCTCGAAACCGTCGGCACAATCGATGCCTTCGCACTCGCACCCCGACTGCTCACGGCACTGCTCGCCGTCCCAGTACACACCCAGCACCGCGTCGCACGGACCCACACCCACTGCGTCCTGTGCGGCGCAAGGATCTTGTGGACACGGAGGAAACTCGCGGCACGACAAAGCCGGATGCGGATCGATTCCGCAGTCTGGATACGGCGCCGGTGGCGGCGGGCCGATCGCGAAGCAGAAGCTCAAACCGTAGATCGGATCGGCGATGTCGAAGGTACGGTCGCCGTTGGCGTTGCACGCCTCGAGGCACGGCGGTTCTTCGCCGTCGACGAACAGATAGTGCAGCGCAAAGATGGCATCGCTTATGTCACACGGAGTGTCTGCATCGTTCGGCGTCGACGCGTTACAGTCGCTCCGAATGAACGCGGTTTCCGCGGCGACGGCCGAAGCAGAGAGCACGAAACAAACACAGGGGAACGCTACTGCGATGGCAGCAACACATGAGGGTGACCGCGTCATGGCGATTCGTTCCTTTCGGTAGCGAACGAACTCAAGTCGGCACGTCGACAATGTGCTTTGTGGACACTGTCAGACGTGACTGACAAGGCGCCGCTGTCCACGATGACTGCGCGCGATGACTGTGCAGAACAACGGTGCACGGCCACTCTGTACGGCCACTTGTACCGCCACTGTGGACAGCGACTGAGCAGTGAGGGCCCGAGGGCGCGGCGTGCTTACGCCGCATCCTCGGGCCGACCTCGAACACGACCCCCAGACGAAGCCAGTGTATCACGCCCGCGGCCGGCTGGGCCAATTCGATTTTCGCATTTCGTTCGCACTCGGTGCGGCGTGGCAGGACGACAGGGAGGCGTGGTGGAAGCGTTGCGGCAGCCACAGAGCGGATTTAGAATGCGGACTAGTCTGCGGAGTCCTGCGCCGGCTGCGTACCGCAGCAGAACAGCAGCCGCGGAATGAACCCGGATCGCGCTCGTGTCACGCCATCGCGCCAGTTCTTGCATCCACCGCTTCCACTCCTTGAAGATGTCGAAAGCTCTTAGGCTCGTCTGCTGGGCGGGACTCACACTGGCCGCCATGGGAATCCTTGAGGTCATCCCAACTGTCGCGGCTTCCGCGAAGAGCGCAGCGAATCGCCGGCAACAGCTCGAATTCTTCGAGAATCGCATTCGCCCCGTGCTCGTCGAGAAGTGCTATGAATGCCACTCGGCTCGGGCGAAAACGCTCCAAGGGAATCTCCGACTCGACACGCGTGCGGGAGTTCTTCGCGGCGGCGACCTCGGGCCAGCCATCGTCGCGGGAAACGCTGCGGCGAGCCTTCTGATCAGAGCCCTCCGCTACGAGGATGAAGCGCTCGCGATGCCGCCGGCCGGACGCCTGCCCGAGAGCGTCATCGCCGACTTTGTACGTTGGATCAACATGGGCGCGCCGGATCCGCGCGATGATGCAGGACCGAACGACCACCCACCAGTCGACTTGAGCGCGGACGATCTATGGTCATTCGCACCGAACCGGGTGAGTGACCTGCCGGCGGTCAACGACGCCGCATGGGCTCGTTCGCCCATCGATCGTTTTATCCTGGCGCGGCTCGAGGCAGAGGGTCTCGCGCCTTCGCCGCCCGCATCACCACGTGAGCTCATTCGCCGCGCCACATACGATCTCATCGGCTTGCCGCCGACGCTCGACGAGATCGCCGCCTTTTTAGCAGACGAGCGTGTCGATGCCTTCGAGTGTTTAGTCGAACGCCTGCTCACGTCGCCGCACTACGGCGAACGATGGGGACGCCACTGGCTCGACGTGGCGCGATACGCCGATTCGAACGGCGTCGATGAAAACCTCGCATTCGTGAACGCCTTTCGCTACCGCGATTACGTTATCGGTGCGTTCAATGCCGACAAACCGTTCGACCGTTTCATCCACGAGCAGCTTGCCGGAGATCTACTGCCGGCCCCAGCGAGCGAATCGGACGCGCAGCGCTACGAACGCCTGACCGCCACTGGATTCCTTTCCATCGGTCCGAAGATGCTCGCCTGCGACGATGGTCGCAAGATGGAGCTCGATATCGTCGACGAGCAGCTCGACACGACCGCGCGCGCGTTCCTTGGGCTAACGATCGGCTGCGCTCGCTGTCACGATCACAAGTTCGACCCGATCTCTACCGCCGACTACTACTCGCTTGCAGGAATCTTCAAGTCCACCAAGACGATGGAGAACTTCAAGGTCGTCGCGCAGTGGCATGAGCACGCATTGGCGACGCCGGAAGAGCTGGCGGCGTACGAACACCACAACGAAAGGATCAAGGCGCTCGAAGCGAAAATCGAGGCGATCAACAAAGGCGACACTGAACCCCAGGCCAAGAAAGAAAAAGTCGATCGGCTGGAGGAAGAGAAGAAGAAACTCGAGGCCAGTCGCCCTGAGCTGGCGCGGGCCATGGGAGTGCGCGAAGGCAAAGTCGAAGACCTCGCAGTTCACATCCGCGGCAACTATCTGACGCTCGGCGAGAAGCGGCCACGCCAGTTCCCCGTTGCGCTTGCCGGCTCGCCGCAGCAGTCACTCCCTCAAAACGCCAGCGGCAGGCTCGAGCTTGCCCGCTGGCTGACGGCGCCGGCAAATCCACTGACCGCGCGGGTCATCGTCAACCGACTCTGGCTCTGGCACTTCGGCGACGGACTTGTGCGCTCGCCGGACAACTTCGGTCGCCTCGGTGAGGCGCCGACCCACCCCGAGCTTCTCGACTGGCTCGCCCGACGCTTCGTCGATGATGGCTGGTCGATGAAAGCGTTCCATCGTCTAGTGATGAACTCGGCGACTTACCGCATGAGCACGCGCTACGCTCGGGTCGCCGACACCGCCGACCCGGAAAACCGACTCCTGTGGCGATTCCCCAGGCGTCGGCTCGGCGCCGAAGAGTTACGAGACGCGCTCCTCATGCTCGGCGGCAGGCTCGATCGAACGTTGTACGGGCAGCTTCTCGCTCAAGCACCGCGTTCGTATGTCACGGGAACAGGGTCTAAGTCGTCGACCTACGACTTCCATCGACGCTCGATCTATTTGCCGATCTTGCGCAGCGCCGTGTATCAGATGTTCCAGGTCTTCGATTTTTCCGATCCAAGCGTCCTCAGCGGCAAGCGCGCCTCAACCACCATTGCGCCGCAGGCGTTGTTTCTTATGAACAGCCGGCTCGTCAGCCAGCAAACCGAGGCGCTCGCAAGAAGGCTCCTCGCGCTGCCGACGCCAGACGACCGCAGACGCCTTCAACACGCCTTCGAGAGCCTCTTCGCGCGCCGCGCGACAGCCAGCGAGCTTGACCGCTACGTCGACTTCCTGCATCGTTATGAACGTGAACACGTACCGGAAGGAACACCCGATGCAGAGCGGCGACAACTTGCATGGCAGTCCCTCTGTCGCGTCCTCGTGGCGTCGAGTGAGTTCCTCTACCTTGAATAAGCTGCTTCGACTCTTGCGCGAGATTCTTTGACACAATGGCGACGCGCGCAGAAAAGTCCCAATGTTTCGATTTCGAGCCGCACCCGATGACGCGGCGCGATCTCCTCCGCCGCTCGAGCATCGGCTTCGGACACGTCGCCCTTGCGGGGTTGCTTGCAAGCACGGACCGGGATGCCGTCGCGGCGCCGGAGGTCAAGCTAAAGCGTGACGGCGAAGAACGCCCTGGCCCCTTGACGCCGCGAGCGGCTCACCTTGCGGCCCGCGCCAGACGAGTCATCTTCATGTTCATGCACGGCGGCCCATCGCAAGTCGACACCTTCGACTACAAGCCTCGCCTGCAGCGCGATGGCGGCAAGCCGTTCCCCGGCAAGAAGCCGCGGATCGTCTCTGGCAAGACCGGAAATCTGCTCGCCTCGCCGTGGCAGTTCAAACGCTACGGCGCGTCCGGTATTCACGTCTCAGACCTGTTTCCGCACGTCGGAGCTATGGTCGACGACCTCTGCATCATTAATTCGATGCACGGCTCGAACTCGCGCCACGGCGGCGCACTGCTCGAGCTGCACACCGGATCCGACACGTTCGTGCGTCCGTCGATGGGATCGTGGATCACCTACGGTCTGGGCAGCGAGAATGAGAACCTGCCCGGGTTCATCACGATCTGCCCAACGCTCGGCCATGGCGGTGTCAACGCGTGGTCGTCGGCATTTCTGCCAGCACACTACCAGGGCACTCCGATCGGCACGTCAGCGATCAAGGCTGACGCTGCCAAGATCCACTACATCGAGAATGATGCGTTGTCGCACCACGCGCAGCGCAGTGAACTCGATCTTCTGCGACGCACCAACCTCGATCACCTCAAGCGAACAGGACCAGACGATGCACTCGAATCACGCATCGAGTCGTTTGAGCTCGCATTTCGCATGCAGCGCGAGGTGCCGACACTACAAGACTTGAGCGGCGAGAGCGCGGCGACGAAGAAACTCTACGGCATCGACGACCCGATCACTCGCAACTTCGGGCTCCAGTGCCTCATGGCGCGACGTTTCTGTGAGGCCGGTGTGCGGTTCGTGCAGGTGACGCACAGCTACAAGTGGGATCAACACTCAAAGTTGAGGGAGGCCCACGCTCGCAACGCGGCGGAAGTCGATCGACCGATGGCAGGCCTCCTGCGCGATCTCAAACAGCGCGGCCTGCTTCACGACACGCTCGTTCTTTGGGGTGGAGAGTTCGGCCGCACGCCCGTCGAGCAGGGCAACAAAAACGGACGCGACCACAACCCTCACGCTGCGTCGATGTTTCTCGCTGGCGGTGGCGTTCGCGGTGGACTTCGCTACGGTAGCACCGACGACTACGGCTATTATGCGGTCGAGAACAAGGTGCACTTCCACGACCTGCACGCGACGCTGCTCCACCTACTCGGGCTGGACCATGAGCGGCTGACCTATCGCTATGCTGGCCGCGATTTCCGGCTCACGGATGTGCACGGCCGCGTCGTGAACGACATCATCGCCTGACCAATCGCTGGCCCGAAACGGAGGCTCGCTCGGAACGTTCACACCCGTGAGGCGACAGCGGGCAAGCCGACCTCCTGGGGCGAGAGTAACCAGGCAAAAGAAACCTAAAGGAGAACCTCCGTGCTTCAGGATCTCGACACGCAGGTAGTCTACCGCAACCCAAAGCCCTACCTCCGCTCTGTGCACGCCAGCTTTCCGTCCGTCGTTGAGATGCCGGACGGCGAACTGATCGCGGTGTTCGTGCTCGGGGAAGCGTTCGAGGCGGTGAACCTGCGTCTGCACAAAGCGCGATCGACAGACGGTGGCGAGACGTGGAGGCACGAAGGTCAAGTCTTCAGCGATATCGAAGGGAACCCGGTTTCGGAGGCTGCCCGCATCTCTCTCACTCCCGAGGGTGAGATCTTCATGGTCCTTTGGCGCGCGGACAGATCAGAACATATCGACGAAGGCTTAGCGAACGAAGCGACGCTCGGCATGGCACCCAACCAGTTTCTGACCTGTCGGTCAGCGGATGGCGGCCGTTCCTGGACGACGCCTGAACCGCTCGCGTCACCGCTCGAAGGTCCGGGATTCGAGCTCTGCTCTCCGATCACCGTACTCAACTCGTCGCGCTGGCTGCTACCGACCTCGACCTGGCCGAGCTGGGACGGCCATCTGCCGAACGGCCACCGCATGGTCGCCTTCATCTCCGAAGACCGTGGCCGCATCTGGCCGCGCTACGCCGACGTCATGGTGCACCCGTCGAAACCCGTGAACTACTGGGAGTCGAAGATCGTCGCGCTCCCGGACGAGAGGTTGCTCGCCGTGGCGTGGGCCTACGACACAGAAGCCAAGCGCGATCTACCGAATCAATACGCGATCAGCAGCGACGGCGGCGCGACGTGGACGCCTCCAGCATCGATGGAGCTGACGGGACAGACGCTGACGCCACTCGTGCTCGACGATGGTCGCATTCTCTGCGTCTATCGCCGCATGGATATCTCGGGCCTATGGGCGCAGCTAGCACACCTCGACGGCGAACGCTGGGTGAACGGCGGGGCCGAGCCGCTTTGGGGCCACAACGCTGGCGGTTTGACGCGAACCTCGGAGTCCATGGCGAAGAACTTTCAGTCGCTTCGCTTCGGTGCGCCTTGTCTTACGCGCCTCGAAGACGGACGAATCCTCGTTGCGTTTTGGTGCTACGAGGACTGCGTCGGAATCATCCGGACGTTTCGATTTCGCCTCTAGCGCCGCAGCCTCAGACGGCGAAGGAACCTCATGTCGCACCAAACGAGTCCGGACCGTCGCAGCCCCGAAGCCAGAGAGCTCGGCTTCGAGACCCGCACAATTCACGCCGGTCAGCGTCCTGACCCGAACACGGGGGCGCGCGCCGTGCCGATCTTTCAGACGACGAGCTACGTTTTCGAGGACACCGAGGCCGCGGCTGCGTACTTCAATCTCCAAGAGTACGGCAACACATACTCCCGCATCATGAATCCGACGGTGGCGGCGTTCGAGGAACGCATGGCAAACCTCGAGGGCGGAGTCGGAGCGGTCGCGTTCGCCAGCGGGCTCGCCGCACAGGCCTCGGCGCTGTTCACGCTCCTCAGACCTGGAGACCACGTGGTCGCCTCGAGCGCGCTCTACGGCGGTACCGTGACGCAGCTCAAGCATCTCCTCGGCAAACTCTCCGTCGATCTGACGTTCGTTGACCCGGACGATCTCGACGCCTGGAAGGGTGCACTCCAAGAAAACACGAAAGCTCTTTACGGCGAGACGATCGGCAACCCAGGCGGTAACGTGCTGGACATCGAGTCGGTCGCGAAGATTGCGCACGATCATGGGACACCGCTGATCGTCGATAGTACGTTTGCGACACCGTTTCTCTGCCGCCCGATGGAGTGGGGTGCGGACATTGTGATCCATTCCGCAACCAAGTTCATCGGCGGCCACGGCACCAGCATCGGTGGTGTCGTCGTCGACGAAGGATCTTTTGACTGGTCGAACGGTCGTTTTCCCGGCATCGCCGAACCTTCACCCGCCTATCACGGGCTCGCGTTCCACGAGACGTTCGGTTTCTATGGTTTTCTGATGAAGCTACGCGCTGAGACCTTGCGAGATCTCGGTGCGGCTATGAGCCCCTTCAACGCTTTTCTCTTCTTGCAAGGCTTGGAGACACTGTCACTGCGCATGGAGCGCCACGTTGAGAATGCATTCGCTCTAGCAACTTTTCTCGATCGCCATCCGATGGTCAAACGCGTCGCATACCCAGGACTCCCGACTAGCCGATACGGCCCGTTCATCGAGAAGTATCTGCCACGCGGCGCTGGGGCGATCTTCTCCTTCGACATCGAAGGAGGACGGACTGCGGGAGAGAAGTTCATCATGGCACTCGATCTCTGGAGCCATCTCGCCAACGTCGGCGACGCCAAGAGCCTTGTGATCCATCCCGCCAGCACGACGCACCGCCAGCTCAGCGATAGCGAACTACTCGCCGCGGGGATCGGCCCGGGAACGATTCGGCTGTCGGTCGGACTGGAGACGCTCGATGATCTCAAAGCGGACCTTGAGCAAGGATTCCAAGCCGCCGAACGAACGAATCAACCGGTCGAGGAGACGCGACCGTGAACGATGCAGCGCCCGATAGAGGAAACTCCACGGCAGCCGCGGCGAGCTTCGACGTGACGCGCCACCAAGATGCCCGTGCGATTCAAAGCCTTCTGCGCTCCATGCGCACAGTCGCCATCGTCGGCCTGTCGGCGAACGAGCTACGCGCGAGCAACTTCGTCGGTTTCTATCTGAAAAACCACGGCTACCGCGTCGTGCCGGTCAACCCACGGGAAAAGGAAATCCTTGGCGAGTCGAGCTATCCGAGTTTGCGCGACGTACCGCTCGCGATCGACGTCGTCGACGTCTTCAGAGCGCCAAAAGTCGTTCCGGCCATCGCAAAAGAGGCGGTCGAGATCGGTGCCAAGGCGCTGTGGCTGCAATTCGGTGTGATCAGCCCAGAAGGTGTGAGGATCGCCGAGCAAGGCGGTCTGAAGGTCGTCGTCGACCGTTGCCTCAAGATCGAGCACGCCCGCTTCATGGGCCGCATGCACTGGCTCGGCTTCAACACGGGCCAGGTGACCTCACGGCGCGGGCCGCTGCAGTAGCGGGCCCGGAGGGACGTCAGGTCAAAGTGCTTCGCGGAGCGGTCCCGGTTCCGGTCTGCGTTTCCGTAGCCGTCACGCACACGCACACCCACACGCACACGCCAACAAGACCGGACGGCACGGTCCACGCTCACGGTTCACGGTTCACGGTTCACGGCACACGCTCACGGCACACGCTCACGGCACACGCTCACGGCACACGCTCACGGCACACGCACACGCACACGCACACGCACACGCACACGCACACGCACACGCACACGCACACGCTCACGCACACGCTCACGCTCACGCTCACGCTCACGGCACACTCACACCCACACCCACACCCACACGCTCACGCACACCCACACCCACTCACCGGCGGCGCGAACGCCGGACGCCCGGCTACGACTGATCGCCGGGCACAGGCACCGGGCGGTCACGCTCGGCCGGCACGACGCACAAAAACCCGAATGGCTCCGAGCCTTCGCGGTTGCAGAATTGGTGCACGTCCCAGGGCGCCACGTGAATCACATCGCCAAAGGAGACGCTCTGCTTCCGTTCGCCGAGCTCGACGTGACCGCGACCCCGCACGATCACCACGACGTGTTCATGCTCGTGCTTTTCGCGGCTGGAGAAGCCACCGGGCTCGACTTCGAAGTAACGCAATTGAAACGGCGTCGCGATCGCGTCGCTCCCGCCAACCAGTGACGTCCGCGACACGCCACGCCAGTTTTGCGTTCCGTCTTCTTTGTAGACCGTCCGCACACGGTCCAGCCACGCGAACCCATCCTTGAAGCTCAGAATGCGACTCTGAGACTCCCCGGAGACTTCGACTCCGCTCTGTGGCTTGCGATCTTCCATGGATCGATCGTCGTGGCTTAGCGTTAGATCAGCTCGCGGATGAAGTCGCGCTGCTCGAGCAGATGCCGCGGTCGACCTGAGAAGTCGTTCAGCGTCGTCGCTGGATCGATGCCGAGATGGCGATAGATCATCGCCAGGACGTTTCCGGGATGGTAGACGGCTTCGGTTGGCTCCTCACCGAGCGAGTTCGACGCACCGACGATCTGTCCGACGCGAAGTCCACCGCCCGAGAAAAGTACGCTCATGAGTGGGCCCCAGTGGTCGCGCCCGGCGTTTTGGTTGATCTTGGGTGTGCGGCCGAACTCGCCCATGGCCACCACCAAGACGTCGCAGTCAAGCCCACGCGCGTAGATGTCTTCCACGAGAGCCGTGACTCCCTGATCGTAGGGCGGGCAGAGATTCTTGAGCGCCGGCTCGATCCGCTGGTGGTTGTCCCAACCAATGACGCGCACACTGACGAAAGTAACACCCGCTTCGACGAGGCGGCGAGCGAGGAGCATGCCCTGTCCGACGGTCGTGCGCCCGTAATGATCACGCAGGCGCTGGTCTTCGCGGTCGAGCTCGAACGCTTCGCGAGCGCGGTTGCTCGTGACGAGCTCGAAGGCCTCTTGAGTGAACCGATCGAGGGCTCGCGCTGCGTTGACGTCGCGGAGGCGCCGCATGCGATCGAACTCTTCGCGCAGCTGCCGGCGCCCTTCGAGTCGCGACACAGGAACGCTCGCGTCAAGTGCCAGATTGTCGACGCGGAAGTCGGCGTCGTTCGGATCCTTTCCGACGTCGAAGGGGTTGAACGCATTGCCGAGGAACGCCGAGCGTCCGTTACGCATGACTTTTGGCACTGCGACGTATGCAGGCATGCCCACGGCGCCGGCACCGCGCAGCTTAGCGGCGACCGAGCCGATGCACGGAAACTGATTCGGGCCGCCCTTGAGCCCGGTCTTGTAGTACCCCGTTTGTGTGAGGTGGCTCGAAGGATCGTGTGAGTTGTGGCGATGGCGTACCGAACGAACGATGGCGAGCTTATCGACGATCCGCGCCTGCCGAGACATGAGGTCGCTGAAGAGCACGCCCGGCAGGTTGGTGTCGACGAAGCCGAACATGCCGCGGCACTCGCGCGGCGCGTCGGGCTTCGGATCGTAGGTCTCGAACTGACTCGGGCCGCCGGCAAGCTCGAGAAAAATCACGGACGTCTGCCGAGGCGCGGCGCCGTTCGCCGCGCTACGGCTGCGCGCCGCGAGCACCTGGGGCAGCGACAGCCCAAGGCAACTCAGCCCACCGATCTCGAGAAAACGCCGGCGATGGAGTTGCGAATGCAGGCCACGGTGGGCGCTTTGAGCATCGGCATCGTCGATGTGAAGCATCACAGTCCTCCGGGCTCGGCGAGCTCGTCCTACGAGCATTTCACTTTAGGCCGAAGGGCACTCGTGGGTCAAGCGCGCACGGCGGAGAACTTGGCCTGATTCAAGCGCTCAGCGTCGGCGGCGTCAGGCACTACGACCAAGGCGCTGCCCGCACGCGTCACTCCATCTCCACCGGCTGCACCACCCCTCGAGCAACCGGATCGTCGACGGCCTGCATGGTCTCCCAGAGGCGCTGCGCGAGCTCCTTCTTTCGCTTCCGAATCGTCGGATCGCGCACTGCGATGAGGTTCTTGCGTTCGTCTGGGTCGTTTGCGAGATCGTAGAGCTCGTCTTTTCCGGAACGCCTGAAGTCACGCACGAGCTTCCACTCGGGCGTACGGTACGCACGCAGCTCGGCCCACTCGGCGTGACGCATGGAGTACTGCACAAAGAGATCGTCATTCCACGGCACCGACTCTCCCTTCAGAAGCGGAAGCAGATTGCGCCCGCGCACCCCTCGCGCGCCTCGTAGCTCAACACCGGCGAGCGCGACGAGGGTTGGGTACCAATCCAGGTGCGTGACCGTCCGCTCGATCCTGGTCCCCGGCTTGATTTGGCGCGGCCAGCGCACGATCGCCGGTACACGCAGCGACGTATCGTAGAGATTGGGGCGTGAGTCGCGCGTCGTTGTCAGCAGCCAGCGACCGTTCCCCTTGTGCCAGATGCCGTTGTGACCGAGGTTGTAGCCGTGATCCGATGTATAGATGACGACCGTGTTGTCGCTCAGCCCGAGCTCATCGAGCGACGCGAGGAGGCGCCCGACGTTACGGTCGACACTCGCGACACTGCCGAGGTACTCGCGCATGAGACGCGCCGCGCGCGGACGATCGAGGTCGGGGTAGTTGGGATGCGGCAGAGACGGTGTCGCACGCTCGAAACGCTTCCAATCCTCGTCCTTCAGCGGCAGCCAGGTACGGTCACCGTCCGGCGTGCGCTCCCTGGTGTTAGCGTGCGGCGCCCAGTAGTGAAGTGAGAGAAGGAACGGCGCCGCGCGCGACTGCGTCACGAACTCGATCGCCAGATCGGTCAGCCGATCGGCTGTGTAGCCGCTCAGAGTTTGCACACGACCGAGGATCTCGACCTGTGCGTCACGGCTGGTATAACCGCCGCGCCGAAAGCCGCTGAAGCGTTGATATCCAAAGCGCGCCGGGTGATGCCACTCCTCGGAGCCGACGTGCCACTTACCTACGAGCGAAGTCTCGAAACCACCACGCGCGAACGCACGCGGCCACGTGGGCCGCGTCGAATCGAGGCCGCGGCGGAAACCTCGCGGACGATCGTTCAAGTAGTCGACCACGCCAAGCTCTGTAGAATAGCGGCTGGCCAAGAGCGACGCGCGCGACGGACTGCAGACCGGCGTCGTGACGAAGGCGTTGACGAACATCGCTCCCTCACGCGCCAACCGATCGAGGTTCGGAGTGTAGGCGTCGCGATTGCCAGACGCACCGAGCGCCCAATCGGCCTGATCGTCGGTCATGATGAAGATCACGTTCGGCCGCTCAGCGCTTGGTGAGGTATGCGCCGGATTCGCCTGATGGCGCGGTCCGCGCACACCCTCAAGCCAACTGTGCAGCTGCTCGGCCAGGTCCCGCCGCACTTCCGGCTGGGCACGACTCAAGTCGACGTTCTCGCCCGGATCGCGTGCGAGGTTGTAGAGCTCGACGCGCGGCGGATCATAGTGCTCGATCAGCTTCCAATCGCCGCGACGCACGGCCGCCCCTGGCTGTTTCGCCTGCGGACTGTAGTGCGGGTAGTACCAAAAGAGAGGTCGCTCAAGCTTCGTCCGCTCCCCGAGGAGAAGAGGCATCAGGCTGAGGCCATCGAAGTCTCGCGAGTCATCGGCGCGCGACGTCGTCTCACCGTCATGACGCCTCACCATATCGAGCAGCGTCGGCATCACATCGATGCCGCTCACCGGCTCGGCAGACACGCCACCCGGCCGCACCCGTCCGGGCCACTTGACGATCAACGGCACACGGATGCCACCCTCGTAGAGAAACCCCTTGCCTGCCCGCAGCGGCGCGTTCGACGTCACGGGCGCCAACCCACCGTTGTCCGACGTGAAGACAACGATGGTGTCGTCCGCGAGATCAAGACGCTCGAGCGTCGATAGTACGCGCCCAACACTCTGGTCCACCGCCTCGACCATAGCGGCGTAGGCCGGATTGAGAAACTCGACGGGACTCTGCCGCGCACTATATTTTTCGACGAGCGCTCCCGGCGCCTGGATCGGTGTGTGCACAGCGTAGTGGGTCAAGTAGAGGAAAAACGGCTGCCGCCGATTCTGTTCGATGAAACGGATCGCTTCGTCCGTCAGACGATCAGTGAGATACTCGCCGGGCTCGCCTCCCTCAAGCGTCGGGATGGCCGCGTTCCAGGTCGAAGCGGGGCGCGTATACGGATAGAAGTGATTCGGTGGCGAGCCCGATGTCCACCCCGCGATATTGACGTCGAAGCCTTGATCGAGAGGCCAGTACCCAGGGCCGCCGAGATGCCACTTGCCAACACTAGCGGCAGCATAGCCGCGCCCCTTGAGCGCCTCCGCGAGCGTCACTTCGTCAAGCGCCAAGAACATGTTGTCGGCTGGCGGGATCACCCGTCCTGTTTCGGGGTAGCGGTGACGACCGATCGCAGTGATGTGGCCCGTGAAAGATACCTCGACCGGGTACTTTCCCGTCAGCAACGCAGCACGCGACGGTGAGCAAACGGGCGCGGCAGAGTAAGCTTGGGTGAAGCGCATGCCGCCGGCCGCGAGGTCATCGATGTGCGGCGTTTCGTAAATGCCGTTGCCGTAGCAACCGAGGTCGCGCCAGCCCAGATCATCAATGAGGATGACGACGACGTTCGGCTGGGATCGCGGCGCCGCGGGTGCTGCTGTGGTGCTGCCGCCGGCGATCAAACTGAAACCGAGAGCGAAAAGCGAGACGGCGGCAAGCGCCCGATCGGCGCAGTGGGTTCGGGAATGCATGCGTGGATGCGCACGTGGAGGCATAGATCTACGTCTCAACAGTCGGTTCGAGGCCGTCACCGTCCGGCAGGGCTGAGAGTTCGACGAGACGACCATCAGGATCGTTCAGGTATGCGCTCCGCCCCCACTCATAGTCACGCGGCGGATACGGCACGGGCGTGTCAGCCTCCTCCAGTTCCGCAGCGGCGCGGTCAACGCCATCCCCGCCGTCAACACCGATCGCAAAGTGATCAACGTTCGGAAGGCCATCGGCGCGCGGTGGCACGCTCCGGTGAATCAAGAGCGTCACGCCCCCGGCTCGAAAGAGCGCGATATCCTCCGTGGCCGTCTCCGGCTCGCACGCAAGTACGTGCGAGTAGAACCGCGTCAACTCATCGAGGCGGTCGGTGAAGAGGGTGAGTTCGACAATCTTTCGCACAGCGGTGCTCCTGCGTTTTGTCTGCGGCGATTCGCGGTGTCGCGTCGGTCTCAACTCGAGGCAGCGCGAACAGGCGGAACCATCTCGACGAGCTCGTCGCGGTAAGCGAAAAGCGCCGGCGTGCCGCCGGTGTGAACGAAGACGAGCGATTCCGTTGCTACATAAGTGCCGCGACGCACATCGTGGATCAGCGCCGCCAGCGCCTTGGACGAATAGACCGGATCGAGCAGAATCCCCTCGGTGCGCGCCAAGAGCGCGATCGCCTCCATCCCCGCCGTCGATGGCACACCGTAACCAGGCCCGATGTAGTCGCCGCTGACTGAGATATCGCTCGCCTCGAGGCGGACAGAAAGATCGAGGATCTCCGCCGCTTCGTTGGCGATGCGCGCAAGATCTTCGGCTTCGTCCCACGGCCAACGCAAGGGAAGGACGCTGCGCACGTTGAACGGTGCACCGCACGCCGCTTTGCCGAGAGCCAGACCGGCTCCGGTCGATCCCGAAGAACAGATGTATACGGTGTGTGGCTGCACCTGAATTTCGGCGAGCTGCTCGATGAGCTCAGCCATGCAGATAACGTATCCGATCGCGGCGAGGACTTTGACGCGGCCCCGGTTCCAGTGATAGACGTGGCGCCCTTGCGCGCCTGCTTTTTCAGCCGCCGCGGCGATCAGCGCGTCCAGCTCCGGCCCCATTTCAGCGTCGACGATCTCGATCGTCGCCCCCAGAACATGATCGAGGAGAAGGTTCCCTTGGATATCGTCGCCGCGGCAGCCACGACTGAGGAGCAAGTGACAATCGAGTCCGTAGCGCTTGCAGCCGGCGAGTGTCTGGCGGCAGTTGTTCGATTGGACGCCCGCACCCCAGACGAACATGTCTGCTCCCTGCTCGAGCGCGTCACCGAGAAGAAACTCGTTGTGACGCGTCTTGTTGCCACCGAAAGCAAGACCGGTGCAGTCGTCGCGCTTGATGTAGATGCGCGGGCCGCCCAGCGCCGCAGAAAAGCGCGGCAGCTCTTCCAGCGGTGTCGGCAGATGCGCCAACGGCGCTCGCGGCAATCGATCGACGGTCGCGCGCAATTCTGCCGTCGACAAGTCGTGCTTTGTGTCCGAGACGCTCTCGTCGCGCATGCGCTCTACCTTCCTCGCTTCCGTCGACGCGTTGTCGCGTCTGTCGTGTTGTTCCAACCGTCATAGATATCGAAGCGACGCAGCGAGTACCAGTGCAATCCTCCCGTTCGAACCGTGCACGACGCCGTGACGAAGAGTGAGCAGTCATGATCCATTGTGGTGTCCGGCCTTTTTCTTCGGCTGCGGCACACGTGAGTCCTGTCAACGCGCCGTCGAAACTCACGGTCACGGTCACGGTCACGGTCACGGTCACGGTCACGGTCACGGTCACGGCTCACGGTCACGGCTCACGGTCACGCTCACGGCTCACGGCTCACGGTCACGGTCACGGTCACGGTCACGGCTCACGGTCACGGCTCACGGTCACGCTCACCTCCCGAACCGCACACGGAGAGGCCGTGAAGGTTTAACACGTGCCGTCAAAACTTGCGCTCCGCACGGTCACCTCCGCACGGTCACCTCCGCAGCGGCACGAATTTTTTAACTGCCGTCGCAGCTCGCCGACACCCGCAGCGGCACACGGCGTGTGCCTGCTACTATAAAGACGTCGCCGATACGCTCTTCAAAGTAGCAGGCACACGCCGTGTGCCGCTGCGGAGATTTGCGACGGCAGGTTTCGAAAACTTCACAGCCTCGGAGTTTGCCTACTACATGCAATGCAAGTCGCTATACTGAAGGCATGGAACTCGACGCCACGCTCTGCTACTGCTTTCACATCAAGAAGCGCAAGATCGTCAACTACATCCGTCAGACGCGCCCACAGCGCGCGTCGCAAGTCTCGGACTGCTTCGGTGCCGGTACGGGATGCGGCTGGTGTGTACCTTTCCTCAAGAAGCTCCATCAGGAGGTCATGGCAGGAAAGGAGATCACCTCAGACGACATCAGCTCCGACGAATATGAGGCGCTGCGCGAGGCGTACCGTGACGAACTGCGCGACGGAACGCGCGAGCGCAACAGTTACGCGACAGCAGAGATTCCTGCTGAGCTTACGACCGCAGTCGACACGGACGACGTTTCGACACAAATCACCGCGGCGACGAGCCAGCCCAAGCCGGTGGGCGATCCGAAGAGCGAGGAAATGGTCGCAGATCCCACCAAAGGAGAGGAATGGGATGTCAGCGATTACTTTTCGCGGCGACGGCCGCCCGAGCCCGAGCCGGACGAGATCGAGTAGCTGCTGAATCCGAAGGCGCGGTGGCACTCACGAGCACGGCGGATAGCTCGCACACGTCAGGGCGTCAGGGGTCGGATCTTGCCCACAGCCTTCAAGCGGCGCGGGCGGGGTGTCACCACGGACGAAAAGCCAACGCAGGAGAAACACCGCGTCGGTGATGTCGAGCTCGCCGGTGTCGTCCGTGTCCGCCGTCTTGCGACAGCCGACTTCCGCTTCACCGGTGAAGAGAAAGAGAAGGATCGTGATGGCATCGCTGACATCTTGAACTTCGTCCGCGTTGGCATCACCGCGGATGAAGTTGCCTTTGCAACCATCGATGACGCCGTCACCGTCTGCGTCAAGACTGGGCTCGCCTTCGATATCGAGCGCGTCGGCGATGCCGTTTTCGTTGCAGTCACAGATGCGGTTCAAACGCGCAAGAGACAGGCGATATGAGCCGGGGTGAAAATCGTTGTCGCGGACGCGGATGCGATAGACTCCGGTCTCGGTGAGCTCGAAATCGTGGATGTTGCCGTTTCCTGGCAGATCGCTGAGGATTGGATCGGTCGTCGACGACGGCGCGAACACGTCCAGCGTCGCGAAGAAGGCGCTCCCCTGAAGCCACGCACTGGAGAGCGAAAGGGCGTCGCCCGCGACGCCTTGGAACGAATAGAGGTCATGCTCGCCGGCAAGGAGATCCGACGCGACCGACTCGCCACATACGAGCTCCTGCGCGCAGAGCGCTTCCTCCGGTGACGTGCGGTGCAGTTCGAGGCGATACGAACCGCCGTGAAAGTCGTTGTCTCGCACACGGAGCCGGTAGACGCCGTCCTCGGGAAGCGCAAGGTCGTGGATGTTCTCGTTGCCTGGCAAGTCCGCGAACAAAGGGGTGACCGTTGATGATGGGCCGAACACGTCAAGACGTGTGAAGAACGCACTCCCCTGAAGCCACGAGCTCGACAGCGATAGAACATCCCCCGCCGCGCCCACAAACGAGTAAAAATCGTGTTCACCAGCCAACAGCGAACCCGAGATCGACTCGCCGCACGTCAAACTCATGCCGCAAAAGTCGTCCTCAGGCACCGTGCGATGAAGTTCCAGTCGATACGAGCCGCCATGAAAGTCGTTGTCGCGCACGCGCAGCCGGTAGACGCCGTCTTCGGGAAGCGCGAGGTCGTGGATGTTCTCGTTGCCTGGCAGGTCCACGAACAGCGGCGTCTCTCCAGACGACGGGCCGAACACGTCCAGGCGCGCGAAAAACGCACTCCCTTGAAGCCACGAGCTCGACAGCGATAGAACATCCCCCGCCGCGCCCACGAACGAGTAAAAATCGTGCTCACCAGCCAACAGCGAACCCGAGATCGACTCGCCACACGTCAAGCTCACGCCGCAAAAGTCGTCCTCAGGCACCGTGCGATGAAGCTCCAGACGATACGCACCACCGTGAAAGTCATTATCACGCACGCGCAGCCGGTACACGCCATCTTCGGGAAGCACGAGGTCGTGGATGTTCTCGTTGCCTGGCAGGTCCTCGAGCAGCGGCGTCTCCCCCGACGACGGGCCGAACACGTCCAAACGCGCCAAAAACGCACTCCCCTGAAGCCACGAGCTCGACAGCGACAACACATCGCCTGCGACACCTTCAAAGGTGTAGACGTCGTGCTCGCCGGCGAGGAGGTCCGACCGCACGGACGCACCGCACGCTAGCGACTCGCCGCAGAACCGCCCCACCGTGAGCCACTCGAGTTCAACGCGATAACTCCCGCCATTGGCGTTGTCACTGTCCCGCACCCGCAAGCGGTGCGTGCCGCTTTCGGTGATGGTGATCTGATGGACGTTGCCGCTCCCCGGCAGATCCTCTAGGGCAGGATCTACACCCGAGGACGGAGCGAAAAGATCGATACGAACGACAAAGGCGCTACCACTCAACCATGAGCTGGAGAGTGAAATGACGTCACCGGCGCTGGCTTCGAAGGTGTGGAGGTCAGGCGCTCCAGGCTCGATCGCTTCGCTGTGCGACGTTCCGCAGCTGAGTTCGACCGCGCTCGCGTCGGCGCCGGCGATCAACGTGAAAAGAGCGATCACGGCGAATCGCGGCGTCCGCGGTGTGAAATCTGCTGCGCTCATGTCAACACCTCCAAATCTCTTGAGGACTCCGTCTTCTCCCCGGCCCAAGCGGCGGGAATCACTGGGGATTTCCTCGGCCCTCACAGGCCCATCATCCCCGCTCGATGTTGCTGAACGCAAGAAGCGCCGGGCGTGTGACGCAATTTCTCGAATTCACCCCCAAATCGTGCACAAAGTTGGAAAGAGGATCGTGTTTTTCCCGCGACCGCCGCGATCTGGCGGTCATCGTTTACCTGATATTTGGGGTCAAAGTTCGGTGTCTGTTTTCGGTTCGGCACTTTTCATGTCACAACGCCCTCGTCGGCTGCGTTCTTTACGGCGGCAAAGACTTTCTCGGTCACAACGAGTCGACTCAATCTTGCTGAGACGCTGCCGAACCCCGACGATGGACCGAGGAGATCTTCCATCACTTGCACGCAGCGAGGACCACGGACGACATGAGGTCGCGGACGAACGTTTCGATTCGGTGCGGATTAGCGCTAGGGCTCGCGCTGTTTGCGAGCTCTGAGAGCGCGTGGTGCGCCCGCGCGTTCGAGTTCTCGTTCGCTGCCCCCGAGAGGGTCGTGGATGCTGCTGGCACCCTCGTGACGATCAACGCCACGGTTCTCATCGCGGCGGCAGGAGTCGAGTCGGAGGCGGAGTCGATCGAAGCGTGGTCGATGGGGATCCGGATCACGGGCTGCAGTGTCAGCGGAATCGAGACGAGTGCGACGTTCAGCGACGCAGGGACCGTCGATTTCGTCTCCGCTCGTCGTCGCGCGGGCGACATCGCGCTCGCCGTGGTGCTCGATGTCGCTGGCGATGGCGCCGCGCCGACACTGCCAGTAGGCACGGGTCCTTATCCCGTCCTTGGCGTGACCCTGGAGGCTGAGGTCCCGACCACGACCGACTGCAATTCGTGCCGCCTTGAGTTCGCGGGGGACGTCCGCATCGACGGCCAGGCGATCAAGAACGTCGTCACCGCGAGCGGGCAGAGCTTCGCGCCGCTGCTGTCCACAAAAACGATCCGTCTCGAGGCGCCCCCTGAACCCGCACAACCACCGATCGAGCTGACCGCATCGGAGACCGAGTTGACGTCGACTCTCGACGCCTGTCGCCGCGATCTGCGCTCTCGCTTCACGCTGCCGCCGCCGACTGCTGGTGAGTTGCCCCCTCCTGTGCTGCTTCGACTCGCGTCAGGCGATCCTTTCAGCTCGGTCGCGCTGTATGCGCGGTGGGACGAGGAAGCGACACCGATCGAGTTCGACGCCGCGCGCGACGAGCGGGGGCAGTCACAAACCCAGCTGGTGATTCCGCTCACTCGGCTTGGCACGCTCCACGTGCTCGTTCAGCGGACCGATCCGGGCGGCTCTGCGGCCGAAGTGACACTCACGGCGCGCACGGCCGCGCTTCTTCTCGAGAGCATAACACCAGCGCTCGTCGCCGAGGAGTCGACCGTGACAGCGACGCTTCGCGGCGGCGGCTTCGACGCTGGGTTCTCGAATTTTGCGCTGCTCCATCCCGATGGGGCCACGCTGACACCAACGCGCGTGCGCATCGTCTCTGCCGATCGTGCTGAAGCAACGTTCGATCTGAACGGCGCCCCGCGTGGCGACTACACGGTGAAGGTGAGCGATCCATCTGGCGAGATCGTTGACACCCTCGAAGAGCGGCTCCGCGTCGGCGCGCGCTCGGAACTCTTTGGACTCGAACTCGAGCTTTTCGGACAGAGTCGCTACGAAATCGCCACCGACGAAGGTGAGCTTCTTCAACATCGCTTGACCCTTGCATACCGCAACGTCTCGAATGCACCGATGAACGCGCCGCTCTTTCGAGTCAGGGCGCCGTTCGGGACGCGCCTTCGACTCGAAAGCGAGACGCCCTTTCAAGACGAAGAGCTACTCATCCTCGGTATTGACCCAAACGGTGCAGCAGGCGAGCTCGCGCCAGGCGCAGGCAGAGAGGTCGCGCTCGTCTTCGTGAGCGAACGCGTTGGCGATGCATCGCGCTTCGACGTCGAACTCTTCACGCCCACGGCCGGAGACTTCGTCGGTTGGCAGGCACTCGCGGCGCCGCTCGGTGTCGAGACCGCGACTTGGCTTGGGCTCGTGCCTCGTCTGTCGGAATTTTTCGGACCGACCTGGGAATCGTTTCACCAGCGCTTAGGGGAGCTGGCGACGCGACTGACGCCGCGCGGTCTGGACAGTGCATCGGTACTAGCCCTGCTGCAGTTCGCTGTGGACGAAGCAGCTGGCGAACCGAGCGCTGCCATCGTCGGGCAAGTGATCGACACGAGTGGCGCTCCCGTCGGCAACACCGCGATTGGGGCGTTCGATGGAGCCCAGTTGACCGCGCGCTCAACGACCGATGGCGCCGGCACCTTCGCCCTCGAGTGCCTCTCCCCAGCGACCACGTACGATGTTCGAGTCGACGGCTTCACCCCGGCGACGACGGTCTTCGTGCCGGTCGATCGCGATGCGTTCGCCCAGCTCCTCACCGTCGGCCCCGGGGGAGACAGCATCGCCAGCAGCGGCGCCAACTGCGGCGTGGCGAACGGGGAATTGGGACTTAGCCCTCGAGAGCCGATCGTCCCGCCCTCACGTCTCTTCACGCCGCTCTTCACGTTCCACACCGACCTCGTCGGCGCGATCGACCCGAACGAGAAGGACGGTCCGTCCGGTGAAGGCGAACTGGGTTGCGTCGACCTACCGCCGCCACCTGGCACCGAAGGGTTTCGCCGAGGCGGCTGCGTCGGACCAGACTCCAGGCTCTTCTTCACCATTCACTTCGAGAACGTCGGCAACGCGCCTGCACGTCGCGTCACGATCGTCGACACCTTGGATGAAACCATCGACCTCTCGACCGTGCGATTGCTCGACTTCAGCTTGGCGAACAAGCCGCCGCCGGTGTCACTCGACATGCAGGCGATTGATCGCTTCAGTGGCTACCTGAGCTCACCGTCAAGCGAACGCTTCAGCCTCACGACGACGAACCAGTACGAGCACGAGTGGCCGTTCGATTCGGGAACCATCCGCCGGCCCACAGTACAGACCGATGCGACGATTGACCTCGAAACGCGCTCCATCGTCTGGGAGTTTCGCACGCTTTCGGAGGATGGGGAGCCACTCTCCGTCGACGATGGGTTTCTCCTACCGGGTGGGCAAGGATCGGTCTCGTTCGTCGCGCGCGCCGACGCCGTCGAGGGCGACGATGTCCTCAACCGCGCCGTGATCATCTTCGACGGCCTCGTCGGCCAGGCGATTGCCACCAACGGCACAGCCAATCGCTTTAGCGAGTTTCTCCCGGCGGCGCCGCCGCAAAACCCCATCCCGGCAGACGGCGCCACGGTCAGCACGTCCACGCCACTTCTTTGGCAAGCGTCACAGCACGCGTTCTTCTACGACGTCTTCCTGTGGGTCGAGGGGACACCACCTGCCGCGATGCCGCTCGGATTCGACTTGCCCTCGCCGAGCTTTCGACCGGACGCGCTCCTCGCCGAAACCAACTACATCTGGCGCGTCGATGCCATCAACCTCCGCGGCGACCGTACACCGGGGCCAGAGTGGCGTTTCCGCACTGAGTCCGCTCCTCCTTGCCCCGGAGCACCTGCAGGGCTGACAGTCGCCCTGAACGAACGCTGCGAAGCTCCGCTTCTGAGCTGGGAGGAATCACCGAACGCGCGTGCGTATACTGTCGCGGTTCGCCAAGCGGACGAGCTCGTCGCTCTCGTTCAAGGAGTGACGGAGAACTCTTACCGCCTCGCGTCACTGCCTCCGGGAGATTACTCCTGGTCAGTGATCGCACTCGGTGAGAGTTGCCCATTCGGCAGCGAAGTCAGCGAGAGCGCGCCCCTGGCCGTGTCGGTGTGCGGTTTTCGCCGCGGCGACGTCAACGCGGACGGTGGCAAAGACATCAGTGACGCCATCGCGCTGCTCAATCACCTCTTCGTCGCCGGCTTCGACGCGCCGCCCTGCTCTAAAGCGGCTGACGTCAACGACGACGGTTCTGTCGACATCTCCGACGCCATTGCATGCCTCAATCATCTCTTCGTCGCCGATTCGCCAGCGCCATCGTTTCCGAGTGGAAACTGCGGTAGCGACCCAACGCCGGACGCACTTCTGTGTGAACGGTTCGATCCTTGCGGCCACGTGCCATGAAGCACAAAGTAGAAGACACACTCCTGTGTGCGTTAGCCTCGAGTTTGGCTGAGGAAGAGCGGGCGACGCCACCACTTGCGTCGAGAAAGAACGTTTTTTGAACGCACAAAACAGCGAACAGGGAACCACGACCGCGCAGCTCGTCGCCGCGGCACAGAAAGGAAGCAAGAGCGCAATCGACGGCCTCTTTCGCCGCCACGCGCCGACGGTTCGGCGCATCGTCGCGCTGCGCATGGGTCAGCCCGTGCACAGCATGAGCGGGTTCGACGACATCGCCCAAGAGGCGATGCTCAAGGTGTTTCAGAGTCTCGACGGCTTTGAGTATCGCTCCGAGGGCAGCTTTCGCAACTTTCTCGCCACCTGCGTCAGAAGTGCGATCGCCGACTACCATCGAGTCGCCAATGCCCACAAACGTGGTGGCGGCCGAGTGCGAGTCTTCGCAGAATGCGGCACCGAGTCACTCTCAGCGTCACTGTTTCGCGGTCACGATCCGTCGCCGAGCGAAGTCGTTCGTGCCAAGGAGTTCGAGGCGCGTCTCGAAGAGGCCCTGCTTGAGCTCGACGAACACCATCGCGAGGTCATCATCCTACGCAAGATTCTCCAGCTGGATTACGCGGACGTGGCGCGAGAGCTCGGGTTCGAGAAGGAAGCGACCGCACGCCAGGTCTGCAAGCGCGCACTGGCGAAGCTGCGGAGTAAGCTCGGTTTGTGACGCGTATACCTATGGGTAGGTGACGACCAGGCGGATCCCAGGGAGCCCTTCTAACGATCCTCAGTCGTAGCTTCAGCCACAAGCCGCACGCCGAGGTACCCATTCGTCCGCTCGGGCAGCATCGAGTTGCGGCTGCTGGCGCGGAAGAACCAGTCGTCCTCGACGGTGCCCCAGCTGCCGCCGCGGTAGACGAAGAGATTTGAATCCTCGCGCGGGCGCCCTGTAGTGTGCTCTGAGACCGAGCCGGCGAGATCTCGCACACCGAAGACGCTCTCGTCGAATGAGGCGAATCCCAGCCACTGCGGCCGCGCCCCACTCGCACCGTGGGGGCGCGGCAGGCCAAGGCCGGAAACGCAGAAGCTCGGGATACTAAAGCTCCCCCAAACGTACGTGCGCCGATCCACGCCGCGCGCGGCGCGCTCCCACTCGAGGTCGGTCGGCAGCCGAAAACGCCAGCGGCCGCCGCTGCGCTGCGTGCGCCACGCCGCGTACTCTTCGGCGGCGTAGTGACAAATCCCGAGAGCCGGCCAGCCGCTCTCGATCGCCGCATTCCATTCCCAACGCCGCGTCGCGTCATTCCACACAGCCTGCGTCTTGTGGAACGCCGGAATGCGAACCCCTTCGCGCCCGCGGCGAGCCAAGTCTTCGAGGACACTCTTGGACGTCGGTCGCATCATGCCACCGCGATCGATGCGCGGCGCAACAGCGGGATCGTTCAGAAACTCAAGCCACTCTTGATTGGACACTTCGTAGCGCGAGAAAAAGCACGCTGGCAAATCGAATTCGCCGTAGGCGAGGCTCTGAAAGGCATCGCGGTCACCGCCGGTGGCGACGCGACCAGCCGGCAGATGGACGAATCCCGCTGGAATCTGATCCGACCTCAGAAGGTTCAGGCTTAGTGTCGGTTCCTCGTCCGCTGGGATGGAAACCGGCAACCGCGCATCGACGTACCCTGGGTGCTGGGCAACGAACAGATAGTTCCCCGGCGGCAGAGTCACCTCCGACACCGCCGCGCCTTGTGTCGCGCCAAGTCGATTGACCGCCGAGCACACAATGGGGTACGCGGCAAACTCAACGCCGAACTGAACCCACGGCTGGACAAGCGTCCTTGCATCCTGCTCGTCGAAACCGTGGCGTCGTGTACGCGCGACGGCCTCTGTGCTGAAGGGCGTCCAGATGATCTCAACCTTGCTCTGCTGACGAACCACTTCGACGTCGACCGAGGCGTCAACGTCGACGGCCAGGAGCACCGCGGCGAGTTGAGTCAGTGACTCGACTGCGGTCGTGCCGATGCGCACGACGCGGTCGCCGCGCTGAAACGGCGTACGCCCGGAGTCTTCCACGCGCCGAACCGTCAGCCCTGGAGTGCCTCCAGCTGCAGCCGAAACATCTGCCGCATCCGATCCGTCTCGACTCGGATCCAGCGGCTGAAAAGGTCGCGGCACCCATCGCAGCTCTTCGGGATGTTCCTCATAGCGAAAGCAGAAGAGTGCTGCGCCGGGCGGCTCGGTAACGATGCGAACGCGCTGAGGGCCGGCGACGGAACCGGCATAATTCTGCGCCATCGAGGCGTAAAATTCGCGCGGTCGAAACACGCCACCCTGGGCGCTCGCGTCCCGATAGAGCTGTGTGTAAATCTCGCGGAGCTCATCCTCGACTCGCACCTGCACCTGAGAGCCGACTGGCGCACTCAGCGCGGCCCTCTCGTGAGTGAAGAGAGCTGCGTTGAGATGGACATCCTTCTGCTGGTGCGCCGCGCGCCATCGTCGCCAGGCGGTCGCTTCCGCCTGGCGACGCCATATCGGTTCCCAGGCACGTCCTGCGGCCGCCCGGCGACGCCTCGCAGTACGCCAGGCGTCTTCGTGTCGCCGTTCGTTCGCACGTGTCACGTTGTAGCGCTCGAGTTCCTTGGCAGCTTTGGCGAGAAGCGTCGCGGCGTACAGAGACTGAAGCTCGACAACGCTTTCGCGCCTCGGACTGCGCTCGCGCAGCGCTGCTAACTTCGCCTCCGCAGCAGCCAGCTGCGACTCTGACGCGTCACCGCTCGAGTCGTCGTCGCTCGTCATGGCCCCCGACACGGCTCCCGACACTACGGCTTCGTTCGCTGAGCGCAGGAGCGAACGAACCTCGGCGTCGAGTCGCGCCAACTCACGCTCTCTCGCCACCGCGAAAACACCCGCGCCGAGGAGGACAACCGCTACCCCGACCGCCAACAACGCCGCGGCAAATCGATGACGCACGATGAACTTTCGGCACCGATACGACAGAGCTGGAGGACCCGCGACGACCGCTTCGCCGCTCAAGTACGCAGCGATGTCGCAGGAAAGTTCGGACACGCTTGAGTAGCGACGCGTACGGTCTTTCTCCAGAGACTTGAGGACGATCCAATCGAGTTCTCCGCGCAACTGACGCGAGAGCGAGCGTGGATCGGTTCGTCGTTCGCTGGCGAAATCGTCTTGCTGATCCTGCGAACAGCAGAGGAGACTCGGCGTCTTCGGGTCTTCGTGCAAGACGACTCGGACGAACTCTTCCAGATCGAATGGCCGTGAGAACTCGAACGGTCGCCGTCCTGTCAACAGTTCGTAGAGAAGAACACCGAGCGAGTAGACGTCGGCCCGCCGATCCACCGCGCCTTTGCCACCACGTAGCTGTTCCGGCGCCATGTAGGCGGGCGTACCCACCGGCTGACCGGTTTGCGTCACGATAGCATCGTCAGTGAGGGCGCCGCCGACCGCCTTAACGAGCCCGAAGTCGATGACCTTCGGCACGGGTGCGTCGACGTCGACCGTCGTGATGAGCACGTTACCTGGCTTCAGATCACGGTGCACAATGCCTTTTTCGTGAGCGTGCTGAACCGCTTCACAGACGCGAAGAAAAAGCTCAAGGCGTCCACGAATCGTCAGACGATGGCGGCGGCAGTGGTCAGTGATCGCCTCGCCGTCGACGTATTCCATGACAACGTAGGGCTGGCCGGACTCGCTAGTGCCAGCGTCGAACACCTGGGCGATGTAGGGGTGATTCATGAGTGCGAGAGCCTGGCACTCAGTCTCGAAACGCGCCAGGACTTCGCTCGACGGCAACGCAGAGCGCAAGACCTTCAGCGCCACCCGGCGGCGAGGTTTCGCCTGTTGCGCCAGATAAACTTCACCGAAGCCGCCGGCTCCCAGCGGCGCGACGACCTCGTACTGATTCAGCTTCCAACCGGCGTCGAGCAGGAAATCGTCCGTGAAGGAAACGTCCGCGCTCGCGACGCCGGCCCCGGGCGCCTGCCCATGCGCCGAGTGCAGTGCCTCTAGCCCGAGCGCCAGCTCAGGCTTCTGCTCTGCCTTGAAGGCCGAAAAGCTGATCGACTCGCCGCGCGCGCGTCGCTGCAAGAACTCGCGGTAAGCAGATTCAACGGTGTGATCGGCGGGATGCTGGCCACTGGTCGATTCAGTCACGACGATCTGAGCACGATGTTGGTGTTGGCAGCTCGTTGAAAGTCATTCGACCGAGCGAAGAGCACGGTCTGCGGTCGCGGCTCGAAGCGGGCCACCCATTGAGACTATCCTTGCGGTGCCGAGTCGGCTAACTTTTTGGACGTCTTTTCGCATCACACGAAAGCGAATCAAATCCAAACGAAACAGAGAAACGTCATGCAAAAGGTCTTCGTACCTGAGCCGATTGCGGCGAGCGGCCTCGATCTTCTTAAAAAACACTTCGAGTGCGTCGCGCCGTGGGAGGAAGCCGGTGTCAGCAATGGTCCGCTGAGCAGTCTGAGTCAGAAAGAGCTTCTCTACGATGCGGAAGCAGTCATCGTGCGGCTCTTCAAAGTCACAGCAGGCGACCTCGATGGGGCTAGCAAGTTGAAGGTGATCGTCAAACACGGCGTCGGTGTCGACAGCATCGACGTCAAGGCAGCCACCGAAAAGGGTATCCCAGTCGCCTACACGCCGACGGCCAATGCCAACGCGGTAGCGGAACACGTGATCGCTCTCATGTTTTCCATGGCGCGCCACATTCCGCCTGCCGATCGCATGGTCCGCGAAGGGCGATTCAACGAAAAAGACAGTCTGCGCGGCGTCGAGCTCGCCGGGAAGACGCTCGGTGTCATCGGCCTCGGCCGCATCGGAAGACGCGTCGTAAACAAAGCGCACCATGGTCTCGGAATGAACGTCGCCGCATACGACCCTTTGCTTTCTCCTGATACCTACGACGGTCCGGCAACCCTGCAGGCGCGCCTCGAAGATGTCCTGCGCGGATCCGACTTTTTGACGCTTCACGTGCCGCTCTCGGATGCGACTCGGCACTTGATCAACGCTGACAGCCTGGCGCTCATGAAATCGACCGCACGCATCGTCAACACGTCGAGAGGTGCCGTGATTGACGAAGAGGCGCTGGCTACGGCGCTGAACGACGGCCGTTTGGCCGGCGCCGCGCTCGACGTTTTCGAAGCGGAACCGCTGCCGGCCGACCACGTTCTGTGCAGCGCGGCGAACACGATCTTGACGCCGCATGTGGCGTCGTCCACGCGCGACGCCCTGGAGTCGATGGCTCGCGAATCGGCACAAGCAGTCATTGCAGTGCTGGCTGGCGAGCGTCCCGAGCACTTGGTGAACCCCGACGCTTACGCGTGATCCCAGCGCTCTGCCGCCCAACCTGCCGCGCGCCGAAAATACTGCTAGATTTTTTAGCACTTTTTCATGGAAACTCGATCGCCATAGTGCTAAAAAAACCAGCACACCGTGCGACAATGCCGATGACCATCGCGCAGGAATCAGCTCTGACATTTCACAGCCGCCGCCGTCTCACTTGATCTCGTCCCGTCCGCGTCTGGGATTGGGACGGCGCGGAGGGCCACAACCCGGGGGGACGTATGGCGTCAGGCTCACCATCACTCAGTCGCCGCGAGCGACAGATCATGGATATCATCTACGCCCGAGGTGAAGCTACCGCAGCACAAGTGCGGGCAGACTTAGCCGACGCGCCGAGCTATTCTGCGGTGCGGGCGCTGATCCGCATCCTCGAAGAAAAGGGGCACCTGAGGCACCGGCGCGAAGGCGTGCGCAACGTCTACTCGCCAACCAAGCCGCATCGGCATGCGGGTCGTTCGGCGCTCAAGAACGTGCTGGAGACGTTTTACAAGGGTGACGTCAGGCAAGCCGTCTCGGCGCTTCTCGACGTCTCTGAAGCTTCGATGTCCCGTAGCGAAATCAACCGCATCCAAAAACTAATCGAAAAAGCACGCAAGGAGGGTCGTTAGTCATGACGTTCATGCCACAACTGATCGACACGATCGCGTCGCATTTCAGCTCCGTCTATGTCGACATGCTGTTCCGAGGCGCCGCTCTTCTGTGCGGCGCCTGGTTGCTGACTCTGGCGCTGCGGCGGGCTTCTGCCGCGCTGCGCCATGCCGTCTGGACTGCCGCCTTCGTCGGTGTCGCGCTGCTGCCTGTATTCTCTGCGCTGCTGCCGACCTGGAGCCTTGAAGTTTTTCGGGAGCGCTCGGTGGCTGTGAATTCACGAGTGCCTTTAAGAGTGCCGTCGAGAGTGCCTTCGAAAGTTCCCTCGATCAGAGCGCATTCATTGAGCGTGCAACCAGCGGCGAGTCCCAGCACGAACGCGACCAACGCAGCACGTACGGCAGCACCGACCGAAGGGGAATCATACGACACGACTAGGTTCTCGAGCGGCACGGCTACTCCTTCTGCGGACGCTCCAGCGCAACCGGCCGGAGCGCCGGAGCTGGCGACGTCGCCGCTCGCCTCAACGTCTACGGCGCCTCACACAATCACCGAAGCGCGTGTCGCAGACTCTGAAAGCCACCGTGCCGCAGCCGAAACGGCGCCCAAGGGCAACGTCTCCGACTTGACGCGGTCTTCGCCGACGATCGCGTCATCAGAACGCCAGGGCGGGCGGGATGATCCCGAGGCAGACGCCAACCCTACGGCATACGAAACAATAAGCGCTGCTGACGACCGTGCCCAAGCGACGGTCGCCGTCGCGCAGGCACGGAGACGACACACTGCCGCGGGAGACGTCAAATCTGCGTTGTCGCTGTTGCGACCAGTGAGCTGGAGCACCGTCACGTTCGGTGTGTTTCTGCTTGGCTCGCTCACGCTTCTTCTTCGCCTCGCGGTCGCAGTTGGGCGGGTCACGCTCTTGGTGCGGCGTGCAGCGGTCATCGAGAACGACTCTCGACGCGACGCTCTCGACGCCGCGGCCGGGCGCCTCGCGCTGCGTCGCCCTCTCGTACTCCTTGAGAGCCCGCTCGTCGGAGTGCCCATGGTTTGGAACCCGTTGCCAATGGGAACGGCTTACGTTCTGATTCCGAACGACGCGGCGACGTGGCCCACTTCGAAGCTGCGCTTGGTCTTCCTCCATGAACTGGCGCACGTGCGCCGCAGCGATGGCTTCTGGCGCTTAGGAGCTCGTTTCGTCACAGCGCTGTCGTGGCCCAATCCGCTGGCGTGGTTCGCTCTCCGTCGACTCGAACTCGAGTCCGAGCTCGCGTGCGACGATGCGGTGATCGCGTCAGGGTGCCGCGCGTCGGCGTATGCGGACGAGCTCCTCGCCATTGCGACGCGAGATGTTGACGATCGTTTCGCTCACCGCGCGGCTGTCGCCATGGCACGGCCAGGAAGACTCGAAGGCCGGCTGCTCGCTCTCCTTGACACAACGCGGAGCCGCGCGGCTCTCTCAGCACGCGGTCTGGCTCTGCTCCTCGTTGGGTTGATCGCGGGAACCGCGCCGCTCGCAATGATGCAGGCGGGCACGGAGGACGAGGGTGTGTTCGCAGCAGCGGACGCAGCGACGGACGAAGCAGCAGACGAGACATCGAGTCATGACAGCGCGCGACGCGAAAGAGCCGTAGAAAAAGAGGTTGCGGAGGAACCGCGCGTGGCGGCGCCAGCGGGGGTTGGCGCCGCAGACGAGATTGCGGTGGAGACCGCCGACGGCGAACCAGCGGCGCCGGAGCTTGCGCCTCCGATTGCAGAGCCGGAATCGGTGCGTCCAGCATTGACCGTCGACGCGAGCCCGCCTGCGCCGACTCCGCCCTCCCTGCGGCTTGTAAGCCCAACGCCGCGCCGAGGGACGACGGCCAGGAAAGGCCATGGCGGGATCCGCGTGGTATTCTCAGGCAGCAGCATGCATGTGCATTTTGTCGGGCTCGCTGCGTATCCTTCCGGAGAGACGTGGTGGTCACCGGACGGTCGCCATCAAATCGCACCAGTCTATGAAGTCGTTGGCGCCGATGCAGCGGAAGGCGCGGCAAGGCAGACCGACCAACGCAGCTGGTACCAAGCCGCGGTGCGCGTCTGCGGCGCACCGAGTCGCCTGCGCCTGACCGCGACGGTGGCGAACGACCCAACTCCGGTCGAAGCGATCCGAACGACTCACCGAGAGGACTACTGGGGTTTCATTTTCAGCGTCCCCGTTGCGACGCGTGAGACATCGCTTCGACTTGACTTCGAGCGCGACAGTCGTCGCCAAGAGAGCGACGCGGAGCGCCGCAGCAAGAACAAAGACGAGAAGTGCAACTCGAGGCGAAAGCGTCGCGCCAAGCGCTCAGTTCAGCCAGCCAGTGACACCAAGCACTCGGTTGAGCTCGACTCCATCTCGCTGGAGCCGGCGCATCAGACGAACCCGGAGGCGCGGGTCATAACGCAAGAGTCATCAGTGCGGATCGAGCAGCCAGCGCCAGTCGTGGTGGGCGTAGCGCCGCATGATCGCGCGATCAAAACCCTGCCCATGCCTCGCAGTTTGGACATCGCGGGCGTTCCGCCGACCGTCACGCACCTCCTGCACAACCTTGGATCGCAACCGGCTGAGCACCCGGCCGTCACTGCAGTGCGGTCGTGGGCGCAGCATGCCTTCGCCGGCGAAGACGAGGCCGCGCCGCAATTCGTGGCCCCGGGGGCGAGTGTCACGGCAAGCGATCTTCGCAGCATCGATGTAGCGCGACTCGTCCGCATAAAGTCCGGCTACGCCAACGACCGCGCGGCGTTGCTGATCACAGGCGTCGTCGTGGCGCAGGGCCGTGACCCTGGTGTCCTGGTACTTCGCGTCGTGCGTTTCGATGAGCACTGGCTCGTCCACGATGTCGATCTGGCGTCAAAAGAGGAAGCCGCGGAGCAAATCGAGGGATTTCAGATTCATCCAGGGGTTCAGCCTATCGACACTGACGACGTGAAGCTCGGCCGCGGGAGTGCCGGTGCGGGCGAACCCGCGGCCACTGTGCGCCTTTGGCTCCGACTGGCGCAGGCGGGGCTCACCGACGAGGCCGAAGCGCTCTACGTCAAAGATCGCGAAACCAACGATGCGAGACGCCTGACGAGCCACTATGCGTCGGAGGCCATCTCCCTCGCCGAAGGTTGGAGCTCCGATGCCAGAGCAGTCGTTCTCTCGTCGTATGTGCCCGTGGTCGAGACGCGCGAAAGAACTCGAAGGAAGAAGAAACGGCAAGACATCTTCGAACCGGTTCGCATCGTGACGAACCAGCATCACGTACTCATCTTTCATCTCCAGCTCGTCGACGGCGGCTGGCTGATCGACGACGTCGACTTTTCCGACCCCGATGTCGCACAACAGCGCGTCAAAGGCTTTCGCGGTTACCCGGGTGTTCGCCAGCTCGGCGGCGTCAACACGAATGGTGGAGCCATCGAACCGGGCACGCTCGAAGGCGCAGGGCAGTTCTGGGACGTGCAACCGTCAGAAGTCGACATCAGTCCGAACGACGCTCCGGACGACACCGAGACTCGGGGCGTCGAGGACTCGGAGGCGCCCGCAGAGAGTCGTGGAGCGCGACAATGAACTTTGGGAGCCATTCTTGACGCAGCAGTCTGTGTCTCGGTAGTGAAGACAACACCCGCTCACGGCGTCGCGACATCGGTATCGACGCCAACGTTGAAAACGATGGTGAGCAACAACGGCGAAGGGTGCGTCAGTAGCGACTTTTCGAGACGCGGCGGCACGCGGAGCCTACTTCATCGCAGATGATTGCCGATCCGTCTCGAACGTCGCTCATGCGCGCGACCGCCAACCGATGGCGTGACTTGCCGTCATTTCCTTTCTTGGGCGTTGAGCCGGACAACACACGACGCCCTCACAGACACCGAGGGTCGCCGGCACCGAGCGCCACGGGTCATCCGCAGTGTTGCCCCTAACGCGAGCCGACGCGCGGTCGTTACATGCCCGTTACACGAAGCATGCCGGCGCCCGGGCACTTTTTCTCAAAACGATCCCAAAGAAATGCGGCCGCATGGGCGTCGTTTGAGTAGAAGCGCTTCCCCCTCCTTGCTCGCCGTGCACACGGCGCCATTTCTTCGTACTCCCAAGATGTGAAAGGAAACTGAACATGGCCCGCCAAAGAAAGACTTCACCCCTTCTATTCATCATCGGCCTCGGCCTCGCGCTCACCGTGGGGCTGCTCGCTGAGACCATTGCACAACCCGAAAAACCGGGCACGCCGATTGCAGTCGACGGCGCAGAACGAAAAGACGAAAAGAAGCGCTGCTACCGGACGCAAAGACCAAGACCGGAGACCACCGCCGCACCTCTTCGAGCTCGTGGCTGCGAGCTCGAGGTCTCGAATCCTGAAGTCCCGACAGTCAGCCCGCCTGAGACTTCGACGACGAAAACAACAGACGCCGCCGCGGCGCGTTCAGACGATCAGCCGCCGGTGGTCAAAGCGACGCCGCAGGACGTCAACGCAACGGATGGAGACTCCCCAGACGCGACGGATCCGACGGCAGCTTCTGGCGCGGCGACTGGGGCGCTCAACGAGATTCCTCCGACGAACGTCGACACTCCTCTGCCAGCATTCGTTGCGCGTGGCCTGGACTGGCTCGTCAAAGCGCAGCACGAGAATGGCGGCTGGGGCGCTGGCTCGCACGCCAACCAGCAGCAGCGAGACGCACGCGCTGTCTCGACAGACCCTGCGACGACCGCCTTCACGGCCATGAGTCTGTTGCGACTCGGACATTCACCGATCTCTGGCGAGTACCGCGACGCCGTACGGCGCGCTACCGAGTACCTTTTACGGACGGTTGAGAACGCCGACGCCGCCGGACCGCGCATCACCAACCTCCAAGGCACGCAGCCGCAAGCCAAGCTCGGGCCGCTCGTCGATACGTCGATGACGACGCAGTTCCTCGCCCGCCTCCTCCCGCTCGTGAAGTCCGACGCTGCACTGCACCGCCGCGTCGACACGGCGCTCGACAAGTGTATCGCCAAGCTCGAAAGCTCTCAGCAGACGAACGGTAGCTGGGGTGGCGGCGGTTGGGCGCCGGTGCTGCAGTCCTCCATCGGCTGCACTGCGCTCGAGCTCGCGCGCGGCGTCGGCAAGGAAGTGTCGAGCGACTCTCTCAAGCGCGCACGTGAATACCAAAAGAACACTGTCGATATCGACAGTGGTCGCGCCAAGGCCGGCGATGCAGCTGGCGTCGAGCTCTACGCCTTTTCGTCCGCACAGCGTGCCAACGCCGAGGAAGCGAGGCGTGCCGACGACATCGTCGAAAAAGCAAAACGCGAGGGCAAGATCGATCAGAACGCCGAAGTCGATGAGAAGACGCTGCGTCAGATCGGCGTGGCCGCGCCGCAAGCCCGGGCGCTCAGCGATGCCTGGAAGCTTACTGCCGCACAGAATGCCAGACTCGACGACGAGAGCCTTCTTTCGGGGTTCGGCAACAACGGCGGCGAGGAGTTCTTGAGCTACCTGACGACGAGCGAGTCGTTGATCATCACGGGCGGCGACGCGTGGACAAAGTGGAATCGTAAAATGCACGAGCGTCTGGCGAAGGTGCAAAACCAAGACGGCAGCTGGACGGGGCACCACTGCATCACCAGCCCAGTCTTCTGCACCGCCGCCGCAGTCCAGTGTTTGACCGTCGCGCGGGACACACAGTTCGCTGCCAAAACGCAGCCCGTTCTGGTCGGTCAAAACACGACACGGGTACAGCGATGAGCCACAGATCCGGACCTCGAGACACAACTCCAATCGCGCCTCTCTTGAGTCGGCGCAACTTCCTAACGTTCGGGATGGGGAGCCTCGCCGCTGGCGGGGCTCTCTGCCTCGGGCTCCCCCGTTTCGGGTCGGTGACGTCGGGCGCCGTGAACTGCAAGCAACGCGAGGTGTCCGCGGAGGCGGCCAAGATCCTTGCGCGTGCGGCCAAGTTCCTCGAGGCCGCTCAAGACACCGACGGAGCCTGGAGGAGCCAACGCTACAGCTTCTTTCGCTCCGGCGATGCACTGACGCCGTTCGTGTTGAACTCGCTGCAGCTCGCAGGGGTGGCACCCACGTCTGCATGCCATCGAGGCGACGAGCGCAGCGCTTTCGATTTCCTCCGCGCCGCGGTCAACTCCGACGGCGTGCTCGGCATGGGCGAGGATGAAGCATCTGGCTATCCGACCTATGCCACGGCGCTCGCTCTCCGCTGTCTGGCGGCGGTCGAGGACCGCGGCGACCGCGAACTCATACGTCGCATGAGAAAAACTCTCCTCGACTGGCAATACTCTGAAATGCATGGCTACGGCGTCGATTCTCTGGCCTACGGCGCGTGGGGATTCGCAGCACCGCTCGCCTCGGCAGTCGTCGGACACGTCGACGTCTCCTACACGCGCCACGTTTTGGAGGCGCTCGCGGCATCAGGTGGTTGCCCGCGCGACTACGCCGCTCGTGCACTCGTTTTCCTTCGACTCGTTCAACGCCACCCCGACGAGACGAGGCGGCAACCGCCCGCGATGACTTCGAGTTCCACCGGGGCACGCGACACTAGCGATGTCGAGAGCGACCAGCAGGCGTCTACGGGCGTGCCGTTCGACGGCGGTTTTTACTTTTCGCCGATCGTTCTCGCCGCCAACAAGGGCGGCACGGCGCGGACCACAGACGGCAATGATTACTTCCGCAGCTACGCCACGGCGACAGGCGAAGGTGCGCTCGCACTCATTGCGTCTGGCTTGCCCGTTACCGACGCTCGCGTCGTCGGCGCGCGTCAGTGGCTGGAACGCCATGCTGGCTTCGCGTCACCGGCAGGAATTCCCTCCAGCGACCCCAACGGCTGGGCCGACGCCGTCTTCTTCACGCATCTCGAGTCGCGAGCTCTGGCATCGGCTGCGATCGGTGTGCCTGGGCCGTGGCGAGAGGAACTCGTGACGTTGCTAGCGGCGACGCAGCGACGCGATGGCAGCTTCAGTAACGAGAAGAACCACTTGATGAAAGAAGACGACCCGGTTCTCGCGACCGCACTGGCGGTGCGCGCACTATCCGCCGTGGTTCGCGGATGAAGACTCGAGTTTGCCGTCGAAAGACGCGCCGGGAACAACCCATTGAAAGCAGCTACGCTAAAGGACGATCCTGTACACACGTTAGGCGGTCGTGGATCGACAGGACAAACTCTAGCGCCGGATGCACGCTCGATTCGCCAAAGGAGCCAACGAAGGAGCACGTACTGTAGTGCGAAGCACGGCGCTCGTAGACTTCTTCCCAGGAGCGATAACGGCGTTCGTCTTCCACGTTCGCGAATGGAAAGCGTGTCGGTGGTCGCGGTGCACGACATCGCCAAAACTTCGGTGACAAACGGGCGCGAAAGCAGGCCTGGGTTTCACACAGTTTGGTGTAGAGAGGATCCGAACCGAGCTCCTCAAGAAGCTCTCTTGTCTCACCGGCAAGAGGGTCGTAAGGACGGTGCGTCACGAGGCAGCGGAACCCACCGGCGGTGCGATAGAGCCGCACGCCCATCTCCGGACGTCGACGCGTGAGCGCGGTGAGCTTCGCGACAACCGGGGCGTCAGCGACGGGCTGGTTGCGGCGAAAGAGTCGTCGCCAAACGTCCGTCAGCGAGCGCACTGGGGGCGGCTCCGGGTCGTCGACGTCGGCGAAAAAGAATTCGGCCGCGTTCAAGACGATCGACCCGTAAGCGTTGCGGGTCAACACCGCGACGATGCGGTCAGCATGGGTAAACTCTTCGATCACCTCTTCACGAAACGGGCGATCGAGGTAGCCGTAGGCATCGGGCGGTTGTGATTCTCTCGGTCCGCTGGCCCGGTCGCGCGACTGCGCCGAGCGTGAAGCGGCGTGAGCGGCTGCTGCCGCTTCGCGCCGAGCGTCGTCAAGGCTCACGTTCGAGTGCCCGAAAAAGGTGAGCTGCTTGTGGCCTGAGTCGGTCTCAACGCGGGCGTAATCTCGCGCCCAGTACTTGAAGAATCTCACGCTACGGGTCCAAGGGTTTGGATTCATTCGAATCCGAAAGCGGCGACCACTCGACGGCAAGCAGGCCGTAGAGCTCTAGGTCTTCCCAAACGCCCCATCGCTCCACGTGCTGCCGCTGCCGTCCTTCATGCTGCATGCCGAGTTTTCGCAGCACACGCCCGGAAGCGGGATTGCGCGGTAGGTGGTTGGCGTAAACGCGCCGCACCCTCAGCACTGTAAAGGCATGGTCGATGACGGCGCGGGCGGCCTCCGTGCAGAAGCCTTGGTTCCAATGAGTTGTGGCGATCCAGTATCCAAGCTCGGCGCGGGAGTGACGAAGATCGATAGAGCTGAGCCCGATCGATCCAAGCAGCTCGCCGCTGGCGCGAAGCGTGATCGCAAATTGCACTGCTTCGCCGGACTCGAATGCACCCGGGTGCGTCGCGATCCACTCGTCGGCCATTTCCCGTTCGTACGGGTGAGGTACGTTCAGAGTCGTGTCCGCGATGGCGCGCTCACCGGCGAGTCGCGAAAGGTCCGCGGCGTCCGATGGCGCGAACGGCCGGAGCAGGAGTCTGGGAGTCGCGATGCTTGGGGGTTTCGGCATGACTTCAAATGGACCCAACTCAACGTCCGCGAAGAGGTCCGGCTCCTCGTCGAGGTGAGCTGTCAACCGGCCACTATACGTTTAAAGAAATGAAGGGTACCGACTTCATAGTCGAGAGCGCGATAGAAATCGATTGCGCCCCGATTGTGCGCGAAAACGTTAAACCACAGATGTTCGCAGTTCGCTGCGCGTGACTCCATCTCGATCACCTGAAGCGCCTCACTACCGAATCCGCAGCGTCGAGACTCGGGTTTGATAAAGATGTCGTAGAGAAACGCCTCACGCGCGCGCGGGGTTCCAATCGCGAACCACACGCTCCCGACGATGTCGCCGTCCGCAGTAACGACATTGCGGAAGAAGTGCCCCACGCTATTGATCCCTTGGGGCAGAAGGGTTTCGATCTGCCGTTTTTCGAGCGCAAATGTCTCCGGGAAAGAAGCGTCCTCGAGGCGCACGCGATTTCTCGCCAACCTTTCGACAGCAGAATCGATAAAGGTCGAGAACTCCGCCCCTGTCACTGGTTCCAAGGAAATCATGAATGCTCCCTTCACGAAGACAGGGTCGCAAGATGACTGATGCCGTTTCTTACGTTATGGTAATCACACTTCGTCTGCCAAGCCTTAACCAGTCTGTTGAAAAAGTCTCATGAATCACTATCGCTGTTCAGCTCTCAGCAGTCTTGCTCTGACGTTTTTCCTGACGGTGCTCACACTCGGCTCGCCGCCTCCCGACACACACACCAACATCGTCATCATCCTCGTCGACGATCTCGGCTGGTCCGACCTCGCGTGCTATGGCGCGGATCTGCACGAGACTCCGAACATCGATCGGCTCGCCGCCGAAGGCGTGCGGTTCACCGACGCGTACTCGGCCTCGCCAGTTTGCTCGCCGACGCGCGCGAGCATCATGACCGGAAAGCACCCGGCGCGGCTGCACATGACGATCTGGCATGAAGGGTCGCTGGAAGCCGTTCGCGACCGGGAGCTGATCCCGCCTCAGACCGTGGCCAACCTGCCGCACTCCGAAGTCACCGTTGCGGAAGTGCTCAAGAACGACGGCTACGCTACGGCTCATGTCGGCAAGTGGCACCTCGGCGCGGCCGGGTACTATCCTGAGACGCAAGGCTTTGACGTCAACATCGGCGGCACCTTCTGGGGCGCGCCGCCGACTTTCTTCTATCCGTACCGCGGCGCGTTCGGGAGCCGCCGCGAGCTGCGCTACGTGCCGGGCCTCACAGGCGGCAGAAAAGGCGAGTACCTCACGGACCGCCTCACAAGCGAAGCCATTGCGTGGCTGGGAAGCAAGAGCGACGGTTCTTTCTTTCTCCACCTCGCGTTTCACACCGTCCATACACCGATCGAAGGCAAGCCCGAGATCGTCGAGAAGTTCCGGCAGAAGTTGTCACCTGAATTGCGGCACCAAAACGCCGAGTTCGCCGCCATGGTCAAAAGCCTCGACGAGAACGTCGGCCTACTGCTCGCCAAGCTCGAGCAGCTCGGCGTGGCTGACGAGACCGCCGTCTTTTTTTTGTCGGACAACGGCGGCTACATCGGGCGCAACCGCGGCAACAAGGTGACCGACAACGCACCGCTGCGCTCCGGCAAGGGGTCGGTTTACGAAGGCGGAATCCGCGTCCCACTCATCGTCCGCTGGCCTGGTGTGACACCAGCTGGGTCGGTCTGCAGCGAGCCGGTGATCTCTTCCGATCTTTACCCAACGCTCCTGGAAATCTCGGGACAGTCCGGCGACGCGAGCCACAACGCCGACGTCGACGGGCTCAGCCTGGCGCCGCTGTTGAAAGACCCAAGTGCACGCCTGCAGCGAGACGCTCTCCACTTTCATTACCCACACTACTATTTTAGTCCGCCGACCAAACCAGTGAGCGCCATTCGGGCGCGCGACTGGAAGCTCGTCGAACATCACACCGATGGACGGCTCGAGCTGTTTCGCCTCAAGGATGATCTCAGCGAAACACACGATCTGAGCGCCGTGAATCCCGAAAAAGCCCGCGCGCTTCGCGAGCGTTTGATGGCGTGGCGCGGGCGCGTCGGAGCGCAGATGCCGCGGCGCAATCCCGATTTCAGACCGTCGCCAGCGCGGCGATAGAAGCGCCCGTCACACAGCGACGAGCGGCTCAACCGCGTACGATCGCTGCATCCTCGCTGCGCCTTCGTCGGCTAGTTTGCGTTCTGTCGGCGTCGCACCAAAATACCATCCGACGAGGCGGCATCGGGTCGGTAAGGTTAGCCCCACGGCCGTGCGAGTCGCAGAGATCAGAGAAGAGATCTGTGGGACACTGAGATTCGCTCGGCTAAGATGGGCAGTTCAGCAGCAAAGCCATTTCCATCGTGGAGGACGAATGTCCCAGCAGGACCTAAAATCCGCCGAGGTGTTCTACCCCGAAAGCGATGGGATCCCGATGGAAAGTGATCTCCATCGCGACCTCATGTGCGATTTGATCGCTGCGGCGCGGTACCACTTTCGCGACCGCCTGGACTTCTACGTCAGCGGCAACCTTTTCATCTATTACGAGGAAGGAAACCCTCGCAAGTCGATTGGGCCAGACTTCTTTGCCGTGCGCGGCATCGCGAGTCACCGGCGCCGCGTCTTCAAGCTGTGGGAGGAAGCCAACGGTCCCGAAATCGTGATCGAGATCACGTCGCGGAAGACGCATCGTGAAGATCTAGGCAAGAAACGCGACGTCTACACGCAGTTGGGCGTGCAGGAGTACTTTCTCGTCGATCCCGAAGGCATACGCTTCGATCCTCAGCTGCGCGGTTTTCGGTTGCGAACCGGTTCGAGACCTCTCATGCAACCGGTTGCCGCGACCAGAGCGCCCAACGGCGCGCTGAGGCTGGAGAGTGACGTTTTGGGGCTGACGCTCGAAGCTCACGGCGAACAGGTCCGCTTCTTGGATTCCAAAGGCGACGCCGTGCCGACGCCGGAGGACTTCCTCCAGCGAGCCGAGGCGGAAAGGGCCCATGCCGAGGCGGAAAGGACCCATGCCGAGGCGGAAAGGACCCGGGCCGAGGCGGAAAGGACCCGGGCCGAGGCGGAAAGGACCCGGGCCGACACCGCCGAGCTTGAGCTGGCACGGCTGCGAGATGAGGTCGCGCGGCTGCGTCGAACGCATGAACGTGACGCATCCGAAAGCCCGTGACTCCGCGGTGAGGCAGCGCAGGGGCCGGTCGAAAAGCTGATGGCACTTGATGCAGGCCATGTCCCTTTGTCACGATAGGGGGCAGCGACCAGTGAGTCCTTCACCGAATGAGGACAGCATGCTAATTGTTCGTGAGTGCGACAGATCGCGGCGCGCGGTGACCCGGCGCCATTTCCTCACCGCTGGCGCTGTCGGCGTCGGCGGACTGACTCTCGCGAGCATGCTCCGCGCCGAGGCCGAGGCCGGGATCCGCTCGTCCCGAAAAGCGATCATCAATCTGCACCTCGACGGCGGGCCGTCGCAGCTGGACACGATCGACATGAAGCCCGACGCGCCGCGTGAAGTTCGTGGCAGCCTCGGATCCATGCCGACCTCGCTGAGCGGATTTCGGATTTGTGAGTTCATGCCGAAGGTCGCGGCGCTGGCGGAGAAGTTCGTCTTTCTCCGCTCGCTCGTAGGCGCAGCCGGACAACACGACGCATTTCAGTGTCTTTCAGGCTTCGACCGCACGAGTCTGACCTCCATCGGCGGACGCCCTGCCATGGGAAGTATCCTGTCGCGGCTCAACGGTTCGACGACGGATGCAGCGCCGCCCTTCGTCGACCTTATGCAAGGCCGCGCGCTCGTGCGCAACAGCGCTCGCCCCGGTTTTCTTGGTGCCGCTTACGGCCCTTTCCGCCCCGACATGTCGAAGCTGTTCTTGCGGCCGCTCGAAGACGGAATGAAGAAGGAACTCTCCGCACTCGGTGACGGCCACGTCACGTCGCTCGCACTCTTAGATGCGCTCAGCCCTGAGCGACTGCGGCGCCGTCTCGGCCTCCTGGAGGAGTTTGACGCGTTTCGACGCCAGGTGGACGCGAAGGCAGATTCGGAAATGGTTGCCATGGACCGCTTCACCCAGCAAGCCTTCGGCATTCTGACCTCCGGTCGACTGGCCGAAGCGATGGACCTCGGCCGCGAGAACCCGCGTGTCCTCGAGGCATACACCCTGCCGGCGCGACGCGTCGAGCGCTTCAAACACAGCGACGACGACCGAGCCACGCTCAAGGCTCTACTCGCGCGGCGACTCGTCGAGGCGGGAGTGCGCTGCGTCAGCGTATCGCTCAGCGATTTTGACACGCACACCGAGAACGACAAACGCATGCGGCACCTGCTGCCGATTCTCGACCACATGCTGGCGACGCTCGTGACGGACCTCGAGCGCCGCGGTATGCTCGACGACGTCACAGTGATCGCGTGGGGTGAGTTCGGACGCACGCCGCGGATCGACACCAACGGCGCGGGCCGTCACCACTGGCAAGCCGTGGCGCCGGCGATTCTGGCCGGTGGCGGCATGAAAACCGGTCAGGTGATCGGCGCCACCGACCGCCACGCGGCCGAAGTGGTGTCGCGACCGCTCCACTATCAAGACGTCATCGCGACGCTCTACCACAACCTCGGGATCGATCTCGACACTACGACGATCGAAGACCCGAGCGGTCGACCCCAGTACCTGCTCGACCGTGGCCAGCCGATTGCCGAAGTCGTGTGAGGCCAGTGTCGGCTGACGCCTACTAGCGCCGGAAACCTTGTACAGTCTCAAGGAGTTCCGTCCGCCTTGCGGGACGCCAGGCGCGCCACTGCCCCGGCGGCTTCGCGCAGAGAACGGATCGAGCTCGCATTGCCGCTCCTTGGCCCGAGCGCTCACCGCGCTCAGGGCTTCAACGAAGTGACAAAAGTCGCGCATCGCGTGTTGACTTCCCATTGAATCAAACGTATGTTTTAATCATTCGTTTGACAGAATAAGTGCCAAGCGGACCCCACAAGATCCATTATAAAAACAACTTGTGACTTCCAACGCGGCTTCGGACCCAGCCAACCGACAGAAACCTGCAGAGGGAACACCTGGAGTGAGCACGAAGGAGCGACTCCTGGATGCAGCCGAGAGCCTCTACGCGGCAGGCGGCATCGAGGCGACGTCCCTGCGCGCGATCACTGCCGCCGCCCGGGCCAACCTCGCCGCCGTCCACTACCACTTTGGCTCCAAGGAAGCTCTCACCGAGGCGGTGTTCTCACGCCGCCTCGAGCCGCTCAACCGCGAGCGCCTCGCGCTCCTCGACGAACTTGAGGAGAAGAGTAACGACGACAGCCCACCAAGCGTCGACGACGTTCTTCGGGCCTTCCTCGGCCCGCCCATTCGGATGTCGCGCGACCGCGTCAACCAGCGCTTCATCCGTCTCATGGGACGTATGTACAGTGAAACCAGCGACGAACTCAAAAAGCAGATCGCCTTTCAGTTTCGCGAGATCATTCGCCGCTTCAGCACGGCCCTGTCGCGAGCTGCGCCCCACTTGGACGACGCCGAGATTCACTGGCGCTTTCAGTTTTCCGTCGGCGCCATGGTGCACACCGTCTGCGATCCGGTGCGACTTGAGCAGATCTCCGGTGGTCTTTGTGATCCCTCGGACGTCGATGCGACGCTGACTCGACTGGTGTCTTTTCTCGCCGCTGGGTTTCGCTCTCGCGGGCTGCCGGCAGACGCTTCGCACACCCCGCGCCTCGAAACCGACGAAGGAGCTGGGTGATGCACGGATTGCGGCGACGACTCAACCTGGCCTTCGTAGTGTACACGTCCATCCCGCTCGCCGGGTGCGTCACTGCACCAGACATCGCGCACCCTGATCTCGACGTCGCCACTCCAGATCGATGGGGAGCGTCGCAGAGTTCGACGGGAGAAGCATCAAACTCTGGCGAGCATACACCGATCCAACCCTCCTCGGGCGTGGGAGCAATCGACGAAACGCCGACGCAGATCCCGTTCGACTGGTGGCGCGAGTTTCAAGACCCCGAGATCGAGGCGCTCGTCTATGAAGCACTTCGCAAGAATCGAAACCTTCAAGCGACCGCAGCGCGCGTTCTCTCGGCGGCAGCTCAAGCCCGCATCGCAGGCGCGGACGCCCTGCCGCAGATCGGTTTGAACTTTAACGGTTCGCGCGACAGACGCAACTTCATCGGCCTTCCCGTTCCTGGGGGCGACGGTGTCTTGACGACGCGGTCGACAACCCTCGGACTGTCGCTCGACGTCAGCTGGGAGCTCGACGTTTGGGGGCGACTGCGATCACAAACGGGTGCCGCGATTGCTGACACCGAAGCCATCGAAGCGGACTACCATGCAGCGCAATTGTCGCTTGTCGGTCAGACCGTCAAGACGTGGTTCTCGATCCGCGAAGGGGTAAAGCAAGTCGCCCTCGCGGAAGAGACGCTCGACAGTTTTCGCGCCAGCGCCGAGCAAGTGCAGGATCGTTATGAGCGCGGCCTTCGACCGCCTCTCGATCTGCGGCTCGCACGCACGAACGTGGCAACAGCTCAAGCGGTGCTTGAGCAGCGACGTGAAGCGGTGGACAGCCTGAACCGACAGTTCGAAGTTCTTCTGGGTCGTTACCCCAAGGGCGAGGTGCAGCGTGGAGAAGGCGACGTCCTCGCGAGTGACCTACCCCGGCTCGCACCTCAATTGCCGGCCGGGATCCCATCGGAACTCGTCTTTCGTCGCCCGGATTTGGCGGCCGCCGAGCGTCGTTTGGCCGCGGCCGGCGCGCGAGTCGAAGCTGCTCGCGCCGGACTCTACCCGCGCTTTAGCTTGACAGCCTCGGGTGGAACGCAAAGTGACGAGTTCGCTGATCTCTTTGATTCCGACTTTTCCGTTTGGCGCTTAGCAGGGAACATCTTGCAGCCCATCTTTCAAGGCGGCCGATTGCTCGCCGGCGTCGACGTCGCGATCGCTTCCCAGCGTGAGGCGCTGTCCCGCTACGTGCACGCAAGTCTGGAGGCTTTCGCAGAAGTTGAATCGGCCATGGCTGCGGAAATCTTCCTCAGCCGCCGCGAAGCCGCACTCGCCGCCGCCGCCGAACAAGCCGTTGCCGCCAGCGAGCTCGCGCAGCAGAGATACACGAGCGGCCTCGACGACTTCATTACCGTGCGTGAGGCACAGCGATCCGCCTTCGAAAGTCAAAGTCAGCTGCTGGCCGTGCGGCGGCTTCGCTTGACGCGACGCGTCGATCTTTACCTTGCCCTAGGAGGCGGCTTCGTGAGAGCGACCGCGCCCCAAGCAGACACAGGAGTCCAGCGGTGAGTCAAAGCAGCTCTCGTCTTGTGACACTTCTGAAAGCGGTCCTACCCGTCATCATCATCGGCATCGGCATCGGCGTCACGGTGTGGTTGATCCGCACGCGAGAAGAAGTCGTCACGGTCAAGCAGCCGCGACACGTGCCGACCGTACGTGTCGCGACGGTCAGGCCGCGAGAATTCCAGTTCCAGATCGAGACTGAGGGAACTGTCCGGCCACGAGTGGAGAGTACGCTGATTCCTGAAGTAACTGGTGTCATCGTCGAAGTAGCCCCGTCCTGGGCGAGCGGCGGTTTCTTTGCACGAGGCGACATTCTTCTGCGCATCGACCCACGAGACTACGAGCTCGCTCTCGTGCGCGCCGAGTCGGATGTCAAACGAGCTGAAGTCGCCCTGGAGCGCGAGAAGGGCGAGGCGTCCGTGGCGCGCGCGGAGTGGGAGAAACAGGGCTCGAACAGTCGAACGCCGTCGCCACTCGTCCTTCGTGAGCCTCAACTCGCCGAAGCCCGCGCACAACTCGCAGCCGCTACCGCCGCGAGAGAACAGGCGCGGATCGACCTTGAACGGACGGTGCTCAAGGCGCCCTACGCGGGCCGTATCCGATCGAAGAGTGTCGATCTCGCCCAGCACGTCTCGCGCGGAACCCCTGTCGCCGTCATCTACTCGATCGAAGCCGCGGAGATCCGTCTGCCGATTCCTGACAGTGAGCTCGCCTTCGTTGATTTGCCGCTCGGCAGCGACATGAACGACTCGCGCAATCTAGCCGATGGAGCAGAAGGCGACAAATCAGGATCTATCGCCGGTCCGAAGGTCGTGTTGACGGCACTCTTCGCAGGCCGGGAGTTTTCGTGGACTGGGCGCATCGCGCGCACTGAAGGTGAAATCGATCCGCAAAGCCGCATGGTTCATGCCGTCGCGGAGGTCATGAATCCCTACGCCAATGGGTCGGACCCGTCGCGCCCGCCGCTCGCGGTCGGCCTCTTCGTCAGAGCGCGGATTCAGGGTCGCCGGGCCGCTGACGTGTTCGTGCTACCACGGACGGCGCTGCGCCAAGGGGGCAAAGTTCTCGTTGTTGATACACAGTCTCGCCTCCATCTCCGCCAAGTTGAGGTCGAGAGAATTCAAGGCGAAACGGCCATCGTGAGCTCCGGACTCGAAGCCGGCGAGCGCATCTGCTTGTCGCCGCTGGAGGTGGTCGTCGATGGCAAAACGACCGTCCGCGTCGACGCAGCGTCAAGCCAACCGGAAGTCGTTTCCGAACCACCGCAGCCTCCAACGACGCACAGCGAGTAGACAATGCTCCACCGATGGATCGATTGGTTCGCTCACAACGGCATCGCCGCGAACCTCCTCATGGTGCTCATCTTCGCCGGTGGCCTACTGACGCTGCCGCGTCTGAAGCAGGAGGTCTTTCCTGAATTCTCTTCGGATCGTATTCTCACCACCGTCGAGTACCGTGGAGCAGCGCCGGAAGAAGTCGAAGAAGGCGTCTGCGTCCGCATCGAAGAGGCCGTGTACGGCCTGGCAGGCATCAAACGCATTACGTCCAACGCACGCGAGGGGATGGGCACCGTCAACATCGAGCTGCTCCCCGGTACCGACACGGCCGTCCTACTCGATCAGGTCAAGGCGCGCGTCGATGCAATCGATACCTTCCCGGAGGAGACGGAACAGCCGGTCGTCGAGGAGCTGACGCTGCGCCGGCAAGTGATCGACGTTGCGGTCAGCGGCAAGACCGACGAACGCTCGCTGCGGCTCGTCGCAGAACGCGTGCGGGATGAAATCTCAGCCCTGCCGGGGATCAGTCTGGTCAAGCTGGCCAACGCACGACCGTACGAAGTTTCCATCGAAGTCTCTGAGGAAGCGCTCCGCCGACATGGATTGACCTTCGCCGACGTCGCCCTGGCGGTGCGGCGTTCTTCTCTGGATCTTCCGGGCGGTTCGATCAAAACGCGCGGCGGCGAGATCCTGCTGCGAACCAAGGGACAAGCATACCGCGGTGACGAATTTGAGCTCCTAACTCTCATCTCACGACGGGATGGCACACGCCTACTCCTCAGCGATGTGGCCACGGTGATCGACGCGTTCGAAGACACGGAGCAAGAATCCTACTTCGACGGTGAGCGCGCCATTCTGCTGCAAGTGTTTCGCGTCGGCGATCAGAGTGCGCTCGAGATCGCTGCCACCGTGAAGGAGTACGTCGCCGCGGCTTCGACGCGTGTGCCGCACGGGATCTCACTGACGACTTGGCAAGACGACGCGGCGATTTTGGAGAGCCGCCTCGGGCTGCTCGTCAACAACGGCCTCATGGGGCTCGCGTTTGTGTGCATCCTCTTGGCGCTCTTTTTGCGCCCAGCTCTCGCTTTTTGGGTCGCCCTCGGAATTCCGCTCAGTTTTCTCGGCTCAGTTTGGCTTCTTCCGGCGCTCGACATTTCGGTCAATCTCATCTCGCTCTTTGCGTTCATCATCGTGCTCGGCATTGTTGTCGACGATGCGATCGTGGTCGGCGAGAACGTGCATGCAGAGATGGAACGGGGAAAGTCGGCGCTCGAAGCTGCGATCACAGGAACGCGCGCAGTATCCGTTCCAGTTGTCTTTGCGATTCTGACAACTGTAGCAGCGTTCGGACCGCTGCTCACTGTTCCCGGGAACACGGGCAAGATCATGAAAGTGATTCCCGGAATCGTGATCGCCACGCTTCTCTTTTCACTCATCGAATCACTCTTGATCCTACCCACCCACCTATCGCATTTGAGGAATCGCCCCGAACCCGGCGCGATCGGTGCCCTCTGGAACAGGTTTCAGTCGCTCGTCACCGGAGGTCTGAAGCTCCTGGTCCGCCGCGTCTACCGCCCCAGTCTCGATTTCTGTTTGCGCTGGCGCTATCTGACACTCGCCGTCGGCATCGTCACGCTCATCGTCACCGTTGGCATCGTCGCGAGCGGTCGCCTCAAGTTCGTGTTCTTTCCGCCGGTTGATGCCGACAACGTCGTGGGGTTTGTCACCATGCCACAGGGGACAGACGTTGAGACGACACGTGCTGCGGTGAAGAAGATGGAGGCAGCGGCTTTTCGGGTACGCCAGGAGCTGATCGATGCGGGAGGTCGGGGCAGGTTTGGGGAAGGAGGCGGAGGCAACGGAAGCAGAGACAGAGACAGAGACAGCGGCGGAGTTGGGGACGGACATGGGATCGTTGGGGATCGCCGCGACGCCTACCGCCATGTCGTCAGCTCCATCGGTGGGCAACCTTATCGGGAAGCTCAGTCGCTCCGTCGTGGCCAGTCGGTCAACTTCTCGGGCTCGCACCTCGGCGAGGTCAACATCGAACTCGCTGCGGCAGAAACGCGTGGCGTGACGAGCACGACGATCGCTCGCCGCTGGCGAGAGGCTCTGGAATCCATTCCCGATGCCATCGAAGTGGCGTTCACGTCCTCCCTCTTTTCGACCGGTGAAGCGATCAACATCCAGCTGTCGTCCGCTGACGTCGATCATCTGCAGAGCGCTGCGGCAGAGCTCAAAGAGCGGCTGGCGGGCTACCCCGGCGTCACCGATATCGCCGACTCGTTTCGTGCTGGCAAGCGCGAGCTCAAGTTGCGACTGAAGCCAGAGGCAGAGCCATTGGGACTCAGCCTTGCCGATCTCGCGCAGCAGGTCAGGCAGGGATTCTACGGTGAGGAGGTTCAGCGCATCCAGCGCGGCCGCGACGACGTGCGTGTCATGGTGCGGTACCCAGAAGCGGAGCGACGCTCACTCGCCGGACTTGAAACGATGCGGGTCCGCACCGCGCGCGGCGCAGAAGTACCATTTTCGACCGTGGCTGCGGCCGAGCTCGGCCGTGGATACGCCGCCATCGAACGGGCGGACCGCCGCCGGACCGTCAACGTCACAGCGGACGTAGATCAAGCCCTTGCCAACGCCAACGAGATCCTCGCGGAACTGCGCTCCGGATTTCTCAGCGAGCTGTCGGCTCGCTACCCAGGACTCAGCTTCACTCTCGAGGGCGAACAGCGCGAGCAAGCAGAAACGTTCGGCGGCCTAAAAAGCGGTTTCGCCCTGGCGCTGGTCATCATTTACGCGCTGCTGGCCATCCCCTTTCGCTCATACTTCCAACCGTTCATCGTCATGAGCGCCATCCCGTTCGGTGTCGTCGGTGTTGTCTGGGGGCATCTCATCATGGGTTTGCCGTTGACACTGCTATCGCTCTTCGGCCTCGTTGCACTGACCGGGGTCGTGGTGAACGACAGCTTGATCATGGTCGACTTCATCAACCGTGCACGCGCACAACACGCGCGCCTGCTCGACGCCGTCAGGCAAGCAGGCGTGGCGCGATTCCGCCCCATCATCTTGACGTCGGTGACGACCTTCGCAGGCCTTTCTCCGCTGCTCTTCGAGCGCAGCATGCAGGCGCAGTTCCTCAAGCCGATGGCAGCGTCGCTCGGCTTCGGCGTCCTCTTCGCCACCGCGGTGACGCTCATCCTGGTGCCGGTCGGCTATCTGGTGCTCTACGACATCGGCCGGGTGTTCGGCTGGGCACGAACCGAAGAGAGGGAGAACGAGCTACAGAGAAACGCGTAGGCTGCGCCGGGCGAGGCGAGAGGGTGCTTCGGTCGACGGTCCCGGGTTTGCGTTTGCGTTTGCGTTTGCGTGGGCGTGGGCGTGGGCGTTTCCCAAAGTAGCAGGCACACAGCGAGGCTGCGAATCTTCTCAGACATGCCGTCGAAATTCACGGTCACGGTCCACGCTCACGTCCGGACGGCAAACAGCGACGGGGTCAGCGACCGCTCGCCCTACCGTCGGTACGGCGGCGGTGGGCCGATCTGGACGGCGGTCTCTCCTGGAGGAACGGCTGTCTCAACGCCATCGGTGTCACTCTCCGGCTCGCTGGATTCCTCAGACTCGTCGGACTCGTCCTCGGATTCTTCCGATGCTTCTCCGTCCCACTCCAGGATGCCCCGAGCCCGTTCCTGCTCCGCTCGCAGCAGCGCTTCAACCTCTTCCGGGCTGCGGGTCACAGTCGGCCTCAGAAACACCATCAACTCAACGTCGCGCACCATCGAATCCCGTTTCTTGAACAGCCAACCGAGGAGGGGAATGTCGCCGAGGATCGGCACCTTCCGCTCCACTTCCGACTCCTCGCGCTGCAGAATTCCGCCGAGCACGATCGTCTGACCGCTCTTGACGGATAGATCGGTGCGATAGTTCCGCGTGTCGATGATCGCCCCACCAAAGAGCGTCTCGCCGGATCGCTGTTGGGACGCCTCGACGCGGACCCTGAGCGCCACCTCGTCGTCGTTGTTGATGTGCGGTGTCAACTCGAGAATGATGCCGACGTCGATGTACTCAAACGAGTCGTTTCGAGTGCCCTCGGGTGACAGCTGACTGTCTTCGATGAACGGAATCTGCGACCCGATGAAAAGCTTGCCACGCTGATTGTCCGCGACATTGATGCGGGGTTCAGCGCGCACGCGCGTGTCGGTGTTCTTGCGCAAGAACTGCAGAAGCAAGTCGAGATCAACGGCACCTTCGATCAGCCCAGTTCGAAGCGCCCCCGGCAATTCGGTTCCACTGAAGACCTCCCGGTACGACGCGCCACTGTTCACGATGACCGAGTCGTCGAAATCGTCGTCCTCGAACAGGCGTGCACCATCAGGCGAAAAACGCGTTCCTAAGCGCTCGCGGTCGTCCACGGAGATCTCAATGATTTTGGCCTCGATCAACACCTGCGCTGTCGGCACGTCCATGCTGTCGACGAGCTTCAGCACCGAGGCGAACAGATGTGGATTCGTGGAGATGAGCAGAGCGTTCGTCCGGTTGTCGGGCACGACGCGGACCTTACCTATGAGCTCGCTGCCAGTACTCACGAGCCGGCCCGTCGATGTCTGACGGGGATCCTCTCGTCCGCTGCCAAGCCATGGGTAGTACGACTCCTCCACGGTTTCCTCTTCCAACTCGAATCCACGGGACATGCTGTCGTCATCTTCAGCGTTCTGTCGCTGTCGTGCCGCCTGCTGTTGTTGCCGCGGCGTCTGCCGCATGGGCGGAGCGCCGCGCTGCGCGAACAAGATGTTGATCGTGTTCGCAACCGTGGCGGCACGCGCGAATCGCAGCGGAACGGTCACCGACGTCTCACCACCCGGTGACTGCACGTCGATCTCCGCCACCATGGCGGCGATCGCATTCAGGTTCTCGACCGAGTTGCTAGCGACGATGATTGAATTCGTCTCCGGTAAACTCGTGATTCTGACTTTGCCGTAGAGGCGTCCGATGTCCGTTTGGTCTTCCGGCTCCGGATCCCACCAACGACGCGACCGACGTTCCTTCTTGAGGAAAAGAACGTTGAGGACGTCCTCGACGTCGTACGCCCGTACGTAGCGCAGCGGAATGATCTTGGGTACGAGCTCGTCGCCTTCGACCGGTTCGTCGAGCGTCTCGACCATCTTGGCGATCGTGTCGATCTCGGACGGCGGTGCGAGGACAATCACGGCGTTGCGTCGACGGTCGGCAACGAACTGTGTCTTGTCGCCACTCGAACGCCGTCGGTACTGGAGCCACGAGAAGTCCCACGTATTGGTGCCCTTGTTAAGGCCCGTGTAGAGCTCAAGGAGTTGTTCCGAAACCTCCTCCGCGTCGGCGCTCTGGAGCCGAAAAACCTTTAAGGTGTTGTCCTCAGCAGCCTCGGTGTCAAGTTTCTCCACGAGCGTGCGGATCTCTGCAAACTCTTCTTCGTTCGACAAGATGATGAGCGAATTCGAGCGAGCGTGCGCAGCGATCTCGCGCACTTGTTCCAAACCAGTGCCCCGTAGGCTGCGGTAGAGCGGCGCCAGGTCCTCGACGATCTCTATAGCTTCCACGAACCGCATCGGCAGGACACGCACTGCGAGATCCGCCGGCTTCGCCGTGTCGAGTTTTTCAATCAGCAACCGCACGTCACTGAGACGACGGGTCGGCACCGTGGCGATCAAGCGGTTGTTCACAGGATCGGGGATGAAACTGAACGTGCCGCCGCTAGCCGCCGGTGGACCACTCGATGGCTTCTTGCCATCACCTCCTGGTGGCTGGGGTTTCGACCCCTTCGGCGCAGCCCCACCGCCGCCCGCGAAGACCGCGGATAACACAGTCGCCAACTCAGTCGCGACAGCATTGTGGAGCTGAAAGACGTCGGTGACCCGATCGCCGACTTCGGGGAGATCGAGGGTTTTCGCCAGCTCCTCAGCAAGACTGACGTTGTCGGCGTGATCGGTGACGATGATGACGTTCGCCTGTTCGCCGATCTGAACGTTGGCCGCAGCGGAGAGGACAGCCTTGAGTTTCGACTCGACTTTCGCGGCGCTAGCAAATTTGAGCGGTATCCTGCGGACCACACGCCGCTTACCCTCGAGCGGCGCCTCGTCGCCATCCACCCACTCCGGTGCGATTTTTGCGGCGTCGCTCTCTGGCACGATGTAGATCGCATCGCGCGTCTCGATGGCGGCGAATCCTTCGAGCGCCAAGGCTCGGTGGACGTGCCGCACCGCCTCCGACAGCGTCAACTGCCGCGAACTCATGACGTTGAGCTGACACTGGACTTTCGGATGCTTGATGATCGTTTTGCCGCTAATCTCGCCGAGCCACTTGGCGACGAGGTCGATCTTCGCGTCCTTGAAACTAAGGTTCACAAGTCGCGCGCGGTCCATCTTACTGACGGCCGTGGTGAGCCCGGCGGCGCCGGCGCCGGGGTTAGCCGCCGCGGGTCGCGCGTCGGCCGGCGGTGTCGCTTCGGCGACCGCATCGTTGGCAACACCCTCCTTCCCATGGTCGCCTCCTTTTTCGGCCGGTTGCGTCGTCTGCGCACCGGTCAATGCTGAAAACACAAGAATTTGTGCGACCGCAACGAAACAAACCAGCATGAAGTGAGTCTTCGATTTTATGTGTGATGACGAGAATCTCATTTCGTTCACGGCTTCTGATCCTTTTCTTCAGCGAGGAGCGAAGGGCTTCCCATCCCGGAGTACACAGTGAGCTCTTGTTTCTTACCTTCGAATTCGATCAAGACACGATTCGTCGCGATCTTCACTACTTTGACGCCACCTAGCTCCTCTCCTTCGCGCACAAGGTCCTCTCGTCCGTCTGGCGCACGCAGCATGGCTCGCTCGCCGATCACTCCAATGAGGAGCGGCTTCGGCTTGGGTGCTTGCGGCGCCTTGCCGAGGATGCCACTCGTGACGATGATCTCGAAGCGCGGTGGGAACGCCGGCTGAGGTCTCTTCTTAGCGCCCTCGTCGTCCGACGCAGCCACTGGAACTTCGACTTGTGACTCCGTGGACGAACCGGGAGCGGTGTCGACAAGACGCATCTCTGGCCCCTCCTCCGCACTTGTCAGGAGGGTGAAGGCCTGCCAACCAATGATGCACGCAAGTATCAAGGCCAAGAGGCGCAGCAGTCGCACCAGCGATTCACGCATCTTGAACCTCCACGTTTTGTCTCCACTTACCGACGCTATGAACCACGAACGACATGGTGAACTTGAGCTGCCCCGGTTGCTTCGGATCGGCGTTGAACGTGACCCGATCGACGGTGACCGGAAAACCAAGGCGCGGTAGTGCATGAAGGAAGCGCGCCACTGCGCTGACAGTCCCCTGCCCCTCGGTTTGAACAACAGCCAGCTGGCCACTCGCAACACTCGACGACGTCTCCTTTGACGGGCCGAGGCCAACTCCGTGCGTCTTCGCCGCCTCGCTGACCGCGGTACCGGCTTCGCTGACGAGAGTCGTGTCGTCGAGGCTGGCCGGATCCATGCCGAAGACTTCTCGATACTTTCTCCGTCGAGCCTGCCGATCTCGAGCTGTCAGCACCTTCGCCTGCAGAGCCGTCGCTTCGTCACGCAGCGTCTGATAGCTTTGCTCCCAGGCGACGAGGCGTCCCCAGCCTTCGACCCCGTAGAAGAACACTAGGTAAACAGCCAAGACGCCTAAGGCGATGCGGACGGTGCGCCGTTCTCTATCGGACAGTTTTTGCATTCCGTTTCCGCTTTCTTCGTAGCGTCATCTCGTTGCTTCTCGCTCTGTTTCGCCGCACGCGTTCACTTCATGGTTCATCGCATGGTTCATCGCATGGTTCATTGCATGGATTCACTGCACGGATTCGTTGCATGGATTCACTGCACCGTAGCCGGCTCGCTGTCGGTTCCGGCAGAAGGTGACGTGCTGCCCGCCGTTGAGCGTCGCGGATCGACCTGCGCACGTGATACCCCGTTGGCCGCTGGCGGCGTTGCTTGCTGATCTGGTGCTGCCGCTTTTGGCTCCACTTTCTCTGTCGGTGTCTCGCCTGGCGCTGGTTTCAACTTCTGCGCAGCCGATTCTGACCGTGGTGACTTCGAAACGATGTTAGTGCCGTTCGCAGCGGGCGCCGGTGTGCTGCCGTCAGACGAAACCGGTTTCGACTGTTCCACGATGCGAGCCAAGAATCGAAAGTCCGTGTGCTCTTCCTTGGGCACGAGTTCCTGCACCACGACTTGCGAGAACAAACCGCACGAGCTCAGCTTTTTGCGATATTCCTCAACATGCGGCCGCTGTTTGATTCGACCGCGCAGGCGGACTTCGCCGCGATGGTCCATCGAAAGCTCCGAGAGAAACGTCCCCTTCGGGGCGGCTGCCGCCAGCGAATGCATCGCTTCAAGATACGGTGCGGTGTTTACGCTTAGATTCTCGAAGAAGGCTAGCTCACCTCCGATCGGTGGCAACGCCGAGAGTTCTTGACGATACCGCGCGATCTTCGCTTCGAGATCCGGTCGCGACAGAAGCGGCGGCAGAATCCTCAATGCGATGACGCCGATCGTGAGTAGAACGCAGACCGTCGCCCAGCGCGCGACGGTCGCCGGGCGTCGTGCCTCTTTCACGTTCGGAGATTCCGTCACAGTCTCGAAGCGCATCGCGACCGGCAAGCCGTTGACCATTTTTTCGCGCTGATTCGAAGCGAGTGCAGTCGTCACCACCGAACGGCCTGGCCCGGCTGGCGGCTCGGGCACGTCGACACGGACCTCGGAAGCAGTGACTCTGCGGAGTGATCGCTCCAGCGCGGCGCACGATTCGCGTCGATCTGCGGCATGGCTCAAGACGACGACACGCATCGGGGAGCCGGAGCGCTCCGCCACGCCCGCCGCACTCCACGCGTCGCGAATCTCTGCAGCCAGCTCTCGGGCACGCGTCGCGACCAAGTCTGGCGCCCCATCAGAGGCAAGCCTCGAGGCTACGTCGGCGTTCGAAGCGCCTGGCCGTTGCTGCTCGGCATCGCTTGTCGTACCGCCATTGAGCCCCGACTCCGACACGTCGTCCTGTACGCCACAGCCCCATGGAAGACTTCTCAGGAGTACTGGGTGACCCGCCTCCACGACGACCAGCTCGGTGTGAGATTTGCGGATGTCGACAACACAGACCGCGCCGCGCTCCTCCACGAACGGCCAAGCCGCCGCAAGAATGCCCAGCGTGAACGTCGCTCTGACTCCGCCGTCCGCGAGGACATCGCGAAGCTCGCAGAGCACCTCCCGGCGCACGACAGCAACAAGGTGAGCTCGTGTAGCGTCGGCATCACGGGACCGGTGATTTCGCCCAAGCGGCGCCCATGGGAGAGACGCGACCGCGAGCCGTTCGATCGCCACCGGCATCTCGCGTTCGAGCTGTAGACGCAGCAGCCGCTCTGTCTCAGTGGGAGCCGCGCTTGGGACCTCAACTCGGCGCAGGGTCACACCACGGCAGGAGATACCGCAAAGCCCTGACCGCAGCTGCCGCTCGCGAAGGGCAGCGTCTCGAGGCAGACCGAAGAGTTCGCGCAGCCCCCGACGCACTGCTTCGCGCGACGATGCCGTGATGCTCCCATCGGCGGAGCGATCGATCGCGATTTCGGTTCCCGTCTCGCCCCACAACACACTAACGGAATTCCAGCCGACGTCGATGAAAGGCATGCGGTTGCGTGCGGTCAGCGAAGCGCGTCTCACTGTATCTCCTGGTAACTGAGGATTTCGAAGCTGAAGCCGTCAAAGCGAAGGACGATCTCGACACGCCCACGAGCCGACGATGTCGGTACGACACCTTCACTTCGGATGCGGTAGGTCGATGGTCTGACTGCGAGTCGTGACGCTACGCTTTTGAGCTTCGCGTTCGTCATGCCCGCGACGTCCATCAGATGTGCGACGGTTTCGAAGGGCCCCTGCGCGTCTCGGTGAGTCACGATGTTTCGCGCCGTCTCTTCATCCCATCCACTCAGGCTGGCAAGCACCGAATCCGTCGCGGTGTTGACGTTGACCGCCCCAGGAATGAACTCATCGTCCGACACTGTCACGTCGTCGGCGATCGACTTCAGAAGGTCGAGGTCGATCAACTTTTGACCACTTCCCTGCGCCGCATTTCCGCCCCCCAGATTCAGCGTCGTGGATGCGTCGGCGGAATTGTTCGTGGTCGTCGTCGAGCCACCGGATTCCGCTCCGCTGCCTGCGGCGCGGTTCTGATTGTTCGACGGCCGATTCGTCACGTTGAGGAGATCTACGATGCTCTCCAGGGAGTTACTACCACGCCAGGCAACGATTTTCTCAGCCAGATCGCTGGAGATGCCGTCGACCTTTGCGAGTTCGTCCGCACTCGCGCGCTGGATGTTGACGCGGCGCTCACCCGCGGCATTGACATTCTCCATGCCCGAGTCGGTCGAGAGGTAAGACGACCAACCGCGGTCGAGAACGAGATCGCCGTTATCCAACGGCGGCGAGCGGTCACGATCTCGCTCTCCTGGATCGAGAATGCCGTTAGCATTAGCGTCTTCGCCAAGAAACGCTGGCGCCGCCACGCCGCGCACCATCAGTAGCTCTCTGAGAGTCTCGAACGGACCGTTTCGCACCGCGTACGGGCGGTCGAGCGACGAATAGTACTCCTGCTCCGCACCCTGCGGCGACGGCTCGTCGTCCCGATCTCGCCAGTCGACAAGCGCCGCTGCGACGTCCGGCTCAATGCCTGGCAGGCGGTCGAGCTCCTCAGCGCTGGCCGTGTTGACGTTCAGATGTCGCTCCTCATCGAGGAGTCCGTAGAAGACGCTATGTTCCCCTTCATCCTGACCGCCACGCCGAATAACGCTAAAGTACCCGCGTCCAAGCTCCACTTGGCGAAAGGCGCGCTCGTCATTGAGAAGCTGCGAACGAAAACTCGTGCCGACGACCTTGCGCTCTTCTCGCTCCTGATAGATTAGGGCCTTCGCGGTCTCGACACCCGACAGAGCCAAATAGTGTGCCTGTGTTCGATCGCCGAAGTTCTTGGCGACGCGTAGGTCCAGCTGCGTCGTCTCCAAAACGCCAAAGACGACGACACTGAGAAGGACGACGCTCCAGAGCACCGCGACGAGCGCCGAGCCGGCGCTCGGAGGCCGCATCGCAACGCTGTCAGCTCGGCGAACGGGCGCGAGATCAACCCGCCGCGACAAGAGCAAGACTCGACCTAAAGCTAAAAGTTTCATTGCGGGCCCCCGGACGCCGACCCCGAATCGGCTGCGGATGCTTCGTCCGCGCCGCTCCTACCACTCAGCTGCAGCTGGACGACCGTCTCGAAAACGAGACGGTTGCTCTCAGCGTCGGTTTCTCCGAGTTCCCCCGGACTCGGCGGCAACTCGGTGCCGCGACGTCCGAACGACAGAGGTCGCTGGCGCTTGTCGTCTCCGTGGACGTCGGCGACGATCGTCAGACGGACCGTGTCCGGCAGGCCGACGAGGTTCGGCGCCCAGAAGAAAGGATCCTCGCTGCGTCGTTCCAGCTGCCGACCAAATGTGAGGTCACCCCACGTCTCGTGCCAATCGAATCCATCGTAATATTCGATCCTTAGTCCACCGATGTCGTCGACGAGAAGATGGTGGACACCGCCAGCGCTGAGTTCGTCATCGATCGAGCTATCGACCCGAAACCAGAGATCCAAAGCACCCGTAGCTTCGTTCTTTTTCACATAGTAACTCACCTCGCACAGATCTCCTTCGCCAGGCGCTCGCGGCTGCCAATTGTGGGTGACAAAGTGAACGCTGTCAGCAGCAAGACCATCGACGTCGACGCGTTCACCAAGAAATGACGCGTCCTTTTCCCAGACGCACGCAGCGCGGAGGTCACGGCCCATGCGTCCTAGAACCACCCGGAGTTTCTGCACCGCATCCGCGCGAGCATCGACATCGCGCTGGCTCACGAGTCCAGCGTGAAGGCACAAATAGGCACTCGCAATGACGCCAGCCATAATCGAAGTGCCGACGATCAACTCGACGAGGGTGAATCCACGGCTCCCTCGCGGCGACACTATACCCGAGCCAAGGCCGCTGAGGACTGACCTTGATCGTCTCGTGTGTGCCAGGTGATGGGAGAGTGGCCTAGTTACCGAAGTCATCCGCTTTGCTTTCATTGCGATCCTCAGCGCGGCGAGCCTGATCAGCGCTCGTTTTGTCGTCGACGTTCCTGCCGGCGCTGTTCGATAGTCTGAGACTGCTCCCAAGGTTCAGGTGGTACTTCGAAGAGGAGAGAACTCAGCTCGTAAAGTGGTTCTTCTCTTTCTCCAAACGAGATCTGTACGACGACCTCGTGGAGACCATCGACTCCCGCATGACGGACCGATTGACGCCAGTTGTAACGCGGAAAACTGCTACCGAAGTCGCCACTCTCGACACCAACGGCAAGGAGGCCATCTGCACGCAGGGTTTCGAGCTGTCCCCGGGCGAGAAATACGGCCATAGTGTATCGCTCGGCGTCCTTGCTCGACTTCAAAGATGCAGTAATGCCCTCCGTCAGACCGACGAGACCGATTCCGAGAACAACGACAGCGCAAAGGATTTCCAGGAGAGAGAAGCCGGCATGGCACGGGATCGGAGTCGTCCTGCCGGACTCAAGACTCTCGGCAAGAAGTCGTCTCTGCTTCATCGGCTGCTCCCCCTCGGCTGTCGACCGAGATCGAGAACCCGCAGCCGCGACGTCAGCGGATTCAAGCGCAGCGCCAAAGCAAAACCGTCCGTGTCGTGAAGAACCACTTGGCGTCGCTCGGTGGTCCCGTCGGGTTCGAAGACAATCTCCGCAAGGCCTCGACCGCCGCCAGCAGCAGGACGCCCTTGGTTTGCCTGCGGCGGGGCTTCGCGGGCGCCGCTCTCACCGCCATCGCCCGCCCGATCCTCCATGACTTGGGCATTGACTGTCGGAGGGATCTCCCCCTTCCATCCAGGAATCGACTCAAGGGTTTCGAATCCAGGTCCAGTCACATTGTCGGATTCGGCTTCCAACCAATATCGTTTCTCACTCGTGTTGAGTCGCCATCGGATACGCCGACCTTGCGTGATGGCTTGACTCCGCGCCAACTGAATCGACGCGGCGATCCGACGCCCGCAGTCCTGCAACAGGAGCGTCTGACGAGTGCCCGAGAACTGCGGCAACACGGTTGCGGCGACGACAGCCAACACCACGATAACGACCATCAGCTCCACGAGCGTGAAACCGCTGTTCCAACTACCGCCACCGTGATGCCGCCGCCATGCCATCATGCCACTATGCTACGTATCGTTTCCGCCTGACTCCGATGGAGAGCTATACACGTCAGCGTTCTTTCCCTCTCCGCCGACCGCCCCGTCCGCGCCGTTCGACCACAAGTCATAACTGCCCGCGCCTCGACTTCCCGGATTTCGGTACTCGTACGCGTTTCCCCAGGGATCCGGAATGATCTCCTCAACGTAAGGACCTCGCCAAGTCTGCGCAGCGCCGGCTGGAGGCTTGACCAGCGCCTCCAACCCTTCTTGCGATGTCGGATAGCGGTCGACGTTCAGATAGAAGCGCTCCAAAGCAGACTTGAGAACTGCGATGTTCGAGCGCGCCTTGCTGACTTTGGCGTCGTAGGAGACGTTCGCGACTTTGGGGATGATTGTCGCCGCCAAAATGCCGAGAACGATCACCACCACCATGATCTCAATCAAGGTAAAACCGTGGCGGCGATCCCGGAGAGCACAGCGGCTTCCGCATCGGACTCGTCTTGCAGCGTCCAACATAATCGTCAACTCCTTCAAGTTTTGGCCGCAGATGCGGCCCTCACGCAATCATTCGCGCCCGTCGTCCGCCGGACGCGTGAGTCGGTGATGGCGCGCCATCGGCAGGACGGCACCGCGCTCTTCACCGCGTAAAATCTCTGTCTCGTTGGGTGGTCTGAGGTGTGCATGTCCATGCAGTTAACCGTCCATTGAAAAAATCATTAGGCCGAGGACTGGACGCTTCAACTCAGCTCGACCGCGGCACAGTCACCGCAATTCATAGTCAGAAATTCATAGTCAAAGAGGGCTCGAGAATTACCTGCGCTTGCCGCCGCCGATGGGAACGCGAGGAGACCAGTCCTCGGCTCGAAGCATTTCAAAGGGTGTTAACGCAAAGCTTGGCTCATTTGAAAAATTGGCAAGAGGAGAGCAATCACAATGAAACCCACAATCGCACCGACGCAGAGAATCAGAATCGGACCGAGGAGCGACACGACCGCGCGTGATCGCCCGCGCAGGTGGCGCTCTTGAATCGCCGCGACGCGAAGCAGCATGTTGTCCAGCTGTCCTGTCTCTTCGCCGATCGCGATCAACTGCACCATAGTCGGTGGCAGAAGACCTACTTTGCGAAGAGGTCTCGCCAGCGAATCGCCGCCACGGGTGTCAGCAGTCACCTGCTCGATCGATCGGCTGATGACTCGATTTCCGACAGTGTTGGTGACGACTTCGAGACCTTTGAGAAGCGGTACGCCACTGCGCTCGAGAGTCCCAAGCATGCGGGAGAAGCGCCCAAGCGCTGCGACGCGGAACAACCCACCCAGGACTGGCAACCGGAGTTTGAACTGGTCCCATCCGACGGCACCCGCGGGTGTTCGAACATACCACCTAAGCCATACAAGGACGCCGACGCACGAGGCAAGGATCAGCCACCAGTACGTCCCGAAGAACTGCGCGGTCGCCAGCAAGACCCGTGTTGGCAGCGGCAGGACCGCATCCATACCGTCGAGCATTGCAAAAATCCGGGGCAGAACGAAAACCAAAAGGACGAACGTCGTGACCACGCCTAAGCCGAGAACGAAGCATGGGTACGCGATCGCACTGGCAACTTCGCTGCGCACCTCGTCGTCACGCTCGAGAAGATCCGCAAGATCAGCGAGCACCCTATCGAGCGCGCCAGCCTCTTCGCCAACCTCAACCATGCTGACGTAGAACGTTGGAAACAGCTTCGAATAACGCCCCATCGCACGAGACAAGGAGTCGCCACCGCGCACGGCGGTAGCAAGTTCGAGAATCACGCGCCGTAGAACCTCGTTCTCGCATTGCTCACCAAGCCCGGCGAGCGCCGATGGGATCGGCACCGCAGCGGCAAGAAGCGTTGCCATCTCTCGTGTAAAGAGCGTCACTTCCTTGCGAGGGACTCGGAGCGTGGAGCGGGTGGACGCAGCTGCGTTTGTCGGCACTTGTGACTTGCCGCTGGCTACGTCCGTCGCACCCGCTACCCCAGCGGTAGCCGACGCAGCTTCGATCTCGGAATCGATCCCGCCGAGTCGTTCAAGCCGAAGTGGAAACAGCTCGCGGTCCGCCAGCAAGTCCAGAGCGGCGCGGCGATTCACGGCTTCCACCGTGCCGCTCAGCGTGCTTCCATCCTTGCGCTTGGCGTCATACTGAAATGCGTTCACTCTACCTGCTCCGTCACCGTGACTCGTAAGACCTCGCTGATGGTCGTTGTTCCGTCGCGCAGCTTCGCAAGCCCGTCGTCACGAATGGTTCGCATGTGCTCAATCGCACGTGACCTCAATTCACTGCTCGAGCGTCGCTCGACAACGAGCTGCCGCAACTCCGGACGCAGAACCAAGAGCTCGAACAGGCCCGTACGCCCGAGGTATCCTGTACCGCGACAAGCTTCGCATCCCGACCCCAGGTAGAACGGACCCTCCGAAGGTGAAATCCCGAGTCGAGTCAACTGGAAGTCAACGTCTGCGTCGACTTGAACCTCCGATTTGCACTGTGGACAGATGCGACGCACGAGGCGCTGAGCCAGCACGCCCTCAAGCGAGGATGAAATCAAGAACGCCTCGATACCCATGTCCAGTAGACGCGTGATGGCGCCTGGGGCATCGTTGGTGTGCAGCGTACTAAAGACGAGATGTCCTGTCAGAGCTGCACGGATAGCTATCTCTGCCGTCTCCGCGTCACGGATTTCTCCGACCATGATGACGTCGGGGTCTTGACGCAAAATCGCACGCAGCCCACTTGCAAAGGTGAAGCCACGACTCGGTCGCACCGGAATCTGCGCCACCCCTTGTAGCTCATACTCGACCGGGTCCTCGATGGTGAGCGTCTTTCTCTCGGGGCTATAGATGCCGCTTAAGATGGCGTAGAGCGTAGTTGTCTTACCGCATCCCGTTGGCCCGGTTGAAAGTAGAATACCGTACGGCTTGGAAACGATATCGTGCAAACGCCCCGCTTCATCCGGGTGCATGCCCAGCTCGGCGAGCGTCTGCGTACGAGAATCCTTGACGAGAAGGCGCATGACGACACTCTCACCGTAGACGGTCGGCATGGTGCCGACGCGTACGTCGACGCGTTGTGCGTCGTGCTGGATTTGAAAGTGGCCATCCTGCGGCACGTAACGCTCGGCGATGTTGATCTGCGCCATGATCTTGATGCGCGAGATGAGTGCCGCATGGAGATGCCGTGGAGGCGGCGACATAACCTGCAGGACGCCATCGATGCGGTACCTCAGTTCCAGCGAACGCTCGAACGGAACAAGGTGAATGTCACTCGCTCGTTCACGGAGCGCGCTCGAGATGATGACATTGACGAGGTTGACAACGGTCGGCTCATTCGCCATGACCTCAATCTCGTGAAGTGTATCACTGCGCTCATCTGAATTGCTGCTGGTGAAGTCGCCGATGACGTTCTCTACGGTGACCGCATACGCCTCCTGGATCTTGCCGCGAATCTGCTCGCGCTCCGCGACGACTTCTTCGACCTCGCAGCCGCTGAGCAGCCGCACATCCTCGATGACCTGGCGATTGCCAGGATCGGCCGTGGCGATCTGGAGCTTACCGTCTCGGATCGCCAGCGGCAAAATCTCGCTGCGGCGGACGAACTCGGCGTCGAGCAGATTTGTTGCCGCCGGTGTCGCGGTTAGTTGATCAGAAGGCAGCTGGAGAAGCTGCATCTGCTCAGCAAGCGACTGAAGTAGCGTCTCCTCGGAAATATACCCGAGCTCTAACAGACAACGTCCCAGACGTTCGCCAGAAGCCTGCTGCTGTTTGAGCCCCTCTTCGACCTGCTCCGCCGTAGCCTGACCGGCGCGGATCAGAATCTCTCCCAGACAAGGATTGCCCGCGGGACGAACCATAAACCCCCCTCGGCGGATCGGGCCGATCCAGAGGACCGAACGTGCCGAGAATCTCAACTACAGCATCCCAACTCAAAACCGCAGCAGGCCTCGCCAAAGCAGGTCTCGTCGCCAACACACGATCGATTCTACTCGATTCGCGGTCGCCGCTGCTCCTCCTGCAAGCGAAGACGTGCACGTCGTTACGTCGTCATCGCAACCTGTCACGAATGTCGACTCAGGACTTCTCGTAGAACTTAAAAGACAAAAGCATCCTAACGGCAAAGCTGACCGAGCGCAAAAACCTGCGCACATCTATAAGACGTACAACAAGTCGTCGGTTTTCAGAAAAATCTCGCAAAAAACTAACAGACGACCTGACGCCAGCAGCTCGCGATGAGCGCGCGAAGAATTCCCTTCTCGCCGGCGCCACGTTCGAGCTAAAATCCCCCAAATGTACGCTGCATTCGCGGCGTTCGCGGATCGGAGAGCGCGCCGCGTCGCCCCCGCTTCGCGCTAAGGCGTGCTCGCCTGTGGGTCGCGTAACGGTCGGAGTCACTTCGCTTGAAACAGCCGGGCAGCGACATGACGGGGCAACACGGTGCGGGACAGCAGCGTTCGAGACGACGTTCTTTGCCGCCGGTTCGCTGGAAACATCCTGCGTTGGCGAACCACTCCCGCAGAGCTCGCCGACGCCTCTTCTGGGCCGTGTTGCTTACGATCACGAGCCTGCAAGGTTGCCGCGCCGTCGGGCCGCGGACCACGCTCAGCGTCGACGAGAAGCTCGCTCGTGTCGGACTGAGACGTATCTCGGAAAGTGAAGCTGCCCTCCCACCGAGCGAGCGCGGTCGTTACGTTCCCTGCCGCGTCGCCGCCTCAGCGCCTCGAGCCGCGCTCAAACCACATTACGCCGGATATCTGATCGTTGGCGTGCACGCGGAAGCAGCGGGCAGCGCGGACGAGATCCTCGCCGCGCTGAAGAACTGGCAGCCAGGCGAAACGCTATCTCTTAGAGTTCGCCGTAACCCCTACCTCGGGCCGGAGGCCGAGTTTTGGGAAATGGATGTCCAGATGAGATAGCGCGACGACACGACCTGTAGATGACGGCACAGCGAAGACCCGCTATGGCCCGCCGACGCAAATCAGCTTCGTGCGCGTGCGCACAAGGAGTCGACCGCCACCGATCGCCGGCGTCCCGACGATGCTCTCCCCCATCTCATTCTTAGCAAGCAGCTCGTACTCTGGGCCGTCGTTGAGGACGACGATCGTACCGTTTTCGCCGGCGATATAGACTTTCCCGTCGCCGTAAATCGGTGAGGCGAAATAGTCACCGGAGTTGCCGATTCGTTTCGGACCACGCAGAAGCGTCCCCGATTCGGTTTCGAAGAGAGTGCTGATGCCACCCGCTTTGATCAGGAGCATACGACCGCCGCGCACGAAGGGCGACACGATATGGTCGGTGTGCTTCGTGCGATGCTTCCAAAGGACGTGCGTGTCGCTGACATCACCTCGACCGCCGCCGCGAACAGCGAGAATGTACTCGTCAGCGGCTTCCGCGGCGTCGAAACGCGCACCGGCGAAATTCTCAGGATTGAGGAAAGCCGTGTCGAGCTCTTCGCCCTCGAGAAAACCATCGCCGTTCGCGTCACCGCGGTCAAACGTACGCTGGAAGAAGGCCTCCGGAATCTTCGTCTCGCCGACAAACGCTTGCATCTCCTCTTTGGTCAGTTTGCCGTCGCTGTTTCCCGTCTCGGTGCGATCCGCGGACGATAACCACTGATTCGCGATGCCACCACTTTGCAGCGACACGTAGACGACCCCATCGAGGCTTACCGGAGTCGTCTTGATATTACGCAGTAGCGTCCTGGCGTGCCAAAGCCGTCGACCGCTGCGGGGATCGTATCCGATGAGCAAACCCGTGCCCGCGACGACAATCTCGTCTCCGCTTGAGGTACGGCAAACGACAGGATGAGAGTAGTTGACTGCCATGTCGCCTCGAGAGTCCTTCCAAACGAGATCGCCGGTTCGTTTGTTGAAAGCATGAATCGCCGGATGAAGATCATCGTCCTGGCAGAAGACAACGAGATCGTCGTAGAGAATCGGCGACATCGCCGGACCCCACTTAAAAACGAAGAAGGGCGGCGGCAACTGAGCATGCCACACGTCCGCGCCGGTCTTCGCGTCGACAGCCTGCAAGCCGAGGCTGCTGAAGTAGAAGTAGACGCGCTCGTCGTCCGCTGCAGGAGTCGTGCTCGCGTGGCTGTTCGTCTTGTGAACGGCCGGCAGCTGACCGGTCGGCCATGCGCGCCGCCACAGCTCATCGCCGGTCGCAACGTCAAACGCGAACAGACCGACCGTCTGGGCGTCGATCATGCCGACCGTGAAGGCACGCCCGTCCGCGACAACCGGGCAGCCCACGCCGTCGCCCACGTCTGCAGTCCAGGCGACGTTCTTCGTGGCCGAGAATTCAGCCGGAAGTCGCTCTCGGGTGCTCGAGACTCCGCTACAGTTCGGTCCACGGAACTGCGGCCAATCGCCAACCTGGCGTCCAGTACACCCGGGTGTCGTCGCGGTCAACCCAGCGCTAACGACAACGAACAGCCACTGAGAGGCCGATCGATAGCGAAACCAACGCTGAAAGATACCGTGTGTCTGCATGGTAGCCTCTGCAAATGGGGTCCGGCGAACGCGGCGATCGAAACTTCTACACACCGAGGGCCGTCTCTCGCCATCCTCTTGATTCTTGGCATGCGGAGCAGTGTCGACTACCCTACACCACCGCTCCGGAGACGAGCAACCACTTCAGGTGACGTAGGACCATCGATCATGTCCAAAAGAACCATTGCCGTCATCGCGACACTGGACACGAAGGGTCCTGAAGCGCAATTCCTTCGCCAGCAGATCGAATCCTTCGGCCACGAAGCCTGCGTCATCGACACCGGCGTCGTCGGAGAGGCAAACGCGCGCGCGGAGTTCAGTCGAGAAAGCGTTGCCAAAGCAGGAGGCGTACCTCTCGACGAACTCTTGAAGAATCCGAGCCGCGACCAGGCCGCACCAGTGATGGCTGAAGGAGCGACGAAGATCCTTGTGGACCTCGTCGAGCAGAACAAGATCCATGGCGTCCTCGGGCTCGGAGGCACGCAAGGCACGACGCTCGCGTCGCATGCGATGCGGGCGCTACCATACGGCTTCCCAAAAGTCATGGTGTCGACGATGGCGTCGGGCGACGTCTCGCGCTGGGTGGACATCAAAGACGTCACGATGATGTTCTCCGTCGCCGACATCCTCGGACTCAATCCGCTGACCCGGAAGATCCTCGCGAACGCGGCGGGCGCCGTCTGTGGCGCTGCAAGCGTCGATGTGACCCTACAGTCCGGGCGTCAACCGTTGATCGCAGTCACCACCGTCGGCATCACTACACAAGGTGCCATGCACGCCGTCAAAGTGCTCGAAGAGGCAGGCTACGAAACGATCGTCTTTCACGCGATCGGCGCCGGTGGCCGCGCCATGGAACAGTTGATGCGCGAAGGCGTCATCGGTGCCGTCCTGGACTACTCCACGATTGAAGTCTCCAATCAGATGTATGACGCTCTCCTCGCCGCGGACGACGCTCGCCTCACCACCGCGGGGAAGCTCGGTCTGCCGCAAGTGATCTGCCCCGGCGCCATCGAAGTGCTCGTCTTCGGTGAACCGACCTCGGTCCCGGCACCTTTCAACACGCGAACCCTCATTCGTCATAGCCCACAGATCACAGACGTACGCCTTGACGCCAGCGAGATGGCTCAGGTCGGCAACGAGGTCGCCAAGCGATTGCAGCACACCGAATCTGACGCCGTCTTCATGATCCCGACAGCTGGATTCGATAGCTACGGCGTCGAAGGACAGGGGTTCCACGATCCTGCCGCGGACCGAGCTTTCACGGATGCGCTACGTGGCGGTCTCCCGCGCAATGTCGAAATCGTAGAACGTGACACTCACATCGAAGATCCGGAGTTTGCCGCCGAAGCGGCCCGCCGGCTGATCGAGCTCATCAATCCCGCTTGAGGCTTCCTGTGGCAATACGATATACACGCGAAGAATTCTTGAAGCGCCTGCGCAATCAGATCTCCCAACGCCAACCTCTCGTCATGACAGGAGCCGGGAGCGGCATCTGCGCCAAGTTTATCGAACGTGGCGGTGTCGACATCCTCGGCGTCTACAACACCGGGTACTTCCGCATGCAGGGCTACGGCTCGCTTGCAGGAATGTTACCAATGGCAGATGCCAACCAGATGGTCTATGACATTGGCCGTCGCGAAGTCCTGCCGCAAGCTAGGGAAGTTCCTGTCGTCGCCGGACTCAATGGCGTCGACGTGCTGCGGGACATGAGGCTGTTCTTGGAAGATTGTTCGCGCATCGGCTATAGCGGTGTGCACAACTTCCCCACTGTCGCCTGGTTCGACGGCGAGTTTCGACGCACACTCGAAGGAACAGGCCTCGGATACGAACACGAAATCCGCATGCTCAACACAGCGCGCGAGCTGGATCTATTGACGATCGGCTACGCGTTCAACGAAGAAGACACACGCCGCATCATGAACGAGTCTGCTCCGGACATCTTCATCTTCCATGCCGGCATCACCCGCGGCGGCACGACGGGATACGGAGGCGGCGCTTCGATTGAGGACACCGCGACTCGCAGCCAGCACCACTACGACATTGCGAAGGCGGTCAAACCGGACGTGATTCTCTTGGCGCATGGCGCGGCCATCACTGATCCTGAAGATGCGCAGTACATGCTCGAGCACACCGAATGTCACGGGGTTCAACTCGGGTCGAGTGTCGAACGTATGGCGATGGAGGGTCCTCTCGAAGAGCGAGCCGCGGCGTTTAAGCGCGTCCGCTTTCCTTCTTCGTGAACCCGTCGTCGAAGACCCCATCTGCGTTCACGTGGCACCGTGAACATCCCCGCCGGAGTGCGGACTTGGTGCAGTGGATAGACGCTCGAAAACGATACGTCCGAGACGCTTGCCGACGACTTCGGCGATCTGCTCCTCGGAGGCTTCTCGGAGCTTTCTTAGCGTTCCGAACTTGTCGATAAGCATCTGCTGACGCTTCTTGCCGATGCCAGGGATCTCTTCAAGTCCCGTGCGAAGAGTCGCCTTCTTACGCAGCTGACGATGATATTGAATCGCAAAACGATGCGCCTCATCGCGAATACGCTGTAGCAAAAGGCTCTCCGCTGACTCTTGCGGTATGGGCAGAGGGTCCGAGCGACCGGCGACAAACACGCGCTCAGTGGTCCCTTTGCGGCGCCGTTCTTTGGCGAGACTCGCAACTGCTACACGCCCGTCGAGATCGTTTTCACGCAACAGCTTGACGGCAACGCCCAGTTGCCCCTTACCGCCATCGATCAACATGAGGTCTGGGAGATCGTCGTCTGCGATGCCCGACTTGATACGGCGCGTGAGGACTTCCTCCATGCAGCGAAAGTCGTCAGCACCAACCACCGTTTGAATTCGGTACTTTCGATATCGATCCTTCACCGGTTTGCCGTCTTCGAAGTAAACGAGGGATCCGACCGCAAGCGAGCCTTGAAAATTCGAAATGTCGAAACACTCGATGCGCCGCGGAGTCCACGCCATCGACAGGAGCTCCGCGAGGGACGCAAGCACTGCGCCGGCACGCTCCTCCTCCGACCGACTCATAGTAAAAGCGTTACGACAATTCTTGCGTGCCATCTCGATCAATCTCACGCCGCGGCCACGCTTCGGCACGACGACGCGCACCTTAGACCCGCGTTTTTCGCTCAACCAACCTTCCATGATCGGGAGATCTGCAAACTCGTGGTCACACAGCACTTCACGCGGCACGTAGCGTTCACGCAGGTAGAACTGGGCAAGAAAGCTCGCTAAGACCTCCTCGCAGTTCAGGTTCGTGCGGAACGTATGGCAATGTGAATTCACGATCCTTCCTTCTCGAACGAGGATCTCCTGCACTGCCACGACTCCACCTTCGTCGACCGTCGCAAAGATGTCGCGATCGCCGCGCCCCCACTCTTGAGCTTTCTGCGATTCGAAGGTCTTGCGAATCGCAGCGATCTGGTCACGGTACCGAGCCGCGAGCTCGTAGCTCCGGCTTTCAGCTGCAGCTTGCATCTTCTGCTCCAGATGAGCGATCAGTTCCGCGTTGCGTCCTTTCAGGAAGAGGATGACTTCCTCGACATCCTTTCGATAGTCTTCCTCGGAGATGAAATCGACGCACGGAGCAGTACAGCGTCCAATTTCATACTCGATGCAGGCTCGGTCACGATTGGCGAAAAAGCTGTTCGTGCATGTGCGAAGAGGGAAGACCGTCTTGATCACCCGGAGCATTTCGCGCACTGCCACAGCTGAGCCATAGGGTCCAAAGTAGAGATTGCCGTCCTTCTTGTATCTGCGGGTGACGAAAACGCGCGGCCATTTCTCCGAAGTCGTGACCTTGATGCTGACGTACGACTTGTCGTCCTTGAGTCGCACGTTGTATACGGGTCGGTGTTTCTTGATGAGGTTGTTTTCGAGGATGAGCGCTTCAGTCTCAGAGTCGGTGACGATGCAGTCGACGTCGGCGATGCGACCAACGAGAAAACTGTAGAACGCGCGAGAGTCAGCCGAACTCTTTCCGAGATACGAACGCACTCGTGAACGGAGGTTGACGGCCTTGCCGATATAGATGATACGGCTCGAAGCATCCTTCATGATGTAGACGCCCGGCGAAGCCGGAAATCGACTCACTTTATCGAGCACATCCTGTGGCACATTGGAGGATGTTCGGCCGGTGAGGTTACCGGCATTGTTTTCGTTCATTCGACGGTCAAAGGTTCGCAGTGGCAGCCTGAGTTACTTCAAGTATCGACGCAGCCTCGACAAGCATGAAGCACATCGCTTCTCCTCATGAATGGCCGGTCCGGCGATCAGCCGCTCCGATAAGCCGGCCAGGCAACCATCGCCATCGGTTTGACGCTATCCGGTGCCAATGCTACGCTTCCCTGGATGAACCGCGCAATGACGCGGGCCTCGGAACGTAGAGCTGCCGTTAGTCTACGAGATCTCGTCTTCGGCTTCGCCCTCAAACAAAACACCATGGCCACTGCACGAACCCATCGTCGATTCGGCGAAATCCTCCTCGACGAAGGACTCCTTTCGCCGGACCAACTGGACGAAGCACTCGACATCCAGCAGCGCACCGGCGAGGTGTTGGGCCTCATCCTCAAAGACATGGGGCTGGTCACCGAATCCGACATCGCCAAGATCGTCTGCATTCAGTACCAGCTGCCGTTTTTGAGCCTGTCGAACTACGAGATGGACAAGAAGCTCGTCGAGCTCTTCGATCCGATTTTTCTCCACAAACATCGCATGCTGCCTTTCGATCAGGTGGGTCGGACGCTGCTCATTCTGGTGACGGAGATCCCGGACGAGCGCGCGCTCGCCGAGATTCCGAGCCGGACCGGCCTCAATGCTGCTCTCTACGTCGGCTTTACCTCCGAAGTCGAAGGCCAACTGAATATCCTGTCGCCGCTCCCCGAAGAAGAGAAGAAAAAGAAGAAGGCGGCGGAAGCCGCGCGGGTGCGCGCCGCGCAGCATCAGGACGAAGAAGAGGAGGACGACGAAGCCCTCTTCGGCTCCGACGGCGAGTCTCTCCTGCAAGAGCTCGATTCCACCTGGGACTCGATCTTCGAGCAGCTCGACACTGGCGAAGGCGACGACGAATCCAAGACCGAAGAGTGATCTTCGCGCCACCCACGTCCCTTGCCATTCGTCGATCTCACGCCTACAATTCGCCGATCTGATCCGACTCATTCATGGGATCCGCGCCAGGTGCCGACATAGCGTGTTGACCGTCAGTGCGCTGTCGCGACCACGTGCCGATCCTGCCGTATTGACCGAAGGCGAATGATCGAGGCGAAGCACGACCAAAGTGCGATGGCGACGCCGATGATGCGTCAGTACCTCGCCATCAAAGAGAAACACCCTCGCGAGATTCTCTTTTTCCGCATGGGGGACTTCTACGAGATGTTCCTCGACGACGCTGAAGAGGCCTCCGAGCTCCTCGGGCTCACGTTGACGTCGCGCTCGAAAGAGAAGGGCAGCATCCCGATGGCCGGCATTCCCGTTCGCGCCGTCGATTCATATCTGCCGAAGCTTCTCCGCGCCGGCCGACGTGTCGCTATCTGCGAGCAGGTCGAAGATCCAAAGGATGCGAAGGGACTTGTCGAGCGCGACGTCGTTCGGGTGATCTCGCCAGGAACCATCACAGACGAGAAACTCATCGGTGAAAAATCGAGCAACTACCTGGCCGCGATCGCTATCTCCAAGCCAGGGTTCGGTCTGGCATGGATCGACGTCAGTACAGGCAGATTCCACATCTGGGAAGTCGAGGACCCCAATGCGATCCTTGCGGAACTCGGGCGCATCGAACCCGCCGAGATCCTGCTTCCCGAGTCTATAGCGTTCGATTTAGAGTCAAACAAGCTGCTGCACGAAGCTTTGAGCGACGTGGTGCAGACGCCATACCCCGACCCGCTCTTCGGCCGCGACACGGCCTACCGCTGCCTGACGGAACACTTCGGCGTCCACACGCTGGAAGGGTTCGGCTGTGATCACTATCACGCCGCGATTCAGGCCGGCGGTGGTCTTTTACGGTACGTACTTGAGACACAAAAGAACGCGCTGAGTCATGTCGCGAAGGTGTCCCCGTTCCGTCACCAGCAGCATTTGCCGATTGACCAAGCGACACGACGCGCCCTGGAGCTCACACAGACTTACCGAGGCGGCCATCGTGCGGGGACCTTACTCTCTTGCCTAGACCGAAGCTCCACGGCGATGGGAGGACGCTGCCTGCGCGAATGGCTCGTGTCTCCGCTCACCGACGTCGACGAAATCGTCCGGCGCCAAGATGCTGTTGCCGAGTTCGCGGCCGACGCCGATCTGCGCCGCACGGTGATCGATCTGCTGCGCCAAGTCCACGACCTTGAACGACTGTGCACAAGGATCAGTTACGGAAGCGCCAACGCCAGAGATCTCAACGCGCTCGCACGTACGCTGCAGGTCGTACCGCAGCTGAGAGATACACTCGCGCAACGCGAGCCACAGTTGTTTCAGACTGCTGTGGATCAACTCGTCGTTCCGGAAGGCCTGGCCGAGGAAATTGAGCGCGCCATCGTCGACGACCCGCCATTACCCATCCGTGATGGCGGCATGATTCGAGACGGCTATGACGACGAGCTCGACGAAACGCGAGAGATCGCGACTCAAGGCACTCGTTGGATCGCCCAATTCCAGCGACGTGAGATCGAACGCACGGGAATTCCGTCGCTCAAGATTGGCTACAACAAGGTCTTTGGCTACTACATCGAAGTGACAAACACGCACCAAGACAAGGTGCCAGAAGAATACATTCGCAAGCAGACGCTGAAGAACTGCGAACGCTACCTGACTGCTGATCTCAAGGAGTACGAATCGAAGCTCCTCAACGCGAAGGAACGGGCCGTCGAGATCGAGTATCGACTCTTTTGCTCGCTTCGCGATCGTACTGTCGAGCATATCTCTCTCTTTCAACAAATCGCACAGGTTGTCGCCGAGATCGACGTCCTGGCGACGTTCGGTCGGCTCGCGGCCGAGCGCGGCTACGTCAGGCCCACGGTCAATGACAGTCGCAGACTGATGATCGAAGATGGTCGTCACCCCGTCGTCGAGGAGTTCGTCGGTGATTCGAGGTTCGTCCCGAATTCAGTGTCGCTCGACAGCGACAAATACATCATGGTGATCACTGGGCCGAACATGGCCGGCAAATCGACCTACATCCGGCAAGTCGCGATCCTCACACTGCTCGCTCAAACGGGAAGTTTCATCCCGGCGGCCAATGCAGAAATCGGAGTCGTCGACCGCATCTTCAGCCGCGTTGGAGCCGCTGACGATCTGACGCGTGGGCAGTCGACGTTCATGGTCGAAATGACCGAAACCGCGAACATTCTCAACAACGCGACCGAGCGCAGCTTGATCATCCTCGATGAAGTGGGACGCGGTACCAGCACGTTCGACGGTGTGAGCTTGGCATGGGCGATCACGGAGCACCTGGCCGAACAGTCAAAGTGTCGGACTCTGTTTGCGACGCACTACCACGAGCTCACGGCACTGACGACGACCCTGCCAAACGTCGCCAACTTCAACTTCTCCGTCAAGGAGTGGAACGATGAGATCATTTTCCTGCGCAAAATCGTCGACGGCGGAGCCGACAAGAGCTACGGCATTCACGTCGCCCGGTTGGCTGGCATACCGAAGGAAGTGCTCGAGAGGGCACGCGAAATACTCTCGAATCTAGAGTCTCAAGCGTTCGATCTCCACGACCAACCTCGCCTGGCGCAGAAGAGCCAACGACACGATCGCAGCGCGACTGCACCCCTCCAGCTCGATTTCTTTCGCAGCGCCAATGAAGCGATTCTCGAAGAGCTGAAGAACGCCAACCTCGACGAGATGACACCGCTCGCGGCGCTGCAGTTCCTCGCTGAAGTCCAACCTCGGATTGTCTAACCGAGGCCAAACTGAGCCTCACCTCCGTCTGACCTCTCATGCCGGTTCCGCGCCTCCGTCCTGATCAATCGGGCAGAAGAAAACGAAAGGGACCCCAACCGACTGTCTTGAACGCTGTTTTTCAGCGTGGTCAATTGGTTGAAGTCTTGCGGGAAGAATTCTCTCCGCAGACTCCGACGAGCTCCGTAGAGCAAGAGTGAACGGTGCAATCAGCGTCCGTTGAGTGGGCCTGGCGCCACGCTCTCTTCGTCAACGATCGCGCGTCGCACTGCCCGCCTGCAGGTCGAGCTGCAGTTTCAGGATCGACTGAAGAACGCGTTCAGCATCCCAGCGTCGCTCCGCCTTGCGCTCCAGCATGCCGGCAAGCAAGAGCTCGGTGCCTTCAGGAAACCCTTCAAGGTATCGCGGCTCCACTTTGATCGTTCTTTCAAGGTTGGCGACCATCACCGCCTTTCCTTTCAGTCCCGGAAAAGGCGGCCGGCGCACAATCATCTCGTAGGCGAGGACGCCGAGGGCGAACACATCCGCCTTTGGTCCACCACTCTCTCCCTTGATCCTTTCTGGCGCGAGATACCGGGGGGTACCAAGGATCGGTGTTTTCTCGACTCGATAGCCGCGGTCCTGATCGCGCGTACGAAACGAAATGCCGAAATCCGCGATCTTTACCCTCGCGACGTTCGGCTGACTCGCCAGATCTCCGAGGATTTCGTACCAGTTCCCGTCGCGGCGAAACCAGTCGCGAAGCGTTGCAACCACCGCACGTCGTCCCGTGTCGTGTTCGGCCAGTTCGCGGTAAATTGCCAGGATTTGCTGAAACATCTCACGTGCTAGATCGGACTGATACTGTCCGCGCGCTAGGTGCGCCCCTTCGAGCAGCGTCTGTACCGCCTTGGAAAACTCTCGACAGCCGCAATAGTGCTGTGCGCGCAGCTGCAAGAGTTCCGCTGACTCGGTGATCGGAGCGGCACCAAGGAGTCGACAAACCGCGCGATGAAGATGCGGTCGCTCGCTGCGAGGGAACTGATCCGCGATATAACTCTGAAAAGCGTGATTGGTGAAGCCGTACCACGTCCGACTCTCCTCGGTAAAAAACCCTTCTGTGATCATCGTACGGACGATGAAGAACAGGGCTGTCTCATCGATCGATGAGAATTTCAGGAGCGTATCGAAAAGGAAACGCTTGCCGATGAACGCGGCGTGCTCCAAAACACGCTGCTCGACCTTTCCTAAGGCGCGGTACCGGGCGTGAAGGTTCTTCCCTTCTTCGAGTTCCAGTGTTTGCGCGCGCGGCCGGTAGATCACACCACGCTTGCCGTCAGGTCGTAGAATGCCGCGAGCCACGAAGCCCTGAAGAATACTCAGGAGTTTGTAGAAATTTCCTCCGCTCAAACGGCACACGTCGGCCGCGAGTGACGTGTCCGACCCCAAGCCAGGGAACAGCTGTTGAAGATAACGCTGGATCTGGTATTCGGTCATCGGTCGGAGATAAAGCTGCTTCGTGACGTCCGCGACGGTCTCGAGAAACGGTTTCAGGACCGCATTCTCACGCAGTTCGTCCGGGTCGAGTGTGGCGACGAGAAAGAGCCGCCGCTCCTGGGCGCACAGGGCCCCGATCAACTCGACGTAGAGAGGTGAAGCGCCTCCGAAATTGAGCAAACGGAGAATCACCGGGGCGTCAACCGTTCGAAAGTACTCGATCAGATCGTCGACGAGGGTCTTGACACGAATGGATGTTCCCGGGCGCATCGAGAAAATCTGCTCATAGAGAAGCGGCAGACCCTCGATCCTCGAACAGTCCAGCTCGTAGAGGAGAGCCTCGTCCATCGGTGAGGTGAGGCTGAGCGTTCCCTCCTGCACCGCTTCCAGGAACTCGCTCACGAGCCGATCCTTGCCCACGCCTGACTCGCCCTCGACAAGCGTCAAGTAACCTCGACCAGACTGGGTTCGCTGCAAGTAGTGGCGAAGAAACCTCGTCTCCGAACGCCGCTCGAAGTAGGGAGGATCGACAAGAGCCTCTTCGAGAAAGTGATCTAGTTCCCGCTTCTTCGACGCGTCCACGGCTGCCGACTGCACCAACTCGGCGGAGCCCTCCGCCGTGACGTTCTCAAACTCCAGGATTCCTCCGGCGTCGTCGAGCTCTCCCCCGCCATCGGCTCTCCTTTCTCGATCACTCGACGGTGTCGCCTCCGTCGCCAACAGCACGTTCGCGGGTTTGATATCGCTGTGAACAACACCCTGACGGTGCGCCGCGGCGATTCCGCACGTAGCCTGCCTCAAGAGCTCTATGACCTCGCTGGGCGACAACTTTTGCCGGCGAATTGTCTGATACAAACTCTCGCCCTGGACGAACTCCATCGATATGAAGTGATGATCCGCATCGACCCCGTATTCATAGATCTGAATAACGTTCGGGTGATTGATCTCGCGCGCCAGGACCGCTTCACGGTTGTGAAAAAAGTCGAGAAACGCCTCACGGCGACCGATCTGGCTGCGGATGAATTTCACCGCGAGCTGCCGCTTGGAATCTAGGTCGATCGCCCTGTAGACCGTGCCCATGCCGCCCTGACCAAGCCGTTCAAGAAGTTGAAACTTCCCGAGTCGACGCGGCAGAACTTCCTTCCTCTGTTTCCCGTTCACTCGACTGCGGCTCTGGAGCGCCGCAGTGACGAGTCCGCTGAGAGGTTCCGTCGGTTGCCCTGGAGCAGCACTCCCTTCGAAGTCGGAGACGTGGAACTCGAGATGCTCCTCGCCGAGTGTGATCATATCACCGTGTGTCAGCCGGGTCTCCGAGGAGATGCGTTCGCCGTTGACGACCGTGCCATTCGTACTCCCAAGATCGACGATGACGAAATGCTCATCGCGACGGTGAATGCGGGCGTGCTGTCGCGACACACTCTTCGCGCGCACGTCGCAATCCGCAGCCCCTCGTCCGATGAGGCACGTCTCGCCGAGGTCGAAGACCTTCTGCGACTGCCCCACACGATTCCATAGCAGCCTGGCCATACGATGAGTTTAGCACGCGGATTCATGCGCATCATCGCTGGGAGACAGGTTCAGGGTGACAAACAACGCGGGGGCTAACTCACCGATGGCGGTCGATCGCGCTCCCGGCGGTTGCAAAAGCCGTATTAACAGGAGGCCTGAAAGAGTGATTCGAGCCGAAAACTGGGTCCCGTCGAGTCCAGATCGGCTGCGCCCGTTGAAAAAGTCATTCGGCCGAGAAACTGACCTCTTCACGCCCAAATCGACCGCGTCAATCGTCGAAAAATCTCGAAGAATACCTCGCTGTTAACTCCCGTCAGGTCGGGGAACTTTGGCTGTCGCACGAGGCGCCGCGGATCAGCGCATCCACCTTGGCAAGGGTCAGCTGTGGATCTGTTTCGCGGTCGCACTCCTCCAACCAGGTCTCGATTTCATCAAGGGTCGAACGGACGACATGAAGTTTGCCATAGACCTTGGCCAGCGTGACCTCGGCTGTAGTGCCTGGGATCACCTGGTCCGAGTTTGGCCCGTTTTGTGAGTTGGGGATCTGATAGTGCATGACGCTTCTCTCTACGACTCTTGCGCTTCATGGAGACGACGTGACCCGACCCAGCGCAGGGCCCGGTAACGATCACGGTCCGAGAAAGTTACCATCCTGCCGCAGAATCGGCGAATCCATCGCAAATGGCTTGAAAGCCTACGCCTTCGGCTGCTTACGGTGAGCGGTTGACAGGACAGTCCCAGTGTGCCGGTCAGGAGCTCGCGTCGAGCTCGCGGGCCAGCTCTGCAACCCCAGTCACCGGAGCCCGACAGGCGAAGTCGCGGCAGACATACGCTGTGGCTTGACCTTGGATCGCTTTCTTCCCGGCCAGCAGCGGCACCACCTCCGCAAGGTCGCTGCTGGGTTCCTCGCACGCGGCAAGCACCCGCCGCGGTAGAAAGCGAGAGTGAATCGCCCGCAGCAAAGGCCTCGACTCTTCTGCATCACCGACAATTGCGACTTCGAGCGCTGGCCGCTGAAGCATGTCGACCGAGAGCAAAGTGTAAGCCATCGCAATCGGCGCACGCTGGACGAAGTCCGCGGCGCTGCGCAGAGCCGCTTCGGCCCGATCGCGATACGTCGCACGCCCCGTAAGGCGCTCCGCACGCAGCAGGGTGAGGGTCATCACTGCGCTCGCACTCGGCGTTGCATTGTCAAGGTATTGCTTTTGTCGACAGATGAGCTCCTCGTGGTCGTGCGCCGTGTAGTAAAACCCTCCCGCGGCGTCATCCCAGAACCCATCCAAGACCGCATCGCAGATCTCCAAGGCAAACTTAAGGTGGCGCAGGTCAAAGGTTGCCTCGTAGAGATCAACCAGCGCCTCCGCAAGATAGGCATAGTCGTCGAGACACGCCGCGTGGCGCGCTTGGCCATCTTTCAGCGTCCGCAGCAAGCGACTGCTACGCCACAGCTCGGAGCGTATTCGATCAACGGCGCTTTCCGCCGCAGTGCGGTATCGACTCTCCTCAAACACCTGGTAGCCGCGAGCCATCGCAGAAATCATCAGGCCGTTCCAGGCGGTGATCAGCTTTTCGTCGCGAAACGGCGCCGGACGCGAAAGCCGCGCCTCATAGAGCTTCTTGCGGCCTCGTTCGACGCACGCCTCGACGTCGTCGGTCTCCATGCCGAGGAGGGAGGCAACGGCATCCGGCCCGCGCGCCACGTGCGGGATGCTTGTCCGGTGCTCGAAGTTACCGCGCTCGGTGATGTTGAAGTATTCGCAGACGACGCGCCCCTCCTCGCGACCCAAAACGTCGATGACATCCTCCGGCCGCCAGACGAAGAATCTACCTTCCTCACCCTCGCTGTCGGCGTCGGTGGCCGAGAAGAATCCGCCACTGCGATCCCGCATCTCCCGCAGTGCATAGTCGAGAGTCTCCTCGGCGACGCGACGGAAAAGCGGCCGCTTCGTCGCTTGCCACGCTTCGATGTAGATGCGCGCCAGGAGCGCGTTGTCGTAGAGCATCTTCTCGAAGTGAGGTACCAACCAGCGGCGATCTGTCGCATAGCGGTGGAAGCCGCCGCCGATTTGGTCGTACATCCCGCCACTGGCCATGGCGTTCAGCGTCGTCACCACTTGAGACAAAATCGTCTCGTCGTCGCGCGTCACGGCACAGCGAAGTAGAAACGATAGATCGAACGATCTGGGAAACTTTGGTGCAGGGCCGAAGCCGCCGAACTCAGCGTCAAACGTGCGATCGAAGGCGGCGAGCGCGGCGTCCAGCGCATCGTCGTCGGGTAGCTTGTCAGCGACAGGATGGATCTCGGCGCGCCGGAGTCGCTCCGTGATCTCGGCGCCTGCGGCTTCGATCGTGTCGCGTTGCTCACGATAAGCTCGCGCCACATGCCGGAGGATATCCGGAAATCCCGGCCGACCTCCTTGGGCTCGCGGCGGAAAATAGGTTCCGCCCCAGAAGGGACGCAAATCTGGCGTCAAGAAGAGACTCATGGGCCAGCCGCCGGAACCGGTCAGCATCTGCACGGCATTCATGTAGATCGAATCGATGTCGGGGCGCTCCTCGCGGTCGACTTTGATGTTCACAAACTCCGCGTTCATGATCGCGGCTGTCGACGAGCTCTCGAACGATTCGCGCTCCATGACATGACACCAGTGGCACGACGAGTAGCCGACCGAGAGAAAGATCGGGCGGTCGAGATCCTTGGCGCGACGGAGAGCCTCCTCGCCCCACGGGTACCAGTCGACGGGGTTGGTCGCGTGCTGCAGGAGATACGGGCTCGTCGCGTGGGCAAGCCGGTTACTTGTCGTTCCGTCGGTCACGCGAAAGTCATCAAACCGTCAGACGTTGCGGTTAACAGCCTGTTGAAAAAGTGCTTCGAGTCGAAAACTGGCCGCTTCGCGTCCAGATCGGCCGCGGCGAACGTAGGTAATCTCCGAGATTTTCGAGGCTCGCCGCGGTCGATCTGGGCGTGAAGAGGCCAGTTTCTCGGCCGAATGACTTTTTCAACGGGCTGTGTTAAGCGCGGGGAACAGGTCGCGAGTACATCGCGGGCGACCTCGACACCCGGGCTGGCGGCGACGCTTGTAAGGCGAAACCGTGAATTCGACTTCGCGGGGACACGCCTCACTTCACCACCCTACCAGCTCGCGGACAGCCTCGACAATCTTGTTCTCAGTTGGCAGGCATGCCGCCTCGAGATCAGCGGCGAACGGCACAGGGTGATCTGCGAACGCCAGGCGCCGGAGAGGCGCGTCGAGATATTCGAAAGCTCGATCTGCAACGCGGGCGGCGAGCTCGGCACCAAAACCGGAGCTCAGCGGAGCCTCGTGCACGAAGAGTACGCGCCCGGTCTCTCGAGCCGCTTTGAGAATCTCGTCCTCGTCGAGTGGCGATAGGACACGCAAGTCTATGACGCGCGCGGAGACGCCGTCTCGCGCCAGCCGATCGCTCGCCGCGACCGCGGCGTGCACTGGCGCGCCGTACGCAATGATCGCCGCGTCGCTTCCCTTGCGGCGTATGCGCGCGCCTGCCAACGTCAAATCGACCTGGTCGAGATCGACTGGGGCGCGAAGTCGTCGATAGAGGTGCTTCTGCTCCATGTACACCACAGGGTTCGGATCGCGAATCGCGGCGCGCAACAGCGAGTACGCGTCATCGACGAACGCCGGCACAACCACCTTCAGCCCAGGAACGCTCAAGAACCATGCTTCCATGCTCTGCGAGTGGAACGGTCCGGCGCCCATTCCCGCACCAGCAGGGCAGCGTACGACAAGAGGAACCGGCATATGTGTTCGCCAAAACATCTTCGCGGCCACGTTGACCAGCTGATTGAAACCGCAGCTGATGAAGTCGGCAAACTGCATCTCGACCACAGGTCGACGCCCGAGAAGTGCCGCACCGACAGCCATGCCGATCGCGCCTGATTCCGCGATCGGCGTGTTGACGATGCGTCCCTTGCCGAACCTGTCGACAAACCCGCGCGTCACCTTGAAAGCGCCGCCGTACTCGGCGATGTCTTGCCCCATGAGAAAGACGCGGTCATCGCTCGCAAGTTCGGCGTCCAGCGCTGCGGCGATACCATCGAGGTAAGTGATCGATCCACGGTCCACTTCACTCGGCATAGGGGCTCCCCAAACTCGCGCTCGGGTCCGGGTCAGGTGAGGCAGCGGCGGCGTCGACGACCGTGAGAACAAGCTCATGAGCTGCAGTCGCAATGCGTTCGACGTCAGCGGTCGAAAGATCCCCGGCAGCGACCATTTTCGACTCGAGCGCCTCGAGCGGATCCACCGGTGGATCGGGAGCGACCCGCCGCGCGAACGCGAGCGAATCGTCACCCTCAGAATGGCCGCGCAGTCGCCCCACTCGCGCTTCGATGAGCGTCGGTCCAGCGCCGCCTCGGCCGCGCTCGACGGCAGTCGCGACTGCGCTCAGGACGGCATCGGCGTCTGTTCCGTCAACCGCGACACCAGGAATGCCGTAGGCATCCCCGCGCGCGGCTAAGCTGCGGCATGCGAACTGCTCGGTCGTTGGTGTCGAAAACGCGAAGCCATTGTTCTCGATGACGAGCACCAAGGGCAGCGAGTACACGGACGCCATGTTCAGCGCCTCGTGAAAATCACCGGTCGACGTCGCCCCTTCGCCGACAAAGTGCAGCGCGACCCGCCCGCCCCCTTCCTGCTGCAGCGCGAACGCCACGCCGGCAGCGACCGGAATCATCGCCCCAAGGTGGCTGATCATGCCGAAGTGGAGGATTCCGGAGCGTCTGTCGCAATAATTGTAGTGGTACGAACGATCACGCCCGCTCGTGAAACCATCAGCCTTGCCCAACATTTGACAGGCAAGACGATATAAAACGTTTCGGTCCTGGCGCCGCGAGGTTGGTGCAGTGGGTGCCGCAAAAAAGTGTGGAAAAAGCGTCGCAACATCGAAGTAGTAGCGCAGTATCGCACCGACATCGCGGTGCAGCGTCAGGAGTGCGTCGCCCGCTTCGAGGCAGTGGGCCGCCGGAACCGTGATCGCTTCGTTGCCGACGGCGCTGTACCACTTCCCGATGCCGCCAGTCTTGAGAAGTCGTTCAAATCTAACGTCCCATTCGCGTGCGAGGCGCATGAAGGCGTGAATCTCGCGCCACTGGGTCTCCTTCACACCGCCACGACTTGCGCCCAAGCTCGCCTCGACGGGATCGTGCCCGGTCGGTCGTCGGGTCGATGGGTTCTTCATAGTTGACTCATGGCTCGAGACAACGGCGTACCAGCAAAGCTCAGCAATCTCAGGGTGTCAGGATCATTCGGGAGGCCGAGAGGCGCCGCGCCGCATCCTCATCGCCGGATGGTACCGCCTTTTTCATCTTCGACCAGGGTCCGGGCTGGGCTTCGATAATTCCACCAGCCACGAAAACGTCCCCAACCGCGGACAACCACCGCGGCATCGATGCCGCCCGCAAAGGCTGAAGGAGTAGCAGTTTGCGCGATGGACGCCTAACGGGCGTTTCGTCGCTGGGCGATTCCTCCCTACAATTGAAGAATCTCTCCGCGCGCCCGTCGAACGAAGAGAGTTTCCCACAATCTGCGGACGAACGAGATCGGAGCCCATGCGACACTTTCGGAAGCCGTACCAACTGCTGTTACTTCTCTCAATCGCGCTGCTTTCCGCGGCGTGTCACAGCGACCGACGCACGCGAGTCATCGTTGTCGACACCGGCATCGTGGTGGCGGATTTCCAGTCGATCGCTGACTATGTAGCTGACCCGACGGTGCAGGAAATCCTTCGCTTCATGCCGCGCAACGGAGGCAGTTCACCGCCAACGATTCAGGGCCAATACTTCGCTGATGGCACGATCGACTCGACGACGATCCCTGGCACCGCGCCAGGTGATGCCGTCACCGCGGAATTCTGTGTCGGGGCCAACGGCGGCAGTCTCATCGACGTCACCGTTCTCGATCTCTCCGTGCAGGAGGGCGGCGCGCTTTCCTTCATCGAAGGGAGTGGCAACCAGTTCACGATCTACACAGCATTCAAGTCGGTGCAAACGCTCGCGACTGGAGGCACCTGCGAAATCCACGAGGTCAACATCTACTCCGGCACAGTGGAAGCCGACGGCAGTCTCTCGGACCTCTACATCGGCCAGGGAATCGTCGGCATCATCGGAACCTGCAGTACTCTCCTCGTCGGTGACTTCCAGATCTCGCACACGAGCGCAACGCGCACCGCCGACAGCTGCCTAGACGGTTCCGACCCCGGTTCGTCGCCGGCCGATCCCGGCTTGGTGTTAGCAGAGATTGAGAACAACTTAGTCGTCGACGTTTTGGTCTTCGTCAACGGTGAAGATCTTGCGACGGCGGTGATTCCGGCGCTCAGTGTCGGAAGCTTCGAGACCGAACCTGGATTCGTGCTCGATTTCGAAAGTGTCCAGCCGATTGCCGGTCAAGATAGTGACGGCAACGACGTATTGATGGGCGAGATCATCGGCGGAGTCTTTCCCCAAGACCCGGCCGTCGCCGGCGGCAGCAGTCTCTACCTGCTCGAAAACGTAATCGGGGACGACACGTTCTTCGCCCCATTGCCTCTCAACGAATCGAACCTTGAGATCTTCTCCGTCGTCAACTCCGGCGTGTTCATTCCGTTCTACCCGGACCCGCAGACCGCAGGACTCGACTGCCTCTGCGCCTTGCCGCCCGACCCTGAGCCGTTCTTGGTGGGGTACTACTCGTACTCCCTCCCAGGAATCATCGAACCTTCGCAGGCAAACGTGGCGTTCTTCAACGTCGCGGACGAGTCCCAGCTCATCGATCAGTTTCACGGGCCGTTTCCGCTTGAGGACTTTACGGGCGCGGTCGTCCTACGAGTGGAGTAGCCGACAGCATGAAATTCAGGAAAGCAGCCAGCGCCTCCCTCCTGCTCGCGGTGACGCTCTGCGCGATCTTCTTGGTTACGCAGCGCGGCGGCGATCAAGGTGCTCAGAGCGTCGAGGAATCGTCAGATCGTGTCGTCTCGCGTCCCCTGCCAGCCGAGGCGCTCCTGGGTACGGACTCAAAGCCGATAGAGTTTTCGCAACCGCAGGCGGATCCACCTCCGGGAGATACTTCAGAAGCGACGCCTGAAGTCACCACGCTGGACGGTCGCGTCATCGATCCTCAAGGCGCCGCCGTCGGGGGCGCCCTGATCAAGCTCACGAGGCTGAGCGCCGGACCTGCTGGCGCGACGACCCGCAGCGACGATTCCGGCCAGTTTCAAGCTTCCCGCCTGACGCAAGGGACGTGGCGCGTCACGGCGTCGGCACAAGGCTATCGCCTGAGCGTCACGGAGGTCACCGTGCCGTCACTATCGGAGCTCGTGATCGAGCTTCAACGGGATGCGGGCTTCGTCGTCCAGGTCGTGGACGCTGCTGAGTTACCCGTAACCGGGGCTACTGTCGCTCTCCAGACGCGCAGCTATCTGCAAAACGCACGACGGTCTGGCGTCACCAACGCTGACGGCGAGATAACGCTGGGCGGCTTCGCGACCGATGCTGACGATTGGCGCGGCGAGCTTCGCGTCACACACGCCGACTTTTTGCCGGTGCGGAGATTGTGCACCGCGTCCGACCTCGATGCCGCCACAGTCACGGTCCAAGTCGAGCGCGGCGTTTCTCTCCGCGGTCGCGTGTTGACCGCAGCAGGCGACGCTGCGCCAGGCGTCGAAGTCGTCGCCTCGATCGACGAAGGCGCGGACACCCAACGCCTGTACACGACGGCGGACGGCCTGTTTCACTTTCGGCGCTTACCCACGGGTTCGTGCCGGCTCAGTGTCGCCTCAGCGCGCTACGGCTGTGCCGTCGTCGACGCCGTAGACCTGCGGCGAGGGGGCGACCATCGTGACGACGGCCACAGTGCAGGATCACCCTCGGCTCCCGAATCCAGAACCGATGTCGAGATTCACCTCGAAGCTGGCACGGGCATCATCGCCGGCGCGATCAAGCGCACATCAGGTGCACCGGCGACGCTGTGCCGTGTCCGTATCGTGCCCCGAAAACCATCGCCGGATCAGCGACGCAGCATGGCAGCGCTGGCGCTTGAGGTTGCCACCGATGCCGATGGACTGTTTCGTTTCGAGGGGCTGGCGGCGGCCGAGTATAACGTCGAAGTCGGCGGTGCGCGTTACGTTCGCCTGCCGCGGCAAGTGGTACGAGCCGACAGCTCCGATCTTCTGTTTCACATCGACGAGCCTGGGACGATCTCCGGCCAGCTCTTGCTCCCCGGAGTCGAAGGAAAGACCCTCTCGCTTGTCGTCGAACGCCAGCTCGACGACACCGCGCCGACTGGAAGCGGCTACCGGCGCACCGTGCAGCTCTCGGCGAATCGCCCTCGATTCAAGCTCGCACGCCTGCCGAGCGGAGTCTACGACATCACTCTCTTAGCCGACGGTCGCGAGGTCGCCAAGAAGCTCGACGTACATGTCGGGCCCGGAGCGACGACGACAACTGTGGTCGAGCGCCACTAACAACCCGGCGCCGTCGACCCCCGTCCTGTCCGAGCCTTAGCGCGGTCCGGACTCCTTTCGTCTGCGCCGGCGTTCACCGGTCCTTGCGGGCGTTGGGGCGGCCAGGGACTACTCGAGCGGCACGTTGATGCCGATGAAAACCGACGCGCCGGCGCGCTCGGGAATGTCGTTGCCATCGACCTCGGTGAACTCCGGGCTCATGCTGGCGGCGATTTCGATGTGAACCGTGGCGATACGAAATCCAACGCCGCCGTGAATCGACAGGCTTTCGTCCGACTCCGATAGATTCTTGGAGACACCGCCGCGCAGCATCACGGCATCGAAGAGGGCATACTCAAGTCCACCGCCAATCGTACGGGTCTCGTAGCCGAGGAGCGACTCGGAGTTATTCTCGAGCACGTCGACGTCGACGGCGAGGGTCAGGCCGGTTTCCGGAATGCGAAGTGCAGCCCCAGCTCGAATCTGCGGCTCAAGAACGTATTTCCCCGGTCCATCGAAGTCGAACTCAGGTCGGTTGAGATTGCGACCGACGACCCCGAAGGACAACCATTCAACGGGCTGAACAAGCACGCCCACATCGATACCAAAATTCAGCGACTCCTCCATATTCTCGGAATCGAAGAGGTCTTCCGCTAGATCAGCAGAGTCTTCGATCGTGCTCAACGTGAACGGCTCGAAGAACGTGCTACCGTACATGAGCTTTGCCGTCGCGCCGACGCTGATCAGTTCGAGAAACGGGTAAGCGAACGAGACTCCGTACTCCTGCACGAGGATCCCGCGCAGATCCACACCACTTCCGTTCTGGCTGAAGAAGCTATCGGTGTCGCCGCCGATGTTGTCTTGTGTACTCTGCAGAATGTTTTGGATGTTCTGCTGTACCGCGGGGTCAGCGACCCCAACTCCTGCCTGTTCGGCCTGGAAGACGATCTCTTCGGCTTGGTTCTGCGTCGCGAGGCCGGCGGAAGCAAGGGAATCCGCAAACGCTTGGCCTTCGGGTGTCAGCGCACCAGTGCGGTCGTTGCCCGCGCCGATCACGCCAGCAATCCCCTCATCGCCGAGGGCGATGTTTTGGAGGTCAAGATTCGTCACGCCGCCCGCAGACGCCAGGGCGAGCGCCGAAAAGCCGAAGTACTTCACTCTCGCGGCCAGCGCGACGCTCGCGTTCGATACCAAACCGACGCCGTCGGCGTCGAGTTGCGGCAACTCTTCCGCGAGAATGCGAATTGCGTCCTGCAGCTCCTGGTCATTGAGGAGCTGTGCAGGATCGTCCAGACGATTCTCCAGATCACCAAAGTCACCAAGGTTATCCACGAGCTCGGAGATGTCGTCAACGTTGTCAAGCACATCACCGATGGCGCCGGCGTTCACCGACACCGGAAGCGCCAAATCCCAAAAGCTGTCGACCCGTGGCGCCTTCGGGGGCGCGAGTCCAGCAGGGTTCCAATAAAAACTGAGAGCACCTCGCGTCGAAGCGACACCTGCACCGCCCATTCCCATCTGGCGCGAACCTAGCGTTGCCCACTCTTCGCCGCGGATCGTGTTTCCCATCGAGGACGCGATGAGTAGGATCGACAGGACGCGAACTGACAGCTTCATGGCTTTCCCTGTTCGTGTTTGCGTGGCGTGGCGGCGCAACATGAGCCCGCCGCACGCGCTTTCGTCGTGACGGAGGCAGGAGCGCTGAGCCTCGGGCTACGTCTTTTCGGGTCGATAACGTTCTGAGTCGGTCGCCCGTGAGCGACCTGCCCGTCCGACTCCCGTGAATGGGCAGCCCCCCGGACGCTTCAACGCCAGAGGCCGCACCAACACTACGACACCGTCGTTTCGACACAAACGGCCCGAACCTTGAACGTACGGCGCCGCCGCTGGGCAGAGGAAGCATGTCGAGAGATCGGGTGTTTCACGCCTAACAGCCCGTTGAAAAAGTCATTCGGCCGAAGAAACTGGCCTCTTCACGCCCAGACGGGCCGCGTCAATACTCGCCATCAGAATCGAAAGAAGAGGGCCCGAAGATGGCCTCCGTTTGCCGCAGCCGATCTGGACGCGAAGAGACCAGTTTTCGGCTCGAAGCACTTTTTCAACAGGCTGCTAATCGACCGCACTCGCGCTTGCGACAGCTTCCGAATGGCGAGCAGTAGCCGGTCCCGAGGCAAATGACTCCACTTTGAGCTCGAAGTACGCCGACCCAGCGCGCGCCGTAACGAAGAACGCGAACAGCAATTGGTTGTCAGATGCGCCACCTCGTGCAATCATCACGGCTCAGAGCCCTCTCGGGTTGGCGGCGGGCGAACGCTGGCCGGGACCACCCGACGACAACCCTGCGCCTGGGAACAGCGACGATCAGAGCGACAATCAGAGTGGCGATCAGAGCGGCAAGCGACACCGCGAATCGACTTCGACGTCACCGGACCGACGGTCGGGAATAGCTCGACACTCATGCAGAGTCGTGCATTCTGCGCAAGGAGATGCAGCCTATGAAGATCGCGACGTCGAGAATCCTCACCTTGTGCCTGCTGACGCTGGCGCTTGCAAGCATGGGCAGCAGCTCGTGCCACTACCATAGCGACGACGACCACCACTGCCGCGATGATGATCATTTCGACGATGACGACTGCGTCCACATCCACACAACGCGGCGGCTAGAGACAGGTGAAGTTGTCGTTACGATTACCGATGCTCCGACAGCAGACTTGCTCGATTTCCGAGTCACGGTTCGAGAAATCGAACTCGTCGGCACCGAGATCGCTCCCGAGCGCCTTGATCCGCCGACCGACGGACACCGCGTGGAACTCCTTTCGCTGAGCGCGGACTCCCATGGGGAGAAGCTGCACGAGATCCTGGCACTATCGCGTCACGTGCGCATCGGCGTCTACGAGGGCATTCGACTGAAACTGGTAGAACCTGTCGCCAGAACGCGGACCGCGTTTCCCAAACCCGCGGCGATACCTTTTGTCACCGATGACGAAGTCCTCGAAGTCTCCTTCGCAGAGCCGCTCGCCATAGCGCCAGACGAGCTCACGCGGTTAGTCATCGACGTCGACCTGGAACAATCGGAGTTCGACGTCGCTGCAACTCGCTTCGCTCCCGGAGGACGCCGCTTCCGGCCACATATCACGGTTTCGGTGCATGACTCTGTAGACGATACCGCACACGTGCTTGCGGATGTCGCTGGCAGCATCGTCTCGATCGACCACACTGCGATGCTCTTGCGTGTCAACCTGCACGCCGGCAAAGGAGAGATCACGGTTCGCACGGATGATACGACGCGCTTCGCCGCAGCGCAGCGACAGCTTGGCGACCTCAGCGGGTTAACCAGAGGAGAGGATGTCACTCTGGCGGGCATCCTCAATCGATTTGGTGAGTTGGAAGCCAGTGCGGTTTTCGCTTCGGGGACCGCGAGACGCTGGATCGGGCGTGTCACGGAAGCGAATCTTGACGGCACGTTCATGGTTGAGGCTTTGGCTGAAGGCCGGCTGACCCACATGCGCATTGCGCCAGATGCGTCGACGATTCTGCGGCAGCGTTCTCGCATGGCCGGAACCGGCGACATCGCGCTTGGCGACCGGCTCCACATGATCACGCTCTCCGAGCCAGCGACTGAGATCGACTTGATCGTCCCAGCGTTCGTGGATATCGGCAGCCGACCGAGGCTCCAGACCATTGACTCCATTCGACCGGGTGTCTTGACCCGTTGACTTGGCAACCGCGGTGCGACGCACCATGGACGCACTCGGTCGACCACCACCGCCTGGGAGGTTCGAGCTCTGACCGTGCGACGACTCTACGCCGCATGCGGACGTCCAGTGGACATCGCTTGGCTCGTGGCGATCCGCATCTGTTTCGGGGTGGCGCTCTTCACCAACACGGCTCGCTACTGTGCCAAGGAGCTCCTGGGATCGTCGTACACCGGTGACGCGTTTCAGTTTACCTACCTGGGTTTCGGCTGGATCTCCCCATGGCCGGGCGTGGGAATGGCGGTTCACTTTGGCGTCCTGGCCGTGCTGGCACTAGCCATCGCCGTTGGATTCCTCTACCGCCTGGCAGCAGCTCTGTTTTGTGCCGGTTTCACGTACGTTTTCCTTCTCGATAAGGCCACCTATCTGAACCACTTCTATCTGATCTGCTTGCTCGCCTTCTTACTCGCTCTTTTCTTGCCGGCGCACCGCGCGCTCTCGTTCGATGCGTGGAGCCGCCGCACGATCTACACGCCAACCGTTGACGTATGGACGCTATGGCTCCTCCGGTTTCAGGTCGGTTTGGTCTACTTCTACGCAGGCATAGCGAAACTTAATGGCGACTGGCTGGCTGGCGAACCGATTCGCTCCTGGCTCGGATCTCGTCAAGACGCCCCGCTTGTCGGCGGGCTCGTCGATCAGGAGTGGTTCGTCGATTTCGTCGCCTTCGGCGGTGTGGCATTCGATCTCCTCGCGGCACCACTCCTCTTATGGAAACGCACGCGGCCTTGGATGTTTCTGTGCACCGTCTTCTTCCATCTCACCAATGCGCTCATCTTCGATATCGGTGTGTTCCCATGGCTCATGCTCGGCATGACGACCGTATTCTTTGCGCCCGATTGGCCGCGCCAACTACTGCGTCGAGCATCCCCGGAGGTCCCGAAAGCTGCGGCCATCGAGGAGCTCGCAAGCGCTCGGCAGAGCAGGCCGAATCGTCTTCTGCTAGCAGGCGCGGTCTTATACGCGGTCCTCCAGGTGTTGGTGCCACTGCGGCACCACCTCTATCCAGGTGACGTCGCCTGGACCGAAGAAGGACATCGGTTCAGCTGGCGGATGAAGCTCCGCGACAAGGAAGGGAAAATCTGGTTTGTAGCGAACGACCGAAAAGAGGGTAAGTCGTGGACGCTGCCGATAGACCATCTGCTCACAGAGCGGCAGAAACGAAAGATGGCGGGCGTTCCGGACATGATTTTACAGCTCGCCCACCAACTGGCGGCTGACCTCCGAAGGCAAGGCAAGCAGGACGTGGCGGTTTACGCGCACGCCTTCGCGTCACTCAACGGGCGTCCGTACCAGCGCCTCGTCGATCCGAACGTCGACCTCTCGTCCGTGCCCCGAGACCTATGGCCGGCGCTGTGGATCGTGCCCCTCGAAGACTAGCGCTCGGCCGTTTCGCGGCCAGCGGGCGTTGCGAACGTCGAAAGTTCTGAAGCTCAATTCGGAAAGGACATGGCGAGACTGTCGTCGGCATCGAAAGTGATCGACTCCGGCTCCGTCAATCTCTCGCAGTCGCCGTTCAATCCCGGCAGGCACGCTTCAGAAACAAAGACGTGCTCAAGCTCTAAGGTGTCGTGAACGTACGCGATGAGCGGCCCTTCCTGACGGCGTGGACACGACTTCAGCGCCATCACGATCGCGTCGCGGTCACTGTCCATGATGAGCGGCAACCGCGAATTCGCCGGCGAGCATGCGGTAATGGCGTTCAGCTGGGTAACCTTGTGGTCAACTTTGGCTGCGAAACGCTGCGTCGCGAAATCGATCATCCCCATGCCGACTCCGTTACCGTCGCTCTCGTCGGAGAGGTCACGGACGAAGATGCGATAGATGCTCGGCATGTAGTCACACCAGGGCACGCCCTGCTTGTAGCCGTAGACACTACGTCCGGTGATGTTGGTGTCCAGACCAGCACCGGAAATATTCTTCCCCATGCGGTTGCAAATCAACAGATCCAGTTCCTTGGTTGGCAGAGACGGCATGAGCGCGAAGGCCTCCTTCAACAACTCAGCCTCCTGATCCATGAACCCGTCCATCGTCACACCAGCGAGTCTGGCCGTCTCGTGGTATCCATTTTCAAGGATGCCGAGTCCACCAAGAATCTTTCCAGTCTCGTAGATTGCCGTCGACGCCGACGTAATCGCCGCGCCGAGGCCGATGTCGAAGATATGGGAATGGTACTCCTGTGCTCCATCTAACTTACCGAGCCCGATCGCACAGATTTTCGTCAGGCCGCTCTCGATTTTTCCTTTGAAATCGGTGTGAGGCTTGATGCGATTCATCAAGAGGACACCGTCGGAGTTCCATGCCGACTCGGCGACGTAAGGAATCACCCCTTCAGGCGTCGGATCTAGGCTGCGAGTCTTCATCTCATGCCGGATCGGAGCCCCCATGGCCGCCTCAGTGACGCCATAGTGGGCGATGAGCTGCCGCTGCGCTTCGCCGCGCGCGCCGCCGTGACTTCCCATCGCTGGAATGATAAATGGTCGCGCACCTCGCTGCTTTAGATCGTCGACGACCGCGCGCGTGATCTTATCGATGTTCGTGATGCCCCGACTACCAACCGTGATGCCGATCTCCGCGCCACTGCGAAGGCTCCCTGACGGAAAGACCCGATCCAACTCCTGGTGAACAGCGGCTGGAATGTCGTCGACTCGCGGCCGCGGAAACTTCTGTCGCACAAGGGACATCTTCGGAAGAGACTCACTCGGTGCTGCCACATTCACTCCTGAACTCAAACGGTCATTCGGACTCGACAGCATCGCTGCCGATCGCACGATATTCGCCACCATTCTCCTCAGCGAGCCTCTTGAGAAAGCTCGCGGCCTCCTCGCCCCCGCCGCTCAGACGGATCGTGTGGATGGAGACCAGACGGGTTCGGTTACGCAGCCGGATCGCACGGATAATCTCCGCGGGATCCGTGATGCGCCCACGACTGGGAGCTCCGTCGGAGAGAAGATAGATCGTGTCAACCTGCGCGTCATCGAAGGCGCGCGAGAGAGAGTCGTAGATATTCGTCCCGCTCCCGGCTTCGATCTTGCGCACGAACTCGAGGGCCTCAGCGCGGCCGCCTCCCGCCACCGCCCTTAACGACTTGCTCCATGAGACGACAGTTGCGTCGAACTTGACAACGTTCAACCACGCTTCGTCGGGCAAACCGCTGATCACCGCTTCCAACTCCGACTTGGCGACATCGATGCGCCGCTGACGGGGAGCAGGCGGTTTCTTGCTCTTTCCCTTCTTCTTTCTCCGTGCCGACTTCTTCCCTTTCGCCTTCTTTCGCTGATCGTCGTCTGATTTCTCGAGGCTCATTTTGGCCTTCATGCTGCCCGAGATATCCACAAGGAATACGACGCGATGCGACGCGACCTCGATTCCAAAGTAAGACAAGTCATGGAGAGTTCGGCTGGTCCTACTTTCGCTCTTCGCGTCGAACTCGAACTTGGATCGATTGACCGACCACCACTTCTGCCAATCGGCCGCTTCCAATCCCATATTGCTGCCGGTGAGCCGTACGAGGGCCCGGAGCATCTCCACGCGAAGACGATATTCAGTCTCTTGACCTAGTGCTTCGATCAAAACATCGATCGTCGGCAGCTTTCGAATCAAGCCCAGTCCACGAATCGACGCCAGGCGCACGCGTGAATCTCCAGCTTTGATCGTCTCTGCGAAAACCTCGACCGTGTCGGGGCGTTCCGTCATCTGCGCCAGACTTCCAAGCGCGAGGAGCTGGCGTTGCGGAGACTTTGCGCGCGCTTCACCGACCAAGAACTCGTATGAGACATCATCGTCACTGCGAGCCAAAGCGTCCATCGCGTTGACGAAGAACTCAACGTCGGCACGCTTGCGCTTTTTAAGCATCTTGATGATTTGCTTTACGTCCGCAGCCTCAAGACCGAATGCCGCCAACGCCTCCACGGCTGCCGCCGCGACGCGTGGAGCAATGCTGAGCACTAGACGTCGGATTCTGCGGCGGGCGGCGTCGATTCCGTCGCGAACGCACAAACGCACCACCAAAACCTGCCGCTCCGACACGCGGCCGGCGGCCTTGAAGGCTCGCTCCGGCAGCCAGTCTCGCATGACATCTGAGTCGAACTGCCCGAGTACTTCGAGCACGATCCGGGCATGAGCCAGTTCTTCATCGCGCCTTTGTGCTTTCGCCGGCAGTACAGTCGACAGAAGCGCTTTCGCTGCGTCTTCGCTATGAAGTCGTCCGAGAATCGGCGCCAACGCCGACCTTGCCTCGACACCGCGAACTTTTCTCGATAACTGGAGCAGCTCCGTCTCGAACGCACCGGCATCCTGGAGCACTGTTCGCAACGCGTGCAACGCCGCGGCCTGAACCGAAGGCATATGCGGGCCCAAGTTCTTGAGCAGAAGCGAATGTGCCTTCGCGTGTGGCGAGCGTACGATCGCCAGGGCGCAGACGACACGAATCTCCTCCCGTGTGCGACCGAGCTCGCGGATCAAAAAATTCAACGACGCGTCCGACCCTTCCGCGGCGATCGCGAACGCCGCGGGCGCCACGTTCTCCTTGATCTTCTTCTGACGCGCTTCCTCATCACCGCCGGCGGTCGACTTCGCGGCGTTGTAGGTCTCGATCAGGGCAGCCAACTCCTCGGCGCCAGCGGCCAAGGGCACGGCGAAAACCAAGGCGAAGAGGGCGACGATCAAGCGCAGAGAACACATACACCAACCTTGAGGGTGTGCCGGAGCGGTCAGCTCACGCACCTCAGACTCAAGCCGGCACGAAGAGAACTTCGAATCGTTGCCACTCTATAGTCGACAGCCGACGTCACCGGCGAAAAACAGGATGACCATTCTACGCTGCAGCTCCCGCCCGGTGCAATCGTACGGCGCCACTCGACCGCCAATGATCGGCCTCTCTCCCAACACTGCGGGCTGCGGTTTTCGCCGCACTTCAGCCACACGTTCGCGGTCTGGCGACGCGAAACGGAGCGAAGCGCAGCCGCGGTCGAATCATTCGACGAAGAGATCGGCCTCTTCACGCTCGCCTGCTGCTCGAAGCAAGTTCGAGTGGGCGCTCAACTCGGCACGACGCTAGCAACCCGAACGCAGTTTCGCCCGTCTCGTTTGGCGAGGTAGAGCGCTTGATCCGCCAGATCCAAAACCTCTGTGACTCCTAGGCGGCTCTCTGGTTTGTGGTATGCGAGACCAACGCTCACAGTGATGCGCTCGAGGGGCTCCGGCATACACGCTTTCTCCACCGCAAGGCGCAGACGCTCGGCGAAATCGTAGGCACACTCTTGCGCTGCGTCCTCCGCGAGAACAACGAACTCCTCGCCGCCGTAACGGGCAATCTGATCGGTGTCGCGCAGATTGCATCGAAGCACACTCGCGACTGTCTGCAAGACCTGGTCGCCGAAGAGATGTCCGTAGCGATCGTTCACTGTTTTGAAGCGGTCGATGTCGATGCAGAGCACCGCGAATGATCGCGCCGAGGGAGGATCGTCGGCCGGCGCGTCGAGTTCGCTGAGAACTTCATTGAGAAAACGCCGATTCGGCAGCAACGTCAGAGGATCACGTTTCACCAAGGCCTGCAGTTCGGCCACGAGCCCCTGCTCACGCTCGATTTTCGCCTCCAGATCGTCCACGAGGGCACACAGTTGCTCGAGCAACTCGGAGCGCACGCTCTCGTCATGACCCAAAGCGATCCAGGTATCACCTCCTACACGCCTGAAGGTGTAGGACACCATCCTCGGGCCGGCGGGCAACGAGTGGTGGAGCGAGAGGTTGACGCTGGCGCTTTGCGCATCCGTCAGGGCCCGTCGAACATCGCGACTGCACTCGTCAGTCAATGTCGAGAGGAAATCTGTCGACGACGGACAGTCGCACACCTCGCGGCAGAACAGGCGATTCGCGAACTCGATCCGGCAGGCATCGTCCAAGACAACGATGAACATGCCTGGAGCGTCCAGCACCATATCCCGCAGTTGAGCCTGCAAATGCTCCGGAAAACACAGGTTTTTCTCTGCTGTTTTCTCGCCCAGGGTCACGAAAGCTTCTCCCCTACCACGCGAGGCCTATTCGGTTCCAAAAGGGCGACCCAACGTCGACGAATTGGACCGCCTTCCGAACTATCGGCGCGATCGACGGCAGCACCAAAGTCCAGTTTGACGAGTGCCGGGAAAGTCGAATGGACCGCTCTAGCAAAAAAAAAACCGACGGACATGGCGGGACGCTCGTCAACCTCACGACAGCGCGAGGTGAAGTTCGGATCGGACTCACTTCTTTAGCCTCGAGCTTGGCCATGGCCTCAGGGATCGCGACCGCACCTCGAGTTATGAGAATTCCAACCCTCGTGGTTCGCTCTCTGTGAGCTCGAAAAGATATCCGGACGGATCCTTGACGACGAAGAATCTGTGGCGGCCCGCCGCGAAATCGCTGTCGACGATCGTGAGGTCGGCGCGCACTGCGTTCTCGTAGTAGATCTCAACGTCGGCGACCTGAACGATAAAGAGCGCTCCCCAACCAAGGGACGACGGGGGCTCTCCCAGCGCGTAAGGGTCCCCTTTGCCGAGTCGGTCATGGCCATGAATCGCGACGTGAACACCCTCGATTTCGAATTCGGCGTAGCCGCGCGCAGTCTGACTCGTGTGAACCGGTTCGATCGAGAAAAGCTGTCGATAAAACTCGACCGACGCAATGGGATCTCGAGCGGCGAGCAGAATCAAAGCGAAGCGCGGCGGCGCGGCAGGCACGCGAACGTCCGACCGAGAGAGGCGCTGGATAATCTCAGCTTGAGTCCTCTCGATGCGACGCTCACTGATGAATAGCTCTCGCTCTCGAAGAAGCTCGTCAGCTTGCCGACGCGAAGGAGCATTGAGGAGATTCTTCGCCAGATTGAGATAGCTGCGCAGTTCATGCCGAACCAGAGGGTCCTGCCAGATCTCGCGCAGGAACTCTCGCGCCCCGACCTGGCTGTCCCAGAGCCGACCGTATCGCCGCAAATACTCTGTCGCCGCACGAGGCTCGGACTCGGCACTCGGGTACCAGATTTCCTGCGGATGATAAGGTTCTCCGAGAAGCAGCGGCGAAATGTAGAGGTTCTCGAAAAACCCCCGGCGCAGACACACGACGGCGCGAGCGACGTCGGATTGCCGAAACGCCTCGACGGCGTGGTTGAACAGATCGCAAGCCGTCAGTCTTTCTTCCGCCATCAAGTTCCCGTTGGAATCGCTGAGTAGATCGTCGGCAGGCACACGAGCACACCGTAGCGCCGCTTGACTCCACAGTGCGCTCGGTAGTATACACCAGCCCACTTGTCGACCGACAAAGCAACGCCGCTGTTCGAGGTCGACCCGAACGCTTGTCTATTACTCCGAAGCTCGTCCCCTCGGTATCCCGAGTCACCGCATGGCTGAGCGCAAGACCCGACGAACTCGAAACTCCGGCAAGAACATGCGCCGCTCGGCAACCCTCGGCGACGCGCTCGTTCACTGGTACCGTCAGTGCCAGAGGCGGTTGCCCTGGCGCCAAACCAATGACCCGTACCGCATCTGGGTCTCCGAGATCATGCTGCAGCAGACTCGTGTGGACGTCGTGATACCGTACTATGAGCGATTCTTGGCGCGGTTCCCAACCGTCGCAGACCTAGCTGCAAGCGACGAGGACGACGTCCTGTCGCTGTGGTCAGGTCTGGGGTACTATCGACGCGCCCGTTCTCTCTTGGCTGGAGCTCGCTACGTCGCTGAGATGCACGCCGGCGAGTTTCCGACGCGATGGGAGGACGCACTCAGCATTCCAGGCGTTGGTCCGTATACAGCGGCGGCAATTCTCAGCATCGCCTTCGGACATCGCGCACCGGTGGTCGATGGGAACGTTGAGCGTGTCGTCACACGGCTCCTGCGACTCCGAGGGAATCCACGCACCGCAGCGCTTCGTCGTCGCATCTCGGAGTTCGCCCTTGAGGCGATGGCCGAGTCGACACCGGGAGACTTCAACCAGGCGGTGATGGAGCTCGGCGCAACGATTTGCACGCCTCACAGTCCTGACTGCTCTCACTGCGCCGTGTCGACGTGGTGCGCCGCCGCAGCACACGGGGACGCAGCGCGCTACCCCGAACTTCCAGCCAAACGCAAGACCGAAAAACTACACCTCCAGGTTGCGGTCGTTCAGCGCGGCGATCTCTTTCTCCTTGAGCGTGTCAGCTCGGGCTCATTTCTGCGTGGTCTCTGGATGTTCCCGTTCCACGCCGCGGCGGCCGCAACGGAGCTGCTATCGCGACTCGAAGACGATCTGGGCGGCCGTCTGACTACCGAACGCGAGCTTGAGCCTGTCGCTCATACGATCACCTTCCGTCGCATCACCGCAGCCCCGACCCTTGTGCGCGCCCGTGTAGCGCCGAAGAAGCGACGCGATCAGAAATGGGCTCGCCTGAACGATCTTGGCGAGCGCATCGCCGTCTCTTCTTTAGCTCTGAAGATTCGAGATCTCATTGCCTATTGACCGATCTCTCGGTGGAGACAGCCGCGGACGAAGACGGCGATCCGCGCCACAGCATGTTCACGGAGTCGTCGCCATCAACCGTCGTTGCGATCGGGACGCTCGCCGGAACTCTTCTTCGCTTCACGTCTCAGGTCGCTTGGAAGTGGCGGCGGCGGTTCGTTCTCCGAACCGATCTCGAAACCGATTCCGACGGTCACAAACTTCGGCGACGGATTGGCGAGATCACCTTTGACAACGATGCGGCCCGTCACCGACTTGATCGCGCTCAGAACGCTCTCAAACACGGGCACTTCGACGTTGAACAATCTTGGCAGGAGCGTCAGGTTCAGCTTCCCGTCGAAATCCATCGTGCCGTCTCCGCGTAGCTTGATGCCTCGGCTTTCGATGCGAATCCCGTTGGGCGTGGCGACAAACTTCCCATCCTTGATCAAGTACTCCAGATCGACAGAGTTGAAGTAATGATCCCCAAGCGAGTCGCCGAACAGAACACCGAGAATACCCACGAAGAGCGGTAGTTGGACGAGTTTCGCGCGTTTGATGCTACCGCGTCCCTGGCCAACGACCGATCGGCTGTCGCCGACGCGACCGGCAAACTCGACTTCGCCGCTGGCTTCACCCTCCGTTCCTGTCCCCGGAGCGCCAAAAACATCCTCAGCGGCCATGGCCACTTTGAGGCCGTCAGCCGTGAAGTGTCCTGCCAAGTCTTTCTGTTCGCCGGCATCGACGTAGAGAAAACCGTCAAACCGCCCGCCGTACATCTCCCTCGACGCCAGAAACGCCTGGAATGTCTCGTCGACACTGCTGCGCGTCAGTCGGCGGACAAATGAGCGCGGTGGATCATAGCGCTCCTTTGCCGCCTCGTCGCCATCGCGGACCGCGCGAATGTGCGGGTGCACCATGCCGAGGCAAAACTCGACGACGGTACCCGTCAGGTGCAACCGGTTGAACCAGGCGGAAGATGCCCTCACCTCGCCCATCAAAGAGTGCGGCTTGCCGGGAAACTTTGTCCCGGAGAACGAACTCTTGGCATCAATCTCCTTGATTCGCAGGCCGAAGTCGACCTCGCCGCCCTCTAGGACGATGTCATCGCCACGGTACGAAATCGCCACGTGGCTCGGGTCCACCTCATCAAACTCGAATGTTCCCGTCAGTTTTCCACCATAGGTGCCCCCCAAGCCGATCTTTTCAACAAAGCGCCGGAGTTGTGGCGGCAAGGCAGCGACCAGGCGGCCATCGAACTGCAACTCCGCAATATCGAGCCCGAACCCCAGTGTGCGCTGCGTTCCCTCTTGAATCAGTTCGCCGTGGAATTCAACACGCGGACGGAAATCGTCGGGAGTACGAACGCCCGAGAACTTCAGCGTCTCTTCTCCCAAGAGCTCGAGACTGCCGCCTTCAAGTGGAATGCGATAGGGAAAATCTTTATGGCGAACGGACCCTCGGTGCAGAGACGCGAGCGAGTTGACGACAAGGCCGAGCGACTCAGTGGACTGAATCTTGACGTCCAACCCGACCTCGCCGCGAAAATCGAAATCCCGAAGTAAATTTCGCCCACTCTCCGGAATTGCCTCAGCGAATTCTTCGTCAACACGCAGAGAGTCGGCGTGAAGGGAAACGTGAAATAGCCCTTCTTCTCCGAAGTCGACAGCGCCTTGGCCCGTGATCGTCTGATCACCGTGCTGTCCCTTCAGGCCAACAATCGTCATGAGGTTGTCGGGGAAATCGAGACGGATCTCGCCGCCGATGTTCTCGACTTGGTATGGGAAGTGTCGATACGCAATGTGAAGCTGTCGCGGAAAGATGTTCACAGCCACTCGAATACGCCGAAGTTCGCGCAGCTCATCTTCAGGTAGCGTCGGATCGTACTGCGCTCGGTAAACGTTCACGACTCCATCCGCCGTGCCTGTCGCGCGAAAGTCGTCCCAAATCTGACGCGACTGCAGCGGTAGACTGCCGCGAAAACGTTCGTCGAGCGGCACACCGGCTATGCGCACAACGATTCCAACCTTGCCGCCCGCTCTCAAATCCGCACCGTAGCCGCTGACTGCGACCCTCACAGGGCCTTCGGTCGCCTCGATGGGTCCAGGAAACTCGAGACGCCCGTCCTTGACGACGATCTGGCCACGTGCGCCGCGCACCAGATACGGAAAGTGACGATAAGAAACGTCGACACCGTCGAGCGTCAACGTCGCGAGCACGTCCCGCGGGCGCGGCGGAAAGACAAGGCTTTCCGCAACATCCAGCTCGATCCCGATGCGTCCCGTTGGACTATACTCGTCGTAGATCTCACGCGCATGGCCGGTGAGCACGTCCCGAAGTCGATGGTTCACAGGGAAGGACGCAGCACGCGCTCGCATGGTCCAGCGCTGCAGCTCCCACTGTCTGGAGAACTCCGCAGAGCCGCTGAGTGACAAGGGGCCGCCGCCGACCTGACCGGAGAGCGAATCGATCGCAACGACCTGATTGCGCATCGACAATCTGCCCTCGATTCCCTTGAGCGGAAATGGCAGTCGCTCGTGGTCGACGTCGCACCGTGAGATGCTCGCCGATAGGCGCTGGATCTGAAACCCTTCTAAGCTGTCAAAGCTCAGATCAGCATGCAGATCCGCAACCCCACTGACACGAATTCGTTTGATCGTTTGCGCAACGTCTGGGTTCTCCACGTAGGAGTGAAGGGGTGCTCCCAGGTCGAGTTTCTCGACACTCACCGCGGCGCGCACCTGTCCCGTATCTGAGACGTCGCCCACGACACGAGCGCGTCGCATGTGCGGCGCTCGACACTCGCCCTGAAATCTCAGCGCACCGCCTTCCTGGCGCCGAAGCGAGGCAAAAACATCTTCGAGCACGACTTCTCGCTGCGGCCTCACCACTCGATCCACCAAACGGATGCGGCCACCCGCCAAACGAAACGACGACAAAATGGGCGACGCCGCCTCCGGCTGCGCCGCAGACGAGTCTGCGTCTGCATCGCTCTGCGCTTCAATCGCGTCGAGAATGGAAGCAAAGTTCCATGTGCCGTCGCCGCGACGCTCAAGCGCAAGCCGAGGTTGCTCGAGGACGAAGGCGTCTACTTCGAACGCCCCTTTCAGGAGAGAAAGATACTTGGGGACGAGTCGGACGCGCTCGACACTCAACAGTGGGGGCTCACGCCTAGCGACGGATGTCGACGACACATCTGAAGAAGAAGTGGATGGGGCCGGGTGCGTCAGTCGCAATCCTTCCAACTCGACACCGCGCGCCCAGGTGATTCTAAGGGATTCGAACTCTGCAGCGAGGCCGAAAGCCGCCCTGAGGTGATCCCGCGCGCGCGACTCGAGCACGGCGGGACGGAGAGCCAAAAACAGATTCAGAGCAACGCCTATCACAACCACGAGCGCCATCACCGCGCACGTCGAGAATGACACACGGCGAGGTTTTCGTCGGCGGCGCTGGCGCGCGCGACGCGATGTCAGGAGCATGCCGAGTCTGACTCCATCAGCTTGTGCTCAGCTTCCGTGGGGCGCATATAGATCGGCACCAATCGGTGAATCTCCTCCCTTGAGCGCGCCACGCGCGATCGCCAAGGGGTGGCCTCGTCGCCCGGCTGCTGCAGCGCGTCCAGCGCCAGCAAGGCCACAGCGAGGCTACGATCGAGCGGCGCGGTGCTACAAGGCGTGAACGTTACCTTGCCCATCGCTTCACGGTCGACGTGCGACTCCACGAGAGTCAGAAACTTCTCTGCCCCCTCGCCGACGATCCCGAGCTGTCGCACACCGAGAACGCCGAGCTTCGAGACCAGGGCCGGACAGAGCTCTGCGGCACGATCGACGCTCTGGGGGATGGCCGGAGCCGCGAGCTGAAGCCCGGTCGGCGGCCACTGGGGGTCCGCCGCGGAGCGAAAAGCCGCGGCAAAGAGGAAGTCTTGTCTGCCGTCGAGGACGCTCAGACTCCACAGCTCACCACGCTCCCCAGCACGGCGGGCGGCGAGCAGGCGCGCCGCAGCGACGGCGCGGAGTGTTTCGACGCCAACGACCGGACAGCCGAGAGCCAGTCCAAGGGTTTTGGCGCTGGTAACGCCAACGCGCACGCCGGTGTACGATCCCGGACCGACGCTGACCCCGACAGCGGCCACGCGACTGATCGCCACGTCGGCCTTCTCCAGCAGACCCCGGATCGACGAGACGAGATCTTCGCCATACGAAAACCCGCACGTAAACTCATGTGCAGCGAGCACTTGCCCAGCTTCGAAGAGGGCGACACTGCCGTGGGCAGTCGACGTCTCGATCGCAAGTATTGGCTCGGAAGGAATCACGGTCTTCAATCTTCAATGCGCCAGGTGGAAACGGACGAACGTGCCAGGTGGCTCAGCGAGTCGACCTGCTCCTTGAACCTCTGGCCAGTCGCCACTTTACGCCCCCATCGGGGCGAAGAGGCGCAAAATCCGCGGTGGACATACCGGCTAGGTTTCTTACCACCAGAAACTTGACTTTGCCGCGAAGAATTTCTACGTTAAGGGGTTCTTACTCGTCGCAGGGTGGTCATGATGGTGCGTGAGTGCGTCGCTCAGCTCTGAAGTCTCCCGGGAACTCTCCCCCCTGGTGAGGCTCTCTCAGTAACCGGCGTTTTATCCCACCAGTTCGACGAAGACGCTTAGGCACGATCTCGGCGGAGCCCGTACGCCGGAGATCGACAAGCAGTGGCGATCGACGGCTGGTGAGCGACGACGAAAGAGTGTCATAACGGGGAGCGTTTCTCGGAATCGGGCTCAGCGAGTGAGTTGAAGGGTGCGCACGAACTACATAGCAGGCAACTGGAAAATGCACAAAACGGTTGCCGAATCGCAGGCCATTGCGACCGAAATCGCGCGCCGTTTGCCCGCAGGCGATACGCCAAGAGTCGGTCTCTTTCCGAACCTGATTTCACTCGCTGCAGTGGCACAGGCTGTGGAGGGAGCAGCCCATCACGTCACCGTCGGAGCACAGAACATCCATTGGGAACGCCGTGGCGCGTTCACCGGCGAAACCGCCGCCGAAATGGTGCTCGGCGGCGGCGGCGAAGCGACGCTCGTCGGCCACTCGGAGCGTCGCCACGTCTTCGGCGAGACGGACGCCGAAACGGCGAAGAAAGTAGCGCGGGCGCTCGACGCCGGCCTGGAGCCAATCCTCTGCGTCGGGGAAACCCTTGACGAGCGTGAAGCTGGTCGTACGACCGATGTCGTTCAGCGCCAGCTGAGCGCGGGACTAGAAGAGATTAAGGTGGCGGCAGACTTGTCTCGCGTCGTCATCGCGTATGAGCCGGTCTGGGCGATAGGGACCGGTAAAACGGCGACGCCCGCCCAGGGGCAGGAGGTCCACGAGTTCATCCGAGGCCACCTGCAGGGTCAATTCGAGCGATTAGGCGGAAGCGGAGAAGAAGTCCAGCAAACGTTGATTCTCTATGGCGGCAGCGTTAAGCCTGAAAACTCTGGCGAGCTCCTAGCCGAAAAAGATGTCGACGGCCTCCTTGTCGGAGGCGCCAGCCTCGAGGCAGACTCGTTTCTCGCGATCTGCGAGTCTTCGTTCTGAGTGCCCTGTTTTCGGCTCGAAGCACTGTTTCAGTGAAACCCGGATGGCTCGATTGAAACCCCAGATGGCGCCTTGAAACCTCAGAAGGTACGAATCGGAGACGGATCATAATGCACGAATTGCTTCTCGCGTTGAGTTGGACCGGCGTGACGCTGACGCTGCTCGGTGTCTTGGTCGTGATTCTTGGCCTGCTTCTGATCGCGATCATCTTGATCCAGGATTCGAAGGACACTGGTTTGACGAGTGCGTTCGGCGGTGGCGGGTCCAGCAGTGCGCTCCTCGGCGCGCGAATGCAAAAAGGTCTCACCCGCATGACGACCATCCTCGCGATTCTATTCGCAGGTTGCGTCATTCTCATGGGCATCATCGGCAACTGGGGCCAATCACGCTCGGTAGCGGAGCAAGACGAATCGACCGCGACAGGCGACGCCTCTCCGGGCACGCCCGACGTCGACGCCGGGACTGGCGCCGAAACTGGCGCAGCGGGAGATGCCGACGGCGCCGTCGACGGCGTGGTCAACCCCCTCGAACCGTCTACCGACTCAGCGACAACGCCTAGCGGTGAAAGCGCAGGCGCGGTGGTGCCAACGACGCCTCCGGAAGGTGACGTCACCCCAACGTCGCCACCGTCAGACTCCGAGTAGACAATCAGCCAGGTCATCGTGGCTGTCATACAAAGCCGCGCCGACGCTGGAGGACGAACAGCCCGTTGAAAAAGTCATTCGGCCGAGAAACTGCCCTCTTCACGCCCAGCTCGACGGCGTCAAAACGCGCCGAAACATCTTCTAGTCGCAGTATGTCTCGGGAGAGGATCCGGAAACTACCCGCGCATGCAGCAGTTCTCGATTCGAAGCACCTTGCAACAGGCTGCTAGGACGACGGAAAACTCCATGCTGAAGAGCATGACTGGCTTCGGCAACAGCCGAATTGAAACGCCTGACTTCGTGCTGACGCTTGAGCTCAAGAGCGTCAACAACAAGTTTCTGAAGATTACTGGACGCGTCTCGGAAGAATTCAGCTTTCTGCAACGCGAGATCGAAGAACGCATACGCCGCTACGTCGCTCGCGGTTCGATCCACTACGTCGCGCTTCTGGAACCAACGCACAACGCGGATCTTTACGACATCGACATGGAAGTGCTTGAGAAGTACTCACGATCGCTCAAAGCCTCCGGCGCGCTCTCGTCAAGTTCCGGCGCGAACGACCTCGACCTGCAGGCGCTCCTGCCTCTGCCCGGCGTGGTTCGCGTGCGGGAGGCGGTGGAGGTGCAGCGCGACGCTCTCCTGCCGGTGGCTGAGAAGGGTGTGGACGAAGCAATGCAGGGGCTTGTGAGCATGAGAACACGGGAAGGGAAGCACCTTCACTCGGAGCTCAGCGCACGCGTTAACGGGATGACTCGTCAAGTTCAAGACATCAGCAAGTTGGCTCCTGAGGCGGCCAGGGTCCACTACGCCAAGTTGACGCAACGCGTGAACGACCTTCTGGAAGGTACGGAAGTCGCGGTGAATCAGGACGACGTCGTTCGCGAGGTCGCGATTTTGGCAGAGAAAGCTGACATCACCGAAGAGATCAGTCGATTCGAGAGCCATCTGATGCAGTTCGACGCGTCGCTCGACTCCCCCGAGCCGATCGGCCGCAAGCTCGAATTCATCACTCAAGAAATGTTCCGCGAGTCGAACACCATGGCGGCCAAGTCAACGACTCCCGAATTGAGCCGTGCGATCGTCGACTTAAAAGCCGACGTCGATCGACTCAAGGAACAAGTCATGAACATCGAATAGGGGCAAACAGAGCTTATGTCGTCACACGGTGGAACAGTCGTCATAGTCTCCGGCCCTTCAGGCGTCGGCAAGTCGACGCTGTGCGAGGAGCTGCTCAAGCTCCCGAGTTTTCGCCGCGTCATCACGTGCACAACGCGGCCGCCGCGAGGAGCCGAGCGCGAAGGTGTCGACTACCACTTCCTCACTCACGACGAGTTCGAACGCCACATCGCAGATGGCGACTTCTTGGAGTACGCGAAAGTTCATGACAACCACTACGGCACGCTGAGATCGGAAGTTTTGCGGCATCTCGCACCAGGAGTCTTCGTTCTGCTCGCAGTCGATGTTCAGGGTGCCGAAAGCCTCCGACGCGAGCCCATGTTTAAGGATGGGCGCGCCCGAGGAATCAGTATTTTCGTCGAGCCGCCGAACGAAAAGACGCTCGTGGAGCGACTACGAGGCCGCGGGACGGAGAGCGCCGAGCAGGCTGACGCTCGGCTAGCTGCCGCGCGCGATGAGCTTCGCGAATCCGGCAAGTTCGACTTCGTCGTTATCAACGACCAGCTCAATCGTGCGGTCGAAGAAGTTCTTCGACTTTTGGGAGTTTCACAAGACGTAGAGAATTCAGCCTCGAAGATTTCAAAAGCTTGAACGCCGAGCCGCTCGAGCAGCTGCCAGAGGAATGAGGAGGTGACATACCCGGTGACACTTGATCCAATGAATCAAACACGTTCCGTATCGAATTTGGACTCGTCCGAGTCAGAAAAAGCCTATCCGAGAGATCATTCACAAGAGGGGAACATGCTCGACATTGATTTGGAAGAAGCCCTGGTAGAGAAAGTCGGTGGCAAGTTCGCTCTCACCTCGCTGTTGCAGAAGCGTATGGTCGAGCTGAATCGAGGGGCACTGCCGCTGATTCAATGTGACACCGAGGACGAATCGAAGGATCTCCGCCGTCTCGCCTGTCGCGAGATTCTCGAAGGAAAGATCGTGCTGGGTCCCCGTGACGAGATTCAGCATGTCGTCGAGGAAGAGCCTAGCTTCCCCGACACACCGCCTGAAAAGAGCGAAGCGCCGGTCGAAGGCGAAGAGTCACAAGAGGTCTACGGCTCCGACATCAAAAAGATCAAGGAGCAGCGAATCAGAGAGCTGGCTCAGCTTCTCAATCCGAAGAAGTAGCGGGTCTGTCGATCAAACAGCTGCTGAAAGTCGTTCGGTAGAGCAGCTTGCCACTTTGCGCAATTCGACAGCGTTGTTCGTGCGGTAGTATGGATCTTGAGGAATCGGGTCGTGAGCGGCGCGCACGGGGGCGGGCAGCGTGCCGTTCGGTTTCCCTCCATCGCCGATAGAGGCCCCAGACGCAACTCGCAAGCGAAGCGGCGAGGATGTCGCTACGAGTCTCTCGAACAGACGGAAGGTTCCTGATGGCCAACATCTTGCTCGGCGTCTCTGCCGGTATCGCCGCATACAAGAGTGCGGACTTGGCGTCCAAGCTGACGCAAGATGGCAACGAAGTACGCGTCATCCTTACGGCGCACGCGCAGAAGTTCATCACCGCCTTGACCTTCCGCGCCGTCACCCAGCAGCCAGTGTACGTCGATACGTTTGAAGACGATCCGGCATATCGCCCGGAGCACATCGCACTGCCGGAGTGGGCCGACCTTGTCGTTGTTGCACCGACGACGGCTGATCTCATCGGCAGAATGGCCGCAGGACTTGGCGACGACCTGTTGACCGTAACGCTCCTCGCCTGTACTAAGCCAATCCTGCTGGCTCCCGCAATGAATGACCGTATGTGGGAGAATCGTATCGTGCAGGAAAACCTCAAACGGCTACGAGACGTTGGCTTTCACGTAATCGATCCCGAGCCCGGGCATCTCGCCTGCGGCTCTGTCGGCATGGGGCGACTGGCTGAGCCGGACAAAATCCTCGCGGTGATTCAGAAAACGATCGCGAAATCTCCGTGACTCCTGCGTGCCGCCTCTTGATCACGGCCGGGCCAACGCGCGAAGCCATCGATCCGGTACGGTTTATCTCCAACGCGTCGAGCGGACGTCAGGGCGTCGCCATCGCGCGCGAAGCGCTCAAAAAAGGTTGGCAAGTCGACCTTGTGCACGGACCTCTCGAAATCTCTGTTCCACGTGGCGTCTGCGCGCATCGGGTCGTCTCGACCGCGGAAATGATGGCCGCCTGTAAGTCGCTGCACAGCTCATGCGATGCACTGGTAGCAGCCGCCGCCGTCTGCGACTTTCGGCCACGTCAGTCCAGCGACACCAAGCGAAAGCGAGCGGGATCGAACTGGACCCTCGAGCTCCTCCCCACCGAAGACATCGCGGCCGAGCTAGGTCGAGAAAAAGGGCGGCGCGTACACGTCGGATTCGCGCTCGAGAGTGACGACGGCGAACGAAATGCCGCAGAGAAGCTCGCGCGCAAGAACCTCGACTGGATCGTGCTGAACGATCCGTCAGCCATTGGCGTCGACGCCGGCGTGTACACGCTGTTGGGTGCCAGAGGCCAAAAACGTGTGCTTGGCCAACTCCGCAAATCCCAGCTCGCCGCCCACCTGGTGGGTCTCATCGAAGAAGAGCTGGCGGCGAGATAGCCCGCGTTTCTCACGAGATTTCGTAGCGAAGAGCCGCAAGTCGTGTCGTGGCAAGGAAGGCTTTACGATTCGACCGTTGAGTCCGACCGAGGAGGGAGGACGAAAGCGCGACTTACGGTGCCGCAGTAGGAATCTTGTGAGAAATGCGGGATCGGGCTCCGCGGCCGCACACCAGCAAGCGGTAGCGAGCGCTGAGAAACGGCTCAAGGGCGGAGGCAAACATGCCGATAAACCCGGTACGGCGGCGCCGGCGGAGCCCGCTCCAGCGTCCGAGAGAAGTCGAGAGAAGAGCATGCAGCAAGAATCCCGTCGCGAGATGTTCGCTTTCTCAATGGTCGGCGTAGCTTCGTTCCTTTGGGTTTGCCTCGCAACCCACGAACCTGAGGACTACCTAGGGCCTTCTTTTCCAATCCACAACGCCTGCGGACCGTTCGGCGCTGCGGTGAGCTTTCACCTCACCTCTTGGGTTGGTCACTTGGCGGCGTACGGACTGACGCTCCTCCTTGGGTCGTTAGGTGCCATCGCGCTGTTCAGACGCCAAGTGAAAGAATGGGGCTGGAAACTTGTCGGAATCTGCTTGCTGACACTCGCGCTGTCCGCACTTGAAGTGGCGCTCTACAACGACGCCGAACTACTCGGGACACTCCCTGGCGGATTCTATGGCCAATTCTTCTTCGAGTTTCTGATCGGCCAGCTGTCATCTTTCGGCACGTTTCTCATTCTGGCGCTCGTCATGCTCGTGGCGATCATGATCTCGACCGACGCCGTCTTTTACCCCTTTCTCAGTCGTGCCGGTACCGTAGCCCTGGACCGCGAGCGATGGCAGAAAGCAGGTTCGCAAGTCAAGGGAGGACTTTTGCAGCTGCCGCGCTTCGCCTCAACCGTGCGTGACAACCTACCCCGGCTCCAGGTGGGCGCTCGAACGACGACGAAAAAACGGTCGAAGACTTCGACGAGTGCAGAGCGCAAGCGGACCACAGCGAAGAAGCGGCGCGGCGCCAAAAAACAGCACGACGAACTGGAAGCCGAGGCCGTCGAAGACGAAGAACTCATAGGCGAAGAAGAAGAAGCTGATGAGGATCTCGCGCTAGAGGAAGCGGAGGACGAGGAGGAAGAGGAAGAAGAGGAAGAGGAAGAAGAAGAGGAAGAAGCCTCGCCTCCCAAACGAGACCGACCTCCTCTCGTCATCCACACCCAGACGCCCACTCCGACAAAGAGCGCGATCGCGAAACGCCCATCCAAGCCGCGACGAGCGGGGCCCTATCGGCTGCCACCACTGGATCTTCTCAAGAACAACCCGACGTCAGCCAAGGCGATCGACCGCCCGCGACTCGAGCAGACCGCCGAAAAAATCGAGGCGACCCTACGTGACTTCAAGATCGAAGCAAGTGTCGTCGAAGTGCAGCGCGGTCCGACCATCACGCAGTACGAGGTAACGCTCGCCGCCGGCATCAAGGTCAACAAGATCATCAACTTGGCCGACGATCTGGCGATGGCGCTCAAGGCGACGAGTATTCGCATCGTTGCTCCCATCCCTGGAAAGTCGACCGTCGGGATCGAGGTTCCCAACGCCAAGCGCAGTGCCGTGGGCCTCCGCGATCTCCTCGAATCGCCCGAGCTGCGCGACGAAGACTACAAGCTTCCTTTGGCACTCGGAAAAGGCATCGCCGGCAACTGTGTCGTCAGTGATCTCGGCGATATGCCGCACTTGTTGATCGCGGGGTCGACAGGATCTGGCAAGTCGGTGTGTATCAACTCCATCATTACGAACATCCTCATGACCCGGAGCCCAGACGAGGTCAAGATGATCCTCGTCGACCCGAAGATGGTAGAACTCGCGCCGTTCGAGAACATCCCGCACCTTCTCTGCCCGGTCGTCACCGACATGAAGAAGGCACCGGCGGTCCTCGGCTGGACGGTGGACAAGATGGAAGAGCGATACGAGCTGCTGGCGCTCGCAGGCGTCCGCCACATCGGTGCGTTCAACAACCTGGGAAAGGATCGACTTCACGAGCGTCTACTGAAGAAGCTCGAACCGCACGAGATCGAGAACGTTCCAGAGTATCTGCCGTTTATCGTTGTGATCATCGACGAGCTCGCAGATTTGATGATGACGTCGTCGAAGGAAGTCGAGGCGTCGATCACGCGGCTCTCACAAAAATCTCGCGCTGTCGGAATTCATGTGATCCTTGCCACACAACGTCCATCGGTAGACGTGATTACCGGACTCATCAAAGCCAACATGCCGTCACGAATCTCGTTCCACGTCGCCTCGAGGATCGACAGTCGAACGATCTTGGACCGCAACGGCGCCGAAAAGCTCCTCGGCAAGGGTGACATGCTCTACTTGCCGCCCGGAACGTCAGCTTTGCGGCGTGTCCAAGGCACTTTTATCTCTGACAAAGAAATCCGCGACGTGGTAGAATACGCCGTCCAACAAGCTGAGCCGCAGTTTAGCCCCGAGCTCAGCAAGTTCGGCATCGAAGGCGCGGACGGTGCTTGCGAAGAGGACGAGCTGTTCGAAGACGCCGTGCGCATTGTACTAGAATCTCAGCGCGGGTCTGTCACGCTCCTCCAGCGCCAGCTGCAAATCGGCTACACGCGTGCTTCGCGCCTGATGGAGATCATGCACGATCGGGGCCTGGTCGGCCCGTTCAAGGGAAGCAAGGCGCGGGAAGTCTACTACACTCTCGAAGAGTGGGAAGAAGCGAATGCTAAGCGCAAGCGGCAACAAGAATCAGCCGAGACAGCAGGATCAAGCGCAGAAGAAGACGTCGCTGACGCAGAGGACGAGGATATCGAAGACGACATCGAAGAAGAGGACGACGAGGAAGAAGAAGAGTACGAAGACGACGGAGAGTACGAGGAAGAGGACGACGAAGACGACGAGGAAGAAGAAGAGTACGAAGACGACGGAGAGTACGAGGAAGAGGACGACGAAGACGAGCCACCTCGGAAGTAGTCGTGGAGCGTCCAGCGGTCAGAGCAGGCAAGAGACGCGTAGAGACCTGATCGATTCAACGCCAAACACCTTGCGCGTGCACATGGCAAGTCTCGGTTGCCCAAAGAACCTCGTCGATTCGGAAGTGATCCTGGGCAACCTTGGCTCCGCCGGCCACGTGATTGTTGACGAACCTGAGACGGCCGACGTCATTGTCGTCAACACCTGCGGCTTCATCGACCAAGCCAAGGAAGAGTCAATCGACACGATTCTTGCCGCCTGCGGATTGAAAGATGGCCCAGCCGCTGTTCGCAAAGTGATCGTCACCGGCTGTCTCGGGCAAAGGTACGCCGTCGACATCAAAGAGCAGATTCCAGAAGTCGATGCCATCGTGGGGCTTGGAGAGTACGACGACATCGGATCGATCGTCACAGATGTAGTTGCCGCGGATTCGCGCGCATCGACGCTAGCGACAGCTGGCAACCCGTTGATCCGTGTGCAGCCGCAAGACCAGGCTTGTCAGCGTGAGGTTGGGCGGTTTCGGTTGACTCCACGCCACTACGCGTACGTGAAGATCTCCGAAGGCTGTGACAACCCGTGCACCTTCTGCTCGATCCCGTCAATTCGCGGCGGCTTTCGCTCGAAGCCCATCGCCGAAGTCGAGGCAGAAGTACGCGAGTTGGTCGCAACGGGCGCCAGCGAGATCATCCTCATCGCACAGGACACGACCTCGTACGGCATTGATCTCTACGAGCGGTATGAGCTCGTGCGACTACTCGAGACCGTCGCCGCGATCGATGGCGTTCGGTGGATCCGCCTGCTCTACGCCTATCCAGCTTCGCTCACAGATGAAATGATGCGAGCGATTTCAGCGATCCCAAACGTTCTCCCTTACGTCGACATTCCGCTGCAGCACATCTCTCAGAAGATGCTGCGCCACATGGGTCGACGCCTCATGGAAGAGCAGACCCGCACTCTCCTTCAGAGGCTCCGCGACAGCGTCCCTGGAATTTACCTCCGCACGACGTTCATCGTCGGCTTTCCCGGCGAAGACGAAGCGGAATTCGAAACACTCAAAGACTTCGTCCGCGATTTCGAGTTCGAACGGCTTGGCGTTTTTGCATACTCGCACGAAGAGGGAACGCCATCGGCAGAGTTCGCCGAACAGATTCCAGACGCAGTCAAGAAGCGCCGGTTCGAAGAACTCATGCTCATCCAGCAGGACATCGCGTTTCGCCATAATACCTCTCGTGTTGGTGGCGAGGTCGAGGTTCTCGTCGACGAGGTGGAAGCTGAGGGGGAAGACCCACCGAGGCTCGTAGGAAGAACGTTCGGCGAAGCGCCAGAAATCGACCCGGTGGTTTACGTCGACGCTCGTGCTCATCCAGACGCCGCTGCCGCGCTCGGATCAGCACCTCACTTCGACTTCTCGACGCTCGTTGGCCGATACGTATCGGCTCGCATCGTTTCTTCCGATGGATACGATTTGCACGCAGAAATCGCCCCTTAGACACGCGCTCGACTGCTCATGACGACGGATTCGAAGACGAACACACCTGAGGAGGCGCCCCTCGACCTAACGACGTCTCCTGCCGAGACAGCACGCCGCGAGCGAGCTGAGTCGATCTGGAACATCCCGAATCAGCTCACAGTGGCGAGACTGATTCTGTCGGTGATCTTCTTCGTTTTGATGGCGCTCGAAACTCACAAGTCGTTGCCGTTCGGACGGCAAGCCGCCCTCAACATCGCGTTCGTGCTTTTTGTTTCTGCCGTCCTCACAGATTTCCTCGATGGATTTCTTGCTCGTCGATGGAATCTTACGTCAACCTTTGGCCGTATCGCCGATCCATTCGCTGACAAAATCGTCATCGTCGGCGGATTCATCATGCTGACGGCGGTGACGACCCTGATCGAACCTTGGTTCGCCGTCGTGATCATGTTTCGGGAGTTTCTCGTATCAGGCCTGAGGAGCTTCTTGGAGTCGAGGGGCGTCGCGTTCGGCGCTGTCGCGATCGGCAAGATCAAGATGGTCGTGCAAAGCGTTGCCATCCCCGCGGTGTTGCTCTACGAAGCGAACTTCGCGCCGGGTGCCGGTGAAGAACTCACCGCGACCGGAACTTTTTTCTGGTACGTCGCGGTCGCGACGCTCGTTCTCACGCTGGTGCTGACAGTCGTCTCATGCGTGAGTTATCTGCACCGCGCTTATCGGCTGATTCGCGCGTAGCAGCCTCCGGAGTCGCTTCCGAAAACCCGATCGCTGGGCCACACGGAAGCGCCTGACAACGTTCGAGCAGGGCAGTCTGAAGAAGCGCATGGGGGTCAATTCGACCACCATCGACGCGCGTGATATGCTTTTTTCAGACCAATGGATACGTCAATCTACGAACTGACCATTCCGCTGGATCTCGCCGAGCTCGCGGGACTACGGAGCAACGTCCGATCGATCTGCATCGGGCATGGTGTTCCTTCCGTGACGGTGCGCCGCACCGTCATGGCGGTTGACGAGGCGGTCACGAACATTATCGAACATAGCTCGGAACCGAAGAAAAAACGCATAGCGCTGCGTATCGTATTCACTCAATCGGAAATGACGATCGAGCTCTCCGACGAGGGATCTCCCTTCGACCCGACCGCTGCATACCACCCCCCATCGATTGCTACATTTCCGCGGCGAGGCTTCGGTCTCTACCTGATCCACATGATCGCCGACGGCCTCGAATACCGCCGTACTCGTGACGGAAAGAACATCCTCATCATGAGAAAACTTCTCGACCAGCGGAGCTCAAGCGCCACCTCAGCCTGACGGACGGAGACAGACCGAGATGCCCACACTGAAAGTTTGCAACGAAGATCAGCGAGACGGAGTCGTGTACTTCGAGCTCGTCGGCCTTCTCGACGCGCACAACTTCGAATCCCTCGAGGCCCTGTTCGAGAAGCACTTCGATAACGGCGCGTTTCGCTTCATCGTGGACATCAATCGCGTCGACTATGTCTCGAGTGCAGGCGCCGGCGTCTTCATCGGTGCCGTTGGCACCTGCCAAGAAAACGAAGGCAATGTGGTCCTGGTGCAACCGAGCCAGGAGGTCAAAGAGACCTTCGAGCTCCTCGGCGTGTATCAAATCTTCCCCGTCCTACCATCGCGTGAACAAGCTGTCGACTTTTTCGCGAAAGCAGCTCTTTAAGGCGGCGCCGAAATCGCGCAGCTCTCAAAGCGTTTCACGAGCGACGGATGTGCGCCGCGGGTGCGACATATCGGTCCGTTTGACGGTGTTTCCGGCCCATCATAGACTTCAGTTGAGTGGTCATAACGCCGGTACAAATGAACTTTCAACGGGAAGAATCGGAAGAACGGTCGGCGGGATTGGGCCCGCAAGTCTCGCGAATTCTCTTGGACGTGTTAACGGCCGATGGGGTTTCGAGAGACGCGCGGATCAGGGACGTGGGCTTCGTTAGAACTTCCGGAGTGGAGGACAATGAAGCTCGAACTCACGCAGAAACTTCAGCAACAGCAGATCCTTGCGCCGCAGATGATCCTGTCCATGGACATTCTTCTGCTGGCCTCTCAAGACCTTCAACAACGGATCGAAAAGGAGTTCGCTGAAAACCCAGCCCTCGAGTTGGTCGAACCACAGCTCAAGGAGCGGAAGTCTGAACTCCCCAGCGCTCCAGTCGATTCCTCGCCCTTCGAGAAGGTCGATCACCTCGCCAAGCAGTCTGACTCGTCTTTCGACATGTCGTTTCGTCGGCGCAAGAGCAGCAGCGACGACAAGTACGAAGCTCTACAGAATACAGAAGGAAGACCACCCGGGCTGCGGGACCACTTGACTCAGCAACTTCGCCTCCTGAGCCTAGAGCAAAACATTCAGAGAGTCGCGGTCGAGCTCGTCAACAACATCGACACGCGGGGCTACCTGGTGGCGAAGCCAGAGGAACTCTATCACTCGCTGGCACAGTCATGCAGCGGTGAGGAATTTCAGGCCGCGCTGCGTGCTGTCCGCAGTCTGGAACCGGCAGGCGTCGGCGCAGAAAACCTGCAGCAGTGCCTGCTGCTACAACTGGCACGAGATCAACAGGAGTATCCTCTTGAGACGGAGCTCATCCTCAACCACCTCGAAGACCTCGGTGAGAATAAGATTCCTAAGGTCGCCAAAGAGCTCAAATCTACGATCGACGACATCCAGGATGCCCTCGAAATCATTCGCTGCTTGGATCCGCGCCCCGGGCTGAAGTATGAACCCGCCGCGACCATGTACGTGCGACCCGACGTGATCGTCGAGATCGATGAGAACGGCGAGCTGCTCGTCACCATCGAGTCGTCGAATCTTCCGCAGTTGAACGTCAGCGAGTCTTGCAAACGACTTCTTAAGGCGAAGGAACAGCCCGACGTCAAGAAGTTCGTCCGCAAGAAGATCGAGTCGGCGCAGTGGTTGATCCAGGCGATCCAGCAACGCCAACGAACTCTGCAAGACATTGCCGCGGCGCTCGTCGACTATCAGCGAGAATTCATGACAAAGGGTCCGGAACACTTGCGTGCGATGAAGATGCAGACGATCGCGGATCTCGTGAACGTCCATATCTCCACCGTCAGTCGAGCCATCAAGGGGAAGTACGCTCAGACGCCGTGGGGAGTCTACGAGCTACGCTACTTCTTCACAGGTGGCGTCGGCAACTCAGACGGAGAAGTCGAGTCGCGGCGCAACATCTATCGCAAGATCAGCGAGATCATCGACAACGAGAACAAGTCGCGACCACTGTCGGACTCAGCCATCGCCAAAATCCTCCAGGAGAAGGGATTTAGCATCGCACGTCGAACCGTGACGAAGTACCGCGAGCAGGAAAAGATTCCCTCGTCGCGGCTGAGAAAGAAGTACGTGGAAAAGTCTTCGATTTGACGAAGTCCGCCTGCGGTGATCAAAGCCGAGAATCTTGCCGGCGGAGATCGAAGATCTAGTCACGGAAGCGAGAGATCTGAACAGAAAACAACGGACACACGTTCGAGTTGCCGCGAGGCGAACTGGCGGCGCGAATGAAGAACGCGCGAACGAGCAAGTGAGAAGCGTCACTCCTCCTTGGTTCCTTTCGTTGCCTCTTGTTCAGACTCTCTGCCTGCTTCCCAAGAACGCACAAAAAGCGAAGTTCGAAACGACCGGAGGCCCCTCGAAAAGGTGAGAAGAAGAGGGCACGTACGGGTGAGATCCTGGCTGGATGTGGGTAGGTCGTCTGGTATGTCGAGGGACCTCCGGTATTCGGTCATCGACGCCAGGTGCTAATGAAGCGCCTGGCGTCGGTTCCATTCGCAACCTTCGCGTTTCCTTTTGACGGCCGAAGACCTGACGAGCCAATGCCACGTTTTTGAGCGTGGCGCTGGAGGCGCAACAAGGTGCATCGCGTCAAGTCACGTTCTCGAGCGACAAAGGGGCTGCGCTCTCGCCGATACGATCAAGGAGTGTCGCACTCGAGAGGGTCAATCGTCGGATCCGTCCCACTAGTCGGGTAGGGCGACGGAGGCGGCGGCGCACCAAGGAACAAGAAGTTCAGTAGGTAGACGGGATCACTGATGTTGACGTCCCCATCGTCGTTTGCGTCGAGCGCGTCGAGACACGCAGCCGTGGCCTCTCCTAGAAACAGGAAGCCAAGAATGGCAAGGGGATCTGCGATGTCGAGCTGGCCATCTCGAGCGGCGTCACCGCGAAGAAATTTCTTAAGTTCCCCACTGCCTGGTGGTACGACGCAGACGATTCCGCTCGGCGTCCCGAGTGTCTCGCCGCTGTCGGCGAGCCAGCGGACGACCTCTCCCAAGTCAAGCGCGTCGCCGTCGCCGTTGGCGTCGAAGGCACGGAAGATCGCGTCTGCCGCGCCGTCGAGGAGAAGAAAACTACCGTCGTCAAGTGGTAGGAAGTCGTTCGTGTCGGAGACCGGCTCGTCAACCGACGCGTCGACGACCACAGTGACCTCTCCAGCGCCAGAGATTGTCCCGTTGGAATCCACGTCTCGAAATCGCACCAGCAGTCCGACGTCCTCATCGCAAGCGTAGACCTCGTCTTCAACCACAGCGAGACAGTCGACATCGTTCAGAGCGACCGGTCCGCTGCCGTCGTAGAAGATCGCCACCTCTCCGGCGTCGAGAAAATCGCGGTCTCCGTTGAGGTCCGTCAGTTTCCAAATCATGCCGGTGCTGCTGTCGCCGACGACTGCGACTCCATCGTTCAGAAACGCCAGAGACTCGATGTCAGCGGGTACGGCACTCGACAAGGCCGTGTCGTCGAGGACGATGCTCACTTCACCGACGTCGAGTGCGTCGCCGTCGTTGTTCGTATCCTCGAGTCGCAGTACGCGCCGCGCACCGCTGCCATCGTCCGTGATGTAAAACGCCCCGTCAGGCCCACGAACCAGCGTGTTGGGAGTAGCGAGAGCGACGGCACCTTCGTCGCCGCTATAGAACACGGCGTACTCGCCACTTCCTTCGGCGGTACCGTCCCCATCGAGGTCACGCAGAACCAAAACGGCGTCAAGCGTACCGCCATCGAGCAGATAGAGAGCGCCCGACCCATCCGTCGCTAGGTGCGATGGCGTTGAGAGTGGTGGTCCGGTGGTCACCTCCCCGTAGTAGACCGTGATCTCCCCATCAACGCCCGGCTCGATCGTCCCGGAGGCGTCGAGATCCCGAAGCGCGAGCACTCGGTCGTCGCTGGCGTCACAAACAAAGATCGTGCCGGTCGTGGGGTCCGCCTCAAGGCTCGAACCAACCAGTGCCCACACCGCGAGGAGTGAGCAACGCAACCGACGTCGAGGGCAGCGGCCGAGTCCGGCATGCTGCTGGAAGTGGCGAAAGAAAAGGAACAAGAATGGAAAAGGCATTGAGTCGAAACCTCCTGTAATAACTGCGTCGGTCTCCGGCGACGCGGAGGTATAAGCACGTCGAGTGCCAGAGCGCGTCAGGTTTCGCGATTCGGCGCAAATTCGCCAACACAAAAGACTAGTGACAACGGCTCCGACTCACGGGATGATGCGGCGAGGTGCGATGTCAAATTCGAACGTCCGTAATCGAACAGTGCGTCGTTTTTGACACAGCGAACCGTGTTTCATCCTTAAATAGCAGCGAAAAGTGCAGTCGCGATGTCGTCTCCGCGTAAGAGAGTCCGTCTCCACAAGTTCATCGCCAACTGCGGCTACACTTCGAGGCGACGTGCCGAACTCCTCATAGGTGCCGGCCGCGTTCGCGTCAACGGCCGCGTGGCTACGAACGTCGGCACGACGATCGACCCGGACAAAGACACGGTCGAAGTCAACGGTGAAACCGTCGAGCTACCTGCTCCGGTGACCATCATGCTCAACAAGCCAGCGGGCATCCTGACTTCCACGCACGACACCCATGATCGGCTCACCGTCATGGATCTGCTGCCGAAGAGTCTGCGTGAAACGGGGGTGCTGCCCGCCGGGAGGCTTGATCAAGACACGGAAGGACTTCTCGTCCTAACGAACGACGGAGATCTTGGCCACCGCATCACGCATCCTCGCTACGAGACAGAAAAAGAGTATGAGGCGGTCGTCGCAGGTCGGCCAAGCACGGCAAAGCTGGATCGCCTCGAGCGCGGAGTGGTCATCGAAGGTCGCACGACGGCTCCCGCAACGGTCGTCTCCGTCGCGGCAGCAGATCAGGCGGGTGAGCCGCAGACAACCGTCCACTTGATCATTCGCGAAGGCCGCAAGCGCCAAGTGCGCCTCATGTTCCGCGCGGTCGGACACGACGTTCTCAAGCTGCGCAGGGTCCGCGTCGGCGGCCTCAAGCTCGGAAAGTTGCCGTGCGGCGAGTGGCGGGAGCTGCGGCCGGCGGAACTCGAGGCGCTACTGGGCAGCCAGGCTTAGCTTAACAGCCTGCCTGAAAAAGTGCTTCGAGTCGAAAACTGGTCGCTTCGCGTCCAGATCGGTCGCGGCGAACGTAGGTAATCTCCGAGCCCTCTTCTATATGCTGAGTCCCACAAACTCTGGCTCGTGAGCAGCGACGAGTCTCAGATTCACTGACCCGGAAACGCCCCGGCATACCCCGCCGAACCGACCGTCCGATCATACCCCGCCTACCCCGCGCCCCCCGTTCGACGCTGCGCCCTGGACCTTCGCTCGACTCCTCGCCTCACCTCGAGTAAAGAGGGGAGCGGAGAGACCGGTGTTGGTGCACTTCTCTCCGCAAGTCCCCGTACGGAGAGAGCGATGCTACCCCATTTGGTCAACGCGATACAGAGCTATGGCGAAGCTGTTCGCCGCCGTGAGATCCAGCCGACCTGTAACCGCTGCCCGAATTGCAGCGGGGAGCCAGATCGGTTCCGCTACCGCGGTCACCGAGAGCGCGTGTTCCTCGTTATCGTCAGGCGTCTGGTCGAACCTGTCCTGTCGCTTCTGAGTCGCTGGAAGTGTCCTCTGTGTAAGCGCTCCTTCACGCTCTACCCGCCCTTCGCGCTGCCGGGGAAACGCTACGTTCGCGACTGCGTTTTCGATCACGCTCGGCGCTACCTCCAGATCGACGAGCTTTCGTATCGCGAAGCCGTCAAGGTCGAACACATGCCCGTCTTCCACGAGGGTGACGACAGGGGAGCGATCGACGAGCGCAGCCTCGCGCACTCAACACTTCATCGTTGGCTTTCGTTCTTTCGCTCTCTCAACGCCACGCTCCTGGAGGCTCTCCGCCTCATCCGAGAGCGCTCGGCGAGGTCCGACATCTTCCGCAAGGTCTTCGCCGTCCGTCCAGCCAAGTACCGAAGCGAATCACGGCGGGACACTCTCGTCGCGGCACTTCGAGCTCTCTCGATCGACCAGGTGTTCCGTTCCCTCTTCGGCCGATCGATCTTCCCCGACTTGGCAACCTCCGCAGCCTGGGCGTGAGCGAGAATCACGCCTCGCTCGCCCCATGCGAGGTGTGATCATGAAAGCGAAAGATCTCGATTGGGCTATCTTCTGGGCGGCTCTTCTCCAGCCCGTCGTCATCGGCGAGGTGCCGGAGGAGGAAGCCGCGCGATTTCTCCGCGAGCTCGCCAAAGAAGAGCGCATCTTTCCCGACGGATCGCGACGCAAGCCGGCTCTTTCGACCCTGAGGCGGAAGCTTCGCATCTATCGCGAGGAGGGCTTCGAGGGTCTTGCCCGCAGGCCGCGAAGCGATCGCGGGAAACCGCGTGCCCACGGCAAAGAGCTCGTCGAGAAAGCCGTCGAGCTGAAGCGTGATCAGCCACTGCGCTCCCACTTCGCCATCAACAAGTTCCTCCAGGCTCAGCACGGAAAGACCATTCCGCGTTCGACCCTCTTCCGCTACCTCAAGATCGCCGGCGCGACGCGGCTGAAGCTCGGTGTCGAGAGGAGGAAAGTCCGGAAACGCTGGACTCGTGACTCCACCCATGCCCTCTGGGTCGGCGACTTCGCCGATGGACCCTACGTGCTGCACGACGGCGAAGTCGTCCCCACCTTCCTCTGTGTTCTCATCGACTGCTACAGCCGCTCGCTCGTCGAGGGGCGCTACTACCTTCGGCAAAATCTCGAGGTCTTGATCGACTGCTTGCTGCGGGCGTGGGCCAAGCACGGTGCTTCGGACGAGCTCTATGTCGATCAGGCGAAGGTCTATATCTCCAAAGCGCTCAAGGCGGCATGCCTTGCCGTTGTCACCCGGCTCATCCATCGCGGCAAGGGCGATCCGCCACCGGGTGGTCTCGTCGAACGACTCATCGAGACGATACAGGGCCAGTTCGAGGCCGAGGTCAGAGCCGGCGAGATCCTCACTCTCGACTCGCTCAACGGAAGCTTCGATTCCTGGAAGACCGTGGCCTACCACCGCCAGGTCAACACCGAGACCGGCGAAACACCCGAGGCACGAGCCGAGGCCGGCCTCAAACGGCCTATCCGACACGTCGACATTCAGCGCGTCACCGAGTTCTTCATGTGCCGCGAGACGCGGCGCGTTCACCCGGACTTCTCCGACGTCCAGCTCGATCGCCGCTTCTATCGCGTCGACAAGAGTCTGCGCGGTGACAAGGTCGAAGTCCGCTACGATCCCTTCTCCGCGCCCGACACGGTTCTCATCTACTCCAGCAACGAAGAGTACCTCGGAAAGGGCGTCCTTCACGAGCGCGAAGAGGGCGAGGACGCCGGTGCTCCCGCCCCTCCCGCCAAAGCGAAGCACAACTATCTGGAGCTTCTTCGCCGTGAGCACGACGAGGAGCTCAAGAAGCGCGCCCAGGGGATCGACTACCGTCGTGTCATCGCCTCTCGCCAGTGGCCCTTCACCGACTTCGCATGCCTTCTCGGCCGGCTCATGGGGCGCAAGGGCGCCCTCTCGAGCTTCACCGCCGAGGAGCTCGAGGAACTCAAGAAGTTCTACAACCGTACTCCCAGCCTCACCGAAGTCCTCTTGCTGAGGGCCTTCGAGAAGGCTCCGGAGAAATCCATTCCCTACATCGCCTACGAGCTTCAACGACTCGCAGGCAGAAAGGAGGACTGATGTTCACCACCCATTTCAAGATGACGACGCAGCCCTTTCTCGAGCGCGCGCCCGTCGAGCAGATTCTTTCCGACGAGCGCATCACCCAGGGACTCGCTCGACTGGAGTACCTCGCCAAGTCGGGCTCGATCGGCCTGGTGACCGGACTCACCGGGGTGGGGAAGTCGTCTCTGGTGAAGCTCTTCGTGCGCTCGCTGAGCCGCAACCTCTACGACCCGATCTATCTCTCGCTGACCTACGTCGGGGCAAACGGCATTCTGAAGCTCCTGGTTTCCAGCCTCGGCGAGCAGCCCCGCCGTGGCAAGGAGCGGCTCTTCCTCCAGATCCTGGATCGCGTCGGGGCGAACGAGCACACGACAATCCTCGTCATCGATGAAGCGCACCTGCTTCCTTCGGAGTCGCTCACCGATCTGAGACTTCTGGTCAGCTCCGGACTCGAGGACGGCCCGCCATTGAAGATCCTCCTCAGCGGACAAGAGACCCTGAGAAAGGAGCTTACCCGAGCGCGCCACGCCGATCTCACGCATCGGCTCAGCGTGCGCTACCACGTGCCGCCGCTCAGCAAGGAGCAGACGGTCGAGTACATCGACTTTCAGATGCGCGCAGCCGGCGCCTCGCAGAAAGTCTTCGAGCCTGAAGCGAAGTCGCTCATCCACGACTACTCAAGCGGCGTGCCGCGGCGCATCAACAACATCGCCACCGCCTGCCTCATTCAGGCCGCGAGCAAGAACGTCCAGAAGATCTCCGAGGCGCTCGTCAACGACACCGCCCCCGAGTTCCATCTGCCCTGAGAACGGAGACTGACGCGCCATGTTCCACAAGACCCTGATGCCTCGAGTCAACGACTTCGCCGAGTATCCTGAGCTCGCCGTTTTGATGACCCTCGCGACGAACCTCGAGATCGCCCTGTTCGCTCTGAACGCCGCGTACCCCGATCTCGACTTCGACTACACGCAACGCTCCTCCTACACCGAGCAAGACGCCTATCTCGCCGCCTTGGGCGCTCAGCTGCGAGCGCTCCAGATCGTCCTCGAAGAGTATCTCGAGAGCCTGCAACGAATCCGATATTTGAAGGCGCCGAGCGGTGGAGGTGGCGTCGCATGACAGGACGATTCTCCGGCAAGCTCCTGCGGTCGTTGAGAAACGATATACCGATCGCGTGGCTCCTCGATCTGCTCGGCGTCCCCGCGAAAATCTCCGAGGGCTACGTGCGCTTCCTCTGTCCGCGGTGTCGCGAATTCAACACCGCGACGAAGGCGTCCACCAACCTCGCGCGTTGCTTTCGCTGCGAGACGAACTTCAACCCGATCGACCTGGTCATGATCGTCAAGCGGCTGAATTTCGTCGACGCCGTCGAGTTCCTCGCCGAGCTCCGCGATCGTCGCGGTGACGCTCGCGCCACGCCTCGCCCTTCGTGATTCCCCGGGTCGTCGTGCCGTCCGGGACACGACGACCCGCGCCTTCTCGCCTCGCAAATCGCATCTCGCACCCGCGAATCAGCACCATGCCATTTAATCTGGGATTTCCGCGCCAGATACTGTGGGACTTAGCATCTATAAGATATATACGGCGAGGCTCGCCGCGGTCGATCTGGGCGTGAAGAGGCAAGTTTCTCGGCCGAATGACTCTTTCAACGGGCTGTTAGCATCGCGCATCCGCTCAGAGATCGTCCAGGAGCTCCAACCCCGGCCCTTCGTCCAGGGACTCATCGCTTTCGACTTCGCCTTCGTTTTCGCGAGAGGAACGCGCGTCGTCCGTGCCGGCTGATTCCCCGGCGGCGCTCTTTAAGCTTTCGGCAACGTTCTCGTAGCGCTGCCGAAAATCGTCGGGCACGCGGACGCCACTCTCCTCGAACGTCTGGATCTTTTTTGCGAGCGCCTCGATTCCCCTTTTTGCACGACCTCGGTTGTCGATGCGATCTGTGATCACATCGTTCAACCTTGTTTCGAGCTCGGCCAGCTGCGTGGTCGTTAGTCGCACCACTTCGGAAGGCCCCGAATCCTCGCGCGGCGCGATCGTCCCGGTGACCTCCGCGGTGCGCGGAGACTCGCTCGCCCCCTCACCCGGTGACTCCATAGAGCGCACCACAAACAGGTAAGCAATGATCCCCACCACCACCAAACAGACCGCTGCAAAGAGCGTCCCTTGAACGACGGTTCGACGATCCAGAGGTGCCGCTCTGCGCCGCCGGCGACGCATAGGAGGACGGCCACGTCGATGCCGGGCGTGCGGTGCCGACCGCGCAGCGGACACATTACGAGTCCGAGTTGCGGCCGGTGACGCGCCGCCTGTACGTTTCGCGACTGCAGCGTTGAGCTTCTGGGCCTCCGCGGCATTGAGCACGCCGTTCTTCACCAACACCTCGACAGCGCGCGGGCGTCGGCCCGTCGTCCGCTCCCGTTCGCTGCACAGCGCGAGGACCTTCTGAGCCGTCTCCGCCGGGACCATTCCGGAGGTGACGGCGATTCTACACAGCAAGATATCGCGGTCGCGAGACATAGTTGGCGCCTAGTGAAAGACTGGTATGGAAGGCATGAGCGTCAGCAACGCTGAGGTGGTTGGAAAGGTGAATGTGAAGCCGTGCGCACTCAACAGCTTGCCTGAAAAAATGCTTCGAGCCGACTCGGCCGGTTGACTTTTTCAACAGGCTGTCAACTCGAGTTTGGCCATTTCGCGTCGAGCCTGCCAGCGCCAGGAGCGTCGAGGCCAAGGAGCGACGACAATGCGATCCCGCTCGGGTCGTGGCGGAGGACGGGCGCAGGCATCGGCGCTCCTGGCGTTCCCCGAAGGGCCGGACAGGAGTTTTTGAATGGGCACAAGGGTTCTCAGGGTACGAAAAAGTCGAAAGGGCCTCGGAAACCCCCGCGAAACTCGTCCGGCCAGGCCGGCGCGAAATGGCCAAACTCGAGGTCAAGGCCTGAGAAGGAAGGTCGGCACTCCTTGCGATCTTAGGTCCGACGCGAAATACTGTCAAGAATCGTTAAGTTCGACCCAAACACCTGCCTCCCGGCAAGTGTGCCGACCTTGCGGATTCTGGCGCCGCAACTTTGTGACCTGTCGCAGACGGCCTCGCATGCCGCGCAACGCGTTCGTCACGTCTAGGAGATAGCTCATTCGAGTGGAGACTGCACGACACGCGCCGAGCGCAGCGATTCGTTGCCCTCGCTTGTGGCCGCGTTGACCCAACCGCTCATATGAAGACCAACGCTGAAAGTATCTTCAACGTCGTCGTCGGCACTGCAGGCCACATCGATCACGGCAAGTCCGCACTCGTCGCCCAGCTCACTGGCGTGCATCCGGATCGGTTGCCGGAGGAAAAAGAGCGCGGGCTCACGATCGATCTGGGCTTCGCGCCTCTCACCCTAGCCTCGGGTCTGCGCGTCGGCGTGATCGACGTTCCGGGTCACGAGCGCCTCGTGAAGAACATGGTCGCTGGTGCTACAGGGATTGATCTTGTGATCCTGGTCGTCGCCGCCGACGACGGCGTCATGCCTCAAACCGAAGAACACGTCGCGATCATGGAGTTGCTGGGGCTCAAACATGGCATCGTGGCCATCACGAAAATCGATACCGTCGAGACCGACCTCCGCGAACTTGTCCGCGAGGACATCCAAACCTCGCTCAGCGGCAGTTTCCTTCGCGATGCGCCGATCGTGGAAGTCTCATCCGTGACGGGAGAGGGCATCGAAGAGCTGCGTGCTCTGCTGAACGATGAGCTATCCCGGGTCAAGCCGCGTGACACTTCTGGTGTCTTTCGCATGCCAGTGCAGCGAGTCTTCTCGGCACGCGGATTCGGCACAATTGTTACTGGCGTGCCGGTCCAAGGCGAGACAACAATTGGAGCAACGCTTGAAGTTTCTCCCCTCGGGGCTAAGGGTCGCGTCCGCGGCATCCACGCCTACAGAGAAGCCACCGACAAAGCCCGCGCTGGCCACTCGGCCGCTATCAACCTCACCGACGTCGACTACAAACAAGTACGCCGCGGCATGGTCGTGGCAGAACCGGGCTACGCGCGAAGCGCAACAATGTTCGAGGCACGTCTCAGTTATTTGCTGAGCTGTTCGCGCCCGCTTCGCCATCAGGCGCCGATACGACTACACGTCGGAACCGCAGAGGCGCTCGGCCGCGTCTTTTTACTCGAGCGCAAGGAAGTACAGCCCGGGGAAGAAACCTTCGTGCAGTTTCGCCTCGACGAGCCGGTCGTCGCTGCCGGAGGAGACCGGTTTGTCCTACGTTCCTACTCGCCCGCCGCGACGATCGGCGGTGGTGAGATCGTCTCGCATTCACGGTGGCGACTCAAGACCGGCAAGCAATACGTCTTAACGCAGCTTGAAGAGAAGGCAAGCTCGGTCGGCGATCCACGAAGGAGTCTTCTCAACTTGCTCAAAAACTCAGGCCTGAACTGTTTGACGCCTAAAGAGATCTCGCTGAGCCTCGGGTTGCTGCCGGGCGACGTCGCAGAGCTGATCAAGGCGCTGATCGACTCTGGTGAAGTGCGACGGTCTGGGCGCGGGGACGGTCACTATTCAGTGGAGCAAATGCGTCTCGCAGCAAAGAAGGTTACGGATCACGCCGCGTCGTTTTTCCGCGAGCATCCCAGACGACTGCTGCTGGACAAGTTGCATCTGCGGCAAGCACTCGGAGCCAGCGACGCTTTTTTGCTGGACCTGCTCGGGTTCATGACCAGCGCGGAGACGCTCGAGGAGCCGACACCGGGAAAACTGCGTTTTCGTGGCCTGGAGCCGCAACTCTCCGACGAAGAAGCCGAGATCAAGGCAGAACTGGCTGAAGCGATCGCAGCGGGAAAGTTCTCGCCCCCGGACACGCAAGAAATCGCCACTGCACGGCGGTGGAACGTACGCGTTGCTGAGGAACTCGCTCAACTGCTCGAGGACGAGGGTGAACTCGTCCGCGTCGGCGGCGGACTGCTCTTCCACCGCCGCGCGATCGAGGCAGCGAAGACAGCACTGGCAGAACATCTGAACGAGCACGGACCGATGACGGCTGCCGAAGCGAAGGCAGTGCTACAGTCAACGCGAAAGTACTGCATCCCGCTCCTCGAGTATCTCGACGACGTTGGATTCACGGCGCGCAGTGGGGACACGCGCCATCTACGCGCGCCAGCCGACACCAACAATGGGGCGGAATCGTAGCCGCACTCCTGATACGCCTCGCTTGCGCGTCCGAGAACTCTCAATCTGCGGCGATTTGTGCCATATGGTCGATGAACTCGAGGTGCAGCTCTTCTGCCTCGAGACAGGTGACGAAGTGCTCAGTGACTGCTGCTGATTCGGACTTCCAGGGCAGCAGCTGACCGCAGACCATGATCCGTTCTCCGAGCTCGAGCAAGAAGTCGAGCATCTGGCGCGTGCTCCCAAGCGACTTGATCTTGTCGGCGAGCTGCGCGAGAGGCTCAGGTCCCGGGCGGGCGTCAATCTCCTTATCCGCACCGCCCACCTGTACGACGAGAGCACGCCCCGCTTCAACCGGCTCTGCAAACCTCAGAGACCAATCGCGACTGAGGAGTTGGAGTAGGACGCGTGCCTCCCCTTCGGAGGTGGCGATGAGCTTCTCATAGAGGTGCAACTGTGCCAGCTCGCCGGCGATGATGCTCACGAGCGCGGCGTCGTCCGCAGGGAGTTCGCCGTCGTCGAATTGAACAAACCCGTTGGCACGATCAAGCGTGATCGCGTCGAGGTCGAAGTCTTCACTCATGGTGCGCAAGTTCCGCCACGGCACCAGGCTCGCGGCTCTACTTCCGAAGGTATCTGGAGTCGATCGTCCACGTCAAGCTTCCTCAAAATCGATACGGAAGTCGTCGTCGCCGACTCGTCCGTCACGCACGCCACCTGCGGAGGAGAGAGACTGCTGCGACACAGAGAGCGACAGTGTCTCCTGCTTGACGTAGTCCACATGACGCTCGAAGGCTGCCCGCAGCCAACCATCACACCAGACGCTCAGGTGAATCCTGGCTTCATACGCCAGTGCGCGTTCTCCACGCAGCCCATTGACGGCGGCAACGAGTTCCCGTGCCGCCCACTTCTCGAGAAGCTCATCAGTAATCGCAGTCTCGAGCACCAACACGACACCGCGCCCCGCACGTGCGGCGTAGCCTTCCTTTGGAATCAGCCGCACCTCGAGCTCCTCAGCAGTCAGTGCCACGGCGTCGCCGTCAACGTCGACCTCGCAGCTGCCGGACTCGTCGAGCTCCCTGCGTAAGACGGCACCGTCGGCGTTTTCCAGAACCTGCTTGAGCCGCTGCACACGACGCCCGAGGCGCGGCCCAATGAGCTTGAAGTTCGGTTTGAAGTGATAGTCGACGAATCGGTGCGCGTCAGTGGCGAACTCGAGTGACTCGACGTTCAACTCTTTGCGAACTAGCGGCAACAACTCCTCAAGCGCAGCCTCCATGCGCGGCTCGGCGAGTACCAAGATCGCCTTCGACAGGGGCTGACGCACCCTGATCTTGGCCTCGACGCGCGCGGATCGTCCAAGCGCGACGACTTCCCGCGTGAGTGCCATCCGCTCAGCGAGCTCCGTGTCGATGAGATCGCTACGCACCTCGGGAAAAGACGTCAGATGCACACTGCGCGCCTGAGTCGCCGGCCAGACACCGCGAACGAGGTTCTGGTAGAGACTTTCCGCCAAGAAGGGAAGAAACGGTGCCGTCAATTGGCTGAGTGTCACCAGAGACTCGTAAAGGGTCCAGAAGGCATCATATTTGTCCTGGGCCAAGCCGGACGCCCAGTAGCGGCTGCGGCCGGTGCGCACGTACCAGTTCGAAAGCGCGTCCACGAAATCGTAGAGCGCTCGCGCCGCCGTCATGATGTCGTACTCTTCCAAGGAAGACGTCACGCGCGCGCACGTCGAATGGAGCTCGGAGATCATCCAACGGTCCATAAGCGACCGCTCAGCGACGGGCGCGTATCCGTCTGATTGCGACAGCACCTCCGGCGTGCTGGTCGCGGCAGAAGCATTGCCAAGCGACGGGTCGAAGCCGTCAATGTTCGCGTAGATCAGAAAGAAGCTCCACACGTTCTGCAGCCGAATGATGAAGTCTTTTTTCGCTTCGGCGACTCGATCCATACTGAATCGCGTGTTGGTCCAAGTGTGCCCTTGGGAGAGAAAGTACCAGCGAAGTGCGTCCGCGCCATGCGCATCCAGCACCTCGTTCGGATCGAGGTAGTTGCGCTTCGACTTCGACATCTTCTCGCCCTTGTCATCGCAAACGTGCCCCATGACGATGCAGGTGCGATAGGGGTGCGGAAGCTCAGCGTCGTCATGCAGCAAGGTACTCTCGGCAAGAAGCGTGTAAAACCAACCGCGCGTCTGGTCGATCGCCTCAGAAATGAAGTCCGCCGGAAACGCCCGGCGAAACTTCTCGTCCGATCCTTCGACGTGCGGGTAACCCCACTGCGCGAAAGGCATCGCACCGCTGTCATACCAGCAATCGATGACCTCCGGCACACGGCGCATGCGAGCGTTCGGATCCGCTGACGACTGGTAGTGCACGGCGTCGATGTACGGCTTGTGCACGCGCAAATGATCGGAGAGGGAGGAATCCTTCGCCTTGGCGGCATCGAACACCTCAGTGCCTTGAACGTCAGGTTTGCCGAGAAGCTCGGCGAAGGAGCCGATCGCCTCCATCTCACCGGTCGATTCGCACGTCCAGATCGGTAGCGGTGTTCCCCAGTACCTCTCGCGAGAGAGTGCCCAGTCGACGTTTCCCTCAAGGAATTTGCCGAAGCGCCCGTCGCGGATGTGCTCGGGAACCCACTTAACGCGCCGACTGTTCTCGAGCATCGCATCACGAAAACGGCTCGTAGAGATGAACCACGCGGGACGCGCGTACTGAATGAGAGGCTCGTTGTCCGCTCGCCAGCAAAACGGGTAGTCGTGATTGTACACTTCCTCGCGAAAGAGCAGGCCATCGGCGCGTAGCCTCCGGATCAAAGCGCGATCCGCTTCTTTACAGAAGACCCCAGCGACCTCAGTCACGGGCGCCGTCATGCGACCTGCATCGTCGACGAGTTGAAGGAATCCCAGCCCTTGATCTTTCGCCAGGCGGTAGTCGTCCTCGCCAAACGCCGGGGCGATGTGAACAAGGCCAGTCCCGTACCCCACCTCAGCTGACGGATCGATGGTGACGAAGTCAGCGGCAACGATTCTAAAACTATCACCGTCCTGGGGCGGGGCGTAAGGCAGGAGCTGTCGGTATCGGCAGCCAACAAGCTCGCTGCCCGGAAACGGATCCGACACGCTCAATGGTTGAATCTTGTCGGTGAGGACTTTCGCTACCAGCGCCTGCGCCATGACGAGAGTCTCGGCACCGCCGCCTTCGGTTTCGACCTCGACACGAACGTACTGACCATCGGCTTTCACGGCGAGGCCAACATTGCTCGGAAGTGTCCACGGCGTCGTCGTCCACGCGAGGTAGCTCAACTTCGAGTCATCGGCACTGCGGAATCGTACAAAAACACTTGGGTCGCTGACCGTCTTGTAGCCAAGTCCGACTTCAGCCGCAGACAGCGTGCTACCACCCTGCGGCCACCACCAGACCACCTTGCGGTCCTGATAGAGGAGTCCCTTTTCGAAGAGTGTCTTGAGTGACCACCAAACACTCTCGACGTAGCTCTTGTGAAACGTGACGTAAGCATCGAGATCGACCCAAAAACCGATCCGCTCGGTGAGTTCTTCCCACTCTTGCGTGTATCGAAACACGCTATCGATGCAGCGTCGCGTGAACTCTTCGACGCCATACTCCTCGATTTCCTCTTTGCCCGAGATACCAAGCTCTTTTTCAACCTCGATTTCCACCGGCAATCCGTGCGTATCCCAGCCCGCTTTGCGCGGCACGCGATAGCCTTGCATCGTCTTATAGCGCGGGAACAGATCTTTCACGACGCGGGTGAGCACGTGCCCGGGATGGGGTTTGCCGTTCGCAGTCGGTGGGCCTTCGTAGAAGACAAACGTTTCCGCGCCGTCACGCTGCGCCAGCGACTCTTCGAAGATGCGCTCCTGACGCCAAAAACGCGCCACCTCACGCTCGACTTCAGATGACGAAACTTGTGCCGGGAGTGACTCAAAGACAGTGTCGTGGGAAGAGGATTTCATGCTCATAGGCCGGGGTGCCAGACGTAATAAAGCTTGGGAGAAGTCTTGAGGGAGCGGGCGCGCAGGCTCAGCTCGACGTCTTGCCGGTCACCCGCTTGGCCGTGAAAGGCCGCTTCGAGGCGTGTGTTGCTGCTTCCAGCTCGCGTGTAGTGTATGACTGTCGGGCTCGAAATGGCAGCCATTTCCGTGGCGCTGTCAATTGCGTCGGCAAGATAACCGGTGGCGTCTGCAAGACCAAGTCGCGCGCTCTCAATCCCTGAAAAAACTCGACCATCGGCGAGCTCTCGAACCTGATCGGCGCTCAGGTTGACACGCCCACGCTCGACGACGCCGAGGAACTGTTCGTACATGTCATCGACCAGATCTTGAAGCACTTGGCGCTCGTCAGCGCTCATCGGTCGGAAGAGCGAGTTGATGTCCTTTTTGTCCGACGACTTGATCGGTACGGCGCGCACCCCAACCGAGGCGAGAAGGTCGGAGGCATCGAAGCTGTGCAAAATCACACCAATGCTGCCGACGATCGCCGTCGGGTGAGTGAACACACGGTCGGCAGCCATCGCAATGTAATAGGCGCCGGATGCACCTTGTTCGACGATGGAGGCAACGATCGGAATGCCCGTCTCTTCTTTAAACTTGAGGAGCTGACGATGAATCAAATCGCAAGCAGTGACTTCACCACCAGGGCTGGAGATGCGCAGTACGATCGCCTTCACTTGTCGATCGCTACGAATCTTTAGAAGTCTCGACCTCATCTCCGCCACCGCATTGTGACTCGTAGAAATCAGGCCGAATCCCTTGTCGCTACTGATCATGCCGTTGATTTCAATGACAGCGACCTTCTCCTTGCTCAGGAATCCACGTCCACGAACGAGGACGTGCTCTTCGAGTGACTGCGGCTTGAGAAGATCGCCGATGGGGATCACGATGCAGCCCGGAGAAAGAGCGAGCAGCGCGCCGACGAGAACCGCGGGAAACACCCGAGATCGTCGTCCGATCGACGCAGCGAGCGTCGTTACGAAACTGGCTCGCACATCGGGAAGTCCACTCACCGCGAGCTTTGAACGTCGTGGACAGTCCACGGGAGGGAGGGCAGGGCACACGACCTCCGCCGACGATCCTGGTAGCTCGCGGCCATGGGACTGCGCTCGCGCCGTCTCGCTCGTGACTCTTCTGAAAACTTCGGGTCGAACTCGTTTCATCGTGGTCCTCTCTCATCACTCATCGCCCGCCTCGACTTCCTCAGGGTCCCCAGATCGACGGCCCGTCCGTTTATCGGCATTTGCCTGCGGAAACTTGCGCCGCGCCTCAATCCAAGCCTCAAAGTCCGCCGGACGATTGATGTTCGTCAAGACGCGCTCGAAGAACCTCAACCGCTCGCTGCTGTCACCAGGCACCACCTTCTCTAGCTGCTCGCACTCCATGACGTCGAGGACTCGCATGCCCGAAATCTCTGCCAGTTCGGTCATCTGCAGCCGGCCGGCACTGAGGCGCTCGCGCACGCGCCGGCGTAAGGCACGCGAGTACACGGCGAACGTCGGGTAGAGTTGCCGGGCGCAGATCGGCATGCACCCAAGCGCGCCGTCTGAGGAGCGCCAGAGGGCATGAATCAAAGGTGCAAAGACCTCCGGCATGTCGACGCCGACGACGAAGACGGAGGGACGTTCGCAGACCTCGAGAACACTCCAAAGCGCCGCCAGCGGCGACGACGGCTCCGCACGATCAGCAATAACACGCACCGTCGCCGTTGGCGTGGTATCGCGAAAGCGGTCGATCTCTGCGCTCAAAGCTGACGATGGCCCATCCGCGCCGACGCTCACCGCCAGCTCGTCAAAGTGTGGGGCTAGTGCGCGAAGCGACCTGTCCAGGAGAGTCACCCCGTCGAGGCGTAGAAGCGCTTTGTCGACGCCCATCCGCCGACTGCGACCACCGGCGAGAACGACACCGACACCGTCGAGGACGCGGCGATCGGCATTCACGACGGGCAGCCACCGATCCACTGCGCGGGGAACGCTTCGCCGCTCGCAACGCCGTCACGATCCGCGGGCAGAACGATGATCGCATTGGCATCGGCGAGTGACGACAGGAGCCCCGAGCCTTGCTTCCCAGGCGACTCAACGACAAAACCCCCGGCAGTCGATTCGAGATCGGGAACGATCCGTGCGCGGAGAAGGAAAACCCGCCCACTCGGATAGCGAAAGTCGAACGGGAAACGTACGCGGAAGCGCGGCTCGTAGACCTCCGCCTCTCCACGCATGCGACGCAAGGCGGGTCGCACAAGAATTTCGAACGATATGATTGAAGCTGCAGGATTGCCCGGCATGCCGAAGAGCGGCACTCCATCGAAAAGTCCGAACACCTGCGGTTTCCCCGGACGCATGGCGACTTTGAAACGAAACCCTGGTCGAGCCTCTTCGCGGACGATTTCTTGCACGAAATCGAAATCTCCGGCGCTGACGCCGCCCGTCGACAGAAGGGCATCGGCGCCGCGGTCGATGGCAGCCGAAATGGCGTTTCTGATGGCCCGTTTGTCATCTGCAATGATCTCGCTGTAGACGACTGTGGCGCCGAGCTCTTCAACCGCACCCCGCAGCGAGTAGGAGTTGGAGTTGCGGATCTTCCCTGGTCCACAAGGCTGATCGACTTCGACCAGCTCGTCTCCGGGCGACAGAATCGCCACGCGCAGCGGCCGGGAGACTTGAAGCTTCGACCAACCGAGAGTCGCGGCGATCGCCATGTGCGGCGCACGCAAGAGACGCCCCGAGTGGAGACCGACGTCGCCCGGACGAAAATCTTCGCCGGCGCGACGGATATTCTGTCCGTCGCGGACAGCGCGGTTGAACGTCACGCGGTCGTCATCAAACACGGTCAGCTCGTGCGGGACGACCGCGTCGACTCCGGGAGGCACGGGAGCTCCAGTCATGATACGGACAGCCGTACCGGCGGCGAGTGGGCGCTCGCCAGCATCGCCGGCGGCGACAACCCCCGCAATCGATAGCGATATCGGGCGGTCGGTGCTGGCATCGCCGATGTCGGCTGACCGCACCCCAAACCCGTCCATCGCCGAGTTGTCGAACCTGGGCAAGAGCTCGCGCGAAAGCACCGACTCGCGAAGGACACAGCCGATCGCCTCGGCGAGTGACCGCGACTCCGTTTCGACCGGTTGCACCTGCTCCAGGATCTTCTCTTGAACCGTCTCAATCGCGATCAGGGGTTGGCCCAGCTCCTGCGGCATAAGGTCAAACGCGCTCCGTACTGTCGTGAACCCACTGAAAGTAGTCAGCGTTGCCCGCGCCGACTGGCACTGCTGCGATGGCGGGAACTTCGTAGGGATGCTCGGCTCGAAGTCGCTCGGTCAGCGTCCCCACATCCGCAGCTCGGCACTTCAGGATCAGCAGGCTTTCACCATCCTCTTGGATTTCTCCCTGCCACCAGTAGTAGCTTCTGACTCTCTCGACGACGTTGACGCAGGCGGCCAGCTTCGACTCGACGACGACGCGAGCAAGGCGCGAAGCGTGGTTGGGAGGACAGGTCGAGAAAACGACATGGACTTCTGCCATCTTGCTTGGGTTCGACATTGACGGTCTCGCTCGACGGGGTTGCGGCAGGGAAAACGCTGAAATAGCCCCCAGCCGCGGCGGCCGCGGTGAGCGCTTCGGGCACTTGAGTATTATCATCAGTACGAATACATATAAAATGGCCGGCTGCAAAACGCGCCGCGCCAAGCCAGCCCGGAGCCGTCCGGTGAGTCGAATTCCCAGAGGTCATCGAATTCCCAGAGGCAACCGCACCCGGGTCGACCGATACCGGATATCAAGCGACGGCTTCACCCGGTGTCGGACCGAAGCGCCGGAGCGGCGCGCTGGGCAAGCGTTACCTGTCACGGCGAGATTTCTGGTGAGCGATCAAAGATGACTTGGCTACGTCGAGTTCGAATCCTGGTGGGGGCCCTCGTTTGGATCGCTGTCGGAGCGGCAACAGCTCGGCTTCTGACAGAGACTCGAGACAGCGGCAAATCGAACACCCTCGCTCTGATTTCGGACTACGTGGCCGCCGAGCCGATCGAGCTTGAGATCGAGATCACCGCCCCGAGGTTTCTTGAGCTTGGCGACACCGTGTCCATCGCCCCGGGCGGTGACATCGAAACCGGTGACAACGAAACCGGTGACAACGAAACCGGTGACAAACAAACGAATGGCGGTCAACCCGGCGCGGTGGCGGCCATAGGCGCCGAGAACGGCAACGGATCGGTCGCCGACGCGGGGCAACCGATCGGCGTCGTCGTCGCCCTCGTCGACGAGAGCGGCAATGCGATTCCACGTTTCTACCATCAGAGCGTCCGTGTCGCGCGGATCCGCATCTTTGACCGCGCCGCTGCCGATCTGCGTGCCGACGCCAGCGCGAGGCTCCTTCTCGTGCCCGATGCCCTCGACTGGGTCGTCGACACCCTGATCACCTCCGACAACATTCCTCAACTCGCCTTCGAGTGGAACAAGATGATGCTGCGGCACCGCGAAGAGATCTTCCGTCTCCTCACGCCCATCGTCCGCGACGTCGTGCGCGACATCGAAGCCACCGTAGAGGAGTCGTTCGGCGCGTTCGTGGCACGACATCGCGACAAAACAGCGAAGATCGGCGCGGCCATGCGCTCTGAGTTCGACACCGAGGCTCTCCGCGAAGTCGTCGCTGCTGAGGTCTTTCCGATTGCCGAGGCGAAGCTGAGACCTGTCTTCGACAGTATCAGTGCAAGAATCTGGGACAAAGCCCCGCTATGGAGCTTCACCTGGCGCGTCGCGGTCCAGTCGCTCCCGCTTACCGACGACGACTACGTCGAGACAGCGTGGAATCGCTTCGCGCGCGAGGAGGTCAGACCCATCTTGCAGGATCACCTCGACGAAATCGTCGGTGCGTCGAAGGAGATCGCTGCTGCCGCCCTCGCCAGCGACGGCGTGCGCGATCAACTCCGCGGCATGTTCGCAAAGCTGCTCGACAATTCCGACTTTCATGCGCTGGCGCAGATTTTTATCAAAGAGACGTTTCTAGACAACCGCGACTTCCACGAGCGCATGCTGACGCGCCTGCGCTCGCCAGAGGTGCAGCGAGCGCTCGATGCCGCCTCACGTCACGTCGAACCGATGCTGAGGCGTATGGGCGATATCATCTTTGGGACACGCCAGGCCGGCATCACTACCGAGTTCGCGCGTGTGCTGCGGGCACAAATCCTCCGCAAGGATCGACGACGCTTCGTCCTCACACGAGGCAGCGATCCGCGGCGACTGCAGGAAGGCACGCGACTCCGCGCGTCGGTCGAATGGGACAACCCGAAGTGAACGAGACGACTCACGAAAGCGCCGAACAGAGCGGAGACGGGAGCGAAAGCGAACACAGCGCAGCCGGCGACCGCGTCAACGGAGCCGGCATCGCAATCGAGAACCTGACCGTGCGCGTCGCCGGGCGGACGCTACTGGAAGGAACCGACGCCGAATTCCCGGGCGGGCGGGTGACGCTCGTCGTGGGCGCGAGCGGGGCTGGCAAGACAGTCCTTATGCGCATCCTCGCCGGCCTCCTCAGAGCCAGCGATCCCGCCGTGGAGATCACAGGCACAGTGCGGGTCGGCTCGCACGCCGTGGCGCTCACTGGCGGTCCTCGAGAAGCTTCTCCGGTGGGCATCGTCTTTCAGAACTTCGCGCTTTTCGACGAGCTCTCAGCCGAAGAGAACGTCCGCTTCGCGCTCGATCACGTCGAACATCACCAACAAGGAAATCCGGACAGAGCGGCGCAGGCAGTGCAAAACGAATCCGTCCGCACAGCGACCACGACGGCGCGCGCACTCGTCGACGAATTCTCTGTTCCGACCGAAGTTCCCGTGAGCGCTCTCAGTGGCGGCCAGAAGCAGCGCCTGGCGATCGCACGCACTTTGGCCTACGACCCGCCGATTCTCCTCTATGACGAGCCGACCTCTGGTCTCGACCCGGCGAACGCACGTCGAGTTGCCGAGCGTATCCGCAGCACGGGCGAAGTTCACGGCAAGACGACCATCGTCGTGACGCACGACTACGCCCACCTGGCGCCGATCGCGGATGCGGTCTTTCTCCTCGATCCGCAGGCGCAGAAACTCGTTGAACTCGAGCCAAGTCAGCGCGAACGCCTCGCCGAGCTGACGGCCGCACCGGCGGCGCCGGAAAGAAACCGCCCAGCGGCGTCGTTTCTCGGAGGCATCGCGCGACAAGGCCAGCAGCTCCTCGAGCGGACTGGCGGCGCGGCCGAGAAGGTTCTCACGACCCCGCTGGCCCTCCTTCCCATCTGGCGCAGCTGGCGCTGGGGCCTGCGGTACCTCCGCCACTATCTGTCGCTCATCGCCTCACCCAGCGCGTGTCTCTATTTCGCCGCGGCAGGATTGATCGCGGGGTTCGTGTCGACGCACTTCGTATTCAAATTCTTGCCGCACAAACAGTACACCGAGCCTCTCCTGGTGGATGAGCTTCTGCAAGGATTGGGCTTCGCGCTCTACCGGATTCTAGTTCCGGTGCTGCTGACGGTCCTCCTGGCGGCCCGTTGCGCCGCCGCTGTCGCCGCCGACATCGGGCATCGCATCTACGCGCATCAATTCGACGCGATGCGCTCACTCGGAGCTCGCCCCGAGCGCTACCTGCTCACCAACATTCTGCTCGCTTTCGTCATCGGCACGCCGGTCCTGGTGGGCCTCGGTTTTCTCGCAGCGAAATACACCAGTCTTGTCGTGTTTCTCTACAACTACCCCAATCGAGGTGCCCATTTTTGGGACGCCAACTTCCACCTGGACCTGCGGGTTCCGGGCAAGATTTTTTACTGGGGAAGCTCTTGGCTTTTGGCTAAATTGCTGATCGCCGGATTGGGTGTAGGAAGCATCGCGTATCACATAGGCCGACTCCCCAAGCCGTCGGGAGTCGCTGTGGCGAAAGGCATTACAGCGACGATTATCGGAGCGACGCTCTACGTCCTGTTGGTCCACTTCGGGTTCGCATTTCTGGAATTCTAGGCGAAGCCACGACCAGTTGAAATCCGAAGAAACAAACTACCGGCCCGTCGGGAGAGGGTCATCTCCGTCGGCCGGAGAACGCGCACCCAAGTTTCGCGCCAGGCTCGCTGACGGAGGCGCCGCGCGACCCAGCGTGGGTGGAAGTCTACAACTAGCATAATCCGACGACTCTTCTCGAAAAGAACTGGAGAGAGGCCCTTCGATGGACGCAATTCTTTACGGCAGTCTGGCTGTCGCGATCGTTTCGCTCGGGTTCGCCTTCTTTCGCCGTGCCACCATCTTCAAGCACGACCGCGGCACGGCGGAAATGATCGAGATCGCGCAGGCAACGCAGCAGGGCGCCATGGCCTTTCTGCGCCGCGAGTACAGTGTCTTAGTTGTGTTCGCAATCATCGTCTTCGTCTGCATCGGTTTCGGCCTGAGCGATTCGGGAGGTTGGTGGACGGGCGTCTGTTTCTTGTACGGTGCGTTTTCAAGCGCATTGGCAGGATTCGTCGGTATGCGAGTGGCAACGAGCAGCGCCGTACGGACCACTGAAGCAGCAAAGACTGGGCTCGCCAGAGCATTGAACGTCGCATTCTCGAGTGGTGCGGTCATGGGCTTCACGGTCGTCGGCCTTGGTCTTCTCGGTGTCTGCGTCCTGACATTGGCCTTCAAGACCGTCGGTGCTGAGGAACTCGGACTCGGGCGGTGGATTGACCCGATCTTCGGGTTCTCCTTCGGCGCCTCGTCTATCGCACTGTTTGCGAGGGTGGGGGGTGGTATTTTCACCAAAGCGGCAGATGTCGGTGCTGACCTTGTGGGCAAAGTGGAAAGCGGCATCCCGGAAGACGACCCTCGCAACCCAGCAACGATCGCTGACAATGTCGGTGACAATGTCGGCGACGTGGCCGGAATGGGTGCGGATCTCTTCGAGTCCTACGTCGGCGCCATCATCGCCTCGATGGCGATCGGCTATGCGCTTCTGAACGCCGAGGGCACGAATGAAGCGCTGATCTTCTTTCCCGTGATGCTGGCAGGCATTGGCATCCTGGCGGCCATCGTTGGCACCTTCGCGGTGCGCGCCAACGACGAAGCCAAGGTCAACTCTGCCCTCTTCAACGGTCTTCTCGTCGCCTCCGTCGTACTGGTCGGCGGTTCCGCGATTCTGACGCATTTACTTGGCGAGCGACTCTCCTTCACCACGTCGTCTGAAACGGTCGTCAGCAACTGGGCGATCGCTGGCACCGTGTGGCTCGGGCTCTTCCTCGGGCTCGCCATCGGCAAGATCACGGAATACTACACCTCAGAGAAGATGCGTCACGCGCAGGCGATTGCGGAGCAATCGCTCACCGGTACGGCGACGAACATCATTCACGGGCTCGCTGTGGGCATGCAGTCGACGGCACTGCCGATGATCTGTATCGCAGTAGCGATCTACCTTTCGCATCACTTCGCGGGTCTCTATGGGATCGCGATCTCCGCGGTCGGAATGCTCTCAACGCTCGGGATTTCGCTGGCTGTGGATGCCTACGGCCCCGTCGCCGACAATGCGGGCGGTATCGCCGAAATGTCCCACTGCGATCCAGAAGTCCGCAACCGCACCGACTCCCTCGACGCGGTCGGCAACACGACCGCAGCGATCGGCAAGGGATTCGCGATCGGCTCCGCCGCCCTCACCGCCTTGGCCCTCTTCGTCACCTTCAAGCAGGAGGTCATGGCGCGCGCCGCAACCATGGAGGGGCACCCCTTAGCCGGAGGCTTTCAGATCGACGTACTCTCACCGAAGGTGATGATCGGCCTCTTGATCGGCGGTATGATGACTTTTCTCTTCACAGCGCTGACGATGAAAGCCGTCGGACGCGCCGCGAGGAAGATGATCGAAGAGGTACGAGATCAATTCAGGACGCGAAAGGGAATCCTCGACGGTACGGAAAAGCCCGACTACGCGCGCTGCGTTGATATCTCGACAACTGCGGCGCTCAAGGAAATGGTGCTCCCCGGAGTCCTTGCGGTTGTCGTGCCGATCATTTTCGGTAAGTTCATCGGCGTGGAAGCGCTCGGCGGCCTGCTGGCGGGAGCACTGGTCAGTGGTGTTCTCCTGGCGATCTTCATGGCGAACTCCGGCGGCGCCTGGGACAACGCCAAGAAATACATCGAAAGCGGCCACCACGGCGGCAAGGGTTCAGACGCTCACAAAGCGAGCGTCGTCGGCGATACCGTCGGCGATCCGTTCAAAGACACGTCGGGACCATCGATCAACATTCTCATCAAACTGATGTCGATCGTGTCTCTCGTGTTCGTACCGTTCTTCCTGAGCTGAACACCAGCGAGGCTCGGAAAGAATCACAGCGTCGGCCGACTCGAGGCGAGGACCTTTGAGGGCTATCTAGCGCCCGGGGTTTGGGGCTTGAATATGGTGCGCACTGCGAGCTCCGAATTGCGCGGCGATCGAACTTTTCCCTTGAATCACCCTGACTTCATCAGCCTAATGTAGGAAAGATTTTTCTCATATCATAGAATCTTTCTTAAACTACAAAACGGGAAGTCTGGCAAAGGATCCATGGGTTGTGATCCTCTCGCGTAGTCAAAGGCGAGACCAGGCAACTTCTTGCACAGGCATTAGGTCGAAGTGCCTCTCAGGCAGGAGGGTGTGTCATGACGTCGACAGGACGCCGTGCCGTAGCAACCATCGCGGCCGCCGCGAGCGTGATGATCGTCGCGCAGTGGACACTCTCGGATCACACCGGCAGCGGGCAAGGGGGCATTGACGACGTCGAATTGATCGGCATCAAGGACCCGGAGGAACTCCAGGTCTTTCGCTCCGTGCTCAACGACGCGTCGGTTCAAGAACTCGTACTTACCACCGCCCACCCGCTTCCACTCTGGTCGATCACATCGCGTCTCGTCCCGACCGAGGCTGGAGAGTCCTGCCTCGCTCCCGACGTCGGCGATAGCGGGCAAAAGTACCTGCTGTCGCTAGATTTCGCGGCGCGAAGTCGGACCACTCGACGCGTCTATCGAGTCGAATACTCAGCGTGCAAGATCGACACAACATCCTACGACGTGCGTTTGCACTCGGCTCGATTTGCCAGCGGTGGAGAGCCCACGGTGTCGGCATTGCCCGTGGTCTCCGGCAGGTCGAGCTACACAATTCTACGGAACGCGTTTTCAGACCCAGTGGTCACCGACGAACTAGAGCTCTATCTGGGCGGCGTCGAACTCTCCTTCACCCTGCGATATGACGCCGAGCGCAGCACTGTCGAAGGCCTCGACTGGTTTCACCTCCTGGTGAAGGAGGGTGGCAACGAATCGGTGGTCGCAACGTTTGAAGTGCTCTACGACGATGCGGCCGACACGGTCGAGTTCACGCACCTGGATTGATCGTCCGGGAGCAGCGACGAGGGGGCCCGCAGCGAGAGTTGCAGTCAAACCTATGAAATCAGCATGGCAGGAGCTGTCGAGATGTTTGAACGCGTACTGCTGCGAGGGAGACGCCGGAAGCTGGCCTCGCGCTGAACGGCTACTGATTCAACTGCCGTTAGATGGCTCGTCACCGCTCGAACGAGTTCACCGCAGCGCACAGTTCCTTGCCTCGTTTGGGCACACCGACGAGGCTCATCGAGTCACCGAGCTGCACCGAAAGCATCATCAAAGGATTCGATTCGCCGCGCCGGGAAGTGCTGGGTGCGAAGTGCAGCGGACGACAATCTACGATGCGATCCACCTGGGGATCCGTATGCAGCAGCAGCGCGGCAATCCAGGCCCCTCCGTCTCCTGGAGTCGCCTTGGCGGTATCGGTTGGGTGGAAAACCTTCGCCTCGCCCTGGCTCTTCGCACTCACGAGCACAGCCGCGTGCTCGAGTGTCTACGGTCGAAAGCCCATCTCACCAACTACGACATGGCCTGCAGGCTCTGCTTGTTGGCAAGGCACTACTTCCTCCGCGGACATCTGTCGCGTGGGCTCGGCCTCATACGGTCCGCGTACCGTCGATTAGCGAAGGATGAGTCATGCGACGCTGAGCTCCGCCGCACCGAATGCTGTGGACTGCAGGGCATGATCGCGCTTCAGGAGGGCAAGCTCGATCTCGCTGAGGACTTGTTCCGCACGACGATCCGCATGGCGACCGAGCTCAAGCACGAACAACAGATCGCCTACTATCGCCAAGAGTTGGCCGTGTCCTATTCGCGTCGTGGAGACTTCGACGAGGCTCGGGCACTCATGTGCGACCTACTCGATCACTTGAACGCCACGGAGCCAAGGAGCGACGCGCAAAGGGTTCGACGTGCCGCGATCGAAATTTCAGCAGCGCAAATGGCGCTCGACCGTGGTGACGTCGAAGCTGCGCGACAGCACTATCGCGTCGCCCACGAAGCGTTCGCCGCGACGACCGAACCAGTGATCCAAGGTCACCTGGCTCTCCTTCGCGCGCGACTCCTCAAGGAGGAGGGTGCTGCGAGGCTCCCCCACGCGCTCGCAGAATTCCAGGCCGCTGAACATCTCTTCGGCGGTTTCGGCGACGGCCTGATCCTCGGACTCTTCCGCGTCTCTCTGCACCGGGCACACGCGCTGCTGAGGTTCGGAGAATTAGACGCGGCGATGACTGACGTGCTCCGCTGTCTCGAATACGCGCGCGAGCGCCGCTACTTTCCAGCGCGAGCCGCCGGATTGCTGCTGAAGACTCAACTGCTGCTGCAAAAACAAGGCGGTGCGAAAGTCGACAGCATGTACGAGGAAGTGCTGAGGGGTCTCGGCGCCATCGCAAATCCACGCATCCTCTTTCGAGTCGTCGCCAACCTTTACCTGCACACCTGGGATCGTCAGGACGACCTCGAGCTAACCCAATACCACCTCGACCAGCTCCACGAGCTCAAGCGTTTTTTCGACGCGCGATCCTACGAACGCCTCTACACCCGCTACGTCACCATGCCGGTGCTGCATCGCGCGCTGGCGGAGGGATTCGGCGAGACGCCGATCGAGGTGGCGGAGTGACCGGGAACGACGCGTAGCGGGGCGACTGTCGCCGGGGGCGGTTTTGCGTTTGCGTTTGCGTGGGAGTGCACGCTTCTTCAGCGTAGCAGGCACACGGCGTGTGCCGTCCGGCCTTGTCGGCGTGCGCGTCGGCCGTTCCCGTGGGTGTGGGAGTCCGTGTGGGAGGGGGAGTGGGAGGGGGAGTGGGAGGGGGAGTGGGAGGGGGAGTCCGTGTGGGAGTGGGTGCGCGCCTCTTCAACGTGGCAGGCACACGCCGTGTGCCGTCCGGCCTTGTCGGCGTGCGCGTCGGCCGTTCCCGTGGGTGTGGGAGGCCGTGTGGGAGGCCGTGTGGGAGGCCGTGTGGGTTGGGGTCACCGTACGGCGGCGGTCTTGTCGAGCGTACGCGGTGCTCGCGGGTGTGAAGTCGAGCACACAATGCACCTCCAACCTTCCGCTGTCGTAAGTCCTTTCGGTGTAAGCCGACGTAATCTGACGAATCTTTGATACAACCCGGTCGATTTACCTTCATAGGTCGTCGAAGAGCGTCATCTGGTTCTTCGCGCAGCCCTCCTTAGGCGGGAATCGACCCGTCGCCTTGAGCGTCGCCACGAGGCTCCGGACTCCTGGGGAGTCCAGCTCGTGGCGAGAGACGCGCCAGGGGGCGAACTCGGCGACTTGGTTTTTCCTGATCAATCCTCGTTCGACAAGCGTACGTAATGCTATCGAGGAAACTCCTAGGTACTTGCTGGCGCCGTTCATCGACAACGCATCATCGGAGGACTGCGCTGAATTGATACCGTTGTGTTTGCGAAATTCGGTCACCTTGTCTTTGGTCCACCGTGTGGTCGTGAGCCTTCGTCTGTTAAGCACTAAGGCAATCTCGCTGTCACTATGCGCCGCGGCGCTGAGCCGCTTGATCAGCTCGAGCACCGAAACTTCCCTTGATGCCTTCGGAGAGGGGAATCGCAACAGCTCGGAGGTAGAGTGTACGCCGCCCTTCCAGTGAATCGTCAATTCCAGGCGGCGACTTTGCCGATTGGATCCAACGAGCTCGCCGCTCTCCTTGATCATGATCTCGTGAATCGCTGCTCGCAGCAGAGTCTTCTTCAGCCTGACATCAATCGTCGATCGCCAGACCAACTGGAAGTTCCGTGCGAGAGTCTCGAGACGTTTTCGCTCTGCGACAGTCAACGTCAATCTCGACGACTGCTGCTTGTGGAGTGTCTCCTTTGCCTCGGCAAGCCGCTGAAGCTTGTCGTTGAGACGTTTCTCGAGGTTGTCCGCAACAAGGCGATTCCTCGGATCGCACGCGTCGAACTGTTCGAATGCATGACTGGCGGCGTACTGCGCAGCCTCGATCTGCTGCTTCGCGTAGTTCAACTCGTCGGCTCGGCTCTTCTCGATCTGCTCGAACGCCCTGGTCGCAGCCTCGATCCCCGAGGAGTCAAGCGCTCGACACAACTGCTGCGCGACGATCGGGTCAACGCGACATGCCCCAACAGAGAGACAAATGCGTGAGTTCCCCTTTCGTGTGCCGTCGCAGTAATAGAAGGCCTTCTCGTATCGGTACCGGACCTTCAGCTGATCGCCACAGTGACCACAACGCAACATCCCCGCCAGGAGAGCCTGGCCTTCCCGCGCGGCTCCTCGGTTGCCGTCGAGCCCTCTTCGCGGTCGATTCTGCGATAGCTTCTTCAAGTTCGCTTCGTACTCTGACCAATCGATGTAGGCTGGGTGATGGTCACGGATCATCACCCGAGCTTCACCAGGATCTTGCCGACGTTCACGCTGTTTGACCAGCCTCCCATCGGCGATCTTGCTTGTCGTCCTTGAACGACCCCAAGCGTAGGCTCCAGCATAGGTCGGATTGACCAGGAGGTTGTGTAGCGACTTGGCCGACGGCACCGCCCACCTGACCGTCTTGTTGCCCAAGCCCCGACTCGGAAACTCGATCCCCGCGTCTCGGTAATGCAATGCGAGCTGTCGGGCACTACTGGAGCCACGGAAGTCCTGAAAGACACGGCGGATCGCGGTACGGATTCTCTCGTCGGGATCGAAGACAATCTCAGTGTCGTCGTAGACGTAGCCGATCGGTAACTGAATCCACAGCTCACCTCGCTTCGCTTTCGCCTGCTGACCTAGGCGCAACCGCAAGCGAATCGTCGCAAGCTCGGCTTCTGAGATCGAGCCACGGATGCCGATCAACAGTCTGTCGTTAGAGAGCGACAGATCGTAGACCTGCTCGGTGTCCGCGATCAGCGTATTGAAGTGCTGACAAAGCTCCATCAGTCGCGCCCAGTCCACCGAATTCCTCGACAGTCGGGAAATCTCGAGACAGAAGATAATCCCGACTTCCCCGGCAATGACCCAGCTCTTCAGTTTCTCGAAGCCGGGGCGATCGACGAATCCAGAAGCCGACTCGCCGAGATCGTCCTCGATGAGAATCGGCTCGCGCCAGCCAAGATCGACCGCCTTGTGCCTCAGTTCGCGTTGCAGGCGCGTGCTCTCTTCGTTGTTCTTCACCTGTGTTGGCGACGATTGACGAATGTATACTACTGCCGCGCGCCTGAGGTGCTCGGTAGTGACGCCACCTGGATGATTGCTATCGATCCTCATCGTTCTCGCCCTCCACACCGTGGTTCTCGATGATCGCCTGCAGGAGAATCGCCACTGCCCGAGCGATTTCCTCCCGCTCCTTCGCGCTCAGCACTGCGAGCACGCTTTGATCTTCCGGCGGCAAGAACGGTAGAGTAAGCTGCGTCCACACCATCGTCCTCCTCCTTGGTTCGAGTTGGTTCTGAGTCAAGGATGGACGATGGTGCTTCTTGGAGTCGAGACTCTACGATCGCCGCAATGACGAGGAGCTCCTCCACGTCGATGTGGGGCGATCTACACAGCTCCACCCACATAGCGCTCTCCTCGGTCATCCAGCACGGCACCAAGAGCTGGCGCTTCTCGATTTGAACCAAGTAGCAGGGCGGTTCTCTCGAGGTCCGCCGAACGACCGGCAGAGAGCGTCCCGCAAGGGGGTGGTAGGGATAGAAGACCGTTACGGTCGTCAAACCAACATCAGTGTGGGCTACCCGTGGTCAAGGGTGCCCTCGCTGCGCTCGGCGCTGCGCGCCCTTGACACCCACTCCGCTCCGCGTTGGGGGGTGGAGTACCGCCGCCCGGACGCGGCGGAGCTGTTCACTCTACGCTCTGCGGAGGTCTCCCATGCGCTTCATCGCTCTTGATGTCAGTCTCGGTTTGATTCGCGACTTGCGGGCTCCATTGCTGCGACTTCGGAGGCTTGATCCAGATCTCCATCGGCAGATTCGGCGGGCTGCTTCTTCCGTCGCGCTCAATCTCTCGGAGGGTGCCGAGCGCGCTGGAAAGGATCGGCTGCACCTCTATCGCGTGGCGCGCGGCAGTGCCCGGGAAGTCGAGACTGCCCTGCAGCTCTCGGTGGCCTGGGGCGATCTCAAGACCGAAGACGTCTCAGTGCCTCTGCAGACCCTCGATCGACTCCTGGCTCTTCTCAGCGGACTCACGCGCTGAGCGAGGCGCCCAAGCGCCCGCTACTTTCGTAGCGGGCGCTGCTCACGGCGCTTCCGACTTCTGTATCTGGCCCTGTCTCCGTCATCCGAGTCCGTCTCTGGCTCTGCATCTGTATCTGTGTCTGTCGCTGACTCTGTCATCTGCTTCTGTATCTCTATCCGTCATCCGTCTCTGATTCCGTCTCTGTCCCCAACGTTGCAAAAGAGACGCGCCTTAAGACCGTGCGCGATTGCGATTGAGTGAGAGTTTGCGTGTACGTCTGCGTGTGGGTGTGCGTGGGCGAGGGGAACACGGCACACCGTCAACCTCACCAAACGTGAGGTCCGCCACGACGTCCCTCAACTGCCGATCGAACCTCAGGGAAAGGGTTTCTGAGCCCTTCCTGCGAAAACTTATGCAACTGTCGGGTCTGTCTCTGCCTCCGGTTCCGCCTCAAACCCGCCGCGCGAAAAAGCACGGCGGGCCCAAGACCGCAACCTCAGCGCGTCAGCTTCCAAAGCATCGCCTGCAGCTCGTCGATGTCCGCAAGCACCGAAGCTGTCTCCTGCGCATCGACGTAGCCCCAAGCCTCAGCAACACAAAGCGCCGTACGCACCTCTTCGGCACTGCCTGAGGCAACACGCCAGAGATGCCCGCGGTCACGACCAGAGCGCCGATTGCCCTCGCCCAAATTCAGCGCCACGGAGGACCCCGCGTCGCGCAGCTGAGCGGCAAGCTTCGAGTCGTGACGACGCACACGCGAGACAAGCGGACGCAACTGACGAACGATACCAACAGAGTGATCCAAAGCGAGAAAGCCCATGAGAAGACTCCGGTCAACCGGTTGAGTGAAACTCTCGCCGCACGCCCGACGCGGCGGCGTTTCACCCCCGCCAACGGAAGCAGAGCCGGGTGCGGTCACTCTCAGAAGGCGCGAAGCGCCGAGCGCAGCGAGGGCACCCTTGAGGCCGGCTCTGCTTCCGTTACGCTCGACAATACCGCCGCCGCAAACGCCCCTTGGCGGCACACCTCTTCTCTGCTTCTGTCTCTGCTTCTGTCTCTGCTTCTGTCTCTGCTTCTGTCTCTGCTTCTGTCTCTGCTTCTGTCTCTGCTTCTGTCTCTGCTTCTGTCTCTGCTTCTGTCTCTGCTTCTGTCTCTGCTTCTGTCTCTGATTCTGTCTCTGATTCTGTCTCTGATTCTGTCTCTGATTCTGTCTCTGCTTCTGTCTCTGCTTCTGTCTCTGCTTCTGTCTCTGCTTCTGTCTCTGCTTCTGTCTCTGATTCTGTCTCTGATTCTGTCTCTGATTCTGTCTCTGATTCTGTCTCTGATTCTGTCTCTGATTCTGTCTCTGATTCGCCACCGCTCGCCGTTTCGCTGCGGTCGCAGGGTGGAAGGCCTCTTCGCACGTGTTAGCATGGGCGCGTCCCCGAATGTTCGGGAGCGGGCGCGGCTTTCCAAGCCAAAACGCATCGCTGTGACTCGTAGCCGCTGAACGCAAGTTCGACGTTCGTCTTCCAGCAAGCGACTTTTTATGCGTCTCAAGTTTCCCCCAAGCCTTCTCGCCGCCGCGGTGCTGCTTCTCATGGGAGCGCTGGCTGCGGCGGAGTCTGCACCCCCTTCCCAGGCGCCTCGACCGCTCCTGACACCGTTCGTGGAGACCTACTGCCAGCAGTGCCACGACGCAACCGGCCGGACCGCAGGGCTCGCCCTTGACGAGCTGCTTTCCGCCCCAATGGAGGAGCATGTCGCGGAGTGGGAGTCGGTCGTCCGCAAACTCACAACGCGTCAGATGCCACCGCAGGATATGCCTCGGCCGGACGAAACGAGCTACGAGGCGATCTTGCTCCTGCTCACCTCTGAACTCGACGCAGCCGCCGAGCGTCAGCCGCGGACGGGACGTACGGAGTCACTGCGCCGTTTGAGCCGCACGGAATACCACAACGCGATTCGCGATCTGCTGGGTTTGGAGGTGGACGTCAGCACGCTTGTTCCCGGCGACGAGTCGAGCCACGGGTTCGATCACATCACGGTGACCGGTCTCAGCCCGATGCTGTTAAGTCGCTACATTTCCGCAGCGCAGAGAATCAGCCGCTTGGCAGTAGGCAACCCAGGGTGGGGAACTGGAGGCGACACATTTCGAATTCGACCCGATATCACGCAAGACAACCACCGTGTGGAAGGGCTGCCTCTCGGAACACGAGGCGGCACGTTGATCCGCTACAACTTCCCGCAAGACGGCGAATACGACGTCCAGGTTTGGTTGATGCGAGATCGGAACGATGAAATCGAAGGCCTTCGAGACAAACACGAATTGGAAGTGCTGCTCGACCGTGAGCGCAAGGCGACATTCACCGTCGCGCCTGCGCCGCGCGGCCAAAGCGACCGCATGGTCGATGCGCATCTCAAAGCTCGACTCACGGTTCAGGCCGGGCCACACGACTTAGGCGTCACGTTCGTCAAGAAGCCCTCCTCGCTGCTGGAAAGCGAACGGCAGCCATTGAATGTGCACTACAACTACTACCGACACCCGCGTCTCGGACCCGCCGTCTACCAAGTCTCGGTCATCGGTCCTTTTCAGGCGAGCGGCCCGGGTGACACGCCGAGTCGCAGGCGCATCTTCGCGTGTCGGCCGGTCGGTTCCGAGGACGAAGACGCCTGCGCTCGTCGCATCCTGACGCGGCTGTTGCGTCGTGCCTATCGCCGGCCGGTAACTGAAGACGACCTCGAGACGCCGATGAAGTTCTTCTCGGCTGGCCGCGCGGGCGGATTCGACGTGGGAATCGAGCGTGCGCTAGCCGCGATCCTGGTGAATCCCAATTTTCTGTTCCGCACAGAACGGCAGCCGGCGAACGCACGAGCGAACCGCCCCTACCGGATCAGTGATCTGGAAATGGCGTCTCGGTTGTCTTTCTTCTTATGGAGCAGCATTCCAGACGACGAGCTGCTACAGGTGGCGACACGTCAAGAGTTGAGCCGCGGCGAAGTGCTCGAGCAGCAGGTGCGAAGGATGCTCGTGGATGAACGGTCCCGGTCACTCGTGACGAACTTCGCCGACCAGTGGCTCTATCTGCGAAATCTCGCCTCGTTTGTGCCGGACGCGCGCCTTTATCCGGACTTCGGTCATAACCTACGTGACGCCTTTCGGCGGGAAACGGAGTCACTGTTCGAGCAAATGATGCGCGAGGACCAAAGCGTCCTGGTTTTGCTCGATTCACCTGCGACCTATTTGAATGAACGACTCGCTCGGCACTATGGAATTCCGCATGTCTATGGCAGCCGGTTCCGGCGCGTGTTGTTGGATGAACGAAGCCGGCGCGGCGGAATCCTGCGGCACGGCAGCATTTTGTCGGTCACGTCCTACGCAACGCGCACCTCCCCAGTGATTCGAGGTCAATGGATCCTTGAAAACCTGCTGGGCACACCGCCACCCCCGCCGCCAGCGAACGTTCCAGATCTGGAGGATCATACGGTCGCGGCTCACCTCACGGTACGCGAGCGTCTGGCTCGACATCGCGCCGACGCCGCATGCGCGCCTTGTCACGACGTGATCGATCCGGTCGGCTTCGGGCTCGAGAACTTCGATGCCGTCGGGCGCTGGCGGGAATCGGAATTGGGCCAACCAGTCGACGCTTCAGGCGGGTTGCCGGATGGAAGTGAATTCGACGGGATCAGCGGGCTGGAACGCGCGCTGCTCGAACGTCCTGAGTTGTTCGTCCAGACCATGACGGAGAAACTGATGACTTTCGCGCTCGGACGCGGCGTCGAGTACTACGACGCGCCAGCGGTTCGCCGCATCCTTCGCCGTGCCAGGCGAGCGAACTATCGTTTCTCTTCTCTGATTCTAGGAATCGTCAACAGCACACCTTTTCAGATGAGGATGGCGGCTGACCAGGATGCCGAGAGCCCTGAAGACGCCGAGGGCTGACGTTTGGAAGTCGCGCTAACAGCCCGTTGAAAAAGTCATTCGGCCGAAGAAACTGGCCTCTTCACGCCCAGCTCGACCGCGTCAATACTCGAAAATCCCGAAGATTGCCTCCGTTTGCCGCAGCCGATCTGGACGCGAAGAGACCAGTTTTCGGCTCGAAGCACTTTTTCAACAGGCTGCTAAGCTCGATCGTCAAGCGAAGCGCCGCACGGAGACAAACGAAACATTCACGCAGGCTCTCGTAAGAGCGTCGATCGCAGGAGAATGATCATGTTCATCACGAAGAAGCACCTTCCCAGGCGAACCTTGCTGAAGGGAGTGGCAGCATCTATAGCGCTCCCGCTGCTGGATGCGATGATCCCCTCCATGACAGCGTTAGCGAACACTCCCGCGAGCCCGGCGCGGCTTCGCCGGCTTGGTTTCGTCTACATGCCGATGGGCTGCGATATCACGCGCTGGAAACCTCCACAGGCGGAAGCGCTCAGCTCACTATCGCCCTCTTTGAGTCCGCTTGAGCGCGTCAAAAAGAACGTCGTGATCATCAGCAACATGGAGCTGCGCAATGCCTATCCCGGCACGCATGCGACGTCGAATGCCGCCTTCTTGAGCGCTGCTAAGGCCAAGCGGACCGAAAGTACGGACTACCATCTCGGCACGACGGTCGACCAAATCGCCGCAGCGGAGCTCGGACGCGACACGCAGCTCGCTTCGCTTGAGCTGGCGATGGACCTAGCCGCCATGGTGGGTCAATGCGACAACGGCTATGCGTGTGTCTATCAGAACTGTCTGTCGTGGTCGTCGCCAACTACGCCTTTGCCGGCCGAGGCACATCCGCGCATCGTCTTCGAACAGCTTTTCGGGGACGGCGGAACTCCCGCGCAGCGCCGTGCTGCGTTGCAGGAGCGCGCCAGCTTGCTCGATTCGGTCACCGGGGAGCTTCAGCGTCTTGGCGAAACTCTCGGCCGACGCGATCGTAGCCGAATCGGCGAATACTTGGATGCAGTTCGAGACGTTGAGCGACGCATCCAGAGAGCCGAGTCCACCGTGACGGAAAACGAACTGCCCGATCTGGAACGCCCTCTCGGTGTGCCATCCTCATACAGCGATCACGCTCGTTTGATGTTTGATCTGCAGAGATTGGCACTGCAAGGCGACATCACCCGCGTGATCACGTTTCAGCTGGCGCGTGAAACCAGCAAACGGACCTATCCAGAGATCGGTGTCAACGATCCTCATCATCCGTTGACGCATCATGGCAACGATCCAGAAAAGATCGCCAAAATGGCGCGCATCAACCGGTTTCATGTCTCGTTGTTTGCCGAGTTTCTGGAGAAGCTTCAGGAAACGCCCGAGAGTGACGGCTCGCTCCTCGACCACGTGCTGTATCTGTATGGCAGTGGGATGGGCAATCCCAACCTCCACGACCATACCAACCTGCCAATCATCGTTGCCGGCGGCGCTGCAGGAAAGGTGCGCGGCGGCCGTCACTTGAGTTTCGAACAAGCGACGCCACTGTCGAATCTTCACCTCACACTACTCGACAAAGTCGGTGTACGGCTGAAATCGTTCGCGGACAGTAGTGGAACGGTAGACGAGTTGTTGGCGGTATAACAAGCCCGATTGGTCCAGAGACGTCGAACAAAGGCACAAGCTACCCTGAAGAACAGGGATTTCGGTCGCAACAGACGAGGATCGCCCGCGCTTTAGCGAAATTCTTTCCGATGAACATCAAGCTAATTGCCGTGTTTGGTTTGGCGGCGGTTGTTCTCTTGTCGACGAACGCAGTGCGGGCCGACGAGGTCGCGGCAACTCTGGCCGATGCGGCTGAGAAAAACGACTCGGCCACCGTGGCCACTCTACTGGCGCAGGGCTGCGTCGTGAACCAGCCTCAGGTCGATGGCATGACGGCCCTTCATTGGGCCGTTTATCACGGCAACGAACATTTGACCCGGCGGTTAGTGGCTGCCGGTGCCAAAGCAGCAGCTAAAAACCGTTACGGTGTGCGGCCGTTATCCATCGCATGCCTCAACGGTGACAGAAACATCGTCAAGATTCTCCTACAGGCCGGGGCCGATCCAGAAACGGAGCTTCCAGGCGGCGAAACCGCACTGATGACCGCGTCGCGGACAGGTCGCTTAGGTCCGGTAGAAGAGCTTCTTGCTCGAGGCGTCGACGTCGATGCGAAAGCAGACGGCGGTCAAACAGCGCTGATGTGGGCTTCGGCCGATGGGAATCTGCAAGTTGTAGACGCCCTGCTCAAGGCAGGAGCTGACTTTCGCACGCCGCTTCCTTCTGGTTTCACGCCGCTCTTCTTCGCCGTTCGAGAGGGGCGCACAGACGTTGCGCTCCGCCTCCTCGAGGAGGAAATCGATATCGATGCCCCTATGCGCAGCAGCAAGGAGCGAAGTCGTCCCAACGCGCTGCTACTGGCAGTCGAAAACGGTCATTACGCCACAGCTCTGGCGCTGCTGAAGGCTGGTGCCGATCCGGATGCGCAGCCGAAGGGGTACGCTGCGCTCCATGCTATCAGCTGGGTCCGTAAGCCGATCCGGGGGGACGGCGACCCACCTCCGATTGGTTCAGGCGATCTGAGCGACCTGGAGTTCGTGCGCGCGATGATCAAGCGCGGAGCCGACGTGAACGTGCAACTGGCAGACGGAGACTCCGGTTTCGCCGATTTCACCATGACAGGCTCAACTCCGTTCGTACTGGCCGCGCGCACGGGGGATATGCCGCTGATGAAAACCCTACTCGAGTTGGAAGCCAATCCTTCGATCACGAATGCCGACAGATCAACCGCACTACTCGCTGCGGCTGGTATCGGCGACCTCGGCAGTGGTCAGCAGTCCGCGGGCAGCGAGGAAGAAGCCATCGAAGCCGCCAAACTGCTCTTAGAGCTTGGAGCCGATGTCAACGCCGTAGACGAAAACGGCGAGACGGCGATGCATGGCGCCGCCTACCAAAACTGGCCAAAGATGGTTGCGTTTCTCGCCGGGAGCGGCGCCGAGATAAGTGTCTGGAACCGAAAGAACGATTGGGGGTGGACACCGCTGCTGATTGCCCAGGGCTACCGGGAGGGAAACTTTCGCCCGGATGTAGCTACAATCGAGGCCATCGAGCGGGTGATGCGTTCTGCCGGCGTGACACCTCCTGAGCCAGGTTCGGATGTCGTGGCGAACCAACAGAGCTGGGACAAGATCAAGCCGCAGCGTGAGCGGGCCAAAGAATCCCCAACGAACGAGACGACCGACGCCCGCTCTTCACTGGGTGCATTCCATATACGACCAGGGTTCACCGTCGAACTCATCGCCGCCGAACCCCTGGTCGTTGACCCTGTCGCCTTCGACTGGGGGACCGACGGCACGCTGTGGGTAGTGGAAATGCGTGACTACCCTCTCGGACGTGACGTTGAGACGGGCCTAGGCGGCTGCATTCGCCGGCTCGAGGACACCGATAGCGATGGGCGCTACGACCGCTCAACCCTTTTTCTCCAGGGACTGACGTTTCCGAACGGTGTCATGACCTGGCGTGATGGCGTTCTCGTCACCTCCGCACCGGAGATCTTCTACGCTGAAGATTCAGACGGAGACGGTCAAGCGGATCGGCGCGAAGTGCTCTTCGCAGGATTCGGTGAAGTCAATCCTCAGCACCGAGTCAACGGACTGCGCTGGGGACTCGACAACTGGATCTACTGCGCCAGCGGCGACTTCGCGCCACGGCGTGATCGTCCGTCCGATGTCGCCGCGCTTCGCGCCGCCAGCGCCGGGCCATCCCTTGGGGCCACGAGAGACGTCCAAGGACTGATTCTCGGCGGCGCCGGCATCCGCTGCGTCAAGACCGGCGCCACTGTCGACATCCGCAACCGCGACCTTCGCTTTCGACCCGCGAGCGGCGTGCTCGATCCGCAGTCTGGCCAGTCGCAGTACGGTCGCGAGCGCGACGACTGGGGTAACTGGTTTGGCTGCAATCACGCCACGCCCATTTGGCACTACACGCTTGCCGATCACTACCTGCGCCGTAACCCTCACGTCGCCGGACCGTCGCCGCGAACAGAGCCGCGCCGAACCGCACCACCGCGGACGTTCGCCATAGGTACCGACAGTCGAAGCAGCGGCACGCGCCGCAGCTCGAGTGGCAATGCCTTCACTTCCGCCTGCAGCGTCGTCCCTTATCGCGATGAGCTCTTCGGCGCCGACTTTTCCACTAGCTGGTTCGTCTGCGAGCCGGTCCACAACCTTGTCCACCGCGAAATCCTGACGCCGAGCGGCGTCACGTTCGCGAGTCGACGAGCCATTGACGAAACAGACTCGGAGTTCCTCGCCTCACGCGACAAAATGTTCACGCCGGTGATGGCGCGAACCGGACCCGACGGGGCCCTGTGGATCGCTGACATGTACCGGGACGTCCTCGAACACCCACATTGGCTCCCGCGCGGGTGGGAGAAGACAACCGACGTGCGCGCTGGCGACGACAAAGGAAGAATCTACCGCATCTTCCCAACCGCAGAACCGCCGCGCGCCGTGCCACGGCTCGATCAGCTTGACACCGACGCACTCGTCGGCGCGCTCGACAGCCCCAGCGGCTGGCAACGTGACAAGGTCCAGCAGCTCCTCATAGAACGTGACGACGCCTCGGCAGTGCCCCTGCTGCGAGCGCTCGCACACGAGAGTTCTCGCGCCGTTTGCCGCCTGCAGGCACTCTGCAGTCTTGATGGGATGGGAAGTCTCGACCCTGACCTCATACAGGGCGCAATGAATGACGTGCATCCCGAGGTCCGCCGCCATGGCGTTCGGCTCAGCGAGACACTGCTCGAAGACTTCCCGGAGCTTCAGGTCGGGCTCGCCGAGTTGGCACGTGATCGGAGCGCAGTCGTGCGGCTGCAGGTTGCCTGTAGCCTCGGTGCAGCGACAACGCAGCGTGCTGCGCAAGCCCTGGGGGAGCTGCTCGCTGACTCGCGCGACGATCCTTATCTCAGAAGTGCGGCGATGAGCTCGGTGACAGCGCAAAACGTTGCGTCGGTGACGCAGGCCACGCTCGAAGCAGTTCGACAACCGTCGCTGCCGATCATCAGGGATCTACTCAGCTCGGCGATCGGCTTCGACTCACAGCAGGCGACACGAAAGCTCCTCGGCGCGGTTGTCAGACCTGATCTGACGCAGCGTCGCGGCGACGCTGAGATGACCCACCACTGGCTCCTCCTCAGCGCGGTTCTCGACGTGATCGCACAGCACGAAACGTCTCTTCAAGAACTCACCGAGAAGGTGGCGCCGGAGAGCGCCGCTATGTCGCTTCATAAAGTGTTCGAAGCAGCGCGCAAGACGGCGACAGACTCGACGGCGTCGCTCGCGGCGCGACAAGCAGCGATCCCCCTCCTCGGCCGCTGCTTCAATAGGGAAAGCGAGGACATCGGACGACTCTCAGCGCTACTGAGCCCCCGCAACGCCGACGCCATCCAGAGTGCCGCCACGCGAGCGCTGGGAGCGTTCAGCAGCCCCGACATCGCAGCGCTCTTCCTCGATCGCTGGAAGAGTTACTCGCCGTCCATCAGGTCCGAAGTGCTCGACATTCTTCTGCGCCGCGAGACGTGGCTGTCAACTCTTTTTGCAGCGCTCGAAAGAGGCGATGTCCTCGCAGTTGACATCGATCCAGCCACACGACAGCGCCTCGCTGCGTATCCAGTGGCCGAGGTGCGACGGCGCGCAGCACGGCTATTGAGCGACTCTTCGCAAGTCCGTGACACCCCCGATCGCGGCACGGTGGTCGCAAACGCCCGGCCGACGCTTCAGCTCGTCGGTGACATTGAGCGCGGGCGCACGCTCTTCACGCAGAAGTGCGCGCCTTGCCACAAGGTAGACACGGTGGGCGGCACGATCGGCCCCGACCTGACGCCCTACCGAAGCAAAGAACCGGAGTGGTTCCTCACGGCGCTGCTGGACCCCAACCGTGCCGTGGAGGCACGCTTCGTCGGCTACAGCGCAGTGCTGACAAACGGAACAGTTCTCTTCGGCGCGATCACCGAAGAGACAGGAAATACGATCACGCTTGTCAGCGCTAGCGGCAGCCTCGACGTAGTTCTGCGCTCACAACTCGCTGAGCTCCGGAGCTCCGGGAAGTCGATCATGCCCGAAGGTCTCGAGAAGGATCTGAACCATCAGGCACTTGCCGATCTGATCGCATTTCTGCGCGCCAGCCATGGGGACCGCAATGACTCGAGAGAGGGAGAATCGAACGGCAATGCAGAACGATGAAACCAAAGTGAATCAGAACACCCAATCGTGCGCCCAGGTCGATCGGCGCACCATGCTGAAAGCCGCCGCCGGCGCGGCTTCTGGGATGCTCGTGCCGTCGGCCATGACGCCTGCTGAAGCGACTCCAGAATCCGATGACCTCACCATCGACGGTTACACCGGCAGGCTGAGTTACGCGGCAGGCGAGCCCATCCATCTTCACGTCTCGACCAATGCGCCGTCGTATTCACTCGAAATTGCGCGTGTCGGCGCAGAGCGACAGGTCGTCCTGCGGCAACAAAAACTCCCCGGCGCGCTGCACACTGTACCGCCGAACGCCTCCACTCACGGCTGCAAGTGGCCCGTCTCGCACACGATCAACGTACCGGACGACTGGCGTTCCGGCTATTACAGCATCGTTTTGCGAGCAGACGGACGTCACGGCGCGGCGGCTGCCGGCGAGGCATTTTTCGTCGTGCGCGCAGCTAGACCCGGGAGCAAAACCAAGATCCTCCTGCAGCTAGCCACCAACACCTACAACGCTTACAACGACTTCGGCGGTAGCAGCCTTTACGCCGGTGGTGCGCTGCCGCTGCAAGGGAAACGCGTCTCGTTCGAGAGGCCCATGTCGCCTGGATTTCTCTCACGGCCCGACCGCGAGCTCAGCCGCTGGCACCCGTACGCCGGCTGGCATCAGTGGGAGAGGTCGTTCGTGGCGTGGGCGGAACGCAGCGGCTACGCGTTCGACTATGCGGTGAACTCGGACCTCGAGTCCCGGCCGGACCTGCTTCAGCACTACCGACTTGTCCTCAGCGTCGGTCACGATGAATACTGGTCCGCGCCGATGCGCGACAACCTCGAGAAGTTCATCGCAGCCGGCGGCAACGTGGCGTTCTTCAGTGGTAACGTCAGCTACTGGCAGGTGCGTTCGGAGGACGACGGCCGCGCCCTCGTTTGCTACAAGGCGAGCTACGAAGAGGACCCCAACTTCAAGAGCGGCAAGCACAAGACGCTCGCGACGCTGTGGAGCCATCGTCTCGTCGAGCGTCCGGAGAACGAGCTCACCGGCGTCAGCTTCTGCTACGGCGGCTATCACCGCTTCCGCTCGGCGCCGAAGGGAGCCGGCGCCTACACGATCTACCGCCCGGACCACTGGGTTTTCGCCGGGAGCGGTCTGAAGTGGGGAGACGAGCTCGGCGCCGAGGCTGGCGTCGTCGGCTATGAGTGCGACGGCTGCGACTACGGTTTCAAGGACGGTTTACCCGTTCCGACGCACGCGGACGGCACGCCGGAGGACTTTGAGATCCTCGCCCTTTGTCCCGCATCGCTCTGGGACACCGACGTTGAGTTTCACTCGAAGGCGCTCTATGGCGAAGGCTCGGGGCGACGGCGCCATCTCGGCGCAGCGGTGATGGGCGCGTACTCGCGCGGCGGTACGGTGTTCACCACGGGATGCACGGAGTGGACGCGCGGCCTGGAAAAGGCAGACCCCGAAGTCGAACGAATCACTCGCAACGTGCTGGATCGTCTGTCAGTGACAGCGTGAGCGTGTGCGGCGCGCGGCGAAGGGAAGATCACTCGATCGCCGGCCGTCTGGACTAGCTCTAGCTCCGGTCGCCGCTGAGATCCTCCGCGAGCGGGAGGATGGCGGGAATCCCGATCAGCACGAAGACTGCGGACACCAGCGTTCCGATGCCGAGTGAGATCGCCATGGGGACGAGGAACAGCGCCTGCACGGAAGTCTCGAAGATCATCGGGCCGAGCCCCAAGAACGTCGTGATCGCCGTCAGCAGAATCGGACGAAAACGGCGCTGCGCCGCGGTCACGATGGCCTCACCTTGCGGCACTCCGCTCGTGATATACCGATTCCTCGTGTTCACCAGAACAAAGGCGCCGTTGACGACCATGCCGCAAAGCGCAATCATTCCGAAGACGCTGAAAATGCTCAGGTCGAACCCCATGGCCAAATGTCCAAGCACCGCCCCACAGAGACCCCATGGGATGGTCAAAAGGACGATGATCGCATGTACGTAGCTGCGCAGGAGCGACGCCATGATGGCGTAGATGGCAAAGAGAGCAGCCATCAATCCCCACGAGAGACGATCCACCGCCTCGCGCTGTTCTCGCTGCTCGCCTTCGAACGCGTAGCGCAGGCCCGGATACCTGGCAACGATTCTTGGCATGTCGCCTTTGGCAAATGCCGACAGGATGCGGTTGCCGTTGTTCACTCCCGGAATCACGTTAGCAGTCACGTTGAGCACGCGCCCGCCGTCGACGCGCTCGATTCTCACGGGCGCTTTTGTCGGGATGACGAACGCTGCCTGACTGAGAGGAATCTCACCTCCCTCGGGAGCGCGGAGGAGGAGATCCTCCAGCCCGCTCATCGAACGACGATCTGCTTCCGGCAGCTTCACCATGACCCGGAGCTCGTCGCGGTCGCGAGGCTGCCTCAGGGCTTCCGCGCCGTAGAACGCGTGCCGGATCTGCTGGCCAAGCTCGCGCGCGGTGATGCCGAGGCTCCGCCCCTCCGGTTTGATCTCAAAGTTGACCTGCGGCATCGCACGGCCGAAACCGCGCCGTACATCTTCCACGCCCGGGAAGCGCTCGATGGCAGCGGCGACATCGGCGGCGGCTTCACGCAGCGTGTCGACATCAGCGTGCGCGATCTGGATGTCGATTTCTGCCGACCCTCCCGGTCCGTACATGTAGTCGAAGAAGAGAGACTCGACATCGGGTAGCTCACCAATCTCGTCACGCCAGATGGTGGCGAATCCCTCGCTCGAGATCTCTCGTCGGCTTTGCGGCACCAGGATGACCGACACTTCTGCTCCATGTGCCGTGCGCTCGGCAATGGTCGTAAAGACGCCGACGAGAATGTCGTCTTCGCCGTTGGCAGCAAGCGCGCGGCGCGCGGCCGCTTCGACTTCGAAAGCGACGGTGCGGGTGCGAGCGACCGGCGTACCGGACGGCATCTCGATCTCAGCTTGCACGAAATTGGTCTGAATCGCTGGTCGAAATGTGAAGTCGAGGCGTCCGCTTGCAACGTAAGCGACCACGCTCGCGAACACCGCCGCGAAGAGCGCTATGGTCAAGTACCGGTGGCGGATCGCACTGCAGACGATCGGCCGGTAGATCCTCTCCATGCGCGAGTCCAACGATTCCCTCAAGAGCATCTGCCGGTGCTGGAATGCGCTCCACCATGCGTAACCGATTCTGTCGCGTCCGTGGGCAAGATGCGCCGGCAGAATGAACAAGCACTCGATGAGCGACACGGCAAAGACCGCGATGACCACGGCCGGAAGAACCCTGAAGAATTGACCCGTCTCGCCGGGGACGAAGAGGAGAGGCAAGAATGCGATGATGTTCGTCGAAACAGCGAACGTCACGGGAACCGCCATCTCGCGAACTCCGAGAATGGCGGCTTCGATGCGGGGTGTTCCCGAGGACATCTTGTGAAAGATCTCCTCGCCGACCACGACCGCGTCGTCGACGACGATGCCGAGCGTGACGATGAAACCGAAGAGGGAGATCATGTTGATGCTCGCATCCATCGCTGGCAAGAGAATCAGCGAGCCGAGAATCGACACCGGGATTCCGACCGCAGTCCAGAAGGCCACCCGAATCTCGAGAAAGAGACCGAGTGCCAAAAGCACGAGCACAAGACCCAGGCTTCCGTTTCTGATCAGCAAGGTGAGGCGCTCGCGGTAGGACTCTGAACGATCCATCACCAGCGCCATGCCCATACCAGTGGGGAGACTTTTACGCTCCTTTTCGATGAACGTCCGCACCGCGCCGGCCACCTCCATCGGCGACTGACTCTCCGAGCTATAGATCGCCATGACAACCGCCCGCCTGCCGTTGAAGTAAGCCTCGCGGTCGAGCTCCTCGAAGCTGTCTCGAACCTCCGCGATGTCAGCGAGCCGCACTTTAGCACCGTCAGCGGTACTGAGGATCGGAACATCAGAAAACTCGCTCGCGAACTCCCTGCGTTCCGTCGTCCGCAAGAGGACATCTCCCCCTGGCGTTCGGATCGTCCCGGCAGGAACGTCGAGAGCCGCGGCGTCGATCGCTTCAGCAACCTCGTCAAGCGTCAGGTTGAGGGCACGGAGCTTCGCCTGGGGCACCTCGATGTGAATCTCGGGACGCCGGAGTCCCTTGAAGTCGATCAGCGATATGTTGGGATCCGAAAGCAGTCCGGCCTCGATCTGCCGGGCGAAATCGACCAGCGAACGTTCGTCGACGTCACCATGGATCGCGACCCGGATCACCTCGCGGCGCCTTCCGGTCCCCAGCCCAATCACCGGCGGCTCCGCCTCGTCGGGAAAAAGACTCACGCGCTGCACAGCGGCAGTAATCTCCTGCAGTGAGCGGTTGCGATCAGAGCCGGGGACGAGCTCGACGGTAACGCTGGCGCGGCCCTCGCGGGCGATCGCCAACACCCGGCGGATGACCTCCATACCTCGCAGCTCCGTCTCGATCGGGAGGATGATCGTTCTCTCGACCTCCTCCGGGCTGGCGCCTCGGTACTCCATTTCGATCTCGACCACATCGAGAGCGAAGACGGGCACGACCTCCTGGCGAATCGACCGCGCGACGAGAACACCGGCAACGGCGATGAAGACCATGACCAAGTTGGCGGCGACCGGGTTGCGTGCGAACCAGGCGAGGGCGCCGCGGTGGACCCTTCCGCTCGTCCGACGGCCGCCAGCGCTCATGGCGACATCCTTGACTCAGTGGGCGCTGGAGCAGAAACCTTGGCGGCGGAAGCGGAGCTCGAAGTCGCGATGGCGTCGGCAGGTTTTGGATTCACCTCCATTCCTGGTAGAGCGACCCGTAGACCGCTGACGACCAGATCCTGCCCTTGCGGGAGCTTGTTCTCGATGATCACGGAGTCTCTCGTCGACCAGAGAACAGTCACTGGTCGAATCTGAAGACGCCGGTTTTCATCGACGAGCCAGACGCGGTCGCCCTCCCGCAAAGCCTCCCTCCGAATAGTGACGACGTCCCGGAGAACGCCGGCGCTGATTTCGACGCGAACATAGCTCCCTAGGAGCATCGGGACTTCGTCGCTCCCGCCGCTGCCGAGAGGATTCGGCACACTGATCAAGACGCGAGCCATCCGGCCTGTCGGCTCGAGGTCTCCTAAAAGGCGAACCACGTGGCCGCTGCGCCGCACGGTCTCACCGTCGCCGGACTCGAGGAGTACCTCCACGCTCGCCCCTGCACGCTCGGCGGTGGGAAATTCAATCCAGCGCAGCATGTCGATCGGCAGGGAAGCTCGCACCCAGAATTCGTCAGCGCCGACGAGAGTTGCGACTGCACTTCCAGGCTCGACGAGCTGCCCTATCTCAACCGACTCTTCCAGTACGATCACGTTGAACGGGGCATTGACGACGGTGCGCGACAGGTCGAGTTGCGCTTTGTCGATTTCGTTCTGCGCCTTCGCGATCAGCGCTTCCGTACGGCGAAGATGGGGCTCACGCAGCACGAGCGAGCGATTCGCTTCACTCTCAGGAACGTCACCCTTGAGAAGATTCCACTCCCGAGACGCAACGACTTGACGCCCCCTTTCGACTTCGAGCTCGAAGCGCGCCTCCTCGAGAGTCGTCTGTGCTTCGGTGAGCGCCAGCTGATAATCGGAGGGATCGATGAGGATGAGCTCGGCGCCAGCCGCGATGAAGCCGCCCGGAACGAGCGCCGGATCATGTCGCAGAACGCGACCGCGAACTTCCGGTCGGATGACGATGCTGCGCGACGGGATGACCGTACCGTAGCCGGTTACCGTGATGTTCTGATCCTTAGAGCGCATCTCTACAGTTTTGACAATCTTCGGTGCACGCTTCTCGTCCCTGGGCTGCTCGCGTGGCGAAGTCCATAAGAGAACTGCGCTGGCCAGAATGCCGAGAGCAAGAACGCCAACCGCCAGCATGACGGAAGCGCCGCGCGAAATGCCGCGCCGAGTGTCGTTCATCGATTCCAAATGACCACTCCAGAAGCCACGGCGGCGTCTCTCCCGGTGGGGTCGATCCCGGCAGCGCGAGAGGCTTGCGATTCCATAAGTTCACGGGGTGTGAGAGGTCCACCAAGCGCGAGGTGGAGAGCAACACGAGATGTCAGTTCCAATCGGCGACTCGTGATCAACGCGCGCTCAAGATCCTGCTCGGTCGCCACGGCTGCAAGGACCGGCAAGTAGTCGGTCAGACCTTGGCTGTAACGATTTCTGGTTTCGCTGAGGAGCTGGCGCGCGGTGTCGAGCTGATCCTCCTGCAGTCTGACGCGCCGCGCCTGCTGGCGCTCCCGGAGGATGGCAGTCTCAACCTCCTTGACTGCCGTCAGAAAGAGCTCCGCGTAACCAGCGACGGCCTCCTCCCATTGCGCGCGACGGAAGTCGATAGCGGCACGTCGCTCGCCACCGTCGAACAGCGGCGCGAGAGCACCGGCGAAGACGCTGGAGACCAGAGTGTCCGGCCGCAGAGAGCCGGTCGCAGCGACCGCACCGCCGATGTTGAAGCGCGGAAAACGATCCGCGATCGCTTCGCCGATGCGAAGGTCGATCGCGTCCATGCGATGCCGCGAAGCGACGAGATCGGGTCTTGTCTCCAGCAGTGCCGCAGGGACGCCGACATCCGGCAACGCCGCGAGCGCCGGAAGCTCGGTCGCCTTGAGGCGCTCACGATTGCCAGGGGCGCGACCGAGGAGGACATCGAGTGCGTACTCAAGCTCAGCCAGTCTCGCCTCCACGAGCGGAACGAGCGCTCGCGTCGAGGCCAGTTGCTCACGCTGCTGCAAGACATCGACGATCGACGACTGCCCCTGCCCGAATCTGAGTCGCGTCAGTTCAAGAAGCGTGTTGTTGGTGACGATCTGCTCGGCCAGCAGCTGAAGCTGTAGGCGCTGCTCGAGAGCCTCGAAGTAGGTATCAGCGACGTTCGCAGCCAGAATGAGCTGCGCGGCGAGAAAGTCTTGATGAGCTGATTTGGCATCGAGCTCCGCAGCATCTTCCGCTGCACGCAATCTTCCCCAGACATCGAGCTCCCAATTGAGGAGCAGACCACCTGAAAGGAGTTCGTCGTGGCTGTGCCCGTCCCCGCTGGGATCGGTCCAAGTCGACTCATAGTCGACGCCGGCGTCGATGGTCGGAAGCCGCCGGGCACCTTGCTGACGCGTGAACGCACGTGCCTGCTGTACACGTGCTGCGAGTTGGCTCAGATCGAGGTTCGACCGCAGAGCAGTGTCGATCAACTTCATAAGAACCGGGTCGTTGAAGGCTTCCCACCAGCGCTCCGTGGGCGGCTGCGGTGCGGTGATCTCGCGCGTAGCTTCGTGATAGGTCTGCGTCGCGGCGACGCGCGGTGGACGCTCGAGCGTGGGTCGGTGGACCGCGCAGCCGGTGAACGCGATGCAAGCGATCGTCGAACCGAGAAGAAAAACGTAATTGGAACGACTGAATCGATGGCGGCAGAATCGTATCATGCGACGTGTTGAAGGGCGCCTGAGAGAGTGCGTCCGCAGAAGGATCTCGGACGTGATCGCGTCGACAGAGACATCTTATCATTCTAAGCCAAGAGGCGGGTGCGATTCACGTAGCAGGTGCTGCCGATGCGAGCTTCCGTCCGAGCTCTTTCGATCGTTGCCTTCGACGACACGCTCTGCAGGTCCGAAGTCGCGGCAACGAAGATCCACCGCCTGAAAGACAACAGCAAGAACGCCTTCGGCGACGAGCAATTGAAGCTCCTACCGCCCCACTCTTGGCGCTTCGCGCCCGCCTTCTTTTGCAGGCGTGAGAATTATCGGCCGCAGGGCGTCGTACCATGAGGTTCGGCGGTGGCAAGGTGCCGCCACGAACACCCTGAACATCCCGTTGACATGGCGTATGCCGTAGCACCGGCTGCTGTGTCTCGTACACGCTGCCGTGTCGCAGCGTCTTGACCTGATGCACGGCCGCGGCTTACGGTGCCGCCGCGACGCTCCTTTTCGTCACGGATCAGCAAGCAGGCATGGTCGACATTTACTCCGAGTCCAAGCACCCTGGTGTCAACGAGATCTACCGGGACGACGTCCTCTGGGTACTCGACAAGGCTGCCGGGGTCCTCTCACACCCGAACCCTCCGTCCAAGGCGGCGCCGAACTCCCTTCTGCGCTGCACGTATGACCATGACCGCGAGCTGTATCGCGTCGCGACCGAAGGCAGAGCCCAGGCGCAGGTGCACCTGGTTCATCGCCTCGACCAGGAGACGAGCGGGCTGATCCTGTGCACGTTTGATCTCGACGCTGCCGGGAGAATGCGCGAACAGCTGTATCACGGCGAGATCAAAAAGGAGTACCGAGCTCTTGTCGTTGGTATTCCGCACCGCCCGCGCGGCGAGTGGCACGATCGCCTCGAGAAGTCGGCGCAGCAAGGTCGAGTCAGCGTCAAGGTGCTCCCAGGGCGGGAGAACGCGCTCACCGAATTCGCCGTCGTCGAATCTCTGCAGCTCAGCGGCACGTCATTGCTGGCGCTCTTTCCGCACACTGGGCGAACACATCAACTGCGCGTGCAGTCGGCGGCACGCAAGCTGCCGATCGCCGGAGACGAGCGCTACGGAGATTTCACTGCGAACCGATTCCTTCGCGATGAGGTCGGCCTGAAACACATGTTCCTGCACGCCTACCGAATCGAACTGCGCCACCCGAGCAGCGGACACCTCATGCGCTTCGAAGCGCCTCTGAGTTCGCGGCTCACGCAGCCCCTCGAGCGCCTCCGCACCCTTCGCCGAAGACCACCTCGCGATCTAGGCAGAGACGAAGGTCAGAGCAAAGACAAAAAACGCGCACGAGGTCGGCGCGGCCGCCGCAGATAGCCAGCCGGAGCCGGAGGCCGGTCGGACGCGCTTGTAGGAATCGGAGACGGCTTGCGTTTGCGTTTGCGTTTGCGTTTGCGTTTGCGTTTGCGTTTGCGTTTGCGTGGGCGTTTGCGTGGGCGTGGGCGTGGGCGTGGGCGTGGGCGTGGGCGTGGGCGTGGGCGTTTGCGTGGGAGTGGGCGTGGGCGTGGGAGTGCCGGTACTCTGCGTCTGACTCCGTATCTGGATCTGACTCTGTATCCGACTCTGCGCCTGTATCTGTATCTGACTCGGCGTCTGACTCTGTATCTGTATCCGCCTCCACCTCCCCCACCGCGCCGAATGCTGCCGTGCGCACCGCGTCGGCGCTTCCCGAGTCGAACGCTGTTTCCACGCGCGGAGGCACGCCCTCATGCGCCCGCCAATAAACTCACGCGAACAGCGACGTCGCGCCTGAGACGATGACCGCCAGTGCGAGCAGTCGCAACCGCCAGGTGTAGTATCCCTGCGTCGCCGACTCGAGGAAGAAGTAGAGGGCCAGAACAATGCATGCCAGAAGCGCGGCCGCGCCGACTTTCCAGTGAAAGGCGTGCCTCTGGACGCGAGCAGCCCGCAGCTCGAGATGCGCCTTCTTCTTGAGTTTCTCGGTCATTGCCTCCAGCGATCGATCGTCGCAGCGCACCAAAAGAGCAACCCTATAGACCGTTCCGTACGGGCGCTGGATTGCCTGCTCGAATGAGTCTTTCGCGAGGTCGTCGACGTGAGGTTGAGCGACGTCGAAGGCGAGACGACGCAAGTCAATGTGCGGCAGACGCTGAGCCAGGTCGCGCTGCCGCCACCAAATGAGTGCTTGAATCTGCGCCGCGGCTGAGCGTTTCGCGCCCCTCCGGGCGGCCTCGATGTCGCCCTCAAGCTCCGAGTAGCCGACGAGCTCGGCGCGCACTCCTGGGTGTCGAGCCTTCACTGCAGCGCGTCCGTCCTGCGCGCTCCATGGCCGAGAGCCCGCGGCATCGTGGACCCATGACTTCGGCGGTGTAGTGATCGTGCCGCTACCGCGCTCCTCACGATCCTCCGCGCTGCCAAGGAGGACACTCTGCGCGAGCCACTCTGCGTGTGCGTCCGGAATCGTCAGCTCGAGCGTCTCCGGTCGTACGTCGTCACCAGTCCCATGGAGGTCCGGTGACAACGGCGACGCAACAAGGAGCGGTGTTGTCAACACCAGACAGAGTGAACTTAAGAATCCGAAGAGTGTTACCTGCATGGGACTCCGGCCTCTTCAAGTCGTACGGCAGCAGCTCGAGTCAAATCGACAATGCTGGGTGTGGAATCGACCTTGGTCCATTCCTCTGTTCGGGAACGGACCAAGGTCGAGCCTTGCGCATTGCCAAGAGGAGTCACCGCGCCTCGCTCGATCGGCGTTAGCGTAGATCGCCGTCAACAACGCTCGTCGCTTCCACGCCCGCCCTCAGATAGGCGTCGACACGATCAACGACATCGTCTTCGCTCGCCTCTGGAGCCTCGATTGGAATTGTCTCTAGGAACTTGGCTTCACGCGCCAAGTAGCGCTGCGAGACGTCCAGTTTCTTGCGCAGTTCACGGATGACTTTCTGCGTCTCCGCGAGTTTCGAGTCATCGAATTTGAACTCGCCCTCTCCCGCCTGCGCGTCGAGAAGACGGAACTGGGCTTCAAGATCTTCGATTTCAGCCGCCAGCTGGACCCGCGTGACGTGGGTTTGCTCCAGCTTACGAATGGCAGCTTCCAATGACCGCTGCCGATTCTTGAGCAGGTCCTTCTTACCCGAGACGAGCTTCTCAGCCATCTTCAGGTGATCAAATCGACGTGCTAGTTCGCCCACGAGCTCCTCGCGCTCGTAGTCGATGGCGCCGAATCTGTAGTTCGCCTTCTGTTCGCGCAGCGACGCTCGAAGCAACTGAACCTTCTCGCGCTCGGCGGCGATCGATTCCTGCTGCCGTGCGATTTCCTGCTCGAGGCTTGCCACTTCAACCTCCTCGCTCGCTACGAGCTTGGTGTTGGCTTTCAGCTCGGGGACGAGGTCGTCGAGCAGGTCGCGGGCGCGCTGGATCTCGAACTCGATCGGGATGGAGTCCTTGACGGCGGACTTGATCGCCTTGCTCGAGGTTCTCAGGTAACTGGTCATTCCAGTGGTGACGCCGACGGTGCCCAGGACACCGAGGACAACAGCGACAACAGTGAGTCGTTTCATCCACTTCAGCATGGCAAAACTCCTTTCCTTGGCGAATGCGCGTAGAGGATGTGATTCCTACCTCTGAAGTCAGCCTTCGAGAGCGCCGATTTCACGGTTTTCACGATTTCTTTGGCACGACACGCAACCCAGCGAATCATCATAAGAGACTTAAAAACGGACACTTACGGAAAATCCATCGGTAGATAAAAGGTGTCATGGTCGGCCGCGAGCCACCAAACGCTCGAGATACACGCACTTCGGGGCGGCCCTCGATCTCCCCGCCAGCAGCTGATAAGCTCAGGGATTTCCCGTTCGGCACTACCGCTCTCTCGGCGACGGGCGACGCGTCTCAGACGGCGCCTTCCCGAGCTGAAGAGTACGGTCGCCACCACGCTCTATCTCCAACGGCCGCTTCGAACGAACACCATGGGTGCTTCCAGCGTCGCAATTCTGGACTACAAAGCAGGCAACTTGACGAGTGTTCTTTTGGCGCTGCGTCATGTCGGCGCCGAGGCTCAAGTCACGTCCGACCCAGAAGAATTCCTCCGTGCCGACCGCGCGGTATTCCCTGGCGTCGGTGCCGCAGGCGCCGCCATGGCAGAGCTTCGTGCGCGCGGCTTCGACGACGCTATCCAAGAATTCCTCCGCCGCGGCCGTCCCCTCCTTGGCATCTGCATCGGCTGCCAGGTGGCTCTCGATGCGAGCGAGGAAGACGGCGGGACGACTTGTCTCGGTGTGATTCCCGGTGAGGTGCGGCGCTTCCAGTTCCCCGCTGGCGTCGACCGCAAGGTGCCCCACATGGGATGGAACGAAGTCACGTTCGTCAAAGATCACGTTCTGTTCGACGGCATCCCCAACTCGAGCCAGTTCTACTTCGTCCACAGCTACTACCCCGCACCCGAAAGCGACGCGGTGGTTTACGGGCGCGCCGAGTACGGCACGATTCAGTTCGCTGCGGCCCTTGTCCGCGATCAGCTTCTCGCCGTTCAGTTTCACGCAGAAAAGAGTGGCAAGCCGGGGCTGCGCCTGCTGAAGAACTTCCTCGCGTGGTGCCCATAGCGCTACTTCGACTGGAGAAAAGGAGCTCGCCCCGATGCTGTCGAAACGCGTGATCGTCTGTCTTGACGTGCGCAACCGCAAGACGACCAAGGGCATCAAGTTCAAAGGCAACGTCGACGTCGGCGACCCCGTGGAAATGGGCCGGCAGTACTACGAAGAAGGTGTCGACGAACTCGTCTTCTACGACATCACCGCGTCCGCTGAGGGACGTCCGATCGACATTGATATGGTGCGAGACGTCGCGGAGAACGTGTTCATCCCGTTTTCGGTCGGCGGGGGTATCCGTAGCCTCGACGACATGCATGACGTCCTCCTTGCAGGGGCGGAAAAAGTCAGTGTCAATTCGCTCGCCGTGAAGAATCCCGAGATCATCGCCGCGGGCGCCAAGGCTTTCGGCAGCCAGTGCATCGTGCTCGGCATGGATGCACGACGCGTCGGCTGTTCTAGGTCGATCCCGAGCGGCTACGAAATCGTCGTCAAAGGCGGACGGGAACCGACCGGAATCGACGCCCTGGATTGGGCACGAAGAGCGGAGGAACTGGGAGCGGGCGAAGTCTGCCTCAACTCAATCGATGCCGACGGCACGAAAGAAGGATATGAACTCACCGTCACCGCCATGATCTCCGAGGCACTCGGAATTCCCGTGATCGCCTCGGGTGGAGCCGGGACGCCGCAGCACCTCTTCGAGGTCCTCACCACCGGCAAGGCTGACGCGGCGCTCATCGCCAGCATGGTTCACTTCGGAGAATACACGCTCGCGGAGATCAAAGCGTATCTACAGGAGAGGGAACTCCGTGTCCGGCCCATTCACTAGCGAAGAGGGAAGGCCACGTCGCGTCACCTGCGTCCTTTCTGATCTCCCAGATGCCGCCGAGGACGAGGTGTTCGAGACGTTGGCCGCGAGCAAGGTGGCACGCATCGAGCGCATCGTCAGTCGCGGTCAGCGCACCCCGGACGGAGTGTGGCTGAAAGAGGATGTGCACGAATGGGTCGTCGTCCTGCGCGGGTGCGCGCAGCTCAGATTTCGACAGCCCGAAGAGACGCTGGACCTTGAGACCGGCGACGCCCTGACGATTCCGGCTGGCTGCGAGCACCGAGTGGAAATGACCGCCGCAGACTCGCCCACGATCTGGCTCGCCGTCCACTTCGCGCCGTAGCGCGTCGACGAAGTCAGGGCTCGCCCCTCTGACTCGTAACGCGTTCCCCGGCGCTGCGACCACGGCTCCGGGCGGGTGCTCGTCCGCGTGCCGTCCGTTTGCGTGGGCGTGGGCGTGGGCGTGGGCGTTTGCGTGGGCGTGGGCGTGGGCGTGGGCGTCTCTTTAAAGTGGCAGGCACGCGCCGAGGGCCGTGACCGTGAGGTCACGACGGCGCGTTCTAAAGAACTCACAGCGTCGCCGCTCCCCCTCGTCGGCGTCCGCCGTTCCCGCTCCCGTTTGCGTGGGCGTGGGAGTGCCTGCAAGCCCGCCTCTGCGTCTGACTCCGTACCCAACTACCTGCATCTGTCTCTGGATCTGGATCTGGATCTGACGCTGTCTCTGCGTCTGTCTCTGGATCTGGCATCTGGGATCTGACACTGTCTCTGCATCTGGGATCTGTCTCTGGATCTGGGATCTGACGCTGTCTCCAAGATCTCATTCCCTCTTCATCCTCCAGGCGAGAGCGCAGAGCAAAGCGGGTTCGTTTCGAGGAGCTCGTGGCGCGAAACAGCCAAACTCGAGCCTAGCTTCTGGCAAAAGTGTCGACGGCACCACCAGGCGGCGACGACGGCAAAGGCCCGCAGCGAAATCATTTGGAGGCGTCCCCTCGCAATTCGCCAAAAAGCGGGGTTAGGCGTATATGCCCCAGCCGTATAATTAGCCTATCGATGCCACCGCGCACGCTCTGCGGCAATGCGGTTCGGCCGATTTCGTCCCGCCTTCCGATCCGCACTCTCGTCACCCGTCATCCTGCTCCGTGCGCGCGATGCTGCGCAATGGAATTCGATGGCAGCCCCGCAGCGAGACGTTACGGGTCAACACCACAAGATACTGGCACCCCAGTACCCCACCGTCCCTCAAAAAAGGAGCTTCACATCATGAGGACGAGCCAAATCTTCCTCTCCGCCCTTCTTTGCACCCTCGCCACGTTGGCCACGTTGCCTGTGGACGCACACACCATCGTGCTAAAGAACGGTAATTCCATCGAAGGCACCGTCGTCGAAGGCACCGATAGCGACGCCGACCATGTCGTCGTGCGCGTGGGCGACTTCGGCACGATGACATTTCGCAAGTCCGAGATCGCTGAGATCCGCGGCACCCCATCTGACAGTGACTCGCTGGACGACCTCCTGACCACACCCGCCACAGCCAGGGAGTACGTCGAGGTCCAGCTCAAGGAAACGACCTACGGTGACGGCGTTTTCTACGGTGTCGTCGGCAAGGGGAGCAACGAGCGCGAGCTCGTTCTCGAGGTCCCCGAGGCTGGCGGTTCTGGTCACATCACGATCCCGCGGAACGCGATCGCGCGGACGACCCCAGTGTCGTCCGACAGCGCCGGACTCGCGCCAGCCGCGGCGAGGTCGGACAGCGACGTCGACACACAGCCGACCGAGATCAGCACCACGCACGTTGTGCATCTCAAAAACGGCCGCCAAATCAAAGGCAACCTGATCCAAACGGCGGACGATGAACCGCTCAAGCTGGCGGTCGGATCGATGGGCGTCCTGCTGTTTGCGCGCGACAAGGTCGCCAACGTCGAGGCCAAAGACGGCACCTATTCGTTGCCAAAGCGGACGCACGTTCTCGACGAGATGATCGACGAGCCCCTGCCTGAAACCGACGCCTCCGCCGGCGGGGACGTCGAGGCGCTCAAGGACGCCATCAAAGCCGAGCTCCTCGAGGAACTCCTCGACGACCTGATCGAGAAGAAACTGGAAACGGCGACGCGCGGTGTCCGCCGCGCAGCGACAAGGCTCGCCGACGTGGAGCGGATCTCGGGTGACGAGTTGCTTGAGCTCCAAGAAGCCGTTCGCGAACTCGGCCGCCACCGCACGCGCAACCGAGTCCGTGCCGAACGCAAGCTAAAGACGTTCGGCCCCGCAGCCATTCCATATCTGCGCCCGATCGTGCACCACCCGTTCAACTTGACGCGGCGCGCCGTCCAGCGCATCGTCCGCGACCTCGGTGCCGTCGAAGGTGCCCCGTTGGCGATGGACGCACTGAACGACGAGGATGACGACGTCCGCCTTCTCGCGGGCGAGGCTCTCTCAGCTCTGCTGCCGGACGTTCGGGTCGGATATCGTTCCACCGACCCCGAAGCTCATCGGCTGCGGGCGCAGACCGAGTACTGGGCCGCGTGGGACCTCCTCACCCTGGAAGCAGCGAAAGCGCAGGTCCTCGAAAGTCTCGCCACACGCTAACTCACACAACCGCCTCTGTAGTCTCAACCCCAGCTTCCCACGGCTGGGGTTTTTTGATGTGTATGTATCGATACCTGTCGATCCACGCGTGCGCCGTTACAATTCTCTTGTGTTCCTCGACAGCGTGGATGAAAACGTGCTTGATCGCTTCCTCCGTCAGTCGTCGCGAAACGCAAGTATTCTACGAGCCCTCTCCTGACGATCAGAATGGTACCGGATGGTACGCGCGCCGCGGCGAGCTGGGCGTAAAGAGGCAGTTTCTCAGCCGAATGACTTTTCAACGGGGCTATTGGACGCTCCTCTTTCTCCGAACTTTCTCCGAACTTTCATCGCAACATGGCATCCGGATTTCGCAACTCAACCGGAATTCTCTTTCGGTGTCGATGGCTCGCTGCTGGCGGCCGAGCGACGTCGATCGCGTCGAGCCTTGTGATCGTTGTGTCGCTCGCTGGCGACCTCACCGCGGATCAAGAACTCGCACGCGACACCGAGCGCGACAAGGTAGCCGCGCCGACGGCGTTCGCTGTCGGCGATGTCCACGGCGACTACGACGCCTTTCGCCTCTTGCTCGAACGCCTGGAACTCGTGGACGCGGACGACAACTGGATCGGTGGCACAACTCGGCTCATTCAAACCGGCGATCTCCTCGATCGCGGCTCAGATTCTCGCCGCGTCATGGACCTCCTGATACACCTCGAAGAGGAAGCACCGCGCGCTGGCGGCTCCGTAGTCGTTCTTCTCGGCAATCATGAGATCTTCAACTTGCTCGGCGACTTGCGCTACGTCTCACGCGGTGAGTTCGATGCGTTTGCAGACGAAGAAACTGCAGCCTCTTGGCGGCAGCGCGCGAGTGACGCTCTCGCCATCGTCAGCACCCCCTCGCCGCTACTTCGTTCGTCGTACTATCGAAGACTGTCACGTACAGTCAACACGCGGTCGGCCCGCAAACTCTTTCCGAGCGGATACTTCGCTCACCGCGACGCCTTCGCGCCGACCGGGCGCTACGGACGCTGGCTACTCAAAAAACCGGCGCTACACCGTGACAACCGCATCCTCTTCGTCCACGGTGGCATCAGCCGCACCTACGCGGGCGTACCCTACGAGGAACTAAATCGCGCCACGAAGGAATTGCTCGCCAAGTACTTCGCGGCCGTTAAGGCGCTGGAGGAAGCCAAGGTCTACGACCGAGCGCTTGGCCATGAAGTGTTGGTCGAGCTCGCTGGTCGAGAGCTGCGCGCCGGTGCCGATGAAAGGCTGCAGCCTCACTTCGCTGCAGTCCAAGACGTTGCGCGAAGTCTTCTGCTAGCAGAGGACGGCCCGTTCATGTATCGCGGCCTCGCGGTGGCACCCGAGCGAGCGCTCAGCAGCGTGGTGAAGACCGTTCTCAGGACAAACGACGTCGAAAGAATCATGATCGGCCACACGCGACCACCCGATTTGCGGGTGACGACTCGCTTTAAAAACCGAGTGCTTCTCATCGACACCGGAATGAATCAGGAATTCTACGGGGGCCGCCCGAGCGCGGTGGGAACGTTTCCCAGCGGCACCGTCGAAATCTGGGAGTGAGGTCGGCGTCGGTCCGGCTTGTCCTTCGCACGGCCCGCCAGAAACGACCCTGGTATCCGTGAAGAGGCTTCCTGGTATCCGTGAAAAGGCTTGTCGTCACGTGACCCGGCAGCCGGGAGTCGACGCTCGACTCGACACCCCTGTCGGCGACGCGGCACCGCTTCCCTGGACCGCCTCGTAGAGCTGGCGATACTGCTGCACGAAACGTTCAGCGTCGAACGCGTCTTCCGCTAGACGTCTGGCCGCGTCACCGAACGCTCGACCGGAGGCCGCAACGCGATCGATCCCAGCGGCAAGTCCGGCAGCCGTGGGCTCGACGACGACGCCTCCCCCGTGCGTCTCGATGAGCGGAGCTAAACCGCACACGCGCGTCAACAGAACAGGACGACCGCACGCGAGCGACTCAACGAGCGAGTTCGGCACCGGCTTACAGCGCCTTGGATCGGTGGCGCAAAACACCGTCGCGTGGACTTCGCGATAGAGCGCCGCCATGTCCCGAAAGACGCCTGTCCGCACTTCAACGTTGCCCAGTCTGTTCGCGGCGATGGTGCGTTCCACGACCGCCCGCGCGTTTCCCCAAGGCCGCCAGCAGAGAATGAATCGCACCTGGGGACGCAGTTTGGCCGCTTCGAGCAGAATCGGCACGCCGCGGGCGTCAAGCCAGTCGGCGCGGTCCGGACTCGATGCGAACAAAACCGTGAAAGGCGACTCCGGCAGTGGCTGGACGCTGTAGTCTCTAAGGTTCACAGGCGGGTAGATGACTTCGATCCGCTCCGCAGGAATGCCGAGCGCCTCAAGCCGTGCTTTCGCTTGCGGCCACTCGACAGCAAAGCGGTCAACCTTGGCGAGCATCTCCGCAGCGCACGGCTCCGCGTCGAGCGCAACCGTCAAGACGATCGGGCGTTTCCGCGCTGCGCGCAGATGAAACCAGTCGCCAGCGCCGCCGAAGAGGTGGTTGATGTCAAAGCGTCGCTGCAGTACGGAAGTCAGAGCGCGGAACGCCCAGTGCAGTCTTGGGTGCATCGCCAGGCCACTCGACCGCTCGTAACGGAGGATCCTGTGCGCCGTGACACCCCATGCGCTACTACCCGGGAAGGCGGAGCGCAGGAGCGCCACCTCCTTAGCGACCGCTTCCATCTGCGGCTCGAACGAGCTGAGCCAGTACGCTACGCGCGGCGTGCCGTGACGATCCATTCCAGCGGAGGCCCCGAGCGAAGCCTCTCCAGAGCACGAATCACCCAGCGGTTCAGCCAGCCGCAGCGCGGTCCAATCAGCACCTGAGAGCGGTACTGCAGCCCCATCCAGCGCTGCACGCCAACACTCTCGGTGAGCTCGAACCCGTTCTCCTCCAACTCGCTGCGAAGGACATCGATCGACGTGTACAGCTCGTCATAGATCGGATAGCTTTCCGGCTCGGCTTCGCGTAGCGGCCTCGAGACCGGTTCGTTGACCGCATCGAAAATGACGCAGCCGCCCGGACGCAGCACACGCTGGACCTGCTCGTAGAGGCGTTTTCGATCGTCGAGCTTGAAGTGGCGGATGAACCGAAACGTGTAGACGAGATCAAATTCGTCGCCAGCGTCGAACGGCAGCTCGAACGCGTTGCCTTGAATCCACTTGACGGCGTCGGGACACTCACGCCTACCGACTTCGATCATGCCAGCGTTGAATTCGAGTGCGACGTGCTCTCCCGGGGCACGAATTTCTCGCGTGATCCGCCCGGGACCAGGCGCGATTTCGAGGACCCGCCGCGGCTTGTGCGCCTCAATGAAGCGCTGCACCGCCTGCACCTGGCGATCGTGAAGGAGTCGCGTCAGCTCGCTCTCGAAGCGGCGGGCGACATAGTTCTCGGCCTTGTCGAGACCGCTGTAGGCGGCCTGGATTTCGGATTCAGTAACCTGTTGGGATGCCATGTGGTCGGTGGACCTCGAGAAGTTGATGACGAGCAGACCCTCCCCGACGTTTTTCGGCGTCGCTGAGGCTGGGGCTGAACCTGGAAAACGACTGTCGTGCCATTCTCGCGGCGCGACACGGTCCGCGGATCCCACCCTAACCACATACCAGAGAGCCGGTTACAAACGTCTCGGTAGAATTCTAGAAAAAGTCGTCCAAACCAAAGCCACAAGCGACATCTCTATCATAGAGCGCAGGGGGGGTTCGAGGGCAGTTCAGACGGGGGGCGGCAGCCCGGTGAATGGACGACGGCGGCCTAACTGCAGAAAAAATAGACAGTTAGGAACAGTTGCCGCCCAATCCTCCAAAATCCCCGGAAAAGTCGTCCAAACCAAAGCCACAAGCGACATCTCTATCATAGAGCGCAGGGGGGTTCGAGGGCAGTTCAGACGGGGGGCGGCAGCCCGGTGAATGGACGACGGCGGCCTAACTGCAGAAAAAATAGACAGTTAGGAACAGTTGCCGCCCAATCCTCCAAAATCCCCGGAAAAGTCGTCCAAACCAAAGCCACAAGCGACATCTCTATCATAGAGCGCAGGGGGTTCGAGGGCAGCTCAGACGGGGGCGGCAGCCCGGTGAATGGGCGACGGAGGCCTAACTGCAGAAAACATAGACAGTTAGGAACAGTTGCCGCCCAATCCTCCAAGATCCCCGGAAAAGTCGTCCAAACCAAAGCCACAAGCGACATCTCTATCATAGAGCGCAGGGGGTTCGAGGGCAGTTCAGCGGTGGCGCACGAGACGCCTGGAGCGTCGACAGCGCGAATTTGAAAAAATCTCCAAAAACTCTCTAGCACATCGCGTTTTTCTTACCTCTAGAAGGTAGAGGCCGTGAGTTGAGGTGGCTGGTGACAGGCAGTTGGTTCAGGAGGAGCGGCTACGGCGGCCGGTCCGGAAGGACGCTTCCCGACGAACGTCGGGGGTTCGTTCTCTCACAAGCACGTCCGGAGCCCGCGAGCGGGGAGACGGCTCGCAATTGGACGCTACGGCACGCAAGATGGAGCCGCGCTTGAAGAAAAGCGCACTGCCGCCGTCTTATGCTAACAGCCCGTTGAAAAAATCATTCGGCTGAGAAACCGGCCTCTTCACGCCCAGATCAGCCGCGGCGAGCCTCGCCGTTAGAGATTACCTGCGTCGCCGCGGCTGATCTGAAAGCGAAGCGACCAGTTTTCAGCTCGAAGCACTTTTTCAGGCAGGCTGCTACGAGCTGGGTGCTGTCGAAGCCGCGACGTGCGGAGGGCTTCCCGGCCGACAACCACGAGGCGGGCGAATCACCTGGAGGAGAAGCTGCGATGTCCACAACCCGATCGCGCCATGCCAAGACTACCCTGACCGCGCTTGCTGCCGCCGCCTTCCTTGCCGGTCTCGGGATCGCGAACGCGCAGGACTACTATCAGACCGCCTACTACCCGCACGAGCACTACTTCAGCGTCGGCATTCGCGCGGGCGGCATGGTTCTGACTGACGAAGACGCGCGCGACATCTACGACGACGGAGTCGGCACGTTCGGCCTCGATTTTCACTTTCACTTCTTTGATTGGCCGCTGGCGACCCGAGGCAGCTTCGACTTCTCTGCCGGTGACGGCGATCCGAACGAGTCTCTTCCAGGTGTTCTCGACACCGACGCCGACCTTTTCCTCTTCAACAGCCGCTTGTCGCTCGTGCTGGAACCACCACCGGGATTCTGGGGCAGCCCGAACGGTGACTTCTACGTCACCCCGTACATCGGAGCTGGAGTCGGCCTACACTACGTTGAGGAAGATGTGGATCGTCTGACAACGTTCGGCATCACCCACGACGACGACTCCGACGCCAACATCGGTTTTCACCTCGTTGGGGGTATCGATTTCACGTTCGCCGAGCACTACGCGGCCGGCCTCGAAGTGCTCTACGTGCACTCTAATCTCGACAGCACCTTTAGCAGCGTCGAATTCGATGGCATCGGCATCATGGCAACGTTCAAGCTCAAGTTTTAGCCCAGCGCTAGCTCAAGAGGCTCCGCAGCCGCGAAAGCTCTCCCAACGTGATGCCCCAGCCGACGACGATGCTGACGACGACCGCAAAGGCATCGAGCGCAAGGAGCACCAGACCGTGAAGCGAACGCGGCGAGGAGCGGAAGTAGCCCATATCGCGGCGGCTGACGCGCCAAAAGAGGGCGATCGCAACGACGGGAAACACGAACGCCAAGAACGCTGAGAAGATGCGAATGCCGTAGAATGGGTTAACCCGAAGCAGCAGGATCGCAACCGAACTCGCCGCGAAGATCAGCAGCGCGGCGCGAAACGGCGGCGAGCGCATCTCGAGGCGCAGGTTACCGAAGTCCAAGACGGCGTAGGCACCGCAAACAAGCCAACCGATTCCGGCTGTCCAGGCGGCGAGAAAGAGTCCAATCGGGAAACAGAGCGCAGCGGTCGAACCAGCGACGGGCTCAAGCAAAGCGGCGAACTCCATGTAGTTCTCGGGGACGATGCCGAACGGCCGGGCGACCGCAGCGGCAGCGGCCATGAGCGGCAGAGCGACGATGCCGGCCGCGGCGATGCCGACGGCGTAGTCAAGCCGTGAGCGCTTGAGGATCGCCAACTTGCCGTCGAGGCGCTTCGAGAACCAGCCCTTTTCGAGCATGGTGTAAGGATAGATGAGAATCAACCATGCGTTGATGAGGCTGCCGGCGTTCTGCTGCAGCAGACGTTTTGCCGCGTCAGTCGGCGCCGGAATGCCGGGGATCAGCCCCGCAAAAGCCTGACGCCAAGGCGTCTCACCGAGCGACTGGCTAGCTGCCGCGGCAGCGGCGGCGAATAGGACGACCAGCAGCAGAAGCGCGACCGCGAAGAAAAGCTCGAGACGCGCATACACGCCGCATATCAGAACGACGATGGCGCCGACGCACGCCAGGGCACCCCCGAGTTCGATTGGAACGCTCGGAAAGAGCCCACCGAAGACGCGCGCGCACGCGTTCCACTGCGAGTAGGCACCGAGAGTCGTCGTCACGATCACGGTGAGCCACAGGTACGCAGCCAGCGTCGGGTGCAGCTCCTTGAAGAGCGAAACCGGCGTCCGTCCGAAACGCAGGTAGTAGCGCACACTCATGTCCATGAGCGACCAGCCGGCAAGCCCAAGGACGAAGTAGGACCACCATAGGTCGAAGCCGAAAACGGCTCCCATGCGCGTCGCGATCGTGATGTCGGCCGTACCGATGTAGAAGGATGCGACGAGCGCGCCGGCGCCGACGCCGAAGACTGCGCGCCATGGAAGGCTCGGCGCACGTCGGCTCCACGGGACTACTTCGTTTGACTCCACCACGATTCCTCTGCGCTAGGCAACTGGGGGTCGTGCGGCCGACGCCACGATCCCACCGCGGCGTAGCGTTTGAGAAAGAGTGCGAACGCTGGTAACGCTAAAAGGGCCATCGCCGCAGGCACCAAGATGGACCAGATTCCGCGCGCAACGGCAGCTCCTCGAATCGTCGTCACCGGAATCGTCAAGATCGAGCTCTCGCCGCCGCTCGCCAGGTGCAAGCTGAACTCATAACTGGCCGGGGCCAGCTCGGCGTCGGCGCGCAGCGACGCGAACGCAAGCCGTGTGGCCTCGCCGTTGGCAACGCGCACTTGTTGACGCCGTTTCAACGTCAACGCTTCGCCCTTGAACTCCGACGGCGTCGTGAGCTCAGCACTCACGGTGGCGTCCTCGGTACCATCAGCGGTCAAGACGATGAGAATGCTCACCACCTCACCCTGTGGCGCCCAATCAGGCGTCATAACCCGGTAGCCGACGCCGCCAACGACGCCCGTCTCAATGGTCGCAGCCAGAGGTGTAGTCGCAAGAGCAGCTGCAAGAAGAACAACGACGAGATGCGTCAAACGATGACAAGGGCGTCTTTGCCGCCACGAGCGTCCGCAGGGGAAGAAGGAAGTCGTGAGAAACGAACACCGAGTCGAGGAAGCAGCGACCTCGTTCGCGATTTGTCGGTTCACGCCAGACACCTCGAATCAACTTGCATCGCCGTTTGGGGATCGCGAGAATTGCACATGTTTGTATGCTGCCATCTCCAAGGAAGGGTCCATGACACGCCGAACGCAGCCGACTCGCCGGTCGTTATGCTACAGGCTTTTGTTCATTCTCAACATAACGTTCGGCCTGGGAATCTCGGCCGTCGGAGTTGACGCGAGCGACGTCGCGACGCCGGCGAGTGTGAACGTTGAGGCTGCTCTCAACGAGGCACGCGGTGATGCGAGCGGAAGAGCCCTCAAAGACTCAGATCAGAACGCAAAGCAGCGTTCAGAACCAGGTTCTGTGGTAGAGGCAACCGATGCCGACGAATCCCTCGCCCCGAACGCTGTCAAAGGTGGACGCGGCTTCTGGGCGTTCCGCCCACCGCTCGATCCAGAACCACCGACTGTACGCGAATCCTCGTGGGCGCGAAATGGGCTCGATCTTTTCATCCTCCGTCACCTCGAACGCGCGCAACTCTCTCCGGCACCTCCGGCAACACGTCGAGACTTCCTCCGCCGAGCCACGTTCGATCTGACCGGCTTGCCGCCGACGCCAAGTGAAGTCGAGAGCTTTCTGGCGGACGACGACCCAGGCGCAAGCGAACGCCTCGTCGACCGACTTCTCGCCTCGCCGCGTTACGGGGAACGTTGGGGGCGCCACTGGCTGGACACCGTACGCTACGCTGACTCCAACGGCCTCGATGAAAACATCGCGCACGGAAACATCTGGCGCTACCGCGACTACGTCATCGACGCGCTCAACGTCGACAAGCCGTACGACACGTTCGTTATGGAGCAGCTCGCCGGCGATCTGCTCGCTGACGACCACGGCGACATGGCGCGGCGGCGGGAACAGCTCATAGCGACGGGCTTCCTTGCGATGGGTCCGAAGGTGCTCGCCGAAAGTGACAAGAAAAAAATGGAGATGGACATCATCGATGAGCAGATCGATTCGCTGGGTCGCACCTTCATGGCATTAACACTCGGCTGCGCGCGCTGTCACGATCACAAGTTCGACCCGATCGCCACGGAGGACTACTACGCGCTGGCGGGAATCTTCAAAAGCACGAAGACCATGGAGAGCTTGAAGACGATCGCCCGCTGGCACGAAAACTCTCTCGCAACCCCTGAGGAGGAGCAGCAGCACAGAAAACTCGCGGCAGACATCACGCAGCGCCAATCGGTTGTTGACGAGGTCGTCAAGGAGTCCAACAGTGAGCTGCAGGAGAGCATCGTTTCGCGCCTGGACGAGTACCTCTTGGCGGCGGCTGAGATCGACACCGATGACGTTGACGGCAGCATCGACCGACTCGCAAAAGAGCGAGGGCTGGTGCCGTTTATCCTAGCGAACTGGCGCAAGTATCTCGCCAGTGTTCGCAACGACGACACGTCGATCTTCGTCGTTTGGCAAGCTGTCGCGTCGGGCATTGACTCGGCATCGATCGACACCGCTGCAGTATTCGCAGAGGCCGGCGGCGAGCTCTTCTCATCGACCGACCTGGCGACACTGCAGTCGATCGCGGCGCGCTACCAATCGCTTTTCGCCGCCGCACGAGCTCAGAACGCGGAAGCAACCGCTGAAAAACAGTCCAGCGCACCGGCAACGACAACCGCAGAGACCACAAACGATCGCACCGAAGCACAGAGCTCCGACCCGCTCACACCTTTTCGGACTCTGCTGGTCGACGGGGGCGGTCCATTCTCAATCCCTTCGTCAGTGACGGCGCAAGAGATCGAGCGCCACTACCCGCAAAGTGTCCGCGACTCCCTCAAAGCGAAACGCGAGACGATCCAGAAACTGAGCGAGGCTCTCCCTGTGCTGCCGTCAGCCATGGGCGTCGCCGCCGGCGAGGTCACGGATCTTCCGGTTCATATTCGCGGCAGCCATCTCGCTCTCGGCAAGGTCGTACCACGGCGGTTTCCCGCGGTGCTCGACGAGCGCCAGCAGCAACTTCCGAAGACGACGAGCGGCCGACTTGAGCTAGCCGCGTGGCTCGCGAATCGTCGTCACCCTCTGACCGCGCGGGTCCTCGTCAATCGCCTCTGGCGCTGGCACTTCGGACGCGGATTGGTCGCCACACCTGACAACTTCGGTACGCGAGGCCAGACGCCGACCAACCAGGACCTTCTCGATTGGCTGACCCATCGCTTGATCGAAGCTGACTGGTCGATCAAGGCGATGCACAAGATCATCATGCTCTCGAGTACTTATGCGATGAGCAGTCAGTACGACGCAAACGCCGCGGAGACAGATCCCGACAACACGCTGCTGTGGCGTGCGCCCGTTCGGCGCCTCGAAGCCGAAGCGATACGCGACTCGCTGCTCGCGGTGAGTGGCCGCCTCGATCTGCAAATGGGCGGCTCTCTGCTCCACGTAGATAACAGGAAGTTTCTCTTCGATCACACGTCGAAGGACAAGACGACGTATACGGCGGTGCGACGTTCGCTCTATCTTCCGGTCATTCGCAATCACCTCTACGATTTCTTCTCTCTCTACGATTTTCCCGACCCTGCAGTGCCGAGCGGCGATCGCTCGACCACGACCGTAGCGCCGCAGGCCTTGTTTCTGATGAACAGCCCGTTGGTGCGCGAAAGCGCCGAGGCGCTCGCGAGGTCAATGATCGACAGCCATTCGAGCGACCGGGAGCGCATCGCACAACTCTATGTGACACTCTTCGGCCGCGAGCCTAAGGCCCCGGAACTCAAGTCGGCGCTCGCATTCCTCGGTGCGAACACACCGACCGACGTAGCTTCAGGGCGTGCCAAAGCAAACACAGCACCTCGGACGTCGAAACAAAGCGGCCGGCTCAAAGCATGGACAGCCCTAGTGCAAGCTCTTCTCTGCACGAATGAGTTCGTCTACCTGAAATGAAAAACACCAAGACAGAGCTGCGCCGATCGGATGGCGACCCAGGACTTCACAGCGGTCTGACACGTCACGCCGTCTCCCGCCGCTCCCTCCTGCGCCAGTCGGCTCTCGGGTTCGGCCACTTGGCCTTTCTCTCGCTGCTGGCTGACGAAGCTGTGGCGACGAACCCGCCAGGCGGCTCCCGCAAAGCGAAAGCTACCAAGGATACGGTAGAAGCGGATGGACCGCTAGCGCCGCGTCCGCCGCACGTGCCGGCACGCGCGAAGCGAGTCATCTTTCTCTTCATGAAGGGTGGCCCATCGCACATCGACACGTTCGACCAGAAGCCTCGCCTTGATCGCGACCATGGTAAGGAGCTGCCATTCGCGAAGCCGCGGGTTCAGTTCGCAACCACTGGAAAGCTTCTGAAATCGCCGTGGGAGTTTCGTCGCTACGGCGACAGTGGCATTCCCGTCAGCGAGCTTTTTCCAAATGTTGCGCGCCACGTCGATGACATCTGTTTTTTGAACTCACTTCACGGCTCCAACGCCGCCCACGGGGGCGCTTGCCTCAAAATTCACACCGGCAGCGATAACTTCGTGCGGCCAAGCATGGGAGCGTGGGTAACGTACGGTCTTGGCTCGGAGAACCAGGACCTGCCTGGGTTCGTTACCATTTGCCCAACGCTTGCTCACGGTGGCGTCAACAACTGGGGAGCCGCGTTCTTGCCAGCACAGTTTCAAGGCACACCGCTCGGTGTCGCGAGCCAGCCATCGACCGCGGCGAAGCTTCGCTACTCCGAGAACGACAGCATCGAGCCTGCGCTCCAGCGACGTCAACTCGACCTTGTCGCAGCGCTCAACCGCGGCCACCTCTCTGAGACCGGCCCGCACCGAGAGCTCGAAGCTCGCATCAGCTCGTTCGAGCTCGCCTTTCGCATGCAGGGTGCTCTCCCGAAAGTGCTGGACATTACCGGCGAGACGGCTGCAACGCGGCGCCTTTACGGGCTGGATGATCCACTCTCGGCTGACTTTGGACGCCAGTGTTTGCTTGCCCGCCGCTTCGCCGAAAGCGGCGTTCGCTTCATTCAAGTCACCCATAGCGACGCCTTCGTGCAGTGGGACCAGCACGCCGACCTCGTCAAGGGCCACACGAAAAACTCGCGCGAGGTCGACCTCCCGATCGCCGGACTTCTCACCGACCTCAAGACGCGAGGCCTGCTCGAAGACACGCTTGTCCTATGGGGTGGAGAGTTTGGTCGCACCCCGACCGTGCAGGGAACCAACGGTCGCGATCACAATCCCGAAGGATTCACAATGTGGATGGCAGGCGGGGGCGTCCGCGGCGGCATGCGCTACGGCGCAACGGACGAGTTCGGCTACTATGCTGTCGAGAACAAGATGCACGTCAACGACCTGCACGCGACGATTCTCCACCTGCTCGGACTCGATCATGAACGGCTGACCTATCACCACGGCGGCCGTGACTTCCGTCTCACTGACGTCGCCGGCGACGTAGCACACGACATCATGGTCTGAGAACGGCCGCGTCGGCGACTCGCGCTCCGCGGCAAGTCTACGTACCGTACGCTTCGCCGCCGCAGATCGGACAGACCATTCGCTTCGACCAGCAGCGAACCGGGTGGGAACAACCTGGACACCGACCGCTCTGGCAAATCGGCACGTCGTCCGCCCAGTCTGGCTGGGTTGCGTCAGGCGTTGCAATGAAGTCTACGACCCAACCGCCCGCCTCAAGCTGGACGTCGGACAGGACAAAATGGCCCTGCCCGTCAGCGAAATCAGACGTCCGTCTGTCCCTGATAGCCTCGTAAAAAACTTCAGCGAATTGCCTATCGGTCAGGCCTGAAAGCCACTCAAGAAGCCGTTGACGTTCGCTCATGTTCGTTTTCCACTCCTCGAACTAGGCACCAGTCGACGACACATTGTGTTCCCGCTACCCCAGCAGTCCGAGTCGCGCAGCAAGCACTGTGGCGACCGCCACGGGAATCACGACCACGATCAGAAACCACCACACCTGCGTCACTCGCACCACGCCGCTGCCGACATTCGTTTCGTCGCGAAATCGCTCGAAGCCCCACGAGTACGCCGTGTAGAGCGCCAGTAGAAGCCCACCCACTGTGAGCAGGTAGCGTCCAGAGACAACATCCGCGAGTTCAAAGAAGTTCATTTCAAACAAACGAACGTCATTCCACGCGCCACTCGCCAAAACGACGGGAACGCCACACACGAAGAGCACGGCTGCGAGTGCCCATGTCGCGCGCTCGCGCCGCATGCCCAGGGAGTCGACCACAACAGACACCAGCACCTCGAAGAGCGCGATGGCCGACGTTAGGCCGGCGACGATCATGAGGAAGAAGAACAGGCAGCCAAAAACCTGACCAGCCGGCATGCGCTCGAAGAGGCTCGGCATGGTGACAAACAAGAGGCTGCTTCCTTGGTTCGGCTGGAGCCCGAGCGCAAAGATCGCGGGAAAAATCATCAGACCCGCGACGATTGCCACGACCGTGTCGAGCGCTGTGACCAACAGGGCGTCGCCGGGGATGTCGCTTCGTTTCGCGTCGAGGTAGCTTCCGAAACCGAAAGCGGCGGCCATGCCGACCCCAATGGAGTAGAACGCCTGGCTCAGCGCGTCGAGCAGCATGCCCCAGCTCAACTCGGAGACGTCGGGTTGCAGATACCACCTAAGTCCGACCGCCGCCCCCGGCAGAGTGACCGCTCGGACGGCAATGATGCAAATGAGAACGAGCAGAAGCGGCATAGCGACCCCCGCCACACGCTCAAGCCCCTTCTGTAAGCCACGAGATACGATCGCCGCAAGAGCCGCGATCGTCAGAGCAAGATACGCTAGCACCGGTAGCGCCGATGACGTGAACGCCTCGTGGATCTCTTTGGCTGTCTCTGGCGTCACCCCAGCGTAGCCGCCGCTCACCATGCGCACGAACGAAGCGATGATCCAGGCGATCAGCATGGGGTAGTAGCTCATGATTAAGACCGCGGCGGCCGTACCACACCAGGCGATAAGGTTCCACGGGTGCAGCGCCCTGCCGGTCAAGTGCCGCATGCCGCTGAGTGGCGAGCGCTGCGATTTACGCCCCAGACTCATCTCTGCGACCAGCAGCGGCATCGCGATCAGGAGTGCCATCGCGAGATAGGTGACAACAAAGATGGCGCCGCCGTTCTGGCCTGCGATGTAAGGAAAGCGCCAAATGTTACCGAGGCCCACGGCGAACCCGGCGGTCGCCATGATGAACCCGAAGCGACTCTTCCAGCGCTCTCTCATCTTGCGAAGTCCTGCGTAAGCTCGAGTTTGACCATTCGGTGCACCTAAGTGGCAGGCGCACTCCCCGGAGTGTGCCTGCTACTATAGACGCGAACCGTCGCCAACTCGATCTTCAAAGTAGCGGGCACACGCCAAGGCTGTGAAGTTTTGAAACTTGCCGTCGCAACTCACGGAAACCTCCGGAACGGCACACGGAGTGTGCCTGCTACTATAGACAACGGATCGACGCCAACACGATCTTCAGAGTAGCAGGCACACGCCGTGTGCCGTTCCGGACGTGAACTGACCGTGGACCGTGGTCGTGAGTTACGACGGCACGCTTAAAAATTTACAACCTCGGCGTGTGCCGTCGTAGGTGGACCGTGAGTCACGACGCCACGGGATCGAAAGCGCCCTCACTCCGTCGCCATTCGCAAACGAATGTCCTCTCTCCTACCCTCACCGAGAACCACAGTGCGACGTGCGCGCCAGGTCTCGTAGCCCTCGACCTCCACGGTGATGTCGTAGTCGCCTGGCGGCAGGTTGTGGAAGGTGAAACTGGCGCCGCCTATCCGGTCACTGTAGTCTCCAGTCGACAAAAATCGTGCATTCTCGATAGGTCGGTCGGGCTCGAGGATCCGCGTTCCGCCTTCGCCGGCGAGCGCCGGCCCCGCGAGGGTGACTTGGTTGAAGGGCACGGTGCCAAGGCCGATCTGGACGACGAAGTGCAGCAATCCCTCTGGTTGCAAATCCACCTGCAAAGGCGTCGAGCCTCCGGCGCGCACGTTCACCGTCGACCAAACTGGGGCACATTGAAACCCCCACACGTTGGCAGCCCAAACGTACGATCCTGCCTGAATTGGCCCGATGGACGCTGTCGGTTTGGGCGGTCTCAAGTTCAAGTACGTGGCGCTCTCGGCATTGCGTTCCCGGCCCTCTGGCACAAGCACCAGCCAGGAATGTTCAGGCAGCGTTCCAACGCCAGATGTGTTCACGAGTGACAAATCGATCCAGCCCACATCGGGAAGCACGAGATCACCCAAATCCTGATCGCCTTCGAGGTTGTCTAGGAGCGCGCGTTCGGGCAGGGTCACGGTCGCCTCGCCCACATCGCGCTGGTAAAACTCCACGTCCACACGGTAGGCCCCTTTGAACCGCCCTTCGAACCTCACGCTGCCATCGTCGACGCGCGCCGACGCCTGACGATCGATCGCGCCCAATTCCTGCGCTCCGGAGTCGCCAGCCGCGTCGATGGCCGTCAGACGAACCGTCCGCACTCGAGCGACCATCCCATCGGAACTCCCGCTCGGAAACGCCAGCTGGGCGAAGACCTGACGGTCGCCGTGAAGAACGAAGTCCTCCACCGCGTCGCCGCGAAGATCAACGCTTCGCCGCAGGTGCCGAGAGCCGCCACCCTTGACGGCGGACCAGGCGCGGATCCAATACCGGCCAGGGATCAACCCCCTGACTCGGTAGCGTCCTTCCTCGTCTGTTCCTACTTCAAATTCGGTGTAGTCCCATTCGAACTGGGGCTCGACCGTGATTCCAGCTCGTTCAGCCGGGGCCAAATCTCCATGCAGCACCTGTCCGGAGACGGACAGCAAACCGAGATCATCCCCGATGTTGACGACCTTTTCCTGGCGATCCGGGAGGTTGACTTTGCGTGTGACGCTGTAACGGGGCTCATTCACGAAAGCTTCGAACTTGTGCTGGCCGGCGGGGAGACCACCGAGTCGGAAGCGCCCCTGAGAATCTGTAACGATCGGTCCGAAGTCAACCCAACCGTCCCAGGCGCTAACTGTCGCATCCGCTCTCGGAGCGCCGTCGATGAAAAAGGTACCCGCGATCGACCCACCGGGCTCAAGTCGGGCGACGATCTCTCCGTTTTCGCGGGCGTACTTCTGCCGCTCGTTGGGTTCGACTCGAGCCGGGACGAATCCTGGCGCCTTGATGTACACGGTTCCGCGACGTTCGCCCTCAACGAATTGAAACTCGCCGTCGCGCCCGGTGACTGTCCGCTCTACGTCGTCAAGCATTTCGTAGACGCCAGAGCTGTCGAGATCTCCCCAGCGGAGGGCTGCGTTCTTGAAACCATAGACGACGGTGGCGCCGCTGATTGGCACTGCGGTCTCGGCTGCGACGACCGTTCCCGAGAGCGCGTCCCCGGTGGTGAGAGCGATCACGATCTCTTCAGCCTTGCCTTCAGGGTGAGCTACAATAGCATCCGTCACGGCGGCGAGATAGTGCGCGGTCTCCACCCTGACGACGTACTCCCTCCCGACTTTTAGATCGTCATCGATAATGAAGCGACCATCGCCCGCGTGGACGGCTCGTCCTGACCTCCTGTTGAGTCCGTGACTATTGCGAAGCTCCGCGTGCTTGACGGTGAAGTCTGAAACCGGTTTGCCCGTTGCCCCATCGACGACACGTCCACGGATGATGGCGGGGTGCGGCATCACGATGCGTACGTCTTGGTCGACGTCCAAGCTTTTCCAGAGAGAGGCGCGGCCTTGCACCTTGAGGTTGAGCCTGACGCCTGAGCTTGGGGCTCCTTCGATTCGGAAACGACCATCTCGATTCGTCCGGACAAAGCCATTCTTGCCAAAGAGAATGAACGCGTTCTCTTCGTCGTCGACTCCGTTCGCTTGGATCTCGACCTCGGTCAAAGGCGTCTCGTTCTCATCGACAACAACTCCCTCGAGCCAGTGTCCCGGCTCCAGAGCGAAATCGATCTCGGTAGGTTCATCTAGCGACCCTGGGCGGATTCCGGTGCGGCTCTGAGGCGCGTAGCCGCCTCCACCGGCGACGATCAAGAACCCCGACTTGGGGTTTTCCAGGGCGACGCGATAGTACCCATCGGCGTCTGTCTCAACCGGGGCGCAGCGTCGAAGGAGATTGGTCTTGTCTGCGTACTGCACGCGGACTTCCATGTCGACAAGCGGCTCATCGTCGGAGTTCGTGATGCGGCCTGCGTAGTACCCCACCTCTGGTTCGTACCGCCGAAGAACGAGCGTCACTTCCGCCACCGAATGCTCGTCGTCGAACCGCGGTCGAACATCCCTCCCGCCGGTGTATCCGTCCTTCTTAGCGAACAGCTCCTGAGGATTCGTGCGGCTGATACCGCCGACCGTCGCTTGCCCCGCTGCGTCCGTTGTCACCTCGGTTGGTAGCAGCCTGAAACCGACCACAGTGCCGATGCGAGCGCCCTGAACCGGCTCGCCGCGATCGTCGACGACGCGAACGAGCACTTCGGCGCCTGGCTCCAGCTCGAAGTTGCGCGTGATGTCGTCATGACCCGAACGCTCCGTCTGGACCAGTACCAACACGTAATCCTCAGCCGTAGCCGTCAGCGAGATTGGTTCCGTTTCACCTGGTCCAATGACCCCAGGCAAAAAGTACGTCCCACTGGCATCGGTCAGCGCCGTGTGACGAAACGAAGCTTTGACTTCCGCACCAGCGATCGGCTCCCCCGTCTCCAAGTCGCGGACGACTCCCGTAAATACCGGTACACGCTGAAGGAGAATCCGGTGCGGTCCATTCGCAACTTGCGGCTGCAGCTCGACAGGCTGGACGGACGACCACTCGCCTGTCGCGTGCGTACGGTAACGACCACTCTTGGCGGCGAGCTTGATTTCTGTTGCGTCGATACGATCGATGGTGAAACGCCCTTCTGCATCGGCAATAACGGAGATGTCAGTGCCGGGCACGTAGACCTCGGCACCACCGGCAGGCTGGTTCAGATCCGCAATCCAAACGCTCCCGAAGAGCGACGTTGCAGCCGGTTCGTCCGACACCTTCACGGCGCCATCACTTGGTGGTAGCCCTGCGCTTCCCGGCAGCGGCTCGCTCGCAGCGGTGTCTTCACCGTCTTCGGGCGAGACGGCGGTCGCCTGGAATTCCTCTGAATCGTTTGCGGACTGCACGATGGCGACCGTGATCATGGCGATAGCCGCCACTGCAAGCGTCGCAGCGACGACCGCGGTCTTGGTCTTGGCGAGTCCAACCGCGAGTGAGGTCAACACGCTCGAGGTCTCGGCTGCGGCGGTGGCCACCTTAGCGCCGGACGAACTCAGGGCGACGGCCGCACCACCGCTCGCCAGCGTCTTCTCGGCCGTAGCAAATACGGTCGAAGCGTCGAGCCGCGCAGGAGGCGCAAAGAGACTCGATGTCGCCGCCACGCCGCCGAGGATTGCAGTCGATTCCGCCAGACCGGCGCGGCGTAGCATCGGCTTCAGCTTGCGCAGCGCACGGCCGATTCTCGAGGAGATCGTCCCCTGCGGGACGTCCAGCGCTGTCGCGATCTCGGCGTACGTCAGGCCGTGAAAATAGTGGAGGAGAACCGGCAGCCGGTAGCGCTCGGAGAGCGTCGAGACGAGCGCTTCGACGCGCTCACGATCTTGGCGAACCGCAGCCTCCTGATCGGGTCGCGATTGCGAGTTCGGGAGTCCTTCGATTTGCATGTTGACCTCCCTGTTGAAACGCCGCTGCCTTCGTTGCCTCAAGTTCTGCGCCTCGCGCACGGCGAGCCGATAGACGGTCGCCCGAGCGTCGTCGAGTCCCGTCTCGCTCGCTCCTCGGCGCGCCGCGGCGAGCAGACGACAGTAGGTCGCCTGAAGGGCGTCGGTGGCATCCTCCTCGCTCGCCAAGATGCGGCGGCAGAGGGTGTACACCAGATCCTTCGTGTGCTCGTAGAGGGGAAGAAAGGTGGCGTCTGTTGGCTCGCGGTAAAAAGCGTCGAGAAGTCGCTCGTTGGCGCGCTGATCCCGTGGGTCCATGACATACTCCTTGTCGGCAGAGTCCCCGATTTCGGATCTACCTGCAAATGAGTGCTGGGGCGGGGCATTGATTCAGTTTTTTGGGATTTTTAGATCGTTTCTGCACTTCGCGTTGCGCACAGCGCTCCGAGCCGCCGCAGGCGGCTGACTTCGTCGCGACGCTATTACACGGTGAGAGCTGACGAAAAGACTTGTAACGTGCCTCGAGATCAACGAGGCTTGACGGCATGAAACTCGCGCAAAGAGCCTGCGCTGCCGCGGTGGTCGCCGCCTTTGTGAGCGGCTGCAGCGTCGTCGACCACGCCACTCGGACAGCGGGCGCGGTCGTCAATGCTGGATGGCACGCCGCAGGCACCGCCGTTGACACCGGATTCTCCACGGCCGGAATCGCGACGCAGACAGGTGTCCATGTAGCAGGGCATGCCGTCGGTATCGCAACTGGGGCGGTGGGGCACACGGTCGCTGCGGTCGCGGACACTGCTCACGGCGCCGCCTCGGGAGCAAGTGCCGTCCTTCACGGCGCCGCGCACGCCGCGAGTCCGCACCCATAGCCTCGAGTTTGGCCATTTCGCGCCGGCCTGGCCGGACGAGTTTCGCGGGGATTCAGAGGCCTTTCGTACTTTTTGCTCCCCCGAGCAAATTTGTGAGTGTTCGAAAACTCTTGTCCGGAAAAGTAGCAGGCACACTCCTGTGTGCCGTCCGGACGTCCGAATCCGTGACCGTGACCGTGACCGTACAAGAGCGACGGCACACGGTGTGTGCCTGCTACCTTGGTGCACCGAATGGCCAAACTCGAGATAGCAGCCCGCCTGAAAAAGTGCTTCGAGCCAAAAAACTGGTCTCTCAGCCGAATGACTTTTCAGGCTGGCTGACAACCGCGCGGACCGCGCGCTAGCGCCGCAGGTTCCCGCAGCCCTTTGTCAAGCGGGATTCCCGAACGAACCGTTCGGCTTCGCGAACACATGACTTTTTCGTGCCGCTTGATAGGATGCGCACAGACATCGACGCAAGCGCGCTCGCAGGGTCCGTTCTCGGATGACCCGCCAGTCGCCGCAGCCGTTGAGGAGATTGGGAGATCTCGGCGGCTCGATCTCAAGACGCGCGTCGGGGTCCGAGTCTCTCGGAAGTTGTCGAATCAAAGAAGTGAGATCTTCTCATGAACTTTATCCATCTGCATGTCCATAGCCACTACAGCTTGCTCGACGGCGCGGCCAACCACGTTGGCTTGGTGAAGGCAGCCAAGGAGCTAGGAATGCCCGCTCTGGCGCTGACCGACCACGGCAATCTCTTTGGCGCCATCAAGTTCATGAACGCGTGTAAGGCAGAGTCCATTCAACCGATCATCGGCATGGAAGCCTACATAGCGCCCGGCAGTCGCTTCGAAAAAAAGAAGAGTGCTAGTGGTGCATTCTTCCACCAACTGCTCTTCGCGCGCAACCTCGAAGGCTATTTCAACCTGATGAAACTGTCTTCGCTCGCCTATCTCGAAGGCTTCTACTACAAGCCGCGCATCGACAAAGAGATCCTGCGACAACACTCGAAAGGTCTGATCGGCACGAGCTCATGCCTCTCTGGTCAAATCAATCGGGCCGCGCTCACCGGCTCGGAGGAGGACGTGCGGCGCGAAATCGAGGAGTACGTCGACATCTTCGAACCTGGGTGTTTCTTCATGGAAATCCAGCGCCACGGCATCGTCGAGCAAGATCGAATCCTGGAGAGGATTCCAACTTTAGCGAAGGAGTACGGCCTGCCCCTCCTGCCAACCAACGACGTGCACTACCTCAGGCGATCGGACGCTCGAGCTCAGGAAGTTCACCTCTGCATCAACACCGGCCAGACGCTCGACGCCACGGATCGCATGAGCTTCGACAGCGACCAATTCTATTTCCGCAGCGAGCCGGAGATGGAACGCTCCCTCGGCGACTTCAAGGATTCCTTCGAGAACACCCTCCAAGTCATGGAGATGTGCACGCTGCACGATGAACTTGTCGAGCACAAGTACTTCGACACCATGCACCTGCCGGCGTACGAAATCGACGACCCCGAGCACGCCCAGCTTTCTATCGACGAGTATTTTCACAAACTTTGCATCGAAGGTTGTCGAGAGCGGTACTCAGACTTCGATGAAAACGACGAGTTAAAGCAGCGACTCGGGTATGAGATCGACATCATCACGCGCATGGGATATCCGAGCTACTTTCTGATCACATGGGATTTCATCAAGTACGCGCGCGACCACTCGATTCCGGTAGGGCCGGGACGCGGATCAGCGGCTGGCAGCCTGATCGCGTATGCGTTGAAGATCACGAACGTCGACCCTCTCAAATACGATCTGCTGTTCGAGAGATTCCTCAACCCCAACCGAGTCACCATGCCAGACATCGATATCGATTTCTGCATGGACGGTCGGGAACAAGTGATCGAATACGTCAAACGCAAGTACGGCGAAGATCACGTGTGCCAGATCATCACCTTCGGAACCATGGCCGCGCGCGCCGTCATCCGTGACGTTGGCCGCGCCCTGAGCGTGCCACTTAAGGAAGTCGACACGATCGCCAAGCGCATTCCCGCGGGACCTGGCGTCAAGCTTCAGAGCAGCATCGACGACGACAAGGAGCTGCAGGCACTGAGCGCCAACGACCCGAAGATTTCCGAGCTCTTCGATGTCGCGCTACGCCTCGAGGGACTCAACCGGCACTGCTCGACGCATGCAGCAGGTGTCGTCATCGGCGATGCACCGCTCATCGACACACTGCCTCTCTACAAAAACGGTGAAGACATCACCACGCAGTTCGCGATGGAAGACCTCGACGCCGTCGGCATGCTGAAGATGGATTTCCTCGGCCTGCGCACGCTCACGGTCATTGACAAAGCGAGACGTGTGATTCGAAAAACACGCGGTATCGACCTCGACGTGGACGCCATACCGCTCGACGACGCAGCAACCTTTGAACTCCTCTGCCAGGGCGACACGGCGGCTGTTTTCCAACTCGAATCGTCAGGCATGCGTGATCTTCTCAGACGCATGAAGCCGGACAGGTTCGAAGACATCATTGCGATCCTGGCGCTCTATCGCCCTGGCCCGCTCGAGGGTGGCATGGTCGATCGCTACATCGAGCGCAAGCATGGCCGCGAACCGATGGAATTCGACCATCCGGTGCTCGAACCTATCCTCGCAGAAACCAACGGCGTGATTCTGTATCAAGAACAAGTCATGCGCATCGCCAACCATATGGCCGGATTCAACCTAGCCGAAGCCGACATGCTTCGCCGTGCCATGGGCAAGAAGAAGCCCGAGGTGATGAAGAAATACGAAGAAAAATTTGTGAGCGGCGCTAAAGAAAACAAGATCGACAAGAAAGTCGCTGAACATGTTTTCCATCTCATCGAGTTTTTCGCCGGCTACGGATTCAACAAGTCTCACTCGACCGCCTACGCCTTGATCACGTTTCAGACGGCGTATCTGAAGGCGAACTACCCCACCGAGTTCATGGCGGCGGTCATGAGCTGCGAAATGAACAATACGGACAAAGTCGTCGAGTATCTCGAAGAGTGCCGGAAGATGGAAATCGACGTCTCTCCACCAAGCATCAATCACTCCGATGTCGAGTTCAGTGTTGAGGATCGCCGCATCTGGTACGGACTAGCGGCGATCAAAGGCGTCGGCGGCAAAGTCGTCGACACGATCATTAGCGACCGAGAGGCCAGCGGTGAGTTCAGCTCAGTGTTCGATCTTTGCCGCCGTGTCGACAGCAAACAAGGTCTCAACAAGTCGACGATCGAGACCCTCGTTTCCTCTGGAGCACTCGACTGCTTCGGCAGAACCCGAGCGCAGACCGTCGAGGTCATCGACAGTGCCGTGTCGCTCGGCAATCAGGCGCGAAAAGATCGTGAGTCCGGTCAGCTTGACCTCTTCGATTTGCTTCCGACTGACTCCAGCTCCGACAACGGGAACGGCGCAGCAGCGGACTCGGAGTTCACCTATCCCGATGTTCCTGAATGGGATCAAAAGGAGAGGCTTGCTCGCGAAAAAAAGACCCTCGGCTTCTATCTCACTGGCCATCCACTCGACGAATGGCAGAGCATCGTTCGAAAGTATACGACGCACACGCTTCGCGATGTGGCAGAGCTTCCCGAGGGCCACGACGTCGTGATCGCCGTGCAAATCGCAAAAATCACCAAGAAGGTGTCGAAGCGTACGAACGAACCTTTCTGGATCGCTCTGGTCGAAGATCGCCAGGCGGCGCAGGAGATCTTCGTGACGCAGAAGGACCTCGAGGCTGCTGGTGATGCACTCCACGTCGGCGCGCTCGTGCTTCTGTGTGCTAAAGTCAAGTATCGTGACACAACGCCGGGCTTGAGGCTCGGAAGGCTCATCTCCATCGAGCAAGCGCCATCGAAACTGACGCGCGATGTCGGGGTCGTCCTGCCGGTGGACGGCGAGGGTGATGCGGAGGACCTTTTATTTCGCATCAAGGAACAGCTACAAAACCACCACGGCAAGTGCCCCGTATTCCTGATCTTCACGAATCAAATCGGCGACCGCGCCGTTCTCCGTGTCGGCAGTGAGAACTACGTCAGTCCCGACGCGGACTTCCTTCGCTCCATGGACGAACTGTGCGGGCAGAAGAGAGTCCTCGTCAATCGCATGGGACAGTTCAGCCTGCAGTAGGAGCTGACAGTCGGTAGAACCAACACGCGTCGTGAGGTACGATGTTGGTTGATGCAGCGGGCGCCGCTGAGGCCGTCCGTGCTCGTTGCGATTCTCAAGTCAGACGAGAAAGATTCCAGGCGACAGATCATCGCAGGGGACATGCTCCAGCATAGCCAACCGCGCCGACTTCGGAGCCAACCGCACTGTGCGGCATGGGTGGAGTTCGTTCGGCTGGGATTGGTCTGGCTCTGCGTGACGATGTCCGTCTTATCGGCGTCGGACGCCGCCAAAGTCGAGCGCGATATCAGGCTTCGCCTGCAGCCGACTAAGGTGTTTGCTGCAGCGCAGGCGGAGCTGACGCTCGTCACCGACCCACCACTGGCGCGGGGGTACACTGTCGAATGGAGTTCGCAGGCGGGTCGATTGCTATTCGACGACGGGCCGGCGACCACATGGCGCGCGCCTGAGGCACCAGGGACCTATAGGATCGTCGCTCGTATCACCAGCGGCACGCAATCGTGGACTCACACCGATTCCGTCACAGTCCATCGACCAAGCACCGCGGGCATGATCTGGATTCCAGCGGGCGCTTTCGTCCAGGGTGACATTGTGGGTACTCTCAACGCCGCTGAGACCAAGACCGTGCAAAACGCCGGCGACGAGCCGTATCATCGCGTCCACCTCAGCGGCTTCTGGATCGATCGCCACCCCGTCACCCACGCGCAGTACGCAGAGTTCCTGGCCTCAGCTCTCAATGAAGGACTCGTACGTATCGAAGACGTTGGGGTGTTCGGAAAACTCGATTCGAACTGGGTTCCGTTCTACTATTTCAAGACGTACGAAACGTTGGTCAACCGCCAGCTCCGCGGCGTCAATCCACGCAAGCCAGAATTTCTTCACGCCATCAGTTGGAACGCAGAAGAGAAGCGTTTCGTGGTGGAGCAGAGCTTCGCCTCAGCGCCCATTGTCGACGTCAGCTGGTTCGGTGCAGAGGCTTACGCTCGCTACCATGGAAAACGCCTACCGAGTGAAGCGCAGTGGGAAAAGGCCGCAAGGGGAGACGACGGACGCAAGTATCCCTGGGGCGACAACGCACCGACGAGATACCACGCCAACGTCAACTTCGAGCACGGCTACGAACCGTTGGCGGTGGCGACGTTCAGCCCTTATGGCGATAGCCCCTACGGCCTCACCGACGCGCTGGCGGGGCTCTCTGAGTGGGTCGCCGATTGGTACAACCCGACCTACTATGACGACTATGCCAGCAGCCGCGAGCTCCGCGACCCAGCTGGACCGTTTTGGGGCAAAGCGCACACAATTCGCGGCGCGCCGTACGCACTCTTCTACCCGGGGTTCACCCAAGAGGGCGCCGAAGCCGTGAGCTTTCGGTACAACTGGCACTTCGAGTTCTTCATGATCGATAGCTTCGCGAACAACGCGACGACGTTCCGAACGGTTGTCGATCCGGCGACGCGTGAGTTGAAATTCGAGGATCCGTTCTGAGTCAGATCTGACTCGCTTCGTCACGCGAACGCCGAGAAAGCCGTCACCGTGCGGCGCATAGTCTCTGGTCGTGGACGCGCCCGGCGCAGTTCAAAAGACCAATTGGCCAGGGTCAGGATAGGGAGCCGCCAACGTCTCCTCGCCGACGAAAAGCACGGTGAGAAGGTAGATCGCGTCGGCGATGTCTATCCGCCAGTCGACGTTGGTGTCTGCGGCAACAAACGGACGCGGAGGGTCGCCGCCGATGAAGAGAAAATTGAGCAAGTAGAGGGGGTCGGAAACGTCCACAGAGCCGTCTCCGTTGACCTCGCCACGTACGTAGATCGTTTGCTCCATGGTCAAAGGATCTGCGTTACCGATCGGCGCGCCGCTCGGGAGAAAACCGTCTACCGCGCCAAGAGTTTCGAGCTCTGGGCCGTAGTCAAGATCAGCGAAAGTTGGCTCAAACGCTTGCGTCGACGACGTCGGATCGTAGTGAACGAAAGCTGGGTCGTAGAGACCGCTGTCGAGAAAGTCAACGAGCGCGGTGACTTCGTCCTCGGTGAGTCCGAGCCCAACCTCCTCGGGTCCCCGAGGGTTGGTAAACTGCGACGAGAGGCTCGCCGCCGCCCCCGCCGCAGCGTCCGCCGGGACACCCGCGTTGAAGTATTCGACGACGTCACGCAGCGTCTCGAGCTCCCCGCTATGCATGAATGGTCCCGAATTCCGCAGCTGCTTGACGGTGAGCGTCCGGAACTTGAAAGCGTCGGCCGCAAGACCGCTCACGCCTTCCCGACCGCGGTCTCGATGCGTTGGATCTTCGAGAACCTCGCGTGCGAGCTCGCGTAGGGGATGATCACCGAGGCCCAGGTTGAAGAAGTTTTCTTCGACAAGCACGCCGCTTTCATCCCCGAGCTGCTTGTTCAGCGCAGGCCCGCTATGGCAAGAGATGCAGTCAGCTCCCCCTGAGGCTGCTGAGCTCGCAAAGAGATACGCTCCGTAGAGCTGGGATGGAGACAATGCGGCGTCATCGCCGGCAAGAAAACGATCCCAGGGAGTCTCCCGCGGCATGGCGGTGCGCATGAACGCCGCGATCGCGCGCTGAATAGTGTCGGCATTGATGAAATCATCGGCGTTGCCAGACACTTCAAACGCCGCGAACTCGTCGGGAAAAGCCTCCGCAAACAGTCGGTGGTACACAGGGATGGCTTGCAAAGGTACGTGCTGCTCACGAAACATGCGATGGTTCTTCGACGCTACTTGAACGACATGCTCGGCCGCGGGAAGGCCGTCGGGATTGATCTCTGGATCCGGTTCTCCCGCAAATCCATCAAGGAGAAGTCTGTTGTTGTACGCCAGACCGACAACGGATGGAGACAGCCGCGGTACCGAATCAACCGCGTCGGCCGCGCCATCGAGAAGCGTTTCTCCGTTCTCTCCTTCTTTGACAATGCCGGTCGGAACAGAGTCGACGGCGCCCTCACGCTGGGAGCGGACGACTTCAAACTCACCGTCGATCGTCATCGTCAGACGCCCTTCACCGCCAACACCAAAATTGAACAACTGACCGGCTTTGGTGCCGGCGTGACTCAAATGGCATGACGAACACGAGGCGGTCTGCGCGAACTCAGTGACGCCACCGAGGGCAGGCTCGATGTCAGTGGAACGCACAGGCTCGTGAAACAAGAACTTGCCGAGTCGCACTTTCTCGGCAGTGATCACGTAGCGCGGGTCGAGCTCGCCTCCCGCCAGGGAGGGCTGCGGAAAAGCGGTGTCGTCAGCTGGCACCGTCAGTTGCGAGAGATCGCCGACGCGCTCAGCGAGCAGCGTCCTGAGCGCCGCAGCGTCGATGCCTGGCGGCGGCACAACTTGCGCCGAGAGTGCGGTCGTGCACAAGCAAAGTGCGAATCCACGGACAATTGATACAGAGAAAACCGCCCGCCGCTGACAACTATGGCGCTTCGCCTCGACCATTCGACGCGTCTCCTGAAAACCCTAACTCACGCACCGCGCCAAGCCGACACCGACACAGAAACAACTGTCGAGAGGTCATGACGAATGCGTGCGGAACTATCCGATGTGGGAACGCTCCAGCGTCAAACACAGCCCCTCACGGGGATGCTAAGGTAGGGTTCCAGCCAGAGACGACTCCCTCGACCCGTGGGCCATCGTACCACGTCCGCCGGGCGAAAAAAGACCTACATACCAAAACCCCAACTGTTGCAGGGCCTGGCTCGGGCGGGCGGGGTGTCTCCTCCGCTCACGTACCGCGGCGCCGATAGTCCGCGCACTTCTCGGCGTTCGAGCGCTCAGGGATCGAGCAAGTGCTCGGATGGTTGTACTTGCAGCTGTCGCACAAAAACGGTGCGTCGCCGAAATGCTCCTTCTCTGGCGCTGGCACTCGAAGAGCTAACACGCAGGCGACAATGAAAGCTGGTGCCAACAAGACCAGGCCATGCATTCGAAAAAGAGACCAAAGGACGATCCCGGCAATGACCATCACACCAAGAAACGTCGCCACGCGCCGATTCACTCGTTCCTCAACGCCTGCGGAGCGCTACTCTCGGCGACCAAAGCCAGCACGGTCCGCAGCAGCACGACGACCATGGGACCGAGGATAAATCCAAGCGCCCCGAAACAGCCCACTCCACCCAGCATGGAGAGCAAGATCCACACTGGGTGCATGTGCAGGTCGTCCTTCAGGAGCAGTGGACGTAAGAGGTTATCGAGGCTCGAGATCACCACAGCCAGAGCTGCCATACAACCGGCCGCGACGAACTGCTCCTCCATGAGCAACCACGCCGTCAGCGGCACCGTAACGAGCGCTGTTCCGACCGCCGGCAGCAGTGCGGAGAAAGCCACCAACGCGCCCCAAAAAAGCGGCATAGAAAGCGCCCCGAAGAACGAAAAGGCCACCGTCGCAACACACCCTTGGACAAAAGCGGTCGCCAGCGTGCCGCGTACGATGCCCTTGGTGACGTTTTGTATTCTCTCGACGACGCGATTCTGGTACTGCGCGTCGACTGGCACCGCGTTCTTCACCGCGGCAAGAATCTGTGGTCCGTCGCGGAAGAAGTAGAACATGATAAAGAGCATCAGGAGCGACTGAATCAATACGCCAACCGTGCTTGCCAGGAGCAACGCCAGGGTGCGGGTGAACCACGTCGCGACACCTGTCAGGCTATTCGGCGGCATGCGAAACCCGGGCGATGCTTCTTGCACGTCCGCGCGCGGTGGTGGCTCTGATGGGGCGTCACCGCTGAGCAAACCGAGCTCCTGAAGCTCGTGGTGCACGAGTTTCCACCAAGTGCGGCGCGATCGGTTTTCTTCCTCGTCAAAGAGAAGCGGTGCCATCATCTCGACGCTCTCGATTTTAGCGAATACCGCGCTTACCGTCTCGCGGGCCGCCGCGCGTCGTTCCTCGGTCCATTGGGCCGCGATCCCCCAAACGAATCCGATGGTCGGCAGAAAGACGAGCAAGATCAGGATGACGCACGTCAGTCCACTCGCAATGCCGCGACGCTTCTCGCCGACGCGCTTGAGGACGAAACTAAAGAGCGGGTAGGAGACGGACGTGATCACGATGCCGGCGACCATGGCCGAGATGAAGGGCCGAAAAATCAAATAGGCGGCAATCGCCAGGCCGACCAGAAGCACAATCAGCAGCGAGTAGCCGAGCCGACTGTCGCCCTGCGGCACGATCGCGTCCCGGTCTTTGGACGCTCGTTCTTGTGGCCTGCCCTGACGGCGACGTTGCGCACTATCGCCCACGCCTTCACGCCGCGAGCTCCTCCTCCGACGAGCAGTCGCCCCCTCGCCCTCTGGCAGATCCGGCCCCGTCCTGGAACGCCTGCGACGTCGCCCGTCGCGCCCGGAGCGTCGTCGACGCTGCCGCCGCCGGCCCTCCCCCGGCCCCTCGTGACCGGGATCTCCACCGAATTCAGTCATGTTCCCCCGCTCCGGTATCGTCGGCTCGCCCCGTCTTCGGCCGGCGTTCGCCCGTCGCGCTCAGAGATCCTGACCCCGTCCCCGACGCGACGCACCTAGCCTCGAGTTAGGCGTCGACCAGGGCGCTCTCCGAAAGATATCGCAGGATACCGCGAATCGAACAAAAGCCTACCGGTTTTCCATCCCGGACGAGCGCGATGTGACGGTAGCCACCTACCGCCATGTAGTTGAGCGCCTGGGCGATCGTGTCCGTCTCTTGGAGCGTGCGAGGGTTCTGCGTCATCACGTCTTTGAGCGGTACAGAAGAAAAGTCATCGCGGTCCGACTTCAATCGGGTGACGACATCGCGCTCCGTGAAAATCCCAACGAGTTCCCCGGCATCGTTGAGGACAAGAACGCTTCCATAACGATGCGACCGCATTTGGCTGACCGCTTCCTGCACTGACTCTGATTCCTGCAGCAGAATCGGGCGCGGAGCGTTGAGCTGGGATAACGGGTCCTGCAGGATCACTTCGTGCAGCCGGCCCTGCTTCGGGCCGGGGACACTGAGGAACGTGAGGTCACTCCCACAGACCTCACAAGTGTCCTGCCCGAGCAAAAATTCTGCATCACAATCAGGACAACGCATGAATTTCCTCGATCTTTGCCACAGCGAAATCGGTCTGAACTTCGTCGCTAGTGGCCGAGTTCAACATCAGTCGACCACCCAAGTGTCACCGGCATTCAACAGCGCCGCGAGATCGCCGGCTCCCGGCTTGGCCACCTCGGCTTTCACTTGCTCGTCGATCATATCGGCGTACGTTGGCCGCTGAATCGCGCGGTACACGCCAAGCGGCACGGGAAACTCAGGGTATTCGAGCTGTGAAAGAAGATATGCGAGGGTCGGAGACGGATTCGTCTCATCATGAACGAGAAGGTCGGTTTCCTTGACCCCACTTCCCAGTTCGACGACCTCCGGCGCCAGTCCGTTCATGCGCAAGCCGCGGTTGGACTCCTTGCCAAAAATCATCGGCGCTCCGTGCTCGAGGTTGACGGTCTCATCGCTTCGAACCGGGCGGGCCGCGAAGTCCTCAAACGCACCGTCGTTGAAGATGTTGCAATTCTGAAAGACCTCCACAAACGCAGACCCCTTATGAGCTGCGGCGCGCTTCAGGATCCCCAGCATGTGCTTTGGATCTGCGTCGAGCGTCCGCGCCACGAAGGTAGCTTCCGCTGCCAACGCCAGACAAAGCGGGTTGATCGGTTGCTCAAGCGACCCGAACGGACTGGACTTCGTCTTCTTTCCAAGTTCGCTGGTCGGTGAGTACTGCCCCTTCGTCAACCCATAGATGCGATTGTTGAAGAGCAGGATCTTGAGATCGACGTTGCGCCGCAAGGCGTGAATGAGATGATTTCCACCGATCGAGAGACCATCGCCGTCACCCGTGACCACCCACACCTGCAGGCGAGGGTTGGCAATCTTGAGTCCAGAGGCGAAGGTCGGAGCTCGGCCGTGAATACTGTGAAAGCCATAAGTATTCATGTAGTACGGAAATCGGCTCGAGCACCCGATTCCCGAGACGAACACGACGTCCTCACGACGCAGACCTTGCTCGGCGCAAACTTCCGGCAGTACTTTCTGCATCTGTGCCAGGATGGAGTAGTCACCGCATCCCGGACACCAGCGAACGACCTGGTCGCTCGTGAAGTCGTTCTTGGTGTAATTGGGAACCGATTCAGCGACGCCTGTTTCGCTCATGGCAGACTACAAAAGCTCCTCGATCTTGGCCTCAATCTCGTCGACGCGGAATGGTAGGCCTTGCACCTTGTTCATCGGAATGAAGTCGAAATTGAACTTGCCGCGGAGAAGCAGATACAGCTGTCCGAGGTTGAGCTCAGGCACCAAAATCTTCTCAAAGCGACCGCAGAGTTCCTCTATGTTGCTCGGCATCGGGTTGAGATACCGCAGGTGCACGGACGAGACCTTACCACCGCGCGTGCGCACACGCTCCACTGCCGTAGTCACCGCACCAAACGTTCCGCCCCAACCGATCACCAGAACCTTTCCACCCTCTGGATTGCCGAAGACCTCCGCGGGCGGAATGTGCTGCGCGACGCGCGCCACCTTCTCCGCGCGCAGTCGAACCATGTGTTCGTGATTCTCGGGATCGTAGCTGACGTTGCCGGTGACGTCCTCCTTCTCGAGGCCACCAATGCGGTGCTCGAGCCCCGGAGTCCCGGGGATCGCCCAGGGTCGCGAGAGCGTGTCACGATCGCGCTGATAGGGCGTAAATCCATTCGATTCGCTATGAAACTTCACTTCGATTCCAGGCAACTCCTCGGTCTTCGGTATCAGCCACGGCTCTGCACCGTTCGCAAGGTAGCCGTCCGACAAGTATATGACCGGAAGCATCGAACGCAGTGCAATGCGCGTCGCCTCAATCGCCATGTGGAAGCACTCACCGGGGGTCGCCGGAGCGACAACGCAAACCGGACACTCGCCATTGCGTCCAAACATCGCCTGCAAGAGGTCCGCCTGTTCGGTTTTCGTCGGCAGGCCCGTCGACGGGCCACCGCGCTGCACGTTCACGACGACGAGTGGCAGCTCGGTCATGACGGCAAGTCCAAGCGCCTCGGATTTCAACGCAAGACCTGGTCCGCTGGTCCCGGTAAGCGCCAAGGCACCTCCGAAAGCAGCCCCTATGGCCGAGCCGATCGCAGCGATCTCGTCTTCCGCCTGAAACGTCTTAACGCCGAATCCTTTGTGACGCGAGAGGTAGTGCAGGATGTCGCTGGCGGGCGTGATCGGGTAGCTGCCGTAGAAGAGCTGGAGTCCGGACAGTTTCGAGGCTGCGATGAAGCCCATCGCCGTCGCCTCGTTGCCCGTGATCATGCGATACTTGCCTTTCGGCAACACGGCCTTCGCGACACGGGTCTGAACCGGCAAGATCTCGTTGGTCTCGGCGTAGTTGTAACCCGCTTGGAGGGCCAGTCGATTCGCCTGGGCAACCTGCGGCTTTTTGGCGAACTTGTTTTCGATGAGCTCGATCGTCTTCTCGAGTGGGCGATCGTAGATCCAATGAACCAACCCGAGCGCAAACATGTTCTTTGCCCGCATGCCCTCCTTGTGGGAGAGCCCTGTTTCCTCCACTGCCTTCGTCGTCAAGTTGGTGATCGGCGCCGAGACGACCTGATACGAGTCGAGCGTGTTGTCTTCGCGCGGGTCGACTTCGTATCCCGCCTTGGAAAGATTGTTGGCGCGGAAGGTGTCTTCGTTGATCACAACCAAGCCGCCTGGAATCAAATCCGGCAGGTTGGTTTTCAGCGCTGCGGGATTGAACGCGACGAGGGCATCCGGTGCATCGCCGGGAGTCCGAATGTCCAGCGAGCTGAAATTGAGCTGAAATCCACTCACTCCCGGCAAGGTCCCAGCCGGGGCGCGGATCTCCGCTGGGAAGTCAGGAAACGTACTGATGTCGTAGCCAGCGAGCGCGGAGTTGTGTGTGAAGAGAGATCCGGTGACCTGCATGCCGTCGCCGGAGTCGCCCGCAAACCGAATAACGACGCTCTCGCGGTCTAAGTACCGTGCTTTCTGTTCCTCGGTGACGGCGATCTCTCGCGTGTTGACTGTCATGGGCGTGCTAATGCCTTGGTACCCGTTCTACTTGCTGACATTCCGGGACTCGAGGGACGGGCCAGTGTTAGAATTCTACAAGCACTGTCGCTCGTTCGACCCACTATTTTGCTCGGCTGATCATCATCCTTGGACGACGTTACGAAATCGTCCATTCACCCGTTTGCGCCCTGACCTCCGCCTCCACAGCACCCGAAACTCATCCGATAAGTTCGGGTGCCACCTGGTCACAAGACGGCGACTACAATCTTCGGCTATCCTCCTTCTCGCGTCTCGAACATTTGCTCCTGGTGCATGAGCGGCGGCAGATTGTAGATCTCTGTTGGAAAAAACTCCGCGAGATACGAGATCAGATCTCGCGCCGAGACCGCACCGACCAGCGTTCCATTCTCGTCGACGATGGGCAGATGACGGTAGCCGCCCTGTGTCATGAGTTTGATCGCTCGGGCCGAAGGGTCGTCGGCAGCAAGAAACCGCGGATTCGGCGTCATGAACTTCTCGATCGGCTCAGCTTCCGCCGCTTTGCGCGCCGCGCGATCGAGAGTCGCGATCTTGTCGAGAAAATCACGTTCCGTAAAGATCCCGATAGGCTTTGACCGCTCCGTCTCAGAGTCCACGACGACGACGCAACCGCTCGAGTCGTCGCGCAGCAACTCGACCACGCCGGCGAGGGTGGTCTGCGCTGTCGCGGTGGGCGGGTTCGTCTGGCAGAGAAACCGTATCGGCTCCTCGCTGAGTACGTTCTCAAGGAGTTTGGCGCTACCGTTGCGTGACATCGTTCAAAATCCCCCCAGTCAACTCAGCCACCCACTCAGATACCGTACAAAGCCAAACGGGCCACGAAACGCGACACCGCTTTGCAATCCTCGGCCGGCGACGACTGAGGTGCACAGCGCACCGACTCGAAGTCTCAGAACCACCGCGGCCGTGAAATGACTACGGACGCGAGGTTCGTCTCAGAAGTTCACAGTACTCCAGACAACGTCAACCGATACAGGTATCGGGCGTGCGAACACACTTCTCGAGCACTCTTTCTCAACAGTCATGGCGACACATTACGGGCCGCGGTGAATCCACAGAATGATCCCGTAACGGATCCCCCAGCCCAGCCCGCGCGGCCCGCCGGCGGGATCAGCAGAAGCACAAGACCCGAGCGGTGACGTCACAACGTGCTCACTCGGGCGTTGGTCTGACCCTCTCCAACGGGCTGCCAAACAGAATCTCGGGGCAAGATAACTCAGTCGCTGTCTAGAACAAACCCTTTTTTGGTAGGCTTTTTGGGCAATCGAAAACAGGCTTCGAGAGGACCTCTTCAATGACGACTCCGACCGCGCTCTGGCGACACTTGGAGACCTCGGTCTTGGCCGCGGCGGGCGTACAACTGGACGTCAGTCGCATGGGTTTGGAGCCACCCGCCCTGCAAGCGAACGCGCCGAAATGCCGTGCAGCGCTTGACGCCATGCGAGATCTCGAGGCGGGCGCCATCGCCAATCCAGACGAACAGCGGCGCGTCGGCCACTACTGGTTGCGCACGCCAAAGCTGGCTCCCGATCCAGAGCTCACGCGGGCGGTCGTCGACATGAACGACCGGGTCAAGGATTTGGCGTCTCGCGTCCACCGCGGTGAGGTGCGCGGCTCGACTTCAGAGGCGTTGACGGAGCTCCTCGTTGTCGGCATTGGAGGCTCCGCACTCGGGCCTCAACTGTTGGCAGACGCGCTCGGGCAGGAATCCGACCGCATGCGGACGCACTTTCTCGACAACACTGACCCCGACGGATTCGATCGCGTCCTGCACCAGCTGGGCGAACGTCTCAAGAACACACTCGTTCTGGTGATTTCGAAATCGGGCGGCACGAAGGAGACGCGTAACGCCATGCTCGAGACCATGTCGGCGTTCCGCCAGCGCGGTCTCGAATTCGCCCCACACGCGGTCGCGATCACTGAGCCGTCGAGCGCGCTCGACGAGTTGGCGCGCCAGCAAGGCTGGCTGGAACGGCTGCCGCTCTGGAGTTGGGTCGGTGGTCGCACGTCCCTCACCAGCGCTGTTGGCCTGGCACCAGCGGCGCTTCAAGGCATTGATATCGACGCGCTTCTCGATGGCGCCCGAGCTATGGACGCAGCGACGCGACAGCCCGAGCCGTCGACCAACGCCGCGATGCTGCTCGCGCTAGCGTGGTACGTAGCGGGAAACGGCCGCGGCGAGAAAGCCATGGTGGTGTTACCGTACAAAGACCGACTCGCCCTCTTCTCGCGTTATTTGCAGCAGCTGGTCATGGAGTCTCTCGGGAAGGAGCTCGACCTGAGTGGGCAGCTCGTCCACCAAGGGTTGACTGTGTACGGCAACAAGGGATCCACAGACCAACACTCCTTCGTGCAGCAGCTTCGCGATGGCCTCGACAACGTCTTCGTAACATTCATTCAAGTACTCAAGGATCGCGACGGCCCCTCGATCCAAGTCGAGGACGGCGTCAGTAGCGGCGATTACCTGCTCGGGTTCCTGCTCGGCACTCGGGACGCCTTGTACGAGGCTGGTCGCAAGTCTCTGTTGCTGACGCTCCCCGAAGTCTCGCCGAAGACGCTCGGAGCAGTTGTGGCGCTCTACGAGCGTGCCGTCGGCTTCTATGCTTCGCTGATCAACGTCAACGCCTACCATCAACCTGGAGTTGAAGCGGGAAAGAGGGCGGCGGCCGACGCGCTCAGCCTTCAGGTGAGCGCCGTCAGAAGATTGAAGGAGATGGGACGAGCGGCGACGGCCGACGAGATCGCGACCGCGATGGGCGACCCTGAGCTCGCTGAGACCGTGTATCGCATGCTGGAGCACTTGGCATTCAACGGCCGACAGGTCCACCTCGAAGCTGGCGAGCGGCCGTGCGACGGGCGCTTCTCGCCGATCGATTCACCCGACTGAGCGCGCTTTCGTCGGCTACTATCGACCAGTGCTGCTGCGGAAAAAAATCGCCAGCAAGCGGTTTTTGCGGGCATTTTCTGCAACATTGGGACTTCGAGGCTTAGCCTCGAGGTTTGCAGCCCGTTGAAAAAGTCATTCGGCCGAGGAAACTGGTCTCTTCACGCCCAGACGGGCCGCGTCAATACTCGCCATCAGAATCGAAAGAAGAGGGCCCGAAGATTGCCTGCGTTTGCCGCGGCCGATCTGGACGCGAAGCGACCAGTTTTCGGCTCGAAGCACTTTTTCAGGCAGGTTGTTAGCCTTGGACGTTCAAGCCGGTCGCAGCTCGCCTGCGAACATGAGAAAAGAAGAATCCACTAGGATGTAGGAAGGGCGTCGACGACTTTGTCCCAGATCTTCGCGTCGCTGCGGCGCCCTAAGGCGACCGGCCTGACCATCCTCAGCCTACTCGTCCTTTACGGGTTCGGCCTGTTCGATCACGACCTATGGACTCCGGACGAGCCGCGCGTCGCGGCCGTCGGCAAGTCCGTGGCGGACGGAGAGTGGATCATCCCGCTGCTCAACGACCGCCCTTTTGTCGAGCAGCCGCCGCTCTTCGCGTGGTGTGTCGGCTCGATCTACCGCATCTTCGGGGTTGAGCGGGCGGAGCGCGCTCGCATCCTCTCGGCGCTTTTCGGCGTCGGCACACTCGTGGTCACTGGCCTACTCAGCGCGCATCTCTGCCGCGGACCGCGATCTGCAAGGGTCGGACTCCTGAGCGCAGCATCACTGGCGCTTTCGGTAGAGTTCTTCACCACCGCCCATCGCCTGGTCGTCGACGGCGCCCTGACCTTTTTGACGACCAGCGCCGCTCTAGCGGCTTGGGCGTGCGCTGAGGCAAGCACGCGGTGGCGACGCTGGATGGCGGCTTTCCTCTGCGGCCTTACCATCAGCCTGGCGTTTCTGACGAAGGGCTTGATCGGCATCGCGGCGCCGACTCTGTTCGTGGTCGCCGTATTTCTCCATCGACGAGACGCCATTCGCCTCGTGACCTTGCCGCTGATTGTGATGACGACGGCGCTCTTCGCCGTCGTCGTCGGTAGCTGGTTTTATCTGGCCTGGACCGAGCTCGGTGGCGACGCTTTTCGACTAATCTTTATCGACAACACACTCGAGCGCATCTGGAGCACGCAGAAGGGGCGCAGTCACGTGCGACCGTTTCACTATTACATCGTTCACTTTCCCGTTCACTTCCTCCCCGCCACACTGCTGTTGCCGGGGGCGTTGATGTTCGCAGGCCGGCGCTCGCCGGGCGCCAGCGGCAAGTCTTCAGCAGAGCCGCAACACTCGGGGAAAAACGACAAAGGGGACCTGCAGGGCGGAGCACGGATTGCGCTCACCTGGTTCATTGCCGGCTTCGTTCTCCTCAGCCTCGCTAGCACCAAACGAGCCATCTACCTCCTCCCATTCTTCCCTGGCGCCGCGATCGCCTGCGGCGCCTGGCTCGATCAGGTCGTCAGCGGTGAAGAGCGCTCACGCTACGGCAAGATGATCGCCCCCCTCTTGGCGATCTGTCTCGCCGCTGCCGCGATTGCCGTTCCACCCGTCGCCAGGTTGCTGCCGGAGTTTCCCTTATCGTTGGCGGTGATCACGACAGCGGTCGGCATCGTGTTCGCGGCTCTCGTCGTGCACTTCCGCGCCCAGCCAACACGCTTTCTGTGCGCCTTTCTCGTCGGTTTCACGTTGGTGGTCGTGGGCGCCGAACGGACGCTGCTCGGCTACGACCGCATCAAGAGCCTCCGAGACGTGACGCGAACCATTGCAGCGACGATCCCGCCGCCGGCCGCGATCTACCTCTTCGATCCCGACGAAACGACCGAAGGCCTCTTCCCTCTCTATGCTGATCGTAACGCCGTGAGTCTCTTCACGGCGACCGAGCTCAAGGACGCAGCCCAGCGCGATTCCGCGGCCGGTGGTGGCATCTACGTGGTGGCGATCGACAAAGCTTACCGCCGTCGCCAGCGACGCCGCGATGTCGTCCGGGACCTGGGTGGAGAGCTCCTGTTCGAAGACGTTCGGCAGGAGTCGCGCGCGATTCGTCTCTTTCGGATGCCCACGCCATGACCCATCCGTTGATCGAGTTCTCACAATCGATCCCACCGCCGCTATGGCTGGTTCTCCTGGCAGCCGCTTTTCACACTGCCGTCGCTATCTGCACGAGACCCGAGAAGCCAGCGCGGCCGGGGCGTCCGAGCCACGTCAGCGGCGAAGACTACCGGACGCCACGCTCCGATTCCAGACTCGCCGCGCCGTGGCCGCCGACTGGTGCTTCTCACCGCGCGAGCAGCGTGACGAAAACTACGAGCAGCGCTCGGTTGGAACGCCCTGTCGCGCTTCCTTGCGCTGCTACGATGTTCGCTGCCCCACCGTTCGCGTTCTTGGTCGCGGCGGCACACTCCCGCCCGCTCCCACTCCTGGCGGTGATGCTATCTTTCGCTATCTTTCTCTGCGTCGCCCCGACGGCGACGCGACATCAGCGCGATTCGTGATCTCCGTCGCTCCCACTGGGTGCGGCCGCCGTTGTCACCCGTGCAGCGCACCAGCTGACGATGTCCCAGTCGTTGCCATCGCCAGCGTCGTGCACGCGCAAGCTGATCGACTCAACGCCATCGATCGGCAAATCGATGGCTAGTGGTTCGAAACGTCCGCCCCTGAGAACCTCGCTACGAAACAACTCGCGGCCATCCCCGACGACTGAGACGACGGCACTTCCGCGCAGCGCAGTGGAATCGTCGATGCCGACGAAAGTTTGAAAACGCGCGAATGCACCGTCGAGGCGAAAGTCTAGCTGTCCCGGCGCCGCGACGCTCAGCCCGCTAGCGAACACACGACCACCGATCGTCAGCGGTCCGCCGCCTACGGCGCGTCGGCGATACGTCCGCCCCTTGCCCCCTAGCGTGGCGATGCGGTCGAGCTCGAGGTCACGCACTGGAGGAAACGTGAACCGAGCCTCCGCGCTTTCCGCCAGCGTCTCCACGTGATCGCCGCGTTGCCTCGGTCCAGCCGTGATGACGCCGCGCCGGATGGCGACGAGGCGCACCTTGTAGCGTCGAATACCGCCCCACCCAGCGCTCTGATCCAGAACTCGATCGTCCCGCGTCGACGCGACGACCTGATGGTCTCGAACCACTTGGAACTCGAGCCGACCGTCGTGGATCGTGGGAAACGGCGACGACGTCCAGCTCACTAGAGGGGCACGCGCTACTGGATCCAGCTCGACGCGAAGAGTCAGCGCAGGCGGCGGCTCTTGCCGTTGAGTCGCCTCGCGAAACTCGATGCTGAAGCTCACATCGAGTTCGCCGCCGACGAAGAGCTCAAGGTGGCGGCCCTGCAGTCGAAAGTTCACGACCGCATCCGTGGAGTCGCAGCGAACGGGCTCCAGCCCCGCCGGAACGAGGACGTGCACGCGGCGTCCAGCCGCACCCGCTGGTGCACATGCCCGCTGCAGTAGCCGCGCCGTTAGCGTCTTTTCCCGTGGCCGCCACGCGACGACGTCGAGCCACTTCTCCTGACCGAGCGGGTGACCCGAGACCGCAACGATGCGCGGCCGACGACCAACTCGAGCGACGGCAACAAGTCGTGTCTCCTCGCCCAGAAGCTGGAATTGTCGCGGCTGCCACCCATGACCGATGAGGCGCTCGCTCTCGAGGTCGAACCAGTAGAGTTCGTCGACCTCGCCGTCGGGGCGGCGCACGATGCCAACATCAGCGGGCGCGATCGACTCGCTGACGGCACGATCGCCGCAGTTGAAGAGCGCAGCGACACCGCGGTCTCCTTCGTCAACCGCAGAGACGACGATCCAGCGACTCGCGAGCGGTCTGTCGACAGCGTTCGGCATGACCGGCCGACGCCCAACGAGCGAACTGCTGGTATCGAGCGGACGTAGGCGGGGCTCACTCTGCAGCTTCGAAACCTGCGCCCTCAACGCCGCCGGAACCCAATCGAACGCGCCAGGTCTCTGGCGCCCCGGGGCCAACAGGTGCTCAAGGGCGTCTTCCGAGGGCGCATCGAAAACCACATTTTGGCCGCTCACCTGCGCCCAGTGGAGCAGGCTCCGGGCCACGCGGTCGGGGTCGAGTGCATCGTCGACGACGCCGTGCTGCCATCGCGGCAGCTCCACATTCCAAAGCACTCGGTGCGTTCCCGCAGCGAAATCACCTGCAGTAAAAAGGTGCGCGAGGGAGCTTAGACCCACGGTTTCGCCGTCGAACGACAAACTTGGCTGCACGCTGTCAAGCAGCCCGGCCACGCGCGCTGGTGTTCCAGCATCGCCGGCGAGCACGAGGCTGTCGCCAGCGCCGCGGCGCATCGCCTCAAGTCCTTGCGTGATGGCCATGAAAGCGTCGACGTTCGGGTCCGCCAGTCGCGAGCGGTTGTTCTCGAACACGGCGACAGCACGTCCAAGTCCCGCAAGCCTGACGACGCCAAATCCTGTTTGTCGTAGTCGCCGGAAAAGGGATTCCATGTACGAACGCGCCGTCGGTGACGTAGGATCGACAACGTACTTGCCGAGCCAGCCATCAGAGATTGGGCGCCCCTCCGCGTCACGGATGAAAGCCTCCGGGATCGTATCGAAGAAGCGCTTCTCACTCTGCCCAAACGGCACGATCCAAACGCCAACGACGTGACCTGCGTCGCGAAGGAACTTGACGCTTGCCCCAAGCGTCTGCGACACGCTCGACCCCTCCGGGTCGTCATCCGGAGACGCAGCTGGGTCGTTCGCGTTCGACGTCGCCTGGTGGGGCCGCGCTCCGCCCCCGGGGGCGCCCTTTTTTTGGCTGACTGCCGGAGTCACACGCTGCATCTCGGGCTGAAGCGCACTCTGCCAGTTGCGCGCCGGACCGCGAAACGGCCGCAGCCCGTCGCTCTGCCAGCCATCTCCGATCTCGACGTACGCCGGCGTGCAGCTTGTACCGCGTTCAATCGCCACGAGGTCGTCGAGACGCTCGCGGAGTTTTCGGCCAGAAAGGCCTCGCAGCCGCCAGCCTCGGAGCGACGCGGCCTTCTCGAATCGACGCAGCGCCGGAGGAGTCCACGTCACCGGTGTGACCCCCTCACCGAAAGGATGTGCCACTGCGCGCCACGACAAAAGCACGCGCTCGCTTCGACTCCCCAACGTGCATGTAGCACGAACGCGCCCGACTTCAGGTCCCCAACCAGCGGGCGATGCACCGCGGCGCTGCACATCGCGGCGCCTCCAAAGACGCAGCTGTGTTTGCGGATCGGTAGAACTGAAATCGAGTGCGTAGAGCGATCGCGGTGTGAGGAGCCCGCGCGCGAGCAGAAACCCGCCACCGTCGAAACCGACGATGCGTGTGCGGTCGTCGGCAGCGCCAAGTCGTGCCGGCACGGCGTGCTCGAGCCCCTGAAACACAACCTCCAGCTCACAGCGAAGCTGGCTGCGTCGAAGCGCCCCAGTGATCAGCGTCAGTCGCCCAGCGCGCTCGCGACCAGCGGTGAACAACTCGACGCGCAGTCGCACATCCCCGTCGAGCGCAAACTCCTTCGCATCACCGAGTCGCAACTGGACCGCGCCGGGGAACTCAGGCCGCAGCAGATGGCCGTCGGCTTCGAGGCGCAGTCGTGCCCGACCGGCGAGAACCCCCTCAGGAAGCTCGGTCCAGCCGAGTTCGTCGCCTGCCGACTGACTTGGCCACGAGGCGAAAACCACCCAGACCAGGACGACAAGCCGGCCGCGGCCGATTTTCTCCTCCCATGGGCAGCCGCTGAGATTCGATCGCGAGCTCTGAGCGCTGGGAATGGCACCGAACATCGGGGGAAGCATACGAGCCGGCCGCGCCGACGCCAAGGAAATCCGCTGATTCGGGCATCAAGCGCGAACGAAAAAAGAGCGCTCCCCGTTCGATTCCGAGCGAGGAGCGCTCTTCGCGCCGGCACAGATCGCGCCAGCGAAGCAACGCTGGCCCCCGAGGTTTCAAAAAACGAGCTGCACCTGCGTTCTCAGCATGACGCCTTGCTCGCCCTCGGCGAGATTCGTCGCACTCGAACTGAAGCTCGGCGCCGCCGCCGGACCGGAACGCTCGAGGTTGGTGGTCTGTCGTGGCATGTCCGCCGGGATGTCGAAAAAGATGACGTCCGTCTGCCATTTCAGTTTGTGCCCGTTGATGAACCAGTTGAGCCCAGGCCCAGCCTCGACCCCAGTACCATCGTTGGCGCCTTCGTTACCGTAAACCACCGAAGCACGACCGACGAGCTCGACGTGCTGCGGTACGACGAAGAGACCTCCTTGGACGTAGAAGCCGTGCGAGAAGACGTTCCGTCCGAACAGGACGTCGAGATCACCTGCACCGGCGGTGGCCTCGTAGTCAAGCCACCGCATCATGTACTCGCCTTGCAGCGAGAAGCCGGCGAACTTGAAACCAAGGTCAGTCCCGAGCTGGTAGACCTTGTAGTTGGGCGCTCCGGTGCCGCCCGTGCCGTTGTTCTGGTCAGAGGCGAAGGACGCGCCGACGACGAAATCGGGCGTGTCATCACCTGAAATGTCGCTTTCCTCGTAGCCATAATCACCGAGGAGATTGAAGTCGAGTTTAGCGACAAACGCCGGGATCTGATCGCTCGTGGCACCTCGATTGGGGCTACGAAAACCGTTCGTCACGGCGAACGAGTAGAGAATCAGATTGGGGTTTTCATCGAGCCCGAGCTCGCCTTCCATCCAGGCGCCAAGAGCTCTGTCGATGTTGAAGAACTCGGTGGCAAGGGAGCGATCGACGAACTGCTGCTTTCCCGACGAAGTCTTTTCCTGCCTCGTGAAGTGCGGCTTCCACTGGCCAAGTCCCAGCTTGACGATGTCGTCCATAGCCGCATAGCGCGCGTACGCGTCGAGAGTGGTGACTCCACCACCTCGATCGGTGTCGCCGTCAAACTGAAACTGGTACTCCAGTCGAGGGTCGAACACATGTCCGCGAAACTGGAATCGCACGCGCTCGAGCTCAAAGAAGCTCTGGTCGCGCTCACCAACCTCCCCGGCATCGACGTTCGAGCCGCGCTTATCACGCCCTTTGTACGTGTACCGTAGCTGCGCGCGGCCACCGATTCGCAGCAAGAAGTCGTCGCTGTCAACCGAGCGGACGAAGAAGCCTTTCTTCTTGTCCCAGCCTGCGGTGATGGGCGACGCTTCATGATGGTCACCACCGTTGCCGAGCTCTTGCTCGAGCTGTGCGAGCTTCGCCATGCTCAGACTGACGTCCGCTGTCTCGACAGAAGCCGCACGGCCTCCTGACGCGCTGTCACTTGTCGCAGCTTCGCCCCCCGCGTAGCCAACCTGACCGCACAACAGCGCAGCCATGACGCCGACAAATGCTTGAAGACCCCGCATGTATAATCCTCCTGCAAGTGATGATGGCCCAACCGACAAACTCCCGCCGCGCTGGCGCCTTGACGAACTCCACGCACCAGCAAGATGGAAATGCTGGCACATTGGATCCATGCAACATGAAGAAATTGTAAAAATCGTGTTTCGCTTGTGTGGCGAGCGGAAGGCAGGAAATGTAAAGCCAAGCGAGCGGTTTGTGAAAGCCTAAATCGATCAATTGAGCGCGTCGCAGGACGATCGGATGAGCAACTCGACAAGACGCGGATACGACGCTACAGCGCGTGCGCTTAACAGCCCGTTGAAAAAGTCATTCGGCCGAGAAACTGGCCTCTTCACGCCTAGATCGAACGCGGCGAGCCTCGAGAATCTCGGAGATTACCTGCGTTCGCCGCGACCGATCTGGACGCGAAGCGACCAGTTTTCGACTCGAAGCACTTTTTCAACAGGCTGTTAAGGCTTTCTGAACCTTTCAAGAGCGCCTTCCGGATCCCCATCGCCGGTGAGCGCGTGACGCTCGCAGACGCGATACGCTTCCTTGAGGCAGGCGTAGAGCGCGGTCGCATCAGGGTCTGGAGCGATCATGCCGGACTGGGCAGGCTCGACGAAACCTCGCACGACGTCCGTCCACTCCGGTTCACGCCCGACTGCTACCTCGGCGGCGTGAAAAGCCCGCAGGGCCGCGCCGAGAGCCGCGGAATCTTCCACCTCAAGCTGAAAAACGTTGGCGTCGTGGACGTCGGCCATGACACGCAAGATCTCACGGTTGCGCGCACCGCCACCGGTGGCATAGATCGTCTCGATGTCGACACCCATCCACTCGGAGTGAATCGACGTCGCCATCATTTGCGCCTCGACGACCGCGCGCACATTGGCTGCAGGGTCGCTCGGTTGGAGCCCACCGTAGCGGCGCTCGCCGGGCTCTGCCACATGGGGTGTGATCTCCGCTTCGAACCAAGGCAGCAAAACCTGCCCGCCGTTTCCCGGCGCCGTAGACCGTAGCAGATCCGAAAATCCGTCCCAATCGAGACCGTACTGCTTGCAGATGCGCTCGCGAGCCAAAGAGCCATTGAGGAAGCAAATGAGACTCATGTAATCGCCCGTCGGCGATCCGAACACGTGCCCACGGCCGTCAGGGTCAACTCGCGGTGAGGGCATGAATCCGAAGAGCGTGTCGCTCGTGCCGAGGGAGATCGCGATCCGACCCGGGCACACCAAGCCAACACCGATGAGGCTGCAGGGGTTGTCACCCGACCAAGCAATGACTTGGGCGTTCGCGGGAAAACCATAGCGCTCGACCCAGTACCGCGAAAGTCGACCGATGTCGGTCCAAGATTCCGCGATGCGCGGCAGCTTGTCCGCCAGGTCAGGCGCAGTGACTTCGAGCGCATCAGACGCCCAATCACGACGCGCTAGATCCATAAGATTCATGCCGGCGCCGTCGCCGAGGTCGATCGGGGCGTGGCGACCTGCGAGCAGCGACGCGAGAAACGAGCTCACGAGGTGGATCCTATCGGTCGCAGCATAAGCTTCGCCGTCGGTCTGATAGAATTTGCGAATCTGCGGTCCGGTGAAGCGCTCGAACGCACGCGAGCCCGTCAGCTGAGCGAGACGTTCCGCGCCGCCGATGCGAGAGGTGATCTCTTGGCACTGCGCCGCAGTGCTCGAGTCCATCCAGATCGGCGACGTCGGGCGCGAAAATATCCCCTCCAGCTGCAGAGCAAGCGGCCGCTCTGGATTGAGTCGCGGGAGTACGTCCGCAGCCTCCCGTCGCAAGTACACGCTACCGTGCTGCTGACCGGAACCGGCGATGGCAACCAGTTCGCTCAGACGAGGACCACACTCGGCGGCGATCACCTCGAACATGCGATCGAGAGCTTCTGCCCACAAGAGTGGAGATGAGTGCGCCTCCTGTGGATGGCTTGGCGGTAGCACACCGTGGCGCGTTCCGTAGCCGGGGAATTCGGAGTCAAAGAGGAGAGAGTGCTGAAAAAGGACGTTCCTCTCGTCGTTCGCACCCACTTCGATGAGTACGGCTGTTAAGCTCTGCGTACTGGAATCGAGTCCGAGGTAGAGCGCCATCGTTCTTTAGCTCCTATGAACAGTCTTTCTCTGGCGTGCGCGCGCGAACCTAACTGCCCGAACGCTTGCGACAAGGAGCGGCGGCACGTCGCGGCGGTCGATCCGAGATGCCATCTTTTGCAATGTTCGGGTGGGATTCGCAAGCCACTTCCATGCGGGCGCTCGCCGAATCCGCGGCACGGGTCTCCTACCCACGCTCTCTCGCCGCCCCTCACTGCACTTCTCAGAAGCTCTCTCACACGGCGCGGTTCTTACCGGGGGCCCTCTCATTCGGCCTGAGTTACGGGGACCTCCATGAGAATGAACCGACGGCGAAACGACTCGTAGAGCTCGCCCGACTCTTCGATGACTTGAGGCTGAGATAGGAGTTGTTCACGCTGCAGCTCGCCCGTGACGGACAGGGAACGACGGAAACTCACTTCGTCGGACTGGGTCCGGAGCGCGCCCCCCCTCCGGCTTGCCTCCCACAGAAGGTAGACAACCGGCCCCCGCTCCCCACGGCTGCCGATACGGATGCGAGATCCTCCCCAGACGATGTCGCCTCGGTCATCCAACGTTCGGCCCAGACGCGAAACGTTCCGTTGAGACCGTGTCGACGACCGTTTCGCTGTCCGCAACTTGACTTTCAGCGTGCCGCCAACGAGTGGAACAGTTCGCGCGTCTTCGCTGACCCCATCTCCGAAGACGAACGCTGCCGCAAAGACTCCACCGGTTGCGGACTCGATCCCCGAAGCGGTGACCTGTATCTGCCCGTTCGGCAGGGCCGTAGCATGAGCCGTGGCGCCGCGAGGCCGATCCGACCACGCCAACGCGTTCGCTGAACCACGCCCCCATGGCACGACATCGAGTTGAATCATCCGGTGCTCCGCCGCTTCCGAGCGCGCTTCAACGCTGGACCAAGACTCGTCAAACGTCGAAACATCGCGCCCGACAACCTCCAAACGATGTCGCTGGCGTCCGGATGAACGCAGACGAATCTGGGCGATCGCGCCGGCCTGCCCACGCGCTGGGACGTACTCGAGCACGTCCTCGCTGCCAAAGCTGCTGTGCGAGTGGATCACGGCTTGGAGCAGCGGCGTGAGAAGAGCGAAGATGATCGGCAACGCAACGACGTAGATCCAAAGTCGGACGCGCCGCTGGCGACCGCGGAAGACGAGGAGCAGACAGGGGCCGATGAGCAGCAAATAGATCCCGTAGAAAACCATCGCGGACCCTAAGGCCTGCGGACTGTCGGGCAAACGACGATTCCGAGCCTGGAACGAAACTGGAAACTGGCTCCTGGGAATCGTGCCGCTCAGCTGCGACCAGAACCTTTTCGTCAGGCTCTCAGCGGGTGGGAGACGCCCCATGGGCGAAAAGGCGAGATGGCATATACTGCCGAATCCGACATCGCGCCGGCTGATGACCGTCACCTCGGTTGAAGGGGTTCCGCCGCTGCCCGCCAACTCCAACGAGTGTTCCTCGCCGTCATCGAAGCGGATCAGTTTGAAGTCGCCGAAATCTGTGCTCTCGAGGCGCTCCGTCGCACTCGCCCACACTTCTCCCCAGTCGGGATCGCGCTGCAAAGCGTCAATCCGGACGTCGCTCGTCAGCACGAGCGTCCCTCCGAGGCGGACAAAATCCAAAAGCGCGCGCCGCTGAGCAGTCGTCCGGCGCGACAGGTCCACATCCCCGATGACCACAGCCGAAACCCCTTCGTAGTGAAGTGCCGACTCGGGAAGCACGCTGGGGCGGACTGAACGAAATTCGTCGCGTTGGGCACGAGCGCTCGCCCATTCGTACGCGCGATCGCCGTTCTCGCTGACGAGAAGGAAGGACTCTTCCGCGGCGATCAGCACGCGCGCCGGAGCCACTTCAAATAGGTGAGCGGCATCACCAGCGTGCACCTCCAGTTGAACCGGTGCTCCTGGCCAAGTTAACGAGCGGCCAGCCGAGCCACCCTCAAGTCGCAGCGTCGACGTCGTCTGAGCTCCCACCTCCGATTCGACCCCGGGGTCACTATAGTCTGCGAAACGAACCACAACACGAACTGTATCCGGCGATCTGTTGGCGACGACGAGTGTATAGAAGTCTGTTGATGCCTCGAAGACCACGCCGTCAAAGCCGCGCGTGATTTCGACCAGGTCGACTCCAGCCCTTCGGAGCGCGTCGGGGGCATTCTGCGCTCGCGCCGTTCGCGCACTGACGATCATCGTCCCGAGGGCGATCAAAAGAACTGTAGCCCCAGCGCCAACCTCGTTGGTTCGCGGCGCCTTTGTCGCCTCTCTTCGAAAACGAGCCATCCACATGAGCCCGAGTGAAACCTGGAGTCCCGCGAACACGAGGTGCACAACGACAAAACGGAAAAACCTCTCGTCCCACGCAAAGTCGCGTTGAAAAAGCGAGAAAGGCGACGCAAACGCAGGCCAACTCAGCAGTGGCGAGACGCGCTCCAGAGAGACGAGCTCCTGCAGAATCGCCGTGAGAATCAGTGGCGCGAATGCGACGACGAAAACGCCGAAGAACATGAGCCCACGCCAAGCGCCCGGATTCGATATGGGCTTCAGGGTCAATCGTCCGAACAGATAGAGTTGCGATAGTGCAATCAAGGTCGCCAAAACGTAGTTGTGGAGCCGTCCCTCGTACACACTGTACGACTGGGAACCACCGCTGGTTGGGGCAAGGCGGGTTGAGTCGATGAGCAAGCAGAGGAGGAAGAGGCACGAAGCGAGCAAGAGAAAACAGGCGTCATGCACAAGACCGCGGCGCATGAACCGCCCCCCCAGACGCACGCGATACGCCATGCGTGACTTCGTCTGCCCCAGCGACAAGATCCACGCGACGAACGTGATCTGCATGAACAGAAATGGCAGATGAAAGCCCGAGTCCTGAGAGAAGCTCCAGCCGCGATTCGGGGGGACGAAGCTGGCGCAGATCACCCAAACCGCCAGCACGCAAACGCATCCGATGCCGACGCGGGCGAGAAACTCCCACCGCTGACACCAAGCCGGTTGATTCTCGTAGTAGAACGCGACCTCGACGCGGCGCGTCAAGGCGGCGCGAAGACGGCGGAAGACTCGCCGACGCTTCTCAGTACCAGGCGCTTGAACGCTGCCGAACACGTTGAGTCCGGCGACAAAGTCGTGGGCCGGCCCAAAGACGACGAGAACGAGAAACGGCGCGGCGATCACAACCCAAAGGATCGCCGTGTACAGCGCCACGGGCACTTCCTGCCCCAAAACGATCGGAGTCAAATCGAGGCTCTGCCCGGACCCTTCAATAGTGGAAAAGCTCTCAGCATAAAGCAGCCGCAGCGGAGTGCATAGAGCGACGAGCGCGCGCACTTCAGGATGCCCGGAGATCGATCCAAGGACGACGAAGATGAAAATGGCTCCTGGAACTCCGAGCCATTCGCGCTCGGCAACACAGCAGCCGAGAGTTACGGCTATGATGACGTTCCCGTAGATGAGCAGAAGACCGTAGCTCTGAAACACCTCAGACCACGACACGCCACCGAACGAATGCGCCACGGCAGAAAACGGTAACGACACGAGAAGTAACTGCGCGGCGTAGACAAGAGCGAAGACCCAATTGCCGAAAGTCATTCGCAGCGGCGAGATTCCGGTCACGACAACCTGGTCGAATGCACGTCCAGCACGCGGCCCCTCGATGTGCCCGGCGACCCGCAGCGGCAAGAGAAGAGTCAACAGCCCGAATGCAAGCGACGTGTGTGCCAGGTGAAACAAGGCCCCGAGCATACCACCGCTGACGCGACCACCAGACTCCAAGAGAATGAGAAGGATTCCTCCATCGACGATGCCATACGCGAGCACGACCAGAGAAAAAACCATGGCCATCTTGCCCGCGGTGAGTCCTACCGCAAGCTCACGCGCCACCAACGGGTGATCGAAGAAGCTGCGCCTTATCGACGCGAAGTTCCAGCTCACGAAACGATTCCTCTGGTTCGTTCAAGAAAGAGCGCTTCCAGATCGTGTCTCTCGCGCGAGTAGGCGATCACCTCGATGCCAGCTTCAACCATGACGCTCAAAACACGGTTGCCGATCAGGTCGGCGCCGCCTCCATCAGACTTGCGATCGTCCGAGTTGACCTCAGTCGCCTGTGCGTCAGCCTCTCCAGCTTCGGCCGCAGCAGCTTCGGCCGCAGTAGCGACAGCTTCGCCATGCTGCGAGTCGCCACCGCGCTCGGGAGTCAGTTCCAACACGAGACGCCCGTCTTCACCGGTGACGACGTGCGTCACGTACTCGAGATTCTCGAGCAGCTTCGCCGCGGCGGCGACGCTCGGCTCGGGCACGGTGAGGACGACGCGGAGGGTGGTACCGCTCTCCTTAGTGGTGTCGATCGACCCGGTCCAGACGAGAGCCCCCTCTTCAACGATCGCGACGTCGGTGCAGATTTCCTCGAGATCAGCCAGAATGTGGCTCGAAATCACGATCGTCTTTCCCATACGCCCCAGCTCCGTAAGCAGCGATCTAATCTCGATGCGAGCGCGAGGATCCAAACCGCTCGCGGGCTCGTCGAGCACCAAAATCTCAGGGTCATGGACTAACGTCTTGGCGAGTGAGAGGCGCTGCTTCATTCCCGTAGAAAGTGACGTTGTGAGCTCGTCTCGCACCTGGGTCAAGTCGGTGAGCGTCAAGACGTCCTCAACGCGGCGCTTCAAGTCAGGGCCACGGCGATTGTAGGCGCGCCCGAAGAATCCGAGGTATTCCTCACACGTCAGGCCGCGAAAGACGCCGAAAGCATCGGGCATGTAGCCGATGAACGGTCGGACCTCGCGGACGTCTTTCTTCAAGTCGTGGCCAAGCATCCGTACGTCGCCACAGTCGGGCTTGATCAACGTCGCCATCATCTTCAACGTCGTCGTCTTGCCGGCACCGTTTGGCCCGATCAATCCAAACACGCTGCCCCTAGGCACAACGAGATCGACGTTGTCGACAGCAACTTTGCTGCCGTAGCGCTTCGTCACACCAGAGAGCACCACCGCGGCCTCATCGGTGCAAGCATCGCTGTCGGATTCATCGAGAGCTGTGCAAACTGCCTCGTCCGTCAATTTCCTACGCCTTCTGTCTTTGTACGCCTCTCTACGTCTTTGACCAAATCTCTCGAACGCGGTCAACTCCGTCGGGATAAGAAGTACAATAGAACGTCGGGGACGTTGGATGTTTCTTTCAGAAACTTCGAAGATTATGTAGTCTGCTCTGCAATTTGTAAAATGTCCTGCCGTGCATCGAAATCGTCCGGGCTCCGAGAAAATGGATCCATGAAGAAACTCTCGATCGACGATGTCGACCTAGTCCTCACCGAACCGGTCGATCAGGAGGTGCGTTGGATCGGTCAAGATGAGCTCATCGAGCAGGTCCTCGCCTCGTGGCTCGTCGTTGACGAAGCGGATTTACCGCTCTGCCCGCGACTCATTGGCAAGCCCGGGGTCGGCAAGACGACGCTTGGACAGGCCGCCGCGCGTGCAATCGACGCGGACGTCTACATCCAACAGTGCACGATGGACACTCGGCCCGAAGACCTGCTCGTGACGCCGGTACTGGCGCAGAGCGGGCAGATCTCCTATCACGCCAGCCCGCTCGTCTCCGCCATGGTGCGAGGCGGGGTCGTGATCCTCGACGAAGCGAATCGCATGAGTGAGAAGTCGTGGGCCTCGCTAGCTCCCCTGCTGGACCATCGGCGCTACGTCGACAGCGTTGTTGCCGGCGTCCGCATCGAAGCGAGCCCCGAGTTTCGCGCCTGCGTCACCATGAACGACGATGCGTCCACCTTCGAAGTGCCAGACTACATGCTGTCGCGCATTCAACCGACGGTTCAGGTCGAGTTTCCGGAGCGCGAGGACGAACTCAGGATTCTCAAGTATCATCTGCCGTTCGCGCCGCGGGAGATCGTTGAACTCACCGTCGATTTTCTCCAGGGCGGCCACCAGTTCGGCCTCCCATATTCGACACGCGATGGAATCAACATCATGCGCTTCGCACTGAAGACGCACACCCAAGCCGCCAAGAAGAAAGGACAGCGCTCCGCGAGCTCGAAAACCCGCAAGCGCTCGACGTCGACGGAGGCCGACTGGAAGGCGACTTTCGATGCCGCCGTCCGTGCCGTCCTCGGACCAGATGCTCACGACTTCGAAAAGCACGCCCTCAAGCAGGAGGTCCCCAGCTACCTTGATCTGCGAGAGTTCTTTGACACGCTGAAGGAAGTCGACGACGAAGAACATGACGGCGACGAAACCACTGGCTCTTGACGCAATCGCCGACACGCAGTGCAAACCGTGGCTGCGAGTCAACTCGAACGTTGACAAGAGAACTGCGCACGCGAAATCCGAAGTCGCAGATGTCGACCCGCAGGACGTGAGACGAAGATGAAGGAGCTTCGCGTCAGCGACAATACCCTCTGGTGGGGCAACATCGCGTTCGTCCCGTCGATTCACGGCCGCGCAGCGTTCGCCCGCGAGACACGTCGACTTTTCTTGTCGCAACGCTTCTCCGCCGTCGCGGTGGAGCTACCAGACTCTCTCATGGAGCAGGTGATCGAAGGTGTCGAGCGCCTTCCCGAGATCCACATCGTCTCGTACGAGGAGACCGACGGGACCCGCTGCTTCTTCCCAATCGATCCTTGCGATTCGATCGTGGAAGCGATTCGTCTCGGGCTGCGGGAGCACTGCGAAGTCGTTTGTATCGACTGCGACGTCGACTCCTTCGAGCGACGTGAGGCGATTCTACCGGACCCCTACGCCGTGCAGTCGATCGGCTTGGCGCGTTACTACTTAGCCGTCGAGCCCTACCTCTCGCTCCCCGACCCCGGCTCGGTTGACGACCGACGCGAGCGCTTCATGGCGCTGCAACTGCGCGCGCTGATGGAGCGACACTCCCAACCCATCCTCTGTGTACTCGGTCTGTCGCATCTTCAGAGCGTCGCTCGTCACCTCGCAGAACGCGACAACAGTCGCGATGGAATCGACGCGGAGCGTGAAGCGTTGCTGCAGGGGTTGCCACCAGCACGCGTTGACCTCAACCCCGTCGCCGAGTCGTCGCTCTACCATCTCCTCGGGGAGCTACCATATATCACGCGCCGTTGGGAGGCTCGCCGAGGTGAGGTGACGCTCGAAGAGTTCGAGATCACTGAAGAGCTCAAGCTGATGCTGCTTGCTGCGCGCGATCGGTATCACGGGCGCCACGGTGAAGAGTATGAGCGCATCTCGACAGCCTCGTTTCAGATGATGCTCCAACTTCTACGCAATCTTTGCCTACGCGAAGGGCGCCTCACCCCGATGCTCTACGAGATCACTCTTGCAGCACGCGGCTTCGGAGGAAACGCTTTCGCGCTGGAAGTCATCGAGACCGCGAGGCGATACTCCGAGGAGGTCGACCGTGAGGCGTGGGATAGCGACACCGTTGACAGTGGCAATGAGGAGCTGGTTGAACGCGACGATCCGGATCTATTCATGATCAACGATTTCGACGTCGCCGCAGATCGTGAAGGCGAGATCTCGAACCTCAGCCTCGCTGGTCACGAATTCCGCGAGAAATTTGACGGTGCCGTCGAGATGACGGAAGACCGCATCGCCTGGGATGGCAAGTTCGTCTCGGCTAAGAAACGATTTGAGGACGTAGCCAAGATCTGGAAACGCCTCAAGCTCGAACGACGCCCGACTCGCATCGAAAAGCGGCGCTGGCAAACGGCATGGGACCCGAATGAATCCTGTTCCTGGGAACCCGAAGATCGCCTCGTCGAACAATTCGCGGGCAGAGTTCGCCAGCGCGCGATCACCGAATGCAGCGTCGCGCAGGAACGCATAGAGGAGTTCACCACCTCGTTCAAAGATGGCCTACACCTTCGAGAGTCGCTTCGACAACACCATCTGCGAAAGGTTTTTGTCAAAGAGTTGCCGCCGATCCGAGGTCGAGTCGGGGCGGTCGTGATCATCTACGAGAAGCCGGATGCGGCCAAATTTCCGTGGCGTCTCACGTGGTTCTCGGAGCACGAATGGGAGAGCACGCTGTCGTTTTACGCGACCGACTACCGACGGCAGCTCATCGGTCCAGGAATCGGCCGCGCCGTATACGGGGGTCAACTTTTCCTCTACCCGCCGCGCCTGATCAAGGACGTTTGGCAAGACCCCGCGTTCGACCTCGCCCGCGACGAGGCCGAGCGACTCGTTTTCGCTGGACTCCTTCACAGCCGCGATGGCTGTATCGCCTACACGGCGGCGTCGCCACCGACGACGCGCATGAAGGCCTACGCCGCACGCCTCGGGCGAAAGATCCTGTTTCTGCCGCTATCAAGCTTCAGCCGCAGCACTCTGCAAAAACTGCGCACGTTTCACGTGCTTAACGGCAAGCCTGTTCGCGGTTACGCGCGACAATACATCCGCTGACTTATAGCCCGCATTTCTCACAGAATCCGTAGCGAGGAGCCGCAAGTCATGTCGTGGCAAGGAAGACTTTGCGATTCGATCGCAGGCGTGCTTCCTGCACATTGAGGGTCGAATCGTGAAGTTTGACGTAGTTGAGTCCGACCGAGGAGGGAGGACGAAAGCGCGACTTGCGGCCCGCAGTAGGAACGGCACGGCGATTGAGTCCCCGCCAGAGCATGGCTTTCGCACGCAGACGCGTTGGCGCAGAATCCGGGTTCAACGTTCAGTTGGAATTTGGCCCGGGGGCCGCGTTGGAGCTCGGCGATTTCGCGCGCGGTTCTGCAGAACTTCGCGACTGACTACGTTCACCGCGGCCCTCACTTGCCCGGTCACGCCCACTAGCGTCGGTACTCGCTTGCAGCTCGATCTGCTGGTCGATCCAATCCTCGATCGTGGATCGACGAAACCGCCATTCCTTGCCGAACTTTGCCCCAGGAATCTTTCCCTTCTGTGCCCACTTGTAGATCGTTTGAGGCTTCAGCTTCAGGTACGCAGCTACCTCATCGATCGTTAACATCTCGTCATCAAACACGGCTCACACTCCTCATCCTTGATAAGAGTGCTCCCCGCAACCCTGAATCGATTCGAGCATGGAGCTGCATCTGAATGCTGCGCAGGCTATCGGATTTCGTCGGCTATGCACCGCGTTTCGACAACGAGACGAGATCTCTCGTTCCCATGAAGCGGCTGCCCCAGAAAGCGGCGCGGTAACCCGATGGAGACTTGGACTGAGTCGACGGACGTTCTCGTAGCGAAGACCTGGTGCACCGAAAGGCCTCATCGACCGGTCAGTTTCAACCGGCACTACGCAAGGCGAGACGATGCATCCAGAGGAAGCTGAGGATCCCATCCGAAGCGCCGCCATGTCAAGCGATTCCGGCGCAGAAACTCGGCAGCCCATCGGTAGTGCGCAAGCCACTCAGTGCATGGCGCACCGAGAACCACACTAGCTGCAAAAGCGGCCTCGATACTCGCTAGGCCGGGCGCTGGATCAGCGAACAACTTCGAGACGCGCGGGTACGCGGTGCGCAGACCGGAAGGTAGCGAACGTCGCGCTGGCGGAGCCGACTCGCTAAATCGGAGACGACCAAGAACCGCAGGCACTCGCGCCCACGTCGAGTCGATCACCAAAATCGGGCGATCGTCCGCCAAGAGTGTTCGATCCTGCACCGCCAAAGGTGGTGCGTCGAGGGCGAGCAGGAGACCTCCATCGACGAGTCTCGGCTGTGGATCGCGCGCTGGATGGCGAAGCTCGATGAATTCACAGCCCGCGGTGCCGACAAGGGGCGATAGGGTACACTTCTTCCGATTCTCTCTATTGTCTCGAACGAAGCAGAATCGAAGCGCAGGGGTTTCCATGAGGCTATGATGCGCCGCAGATAAATCCATTCGGCTCGCCGCTGTTGGACACGCGCACGTCGGCGTAAAAATGAGCATAAGTCGGTCGGTGACAATTGTCGCAGATTTTCCCGACGACCACACCGAGGCATTCGGATCTCCATCGCGTTATAGTTCTCCCCGGAGTGGAACGAAAAAACGCAGGGTGCGGTGCACGCCGCAACTCGAGGCAGAGCGAAGCGCATTGACCGCACCACGAGTCGAAGGGAATCAGCCGCCGGAATTGCCGAGGAGCGCCGGTAGGACACAGAGTCGCTCGTCGGCAACGACACCTCACGTTCTCCCATTGTCCTTACTGTGTTCGCGGCGACAGGGCTCGCTGCTCCCGCCCCCGAGTCGTGGCGCCAATGACGGAAAGCGGTCATCGCTCTCCAACGAGAGTCTGCTTTGGGTATTGGTACTGCTCGTTGCAGCCACTGCCATCGATGCCGGAGAGGATCAGCCCGACGTCAAACGTGGTCGAACTCGTCAACCGGCTGAGGGCGCCGCAAGTCGTCCGGGAATCGAGCCTTCCGAGCCCGCCGGCGATTCACTTCGGATCGGTTCGGTCCGCTTCGCCGGCGCCAGAACGATCAACCCGAGTCGCCTCGAGCGCGTCGCTGGCCTTTCACCGGGCGATGCGTGGTCGCGCAGCCTCGGCGAAACGGCCAGGGAGCGCCTCCAGGCCTGGCCGTTCTTGATGGCCGTTTCGGGACCCTCCGTCGAACGACGTCAAAATGGCGAGAGGCAGGTCGTAGACCTTGTCTTTCGCGTTACGGAGAGCCCGGTGGTCGCGGCAGTGAAGTTCAGGGGGAACCGCACGATCCGCGACCAAAAGCTGGGAGAACTCGCGCTCCCCATCCGAGCAGGGTCCCCCTTTCGGCAAGACCTTCTGCGCCAAAGTACCGCCGTAGTCGAACAGCTCTATCACCAGGACGGGTTTCTGTTCGCGGGCGTGCGCGGTGAGATCACGCAGCGCGCAGACGGACGCTTGATCGTCACCATCGCGATTCGCGAGGGTCGTCGCGTCCTGCTGCGTCGGGTGATTCTTGCGGGGGCGAGCAAACTGCCACAAAGCGAGACCATGGCGTTCTTGTCGAATCGGCCACGGCGGCTCTTCGGCCTCTTGGAAGAGGGATACTATCGCCCGGATTCGCTCAAGCATGACCTCGGCACGATCGTACAGCACTATCGCAGCCGTGGGTTTCTCGACGTGGGTGTTAGCTTCGAGGAGCTCCGCATCGCTCCAAACCTCGACAGCGTCGATCTCGTGATTCGAGTCGACGAAGGAAGACGCTGGAAATTCGAAGGCGTTGAGCTTCGTGGCAACCGCTTGCTCCCAACGTCGCTTCTCAAGAAAGTGGCGCGGCTCCCAGCCGGCGGATACTACTCGCGTGACGCTCTTGAGGCGGCCATGTCGCGCCTCTCCGTGTGGTATCAAGATCAGGTCGGTCTGTTGCCGCAAATCGTCCCAGACCCGCAGCGCGACTTCACCTCGGGCAGCGTGAAGGTTGTCTTGCAGATCACGGAACGGGATCACCTTTTCGTCGACGAGGTGAAGATCTCCGGGAACCGCCGCACACGAGAGCGCGTCGTTCGCCAGTGGTCACGACTCAAGCCTGGCGGACCGTTCACTGCGACTGACTTGGCGAAGTCGCTGGAGGACGTTCAGGACACCGGCCTATTCAAGACAGTCGAGGTCAACGTGTACGACGGCTCCAAGCCACGCACCAAGACCGTCGAACTCCGCGTCGAGGAACACGACACGTTCGGTGAAATCGAAGCCGGAGGCGGTGCGTCGGCTGGTGCAGGTGAGGTGGCCTCGTTTCGGTTCGCTCACACCAACTTCGACTTGTTTCGCTTGCCACGCAGTTTGACTGACTGGCGCGGGGCGTTCACTGGGGGTGGACAGAGACTCGAGTTCTTAGCGATTCCCGGCAACAAGGAGTCGGTCTACGACTTCCGCTTCGTTGAGCCGTACTTCTTTCGCAGCAAACTGGCGTTGATGCTCGGCGTCAGTGGTAACGTCTTTTCGCGGCGTTCCTACGATGAACGCCATCTCATAACGACAGCTCGCGTTCGCGCCTTCTTCGACCGCGAGCGTCATACGTCGTTGTCGCTGGCGTACAACGTCGACTTCGTCAAGATCGACGAATTCGAGCCGGCGACGCCAGCCGCAGTTCTCCGCGACGAAGGAACCACTCGCTTGGCCTATCCACGCCTGACGCTGGGATGGGAAGACATCGAAACGAACTATTTCTCAGGGCCGCGCGGCTTCGCGGCGTCATGGAATCTAGACTTCGCGGACAATGCAACCGGTTCGCAGCGGGACTTTTGGCGCACGGATCTCCGTCTCGACTATGCGCTCCGTCTGTTCGACAACCGACCGGACTATGCGCACACTCTGCACATAGGAGCTCGATTCGGCTGGATCGAAGATCGCGGTAGCGACGTCACACACGTCAGCGAGCGCTTCTTCCTCGGTGGGCCACGTAGCTTTCGCGGCTTTCGCTATCGCCGCTTGGGTCCAAGCCAAAACGGCACTCCGGTCGGCGGCGCAGCCATTGTCCACGGATCGATCGATTACTCCATTCCGCTGGTGTGGCGAGAGATCCGGGCGGTCGCGGTGTTTGACTGGGGCGACATAGAAAACTCCCTCTCACGGTTGGAATCGCACCGCGTACGAACCGCCGTCGGCGGTGGTTTGCAGTTTCGATTTCAGGCTGGCGGCCTGCGCATCCCGGCGGATCTCTACTGGGTGCAAGCCCTCTCAAGCGAGCGAGGCGATCGCGAACAGCTCTTCTCGTTCAAGCTGGGGGTGAATTTTTGAGATCACCCCTGCCCTCGAATGTGTAGACGCGCTCACCACCGAAGAGGCGCCGCTTTGCGTCCCAAGGGAAATAGATCAGCGAAGTAAACTCGACGGCCTTGCCATCTTCGAACTCACCGAGCCACGGCGCTTTCTGAATCCCGCGCGACGTCGCCTCCTCCCAAACTCCCTGCGGCCCGATCACGATCTCACTGAGGTGAAACTCGATGTCGGGAAACGCGGTGAGCAGCTCAGTATAGAATCGCTCAGCACCTTCGTGCCCGCGCCAAATGTGCCCAGTCGGCACAATCTCGTAGATGCAGTCCTCCGTAAGCGTGGCGAGCAAACCTGGAATGTCCCGCGCATCCTCGGCGATCGAGTGCTGCTTCCAAAGTTCTCGAATCTCGCCGTAGAGCTCTGGCGTCACCGGACGGCGAAGCATCTCAAGGGCGTGAGCGCGAATGCGCCCCGCCGAGCCCTTGCCTTTGGGTTCTTCAGTCATAGGTCACGTACCTCCGCAACGCGCGCGCTCCGGCGCCATGCTATGGGCCGCTCGGTGGATCGATGAAATAGAGTCCCGCATAGATTTTGATGTCGACGCCCTTACCGGCCGCCTTCTGCTCTTCGAGCCACGGAAGGATCTCCGCACACGGAACTTCGTGAACAATGATGTCTTCGCTCTCGTCTCCCCCGCCCGCCGCCACTCGACGGATGCCGCGGGCGCGATAGAGCGACAGCGACTCCGTACTCATTCCAGCGGAAGGAAAACCGTCGGCAAGAAACTCCATCGAATCCGCCGCATAGCCGGTTTCCTCCAGGAGCTCACGTTCTCCGGCAGTTGCGAAGTCCTCGTGCTCGGCGCCGGGAAGATCTCCGACAAGACCAGCCGGTAGCTCGACCATCTGCCGGTCCACCGCCGCGCGGTACTGCTCGACGAGCACCAGCTCGTGGCGGTCGTTGACCGCCAGAATGATCACGATGCCCGAACTCCCGAGTCGCTCGGCGTACTCCCAGCCGTCGCGATCGACGAAACGAACGTATTGGCCTTCGTGAAGAATCGTTCGTTTGCCTTCAGCCATTTCCGTTCACGTCCTTTGAACTCTTCTCAACCTAGGCACCGCCCACGGCCCCGCTGCTCACGATGTGAACCCCAGCCGCCCGCAGCTCGTCGACCGCACTGGCGACGTCGCCGGGTTGCAGCTCCACGCCGCGGCAAGCGTCTTCGATGAGATAGGTCTCGAAATTCAGCTGCCGCGCATCGAGCGCCGTAAACTTGACGCAATAGTCCGTCGCTACGCCAGCAATGTAAACCGTGTCCACGCCGCGAGTCTCTAATCGGTCGCCGAGTCCGGTGGATTTCAAGTGGCCATTGTCGAAGAAGCCGCTGTAACTGTCGATGAATGAGTCCGTGCCCTTACGGAAGACTTCTTCGATGCGCCCCATGTCGAGCGCAGCGACGAACTCAGCCCCGCGCGTTTCTGCGACGCAGTGAACCGGCCAAAGAACCTGCTCAAGGCCGTTGAGGTCGATGGTGTCACCGACGCTGTGGCCGGCGTGGTTGTCGGCAAAGCTGGCGTGGTCCGCCGGATGCCAGTCCTGAGTGGCTACGACCAGCTCAAAGCGCGACTGGAGGTCATTGACGACGTCGATGACCTCGTCCGCGTTGGGCACCGCGAGTGCACCGCCAGGCATGAAATCGTTTTGGAGGTCGACGAGAATCAGCGCGTGCATTCGGCCGAGGGTACGCAGAAGGTACGCCGAGCACAAGAGGGGTGCGACCGCGAACTGGGAGGGTGAGGAGAGCAGGAAGAGATGCAAGCCGAAACAGACTGCGGCCGGCGGACCGATGTGTGCGTGTGCGTGTGCGTGTGCGTGTGCGTGTGCGTGTGCGTGTGCGTGGGCGTGGGCGTGGGCGTGGGCGTGGGCGTGGGCGTGGGCGTGGGCGTGGGCGTGGGCGTGGGCGCCTCTCAAAGTGGCAGGCACTCTCCGAGTGCCGTGGCCGGAGAGAAGACGGACGGCACTCGGAGAGTGCCTGCTACTATGGTGCGCTTCTGCCGTGCCGTTTGCGCGTGCGCGCGGGCGTGTGGGACACGGGGTCACCGTGCGGCGGGCTTTTGACTCACCTCTTGCGGAGGCCTCTCATGCGTTTCATCGCTCTCGATGTCAGTCTTGGTTTGACTCGAGACTTGCGGGCTCCTCTGAGCGGTGTGCGGACTCTACCCGCCGCGCTCGCGCAGCGCCTCTTCGAGTCGCTGGCGCAGCTCGCGGTTCTGGATTTCAAGTTGCCGCAAAAACTCACGTCGCTCATCCGTCTGCAGTCGCTGGGTCGCTTCGAGACGCTCCTTCAGGTATCTGTTCTCTCTCAGCGCGCGCGACATGACAGCAACTTCGTCTTCCGATCGTCGGCGCTCAGCGACAAGCGGCGCGGCGCGCTCCATGAGCTTCGTGAGCTCGACCAAGTCCGCTTCGTGGCCGAGCCCTTCACTGTTCGCGGCGAGGAGGTCCCGCATCCCGGCGGCGACCGCACTCAGATCACTGCCGCGCGCCCAGTAGCTACTGCGGAGAATTTCCGCGAACTCGGCGATCAAGGCTTTGAGACGAAACTCGGCACTGGCGTCCGCGAGCGTGCCACGACGGTGGCGATCCTCGACGCCATGTTCGAGCTCCACTGCGCGTCGATCGTCCACCGCTAAATACCGCACCCGCACGGTGGCCAGCCTGCCAGTCGCTTCGGGGCGACATCTCAGCTCGTAGAGCGCCGTGACTTGATGTCCTGCTCCGACTTCGCCGGCGTCGACTGCGTCGTCGCGAAAGTCGCGGTCGGCAATCGCTCGGTTCTCGTACCCAAGCAACCGGTAACGCGCGACCTTCGCGGCGTCGAACTCAATCTGGAGCTTAACGTCGCGAGCGATCGTCTCGAGCGTGCCTGTCAGGTTGTCGACGAAAGCGCGCCGTGCCGCCTCGAGTCGGTCGACATAGACGCAGTGGCCATCACCTCGGTCTGCAAGCTGCTCCATGAGGACATCGTTGTGGTTGCCCATACCGACGCCGATGCAGCTGAGAAGAATACCGCGGGCTCGGTGCTGACGCACGCGCTTGAGGATCGCGTCGACATGAGTTGCCCCGGTGTTGGCGACACCGTCAGAGAGCAGGATGACACGGTTCGTTCCTGTCACCTGCAGATGCCGCGCGGCCATCTCGTAGCCAAGCGTCAAACCAGCTTCCACATTCGTGCTGCGCCCCGGTTGGAGCGTGCCGATCGCGGCGAAAATCGAGGCCGCGTTCTCGGCTCCGGTCGATTCGAGAACGGAACGTGCCGTCGTGTCGAACGCTACGATGCCAATGGTATCTCCCTCGTCAAGCTCACCCACGAGTAGACGCAGCGACGACTTGACGAGCTCGAGTCGATTCTCGCGCGCCATGGAGCCCGAGGCGTCGATCACGAAGACCAACGACGCGGCACGACGCCCTCGCCGGTCCACTCTACGCCCTTGCACATCGATCTTAAGGAGCTCGTACTGTGGCTCGTGAGCGAAAGGACTCGGCGCCATCTCTGTCGTCACTGAGAAGACATCCGTCGACTTGGCGGGAGCGACGTACGGCTCGCGGAAGTAGTTGATGAACTCTTCGGTACGAATCGCCTCTGGGGGCGGAAGGAGGTTTCGGCTGAGGAGGTAGCTGCGCGTCAAGGTATAGCTTGCGGTGTCGACGTCGGCCGCGAAGGTCGACAGTGGATCGACCCGCGTCTCGACAAACGGGTGCGTACCCCAGTAGCGAAAGAACATCTTGTCAAGTGACTCATCGGGCTTTCGGCGCAGTGCTTCGCAGTATTGCTGAACGCAGCGTTGAGCGTCACTGCAGCTGTCGAACCGTCGGCGGACCTCGTCTGAGTCGTCGAAATCCAACGGACTTTTCCGCTCGCTCGTAGCCCCGCTCGCCCCCCCGGCGCTCGTAACGAAACCCAACTTTTGCGTTGGCGAGCGCTGCGCCCGGTGCCGGCGAGTCGTCTCGAGCGACTCAAAGGAGTCGGCTTCGGCATTGGGACGACGCGAGATGGGTGTCACAATCGATGCGCTACGGCCCACAGCCTCAGGCGCGGCCGCATCCATACTCCACTCGCGAGCCTCGTCGCTATTCTTCCGGACCGTGGGTCGCGGCGGCGGCGAAACGTCGGTTTGGCGTTGGACTAGCTGCGGGGCTTGCTGGATCTCCTGAATCACCGATTCGGAGCGTTCCCAATCTAGTTGATCCTTGTCTTGCCGAGGCGCCGATGCTGGCGGTGAAGCAGACCAACGCTGAAACCCGTGCGCATCGCTAGATTCCTCCAACCGCTTCGTCGCGGTGCCTTTAGCCTCTACCAGGAAAGCCAACTCTGTCGGCTGCGGTCCAACTCTCTGGAACGCCGCGGTAGCATCCGGCGCCAGGGTGTCGACAGGCTCGGACTGCGGTTCCTGCGGCGGCGTCTGGACTGAGCCCAGCGCCGAGGAGTTCGGCGGCGTCGGTCGGGCGGTCGACTTGTCGTCAGCGCTTCTGGAAACCGAAGATGTGAACGAGGATGACGCCACGTCCATCGAAATGTTGTCTTCGGGTGCTCCGTACCACAGGGCCCCGCTCCACACGAGCGCCGTCGCTGCAGCCAATACGGCGGCGGCCACGAGCACTCGACGCCAACGCGCCGCATGCGTAGGCGCAGGTCTGCTAACGCCGGCAACCGAACTTTCGTCTTCCGTGCCATCATCTTCCGTACCATCTTCTTCCGTGCCATCGTCTTCCGTGCCATCGTCGAGCATGGCTTCGGCGGCATCACGTCCTGCCGCACTGTCGCCGCAAGACACCCCTGCCACGGTCTTGGCTGCATGGCGTAATAGCCGCGCCCGAGCGTCACGATCGAGCGTCGCACCGTTCGCCGCGCGCACTTCACCAGCCGCGCTGCGACCGCCGCTCTCACCTACGTCACTCTCGACGAACTCGTCCAGCGCGGGCGCTTGCAACCTGGGCTCCAACACTGAGTGCCCGTCCCCCGCCTCGGCAACCAATCGCGCCGTCGCCCGCAAGAGCTCGACCTCGTCGCGGCACGCAGCGCAGGTCTCGAGATGCAAGTCGATTCTCTGCCGCTCGCCAGCAGAGATCACATCGTGCTCGCCAAGAGCATACGCACTCAAAGCGAGCGACTCCCGGCCACGGCGGACGCATTCGGACGGCTCGCTCGGCTCAAATTCTTCGCCTGAGCTCTTTTGATCGCGGTTCATACGAGTTCTCCTTTGACGTCTTCCCCGCCAATGCCGTTTCACACAAGGCCGCGCTGCCGCAGATCTCGCGCCAAGCTCTTCAGACCGTGGTGCATGAGATATCCAACGTGGCCGACTGTGTGACCTGTAGCTGCGCTGATCTCGCGGTAGGTCTTCTGCTCGTGCAGCTTCAGAACCAGAACTTGCCGCTGCTTCGCGGGCAAACGCGAGATCGCTGCATGCACGGCTTCGGCGGTTTCGATTCCGGCGAGGGGACAATCGGCCGACGCGCGCCGCAGAGTCGAAGCCGCACGGTGCCTCTCTTGCATCCGCTTCTCCTTTCGCAGTTCGTCGACCGCGACATTGCGAGCCACGCGGTAGAGCCAGGCCGCCAAACTCTCGATTCCATTGAGCTCCCGTGCCTCTCTGGCAAGACGAAGAAACGTCTCCTGCACGACGTCCTCGGCGATACCCGGCGCGTAACGGCCGACGTACTGTAGCAGCGGACGCTCGTAGCGCGTCACCAGCGTCTCAAACGCGACGAGCTCTCCGGCACGATAACGATCGATGAGATCGCGATCCGTCACGAGATCCTTACCTAACGCGAGTTTTGCGAGATTGCATGGCCACCGCGACTAACCTCCGCGGCGGCGCGCCAGAGCGTCGAGCTCTGCCATCAAGACGTCTGCCGGGCTACCAATGTTAGAGATTTCGCGAAAATCCGTGAGCCCTCGCCAAGAGCATTCGGAGTCATTGCCCCTCCCAACCAGCGGATCGCATCCATATACTGCCAGCATGATGACGCAATCGCGCTTCGATGCTCATGTGCCAGGTACGTCGGCAGCAACCGCACTGTCGTCCTCCGAGGAAAGCCGCCGATTCTTCCAGACCCGACTCACGCTGCTTGCCAAAATCGCGAGCTCGCTCATTCTCCTACACGTCGTGCTCGCCAACGTCGTGCTGCTCGCAGTTGGGAGGTACACATGGGTCGACGTTGGACGCGATCTCGGCAACTATGTCAGCCTCAGCTGCGGCCTGTTTTGGGCGACCCTTTGGCTGGTGTGTCGGCGCGGCGAGCGCTCGTTTCGAGCACTGCGCCTACTCGATCCGATCGCAGCAGTTTCGTATTCAAGCGCCGTCGCACTTCAAGCATGGCTCGCCAAAGACAGCCCGTTCATCATTCACAACTCAATCCTGCCTCTAACCTACGCGGTGATCGCTCGTGCGGTGATCATTCCCTCGAGTGCGCAGCGCACCGCCTGGGTGAGCACTCTTTGCTTCGTGCCGGCGTTCGTCGTGTACTACTTCATCCTGCACCGAGGCGGTGGTGCAGCGTGGCCCGACGTGGTCGAAAGACCTTCCTATGTCCTCGTCGTCGTGCGTGGCTTTTTTAGCGTCGCGCTGGCGACGATCGTCTCGCAGGTGATCTACGGACTCCAGAGGCAAGTGCATAAGGCCAGACAACTCGGGCAGTACCGCCTCGAGGAAAAGATCGGCCAGGGGGGCATGGGCGAAGTGTACCGCGCACGTCACGCTATGCTGCGTCGACCGACGGCGGTGAAGCTCTTGCGCCCGGAGATGGCCGGGGAGCAAAGCATCGCTCGTTTCGAACGCGAGGTACAGCTCACAAGTCAGCTCACACATCCCAACACGATTGCGATCTACGACTTCGGCCGCACGCCGGAAGGCACGTTCTACTACGCCATGGAGTTTCTCGCCGGAATCAACTTGGACGATCTGGTGAAAGAGTTCGGCCCGCAGAGCCCTGGGCGAGTCATCTTCGTTCTAAAGCAGGTGTGTCTCTCGCTTGCCGAGGCACATGCAACGGGTTTGATTCATCGTGACATCAAACCCGCGAACATCATTCTCTGTGAACGCGGCACACTCCACGACGTCGCCAAAGTCGTCGACTTCGGCCTTGTCAAGGATGTTGAGACGGGCGCTAGCACCACCCTGAGCGGCGTCAACGCGATCACGGGGACCCCGCTCTACATGTCGCCCGAGGCGATCAAGTCACCCGAAAACCTCGATGCGCGCAGCGACATCTACGCGGTCGGTGCCGTTGGCTATTACCTTCTCACCGGTCGATCGCTCTTCGACACTGTGAATCTTATGGAAGTGTGCAGCCTGCAACTGACGCAGATGCCGGAATCGCCGAGCCAGCGTCTCGAGACTGCCGTTCCAGCTGACCTGGAAGGTCTGATCATGAGCTGCCTGCAGAAGGAGCGCGCCGATCGTCCCGCCTCAGCGAAGGAGCTCGCTGGCGAACTGAGTCGGTGTTCTGACGCCGCTGCTTGGAGCGAAGCGGAGGCCGAATCGTGGTGGAACGATCACCAGCCTCGGATCGGCGCAACCTTCAGCGAAGCTCCTACGATCGGCGATCCAGGCAGCGGTGACAGCTGGGAGAAGCCGACTTCACTTGGTGCGACCGTGACGATCGACGTGGACGGACGCCTGTGAAGAAAGGTAGGAAGAGACGTAGGAAAAAACCAGTCGCCGCGGCACGTTGCAGAGTCACGCGGTCGGCACTTTAGCGCGTGTGGAGAGACCCTATGATGGCACCGCTTTCACAAACTGATGTTGACGCGATGCAGCGCGCCATCGCTGACGCCGGGCTCGATGGCTGGCTGTTTTACGACTTTCGAGGCAGCGATCCGATCGCGCGCAAGATTCTCGATCTCGACCCGGAGCTCACGACGACGCGCCGTTGGTTCTACTTCGTCCCATCACTTGGCGAGCCGGTACGACTCGAACACGCGATCGAGTCGCAGGCGCTCGCCGCGCTGCCGGGTGATTCACAGACCTATCTGAGCTGGGAGTCGCTGCAAGAACACCTGGAGAAGCTGCTCACTGGGTGTCGACGCATCGCCATGCAGCACTCACCGCGATGCGAGGTGCCCTACATCGCGAGAGTGGACGGTGGCACTCTTGAGCTCGTCCGCAGTGCCGGCGTACAGATCGTCTCCAGCGCCGACTTGGTGCAGCAGTTTGATGCCACGCTGACGGACGAGCAACTGGCGTCCCATCGGCGCGCCGCGGCGACGCTCCGATCGCTGATCGACGTGGTGTTTTCGTTCGCTGCCGAGAGAGTCTCCGCGGCGGCGCAGGTCACCGAGCGTGATATCCTCGAGTTCCTCACTGGCCAACTAGACGCGCACGGACTCGTCTACGACCACGAACCGATCGTTGCGGTCAACGCCAACGCCGCGGATCCACACTTCGCCGTTCCGGCATCGGGCAGCGAAATCGTCCGGCGCGGCGACCTCCTTCTCGTCGACGTGTGGGCGAAAGAACGCGCCCCCAAGAGCATCTACGCCGACATTACATGGACCGCCGTGCTCGAAAGCACTGCTGCCGACGAGATCGCCGGTGTTTTCGCGGTTGTTCGAGATGCGCGAGACCTCGTCGTCGACCACCTTCGCGATCATGTCCGAGCTGGGAAGAGCGTGCGCGGTTTCGAGCTCGACCGCATCGCTCGCGACCACATCGGGCGCTCTGGCTACGGCGACTACTTCATCCACCGCACAGGTCACTCGATCCACGAGGAAGGGCACGGTAACGGCGCCAACCTCGACGACCTCGAAACGCACGACAGTCGCGTGATCCTGCCGCACACACTGTTCAGCGTCGAACCTGGCATCTATCTGCCGGGTCGCTTCGGAATCCGCAGCGAGATCAACGTATACCACGCGGGCGACTCGATCGAGGTGACCGGCGGATCTCAGCAAACGGAACTGCTAACGCTCCTCTGAGCCCGTAAGCAAAGAGGCGAAAGAGACTGCCTGCGCTCGGAATCGGGCTGACTCTCAGATTTTCTGAGCCACGACACCCGAAATTCCCCCCGGAACTTGAAGACGGCACGAAATGAGCCCGGATTTCTCACCAACATGGTTCGCACGTCCCGCGTCCGCGGCATTCACGGCGGAGCGATCTGCGTGCCGCAGCGATCCAGGCCGCTGCTGTCGAGTTGTTCTATATCCGTTATAATCGACCCTCAGTCTGGGTCACGCGGCGGCGCGTTAGGAAGCAGCAGGCGATCGAATGAGGTAGGTTCTATGCGACAGCGCTCGCTCACGATCTCTCGTCACGCTTGGTTCGTGATTCTGCTTGTGCTCGCGTCGACTGCAACATCGCCGACAAACGGTCAGGAAGCCGTGTCGCTGATCTCGAGAGGCGACGACGCTGTGTTCGCTGACGGCCCGTCGACGAACCCACGCACCAATCGAGATGGCACCGTGGTCGTCTTTCAGTCAGAAGCGCCCGACATCACCGTGGGCGACGGCGATCGTTTGAGCGACGTTTTCCTACGCATCGTACCAGTCAACCGCACGATTTTGATCAGTCAGGACGCGACGACCGAGGCCAAAGGTGATGGGAACAGCGTCAACCCGAGTATCGATGGGCCTGGCAGTAACATCGTCTACGCCAGCGACGCGAACAATCTGAGCGGTTCCGACAACAACGACTTCCGAGACATCTACTACTGGACCTCCGAAGTCGCCCCTCCATTCCCGACGATTCTGATCAGCCGAGCGGCCGACTCGTCCATCGCGGCAGACGGCGTTTCCGACGATCCAGAGATCTCGGCCGACGGTGATTGGGTCGCTTTCAAATCGACGGCCACCAATCTGGTTCGTGATCGCGACATCGTGGACCCCTTATCCCTCATCTATGTACATCCTTTGACTGACCCTTTTGGCGTCGGCCGGGCTGAACTCGTTTCGCCCCCAGTCGGCGACCCAGCAAATGCTGATTGCGTTGATCCGGACATCAGCGGCGACGGAAACTTTGTCGTCTTCAGCTCGAAAGCCGACAACCTCGTTGAAGGTGACACCAACGGCGTCTCGGACGTATTCCTCGTCGATCGCCGACTCGGAACAATCGAGAGAATCAGCCGCGGCACGCGGCGCAGCCAAGCCAACGGCCCGAGCAGCAACCCACGCATCAGTGACGACAGCCGTTACGTAGCGTTCGATTCGAACGCTACCAACCTCGTCGGGCGAGACACGAACGACGCAACGGATGTGTTCCGCTTCGATCGTCTGACCGCCAAGATCAAGCGCGTTACGTTCACCGAGTCGGGCGAGCAGATTCCCGCCTCGCCCGAGCGCGGCAGCGTAATGACGAATGACATCTCCGAAGACGGTCGATTCGTCGCCTTCGATCTTGGGGCTACGATCACGTTCGCTGAGAACAACCGCCTGCGCGATGTCCACGTGCGCGACTGCCTGCTCGAACGCACTATCCTCGCCAGCATCACACGCGGTGGCGCGGCTGGCAACGGTGACTCGCGGCGCGGCAGTCTCTGCGCCGACGGTTCCTGTGTAGTGTTCGACACCTCGGCAAGCAATCTGTTGATCGGTAGTCCAATTGGAATCGCTGATACGAACGAGGTCGACGACGTCTACCTTCGCACGAGCCTGCCGCTGGCCGGAGTGCCCGAAGCGGAGATGGCACATAACGCGATCCTGTTCTGCGCAGAGAACAGCCTCGTGGGCGCGATCAGCCTCGACGGTGTGGTGCGCGATGGAGGCCTGCTCCTCGAGCCGCCTGGACGACGTTTTGCAGTCGACGAGCGCAACATCCTCTGGATTCTCGACATCGACGGAACCATCCAAAGAGTGGAGGCTTCCACGTTTGGGTCCCTCGATCCAGAGCAGTTTCCGCCGATTCAAATTGGCGCCGACAACTACCTCGATTTCGTCGCCGGCGGTGGAGCTGCGTGGGTGGCCGGCGCTAACGGCGTCTTTCGCGTTGATAGCAGCGGCATCACCGCGGCCCACGAAATCGAGATCGCCGCTGACAGCGTCGCCATGGCGCTCGATCCGTCCGGCCGCCTTTGGATCGCGTCCTGGAGCGCAGAGCGCGGTCTCACAACCGTTGTCAAAGCGCGGGGCGACCTCACACCTCCACGCCGCATCCGATACGCAAACTCCGAATTCAAGGAAATCGAGCAAATCGCCTTCGATTCGCGGGGGCAGCTTTACTTGCGCACGCCCGAGTTCCTCTGCAGTCTGTCACCTTCGGGAGGCGTGCTTTGGTGTCGGAACGTTCCTGGTGACGGGCTGGCGGTCAGCGGTAACGGTGAAATCTACACCGCCTCCGGCGACTTCATCCTCTGTTTCAATCCCAAAGGGGAAGTGCGGCTACGAGAACCGCTCCGATTTATCGAACCTGCCGACATCGTCCTCGATGGACTGGGACGACCCTGGATCATGATGGAAGGCGTTTCACGCCTGTTTCGTTTCGATCCCGAAACTCGACGCACCGACACTTTCCCGATCGGAACAAGGCTCAAGGATCAGCTCCACAGTCGCTGGACACCCTACGCCGCCATGGTCGCCAGTCCTGACTTTGACAGCGACGGAGACGGCTTCCTCAACGGCGTCGAGGCGCGCAGCGGGTTCAATCCGTTCGACGCCACGAGCCCGGCCGCTAAGGTGGCCCTACTCCCCGTGATCGACGCGCGAGCCACCGTCGTCGACCAAAGCAGCGTGCGCTTGCAGTGGACAAGCCCGATCGTCTACGAGCGGTTCTACGTGTTCCGGGATGGTCAGCTGATCGACGGCGCGCCGTTTCCGTTCAGCGCGGGGCGTGACGGCGTGATCGACGCGAACGTCCGAGGAGGCGGCACACGAACCTACAAGATTGTCGGACAAGGCATCGGAGGTGCAAAACTTCTCGGCCAGGGTGGCGGCTTTCCAGAGCCGGGCGTTGAGCTGCCAGCGTCCCCGGAAGTAACCGTTTCGGTGACGCTCGGCGAAGGAGAACTCATTGGCTGCGTCGACTTTGAACAACTCGAACCGACCGCGGTTGCGTACAACCGCGACACAGATGAAGTGACCGTGGCGTTCGCCGGTGGCGATCTGGTGACGTTTCCATTCCAAGACCCCAATGATCTCGACGCGCAAAGTCTGATCCTGCGAACCCTGCCAGCCGCCTTTGCCAATCCCGACTCCGAGATCCGCGGCATGACCTACGATCCAGCAGACCCCTCCGCGCTCTTCCTCTTGATTCCGGACGGCACGGTCTTTCGCGCCCAAGACGAGAATGATCCGATCTTCGCGTTCGAACTTCCCGCGACGCCGGTGGCAGCCGGCTACTACGGGCTCGGATCCGTCGACGGCGAGTTCTTCTCGTTCGTCGGTCCGGGCGTTGACTGCTTCATCGGCTACAGACCCGATGATGCGTCCAGTCGCGACATACCTCTGTCGACTGTGCTCGGCCTGATCGACGACGCGGGCGCGCCCCTGATCGCGCACGCGGCGGGGATCGATTCGTTCGACGAGCAGACGTTAGTCGTGGGCATCGGCCCTGAGGGCACCGACACGGTCTCCGTCGCCATGCGACTGACCGAGGAACTGACCGGCGCAAACTCCAACGTACAGGTCGACGCCCTGGGATCGACGTTCATCTCAGACCTGGCGTTCGCCCCTTCTCCATCCGTCGGACCGCCTCAGCTGCTCGTGATCGATCGCACCAATTCGCGTCTCTGCTTCCACACGGCGAACTTCCCCGAATCGCCCGTCGTCAATGACATGTCACCGTCAAACGGACCCTGGGACGGGCCCTCACAAACCGTGACGCTGGCCGGCGAGAACTTTGCTGGTGATACGTGGGTGAGCTTCGATGGCCTTTTCATCGAGGCTCAAATCACCAATGACTCCATCTCGTTCGAGGCGCCGCAGCTCAATGCCGACCGCAGCGTGCCGATCGGAATCAACTCGTCGAGTGGACCTGCGATCGCCCCGCTCTACTACACCTACGGAATCCAACGGCCAGACAGCAACAACGATCGTTCGGTCGATATCTCCGATCCCATCTTCGTCTTAAGCTTTCTCTTTGAGGCGTTCGCCGAAGCGCCGCCGTGCGAGGACGCGGCCGATGCCAACGACGACGGCTCCGTCGACATCGCGGACCCTATCTTCGTCCTCAACTTTCTCTTCAACAACGGCGAGACACCGCCAGCACCCTACAGCGAAGATGGCTCGACCTTCGGTCTGGACTCCACTTTCGATGTGCTACCGCCGTGCCAGGCACAAGAATAATCGAGCCACCCTACGACGAACGCCGGACGCGCTGAATCGTCTGTACGAGTTGAGCGCTCGACCTTTTGACCGTGCTGAGAGAGACACCAAGCTCGTCAGCGATCTCCTGATTCGTCAGCTCCTCGACGAACTTTAGAACGAAAAGCTGCTGAGTCGGCTCGTCGAGTTTGTCCAGAATGCGCGTCATGCTCCGGTACTCGTCCCCCGCCTCGATCTTGCGACTGAACGACGCCGTCGGACCAGCCAACTGCGCAAACGAAAACTTTCTGCTATCGTCGGCCGGCCCTTCCCGCACTTCCCGGTGGGCGTCTCGTTTACCGGTCTTGAAGTGGAACTCGTACAAGTCTTTGATGCGATTCTCGATCATGCGGAACACTGTTCGGTGGACGCCACGGTCGTCGACCTTTTCGAGAAACGTACTGCTGCTCTCGACCAACGTGGCAAAGAAATCCTGCAGGACATCTTCGGGGTCAACCTTGCCCTCAAGCTTACGACCGAGCTTATAACGAATGAAGACGAGGAGGCGTGGTCCATAGTGACGCACGAACTCATCCAGTCCCGCATTGGAATCAACGCGGATCCGTTCGATGATCGCCTGGGTGATGCGGCCTGTTGAGTCCATGTAGCGGCAGGTTCCTCTGTTCGGCGATCTGGGACGGAGAACAGCCCGTTGAGCCGCGAATCGTGCTCAGGAAGAGCTGTTATCCACAGCATCCGCATCGGAATCCTCAAGCACGATCTTGAGCCGGAATCCTTGGCGGTCCGAAACGTACCGGGTATGAGTGCTACGCCGCACCGAGAGTCGACAGGTGTCTGCGGTCAGCGCCCAGTTGCCACCGCGAGCAGCAATCATATCCGGCCGGTCGTCGTCCTCGAAGTAGCACCAATCGCTGATATTTCCCACCATACCACGGACCCCGTAAGGAGAACAATCTTCAGGGAACGCGTCGACATCGACGACCCCAGAGGCCCCCTCGCGGGCATACAAATTGTTGGCGTACTCATTGTCAAAAACGTTGCCCCAACTGTAGTAGCGTGCGTCCACGCCCTTAGCCGCTTTCTCCCACTCCGATTCCGTCAGGAGGTCGTATCGATGGCCGTCGACTTGGGAGCGGTACTCGCAGTAGGCTTTCGCGTCAGCAAAAGAGACCCCGAAGACCGGAAGCCGCGGACTCCAAGCGTATCGATCGTCTGGGGGCGGGAGAACGTACTCATCGCCCTCGAGCTCCCAGAGATACCCCGCGCTCTCTGAGGCGCGCGGCGAGCGTTCCCGCGCCGCATCCGCGTCCGTCGAATGCAGGTGGTTGAGAAACTCGAGGTACTCGCCACAAGTCACCGGAAAGCGACCGACGCCGAACCCGGGCACGAACACGCGTGCCCGAGCCTTGAACGTCGACACGACCGTAGGGTCGCCGTACATCACAAATGAACCCGCCGGAACGTAGACGAATTCCTTGGGAATCGCACTCTCGGGGTAGAGCACGACGCGGTCGCGGACTTTCTGGTTGCGCCCCACCACGATTGGATAATTCGTCGGAGCGTACCCTTGCATGGCGATCGTGACCAGGTAGCTGCCCATCGCGATGTCCGGAAGGTCCAGGTGTCCCTCCGCGCGCGCGACCTCCTCACGTGGCTTTCGGATGCCGTCTTCGTCATCGTAGCGATAAAGAGTAAATGACGCTCCTTCGGGCTCACTCCCCAGTGCGAGCGACCCATTTCCTTGAAGAATTCGATCGAAGCTGCCGTCGTTGACCTGCTCGATCAAGCCCTGATAGAAAATCATGTCCGTCGTGCTCTGATCGCGTTCGGCACGTAGGAAGCGCTCCAGGTACAGCTCCCCCAAGGCGCGGCGAGCGCGAGCGTTGTCGGCGTCCGTCGCCAGGGCGGTTGAGAGAATCGCCTGCGCGCGCGTGAAGGTCTCCGCCATGCTGATCTCTGTCGATTCGATTTCGGTCCGCAGTGACAGCATGCGACGTTTCGTCTCCCGCGTCGGAAACTGACCGGCTTGTCGACTGGTGTCGTCAAGTTGCTGAGCCATCTGGTGGAGTCGCTGCTTTTCGCGCTCATGCTGACCGAGAATTTTCTGCGCTTGCGCCGTGAGCTTTTCGGATTCCTGGCGTCGCCGCTGCGCTTCGAGCGTTCCGTCAAGGTAGACCTGGATCTCCTCTGCCAACTCAAGCGCGGTCTGCTGCCGGTCGTCAGGGTGGTATTCGAGTGCCTTCAAGCAGATGTCCTCGAGCTCCTGCGGAATCCCTAGCTTTGGCGCGCGAACGGTCGGCGGGATGCAGAGGCCGAGTCGCGACTCCTCCAAGAGCTCCGACAACGTCGTTCCCGTTTTCGGTGGCAACAACGTGAGCATTTCGTAAAGCGTCGCGCCGAGCGCATACACATCGCTACGACGATCGATGAGATCGCTGCGCCCTTGCGCCTGCTCGGGGGACATGTAGAGCAGCGTGCCGCGCACTTGTCCTTGCTGAGTCATGAGCTCCTGGTCCGTGCGCACCGTCTCCACTTGCTCCTCCATGGACTCGAAACGATCAGGTAGGCCCATCACCTTCGCGACACCCCAGTCCATCAACTGCACCTCGCCATAGTCGCCGATCATGATGTTGGCGGGTTTGATATCGCGGTGGAGCACGCCCTTTTCATGCGCGAAGTGAACCGCGTTCGCGACGCTAACGAAATTCTGCAGCAGGCGAGTCCGCGAGAAGCGTTGGCGAACATCGCGCTGCCCGATGTGGAGGTCACGAAGAATCTCTTTCAACGTCCGGCCGCGGAGAAGCTTGAGCGTGAAGAACACTTCGTTGCCCTGATTCACCGCCAGTTCGTGCACCGGCGGAATGCCAGGGTGCTCCAGCTGCCCCGTGATCTGCGCTTCCTCGATGAATCTCGCCAGATGCTCGCCGTCACGCCCAAGCTCCGCCCGGATAACCTTGATGGCGACCTGACGCCGAAGGTCACGATCGAACGCCAGGAAAACGCGGCCCATTCCGCCTTCTCCGATGACGCGCTGAATGACGTACTTTCCCTTCGTCTCCCCTTCATCCATCGAGACTGTTGCCTCGGTGGTTAGATCCCGCAGCTGAATCGACGGATCGTATCCCAGAAGCTCTTCAAGTCGCTCGGCGATCGTCACGTTGCGGAGATCTGCAGGTTCGCTCGCGCCGGGTCCGCGGGTTGATCTGGTTCCGAAACTGTCATCGCCCAAGCGCCGCTCTTCTTTCGCCATGGTCGTTCGAGTTTGAGTCACCCCCCCCGACCATGGCAAGAAAAAACAGAACCCTCACGAACCGCGTCCAATCAGCACGGTAAAGCGTCACTCACCGAGTTGCAGCGGCATGGTCCACGCCCCCGGGAGGAAGGAGCGTGACCATGTCGCACGCGTGAAATCGTAACGGGGGTTGCCCGTCTGCGATTGAAGCTGGACCGGTTAGGGCGCGGGCCCTCGGTTTGGAAACGGTTGCGGGATGGCGGGTCCACCGACAAACAAGTAGTCGAGCAAGTAGATCGGATCGGCGATATCGTTGTCGCCGTCGGCGTTGACGTCAGCGGCCTGTACGGATGAGACGTCTGCTGACGAAAGAAAGAGCCAGCGGAGAAGAAAAATCGCGTCACTGATGTCGACAATGCCGTCTCGGTTCACCTCGCCGCGAAGAAAGAAAAACTCCGCTTCGACGCTGGTAACAATCGAAGTCGTCGCGAAGTCAGAGGCAGCAACGATCAATCGACCGCCGTCTGCCCCACTACCGACGGCGAACGCCTCCGAGCCTGGTTGAAAGGCCAGGTAGGTCGCCGAAAGGACGCCGCTCTCAAATGGAAACGACACGAACTCCTCGGCGAGTGGAGCGTCGCTCGAGAGATCGACCGAGACCACGCGCCCGACGGGCGGCACGACCGAAAAGCCGACGTCAGTGAAAAAGAGGACGTCGCGCACGATGATCATGTTGTTGATGTTCGGAATCTCGCGAACAACTTCGACTCCATCGTCGAAAGCGATCGTTTCGCCGCTCAGAGCTGTCGCCACCTGGGAGGCACTGAAGCGAACAATGGACTCCGAGCCAAGAAGCCCCGCGGTTCCACAGTAGAGGTTGCCGTCCTGGTCGAACGCCAAGGGACCCGAGAAGCCAGGGATCCCTTCGACGATGACCGGGTTTGCCTCATCGGGGTCGTGATCGAGAAGATAGACTTGATTCGTGATGAACTCTGGATCCGGTGCTGAAACAAATGCGTTCCCGGCTGCGTCGTGAGCGACTGCGTAATTGAAGCGAAGTCGATCGACAACCTGCCGCGCGCCGCCACCGAGAGGAACGGTGTAGATGAAGTGATCCGGGTCCGAGCTCTCACCGATGATCAGGTGGGTACGATCGGGCGACAGAGCCATGAAAGAACCGAAGACCGGGGGGTCGAAAGAGGTCAGTACGTCGTCGCCGTCGCTGCCGTGAACCGTGACGCTAGCACCGTCGAAGACCACAGGGTCTCCCTCTGGGGTGAAGGCGAGTCCACCGACGAAACGCGTCGGATCAAAGCTAAAATCGTCTCGAGCGATGAACCCTTCGCTAACCAGCGCGATGCTCTCCGCAGCGATGCGAGCAGTCGCGAGAGAGAAAAAAAGCAACACCCAAGGACGAAAGCGGCGCACAAAAACGAAAGTGCGAGAAACCATGATCCCTCCTTCACCGAAAAGGGAATCCCTTGGGGGTCGAAGGATCTTGGGCACGACCGCTTGCCAAGCACACGCCGTGGACGCGGTCTTACCCTCGAGCCTTCCACCCCCGAAGGCAGTCGGGGCTTCACTCAGGCAGGTCTCCTGGCTTCCGGATCGTCCCTACTCCTTCAGCCTTCCCGCGACACCAACCTTTTTTCGCCGTTCACACCGAGTGAGCGGGTGAAGAGATCCGGAGTCGCAGTGGCCTGGTCCGCTCCTTGAGCATCGACCAGTCAGCTCGCCCCAATTTGCGACGTAGATCACCGCAAACTGAGGATTGATCGCCGAGAAGAAGAGGTCCCCGGTCACAGTGGCGGGGCCCGCGCCGGTTTTTCACCGGCTTCCCTCTTCGTGAGTCGAACGTCGACCCACTTCGGACCGCTACGGCCGCAAACGCGGTTGCAGCGATCGCCTGAATCGAGCAGGACCGTACTCCCTCGGCGGCAAAAAATCAAGCGTGTCACTTTGATCTCGAGTTGAGCGATTCGCGACGACGCTCGAAGCGCCGGAGCGTCGAGTCAAAGACGCGACCCAGGCGGGATGCGGCGCTCGCATCACGGCAGAGGACGACCGCTCACCCTTCGGAGCTCCGGCGCACCTCGAGATCGAAAACGCTCTCCTCAAGCTCGAGCTCGACGCGAAGGAAGCCCTCGACGTCGACGCTGTCAGGCGACGTGTTAACCTCGACGCTGCTGGGTCGCGGAGGCACGTACAGTTCATAGCGGCCGGGCTGAAGACCGACGAAGCGAAACTCTCCGCGCTCGTTGGTGACAGCTGATCGTCGCAGCTCACGCCCCTTCGCGACGACGAACAGCAGGCGATGCTCCGCCTCCCTCTCGCCCTCGAGCACCAACTTCCCGGCAAGTGACAGTCCGTCATCGAGGGCCACTTCCCGCCGGACGACCTCGTCCCCCGGAGGAAGTATCTCATCGTACGGTCGGTAACGCTTGTGCCGGACCCGCAGAGCCAGCTGCGCTGCTGCGGGCACGTCGAGTTCAAACGCGCCACGCGAGTCCGTCGTCACCGCACCAACAATGTCATCAGCACTGTCCACCTGAGTGGTGAACACGGTAACCTGAGCGGCGCGTACAGGTGACCCGTCACTGGCGCTCTTGACAACACCCAAAATCTGGCGCGCTGCCCGCAGCACCAGGCGCTGTTCGAGGCGCTCGCCGAATGCAAGATCGACGCGTGACGTCGCCGACAAGTAGCCAGGCGCCTCGATCGAAAGTGCGTACCCACCGGCGCGTAGCGCTCCGATCTCGAAACGCCCGTCAGGCGACAACACCGTGCGCTCGAAAACGGCGCCCGGCTCATGTCCGTCACGAGGAGCGTCGTGTCGGAGTGTCACCGTAAACTCTGCCATCGGGCGACCGCTCTCCGACGCGACGACAACCAGTGACAGCCGCGCCTCCTCATCAAGCCGAACGACGGTTTCACCGTCGATCACCGCAACCGCTGCGGAGACCACCATCTCCGCCGCGCTCGCCTGCACGAAGTAGTCTCCGGGCGGCAACCCGGCGAAGCGAAAGTTGCCGTCGAGATCGGAGACTGTGGTCGCGACCGTTAGGCGCGGCCGCGCGTGCCACAGTGCAGCAGCAGAATTCGCCGCATCGTCGAGTGACAAATACGAAAAGAGTTTGACGCGAGCCGCCGCGACTGGTTGGAAGTGGCGATCAACAACTCGTCCGTAGACGGATCGATCGACGGGGTAGAGTTGCAAGTGAACCCTGGGCGCACTCCCGCGCGCACTCCCGGGCCCACCGTCGCCACGAACCGACAGCTCCTCCCACGCTTCCTCCTCACCGTCCGTCGCGACGACGAGATAGCGCCCCGGTTTGACGCCGTCGAAGCGAAAGTCCCCGCCGGCGTCAGTGCGGCTCCTTCGCGTGGCTGGGTGCCACTGCACGTCGCGCCCGCGAACGTGGCGCACGCTTTCCGCTGTCTCGTGTCGTGAAGCGGCGATGAGTTTGACTCGGGCGGCGGCGGCCGGTCCGTCGCCCTTCATCACGCGACCGCTGATCGCTCCACGCGCGAGGTCGGGGCGGAGCTCCGACTCGGGTTCTGCGAAGCTACTCAGCACGATGGCTTGCACATCCGCACCACCGACCGGATCGTCCGCTGCTTCTGCGACGACGCGTTCGGCAAGGAGCGCCGGAACGATCTCCTGGTCCCCGGCGTCGCTCTCCTCACCTGGCTCGGTCTCGAACCAGAATCTGGCCGGACGGTAGCCAGCGCGCGTCACCACCACGCGTGCGGCCCCGGCGCGGAGTCCTTCAAGCCGCCAGTAACCTTCTCCATCCGTGATCGTCACGGCAGCGCCCCGAGACCACGCGGCGTCGGTTACTTCCGACGTCTCGAACATCGCCTCGAACCCGAGGTCGGTCACCTCGACGCGAGCACCCTCGACACCAGCGCCGCCAGCATCGCGAGCAACGACGCGACCGAAGAGCGTTCCTTGCGGCGGCACCGCCATGGTTACGTCGACGGCTGGCGCAACAACGATCGTCGTCGATAGCACGTGCCTGGGGCCACCTCGAAACTGGCGCGAGGAGCCAACCTCCAGGAGATGTTCGCCCTCGGGAACAGCAAGCGAAAAGCTGCCGCTCTCGGTAGCCGCCGCCTCCGCAGCTGGAACCAGGAAGGCGCCGCTCCAAATCGACCGGGCGGCAGCTTCGTCGACGGAGAGGACTCCGCCCACACCGCCAAGCCGTGATGCTCGCACCATGAAACCTGTTAACGGCACACCATCGGTGCGAACGACGGCGCCTTCGATAGTCAGAGCCGGCTCGAGGTTGACAGTCACTGGCGACGGCAGTTTCCCGAGGCGGACGGACGCGATCACACGCTCGTACTGCCACCAGCCGGGCGCCACGACCGCGACGAGATAACTCTCCGGCGGAAGGTTCGCAAACGAGAAACTGCCGTCGGAGGCAGTGATCACTGTCGGCGTGCTGCCTCGCAGTTCCTCGCCGAGTCGGTCGAGACTGAGTTCAAGTTCACTGAGCGGCCTGGTCCCATCTTCGGACTCAACCTCAAAGAACTCGCTGCGGAGCTCCGTCCAGACTTCGTGGAGACGGGACAAGGCGAGCAAGTGCACCATCGCTCCCGGGAACGGCCGCGCATCAGCCATGACGCGGCCCTTCAGCACCGCCCGCGCCCGACGGGACGGACGCGCGCTCTCCGGCCGATCGCTCTGCGGCAACGCGCTCTCTCGCTGAGGTTGCTGCGATGGCCCGGACCGTGGGGCGTCCACGGCATTGGCGAAAAAAACGATTAGCCCAGCAGCGACAAGTAGCACAGAAGCAGCGGACAACAGCGCTGCGGCGCGCGTTAGATTTCGAGACCGGTCTCGCGACAAGCTCATCTCCCAAGGAAGACTGGTCCGTTCGGAATGCGGCTCCGTCTGACGACGAGGCTGCGGACGTCGTGGCCGTCTCGCCGGGGCACTCAGCTTTCCTTCGGCCCTGGCGGTCTGACGACTGACGAACGCAATGCTCAGCGTGCAAGTCGGCCGGGAGGCGTCTCCGATCGCGTGAGAATCGAGCCAGAAATGTGTTTCGACACCTGGCACTCAAACGCGGTGCATGTTGAGACACGAACACCTGCGACTATTTTAGCGCAGTTTTGCTGGCATGCGCTGCATCGTCATGTTTTTCTCTCATCGCATTCGGTGCACTTGAGCTCGTGTCCCATGTCAACGAATCAGTCGTCCAGCCGTCGAAAGAGGGAACGGATCACTGTCTCGGGACCGTCAAAGTCGGACGAAAAATGAACGCCAAGCCAAAGACATTCTACATCACAACCGCGATCGACTATCCGAACAGCAGCCCACACATGGGTCACGCTTATGAGAAGGTCGTCGCAGATTTCTACGCTCGCGCTTACCGCTCATGCGGCTACGACACGCGGTTTTTGATTGGCCTCGACGAGCACGGCCAGAAGATTCAAGCGGCGGCAGAAGCTGCCGGAAAAGCGCCCCAGGAATTCGTCGACGAGAAAGCGGTTGTCTTCCGAGATCTATACCGTCTGCTCAACATATCCAACGACGACTTCATCCGCACCTCCGAACGCCGCCACCGCAGCTTCTGCCAAGAACTCTTCCAACGCGTCGACGCCAAAGGTGACATCTACAAGGGCCACTACGAAGGCGAGTACTGCATTTCGTGCGAGCGGTACTATACCGAATCGGAGCTGAATGACGGGCTTTGTCCGGTTCACGAGCAGCCGGTCACGACGGTCAAGGAAGAGTCGTATTTCTTCAAACTCGGTAAGTTTCGTGAACAACTGCTCCATCACCTGACGTCAAACCCCAACTTCGTTCAGCCGCAAGAGAGGCGCAACGAAGTTGTGGCGAGGCTCAAGGATGACGTGCGGGACCTCTCCATCTCCCGTTCGACGTTTGATTGGGGAGTCACACTGCCGACAGATCCGTCGCACGTGCTCTATGTTTGGTTCGACGCGCTGTCGAACTACATCTCCGCGCTCACCGCACCGAACGACGTATTCGATCGTTACTGGCCGGCCGACTGCCATGTGATCGGCAAAGACATCAACTGGTTTCACTCGGTGATTTGGCCGTCGATGCTGCTCTCGGCTGGATATCCCTTGCCGAGACAGGTTTATGTCCACGGTTTCATTCTGGACAAGGATGGCCGAAAGATGGCGAAACAGCTCGGCAACGTCGTCGATCCGCTTGAGGTCGTCGAGGAGTATTCCGTCGACGTGCTGCGCTTCTATTTCCTACGCTGCTTCGCGAGTGGCCACGACGGAAAGTTCTCTATCGACGAACTCAGAGATCGATACAACTCCGAGCTCGCGAATGAGCTCGGCAACCTGGTCCTGCGAATCGTCAAACTGGTGACGACAAGACTTGGCGGCGAGATCGAGACCTCGGGGCGACCGCTCGAGCTCGACGACACGGCCATGATCGAACAATTCATGACGCACGTTGACGCTCGGGAGCATCACCGCGCGGTCGACGTCCTGTGGAACTATATCAAGCGGACGAACGCCTATTTGAATGAGCAAGAGCCGTGGAAGCTTAAAGACGAAAAGCCACTGACGCGAGTTCTCGCGACAGGACTTGAAGCCCTGCGCACGATCTGCGAGCTTCTCGTGCCGGTGATGCCCAACTCGGCGACGCAGATCGCGGCGGCCATCGGTGCGGAGGTTCGCGGCCTCGAGGACCGACAAACACAGCCAGCGAAGTACCGCGTGACGCTCGGGGAACCGTTGTTTCCACGTCGCGATGACAAGGCCGACAAGACCGACGCAGGGAGCGCGCCAAAGAAGGCCAAGAGCGACGCCAAGAAAGAGGCAAAGAAGAAGGGCGGCGGTGCGCCGCCGGCGACGGATCCTTTCGGCAAGCTCGAGCTGCGCGTTGGCGTGATCAAAGACGTGCGCCCTCACCCCGACGCGGATGCACTCTACGCACTGCGGGTCGACCTCGGGGAGGAAACCGAACGCTCGATTTGCGCCGGTCTCCGCGAGTATGTCTCGCAGGAAGAACTCGAGGATCGACGCGTACTCGTCGTCGCCAACCTAAAGCCCGCAAAGCTCCGAGGCATCGAGAGTCGCGGTATGATCCTTGCGGCGGACACTCCGGACGGTCGCGTGGTTCCGGTAAACCCAGGCGAGGCTCCGGTCGGAGACCTGATCAGTGTCGAGGCAATCGAAACACGCCCGAAAAAGAAGCTCTCGAAGAGTGATTTCGAGAAAGCTCCTCTCCTTGTGAAGGACGGACGCGTCATCTACGGCGACCAAGTGCTGCGCTCGAGTACCGGATACATCACCTGCGAGGCTGAAGACGGGTCGACGGTACGCTAGTCGCCCCCCGTAGCGCGCGCCGATGGCGACTGAGACGATTTAGGTATTCGCCGCGACACGGCCGCTTGCCGATCTGAGTACAAGGCGTGCCCTTCGAGAAGGGTGCCTTTCGTCCCCTTGGCAGAATAGCTCGAGCCGTGAAGAAGTACGTATTCAACGTCTATCTCGGTGGCCAGCTCGTCCACTTCAATATTCCGATCCGCGGCACTGTCTCTCTCGGCCGGAGTCAGTCGAACGCGATTCTGCTGCCGGATGCGACGATTGGCCTCCAGCATTTGTCGCTCGAGGTGTGCGTCTGCGAGACGAAACAGCGGATCGTCGTACGAGATCACGGCGGGCCAGGCGGGACATTCGTCAATGATGAACCGATCGAGGAACGAGAAGTCGCGGCCGGCGATCTCATCAAGGCCGGGCCTTACGTCATTGAGATCTGCGAACTCTACAAGAACCACGTTCCCCAGTTGCGCGACGACCCCTCCCAAACCGTCGTGTTTGCGGGAGATCCGTTCAGTGACCAGGGCAGCGCGGCGGCGAGGCTCCAGGCGCTTCACGACCTCTCCATGAGCCTGCCTGACCTGCCGACTCCAGTTCTTCTCGAACGGGCGGCTCTGACGGTGCAGCGAGGACTGAAGTATAGCCACCTCTGCGTATTGCTGAACGGTCAGGAAGAACTCCTCTCGTGCACAACGTGGAACGCAAAAGGCCCGTGCAATCGAGACGAGATGCCAGTGAGTCGCACGCTCATCAGCCGCTGCCTTGCCACCGGCAACGCCGTTATCTCCGAGAACGTCCGTCTCGATCGGCGCTTCTCGAAATCGCAGAGCCTCCGACTTCAAGGAGTCGCTTCGGCGCTCTGCGTACCGCTACGCGCGCACGAGCAACAACTCGGACTCATCTATTGCACGCGCCGCGAGCCGGGCAACCCGTTCAATCACGAGGACCTTCAATACCTTATGGTCGTCGCGAGTCAGATCGCCGTTTGTCTAGGCCACCAGCGCACGATCAACCGCCTGAAATCGAGTGCGAGGACACTCTCGTCGATTCTCGACCATCTACGTCACGGCATACTCGTCTGCGATGCGGACTTCAACGTACTATGCGCCAACAGCCCCGCCCGCGAGATCTTAGGCCACAGACGCATCATTGGCTTACCGGTGAGCTCTGTTCTGTCAGACTATCAACACAACTTCGACGAAGTTCGAATGTCAGGCGCCACGGAATTCCAAGTCTGTCTACCGTCCGAGGAAGAACAAGCTCAACGGTTTATCGCCGCGATTCACCCGCTGCCTGATCAGTACCACGCCGACTGGAGCTGCCTGATCACGTTCCACGATGACTCCGAACGTCGCGAAGCTGAGCACGCAAAGATCGCGTTCGTCAACCAGTTGGCACACAAGCTACGAACGCCTCTAACGGTGTTTCTCGGCGTTCTCTCGCTCTTAGAGGAGCAGCTCGGTGTTACGTCGAACAAGGAAATCGACTGGTTGCTGCGGACCGGAGGCGACAGCTGCGACGAGATGACCCGAATCATCGAGCGATTCATGTCGTTTGCTTCCATCAACCTCCATGATGGACTCGAACCACGCGACGAATTCTATCTCGATTTACAGACTCTCGTCGATCAGGCGATCGATCATGCGCGCAACCTCCCAAGCGTCCAAGACCTTCGAATCTCAGTAGATCTCTGCAACTCAGCGTACGAAGTTCGGATCGACAACGAACAGATCGTTCAGTGCTTTACGCAGATCATCGAAAACGCCGGCAAGTTCGCAGGCAAAGGCGCGCACCTGGTCGTCACCTCCGCTCTGGGTGAGTCCGGCGAGTTGCAAGTGCGATTCGCAGATGATGGCGTCGGCATCCCCACGGAGGAACAGGAGCTCGTGTTTGCTCCTTTTCATCAGATCGACCCGGACAACACGGGTCAGATTCCGGGGATGGGATTAGGTCTCTGGTGGGCGCGCGAGGTGCTCCGCGCACACGGCGGTGACGTCGAGCTCAGGAGCGCAGCCGACGGCGAGAGCGCTGAGAATCCTGGCACAGAGATTTTCATCACCATCCCGGCCAGACGTGTCGTCGACTCGGTCGTCGAGCGGCAGTCAAACGACGACACCATTCACGAGCTTAGTGACACCTAGTCGACAACCATGCGTCAATAAGTGACGGCGCCGCGCCGACCCGCTCGTAGAGCACAAATGGCTCGGACACGGCACGAAGCTCGGGTCCAACAACGCGCCCGGCCCCACCGCCGTCGTCGCCAACACCTGTCCACTCCCCCGACGGGAAGAAGAGCAGCGGTTCACGCGCAATCCCATTTGCCGTCGGGAACAGGAGCGGCCCGAAGACCCACGCATCGGCGGCCTGCCAGGCGCGACGATCCGTTGGCGCGTCAAAGAACACCGGCCGCAGCTGCGGCCTGAGGCGGGACGCTGCGGCAGCCCGATCCGGTTGGCGCTCAAACTGAGCCGCCGCTTTGACGAAGCAAAACCAACCAGCCAGCGCCTGAAACTCGTGCGGCGTTAGAGAATGGAGATCTCTCTCTCCATCCGCGTCGACCTCAAAACACAGCGTCGGTCGTGCCAGCGCCAACGACCTGAACGACTCAGCTCCCACGACGCCGGGCAGGGCAGTCAGAGGCAGAACGACACAGACTCGCCGGCCGGCAAGCGCGCCGCGAAACGTTCGCACGCGTGCCCGGTCAAGATGGGCAGTTTTTCGGAGGACGACTTCGTCAACCTCGGGCGTTGGTAGACTCCAATCGCCGCCGCCGCGAACGTTCTGTGGCGCGAGCTCCCGCACGCCGCGATCGCGAATCTCGAGCAGAATCTTCGGTTCGGCGCCAAATCCGCGCAGCTGCGCACTGATACGCCGCGCGACGCTACTGGCGCGGCGCTCGTCGTCTCCACGCACAAGCAATCGCCCCGCGTCGACTCCGTCAGACAATGCTTCACCATCATCATCTCTTGGCTGCGCCGAGAAACGACGACCACTCAAGCGGCGCCAAGTTCGCCGCGGAGGACCTTGGCAGAGGCGAATTTCCATGACTGCGCCGCGGCTCTCAACCCGAAACGCCCCTGAGTCAGGCGCGAACACCGCAACGCCACTCTCGCCCTGCGCGCTGAACGCATATCCAGCGGACGAAAACACCAAGGAGACATCGCGGAAACGCGCTGCATCTGGCCGTTCGTCGCCCGAGAAAAGCGCCGCGTCCACTCCATAGAGAATCTCGTCGCGCTGGGGCACCCAGTCGCATCTCAGCCCACGCGTTACCGCCGCCGCGGCAAAACGTACCGACAACGTCTTATCGGCCTCACTCCACACGGTCTCGACGGACACGCGGTGGGAGCCGCCACCGCTGACGGTGAAATCGTGCCGCGAGGCTGCCGTCCGGCCGCTCGCCTCGGCCGCCACGACCAGAGTGCTAAGATCTACCCACGGTCCATCCTCGCGAAGTTCAAGCGCGCTGCGATCCCGGACCGCACGCATGGCGAGAATCGGCCGACCCGACGCGAGAACCGACAGCCTAAAGGGAGCCCGCTCAAGGTAGATCAGGTACGGGCCGAGGCGCCGACGCGTGATGTCGTCGAGACCAGACCTCGGACTCTCATCGGAAGCGGCGTCGAGCACCCAAAATGGCAAGAAAACGCTGAGAATCGCGCCAAAGATCGAGAAGCCTCTAAAAAGCAGCAGTTCAACGACTAAAGTTATGGGAACTCGCGTTCGACGCACCCCCGATAACATTCGTAAACTCCACTGCCATGGGTGTTTTCGTGTCTTGGCGGGGCTCTTTTTGGCTGGTAAACAACACCGCCTTTGGTACACTCGTGCGGTCAAGTGCGGCCCGGTCTTCACGACGAAACTAACAGACGGAGTCTTCCGGAGGAAGAGATTCCGGGGCCGCGGAGAGGTCTGATCGCGGTGGTTCATCCGAGCAGAAGGATCGGTTCCTGTTAGTATCATGTCCGCCTGCGCCGGCCACGAGGCGTTAACGCACAACGCACGCCAACCGCGGTTTTCCGCAGCGATTCGACGCCGTGCAGAGGCGACCACAACGATGTGAGGGCTACACAACTGAGGCACGCCAACATGGCTTGTGGGCGCTGGCGCTGCCCGACTCCCCACGCCGCGGCCCACATTCGTTGACTACGTTCCTACAAGTGCGATCGTGGTTGCACTTGGCGGATTTCGGTTTCACCCGCACAGTTTTTCCCTGAGCTTCCGAGACGAAAACGTGCAGCTGACAGAACTCGCGGGCGCGGACGACGCGTCCGGATCGACCCTGCCGCCGAAAACAAGACTCGACGCTGCCATACAAGCAACGCGGGGTTTCCTACGCTCGATCTTTCGGCGCGGTGACGATTATCAACCCGAGGACGTGCTTTGGAGCCGCAAGACCGTCCGCGCGCGCGACGAAGACCGAGACGACGAGACGCGGCTGGGCTACTGGATTGGCGAACTCGAGGCGGACACAACTCTCGAGTCGGACTATATCCTCTTTCTCTACTTTCTCGATAAAGAGGCCTACCGCGACAAGATTCGCAAGCTCGCCAACTTCATTCGAACGCAGCAACTTGAAGACGGTTCGTGGAACATCTTCCACAACGGCCCGCCGGAGATCAGCGCGTCGGTCAAGGCGTACTTCGCGCTGAAACTCGCGGGCTACGCCGTCGATGAACCGTTCATGAAGAAGGCCCGTGACGCAATTCTTCGCATGGGTGGCGCAGAAAACGTCAACAACTACACGAAAATCTATCTTTCGTTTCTCAATCAGTTCAACTGGAAAGAGATCCCTGCAATCCCACCGGAGATCATCCTTCTGCCGCGCTTCTTCTACTTCAACGTCTACGAGATTTCGTATTGGTCACGCGCGATTTTGATCCCGCTGTCGATCCTCTACGCGAAGAAGCCCAATCACAAGCAGACCCCGGAAGTCACCATTGAAGAGATCTTCGCCGGCTCGAACGGCAACAACGGTCGCACCGACGAGGCGAGCGATCGTGTTGCCGCTGATCATATCGGCGCGCCGGCAGCCGACGCCGAGGCGTCAATGGCCGTGGCGAGGGATGCGGACAGCTCTCAGGCGGAGCAGGGACACCCGGCGATCGGATCGAACGGCGCGAGTTTCAACGACGCCATCGATTCGAGTTCTGCGACCAACGGCGGCCTGAAGATCCCGAAGGACCCCAATCTTCTTTCGTGGCGTAACTTTTTCGTTCTCGTCGACAGGATCCTGCGCCTGATCGAAAAGACACCGCTCAAACCCCTGCGCGGCATCGCGCTCAAGAAGGCAGAAGCGTGGGTCATATCGCGCTCAGAGGACTCCGACGGACTCGGCGCGATCTTTCCCTCGATGGTGAACAGCGTCATGGCCATGCGCTGCCTCGGTCATGACGAGAGTCATCCATGCTTCGCAACCAATCTGAAGAAGCTTCAGGAGCTGGAAATTGAAGACGGTGACTGCATTCGGCTCCAGCCTTGCCTGTCGCCGGTATGGGACACGGGGCTCGTCATCAACGCGCTTGTGGAAGCGGGCGCAGCGCCCGACGAGCCGGAGATCATCGAGGGCGCGCGCTGGCTGCTCACCAAAGAAGTTCGCAAGCCTGGCGATTGGAATCAGCGCGTTCGCGGGGTTGAGACCAGCGGTTGGCCTTTTCAATTCCGCAACGAGTTTTACCCTGACGTCGATGACACCGCCGCCGTCCTGCTGGCTCTCGAACGATGCGACCACACGAAGGTTCCCGGCCTCGAAGACTCCATCACGCGGGGGCTGAACTGGACGTTGAATATGCAGTGCAGCAACGGCGGCTGGGCCGCTTTCGACGTGGACATCGACCATGCGCTCCTCACGCACGTGCCGTACGCCGATCACAACGCCATGCTCGATCCCGCTTGCGCCGATATCACCGGAAGAGTTCTCGAGATGCTCGGCCGCTTTCCAGACTTGAGATCCAACCCCGTATACCGAGACGCCATCGCGCGCGGCGTCAAGTATCTCGTCGACTCCCAGCTTGCCGACGGCTCATGGTTTGGCCGCTGGGGCGTCAACTATATCTACGGCACGTGGCAGGCGGTGAAGGGGCTGATGGCGGTCGGAGAAAACCCTCAAGCGCCGCACGTCCGCAAAGCTGTCGCCTGGCTAGTCGAACACCAAAACAGTGACGGCGGGTGGGGCGAAACTTGCGACTCCTACCGTGATGTCAAACTCAGCGGCCGTGGCACGAGCACGGTGTCGCAGACGTCCTGGGCAGTGATGGCCCTGGTGGCAACAGGCAGCGCTGACTCGCCCGCAGTCGAGCAAGGCGTTGATTTTCTCCTCCGTCGTCAGAAAAGCGATGGAACTTGGGACGAGGACGAATTCACGGGGACCGGATTCCCAGACGTGTTCTATCTGCGCTACCACCTCTACCGCGTGACGTTTCCGCTCTTCGCTTTGGGATACTACCGCAACGTCAAGTATTCCCAGAAGCCCATCGCAGCTCCAGCGAAGACGATCCCGCTCGCCAGAGCCAAGCCGAGGGGCTTGGATCTTCTTTCCCTACGCTCACTGCGGGGGAACCTCTTCCGCGGCGGCTCGAAACCTGAGACGGACGGCCAGTCAGTCACTAGCAGCTGAACCATGACCCGGGAGCGCGCCAAGCAGAAGGTCGACTGCGCGATCTTCGTGGCGCTGCGCGAAGAGATGCGACCGCTGACGCCGCTGCTAAAAAAGCGTCAGGCCTGCCGTGCAAGCGACGGCAGGCGTTTCACGTGCGGCACCGTGGGACCACACACGGTCTCCCTCTGTCGCACTGGAATCGGCAGCGAACTGGCAGAAGCGCGCGCGCTCAGTCTCATTGAGACCGTCACGCCCAGGCGCGTCTTGGCCCTCGGATTCGCCGGTGGACTCCAGCCCCACCTACGTCCCGGACACCTGGTGCTCGCTGAGAAGGTATCGAATGCGGCAGGATTTGACAGCGACGTCCCAAGGGCGCCGCACGGCTGGGGGCCACCGCGGTACGTTCGTGAGCGACCCATAGCCATCCCAACCATGACCGTCGTGTGGGGCCATCTCATCAGCGTCGATCGAGTGCTCCGCGGACAGAAGGAGAAACGCGCGGCCGGCGCCGCATTGGCCGCCGACGCCGTCGACATGGAGTCGGCCGCGATCGCCGCGGTCGCCGCAGCCAACTCTATCCCGACGCTTTGCGCGCGCGCAATTCTCGATCCGTGCGACTTGGAACTGCCGTTCGACTTTGGTCAAATCGTCACCCCGGATGGCCAGACACGGCCGTTCAAAGCTCTCTTGACACTTGGCACTCGCCCCAGCACCTGGCCGTCGCTCGCGGCGTTGAGATCCGCCGCAGGTCAAGCGGCAACCGCCTTGGCGCAGGCACTTCCCGCGCTGCTGGACCTCCTGGAGCCGGAGTCGTGAGCGACCGTAGGTGTTAGCAACCAATCAATGCCGCGGCGTCGGCATCGGCGCCGAACCAGGCGCATGTCGGCCCGCGAGCGGGTCTAGCTCCCCTGCAGTAATGAACCGACAACCGCAGACACTCGAGCCCGTCACGAGACTCAGACGTCGCGCGACCCTCCACGCCGTTCGCGCACCCGAGCTCGATCGCTATCTCGACCGAAGAAACATCGACCTCGTCATCACCGACGAAGTCCAGGCTCTCCAGGTGAGGTTTCGCCGTGCACTCGAGGTCTTCGAGCACCGCGTCGAGTCGGCGCTGGCAACAACAGCTCGTGCTCTGCGTCACCGGCTCCTACTGATTCTTGTTGCCGCCCTCGTCACGGCCATCAGCGCCGCCGGAGTGGAATGGTCCTCTCGGCTCCAGCCGGTTTTGCTTGGCGTCAGCGCCTTGACGATCGCGCTCCTCGCCGGCGACATGTGGTTCATCCACCAAGATCAACGCCAGCTACGGCACGCAGCTCGTGTGTTGGAGCAGTTCGATCCAAGTTCATGTGAAACCGCCGCAAAGGCCTTAGCCCTAGCCGACGAGATCCTGGGCCTCGCGCGCGCGCTCGGCGCAGTCGAACCACGCACGTCGGACAGCAGCGATGCCGACGCTTAGCAGCCCGTTGAAAAAGTCATTCGGCCGAGAAACCGGCCTCTTCACGCCCAGCTCGACCGCGTCAATACTCGAAAATCTCGGAGATTACCTGCGTTTGCCGCGGCCGATCTGGACGCGAAGAGACCAGTTTTCGGCTCGAAGCACTTTTTCAACAGGCTGTTAGCCTCGAGTTTGGCCTGTCTGAAAACATGCTTCGAGATGAAGACCGGCCGCTTCGCGTTCAAATCAGCCGCAGCGAACGGAGGAAATCTCCAGCCTCTTCCATGAGATGTACTGGCGGCTCGCCGCGGCTGATCTGGGCGTAAAGAGGCCAGTTTCTCAGCCGATTGACTCGTTCAACAGGCGGTTTAGGTTCGATTCACTCGAGCCGGGCAGGCCGCACCGCTCGCGACGCGGCCTGCTCCAACGCCGAGTTATTTGCCGGGCAGGTCGTTGTAGAGCCGACTCGCCTGCGCCAACCACTCGACATGATCGGCCGAGTGATCTGGCGGACTCGGGAGCGCCATGAGTTGATCAAGCGCGGCGCGGGCACCGTCGAAGTCGCCGATCTCAAGCAAGGCGCCGGCGTAGGCGAGGTGATTGCCACCGAACTGGGGACATTCCTCTGTCGCCTGGCGTAGGTACGCCATTCCTTCTTCGGCCGTACCAATGGAAAGCAGCGGGTACTCGCGCGTTGCGACGAGCAACTCGCCGAGTTCGCGCGCCGGCCCGCAGTGATCCAGGGTGGAATCGAGGTAGTACGCCATGCTGAGGTGCTCTTTAGTTCGTAGCGCGAGCTTGTCCGGCTTCATTCTCCGGATCTCGAAGAGACGCTTCAGGTTGAGTCCGTAATAGTAGTAGGACTCGGCGTGAACGCTCGACTTCGCTTTCGACACCGCCTCCTTGCCCCACCAGACCCCCTGCTTCGCGTAAGCTTCCTGCTCGCCGCGCGTCGAATGGTTCGCTAGCCAAGCGCAAGCTCGAGCGCCGCGCCACAGCGCGCCGTAGTTGTTGACGCTGGAGATCGAGTGAAGGCTCGTCTCGCGCGAGAGCTTGACGCCGGCCGGAGTTCGTGGCTCCGCGTACTGCTGGTCGATCTCCTTCATGCGCTTGGCGAGCGCCGATTCGGTCAATGCCGCGGGCTCGTAGGGGAGGCTGGGATTGACAATCGATTCCAGCTCGACGATCGGAGGCGTGTCGCTACAGCTGACGGCGACAGCCATCAGGGCGCCCAACAGACCAATCCCCACACAGCTCCCAAGCTCACTTCGCATCAAACGCATCATACTTTCCCTCCACACTTCTGAGCCATTTCTGGCGTAACTCCACAAATCCTCGCACACCCATCGTCTTCACGAGTGGCTTCGCCTTCGGGCGCTTCGACAGGGAAAGCAGCGCTTCTTTGAGTCGCCGCCTCTGCTCAGAGGTCAATCCTCTGCCAGCCGTTTCACCCTGCAGCTGAGCCGCTCGCAAGCCACCTCGCGCGTGGCGTGCCAACGATTCGCTCCTCGTCGTCTCTTCAGACTGACCTTGATCCTTCTTCTCTTCGATGGCGCTGCATGACTCGGGTCTGAGTCGGCCCTGCAGCGCCGTCTTCGCTCCGCCACCGGTGCCAGGACCGGTGCCCTGACGCTGATCCTTCCTGAGAGGACGTGCCGGCAGCGAAAAGAAGACGAAAATTGATTCCGGATAGTATTCCGACTCGAGAAGTTTCTCCACTTTTTTCCCCGGTGAAACCTCCCCAAGCGCGGCGAACTCGCGACCCGTCAGCACCACTGCGTCGACCCTACCGCGATGGAGGCGACGCAGCGCGCGCGACACCCTCAGCGTCGGCCGGATCTGCCACGCATCGATCGCCGCCTCTTTTCCCAGCACGACACGTCGCAAAAACTCGGGCTCGTAAAGTGGACCACCGGCTACCTTCTTGCCGGCAAGGTCTTTGAGGCGCCGAAACGAACCCGCGCGAACGACGGCGACGACGCGATCCCCTGGCTCCGACTCGAGCTGCGCGTCGAGACCGAACTGACGTCGGTAGCGGAGATAGAATCCAAGGCTGACGAGTCCAAACGCCGGTTTTTTCTCCTCGATCACTTTGGCCGCGCTTTCAGGCACGTTGTGGTAGGAACCCTCGAGCGATTCGATACCGCTCTGGGCTGCAAGGTCAGCCGAAAAACGCCGCATGAATCCCTCAGCTTCGGCGGTCGATCCGGGATATCCCGGTTGCACGATGATCCACCTCACAGCGTCCGCGGCGTTGGCGTGCGAACTGACAAGCGCGACGGTGATCGCCAGCGCCAGCACCACGGCTCGTAGCCGCGTTCTGCTTCGGTGGCCCAGGCGCTGGCCAAAGCTGGCGCGCGGGCAGAAGGGACCACCTTGCCTCGAACCCTCGTCAAAGTACCTGATCAAGCAGCTCATGACGTAACCCCTTGATGATCTCACATGGCTGATGCGCTCGACTGCCGTTTCTCGGCGCCTCGCGCTGCGTTACTCGAAACCCAACCGAGCCGCGACAGCACCTCGACGACCGCGGGAAGCAGAAAGACCGTGGCGCACAAAATCGTCAAGCATCCACACATCATCAACCATCCCAGGCTTGCAACTCCACGATGATGAGCCAAGGTCAAGGAACCGAACCCAGCCATCGTGGTGATGAACGAGAGACAGACCGCGGAGGCGGTCGTACGGCTCATCTCGGCGGTCGAGCCGCATTCGCGATGGCGATGCATCATGTGAACACCACCGTCGACGCCGCAGCCGATCAGAATCGGCAGTGCGAAAAAGTTCGCAAGATTGAACTCAAGCGACAATGCCGGCATAAGCTGCAAGAGCCAAAAGAGACCGAACCCAACGGGCAGGAGGGCGAGGACCGTGCGCACCACGCTGCGGAAATCAACAAGGAGAAAACAAGCAACGATTAGCAGCGAGTACACCGCCGCGGTGAGGAACCCCTCACGCATGAGACGGGCCGATTCGAAGACCTGCAGTGGCGTTCCAGTGACTTCAGGGCTGACCTCGGCAGTAGCGCGGACAAACTCGGCCATGTTGTCGCGCTGCCAGATGTCCTTGCGAGGGTAGGCGTAGAGGAGGAGACGACCGTGCTCGGAGACGAACCTCTCTCGCACCAGTTCAGGCAAGGTCGCAATCTCGAGAGCCGGCGGACGCAAAAGGCGCGAAAGTTTCCGGCGCAGCGCCAACATTTCCGCGAACCACGTCTGCTGAAACGACTCGAGGCGATCTTTCACGGCCTGTGCATCTGCGCCGGCGTCTGCGACGACATCAAGCACCGTTTCGATGGACTCGATCCAATCGCTTAGCTGCGCGATCAGTGTGTGCCGCGCCGGCTCCATCGCTCGCAAGTCGCCATCCGTTGACATCGATCGCGTCGCTGCTGCGGAGGCACCCGACCGCAGCGCGTTCGGCGTCGGAGACGAGTTCTGCTCGTCGACTCCCGCGGTCCGCGCCAGTTGGCTTACCGCCGTGTCAAGGCGATCGATGAGTGTTTCAAGTGCCGAAGTGAGCGCGGTGACGTCAACGTCAGCCGCACCTGGTCTCTCCTCAAGCGACTCAACCACCGCCGCCGCCGGATCGAGCATAGTTCGTCGCAGCGTCTGATCCGGAGCGATGAAGTCGCGCACGCTCTCCGTCTGTCCGACGATGCCGGCATCCCGGAGCGCCTGCAGCTTGTTGCGAATCGCATCGAGCTCGGTGAGAGATTGGGCAATGTAGACGGCCTGCCACGTGGAGGCGTCCGACTCCTCGGCAAGTAGCCGCTCGTACTTCACCGACTCGAGCTCCTGCGATTGAAGCTCCAAGAGGTTGAAGTTGTACTCGACGCCGCGAAAACGTGTGGCACCGAAGAGGGTAGGGATCAAGAGCAGGAGAATCACCGCATAGCGATAGCGTGGCACAAGCTCTAGCCCGGGCATGCGCAGAGGCGTCGGAGGGTGCAGCGTTCGCCGCCGCGCCAGCGCCCGGTCGGAGACGACGATCAGCGCCGGCAGCAACGTCAGCGTGGTGAAGAGGCACACCAGCACACCAGCGCCAGCAACGAAACCCAGTTCTCTGAGTCCCTTAAAGTGGACGAGCATCGCGGTGCCAAACGCCCCTGCCGTCGTCACGCCACCGGTAAAGATGCCGACGCCTGTCGTCTCGAGCGTGTTCGTAATGGCTCGACCGATCTCCGACGAGCTGCGCAGTTCGTCTTGATACCGAGCAACCAAGTGGATGCCGAAATCGATTCCGAGCCCTACCAACATGGCGGCAAAGACGATCGATAGGAGTGTGAGGTAGCCAATCGTCAGCGCAACGACACCGAACGTGATCGCAATGGACGTGACCAAAACGACCGCTGCGAGCAGCGGACGCCGAAGGCGACGGAATGTGATAGCGAAAAGGAGCACAACCGTGAGCAGAGCGAGAACCGTGGCGCGCCGCATATCTCGATCGGTCGTCGTCATCTCGTCGGCCTGCAGCACCGGACGCCCGGTCAGTCCCACCTCTGCACCCGGAAACTGCGCGCGAACACGATCGAGTGCAGCGCGAATTTCTCGGAGGGGCTCCTGGATCACCGCCAAAGTCTCGTAGTTCTTCTCAGGCATGATCAGCACAAAAGCCAATTCGCCGTTGGTGCTGAACAGATAACCGTTGTCGCGCGGATGCTGGGTCTGTGTCAGCTCTTCCCCGAGTCTTGCGCTCAAGCTCTTACTCGACACCCCGGCTACAGCAGCTTGCAACGAGTCAAGATAAGCACCCAGGATCCTTCCGCCCCATTCGAGTCGGGCGTCTCCTGGCACCGAATCGCTACCGCCATCACTCATCAACTCCGAAGCAAGGAATTCTGTGAACCCAGCGAGCGTGGTGAGATGCGCGAAACGCTCGAGGAGGGGAGCGTCGCGCGTCAGCGTCTCGGCGAGCCCAGCCAGGTGTTGATTGTCGTAGCGCGCTAGCAGAAGGAGCGAGTCGCCGAACGCGTCGGAAGCGACCCGATGGTAAACGCGATGGACGTGCTGCGGCAGTTGGCTGAGCTCTGCCGAGATGGCGTCGGCGATGCGAGCCGCACGCGCTGGATCGTCCGCGACTTGGATGACGACGTAGAGAAACTCCTGATCGCCGAACTCGTCGACGAAATTCATGTAGCGGCGGTGGTAGTCCAAGTCGGTCGAAACCAGATCGTTCTGATCGGTTCGAATCTCGAGCTTGAGGATTGCTGCCGTGACTGCACCAGCTGCCACCATCGCGTAGCCAACGATCACGAGCCACGGGTGACGGGCGACCCACCGACCGACACCGCGAAGAGCGCGGGGCGCCCATCTCTGCCGCCGTGCTGCGTCCGGGGTTGTCGGCGGTTGCACCATCTCGATGAGCAGCCTCGTGCGGTTGTCGGAATCAGAAAACGGCGTCGAGACGTAGCTGCGCACCGCTCCAGGACAGGCGAGGAACTACGTGGCGCTCGCGCTGCCGGTCACGTATGATACTCCCTTTCGCCTCTCGTTCAATCGACGCACCACGTGCCAGTCGAAGCGTAGAAAACTCCAGGCACAGCCCGCTCAGAGAGTCATTCGGGCTGCGAAGAGAGTCTTCGAGTCGAAAACTGTTCGTCGGGGATCGCTCGGAGCGACGCTGCCCAGCGCCGCTCCTTGGCTTTGACCCTACTGGCAGCCCCAATCCCGACGCGCGTTGTCGAGACTCAAAACCGGAAGAAACTCATGTCGTTCTCCACCATCGAAACTGCCGTGAACGCCATCAAGAATGGCGACCTTGTCATCGTCGTCGACGCGGAAGATCGAGAGAACGAAGGCGACTTCATCTGCGCTGCAGAGAAGATCAATGCCGAAAAAGTCAATTTCATGGTTAAGAAGGGAGGCGGTCTACTGTGCGTGACGATGCTTCCCGATCGCGCGACGGAGCTGGACCTACCCCTCGCGCCCATCACACCGGGACGCTACGCACCGCTGAACCGCACCGCCTTCACCACCACCGTTGACAAAATCACCTGCAAGACGGGTGTCTCCGCGGCAGAGCGCGCCGAGACGATCGCAGCTATCGTCGACGAGAAAACGCGCCCCGAGGATCTAGCGCGACCAGGGCACGTGCATCCGATCATCGCACAGGAGGGAGGCGTCCTGCGGCGCGCCGGACACACCGAAGCGTCTGTCGATCTGGCCAAGCTGGCGGACTGTCGCCCGGTCGGTGTCTTGATCGAGATCCTCGACGACGACGGCAGGATGGCGCGACGCGACCGTCTGCTTGAAGTCGCGGCCGAGCATGATACCCCTATCGTTACGATCGCTGATCTTATCCGCTACCGACGTCGGCACGAGAAACTCGTTCACCGCATCGCGAGCGCAGATCTGCCGACGCGCTTCGGCAAGTTTCGCGTCTATGGGTTCGACGTCGCCCACGACACACAGCAGCCAATCGCTCTGGTCATGGGAGACGTCACGAAAGCCAAAGCGCCGCTGGTGCGCATGCATTCTTCTTGCTTTACGGGCGATCTGCTTTCGAGCTTGCGCTGCGAGTGCGGCGATCAACTGCACATCGCGCTCGAGATGATCGCAGCCGAAGGCGCCGGAGTCGTCGTCTATCTCCCCCAGGAAGGTCGCGGCATCGGCCTGATCGAAAAGATCAAGGCTTACGAGCTGCAGGACGGTGGTCTCGACACCGTCGAGGCGAACGAAGCCCTGGGCTACCGCGCGGATATGCGCGACTATGGGGTCGGCATCCAGATCCTTAAAGATCTCGGACTCAGCGAGATCCGGCTGCTGACGAACAACCGGAAGAAGACGGACTCGTTCATCTACTACGGCTATGACTTGACCGTGGTCCGGCAAGAGCCTCTTCTAGCACCACCGCGCCCGGAGAGGCGTAAGTACCTCCAGACCAAACGTGACAAACTGGGTCACGATCTGCCAGCCGACGAAGAGGAGTGACGGCAGCGACGCCGCACGAAACGTGGGGCGGGACAACCCACCGGCGTGAATAAGCGGGCCCGCTCGACGTCCAACAGAGACCTGCGCGGGCAGGCCACTCCGGGGCTCTGGAGGAGGAGGCAGAACTCAGTCCATGTCGTCAAGAACGAACACGCGGCGTTACTCGATCATTGGCACGGCAGCACGCGTTGTGGTCGCCCTCACTTTCGTCGCCGCGTCGGTGCTTGCCGGCACCTATTTGGCGCTGCCTCTCCTTGGCCTTCGCGGCGACCTCAACGCACTCGTGGCAGGAATCGTGCGCTCAGCGTTCAGCGTTCCGGTGAGTATCGGTGCCGTCGTGACCGAACCCCTAAGCCACCTATCGATCACACGCCTGCGCACCGTGGCTCTAAACGCGCAGGGCAAAGTCAACTTCGCCACCGACGAAATCTCGTTTCACTACGACCCGTTGGAGTTGATTGCCGGAAACTTGCAAAAGATCGAAATCCGCGGCCCGACCATGTACTTGAATCTCGACGCTGACTTGAACGGAGTCGCACAGATGCCGACTCTTCCAGCCGAGGATGGCGTCGGTAGACCACCCCCACCACCCGGGACCCGACTCCTGCCGTTTTCCAGCCAAGAAACGATTCTCCACAGCGGTGACGTCACCCTACGAGTGGGCGGTCGTGAGCTGCACCTCGAAAACCTTTCTGTGCATGTTCACAACCTTGGCGCAGCCCACGACCAACGCTTCAGCGTTCGGCTGGCGGCTTTCGGCGCTGCTCTCAAAGTGGATGGCCGCCTCGACGTCACCACTGGAAGCGACGGAGCGCGCCGTTACACATTCGTCGACACGACCGTTTCAGTTGAGCGTCTCGCCCTCCGGCGTCTGATCGAATGGCTCGCAAGCGCGGAGGTCGTAGCGGCGGCAACGAGCGAGACGGAGGCAGCGCGGCCGGCAGAGTCCGAGACGCGTTCCGCATCGCGAACGGCGGCGGACGCCGGGCCGGCTGCGGATGCGGACAATACAGACTCAGAATCAAACTCAGACTCAGAATCGGAATTGGCGTCAGTCTCGGTGTCGGCTTCGGACTCCACGCTAGGCATCGCTGCGTCCACGCTCTCGGCTCGCCGACGCGCAGCACCGCTCTCGGGCCTCTCCCACCAACTGCTGGACCTTCTTCAGCAGGCGTCCGGCAGCGTCCAGGTTGAAGGCGCACTCCGAGGCACGTGGCCGGATCGAGTGGAACTCACACTCACGTCTCGTGGCCATGACCTCGAAACCCGCTACGCAGACGCGCTCACCGTCTCGGACGGCGCTGCGAACTTGACGCTTGAGTGTGTCGCCCTTGGGGGACTCGATTCGGTTAGGTTCCGGCTTGAGAGTGGGCTTTCGGGGCAGCTCGAGTCGAGCGCGCTGGTGACACAGCAGCAGGCCCGGCTGTCCGCGAACGGGGACGTCTCTCGCACATCGTCCGCGGGAGCGGCAGGCTATCGGTTGAACCTCGAAGACTTCGAAGCCGAGTTGATCAGTCACGTCCTGGGCGGCGGGCAGAACGCTCAGAGTGAAGAGAGACGAACTGAACCGTCACGCACACGCGGACGCCTGTCCCAAGCCACGTTTGATACGACGCAGAGTCGTCTCGCCGTCGCGACTGTCGACATCGCCTCGTCACCCGTGCCGGCAGCCCACATTCTGGCGCACCTGCCAGAATCACTGCGACCGCGTCACTGGGGAGTCGAAGTCGGCGACACGCGCGTATCCGTTGATTTCCAAGCGCGTGACGTTGAACTCGATGAGCTGGGGCTCGCAGGAAAGCTCATGGCGAATCTCGCCTTCGAGCCCACGGACATTCGGTGGGCGCGCCGCGAAACAGAGGCGCGGGGCGTCGGTCTCGACGTCGGTGTCGAAATCGTCTCCATGCGCGAGCGCAGCGACCTCAGAGTCGAAACAGTCAACAGCTCTGACGATCCGGGACACTTGCAGCTGCGAGGCCAAGCCGCGCTTCGTTTCGAGGAAGCGCTTGTTGGCGACGTCTACCTGCCGACGAGCATGCGCCCGTGGCAACTCGACGTTCGCAGCACCTACGGAACCGGCGGTGACAGCGCGGCGGCAATCGAGATCGAAAGCGCGCGTCTCGAAGCCGCACCGTTCGGCACCGTTTTCGTGACCGGGCACGTAATCCCGGCGCCAGCCACGAGGGACGGTGGCGACGCCCGAGAGCCAGCAGTCGCATTGGAAGTGCGCACGGGGAAGCTCGACGTTTCGCGACTTTTTTCGACTCTCGTCGTCGAACCGCACACCCTGACCTATCCGTGGCTTGCCGAAGCGGAACTCGACGGGCGCGGCGCCGTCGACGCTGAAATCCTCGGTACGTTCAAGGCTCTGCGGGCCACCGGCCGCGTCCGACTGGAAAAGTCACACGCCAAGGTCGCGTCACTCGCCGCAACGGGGCTGAACGTCGATCTTCCGTTCACGATTCGCCCGCTTGCAGAACAGCCGCCGAAGTCGGGCTTCATCAAGGCGAAACTGTTCAACGTCGCAGGCGTTCGCTTGAACGACGTGTCAGTGGAGCTACGACACCGCGCCGGAGTCTACGACGTTGCACAGCCCGTGACCCTGCCACTCTTCGGCGGCAGGTTGAACCTGTCGCGCCTGACGCTGTTCGGCGGGCCGGGACGCGACGTGCCGACGTGGCGGGCCGAACTGAGTGCTGAAGATCTTGATCTCGAGGAGATGACACAGTTCGCCGGGTGGCCGACGATCCGCGGCACAATGAACGCCGTGGCGCGTCCGCTTCACTTTCGGCAAGGCCATCTCGACTGGAGCGGCCATCTGGAGCTCCGCGCGTTCGGCGGTCGCATCCGCTTTTCCGATCTGACGCTCGATGATGTACTGCAGCCGTACGCGAGCCTCCAACTTGGCGAGGGTTCGATCGAGAACGTCCGTTTGCGTGAGATGGGCGAGACGTTTCACTTCGGCATCATGAGCGGGATACTCACCGGAAGAGCGAAGAACTTTCAACTCACCGCGGGCGAGCTGTCGGCGTTCGATCTCAAGCTTCACACAATACCCACGCCAGGAGTCGAACAGTACGTCGACCGACGAGCGGCGGACAGTCTCCGGCGCACACTCAGTGGTCCGCTCGGCGCCGTCGAAGAAGGTCTCTTCTCGAAGTTCTACTATCAAGATTTTGGATTCTCCGCCAGCCTGCGCGATGGTGCGCTCTATCTCCAGGGCGACCATCGCGAAGGCGATACGGAGTACATCATGTTAGGACGCTGGTACCAGGTTCCCAGCATCAGTATCATCAACAGCAAGCCAGGGCGCCCCTACGACTGGGAAGCGATCGTCGCGAATGTTCGTTCGATCTATGAACGCAAGCAAGAGTCGTCCTCGAAGACCCGACGCTCGGCACCAGACGCACCAACGAAATGACGCCATGCGCTTGAGCGAGCTTTCAGGAAGGAGGCGTGATGAGATCCCATGCTCTGTTCAAGTTCTGCGTTCACCCTTCGGAATCACCTAGGTCGACCATCTCCGCGGGGTCTCTGAGTGTGTGCGCACTCTTGGTCGGCTGCAGCATCAACATCCATATCCACTTCCCAGAGAAAGAGCTCGAAGACGCTGCCGACCAGATCGTCGAAGAAGTGCGTCCGACCATCGCGGTGAACGACGTCGATTCCGAATCGAGAGAATTCGAACCACCGATTCTCGATCAACCGGTCGCACCAGAAGAGAGCGAAGAAGAGGTCAGAGTCGCTCCGGACCAAGAGCGCAGCGTGTGGGTCAGCTGGATTCTGGGTCGAAGGGCGCACGCTCAAGCGGCGACTGAGAAGATCAAAATCAACATCTCGTCGCCGAAGATCACGAAGATTAAGTTGTCGCTGAGAAAGCGCTTCCCGAAGCTAGTGCCGCACTACAAAAGCGGCAAGATCGGCGAAGGGTTTGACGGCTTCGTCGCGCTACGCGCAAAGAAACTCGGCCTCAAAGAGAAACGCGACCTCACCAAACTTCTCGCTGCAGAGAACATCGATCGGCGGAACCTCTACACGGCGATCGCGGTAGAGAACGAAATCGATAAAAAGGACATTGGCAAAGTCGGCGAAGTCTTTAGCCGGTCGTGGCAAAAGAAGTGTCTGCCGGGATGGTGGATCGAACCAGTGAAAGGCAAGTGGGAGAAGAAGAAGAAAAAGAAAAAGAAGGACTCGAGCGTTCGCGCGGAGACTCAAGCCTGAATGAGTCTATCGCGCTTCCTGTCGCTCTACTGGTTTCTCATCCTCCTGGTCGTCGCCATCATCCTCGGAACACTGGCGCCGAATGCGGCGCACGTCGTCCGCAGCTCCGGATTTGTCATTCCCACGCTCGTCGGCGTGACGCTCTTCATCTCCGGCTTTACTCTCGACACCGGGCGCTTGATTCAGCAAGCGACCAACTTTCGCGCGATCGCGCTAGCGACGACGGCCACGTATCTCGTAGCGCCTCTGGCGGCCTACCTTCTTGCCGGGCTGTGGGCACCCGCATCGGTGGAAAAGAGTCAGCACTTTCTACCGGCACTGATGATCATGGCAGCGCAGGCGAGCACACTGGCAACGTCGATTGCACTCACCATGGTCGCCGCTGGCAACAAAGAGCTCGCCCTGATTCTGACACTCGCCTCGAGCCTCCTCACCGTGGTGCTGACTCCGATCATACTCGACGTCAGCCTCGGAGCAGTTGTCGCGTTCGACACGTCGCAAATGATCCGAGACATCGGGCTCGCTGTGGCGCTACCCGTTTTTCTCGGTCAGATCGCCCGCCGTTTCCTGTGGAATCTCGCCGCGCCGCTGAAGCGTCCCCTGCGCGTTGTTCCCCAACTGATCATTCTTGTGTTCGTTTACACAGGATTCGCCAGCGCCGCTACGAAGCTTCAACAAGAGCCGGAGCTGGCGGCACTTTTTTTCGGCGCATGCGCCTCGCTGCATGTCCTTCTTTTGACCTGGAACTTCTCAGCAGCCCTCCTCTTCAAACTGCCGGCGTCGGACCGAACCGCTTTGGTCTTTTGCGGTTCCCAAAAGACGCTGCCGAACGGCATCTTGGTGTGGACGAAGTTTTTTCCAGCCAACCCATACGGCGCCGTGCCTCTCGTCCTCTATCACCTTTGCCAACTCGTCATCGACACGCTACTCGTCCCTCTTTTCGAGAAGCAGAATGCCGGATCGTCGACGCCACCGCGGCAAACATCCTGACGACGCGCGGCTGTTCTCCGTCTCGCAGCATGAAGCGCTGCGAGACGCCGTGAGTGATCTGTCCTGGCTGCTGACGAGAGACTATGCGACCCCCTCGGCGGTCAAACTCGTCGGTGACCGCTACTCGCTGACCTCGAGGCAGCGAAACGCGGTCGGCAGGAGCGCCTGCTCCGACGAGTCGCTGGTGACTCGCGCCGCCTCCGAACGTCAGTTGCCCGCGCCGGGTGTCCGTCGAATCCACGTCGACGCATACAACGTTCTGATCACCGTCGAGAGCCTGCTGGCAGGAGCCTACTTGTTTCGGGGCCGGGACGGCTGCATTCGAGATGTAGCGAGCCTGCACGGCACGTACCGTCTTGTCGAGGAGACGCCGCGAGCCCTAGAAGAAATCGGCGCACTCATCCGTCGGCTCGACATCGAAGAAGCGGTCTGGCTTCTCGACGCACCCGTGTCAAACTCCGGTCGACTCGCCAGCCAGCTACGAGAGCTCGCAGCGCAGCGGGGTTGGCAATGGTCGGCACACGTGGTGCAGAACCCAGACCGCGAACTCGTCGCGGCGACATCGGAGCCAGTGGCCAGCACTACAGTGGTCGCGTCGTCAGACAGCTGGGTCCTCGAGCGCTGCGGCGCCTGGTGCAATCTCGTCGCCCATTTGATCGACGCTCACGCGGGCGATGATCAAGTCATCGATCTCGCTCCGGCTTAACAGCCTGTTGAGAATTCGAGCTATGACGGAGCTGGTGCCGGTTGCCGAGGAGATACTCGCGCCGACTCTTTTCTTTGGGCCACCTGCGTCAGGCTTGCTTCACGGGCCGACTACTTCGACGCTTTCTCTTCCTTTTTGCGCCGGCGGCGCTTGCTCTTCGGAGAGGGGCGCGTCTTTCCATTCGTACCGCGGCAAATCTTGCTGCGCCGACCGCGAGGATCACCTCGTCCCATGTCTCACTCCTGGTTCTATTGGCTAGTGCAGCGATCAAGGATCGCGCCGATGAGTTCGAAAAGTCGATCGGGCGGAACACCGCACCGACGAACGGTGCCGCGCACCGAGTCACGCAGCTTAGCCCTGCCGACGGCGCCGCGCAACCGTCAAAGAAGCTCCCGAACGTTTTCGGGCGGCCGACCCAGCACCGCCTTGCCGCCGCGCAGCACGATGGGACGCTCGATGAGGATCGGATTTTCACTCATCAGCTGCAGCCACTCGTCCCGCGTCATGTCGGCGGTCGGCGCGACTCCGAGCTCCTTGAGCCGCGGTTCCTTCTTGCGCAGCAGTTCCTGGGGCTCAAGGCCCAAGCGCTGGCAGATCTCATCGAGCTGCTGCGGTGTTGGCGGATCTTTGAGGTATTCGATGACCTCGACTTCGGCGCCTTCGGCCTCGAGGAGCGAGAAAGTCTGACGGCTCTTGCTGCAGCGCGGATTGTGGTAGATCGTCACCTTCGGCATGTGTCACCAATCCCGGTCGCCTCTTGCGTCGCCGTGCTAGCGGCGACCAAACCTGCTCGCCGCGCATGGTAGCCGATCGGCGGCCTCCGCACCAGGCGTCGTCGATAACAGAAGGTCGCGGACACGGCGGCGGCTACTTCTCGCCCCGATCCTCGTGCAGCTCCTGGCGGCCGTCCAGCCGCACATAGGTATCCTCGTCGATTCTGCGCGCCCGACCAGCGCCGGCCAGGTACTCGAGCGCCGCACGCGTCGTTCGCTCGGTGAGCTCGAGCATGCGACCATGGACTGAGGGATAGATCACCGCGGCAATCTCGCCAACAGTGCGTGGTGTCCTGTCCAAGCGCTGAAAGCACTGTTCGATGCGCCGGTGCCGATGCTTGAGCGTCCCCTCGATCAGCTGCGCCGGCGCTTCAGAGGGCGAGCCGTGCGATGGATAGAGAACCTTAGCGTCGAGGTCACCGATGCGACGCAGCGAATCAAAGTAGTCGGCAAGATCTCCGCCAGGTGAACCGACGTACATGCTGACGATTGTCGAAACGAGATCACCGACAAGGGCGGAGCCGTGGCGTCGATCGTAGAGCGCGATGTGACCGGCGGCGTGACCGGGTGTGAACAGAACCTCAAGTTCCCAGCTGCGGCGCCCGTCGGGACTGCGTCCGAGTGCGATCCGGTCCCCGTCCGCGAGCACCCGGTCGACTGGCCGTTTGAGAAGCTCTGCGGTTGTCGCATGGGCCCAGACCGGAAGCTCGAATTGAGCTGCGACAGCGTCGAGTGCGCCGACATGATCGGGGTGGTGATGCGTCAGGACAACGGCAAGAGGCGTGTGGCCACGCGCGACGCGGCGCTCGATGACCGCAAGGAGATGTCTCCGCGGCGTCGGTTCTCGAGGTGCGGGGTCGACCACGATGAACTCTTCGTCACCGACCAAGAAGGCATTCGTCGGTGTCGTCTCGGGAAGAGGTGGTGTCTTCAGCGGCACGATCTCGTACCCGGGCGCAAACGCCACCGCACGATCAGACTCGTCGAACTCGGACGGGCAGGCGCGGAGCGTCTGGATCGCCTCGTCGAGCGGCCGCGATAAAAACTCCTCGAGCACCGCGACGATGGGCGCAGCCAGTTTGATCTCTCCTCCGCGCCACGCGGCGAGCGCCGCCGAAGGCCGAAACCAGCCGCCGCTGGTGAGCTCACCGTCGACGATGGACGGCGCCGCCGGCCGGCGCGTCAGAAAGAACGTTGTGTCATAACGACGCCGCGAGAACTTCGGCGTCACAAGCCGAGTCAGTGTTTCGACGTCTACGCGCGCCAATTTGTAGCCTGCAGACTCGACAAAATCCCAAAAGAGAGAGGCATCTGCGTCCACCGCAAGTAGCTTGTGCCGCAGCTCAGACAGCGCAGCAGCGGTGACCTCGCACAGCTGAGGCTCGTCGAGGAGGAGCACGCCGGTCTCCTCGAACAACTCGCGGATGGCGCACGCAAGCACAAGATCCTCGTCAGCCCGCGTCAGGCCAAGCCGCCCGGCGTCTTCGTTCTCGGTGCAGCCGCCGGGAAACGCGTAGCAGCCCGCAAACGCCCTGAGGCGCGCAGAGCGCTCAACAAGGAAGACCTCAAGGTCATCGGCGTGTCCCGACAACACCGTCCCGCCCGCGAGTGGGCGAATCAGAACTACCAGCGCGGAGCGAAGCATGTTGAGCCTCAGCGGAAGCGGCGACGAAAGAGCGCGAAGATCTCCTTTGCACGCTCGATCTGTGCGGAGCGTTCGGAAGTTTGAAGCGGCGCGGACGGCGGTGAGGCGCCCTCACCATGACACTGGGAACAATTCCTCGAGGCGTCCGATTCGGCCATGACCAGTTCGGTCATGACATGAGTCAGCTCGCGCGCCGACTTGGCGGCGACGCCCGCCTCACCCACGGCCTCACCAGGAATCTTGGAGGCGATCTCCGAGACACACTCCGAAGAGCTCTGGCGCCATGGAGGCTCGCCGCGACGCCACCTCGTGCGGTCAAACTGCCACACCGCCCAGCGCCGCCCAGCGCCATAGCCTTCGAGGATCAAACACTCACTTGGCAGGGGCAAAAAGAGAGGCCTACCCTCAGGCGACTGGGCAACGCGCAGGCGCAGGATCGCCCGCACGTCGTCCGCGCCGCTCACGTCGCGTCGCCGCAGCGCGATCGTCCACCGCAAGTCGGCAGGGTTGAGCAGGTGCTCGGCGGGAAGCCGCGGAAAATTGATCTCCCAACTGCCTCTGGTTAGTGGCGGGGGCGCTGGCGATACGAACGTTGGCGCGGCGATCTGCAAAGCGGTGGCGCTCACGACCTCTGCCGCCTTCTCCAGAGTGAGACGTCGAAGTCGATCGAGGTCAGGCGCCGCTGTGTTCAGGTCGGTTTCGAGACCGTTTTCGCTCTCGGGATGAAGCCCTGCACGCAGTGGCCCCTGCGACGCCAGCAGATGCGCGAAAGCAAGTACGTCGCAGTGAAAGAGAAGCGACGCGCCATTGGCCCCGGGCGACCCGGCGACGGCACGATCGGACGCCAGATCGTCACCGATTTCTGCGAGGAGCGCGGCGAGCTCGGCGAAGTCTTCGGGACTGTACTCGCCGGCCCAAGGGGTCGGACGGTCTGCCGGGGCCGGTGCGTCCTCCGACGATGAGCCAGCGTCCATTGGACTTGGGCCACCGACCGCCGCAGCCGCCGCGGCAGCGCCCTCTTGAAGTCGCTGGCGACGCCGAAACGCGCGCTGAAACCATCGATTCCGTGCGTCTGCCGCATTGTCAGCATAGATTGGTAACAGCCACTGCGACGACGGCGACGGCGACGATGGCAACCGCGGTGGAATCTCGTAGCACGAGGCGAGAAGAGTCACGCTCAACGAAATCGCCGCGGCTCTCAGCCACAGGCAAGCAGGAGCAAGACGAGCCAGGCGGCGCCGGCACAGCTGAGGTGGAGACGTTCCGGATTCCCTCATGATCTTCAGAAACAGCGGCTGGGAAACGATAAAAAGAAGTCCGGTGTACCGGGAAAGAGCCGATCGCCCCTGAGAGACTGAGGAGTTCGCTTTCATGACGCCACGAGCACGGAGGAGCCTCTCGCCCGACGAGTTCGTTCTCTCAGTCATCATTCCCGTTTACAACGAGAGAGAGACTGTCACCGAGCTCATCGCTCGCGTCAAGGGGGCGCCGTTCAAGAAGCAGATTGTCGTCGTCGATGACGCCTCCTCGGATGGCACGCAAGAGCAGCTGCAACAACTCGACACGGCCGGAGAAATCGATCATCTCATTCTGCACGAGCGGAATCGAGGCAAAGGCGCCGCTCTCCGCTCGGGCTTCGCCGCCGCGCAGGGTGACGTGGTCTTGATCCAAGACGCCGACCTCGAATACGACCCGGCGGAATACCCCAAGCTTCTACAGCCGTTCTTCGAGGGCCGCGCAGACGTCGTTTACGGCTCACGTTTTCTCACCGGCATGGCGCACCGCGTCCTGTTCTTCTGGCACATGCTGGCCAACAAGAGTTTGACGCTCCTCTCCAACATGTTCACGAATCTCAACCTGACCGACATGGAGACTTGCTACAAAGTCTTTCGGCGGGAGGTGATTCAGGCGATCGAGCTCAAGGAGGACCGCTTCGGTTTCGAGCCGGAGGTCACGGCCAAGGTAGCGAAGCTTCGTTGCCGCATTTACGAAGTCGGCATCTCCTACGACGGACGGAGCTACGGCGAAGGCAAGAAGATCGGCTGGAAGGACGCGGTGTCCGCGTTTATCTGCGTTCTACGCTACAACCTCTTCTATCGCCCCTCGAAGAGCATCGACGAAATCCTCGGCACGTCGGCAGGCGGCGACGAACAGCAGTCGGATAGCGACTCCAGCGCTACCGGCGACGAAAGCGGCGTCACCGCGTTCGATACCCGGACGGCGAACTGATCGGCCATCGTCGCATCCCAGCTCGCGCAGCGCTGGGTAGCCTTGATCGGCCTCGTTGCCGCGGCTACCATGGCCCAGCCCACGAGCTCCCCACGGCATTCACAGCGTGTTGAGCTCGGTCACAGCTGAATATGGAGATGGTGTCCCGATGAAAACACTTGTTTCATGCACACTCTGCCTTGGGCTTCTTGGCGCGGTTCTCGTCGCAGGCTGCCAGCCGAGCGACAGTGGCCGGCCCCAACTCGCCTTCGTGACGAACAACCCGAGCGACTTCTGGAAGTTCGCGCGCGCCGGCATTCGCAAAGCGGAAAAAGAGTTCGGTGTCGACGTGGAGTTTCTAACCCCAGGCGATGGCACGGCAGGACGTCAGCGAACGCTCATCGAGACGGAAATCGCCCGCGGCAAGCAGGGTATGGCGGTGAGCGTTCTCGATCCCAAGGGTGCAATCGACTTGTTGAACGAAGCCGCCAAGAAGATGCATGTTGTTACGCAAGATTCCGATTGCCCCGAGTCGAACCGGCGCGCATACATCGGCACGAACAATGTCGACGCTGGTCGCGTCGCGGGCGAAGAGATCGTCAAGGCGCTTCCTGAAGGCGGCAACGTTGTTCTTTTCGTGGGCAAGCTCGACGTGGCGAACGCGCGCGAACGCCGACAGGGCATCATCGAAGCCACGAAAGATCACGGCGTCAAGATCTTAGAGACGTTTACCGACGAGGGGGATCGACCGCGAGCGCAGCAAAACGTGCGCAATGCGCTGAACAAGTACCAGGACGTGGATGCTTTGGTCGGGCTGTGGGAATACAATCCGCCGGCAATCATTCGCGTCGTCAAGGAGAAGAAGCTCGAAGGCAAGATCAAGATCGTTGGCTTCGACGAAAACGATGCCACACTGCAGGCGATCGAAGACGGCGTCGTCGAATCGACCGTCGTCCAGCAGCCCTACGAGTTCGGATACCAGTCAATCCGCACGCTCTCTCGCCTGATTCGAAACGAAGACCCAGAGATTCCCGCGAATGGCCTTCTCTATATCCCCGTGAAAGTCATCAACAAGTCGAACGTCAAAGAGTTCCGCAAGTCTGTGGCGGAGATGCTTGCCGAAGGTTGACACGGACGACCTGAGCCTCCCGCGCCGCCGGTGCCCAGCTGCCTTCTCTCATCATCTCATGTCGATCTGATGCCAAACTCTTCGGAGCCATGTGACCGAGCGGCAACGATGGGTGGCCGTTCGCGACCACCCGTCCTGAGAGTGTCGCGCGTCGACAAACACTTCCCCGGGGTGCAGGCACTCAAAGCCGTGTCACTCGAGGTATTCGCCGGTGAGGTGTTGGCGCTCATAGGCGAAAACGGCGCTGGCAAGAGCACGTTGATAAAGATCATCGGCGGCATCTATCAACCCGACAGTGGCACGCTGGAGATTGAGGGCCGCGAGGTGCAGTTCCGAAGCGTCCAAGAGTCCCAGCGCGCTGGCATCGCGGTCATCCATCAAGAACTCAACCTCGTCGAAAACTTAAGCATCGCTGAGAATATTTACCTTGGTCGACAGCCCCGGCGCACGCGCTGGGGCCTGCAGGACCGACGCGCGCTCGAGCGCGGCGCGGCGAATGCGCTCGAGCGCGTTGGCCTGGATGTCTCCCCATCGACGCGACTCGATCGACTCAGTCCGGGCCAGAAGCAACTCGTCGAGATCGCCAAATCGCTGTCACAGGACGCGAAGCTGCTGATCTTTGATGAACCGACGAGTTCTTTGTCGACGCGCGAATCAGAACGCCTCTTCGCACTCATCGACGAGCTCCGAAATCGTGGCCTGGCCGTCGTCTATATTTCTCATCGGCTCGGCGAGATTTCGCGACTCTCGAAGCGTGTTCAAGTGCTGCGAGACGGTGAGGAAGCGGGCTTTCTTCACGGCGACGAAATCACGCACGAGGCGATGGTGCGTCTTATGGTCGGTCGACAAATCTCCAGTCACTTCGGACACGAACGCAGAGAGACGTTGTCGCGTCGTGTCGTTCTCTCCGTGCGAGATCTTCGGCTGCCCAGCGTACCGCATGCTGTCTCGCTTGACGTCCACGAGGGCGAGATCCTTGGCCTCGGCGGCTTGGTCGGAGCCGGTCGGAGCGAACTCGTCCGTGCGATTTTCGGCGTCGACCCGATCGAGAGCGGCGAGGTCTACGTCGATGGCGAGCCTGTCCCGTGTCACTCGCCGCGGCAAGCCATCGCCGCGGGAATCCTGTTGGTACCGGAGGATCGTAAGACGCAAGGACTCATCGTCGACCTGAACGTGGGCGACAATGTTACACTTGCCGCCTTGGCGCGGCTCGGCAGGTTCGGGATCCGCCGCCCGCGCCGTGAAGCCGACGCGGCGGCGGCGGAGGTGACGCGCCTCGGCGTACGCCCGGCGCGTTTGAGCACGGTTGTGAAGAACCTCAGTGGAGGCAACCAGCAAAAGATCGTTCTCGGCAAGTGGCTGTCGATGGGAGGACGCGTCCTCATCCTCGATGAGCCGACGCGCGGCGTCGACGTCGGTGCGAAGGAAGAGATCTACCACCTGATGTCGGAACTGGCTCGCGATGGGCTCGGCATCCTCATGGTGAGCTCGGAGATGGAAGAGCTCATCGCCATGAGCGACCGGATCGTCGTGCTTCACGAGCGACGTTTGGCTGGCGAGCTCTGCGGCGACGAAATGACCGAAGAGAACGTGTTGACCCTCGGCACAGGCGGCTTTTTGGGTGCTCGGCCATGAAAGCGCGGAGATCCCCCAGCGCCGACAACTCAGAGCGCCGGTTCTCGGACGTCACCGTGCAGGTTTGGGGCATGGCGGCTCTTCTCCTCGGTCTGGTCGTGATCTCGTGGCTGACCGATCCACGTTTTCTCAGCGCCTACAACCTGCAGACGATGAGTCGTGAAATCGCCATCTTGGCGCTTTTCGCCATCGGCCAGGGGATCGTCATCATCGCCGGAGGCATCGACCTCTCCGTGGGCTCGATTGTTTGCTTCGTTGGTCTCAATACGATCACGTTTCTGGCGCCGGAGTACGGCTACGGCTGGCCCGTTTTCGCGGTTCTGGCCGCAGCGCTATTCTTCAGCACCTCCCTCGGTGCGCTGCACGGTGTTCTCGTTTGCCATCTAAGACTGCAACCGTTCATGGTGACCCTATGTTCCTTGTTGATCTACCGCAGCCTCGCCCGCGGCGTCAGCGACGACCAGACACGAGCCTATCGCGCGGTCGACCTCGAACTGTTCAGCTCACTCGGCCGCGACATGGTTCTTCACGTCCCCGTTCCCGTGTGGATCCTCTTGGGGACCGGGATCGTGTTGGCGATGTTCATGAACTTCGTCGTCTACGGGCGGTACCTGTTCGCCATCGGCTACAACCTCGAGGCCGCCCGCTTCTCCGGAGTGCGCACGCACACTCTCCGGGTCGCCACCTTCGCGCTGAGCGGGTTTCTCGCCGGACTTGCGGGGATTCTCGAGGCCAGCCAGATCGGTAGCGTCGCACCATCGACCTCAGGGTTAGCCTATGAGCTCCACGGCATCACCGCCGCGGTGCTGGGTGGCTGCGCGCTGCGCGGAGGCCAAGGCTCGATCATCGGCATCATCATCGGCGCCGCAATTCTCAAAGTCATGCAGCGGATGATCGTCTTCCTTGGACTTGGGACCCACTGGACCGACGCTGTGATCGGCTCAGTGCTCCTCGTCGCGGTGGTGACCGACTCGCTGGTCAAGCGACGGCGAGGAACGTAGGCTGTAGGGGCAGCCTGCTAAGCTAACAGCCTGTTGAAAAAGTGCTTCGAGTCGAAAACTGGTCGCTTCGCGTCCAGATCGGCCGCGGCGAACGTAGGTAATCTCCGAGATTTTCGAGGCTCGCCGCGGTCGATCTGGGCGTGAAGAGGCCAGTTTCTCGGCCGAATGACTTTTTCAACGGGCTGCTAAGCTAAGTGTCTTCCTTCGCCGACGTGTTGCGTCGACTACGGCGACGCGGGCGACGCCTGCGTGGGCGACTCGATCGGTCCGCCGCGCCTTCGGCGCCACCTTCAGTGGGCTTCGGCCGCTCCGCTGCGGCTCCGGAATCACCCCCAGAGGCAGCTCGATCCGAGTCTGACTTCGTCTTTTTGCGTCCGCCGCGTCGACGACGAGGACGCCGCTTCTTCTCCCCTCGTTCGTCTTTCCCCTTCTGTCCCGAGCTTGAAGCTGGACGCGCGGCGGGAGTAGGAGTCGGCTTATCTGGAATGAGACTCTCGTCGATGTCGAAATAGTCAGTCTTAACGAAGTCGTCCTCGATCTCATCGAGTCGCAACAGCTTCGGTTTCTCTGTCACCGGGCGAGGACGCGACCACTGGCTGGCGGCAGCGGCACTCTCACTCTCCGACTCCGGTGCCGCCTCCTCGGGATCACGCGGGCGCCGCCGCTCGTCCGGTGGCGGCGTTTCCGTGGCTGGCCGCGACGACGACGATCGCTTCCCGCCGCGTCCACCACGACGTCTCTTGGCGGCAGGCGACCGCCGGCTCGCTTCGCCACGTTCCGTCGATTCTCCAGCCTCGCCAGATCGAGATCTCGAACGACGGCGACGGTGGCGTGCGGGGCCGACCCGCTCGACCTCGTGCGCCATGCTCATGATCTTCTCCCAGCTCTGCATCTCCCGCGAGCCGACGAGAGAAATGGCCAAACCAGCGTTCCGCGCCCGCCCTGTCCGGCCGATCCGATGGACGTAGGAATCTTGGTCGTCCGGAATCTCATAGTTGATCACCATGCCGACCTTCTCGATGTCCAACCCCCGCGACGCGACATCAGTGCACACGAGCACGCGAACATCTTTGGAGCGAAATGAATCCAGTACTTTAAACCGTACATCTTGCTCCTGGTCGCCGTGGAGGGCACCGGCACTGTAGCCGTGGCCCCAGAGCATGCGGTCGAGATCGATCGTTTGACGTCGCGTGTTGCAAAAAATGATCGCTTGGCCATCCGGATGATCGTCGAGAACCTTGCACAGCTCCTTAAACTTGTCTCGCGAACTCGTCTCTATGTACTGCTGCACAATCTCACCGGCAGCCGTCGAGCCTTCGCTGGTCGAAAGCATGACAGGATCTCGCATGTACTTCTTGAGGAGACCTTTAATCTCGTTCGGAATCGTCGCCGAAAAAAGCAAAGTTTGCCGCTCCGACGGCGTAGCTTGCAGGATCGACGAAACGTCGTCAATGAAACCCATGTCCAGCATGCGATCGGCTTCGTCGAGCACGACGAGCTCACACCACACGAGGGAAAGGAGCCGTTCACGCAGGAAGTCCAGTACACGCCCAGGCGTGCCAACGACGACCTGTGAACCGCTGCGCAGCTTCATGAGCTGCTCACTGGCGTGAACGCCGCCGACGAGCAAGACAACGCCGAGCCCGCGTGACGCGCCCAAGGCCTCGACCACTTGAGCAACCTGCTGCGCTAATTCTCTTGTCGGTGTCAGGACGAGCGCCTGCGTCGCAACGCGCTGAGTGTCGATGCGGTCGACGAGCGGCGCAGCGAATCCCAAGGTCTTCCCGGTGCCCGTCTCGGCCTTACCGACGACGTCGCGCTTCTCGAGAATCGGGCCGATGCAGAGATCTTGGATCGCGGTTGGCGAATGGATGCCCATATCGGCGATCGCCGTAAGAACATCCTCCGACAGTCCGAACTCCGAAAAAGTCTTCGGCCCCTGATCTAGTTCATCCATGTTTGAAGGGCTTCGCATCGCCTCACCCACCCCGTTGACGAGGGCGGCGTCGAAGGCTTTGGCTCTACTTCGCCACCGTTCGGCTGGCGAAAGAGGGCTATTCTATCGGTGGAGTCGAGAAAAGAACAGCCACTCCAGCAGACGCCGGCGACCGACCTCACCGCCCCGGCAAACGGGCTCTTGCTTGGAGACTTCAGTTTGTCGCATCCTCTTTTGGGACAACATCTTGAATCGCCTCTGAACGGCCAAAGAGAAGGTAGACGGCCGCCAAGGTTTGTCGCGCCTCGCGATCAGCTTTCCCCGCATCTCGCACCAGCGCTTCAGCCAGAGGCACCGCCCGCGGATCTCGCAACCGCGCGTAAGCGCTGAGCAGGAGCTGGCGGGTGCGTCGATGGCGGGGGAAGTAGGCAAGTGCCCGCTGGTAGTACGCCGACGCCTCCCTCAGTCGCTGTCGCGACGTCGCCGACGACTCCGGCGTCGACTTCACCAGTTCAGAAACCTCATGGGAATGCGCGCCCGGGTCGAGAGCGAGCGCTCGCGCCACGCTGTAGCGGAACGCGGCCGCCTCGAAGAGCGGCACGAGACTGATCAAGAAGGCGGTTGCAAGAAGCCTCGCCGTCCACGTCCAGCGACCGTCTCTGACGAGCGGTCTCCCCAGTGCCGTGAACTCCTGCCGCGATGACACAAGTCTGATGAGCGTGAACAACATGAAGCCGTGACCGAACGCAAGCGTGGCGGCAAGAAAGTGGCCGCCGTAGAGAAGGTCCACGAGAAGAAACGTTGTTACCGCGCTCGCAGCCACCACGAGCTCACCCCAAAGAGGCAAAGTATACTCGGGGGCGCGACTGGTCTCGGCACCATCCCTCTCTTCGGGGCTCCTCCTCGACGAAGGATTCCTAGCGCTGTACGCCAACGCGTTCTGCGGACACGCTTCGATGCAGAGGTGGCAACGGACACAGTCGAGGCTGCGAACAGCACCGAACTGCGTCGTCTCTCGATGCACGTCGATCGCCGTCGGACACGCTGCGGTGCACGGCGCCACGTCCACCGATCGAGTTCCAGACGCACCGAGAGGCGCGCCCCCGCAGACGTGGTTCAGCGGTCCGCCGTCACCGCCCGTAGCGTCGTTCGCAGCGCCGACGTCCGCCTCCACGGTACGAATGCCGCCGTTACTGCGACAACCAGCGACTCGGCGTACACGAAAAAGAGACGTCCACTCGGTGACACGAAACAATGCTCCGTACGGACACACGAAGCGACAGAAACCGCGGCTCCCTAAAAAGAGAAGGATGCCCATGCCGCAGCACAGAAATGTGACGATCGATAGGACATATCCCGGCAAGGTGTCCCAAGGTGCGACGGCGGCAAGGTCCACTTTCAACGCCCACTCCCCACGCTGCCATCGCCGCAACTGAGGTAAGAGAAAGATCATGACGAGAATCGCCCACGGGGCCCAGTGCAGGAATCGAGTGCGCACGACCGGAGCCTTCCAGCCTAGCTTACGCAGAAGCCACGCGGCGAAGTCCTGCGTCGCGCCGAAATGGCATCCCCAACTGCAGAACAAGCGGCCGAACAGGAGCGCGGTAGCGTAGACGACCAAAGTCAGCAGAGCACCGGCGGTCACCAGCCCTTCGCCGAGGAAGTGCCGAAAAAACGATTGGAAGTCGAGAGCCCCGACCGACCGCCAATCAAGCACGTAATACGCCACCACGTGCGCGACGAGTGCGACGTGCAGCAGGATCTGAAAGACGACGCGAGCTTGCGATGTTTTCATAGGACGACGTGTCGGCGGGGCGAGACTCGCGGCGCCTCGACGCGCCGGTGCCGCGTCGCAAGAGAGAAGCCCGCGGCTCGATTCGCTCCTTCACATCATTCGGCAGCGCGGCGCGCGATCCTGTCGATCCTGCTTCGAATCGTTACATGAGCGCGCCAAGCCACAGGCAACGTTGTCACGAACGAACGCCTCTGCCGCGAGACACGATTCGCTAGGTACGGCCGCGCGCCCCGCACTGCACAGTGCTGAGCCTGGTGCCTCCGTCCAGTGTCGCACACAGCTGCGAGAGAGACTACTGCAAGCTTGTCGACCCTCTGCCCGATAACCTCTGCGGGGCCGGCCTCGTGCATCTGCGCGGCGTTTACGGCGGCACTCAGGACCTGGCCCTGGTGTCTTTCTTTTGGTCTAGAGAAACATCAAAATGGCGCAGCTGACGCCATCTCGTCACGTCGGTTGCGTTCCGTCGATCCACGTCTGCGTTTCCACTCTCTGGAGGGCGTCATGAAGAGCGAAGACCCACGGGAAACCCTCGCCACGCGTCGACTCGTCATGTACTCGGATCTGAACGCCGCAGGGCGCCTCTTTGGTGGCCGCTTGATGGAATGGCTCGACGAGGCCACAGCCATGGTCGCCATGCGGATCATGCAAAGCCGCAGCATCGTCACGAAAAAGTTCGGCGAGGTCACGTTTGACGCCCCAGGGATGCTCGGCGATGAAGTAGAAATCTGGTGCCGAATCGCGAAAGAAGGTCGTACGTCCCTGACACTGGACTGTGAAGTGCGCGTGCGGTCGGTAACAGGTGACAAGACGCGTAGAATCTGCACCTCGACGGTGGTGTACGTCGCTCTCGACGGCGATGGGCGCCCGACACCGTGGAAGGTCACGCGGTAATGGAGGTTGACGGAGCGACGGCTCAGTGACGGAAGTGGCGCCTGCCGGTGACCACCATCGCAATGTTGCGCTCGTTCGCCGCGGCAATGACCTCCGCGTCGCGGACACTCCCACCCGGCTGCACGACGGCCGTGGCTCCCGCGTCAGCGGCGGCGATGAGTCCGTCGGCGAACGGAAAAAACGCGTCAGACGCCACGGCCGCGCCACGAAGGTCGATGCCCGCCTGTGCCGCCTTCATCTCAGCAACCCGCACGGAATCGACGCGAGACATTTGACCCGCACCGACTGCGAGCGTGCGGTCATTCGAGGCGAAGAGAATAGCGTTCGACTTCACCGCCCGCACCACGCGCCAACCAAAGCGGAGCGCGTCCAACTCTGCAGGCGTCGGTTGGCGCTCGGTGACAACGTCAAACGGTTCGTGCGCCAGCGAGCCAACGTCGGATGTTTGCGCGAGGACGCCACCCGGTACAGCCCGAAGCTGCACCGACTCGTTAGCAAACAAACGCCGCGGGCAGCGCAGTAGAATTCGGTTCTTCTTGTTTCGCAGCAGCTCGAGTGCTTCAGCGGAAAAGTCCGGGGCCACAAGAATCTCGATAAAGTGACCCCGCATCGCGGCCGCCGCTTCCGCATCGATCGCTTGGCTGCTGACGACGACTCCGCCGCTGGCCGAAACAGCGTCTGTCGCCAGGGCTTTGTCCCACGCCTCCTTAACGCTGCTCCCGATCGCCGCGCCGCACGGGTTCGAGTGTTTGACGATGACCACAGCGCAGCCGAGCTCGCCAAGGTTTTCGGCAAGCTCCTTCGTCCCCATCAGATCGAGAATATTATTGTACGAGATCTCCTTGCCGTGCAGCTGCTCGAACGGTTCCAAAACGGCGCCGTACAATGCGGCACGCTGATGAGGATTCTCTCCGTAGCGCAGACTTCGCTCGCGACAGAGCTGCAGCTCCAGAGATGACGGTAGCTCGAGCTCGGCGGGTGATTCAGCCTGGCCGGCAAGGTATCGAGCGATTGCGGAATCGTAGGCAGCAGTACGTCGAAACGCCTTGAGCGCCATACGCTGGCGAAACTCGAGTTCAGTCGCGCCGGCGTTGGCTTGCATCTGAGAAACCACCTCGCCATAGTCCCCCGGCGAGACGATCACAGTCACATGGGCATGGTTTTTCGCCGCACTTCGCGTCATACCAGGACCACCGATGTCGATTTGCTCGATCGCCTCAGCTCGCGTCACCCCTGGCTTCGCCACGGTGGCTTCAAACGGATAGAGATTGACGACGACGAGATCAATCGATTCGAACCCTTCGCGCTCCACGGTATCCGCATGTGACTTCTCGTCTCGCCGCCACAAAAGACCAGCGTGGACGCGGTGGTGAAGCGTCTTGATGCGCCCGTCGAGCATCTCCGCAAGTCCCGTGAAATCTTCGATAGGGCGGACCGAAATGCCTGCTTCTTCAAGCGCCTTGGCAGTGCCACCGGTCGAAATGATTTCAACGTCGAACTCTCTGAGCTGCGCGACGAAGTCTACGAGGCCAGACTTGTCGGAAACACTGACGAGCGCACGACGAATGGGATTCTGCGTCATATGTTCTTGTTCCTCAAAAGCGGTCGGGAAAGACGCCATCAATCTTACTGCTGTGTCGCTGACAAGAAAAAACTTTCGCCGACAGCGAAACACGGCAGGCCGTGGTCCACGTTGCGCTGCTTGACTGAGTTCCTGAGTCACAGAGCCGCCGCAGCAGGGAAGCGCAGCAGGAGCCGAGGCGTCACCCGCCGGCCGATAATCGGCCGACGAGTCGAAAAAGCGCCCCACCAACACGATTCGTGCAAAGGCGATAGTTCCATCGGTCGATGCAGAAAAGAGCAGCGTTTGGCGATGCCGGGGTCGACATCTGCGATCTCGTAGCGACTCTCGTCGCCGAAACGGTTTTCTGCAGCATAGGATCACGACGCGATGACCGAGCCGGAAGCCTCGAAGACAAGCCTCGAAAGCCGATTGGGGGTCTTCCTCCTGAAGGACCCCACGATGATCGAGCGCCTCCCGTCCACCCTGGCTAAGCTGCTGGACAAGCTCGTCGAGGCGAACTCATTGGAGCCCGTTCTCTACCACCTCGTTGAGGAAAACGACGCGTTGTCGACGATCTCCGCTGACCGACTCTCGAGATGGAAGATGTCGCGGCTGTGCTCCAGCGCCCGAGCTTCAAGCTATCGAGCCACGTTCGACGAGCTCATCGAACGATTCACCGAAGCCAACGTTCCAGTGCGGCTCTTGCGGAGCACGCAAGTCGCCTTCTACCTGTGCGAAGATCCGGAACTTCACCCGATCGCAGAACTCGAGCTTCAAGTGCCACTCGATCGTAGCGTGGCAGCGTACAAGCTACTCAAGTCTCACGGTTTCAACGAGCTCGACGATTTGGCGGAGATCGCGGAGAGCGTTTCTCACCACCTACCACGTCTCGAGCGCGACGGTGTGACGGTCACACTCTTCAAGCGTTCCTGCCTCGGCCTGGGGGTTGACCCGGATGACCCGTTTCCCATGTTGCGTCCCGTGGCGCAGAACAACCCCGAAGTGCTACGCGGCGAGCCGCTCATGACACTACTGGTCCTGGAGATTTTCGAGCAATGCTTCCGACGCGCGTTAGCTACCTTGCTTGACCTACACCGCGTCCTGCATCAACTCAAAATCGACTGGGCCGTCGTCTCCGAAATCGTTGCCCGGCTCGGCGCGGAGCGCCACTTCTTCTGTATCTGCCGTCTTCTCCAAGAACTGTTCGATTCCCCAGTCGACGCAGAGTTCCTGCAGAAGCTTGAGGCCCACGACAGTGTCACCCAGGAATTCGCATCAGAGGCATTGCCTCTGGCCCGCCGGCTTGTCGTCACCGCGCCGATTCCGCTCGACGAGCTGCGCCAGGTCCAAGGTTACTTCGCCGCTGAAGAAGTACACGACGCCGAACTCGCGCGGGAGACTCAGGTGCTGCCGCGCCTGAACGTCCAGCCACGCCCGTGAGTCGCAGCTCAGATTCTGTCGCCAGATCTCGCATCGGCACCGCCAGGCGCGATGGTTTACATCGGCCGCTAAACCGCTAAGCTGTCGAGCGGGACGCTGGAGTCGGGCGAGCGCTAGACACCAGCGAGCATCGTTTCGGTCCGCGCGGATCGCGGGAGTCGCCATGAAGAACCCAATTTCCACGTCGCCCCTCGGCGCCGTTGTTGTCACTGCTGCAGCGATGGCTTCGGTATTCTACGCCTGGCCTGCATCCGGCTCAGCCGTAGACCGATCGGAATCGAGGCATACTCCGTCACGCGTCGTGCCGCCCGCGCTACAGCCCGGCGACACCATCGCCTTGGTAGCTCCCGCAAGTTCAGTGGACACTGCGACGTTTAAAAATGCGGCAACCATCCTTCGGGACCTCGGCTTCCGGGTCGTCTACTACCCCGCCGCCACGCGCCGCGGCTATCTCGCCGCCGACGATTCGACGCGCGCGGGTGAGTTGAACGCGTTCATTCGCAGCCCAGACGTCAAGGCGATCATCTGCATGCGAGGCGGCTATGGCACACCTCGAATCCTCGACAAGGTCGACTACAACACTCTCAGGTCTAACCCCAAGATTCTCGTCGGCTATAGCGACATCACCGCACTTCTCCTCGCCGCCGAACGCCACGCAGGTCTCGTCGTCTTCCACGGCCCGATCGGGGCGGATCTTGTGAGTGGGGCGAAGAAAGGATTCTCTCCCTTCACCGCGGACCACTTATGGCCGGCGCTGGGCGGTGACACGTCTCGGTTTTCCCGCTGGGGACGGCAACCCGGCGAGAGATTTCGCGCACTGGTATCCGGCGAAGCCAGCGGCCGACTCACCGGAGGCAACCTCAGCTTGGTGTGCGCGACACTCGGCACTCCGTATGAGATCGACACTCGCGACGCGATTCTGTTCCTCGAAGACGTCAACGAAAAGGCGTTTCGCATTGACCGTATGCTCGCACAGCTGCGGCTCTCCGGAAAACTGAAGACGATTCGTGGCGTCGTGCTCGGCAGTTTTCTCAACTGCGGCAAGGAACGGGACGCGATTCCTCTCGATACAATCTTTCACGACTATTTCGAATCGCTTGGTGTGCCCGTGTTGGCAGGCTTCCCGGCCGGTCACGGCTTACGCGATCATGCCATGTTGCCACTAGGTGCAAGGGTCCGACTTGATGCGACGGCCGGCACTCTCTCGATCTTGGAAAACATAGTTGATCCGGTCCTTCCGTCCAGCGGCGAATGAGCCTGGAATCAAGCGAGAGGACCGCCGCCGCGAAATGGCTGAACTCGAGCGGAGATTATGACACCCGGACGCGGCACCCAGCCAACCTCCTCCCCGCCGGGAAAACGTTGGCCTGCAGCAGGAGTGATCCTCATCGCGCTTGCCGCTTACGCGAACACACTCCCAGGCGACTTCGTCTTCGACGACCAAGAGTTGATCGAAAAAGACGCGGGGCTCCGCGATTTCGATCTCCGACGCATCTTCCTATCGGACTATTGGGGTCCGCGGCGGGCAAGCAATGTCTATCGCCCGGTCGTGCTCTTGACCTACGCACTCAATTTTCGCTGCGGCGACGCGGCGTGGGGCTTCCATCTCGTCAACGTTCTTCTCAACGCCGCAGTGGCGCTGCTGAGCTACTGGGTTCTGGTACAACTGGTCGGCGATCAACTGGTGGCGTTTCTCTGCGCTTCGCTCTATGCCTTGCTGCCGATCCACGTCGAGGCCGTCGCCAACATCGTGGGACGTGCTGAACTGCTGGCGGCAGCAGCGACTTTCGCGGCATGGTTGATCGTGCTCAAGGATCCATCGCCGACGGGAGCGCGCGCCTGGCGACAGACAGTCGGTGTCGGCATGCTGACGTTCGTCGGTATGCTCGCCAAAGAAAACAGCGTCGTCATCCTGCCTCTGCTACTCGTCACCGCCGCGATTCGCCGCCAAACGCTCCCGTGGGGGGCATTCCTCGGCGCGGCGATCGCGATCGGTGCCAACCTGCTCGTTCGGCGCGTTGGGGTTGACGCGACGGACCTTGGCGCGTCGCTCATCGACAACCCGCTGGCGCACGTTGAACCCTTGACGCGCGGCGTCAACGCGCTGGGGCTTCTTGGCGTCTACGCCTTCAAGACAGTCGCCCCTTTTCACCTCTCGGCAGATTATTCCTACAACCAAATCCCGGTCAAGCCACTCGGCAGTGCACTGACTTGGTTCAGCGCCGGGACGGTCGTACTCGGCGCAGGGGCGACCATAACGCTAGCGTGGCGCCGCCTGCCGTTGCTAGCACTCGCTACGACTTTCTTTTTGATCGCCTTTCTTCCGACTTCGAACGTCCTCTTTCCGATCGGCACAATTTTCGCGGAACGCTTAGCGTTTCTGCCGTCGTTCGCGTATCCACTTCTTCTCGCCGCCGTCACAACCAAGTTCCTGGAGCGCCAACCGACGAGAAGGCGCCCTATAGTCTGCACGGTCCTAGCGCTCCTCTGTTTGCTGTACGGGGGACGCTCGATCGTGCGCAACGAGGACTGGAGCACGCGCCAAACGCTCAAAGCGCGGATCGCACTCGATGCTCCCAACAGCACCCGAAGCCACTCGATCGCCGCTGAGGCTCACATGCTGAAGGCGGAAGAGCATCGACTGAGCTCTGGCCCTGAGAGCCAGCAAGCGCAGGCTGCTTTTGCGCTCGCCACGCAAAAGCTCAAGCGTGCCCTCGAGATCTATCCAAACAATACGCGCTCGCTCGCGAAGCTAGGCCAGCTGCACCTTGACTTCGGCCACCCCGACGAGGCGCTCAAATACTTAAACTCAAGCCACGACGCGATGCGGAAGACCAAAACACCGGTACCGGAGGCACTCATCTTCCGCGCTCAAGCGCTCGTCATGCTTGGTCGGCCTGAGGAAGCGCAGAACGACCTTACAGAGTATTTCGCCTACACGCGGCGCACGTCGTACCCGGTTCACTTCACCGCCCACCAGTTCCTCGGGATGGCCCTCGCCGCGCAGGGACGGCTCGAGGCGGCGCTGCGGGAATTCACCGCGGCGGTTGATCTGCGACCTGACCTGCCAGAAATTTGGCGCAATCGCGGCTACTGCCGTTCACTTTTGGGGCAGTTCGACGCAGCGATCACAGACTACCAAGTTGGTGCGGACGTCTGCCGTCGACTCGGAGTGTTCTACGCGCCGCCGCCACGAGAAAGTGTCTGGCTTTTCTATCGGTTGATCGCCAACGCCCATCGAGAAACTGGCAACGAAGGAGCGGCGCAAAAGTTCGAGGCGGAAGCGGCGCAGATGCAGTCAGCCCACACTGCGAGGTAGGCAGCGCAAAGATCGGCTCCGGAGATCCAGTCGGCCTCGGAGATGAATACGACGACACTACCCATCGGCGCGGGTTACCTCGAGTTTGGCCATTTCGCGCCGGCCTGGCCGGACGAGTTTCGCGGGGGTTCCGAGGCCCTTTCGACTTTTTCGTACCCTGAGAACCCTTGTGCCCATTCAAAATCTCCTGTCCGGCCCTTCGGGGAACGCCAGGAGCGCCGATGCCTGCGCCCGTCCTCCGCCACGACCCGAGCGGGATCGCGCCCGAGTCGCTCCTTGGCCTCGACGCTCCTGGCGCTGGCAGGCTCGACGCGAAATGGCCAAACTCGAGGTAACAGCCCGCCTGAAAAAGTGCTTCGAGCCGAAAACTGGTCTCTTTGCGTCCAGATCGGCCGCGGCAAACGCAGGTAATCTCCGAGCCCTCTTCTATAAGGTATTACGGCGAGTATTGACACGGTCGAGCTGGGCGTGAAGAGGCCGGTTCTCGGCCGAATGACTTTTTCAGGCGGGCTGGTAGAGTCACCCAACTCACGCGTTCACCCCCAGCCCACCCCTCACCATAGACGAGGAAGGAGATCGATGTCTCGTTCTCTTGAAGATCAGCACGTACTTCTCACCGGCGCCTCGCATGGAATCGGCCGCGAGCTCGCGTTTCAGCTTGCAGGTGATGGCGTCAAGTTGTCGATCTGCGGACGCGACGCTGAAGCCCTCGACGACACTGCGAGTCGTTGCCGACGCAGCGGTTCACCGCACGTTCACACTGGCGCGTTCGATCTCTGCGACGACGCACAGTTGATGCAGTTCATTTCCGACGCTGTCGCGACGAACGGCGATGTCGACATCCTCGTCAACAACGCCGCATGGAACCAAAAGGGACTGGTGCACGAGGCTCCGATCGACGACTTCGATGCCATCGTCGGCGTCGGACTGCGGGCACCTTTTCTCTTCATCCGCTCGATTCTGCCTCGCATGATCGAACGCCGGTCCGGACACATCATCAACGTCCTGTCCACCGTATGCCACTTCGGGAACGAACGTATGGCGGTGTACACCGCCGCGAAGAACGGCCTCGAAGGTCTCCACAGTGTCCTCGTCAAAGAAGCGCGCGAACATGACATCAAGGTCACTGCGGTGTATCCGGGAGGAACGGACACCGGCTTTCGTCCTAACAAGCGCCCCGACTACATGCGCCCGGAGAGCGCCGCTCAAGCGATCCGCGCGACTCTTCTTTTGCCGCCTGATGTCGTGGTGCACGACCTCACCTTCAGGCCTATGGTCGAAACCAACTTCTGAGTTATCCTCAACGCCTTCAGAACGAAGCGGAAGTGCGCACTCGCTCGCCGTATGGCGCACAATCGGTGGCGCGCTCGCGCACCGTCTCTTGCAGACGCTCGTAATGCTGCCGCACGGAGCACTCGATGAACGAGCAATGTTCTGAGTCTTCAACGCCACGCGGAGAGCCGGTGACAGAAAAGATCTTCGTCTACGGGACGCTGATGAACCACAAGGTTCAGCAACGCGTCATCGGTCGCACCGTCGTCGGTCGCCCGGATCGTTTGAGGGGATACGAAAAGAGAAGCGTGCGCCAAGGGTCTCGCACGTATCCGCGCGTCGAGCCGGGCAGCGGAGATGCTATCGTCTCGGGGCTAGTGCTGGAAGTCAGCCCTGAGGAACTCGAGTGCCTCGATGACTACGAGGGCGACGATTACCGGCGCCTGCGTGTGATCGTGGAGTCAGGCCTGAAATGCTGGGCCTACGTCCGCTGACCCGAAGCCCGACGCGGCGCGGGTCCGAGCTTGGTGGATGTTCAGCTCGAGTTTAGGTAGTGTCCCGACGAAACACCTCGGCGGTCCGCGACTGCAGCCTCCGCGACTCAATGATTTCCCCCGTCGCAGGAAGCTGATATCATGTGGCCGTCGGTCTGAAACTCGTCTAACCCGGGTCGCTTGCAATACCGCATTGCCGACAGTCAACGCGTGCGGAGCTGCGGCGTTCGATCCGTCGGAACGGCTGCATCGCACGACATCGTGCGCAGTCTCAATGCCGTCGCGGTGCGCGTCGTAGGCAACGTGTGAAGATCCACACGGAGTCTTCGGGATGGGGGAGTCCGTCCGTCACGAGAGCTGATTCGCGAGCGAAGTACAGCTGACTTGGTAAGTCTCTCGTGGGAAACCGTGCGCGCAACTCGTCCCTTCCCCATCCTGATATTGCAGGTTCTGCTGCTGTGTCAAGTCATCGCAGCGGCGGATGGCGATACATCTGCTGCCAAGCGAGAACAGGCGAAGCCGAAGATTCGTCGCGACACGATTGAGTCGGGCGCAGATTGGACCGAACCGCAGAAAGGTGAGCGTCATTTCCGCGCCATAAAGGTCGACGAGCCTCCTGTCGTCGACGGTCGTCTCAACGACCGCGCCTGGGAGCTTGCGGACGACCCCGGCCCCTTGTTTCAAACCCAACCGGACGCAGGGGCCCCAGCGACCGAACCGACAACCTTCCGCATGGTCTACGACAGCGATGCTATCTACATCGCCATCTGGTGCTTCGACGCCGAACCACAAAAGATCATTGGACGCGAGATGGCGCGTGATGGATCGATCTTTCAAGACGACTGGGTCATCATCGTCGTCGATACCTTCTTCGATCAACGCAACGGCTATTACTTGGCGTTCAATCCAGTTGCGGCGCGCTACGATGCGCTGATTACGAACAACACGGGCTTCAACGAAAGCTGGAACGCCATCTGGACGGTGCGAACCTCCATCGACGACGAAGGATGGAAGGCGGAGATCATGGTGCCGCTGAAGTCGATCAGCTTCAACCCGGCCACTGACACGTGGGGATTCAACGTCGTCCGCAACGTCAAACGCAAAAACGAGCGCACGCGATGGAGCAACTACGAGGTGCGCGTCAACAACTACGATTTCGTCGAGGCAGGCACGGTCTCTGGACTCAATGGACTGCACCAGGGTCTCGGACTCGACATCAAACCTTACGCGCTGAGCCGCTTCAACCACGACCGCGTCAAGGAAGACGACGACTTGACGTTCGATTTCGGCGGGGACATCCGCTACCGCATCACACCCAACCTCACCACCAGCTTGAGTTACAACACAGACTTCGCAGAAACCGAGGTGGACGCACGCCAGATCAACCTCACACGCTTCCCACTCTTCTTTCCGGAGAAGCGAGGGTTTTTCCTCGAGGATTCGGGCATCTTCGATTTCGGGGGACTGAGCTCCTCCCAGTTCCTGCCGTTCTTCAGCCGCCGTGTCGGCCTGAGTGAACAAGGAGAGGTCGTGCCGATCCTCGCTGCGGCCAAGCTGACGGGGCGCGTCAACAGCTACAACGTTGGGATCATGGACGCGGTGCTCGAGGACCACGATGGACTTGGCGAGCGCAACGCCCTGGTAACCCGCGTGTCAAAAAACGTGTTCGATCAATCGACCGTGGGAATGATCACAACGTTCGGTGACCCGAATACGCGAAACGACAACGTCGTCAGCGGGCTCGATTTCGGACTCAAGACAAACGAACTTTTCGGCGACCAGATTCTCCAAGTAGACGGGTACGGAATCGGTAGCTACACAGAGGGGGAGCAGTTCGAAGACAACTACTCCTACGGCCTCTCGGTTTCCTATCCGAACGAGCCGTACATCGCTAGCGCCCGCGCCTATCAAATCGATGAGGGGTTCGATGCGGCTTTAGGCTTCGTGCCGCGAACAGCAATCCGAGCCTACAATAGCTCGCTGAGCTTCAGACCGCGACCGAAGTCTCTGGACGCTGTACGACGTCTGTTGTTTTCGTACAGCACGACCCACTTCACCGACCTCAGCAATCGACTCGAGACGGCACGGCATGGCGTGATTCCTTTCTGGGTGCAGTTCGACTCCGGCGACGAAATCTGGTTTCAAGTCGAACGTGAATTCGACGGCCCCCTAGAAGATTTTGAGATTAGCGAGGGAGTCACCATTCCGGCCGACGACTACTGGTGGACGCATGCGACGATCGGCGTCGACAGCGCGACGAAGCGCTTGGTCAGCATCACCCCGACCTACAGCTTCGGCGAATTCTATGATGGGAATCGAGAGGTCTACAATCTGTCGACGACGCTCACGCTCATCCCACGCGTCATCACCCAGCTTTCCTACACGCTCAACCAGGTGCGGCTGCCGGCAGGCGATTTCAACACTCGGCTCGCATCACTGCGCCTGCAGTTCAACTTCACTCCGGATCTCGTGTGGAACAACTTCGTTCAGTTCGACAGCGTCAGCGATTCGATCGGTTTGAATAGTCGCGTTCGCTGGGGAATTCACCCGGGCACAGATCTCTTCGTCGTCGTCAATCAGAACACAAACCGAGGAAGCGGCCGCATTCGATTCCTCGAGACCGAGCTGACCGTAAAGCTGGGCGTGACTCTAAGGTTCTGAGTCCGGAATATGACGAAGCGACGGCACGAACGCACGATCGCCTTTCCCTTGAACTCAACCCGACTTTAGACTAACGTAACAGCGTAAGTGTTATACGTTCTTCGCTGGGGGTGCCTTCGAGGCTGAGAGCAAACCCCTTGAACCTGAACCGGATAGCACCGGCGTAGGGAAGCGACCTAACCCAGGTTCGACTCATGGAAGATTCATGAGGAACACCGGGTTCAGTCGATCCAGGCCGTCGAAACGACCCTCAGACCCGCTTCCGTCGATATCTTCGAACTCGTCACGAAAGGTGGTTGAGAGTGAATCGAGCCAACCCGCAGAGCGACTTTGACCGCTCGTATCGTCTCCCCCCAGTCGGCGGCAACCCCTCAAATCTGAAAGCGGTGACCAACCCCGGCAGCTTTGCGAATCCGCCTCAAGTTGGCGGCCAAAAGACCTTCAGCTCGCCTGATACCCCAGGGATGCCAGAGCCTTCAACCGTCACGGCTCTCGACTGGGAAAACGAATCGGGTCGAACTCCAATCACTCAACTCGAAAAGGCGCGCGCCGGGATCACTACGCCTGAGATGCATCGCGTTGCCGAGCGCGAACCCCACCTATCGGCCGAAGAGGTTCGAGCCGAAGTAGCTGCGGGACGCATGATCATCCCCGCAAACATCCGCCATCTAAGCTATCGCCTTGATCCCATGTGCATCGGTCGTGCAAGCCTAACCAAGATCAATGCCAACATGGGGGCATCACCGGTGAGCTCGGGAACCGACGAGGAGCTGGAGAAGCTGCGCTGGGCAGAACGATGGGGCGCCGACACAGTCATGGATTTGTCGACTGGCGGACGCATCGAGCAGTGCCGAGAGGCTATGGTGCAAAATGCCCGCGTACCGATCGGGACCGTGCCGATCTATTCGATGATCATCGGTCGGCGCATCGAAGATCTCGACTACGACACCATTTTGAGCTCTCTCGAGCATCAAGCGAAACAAGGTGTCGACTATTTCACGATCCACGCAGGAGTCCTCCAAGAGCACTTGCCTCTCGTCAAAGATCGACTCATCGGCATCGTCTCACGCGGCGGCAGTTTGCTCGCGAAGTGGATGCTGATCCACGGCAAGCAAAACCCGATGTACGACCTCTTCGATGAAATCTGCGACATCATGCGCGAGTACGACGTGTCCTTCAGCCTCGGTGACGGGCTACGTCCCGGCGGGCTCGCGGACGCATCGGACGCGGCACAGCTCGCAGAACTGCAAACGCTTGGTGAACTCACGGAACGCGCGTGGGCTAAGGGCGTGCAGGTGATGATCGAGGGTCCGGGCCACGTACCGCTGGATCAGATCGAATACAACATGAAGCTTCAGCGGCGACTCTGCCACGGCGCGCCGTTCTATGTTCTCGGCCCACTGGTCACGGACATCTTCCCGGGCTACGATCACATAACGTCGTGCATCGGAGCGACCTCCGCGGCGTACCATGGTGCTTCGATGCTCTGCTACGTAACGCCCAAGGAGCACCTCGGACTGCCGAAGAAAGACGACGTCAAGCAGGGGTGCGTTGCCTACAAGATCGCAGCCCACGCAGCCGACATCGCTCTGGGCATCCCTGGTTCGAGAGATCAAGACGACGAACTGACGAAGGCCCGCGCGGCGCTGAACTGGGAAAAACACTTCGACCTCTCGTTTGACCCCGACACGGCGCGTGCGTTTCACGACGAAGACCTCGACGTCGACACGGATTTCTGCGCCATGTGCGGTCACGATTGGTGCTCGGTGCGCATCTCGAAAGAAATCACGGAGTTCGCATCCGGCAAGGCCGACGAGTTCGTACCCGAACGCAAGGCGAAGCGGTCGGCAGCCTTGACGCCCGAGCAGCAAGAAATCTTAGAAAAGCGAGGCGTGCTCTCACCCGAAGAGATCCACGCGCTTGCCAGCAAAGGCACACACCGCAGGGCCGCCTGCCACTCTGACATCGTCGCTGATGCCAATGAGGCAAAGAGGCTTCAGGAGTCGGTCCTCGACAACTGATGCCCATCAGCCATCGTTGACGAGCCGCAGCAGCGTATCCGCACTCAGATCGAGCAGCGATCCGACGACGCTGTCCGCCCGCTGTAGCTCCTGGCGCGTTTTCGTCGTCGTCACTGCGACCACCTGCGCACCCGCCGCGATCGCTGCCTCGACCCCTTGGGGCGCATCCTCGATCACGATGCAGCGCCGCGGCGGCAGCCCGAGCTTGCGCGCGGCGATGAGAAACACGTCCGGATGTGGCTTCCCGCGTGTCACCTCATCTCCGGTTGAAAGCGCATGAAAACAGTCACGTACACCCAGTAGGTCTAACACCAGCTCCACATTCGCGGCTGGCGCGGACGATCCGATCGCGAGCGCCCAGCCGCGCGCGGTGAGATCGGCGATGAGTTCCCGGGCCCCAGGCAACACCTCAACGCGCTGCGCCGCAACGGAACGAAAGAGTTCTTCCTTGCGCGCCGAAAGCCGATCGATTTCCTGTTCACTCGGTTTGCCCTCGACCCAAAGAGGAATGATCTGTCGATTGTGCATGCCAAAGGTGTCGTCAAAGATCTGACGCGGGCACGGCGTCCCGAGCTCCTCGCCCAGTCGGCACCACGAAGCATAGTGAGCCTCGCGTGACTCGATGAGGACCCCGTCCATATCAAAGATCACACCCACGGCAGACGGTTCAGGCATGCGATTCCTCGTTGGCGTCCCTCGCCGCGGCAAGACCAATCGCTTCGGGCGTTGGTACCGCCGACTCAAAGCGCCCCAGATTACCGGTCGCGGAAACAAATGCACACCTGGAACTTCTGTGGCAGCCGCCACAGAGCCGATACAATCCATCGAAGCGACTGCTTCATCGCCCGGCGTCAACAGGTGCGACCATGATCTCGACCCCCGGTCCTTCCGATACCGAGACGATGCACCGCATCGTCGTACTGCGCCATGGAATCCTCCTTAATCGATTCTTCATGGTGCCAATGCAGCGGTTCTTCGAGAAGCGCGGCTATGTCGTCTACAACCGTAGCTATCCGTCGACGCGTAAGTACATCGAAGACCACGCCAAGGACTTAGCGGATGAGCTGCGTGCACTGAAGAGCGAACTCGAGCTCCGCGGCACACCCTACGAACTCTATGCCGTGACACACAGCCTGGGCGGATTGATCCTGCGCTACGCCCTGACGCATTGCGACGCCCCCGCCCCGAAGCGGGCCGTGTTGATGGTGCCGCCCAACCGCGGCGCTGAGACCGCACGACGGCTGTGCAAGTTTCCGCCGTACCGCTGGATAGCGGGCCGGAAAAGTGCCAAACAACTGACGGAGGAGCCCCCCGGCATCTTTGAGGCCTGCGGCATTCCGAGCGCGACCCAAATCGGGGTCATCGCCGGGCAAGTGAGGTTCCGCTTGCTGCCGACGCACCTTCAGAAACCGAACGACGGCGTCGTTAGCGTCGCCGAAGCCCAGCTCGAGCCCCTTGCGCTCCGCGTGCTACCCTACAGCCACACGCCGATCCTTTTCGTTCGTCGCGCCATGGAGGAAGCCGATCACTTTCTCAAGTGCGGCGAATTTCGCGACTCCAAGAAAGGACGTGCGTACAGCACCGTGGACACGTAGACAGCGCTTCACGGAGCGAAGTAGACGCGTCCAAGGTCGCAGGATGATCTAGACTGTGCATGAGCGCGAGGCTCGGGACTTGGCTGCGAAGTGCTGTTCGGAACGCCAAGCGATCTCTATCGTCGTCCTTTCTCTCCAACTTAGGGCCGAGTTTTGATGGCCACACCCAACAGCGCCCTCTTCGCCGTTCTCGGTGCCAGCAATGTGACATTCTCCTTGCCACAGCTCCTTGACGCGGCCCAGGAGAGACTGGGCGACCGAGTCGTGGACTATTTTGTCGCGCACGGCCCGGGGCGATCCTATGGTTCGTACTCTGGTGTAGCCCTTATGGCCTTTCCGGCTTTGAGCCGGTGTGATCTCTACGCAGCCCTCGAGTCGCGTGCCGAGCAGTGTGACGGCGCGGCAGTGCACACGCTGTTCACCGACATCGGGAACGATCTTCCGTACGGTGCAAGCGTTGACGACATTCTCGGTTGGGTCGGCGATTCCGTCCGCCGCTGCCAATCGTTCGGTGCGAACGTCGCCGTCACCGCGCTACCGGCGGAGAGCGTGCGCCGTGTGCCGGCCTGGAAATACCACGTGCTGCGGCGGCTCTACTACCCATCGTGCACCCTGTCGCAGGCCGAACTCATGGCACGTGTCCTCGAGCTGCAATCGAAACTGCCGCAGCTGTGCGACGTCCTCGGAGTACGCCTTCTCAGCGCACCGAGCGACTGGTACGGCTTTGACCATTTCCATCTCAGCCTGACGAAAAGGCGGCACGCCTTCTCAACCTGGTTCTCGGCTCTGCTGGGTACGAACGGCATCGACTCGCCCGCCGTACCGAAGGCGCAGCTTCAGCACTCCAGTAGGCTGTCGGGGCCGCGCAACACAGCCGCCGCGGTGCGTCTCTGGAGACCGTCTGAACTGCGGCTCTGTGGTCGGCTCCTACGTCGTGCCCAGGCGGGTCGCGCAATCGCGCCGGCGGCTCGCCTGTTTCTCTTCTGACTCCGCTCCCAACGCCGCGGTTGTCCGGATCCTCGCCGGCGCCGTCGCCTTCGGTCGCGCCTACTCGCGACGACGGTCACGCGGCTGACGACGCTGTCGCGATACCGGAGCTTCGCGCCGCATCGAAGCGCGAAAGGCGACCCACAACGAGGAGGACGGGTCCACGCCACCCACTGTCGGCGCCGACACCCGCACGAAAGACTGCGCGCTCAGAACCGCCGTTGACTTCCCCGTAAAGCTTGAAATAATCGTGCACTCTACGAAAGGACAATCCATGAATGCGGCCCCGAATCAAGCTCCTCGGCACGACTACGACCTCATGAAAGAGGTCATCTCACTCTGCAAACAGCGCGGCTTCGTGTTCCAGTCTAGCGAGATCTACGGCGGCCTGAAGAGCTGTTATGACTACGGCCCGCTTGGGGTCGAGCTCAAACGTAACATCATGAACGAGTGGTGGCGTACCACGGTTCACGCGCGTGAGGACGTGGTCGGCTTGGACGCGTCGATCATCATGCACCCGAAGGTTTGGCATGCGTCGGGGCACCTCTCCGGGTTTTCGGATCCGCTCGTCGATTGTCTGATTAGCAAGGAACGCTTCCGCGCCGATCACGCACCGCGCCCGTCCGTCGGGGATGAACTACCCTTGACATGCTCTGACAAGGGACAGGCAAAGGTTTACCAAAAGGCCATTCAAGAACGCTTCGACATCACCCTCTCCCGCCAGGGCAAGATTCTGACAGGTCTACGGGTCATGGATGCGGACACCGTCGGCTTTTTCCCAGAAGACGCCACCGAGGCGGCAGCAGAGTTCCCGTTTCGCGGCTACGTCAGCCCCGAGATCGGCAGTCCGTTTCTCAGCGACGAACGACAGTTCAACCTCATGTTTCGCTCGACGCTCGGCTCCATCGACCCGCTCGACGAAATGGCCAAAGAGCTCGCTGGGAAGAGTCTCGAGGCTGCAGAGATCCGCAAGCTCCTCGAGCACAAGATGAAGGAGTCAGCCGTCTACCTACGCCCTGAAACAGCACAGGCTATGTTCGTCCAGTTCGCGAACATCCAGAAAGCCATGGCGGCGAAAGTCCCTTTCGGCATCGCGCAAATGGGAAAGTCGTTCCGCAACGAGGTGACCGTCGAGCACTTCATCTTTCGCTCCTGCGAGTTCGAGCAGATGGAACTCGAGTACTTTGTTGCGCCTGGCGAGCAGAAAAAGTGGCTCGAGTACTGGAAGAACGAACGACTCAGTTGGTATCAGCGCTACGCGAATGACCCGAGCAAATTCCGTCTGCGACAACACGAAAAAGATGAGCTGGCTCACTATGCAGACGATTGTTACGACATCGAGTACGAGTATCCGTGGGGTTGGGGCGAGCTTGAGGGCGTGGCGAGCCGGACAGACTACGATCTGAAAAAGCATGCGGAACACTCTGGAGCGCCACTCAATTACTTCGACCAAGAAAAAACCGACCCTCAGACAGGCAAAAAGGGATGGCGCTACACACCGTACGTCATCGAGCCGGCAGCCGGCGCGACGAGAACGACGCTCATGTACCTGCTTGACGCCTTCCACTACGACTCGCCACGTCCCGACGCGTCGGGCAACGTCAAGGTTCGTCGGGTGCTCAAACTGCATCCAAGGCTGGCCCCCTACAAAGTCGCGGTGTTGCCGCTGGTGAAAAAGGATGGCATGCCAGAGAGGGCGCGCGAGATCGTCGAGCAGTTCTTCAGCGCCGGCATCAATGCGAGATATGACGAGCAGCACGCGATCGGCAAGCGCTATTCTCGTCATGACGAGGTTGGCACCCCGTTCTGCTTGACGGTCGACGGGGACTCTCTGAAAGACGGCACCGTAACGCTTCGTGATCGAGATTCGACCGAGCAAGAGCGAATCAACATCGAGGAAGCCTTCGATGTAGTGAAGAATCGTCTGGAGCGTGATTGACGGACGTGCTATAGCAATCCGTGGAAGAGGATTTTCGAGGAAGAAGCCGCAGCGAAGCGAAGACGTACGATGCAGACCGTCACGAACAACTTTCGCGCTCAACTCGAGTCGTACAACGGGCCGCTGGACCTCCTTCTCTATCTGATCAAGAAGGATGAGATCGACGTCCTCGACATCCCCTTGGCGCGCGTCATTGACCAATACCGGATCTATCTCGAGTTGCTCAAGGAGATCGACCCGAACGTCTGTGGCGACTACATCGTCATGGCGGCGCAGTTGATCGAGATCAAATCGAAACTGCTCTTGCCGCGCCCCGAGGAGGAAGACGGCGATGACGAGATGGAAGACCCGCGGCTCGAGCTCGTACAACAACTGCTCGACTTCAAAAAGTACAAAGAACGTTCGCTTCTGCTCGAGGATCGATACGAAGAGTTTCGCCGCCGGTACCGACGCCCATACGTCGAGATAGAGTTTCAGGAAGATCTCGATGACCCCATCGCGCTCGGCGATGTCTCGATCTGGGATCTTCTCACAGCGTTTCAGCGCGTGCAGCTCGCGGTCGGGCGACGCGGGCCTCACCGCGTCTTTTTGCGCGAACGCCCAATCTCCGAATACATTGAGACGATCGAGTCAGCTCTCGTCGACGCGCCAAGGCGAACGATGGCGTTCGCGAGACTCTTCGACAACTACGAGCATCGAGCCGACGCCATCGGACTCTTTCTCGCCATCCTCGAGCTCGCCAAAGGGTATCGAGTGGCCATCGAACAGGAGCAGTCGTTCGGCGACCTCTTCGTCCGATTGCGGAGCGACGAGGAGACGGCCAAACTGGTCGAGCTCGAACGCGAGAATCTCGACGAGGACCCGGCAGAGGCTCACCTGCTCCAGGGTGAAGGCGAGGAGGCGCGCTCCCAGCCCATCACTCCCGCCGCGGACCAGCCCGTGGAGGAGACATCCGAGACAATCGGCGAGGCAAAAGTCTCGCCAGGGCGGACTGTCCTTGGCAGCGGATCGACCGAGACAAACGACGAAGTCGGTAGACCGGCGAGCGAGCGAGCTGATCCCGAACCTCCGGAAAGCGACTGACGTGAAGATCGTTTTTCTAGGCTCGGGCGGCTTCGCGGTCCCGATCCTCGAGCGCCTTCACGAGACCGCGCGAAGCGGCGACCTCGTCTTCGTCATCAGCCGACCGCCTACCCGCCGCGGTCGAGGTCGACGGGTGCAGCCGACGGAAGTGGCAGAGCGTGCCGAGGCGCTCGGACTGAAGTGCGATACGCCCGCGTCGGCGAACGACACGGCGTACCTCGACGACCTCGAAAAGCTCAACGCAGACCTCTTCATCGTCGCCGACTACGGCGAACTTCTCAGGCGTCGCATTCGTGAGCTACCGAGAATCGGTATTTTCAATCTCCACGGTTCGCTTCTGCCGCGTTACCGCGGCGCGGCCCCGGTCGCGCACGCGATTCTCAACGGCGAGATTCGAACCGGCGTGACGCTGTTTCGCATCGAGCGCGGGCTGGATAGCGGCCCGATTGTCGACACCGCTGGGCTGGAGATCGCGGCTGACGAGACCGCGGGCGAACTCGAAGCTCGGCTAGCGGTGCTCGCCGCTGACTTGCTAGCACGCAATCTCCCGCGGTTCGCCGACGGGTCGTTCACGGAGTCGCCTCAAGATGAGTCGCTGGCGACTGTGGCGCCTAAACTGAGAAAAAAGGACGGCGAAATCGATTGGTGCGCCAGCGCAGAGCGCATCGAACGCATGGCACGTGCTTACCAGCCATGGCCGGGCGCCTACAGTCACCTCTACGACAGTCGCGCCCCGCAGCGCACGACGTTTCGGCGCCTTCGCCCAGTCACACCCCAGCTCGGCGACGGCGAAAACGAAATCTCCGCCGATCTGAAACCAGGGTATGTCTGGATTCCTGACGGCAAAACTCTCAACATCGTCTGTGGCTCCGGTATCGTCAGAGTCGATGAGATTCAGCGAGCCGGGAAACCACCAATGAGTGCTGCCGCATATCTCAACGGCCAGCGCCTCAAGAGCGGCGACTACTTCTTCTCGCCGCCGGCTTCGTCCAACTCGAGAGAAAACAGCCTGCCGACGTGAGCGAAACCACCCCACCGCAAAAATCGCAAACCGAAGCGGCCGCTCCAGACGGACGAGTCGAAGTCAGACGACGGGCCATCACGCTTCTCGTCGAAGCGGAGTCGACGCATCAATTCATCGACGACATACTCGCGCGCACGATCCATCAAGTCGACGAGCGCAACCGCACTCTTCTGCAGGAGATCGTCTACGGTGTCGTGCGCCATATGGCGACGCTCGACGCCATCCTCGGTTTTTACCTCAAAGTTCCCGTTACCAAGCAGCGCCCCGCCGTGCGCGCGGCGCTTCGTGTCGGGGCCTATCAATCTGTGTTCCTCTCGAGAATCCCGGCACACGCCGCAGTCTATCAAACAGTCGAAGGACTGAAACGTCTCGACACCTCCGGCGCTCGAGCGGTCGGATTCGCCAACGCCGTGCTGCACCGGCTCAGCGACGATGTGCTCCGCAAGCAATCGGATCCACCGCTCGACCCGGACGATCCGGCGGTCCTACCGATTCGCCGCGGGTACTGCTTTCTTCGGCGTCCGGTCTTGCCACTCGTTCGCCTAGATCGCGTTGGACATGTCGCCCTCAAGTATTCGCATCCCAAATGGCTCGTTGCCGCCTGGATCGAACGCTTCGGCGAAGAAGAGGCGCGTGAGCTGTGCGCCGCCGGAAACACTGTGCCACCCGTCGGCGCCCGCATCACCAAAAAGGCGCCAAGTCGGCAAGAGGTCATGGCGAGCCTGCAGGCAGACGGCGTCGACGCAGAGTGCGGTGCCCTCGAGAACTCGATTCGCATCTGGCGCAGCGGCCATCTGGCACGAGCGAGCGCGCTGCAGAAGGGATGGCTCCAGGTTCAAGACGAAACAGCGATTCAAATCGGCGCGGTCCTCAAGCCACCGGCGGGGGCCCGCGTCCTCGATCTCTGCGCCGCCCCGGGAGGCAAGGCGATGCAGCTTTTGGAGCGTCTCGAGGGGGAAGGCCACTTAGTCGCGGTCGATCGACGCGAGGAAAGGCTCTCGTTGCTACGGTCGAATCTCGACAAGGTGAACGGCTCCTACAGTGTCGTCGAGGCTCCAGAGGATCCGAGTCAGTTAGATCTTGGCGAGACGTTCACCCACATCATCGTCGACGCGCCCTGCTCCAACACCGGTGTCCTCGCCAGGCGCCCCGAGGCGCGTTGGCGCCTTCGCCGCAGCGACTTCGAGAATCTCGCCAAGCTGCAGCGATCTCTACTCGACGCCGCATACCGCCACCTACGGCCGGGTGGCAAACTTCTTTACTCGACGTGCTCGATCGAGTCCATCGAAAACGAAACCGTGGTCGCAGAGTTCGTCGCTGCGCACCCAGACCTCACCGAGCTCGAGACCAAGCTCTTTCTCCCGCACCGCACGCCCGGCGACGGGGGTTTCTACAGTCTGCTCCTGAGGGCGCGGGACGGCGAGATGTCGCTCGGATCGTAGCGGCCCGTGCACCAGATCTGTTGGCGTTGCGACTTTCGCTTTCGCCGCCGTTGGGGTCGAGTTCGGGTCGCGCTGCAATGGCGACCGAGATTTCCCACTCCACCTGGAAGTTCGTGAGTAGAATCGGCGGTACGCAACGTTTCGATTGCTCCAGAACCAACATGTTCCCACCGTCCATGAATGCCACCACTGCAACGCTGACCGTTTTTCTTTCCCTGATGATGGCGACACCGTCAACGGCGCAGGATGCGCTCGACGTTCGCGTCATGTCATTCAATATCCGCTACGGCACGGCCAAAGACGGTGAGAACCATTGGCAGAAGCGCCGTGATCTCGTCTTCGAGCTGCTGCGACAGGAGAAGTGCGACGTTCTTGCTCTCCAGGAAGTGCTGCGTTTTCAGATGGACGAACTCCTCGCAGCCCTACCCGACTATGCAGCAGTTGGCGTCGGGCGAGATGACGGCAAAGCAGGCGGCGAACATGCGGCGATTCTCTATCGCAAGAGCCGTTTCGAGGCGCTCGAGAATGCGACGTTCTGGCTCTCTGAGACTCCGGAGATGCCTGGGTCCAAAAGCTGGGGTAGTGCGCACACCCGCATTTGCACCTGGGCGCGGCTGCGCTCTAAAGCGAGCGGCAAAGGCTTCCTCGTCTTCAATGTCCACCTCGACAACAAGAGTCGTGCTTCACGAATTCATTCCGCTCAGCTCATCGCCGAACGCATCGACGCCGTCTCCGACGGCAGCGATCCGGTGATTCTTGCAGGGGATTTCAACGCCGCCGAAGATTCACAACCAATGATGTTTCTGCGCGGCGAAGTGCCAGCTGTCGACTCTTCGCGTCTTCTGCAAGCACCCTGGGTGGATACCTTTCGCGCCCGGCATCCTGACACGCAGCCGGCTGGAACCTTCAACGGCTTTGTCGGCGACCGCGACGGTGCCAAGATCGACTACATCCTCACGCGCAGCCGGCGAGCCTACGTGCGCGAGGCCTACATCCTCGATTGGCAAAAGCGCGGTCGCTACCCGTCCGATCACTTTCCCGTTGTCGCCCACTTGGTCCTCGGAGCGTGGCGCACAAGCTAGCAGCCCGTTGAAAAAGTCATTCGGCTGAGAAACCGGCCTCTTCACGCCCAGATCAGCCGCGGCGAGCCTCGCCGTGTATATCTTATAGAAGAGGGCTCGGAGATTACCTGCGTTCGCCGCGGCTGATCTGGACGCGAAGCGACCAGTTTTCAGCTCGAAGCACTTTTTCAACAGGCTGCTAAGCGTAGAGCACGCGCAGCAAGCTGCGCGCGTCGGAAAGTTCTCACAGCGACGGTGCCGGGCGGGAATGGATCGCACCTCGCCGTCGTCGTTGAGGCAGGCAGACGGACGGATCAAGCCGCCCGTTCAGCTTTGCGTCTGAACCGCGGCCGACGCTGGCTTCTCCCGCCCTTGAGGAACCGGTTCGTTGAGTAGTCGCTTGACGACGCGTTCGAGCGCGGCGTAGTCCTTGTATCCAGAGAACTTCTCCTTGATCGTGCCGTCGCGCCCGATGAAGAAGGTCGTGGGAAAAGCCTGGACGTCGATTGCAGTCAGGCGAGCATAACTCAGCAGTGACAAACGGTAGTTGATGGCTTGTTGGCGAGAAAAACGCTCGATCCGAGTACGGATCGCTTCGTTCGGTTCGCTGTTCTCCCAGGTCAAGCCGATGATGTCCAGTCCTTCGTCACCGTACTCTCTTTGCAGCCGCACGAAGTGCGGGAGCTCCATGCGACACGGAGGGCACCAGGTTCCCCAGACATCGACGATGACGACCTTGCCCTCGAAGTCTTTCTTATCGATCACCTTGCCGTGGATATCCTTTAGACCGTAGGCCATCTCGGCAAGCTCACGTCGTGCCTTGTCCACTATAGTCACAAATCGTGGATCGCTTCGCAGCGAGCCAAAACCGGGATCAAGCCGAAGCGACTGGGCGTTCCAGAGTCCATGTTCAACGGCTGCTTCCAGTGCCTCGAACGCTTCTTTGGGTTGACCAAGCCGCGCGAGGTTCGAACCCTTGAGGCGAAAAATCATGGCGCGGTTCGCATCCAATCCCCCGCCTTCTGCATGCGGCAAGCCGCTCAAAAGGTCATCGAAGACGCGGTTCGCCTGCTCGAACTCCTCGGCCTCCATGTGTCTCGACGCAGTTTGAAACAACAACTGAAGGCGCTCCACTTCTGCCGCGGTCAACTCGCGCGGCTTCTCTTTCTCTGCCTCCGCGGTCCCGGCTGGCGCTGCACTCGCCGACGTCGACTTCTCGGCGTTGGGATCGGCACGAAGCGAAGAACCGCCGATCGCGGCGCAAAACGCAGCGACAAGTGGCAGAAAGAACAGACAGGTGACGTATGGGCGGCGGCAGTTCATGGGTTCTCCGGAGGAGTTGGGGTGCGGAAGAGTGAGGTTTCCCCACTTTTATAACGGCTGCGGACGCCCAGGAGTGCCGCTTTTTTCCGTGACGCGCCGAGTCCGCAGCTCCAAACCAGGGCCTATCACCTGGTTAGGGCATGCCGCCGGGGTGCGGCGGCGCAGAAAAGCGGAACACCAGAAAGCCGCCTGCCGCGACGCTGCTGTCACCGGCTGGCAATGTGACCAGGCGCCTTCTTCCTAACAGCCCGTCTTCGCGGTCGCCGAGACGCCGTAGGTCTCCTTGTCGGCGGGGAATCGCGCCGACATCACGTCGGCTCGGTAGGCTTCAAGCGCTGACACCGCTTGCTCAAAGACGTTGAGGTAAGCGCGCACGAACTTCGGCGGCCGACCCGGCAGTAGACCAAGAAGATCGCTGAGGACAAGAATCTGACCGTCGCAGTGAACCCCGGCGCCGATGCCGATGGTCGGAATCGACAGCCGCAGCGTCAGTTCTTCGGCGAGCGCCTGCGGAATACCCTCGAGAACGAGAGCAAACACGCCAGCCTCTTCCAGTGCAACCGCGTCGTCAACGATCGCGCGTGCCTCTGCGGGTGCCTTGCCCTGAACGCGATAGCCGCCCATCGCGTGCACTGACTGCGGTGTGAGCCCGATGTGCCCAAGAACCGGTACGCCATTGGCGACGAGGCGTTCGACGAGCGGAGCACGAAGGCTTCCGCCCTCGAGCTTGATCGCCACGGCGCCCGATTTGACGTAGTCGATCGCACGCTCAACGGCGCTGTCTTCGTCGGCTTGATACGTGCCGAACGGCATGTCCATGACCAGGAGCGGATGCACCACCGCGCGCGCTACTGCCCTGAGCGCGACCAGCATTTCCTCATGGCTCACTGGCAGTGTGTTTCGGTAGCCAAGCGCTGTGTTGGCAAGACTATCGCCGACGAGCACCAAATCCATGCCCGCGTAGTCAGCGAGCAGGCCGGAAGGATAGTCGTACGCAGTCACGGCGACGATCTTTCGCCCGTTCTCCTTGTAGCGCTGCAGCAGCGGCACCGTCACTTTGCTGCGCTCCGCCCCGCGGCGCCCGTCGCCACCGATTCCACGCTGACGCGGATCCTGTTGCGCACTCATGTCTTTCGAGCTCCTGAACGCCGTTCTAACAACGGGCTTCACCTTGAGGGACGACCGAGGGCGGATCGAACGAATCGTGGATCAGATGCGATCACCCACCGCGTTGAGGCAGACACCTCGGTGCGATCGTCGGGCGCCAGAGCGTAGAGCCCCGGAGCCAAACCGGTCCAGGGAGCAGGATACGCATCCGACACATATTCAGCCAATAAATAGTTGATATGAGTAACCATAGGATCTATCAATACATCGTGCCGATGCGGCTGGCTATGGCCCCACGAAGGTACGACTCCAGGAATTGATCGCATGGACCTTCATAAGCTCAAGGGATTTCATGCCGTGGCGCGTTACGGCGGCTTCACTGCCGCGGCGAGACGACTAGGGCTCACGCAGCCGACGCTCAGCCTTCAGGTCAAGGCGCTGGAAACCGAACTCGGGACACGCCTGCTCGAGCGCGCGGCTCGAGGCGTGCAGCTGACTCCCGAAGGGGAGGTTCTCTTCGATCGAGCTTCGCGCCTCCTGGACGCCGAGGCGGAAATCGACTCGCTCTTTAGCGACCGCACGCGATTCTCGTCGGCTCGCTTCGCAATCGCGACGAACCAGTCCATCGCGGCTCACATCTTGCCGAAGCGACTGGAAGTCTTCACCGGACGCTTTCCCAACGTGGAAGTCAACATCCACAACATGCGGACCGCGGACATTCTCGCCGCCGTGCACGACAACACCATCGACATCGGCATCATTCTGATCGACCCGCGGGACACAGGACTGGTCGCCCACAGCGTACTGCCTTACGAGATGGTACTCGTGACGCCCCGCGATCACCCACTAAGCCTCAAGCGCCGCGTCACGCTAGCCGACATCGCCGAACATCCCTTCATCTCTTATACGAAAGACACCGAAACCCGCCAACTCATCGACCAGCCGTTCGAAAACGAGCGGCGCCAAGTCGCGGTCAAGATGGCGCTGGGCAGCACGGATCTCATCATAACGTACGTCAGTTTGGGGTACGGGATCGCGATCATCCACAACCTCAACATCGACGAGGCGGATCGGGCACACCTACATGTGCGGCCGCTCAAGCGGTACTATCGACGGCAATACATACACCTCGTTTACCGCAGCGATGAGTCACTCAGCGCCGTCGCACGTTCCTTCGTCGAGCTCTTCTGAAGGCCGCAAGGCCGCGCAGCCTCGTCGCGCGCGAGAGTTGCTTTTCCTTCGCTTCCGCCGCCCTTTTGCGGCATTAATATTGACCGGAACACGTCGCTCGCGACGCGTGCCTCGCCTCACCAAAGATTTCGGCGCCGCGACGTGCGGGCGCCTGTGCACGAACTCCGACCGATCGCACGACAAATCGCCCTACGAGTCAGCGACACATGATGTCTACATCGACCTTCGACACGAACGTAACGTGTGTCGTTATGGGTGGAGGCGCGGGATCACGCCTTTATCCGCTCACCCACCTGCGCAGCAAGCCCGCAGTTCCGCTCGGCGGCAAGTACCGCCTCATCGATATTCCGATCTCCAACTGCATCAACTCAGGTTTGCGGCGCATATTCATCCTCACGCAATACAACTCGACATCACTCCACACCCACATTTCGAGCAGCTATCATTTCGATCGCTTCTCGAAAGCCTTCATCGAGATTCTCGCCGCCCAGCAGTCACCACAGTACACCGTGGAACACTCGTGGTACGAAGGCACCGCCGACGCGGTGCGCAAAAACATCGTGCGTTTGAAAGAAGCGGGCGGCGACGAGGTGCTGATTCTCTCCGGCGATCAAATCTACCAGATGAATTTTCAGGAGATTCTACGATCACACCGCGGTTCTGTAGCGAACGATCAACAAGCCTCCGATGTCACGATCGCGGCGATGCTCGTCAAGAAGGAGCAAGCACGGCAGCTCGGCATCATGAAAATCGACCGCACGGGACGAGTCGTCGCGTTCATCGAGAAGCCGGGCGAGCGCGATGATCTGTTTGAAGGGCTGGAAGCATCGCCGGGCGACCTCGATCGCTTCGGCTTGAGCCCGGATGAAGGCGACTACTACTTCGCCAACATGGGGATTTACGTCTTCAATCGTCGGCGCTTGGAGGCGGCGCTCGAGAACGACTTCTCCGACTTTGGCCGCCAGGTACTCCCTGCGATGCTACGCCAGTGTCAAGTCAGAGCGCACCCCTTTCATGGCTACTGGGAAGACATCGGAACCATCGGCGCATTCCACCAGGCCAACCTCGAACTCGGCGGCGCCGTACCGCGGTTTAATTTCTACCTCGAGGAAAACCCGATTTACACGCGCGCCCGACTCTTGCCGGCGTCGAAGATTCAGAACGCGATCATCACCAGGTCGCTGGTGTCAGACGGCTGCCTGATCGAGCAGGCGACGATTGAAGACTCCCTCATTGGCCTCAGGTCGACGGTGGGGCCAGGTTGCGAGATCCGCCGTACCTACGTGATGGGAATGGATTACTACGAAACCGAAGAAGAGCGTGAAGAGGATCGGGTGGCGGCGCTCCCGAACGTCGGCATCGGCGCCGATTGCACGATCGAAAACGCAATCATCGACAAGAACGCGCGGGTCGGGCGCGGCGTTCGCCTGCTCAACACTAAAGGCCATAAGACGTACGAGGACGGGTACGTCATCGTACGCGACGGCATCGTCGTCGTTCCCCGCGGCGGCGTCGTGCCAGACGGCTACGAGTTTTGATTTCCCACGTCGGCAGTGCCCACGGAGGCGGAACTGGACTGCAGGCGGGCCGCGCGCGTGCGGCCGCGACTCGAAACGCCGCTGCTGACGCCCTCTTCGCCGTTCTTGCTTGTCATTCCTGCATCGTTGGGGTCTGCGTCAGACGCCGCGGCAAGCGTCGCCATTGACGTCGGCCATGTCGGACGCAAGACCGCGGATCCGTTGTCGCAGATTCTCGAGCTCGGCACGCTCCGCTTCGATCTGTTCTCGCACCGCCGCCGCGTGCAAACGTCGCGAGCGCATCGCCTTGAGCCAGGCATATGGCTGCAGCAGAGCTCGCACCTGGATTCGGCTGCGATTTTTGCCGTCACGCCCCTGACCGCCACTCTGGACACCATTCTGAACACCATTCTGAACACCATTCTGAACACCAGCGTGCGGCTCGTCCGCAGTTCTGGGTCGATTCCCCCGATTCAAGGACCCCTGTGCCACGCGCGCCCGCTCGATACTTTTCTCGAGGTCGCTGGTGACGGTTGCCAAGTCGCGCAAAAAGTCGTGGCGCCTCTTCTCGGGCGTACTGCTTTCTGCATTGTCGGAGTCTCCACGCGAGGCCCGAGTCGCCTCGACGGCCAATCGCGCTGTGAGCTCGCCCACGGCGCAGCGCAGACTCGAGATACAAGCACGCTCCAAAGACCTCAGGCTCGCCGCCGCTGCCGCTCGCTCCTCTGCGAAACAGCGTCCCAGAAGTCGACTCTCCGCCTCGATCGAACGAGAAGCGCCGACGGCTTGCTGGCACTGCGCAACTGCTTCGTCACTTACACGCTGTAATGCCGCCAGGGACTGCGCTTGCAGTCGCTTCAAGACCTCGGCCGCAGCGCGGCGCTCTGCCACCAGCGATTGTCCCAAAAGCCGACTATCGGTTTCCAGCGTAGCGCGAAGGTCCGCAACCTCCGCGCAGCGCAGCCCGAGGTGCCGCAGTTCGGTCTCTATGCGCTGGAGGACGTCGTCACGTACCGCCAGCTCTCTCTCCACGACCTCTGCCTGAACGCGAACGGCCCGCTCAAGAGGTTCAAGGCGTTCTTCCAACGCGCGCTCAATTCGTGTCAGCCTCTCGCTGACTGCATGGCTCACGCTACGCTCGACGCCGCACTCGAGGTCGCGAACCGCGCGCTGAATGACGTCGACCACCTCGTGGCGACTCCAGCGGCTGTCGCGAAAGAACAAACGAGCGAGACTCCACCCACGACCGCGGCCTCGTCCCTGTGACGCGAGACTCTGGCTAAGCATCGAGGACGCGCCTTGAATGCCAGGCGCGCCGCCCGACGGGGGCGAAGTACCGAAGGCGGCACTCGACTCCGGCGATCGGCGGTTGACGTGGGCGTCCGCACCATCGTTATCGTTACGGACGAGCTCGGCGCCGGAGCGACACAGAGAAGCGCCATCCGTCTCGACGCCAGCCACGCCGTTTCGTGAGGTCCTCATGGGTATCTCTTCAATTCCTCTCTTCGCGTCCTGAGCAGCGCTCAACAGCCGGTTGAAAAGTCATGCGGCTGAGACACCGGGCCCCTTCACGCCCAGATCGGCTGCGATCTTCTTTTCAACGGCGGATTATACCAACCGCGTCGATGGCCTCAACCGCCGCTGATCGACGATGCGTTTACCGATAAAGTCATAGTGGCAACGGCGCATACCGTCGTGAACCTCGCGAGCGACAGCGAACCACGCAAAGAGACAGCAGATCGAACGCCGCCGGTCTCACCCACCGCGGCGCAGCCGGGCGGCCGCGACCTCGGGCGGACATGGGTTGAGATAAACTCCAGCGCCGAGCTCAAACCCAGCCAACTGCGCCGTCCGCGGCAGGATCTCGAAGTGCCAGTGAAACGCACTAAACTCGTCGACGGAAGCGCTGCGCATGTCAGCAGCCACAGGCGCGCTGTAGAGAATCACGTTGAAGTCAGCCCCCGCGAGTACCGTCTCAAGCCGCCGACAACATCCCGAGAGCAGCTGCGCGATCGACTCGAGTTGCTGGTCATCCGTGAGACTGAAGCGGCTCTCGTGAGCCACGGGCATGATCCACTGCTCATAGGGGAAACGACTGGCGTAGGGGCAGTACGCGATGCAATCGCCGATCGTCGCGATCACTCGTGCGCCGCCGCGCCGTTCATGCTCGACCTCACGACAGAGAAGACAGTCACCGCGTTCAGCCTGAAAGTGATCAAAGCGCTCACACTGACGCGAGACTAGAGGAGGAATCTTCGTCGCTGCCATGATCTGGGAGTGAGGATGCTCGATCGTCGCACCCGACAGCAAACCGCAGTTGCGAAAGACCAGCACGTGCTCGATCGTTCCTCGAGCCTCAAGATCGAGCATGCGGTCGCGAAACGCTGTCAGCACGGCGATCAACTGGGACTGCGAAAAGCTGCGCAGTTGGGCGTTGTGCTCTGGCGTTTCGACCACCACCTCGTGAAAACCTGCGGCAACCGTTTCTCCCGCAACGACCGCCGTCTGCAAAGGGTTGATAGGCGCCGACGGCGTCGACTCGCCCGTTGATCGATCCCGCGAACTGCGCGACTCGACTTCGCCTGCGCAAGTGGAGGCACGAAGAGCGGGATACTTGTTGGGTATGACGCGCACGCGCCAGTCGCTACCGCTCCGAGCCTCTCCTGGCACCGTCAACACTGCGTCCGGCGTCTCCATCTCGCGACCCGGACAGAAGGGGCACAGGCCGCCCGCTTCGCGTGGTGCCAGCAGTTGCCGGACCCGTTCAGCCCCAGGTCGCGTAGCACGCTCCGGGGCGACGATTACCCGAGTTTCCAAGAGAGGGTTTTGGCGGTATTCGGGCGGGGCCATGACGATCTCTGAAGTCTCCGGCAATGTCACGCGTAGCGTCTGGGGCCAGACCACCATGAAGGAGCTCGGCGCTCCAGCTACGCACCTCGGCGCAAGAACCTTGCAAGCTGCGCATCATCAGGCGATAGTCTAGCCTGGAACCTAACTGAGTATCTACTCAGCATCAGCGAGACAAGTCAGCACTCTCGAGGCTTCATGGTCCATTCGACGCTTCCCGGTCAAAGGCTGTTCACTCTAGACGAAGCGAACCGAACCTTACCGCTCGTCTCGCGCATTCTCACCGATATCGTTCGTACGTACGGGGAGATCGAGGCGAAGCAAACAGAGGTTCTGCAGTCCCAGGCAGACGGAGCGATCGAACCCGACGGCGAGAGCGCGGCGGCAGACACCGTTCCCGGTCCCGTGCGCGACAAGATCGCGGAGCTGCAGACATACCTCAAGGAGTTGTCGAACATTGGCTGCGAGTGCAAGGACTTCGCCGCTGGGCTCGTCGACTTTCCCGCGCGCCTGGAAGAGCGCGTGGTTCTCCTCTGCTGGAAGCTCGGCGAGCCGCACATCGACCATTGGCACGAGCTCGACGCCGGCTTTGCGGGGCGTCAACCAGTTGCCGATTTGTTCCGCACGGCGAGCGTTTCTGATCCGAACTCAGGGTCGGACCGCAGCGACTGACGCTTCGCCGCCTCGACTCGAGAATCCATCGCGCCCGCGCGGATGGGAATCGCCGCCGGGATGGGAATGAGCGCCCGGATCGGCGTCGTCACCGCGATCCCCTTCGGGCTCGTCGTCATGCTCGGAGTTGCCGGCCGGTGTGGACAGCTCGGCACATTGAAGTACGAGGCGAGCTCGCGATCCGAACTGGCTCAGCCCGTTCGCAGCTGCTGAGCGAAAAGCCCGCCGAGCGCGAGCTCGGTCGCCAAGCTCGAGATAAAAGTAGCCGAGCGTCCAGAAAAGCTGCTCCCGCCGCGCGCCCTCCGGCAACGCCTTAGCGCATTCAGCCTCGAGACGGGCCGCGGCCGCCTCAGTCTGGCCTTGTCGGCGGAGCGTCCGCGCGTGATCAAGGGAGATCGCGATCGCCGTGTCGCGCTCCCCATCGGCTCCGATCGCCTCACGAGCCTGCGTCAGGAGTCGGTCTGCGTTCAGGTCGCGACCACTCTCGATGGCATGACGACCGAGGAGCTGGAGGGCGTGAGCACGCCGCGGTGCGAGAGAAGTCCCAGTCAACGAGTCGCCACGAGATACGAACCGCCGGAGCGCCGCGCCCGCCTTGAAATACTCGCCTCGTTGGTGATGCAAACGGCCGAGCCAGTAGTTCGTCTTCGGCGCGCCAAGCTCGCTGGAGTTCTCTGCAGCTTGAAGAACCCCGCGCAGCGTCGCTGCAGTCTGCTGCAGCTCGGCGTCGAGGTGAAAACGCCCCACCTCCTCGCCTGACGCACGCAGCACGACGCACGTTGGCAGGCGCCTGAGGGAGAAACGCTGGCGCAGCGACGGCGACGCATCGACCGAGAGGCAAACCGTCTTCGCCGCTCTGGTTGCTGCAGCCCAAGCATCACTGCGAAGACAACGCTCGAGCGACATCGATTCAGCGCGGTCAGATCCAGTGAACCAGAGACACAGATAGGGCTCCGGGCCCAGAGTGCCGAGCGCGTCGACGACCGGATCCGCGCGCGCCGTCGAGCTGCAAAACGTCGACACTACGGCGGCGAGCGCAGCGGTGCGCAGGGTGGCGAAGGCTTCTTCTCTCATCGCCAAAAAATACACGAAAGGCCCACATCCGTCGACTTCTCGCGTCCACCCCCAAGCCCGCGCAAGCTCCTAACAAGTTCGCCTGGAAGGACTTCGACGAATCAGGCTAGCCACCGCCCAACCGACCCCGGCGCTTCGCACCTGCCAACCGCACCGGGTCACGTTACCGTCTTCCGTCTCGTTCCCTCGCTCTTTTCGCGGTCTTCTTCTCGTCTTCTTCTTCTTTTCTAAGGGGCGTCGGACGACGCGCTCGCGGCAGGCTAAGCTAACAGCCCGCCTGAAAAAATCATTCGGCCGAGAAACCGGCCTCTTCGCGCCCAGCTCGACCGCGTCAATACTCGCCGTATACCTTATAGAAGAGGGCTCGGAGATTACCTGCGTTTGCCGCGGCCGATCTGGACGCGAAGAGACCAGTTTTCGGCTCGAAGCACTTTTCAGGCAGGCTGCTAACTCGAGTTTGGCCATTTCGCGTCGAGCCTGCCAGCGCCAGGAGCGTCGAGGCCAAGGAGCGACGACAACGCGATCCCGCTCGGGTCGTGGCGGAGGACGGGCGCAGGCATCGGCGCTCCTGGCGTTCCCCGAAGGGCCGGACAGGAGTTTTTGAACATGCACAAGGGTTCTCAGGGTACTAAAAAGTCGAAAGGGCCTTTGAATTCCCGCGAAACTCGTCCGGCCAGGCCGGCGCGAAATGGCCAAACTCGAGGCTAAGTATGTTCAACGAATGACCAACAAAGGCAGGAACTTTTCCGCCTGCCGTCATTCGACAGTCAGCGGTAGCTTTGCCTACCACCCTCCTCCGTGTAGGGCACGTCGTACAAACGACGTACAAAGCGAGCGCGAACTATACCGCCACCGTGCGGAGAGCGTCAATCGAATCCTCGCATAAGAAATCCTTATCGCCTCATGCGCTCGGCTCTTGGTACTCCTTCGGCGTGACCCCGCGCTCGCTCATCTGCTTGAGCAGAAGCAGCGTCGCGGCCCAGTAGATCAAGCGCTGCTCGCGCCGCACCGACGGCAGCAGCCGCGTGCGATCGTGGATGGTGACGCGAACTGCGTCATCACACTCGAGAAGGGTCCACTCGACCTCGCCATCGCCACCGTCTTGCCAGATCCAATCGTGGACCAACCGACTTTCGGACACCGAAGCGACGATCCGGCTCGGCCCGAACGCCCGCGCGCCCTCGGCGCCAAAACGGAAACCGCCATGAGCATCCGCTTCAGCGTCGTCCGACCACCAGCGCCGTAGCTGATCCGTCTCCGTCAACTTGCTCCAGATCACCCACGGAAATGTCGTCACATCGACTTCAAGCTTCAAAGCCGTGCTGTCGACGATCTGCCCGTCGAGGAGCAGTGCAGGGCGACCGGTCTCGAGATAAGTTCTCAGATTCGGGAGTGCGACCCACCACCAGTTCGGTGCGTCCGAGTCACTGAACAACCCATGAGGTCGTTCTTGAGCGGTTTGTGTCACCAGTAGCTCGGTCTGCTCCATCACTGTCGAAATCTCGTAGGACACCTCGGTGTCGACGCCGTCGACGAACCATGCGAATCGCAGTCTCTGGCCTTCTTGGCACTCTATGATTTCGAAATCTTGCCTGCGTGACTCTCTCTCCGGCGACTCCGCTGAGCGCCGGAGTACCGCCGGTGGAGCAAAGCGGTAGCACCCCCCTTGGCGGAGATCGACCTCGGCCTTCGAACTCCACCACCGGCAGAGTTCTTCCGGAACAGTGAGCGCCTTCCAAACGCGCTGCGGCTGAATCGGAACAATCTCTTTGCGCTGCACGCTCCACGGTGCTCGTGGAGCACCGAATCGTGTCAGCTGAACAAAGTTCTCCACGTCGTTACTCCCAAGGCGGCTGCCACTGAACAGCCAAGACGTCGAGGGCGACACAATCGCACGGAATCTCAAGCGCAGTGCTGACTGAAGGGCTCGTGCGTCCGCGATCGCCGCTGATAAGTTCTTTGATGTACATTCCAGACTCGACACCAACTTCCCAGATGCCCTCGTACGGCGTGTTGCCGAGCCACCTCGACAGCTCGATGCGTCGTCGCCTTTCAACGTTTTCGCCTCGGCGCTTCATCACGCGCGCCGGCGACAGCTGACGCACGCACGCGGAGGTGAGAGACTCAACCCGCCGCGCAGCGTCCGTCGGCGGGGAAGCGCCGAATCGAATCCATGCCCGGTACCGTTTGACGGCACGGGCTTCTTTGAGCGCACGAACCACCTGACGCCTCACCGGCACAAGTCCGAAGATTTCCGCCGTGCCGTGTGCCGCCGCGTTCACCGCGCGAGTCAACGCATCGAGATCGAGTGTGCGCCGGTGGGGATCACGCACCTCCACGACAAACGGACGCCCATCTCCAAGCATTCGCACGTCCGTGTCCTCACGACCGAGAGCGTGAAAAAACAGTTCGCTGCCGGAAACCGCAGCGAGGAGCTGATCGCGCAGCAGCTCTTCGACGCTCGGGCCGCAGATCGTCCCCGTGTGACCGCAGCTCTCACAGCCGCGACCACGACAAAAGTGATGGACCCAGCGGCTCGCCGAAAGCCGACGAGACATCTTGCGATAGCGTCCGGCGATGAAGATCGGCGCTCGCGTCACTTCGATCCGCATGTCGTCATCGAGGTCGATGCGGACATCAGGTGTGCGGAAATCGACCACGAGACCGGGCCGCCGCGCCTCGATGAGTCGACCGAGAAGGATCTTGAGATCGCGGTACTTCGATTCGTGTTCCTCCCGAGTCGGTGCGCTCAGACGCCGAAACCCGAGGACAAAGCTGCGACACTGCGAACCTCGGAGAGCGTCGAGGATTCTTTCAGCCACGGACGCGACGTCAACGTCGTGCATCGCATCCTTGCCGTCGATTCTCTTCGCTGCATCGAGATCTTCACTCATGTTTGACCTCGAGACCGTTTTTTGCCGTACGGAAACTATAGTTCACGGGAACGCTCGAACACGTCGTCGATTCACATGACACCGACATAGATTTCAACGGCGCTTCATGGTATCACTGCCAGCCGGTGGGTGCGCGAAGGGAAGTGCTTTTCTCAATCATTCCAGACAAAGAAGTGTGAGAGGATGCCATGGGTCGCATGTCTCTTCCCATCGAAACTCCGATGGGTGTTGCCGCTGGAGAATTGACTCTCAAGAATCGCCACCTCGAACTGACGATTCGTCCGGATCTTGGGTGTCACTGGTCGCAGTTGAAGGTGTCGGCGAAGGGCCAGTGGCACGAGCTGCTCGTGCCCGCGGAACCGACGTCAAAAGGGGGCCTACGCTACGGCTCTTTTGTGATGGCGCCCTGGTCGAATCGTATCGAGCGCGCCAGGTTTCAGTTTGCCGGCGAGTCATATCGTCTGCGTGCCAATCGTGACGACAGCACAGCAATTCACGGCGACGTCCGCTCGCGACCCTGGGAGGTCGAGAACTTCGATGGGCAGACGTTTGTCGCGACGCTCGACTCAGCTGGATTTGAAGACTTCAACTTCCCCTTCAGCGTCTCTTTCCGCTATGAACTCGAGCTGGCGCGCGAATGCATTCGCACGCGATTCACGATGGAAAACCGAGACGAGAGGGCCATACCGCTCGGTTGCGGTTTCCATCCATTCTTCCGTCGTCGTCTCTCGTCGCGTGACCGCGACGTCATCGTCGTGCTGCCGGCGCGGCGCGTCTACCCCCTCCGCAACTGCTTGCCGACCGGCGCCGCTGTCGAAGTGAGCGACCAGCGGGACCTCAGCAGCCTTGCTCCCCTCGGGAATCGAGACCTCGACGACTGTTTCACCGACTTTGAGACCGGGACTTTCCGACTCTTCTACCCGGGCACTGGGCTTGAGGTGCGCCTCGACGTCGATCCGGCGTTCGGCCATGCCGTGGTCTACGCACCACCCCACTCGACGACCGGTTCGGGATTCGTTGCCGTCGAGCCGGTCAGTCACGTGACCAACGGCGTCAATCTGCTCGCCTCCGGCTGGAAAGACACCGGTGTTGCCGTCATCGATCCCGGCGCCACCTGGAGCGGCAGTTGGGCTCTCTCTGTCGGCGACATATAACGACATGCAGAAGGCACACGCGGCTTGACAGCCTGTTGAGTTGAGTCCGGCCACATTCGGCGTTGTCGGAAGGAGTCAGAGCTGGAAGCTCCGGGCACTCCGTGGCGAAGCCGCCGCTTGGACGTTTCGGAAAACTCAAAAGAAGTCCGAAAAAGTCGATTTCTTGCTCAAGGGCTGGCGCGAACCAGTCGATAACACCAACGCGAAGCCCAAAACTGAGGAGTGAGGGCCTCGCTCGAAAGCCTTTAGAGCAGAAGTGATGAGACACGCCGGGCGGGTCGTCCGGCGGCAGAAGAGCGAAGCCCGCGGCAAAACGTCGCGGGCGTCTCTCTTGAACGCGAGAGACGCAGGGGGTTGCAGCCGCCGCGATGGCTGTGCTCTTGGTGCGACAGCTCCGTCCACGCCGCCGACTAGCCAGAGGCGCCCACCCCAGAGGCTGCTCGCCGTTAGGAGGGGTCGACCGCACCGTCCCACGCGAGCGGAAAGCGCATGAGCTCCTTCCACTCGATCGTCGCGCGACCGACAAGCTCCAGCTTGCCGACAAGGCTGCGCCCCGTCACTGGGTGGAAGAGAGCGTTGATCTTCTCCCAGCGGGCGTCGGTCGGGCGCAGGGGAAGTGGCTCATCAAAGCCATGGTCCGAGCCGTCGAGGTAGGGCCGAAAGTCGGCGATTTGTCCATCTGGGGTTTCGTAGATATAGAGTTCCATCGCTGTTCGCTCTTGCGGGCGTCGTGGTTAGACGGATCACGGCACGCGGCGGCGGCCGTAGGTCGAGGCGAAATCCTACCTCAATGTCGCCCAAAAATGGCGCGCAAAAAACGCTGCTGCGCGCATCGACTGACGCGCCGACATGCTGGCGACGGGGCAGACGCGATCGGACTCGGTGCCCGGGCAGCCGGGCCGCTTCTCGCAGACTAACGCCGCTGACGCACCACGCGCCGCCCATTGCGGCCAAGCCGTTCCCGGCGTGCCGGTGCGGCGCGAGCCTGTGGAGTTCTTTCGGCCGGCGCCACAGTTGGCGGACGCGTCGTGTGCGCGCGAGGCTCCGACTGAGCGTACGCCGGCGCATCCCCGCCGCCGATCATGCCCAGCGCCAAGCACGAGAAAAGAAAGAGCGCCAGAGCGTTCACCATGCTGAACGTCACCACCCGATGGGCGAGAGTCCAGTCGCGAAGTTTCGAAAACATTCGAGAGCCCTCCTCTTCCCCCTGAGCGGTTCGGTTTCTCCGCCGAGCGACTGCCTCGACAGGCCGCTGCAGGGCCAGAAAAGTATAGGAGGGAGAAGCCCGGCCGACAAACTCGGCCCTGTCAGAGAGTCGGCCTCGAATCACAACCCCTTGCGTCCCAAAGTGTTGCGCTTGTGGCGCACTGGCGTTGTAGCGTTGTCCACACCTGGGACACTCTGGTCACGTGACCAGTCATGACGAACACGGTTCGGACCACCCACAGGTCCGACCACGCAGTCCCGTCGGGCGGGTGCCCTGGAGGAGCGTGTGGTGAGCCTTTGGAGAACCGAGACGCAGGGCTCACGCGTCGCTCTCTTCTCTTTTCGCGGCGCTCCGCACTGCCGCGGTCTCTGCGCCGGCCCGGGCCTCGGCCCCTCCGGATTCCGTTCCGTCTCACGGGACAAGCCGCTGCCGCACCGAACGCCTTGCCGACACTGGCGCCGCCCCCACAAAACAGCGACACTGGTAGGATTCCTCCAAAATGCAAACACGCGCCCGTAGCCAGCGGCCGCGTCGAGGCGAACGGGCAAGAAAGGGCCCGCAGACCCAAACCCACCGACACATGCGACGTCAGCGTCCAGCGCCAGAACTACAGCGCGAGCGGAGAATCCTGGAGCGCGAGCTTCTCGATGAACTCGCCGCGCTGCGCAGCCAACTTCTCGCAGAATCGAAACGATTCCAGCGCGGGACGCGGTGGCGCGCGAAGTTCGCTCACCGGTGCTGCCAGCGGCCTCGCAACCAGATGCGTATTTCGCCACTCGAAGCTCGAGCGATCGAAATCGCGTTCCACACGGACGCCCAGCTGCGCCCGCACCTGCCGGACGTTTTGGCCCGCCTTGAGACGGAACTTCCACGCCTGCACGACAGCGAGGAACGCCAGAGTTTCGACTGCCCATTGCTCGACGGAAAACAGTGTCTCGTGCACGCGCGGGCCAAGCCGATCGGGTGCCTGGCGTGGCACGACGGCCGCGACTACACCAAGCTCGGCTGGGAAGCTTTTGCGCGCCGCGACGAACTTAACGACCGGCTGCACGGCCGGTCATGGCGCCTACGTGTCATTCCGCTCTGGCTGAAGCGGGTGTTTCGCGGCCGCCGCCGCAGCTCTGCACCGCGGCGCGAAACTCCGCCGAAAAGTGACGATCGCGGGCGCGCCGCAGCAGCCACGCGGCGGCCTTCACGCCGTCGCAGACCTGATCAAACCTCAGGCACCTCCGCGCGGACGCGCCGCAGCAGCCGCGGCTAGCCTCGATTCAACACCACGGTTGGATCCGCACGCTCGTCACCTGAAGATAACGCTCGCTCGGTTCGCAGACTGCCGTGGGGTAGTCGACGGGTAAACCACCAGTGCTGAGCACCGCGCATGACCGCGCGTCGCCGGCGAACGCAGCGTCGAGATGTTTCGTCAGCCGTGGTCCGCTACGCGAGTTCATCGCCAGCCACAGGATGCCGCCGCGCTCGGCAGGAAGGAGGTCGGCAGCGAGACGCATCAACTTCGGATAATCGCTCTTCGCACTCCAGCGCGACGGTTTCGCCTGAGAAAAGGAGGGTGGATCGATGAGGATCAGATCGAAGCGAGTTTCGTCGGCGCGCGCACGCTCGAGAAAGCGAATCACGTCCGATGTCACGAACTCGAAGGCTCCCTCGGCTCCCCCGGAACCAGAGTCGACGTCCACGCCAGCGAGCCGAAAGTTCTTCTGCGCCCAGGCATGTACACCGGCCGCGAGGTCAACGCTCGTCACACTCGTCGCACCACCGAGCGCCGCCACCAAGGACAGGCTACCAGTGTAGCTAAAGAGGTTGAGCACGCGTTGACCGCGGCTGCATGCGCGCAGCGCCAGGCGATGCTCACGCATGTCTGTGAACAGCCCCACGTTCAAGCCGCCGAGCGGGTGGATCACGTAGCGAACGCCGCTCTCGAGCACCTCAAGCTCTTGTGGCGGCTGTGCGCCGATCACTTCCTGCTCCAATTTACCCGCCTTCGGAACCGCCCGCGGTCTCACTTTGATCACAACGCCGCGTAGCGCTTCGTCGTCGATGAGAGCGGCGGCGAGTTCACGCCCAAGCGCTTTCAGACCGCGCGACGCGACGTAGAGAACCGCGAACTCTGAAAAGACATCGACCGCGAACCCTGGCAGCTCGTCGCCCGCGCCGTGAACGAGACGGTAGGCGGTTGTGGCGGCGGAAGGCACCCCAAGTCGCTCGCGCCAGGCGCGCGCACGCCGCGCGCGCGCGTGAAAGAAACGTACGTCGAATCGCTCCTCGTACTCTCGAGAGAGGATGCGCAGCACACCGTTTTCCGCGTCGACGACCGCCATGCCGACGGTCTCGGAGTGGCGGTCGAGAAGCTGCAGCGGCCGCCCCGCATCGAGCGTCGGACCGGCGCTCGTCAGCTCGTCGAGTCGCACCACACTATGACCGTCTCGAACGCGCGCGGCAGCGCGATCAGGCAGATGCAGGGCGCGGGGAGGCATCGCGCGGACTCTCCCAGAAGGCTGTCTCAGATGACGACAGAGGACCGGCCTCCGAGTCAAAACCCGAGTTGTGGAGCCCGATCAGGCAGCAGGGATCGCTTGCGGCGTGCCGCGACGTGATCGCGCGGCACATTCGTGCATTGCCCGCAACCGGGTGGGCGGCGGCTAGTGTTTCTTGCCCCAAGCTCGGTCGCGGCCACGCGAACCGCGGCGGCCGTGATTGGCCTTCTTGCTACGCCACTTGAACTTAAAGATTCTGCGCTTCCGTGCCATGGAAAGTCCTTTTCGAGAGATGACCGAAGCTCCTCTTCTACCCGATGGCGGTGAAGCTTGGCAAGGTTCTCGTTGGATCGTCTCCTGGCGCGCTCACCGCGTCGCGGCAGGCGACCACCACTTCAGCCGGCCACATCGGCGCCGTCGGCGGGCCTTGCGGCATCGGTATCCCCAATCAGCGAGTCGAGAAACTGTCGCGCGGTGCGCGTCAGCGTCTGACGCCGCCGATGGATGATCCCCACCGGTCGCCGCAGATCGAGGTCCGCCACGGGCACCGTTGCCAGCGTGCCGCGCTGGAGCTCCCGCTCGATCGAGGGTGCCGGCAAGATCGTCACCGCTTGAGAGACCTCGACCGCCTGTTTGATCGTCTCGACGTTGTCGAACTCGCTCAGAACGCTGACGCGCACGTGCTGGGCACGAAAGGCCTGATCAATCTTTCGTCGAATCGGCAAGTCCGGGTCGAACGCGACGAAGCGCTCACCGTCGAGGTCCTTGAGCCTCATCATTCGCCGCGCCGCCAGGCGATGTTCAGGCGGGCACGCGAAAACCATCGCCTCTTCCACCCACGGTCGAACGACAAGGTCGCGGTTCGCGTGGGGGTAGGAAGTGACGCCCAAGTCGACCTCACCGTCGAGAACCGCCGCATTGACCTTGCTGGGATGGCAGTACTCGAGCCGTACGGTCGCCCCAGCGTAGCGACTCATGAATGCCTGGATCGAACCTGACAGCGTGTGCAGACCCACTGAGTAGATCGCTGCGACCCGCACCGCCTCGGTCCGTTCGGCGGCGCCGCGGCGAACCTCGTCGAGAAGACGCCGGTGGCGGTAGACGAGATCTTGGCATCCCTCATAGTAGCGTTCGCCTTCCGGCGTCGTCGTCAGAGGCCGCCGCCCTCGATCGATGAGGCGAAAACCGATCTCCCGCTCGAGGTGGGCGATCAACTGGCTCGCCGCCGGCTGTGAAATCTCGAGCGCTCGCGCGGCACGCGAAAAACTCTGTCGCCTAACGATCTCACAGAAGAGCTCTAACGTCTGTAGATTCAATGCAAGCTTCCCTCGCGCGGTGGACCGCCGTCCCGCTCGACAATATAAGCTTATCTTATTCTGTGCTGAATGTACGATTCAATTGATTTATTCTGGCGCTTGTGGCATGGTGGGAAGACTCAGCCCATCACAGTGACACCCTCCGGAGCCGAGCCCCCTCGGGAGCAGCTCGGTCACGGCCGATCGTAGAAATCGAGCTTGGGAGTGATGCTGCGCCGTTTTCGGCCAGACTTGGTTGGTCAGCCGGCTGCGGGTTGGGGAGATGTTTCGGATCGCGATGGGATCGCCGGTCGCGCGCGCCACAACAGCGGGCAGCGACCAGGAAGGTCGCCATCGGGATCCCGGGGGATTGCATGCAGAGGGTCAACGAATCAAGCCGACGCCGGGCCGGCTCGCACCGCGGCGTCGCGATGGACGGAAAGTGAATGCGATGAACGTGAACGCCAGGAACGACGCAGCGACACCACGACGGGGAGTGCCGCGGGCCCAGGGGCTCTATGACCCGCGCAATGAAAAGGACAGCTGCGGCGTCGGCTTCGTCGCCCACATCAAGGGCGAGCGGAGTCACCAGATCATTCTCGACGCGAATGAAGTGCTCCTCAACATGACGCACCGCGGTGCGTGTGGTTGCGAAGAGAATACCGGCGACGGCGCTGGATTCCTGACGGCACTACCGCACGAGTTCCTCGCTAAAGTCGCGAGAAGCGACCTACGGGTCGAGTTGCCTGCTGCGGGAGAGTTCGCCGCGGGTCTCGTGTTCCTACCGACCGATGCCAAAGAACGAGACCGAGCGAAGGCAGAGGTCGAGAGAATCGTCGCGGCCGAGGGTCAGAAGACTCTCGGTTGGCGTCGCGTGCCGACGCGCCCCAAGGAAGCAGACATCGGCCCCTCGGCGCTGGCGAGCGAACCCGTGATCGAGCAGTTGTTCGTCGCCGCCGGCGGTGGGCTTGCCGGGGATGCCTTTGAACGCCGACTTTATTCCGTGCGCAAGCAAGCGACGCGGCTCATTCGCGGCTCCCAGCATCCGCAGGCGAAGATGTTCTATGTCTGTAGCCTGTCGACGAAGGTGATCATCTACAAGGGCCAGCTCATGCCCGAACAGGTGATCCCCTACTTTCCCGACCTCGCCGACGCCGACTTCACCACGCATTTGGCGATGGTGCACTCACGATTTTCGACCAACACCTTTCCGTCGTGGGACCGAGCACAGCCCAACCGATTCATGAGTCACAACGGCGAGATCAACACCCTGCGCGGCAACATGAATTGGATGCATGCCCGCGAAGGCGTTCTCAAGTCCGATCTCTTCGGCGCCCACCTGCCGAAGTTGTTTCCCATTGTCGAACCCGACTGTTCCGACTCGGGAACTTTCGACAATGCGCTCGAGTTCCTCCTCATGACGGGTCGAACGCTGCAGGAAGCCGTCATGATGATGATTCCGGAAGCGTGGCAAAACCACGCCTCCATGTCGATCGAGAAGTCGGCGTTCTACGAGTATCACTCGTGCTTGATGGAACCGTGGGATGGGCCTGCGTCCATCGCATTCACCGACGGTCACTACATCGGTGCCGTCCTGGATCGCAATGGTCTGCGACCAAGCCGATTCTACGTCACCCACGACGACCGCGTCATCATGGCGTCGGAAGTGGGCGTCCTGAAGGTCGATCCGGCGAACGTCAAATACAAGGGGCGCCTACAGCCCGGAAAGATGTTCCTGGTCGACTTCGAGCAGGGCCGCATCGTCGCCGACGAAGAGGTCAAGTCTGACATCAGCACGCGTCGGCCGTATCGCGACTGGCTCAAAGACCAGCGGATCGAGCTGAGTGAGCTCCCAAGTGGCGACGACGTGCCGCAGCGCGATCCAGATACGCTTTTGCCACGCATGAGGGCGTTCGGCTACACCGTTGAGACGCTGCAGTTCATGCTCGCGCCGCTCATCGAGCAGAAGCGAGATCCGGTTGGCTCGATGGGAAACGACTCAGCCCTCGCGTGTCTGTCGGATGAACCGCGACTGCTGTACGACTACTTCAAGCAGCTCTTCGCGCAGGTCACGAACCCGGCGATCGATTCCATTCGGGAAGAGATCATCATGTCGCTGTCGTGCTACATCGGACCGGAAGGGAACCTCCTCGAGACGACGGAGGCCCATGCCCACCGCCTCCTGATCCCGCACCCGATTCTCACCAACCCCGAGCTCGCCGCGCTCAAACGCATCGACTACCGTGGCTGGCGTGCGAAGACGATCGACATCACCCATCCGCGCTCCGAAGGCGAAGAGGAGATGCTTGCGGCGCTCGACCGCGTCTGTGCCGAAGCGGAGTCCGCGATCGATGACGGTTACAGCCTAGTCGTACTGTCAGACCGCCAAGTGGGTCCGGACCGCGTTCCCCTCAGCGCCCTTCTCGCATGTGGGGCCGTGCACCACCATCTGATCAGACAGACTAAGCGCACCCGCATCGGTATCGTGGTCGAGACGGGCGAGGCGCGTGAGGTGCATCACCACTGCCTTTTGACGGGTTACGGAGCCGATGCGATCAATCCCTACTTGGCGTTTGAAGCGCTTTGGCAGGCGCGCGCCGACGGCGTTCTTGGCCATGAGTTCAACAACGACGAGGCCGTCGTTGTCGCCTATCGCAAAGGCGTCGCGAAAGGCATGCTCAAGGTCATGGGCAAGATGGGCATCTCGACCCTCCAGAGCTACAAGGGCGCGCAAATCTTCGAAGCGGTCGGGCTCACGGACGCTGTCGTCGACCGTTGTTTCGCGGGCACTGCGAGTCGCGTTCAGGGCTGCAGCTTCGACATCCTCGCGGCTGAGTCGCTACGCCGTCACGCGCTGGGGTATCCTCAGCGCGCCGAAGATCTGCCACTGCCGGTCTTGCCCAACCCGGGCGAGTTTCATTGGCGTAGTGGCGGCGAACGTCACATGTGGAGCCCAGAGGCGATAGCAGATCTCCAAGTCGCAGCACGCGCGAAAAACTCCGATGCGTACAAACGCTTTGCGACGGCGATCAACGATGACGCACGCAATCGATGCACCCTGCGCGGCCTTCTCAAGCTGAAGCGCGGCGCGGGCGGTCCTCCGTTGCCACTCGACGAAGTGGAACCGGCGAGCAAAATCGTGACGCGATTCTGCACCGGTGCGATGAGCTTCGGGTCGATCTCAGCAGAGTCGCACGAGACCCTCGCCGTGGCGATGAACCGCCTCGGTGGCAAGTCCAACACGGGTGAAGGCGGCGAGGATCCCGAGCGCTTCAAGCCGCTGGCGAACGGCGATTCAAAGCGCTCCGCCATCAAACAAGTCGCATCGGGACGCTTCGGCGTCACGATCTGGTATCTGACCAACGCCGACGAGCTGCAGATCAAGATCGCGCAGGGCGCGAAGCCGGGCGAAGGCGGCGAGCTCCCTGGCCATAAAGTCGACAAGAACATTGCTAGAATCCGCTACTCAACGCCGGGAGTCGGCCTGATTAGCCCACCACCGCATCACGATATCTATTCGATCGAGGATTTGGCGCAGCTGATTCACGATCTAAAGAACTCGAACCCATCGGCACGCGTCAGCGTCAAGCTCGTCTCGGAGGTCGGTGTCGGCACCATCGCCGCCGGCGTTGCCAAGGGGCACGCCGACCATATTCTGATCTCCGGGCACGACGGCGGGACCGGTGCGTCGCCGCTGACCAGCATCAAGCACGCGGGATTGCCGTTCGAGCTCGGCATCGCGGAGACGCACCAAACTCTCGTGCTCAACGACCTTCGTTCGCGTGTCGTACTGCAAACGGACGGTCAACTCAAGACCGGTCGCGACGTCGTCGTTGCCGCATTGCTCGGTGCCGAGGAGTACGGTTTTTCGACCGCTCCCCTCATCGCCCTCGGCTGCATCATGATGCGAAAGTGTCATCTCAACACTTGCCCTGTGGGCATCGCGACGCAGGATCCAAAGTTGCGCGAAAAATTCGCCGGTGAAGCGGACCACGTCGTCGACTACCTCTTCATGGTCGCTGAGGAAGCTCGCAGCTACATGGCGGAGATGGGATTCCGCACGATCGACGAGATGATCGGTCGGGTTGACGCGCTCGAAATCAACGACGCGATCCGCCACTGGAAATCCGACGGGCTCGATCTCACACCGATCCTCGCTCCGATAGAGAAGCCGCACGCCGATGTCGACGTCTACTGCACGACCAAGCAAAACCACGGCCTCGAAAAGGCGCTCGATGGCGAGCTCATTCGCCTGGCTGCTCCGGCGCTCGAACGCGGCGAGAAAGTCTCGATCGATTTGCCGATCATCAACACCAATCGCACGGTCGGCACGATTCTCAGCCACACCGTGGCGAAGGCATACGGCGAGAAGTGCCTGCCCGACGACACGATCCACATCAAGCTCAAGGGCTCCGCCGGGCAAAGCGTTGGTGCCTGGCTGGCGCGCGGCGTCACGATCGAGCTCGAAGGAGACGCCAACGACTACGTCGGCAAAGGGCTCTCCGGCGGGCGCCTGATCATCTACCCGCCGCACGAGTCGACCTTCCGCCCAGAAGAAAACATCATCGTCGGCAACGTCGTCCTCTACGGCGCCACGGGCGGCGAAGCGTTTTTTCGCGGGCGTGCTGCTGAGCGGTTCTGCGTCCGCAACTCGGGCGCTCGCACGGTCATTGAAGGCGTCGGAGATCATGGCTGCGAATATATGACCGGTGGGCGCGTCGTGATCTTGGGTCCGACGGGACGCAACTTCGCGGCGGGTATGAGTGGTGGGATCGCCTACATTTGGGATCCGAAGGGCGAGTTCATCACCAACTGCAACTTGGGCATGGTCGAACTCGAGGAAGTCGTGACCTCCGAGGATTCGAATGAGTTGCGTACACTGATTGAGAAACACCGAGACGTGACGGGCTCGACCGTTGCTGCAGAGATTCTCGAGGACTGGGAGTCGTCTATGACGCAGTTCGTCAAGGTGATGCCGACCGATTACAAGCGAGTTCTCGAAGAGGAAAAGAAAGAGCGAGGCGAGTCGCGGGCGAACGTCGCCTGAGGCCCAGCAAGACGCCGCCCCAACGCTCCCGCGGCGGCGACGACTGAACGCGCCCAAGTGACTCAGTCGCGCCTCGCATTGAAAGACAAACCGACCATCAAGGAGATCCGCTCGTGGGCAAGCCGACCGGCTTCATGGAGCACGACCGAAGCGCCATTCCCTACCGCGACCCGCTGGAGCGTGTCGCCGATTTCGACGAGTTTCTCGTCAACGTTCCGGAAGAGCACCTGAAAAAGCAGGGCTCTCGCTGCATGGACTGCGGCGTTCCATTCTGCCAGTCCGCGACCGGTTGTCCGATCAACAACCTCATTCCAGAGTGGAACGACCTCGTCTTCCGCGGCCGCTGGCGCGAGGCCCTTGATCGTCTGCACAAGACCAACAACTTCCCTGAATTCACCGGTCGCGTCTGTCCGGCGCCGTGCGAAGGCGCTTGCGTCCTCGGCATCACCGACCCAGCCGTCACCATCAAAAATATCGAAAACGCCATCATCGACCGAGGTTTCGAATCGGGTTGGGTGAAGGCGAAGCCGCCACGCGGGCGAACGGGAAAGTCCGTCGCGATCATCGGTTCCGGCCCGGCCGGACTGGCAGCGGCAGCTCAACTCAATTCGGTGGGCCATCGCGTCACCGTCTACGAGCGAGACGATCGTATCGGTGGCCTTCTCATGTATGGAATCCCCAACATGAAGCTCGACAAGAAGATCGTCGAGCGGCGTGTGGATCTTCTGCGCGAAGAGGGGGTCGAGTTTGAGGTCAACGCCCATGTCGGCAAGAACGTCGATGTGAACGAGCTGAGGTCCGCAAACGATGCCCTTCTGCTCGCATGCGGCGCGACTACACCGCGCGATCTCCCCATCCCCGGGCGCGAGCTCAAGGGAATCCACTTCGCCATGGAGTACCTGCTCAAGAACACGAAGAGTCTCCTCGACTCAGGCCTCAACGACGGCAACTACATATCCGCGAAGGACAAAAACGTTGTCGTCATCGGCGGCGGCGATACCGGGACTGACTGCATCGGCACGTCAATGCGGCACGGCTGCAAAAGCTTGGTCAATTTCGAGCTCCTACCAGAGCCGCCGGAGCATCGCGCGCCCGGAAACCCGTGGCCCGAATGGCCGAGGATTTTCCGCGTCGACTATGGCCATGCGGAAGTCAAAGCGAAGTTCGGTGCCGATCCGCGCCAGTACTGCGTTTTGTCCAAAGAGTTCGTCGACAACGGCGACGGCGGCGTCGCAGCGATTCGCACGGTGCGGGTCGACTGGAAGAAGGACGACAGCGGTCGATTTCAGATGGAGGAGCGGCCCGGCTCTGAGGAAGAGTTCAAGGCCGACCTCGTCTTTCTCGCCATGGGTTTTCTTGGCCCCGAACAAACCCTCGTACCCGCTCTCGGTCTCGAGACTGATGACCGATCGAACTTCCGCGCCGAGTACGGCCGCTATGCGACCAGTGTCGAAGGCGTGTTCGCAGCGGGAGATTGCCGCCGCGGTCAGTCCTTAGTCGTCTGGGCGATCAACGAAGGACGCGAAGCCGCGCGCGAAATCGACCGCTACCTCGTCGGCTCGACCACGTTGCCGTAGGCGGGCAAAGCCATCGGCGACCACGCGCGGTAGCGGTGAACTCGCGTACCGCACGGGGTTCACTCCCGGCCCGGCGCACGGACCGGGAAGCCGGGACACGAAAGTCGTGAAGAATCGGGCCTCGCGAGACGTCAAAGGATCAGCGATGGTCGAAAGCACGACATCGTCGGGTGAGCGCCAAGAAGGCTGAACGAAGGAGTGGGAGGCCCCTCCTTCGTTCCGAAAGGGTCAGAAGGCACCTCCGACAGCGATTGATTCCCGGAATGTCGGCCGCTTCCGCCTTCTCATCGTACTCTTTGAAGACTGAAGAACTCTGATGCGGCCCGCCGCGAAAACGACGCTATGGTTCAGGTCAGCAAACAGTTTCTACGACATCACGCCCAGATTCCCGAAGTAGCGAGATACGTCCTTGCGGGCGTTCCACCGCTCGTCGTCGCCGTTGGGTTTCTTTTCTTGCTACGTGCCGAGCTGAGTGGGACGGCGACCGAGCTTCCCGCGCTGCCGTTTCTGTACGGCTGGTTTCTCCTCGAGCTGATCGCGCTGTGGTGTATGCCCCTGATCTACCTCGGATACAAAAAAGGGGGAGCAAGATGGGGCGCCGTAGCCAATGTGACCATCGCTGTGACGGCGATCGGGCTACTGATCGCAGGGGCGACGACGGGCTTTCCCGCGCTGGCGGCGATGGCGTACGGATCCGTCCTGATTCTGAACAAGTGCCTCACCCTCGGCCTCGCCGGTCGCGCGCGTGAGCTGCGCGAAGCCTTCATGCTGCGGATCTTGATCAGCAGCGCGACGTGGTTTTTCTCGGTGGTCGCGGCCGCACTCGTGCTCCTCGTGGCAGCTCGCTTCCGCGGTATCGAGATTTGGGAAGAGCGCAACCTCGTTAAGTGCTGTCTGCTCCTCTCGGGCACGATCTACTTCGCGATGATCGCGGCGCTGGAGTTCTTCCTCGCCATTCCGTCGCGGCTGCGGGACTCGACGACGTAGTCCGCGGGTAGACGGTCAGTCAGCGCGACCCCTGCAGCAAACCGAGCTCGGTCGGACGCGACCACGCAACGAGATCCCGCGCGGACTACGCATTCAGTTTTTCTAGGAGTCCGCCGACGCTCAACCCGTCCGAGCTGCCGGCTCGAACCAAATACGCGAGCCGGCCGCCGGCGTCATCACACCGAGACATCGAGAAACCACCGCGACCATAAACTCGATCGAGAATCGACTCGAGTGCGCCTCGCAGCTGAGATTCAGCCTCATCGGCGCCAGAGAAAAGGACCCGGTCGTTGATCGTTACCTGCAACTCGCCACAGTTCGGTTGCGCGGCGCCCTGCATCTCCGGCTCAGCGAGAAGACGCTGGGCCTTCTCCAGCAGCAGCTGGAGCGCCTGAGCGAAACGCTCGTCGTGACTACCCTGAAGACGTCGTCGTGTCGAAAGCAGGACTCCTGGTCGTCCTGCGGCCCAGTCGACGCTCAAAACCCACCGTTTACTTACCAAAACGATCCCCGGACCATCCGGAACGTGGGCGTAGTCCTGCAAATCGATGATCTCCTCGCCCTCCTCGCCGCGCCAGCGGCTGAAGACGGCAAGCAGGCGATCGCTCACCGCATCTCGATCGTGGCTCGTCGTGAGAAAGAGCTTCAGATCAAACTTCTGGAGACCGGCCCCGACGATCACTTCAGTCGGGGACTTGCCGTCGTGACTCTGAGACATGAGAATCTTTCCTTGGGACGAGCGTCAGGGGAAGGCGACGATCACCGCTTTCTTTCAGGCAACCGAGCCCCGCACGCCGCTGCCGCTCGCTGACTATCTTACTTAAACACCGCGCCGGCCATACGTCCGTACGCGACGTGGCTTTCTTCAGTGAACAGGTTCGCTTCTTCGACGAGCTTGCGCACACGGTCGGTACTGGCACCGCCGAAATCCTCCTGCGCCGCACGCAGGTAGTACTCCGCGACACCGGGTACGAAACGCCCGGCTTCAAAGAAACGCTGACGGAACTCCCCGACCCGGTCGTAGTCGTCCGTCAGAAAGAGACCTTCTGCAGTGAGCAGACCGTCGGCGGCCTTGTCCATCGCCTCTCGGGCCGCTCGCGCCGCCTCGGCATCGCGTCCTGACTCCAGCGCCAACGTCGCCTCAAAGACAAGCCGCTCCGCCTCCTCGAGAAGAAACTCCGACTGCGTGACCATCTCACCGGCGCACTCGCCTTGGCCGACGTCCTTGACGTACAACCACGGTTGCCGGTTGTCGTAGTAGAAGGAGTCGTCTTCGCCGATTTCCGCGAACGGGGCCAGCTCCTCGTGAATGCGAGCCTTGCCGAGACGCTGCATGCACGCCTGGAAGGTCTCGCCGTTCTGCTTCTGACTGTCGTAAAGGCCCGTCAGCTTGCGAACAACGTCAGGAGCCTTCGACGCCGGCACCTTGGCGACGCCGAGGCCGTAGGCGTCGGCATTGTTCTCGGTAGTGCCTCCGATGATGACTTGAAAGAGCGGCGCCACCTTGCCGCTCTTTCTCTTGGAAGTGCCGAAGAAGCCGATGTTGGCGATATGATGCTGGCCGCAAGAATTGAAGCAGCCACTCATCTTGATCGAGATATCGGTCCGCGGGGCACCGTCGCCGTCGCTGATGCCGTTGCCGCGTTGCAGATCGCGGAGGAATTCACGATGGAGAACGCCAGCCAGTCCACGCGACGAAGCGATACCGAGCTTGCAGGAGTCGGTTCCGGGGCATGCCGTCATGTCCGCCATGCTGTTGGCGAGCGGCTGCGCGAGGTGAATCGCCTTGAGGTCGGCGTAGAACTCCGGCAGATCCGAACTGGAAACCCACCTCACGACGAGGTTCTGCGTCACCGTCGCGCGGACTTGACCGTGCGTATATTTGCGAAGAATCGTTGCGAGTCCTCGTAGCTGAGCAGAAGTCAGATCTCCGAGAGGCAAAAAGACCGTGACGATCGAGTAACCGGCCTGCTTTTGCAGTTCCACATTGGTGCGGCGCCACGCCTTGAAGCCGGCGCTGTGGCTCGGATCATCTTCGTTCAGCTCTGACGGTCCCTTGAGAGGTTCATCCTTGTAACGCTGAAGCTCGTCTTCATAGCTAGACCACTGATCTTGGCGGGGGATTCTCGACATTTCATCGAGCACCAATTTGCGGAACTCGTCGATCCCCAAGCGATCCACCAGAAATTTCATGCGAGCTCGAGCGCGGTTTTTCTTCTCGCCTTGGGCTGCGAACACTCGCGCTACTGCCTGAGCCAGCGGCAACATATCGGCAGCCGGTAAGAATTCGCTAAAGAGTTTCGCCTGATGCGGCACCGCGCCAAGTCCTCCGCCGACGTAGACCTCGAATCCGCGCTCGACCTTGCCGTCGATCTTACGCTCGGCAGCAATCGCGCCGATGTCATGAATTCGCGCCAAGCCGCAGTGCTTGTCTGGGCAGCCGGAGTACGCGATCTTGAACTTGCGCCCAAAATTCTGGGCGTCCGGATGCCTCAGAAGAAAATAGGCCATGGCGCGGGCGTACGGGGTGACATCGAACACCTCATCGCGGCAGGCGCCGGCATACGGGCATGCTGTGACATTTCGCACGGTATTGCCGCAAGCTTCCGTCGTCGTGATCCCGACGTCCGCCAAACGGCGAAACATGTTCGGCGTGTCGAGGATGTCGACATAGTGCATCTGGATGTCCTGACGCGTGGTCACATGCGCGATACCAACCGAGTACTCCTCCGCGACCTCGGCCAGAACGTCAAGTTGATCCGCGTTCATGAGTCCGAGAGGAATCTTGATCCGCTGCATTTGGACGTCCGCCTGGCGCTGCCCATAGACACCGTGACGTAGTCGGAATTCGAGAAACACTTTCTCGGGCATCTTCCCGTCCAGGAATCTACCGAGTTCGGTCTCGAAGGTATTGATCTCAGTCTGCACCTCGTCTGGGAGGTGCGCCCAGCGGGCCAAAACGTTACTCATCGCTAATTCCTCATGGAATCGTTCAGTTTTCGGATTTGCCGTTGCGACGGGTCAGGTATGCGCTCACGGCCTTTGAATTCGCAGGCTCGACGAGCGCTCTCTAGGGCCGCACGCGAAGGTTGCCGCGTCAGCCGCGAAAAGCTGCTGACACTGCCTGGAACGCGCCAGCGTGCCCAGAATCTCAATCGCCATCCACACTACACCGTCCGACAACGACAACAAAGGCTGTCGAAAACACGCGCGATGATCGCGCCGAAGTATGTCGGACGGTAAGTCTGGCTTTTCATGGACTGCAGTGAGATGGTCAGTGCGGGGGGCGTGCCAAGTCTTGAGATCGAAGGAGCTTCAAGCCCTCCCGCCGGCCGCGCTGGGGCTCCCGCAAAGGCACTTCGGGTTGGCGAAGAACGCCTCCAGCTACGGTAAGAACGAGCTTTTGTTGTACAACGTTAGGCTGCGAAAGTCCAGACGCCGGACCACCCGCAGCGATCGCCGCATTGCGCCGTTTACACACACGCGGTACGATCGACCCATGCGTGACGATTGGGAAAGCTTAAAGGGAACCAAACACTTCGAAGACTTACTCGAGTTTCCCTGCGGATTTTCGATCAAGATTATCTGTCGCGCCGGTGGTTGGGTTCGAGAGGCCGTCGAGCAGCAGCTGGCGACCGTGCCTCCGGACCCGGGCGCCGAGATCGTCACCGAGCGACTCAGCCGGGGTGGGAAATACGTCGCGCTCACCGTGCGACTGCGAGTCGTCTCCGGCGGTCACCTGCGCCGGTGCTACACCGTTCTCAAGGACCTCGACAGCGTGCGGCTCGTCCTGTGACGGACGCTGGCGGCGACGAATCGCGGCCAAACGGACAGGGGAATTTCGCAGCCTGCTTCCGCAGCATGCGGTACGATTTAGGGCTGTAGAGGTTGGGTAAAACGGGACCGGGAATCGGCACGACCGCTCGCCAGATGTGTGTGCTGCGAGCCGATCGAACCGCGTGGTCGCAGCGAGCTATAGACGAACAATGAAGTCGACGAATCGCGCTTGGTTTTGGTTCCTGTTTCTGTCTCTCACTGCTTCGGCGACGATCGAAGCACAGCCCGTGATCACCGAGCTCGTGGCCAACAACGGCGGCAGCCTCCTCGACGAGTACCTCGAGCCGAGCGACTGGATCGAGATCTACGCTGGTGAGACGGCCGTCGACCTCACAGATTGGTACCTCTCTGACGATCCAAGCGAGCTCACGAAGTGGAGATTCCCCCCTACGAATCTCGACGCCGGTGGCTATCTCATATTGTTTGCGTCTGGCAAGGATCGCGTCGGCGGCGAGTATCTCCACACAAATTTTCGACTGAACCGCGGTGGGGAATCGATCCTCCTGGTGCAGCCCGATGGCACCACGGTAGCCTCTTCGTTCGAGTTCCCCGCCCAGGTCGACTACGCATCATTTGGCGCGCGCATGCCCGCAAGCTCTGACGCCTTGATCGAAGACGGCACGACTGCAACCTTCTTCGTACCACAGAACGACGAGCTTGCATTGACGTGGACGCAGAACGACTTCGATGATTCGAGTTGGCTGAGCGGGCCACTGCCGCTCGGATATGACCAAAGCTCAACGCCCGCATATAACGACGTTCCTCTCTTCGATGTCAGTGAACAGATGCGCGGTGTCAACTCGAGTGCCTACTTGCGTATCGAGTTTGACGTTGCCGACCCAGACGTAGTCGACGCGTTTCTCGTCTCGCTCAGGTACGACGATGGACTCGCCCTTTATCTCAACGGCGAGGAAGTGCTGCGGCGCAACGCACCGAGCGATCTGAGGTGGAATTCACGCGCCACTCGCAGCCGCGCCGCGAGCGACGCACTGCGACCCGATTTCGTCAACATGAGTAGCTCCGTCAATCTTCTGCGGCCCGGGACCAATGTGCTCGCTTGCCACCTGCTCAACTTCTCCCAGAACCACCGCAACGTCCTTTTTTGGCCGCATATAGAATCCCGCACCCTCGAGTCCGTCGACGTTGACGAGCCGAACTACTTCGATGAGCCGACCCCGGGGTGGCTGAACGGAGTTGGCTTTCCTGGAGTTGCGTCGAGCATTGAGTTTTCACTGCCAACGACGCTGTCAGCAGAACCGCAGCAGGTCACACTTTCGTTCGCCCCCGGTAACGAAGTTCACTACACCACCAACGGTCAGTCCCCGACCCTTGAGGCACCGCTCTACACCGGCTCGATAACTGTCGACAACACGATGCGTGTCCAAGCCCGCGCTTTCCAGGAGGGTCTCCTACCCGGGCCGATTGCTCGTGAGGAATACGTGCTTATCGATCCGCTGCTCCTGCAAGAGACGTCGGATGTGCCGCTCGTCGTCGTGGCGACGTTCGGCCGGGGCGTCAGCGGTTCGTTCGCAACGCCGGGCTCACTGTTCGTTTTCGACCGCGGCGACGACGGTCGAGCCGCGCTCACAAAGAACGTCGACTATGCGGGCGATGCGGCGTTCAAAGTGCGCGGCTCAAGCACAGGCTCACGAGCAAAATTCAGCCTCTCGGTCGAACTACGGGACAACGAGGGCGACGATTTTGATGCTGAGATTCTTGGGATGCCGCCTGAGTCCGACTGGGTGCTCTACGGCGCCTTCAACTTTGACCGCGCGCTGATGCGAAACGCCTTCATCTATGAGCTGAGTAATCGCATCGGACGCTACGCGACGCGAACGAGATTCTGCGAGGTTTACGTACTGCAGAGCTCTCAGAAGCTAACGAGCGGAAACTATTTCGGCGTCTATTCGTTCTGCGAGAAGATCAAGCGCGGTCCGGATCGCGTCGACGTCGAAGCCCTTGAACCGACCGACGTCACCGAACCGAACATCACCGGCGGTTACATCTTCAAAATCGATCGCCTCGATCCTGGGGACACTGGCTTCAGCGCCGGCGGCCAGACCATGGGCCACGTCTACCCGAAGGAGTCGATCATCGAACAGACGCCGGAGCAGCAGGAGTGGCTCAAGGACTTTGTCAACCGCTTCGCCGCGTCCCTGCGCAGCCCCGATTTCGACAACCCGGAGACCGGCTACGCATCGTTCATCGATGTCGACGGTTGGATTGACCACCATTTGCTCAACGTCCTGGCGCTGAACGTCGACGCCCTACGGCTGAGCACGTACATGCATAAGTACCGCAGTGGCAAGTTCATCATGGGTCCTATCTGGGACTTCGATCGCTCAATGGGATCGACCGACGGACGGGACGCCAACCCAATCGGTTGGAGCGGAACCGGCGACGCGACACCGTTCTTCACATATCCGTGGTGGCGGGATCTGTTTCGCGATCCGGCATTCTGGGAGCGCTACATGGAGCGCTGGTTCGAGTTACGGCAGGGAGAGTTCAGCACTGGCAATATCCACAACTTGATCGATGGCATGGCTCTGGAGATCGCGGAATCTAGTGTGCGGAACTACGCTAGATGGCGCAGTGCCGCACCGCCGTCGCTCGAGTTCGCGGTCGATCGACTCAAAACATGGCTCGCGAGGCGCGTGGATTGGATCGACTCACAATTCATCGACGTGCCGGAGTTCGTGGGACCGACAGGCGAAGTCCCATCGGGATCGCTCGTCGACATGCGAACCACCGAAGGCAAAGTCATCTACACGATCAACGGGCCCGACCCAAGACCGTTCGGCGAAGATGTGAGTCCGGAGGCTGTCGAATACGATGGTCAGCCGCTGGTCATCGTCAGCAATCAAAGAATTAGGGCGCGAACCTTCGTCGAAAACAAAGGATGGAGCGATCTGGTCACCGAGTTCTTTATTACGGACCCGTTGCCTCTTGTCATCACGGAAATCATGTACAACCCGCCTCGAGGCGAGACGACTCGTACCGTCGACTTCGAGTATCTTGAGCTCTTCAACAGAAGTGACCGACCGATCGAACTCGCCGGTGCAGGATTCTCCACCATACCGCTTTTCCAATTCGACCCCGAGACCTCGATGACTCTCGGGCCAAACGAGTACATCGTGCTACCCGCCAACAATACATTTTTCGCCGAAAGATACGGTGAGGACGGCATCCGCATCGGCGGCACGCTCGGTCGCGGAGCACTCCGTAACACGGGTCAAAGGATCGAACTGCTCGGACCGCTGGGAGAAACGATTGCCGATTTTGTGTATGACGACGATTGGTTCCCTGAAACCGACGGCGAGGGTTACTCGCTCGTTCTTCGCGACCCGACAACGCCGGCGACAGAGTGGAGTTCGCCCGCGAGCTGGCGGGCCAGTTTCGAGCGGCTCGGTTCCCCGGGACGGGAAGATCTCCCGGCGTCGGACGGCCGCCAGCTACCAGGAGACTTCACTCAAGACCGCAAATTGAACATCGCTGATGCGATCGGCGTCCTGCGACACTTATTCGCGGGGGTCTCGGTCCTACCATGCGATTCCGAGGTCGCGAACCAGACGCTTCTCGACGTCAACGGTGACAACAAGCTTGATGGCTCAGACGCTCTCTACACTCTGCGCTATCTCTTCTCCGCAGCGTCCCCTGCGGCAGTCCTTGGCACCGAATGCGTGTCGATCCCCGAGTGTCCGTCAGCCTGTTTCGGGCAGCCATAGACGCAGATTCGCGGCACCAATCGCGATCGAAGCGTTGAACCGCGGTCGACGCAGCGAAAAGAGACCGAATGAGAACGCACCGCTCGGAAATCTCTCAACCCAAGAATGTCACATGTGGTCACGGCGCTCAGTACGCCGGGCGACCCACGCTGTTGCCGTCACTTGTCCGCGGAGTTGCGACTGTCTGCATTCTCATGGCCTCGGCGGCCGTCAATGCTGACGTCGTCATCACCGAGTTCATGGCGAGCAATTTCGACGCCCTGCAAGATGACGACTGCGAATACTCAGATTGGATCGAGCTGTTCAACTTCGGATCGAGTGCGACAGATCTCAACGGCTGGTCCTTAACCGACGACCCATCGGATCTGACAAAATGGGTCTTCCCGGACGTCGTCCTTCTCGAGGGGGAACACATGGTCCTCTTCGCGTCAGGGAAGGATCGTCGCGATCCCGAGAAAGCACTTCACACAAACTTCAAGTTGAGCGCCGCCGGTGAGTTTCTTGCACTCGTCGATCCGAGCGGGGCGCTACGCTCCACGTTCGCCCCCGAGTACCCGCCCCAGACCTACTTCGCGACCTATGGCGCCAGTATAGAAACCCAGCGCACCGAGTTGATCACCCCCGATCATGTCGCGCGCTACCATGTTCCGACCATCGATGATGCTCCACTGGAGACTTCCTGGGCAGAGCTTGACTTCGACGACAGCGGGTGGGCTGAAGCTCCACTGCCGTTTGGATTCGACGTCAGGTCGCAGCCGGTGTTCGATGAGTTTTTCACTACCGACCTCGCCGACGTGATGCACGCGAAGGGTGCGTCGATCTGGGTCAGGATCCGATTCGACATCAATGACGTCGCGGCGGTTCACTCTCTCCTGCTCCGAATGCGATTCGACGACGGCTTCATCGCGTTCGTCAATGGCGCTCGCCTGGGGAGCAGTGCAGCACCCGAAGCGGTGAAGTGGAATTCAACGGCGACGGCCGCACGCCGCAGCGAAGACTCCACAGAGTTTGACGATTTCCCACTTCTCGGGTTTAAGCGACACCTTCGTGACGGCTCCAACGTGCTGGCCATTCAGGGCCTCAACATCGCGCGCCAAAGCAATGACTTCCTTCTTGATCCGACGCTCGAGTCAGCCACCGTACTTTCGATCGATGCCGAGACGCGGGTCTTCCTTGAGCCGATCACTCCTGGCTCTGTCAATCCATCCGGGAAGGAGCTGATCGCAAGCCGCCCTGAATTCTCACACCCGAGAGGCCTCTTCGCCGCGCCGTTCGATCTCGAGCTGACGCACGAATCTCCCGACACGACGATTCGCTATACTCTGGACGGTGAAGAGCCCACATTGGAATCGCCGATCTACGATGGCCCGATCCCAATCGAGACATCGACGAAGGTCACGGCGCGCTCCTACAGGCCTGGCACCATCCCGAGCGACGCCGTTCGCCAAACCTATCTCGCGCTCGACCCAAACCTATTCGATTTTTCTTCCGACTTGCCGATCGTCGTCGTGACGACGTTCGACAGAGACATCGGCGCGGGCGCCTTCGCCGACGCCGACATCGTCGTGCTCGACCGCGGCTCCGATGGGCGTGCGATGCTTCTCGACGAGCCTGTCTTGTCGTCGCTCGCAGGCGTCAAACTGCGTGGCTCCAGCACACAGAGCCGGCCTAAACGAGCCTACAGCGTCGAAATCCGTGACCTGAAGGATGCCGATCGCGATGTTGAATTCCTCGGCATGCCGGCGGAGTCAGACTGGATTCTTTACGCCGCGTTCAACTTCGATCGAGCTCTCATGCGCAACGCGTTCATCTACGAGATCAGCAATCAGATGGGTGTTTACGCACCGCGAACGAGATTTTGCGAAGTCTTCGTCGCTGCCAGAGGCCAGCCCGTCTCGATGTCCCACTACGTCGGGGTCTATTCGGTCATCGAGAAAATCAAGCGCGGCGAAGACCGCGTCGATATCGACCGGCTCCGCCCGGGGGACGTCACAGAACCCGCGATCTCCGGGGGGTACATCGTCAAGATCGACCGTCTCGATCCCGGCGATCGCGGCTTCAATGCTGGCGGGCGAACCCTCGCCTACGTTGAACCGAAGGAATCGGATGTTTTGAAAGTCCCGGCGCAGGTCGAGTGGATCGCCGGCTTTTTCGATGCGTTCAAAGCCACACTCGATTCGCCGGAATTCGCTGATCCCGTCGGCGGCTACCATCAATTCATCGACGTCGACGAGTGGATCGATCATCATCTCCTCAATGCGTTTACCAAGAACCCCGACGGTCTGGCACTGAGCACATACCTCCATCTGCCTCGAGAGGGCAAGCTCGCGATGGGGCCGATCTGGGACTTCGATCGCGCCATGGGGCCGGACGACGATGGGCGGGCACTGAGTCCCGCCGGCTGGACGCACTATTTTTCCATTCTGTGGTGGAATCGGCTCTTTCAGGACCCCGCCTTTGAGGATCGTTGGTGGACCCGCTGGTTCGAGCTCCGCGATAGCTTCTTCACCGTCACGAACATGCACGGAGTCATCGATCGTTTCGCCGCCGAGATCGCCGAAGCCCAGGTGCGAAACTTTCAGCGTTGGCCGGGCCTGGTGGCAGAGGACGGAGGCTGGGAATCCGAAGTAGAACAGCTGCGGGTCTGGGTCGCCGAGCGTCTCTTGTGGATCGACAGCCAGTTTTTCGACAGCGTGAGCGGACCGCCGGGCGGCGTCGTCGACGTTGGCACCAAAATCGTCCTGAGCAGCACCAGCGACGAGATCTTCTACACGCTGACTGGTGGTGAGCCTCGCGAGCACGACGGTACCGTATCCGCGGGCGCAGTCCTCTACGATGAACCTCCGGTCGTCACGACGAATGTCCGTATTCGCGCCCGAGCGCGTTTCGATTCTCGCTGGTGGGGACCGGCGTTTGATCAGATCTACATCACTGAGCCGATTCGTTTGGTGATCACCGAGGTCAACTACGCGCCGCGCGACCCTTTCACGAGACGACCGCGAACGCAGGAGCAGTTTATCGAAGTGCAGAACGTCGGCGATCAAGACATAGAGCTGGCAGGCATCTCACTTGTCGGGTCACCGCGTTTCAGCTTCGGGGGGGCGAGCGTGCAGACACTGCGCCCGGGAGAGTTTGGCGTGCTCGTGCGCGATCAGGAGGAGTTCGCGGCGCGCTACGACACCAGCGAGATCAACATCCTCGGTGAATTTGCCGGCCAAATCACCCCCGCCGGACAGGCATTCACGATCGTCGGGCCGCTTGGGGAAGTCGTACAACAGTTCTCGTTCGATGGAACTTGGTACGAAGAGGGCAGTGCGAACGGCCACTCGATCGTCATCGTCGACGCAGAGGGCGAAGCGGATGCTTGGAATCAGATGGCCGGCTGGCGCCCTAGTCACGCGCGCGGTGGTTCCCCGGGTCGTCCAGACGCCCCAGTGGAGCCCGGCGAACGACTCCCCGGTGACTTCAATCGTGACCAACGACTGAACGTGACCGACGCGGTCACCCTCTTGAGAGGACTCTTCAACGGCTCGTCGTTTCCACCCTGCGAGACTTCTACAGGCACGACCCGACTTCTCGACGCAAACGGTGATGCGCTGCTCGATCTCGCCGATGCCGTGCATCTTCTGCGCTACCTCTTCGCCAGCGGAGCGCCGCCCCACCTCGGAAACACCTGCGTGACCATCCCCGGCTGCTCGACAAGCTGCGACGGATAACAGCCGACACGGAGCGAGACGGTTTTGCGTTTGCGTTTGCGTTTGCGTTTGCGTTTGCGAGTGCGTTTGCGAGTGCGTGGGCGAGGGCGTTCGCGAGGGCGAGGGAGCACTCTGCTTCTGAATCTGTCTCCGCCTCTGCCTCCGTATCTGTATCTGCTTCTGTATCTGTCTCCGCCTCTGCCTCCAGTGCCCGCGCGGCGTCGGGGGTCGAGTACCGCCGCCCGGACTTGGCGTTAGGTCACGAGCTCGAACAGACGATGTGTCAACGACCGCAGTCCGGGATAGAGATCGCGGTAGATCTCGAAAAGTTCATCGTAACGGCGAGCGTGCTCCGGGCGCGGCTCAAGGATCGTTTCGATCTGCGTCGCGCTCTGGACGATTCGCTGCACTTCCGCCTCAGAGGCTACGTCACCGCGAGCGTGTGCGCCCATCAGCGCAGCCCCAAGCGCTGCGCCCTCCGTCACCGAAGCGATGGCGATGGGGCGATTCAATATGTCGGCGGCGATTTGCATCCAGACGGGCGACTTGGCGGCGCCGCCGATCGCTTTGTAGCAACTGATCTCGACTCCGGCCTCCGCGAGTAGCTCGCTGTTGAGCCGAATCTCGTACACGATTCCCTCCAGGATCGCCTTGACGAGTTCCTTGCGCGTCGTCGTCAGACGGAGGCCCATCACAGCGCCCATAGCGTGAGGGTCGAGCCAAGGCGTGCCGGTGGTGGTGAAATGAGGCAGCACGACCAAACCGGACGGCGCTTCGGGTAGATCCGATGTGATCACCTCGTATGGATCGACCCCGCGCTCACGCGCGAGGCCGAGCTCGCCGCCAGCGAGCTGGTCACGGTACCACTTCAGCAAAGAGCCGCCGGTGAAGTTCCAAGCGATCGAGATCATCTGCCCATCCCCGAACGTCGGGTAATAGCACAGGTTGTTCTCCGCCATCACCTCGGCGGCGGGGATTCGCTTCAGCCGCACGCCGAGGCAGATCACCGTCCCGGTCGCCAGCATCGATTCGCCGGGCTCGATTCCTGCACCAAGAATCCCAGCCGGCTGATCGTGCAGCCCCCCACCGAAAACGGTTCCGCGAGGCAGTCCGAACTCATCAGCCGCCGAAGCACCGAGCTCGCCGACGAGGCCGCCCGGCGCGATCGGCTCAGGCAGCAGGCTGCGGTCAAGATCTGCCGCAGACAAGATCGTATTGGACCAATCCAGCCGGTGTATATCGAACGCCAGCGTGCGCGCCGCGATGGGGTAGTCCATGCGCGGCTCGAGCCCCATGCTGGCAGCGACGAAGTCGCCGAAACATAAGAACTTCTTGGCACGCCGAAACTCATCAGGCGCGTGGTCGCGACGCCACAGAATCTTGAAGAGCGTATGGTACGAGTTGATCCCGTGCCCTGTGATGTCAAACACCTGTTGGTTTGTCAGGCGCGCACGAAACGCCTCCATCTCTCGGTCGCCGCGAGCGTCGAACCCGACGATCGCGTTCCCGACGGGTTGGTGCGTCGCATCCACCGGCGTCGCGGCCTCGCCGAGTGTCGAGGTGCCGACGCTGCGGATCGGATCACTCGCGGTGGCGGAGCCCACCTCGCGAGTCACAGCGCGCACGGCGCGGAGCACGTCGTGCGGGTCGAGCTCCAGGTGCCCGGGCTTGGGGCTCTTCAGATCATATTCGCGATACGCGGAGGCGAGTAATCGACCGTCTTCACGAAAGGCGACCGCCTTGACGCCGGTGGTCCCTACATCGAGTCCGAGCATGCTCATGGCGAGAATCCTGTAAAAAGTAAGAGATTCGATGGGTCGATGATCGCGAAACGCTGTGAAAAAACAACGCCATCGAAGGGCCAGAAGCAGCTTCGCATGATCTGTACGTCGGACGGAGCACATGTCTTCCGCCTTCGAAGCCTACTTTCGGTGCACTCACTCTCCCACCGGCTGTTCGTCTCAGCAGGCTTGCCTCGCTGATTCTCCGCCTTGTAAGATGGGTAGGTTACGAGGAATTGAGGTAGGCTGCGAATGTAGCTCCGATGCCTGCGAAGAATCCCGAGCAAGAACTGATGCGTTCTTCGCTTCTCCAGTGGGCTTTGGGGTTGGGCAGATCCGGACCTATCGCACCGTTACCCCAGCACCTGCAGAAAGGTGACAAGCCGGAGGCGTTCTTGCCGTCACTCTTCGCCGCCGTTGGGGTTTGACGCCGCCGAAAAGCGAGAGGCGCTATGCGAACCAGCCGGACGCCGTCCGCAACGTCTGACAACAACGCCTGCGAGAAATCGCTAGCCGCAAGAGTGAGCGCGGCGGAATCGATTTCGGCCGCGGTGTCGATTCGACGTCGATGTCTCTTTTCGCTCGCGGGGCTGTTGGTCGCGATTGCAATCGTCGGGATTCCTACGTACGGTGCGGACCCGAATCCGCAGGGATTCATCCGCACGTGCGGCTACAACCTCCTTTTTCCACTCATCAATTCGTTCGGCTGCGATGGCGGCGGCATCCCGAACATGGAGCGGAACTGGGTTGCGCCGCACGACTTCGCCACAGAGAGCGCCGCGATCGGCGAACTCTGGGACGACATCGACTACGGCCGCAGCGCCGCAGCAACCGGCCATGGCGCGCACGACCTCAGCCAGCTGTTCTTCGGCAGCGATGCCGCAGCATGGTACAGCTTACCGTCGATCGATCCCGATCTCGCCGACCAGCTCGATACCGATGGCGTCGACTTCGCAAGCATCATCGATTTCTTCGCGGACACCTTCGCCGGCACTGAGACGAGTCCTCTGTCGCGCGTCAATGTCGTGGGTGCCGCCCAAACTTATGTCGAAAACGAAGGGAATAGCTCCGTTTGCGCCTGGTTAAACACCACGGCCAGCGGCGCGATTCAAGTCTGGGTCAACGAGCAAATCGTTCTCAGCCATAGCGACTGCGGGAATGATCCCGACCGCGTCGCCATTCAGCTCGAGCCGGGAATCAACCGCATCACCGTGTTGTCGTGGCAGGGCGATGGGGCGTGGGACTTCACGGTCAGCTTGACCGATTTGGACGACGACAACCTGTTTCTCGCCAACTTCAATACGGCTGAAACCGGCATCGCCTTTCTTGGGGCAGAACCCACAGCGCCGCCCGTCGCGAACCTCCTGCGGGTCGCTCGTGATATCGAAGGTTCGGATTCGTGCTCGAGTGGCACCCTCACGGTTAGCCTAAAGGGGAACGGCCTCGGCGGCGGGACGACTACGCTCGCCGAGGTGTTTGACGTCAGTTCAGACCTCAACTTCTCGATCTCGAACGTTTCCTCTGGCGGTCAAGCGCAATCGTTCCCGGTTGGCGGCAGGGTCACGTGGGTCATCTCGTGGGGAGAACTCGATGTCGCGGACATCAACTCCAGCGGCGTCAGCTACCAGGTCTCGCTTCAGCGGGGCTCGATCGTCGAACCGCTCGGCTTCGTCAACGGCTGTTACCCGATCGTCGGGCTTCGGCGGCTGTCACGCGTCGACGTTCAGACAGGCCCGATCGGGATCTTCGACACCTCTCACGACATCGGTAGCTCTTCCGGTCTCGCGCTTGGGAGCGGAGAGTTCTCGTCGACCCTCGGCAACGACGGCATGCCCGGCACACTCGACGACGTCTACACGATTGACGCAGCGGGATCCGGCATCGGTGCGACCGGGGATGCATTTCACTTCGCCTATCAGCGCCGCAGCGGTGAGTTCTCGCTGCGAACTCGCACCACGAGCTTGAGCTTCCCCCCCCTCGGCGGTTCGCGTGCCCGCTACGGCCTCATGGCGCGTCGCGACTGCAACCCGGACGCGCAATTCTCGATGGTGCACGCGAACCTTGAGACACTCGCCGGAGGCTTCCCCGGAGGCGATGGGGTGTACTGGCTCTTTCGCCACGAAGACCAGATTGCCGCGAGCGTCGATGAACGTCAGAGCGTTCAGTTCCCGAAAGTGGGTGAACAACTAGAAAATCACCCCGAGTGGTTCCGTCTCGACCGCCGCGGCAACACTTTCTTTGGCTATGCCTCCAATGATGGCCTCGATTGGACGTTGGTGGGATCTAACACGTGGTACGGGCTCGAAGATAGCGATGAAGTGCTCATCGGCTTCGCGCTGACGCGCGAGTCTTCGTCAGCCCCAGGCCAGGTGATGTTCACCGAAGCCGCTCTCGGCGCGCCGCTACCGGCAGAGATTTTCGACAACGAGATCGGCAACCCCGGCTTCGTCGTCCGCAGCGAATCCTTTGACTCGACGCCGGACGGCTCACTTCCCGCTGGCATGGTTCGGAGCTGCGCACCCAACGACTGCGAGGATACGAGTCAGCCGCCGCGAGTGGTGGACAAGCGATTACTCCTGATCTCTCAAGATGGTTTTAGCACCGCCAGTTCTGTCTTCTTCAGCGACCCCGTACCCATTCGTAGTGGGCAGCTGATCATCGAGTACACGCTGCGCCTGCAGCACACCGGCATCGTTGACGGCAAAGTCATCGGCGACCCTAATCCCGGCCATGGGATGACGATGACGGTGATCGCGGGTACGGACCCGACTCGAGTCGGCAGTGCTGCCGACGGGCTCGGCTATGCTGGAATCGGCGCTCCGAGCGTTGCCATCGAGGCGGACGCTTTCAGGTCCAAAGACGACGTCAACGAGGGGCTCGGTTCGCCGACGGACGACGGACTGTGGCATCTCGGCATCAACACGGGTGGAAACGCCCACTCGATCACCATCAGTAGCATAGCCCTGCCAGACCTTTTCGCCGCTGCAGGCGTGAGACACCGCGTCATCCTGAACTCCGAAGGATTCGTGCAGGTGTTCGTCGCGCCCGGGGCAAACGGCGCGGGCGGCGGAGTCGAAGAAGATTTCATGCTCGCCGCAGAAGGCAACACGGAGCCGCTAGCGACGGACGCAGAATCACTCGGAGTCGTAGGCTTCACTGGCAGCACGGCCGAGGACTCGTCGACCACCGGTGAAGTCGATGATGTTGTCATCACGTTCGTGCCATGCGACGACACACCTGAAATCGCAGCGATCGAAGAAATCAGTCGAGACGGCAACACGTTCACTCTCTCTGCGGCGGCGTCGAGCGCCGGTCAAAACGATGCGGCCGAGCCGCTCTCCTTTGCCTGGGATGTTTCGGGAACCGGCACGATCAACGGCGCTCGCAACGGAGAGACGGTGCAGCTCGTCGTCGGCGACGGGGAAGTTTTCCTCACCCTTACGGTCGACGATGGGCGCTGCACAAACCCAGCGGAGGCCGTGTTCGGCACAGCCACGCTGCTCCCAGGAGACGTGAATCAGGATTCCGATCTCGACATCTCAGACCCTGTGTCGCAGCTGAACTTCCTCTTCAGTTCAGGCGAATTGACCGATTGCTTCGTCGTGCCGAATTCTGTCCCGCCGCAGCTGACCAGTCTCGGCGTGACGGTCCTCGACTTCAATGGCGACGGGGAGAACGACATTTCGGATCCGGTCTCGAGCCTCAACTACCTCTTTGCGGGACAAGGATTCCCGCCGCATGCACTTGGCGCCGACTGCGTCCGCATTCTGGGAAGCGGAGGGTGCGCGAACAACTGCGCACCGTGAAGTCCGGCAGCGCTCACACGTTCGCTGGCTCGCGGCTGTAGAGGCGGAACCCGATAACGGAAGCTGAGCGTTCCGCCAAATAACCCAAACGACTCGCGGCACGAAAGTGCCCCGAAGTGACGATGCTCCACGAACCGCCGCGGATGACTCGCGTGCCGACGCGCTCGTCGAACCACGTTTGTGTCCACTCGCGGACGGACCCAGCCAAATCTCGCACTCCGTACGGGGAAGTATCACCGACAAACGACCCGACTGGTTCAGGCTGCGCACTCTCCTGACGCGAAAGCCCGCCCTTGACGAAGACCCAGTCGAAGTCGTCGCCCCAAGGATGGTACCGACCGTCGACGCCACGCGCCGCTTTCTCCCAGGCATCCTCCGGTGGTAACTCGTAGGGCCGCGAATCGAGTTCTGAACGCCACTGTGCGTAGGCCCGGGCCGACTCCCACGTCACCCCGAATACCGGACAGTTGATCTCAAAGCCAGGCGGGTAGAGTCGACGAATGTCGCCGGCAACCAGAGTGTCCACAGGTCGATGCGCGCCCTTCGAGAATTCGACGAACACCTCGTCGCCTTGGCGTGGAGTGTGGGCCTTAACATCCTCACCGTGCGCCGTCAGCGCATCGAGAAAAGCACAGTACTCATGCATTGTGACCGGAAATCGAGAGATGAAGAAATCACCGAGGAAAAGCCGCTCTTTCGGCGTCGACCCTGGAGCGTCGGCGTCGCCACCGGAGAAGAATTCGCCGCCTGGGATGTAAACGAAGCCGTCACCGATCTCCGAAGCCGTTCGCAGGCGGACGCTACCGTGGTGCTCTTCGGAGCGGTCGATGAACACGGGATAGTCAACGTCGCGGTAGCCGTCCTTTTGGAGCACGACGAGGTACGATCCCATCGGCAGTTCGGCATTCAGCGGTGTTCGTTTCGAAAAGAGTGGCTCGCCCGTGACGAGTTGTCGGCCATCGCGTTCGTAGCGGTAGAGTGTCGCGTTCGCGTCCGGTGGATCGACCTCGAGAATCAGCCTGCCATCGCCCTTGAGTCGGTCGGCGTAGCGGCCGTCATCGTAGGCGAGAATCAAGTCGTGATAGAAGGTAGCCTCCTCACTCCGCCGCTCCGACTCTGCCTTGAGGAATCGTTTCCAGTAGAGATCGGTCAACGCCGCGCGCGCCTCCTTCGACTTCGGATTCGTCTGCACGGCGGCATTGAGAGTCGCGATCGCCCTAGACAGCGCGTTCGCGCCGTCGCTTTTGAGAGCTTCGATGCGATCCTCCGTGTCCCAGAGTGCACGCTTCTTTTCAACCGAATCGAACGGCGCAACCTGCTGTGCCTGTCGTCGCGCCTCGGCCTGCATCTCCGCTTGCTGCTCCTCAAGACGGTTGAATCGCGAGACATACCGCCGTCCTTCTCGGACTAGTTTGAGCGCCCCTTGTCGCCGGCGTTCATGGTCCCTGGTGCCTTCGATAAAACTCTGGAGGTCTTCCTGAAACTCACGTGCACTCGAATGCCGCGACTCCGGATCGAACGAAAGCGCCTTCATGCAAATGGATTCAAGATCTGCTGGAATTCTCGTTCCCGGAGGAGCGACCTCGCTCGGAGCGCCGATCTTTCCACCCCGCGCTGACGTAAGGATTTCTTGGACGTTTCGACCCGCATGCGGAGGCCGAAACGAAAGGCACTCGTACAGGACAGAGCCAAGACCAAAGACGTCAGTACGCTCGTCGATGCTCGCGGCGTCGCCGCGAGCCTGCTCGGGCGACAGGTACGCCGGAGTTCCCTGGACGACACCATCGATCGTCATAAGCCCGCTTTGACTTCTTGCGGTCTCCACCGGATCTTCACCGTAGAGCTCCCGGCTGTCGCTGTCGGCCGTGACGATCTTGGCGAGTCCCCAATCCATGACGAGCACTTCGCCGTAATCCCCCACCATGATGTTCTCTGGTTTGAGATCGCGATGGATCACGCCACGGACGTTGGCGTAATGCACACCCATGGCTGCTTGTTGCACGATCTGAGCCACACGGATCGGTGTGAACTCACGGCGAACCTCTGGGCGACCGATCGAAAGATGCTGCGCGACTTCCCGCAGCGTCCGCCCTTTCACTAACTTCATCGTGAAAAAGACGCGTCCCTGCTCATCGATTCCCATCTCATGAACCGGCGGGATATTGGGATGCTCGAGCTGGCCACAGACCTGCGCCTCCTCGACAAAGCGACTGAGGCGATCCGAGTCACTGCCCGATCCACGGCGGATGACTTTCATCGCCACCCAACGGTGGAGATCCGTGTCGTACGCCTTGAGCACCTGTCCCATGCCGCCGCGCCCAATCTCGGATGCGACGCTGTACTTACGGTCTGGCTGTCCCGGACTTGGCGGCGCGTCGGCAGGCGGCGGCGGCGTGTCGAGCGAAACAGAACCGAGGGCATTCTGAACGAGGCTCAGGACGCTATAGGTACCGATCGTCGGCGCCGTCCCCTCCGGTGTCTCTTCAGCCGCGGCATCGGCACGAGCGGATCCGGCATCGAACGAATCGTCATCTCCCGAATTGTCGCGTTTCGGCGGTTTGGAATCCGTCATACGCCAGACCTTGCCTCCGTCCGCACTTCGCGCCGGGACCGCCGGCGTCTCGAAGCGAGACGCATGAGGAACCGATGAAGCGAAAGACAGGATGTCACAAAGCGGGGTGCACCGGCAAGCTCCGAGAGAGGCACGACCAGCTCACGACACCGCGATATCGAGACTGCTCAACAGGTAGGTTGGGATGTCGTATCGTCGCTGTTTTGTAGCTGTTCGCGGCGACTTCAGGCCTGGCGTAGAACCGCTTTGAGCTTTCGGGCCGCCCGTGATTCACGCATTCGGACTGCAGTTGCGGTGATGCCGAGTTCGGCTGCGATCTCAGGCGACTTCTTGCCGGCAAAACGAAGCTCGATCACAAGGCGCTGCTCTTCCGGCAGCTGCGCGATCGCGTCCCGCAGGCGCTGTTTCATCTCGTCACGGACTACCTCTTCGACTGCAGGAGCTGCATCATCGACAGCACGCTCGGCAGCGTCGTTCATGCCGATCTGCGGCTTCTTGCGGCGCACAGCTCGCCCGATCTTGCGGCGCAGAATCGTTCGCAGCCACTGAAAAAACTCGGCCTCGGACTCGCCGCGAAACTGGGAGGCATCAAGCCAACCGCTTCGTAGCGCGCTTTGCATGACGTCCATGCTGTCGACGAAATCACGGGCACGATCGTTTCGGGGCAAGAGTCGCCGAGCTAGAGCCATGAGCTCGGCACCTTCCTTCTCTTGATTAGCCAGGCGGGAAAAAATCTCTTGCCAGGCGTCCGATTCACCCGCGCGAGCATGCTGCAGCAAAGCCTTGAAGGACGATCGGCGAGGAGCGTTCATGAGAGACTCACGCGCAGAACGATGGAATGCGAATTAGCCAAACTCCAGTTCAGCCTCCAATCTGCGACATGGAGCGCGATGCTCGCACGAATTCGGGAGAGTTGATCTGGTGCCCCGGCTCCTTGTCCCAAACCGCGCGGCGCAAGACCTCGGCGATTTGCTTGTCAGTCGCGTCGCTCCGCACGAGACTGACAAGATCCGTCTCCTTGACCGAAAAAAGGCACGTTCGCAGTTTCCCGTCCGCGGTGAGTCGAATGCGGTTGCATTGTTCGCAGAACGGCTCGGTCACCGAGTTGATGAAACCGACTTTTCCACCCACGCCATCGCCAAACACGTAGTCCCGTGCTGGAGCCGTCGACGACTGCGCTGGATCGGGGCGAAGAGGGTATGCGGCGTGAATGCGTTCTCGGATCTCCTTGCCGCTCATCATGACGTCTCGGCTCCAGGCGTTTTGCGCATCAAGCGGCATGAACTCGATGAAACGCACCTCGAACGAACGATTCCGCGCGAGCTCCGCGAAACGCAGAAGTTCATGATCGTTGACTGAGCGTAGGATCACCGCATTCACCTTGATCGGCCCCTCAAACCAACGCGCTGCGGCATCGAGCCCGCGGAGGACTTGCTCGAGTCCATCTCTCTTGGCCAGGCGCATGAAATTCTGACGAAGCAGCGAGTCAAGACTGACATTGATTCGCTTGAGGCCGGCAGCCGAGAGCTTCTCCGCACTTTGCTCGAGGAGTAGGCCGTTCGTTGTCAGCGAGATGTCGTCGACTCCATCGAGGCGCTCAAGGAGCGCGACCAGTCGATGAAGATCACGCCGCAGAAGTGGTTCCCCACCGGTCAGCCGAATCCGGCGCACACCGAGTCCAGCGGCGATGCGTACAAGGCGGACGATCTCCTCGAACGTCAGCAGACTGTCGCGCGGCAGCCACTCGAGCCCCTCTTCGGGCATGCAGTAGGTGCAGCGGAAGTTGCAACGATCCGTGACGGAGATCCGCAGGTTGTCGATCACCCGTCCATGTCGGTCTTGCAGCATTGGACTCAACGATTCGCGTTATCGGTTCGCCGTTGACCGCCGGGCGCACCGGCGGCTGAGATTTCAAGCGCTGGGGCGCCTGTCCCAGCGAGGCCCGTCATTGTAGCACGACCGGGCGGCGAACAGCGACAGGGGGAGAGGCTGGGCACGGGTGACATCCTATGTGCGAGCTGCTACTATTGTGCAGTCAGTGCACACATCCGCGGCAGTCGCCGCGACGCTCTTCTCCAAGCGAGAACCCTCTCGTGACTCCAAAAGGTACACCGGTCAACGAGGCCGCCGCGAACAACCCGCCCGAGATCCAGCTCGATAGCCGTTTGGCGATTCTGCAGGACATCAGCCTCGCCCTCAACTCGACGCTCGACCCCGACAAGCTGACGGAGGTCATCTTGGACTCGTGCATTCGCTACACGGGGGCGACGACAGGCTCTCTCATTCTCACCGATGACAGCGACCTCCTGCGCATCGTCGCGGCCCGTGGACTAGGGGCCGACGTCGGCGAGGAAGTGACCCTGCGCATTGGTGAAGGCATCACGGGCTGGGTCGCCAAACATGCCAAGGCGATCAACGTGCCGGACGTTCGCCAGGACCGCCGCTACGTCATGGTGAAGGAGCACATTCGCAGCGAAGTCGCGGTGCCGATGGTGCTGAACAAGCGTGTCATTGGAGTTATCAGCGTCGATAGCACGCGGCCAGAAAACTTCGCCGAGGAAGACGTCAAGCTTCTCGTCATCGTTGCGACCCAGGCAGCCCAGATCCTCGAGAATGCGCGAGCGTATGAGGATCTGCGGCGCCGCACGCGGCAGGACGAAACCATGCTCGAAATCAGCCAAGTGCTCGGCTCGGCGCTCGATTTCGAGGAGCTCTTTCAGCAGGTGATGGCGATCCTCTCGCGGCGCTCTGGCATGACCCGAGGCCTGCTTGTTCTCTCACAGCCGGAGTCGCGCGAGCTCGCCATCGAAGTTGCGTTCGGGCTCACGTCCGAGGAGATCGCCAAGGGGCGCTACCAAGAAGGAGAGGGCATCATCGGTCGCGTATTTCGCACCGGAAAGCCCGTCGGCGTCAGGGACATCCGTCGCGAACCGGCTTTCCTGGGCCGCACTGGAGCCATTGTGCCGCGAGACGAGCCGCTCTCGTTTCTTGCCTGCCCTATCGTTCTCGACGGGACGCCCGCCGGCGTCTTCGGCGTCGAGAAGGTTTTCACCGGCGACGATGAGCTCAATGAAGACCTCGGATTCCTAGAGATCGTCGTGAGCACCCTCTCTCAGGCCGTCAAAATCTACCGTGAGGTCGCCAGACAAAAAGAAAAGTTGATTCAAGAGAACGAGCTGCTGCGCGAGGAACTCGGCTGGCGCTACCAGTTCGACAACATGGTCGGCAACAGCCCGGCAATACAAAAAGTCTTCTCCTTGGTCAGCAGCGTCGCGAGGACCCGTTCGACCGTGCTCATTCTGGGCGAGAGCGGCACTGGCAAGGAGCTGATCGCCCACGCGATTCACTACAACAGCCCTCGCGCCGAGAGACCTTTCGTGCGCGTCAACTGTGCAGCAATTCCTGAAAACCTCCTCGAACCTGAACTCTTCGGGCACGTCAAAGGCGCGTTTACCGGAGCGACCGCGAACCGTAAAGGAAAGTTCGTCATGGCAGACGGTGGGACGATCTTTCTCGACGAGATCGGAGACATGAGCCCACTTCTGCAGGCCAAGATTCTGCGCGTCCTTCAGGAACGCGAAGTCGAGGTGATTGGCAGTGAAGAGACCGTCAAAGTCGACGTCCGCGTGATCGCAGCGACTCATCAAAACCTGGAAGATCTGATCGCGGCGGGTCAGTTTCGCGAGGATCTTTACTATCGCCTCAACGTCGTGCAGATCGTCCTACCTCCGCTGCGCGAGCGCCCTGAGGACATTCGACTATTGATCGAACACTTCCTCGAAAAGTTCCGCCGCGAGCATGACCTTCCCGAGCTCGAGCTCACCAGCGAGTCCATGCGCTACCTCTTGCGCCACGACTGGCCAGGGAATGTCCGTGAGCTCGAAAACGTTGTCGAGCGTGCGGCAGTCGTCAGCCAAGCGGGGCTGATCCGCGCCGAAGATCTTCCAGAACTGTCGCGCCTCGCGGCGCGGCCGGCAGGCGGCGGCTACGCCAGCTCGCAGCCGACTTCCCTCGAGGAAGCCCTGCGAGCGTTCCTTGGCGGTCGCTTCGGCAGCCGGCCGCAGAACGGGACGGTCTGGGACGAAACCATGCGCCGGGTCGAGGGCCAGCTGCTCAAGTTCGCCCTCGAGCAATCGGGCGGAGTGCAGCTCAAGGCCGCCGACCTGCTCGGCATCCACCGCAACACGCTGCGCAAGAAGTTGACCAGCGCCAACGACGAGCCTGCCGAGCGCTAACAGCCCGCTCGTGGCGCTGGCCGGCAGCGGTGGTGCGCCAAGGCGTGCGAAGACGCGTGGCCAGAAGCGATCGCTCTGCCTCTTTTTTATGCAGAGAGACCTATCCGAGTGCATTTTCCGCACACTTATTGAGCGCCCACGGGCGCTCCGGCGAGAGCGTCCGTCAACTGCACCAACGTTGTAAGCCGTTGCCAGGCAATGCAGAACAGCCCTGACGAAACGTCTTCCTGGGGGCCCGGTAGCGCGTGGCCCCCACTTTGCTATATCGAGCCCCAACGTCTTAGTGCAGGGAATCGTCAGCAAGGACCCCACCAGTTTTGACGGTCCCTTTGGAAGCTCTCCCCGAACTCTGTGCGCAGGGTGCGGGGTTTTTTATTGGATCCCGAAGGCGCTGCCGTGTTCGCAGTGCTGCCCGCCTGAAAAAGTCATTCGGCTGAGAAACCGGCCTCTTCACGCCCAGATCGGCCGCGGCGAGCCTCGCCGTGTATATCTTATAGAAGAGGGCTCGGAGATTACCTACGTTCGCCGCGACCGATCTGGACGCGAAGCGACCAGTTTTCAGCTCGAGCACTTTTTCGGGCGGGCTGCTAAGCCGGGAGGAGGCCGAGTCTTTGCCCAATCAGGTACATGCCGAGCATGTGAGGCAAAAGAACGGCCAGCGCCAGAATCGGAAACGCCTGCGACGACCGAATCCCCAGCACCTGGGGATAGAAGCGCAGACTGAGCACCGAGTAGACGAGCAGAACAGCCAAAGCACTGATGAGCATGCCTGGCTTCGTTCTGACGTAGGATTCAAAAGCAGGGAAGAGTTCGTCGCTCGCCGCCAGTGATTCCGCCGGGCTGCCCAGATAGACCATGAAGAGCGCCATGGCTCCGAGCGTCAGCAGCGTCGAAAAGGTCAACGTCTCGGTCAAAAAGACGGCTTTCACCGACTTGCGAAACGAGGTCTCTTTCACGAAGGTGAAAATCGTTGCCAGCCAGACCAGGATGCTCTGCACAAACGAGTGTGACAACAGACCGAGGAAAGCCACCAGCACGACGCGGGGAACCGGCAGCCCGAAGAGGCTCTTGGTCGTGACTTGGTGAACAACGTTGGACCAGGCGTTCGGCAGGTTACCGAACGTGTTTTCGCCACTGGCTCCCTGCTCTTCCAATGGTCGCGGCTCTGGGGGCTCCTCCGGGACGAATTTTAAGTTGCCCGGATTGAGATGCTCCGCCCGGTCCATCGTGCCCTGTTCCCAGGCGTCACGCCCGAGCGGCGGGAGGTAGATCGTCTCACCGTAATGCAGCTGATGGCTCGACGGCAGCCATGGGTTGTGGCGCCGGATTTCGGGCCACAGCAGACCGTTGCCGTACTCGCGCTCAGCGATCGAGAACAGAGTGTCGCCGTGCTGCACTTGATAATTGCGCCCGCTCGCCCTTGCACCCACCGACGAAGGGCCTGGCTCGCAGGCAACGAGAAAGAGGGTTGAAAGGAAGCTCAAAGTGAGGAGTCGCATTTCGTTCATGTCCGTTGACAGATCGGCGGTTCACCCTTCGAATCGGAAGATGCTGACCGATAATTGAGCCAAAACCGAAAGATTGACCTGCAGGGCGCCGCCGGAAGCATTACCGGAAACATTCTCGCCGCTTGCGGCGCCGGCCCCGGGAATCTTTGACGAAGACTCGCGCCGCTGGAGGTAGCGTGGTACCTTCGCGGCCGCGGAATATCGCCACCACTGCTTCAAAGAGCGTAGAACCTGTAGACGCTATGAATCGACCTGCACGCGTCCTGCTGGCAGCGGGAGCCGATCGGCCTGGAATCGTCGACCGAATCTCCGGCGTCGTCTTCGATCAGGGCTGCAATCTGGAGGACTCCCGCATGTCGCTGCTGGGCGGCGAATTCGCGCTCATGATGCTCATCACCGGCAGCGAGGCACAACTCGACGCGGTCAAGCGAGGAGTCGGCGAGATCGCGGCAGAAATCCAACTAACGACACAGTGGAAATCAACGCACACCGAAGGTGATCGTGATCGCCTCCGTGGCGTGCCGTACACGGTGCACGCAATCGCGATGGATCACCCAGGAATCGTGCATAAGATCGTCCATGAGCTCGCGAAGGACGGCGGCAACGTGCTGCGGCTCGACACATCGCTGGTCCCGGCGCCGACAACCGGCACGCCAATGTTCTCGCTGCGGTTGGACGTCGAGCTGCCGACCGACGTCGCCTTGGCTTCTGTGAGAAACCAACTCGAGCAACTTGGAGCGCAGGAGAATATCGACATCGAATTGCGTGTCGCCGACGCTTAGCCTTGTCGCGAGATCAGTAGCGATCTCACCTCAGGTCGACCGATCGAGCGCACCGTCGTTCATGTCCTCGGCGTGCTCTCCCCCAAGGAAACCCTCTCTGTGACCTGCGATTGATGGAAGTTTGGAATTTCCTCAAACAAATCGAGCCCCGCTTCTATCAAGAACGCCATCTCGGACTGGATCTCTATCAAAGCGGCATCGGCGGTTGTGTCGTCGCCGTGTTGGCTGTCGCTTCGATCGTGGTCTTTCTTCTCGCTATCTTTCACGTGATCCCGGTAAAGAAACACGTTGTGGTACTTCTCGTCAGCCTGGGGAGCGTTTCAATGCTGATCGGCGCACTCGCGACGTACTGGCATGCGACACACTTGGACGCGCTTCTCGTCAGGCTAGCTCAACTGCCAGGGAGCGAACCCACGACCAACGGACACCACGCCGCTCTGGCCGCCCTACCGCTGGTTGTGGGTGGCGCGACGTTGCTTGCGGATATCTGTGGCTGCCTCTACATGGCGGCATTCTGGGGCAGCAACGTTCTGCAGAAACAGCAGCGGCGCGCACGTCGGTGACGATGGCACAAGGTGTCAAGGAGATCGAACCGTGACGCCGCCCCGCGTCCTGCAGCAGGCCTACTGACCCGCACCGCCGAGCTGGCGAGCTTCGATCTGCTGGATTCGCGCGAGCCGGCGTGCGTATCGAGTCTCTTGCGAGAACTCAGCCGCAACGAACCGTTCCACCACCTCACGGGCGAGCTCACTGCCGATGATCCGGCTGCCTAGACAGAGGATATTCAGATCGTCGTGCTCGACCCCTTGGTGCGCCGAGTAAGTATCGTGACACGCCGATGCACGCGCGCCGACGACCTTGTTCGCCGCAACGCTCATTCCAACCGCGCTGCCGCAGACCAAAATGCCGCGGGCCACGCCCCCAGCTGCGATATCCGCAACGACGCCGTTCGCGACGCGCTCGGCAAAACCGGGATAGTCACAAGGAGTCTCTGCGTCTTTGGTGCCGTGATCCTCCACTTCGTGACCGAGCTCGGACAAACGCTGCTTTAACGACTGCTTCAAATAGAATCCGGCGTGATCTGCGCCCAGGTGGATTTTCACGTCTGGTTCCCCTGATCCTCGGTCGGTGGCTCGCGAGTGGTCGCTATCTGACTCAGCGCTCGGGGGCGCGATGGTGAAGACAGGGTGGATAGCATAACGGTTTCCAAGGGAGGGACAACCCGGCTCCGTCGCCAAGGATCGCACGCTGTCGGCCCGAGTTGCCGCGGCGAACGAACCGCGCGACGCGAGGGTCTCAGCCGCCTGCGCAGCGTGCCCCCCAGGCAGCGCGGTTTCTGGCTGGTGCGCGCTGCGTCAAACCCCTAAAATGCTGCGTTTGCAGTCTCCTCGCTGGAACTCTTTTCTCACAAGGGCCGAAGCCATGCACATTGTTCGATTCCTCGACCGTACCGGCAACGAGCGCTACGGAGAGCGCGTCGACGCAAACTCCGCCAAGGTGATCGAAGGCGACCTCTATGGCAGCTATCGCGTCACCGACGAGACGTCAACCATCGAGAAACTCTTGGCACCGGTCGTGCCGCGCATCATTCTTTGCATCGGCCTCAACTACAGACAACATGCCGAAGAGGGGGGCGCCGCGATTCCCGAGTATCCCGTTCTTTTCATCAAGAATCCAGCAGCGCTGCAAAACCCGGGGGACGAGGTCGTCGTGCCCAAGATCGAGCCCGTCGAAGTCGATTATGAGTGTGAGCTCGCTGTGGTCATCGGTAAGGCGGCCAAAAATGTCGCCAAGAGCGATGCTCTCTCTCACGTCTTGGGCTACACGTGTGCCAACGACGTCTCCGGACGCAATTGGCAGTCGAAAAAGGGCGGCGGCCAGTGGTGCCGCGGGAAATCGTTCGACACGTTCTTTCCGCTCGGCCCGGACCTTGTGACGCCAGACGAAATCACGAATCCGAATGATCTCAAGATCAAGACTGTCCTCAACGGCGAGACGATGCAGGACTGGACGACTTCGGACATGATTTTTGACGTGCCGACTCTGATCAGCTTCCTCAGCCAGGGAACGACCCTGCTGCCTGGCACCGTGATCTCGACCGGCACTCCTCAGGGCGTCGGCTTCGCGCGCAAACCTCCAGTGTTCCTCAAAGGCGGCGATACCGTCTCCATCGAGATCGACCGAATCGGGACACTCACCAATCCGGTCGTCGCTGAGTGACACGACGGAAAGGCTGACGCCGATTTCGCAGCGGGCGATTCGCCTGGGAACGCCGAAATCGATTTGGCTGACCGGCGCTTTTGCGCTACCGTGACACATCGGTGTGAACCGGAATCTTCGTGTTCCCACCGCCTGAAACAGGCACCTAACAAAACTCCACGGGAGGAATCCATGAGCGAGGTCAGTCGCAGATCATTTATCAAGACGTCGGCGGCGGTCGGTGCTGCCGCGGGAATCGGCGTCGCTGGCGTCGGCAAGAGCTACGCTGCCAACGAGACAATTCGTGCCGGCGTAATCGGGATTCGCGGCCGAGGCAGGTCACACATCGGCGGCTTCAACGGCCTCCCGGGTGTCGACGTCGTCGCGATTTGTGATGTCGACCGACGCGAGCTCAGCCGCAGAGTCAAAGAGCTCGACGAGAAGGGGCAGAAGACGCCTGAAACCTTCGTCGACATGCGAGAGCTCTTCGAGCGCAAGGACGTTGACGTCGTCGGCATCGCGACGCCGAACCACTGGCACTCCCTTTGTGGCATTTGGGCGATGCAATCGGGCAAGGACATTTACGTCGAGAAACCCTGCTCGCACAATGTCTTCGAAGGTCGGCAGCTCGTGCATGCCGCTCGCAAGTACCAGCGCGTCTGCCAGCACGGAACCCAGATCCGCAGCTCGCCCGCGGTGCAAGAAGGCATTCAACTTCTTCGCGACGGCGTCATCGGAGAGGTCTACATGGCGAAGGGTCTCTGCTACAAATGGCGTAACACCATCCAGAAGACCCCGGAGCAGCCGGCGCCGAGCGAGGTCAACTACGATCTGTGGCTCGGACCCGCTCCGACACGTCCGTACAGTCGCAACCGTTTCCACTACAACTGGCACTGGCACTGGGACTACGGCAACGGAGACATCGGCAACCAAGGCGTGCACCAAATGGATGTTGCCCGCTGGGGCCTGGGCGTTGGGTTGCCGAAAAAGGCGCAGGCTATGGGCGGCCACTTCATGTTCGACGATGACCAAGAAACGCCCAACACGATCCTCGCGTCGTTCGAGTATCCCGAAGAACAGAAGATGCTCGTCTTCGAGACGCGCCACTGGATCACCAACAACGAGAACGTTGGCGGCAGGCCCAACGGCGCCATCGGCAACGTCTTCTACGGCTCGGAAGGCATCATGATCATGCCGAACTACTCGACCTACAAGGTCTTCATCGGCCGCGATCACGAGCCTGGTCCAACGCGCAGCGAGAGCGGCAGCCACTTCGGCAACTTCATCGACGCAGTGCGGGCGCGCGATCCGCAGCAATTGAGCGCAGACGTCGAAGAAGGGCACAAATCGTCCGCCCTTTGCCACCTGGCCAACGTCGCTTACCGCATGGGGCGAACGATCAGTTTTGATCCCGAAAGCGAGCAGGTGGTTGGTGACATGGAAGCCAACGCGCTTCTGACGCGCAACTATCGCTCACCGTTCGTGGTTCCCGAGATCTCGTAGACGATCTCGACCTTCGAACCAAAGAGTTTGGTGCTGGGTGTTCGACGGTTCGCCGCCAGTGGCAATCGCCGAACACCCACCTCCTCCGACTCTTCTCCGGTTGACAGACTGCGATCGACGCACCGCTGCTCGCTCGGCAAGGCTGTCAAACTGAGACCCTAGGAGGACAGCGTTCGCACAGCTTCCGCCGGGACAAAGCCGTCTGCGGACCCAGCCGTCGCAGCGGCGAAACGCTCGTAGTCCTCGCGCTGCGGCGCTGGGACACCGGCGCGCGGAAAGCGCTCGGCGTAATTGAAAGCGAACTCAAACTCGAGCTCAGCGTTCGTCGGCGCCGCGCCGAAGACGCGCTTCCAGACGTCCGGCGGCTCCATGCACAGGTAGATCACGGGACGCTGCGGCGCCGGCCGCAGGCGCGTGCCCAGCTGCTCGACGACGTGGCGGTACATTGCGACGCGCATCGGCCGCAAGTAGTGGAACTTGCCGTCAGCGGCACGAGTGAACTCTCCGGAGCGCAGCGTGGAGCGGGGAAAACGCGCCGCCATCGTTGCTTTCATCTCAGGCGGAAATCGGAGCGTCCCCAGGCTGATCCAGGCGATCCGCTGCGACGGAACCGCCGCCAACAACCTCTCGACGAGATCACGATACGCCTCTTCCCAGCCGTCGAAGTAGATCATAGGGTCGAGGTGAAAACCGATCGGGTATCCACTCTCGGCGAGGCGCCGAGCGGCCTCAAGTCGCGCCTCAAGGGGTGCGGTTTTGAACTCTTCTCGACGCACGATCTCTGGCGGATTGAGCGACCACGAGACCACCGTGCTCTCCCCAGCATCCATGTCCAAAAGGTGATCGATATTGTCAGTTTTCGTCTTCAACTCGAGGACGCCATTCTCGAGCCCGCGAAAAAACGGCACCATGTGACGCGTCGATTCTCCGAGCGGATCGAGAAGCAAGCTGTCGGCGAGCTCACCGGTGCCTATGCGAAAGAGCCGCGCCGGCGCCGTCGCTACCGTCGCCGCGATCTCCGCCTGCAAATCCTCGACGTTCCCGAAGAGTGTCAGGTGTGGGCTGTTCATGTAGAACTGCAGGATGCAGTATGTGCACTCCATCGCACAGTTGTTCGCCTCAGCAAGCGTGTGGAGATTGCAGCAGGCGTAGCTCGACTTCCACCCCTGACAGAGCTTCATGGCGCGGCCTTGGTAGCGACGCAGCAAGAGGAGACGTTTGCCCTCGGTCAGCGGCAGCTGGCGCGTTGAGGCAGCAAGGCTCTCTGTCGCTTCAACGCTGACGGGAATGCCGCCCGCGTTGCGGCGTACGTTCGCCGCTAGCCTGGTGTGCTCCACTTGCGGATCGATCACGATGCGTGATAGGGATGGTTCAATCATTGGCAGCAGAAAAAAAAGAGTGACCTGCGGACAGCGTCGCCGGACGGCCCTGACCTGACAGCCCGCCTGAAAAAGTCATTAGGCCGAGAAACTGGCCTCTTCACGCCCAGATCGGCCGCGGCGAGCCTCGCCGTGTATATCTTATAGAAGAGGGCTCGGAGATTACCTACGTTCGCCGCGGCCGATCTGGACGCGAAGCGATCAGTTTTCGACTCGAAGCACTTTTCAACGGGCTGCTAAGCTAAGGGACGAGAAGCGCTACTATAGCAGGTCATAGAAACCTTTGAAGAACTCTTCGTTTCGAGCCAGCTCTTCTCGAAATCGGGACATGCTGTCGGCGTCCTCGAGATCCGCGATGAGTCGGACACCAGGCCGCTCGAGGGTGGGATCCCACTCCACACGCACCGGCACATCAAAACGAAGGCCAGCGCTGAGCTCGGCGAGCCGTCCACGATAGCGCGTCAGTTCAGGGTAGCGCCGCTCGCGCAGCGCCGCGAGAACCGCGTTGCCCGCCTCCGGGCTGTCGCCGCCGCAATCGTCGGCGCGACAAGCTGCGGCGAGCACTGCCTCAGGGGAAACACTCTCGCTATGCGCGATTTCGTCCAGGAGCTCGGCAGCCTCGGCGACCTCGTTCAGCGTCCAGCCGTATCGGCGCGCGGCCGAGATGAACCCGTGTGCTGCACCAGCAGGGAGACGAAAAAAACTTCGAGCGCGGCGCAGTGACAGCCCGCGTTCCTCGACGTATGCCTGAACCTCCACAGGCAGGTCTAGGAGCTTCAAGTGGGATTGGTAAAGCTCCTTCGATCGCCGGAGTCCTAGCAAGCGAAGCTTTTCGGTGATGATTCGTTCAGCGTCGAGCTGGGCATCGGAAAGCAATTGCCGAATGACACGCGCAATCTCGATCACTCCCCAGCGCTCGTTGTCCTCAAGAAACAGGTCCCAAAGCTCCTCACGTGTCGCGGCGCCGCGGAGTACGAAACAGGGGAGTCGTTCCTGCGTCGGTGGCGCGAGCCGGTAGCGCCCCCAGCCTGAAAGCAGATGGAACACGCCTGCGGCCGTCGGATCTTCACGCACGAACAGCGGGCTCGACACTCCGCGGCGCGCGATCGAATCCGCAAGCTCCCGAGGATAGTCTTCGCGCACCCGAAAGGATGAATCTGAAGTCGAGAGCTCGGAGCGCAGCAGCCAAATGCACTCCGGCGTTTCATTCAAGCGTTGATGCATCATTCTGGCTAAGATAACCGAGAACATGAGCACTCAAGACCACCATGATTTCAAAAACCACGCCATCGTCATCGGCTGCGGCTACCTCGGAGTGCGGGTCGCGCGCGTCCTCCAAGCTCGGGGACACAAGGTCGACGGGACGTCCCGGCGACAGGCACGCTTCGAAGAGTTCGAGCGGCAAGGCATTCGAGGACTGCAAGTCGATTTCGCGACCGGAAACGACGGTGCGCTCTTCGAGCACCCCTACGGACCAGCGATTTACGCTGTCGCGCCGGGCGCCGACGGCGACGACACACTAGTTTTTCGCGACACCGTTCTGCGCCTCATCGACCGCTGGCACGCCGCCCCACCGGCACGGTTCCTACTCATCTCGTCGACCGGTGTCTACTCCCAAAACAGCGGCGAATGGGTCGACGAAACCAGTACGTGTGACCCGGAGTCCGAACGCTACCGAAGAATCCTTGAAGGCGAAACGGCGGTGCTCTCGGCAGCTCGGCAGGGCTTTCCCGGCATGGTCCTGCGACTTGGGGGGATCTACGGTCCGAATCGTTCTCCGGTCGACTGGGTTCGAGACGACGCCTGGCGGCGACGACTCGAGGGCGGCGCCGCGAACGCCTTCATGAATTGGATTCACGTTGACGATGCTGCAGCCGCGATCGCCCTGGCCGCGGAACGAGGTGCTGCCGGCGCAATCTATCTCATCGTGGACGATGAGCCTGTGCGCCGATGCCATTTCTACGCCGAGGCATGTCGTCTCGCAGGCGTCCCAGGGCTCTCCCTCACAGACGATCCGCGACGCCTGTCGAAACGATGCTCGAACCGCCGAACGCGTGAGGAGCTCGGTTTTCAGCCGCAGTTCGCAAATTACCGCGAGGGACTCGCAGCGCTCGCGAGCCAAGACTCGTCACCGGTTGACCGCCATTGAATACGAACGACTCTACGCGAGACAGAGACTCGGCTCTCGACTACTTTGCCGCCCGCGCCGATGATCTGTGCGATCTCGTGAGCGAGCTCGCACACTTCGACACCCCGTCTCACGACGCCGACCAAATCAGCCGTTTCGTCGATTGCCTTGCGGCGCACCTGTCGGCAGCCGGCCTCTCCTGCGAGATCATCGCGGATCGTGGTGGTCCGCATCTCTACGCGCGTAAAGCTCCACTTCAGGTTGCCGAGGCGGCGCGGGACCGTCCCGCGGTAGTGCTCATCGGACACTCCGACACCGTTTGGCCGCGGGGTGAAGCCGAACGGCGGCCACCCACGGTGCGCAGCGGACACCTCTTCGGACCCGGTGTCTACGACATGCGCGCCGGCCTCGCTCTGATCGTTGCCGTCGCGCGTTACCTGCGCGATGCGGCGGTAGAGCTGTCGTCCCCGCTGGACGTCTTTATCGGCGCCGACGAAGAACTTGGAAGCCCTACAGCGAAACCGCACATGAAGAGACTCTGTGCGCAACAGTCTACGGCGCTAGTTCTCGAGCCTCCGACCGCCGCGGGCGATCTCAAAGCAACGCGCAAGGGCGTCGGGCTCTACACGCTCGAGGTGATCGGCCTCGAGGCCCATGCGGGCGCAGAGCCGGAGAAAGGCGCCAGCGCGATACATGAACTTGTCAGCCACATCGCTGACCTTTCCCGATTGGCAGATCCGTCCCGAGGGATCACCGTCAACGTTGGCAAGATCGCGGGTGGGACCGCCTCGAACGTCGTCGCTGGTCGAGCAGTTTGCGGCGTCGATTTTCGCTTTGACCATGAAGAGGATGGCGATGCAATTGACGCCAAAATGCGTACGCTCGCTGCACGCGACGCGCGCTGCCGTATCGAAGTTCGCGGCGAGATCATCTTTCCTCCGCTCGAGGCAACTCCACGCAATCAACGCGCAGCGCAGCGGGCTCTCGACGTCGCCCGTCGACTTGGATTGGTGCTGGGTGTCGGACACTCGGGCGGCGGCAGCGACGGATCGTATCTGTCGCAGATCGGGCTGGCAGTCGTCGACGGTCTCGGTGTGGATGGCGGTGGAGCCCACGCGCAGAACGAACATATCGTGCTCGAGCGTTTACCGATTCGTGCTGCACACTTGGCTGAACTCGTCATAGCTCTCTCGGAAGATCCCGTGGTAACATGATCGACATCGAGCCAACGCGGCCAAGTGAGGAAGAGAGTATGGGGATCTTTCGTCGCGGCCAGATCACACCACCGCGCCGTTTTCGCATCAAAGTTGTGACCAGCGACGGAACCGAACTCTATTGGCACAAAAACGGTCGACTCCACACCGTCGAAGAGGACGTCGCCGACATCTTCGTAGCGAAGTTCAACCCGGCTCTGTTTGAAATACTGCCGGACGGCAGTATGACGTCTCCGGGCCCAGACTCGATGCGGATCGATCGCTTGAGTAAGGAGCCGGTCTGATGCCGAGGGATCGCACCCGGGGGTCGGCGACCGCGACCTCTGAAGTGGTGTCGAATTCGCGCATCGCAGGCGTTCTCTTCGAGCTCGCTGACGTCCTCGAAGTCAGTGGCGTCGACAGTTTTCGCGTGCGAGCCTATCGTTCGGCGGCCCGTCAAATCGAGAACTACGGCCAGCCGGTGTGCGAGCTCGCAGCCGGAGAAGGCATTCCTGCGCTGAAGAAAATCCCGTCGATCGGGGACAGCATGGCGAAAAAGATCCTGGAGATTTGCCGCACCGGGACGCTTGAGGCGCTCACGCAGGCACGGCAGGAAACGCCCTACGAATTGACCGACCTACTTGGCATCGAGGGTCTCGGACCGAAGAAACTGCATATCCTCCACGCGCAGCTTGGCGTTCAAAACCTGGACGACCTGGAGCGGAGACTGCAGCAAGGGGAGGTTGCAGCTTTAGCCGGCTTCGGCAAGAAAACCGAAGCGAAGCTCCTGCACTCGATCGAGTTTTTTCGTCGTCGACTCGGCCGATGTCGTCGCGCGGACATCGAACCTATCGCCCTCGCGCTGCGCGACTCGTTGGCGCAGCTGAAGACGATCGAACGTGTCGAGATCGCAGGCAGCTTTCGGCGTGGGAAGGACACCATCGGCGACCTCGACATCCTCTGCGCAACAAGGGACCCGGCGGCGGTGATGACGTCGATTACGGCGTTCCCCGAGCTGGCCGAGGTCATCGTCAGTGGCCCGACGAAGACATCGGTACGTCTCGACAACGGACTGCAGGTCGACGTGCGAGCGGTCGAGCCTGCCGCATTCGGCGCCGCGCTTCACTACTTCACGGGGTCGAAGGAGCACAACGTTGTGGTTCGCTCGATCGCGAAAGATGCGGGACTCAAGGTCAACGAGTACGGAGTGTTCCGCGGCGACGAGAGGATCGCCGGCGCAACCGAAGAGGAGATCTTTGGTGCCTTGGACCTCGAGTACGTTCGACCCGAGCTGCGCGAAGATCGGGGCGAATTCGAGGCGGCACGAAGTTCCACGCTGCCCGAGGCGCTCGAAGTCGAGGACATCCTTGGAGATCTCCAGATGCACTCGACGGCCAGTGATGGCAAGAACAGCGTTGAGGAGATGGCGCGCGCCGCCAAAGAAGTCGGGCGCACCTACATCGCGATCACGGATCATTCGAAAGCAGTCACCGTAGCGAATGGACTCGACGACGAGCGCATGCGTGCACACGCCGACGCGATTCGGCGCGTCAAGGTGCCTGGCATTCGAGTACTCGCCTCGGTCGAGGTCGACATCATGAAGGATGGTACACTCGATCTTGAGTCGACAACGCTGCGCGACCTCGACCTTGTGGTGGCGAGCGTTCACAGCCACATGAGCCTGCCCGCCGCCGAGCAGACTTCGCGCATCCTTCGAGCCGTTGAGAGCGGACTGATTCACATTCTCGCACACCCCACGGGACGACTCTTGCAGCAGCGAGAACCGTTCCCGTTCGACGTGCAGGCGGTCATCAAAGCGTGTGTTCGGCATCGCGTCGCGCTCGAAATCAATGCCCATCCCGCACGACTCGATCTTGACGACGTCAACGCGCGCATGGCGCGCGACCTTGGCGCGCAGCTTGTGATTTCAACTGACGCGCATCGCGCCGAAGATCTCGCACTGATGCGCTTTGGTGTCACCGTGGCACGCCGCGCATGGCTGACGCGCGAGCACGTCCTCAACACGCGTCCGGTGGAAGAGTTCCTGGAGTGGTTTCGAGTTGACGACTGATTCGACCGTTGAGGCCTCCCATCGTTCATCGACTTCGTGTCCGCAGCGGACGGAAGCTGCCCCGCGCGGATCGCAGTGGCGAACCTAGTGCAACCGCGTCATACTGAATTCGGTCCGATTGATTCGAATTCGCGTGGAGGCTCTCCTGTGCCAACGACCCGTGGCACCACAACCGAACGACGCTCGAGCTTGCTCGTCGCCGCAACGGTGGTCGTCGCTCTCGGCGCCCTCGGGGTGTCGCTCGTGCGCATGAAGCGACAAGCTGCAAACACACCCGCTGCGACCTCACCGCTCGGCGCAATCCCAGCCGCCACCGCACACCCCGGCGCATCGCTGCCGGATATGAGTCAGCTGCAAAGCGTTGCCCACCGCGTCGTGGCTGCGTGGCGAGAGTCGGGTGAGGCGCCCACGCACCTGAGCGGTCTGCCACCCGATCGTGAGAGCGAGCTCGCGCCACCCGGTTCCCCAGCTACTCTCGACCCGCCGCTCGATCCATGGGGCCGCGAATACATCTTGCACCGCCACCAAAGCGGCGACCGCACCGTTCTTTCTCTGATCACTCTGGGCGCGGACGGCGTTCCAGATGGCCAGGATCGAAACCGCGATCTATGGATCGAGATCGACCTCGACTCGTACAACGCTGGAGACGACGGTCGCGAGCCGCCATCTGCGCACGAATGAGTAGGACAGCGGCCTGATTTCCTGCATCCGAAGATCACGAGGTCACGAGCTCATGAGTCGTCCTGTGGCGCCGCGCCATGATGACTCGCTTCTTCACCGGCGGCAGTCGGCTCGAAGATCAGAATGTGCTGGTGCGGCAGAAAAGTCTTCGTCTCCAGCCATCGGAACCCTAGAGCTTCCAGTTCGGCGATCGCTTGCAGCTGGGTCATGCGGTGCAGCGGTTTGATGCGTACGGTCGGGTCCTCACCACGATACTCGACAAGGACCAAGCGCCCGGGGCAATCACTACTGCGACCCGGCCGGAGTGCCTGCCGCACCTTAGGCATCACACTGCCAGGATCCGACAGCTCGTGATAGACGTCGACCATGAGCACGAGGTGAACGCCGAAACTCGGGAGCTGCGGATCCTCTTCGCGCGCCAGAATCGGCACAATGTTCTCGACCCCGTCTCTTCGGGCCCGCTGCTTCAGGCGATCCAACATCTCCTTCTGGATATCAACTGCGAGAACCTTTCCCGTCGGCCCGACGTGTTTCGCCAGCCGCAGTGAAAAGTAGCCGACCCCGGCACCGAGGTCGACGACGGTGGCTCCGGTCGGGATAGCAAGAGCTTCGATCACCTTGTCGGGCTGCTCCTCGGCTTCACGTTCGTCCCGCACAAGCCAATCGGCGCCGTGAAAGCTCATGAACCGGGCGACTTGGCGGCCGCGGAAAAACCCAGCTGCCGGCGCAACACCACTCACCAAACCGGTGTCTCCTGGACCGAGATGTGCCGCGGCAACAGGCCAACGCGGCGGCAGCTCAACGCTGATCGCGTCCATCGACGTCGGGTGATTGCCGAACTGCACGGCGCGCGCGACGATCACGTCGAGCAGCGAGGTCGCGTCCGATTCGTCGGACGACCCAACGTCGACATGCGACGCGTCCGCCGAACGCGCGAGCGACGACGACCGGGCAGCGAGCTCGAGTGCTAACACGGTGACGCGGCCGCGACCACGCGGCGACGTCCACAGCGCCGGCGGCCTGAGTGCCGGCGAGAGCGCGATAGGGTGTGATCCCGACGAGCTGGATCCCGCAGCATCAGAATCGAGAGAGTTGGGCTCCAGGCCGACCGCAAGCACACGACCGCGTCCGAGCGCCACCGATCGGGTCGCCGTCAGGCGAGCGCCGTCTGCCAAGAAATGCGTGATGCATTGCGTCACCGGATGCGTCTGGTCGAGCACCGCGACGGCAACCGCACCCGGCCGCGCCGCGGGCTTCCATTTCACCGGCTGATCGCTGCGCCCGATCAATCGCGAGTACGCCGCCAGCTCGGGGAAGGCGCTGGCCGCGCCGCCGACCGCCAGCAGGTGCCCACCGGCGCTGACGTAACCGCTGAGTGTTGCGACGAACTCTTCAGCATTGGCAGCGAACGCGCGACAGTCCTCACCGCCGACCAAAAGTGCGTCGATGCGGTCGGCGGCCGGCTCGAGCGTTTGACGGTACCCCGACAGGACACGGGTGCGGCCTGCCAGCGTAGCTGCCGTCAGCTCAACCACTCGACCGGCGAGCCGCTGCGTCGCACGGTCGGTCGACGAGAAGTGAGCCACGACGAGCGCTCGCAAGCCAGCTCGTTCGGCCGGCGGGTTGACGGCATGAGCGCTACCTACGGGCGCGATCGTCAGCAGCCAGATGAGCCCTAATAGCCGCGGCGGTCGGGAAGCCGACCACAAGAGCTTCGCCGTGCTCCGCAGGCCCGAAAGGCGGCGATCGCAATCGTTCAAGGGAACACCGAACGTGAGCATTGCCGACGAAGCTCAAACTTCGCTGATTGCAGGCGGCGCACGCGGCTAACTCGCCCCTCGGCGCGCAGCACTACGGATGTTGGATCTCTATTCGGACGAAGATCCGTTCCAGTCCGGCGAGGATTGCGGTTGCCCTTCCCACCAATCGCGCCAGGTGCCCGCATAGTTCTTCACCCAATCTGCGGCCGCGGCTTCAGAACCGATATCGCGGCCGCACTCCTTGCTGAGGAAATACTTGTGTTTCTCGATTTCCCGCAGCTGATGCTCTGTGTCCCACTGCATCTTCTTGCGTCGCCACGCCTGAGCCACGCCGGACTCCCAGCTCTCGAGAGTCTCTTCGACACTCACCTCACGTTTAAGCTCGAGCGCGAGGTAAAAACGATGCTCCTGGATCGCACGCCGTTCGGAGAGCCAAAACCCATGAAGTAAGCGATGCGAGAGAAATTCGTCGTCCACTTGTTGATTGACAGCGCGGGTAGTCAAACCGGGGAAACAGCTCGTGTTGTGACGGTCGGTCGAAACCGAAAGTTGCCGGAGGAGACGAACTCAACCTTCACTCTGCTTTCGAGAGAAACGACCGTGAAACTTGAGAACAAGGTTCTTCTCCAAAAGGACATGCCGATTCCTGGGAGGTGAACTCAACGCGATTTGCCGCTCCTGGCCGGCGTCCAACAGCCAACGGAAACCGTTTCGACTGACGGTCGCAGCTCCTCTCGAGCGCCCGAGAACGTGCTGCACTCAGCGCTACGGAGGTGACGCTTCGGCACCAGCGAAGAAAACCGAACCGGCAAAGGTATTGTAACAGGAAACGTTTGAAGTCGACACCGCTTCCGGTTTTTTTCGGCGCGTGTTATCGGGCGGTCATGGGTGCAAGCCAATGCGAACGGCGGGCTCCGGCGCCCTGTCAGTCTGTCGACGAACCCCGAGGCGTGAACGTCTCGGTGAGTGGTGGCAATCGCGGGTTCGCCTGAGCGAAAAGCGTCAGGCTCGGCGCGGTGTCCACGTCCATGGTCGCGAGATCGCGCGTTCCCCACGACGGCTCGCAGCTGACCACCGCCCCCGCCTCCGCGGCGATGAGCACTCCTGCCGCGATGTCCCACGGATGCGCGCGGCAATAGCAGGCGACGAACGTCCCTTTGGCCAAATATGCCAGATTGACGATGAGGCTTCCCAAAATCCGCTGCTTCGCTGGAGTGTCGACGAAGTAGTGACGGTTGCAGCTCGACGTCGTCGCGATCGTCGTGAGCGACGAGTATTCCACCGCATCTGAGGTGCGGATCGAGACGCCATTGAGCGTCGCACCACTGTCGCGTTTGGCGTGGAACATCTCATCCAGCACGGGAAAGTAGATCCAGCCTTCTGCCACTCCGCGCGCATCACAGCGAGCCAGCGTCGGACCCCAGTAGGCAACCCCCTGAGTGAAATTCGTTGTACCGTCAATCGGGTCCAGAAGCCAATAGCGGCCAGACGACCGCTTGACGTTTCCGTGTTCCTCGCCCAGAAAGCTGTCGTCCGGATAGTGCTCGGAGAGATACTTGAAGATCCGTGCCTCGCTCTCGACATCGTACTTCGTGACAACGGTGCGCCCGTATCCGGCGTCGGCCTTGACGTCGATCTCGGAGTCACGCAGACTTTCGTATCCTTCGAGTTGGAAGCGTCCAACCTCTCTGAGCAGCTCAGCTATGGAGTCCGCTCTTTCCATGTGCACCTCGTTGAGTTGATCATAAGACGCCGGGACACTACCGCCTGAGAAACGCACTGGCTTCTCTCGCGTGCCCGATCCAGGGCATCCCATTCCTACTTTCGGTACTGCAGCTCGTAGAGTCGCGCGTAGATCCCACCTCGAGCCATGAGATCGGCATGTCGACCGGACTCACGGATCTCGCCCTTGTGGAGTACAACGATACGATCGGCCCTTCGGATGGTCGACAATCGGTGCGCAATGACGATCGCCGTACGGTTTTCGAGAACTTTCTCGAGCGCGTCCTGGATCAACACTTCCGTTTCAGTGTCGACGTTCGCAGTGGCTTCGTCCAATACGAGAAAATCAGGTCCGTGCGCCAGTACACGCGCGAACGAAAGCAGCTGCTTTTCTCCTACCGAAAGCTCGCCTCCACGCTCGGCGAGCACATGCTCATATCCCGCCGGTAGCCTCTCGATGAATCGCTGCGCGTTGACGTGAACAGCGGCGCTCTCGATGTCCGCGTCGGTGATTGCTTCGTTGCCCAACCGGATGTTGTCGCGCACCGAGCGGGAGAACAGGAATACGTCTTGAAGAACGATGCCGATTCTGCGCCGAAGATCACGCTTGGAGTAGGCTCGCACATCGAAGCCGTCGAGCGAAATGCTCCCTCGCTGCACGTCGTAAAGCCGGGTCAGCAGATTCACGATGGTGCTCTTACCGGCGCCGGTGGCACCAACGATGGCCACGACCTCCCCTGGCGCGACGTCAAAGCTGATGTCGCGGAGGACGAAGTCGTCGTCGCGGTACGCAAACCATACGTTTTCAAAACGCACACGACCGCTCAGTTTCTTCGGTAACGCATCGTCGCTCGGCGAACGTTTCATTCCCGGCTGCGTGTCCAAGATCCCGAAAACCCTCTCGGCGGCGGCCATGGCCGATTGCAAAATGTTGTAGCGTTCCGCCATGTCGCGGATCGGCTGAAAGAAGCGCCCGAGGAAAACCCAGAAGAGGTAGAACTCGCCCCAACTAAGAGAACCGGCGTCAATCATTCCGCCGCCCATCCAAATGATCGCGACGAGCGTGAGCGTGCTGAGCAGCTCAACAGACGGAAAGTACAAGGCATATGCGTTCACCGTGCGTAGGAACGTCGTCAGATAGCGTTGGTTGATGTCACTGTATCGCTGCGCGGCTGCCTCCTGTCGATCAAAGAGCTGGATCACATTCATACCTTGAATCGACTCTTGGGTGTAGGCGTTCAGCTGCGAGAGGTGACGCCGCTGATCGCGATAGTAATCGCGTGCTTTGCTGCGGAATATGAACGTCGCCAAGAGCAGAAACGGCACGACCGCAAGTGTGACCAACGCCAGCTGGACGTTCTTCATGACGAGCGCAACTGCGATGCCGATCAAGATCAACACGTCCGCAACAAACGTCACCACGCCGCTGGCCAGCAGCTCATTGAGCGCTTCGATGTCGCTCGTAATCCGCGTCACGAGTCGTCCCACTGGGTTGCGGTCGTAGAAGGAAAGCGGTAGGCGTTGGAGATGGCGAAAAAGCTCCATACGCAGGTCAAGCATGACCAGCTGTCCGATCTTCGCCATCGAGTAGGCCTGTATGAACCGAAAGACGATGAGGGCGACTGAAGTGGCGACAAAAACGCCGCCGAGGAAGAGGAGCTGGCGAAAGTTCGCAGCCGATTCTTCAGGCGTCGAAGCCTCTGCACGGATGCTTGTCGCGAGCGGACCATCGATCGCGATCTGGCCGATGAATGGTCCGACGATGCTGAGGGCAGTGACGACCAGGATCAGCGCGAGCGTGCCCAAGATGCGCAGTTTGTAGGGTGCAGCGTAGCGCAAGAGCCTCGCCATGAGGTGGCGATCGAAGGCTTTGCCAACATGCACGTCGTCGTGCAGGAAGTCATCTGAACTGGAAGAGTGCTGGCTCATCGCTGCTACATGCTCTCCAGTTCGTCTGAGATCAGCTGCAAGCGGTACATTTCGGCGTAGATGCCATCCAGCCGCACAAGCTCTTCGTGATCGCCCTGCTCGGCGATGCGCCCGTCGTCGAGCACGTAGATGCGATCGGCGCTGCGGATACTGGAGATCCGGTGCGACACGACGAGCGTCGTGAGCCCCTCGGTGTAGCGCCGCAAGTTCTGGAGGATTTCCTCCTCGGTCTCGGTGTCAACGGCCGAGAGAGCGTCGTCGAGAATCAGGATCCGGGGCTGAATGATGAGAGCGCGCGCCAACGCCGCACGTTGCCGTTGGCCTCCGGAAAGCGTCACCCCCCGCTCCCCGACGCGCTCTTCGAAGCGGCTCGGAAAGCCGTCGATATCTACGGCGAGTCGGGTCAGTTCCGCAGCGGCCCTCACCCTGTCCATGTCGACCTCGTCACACCCGAACGCGATGTTGCGGCTGATCGTCTGGGAGAAGAGGAAACTCTCTTGCGGCACGAATCCGATGGCTCGGCGCAGATCAGAGAGCGGCAGATCGTTGACGTCACGCCCGTCGACGCGAACGGCCCCAACCGGCACGGGGTAGATGCGGGGAATCATGCTCAGGAGCGTTGATTTCCCTGAGCCTGTGCGGCCGATGATGGCGACGCTCTCGCCGCTCTGCACGTCGAGATCGATGCCGTGAAGGACTTCCTTCTGCCCGTACGAGAACGAAAGGTTTCTGATCGAGATCGCGCCGTCGACGTCCTGCTTCACGAGAGGCCCGGCGGAAGCGCCGTCGACGACGCGCGGTTTGTGCGCAAGCAGGCTGCGCAAGCGATCAACGCTCGCACTGCCGCGCTGGTACTGGTTCACGACCCAGCCAATCGACAGCATTGGCCAGAGCAGCGATAGCAAATAGCCGGTGAACTTGACGAGGTCATCAAGGTTCAGCGTGCCGTTCAGGATCATGACGCCGCCAACAAGAAGGATAAAAATCTGCCCCAGGTCGCCGACACCGCCGATGATCGGGTGCATCCAGGCGGAATACATCGCGGCGCGGAGATTCTCAGAGTAGTACTTGCGCGCCGCGCGCCCGAATCGTTCGGTCTCTTTGTGTTCGAGTCCGAACGACTTAACGACACGCACGCCCGCGAAATCCTCCTGAGCGTGCGAACTCAGTTGCGATAGCGTCTCCTGCGCCTTGAGCATCTGAGCATGAACTCGAGGGCCGATGAGGCGCACCGAGATCGTGAGCAGACTGAGCGGCAGCAGGACCACCAGCGTCAGCACCCAGCTGAGCGACACCATGAGCGGTATGGCCACGAGGAGCATGAAGAACGTGCTCACGGAGTACATCACCACCGGCCCGATGATGACGCGTGTACGATCGACGTCGGATGACATGCGCGCCATGAGATCGCCCGTATGGGTCGTCTTGAAAAACAGCGCGTCGAGCCCCTGAACATGCCGAAAAATGTGGTTGCGCAGATCAAACTCGGCCCGCCGCGACGCACCGATCGTCAGTGAGCGCGTCGCGTAGAGCGTCACCGCACGCACCACAGCGCAGACAAGAACCCAGCTGACGATCGTCTTGAGCTCGCCGGTAACGCGCCCTTGCTCTTGAAGGCTACCGACAGCCTCCCCCGTAAAATAGGGAATCCCGAGGTGCGCGACGATCGACACAGGCTGCAGGAGAATCCCCGCTGTGTAGTGTGGCCAGTACGGGTGGCAGTAGGGATACAGAAAGCGGAGTGCCTGCATGCGAACGGCGGGTCTTTCGGTTACGAGTGGAGACGAAGGCGTCGTGCAAGGCCTCGATCGTGTATCGAAACGACGGATTCTAAGAGAGTAAGTAGCCGCAAGCAAACGACATTAGTCAGGCTCGAACAGGATCTCCGGCACAGGTCCTGTCCTTTCAAGCGCATGCGAGATTCGTTAGAATGCTGCGCTGACTGCGCCGAGTCATCCCATCCCCGCCAAGGAGCGAACGCATGTCCCTGAGCCTGCGCATTCGACTGTCCATCATGATGTTCCTGCAGTACTTCATCTGGGGAGCATGGTTCGTCACCATGGGCACGTACATGCTGGACTCCGAATCCGGCCTGGCCTTCGAGCTTGGTCACGTCGGTCGCGCCTACAATGCGGCCCCCGTCGCAGCGATCATTTCGCCATTCATTGTCGGCCTGATCGCAGATCGCTTTTTTGCCACACAGTGGATTCTCGGTTTTCTGCATCTCGCCGGTGGCGCCTTCATGTTTTGGCTTTCGACTCTCACACAAGGCACGGCGTTTGGCATGTTTTGGCTGGTGCTCATGGGGCACACGCTCGTCTACATGCCGACGCTGGCTCTGACGAACTCGCTATCGTTTCGTCAGATGACAGACCCTTCACGTGAGTTTCCGCCGATACGGGTTCTCGGCACTCTCGGTTGGATCGCGTCGAGCGGCTTGGCCGGCATACTGATCGTGACGGCCTCCGGCGGCATAACACTCGACATCCCATGGCTCTTCGGAGACGTCAGCGGTCAGAGTGGGGAACGAACGAGTTATCCGATGAAGATCGCGGCGATCTCCAGCATTGTCATGGGACTCTACTGCTTCTCACTTCCCCACACTCCCCCTGCACGGCGTGAGGGCAAGGTTTCTCTAAGAGAAATCGTTGGCTGGGACGCACTGAAAATGATGAAGGACGCTCCTTTCGCCGTCTTTGTCATCGGCTCATTTCTGATCTGTTGGCCGCTGCAGTTCTACTATGCCGGAGCAAACGCCTTCCTGAATAGCTTTGGAGGCGCTGGCATGGAGCAGTTGCCGCCTTTCGAAAACGCCGCGACAAAGCAGACTTTGGGACAGTGGTCCGAACTCGTCTTCATGCTGATCATGCCATGGTTTTTCGTCCGCCTTGGTGTCAAGAAGATGCTCCTTTTCGGCATGTTGGCGTGGGTGATCCGATACGTCCTTTTCGCTTACGGTGATTCGACGCCGTCGAAGGTGTGGATGCTCTATGGCGGGATCCTTCTTCACGGCATCTGTTACGACTTCTTCTTCGTCACGGGACAAATCTATGTCGATAAGAAAGCCCCGGACCACATTCGCGCTTCTGCTCAGGGATTCATAACGTTTGTCACGATCGGTCTCGGGCTTTTCATAGGATCTGAAATCTTTGCTGCCCTGGGTTCAGGAGTTCAAGCGCTTGATGTAGCCAAGCGGTGGTATTGGATATGGATCATTCCGGCAGCACACGCTTTCGTCGTGCTGCTCTTGTTCGCCTGGGCTTTTCGTCCTCGAGACGCAGACGCGCCGACCGACGCTTCGACGCAACCTTAGGAACTCCTTTCGATGCCCCTGATTAGAGACTACGAAGCAACGTGGGAACTCTACGAAACCTGCGCCAAGGCCAATCTTGTCATGGCGCGCATCGGATACAGCGACCAGGATCAGATCCAAGCCATCGTGCGCGGCGCGGCGCGCTTTGCCGCCGACCACGCGATCAAGAGTCTGCCGATCGGCATCTTCGCGACCGTGGGGCATTACATCATGCAGCAGCTCCCTCGCTACCTCATGGCCGATCACGTGCTCCCTTCGGTCGGCGGGGACCCCGTCGAATATCGTCGCCGTCTCTTTCGCAACGTTCGCTTGTCGACGAACTTCATGGAGATCCTCACCGACCCGGCCGATAGCGACTTCGGCTCGGTCTACGTCACCCATCACTACGACCATGGCCACCACACCCTGCCTGGCGGCAAGAGGTCGCAAAACGAACTTCTGCGTGACACCGAGTTCATCGCTCACTTTTCGAGCGTCATGTTCGACGACACGCACTCTCCATTCGAGGCAAACCTGGAGAACTCTCTCGACTACAAGCGCTTCCTCGATGAAAACGGCAGCCGCAAGGTACTCGAGGGCTGCCTCGAGGAAGTCGGCGCTGCCGGTCTCGGTAAGAGTGGAACGGCCTTCACCGACCCGACTCAAATCGAGACCTACCTCGAAAAGACAGGGTTCGAGCTCGTCGTCCCCAACATCGGCACCGAGTCAATTCACGCCAAACCCGTCGGTGTGCAGTGGGACATCCTCGAAGAGCTGACACGGCGTGGCGTCGGCCACCATTTGATCGTGCACGGATTCTCTTCAATTCGCACCCTCGACGCCGCACAGCAGCAGCGACTCGGAGAGCTCGGAGTCGTCGGCATGAACGCATGGAGCTATATTCCACAAACCGTCGGCCGACGACTCTTGGAGCGCGCAGAACTCATCCGCAAGCACCACGATGATGCGAAAGGGTTTCCCGTCGACTTTGACGCTGATGGCCAGCCCAAGTATGAGCCATCAGACGATGCAAACGTCTTTTTCGGGCCACTTCTCGACCAGGTGCGTGACTTGAAAATCAAGCTCATCGCGGCGGGGGTCTACGATATTCTCGAAAACCTCGGCTACGCGCGACTCGGAAACATATAGCTCCTCACTCGTCGACAAGTTCGATCGTCACATCGAGTCGCTTTGCCAACAGTCGCAGCAGCGGGTGAAACGTGTAGTCGTCGAGCGCAAAGGCACGGGCGTAGTTCGCAATCGCACGGCACCGATCTCCGGCGCCAGTTGCCGCAAGAGCACGCAGATAGTGGAGCCACGATTCCGCGGCGACCGCGTCCCCAAGTTTTTCGAGCACCGACGTCGCCTTTCCGTCGCGTCCGCGCACCATCAGGCTAAACGCGGCCAGTAGTTCCAAACGCGGTGTGCGCCACGTCTCGTCTGCTCCTTTGAAGCCATGCAGCTGCTCGACACGAGCATGCTCGCCGGCGAAGAATGCTGCATCGACGGCCGTCTGCCACTCCGCCTTCGACGCGGGATCCGGCGACACGGACTTGGCCGAAGACGGTGCAGAATCGCTCGCTGTCTTGGCCGCCGCTGCTGAAGCGGCCGCATCGTCGCCGCGGATCTCCGCTTCCAGATCGGGGGCGGAGAGAAAACGGAAGTGGACGTCCAAGGCGGCGCTGCGTCCACCAGCGCTATGAAGCCGCGCGTCGAACAGCGCCAGGATGCGACCGACCGCCGACGCGTTCCAGTAGGTACCGCGCGACACCTTAAGGCTGGTCGCCGCAGCGGTGGTCTCGAACTCAATCAGCTGAGCCAACGTCTCGCCGAGCGGGTTGCGCGCGGCGACAACACCTTCCAGCGCCTCCCGGGCGTCGACGAGCCGTCCGACGTCGTAGAGGATCAGAGCACGGAACAGATCCGTGACTCGCTCGTTGCCTTTAGATCCAACCCGCTCGAGTGCTTCGAGCGCGTCGTCGGTTCGCCCGAGCTCAGCGTAGGCGCGGGCCAGAGGGTAGAGCGCTTCGACGGAGTCGGACCTGCGCTGAAGAGCTGATTCGAAAAGCTCACGAGCACGCTGAGGATGGCCGTGAAGTAATGCTGTGTGGCCGCGTTTCACTGCCTTTTCAGCTGCAAACCACATCAGGATCTTCCAACCACGTCGTTCTCTTCAACTTCAACGGCTGTCAACTCAAGCCACACTCGATGATATCGGTCGCCTTCTTCCAGGGCTGGAAGAAATCGCGCTAAGAATCACCGCACTCTATTGCATGCTCGTATCTTGGCCACGGGACTACGGTCGTATCACCGACTCGCCCGACCAGGCCTCATAGACACGGATAACGTCCTCTCGATCGACGAATTCCCGGTAAGCCAGTCGCATCTCGAACGAGAATTCCCGGTCCTTCTGGTAGCGACGTTGAAGCAGAACAAAATCCCAGGCAGGATTGCGACCGCCACCGCCCGTCGGCGACTGCGCGAATCGAACTTCGCCGCCGCGCGCCGGCTGCTTGAACATGAAGATGACCGCCTTGCCGTGAAATAGCCCGTAGTAGAACGGGTAGACGTAGTCGTAGTTCGAGCGGCCCGTGACGAGCGTGAGCGGCATACCCTCGTCGTGAGCGAGATCGCGTCCGCCCTGATGGGCGTGGGAAGCAAGTTCCCCGTGCCGCGGCGAATGATGGTTGATCCAGCGCGGTTTGGCGTCCTGTTGACCGCGGCGAGTCGCGATGAAATGAATGCCGCGATTCTTCGGCGACTGAATGTAGGAGGCGAAGAAAAGTCCGATGTAGCCGTGCTTCTGCCAGGCATCCCCGCGCGGTGTGCAGCGTACCGTTAAGTCGATCGCATCGGGTGCAGCTACCGTGTAGAGGAGCGTCGTCTCTAGCGGCCAATGCTGCGTCCGTTCTTGATGCAGCTCGACGCTATACTCTCCGAACCGCCGCAACTTCATGGGGCTGCGGCGAGGCTCAAAGATGTCCCAGCCGTAGCTCGAAGCGTTGCCGCTGAAGATGTGCTCGAAATTAAGACCTGAGTAACTCGGTACGAAAACACTACGTCCCTCTGGTCCGACACTGAGCTCGGCGACGCCGCTGTAGCCACGTCGATGGGATGGCGCGTAGGCGCCGTTATCAACGATCACAACGCGCAAGTCACCGCGACGTAGCGTCAAAAGCTTCGCTGCTTCATCCTCGGCCGCAAGCGCGATCGATGCCAGAACGCCTGCGAAGACGCACGCCGCGTCGACGCCGAAAAACTTCACTCGTCGCCGCATATACGCTCCTTCTCACTCGGTTCGAGATCAACTCCACGCGCGCATCGGTGACGTGCAGAAGCACTCCTTGCGTCGCGGCAACTCGAGACAGTCGACAAGCCCCGATGCGGAATGATCGCTCGAAAAGAGTCGGCTTACGCGCGCATCCGCGTTCGATTCTTCACGTCGCAAAGCTACGCCGCACGCCACACTTGTGACGTTCGTTCGGACGAAATGCACGCTCAAAAACGGGGAGCTTTCATGGTCGCGTTGCCTCAGGCGAGGATCAACAAAAACCCGCCGCCACGCCGCCGCGGCTCCTCGCACCCACCCCTGCGGCCATAGATGTCGCCGGGGGAGATCGAGCTGGGAGCTCGAAAACCCTAAAAAATAAGGGGAAAAAGTGGCTTCAACGCTTGACTCTGCGCCCCCGAACGCATTAATTATCAAACCCAATTATCGGCCCCCCAACGGAGGGGGAATGAGGAGTCACTGCCCTGAAGAGAAAAGGAGTTCTCATGGCAAAGGCAAAGACCGCTGCTGCGAAACCACCCACCAAGTCCGAGATTCAGTCCCAGATCGCTGATTCGACCGGGCTGACCAAGAAGGAGGTTTCGTCGGTGTTCGACGCTCTGGCGGAAGTGATCGGTAAGAACCTGGGCCGCCGCGGCCCCAAGGTCTTTACGATCCCAGGCCTGGTAAAGTTCAAAGTGATCCACAAAAAGGCCACCAAGGCCCGCAAGGGGATCAACCCGTTCACCGGTGAGGAGACGATGTTTAAGGCCAAGCCAGCACGCAACGTCGTCAAGGCTCAGCCTCTCAAAGCTGTGAAGGATATGGTTTAACGCCCCTGTTCTTCACGCAAGGTTGCCGGCGAGGAATCCGCAGTTAACAGCCCCCTTTGGTGCGGGGGTGCTGACGAACGCGGTTCCTCTGTCCCCGCCTTGGAAGAACGTAAACTCTTCCGCACTCGCGGGAGAGGAGCAACTTGCTCAGAGGTGCTATTCGGACAGGTTCACCTGTCCGTCGCGAGACGTGCTGTGGCGCTCAGGCTGCTACGGTCAAACGCCGTTGCTTATTCGATCATTCGAGCAATCGGCATTGACCTCAAGCTGCCGCCGACCGGGTGTCACAGCGCGCCTCACCCCGAGGAGGATGATCGTCTGCTAGGCGATCCGTCGCACTGGCCGCGGGATCGGTGGGGTCCCACGTGCGGCTTGACACGTGCGTGCAGGATGTCGAGTTACCGGCCGACCGGTTAGCCGAACTTGCCGCTGCAACGTACCCTTATCTGGACTAACGACGGATTCCCATCAGGGCAGAAACATGATCCGACTCCAAGGACTCAAGGGCTGCTGCGAAGGTGACGCCTTCCAGTTCGATGTCGACGAGATTACGCTCGGGCGTAGTTCGACATGCGACGTCGTCGTCGACGATGCGAGTTGTTCGCGTCAGCACGCGACCATCCGCCGCAGCGAATCAGAGTATCGGATCAGCGACCTTGGGAGCACGAATGGAATCAAGGTCAACGGGGCCAAGGTCGAAGAGGCGTCACTCAACTACGGCGATCGATTCTCGATCGGACGCAATCTCTTCATCTTTCTCGCCAACATTCCTACCGACGAAGACGACGACTCCGATCTCGGGGTTGAAGACTTAATTGAAGTCGAGGCGGCGGAGAATCGCCTGACGAAAAACCTCACCGGACTGACGCAAGTCATCTCGGTGGGGAACGCACCATCGGTGTCAGCAGCAGAGCTAGAGATGCTGCAGAAAACTCACCAACAGATGCACTTCGTCTATCGAGTCAGCCGTGCACTCAACAGCACACTAGACCGCGACGAACTCCTGGCCCTCGTCTGCGACTACATCTTCGAAGAGTTCGCGAACGTAGAACGGGTGTCAATCTTCCTGGCGTCGCCTACCGACCCATCAAGGTTGTCGGAGTGCAGCTGCGTCTCGAGAGGGAAACGCCCGTCACGCCCCGTCAGCCGGGCCGTTCTCGACCGGGTCAAGAGAGAGCGAGCCGGAATCCTCGCCGGCAACGCTGCAGACGACGAACGATTCGCCACCTCGGACAGCATCCATCGATTGGACCTGCGGGCGCTCATGTGCGTGCCACTGTTGATCGGAGCGAAGTTTCTCGGCGCCATCTACGCGGAGAACTGTTCGAAAATTCACTGCTTCGTCAAATCAGAGCTGGAGCTCTTCACGGTCCTCGCCAACCAGGCCGCTGCCGCGATCGGTAACGCCCTCCTCTACGAGGAAATCCAAGTTTCGTTCTTCGAGACCGTCCGCAGTCTCGGAAACGCGCTCGAGGCCAAGGACAAGTACACTCGCGGTCACAGTGAGCGCGTCGCGCGCTTTGCTGTGGGCATCGGTCACCACCTCGGTTACGACCAAAAACGTCTACAGACTTTACAGGTCGCTGCTGAACTCCATGACATCGGCAAGATCGCGATCGACGAAAGCATCATAGGGAAGGACGGCAAACTCACCGACGCCGAGTTCGATGTTATGAAGAAGCATCCAGAACTAGGCGTTGAGATCTTGCGACCTATTCGCTTCCTCAAGGACGCTCTGCCGATCATCTTGCACCACCACGAGCGTTTCAACGGGAAGGGATATCCCGAAGGCCTCACGGGAGACGAGATTCCTGAGGAAGCCCGCGTTCTCAACCTCGCGGACGCCTTCGATGCGATGACGACCAAACGCCCCTACAACACACCTGCGACCATGGCGGAAGCAATCGCGCGCTGCAATTCAGAAGCAGGTGACAGCTTCGACCCACGGTGCGTCGATGCGTTCGTTCGCTTCCTCGACGGCGAAGAGGAAACGACGATTCTCCGAGGTTCGGTCAAGCTGGCGCACGAGACATAACCTCGAAAGGGCCAACAAGACCGGCAACCTGAGGCGCCGACTCGAGTCGCGGGGGGCGCTAGCAGGCTGACATGTCAGTCAGTCGTCGTCGGTAGACCGCGCCGTACCCAACCTGGAAAAGTCACGTTCCCCGCCTGATCCAGCTCAGCGTCGTAACCGCCGCGCATGTCGACGACGTTCGAATAGCCCTCGTGCTGCAGCGCCTGTACCGCCTTCATTGAGCGCCCGCCGCGCAGACAACCCACGATTAACTTTGAATCCACAGGAAACTGAGCCTTCATCGCATCAAGAAAGCCCGGGTTCGGCACGAGACCGGGTCCGTTCGGATTGCGATCAAGGAGCGGGACATTCACCGCTCCCGGCACATGACCCGCGGCGAATTCCTCTTGTGATCGGACGTCAACATAGTGATAGCCCTCGCCTGTCTCGAGGAGCCGCTGAGCTTCTTCCGGATCGATGCGTTCGACTTGCATGAGTGATTCCGTGGGAGTTGCGTTCGATTGACCGTTCAATGAACCGGGGGAAAAAGATTACCGAAAAAACAGGGGAAACGCGACGATCGCAACTGACATTCTTCGCCGTTGCTGCGTACCAATCTCGCGGCTGAGGTTCACTAGCGCTGGTAAATCGGCAGATATCGATACTCGACGGCGAGAGCAAGAATCGCCAGCGACGTTGTATACGCGTATCCAGCTTCGCGTTCGTGAACCCCTGGCGGCAACCTCCAACTACCATCTGGTAGCTGCTTTTCCAGCAGCAACGGTTGAACACGCCGCTGCCAGTCCTTCCAGAACGAGCCGCCGAGTTGATACATCGCCTGCTGTGTATAGTACGCACTGTAATAGAAAAAGGGGGTCTTAAACTGCAGCGGATTCTTCAGTAGCCAGTCGCCTGCTCGGAGGGAGGCTTCACTGCGAAACTCGCCGCAGAGTTCGAGGGCAAGGATCCCGGTGCCGCTCATCGCTGGGTTCGGCTTCTTTCCCTGCAGTGGATCGTACACAAATCCGCCTGACGGGATCGCACAGCGCTGCACATAGGCGATAGCGTTTTGAATGCTCGACGCCGGCACCTCGACACCCGCGTCCTGTGCGGCTCTGAGCGCAAGGATTTGCCATCCGGTCACCGATAGATCAGCCTGGTCTGTCGTCGGTGTATAGCGCCAGCCGCCGGTGTAGGCAGGATCCTTCGGCAGACTCTGAGCCTTGAGAATGACTTCGACCGCGTCGGTGTGGACACGCCTGAGCAGCTCGAAGCCTGGGCGGTCTTCGGGGATCAGACCGACCACTTCGCCAAGCACGAGTGTGGCGATGCCGTGTTCGTACATCGGCCCGTGAGACGTGTCTTGCTCGCGGATCAACATGCCCTGATGTCGACTTTGAAGGAGGAATCGGATCGAACCGGCGATCGTCTCGCCATAGGGTCCGCGCAGCGGTTCGTGACCGGCAGCAAGAAACGCCAAGGTCGCAAGGCCGACGATCCCGGTGTTCTTTCCTTCTTCGCCGTAGTTAGAAAGCCAACTGCCGTCGGGTAGTTGAGCGCCTCTGAGATAGGCGAGGCCGCGGTCGATCGCCGCGGAAGTCGGTGACGGTTGATAGACCTCCTTCGGGTCGATCACTTCGGCGGATTCGCCCTCCGAAGCTCGCGGATCTTGGCAGTATAGGTCCGGCGCCAGTCGAGATGCCAACGTCACGCTCGTGATCAGTAGAACGGACCACCTGACGGCGGGGCGGCTCTTCGCTGGCTCGTGCATGATTCTCTTGGTCTCAACGTGGCGAGTCCATGAACGCGATCATGGACGGAGTTTAGCGACCGCCTCCAAGTAAGCTCGAACCAACTCACGGAACCGCGTCGGGTAAGCCAGATCAGCGTACACCCCGCGAGCGCGAAACCGAACGGTCTGATCGCTTGCTTCACCGCGGGTCTGAGCTGCCCAGAGACGATCGTCAACGGCGGCGTCAAATGTGGTTGGATCGAATAGCTGGACTTGAGCCTGGGCTCGGACCGCTTGTGCTGCCTCTGCAAGTGAGCGCACGGCGCGCTCCTGCGCCGCTCTCGCCTCGCTCGTACGACCCGACTGCAGCGATCTCGCCGCAGCCGCCATCGCCGCGCGGGATTCCTCCAGCGCCTGACGCCCGTTCCCTGGCCGCCCGCCCTCTTCGGCACGAGACAGTGCGGCGAGCGCGCCGCTTTCTATGGCCTCGAGCGTTTTCATCAGAGCCTCGAGAGCGGTATCGACCGCCTGAAACTGCTCATCGAGTTCGTCCACCGCCAGTCGCCCGCTGGACGCCGCAGCGGTGTGTAGGGTCGACTCCGCGTCAACCTGGGTTTTCCGAAGCCGCCGCGTCGCGCCGTGGGCCTGCAGGTAGGGTGCCGCCACCTGCGGCAGCGCGGCAGCAAGACGAAAACCGTGGCGCGTCAGCCGTAAAGCTATCTCGTCGCCTTGCGACTTGAGGAGCCTCTGCAGCTCCGCGCCACGCCGTAGTTCGCTCAACGCAGTCGCGCTCAATTTCTCCGCCCCCCAGTCATGACTCGCGAGCTCCCGATGCAGGCCCGTCTGAGCGCCGCGAAGCTCTGCCACGTCGCTTTGGATTTCCGTCAGGCGAACGACAAGTTCAGAGAGCTCCTCAAGCGATGGCATCTGCGATTCCAGCCGCTCGAGAATTTCCTCCTGCTGCTTCCTGAGTGCGTCGAGCGACTCCGCGGAGGCGTCACCTTGCGCTTCCAGGTCGGCAAGCAGGTCGCTGATGCGACGCTCCAACTCTTGGATCTCTTGCAGGCGCGCAATGCGTGCCGCGAGCTCTTCCGCCAACTTGTCGCGCTCGTCCACGGTGTCTTGATCTGCCGCGTCCTCGTCGCCGTCCGGCAGCGCGCTGTCATCCTGGCCTTCACCCGCGGGAGACGACGCCTCGCCAAGACTCGCAAGCGCGGCGTCAAGCTGGCGACGTCCGGCCTCAAACGCGCCCACCGCAGCTTGGCGATCGCCCGCCTCTCCAGCAGCGACCGCGTGCAAGAAGTGCCCCTTCGCGGCCTCGAGCGATTCGACGACGGCAGCGAGGAAAGTTCGCTGCACACTCCTGGCTCGAAGCTCAGGAATCGCCGAACTCAATCGTTCAGCTAAGCGTTTCGCCGCCGAGACGATCTCTTCCAAGGGCCATTCGGCGGCCGCGGCGTCGTGTCGCTCGCCAGACGCTTCCGCGTTCGCCGCGGCGACATCAGCAACGCTCAGCGTCGCCGCAATAGCGTCCATGCGCTGACTCGCTTGCCGCGCGAACGCCGCAGCTTGTGCATAGAGGTCAGGGACGGACGCCGAAGCAGCCGCGATCGCCACCTCGAGTCGCCGCGATGCCGTGAGCAACTCGGAGTGTCGTAGACGCTCAAGCTGGGCTGAAGCCCTGGCGAGGAGTCGACGCTTTGTGGTCCCGGCGACAGTACTCGGTGAACCGATCTCGCTCTCGCCGTGGATGCGACGAGCGACAGCACCAACGTCGGCGCGGATCAGTTCGTGCTCGTAGAACAAACGCGACGCCGTTTCGCCGCCGCCCGGCGCTGCCGCGCGTGCATGAACTTCGATCTCCTCAGCATGCTTCGTCTCACGCGCAGCCAGTCTCCGGAGTCGGCTGGCTGCACTCATGCGCTGCGAGAGTAGCCATTCACGGGCTCGCAACGCGTCCGCAAGCCCGTGTCGACGCAGATGGCTCAAGCGGGCCGCGGCACGATCCATCGCCGACGCAGCGCGGCTGGCTGCAGCAACCGTACGCCTCTTTTCGGATTCGTCGCGATGCTGCGAACTCAGTGCGGCAGCAGCTTCAGTCGCCTCGTCCATCGATGTCCGCGCGACGTCGAGAGCGTCCTGGCTCTGCTGGCGAGCTGTGACAGCTACTTCGTCGTCGAGAGAAGCGATGACCCCCTTGGCCAAGAGACGTTCTGCGGCCGCCAGCGCCCGGCGCAGCTCATTCTGTGTCCGCGCCTGAAGCCGGAGCTCATGCTCCTTCCAAAGCGACGTCTCCCCAAGGCGCACCGCCAAGCGCTCCTCGTCCGCAACGATCTCATCGAGAAGACCAATGATGAGACCAAGCTGTCGCGACGGTGCGGTGTCGACGTACGCCTTGAGAAGAGTTGAGGCGCGTTCGGCCACGCGGTTCGTTTCGGCCGCATGGCGATGCGATTCCTGCTGCAGTTGCGCCAAGATCTCTGCAATCGCGGTCAACTCCGCAACCGTCTCGACGTCGCCTCGACGAAGGTCCTGTCGAAGCTCGATTTCAGCCTGCACCTCGACTAGCGCCGAGGCAATCGCCGCCGCGGTCACACCGCCCGACGTCTCACCCGGGGAACCGGCCGTTTCGGCGGAACCACCTCGACTCAGAGACGCGACCAGCGCGTCCAAGCGTCGTCGTACCCAATCCTCGGACTCGCGTCGATCGTGAACGTCCGCAACGCGCGCTCGTGCTCGCACCTCAAGCTTGCTGAGATCGTCAAGGGCCCAACCAACCGCGCCCTCGATCTGGCGTAAGTGACTGACGTTGGCCGTGTCAGCGTCGGTCTCGGGCTCGCCGCTCGCCGGTGCCGCGTCTGGCAACACGATGTCTCGCACACGACGAAAGAGGGCCCCAGTCGATCCGGCCAGGGTTCCACCGACGGCGGAGAGGCGCTCAAGACCTTCGCCCCAGCGAGCGACCTCCTCCGCCATGTGTTGCAGACGCGCGGTCGTTGTGGCTGAGGCGTGGTGAGCGCCGCGCGGACGTCCCTGTCGATCGGCTTCCAGCTTCGCCACGTGGTCACGATAGAACTGGTGGAGTCGGCGTGAACGTTCCATGGCGTCTTCTATCTCTTCTGCGAGTTGCAACGCCGTCACGTCCGCCCAGTCCTGCTCGATCGCCACTCCGACGGCACGGTATTGCTCCATGACGCTAGCCGGTATCGCGACGGCGCCGGCTGAGGCGTCGGTGCGAACGTTCGTCTGCTGTTGGAGAGCCGCCAGGCGTGCGCCGAGGGAACGCGTCAGTGGTCGCACCCGGTGCATGAGGCTATCGCTTAGAAGAGCCAAGAAACGTCGTGAAGGAGTGGCGACCGGGATCGATCGAGCAAGATCCTCCAGCTGCGCTCCGCTTCGCATGCAGCGCGCCGCGATATCGTCGACGCGAGAAATCAAACGCCCGAGGACCTCAGCGGTGACGTCGGTGCTCTGGGCACCCACCCTCGAGGCAAGACCAAGCTCTGGCAAGCGCGTCCACTCGGACACCGTGTCGCGTAGCGACAACTCGAGATCGCGAAGAGACGCTAGCCAGTCGTCACCTTCTGGCGCAGAGCCGGCAAGCGAAACCAGTAGTCGGCACGCGGAAACCGTGGCAGTTTGCCCCAGCAAGTCCTCAATCTGTAGATCAAGCACAACGATGTCGCCGGGCTCGAGCTCTTGCGCCGCCAGGTCGAGTTGATGCGGCACTTCGATCAGGCGCGCCGGAGGGCGTGCCTCTTCGTTGCGCGCCGCGGCGTTCGCCGCGCTGTCGGAATAGACTTCGACAACGCGCGCCGCGCGAGACCTGTTGGCGAGACGAATGTGAGCTCGAACCGACGCGATTCCGACGTCGTCTTGGGCTCGGACCTCCAGCTGTAGTCGGCTCGTCGGCTCGACTTCGAGCTCTGCCTGCCGCGGCCAAAGGAGAGCGACCGTTGGTGGGTCATCAGTCAATGTCTCCACCGGATAGCGCTGCCCCCAAGAATTGGTGACGCCATCTGCCCCTTCGAGTAGCAAATCGTACGAGTCGAGGTCACGGTCGAGGGTGAACGCATCGAAGCGCACCGTCCCGGCGTGGATTCGCCCTGAGAGTGTAGCGGCGGCCGCGTCAGCTTCATCGCCCGCTCGATGCAGGCGCAAGACCGCTACGCGCAGCAATGCGTCCGATTCGACTTCGAGTGTAACCCGCGTCGCCGCCAAAGCACGTAGTCCACCGTCAGCACTCTCCTTCACCACCGGCTCCGCACGTCCTGTGTACGCTGGTAGTTGATAGATAAAACGGAACTGACTCGGTGCGGGCGGAGGGCGTGCCGCGAGGGTGTACCACTGACTGACGAAATCCCCGGCCCGCACTCGGTAGTGAACGTCCCCACTCAAGGCGGGAAGCTCCCAACGCGCCCACGTCCCTCCATCCGCCCGAACAAGATCCGCAGTCATCTCTGCCACTTCAGTGCGGTCGCCGTACCTCAAGGTGAGCAGTGCTTGCTGGGCCCGACCGCGATTCAGCCCAGCCCGAATCACCGGCGTCGAACCGATCGCAAAGCTTCGGCTACCAGGAAACACGACGAGGTGGACACTGGAAGGTCGAGGTAGATCGCTCGTCGGTTGGAGAAAACGTGCCGCTAACGCGCCGAACGTTGAGGGTGCGAGGCCGGCCCAGGCAACCACCACGACAGCGACGGCGGCAGCCACCGCGACCGAGCGATACGATCGTTTCCATGGGAGTCGCGACGCTGGGTCGAGGCGCTCAACTCTCTCGACGACGAACCGCTCCAAATTCGAAAGGAGCACAGACGAGTAACGCTGTCTTTCCTCTGCCGACGACGCCCCAAGGCCGAACGTTGTACGGACGGCCTCGGTGAGCTCAGGCGTCAACTCGTCCAGACGCTGCGCGACGTGACGCCAGCGGAGACGATGGAGCGTGAAGCCGACAGCGAAAGCTAAAGAGACGACGAACACGGCCACGGTTGACAAAGTCAAGGCCATGCGCGCGACCACCGGGAGAAGCAGGTAACGATCAAGGAGCAGGGCGCCGACAAAGAAGAGCAGCGAGACGCTCAGGCACAAACCGAACGCGAACGAGGCACGCTGCCAAATCAATCGCCACCGAAATTGCTTCAAGAGCTGCTCGGCCTCGTGGTCGAGCTTCCAAACAGCTTCGCTACGGCTCTCAGGCATCACAGTCCTCGACACGTCCCGCTGCGGGATCCCGTCGCGCCTTCGCCGGCGCCTCACCTCGCGTAACCGCGTTCACTCCGCGGCCAAAGTGAGCCCTTGTCATTCGCGTCGAACTGCGAGCGAAGCGCGAGACAGAGAACATCGAGGCTTGCGGCATGGGGGCAGATACGTTTTGTGTGTTCCGCAACGGTCGGCGACGGGTGCCGCCGCGCTCGGCGCATCCCACATTATCGCCGCCTCGCGCTCAAAGATCGCAGCGAAAACGCCCGGAACGCGACTCCGGACAGCGAATCTCGGACCACACCAACTGCTCGTCCCGGACAGGCACACGGACCGATCGGTCCACTCACTCGGCTCGACTCCACTGCACAAGGTAGAACGCGTCGGTTTGCGTTCGCAGCGGATCCAGACACAGGGCAGAGTCGCGAAAACAAGCGGCTGGGAGGCGCTTCGTAGCCCAAGTCGAGGTGTACGGCATGAGATCCGGGTGCGCCGATGCAAACGCCTGCGACACAGCCTCGTTTTCGTCATGAAGAAACGAACACGTCGCGTACGCTAGACGCCCCCCCGGTTTGACCAGGGGAAGGAAGCGCTCCAGAATGGAGCGCTGTAGGAGCGCGAAACGGGCAACATCTTTCGCCTGGTATCGAAGCTTTAGGTCGGGGTTGCGGCGAAGGGTCCCGAACCCACTGCACGGGGCGTCGACCAAGACCAGGTCCGCCGCGGGCACGTCCTCCGGCAGCGGTCCCTGCGGATCGATGCAGCGCATCTCGATCATGTCGCGGACTCCAGCTTCCGAAGCTCGCCGTTCGAGCTCTTCGAGCTTCCGCGACAAGACGTCACACGCAATGAGCCGCGTCCGGCTCCAAACGCCGAGCGGATCGTCGGAGCTCCTGTCACCAAACAACGTGTCCGCGAGTGCGAGCGTCTTGCCACCCGCACCAGCGCACGCCTCGACGATGGTCATACCCAGCTCTGCATCCAGCGCGCAAGCGACGATTTGACTGCCTTCGTCTGCGACCTCTACCCAAGCCTCACGGCTGGCTCGTGTACCCGTGAGGTTTCGCCGCGTCGCCAAGCGCAGGCCCGCAGGGCTCCAAGGAGTCAACTGCACTTCAATGCCCAGCTCTGACTCAAGATGCTCTCGTACCGTCTCCCGCTTGACGACGCGGCGGTTGACCCGCAAGTCGACCGTTGCCGACTGTGCCAGACGCGCCGCAAGCTCCCGTGCCTGCCCCGCACCGATCCATCGAATCAGCCGTTCAGCCAGCCAAGGCGGCAGAGACATCTCTGCTGCCTGCCGCTCGGCGGACTCGCTCGGCCAGTCATGATCGGTGAACGGACATTCACTCCACCGCGGCGCAGCGATCAGAGCCCGAGCCGCACGCTCGTCTGCGGCGCACGGCCAGACGACGCCACGCGCCGCTGACAGGGTGTCGCTCCATTCCCACGGGAAGAGGCCGTCAGCCGCGAGAGCAAGTACCTCGCACAGGGCTTTGACTCGCGGTGACGGGCTTGCACTCTGCGGGCCAGTGTCGAGCTCCAATTCACCGCGCTGGCTCACTGCCGCGACGCGGGCGGACGCACGGGGAAAATGCCGCAGCCACGCGTAAGCCGCGTCGCCGAGAAAGCGCCGCTCGCGACTACCGAGAAAGCGCCGCGCCCGGTAGAAACGCCCGAGTCGCGCGTCCGCAGGATAGTTGCCCGGCGCCATCAATGTCTCGATGAGCTCCAACGCGATACCGAGGAGCGATTCCTGCTTCATTCGGGTGATTCCTGCGATCAAAGAAACTGCCGCCCCGTGTACCACCGCTGGGTCAAGGGTCCCGGATTATCTGCACTCTCCTGCTTTTGGGCAAGTTGTTGTCAAACCCAAAGACAAAGTTGCGCGGCTCTTCCAGATCTGGGCACTCTTTTGGCACGAAATCGGCAGGAGGGGTCGCCCGCGGCACGGGATGTTACACTTTTCGGGCCAAGAAAACGCCCCGAGGTCCCAGGTGGGTCAACTCAGACGCCCACGCGTGCCTCCTCGAGCGAGGCGGTACGGATTGCTAGGAAATCCGGTCGGGAAAGAGAGAGTGGACGAGTTTACAGGGTCGAAAACGGCAGTCTTCAAAAAGGGACTTGTCGACAACTTCACGCTCGACAAGAAAATCCCCACGCTCCTCGTCTTGAGAGGCGCGGAGACGGGACTGCGTATCGCCGTCAAACAGTCGCGCGTCACCCTCGGGCGCACGATCGATGCAGATATCGTCCTGAACGACCGCTTGATCTCGCGGCAGCACGCTGAGCTCACGATCGACGCTGAGTCCGGGGTCTACCGCCTCGTCGATCTCGGCAGCACGAACGGAACATTCGTCAATGATCGTGTCATCGACTGTTGTGACCTTACCGACGGCGACAAGATCTTTGTCGGATCAACCATTCTGAAGTTCGTACTCGAAGACGAAGTCGATAGCGCGTCCGGCGAACTGTTCGACAAACTGATGTTCGAAGACGACCTCACTGGTCTCGTAGTTCGCCGGCGCTTCGACAACGATCTACGCGTGCATCTGCAGTCGGCTCGTGCTCTTGGCAAGAGCATATCTCTTCTGATGATGGATATGGACGGACTCAAGGCGATCAACGACACGCACGGACACCAAGTCGGAGCATTCGTCATCGCTGAGACTGGGAAGAAGATCGGTTCCATCTGCAACGAGCTGGGGCAGGCTTGTCGCTATGGTGGCGACGAATTCATCGCCTACCTTCTCGAAGTCACCAAGGACGAAGCGGCTGGCGTCGCGGAACGTGTTTGTGAGGCCGTGCGCGCTCACTCGCTCCAATTCAACGATCTTGAACTCTACGTTTCCATCTCGATTGGCGTGGCAACGTTTCCCGAAGATGCTACAACGGTAGAAACGTTGACCAAGGCGGCAGACGCGGCCCTCTACCGCGCTAAAGGTGCTGGCCGCGACAGGGTCTCCACTTGATGATCCGTGCTCCATTGAACGCTTCACATGGTAGCGCCAGCCTAGCATGAAAATTGTGACATCGGATGGCCAAGTTCGAGCGATGTGAACGCTTCGTCAGTTGCGACTGGGGTACGTCTCATCTGCGGACAAGGCTTGTCGAACGCGAGCCTCTGCGCATCGCCGCTGAGGTGAGCTCCACCGACGGCGCCGCTGCTTTGCAGGAGCGCGCGCTCGCCGACGTCGAGGCTGAAGGCGGCGAGCTACATCAGCAGCGCGCGAGAATCTACGCCAAGACGTTAGCTCAACAAGTCAGGAATCTCGCCGAGGATTATGGTAACGAAATCACTCGGCTGCCAGTGGTCGTCTCAGGCATGGCAACGTCGACCATCGGCTGGCACGACGTGCCCTACGCCACCACCCCGTTTCGCCTTGACGGGTGCGGCCTCGAAACCCTCGAGCTGACAGCGAGCAGCGAAGTCTCGAACCCGGTGCTACTGGTTTCTGGAGTGGCGTCCAGCCGTGACGTGCTGCGCGGAGAGGAGACAGAGGCTCTCGGCATCCTGGCAGATGAGGTTTACCAGGATCTGCAACAAGACGCGACTCTGATTCTGCCGGGAACGCACGCCAAACATCTGCGCCTTGTTGATAGAGCCTGCATCGGTTTTCGCACTTACATGACTGGAGAGTTGTTCAGCCTCCTCGCGGAGCACTCGGTGCTCAGGCACACGATCAATGCTGCAGCCCTGGTGAGTGCATGGCAGCAATCGTCGCAGCTGGTGGAGGCGTTTCAGCTCGGCGTGCAGCGAGGCGCGGCCGAGCCACTAACGCATATCCTCTTCTCGGTGCGTGCCGAGTGTGTCCTCGGCGAGCGTGATCTCGACGGCAGCGCCGCGTATCTCAGCGGACTGATCATCGGTCATGAAGTCGCGGACCTCGCAAGACGTGGGGTCGAGCCTCTTGTTTTCGCACCGCCGCCTCGTTTACGAGACTCCTATGCACTCGCCTGCGCGGCGCTGGCGCTCGAAAACCGGGCCCGATTCGTCAGCGAGGAGGTCATGCGACTCGCGGCGGCACGCGGTCAGCTTCTCATTCTCGATGCGGCCACCGCGTAGAGCCGTCTGCCAACCCAGCGAAAATGGTCATCGCGTCGCCTCAGACATCGAGCGCACCACCAGGCATCGACGCTCGAGATCGAAGGCATAGATCGCAGTCGCGGCGTTCGGAGCAGTGTCAGTGTCGGTGACTCGCAAGACGGGCAATCCGTCACGCAGCTCAACGTGGAGAACGTTGTCCGCAAGCTCAATGACAAACGGAGTGGTGGCGTGGAGTGCGGAGCTCGGGTCATCCGCGATCAGGCGCAATCGAAATTCGCCGCGCATAGAAACCGCTTCGACGACGAGCGCAGCTGCAGCGTGACGAGCAGCGTCGTCGTCGACTCGCCCGGTCGGCGTGACAGGCCCAGACACGTTGAAGACCGCGGCGTTCGGCACCATTTCGACAAAACGGCCGTCCGCAGCGAAGACGAAAAGGTGCGGCAGCGGCGTGACGCGATGAATCTCTTTGGCTCGGACGACATGGTACTCAGCGCCATCGGGACCCGCCACGACACCGTAGGGTAAACCGAACGCCTCGACTCGATCGTCGTAGGTGAAGTCTCTGGCGAAGTGGCGACGCAGATTGACGCACAGAAGAGCATAGAGAGCTTCAGCTCGCTTCCCGTCTGGACCGGCCAGCTCTTCGACGTGTCGCGTGCGGGTCCGCTGTCGATACATCTGGGCACCAGCGGCCGCAGCAAAAGCTCCACCGATGATCAAAACAACGATCAATGGTCCGACGAGGCGACGAGTCACAGTGCGAAAGCGTGGTCAGTTCAACGCGGCCGAATCAGAACCTGATCCTGCTCCGCTCCGGCCGCAGAAATCAGTTGGACGAGCAACAAGGAAGCTCCAAAGGTAACAGGTCGTGTGGTCCAGCCGAACGACTTTCTCTTGTCTCGGTCGCCTCGCCACTCATTCCAGGATCCGAAGCCCGTGCGCGTGATCCCAACGCGTGCAAAAAATGGCCTGCGAGGGCGGCGAATTGTGCCGCGTTTGCGTGGGAGTGTGGGTGGGAGTGTGGGTGGGAGTGTGGGTGGGAGTGTGGGTGGGAGTGTGGGTGGGAGTGGACGTGTCCGGTACGCTTCTGACTCGGTATCGGTATCTGCCTCTGACTCTGACTCCGTATCCGTATCCGCCTCTGCCTCTGGCTCTGACTCCGTATCTGTTTCCGTATCTGTCTCGTCGTCAAAACCCGCCGCGCGAAGTGCTGCACGGCGGACCAAGGTTTCCGCGTCAGCGCGTCAGTTTCCAGAGCATTGCCTGCAGCCGATCGATGTCCGCAAGCACCGCAGTTGTCTCCACTGCATCGACGTAGCCCCACGCCTCAGCAACGCGCAGAGCCGTCCGCACCTCCTCGGCGCTGCCCGAAGCAATGCGCCAAAGATGGCCGCGGTCACGACCCTGACGCCGATTGCCCTCGCCGAGGTTGAGTGCCACTGAAGAACCCGCGTCGCGCAGCTGAGCGGCCAGCTTTGAGTCGTGACGACGGATGCTCGAGACAAGGGGACGCAGCTGACGAACGATGCCAAAAGTGTGATCCAGAGCAAGAAAGCTCATGTGTGACTCCGGTAACGGCTGAGCGACCTGTCGCCGACGCCCGACGCGGCGGCGTTTCACTGCCGCCAACCGAACGAGAGACGGGGTCAAGGGCGCGAAGCGCCGAGCGCAGCGAGGGCACCCTTGAGGCCGGCTCTCGTTCGGTTACGATCGACACAATCGCCGCCGCACGCACGCCATAGCAACCCGCCGCTTCTCTGCCTGCCTCCGACTCGATCTCCGATTCCGCCTCGGAATGCGTGGGCGTGGGAGTGTCCGGTACGCTTCTGACTCGGTATCGGTATCTGGCTCTGACCCGTGTCTCCGTATCTGCCTCTGACTCTGACTCCGTATCCGTATCCGTATCTGCCTCTGACTCTGACTCCGTATCTGTTTCCGCCTCTGCCTCTGAACAGAGGCGGATACGGACGCCGGGGACGCAGTCGGGACCGGCTCGTTTCGTTCACGGCAGATGGGCGCGGCTGCGGATCAACCACTCCACTAGCAGGATTCCAAGCACGAGTGACAGCAGCAGTAAAGGGGAATCCCACGCCGTCATGGTTTCGGTGTGGGCGGCGACGCGTGAGTCGCGGTGCCACAATTCGCCACACTCGTCGGCACGGCTGAGGGGCAGAAAGACGCCGTCGGTCAAGGTGGCGAGCTCCTTGAGAAGTGTGGCATTGCAGCTGAGATCTGAGGACTCGGGGTCATCTTCCGGGACGACCACAAAGGACACGGTCGCACGCTCCTTCGCTGCGTCGTAGCCAGGCACCGTGGCAGGATCGATGGCCGCATGGAATTCGCGCGCTGCGAGGGTGTTTTTCTCATCCCCATTCACCCTCGCAGGCTCGCCGTTGCCTACGGACTCGAGTAGCCGCTGCGCGGAAACACGGCCTCGATACCGATGCCCGCCGCGTTCGACGGGTGCCAGCGTGACGCGCAGCCGCGGAGCTCCGGCGGCACTGGTCGTCGCCGCGTCGACCGTGCTGGCCGTGAGCAGGGCGGTGATGCGGTCGACGTTCGCCGCGGTGACGTCGTCCTTCAAGACGGTCTCGATCGTGATGTCTTCGTTCGACTCGTAGATCGTCTCGCTAGCGCCAAGGCGCAGCGCATCGTCTTCTTCACTCAGCTCGGAGAGCACCGCAAATCGCACAAGTTGCTCCCAGAACCGGGTGTGCAGTCGGTCTCCAATGCGATAACGCCATCGCCAGGTTGAATCGATTCCGAGATAGATCACGCGACCCGCACCGATGTCGCGGGTCACGAGAACCGCGCCTCGCGAATGCACGAATTCGCGAGCTCGCGCGGCGCGATTTCGAACGCCCGCCGCAAACGAGTCGAATCCTCTCAACTTCTTCACATCCCGCACGGCTACGCTCGCCAGGACCTCGGCTCCCTCGACAACACCGTCAACCGGTGAAAGCCATAGATGGGCTGGGAGAAGCTCCCACAACTCGACGTTGCGTTCGCGATCGGTCAGAAGGCGTGTGATGGGAGATCTTTCGCCAGCAGGTGTCAACTCGAGGCTCAACCCCTCGCGCGCGGTCACGAAGCCAAGCTGCGTCGACGGCAGCGGATCGACGGGTCGGATCGGTAGTAGATCAGCCAGCGGCGTTGCGAGCCACGCGTATGGCATGTGCTGCGGTCCCGCCAACAACATCAGGGTGCCGCCGCGCTCAGTGACGAAGTCGTTGAGTAGTCTTTTCAGCTCTCGCGACATCACGTCGGGTGACACGTCACCGAGGATCAAGAGCGTGTGCTCGAACAGCCCCTCTCGCGTGGTGGGAAATTCCGGCGGCAACACGTCGTTCGGTGCCGCTGCGAGCAAAAGCGTCTCGGCGTCAAAGCGTTCATCGCGCTGCCAGCGAGCCCGAAGATAGCGCCAGTCCCATCGCGGTCGACCCTCCAGATAGAGGACTCGCGCTGGGCCTTCCACCACGTCGACCCACAGTTCACGCGTGTTGTTGTCGGCGGTGATCTCCCCGGGCTCCGCCGGCACACTGACGACAAACTTCTTACGACCTGCCGCGCCAGGATCGAATGCAACCGATACGCCCATTGTTCCACCCCCGTCGGGCACGGTCAGTCTCTGTTCGAAGATCGTTTCGTCCTCACGTCGCACGATCACATCCAGAGGAGTGCCTGCGTCAAACCCATTAACTCTGAGAGTCACATGCGCCTTGACGCTCTCACCGACCAAGAGACGGCGATCAGCGTCGATCCGGAGTAGGTCGACGTCCCGAGGCGGATCGATCGGCCCCACGCCAATGGCAGCAACCGGCGCGTTGAGCGCCGCAATGCGTTCGAAGGCTGCAGCAAGATCGTCAGGCGAGTGATGCCTGCCGTCGGTGACAAGCAACACGCCGGCAAGTCGCCGCCGATCTGCGAGCCGCATCAGCTCCGCGGCCAAAGGGGAGCCGAGATGCGTCCCCCCCGCCGCCCGCAGTGAATCCATCGCAGCCTGCTGCTCGGCCGCGTTGTCGCCGGGAAGCGGTGTGACATGGTCGGCGAGGGCGTAGAACTCTACATCGAAATCCCTCACCAGATCCTGCCACCAGCGCGTCGTAAAGAGTCGACGTGCGCGCTCGAGGCGCGTTGATCGACGCACGCGCTCGAGGACGACACGACTGGATTCGTCGATGTCGTGCTCGGACGCCGCGAGCTTTTCGGTCGGCAGATACTCCAGCACGGCCGCCTCACCGCGCACGGCGGCAGACGATTGCTGCGGATCGGTGAGGCCGAAGCTGGCGGAGGCGTCGAGCATCACCGCCAGAGTTGAGTGTTCGACTCGCCGCCGCTCACGCTGCCAACTCGGATTGGCGAGCAACGTGACGACGACAGCAATGAGCACGAGACGCGTCCCCGTGATGGCGATCGCGACTCCAGCGCCGCTAGCCCGCCGCTCACGCCCACCCAGCGAGTATGCCAAACCCGCGGCACAGGCGAGCAGGACAACTACCCACTGAAGGCTCAGACCGGGGTCACTCATTGAACTGATATAGGGTCTTCCGTATCAAGAGGTCGCCGCGACAGCTCCTGGCCCGCCGCTCCCATCGCGGCGATGAATATCCTCTGGAAAAGAATGGAGACATTATCGTCACTTGCGTCTATGCAAGGCTATCATCTCTCCGACAAACGGCCGATCACATCATGAGACGGCTATTCGTGGCGACGATATACCTGCGCGGTGGAGACTCGATGCCGGCGAGTTCTCGGCCGACTGACAGCGCTGCGGGCAGCGAATTCACGGACGAAACACCGGTGAACCGAACGCGAGGAGGAGCCCCTATCAGGTGACTGCGTCCAAACCGAATACTCTTGCGGCTCTCCTGACGACGCAGTTTCTCGGCGCGTTCAACGACAACGCCTGGAAGATGGTGGCGATTCTTCTCGGCACCCGCGTCGCAAGCGACGCGGACCGTCTCGCCGAGAGCAGTCGGCAGTGGACGCTTGCATTCGTCGCCTTCAGCGTGCCATACCTGATTCTATCGCTTCCCGCGGGATCGTTGGCAGACCGCGTCAGCAAGCGTACTGTGCTGATTGTGGCCAAAGCGGTCGAGATGGCACTCATGATCGCGGGGCTGGCTGTCCTCGTCTTGGCGCCGAATGAGCCGTGGCTTCTCCTTGGCATCCTCGCCTGCATGGGGGCGCAGTCGGCACTTCTTGGACCCGCAAAGTACGGCATCGTGCCAGAACTCGTGCCGCACTCGCGGCTCTCGTCGGCGAACGGACAAATCGAGCTCTGGACCTTTGCGGCGATCGTTCTCGGCACTGCGGGAGGTGGCGTCCTTCTCGATCTCAGCGAGACTGCCACCGACGGAGTGTGGCTCGTCGGCATCGCCCTTGTGGTTCTAGCCGCCGTCGGACTCGCCGCCTCGCGTCGCGTACCGCACGTTCCAGCGGTCGGCAGCCGTGAACCACTCGTCGCGACCGTCCACGGTGCATGGAATTCCATTCGTTCCGAACGCATTCTCTGGCTGACCGTTCTAGGGCTCACATTCTATTGGGGAATCATTTCGCTTGTCGGTCAAGTGATCGGCATCTACGTGCAGAACGATCTCAAAGCGACGGACGCGCAGGCCGGACTACCGCTGGCGATCTTCGGTGTCGGTGTCGGTGTCGGCAGCCTGTTCGCCGGGCACTTTTCGCGCGGCAAGGTCGAGTCGGGACTGATCCCATTTGGTGCCCTTGGCCTGGCAACGACACTCGTGCTCATGGGAAATCTGCCGCCCGAGTCCGTCAGCACGATGCTGCCGTGGGCCTTCGCGATGGGGTTTGCGAGCGGACTCATGATTGTGCCGCTCAACGCACTCCTGCAGTGGCGCTCACCGGAGAATCGTCGCGGCGCGATTATCGCGCTGTCGAACGTCTTCGTATCGGTCGGCATCATCGCGGGCTCCTTGAGCTCCAACCTCCTATCAGCCTGGGGCAACACGGCGAGCTCGAGCATTCTGAGCGCCGGCGTCCTCACCGTCATCGGGTCTCTTTGGTCGCTCTGGATCCTACCAAGCGCGTTTCTTCGCCTGCTCCTGCTCCTCCTGACGAACACGCTCTACCGACTCAAGATTCTCGGACGGGCTAATGTGCCCGAAACCGGTGGCGCACTTCTCGTCCCGAACCACGTCTCGTTCGCCGACGGTTTGTTTCTCATCGCCAGTGTCGATCGGCCGATTCGATTCATCGTCGACGCGAACTACTTCCATCATCCAGTGCTTAAGCCGTTCATGAAGTCGCTTGGAGCCATCCCAATCACGGCAGCAGGCGGCCCACGGGTGGTCTTGCGTGCGCTCCGTGACGCAGGGGAATACTTGGAGCAAGGGCACCTGGTGTGCATCTTCGCCGAGGGACAAATTACGCGCACCGGCATGCTGCTCCCGTTTCGCCGCGGACTCGAGCGCATCGTCAAAGGCCGGAATGTGCCCATCATTCCGGTCCACCTTGATGGCGCCTGGGGCAGCGTCTTTAGCCGCTCGGGCGGGCGCTTCTTGCTGAAGATTCCGCAACGAGTCCCGTATCCGATCACGGTGACGTTCGGGGAAACCCTCGACCCAGGCACGAGGGTCGCAGATATCAGACGGTCCGTGCACGAGCTCAGCGAAGTCGCGTGGCGCAGTCGCACCTCAGAGCGGCGTCCACTGCACCATTCCTACATCAAGCGCGCGCGGCGCCGCCCGCTGCGACTAATCTTCGCGGATGCAACGAAGCCGAAAGTGACTGGGTTCGCTTCCCTGGTCGGAGCCATCGCCTTGGCTCGAGCACTACGCCGACACTGGCCCGGAAGCGAACGCGTTGGTATTCTTCTGCCCTCGTCGGTCGCTGGAGCGTTGACCAACATCGCTGCGACCATGGCTGGAAAAACCAGCGTCAACCTAAACTTCACCACCGGACAGTCAAGCTTCGAGTCAGCGATTCGCCAGTCGGGACTGAAAAGCGTAGTGACGAGTCGACAGATGCTGGAGAAGGTCCAGCTGACAATTCCAGAAGGCGTCACCACAGTGTGGTTAGAAGATGTTCACAAGAACATCGGCGTCGGGGCCAAATTGTTTGCCTTCATGATTGCTGCGTTGGCACCGACGCGTGTCGTCGAGCGCGCATGCGGATCTGAGAAGAAGATCACCGGCGGCGACACGGTAACGATCATCTTTAGCAGCGGCAGTACCGGAGAACCAAAGGGCGTTATGCTCACCCACGCGAACATCGATGCGAACGTCGAAGGCGTCGCCCAAGTGACCCGTGTCAACGCCGACGATTGTTTGATCGGACTCCTTCCTCTATTCCACTCATTCGGATACATGGCGCTCTGGTTCGCGGCGAATCGCCGTCTAGCGACCGTGTTTCATCCCAACCCGTTGGACGCCGGCATGGTGGGCGAGCTCGTCCACCGCTACAGCGTCTCGCTCCTGATCGCCACCCCAACCTTCCTGCAGCTCTACCTACGGCGCTGCACGCCGGCCCAGTTCGGCTCACTGAGGCTTGTACTGGTCGGCGCAGAAAAGCTATCTGACCGTTTGGCGCTGGCTTTCGAAGAACAGTTCGGCATCCGTCCCGTAGAGGGCTACGGAGCGACGGAGTGCTCGCCGGCGATCACGGTGAGCGCAGGAGACTATCGCGCCCCAGGTTTCTTCCAGCCTGGCTCGCGCCGTGGATCTGTGGGCCAACCGCTACCCGGCGTGGCTGTCCGTATCGTAAACCCTGACAGCCGAGAAGAACTGCCTTTCGGCGAAGCAGGGTTGATCCTCGTCAAGGGTCCCAACGTCATGCAGGGCTATCTGGGACGCGACGACCTGACCGAAGAGGCGATGAAGGATGGCTGGTACGTCACAGGTGACATCGGGGTGATGGACGAAGACGGCTTTCTTCGCATCACGGATCGCCTCTCTCGGTTTTCGAAGATTGGTGGAGAGATGGTCCCGCACGGACGCGTCGAGGCCGCCCTCCAAGAAGCTGCCGGAGAGGACATGCAGGTCTTCGCTGTGACGTCCATCGTCGACGATCGAAAGGGTGAAAAACTCATCGTACTCCACACCCTCGACGAAGACCGGATTCCGAAGATCGTTGAACAGCTCGCTCAAGCGGGGCTCCCGAATCTGTTTGTGCCACGGCCGGACCAGTTCCTCAAGGTTGAAACCCTCCCCGTGTTGGGCACGGGCAAGCTCGATCTACGTGCGATCAAGACCATCGCCGAGGAGGCGTTCGCGCCGTCGACAGCCGCGGGCGATCGTTAGCGCCAGCTGGAATTTGGCCATTCGGCGCGCCAAGGCGGTAAGCGCTGCGCGTGCGCGTGGGCGTGGGAGTGAGAGCGGTGTGAGAGCGGTGTGAGAGCGGTGTGAGAGTCGGCGTGGGCGATCGCGTGGCGCGTGGGGTTTCCTAAACTAGCGGGTGCACGCCGAGGCTGTGAATCTTTTGGGACGTGCCCTCGAAACTTACGGTCACGGTCCGGACGACACACGTCACCGTGTGCCGTCCGCTCTTGCGAGAGCGAGAGGGGGAGTCCGTGTGGGAGTGGGAGGGGGAGTGGGAGGGGGAGTCCGTGTGGGAGTCCGTGTGGGAGGGGGTGCGCGCCTCTTCAACGTGGCAGGCACACGCCGTGTGCCGTCCGGCCTTGTCGGCGTGCGCGTCGGCCGTTCCCGTGGGTGTGGGAGTCCGTGTGGGAGTCCGTGTGGGAGGGGGTGCGCGCCTCTTCAACGTGGCAGGCACACGCCGTGTGCCGTCCGGCCTTGTCGGCGTGCGCGTCGGCCGTTCCCGTGGGTGTGGGAGTCCGTGTGGGAGTCCGTGTGGGAGGGGGTGCGCGCCTCTTCAACGTGGCAGGCACACGCCGTGTGCCGTCCGGCCTTGTCGGCGTGCGCGTCGGCCGTTCCCGTGGGTGTGGGAGTCCGTGTGGGAGTCCGTGTGGGAGGGGGTGCGCGCCTCTTCAACGTGGCAGGCACACGCCGTGTGCCGTCCGGCCTTGTCGGCGTGCGCGTCGGCCGTTCCCGTGGGTGTGGGAGTCCGTGTGGGAGTCCGTGTGGGAGGGGGTGCGCGCCTCTTCAACGTGGCAGGCACACGCCGTGTGCCGTCCGGCCTTGTCGGCGTGCGCGTCGGCCGTTCCCGTGGGTGTGGGAGTCCGTGTGGGAGTCCGTGTGGGAGTCCGTGTGGGAGTCCGTGTGGGAGTCCGTGTGGGTTGGGGTCACCGTACGGCGGCGGTCTTGTCGAGCTTACGCGGTGCTCAGAACTGTCAAGGGTGCCCTCGCTGCGCTCGGCGCTTCGCGCCCTTGACAGTTCCTCCGCTCCGCGTTGGGGGGTGGAGTACCGCCGCCCGGATGCGGCGGGCTCTTGACTCACCGTTTCGGAGGTCTCTCATGCGCTTCATCGCTCTCGATGTCAGTCTCGGTTTGATTCGCGATTTGCGGGCTCCACTGCTGCGGCTTCGGAGGCTTGATCCCGATCTCCATCGGCAGATTCGGCGGGCTGCTTCTTCGGTCGCGCTCAATCTCTCCGAGGGTGCCGAGCGCGCTGGGAAAGACCGGCTGCACCTCTACCGCGTTGCGCGCGGCAGTGCCCGGGAGGTCGAGACTGCCCTGCAGCTCTCTGTGGCCTGGGGCGATCTCAAGTGCGAAGACGTCTCAGCGCCTCTCCAGACCCTCGATCGACTCCTAGCTCTTCTCAGCGGCCTCACGCGCTGAGCGAGACTACTGAGCGCCCGCTACTTTCGTAGCGGGCGCTGCTCACGGCGACTTCTGGATCTGATTCTGACTCTGTCATCTGGTTCTGTATTTCTATCCGTCTCTGATTCTGTCCCGACAGTTGCATAAGTTTTCGCAGGAAGGGCTCAGAAACCCTTTCCCTGAGGTTCGATCGGCAGTCGAAGGACGTCGCGGCGGACCTCACGTTTGGTGAGGTTGACGGTGTGCCGTGTTCCCTCTCGCCCACGCACACCCACACGCAAACGCACACGCAAACTCTCACTCAACCGCAATCGCGCACGGTCTTAAGGCGCGTCTCTTTTGCAACGTTGGGGTCTGACTCTGTAATCTGGTTCTGTATCTCTATCCGCCATCCGTCTCTGATTCTGTCTCTGACTCCGGTTCCGTCCCCGTCTCTCCCTCTGCCTCTCCCCCACCTCAAAACCCGCCGCGCCAAAAAAAGCACGGCGGCCCCAAGACCCAAAGCTCAGCGCGTCAGCTTCCAAAGCATCGCCTGCAGCTCGTCGATGTCCGCAAGCACCGAAGCTGTCTCCTGCGCATCGACGTAGCCCCAAGCCTCAGCAACACGGAGCGCCGTACGCACCTCTTCGGCACTGCCTGAAGCGACACGCCAAAGGTGCCCGCGGTCACGACCAGAGCGCCGATTGCCCTCGCCCAAATTCAGCGCCACGGAGGACCCCGCGTCGCGCAGCTGAGCGGCAAGCTTCGAGTCGTGACGACGCACACGCGAGACAAGCGGACGCAACTGACGAACGATACCAACAGAGTGATCCAAAGCGAGAAAGCCCATGAGCGACTCCAGTCAACCGGTTGAGTGAAACTCTCGCCGCACGCCCGACGCGGCGGCGTTTCACCCCCGCCAACGGAAGCAGAGTCGGGGTCAAGGGCGCGAAGCGCCGAGCGCAGCGAGGGCACCCTTGAGGCCGGCTCTGCTTCGGTTACGCTCGACAATACCGCCGCCGCAAACGCCCCTTGGCGGCACACCTCTTCTCTGCTTCTGTCTCTGCTTCTGTCTCTGCTTCTGTCTCTGCTTCTGTCTCTGCTTCTGTCTCTGCTTCTGTCTCTGCTTCTGTCTCTGCTTCTGTCTCTGCTTCTGTCTCTGCTTCTGTCTCTGCTTCTGTCTCTGTCTCCGACTCACTAGGCGTCGACGTCTGCTTGACCTCTGAATCGCGGTGAACTCCGCAGGTCAGACGGGCGCGAATGGCTGCCAGACTCGCTAGACCCAAGGACAGGTCACGATGACGGATTCGGCGGCACCAACAGCCGACTACACGCGAGCTCGCACACCAACAGGATCAGCACCGCGCCGATCAAGAACGGCCAGTACTCTTGCCGGGCCGCCGCATCGACACTCACCTCGAGCGGCGTGTTCACGTTCGTCTCAACCTCGAAACCCGCAGCCTCTCGAATCGTTCTTAGCGCGTCGTCGGCGACTCGCTCGAGTCTCGACTCCGCGACTGGAAAATTCACGGCGTACCACTCGACCGCGTCTACATCGCCGAGCTCACCACCGAGGTGCGCAGCATAAAAACCCGGCGTCGCGGTGGCATTCACTCGCCCGATGAGGCGCCCTGACTCGAACTCTATTTCGAGCGCAAGCTTGGTGCCGTTCGGGTCAACGACATAGGAGGCTTCCGCACGTCGATGGGCGCTCAAGTCGAATCGCAGTGGCTCTCCGCAGGTCACATGTCGCCCAGCAAACGACCGGTGAGCAGCATGACGAACGACTTGGTGCAGTAGCGGCAGGAAGAGCGGGGTGCGCGGCAGCGGCGTCTCTAGCGGCTCAGGTGCCGACGCGAACAGAATCACCCGGCCGTCACCGTACTCCTTCTCGATCAGCCACGGACTCACTTCACCGCCGTGCGAGTTGCTGATGAGCCGTTTGGCATCAGATCTAACCTCTTCGAAGACCGTCCAGCGCAGCACCGAGACACGGTCCAGATCGCCCTGGTCCGGAGGCGTGAAGGGTGCGAGGGCAGGGTGCTCATCTGCTTCGAGTCGAAGATACCCGCTGCCACCTCCGTCCGCCTCGACACGACGCGCCAAACGCGCCGGCAGGAAACTACTCTGACGCCGAAATGCGAGCCGGTTCCACGTCTGGCGCGGCAGCTGGCCACCGCAAAACAAGATCAAGCCACCGCCGCGACGAACAAACTCCTGCAAACGCAACATCGACGTCCGATCGAGCGTCGGCAAGTCGCAGACGACAACGACGTCGTGTCGGTCTATGTCATCCGTCTCTAACGTCGCCGCGAATTCATGACGCAAAGCCGTCGCCGCATGTTCGGCAGCAGAGCCGTTCTCTCCAGGGCGCAGAGCCAGTTCGACGTACCGGGCAGTACCGATCTCCCGCGGCGTCGTTCCAACCACCAGAACAGAAATCGCGTCGCGGACTAGGAACAATTCGTGACGCCGATTGTCAGCAGCCAAAGCATCACCGGGAAGCTCAGCGACCAACCGAGTGACACCGCCGGCGTCGAACACGCTTTCGACGGTAGCGACACCGCGGCCTGCTGTGTCGACTGCGACGGCCAAGTTCGACAGTTCTTTGATGTTCGTCGCGAGTCGGACACGGAGCGTGTCGCCCGCAGCCGCCCCACCAATCTGCGGTGTCGATTGAGGAAGTGCAGCCGCAGAACCTGAGCCAGCCGATGGCACCCTAGTCGACGATCGCGCCACACCGACCGTCAACTCGGTCGGTGTGGCTGCCGTCGCAGCCAGGAGTGGGGTGGACAGGTTCCACAAGAAGTGATTCGTCGCCGTCGAGGCGCCGCAGTCGATGACTCGAAGCGTAGCGAGCGGCAGCCCCTTGCTCTCGAGCTGCGCCTTCAGAAGCCTCCACTCCGAGACACGCGTCTCGTCGATCACGTTCTCCGCCAGGTCCGAGAAGACCCAGATCTCACGCTTGTCGGACGTTAGAGCACTGAGATGAATGGACGCCTCTTCAACCGCGTCGAGCAGCGAGAAGGTAGGCCCATCAGCCGTCAAACGAGCGATGTGATCCCGCGCCTGCTCGCTGCTGACGACCGCCGTCGGAGGCCGCTGGCCGACTCCCTCCTCCGCGATCCGACCCGCACCGCTGGCCGCGAGCACGACGACCTGATCGAAGGGAGTCAACGATGCGAGGACGTCGACGGCTCCACTCCGGGCGCGTTCGAAGCTTGTCGTACCGCTGTCGCTGTCGACGCATGTCATGCTCAGGGACGTGTCGATCACAACAAGCACGCCTCGAGTGTTTCGAGTCGAGGCAGTTGAGTTTTTGGCGAACGGCCGCATGACGGCGAGAACGACGAATAGGATGATGAGAGTTCGGATCCCGAGTAGGAGAGCTTCGAGAAGCCGCAATCTCTTGGCGTGACGGCGATGCGCTTGTAGTAAGAACCGAAAGGTCGGCCACGAGACGACGGGAGCGTGATAGCGTCGAAGGATGAAAAAGAGCGCCGGAACGAGAACGAAAAGCAGGCACGGAAGGAGGTAGGAATTCTCGAATCGCATCGCCATCAGTTCAAACGTCACGCATAGAGATGAGTCGGCGGCAACGGGACCGTCAAGAGCACACCAAGTCAGCGCAAAGCCTGACGAGTTCGGCCTCCGCCGCGTTTTCGCAGCGCAAGGTAGCTGGACAGGGCGGCTTCAAACGGTTCGCTAGTCCAAACGGGAACGTAGTCGGCAGTTGCCGCCAAACAACCTCGTCGCAGCGCGTCCCGGTGTGCCTCAAGCTGCTCGCGATACCAATGCGAAACCTGACGCGCGTCGAGTCGCAGCTGGATCCCCGGGGCCTCGGGGTCACAGAATCGTGCCGTGCCTTGAACGGGCAAAGTCTGCTCGCTAGGAGACATCACGTGAAAGACGATCGCCTCCCAACCGCGGTGACGCAAATCGGTCAGCGCTCGAATCAGTGGTCCCGCTTCCTCGATGAGGTCGGAAAGGACAATCGCTAGGCTCCGGCGGCGCAAACGTGATGCAACTTCTTGGAGTGCATCCGCGACTCTCGTCTCACCGTCCGGCGTCGCGTTCTCGAGTGTTTGAAAAATGGTGTTCAAATGCTGCGCCGTCGATTTTGGCGGCAAGAAGGAACGAACTCCTGTGTCGACCAGAGCGGCCCCCACCGCATCTCCTTGGCGCCGCAGCAAGAACCCGAGGGCAGCGGCTAAACACGAGGCATAGCGAAAGCGTGACAGTTCACCGGTTGGGAACCCCATAGAAGCGGAGGCATCGACGACCAGTACGGCGCGTACATTGGTCTCGGCTTCGTATTCTTTGAGATAGTATCGATCGGTGCGTGCGAAAGTGCGCCAATCGATTTTCCGAATCTCGTCCCCAGGAACATAGGGTCGATGGGCAGCGAACTCAGTGGACGAACCCCGTGCAGGGCTGAAGTGCACGCCGTTGAGAAACCCTTCGACAAGCGTCCGTGCAACAAGATCGAGCCGACCGAGCCGGCTAACAACAAGCGGATCTAAGAATTCGTGTGTCGCCACGGTAACCGGTTGGCCTCAGGCAGACGTCCCTGCGCCGATCGCTGTTGTCTCAGGCCACTGCACAAGGAACAGTCGTGAATCTTTCGATGCAATCGTCTCTCTCGCCGTAAACTCGTCCGACCGGGCGGGCGCGAAATGGCCAAACGCGAGACTAAATATTCGACTCCCGGCTCAAATCGTCGAGCAAACGCCTCAGAATCGCACCCGCACCCATATCTTCAGCCTCTGCATTGAAATTGGTCACAAGTCGGTGCTCGAGAACTGGCAATGCGAGCGCTTCGATGTCTTCCGTCGCGACGTGAACACGACCATGGAGCAACGCGCGCACCTTGGCGCAGTGAATAAGACTCTTCGCGGCACGCGGACCGACTCCCCATGAAACGTATTCACGCACGTAGTCCGGAGCACCGACCTGTTCTGGTCGCGTGCCACGAACAAGCCGCAGCGCGAAGTCATAAACGTGATCACCAACAGGAACGAGTGGAGCCAATGATTGGATCGAAAGAATCTGCTCGGCATCGAGCACTTGGCTCACCTCAATCGTGTCGGGATCTTTGGTTTGCTTCATGATCTCGAGCTCTTCGTCTTCGCTCGGATATCCCAAACGCAGCCCGAGCAGGAAACGATCGAGCTGCGCTTCGGGCAAGTTGTAGGTGCCCTCTTGCTCAATGGGATTCTGCGTGGCGATGACGAAGAACGGTGACGGCAGCGCGATGGTCCTCTCGCCTACCGTGACGTGCCGTTCCTGCATCGCTTCGAGCAGAGCCGCCTGCGTCTTCGGGGGAGTTCGGTTGATCTCGTCGGCGAGAAGCATGTTGGTGAACACTGGGCCGTTGATGAATCGGAAGGATCGACCGCCCGTATCCGGGTCCTCTTGCAGGACCTCTGTGCCGGTGATGTCCGACGGCATTAAATCGGGGGTGAACTGCACGCGGCGAAATTTCAGAGAAAGAAGCCGCGACAGTGTGCTGACGAGCAATGTCTTTGCCATTCCCGGGACGCCCACAAGGATGCAGTGCCCCCCCGCGAAAAGAGCCAGCACGACTTGCTCGACGATCTCGTCCTGGCCGACGATGACCTTGTGCATCTCGGAGCGCACCCGCTCGAACCCCTCACGCAGCACCTTGACGTGATCCGCCACGGCGGCCTCATCGGCAAGAGTGCGTTCGGCGTCAGTGAAGTCTGCCGGATCGGAAAGAACCATATGTTGTCGTCCGTCACGTAAAAAAAGAAAGTGCTCCAAGTCCTGGAACGCCGTTGCGTCAGCTAACGCGCGGACTCCGCACGCCGCGCCTCTTCTACCGCGACGCGCAGCTGCGGATCACCGACCAACGTGACGAACGGGCCACCTTCTGCTGCCTCGTCGGCGCGGAGACGAGAGACCGTGCGCAGCGCGGAGACGACATCCGCCCGGCTTAAGCTAGTGGCCATTCGCGCGTAGAGCTGATCAAACTCTCTGATCTGCTCCGGGCCCCACGCCATCTCGTCAACAGAGTAGTCATCAAGTTGGTGCTTGTGGGTGTGAAAAAAAGCGTTCATCTGCGAGGAATACATGACACGGTTGAATTCTTGCAACTGCGTGTTGTTCAATCGACTCAATGGGCTCCCGACTTCGATGTCGGGCGTGACACCGTCTTGCAAGCGCTCACCGAGTGGGCGCAGGATCGACGTCGTGGAGAGAATGAGCTGGCTTCGACCTCCGAGAATCTTCTGCGTCGCCGGACTCAGCGGGAAAATCTTCTGCTCGAGCCCCTTGCCGTAGGTCTGCTCGCCGACGACGACTGCACGTTGAAAATCTTTCAGAGTCGCCGCCAGCAACTCGGCTGCGCTCGCGGTGCGACGATTCACAACGACGACGATTGGTCCAGAAAAGAGCGGCGGCCGATCAGGATGCACCGTCTCCTCGGTTCCGTCGACACTGAGGCGCCGTATAAGCGGCAGGCCGAGTTGTGCTGTCACGAGGACGTCGGCCGTGGCGACCGCCTCCCCCGTGAGGCCGCCAGGGTTGTCGCGCAGATCGATGACGAGACTGTTGAGCGGACGCCGCGCATCCTCGCCTTCGCCCGTGAGCGCGCGCAGTGCAGCAACAAATTCCCTTTGGGTGTCTTCGCCAAACAAGACGATCTTGATATAGCCGATACCCGGCTCCACGATTTGGTGCGTCACGTAGGGCAGCGTCAGTTCACCTCGCCGACAATGGAACGGCTTCGGACGTTCCCAGCCAAACCGTTCGACGACGAGACTAATCTCCTCCATACCGCTGCGCAGGAGCCTATCGAACTGCTTCAAATCATGCGCGCGCGTCGATAGCCCGTTGAGTCTGACGATGCGATCGCCGCTGCGCAGGCCAGCCTGGAACGCCGGCCCATCCTTGTGCACTTTGGCAACGACCAACGCCTCGCCTCGCTCGGGCAGGAGAAGTCTCAGCCCAAAGCCGCGATACAGCCCGAAGAGCTGCTCCTCCCGGCGGACGACCTCCTCCGGGCCGAGAAAACGCGAATAGGGATCGAGACCTTTGACGAACGCCTTGAGCGCGGCGACGAGCAAATCACGCTCGCTCGAAGCCTGCTCGCTGACAGAGTGGCGCAAGATCTTCTCGATCACGTCGCGGAACGCGCCGTAGAACCGATCGGTTGTACCGTTGTGAGAGGAATGGGGACTCCCAGGCGGCGGAACACGGGACAGCTCTTGCTTGAGCTGATCGATCTCGCGACGCAGCTCGCGCTCAGCGTCGTTTCCGGGTTGGGGCGTGCTCCGTACCACGACCCATCGAGCGGCCTCCCGACCACGTTCTGTTGGTTCCCCGCGTAGGATGCGCAAAACACGGTCGACGTCCGGCGAGGGATGGCCAGCCGACGCCAACAACAACGCCGCTTCGTTCTTGAGGTTGTCGTCCGAGCCCTTGAGCAGGCCGAAGATCGGCGCCAGTCGATGGTTCTGATTCGTCAGCGCGTAGAGAGCCAGGCAGGCTTCCATCATCCGCGCCGGCTGTGAAGTCTCGCGGACGATTTCCTCGAGTCCAGCAATCACGTGTGCTGAATAGCTCCGCTTCGCGAGCAACCGGATCGCGGCGAGCCCGACGCTCTCTTCCGCCTCTTCTTCGATCGCGGTGGTGAGCAGAGACAAAAGGGCACGGTCGTGAAACGCTCGTTCCTTACGGGCAGCAAGTAACTCCGCGGCGATCAATCGCTGCATGCCCTGCGTTTGCGGCAGAATCGCATAGAGTGCGTCAGCAACAGTGAGCGGTGCCGACCGGAACTCTGAGCGGAGTTTCTCCACGCCGCTCCACGAACTTGCGATGTCGCGCTGAGCGAGGCTTTCGATGCGACTCAGGAGAGCATCGATACCCGCCGCCGAGTCGCCACCGTCGCTGCCATCAACCGTGGCGTCGGTTTCGACTCCGTTGCCGATGCCCGCGCTCGGAGTCGGCGCAGGCTTGAGACCAGTGGTCCCCGATTTTTCGGTCAATACCGTTTTCGGTGCGGGCGATGAAGATGGGATCGGCGATCGCGGCGGCGGAGCCGGTGGTGCGGAGGCTTCCGGAACGACCTCGGGCGGGGTGGCTTCGAGCACAAACGACTCATACGCACAAGCCCAGAGAACGAGCGTCACGACCAGGAGCATCGCGCCGACGGCGAGATATCGCCCAAACGAGTCTACGCGTCGTGTCATACAGTCAAACGCTACCGCCTGCTATTGCCGTGTATCCATCAACACCGCTTCGATGGTACCACGACCAACCGCCCCATTCCCAGGACGCGCTGCCGACCGCTAACAGCGCTAAGGTCGAGTCAGCCGCTGAAACACCGAATTCGAGTCGAGAGCGCGAACAGGGTCGTGTCGGTGAATGCCCGAATCATGTCGGGTTTGTGATCTGTGACCGGCAAACGCCGTTCGTCTATTAGCCGTCGATGCTACTGGGCGTGCGGGTCCCACCCACCTTCTCGAGCGCCGCTTGAAATCGCAGCAGCTCTTCCTGCGGTGGTGCTAGCCACTTGCCGCGCGTCGTTCGTTGACGAACGGTCTCCCCTTGATACACGACGCTTGTGATGTGGAGGCCGTCGTCGTTGAACACGTGAACTCGATTCTTCGGACCTAGAACCACCCACGTCTTCTCTTCAACGTCGCGATAGATCGACGTCCCATCGGCGGCGAGCGCATCCTGCAGCGCCGTAGCGGCAGGACGCCGACGATCGAGGTGGCGATCCTGCGAATGGCGGGTACGGCGTTTCTGTTGGCGAAAAATTCGCTCAAGGTTGCGTGCTAGCTGCTCAAAGATCCTATGCGATCGGCGACGATAGAGCCCCCAGCGTTGACGCCTCGGCGACTTCAGTAGCGAAAGATCCTGTAGTCGAGAGCGTGCAATCGAAATAGCGTCAATCAGCCGCGGGTCCGCGTCGGCTTCGAGTGCGTCGAAGGCGCTACCACCATCAGGCAGCACGCCGATGACGTTCAGAAGCGCACCGCGGCGAAGGTCTCCGGTATGCACCGCCTGGACCGTTAGAGCCACGTTTGCACGCGGCACCCCCGGCCGACCACCGAGCCGCAGGTACCCGACGATGAGCTGGCCCAGGAGTCGGAAGTGAGACGCCCACTTGCCGTAAACCTGTAGCTGCTGCTCCGTCAATTCGGCTGCACTTTGGACGAGCGCGATCGGATACGCCCCATCGTCATAAAGTCGATGGACCCGCGGGTCACGTCGATCGATCAAAACCGAACCGAACTCGCGCCAGCGCGGCTCGCCCGTCTGCGAAAAGCCGACAAATACACTGCGCGGTTCCACGGGAGCGGAATGATCGCAGTCGAAGCTCTTACACCAGTGGCAGTAGACTCTTCCGCGAGGAATCGGAGTCTCCTGTTGGACGAGCCGATCGACATGCCGGCGGAGCTGCTCAAAGAGCTCCGACGACGTCGATTCGCCCTCTCGAGCGGTCAGTCGGAAACTCAATGGCTCCTGCCGCGGCTCCCGGGCAAGAGACCCGCTGGCCTGCTTGTGGGCGATGAGATCCGCGTAAAGTCGCCGCAGCTTCGCCTCGATTTCGCGAGCTCGCCCAGCGAACGCATCGAACGACACCCCCTCTTGCGCAGTGGCGTCCCGCTTTCCATCGCCTTGCTGCGAGTCCATAGCCCACTCCTTTCGTTCTTGCCCGCTTCGGTGCCTCCCAGCTCAGTGAGCGAGCGGTGCGGGAGGCTGGCGGAATGCGACTCGATTCTACCGCGCCGCAGCAAGGAGATTCTACGATGGCCCCCGGGCTCCCGCCGGTTCGGATGTCGTCGCGAGGAGCGCGGCTCCGAACGCCCTGTAGAAAACCGTTTCGACAACAAACATCGCCGATATGTACACCTGCGCTAACCCGAAACCAGCTGTGCGCGAGGTTGCAGAGCCTCTGTCCTGTCCGCAGCGTCACCGTGGCCTACGCGCTAGCGCGAAGAGTTGCGATGCAAAGAGTTCCTTCAGCCAACGGCTACGGCGAAACCCTTTCAACAGGGGGTCTTTGATGCGCGACGATCCAAAGACTCGGTGCAATGGGTAGGTGCCTTCAAGCCAGAGAGCGTCGATTTCGAAGCCGCTGCTGCGGAGCGATCGCTTCAGATCGCCCCGCGTCTGCTCGTTGACGTGGTAGAGTGGTCCTGACCCAGGCGTCATCTCGGTGCGCAGGTCAGTGGGCAGCCGGACGCCCCAAAGCCGCGAGAGCCGCGCCAACACAGGAATCGTGAAATTGAGCAGGCGGCGGTTCGGCTGCGTGTGAATGACAGCTCGGCCACCCGGTCGAAGAACTCGACGCACTTCTCGCAGGAGTCGATAGTTCGCCTGCGCCGGGAGATGCTCGACGACGTCGCTAAGAACGACCGCGTCGACCTCCCCAGAGGGAAGGGGAAGATGTTCGGCTCGTGCGCGGAGAATCGCGACGCTCAGATCCGCCTCCGGCGGTGCTTCCCGACGCCAGACGGCAAGTGCTTCGCTTGTCAACCGGACCGCACTCGGGGACGGATCGAGCGCGACGGCGCGAGCACCGCGACGAGCGACCTGCAAGGCCACTTCACCGCGGCCGCATCCGACGTCGACAATGCGTTCGCCCGGTTTCGCCGCAAGCAGATTCACGACCTTGCGCAGGCGCCGGCTCAGCCTGCGCCCACTCGTGGAACGAAACAGCTGATGCCCCTCGCAATCGTCTAGGTAGTAACGGCGAGGGTAGAGTTTTTCCAGCGTCGACGCGTCAACGAGCTCTTGGTTCGACACCGATCAGTTCCACATCGAGCGTCAGATCTGCACCAGGCGGAACGACGGTCGGATGGCCGGCGCTGCCGTACGCTAAGCTGCTCGGCACGAAAAGCTCACGCCGTTCACCCGGCGCCATGTCGAGAAGTGCATACAAGAGCCCGTCGATCAGCTCCATGCTGCTGAGCACCTGCGTCTGAGGCTTCTTCCCCGCACGGGTGTCGCCGATCTGTTGCCCACTCGTGAGGCGCCCAGTCCAATGAAACGACACCGTGTCACCAAGTTTCGGAGACTCGCCGCTTCCCTTCTGAAGGACGACGTACTCGAACCCTTTCGGATGCCGCTGCCGAGCACCGGCGCTCGTGTCGCTGCCGGCCTGCAGGGCCCCGGTCGCGGCAGCGCCAGAATCGACAGCCTCCTTGTCCTGCGAATCACAGCCAGACGCGAAAAGCGCCAAAGAAAGAGCGCTCGCAAGAGCCACAAGTCCGAGGCGGTTTCGGCAGTTTTGGTGCTGGGTCATGGGATCTTGATCGTTCGTCAAAAGGATAGTTGTTGACTCGCGTCCGCACGCATGGCGGGCGACAGGGGCGATCCAAACGCGAGCAGTTGTCTATCCCTTGGACGCTCACCCGTCCGATCGCTGACGTCGCGATGCGTGACCGTTATTCACCCCCTACGATACCGGTTTTTCTGAGGTAGGAAAGGGGGAAACACCGCGTCTCCTCTGTCCGAGTGGTGACGAGGCACGCCGCTTGCCGCAACGGACCTCCAGTGGCCCCTGGAAACCGTGATGCAATCGTGAGTGAAGCGAACATGGAGACTCGACGACGAAACCTTCAGCCCCCCTCTTTGCCGAAAGACGCTGGCATGGTAAAGGGGTACTCTTCAAATTCGATGAATTCGCGTAGTGACGGTTCCGTCGAGATGATTCGCGCTAAGACGACTTGTCGTAACATTGTATTCTTCGGCCCTCCAGGTGTCGGCAAGGGCGTCCAAGCGAGGATCGTCAGCGAGCGCGACCACCTCGCCTACTTGTCGACCGGCGACGCGATTCGGGACCATGTCCGCCGCAACACCGACTTGGGACGACGTGTCAAGGACGCGATCGCGCGCGGTCTTTTCGCTGACGACGAAACCGTCGTCAGCATCGTGGCGGAGAACCTAGATCGCGAGGCGTTCCAGGGTGGCTTCATTCTCGACGGCTTCCCGCGCAACGTCCGGCAAGCGAAGCAGCTCGATCAGCTTCTCGCCAAACGTGGTCGCAGGATTGACTGCGTCGTTTTCCTCCGCGCACCAGAACAGACGATTCTTGAACGCGTTTCCGGACGCCTCGTGTGCCAGGAATGTGGTTGCTCGTATCATGCCGCGTTTCGTCGACCAAGGGTCGACGGCGAGTGCGACGCGTGCGGCGGCGGCATCTGTCGACGCCCCGACGACGAGCCACAGGCTTGCCGCCAACGCTTGCGGATTTACACCGAACAGACAGCACCGTTGGAACAGTACTATGCGCAGCACAATCTGCTCGCCTACGTCGACAGCGCACGGGCGCCGGAAGAAGTCGCACTCAGCATCGCACACGCGCTCGGACACGGCGCCAGCAGCACCTGACCCAACCGATCTTCGAATGGATCGTTGGAGCCATCCTCGTCTGCCCCCCAACCAGAGCGAGACCTCGAACTCGAAGCGATGGGCGCAAAAAAAGGGCGCTTCCGAATAAATCCAGAAGCGCCCTGGGGCAGTTGTGGGGATGAAAAGTTATGCTCATCTTCCAGCAGACATCAAGACGAATCCTTCGCAATCTTCGACGTTCGCCGGATATAAGGGTGTCGACCGCACTTGTTGAATCAGCGCCGAAGGACGCCGAGCGACTGGAATGAAGCGGCTACTCGTCATCGATGTCGTCGGGCTTACCAAGGGACTTGTTGGTGAAAACACGCCGCACCTATGTCGGCTAGCAAGCTCGGGATTTCAGGCCGTTTTGCGACCGGCACTCCCCGCGGTGACCTGTACGGCGCAGAGCACGATACTGACGGGAACTCTACCGCGTCAGCACGGTGTTGTGGCGAACGGCTGGCTGTTCCGGGACCTGGCCCAGGTCTGGCTGTGGCGGCAGTCAAACCACCTCGTCCATGGTGAGAAGGTTTGGCATCGGGCGCGCGCACGCGACGCGTCTTTTACCTGCGCGCAAGTTTTTTGGTGGTACAACATGTACGCCGACGTTGACTGGTCGGTGACACCACGCCCCGCATACTTTGCAGATGGCCGCAAGCTTCCAGACATCTATTGCCAACCGGCGGCACTTCGAGCGAAGCTCTCAAGCCAAGTCGGGGAGTTCCCGCTGTTTCAGTTTTGGGGACCCGCTGCGGGACTGAAGTCGTCGCAGTGGATTGCCGACGCCGCAGCGTTCGTCATGCGGCAGAAGCGCCCGACCTTGACGCTCGTCTATCTGCCGCATCTCGACTACGACCTACAGCGCTTCGGCCCCGGCGACCCGCGCATCGCCGCGGAGGTCAGAGCTGTGGACGAAATCGTGGGCCAACTCGCAGCCACAGCCTCTGAAATTGACGCGGAAGTCATCGCGCTTTCCGAATACGGAATCACAACCGTCGACGGGAGCGTCTCCATCAATCGCGTGCTACGAAAAGCGGGGTTGCTCGAGGTTTACGCGGCGCGCAATGGAGAAATCCTCGACGTCGGATCGTCCCGCGCATTCGCGCTCAGCGATCACCAAGTAGCCCATGTCTACATTCGCAATCGAAGCGACATTGCCGCCGTCGAGAAGCTGCTCGCGGCGACGGAAGGGATCGAGACGGTCCTCGACGAAAACGGCAAAGCACAAGTCGGTTTAGACCATCCTCGCAGCGGCGAACTGATCGCTGTCTCTGCGCCCGGCCGATGGTTCGATTACTACTACTGGCTCGACGACGACCAAGCCCCAGACTTCGCACGCACGGTCGATATCCACCAAAAACCCGGGTATGACCCAGTCGAGCTCTTTCTCGACGAGCAGAAACCACTCGTCAAGTTGCAGATCGGCGCGAAACTGCTCGCACGCCGCGTTGGGTTCCGTTCACTCTTGAATGTGATTCCGCTGACTCCACACCTGGTCCGCGGCTCCCATGGGCGTCTCCCCGAGCACGACGACGACGCGCCGGTCCTGATTTCCACGAGTGCTGCGGCACAGCTTTCACGTCTTCACATGACGGAAGTTGCCGACTTAATGTTGTCGACCATCTTCGACGCATAGAAAAAGTGCGACGCAGCGGAGCCTCTTGCCGACCGAGGTTCACACCCGGCCGACGCCGGCGCTCGACTCGACCACTACGAGCCCCGACTTCGACGCAAAAACTCTTCGGCTTCGCTCACGACATCTGTGGGGTACCCTTGCGCCGACAGGACACGAATGGCGTTGCGTCGTGGACTCACCCCCTCGCGCAAACGATAGTCAAAGTGCATCTGACCGTCCCGCATTTCGTCGAGCAGGTGGTGATTGAGCATGCCGCGCTCGCGGTCCCGATCGACGAGCTCCGTGAGTTGTACGTCATGGGTCGCGACAATCATGAGCGCGCCGGAATCTCTGAAGTACTTGAGAACCGCACGTGAAATCGCCAACCTCTCGGCGGAGTTGGTACCGCGAAAGAGTTCATCGAAAAGAGCGAGAACGTGTCGCTCTTGACTCACCATCTCCAAGGTTCGCAGCACCCGCTCCACTTCGACTTGGAAATAGCTCTTACCGTCGTCGAGCGAATCTCTCACGTTGACGTCAGTCTGAAGAATGAGCGGCGTACAACGAAACTCCCGGCCACACACCGGGCCTCCGATCGTCGCCAGCAGTACATTCGTGCCGACAGCCTTGAGATACGTCGACTTGCCGGCCATGTTCGATCCCGTCAGGATCCAAAGATTGGCTTTGTCGTCGAGGCAAACTTTGTTCTGAACGCAGCGAGAAGGCGGCAACAAGGGATGGCCCATGGCCGCCGCGCGAACACTCGGTAGTTCGGCGTCCAACACTTCTGGAAGCGAGAAACTCTTCTGCTCGGCGAGCGGCGTCGCAAGGCTAATGACGGCCTCCATCTCGCCGATCGCACCAGCCGCCGACGCGAGCTCGCCGCGGTGACGTTCGACAGCGGAGAGAGCGCTCGGTAAGAATCTCAACTCCCAAAGCGTCAAGGCGTTGAGTATTTCGAACACGATCCCGAAATCGTGGAGCGAAAGGAGATCGACGTAGCGGGAAAGCCGCTTCGTCAGCGTTTCGAGCCCGCCGATCGCCGCGTCGATCTGGCGCCACTCCCTGACCTCGAGCTGAGCGCGCGCCAAGGCCGAGCGAACATCCTGCCAGGCGCCGAGTAGCGGGCGGAGAAGAAGAATCCGGTCGCGTGCTGGGTTCGAGTGGCGCACCAGCGTCGCGATCACGATGAGATTCACGACGACGCATGGTACTAGCAGGCCGAGGAGCTCAAAACGTCGCAGCGCGATGGCGGTGGCGACGATGACAAGTGGGACGTTGCCGACGGTCAGCACCAGACGACGAGCCTGCTTCAGCCACGACAGGTCCGACTTTCGACCCAGGAACTGGGCAAGTGGGGCTAAATCGTGGCGACGGAGCGGCAACACGGCAAGCAGCAAGTCACGGCGTGCCTCTGAGCGCGCGGCGATCTCCGCGACCGCCTTTTGCCGCTCGTGGATGTCGTCGGCGCGCCGCAGCGGTCGCGAAATGGATCGGACCAGCCGCTGCCGACCGAAGAACGTGCTTGTCCAATCGAGAAACCCGAGAAGGCTCCTGCGCCCCCTCAGCAGCCCGAGGTCGTCGGCGCTGCTTGGGTCGATCGCGTACGACGCCGCCTCCGGTTCGTAGACGCGCTCGCCACGCTCCAGGGGTGACGCCCCGGAAAGCTCACATGGCGCCTCATAGTCTCGCTCTTCGTAGGCAACCCTCAGTCGCTCCTCGTCGGTCAAAGTGATCTCGTCTTCAACCCGGCGCAGACGATCGACAATGCGTCCGTGGTGGCCGATCACTATGACGAAAAACGCCGCACCCGGTACCGCGACGGCGTAGAAGAAGAAAGAAGACTCCGTCGCGGCTGCCAAGCCAAGAATGCAGAGCCCGAAGAAGAGAAGTCGCAGCCACGAGTCTCGGCGGCTGATGCTGTCGAGACGGGCTTTTTCGCGCTCCAGCTCACGGACGCACTGATCGCCATCCCGTTGCTCGAGGTCGGCACCTTCTTTGATCTCTTGCGTCCGCAACAAACCTCGCTCCTAGCCTCGAGTTAGCAGCCCGTGAAGCCATTGGGCCGAAAAACCGGTCTGCTCATGCCCACTCGGCCATATCTCTACCCGTCGTGCGCCGATCGCATGGATCCAACCACGTATCGATCGAAATACCGGGATCCATGAAGTCCATGTCACGTCGCTGACCTCAACGCACCTGCTGGCGGTACCATTGCCGCCACTGCGACGTCACCTGCTTCCAGAGTCGCGGCGTCTCCTTCGCTGGTGGCGACAGCTTGTGACCGGTCCACCGGACAAGCGTCCCGTGAACGAGGCGCCGATAATCATCGTCGGCGACGGAGAGCTCGTCCACAAGAGTTTCACCAAGGGTGCGCAGCTTGTGCCGCCGCGCCACCCACACCAACCAACTCTTGTGACGCGTGCTGGTCATCTCTCCCAACTTGCGCTCAACAAGCGCCGCCTCCACGCTCTCTGCATCGTAGAGCGCGCGAATCGATCTGAACGACGCGTACCATGCCTCATAGCGCTGCGGTTCCGTCCATCGCTCGCCCGTGATCTTCACCAGGGAGCGGCGTACGAAGCGTTTGAAAGGCGGATTCAACTCCCACAATCGCAGGAGGAACGGAATCAGTTCCTCACGTCGCCGCACTGGATAGTTCTCGACGATCTCCTGCCCGAGCCGCACCAACTTGGTATTGCGAGCAGAAGCGAGGTAAGCGAAAGCGCGCGCTGCTGACACGTAGCCCTCAAGCGCCGGGATGTACACCCGGTCTGAAGGCGCAGCGCCACTCCGTGCGCCGGTGACGACGATCGGCGTGGCGACACCGATCGAGCTTGACGCGCGCGTGAGAAAGAGAATAGCCAAAGACGTATTGATGTAGCTTCCCCAGCCGCCTCGAGTCTGCTCCAACTGAAGGAGTCGTGTCGCCCCTTCCACGTACCAGTCCCGATCCCCGAAGCGTTCGACTTCGCCGAGATCCGCGGCTTTTTCAAGGCTATAGAGGTTGTAGTAGATATCACGCCGATCGTTGAGGAATTCGTCGAAGTGACGCGTGATCCAGGCGTAGCTCTGATAGAGCGCCCGCTCAGCGCGGACCTCAAGGCGCCGGGGAAGACACCGAGCACCGCCGCGCCGATGTGCTCGCAAGACAATCGCAAGGCTGGAAGCGCCTGCCGCTGTCATCGCGGCATAAGGCTGCGCCGGAGTTGTCGACCGTCGCAGCGGCTTAGCGCGGTACGCCCAGCCCCCAGGAAGCGCCGTCACTTGTCGCTGACGCGGGCGTGACGCCAACCCGAATGCCGCCTCAATGCCAACGCGCGGCGTGAGCACGACGCGGACCACGTCCGGCTCTTCGTACAGCGAGCGGGAGAACGTCTCAGCGATCAAGGAGAGTGCCTCGCCGAGTTTGGGAACGCGCCCGGGCTCGAGGCGCTGCAGCCCGACCTCAAGCCCCAAGGCCGCAAATTGGGTGTTCGAGAAATCGTGAGACTTCCCCGTTTGCCGGTAGGTCCAGCCGCGTTGGCGTCTCGCCTCAACGAGCCACTTCGTGAGCTCACCAATCTTTCGGACAGCTTCTCCAGACGTCGGTACGGGGTCTTCGCGTTCCCGCTCTGTTGCAGGCGTCTCGGAAGCGGTGAACTCGTGCAAAGACTGCTTCGCGACGAAAGCGTCGAGAGCGAAGAGAGCGCAGCTTGCGTCGTAGGTCGTGTCGGGACGCGCAGCGACGACGTAACTCAAGGCGCGACGCACCCTCGGCTCCGCAAGTGACACGTCGGCGTTCAAGAGCGCCGTCACTACGAGCGCGACGCGCCCCACCGGATAGTCCCGTCGCGGTTTCTCGACAAGCGAATCGAGGGTCTCCAACAGGCGACCGGCGCCTCGATCGACAGCCGTTTCGACGGCACTAGCGAGATCGACGGGCGACTCCGCACGCAGGTCGCCAAAACTCAAAACGACACTCAATGCCGCCAGTACCCTCGGCAGCGCATGGAAACTGCTGGCGAGACCGCACTGCACGAAGGCACGCCGCACACGAATGCCCCACTTGAAAATGCTCCGCATGAGAACGAAGTCCTCGTCTGTCGGCGGCGGTCGCGATCAATGCGAGGCGGACGCTGGTAGCATAGCGCGCGAAAGAGAGCCCGCAACTCACGATCGCAAGACCGGATCATACGTCGCGCTGGGCTTCACTGCGCTGGCCGTGACCATTCCGGGCTGACCGTGCTGGTGCGGTTAGCAAGCCTGCCTGAAAAAGTGCTTCGAGCCGAAAACTGGTCTCGTTGCGTCCAGATCGGCCGCGGCAAACGCAGGCAATCTTCGGGCCCTCTTCTTTCGATTCTGATGGCGAGTATTGACGCGGCCCGTCTGGGCGTGAAGAGGCCAGTTTCTTCGGCCGAATGACTTTTTCAGGCGGGCTGTTAGCTCGAGTTTGGCCATTTCGCGTCGAGCCTGCCAGCGCCAGGAGCGTCGAGGCCAAGGAGCGACTCGGGCGCGGTCCCGCTCGGGTCGTGGCGGAGGACGGGCGCAGGCATCGGCGCTCCTGGCGTTCCCCGAAGGGCCGGACAGGAGTTGTTTTTGAACATGCACAAGGGTTCTCAGGGTACTAAAAAGTCGAAAGGGCCTTTGAATTCCCGCGAAACTCGTCCGGCCAGGCCGGCGCGAAATGGCCAAACTCGAGCTAGCAGCCTGTTGAAAAAGTGCTTCGAGTCGAAAACTGGTCGCTTCGCGTCCAGATCGACCGCGGCGAACGTAGGTAATCTCCGAGATTTTCGAGGCTCGCCGCGGTCGATCTGGGCGTGAAGAGGCCAGTTTCTCGGCCGAATGACTTTTTCAACGGGCTGCTAGGTTAGCCCTCGAGGCGCGAAGACTCGTCTGCCGGCCCCTTCCCATCGACATCGAACGACGTTGCGAGTGAACCGAGCACGACCCCGAGCCAGATGCAAAGAGCAATCATGAGCGCGAGCACAACGACGAAAAGTGCCGTCGCTTTCGGGGTCGCGGCGTGCTTTGACGGCACTGCGCGGCGGGTGTCGACCGCGGCCATCGGAGCGGGCTCGGTGGTGCCGCCAGATTCTCGAGAGCCCGGCGACACGGTCACAGATTCCACCCGGATCACGTCGGCGTCAGTGGCCGGCGAGGCCGGCGAGGCGTTCGACTCGACGCCGCGAGTGTTCTTGGTAACACTGTCGGCGGTCGGCCGAAACTCTCCGTTCAGGCGCATGACAATACGAAAAGCGCCGACGCGAACTACGTCGCCGTGCCGGAGTACCCCCTGCTTGTGATGTGCGTCGTTGACGAGAGTACCATTTGTACTGCAGAGGTCGACGAACCGATATTCGTCTCCGGCCCGTTCGATGAGCAGGTGTTGACGAGAGATGCTCGAATGCCGCAGACAAATCTCGGCTTTCGGCGACCGTCCGACGAAGAATCGGTCTCGATCCACGTCGACGTCCCAGCTGCTCTGACTCTCGAGGTTATGAACTTCGAACCTGGGCATCGGCACGCAAATCTCATCCAGTTTCGATCAGAACGGCTTCACCCACCGACAAGCCGTCGCTAAAGCGACGCGGGACCAGGGTCGCGCTCGTGCTCGACAGTTCGCCCGCGACGATAAACATAGTCTTGCGCGTTTCGTTCGACTTCCGCCCGCAGCGCGGAATTCAACGGCTTTTCCAAGTCATGATACAGCCCCGGCTCCCCTTTCGGGCGGGACTTCCAACGGCGGTGCAACCAAAAGTACTGATCTGGCGCCGCACGCACGACCCTCTCCAAGGCCGTAAGATAGTCTGCCACCAGACGTTCGGGTTCGCCTTCAGCGGCGATGGGTTCGTCGCCCGTGCGCAGCACCGTGGCCTCCACCTCGAAGCGCCAATCACGTCCAACCCAGCAACAAACAGCAAACACGATCGGGCAGCGGGCATTCAGCAAAACACGAGCGAAGCCCGAATTCGTCGAAGCGGGAATGCCAAAGAAATCGTAGAAGTGACGCCGGCGGCGGTCGTTCTGGTCGACAAGAAGGCCGATGCTTTGGCCTTCCTGCAACAACGAGTGCACTCGCACGAGGGCACCAGCGCGGTCAACCGCCGGTCGACCGCGGTGCGACCGAGCTCGATTCAAGGCGCGGTCGATATACGGGTTTGAGACTTTCTGGGTAACCGCCGCGACGGGAAAGCCAAGCATATTCAGGCAGGCGTGTCCCATCTCCCAGTTGCCGACGTGCGCCGTCAACACCGCGATCGGCCGCCCTTGAAGAGGCTCCAGCACACGCTTGGCCGCTTCGAGACCGCGAAACTCGATCGGGGGCTTGCCGTGCCACTCAAGGCTCAACCCCGCCAGGATCTTGACCGCGTTGATGAACGTGCGACGCGTGATGGTCTCCCGGGCCTCTGGCGTGAGCGCTTCGCCGAAGGCGATATCGAGATTGCGCCTAACGACTCTGCGCCGACCAGGGCTCAACAGCCAGACGGCAAGACCGACCATCTCGGCGATGCGTAGGGCCGCAGCGGGTGGCAGCACGCCGACAGCCCACAGTGGTGGCAGGGCGCAGGCAGCTGCCAGCCTGTGCAGCAAATCCCGCCCGATACGCATGAGTTTCTGCAGCAGCGTACTCCCACCCCTCACCTGCCGAGGAAACGATCCCGGCCTGCGACGAGTGCCTCCAGCTTTCGATCCGCGACGCTGCGCTGCAACATCCAAAAACCACAGTCGGGATGGACATAGTGGATGCGGTCGACACCACCGACCAGTCGCGCCGCGGTCTCAATTGCACCGGCGACTTCGTCCGCGCTCTCGACTCTATTGTCCTTAATGTCGATCACACCGACCCCAAGACCGACCTTCGTCTCCACTGCCGACAGCGACTCGAGCTCACTGCGCTCACGCCGCGCACACTCGAGGACGACATGATCTACATCGAGTTGATTGATGAGCTGGATCAGCGCCGACCAATGCCCCTTCTGAATCGTCTGACCACCGTAGTTGCCGAAGCAAAGATGGACCCCTTTCTCGCGGTCACGCACGCCAGAGAGCACGTGGTTCAGAGCGGGCACTGCCCACGTCGCCTCCTCCGGATGGCCTGTGATGTTCGCCTCGTCGAGCTGCACCACGGCGGCGTCGATGCACTCAAGCTGCTGCCGCAGGATTTCCGCCAAGCGCATGCAAAGGCGCGGCACGTCGCCATAGTGCCGGTCCATCACAACCTTCGCGAGCATGTGGGGGCCGGTGCAGGTAAACTTTAGCGGCGCGCGCGTGAGTTCACGGACGAACTCCCAGTCCTGAAGTAGGTTCAGGGATCCCTCGTCGAGTGGAGCACGGACAACAGCCGCGGGCTCACGCCGGTAGCCGGCCACCTCGCTGCACCGAAACTCTTCGATCTCGCTGCGACTCGGCTGGACGCTAACGCCTTCGAGTGGCCGGAGAAAGTAGTCAATCATGCCGTTGGTGTCTGGATGGTTGACATCGAAGCGAGCCAGCTCGCCGTCCGAAATCACGTCGATTCCCGCGTTTTCCTGAGTTTTGAGGACGGCGAGAATGGCGTCGCGAAGTCCTTCACGGCTGCGCGCCGCCGACAGCCAGGACGGGATGGGGTAGCTACCGACGACGGTCGTCTTGAGTTGCGGCATGGTCTCTCCAAGTCCCAAAGCAAATGCCCGCGCATTGTATGAGCCGCGCTGTCGGGCGATCAACAGGATTCGAACCGCCGCCTCGGTCGCAGCCGTGCAACCGAACTCGTCTAGAAGATCATGTCCAACGGTTAGACAGGACGGACGTGTGCGGCGTCGGCAAGACCGAGAACCGGCGTGTTCATGTCAACGTCGCGATTCCTGCAGCGTTCAAAGTCGAAATACAGGCGCTCTTTCTCGACAATCCGCTGCCCCTCGATCTCAGATGGCTCGGAAGTTGCCGCTTCGACCTCGTAAAGCTATCGACAGGTGGTCGCGAATTCTGCCACCACGAGCAGTCATCGTCGCCACCTCGTCTTCACACCGTCGAAAAGAATCACCCGACCCTCAGGAGGTGTCTATGCATTCCCCCAGGCGCACCGCCATTTATGCTGTCGCGGTCGCATCGCTGAGCTTAGCCTTCCTCGGCTGCCAATCTCGGACCCCAGTAGACGCTCAACCGCTGTCTGAGCCCTTGACGACTTCGGCGCCGGAAAAGGCTCAGCCGCCAGCGGATGCCGCCCCAAAGCCTGCCACCACGAGCACCACTGTCGCCGGTAGCACCTCGGCTCAGCACAAGCTCGCGTACCCGACGGGTTCTGAGGCGACTAGCGTCCTCCTCGTCGAAAAGATCACTCCCGAGGAAGTCGCCGTCGGCAAACCGTTCGACTACACGATCGTTGTCACCAACCTGACAGAGATGGAACTGGTCGACGTGCGCGTCACTGATCAGCTGTCGTCTGAATTTCGCGTTCTCGAGAGTCAACCAGCGCTTGAGAGCTTCGACAATCTCCTCGCGACGTGGAATCTCGGCAAGCTGTCGTCGCACGAGAAACGCAGCATCCAAATGCGCGGCCAAGTCGACAATACCGGTATCTTGGGTGGCTGCACGAAAGTGAGTTACAACACGCAAATCTGTTCGGCGATTGCCGTCGTCGAACCAGTTCTGCAGTTGACGGTCGAGACGCCTGCTGACGCGCTCTTGTGTGAAGACATCCCAGTCAAGTACAAGCTAACGAATCTGGGCACCGGCCACGCAAAGAACGTCGTGCTGACTCACATGATGCCGGACAACATGCGGCACGCAGAAGGCGACGCTCCACTCGTGTTCAACGTTGAACACATGGCTCCCGGCCAGACCGAAACGTTCGCCACAAATCTCAAGGCGCTGATCAGCGGCAATTTCACACACAAGGTGGAAGCGAAAGGCGAAGGCGGCTATGAGTCGCACGCAATCGCCGAGACGAACGTAACGCACCCGGTTCTCAAAGTCACCTGCGAAGGCCGCACCGAGCAGTTCCTCGGCCGCCCAATCCGCTACAAAATCCATGTTGAAAACACCGGCAGCGGCGTCGCGCGCAACTGCACGATCGAGCACACCCTTCCGGACGGCACGGATTTCCTCGCTGCGAGTGACAACGGTCGTCTGACCGCGGATCGCGTCGTGTGGAAACTCGGCGAGCTTGCTCCTGGTGCGTCGAAAGATCTGACAGTGGGATTGCGACTCCAGAAGATCGGTGAGCTCCAGAACATGATTCAGGCCCGCGCCGACTGTGCGAGCACGCAAGTCACGTTCGCGAAGACCTCAGTCAGGGGCATCTCAGCCATCCTGCTCGAGGTCGTCGACGTTTCCGACCCGACCGAAGTCGGCGGCCAGGAAACCTACGTGATCTCGGTGTCCAACCAGGGCACCGCCAACGGCACAGGAATCCAAATCAAGTGCTCGCTGGAGGACTCCATGGAGTACGTGGAATCCACCGGTCCGACGCAAGCGACTGTCGAAGGTCGAACGGTTACCTTCGCGAGTCTCGCCGAGCTCGGACCCAAGAAAGAAGCAACGTGGACCGTCGTCGTACGAGCCGCGAAAGAGGGTGACGTCCGGTTCAAGGTGCAAATGGACACCGACCAAACGCGGCGTCCTGTCCTCGAGACCGAGGCGACGACCTTTTACGACTGAGACGATCTACAGCGTCGTCACCGAAACTTGCACACAACGGACCCCAGCGGCGAATCGCCACTGGGGTCCGTTGTTGCATCAAGACGGGCAAGCCGCCGGGAGCTTTCCACTACGCTTGACCACCCGTTCTAATTCATTCCCGTATCGATTCAGGCGACAGGCTCGCAACGCGCAACGCGCACCGACCTCGCAGACCGGCGTCCCTGAAGCCGGCGGTTCACCCCCACGCTGAGCTCCGGACGGCACACAGGAGTGTGCCTGCTACTTTGAAGATCGAGTTGGCAGCAATACTTGTCTATAGTAGCAGGCACACGCCGTGTGCCGGTCCGGAGATGTCCGTGAGGCGCGACGGCACGTTTGCGCCACGACACACGTTAGGCCGCAGCAGACATTAGAGACAATAGGAGGAGTCGTTTCATGGCGAAGCTTCTCGATGGCAAGGTCGCCATCGTGACGGGCGGCGGCGGCGGATTGGGTTCGGCGATCTGTCAAGCTCTGGCGATCGACGGTGCGAAGATCGTCGTCGTCGGCCGCGACGAAAAGAAGTGCGAGGCGGCGCTCGAGCGCGTCCGCAGCGTCGATAGCGAGGCGGTGTCGTGTTGTGTTGATCTCACGCAGCCGGAATCCCCCGACAAGGTGGTGGCGGCGGCAACGGCGGCGTTCGGCGGTATCGATATCCTCGTCAACTGCGCCGGCGTTTTCGTCTGGAAGAAAATGTTGGACCAAACGCGCGAGGATTGGGACAGGACGCTGGGGACGAACCTGTCGGCCCCGTTTTTCGTCACACAGAGCGTCGCCCGCACGATGGTCGAGCAAGAGAGGGGCGGAGCGATCCTCAACATCACGTCGATCCACGGCGCACTGGGCGATGCAAGCGTCGTCGGACATTGTGCATCCAAGTTCGGCCTCGTCGGCTTGACGAAGGCTGCGGCCGAGGCGCTCCGCGAACACGGAATTCGCGTCAACGCGATCGCGCCCGGTCAGATCGCACCGGATAGCGGAGACCGTCGCGGAGCCTCGCCGCAAGAACCTGTTACGCAGTGCGACATCGCAACACTCGCGGTGTTCCTGGTGTCGGACCTGTCGCGAACGCTCACCGGCAGCGTCATCGACGCCTGGGGAAACACGCGCGGTGTGATCAAGTCGTCTTGAATCGTCTGCCCGGACGCTCCCGGCAGAGAGGATCGAGAATGGAATCTGGGATGCTCGATGGACCCGAAGCGACAACCATCTGGCGCGCTCATGCGCCTGGCCCTCAGCGCGTAGGTTCGTTCCGGGCTCGCGTCCGACGTTTTCGGTAGGCAGACCCGGTCTCGGACCATCCGGATAAGTCACCCCTCGTTCCTGCGGAAGGTGCGATCCCCGCGTCGGTGGTATTCTTCTCTGCGGACCATCGAAGTCCGCATCGCGCCGTCACCGACGTGAGCGTCACCGCCTCCATCCGCCCCCGCAGCGCAGTCATGGCCGAGACAATTGACGTAGTGGAACAACTCAAGCGCGGAGCCGCCCTGGAGGGCGAAGATCTCGCAGAGATCCTCCTCGAAAAGACCGACATCGCGGGTGCTAAGTTGCGCTCATGCAACCTCGAGCGCGCCCGTCTGATGGGCGCCAAGCTCACGTCGGCAGAGGTACGCCAATCGTGCCTCGACTGGGCGGATCTACGCTTTGCAGACCTCAGCGGCTCTGTCCTGAGCGAGTCGACGTTTCGAGCGTCCAAGGCGCTGAACGTCGACTTCAGCGGCGCAGCACTCGACTACGTTGACCTCTCGGAGGCGGAAGTCCACAAGGCCCGCATCGACAAGGCAGTCTTCACTGGTTCACGGTGGGTCGAAGCGATTGTTCAAGACGTAGACTTCGGCTCGGTTCGCGACATCTCCGGTGCTGACTTCGCCGAAGCGGATCTCGAGTCGATCCTGATGAACGGGCTCGCTCTCGAGGCGCTGTCGTTTCGCGACACACACCTGCGTCTCGTTTCCTTTCATGGCAGCCGGCTCAGTAACGTCGATTTCACCGGTGCCCGACTCACTCGCACGACTTTCGAAAATGCCTCCTCCGAGGGTATCCTCTTCCGCGAAGCGCATCTTGTGACGTGTAACTTCGTCCGATCGAAGCTCCGAGGCGCTGATTTTTCAGGCGGCCGGTTGGAATCGACGAGCTTCGCCGATGCGAACCTCGAAGGGACGAACTTTCAGCGACTTCGCTGCGGCGATGGCTGCGACTTCGAGTCCGCTACGCTCGCCGACGCAAGATTCGACGAGGCGGCTCTCCAACGCGTCAACTTCAGCTCGGCGCGTCTGGTGCGGGCTCACTTCGCCGATGCGAACCTCTGCCAAGCGCAGCTGGAAGGCTGTGATCTGCAGAGAGCGACTTTCTGCGGATGCAACCTCGATCGCGCCTCGCTGCGAACAAGCGATCTCAAACTCTCGAATCTGCAAAAGGCGTCATGCCGCGAGACCGACTTCAGCGGTGCGACGCTGCGCGGCGCGCGACTGTGCGGCGTCGATCTTTCGACAGCTCGTGTCGACGGGACGGACCTTCGCGATAGCGAGCTCGAAGGTGCAACGTTCGCGATCGCGGGTCTCCGTCAGGCGAGGCTGCCCGACACAGCACGGCTCGCAGGTGCACTCGTGGTCGGCCGTGACGCCGAGCTCGGCGTCGACACCGACCAACCTCGCCGCGTCGACGTCGAGTTGGCTCGCCGGCTGATCTCACTTCAAGCCTGATCGCCTGCCGTCAGCGACTGCTCGCACGCGAGCCATGGGAAGTTTCCCCGCCGATCGCCAAGTTCAAGGCTGTAGAACAATCTTGGACGACGACTTGATCGACTGACTCACGGGCATGTCGCTGTTGGGCACCTTCATCTCCATCTGTAGACTCTGCGTCGCCTCCGACCTGACCAATCGTCCGGCGGCGGCGTCGAAGAGCACGTATCCTTCAGCGTCCTGGGAGATGATTTTGATTTCGACCGGCGCGTCGCCGGACTTTTGAAAGCTGGTGACGAATTCAAGGTCGATCCGTTCGAATTTTCGGTCACTATCCTTCGGCGAAAAAGGCCCCTTGTAGGTCATGGTCATGTGGAGATGAAGCGCGCCGCCTGGCACCGCAAGCTTGCGCGTCTCCGTCCAGGTGTCCCCTCGCTTCACAGGCTTCTCCGGTAGCCGCGGAGCGCTCATCATCTGCTTGAGCGCCTCCTCCGAGAAACCGGCTGCTGCGCCAGGCGCCGCCAGGGTCTCCTTCACTTCCTCAGGGACCACAAAGTCCGTCCGCTCGCCGCGAGCACTCATGGTGAACTCAAACGGCTGTGCCACCATCAACTTGAAAACCCTCATCAAGTTGCCAAGCGGGTTCTGAGGCAACTCCTCATCCTTCTGCGAGTCGTAACTCACCGGCCCGAACGGTAGCTCGAAGTTGAGCCGCGAGCGCGTCACGGTCTGCGTCATCTTGGCAGATCCCTCCGTCACGTCTTTGACTTCGACGGTCGTGTCGAGAGTCATCTGCTGGGACGTCTTAATCGAGCCGACTGCGTCGCCGCTGACGGAGATCTCGTTTGTCTGCTCGAGACGATAGTCTGTCTTCTGCCCTTTCTCGAACTTGAATCTGAGCTCAGTCGTCTCGGCGGCCTGGAGTCCGGCGGCGACAACGACACCAAAGAGAAGAGTGATCGCGAAGCGGCGAAGCCGGCTGCTCATGATGTTCTCCTGAGTCAAAGAGACGAGGTGCGCCGCGGGACAGCCCCCACAAAAGGCGCACGACCATAGAGTGAGACGCGCGAGCGGGCGATTTGTTCGCGCTCTTCGAGTTTTTCTCGGACGATCGGCCGCTGCAGAAGGCTGATTCGGACGGCGCGAGGAGGCTCCCTAACGCGGTCCAGGACGGCTCACGGAAGCTGGCCTGATCCGAATCCTTCCCGGTGCCTCCTGATCTTCCCGCCGATTCACACCGCCGTCAACCACCCGCCGACGCACGTTGAGGGAAACGCCGGGAAGTTCGTGCGGCCGGCACGAGATGGCTCAGTTCGAGTTAGCTCAGACGAGGGCTCAACGGAAGACGAATGATCGAGGCGCGTCCGCATCGCAAGAGTGCCTTTGGCTGCCTGTCAAGCTCGTTCTCGCACCGAACGACAAGCGATCTCAGGGCGCGGCAGCGTTCGCATCACGATTCTGGAAATACCGCGGCGAACCGTGTAAACCGGCCCTCATGAAGGTGGTTTACAGCGTCGACGTCGCTCGTCTGGAATCGATGGTTGTCGATGCGGTCGCATCGCGGCCTCATGGCGGACTCGTCGACTCAATTCTCGTGCTGGCGCCGACGACAGCGCTCGTCGATGCACTGAAGGTGCGGATACTTGAAGCGACGCGCGCCGTCGTCGGCGCCCACATTATGACGTTCCATAGGCTTTGCGAGCGCGCCATGGAGGTCGCCTTGGAGCCACCGCCGACTGTTCTCCCCGCCGCTGCCGAGCGCGCACTCCTGCGCCGACTGCTGCCTCAGAGTCCGTTATCCGGTGCTTCCGGTCAATCACCTTCGGCCGCGTCGTCTTCGGCGCCGTTGAGAAAGCCTTTCCTCGAGGCCTTGAGGACGACGCTCCGAGACCTACGTGAAGCAAAGATCAGCGCCGCAGAGCTCACCGGCGTACAAGGGAAGACGGGCTTGGTCGGGACGTACCGTGCATTCGAGGCGACGCTCCAGCGACTTGAATCCCTGGGCGTCTCCGACTACGCCGGACTTGTCCGCAAAGCGGCGCCACACGTCGGGAACTTTCTGACGCAAAAGCGCATCGTTCGTGTCATTCAATACGGTGCCTACGACCTGACGGAGATCAACGTCGAGCTGCTTCGATCCATCGACGCCTGTGTCGAAGTAGAGTTTTATTTGCCAACTGAGATCGATGGACCCGCCTACGCGCTGGCGCAAGACTTCACTCGTCGCCTCGAGACGCTCGGCGCGAGCATCTCGTCGGCATCGTTCGGTCGCGGCAGCCGTGTGCAGAGTTGGCGCCGAAGTCTCGGCTCGCTCTTCGACGATGGAGACGACAGGGACGCCACCCAGCGACAGAAGCGCACGCGACGCGAAGCTTCAGGCGAAGCGGGGAATGCGGCGCCGGTGACGCTCGATGACCTGCTCACCCGTGGTGGGCCGGCGCTGGAGCTGCGGCACAGCCAGGGCAACTTGCTCGAGCTCGAGGCAGCCGTGCTACGGGCGCTGTCGCTTCACGTCAAGGAAGACGTGGCGTGGCACGAGATCGCCATCGTCGCTCGCAGCTTGGAACCCTACGCGCCGTTTCTCAATCAACTCTGCACCCAGCACGGGGTACCGTACACAACGAGTGCCCGTGAGACCCTGAAACGCCGCGGCGCGGTGGCTGCGTTTCTCACCCTTCTACGCCTGCTTTCGGGCGACTTCGAGCGTGCCGTCGTCATCGAAGTCCTGCGCTCCCCCTTCGTGGATTCCGGCGCCAGCGGCGGCGCTCTGCAAGTCACCGAGGCAGACATCGATCGGGTCGACCGTCTCAGCCGCGCGACGCGCCTCGTGCGCGGCGCGGCAGCGTGGTCTGAACTCCCTGCGCTCGTGGCGACGAACGCCGCGAAAGAGTCCACCGCCCGCCAAGATGACGTCGCGGCAGCGCAAAGTGTCGCAGCGCTCGTCGAAGACCTTGCGGCCGACGCCACCGAGTGGGCGGCCGCGGCCACGCTGGATGCGCAATGCGCCGCGATAAAAGACATCGCGGCGCGGTGGATTTCACCGCAGTGGCAAGGCGACCTCGTCGATGTTTTCGCGCAGCTCGATGCTGTGCGTCTCACGGTCATTAGTGGAGAGGGACGAAACCACGGGCCAGAACTGCAGTCTGCAGAAAGACACGATCATCACGACATCGGTGAAAGCGAGGGAGCAAGCGAGTCCCCATGCAGCCCTGTGGAGATGCTCTCGCTTCTCAGCGAAATCGCTGATGAGAAACTCGACCGCCAAGGCGCGCGAGCCGAAGCGGGTGTGCACATCCTTGATCTCATGCAACTGCGTGGCATGACTCATGAGGTCGTGATCTGGCTCGGATTCCATACTGGCTCGTTTCCGCGACTCGCCCGGCAAGACGCTTTTCTGCCTGACAGCGCGCGCCAGAACATCCGAACCAAGACTCATCGCCGTCTGCGGCTGGCGCGAGAAAGCGACGACGAAGAACGCCTGCTGCTGGCGACGACGTTGAGCGGTGCACGCCGGCGCCTAGTGGTGTCCTATCAGCGCGCCGATGACGCCGGTCGCAAACGGACGCGCTCGAGTGCGATGCGTGAGATCGCACGCCTCTTTATTGGCAAGCCGGACAGTGTGCGCCTGCTCGAGGATGCGCCGTCAAACCCTTACCGGCCCGAACGCGTGCCGGTGCACGTGGGAGAACGAGTTGGACGTTTCGCGCGCTCGTCAAACTTCGCGCTGTTGAACCCCGCGGCTGCCCTGGCGGGCGCCGCGGCCGTTGTGGATAGCCCTTGCGATGAGGTCGACGAACTGGCGGCGGACCTCACGCCGTGGCTCGATCTCGACTCCACACGATTGAGGACTGCGATCGAGTGGGTGCGGCGCGTGGAGCGTTTTCAGCCCCACCAAGAGAGCGCGGCGCTGGACGCATTGACGGAGCAGGGTGTCGGCGAAGAAGCCGAGATGTCGCCAACGGCACTCGAGCGTCTCGGCCGCTGTCCGCAGGCTTTCTTTCTCGAGCATGTGCTCGGCATCCACCGTCTTGACGATGAGCCAAAGGCGTATCGCATTGACCATCGCCTCCTCGGTTCTGCGGTTCACGACACTCTCGAGGCGCTCTACGATGATCTGCAGCGCCGTGGTTGGCCTCGCGAACGCGCGGTACCTGTGAGCGACGTCGTGGCTCAGGCCACCAACGCATTGCCGGCGCTGTGGGAACAGAATCTGAGACGCTACAGCGGCCCGTCGCTTTGGCGTCTGCGTGGCCTGCGCGCGATCCTGCAGAAGGCGTGGCTGCAAGCGCTTCAATCCTTCGTCGAGGTCGATCTGGCAGCACTTTGTCGCGACAACATCGACGCGCTTGAGCTCGAAGCTGTGTGCCGCGGTACCATTGAGCTCAACACTACGACGCGGCTTCGCGTGCGAGGTCGACTCGATCGCCTGGCGCGGACAACGGCAGGATTCTCGATTACCGACTACAAGACGAGCGGTGACCTTGGAGCCCGAGCCGCAAGTGCCAAGATTCTGCGCGGAGTCCATCTGCAGCTGCCGCTCTACCGCGAGTTGATCGCTTCCCTACGGCAGACGGACGTCGAAGGCGTCAGCGCGCAGCTCCTAGGAGTGGGCCCGGACTTCGATCGTGGCAAATCGCGCCGGGCTCACCTCAAGTGGGACGCATCGCTGCGGCGCGGATTTCTCGACACGGTGAGCGCTCTGGTCGACCTGGCGCGTCGAGGCTATTTTCCACTGCAGCCTGATACAGACAGCTGCCGCTACTGCTCGTTTCGTCGCACCTGCCGCAAAGACCACGCGCCAACGCGCGAGCGACTACGGAGCCATCCCGACCTGCAAAATTTCTTCGCGCTGCAGCTCAAATCCCCTGCCAAGCCGACACTCGAAGACGTCCGTCGTGCCGAGCGCCGTGTGGAAGCGCAGCCGACGGCGTGAACGAAGCGTGCTGCTTCACTTGCTGTCTCATTCAGAGGCGGAGGCAGAGGCAGAGACAGAGACAGAGGCGCGCGCCCACGGTCACGCTCGCGCTCGCGCACACGCTCACGCTCACGCACAGGCCAACAAGACCGGACGGCACACGGCGTGTGCCTGCTACTTTGGGAGAGGCCCACGCTCACGCTCACGCTCACGCAATCGCAATCGCGCATGGCCTAGAACGAGTCCTGCGCCTCACTCGACGACGTAAGGACATGCCACCGTCCGCCCGGCTTCAACAGGGACGAGCGCTGGACGTTCCTCGCGGCAATTCGGCTGGGCGATGGGACAGCGCGAATGGAAGCCACACCCTGAGGGCTTCATGAGCGGCGTCGGGAGGTCGCCCTCGAGACGAATACGGTCGGCGCGTTCGCGGCGCGGATTGGGCTGTGGCACGGCCGACAGGAGTGCCTTGGCATAGGGATGCCGCGGCGACGTGTAGATCTGATCGGAGCCGCCGACCTCCGCGAACTCGCCGAGATACATGACGGCGATGCGGTCGCTGACGTGGTGGACGACGCTGAGGTCGTGCGCGATAAAAAGATACGTCAGCTCAAACTCCTCCTGCAGCTCTGCCATCAGGTTGATCACCTGCGCTTGCACGGAGACGTCCAGCGCGCTGACGGGTTCGTCCGCAATGATGAGCCGGGGACGCGTCGCCAGCGCCCGCGCGATGCCGATGCGTTGGCGCTGGCCACCTGAAAACTCGTGCGGGAAACGCGCCATGACGTCACCGCCGAGCCCGACGCGGTCGAGCACCATCGCGATCCTCGCCTGTCGCTCGCGCCGATTGAGCTGCGTGTGCAGCTTGAGCGGTCGATCGATGAGTCCACGCACCGTCATACGAGGGTTGAGGGACGAATATGGATCCTGAAAGATGAGCTGGATCTCGGCGCGATACGGCTTCATGCGCCGGCGCCGCAGGCCGTTCAGGTCGACGACACCCGCACGGCTATGAAAGAGAATCTCACCTTCAAGATGCACATCGGGTGTCAACGCGCGAAGTAGGTTGGCGATGGCGCGACCAACTGTCGTCTTACCCGATCCCGATTCACCGACCAGACCGAGTGTCTCACCCTCGGCGAGATCGAACGACACGCCATCGACCGCGCGCACCTCGGCAATCTTGTGGCGTAGCACACCGCCGTAGACCGGGAAGCCGACGCGCAGATTCTTCACTTCGAGGAGTGGCTGCTTCGCCGTCATGCGTCGCCTCCACTTTCGACGAGGTGACATCGCACCGCTCGACCGGGTGTGATTTCGCGCAGCTCCGGCTCCTCGCTGCGACAACGGTCGATGACATCCGGGCAGCGCGTACAGAACTTGCAGCCGCGCGGCAGCTCGAAGATCGACGGTACGTTGCCCTCGATCGTCGGCAGCGGTCTCCCGCGCTCGGCCTTGCTCGGAATGCTGCGCAGCAGCCCCTGCGTGTACGGATGCAGCGGCGCATCGAAGAGCTCCGTGACCGATGCCATCTCCTGCACCTTGCCGCCGTACATGACGAGAACGCGGTGGCACGTCTCGGCAACGACGGCGAGATCATGCGTGATCAGGATGATCGATGCCTCCTGACGTTCGATCTGCAGATCCCGCATGAGGTCGAGAATCTGTGCCTGAATTGTGACGTCGAGGGCCGTGGTCGGTTCGTCCGCAATCAAGATAGCCGGCTGTGAGATCAGCGCCATGGCGATCATAACGCGTTGGCGCATGCCGCCCGAGAACTGGTGCGGGTAGTCGCGCATACGTTTTTTGGCGTCGGGGATGCCGACGCGCTCGAGCATGTCGATGGCGCGCGCTTCAGCCTGCACCTTGTCGACGTCCTCGTGATGGAGAAGCGCTTCGGTTACCTGATAGCCGATCGTGAAGACTGGATTGAGCGACGTCATCGGTTCCTGAAAGATCATCGAGATCTCTTTGCCGCGCACTTCCCGCATAGCGTCGTAGTCGAGCTCGAGCAGGTTACGGCCGCGGAGCAGGATCTCACCCGCGGCGATCTTCCCCGGTGGATCGGGGATCAGCCGCAAGACGGAAAGCGCCGTCACGGACTTGCCAGATCCGGACTCGCCAACAATGCCGAGGACCTCGTCGGGAAAGACGCTGAAGCTGACGCCGTCGACCGCCCACGCCTTGCGTCCGTCGACGTCGAACGACGTCCGCAGGTCGCGCACTTCAAGGATCGGTTCGGGAGGATTCTTGCTCATAGGTCGAGTCAGGGCGTAACGGTAACGATCGGCTCGAGCTGAACCGCGTCAGCGCAAACGCGAATACTCCTTGGGATCAAAGCTCTCGCGGATCGCTTCGCCGATCAGTACGACGAGGAGAAGCGTGGTGAACATGGCACCGAGCGGAAAGACAACCAAGTGCCACTTGAAGATGTGCGCCAAGCCTTGCCCCACGAGCTCACCCCAGCTCGGCGTCGGCGGACGCAATCCGAAACCGAGGAAGTCGAGCGCCACCAGCGAGCTGATCGAACCGACGAGCGCAAAGGGCGCGAAGCTGATGATCGGCGTCAGCGCGTTCGGAAAGATATGCCGCAGCATCACTGAGAGATTCGACTCGCCTTGCGCAATCGCTGCGGCGGTGTAGTCCTTCGCCTTTTCGCGATAGAACTCACCGCGCATGTAGAAGCTGATGCCGACCCAGCTGAACAGTGCAAGAATCGCGACAAGAAGCCACAGCGTCGGTTTGACGATCGCGCTGACGATCATCACCGTATAGAGAAACGGGAGCCCAGCCCAAATCTCGACGAGCCGTTGACCATAGATGTCGATGCGGCCACCAAAAAACCCCAGGCAAGCGCCGACGCAGCTGCCGAGAAGATACGTCAGGCAAACCACGGCGATCCCGAACGTCATCGAGAGCCGAAAGCCGTACGCCAGACGGGCGAAAACGTCGCGGCCGCGGTCGTCCGTCCCCATCCAGTGTCCGAGGCTCGGCGGGTGCGGCGGATTCCCGGGCAGCTCGCGCAGGAGTGACTCGTTCGGATGAAACGGGTAGGGCGCAAGGAGCACCCAATTGTCTCCACCGGCGTCGCGAAACTCCTCCTGCAGCTGACGGTAGTTCGCCTCACCGATGCGCCGCTGCCCGAAGGAGCGAGCCTCGTAATGAGTTCCGAGCGCCGGGAAGAAATAGTCGCCCTCATACTTGACGATGAGCGCACGGCTGTTGATCAGCAGCGGCAGAAAAAAACTGACGACATAGAGGCCGGCGAGAAACAAAAACGCATACCAGCCGCGCTTGAGCGTGCGAAACTTGCGCCAGCGTCGACGGAGGACCGAGATCGACTTCTCGGGCGCCCGCTGCGGCGGCACTTGTTCGGTTGATTCAGCGCTGGGCTGTGTGGCTTCGTTCACGGTCGCTGTCAGTTGCAAAGACTAGTGGAATCGGATGCGGGGGTCGACCAAAACGTAAAGGACATCGCTGAGAATGTTCCCCACGAGAACGAGGAGCGTGTTGATGACGAGAACGCCCATGACGACGGCGTAGTCTCGCTCAATGATCGACGTGTAGCCGAGGTAGCCGATGCCATCGATGTTGAAGACGCGCTCGATCAGATAGCTGCCGGCCATGATGATGCTGATCGCGTGCCCGAGCCCCGTGCAGATCGGGATGAGCGAATTGCGGAGGCCGTGGACAAAAATCACGCGCCGTTCGGAGAGTCCCTTGGCGAATGCCGTGCGGATGTAGTCCTGGCCAAAGTTCTCCATGAGCGAGTTTTTCGTCAACACGGTGAGCGATGCGAAGCTGCCGACGGCGTAGCAAAGGACCGGCAAGATCGTGTGGTGCAGCTGATCGAGGATCTTGTCGACGAGTCCAAGCTCGGCCCAGTTCTCGCTACGAAAACCGCCGAGCGGCACGAGGTCGAAGAAGCTGCCGCCGCCGAAGAGAACGAGCAGGACCGCGCCGAGTGCCCAGCCCGGGATCGAATAGCCGACGAAGATGAGCACGCTCGAAGCGAAATCGAAGACCCCTCCGTGGCGGATCGCCTTGAAGACTCCGAGCGGGATGCAGACGAGATAGGCGAGTGAAAACCCGATGAGACCGAAGTACATACTGATCGGAAAGCGCGCCACGATGACGTCGATAACGGGCACGTTGTACTTGTACGACTTGCCGAGGTCGAGGCGGACGACGTCCCAAAGCCAGAGCACGTAGGCGTGATACCACGCCTTGTCGAAATGGTAGTGGCGCTCGAGATCCTCGAGGAGCTCTTCCGGAATGCCGCCGACGAGCGTCTCGGTTGCACCTCCACCGCTGGCGCCCGCTTCCACTGCCCCCATCTGCATGCGCGCGATCATCTGCTCGATCGGTCCACCGGGCACGAACCGCGTGATGGCAAAGACGAGCACGGTAATCCCAAGGAAGGTCGGGATCATGAGGAGGAGACGGCGAAGGAAATATGCAGCCATGGAAGCTCGTAGCTAGCCGTTTCTAATTCCCAAGCTCAGAGCTTGTCTTCGACTTCTGCTGCTCAGCCGCGTTCCACGCCTGCCAGAAACGATCCTCCACTTCGCCCGTCGGCAGTCGCTTCGAGGCGTCGGCGCGCGCGGCCGCCAGCTGCTGCTCCTTTTCGGGATCGACCCACCACGTAAAGACCAGCGAGTCGTAGTCGGCCGTGCGGCCGCCACCCCACTTGGGCATGCCGTACTTGTTCCAAAAGATGACTCGCTGCGACGGCAGGTACCAGCCGAGGACGTAGGGGTGTTCCTTGTAGATGAGGCCATCGATCTCGCGGATGATCTCGATGCGCTTGGCGATATCGTACTCGCGGTCATACGCAGCGCACAGTTCGTCAACACGAGCACTCTTGAAGCCGGTGGCGTTGTTGTTGTGCTTCTCGTCCGCGAGCCTGCTGTGGAAGCTCGTCTCCGGGTTTGGGAACACCAGCCCACCCCATGCCGCGTTCATGAGCTCGTACTCCTTCTCGGTGAAGCTCTTCCAACCCGCCGCCGGAGTGACGAGCTCGAGCTCAAGGCGGATGCCAGCGCGCTTGCACGACTCTTGAAAGATCGTCAGGCTCGACTGCTGGAGCGACGTGCGGTAGGTGAGCGTCAGCGTGAATTCTTTGCCGTCCTTGACGCGGTAACCTTCGGCATTGAGCTCGCGCCAGCCAGCCTCTTCGAGCAGCTCCACGGCGCGGAATTCGTCGTACTCGACCTTGACGTTGCTCGAGTTTTGGTAGATGCCGCCCTGGTAGTAACTTGTGAGCGGCTCGTACTCGTTGTAGAAGAGCTTCTCGATCATGAGATCGCGGTCGTAGAGATGGGCTAGGGCCTTGCGAATGCGGATGTCGTCGAGCGGCGGCTTCTGCATGTTGATCGCAATACCGCTCGTACCGTTGGGGGCGTCGGTGTAGAACTTGCGCTTGAGGAGAAGGCCGCGCTGGACGCTCTCGAGCTTGTCGAGCTCTTCGACCCACCACTGTGCTCGCGGTACGACGAAGTAGTCGAGCTCTCCCTTCTTGATCATCTCAAAGGCGACGTTCGAGTCCCGCACGACCACGTACTTGAACTCATCGATATTAGCCAAACCAGCCCACGCAGGGTTCTCCTCATCCCACCAATTCTGTCTGCGTTTGATCGCAACTGATTGGTTCATGACGATGGACGCATCGTCGACGCGGTAGGGGCCTGAGCTCGCCGGATACCGAAATTGGAACTTATCGAGATACTCGCCGCCCGGGATGGAGATGTCATGCGCAGGCAAAATACGCGCCGTCGAGAAGTAGAGAAAATTGCGCCAATTCTCTTCTTTAACTCTCACTTCGACGATGTATTTCGACTTCGCTATCGGTTCCTCGAACTTGCCGAACGTGAGCTGCTGGCTGGGAAAGAGTATGTCTCGGTCCATCCGGAGCTTGTAGGTGGCAACAACGTCGGCGGCGGTGACCTCCTTGCCGTCGTTCCAGCGCGCCTTCGGGTTGAGACGAAATCGATAGACTGTCTTGTCGTCGGAGATCCACCAATGCGTGGCAAGCCCCGGAATGAACTCGAGCGTCGTCGGGTGCAGGCCGAGAAGACCCTCGAAGCAAAGCTCAGCGACAAAAGTGTTGAGGTAGGTGTTCGAATCCTTGCCGATCGTACGCAGCGTCGCAGGCCAGTCGGGAATTGCGCGCACCAGCCTGCCACCCTTTGGCGCGCCGGCGACACCAAGGGCGAGAAACCGCGACCGCGTCTCCCAGCCGTCGCCGGTGAAACCGGGGCCGCCATCCTCCGCCGACACGTTCCGGTCGCCGGCCTGCGGATCCCACTTGTATTCGACCATTGGGATGTCGGTGTCGTAACGGGCGAGAGGCGCGGCGGTCTCGGCGGCGGTTGCAGCGGCGTCGTTCGCGGCTGTCGCCGTGTCGGACGGTGTGTCCTTCGTCGCTGTCGCTTCGACAGTAGCCTGGCCGGCAGGTACACCACCGTCGGCGCCGGAGTCGCCCGGCGCCTTGCCACCCGGTGTACAGCTTGTGACCGTCGCACACCAGCCTGCGCAAAGGACGAAAAGCAGCGTGGTGCGAAGTGAAGCGCCACGCTCGCCGCTGCGGCCGCGAGCCGCGTCATTGCGCCCCCCGCCGGCGTTGGTTTTCGCCCCATGACTCGTCGCTGTGCTCAACATACCGGACTCCTCTTTCGACTCTCAGTGGTGGTGTGCTCGACGGCTCGCAGGGGCGGCGCGGAAGCGGTGCCATGACTCGTTCGGATTGTAGATTTCAGCCGACCGCTCGACAACAGCGATCCGCGGCGAGCACGCCGCGGCAGCAAAAACGCTTGCGCGCCCTTCAGTCTCGGCGCCTGATGGTAACGGTATAGCTCGCGAAAGAAAGAGAAGTCTGGACGCAAAAAGACCGACTCAAAGAACAGACACAAAGACTCGTCAAGAACGGCAACAGCACCCATGGGACAAATCATTCAAGTGAGGCTGACGCCGGCATTCGTCCTGCTGGCTCTCTACCTATCTCTATCTACGACCACGCTTGCTGGCGGCGACTCGTGGCCGGAGTATCGCGGCCCGCACGCCAACGGTCACAGCGACGCACACGACCTGCCGCTGACGTGGAGCGCTGAAGAGAACGTCCGCTGGCAGACGAAGGTCTTCGGCCAAGGCTGGTCGTCGCCCGTGGTGTGGAAGGATCAGATCTGGATGACGACGGCGACCGATGACGGCAAGGAGCTCTACGCGGTCTGCGTCGATCGCACCAGCGGCTCAATCGTCCACCAGCCGAAGGTCTTCGACGTCGAAGAGCCCGAGAAGATCCACACGCTCAACACCTACGCCTCACCCTCGCCGGTCATCGAGGAGGGACGTGTCTACGTTCACTTCGGTACCTACGGCACCGCAGCGCTCAATACCCAGAGCGCAGAGATTATCTGGACTCGGCGCGACCTGCGTCTCACGCACCGCACCGGGCCGGGCTCATCGCCGATCGTTCACGGCGAACTTCTCGTCTTTCACTGCGACGGCGCCGACGTGCGCTACGTCATCGCGCTCGACAAACAAAGCGGAGACACCGTCTGGAAGACGCCGCGCTCGAACGACGTCTCGCACCGGCCACCGCCGCATCACAAGGCGTTTTCGACACCCATCGTCGCCACGGTGGACGGTGAGGCGCAGCTCATCAGCACTGGCGCGCACGCCGTCATGGGCTACGACCCACGCGACGGGCGCGAAATCTGGCGCGTTCGCTACGACGGCTTCTCCAATGTCTCACGACCGCTGCAGGGTCACGGTCTCTTCTTCATCAACACTGGCTACGAACAAGCGCAGCTCCTGGCGATCAAGGAGGGTGGCCGCGGTGACATCACCGAGTCGCACATCGCCTGGCGGCGCAAGCAAGGCATACCCAAAAAACCCTCGCCTCTTTTGATCGACAATCTCATCTACCTCGTCACCGACAACGGCATTGCGACGTGCATCGAAGCGAAGACGGGAGATCTCGTCTGGCGCGAAAGGCTCCCGGGCGAGTACTCGGCGTCGCCGATCTACGCCGACGGCCGCATCTATTACTTCAACCAAGACGGCGACACGATCGTCGTGCAGCCCGGACGCACCTACAAGCACTTGGCGACGAACCATCTCGCCCCCGGCTTCATGGCGTCGCCCGCCGTCGCCGGCGGCGCGTTCTACCTGCGGACGAAAACGCATCTGGTGCGTGTCGAGGAGCTGGCGGCCGCCGCGGGGGACTGAGGGCTGTAAGACGGGCGATCGGGCGTCGGGCGCGGGCTCTGTTTGCGTTTGCGTGGGCGTGTCTCCGTGCCTCTCAACCCGCCGCGCCACGAAACGCTCGCCTCTTCAATCACTCGGCTGACGATATGACATCATCGCTTGACTCCATTGAATGCATATTGTAGTATTCAGCGCGATGAAAAACCTTACAGTACGGAACGTCGACCCCGACCTTGCCGAGGCGCTGGACCGGGAGCGACGCAGGGCCGATAAATCATTAAACCAGACGATCTTAGATCTTCTGAGAAGAGCTCTCGGGACGACGAAGACGGAGGCCTATTCGAACGGCCTCCGCGAGCTCGCCGGCGGCTGGAGCGACGCTGAGCACGAGGCTTTCGAGCGTGCCTGCCAAGACTTTGAGAAGGTCGACGAGGACCTTTGGCGGTGAGCAGGATCTGCCTGGACACCTCGGCGTACAGTCATTTCCGCCGCGGTCACTCGCCGGTCGTCGCTCTGATCGATTCTGCGCGCGAGGTCTTCGTACCCGTCGTGGTGCTGGGCGAGCTAAGGGCAGGATTTCGGCTTGGCGAACTGGCGGACGAAAACGAGACCCACCTCGGACTCTTTCTCGCGCATCCGGTGGTGTCCGTCGTCGAAGTGGACGACGAAACCGCCTCTCACTACGCGGATCTGTGGGTTGAGTTGCGTCGCGCCGGGACACCACTCCCCACCAACGACGTCTGGGTCGGCGCTCTGGCGCTGCGGTCCGGCTCGATGGTCGTCACCTACGACGAGCACTTTCGGCGCATGGGTCGCGTCGGTTCGAACGTCCTACACGCGTAGACTTTGACCGCTCCTGTCGGTCAATGCCGGACATGCCAGGCGTGAGGATGCGGGCGTGACAAACCAGGGGGATAGCGAAGGCAACCTAGCCCGCACCCCTCACTCACTCCAAAAAGAGTACAACCGCGCGTTCTTCATCGAAAACGTAAGACGCGTCACGCGGCCGACTGGCGCTCGATCATTCTTCCATGGAATGCGCACGTTCACGCCTCCCGAGCGGATCGGCAGCGACGATTGGCCGTCTGTACTCATCACCTGCAACCAACCGCCAGGGTCCACCTCGGCGTTGATGTGGAGCTCTTTGCCGTCGAGCACGATCGGGCGTGTACGCAGCGTGCCAGGCTCGCTGCCGGCCTCGACCGACACAAAACCGTCAACGCGTAGCGTGCCAAGGCCGATTGCGCCGGTGTTCGGCACCTCGTTGTGCAGCGTGCTGCGGCCGCTGTAGTAAAACCACAGCTCGTCGCCGACGCGCAGCGGCGGATTCTTCGCCATGGCGTTGTTGCCGAAGTCCCAGTCGCCGCGCTTTGGCGAGGTCGGGATGAAGGGTTCGCGGAGCGGCCGCTGCCAGGACTTGGCGTTACGACTCGCGGCGAGCTGGATGTCGATCTTGTCCGTCTCGGTGTCGTACATGCGCAAGAACCCGAGGTAGACGCTCTCGTAGCGGCAGATCGACAGTGCATACATCTCATCGCCCGGTGTGTCGCGCTCATCGACGGTGGCCATGAGATACGTGTCGGTCCAGTTGTCAAAGTCTCTGCTTTCGGCGTAACCGCGAGCACGCTTGCCATGGCGAAAGATCTTCACCGAGGCAATCCACTTCTCCCCGAGCGGATCCCAATGCACGCTCGTCGAATCGTAGCATTGTTCAAGCAGGATGCCGCCGTCACGCCAGTGGAGGCCATCTGCCGAGAAGATCGCACGCGTGCCTGAAGCACGGATCGCGCCTTTGTAACGACGGGAAGGATCCGGGTCACGTGGGTCGTAGATGATGGTGATCTGGCTGCGTACGGGGAACAGAATGTTCGTAGCCGCGCGCCCCGCGAAAGGGTGAATGTCGAGCTTCGGCTTGACCCACTGCAAACCGTCATCGGATTCGGCGTAGCATAGAAACGACGGCTGGCCGACGTGCTTGCCCCAAGCGAGGTACCACATGCGAAACTTCCTCATCTCAGGATCGAAGACGACGCTGCCGTAGAGGAGGACGCTGGTTCCTTCCCATGGTTCGGTCGGAGTGATGAGCGGGTTGGCCGCATGTTTGTTCACCGCGTGGAGTCGGCGCTCGACATCTTCAAGCTCCGCGATCACCCCGTCGTCGACAAAGAGCTGACGCTCGCGGCCGACACGGATCGGTTCGCTCACGGGTGCAACCTCGCGACTCACATCACGCAGTGGGGGCTCCGGCGGCGCCGGCAGCGCGTTGGCGCCAAGCGGCGCCCCGATGCGAAAGTCATCCCAATACCCCGAACCCCGCGCACGCGATGTCTCGGTGTCGCCGACCTCCACCTTGGCGAGCTCACGACCCGGACCGAGATCGCGATACGTGCCGATGAACTCCTCAGCACCCGGCGGGCCCAGCCACAGATCGACTTCGCGCGCGGCACGGCGTCGATGTTGCAGAACGCGAAGCCAACGGTCTTGCTGAAGCGCGCTCGCGACAGCGCGAACGCGTCGCGGACCGTCTTCGCCTCCTTCGAGGGTGTCGAGTCGGTAGGTGCCGCTTGACGCCGTCCCCACGGCCACGAGCATGAGCCCGACGTTTTCGCCGCTCGCTGACCTTCCCCTCCACACCGTCAGGTCCTCCAGGTCGACTGCACGAGTCCGCGCCGGGCGAAAGACGACCTCACCGACCTCGTCGCCGTCGCCTGCGACCGAGGCCGCGTCGAAACGTCGCTGCAGACGCACGCGGGCGATTTGATCAGGCCGAGTGGTCTGAACGTGAGCGCAGCGCGAGCCGCGGTAGGCGAAGCCCCGGGTGATCGTAGCGGTGCCCTCGTCGCGGCCACTGAATGGGTCACCTAGCCAGCGCACGCCCGCGTTCACCGCCTGCACGACGCCGTCTGTATAGTTCTCAAGATCAGCGTTGAGCACACGCCCGTCGGCACGCGGTGGCACACGTTTCAAGCCGCGGCGATCGATCTCATAGAACCACGCGTAGCGGCGGTCGTTGATCAGGACTTCCGCGTCGCCGTCGCCGTCGAAGTCGCCCGTGCGAGCGTAGAAGCCGTAGCCGTAGTCGTCCGGCCTTCCGGGCACCTCGCCCCAGTCTTGCGCGACGTTCGGCGTGTAGGGGAACTCAAGAGCTCGCTCGCCGCGACCATCGATGACGTAAGGCCAGCCAGCGTCGGTAAAGACGAGAAGATCTTCCCCGTCCGGCCCGGCCTCCGGTAGCAACGTCGTTGGATCGAAGACGTGGAATTTCTGTCGCCGACAGGGAGCAGCTTCGCCGAGCGGAAAATTCTTCGGCGGCATCACCTGCCAGATCTCCTCGCCTGCGGCATCGTAGAGCCGCAGCTCGGCGCGCTTGTTGTGGATGAAGACCTGACTCCCGCGGCGGGCCGGATCGAAGCGACCGATCTGACAGTGCTGCGGATGTGTGGATCGGCGCTTCCAGATGAGACTGCCGTCCCGTGCGTCGAGCAGGTAAGCAGTGTCACTCGCCGCCAGGCCGACGCACGAGCGTCCGCCGATCAGGCCGAAGGCGATGTGATCGACATGCATCTGCGCGGCGCTCCATTCGGTCGCCGCGACTGGCTGAAACGACCAGACCCTGCTCAGGTCGCTCTCGACCAAACTGTAGCCGATCAGGAACTCATCGAGCCCGTCGTCGTCGACGTCGATCACCTTGGGGGCGTGCCCGGCGCCGAGGTAGTCAACGGTTTTGAGCAGTTCCAGGTCGTTTGAGTAGAACCACGCCGGATTGGCGTATTCGTGCGGCGGGTAGGCGCCCTCGGCGTTCTTGGCGATGATGGTCCAGCCAGAAGGACGCGGGTCGGTGCGACCGACCTGGACGATCTGCACGTTGTCTGCGAGTGTTCTCCTAGAGTTCTCGAGCTCTCCCGTCTGCGCATCCAGCACCAAGAGTTCACTGCGGCGCACGCAGACGACCTCCATGCGGCCATCGCCATCGATATCGGCGACATCGAGCGCCCGTTCGGCGCTGTGCGTTACGAAGGGGCGCGAGCCGCGCCAAGGCTCCCCGAGCTGCCAGAGGATCTTCCCTTTGGCGTCAGTCGCTGTGAGCGCGAAGTGATTTCGCTCCGTTTCACTCCACTTGCCTTTCCACGGCGCGACGTCGAAGACCAGCGAGTGGAAGAGCCCGGGAGACTGGAGCCAGAGAATGTCGGTCCGGCCGTCCGCGTCGAGGTCAGCGCAGAACGGGATGCCACCGAAAGCGCCGAGACTAATCTCGGCGGTGAGGCGAAAAGAGATCGGTGCTGCGTCGTCGCCGGCGGCAGCGACATCCGCGTCGACGTTAGCAGGCAAGATGGCCAGAATCGCGAGGCCGAAAAGAACCCGAAGCATGGTCATGGTACACCGTTGGGCACGTGTGACGGTCCATTCTCGGGTAGAGCCGCAAGGTTTTCCACGCTGATCAGGGCGAACGCAGAATGCTGCGTTCAGTGCGTGCAAAGACGCAGCACGGAAAGCGCGGCAGCCCGGACGACGAAGGTTTTTCGCGATCACTTTTTGCAAGCGCTCAGTCTCTATGGAGAATCGACATTCTCAGGCGCACAACACGAGGAGAATGACATGCAGGTTCGAACAGTTTTTCGCATCGCCACGACGTCCGTTCTCGCCGGCGTCGTTCTCACTTCGCTTGTCGTCGCTGAGCCAGCCACCTCGTGGCCGCAGTTTCGCGGCCGCAACAGCTCCGGGCTAGCTGGTCCCAACGAAAAGCTGCCAACCGAGATTGCGCCCGACAGGAACGTCGTGTGGAAGGTGAAACTACCGCCTGGCCACTCTTCTCCGATTCTCTTCGCGGAGCGCATCTACGTTACGGCTGAGCGTGATGGCAAGCTGCTCACCATCGCGCTAAGGCGCCGCGACGGCAAGGTGGACTGGGAGAAGGAAGCGCCTCATCGAGAGCTCGAAGAGATTCACGAGATTGGTAGCCACGCGCAGTCGACGCCGGTCACCGACGGCCAACGCGTCGTCAGCTTCTTCGGTTCCTTCGGCCTCCTCTGCTACGGCCGCGACGGCGAGCTCCTCTGGCAGCGTGAGCTTGGCCCCTTCAACAACACGTTCGGCGCCGGCAGCTCGCCGATCTTGGTCGACGACTGGGTGATCCTTAGTCAAGACCACGACACCGACTCGTTCCTCATGGCGCTCGACAAGCGCACAGGGGACACGGTGTGGAAGACGGACCGCAAGGAGTTTCCGCGTAACTACTGCACCCCGTTTCTATGGGAAGCTGCGGGCAAGCGACAGATCGTCGTCGCCGCGACTCTCCGCGCCGTCGGCTACGACCTCGCCACGGGCCGTGAGACGTGGACAGTGCACGGACTTTCGCGCGCCGTCTGCATGACCCCGGTCGTCGCACCCGATGGAACGCTCTTCGTGGCCGGCTGGGCCGGCGGCGGAGACATCGGCCAACCTCTGCACGTGCCGGAGTATGAGGCGGCGGCAAACGAGTTCGACCGCAACAAGAACGGCTCGTTCGAAGAGCCCGAGATGCCGAAAGAGCATCCCTTCAAGGTTCGTTTCGTGCAAGTTGACCGCGACAAAAGCGGCTCGATCACCCGCAAAGAATATGAGTACTACAAGGGACTCTTCGATACAGCGCGCAACTCCTTCCTCGCCATTCGGCCGGGCGGAGAGGGCGATGTCACGAACTCGCACGTCCTCTGGAAGTCACGAAAGTTCGTACCCTTTTGCGCGTCGCCGCTCTATATCAACGGCGTCCTCTTCACCATCAAAGACAACGGCATCCTCACGTCGCGTGACGTCCAGACAGGAGATGCCGTCAAGACCGGACGGCTCAAAGCCTCGAAGGCCTACTACAGCTCGCCAGTAGGTGGCGACGGCAAAGTGTACATGGTCAACCAACGCGGCGAGGTGACGGTCGTCAGCGCCAAAGGTGAGTGGGAAGTGCTGGCGACAGCCGACCTCGGCGAAGAGGTCTACGCCACGCCGGCGATCGTCGCGGGACGGATCTATCTGCGGACTGCGGGGCATCTCTACTGCTTTGGCGTTGACGCTTAACAGCCTGTTGAAAAAGCGCTTCGAGCTGAAAACTGGTCGCTTCGCGTCCAGATCAGCCGCGGCGAACGCAGGTAATCTCCGAGATTCTCGAGGCTCGCCGCGGCTGATCTGGGCGTGAAGAGGCCGGTTTCTCAGCCGAATGACTTTTTCAACGGGCTGTTAACTTAACAGCCGGTGGAAAGCATCATTCAGCGGAGCAGCCAGACGCTCGCTCTTTGTTCGCCATTTCTCCTGAGCGGACAGCCTCGAACTTGGAGTGCCCTAACCTAGCAGCCGAGTCTCGCGGACGACCCATCGACTGCCGGAGACACGAGCGAGGCCGCTGGTAGAGCGCAGGCGCGGGCGATAGAATCGTTGCCGGAAGGATGGAGGTTTGTGAGAAGCACCATTGCGTCTTCAGAGCGTTGATTCGAAATGCAAGTCACGCCGTGGTTCGCCGCTTTCGGAAACACAGCGCGCCTGTGTTTGCTTTCCTGGTGTGTTGCAGCGCAGATCGGAGCGACGGAAGCGTCTGCAGGTCGTCACTTCTGGGCGTTCCGGCCGCCTGCCGACCCCGAGCTCCCACTGGTGAACGACGCGTCGTGGCCGACGACGCCTCTCGATCGCTTCGTTCTCGCTAAGCTCGAAGAGCACGGGATCAAACCAGCACCGCGAGCAGATAAACAAACGCTGATCCGTCGCGCCACGTTCGACCTCACCGGCTTGCCTCCGGTGCCCAGTGATGTCGCATCGTTCCTCGCCGACGACGCACCGGATGCGTTTGCAAAAGTCGTCGATCGCCTCCTCGCCTCACCACGCTACGGCGAGCGCTGGGGACGCCACTGGCTTGACGTTGCTCGCTACGCTGATTCGAACGGACTCGACGAAAACGCCGCCTACGGCAACGCCTGGCGTTATCGCAACTACGTGATCCTCGCCTTCAGCGCCGATCGTCCGTACGACCGATTCGTGACGGAGCAACTTGCGGGCGACCTCCTCGCCAGTTCGGGTAGCGACGACGTCACGAACGAGCGACTCATCGCCACGGGGTTTCTCGCGCTGGGTCCCAAATTCCTCGCCGAGAAAGATCCTCAGAAGATGGAGATGGACATCATCGACGAGCAGATCGACACGTTTGGACGTGCCTTCATGGGACTCACGCTTGGCTGCGCGCGCTGTCACGATCACAAGTTCGATCCAATCCTCACAGAGGACTACTACGGTCTCGCTGGCATTTTCAAAAGCACGCGCACGATGGAACACTTCATTAAATTCGCGCGTTGGCATGAGAATCCACTCCACAGCGACGTCAACCGAGCGGCGCAGCGGGAACACCAGCGCCAGCTTAGGGAGATCGAGAACCAGATCGAGGATGTCGTGCAAGCGGCGAACGCGGCGTTGACGCAAGACGGCGCACGGCTACCGCAGAGTCCTGAGCGTGCGTACTCAAAAGAAACACGCTCCAAGCTCAACCAACTGCGCGCGGCGCAGAAGGAGCTGAAGGAGACTTCGCCTGTGACGACGGCCTTGGGCGCGACCGAACGCGACGTCGTCGACGTGGCAATTCACCAAGGTGGCAGTCACTTGCGTCTCGGTAGGACGGTGCCGCGACGCTTCCCCCGTGTGCTCGCCGGAGAAAATCAAGCACGCTTCGACCCAAGGGCGAGCGGGCGATTGCGCCTCGCGCGTTGGCTGACGGACGGAAAACATCCACTGACAGCGCGGGTCATGGTGAACCGGCTTTGGCGCTGGCACTTCGGCCATGGACTCGTGCGCTCGACGGGCAACTTTGGCAGGCTCGGTGAACCTCCGAGCAACCAGGCGCTTCTCGACTGGCTCGCCGTCCGCTTCGTGGAGCACGGCTGGTCGCTGAAGGCGATGCACCGCATGATCATGCTTTCGGCTACGTTCCAGATGAGCGACCACCACGACGACAAGGCCGCAGCGCTCGATCCCGAAAACCGCCTCCACTGGCGGGCGAACGTCCGGCGCCTTGAAGCGGAAGCGATTCGCGACTCCTTGCTGGCGGTCGGTGGCCTCCTCGAGCACCGTATGGGCGAGTCGATCCTCAAGGTGAAGAATCGCGAGCATGTCTTTCACATCAACACCAAGGATGAGACGAGCTACGATAGCTCTCTGCGCTCAGTCTACCTGCCGGTGATTCGTAACCATCTCTACGACGTCTTCAGCCTCTTCGATTACACCGATGCGAGCGTCATCAACGGCGACCGCGCGACGACGACGATCGCACCGCAAGCGCTTTTTCTGATGAATAGCGAACTCGTGCGCAAGGTGACGGGGGCGCTAGCAGCACGAGCTCTCGCCGCGCGCAGCGTTAGAAAGACCGATGCAGGGTCGGCTGGCGACGTGGACGATGAACGCGTCCACAGACTTTATCAGCTCGCCTACAGCCGCGACGCGACCATGGATGAAATCACCCGCGCTCGAGAACTTCTCAACGCTTTCAATCGCGAGCTCCCGGCAAACACCGCCGGTGAAGAGGAGAGACAGCAGCGAGCCTGGCAGCTCCTGGCGCAGATCATCGTCGCCGCCAATGAGTTCATCTACGTGCGGTAGTCAACCTTGAGGAAGAAAGTGACTCCGGAATCACCCTCGCGACGCGCAGTTCTCCGTTCGAGCGCCCTCGGCTTTGGCCAGCTGGCGCTCGCGACGTTGCTGCGGGACGAGCGCGCTTTCGGTGCGCAGCCGATTCTCCGTGACGCGCTTGAGGGAAGCCGCACACACTTCGCGTCGCGCGCCAAGAGAATCATCTTCCTCTTCATGCTCGGCGGGCCGTCGCACCTCGACACGTTCGACTACAAACCGCGACTCGAGCGCGACCACGGCAAGCCGCTGCCGTTTCCCAAGTTACGGATCAAGTTCGATGGCACGGGAAACCTTCTGCGCTCGCCGTGGGAGTTTCGCCGCCACGGCGCGAGCGGTCTCCTCGTCAGCGAGCTCTTTCCGCACGTCGCGCGTCACATCGACGATCTCTGCATCATCCGCTCAATGCATGGAACGAACGTGGCGCACGGAGCGGCGGTCCTCAAACTGCACACCGGAAGCGACACGTTCGTGCGCCCGAGCATGGGATCGTGGATCCTCTACGGCCTCGGCACGGAGAACCATAACCTGCCTGGATTCATCACGATTTCTCCAACGCTCGGCTACGGCGGCGTCAAGAACTGGAGCTCGGCGTTCCTGCCGGCGCCGCACCAAGGGACGCCTCTCGGCAGCACAGGCGTTCCGGCGCGCGAAGCGAAAGTACGCTACTTAGACAGTTCCGAGACGCCGCGCAGCGTCCAGCGACTGCAGCTCGACGCGTTGCGCCAGGTCAACCAGGAACACCAGCGCCGCGGTGGACCGAACTCGGCGCTGGAGCGCCGCATCGAGTCGTTCGAGCTGGCATTTCGTATGCAAACGAAGATGCCAGAGATCCAGAGCATAACGGGCGAAAGCAGCGCGACACGAAAACTCTACGGTCTGGACGATCCCGTGACGGCCGACTTCGGCCACCAGTGTCTTCTCGCGCGGCGCTTCGCCGAACGCGGCGTGAGATTCGTTCAGGTGACGCACAGCTCCGGACCGACCTGGGATCAGCACTACGAGATTCGCAAGGGACACGCCGACAACGCCCGAGCAGTGGATCGGCCGATCGCTGGACTGCTCGCAGACCTGAAGTCGCGCGGCCTCCTCGAGGAAACGCTCGTGATCTGGGGCGGCGAGTTTGGGCGCACGCCGACGGTGCAGGGGCCCTATGGCCAGAGAGCGGGTCGCGACCACAACCCCGGCGGTTTCACGATTTGGCTTGCCGGGGGTGGCGTCAAAGGCGGCATCGCGTATGGCGAGACCGACGAATACGGTTACTACGCCGTTGAGAACAAAGTACACCTCCACGACCTGCACGCGACGATCCTCCACCTCCTCGGACTCGACCACACGCGGCTGACCTACAGCTATGCCGGTCGGCAATTCCGGTTGACGGATATACACGGTGAGGTGGTCACGGGGATCCTGGCGTAGCGTTAGCCGTCTGTTACAAAAAGGTGAGATCGGACAAAAAAGGCTGATCCATTTCGCGTCGAGGTTCCCCCGTGTATCGTGGAGTCCTGCATCGCTCGCCGCGTTGAGGGAAGGTTTGCACAAAGAGCATAGGCCAGCCTGCACCATGCATCGGATCCAACCGCTTTCTGGCGCCGTCCTTCTCGTCCACCTCCTGATTCTCCCCAACGCGCCCATCAGCGCTGCGCCCCCGGAACTGATCTACCAGGGGTCGGGGGTCACGGGACTCACTGGCAACGACCACTCCCTGCTGGTCGCGCTCCGCGGCAACAGTCCGGAAACGTGCGCCCTCGATCCGAGCCAGAAGAACGCCGTCCTCGTCTCGATCTCACTCAACACACTCAACGTCGCCGTCTTGCGCAAACAGTGTAGCGCTGCGCGGAACTCTCTCGTTGCCACGAACACGCATCTCTATTTTCGGGAGTCCGACGGCTCCATTCGCCGGATGGCCGTCGGTGGCGGCCCCACCGAGATCCTTGCTCCCACACCGACCGGTGGAAGCAGCCTGGCTCTTGACGGCACCCACGTCTATTGGGGGCGAGGCGATGGTGGAACGAATTTCATCCACCGCGTACTCGCCAGCGGTGGCGTCGTCGAGACGGTCGCTTCCTTTGCGGATGACGGCCACACGATTCGGCAGATCCAGGTCGACGGTACGCATATCTACTGGGCCGAGGGAACCGTTGGCTCCGGCGCGATCAAACGCTTGGCCAAAGGCGGCGGCGCCCCACAGACGCTCGCGAGTCCCGCGAGCGATGTGAACAACGCGGCCGTCCTCGCTCTCGACGGTGGCTTCATATACTTCGGCGAACTCGCGACCGGACGCGTGCGCCGAGTACCGACCGGTGGCGGTCCGATCTTCGACTTCGTCACGGATTTCGATCCCGACTACATGGTCGAGTCCATCGCCGTGCGTGATGCGCATTTGATCTGGGCCGACACGACAGGCGGTTTCGATGGTCGCCTGAGACGCGGCGACAAGGGCGGCGGCGCAGTCGGCGATGCGGAAGTGACGAATCTGAGCATGCTCGCCGCGGCACCCGGGAATGTTTTCCTGACGCCGACCCATGTCTACTGGAGTGAAGGTTCGCAGGTGTTCCGTCAGGAGATCGGCGCCGCTGGTCTCGCGGTCGACCTGACGGTGCGTGAGTTGGAGGTTACGCAAGGGCTTCAGGACCTTCCAGACGGCAGCGCCGGCACCGTGCCGCTTTTTGAGGACAAAGTGACGTGGGTGCGCGTCTACCCAGAAGTCGACTTTGAGGTAGAGGCGGTAAACGTGCATCAGAATGACGTGACGTTGAATCTACGCGGATTCCGTGATGGAGGCGAGCTGCCCGGGTCGCCACTTTTTCCCACGACGGAGTCTGTAGACGTCCGCAAGGGTCGCTTCGGACGCGACGCTTTGGACCTGACGTTCAACTTTCTGTTGCCGGCGTCATGGATTCGCGGGGACGTCTTGCTGCGCGCGGAGATCAATCCCGGCGCCGCGATCCCGGAGTCCGACCACGACAACAACGTCTTCGAGCAAACCGTGAGCTTCGACGACCCCGACCCGCTCTGTCTCGTCCTCGTGCCTGTCCGCACCGCCGAGCCAGCGCCGAGCATCCACGACGGGTTCATGGCCGACATCGTGGGGCTGCTGCACGTGTTGTGGCCAGCCGGACGTATTCACCGCGGTCATTACTCTGAGATCAAGGAAGGGACGGGCGGCTACGAGCTCGACGACGACGGCAGCAAGATCCTAAACAAGCTCGAGTGGATCGAATTCTGGGCGATCTTCCCGGACGACTGGTGCGAGAACGACACCGGCCGGACCCACTTCGTCGGCGTCGTCGAGCCTCAGGATGCCGGCTTCCTCGGACTCGCCCGCCTGGGGGCGAATGTCGCCTGGATTCAAAAACTGATCGGAACGCCGGACTTGAGCATGTCGCGTATGGAGTACTACGAAGAAAACTTCGGCGAATCGATCCTGTGGCCAAACGTGCCCATGGCGGGATCCGTGCTGGCCCAGGAGCTGGCGCACAATCTGGATCGTCGACATGTCGACTGCGGCAACCCCGAAGACATCGACAACAACTATCCATACGACCCATGCCGCATCTCCGATGAAACACCGCGCGGCTTCTGGGGGTTCGACCACCGACTCTTCGCGAGCCTCTACCACTCGCAATGGACACTCGTCTCGCCGCTGATGCGGGCGCGCGACTTCCTGAGTTACAGCGCTCCGTTTTGGGTGTCGGACTACACCTACGGCGCGATCCTCGACGAAAACGACGGCGGCGGAGGCAGCCACGCGGCATTCGCGGAGACGGACGACCTCTTGATCGTCAGCGCCCTTATCCACGCCGACGAGACCGCGGCGCAGTTCGAAAAGCTGCACCAATTGCCTGGCAGCTTCTTTGGCGCCAAGGGACTGCCAAAGCTCGACAGCTTCTACGACGAACTCGTGCGTCCGGGCGGCAGGTGGGAGCTCGAACTGCGGGGTGCAGGTCAGGTGGTCCTCGACACGATCGCGTTCGAACCGCTGGCCGCTGCGAGCGAAGATCACCACGAGAACTCGTTCATTCTGCCGGTGCGGTCAGTCCCCGGAACGGAAAGCATCGTCCTCACGAAACAAGGCGTAGAGATGGACACACGGGCGGCGAGCCTGGAAGCGCCGGTGGTCGATCTGATCCAGCCGGACGGCGGCGAGGCGTTCGGCGAACTCTTCGACATCGAATGGACGTCGAGCGACGACGATGGCGACACCGTCACCCACGATATCTTCTACAGCCCCGATAACGGCTCCACGTGGTGCGTCCTGGCGCAAGATATCGACGGCACGACGTTCACGCTAGACCGCCGCGACGCAGTCGCCGGCAGTACCAAGGCGCTCGTGCGAGTCGTCGCGACGGATGGTTTCTGGTCGGCCACCGACGAATCGACGCGCCCGTTTACTGTCGACTTCCGCCCGCCGACGGCTTACATCACGCGTCCGCGACCGAGCGAAGTCCTAGACCTTGCACAGGACGTCGTACTGCGCGGCGGCGCCACCGATCCCGAGGACGGATCGCTGACCGCGGTCGCCGCGCTCTCCTGGTTCGTCGACGGTCAACCTGTGGGACAGGGACCTACCGTCACGGTGTCAGGACTCGCGCGCGGCGAGCACCGAGCCACGCTGCGCGCCGTCGATAGCCACGGCGGCGCCGACACTGTCGAAGTGGACTTCGTCCTCGCCGAGCGCTACTGCACGCTTTTGAGTCGGCGTCTCCAAATTGTCTTTGTGGTTGAAAACTCATCGCTCATGGACGTGCAGGACGCTGTGCTCTGCCGACGCCTGCCACTCGTCATGGACGCACTCGCAACGCTGGAGCTCGAAGTCGAAAGTGAAGTCGTCAGCATCCTCGGCGCGAGCGATTGCTCGGTACGCACCGTCGCTGAGATCGACGCCGCGACCCAGGTAGCGGCGGAATCAGACTGGCCACAGGCGATCGTCAGCCTGGCGCGGACGTACGAGTGGAGTGACGATGCAACGCGACTCATCGTTCCCGTGGTTCTGCAGCCGCCCCTGAGCGCGACGGCCGGGTCGGGCGATCCGATCGCTGCGGCGGCAGACGAGGCGCGCGCCGCGTCGGTGGCGGTCGCGCCTTGGTTGCCGCTCGGGAGTGACGGGTCCGCCGATCCCACCGTGGAGCGACTCGCAGCGCGCCTCGCCGAGAGAACCGGCGGACGCGGCCTCGATTGGAACGCGGACGACTTTGACGTCGCGCTCGATCTCCTGGCGCACAAGGCGCGCCTCGGGTGCCGGCCCGAGGTCGCAGGCTTCGTGCCGACTGACCCGGTGCTGCCCGGGGAGACACTCGTGATTTTCGGCGACCATCTCAACCCCGGAGTCTGCGTCGAATTCGGTGGTGAGCCGGCCACTGTCGTCGACTCGGCGCCGGACGGCAGTTGGGTCTCCTTCAGCGTACCACCCGAGGTCGATCCGGGCGCTGTTCACACCGTCCGTGTCAAACGCCCCGGCAGTGGCTCGACGGCGGTTCCAGACTTCATCGCAGCGGTCGACCCGTCGCGCACGGCTGTCGATCGCGCAGTGACGGCGCTGCGCTTCAATGGGGAGGGCGGAGCAGCGCCGGAAGTCGAACTCACCGTCGAGTGGAGCGCCGCGGTCATCGCCGAGGGCCGAAGCCTGGTGGACTGGAGCACGGAGCTGACCGTGTCGGTGAACGGCCAGGATGTCGCCACCGACATCCACGTCGCTGACTACGTCGGCTTCGGCGGCGAGTGCGACGGAGGGGAGCAGTGCTCCGGTGAGTGTCCTCCCGGCTATACCTGCTCGAATAGCGGCACCCTGGGCTGCGCGTGCCAGCGGCACCTCACCACAACTTTCTTTCTGCCGCTCGCAGACGGCGACGAGGTGCGCGTGGTCCTGGCGCCCGCGGCGGACTCGTTTGCCGACAGCGACGCGACAAACGATGCCCTCACCGCCGTCTTCGGCGAACAGGGTCTACCCTTTCTGCGCGGTGACGCGAACGACGACGCGACCGTAGATATCTCCGACGCGATCTTCACGCTCGGCGCGCTCTTTGGGGGCGTCGGTGGGATAAGCTGCGAGGACGCCGGCGACTCAAACGACGACGGCACCGTCGACATTTCGGACCCCATCAACAGCCTCAATGTCCTCTTCGTCGGCGTTGGAACGATTCCGTCTCCGGGAATCACCGACTGCGGCGTTGATCCTACGGCTGACGATGGGATCGGCTGCGCGGCCTACGCGTCGTGTCCTTAGCCCTCGATTCGGGCACGAGCCCATGTTGTCGACACCGACGCCTTTACGCCTTTGAGCGAGTCTCGTACCGGACTGGCTTGTCGAACCTACTGTGGACCGAGAGTCGCGACCGAGGCGAGTCCGATCTCGTCCTGAACAAGGTAAGTTCACAGAAGAGGGTCAAGAGAAGACCGTGCATCCGTTATCATGCTTCAGTCTTGCCGGCAAAGCCCCTGACATGAAGTCACCCGCGGCGAACAAGAGACCATGATGAATCCTCTTCCTCGCTTCCTCCCTTCTTCGATCTCTCAGATCGCGATGGCTACCGCGCTCGCACTGACTCCGATCGCGTCGACCGCCTCGGACGCGAACGCGGTCGCAAGGCTCGAACTCCGCCGCGGCGATCGGATCGTTTTCGTCGGCAACACGTTCGGCGAACGATTCGTCCAGGCCGGCTACTTCGAGACGCTACTCGCCGCGCACCTGCCCGAGAAGTTCCTGACGCTGCGCAACTTGTCGTGGTCGGGTGATACGCTCGACATCCGACTGCGCCCGCTCAACTTCGGCGACCAGCACACGCACTTAGAGCAGCAAGAAGCCGACGTGATCTTTCTCTGCTACGGCATGAATGAATCCTACGCCGGCGAGCCACGTCTCGCTGCGTTCTCGAAAGCGCTGAGCTCGCTGATCGATTCACTGCGCGCACACAACTACAACGGTGAGTCGCCGCCGAGGTTGGTGCTCGTCTCACCGATTCCGCACGAGAACCTCGGCGGACTGTTTCCCGATCCCGCGCCGCACAATGACAATCTGCGGGTCTATACGAAAGCCATGCACGAAGTTGGCACCGACAAGCGAGTGCCGGTCGTGGATCTCTTCACACCGCTCGCGAAGGAGATGAAGGCAAGCGTTCGGCGACTCACGATCAATGGCATCCATCTGAACGACTATGGCAACTGGGTTGCGGCGCTCGCCGCGCTCGACCAGCTCGGCATCGCGCCATCGCCGGCGCGCGTGCGGATCGATGCGCGCAGCGCCACCGTCGAAGCAAAGGCTGGCAGCGCGGAAAAGCTCAACACGGCGCGCGATTTCGTCCGCTTCGACCTACGCGAGGAGAGGCTTCCCGCCCCGCCACCGCCACCCGGTGCGGCGCCGCCGGTGCACCTCCTGGCGCGCCACCCCGAGCTAACGGTCGTCGGCCTGCTCCCCGGTCGCTACGCTCTGCGCATCGACGACCGCGAGGTGTGGACCGCCGAGCACACCGAGTGGGCCCAGGGTCTGCGACTCACGTCAGGCCCAGCCGCGGAAAACACGGAGGAGCTGCGAAAGGTCGTCCGCAGCAAGAACCGGCAGTTCTTCTACCGCTACCGTGCCGTCAACGGCGAGTACATCTACGGCCGGCGCAAGGAGCCTTTCGGCGTCGTGTCGTTCCCTCCCGAGATGGAAAAGCTCGATCGCATCGTCGACGATCACGACCGCATCATCTGGGACCTCTCGGGGCCAATCCGAGGTCACACGTTCGAGCTAGTGCGGGTGTCGAAGTGACGCGCTAGACATTCTTGCTACGTTCTGCAACACGATTCGTGCGAGCCGCAGAGGTGTGACGTATCGTTGCAGGTAGGTAGGTGTCGAGCGCGGACGGGGGACGCGAAGCGGAAGGTCTGTGCAGACACATTGCCGACTCTCGCAGTTTTGCTGTCTCCCATCGCGCCGTGAGCATGTTTTCCGGCTGATTCAAGGGAGTCCACCGATGAAAAAACTGCTGACGCTTGGGCTATTCGTGGGAGCGGTGACGCAGGCTCAGACGGCCGTCGCGGAAGAGGCCTCGCAGTTCATCCGCGGCGACGCGAATTGCGACGCCGTCCGCGACATCAGCGATCCGATCTACTCGCTGAACTACCAATTCGGATCCAGGTCAGCGCCGTGCTGTCAGGAGGTCATCGACACCAACGGCGACGGTCAGGGAGACATCAGCGATGCCATCTTCGACCTCAACTTCCAGTTCGTCAGCGGCACACCGCCGCCAGCACCGCATCCAACGTGCGGCAGCATCGAAGGCGTCGAGTGCGCCGGCCATCCATGTAACCTACCCGGTGCGTTCATCGACTGGGTGACGGTCGGTAGCCCTGGTAATCCGCCAGATAGCGACGGCTTCGGCTCTGTGACCGAGGCCTACCGCATCGCCAAGTTCGAAGTGACCAATGCGCAGTGGACCAAATTCCTCAACACGGTCGATCCCGCAGGCGACAACGCACTGCAGCTCTTCGACGTCAACATGGAGGCCGATCCGAAAGGCGGAATCGCGCTGGTCAGCGCCAACGACGATGGCGCTAAGTTCGTCGCCAAGGAAGATCGCAGTGACAAACCGGTCGTCTACATCGACTGGTTCAGCGCCGTGCGCTTCTGTAACTGGCTTCACAACGACGAGGGCGGCCCCGGTTCGACCGAGGACGGCGCCTACGAAACGATCGGCGGCGATCCCATAACCGGCGTCACCGACGCGCTCCAGATTCAGCGTACGGCGGACGCCAGGTTTTTCGTCCCCACCAAGAACGAGTGGCTCAAAGCCGCGTACTACGAGCCGAACACACAAACCTACTTTGCTCTTGCGGTACAGGTGAACGGCGACGTCGGTCCGTTCCCCGAAGCGCCGCCAGGCGGCGACCGCTCCGTCAACACGGATTTCGCCGTCGGCGACATGACCGATGTCGGATCGTACGCAAGTGCGCCAAGTCCGCACGGCACGTTCGACCAGTGCGGCAACGTCTCCGAGTGGATCGAGCACGGATTCTCATCGGACTCTCAGGAACCGCTCGTCCTGGGAAGCCACTGGAGATTTGCCGCTGTTTTCTGCTGGAGGTTTGGCCATGACGAATGGCGCGCCGCGGACTTCCGTGGCGATCATGTCGGGTTTCGTCCAGCTGCTTCGGTCGTGAGTCCCTGAGCGCTCCGCGGTTCTGTCCACCGCGAATGGGCACGCCATTTCTTTTCGAACGGTAGGACTCCGGGGCGCGACGACGTTCACGTTCCGAACGTCAGCACGCCGAAGAGTTTTTGAACCCTGCGCCACTCTGCGATGGGCATCTCTGGAACAAGTGGCAAAATCTGCGGCTTTCTTCTCCATCTCTCTATATCTTGTTTGGAAGACGAGACCGCGTCGCTGGCAGAACGAACCTGCGAGCTTCCTGCAAAACACTTCCAAAGCAGACACGAGAGATCCATCCACAGTGGAACCAAAACCGCTTCCGTCCCCGCAGCTGCTCACCGCGGCGCGAGTCGCTCTGGTACGCTGGATCTGCGCCGGCTCACTGTTCGCGCTTGCATTGGCTGCGACGTCGCTAAGTGCACAGGATGCAGAAGGCGAAGAGCCCAATCGCGGCGGCAGCCTCAATCTTGACGCCACGGACCCCGAGATCGCGAGAGAGCGGCTGCACCTCGCCGACGGCTATGAGGTCAACCTGTTCGCGTCAGAGAAACGCTTCCCCATCGACAATCCCGTGTCGATGACGTTCGACGCCAAGGGACGACTCTGGGTCGTCACGATGCCGTCATACCCGCAGTACCTGCCCGGGGAGCCGCCGAACGACAAGTTGGTCATCCTCGAGGACGTTGATGGTGATGGCGCGGCGGACCGCCACATCGTGTTCGCGGATGGCCTTCACGTGCCGACCGGCTTCGAGCTCGGCGACGGCGGCGCCTACATCGCGCAGCAGCCCGACCTCATCTTTGCACACGACGTCGATGGTGACGACGTCGCCGACGAACGCTCCATCGTCCTGCACGGCTTCGGCAGCGAGGACAGCCATCATTCGATCAGTGCGTTCACTTGGGGGCCGGGGGGCGCGCTCTACTTCCAGGAAGGAATCTTCCACAACTCGCAAGTGGAGACGCCGTACGGCCCCGTGCGCCTCAAAGATGCGGGCGTCTTTCGCTACAAGCCACAGCGCGGCTGGCTCGAGGTGTTCGTCTCGTACCCTTTCTCGAATCCATGGGGCCACGTCTTCGATCGCTGGGGGCAAAACTTCATCGCTGACGCCTCCGGCGGCGCCAACTACTTCGGGCTGCCGATCACCGGCCACGTCGAACACCCGCGCAAGCATCCTCGCATGAAGACCTTCACCACACGAGTACGACCCACTGCCGGTTGCGAAATCGTCTCGAGCCGCCACTTCCCCGACGAGGTGCAGGGGAATTTCATTCTGAACAACTGTATCGGCTTTCAAGGCGTCAAGCAGCACCGCGTCATCGAGGAGGGATCCGGTTTCACTTCGGAGGAAGTCGAGCCGATCCTCTACTCCTCGGACCGCAACTTTCGGCCGGTGGATCTGCAGTTCGGCCCCGACGGCGCGCTCTACATCGCCGACTGGTTCAACCCGCTCGTCGGCCACATGCAGTACTCCCTGCGTGACGAGCGGCGCGATCACACGCACGGCCGCATCTGGCGGGTCACGTACAAGGGTCGCCCGCTCGTGAAGAAGGCGGCGATCGCAGGCGCGTCGATCCCCGAGTTGCTCGAGCTGCTCAAGACGTATGAAGATCGCACGCGCTATCGGGTTCGTCGCGAGCTCCGCAGCCATCCGCGCGACGAAGTCGCCGCACACGTCGGACGTTGGGTGAAGAGTCTTGATGCGAGCTCGGAGAAGTACGAACACCACCTCCTCGAGGCGCTCTGGGTGCATCAAACCGTCAATGTCGTCAGTGAGCCGCTACTGAAACGATTGCTGAACGCGCGTTCAGGGAAAGCGCGCGCCGCCGCGACGCGAGTTCTTCGGTATTGGCGCGATCGCATCGATGGGGCTTTCGACCTCCTCAGCGCGCAGGTGCTCGATGCGCATCCGCGCGTCCGCCTCGAAGCGATCGTGGCGCTGAGTCATTTCGTCGACAGCGCGTCCGGAAAACGACCGCGAAGCCGAGAAGCAACGGAGGCTGCGCTCGCCGCACTTCGCCACGAGCGGGACGACTATATCGACTACGCGCTGCGGGAAACCATCGCCACACTCGAGCCATACTGGAAGCCGCTTCTCGCCACCGGTGAGGATCTTTGCACCAGCGATCAACCGGGTCTCGAATACCTTCTCGGCACGCTGTCGACGCCGGACCTACTGAGCGTCCAGCGTTCTCCCTTGGTGGCGAACGAGCTTCTCCTCCGCCACGACGTCGACGATGCGCAGCGACGCGCAGCGCTACGCGATCTCACTGCGGCCCGCGGTACGACACTCGCACGAGAGAGCGTCGCCGCACTGGCGCGTGCCGACGCTGCCGGCGGTGAACATGCAGCCCATGTCGTTCACGCGCTGTCGCAAATTCTTCACGGCCTGGATGCTGCGGAGATCGCGGCAGTGCGCGGAGATCTGGCGCGACTGGGATCGACAGCGACTTTGGAGTCGACGCGTGATCTGGCGGTGAAATCGGTGATCGAAACCGATGCGACGCCGCTACGCTCGTGGAACGACGCCGGCAGCGATTCGGCGCAGCAAACCATCGTCCTCCGTGCGCTCGCGTTGGCCCAGCCGCCAGAGCTCCGGACCCTGCTCTACCCTCAGGTGCGTGCACTTCTCGATTCCAGGCGCGGCGCACCAGCGAACGACGAACAGGGTCATTCTGTCGTGAGCGCCGCGATGACGGCAATCGCGTCGATGACGGAACACCGAGGCGAAGTGGTGGAACTTCTCGCGGACTTTTACCGCAACGGTACCGCGGCTGAGGCGGATGCCGCCGTGCGAGCGGCTTTGCTCGTGCGCGCCGAGGAATGGCCCCAAGCCGCGGCGGCTGACCTGGCCGAAGCGATCGCCGTGCGTGTCAACGACGTCAAACCGCCTGCGCGCTCGGCCGTCCCGGTTCAAGAAGCGCTCGAGCTGGCGAACCGCCTCACCGAGCGCCTCCCTGAGACGCGCGCGGTGGCACTCCGTGCCACGCTGGCCGATCTCGCGGTCGCAGTGATCCTCATTCGTACGGTGCCGCACCAAATGGCGTTCGACAAGACTGAGATCTTCGTTGAAGCCGGCAAGCCCGTCGAGATTGTCGTCGAGAACCTCGACATCATGCCGCACAACCTGCTCATCACGGCACCCAAATCGATGGAAGAGGTTGGACAACTGGCAGAGCGCATGGCGACGCTGCCGGATGCTTTTTCGCGTCACTTCATCCCCGACACCCCGAAAGTTCTTCACGCCACCAAAATGCTGCAGCCGCGCCAAGTTGCACGCCTCAGCTTCGTTGCGCCGACGGAAACTGGCAGATATCCGTACGTCTGCACCTTCCCGGGTCACTGGCGCAAGATGAACGGCGTCATGCACGTGGTCTCGAACCTCGACAGCTATCGCGAACGCCTCGCGGCCGACGCGAATGAAGATGGCGGCGCCGCTGAAGCGCGCCCACTTGTCCGCGAGTGGACCGTCGAGGATCTGCTGCCCGCGCTCGGCAAAGTCGATCGCGGGCGCTCGTTCGAGCGTGGCAAGGAAATGTTCACGGCTGCCGGTTGCAATCAATGCCACAAGCTCGGCGACGCCACCGGTATCCTCGGACCAGATCTATCGCAGGTGCGCGACAAGATGCGCGAGAAGAAGATGGGGCGCGTCGACCTGCTGCGAGAAATCGTCGAGCCCTCGAAGGTGATCGCGAAGGAGTTCAGCGCCCAGGTGATCGTCACCGTCGACGGTCAGCTCGTCACCGGCATCGTGCTCGAAGAAGACGAAAAAACGCTGCGCATTGTCACGAATCCGCTCGACCAAGAGAAGCCGCGAGTCGTTGCGGTCGAGCGGATCGCTGCGCGGGAACCGTCTGCCGTTTCGCTCATGCCGACTGGTCTTCTTTTCACGCTGACCGAGGCAGAGATCCTCGATCTCATCGCCTACGTCGAGTCGGCCGCGGATGCATCATCGCCACACTTCTCGAAATGATGTGCAAGCTGGAGGGGAACGCCCTTGCGGCGCTCATCCGCATCCTTAGAATGAGCCTTTCCGTTGCGCCTACACGCTGCGCGTTCGCCCGCAACTCTGCTGCCGCTGGGAACCACCTATGCACCCGCTCGACGCCCTCGTCCTCGCCGGTTACTTCATCGTCCTCATCGCGATCGGCGTCTACTTCGCTCGCCGCATCCGCGCCCAAGAGGATTTCTTCATGGGTGGACGCGGCTTCGGCAAGTTGCTGCAGACGTTCGCCGCCTTCGGCGCTGGGACGGGTTCGGCTGATCCAGTCAATACAGGACGCACGACGATCACCAGCGGCCTAAGCGGCATGTGGAGCGTGATGTACTGGCTCTTCGTCACGCCGTTCTACTGGATCACCGGCGTCTGGTACCGCCGCATGCGCCACCTGACGCTGGGTGACTGGTTCGTAGAGCGCTACGAATCGCGAGCACTCGGGGCCGCGTATGCACTGTGCGGCCTCGCGTTCATGATCGTCTACGGCGGCATGATGTTCTCGGCGCTCGGCAAGGTCGCGGCACCGATTCTCGACCAGACTCATTTCGTCATCATGGGTGAGCCCTACAAGGTGGAGAACGTTCTGGTGCCGATCATCGGCATCGTCGTCCTCGTCTACGGCATCGCGGGGGGATTGAGCGCAGCCTATTTCACGGACCTTATCCAAGGCCTCTGCATCATCTTCCTTTCGATCATGCTCATTCCCTTCGGACTCGAAGCACTGGTCGAAAAGTTCGGCCAAGGCGACGAAGGTATGCTCTTCGGCTTTAAGATCATTCACGAGCGTTTGCCGGAGAACTACTTTCACCTTGTCGGGTCCAGCAGCACCAGTGAGTTTCCACTCCATCGCCTTGTTGCCGTGGTGCTCCTGAACCTCGTCGGCATCGTTGTGCAGCCACACTTCATTGCGACTGGCGGTGGTTCAGCGAAAAACGAGATGAGCGCGCGCGTCGGCCTCGTCGTCGGCAACTTCCTCAAGCGATTCTGCACCGTCGGCTGGGTGCTGACAGCCCTCATCGCCCTGGCACTCTTCGCGGACCACCCGGAAATCGCGGCCGACCCCGACAAGACGTGGGGAGTGACGTCGCGCGAGCTCCTGGGACCCGGCCTCACCGGTCTCATGCTCGCTTGCCTGCTCGCCGCTCTCATGAGTTCCGTCGACGCCTACATGGTCGTCGGCTCGGCCCTTGTCGTCCGCAATATCTACGCGCCCTATATCAACCCGAACGCCAGTGAAGCGCAGTACGTTCGTGTCGCACGGATCACGGGCGTTCTCATCGTCGCCGGCGGCGTGTGGACGTCGCTCGCGCTCATGGACGTCTTCAAGCAACTGCAGATCTCATGGATCGTCCCAGCGGTGTTCGGCGCTACATTTTGGGTGGGCATGTACTGGCGGCGCGCAACGCGGGCTGCAGCGTGGACGACGGTCATCTATTGCGTGCTCTTCTTCTTCCTCCTGCCGCTCTTCCTTCCAGTGATTCTTCCGGGCCTCAAAGATGATCCGCAGTACGCCGTCACGAATCGAATCGTCGTGACCACGACGACGCGCGAGGCGACGCCCTCCGATGCCTCAAGCCGCGACGGACAGATCAAGCTGTGGGAAGAGCGCCGCGCGCAGATCGACGACGAAACGAGCGAGTCGGCCCGAGAACAGCTCCTCGCCAGCCTTGGACCGCGGCCTCAACCGCTCGCCCCGGGCGACGCGATGACACTGCGGTCGACAGGCGGCGGCAAGGCGATCTTCTGGAGCGAAGGCGTCGTCCCGGTCGACGCCGAAGGAAACCCACTCAAGGGCGTGAAGCCGCGCCCGATCGGTGAGCCCCAGCAAATCGATGCCAACACCACCGAAGTGACGCTGGCCTATGACGAAGGCGTGCGGCTCCGCGGTCAAGGCAACTTCAACCTCGACTTCCTTCTCTACAAGTGGGTTGGAGTTGACCTGCCCTCGATGACCAATGCGACGCTCAACACCCTCGAACTACCACCAAAAATCATTGCGCCGTTTCTCATCATGATCCTTGTCAGCCTCGTCACACGTCGCGGCTCCAAGCAGGCCCTCGATCGCTACTACGCCAAGATGAAAACACCTGTCGATCCCGATCCCGAACGCGACCGCGAGAAGCTCGAGGCGGCATACGCCAACCCGGAAGAGCTCGAGAAGTTGAAGCTCTTTCCGGGCACGAGCCTCGAATTTCAAAAACCGTCGCTCCTCGACGCCGGCGGCTTCATCCTCTGCGTTGCCGCCTGCTTTGGGATCATCTGGCTGGCGCTCTTCGTGGCGAGCGTCGGCTCTTAGCTCCGGCCCGAGGTCACCAGCGTAGCAGGCGCATGCCGTGTGCCGTCCGGTCTTGTCGGCGTGGGAGTGCGCGTCGGCCGATCCCGTTTGCGTGGGAGTGTGGGAGTGTGGGAGTGTGGGAGTGTGGGAGTGTGGGAGTGTGGGAGTGTGGGAGTGTGGGAGTGTGGGAGTGTGGGAGTGTGGGAACCCGGGTCACCGTACGGCGGCGGTCATTGTCGAGGGTACGCGGTGCTCGGAACTGTCAAGGGTGCCCTCGCTGCGCTCGGCGCTGCGCGCCCTTGACAGTTCCTCCGCTCCGCGTTGGGGGGTGGAGTACCGCCGCCCGGATGCGGCGGGCTCTTGACTCACCGTTTCGGAGGCTTCTCATGCGCTTCATCGCTCTCGATGTCAGTCTCAGTTTGATTCGCGACTTGCGGGCTCCACTAGTGCGGCTTCGGAGGCTTGATCCAGATCTCCATCGGCAAATTCGGCAGGCTGCCTCTTCCGTCGCGCTCAATCTCTCAGAGGGTGCCGAGCGCGCTGGCAAAGATCGGCTCCACCTCTACCGCGTTGCCCGCGGCAGTGCCCGGGAGGTCGAGACTGCCCTGCAGCTCTCGGTGGCCTGGGGCGATCTCAAGGCCGAAGACGTCTCAGTGCCTCTCCAGACCCTCGATCGACTCCTAGCCCTTCTCAGCGGACTCACGCGCTGAGCGAGGCTACTGAGCGCCCGCTACTTTCGTAGCGGGCGCTTCTGTATCTGGCCCTGTCTCCGTCATCCGAATCCGTCTCTGGCTCTGTATCTGCGTCTGTCTCCGCCTCTGACTCTGTCATCTGCTTCTGTATCTCTATCCGTCATCCGTCTCTGATTCTGACTCTGATCCTGTCTCTGCCTCCGGTTCCGTCTCTCCCTCTGCCTCTCCCCCGCCTCGAACCCGCCGCGCCAAAAAAAGCACGGCGGCCCTCTGTGCCAATATAGCTGAGACATCTGCCTCCTCAGAAATTACTGTAGAGGGCGAGGAGGTCCTGGTGGATGGGAGAATCGAAGAAGAACGAAGAGAACACGCCGCAGGCGGGGAAGAAACCTGCGCCTGTGCCGGACCCGGAGGTCCCTGAAAGACCCCGGCGCCGGACATATCCGGCGGAGTACAAACTGTGGGTCCTTGAGGAAGCAGACAGATTGAAGGAGTCCGGTGAAATGGGCGCGCTGCTTCGGCGCGAGGGGTTGTACTCCTCACACCTGACGACCTGGCGACAGCAGCGAGAGCAGGGAGCGCTCGATGGACTCAAAGCCAAGAAGCGTGGGCGCAAGGCCAAGGAGATCAATCCGCTCGCTCAGCGCCTCGAGGAGCTGGAACGTGAGAATCGCAAGCTCAAGGGCCGTCTGAAACAAGCGGAGACGATCATCGATGTTCAAAAAAAAGTCTCCGAGATCTTGGGGGCGACGCCGGGGGAGCCGCCAAGCGACGAGGACGAATGATGACTGCCGCTCAAGGTCTTTCAAGAACGGTAGGAACGGCGAGAGCCTGCGAAGCCCTCGAACACGAGCGCTCCATCAAAGCCGCGGCCTCGGCGGCTTGACCGGGTCTCGCCATGGCACGACGCCCGTTGCGTTCAGGCGGCGGCGGAAGACCTTGTCGGTGCACGTGACGTAGATGTAGTTGAGATCGCGCCCGCCGAAGACAACATTCGAGAGCCACCCGGTCTGCGGTTTCGACAGAATGAGATGGCAGCGGCCAAGCTGATCGAACACCTGCACGCCCATGCGCGTCGCGACATACAGCCTTCCGTGCGTGTCGACGGTCATGCCATCGGCGCCGCTGTCGCGGCTGTCGTCTGGCACGTGGACGTGACCGTACTTCTGGCGATGTGCGAGCGAGCCGTCCGACTGAATCTGGAATGAGTAAATGAAACGCCCGCGCGTGTCGGCGACGAAGAGCAGCGTTTGATCGGCCGATGCGATGACACCGTTCGTGAACTCGATGCCTTCGTCGACAACGCGGCGCTCGCCGCCGTCAGTGGCATACCACACCTTCTTGTTCCTCGGGTCGGTGTAGTAAAGGCCGCCCGGAAGTTTGACGAGGTCGTTCGACGGCGCGCCCTCGAAAACGGTTGTCGCATCGCCACTGGCGTCGAAACGCAGAACCTTTTTGGCGCGTCCTTGGCAGGCCCAAAGATCTCCACTGGCGGAAAACATCAGCCCACCCACGCCTTGGTAGCCTTCGGCGAAGACGGTCACGATGCCATCCAGCCCGACGCGGTGAATTCGTCCCGCCCGTCCGTCCGAGAAGAAAACTTCGCCAGCGGCGTTCGCCGCCGGTCCCTCGGTGAAGCCGTGCCCATCGCTCACCAGCTCCCAGTCCTCGCCCGAGATGAGAATGTCGGTGAGTCTCTTGGCAGCGCGCCCCGCTGTGATCGGACGGGGATAGTCGCGCCAGAGCCAGCGCAGGGCCTCCGGCATGATCGCCGCGGAGTGTTTGCTGTCGTGCCCGCCATCACTCCACGCGTTCTTAACGTCGTAGCCCGCAAACTGCAGCGACGAGAGCATCGACTGATTCGCCATCCACCAATCGCCGCCGTAGAGATTCAAATCCGCCGAGCCGTCCTGAAGAAAGACGCGAATCGGCTTCGGTTCGACCTTGCGGATGAGTGCTGAGTACTCGTTGCCGCCGCGCAGGCTGACGTATGTACCGATCGTGCTTAAGACGCGCCGGAACGCGTCGGGCCGCTCCCAGGCGGCGGTGAACGCACAAATGGCGCCTGAGCTGGCGCCGGCGATCGCGCGGTCGTTCGGGTCGTCGCTGAGGTTGTAGCTCTTCTTCACCTCCGGGAGGATTTCGTCCAAGAGAAAGCGTGCGTAGCGATCGCCGAGGCCGTCGTACTCGAAGCTGCGATTGAAGCGGGGCTGAGCGTTCTCATGCGGCGCCGGCACGACGCCGGGGTTCACGAACACACCGATCATTGGCGGCACCTCGCCCCGGTGGATCAGATTGTCGAGCGCCGGCGTCAAGTGCCAACCCTCGGCGCGCCGGACGCCATCCTGCACGACGAGCACGCATGTCTTTTTCGCCGCGTCGTACTGCGCCGGGACATAAAGCCAGTAGCTGCGAACCGTTCCCGGAAAGATCTCACTCTTCCATTCGAAAGGCCCTTTCACCGCGCCTCGGGGCACGCCGGGCTGCAGTTTAGAATCCGGGCCGAGTGGAAACTCCTCCGCTGCGAACCCCGAAGACTGCTGGATCAAGACAGCGGTTAGGATCATCGTCGTCCACGTCATCGTGCGCATGGGTCTGTGCATTTTGATCTCGCTCGGATAAGGAATGGCACCGTCGGATGCGAAACATAAGGCTGGAGAGGGTGCGGTCGTGCGCGCCGCGCGCTGCCCCTCGACTGAACCGCGAAGCCCTAGATGCGGTCGAGAGAGGACGACCACTCGCCGCGCCCTCGGACTACACGACCGCCCCTTGGCGCAGTTCGGACTCCGCCGCCAGAATCGGCTCCACAACAGCCTCGACCTCACGCTTCTCGGCCACGTTGAGCCGCCGCTGAGGTGGACGCGGCTCGCCGAAGTCGAGTCCTAGCGACTGCATCGCGTGTTTGAGAAACGAGATGTTGTAGGAGCTCCCAGCACGCGCGCGGTAGTCTTCGATCGGACGCAGGATCGCCTGCAGACGCAGCGCCTCGGTCCAGTCGCCGCGGACCGACGCAGCGTGCATCGCCAGCGTCAGGCGCGGACAGACGTTACCGGCTCCCGTCGTGTAGCCCGTAGCGCCATGCATCATGAACGCGGGAGCGAACAGCTCCGCGATGCCGCATAGCCACTCCACCTCGACTTCCGAGCTGGCCGTCAGGCGCTGAAAAGCGTCGACACCGGTACCAGCATACTTGATCCCGACAACGCACGGATGCGAAGCCAATTCGAGCGTGAGAGCGTCCGAAGGAAAGTCGCCACGTTTGTAGAAGAGTGCGGGCGCACGCAGCGTGTCGAAGATCGCCGTGTAGTATTCGCGCAGCCCGGTGTCCGAGAGGTACGGTGCAGCGGGCGGCATGACGAGGATCGCATCGGCGCCTGCTGCGAGAGCATTCGCGCCGGTCTCGATTGCACACGGCAGTTGGAAGCCGACTGGAGCAATCAGGACAGCATCGCTGCCGATCGCAGCGCGAACGCACCGCACCGTCTGCACGACCTCGTCGCTGGTGAGGCTGTGAAACTCGCCGGTTCCGGCTGCCGGAAGGAAAACACTCACTCCCGCCGCGAGCAGCCGCTCAGCCAACGATGCCATGGGGTTCAGCGCCAGTCTTCCGTCGGCGTCGAACGCCGTCGGCGGCACGACGTGCACGGTCCGGAGCCGCTCGGGGGCCAATTCGATCGCCATGCGGTGCTCCCTGAATTGATGTTCGAAGTGCGAGCGATTATCGTACAAGTTCGCTTCGCTTAGCCATGAAAACTCGGCCATGGTTCGACATCGCGTCGTCATGCGAAGCCATTTCTAAAGGAGATTCTCACGTGCTGCGCATTCCCATTCTGCGTTGGGGCCAACCCTACACGAGCCTCGAAGAAGACGACGTCGTCCATTTCATCACCGGCGAGACGCTCGCCAAAGTGAGCCAAGCGAACACTGGGCTGCTGTCGCGGGACATTCGCCACGCTGCGCGCGCACGGGAATGTCTGCGGGAGATCCCTGCTCGCGATCTCGTTGAGATGATGAAACGTGCTGCTGACGACTACTTGAATGGCACGCTGCCGATGGGCGACGGGGAGCAGTCTCCCGACGACTTTGCACGCCAGCAGTCGGCCACGACCGGCCTGCCCGAGCACATGTGCAAAGCGAACATGCACAAGAATCACTTCGTCTTGACGCACATGGATCAGATGCTCGACGCGCTGACGCGCGGTCTCAATTTGGAGATTCTTACACGCGGCTACGGGGTGGAGCCCCGCGGCGTCACCGTCAGTTACCAAGCGCAGACCTCCGCGCTCGGGATGGTGTTGCCGTCGAATTCGCCAGGTGTGCACACGCTCTGGTTACCGGTGATTCCGATGCAGATCGGACTCGTCCTCAAGCCCGGGCCGCTCGAGCCGTGGACGCCGTATCGCATGGCAGCCGCGTTCACGAAGGCAGGGGTACCGAAGGAAGCGATCTCAATCTACCCCGGAGGTGCGGCAATGGGCGCCGAAGTGGTGAATCGCTGCGACCGCACGATGATCTTCGGCGGCACGCCGACCGTTGAGCTGTACGAAGGGAACTCGAAGGTGCAGGTGCACGGGCCAGGGTTCAGCAAGATCATCTTCGGGGATGACATGGTGGACGATTGGGAGAGGCACATCGACCTCATGGCCGATAGCGTCTTTCTCAACAGCGGCCGAGGTTGCATCAACTGTTCGGGCATCTGGGCGTCACGGCACACGAAGGAAATCGCTCAGGCAATCGCCGAACGCATCGGCCCCGTCGAGGTGAAACCGCCTGAAGACCCCGAAGCGATGCTGGCGGCGTTCACCATGCCTGGTATGGCCAAGGCGATCTGGAGCATGATCGAAGCCGATCTCAGCGAAGATGGTGTCGAACATGTCACAGAGAAATTCGGACCGCGACTCGTCGAGATGGAGCGCTGCGCGTATCTTCGTCCCCTCGTTGCGCATTGTGATTCGCCGGACCGCGCGATCGCTTCGAAGGAGTTCATGTTCCCGTTCGTCAGCGTCGTTGAGTGCCCGGAGTCGGAAATGCTGCAGCGCATGGGCCCGACGCTGGTCTGCTCCGCGATCACGGAGAACGAGCGTCTCGCCGCCGACTTGGCTTCAGCCACGCATGTTGATCGTCTTAACATCGGCGCCATACCGACCATCAAGCTCGACTGGCTGCAGCCGCACGAGGGCAACATCGTCGAGTTCCTCTTCCGATCGCGGGCCTACCAAACGTCGCCAGCGCGGCTCACGGCTGCTACCAGCTGAGAGTCGCACGCTACGGTGCGCTCGCGAACCGTTCTTTTCGCGACGTTCCGTCCACTCAAGTGGACGCTGCTCAACGCCAGCCTCAATAGACGCCGACGGTGGTCCCCGAAGCGAGCTGGCTGAACGGCCGGACGCCGCTGACTCCGTCCCACGGATAGAGCTCGTGCGGCGGTTCACGCTCGCCCTCGTCGCGCTCGAGAAAACCAGGCACGAAGAGCTCCTTGGTCAGCGTCGTCAAACGAACACGTCCTGTTCCGCCGTAATCGACCACGCGTGACGGATCGTCAAAATCAACGACCTCGACCACGGCACGCGGCTGCGGGGCATAGTAGGCGATCTTGTAGCCGTCGTCCGGCGTCACGGGCTTTGAGCACGCGAGCCCCATGAGCGTGTTGCCATAGGTCGGCGTCATGTAGACACCGCTCGTGAGCAGCTCTTCCATAGCGAACCGAGTCCACTGCGGCGTGAACTCGGTGCCACCGGAAAAGATTCCGGTGATTCCGCTCGCGGCGATGCTGGTGCCCTGCTTCTCGAGCTCGAGGGCCAATGCCTCGAGGAGCTTCGGCGTGGTGAAAAGGCATTTGATCTCGTGCCCAGCGCTAAGCAGCGTTACCGCTTGGTCCGTGACGTGCTGTTTGTACGCCTCGAGCTCGCGCGACCACCCCTTCTTGATCATCTTGATGACCCAACGGGGATCGAGGTCAACGCAGAAGCAGATGCCGCCACGGTGCTGGCAAAGGTGCTCGACCGCCAGTCGCAACCGGCGCGGCCCCGACGGCCCGAGCATGAGCCAGTTCGCACCGCGCGGAAAGTACTCGTCGGGAAGAGTTTTGCTGAACTCCTCGTAATCGATGCGAAAGTCGTCCCAGACAACGCGACTCTTCGGTACTCCCGTCGTGCCGCCAGTCTCGAAAACAAACGCCGGTTTGTCGGCGTACTGCTTAGGCATCCAGCGCCGCACCGGTCCGCCGCGGAGCCAATCATCCTCGAAGAGTGGAAATTTCTTCAAATCGGAGAACGAGCTCACCTCTCGGCGTGGGTCCCACCCGAGCTTCGCGGCGTAATCGAGCCAAAAGGGACAACCGGTGTCCGGATTGAAGTGCCACTCGATCATCTCGCGCACGCGCGCATCGAGCTGCTCCCGAGCGTTTGTGGCGGCGGCTTGAAGCTGTGGTGGAATCCCGGTGGTTGCAGTCTCTGCGTTCACGGCTGCGCACTCTCAGAAGAAGGTCTTGTCGAACGATCGGGGTCCCTGCGGCGGTGTAGACGAAACGGGCGAATCACCATACCCGAGCCCCGACGGTCAGACAACCCTGACGTCACGCGCAAGCGACCGCACAGCGTGCAGACGTCCGCTTCAAGCTAGTCTAAACAGCCCTGGAGTGCGGAACCCATCGGGCCAGGCGGGGCGACAGGGACAAGTCGGGTCAGCGTTAGTCGAGCGCCAGGTTCGAAGCCTTCAGAACCGTCTCCTGCACAGCGTCGTCATGGTCGTACGAGTACCGAAACTCGGCCTCACCCCGGATCGCCCGGGCGAGTTCGGCAGCGTCTCCCACATAGCGCCGATACGGCGGAAAACGCACGTCCTGATAACCCTTGGTGTACTGACCGCGCGGGCCGGCGAGAGCCAGGCGTACAGCCGGCCGGTCGAGAGGCTCGATGTGGATCGTCCCTTCGGTCCCACAAAGAACGAAGTGGCGCCGTGCAAAGCCCTCGACCTCCTGCGCACTCGACTTGATGCTGGCGATGGCCTTCGGATATTCACAAACGGCCAGCATGTTGTCGTTGAGATTGTCATCGCGCTGTGAAGCATGCCGCACGAACGGAGTCACGTTTGTCGGTCGACCAAGGACACCGACGACGAGATCGATGATGTGACAACCGAGCTCGAACATCATGCCGCCAGGATAGGTCGCGAGCTCCTGCCGTGAGGCGTTGCCCACGACCTTACTCATCACCGTGTGAATCTCGAACGGCTCCCCGAGCCAGCCTTTGGCGAGAAGTTCGTGCATGAGCACAACGCCTGGGTTGTACCGATACATGTAACCCATCTGTACGAGAAGCTTCTTCGCCTTCGCTTTGGCTACGATGCGACGGAAATGGGGCAATGAGGATCCCGCGGGTTTGTCGAGGTGAATGTGCATCCCCGCATCGATACACGCCTGCGCGTTGTCGAGCAGGTCGCGCACCTTCGTCTCCACCGCGACGAGCTGCAGGCCAGGGACATTCAGAAGCTCATCCCGCGACATCCACGGTACTCCGGAGTAAGTCTTCGAGCTCTCGGCGCGCTTCTTGAGTTCCGAATCGGGTTCGACCACGCCCACCACTTCGTACTCTGGCGACTCCCTATAGACGGCCATCTTCCCGGCAGCATGGCCGTGACCAACGCCGATCTGGCCGACCTTAATCCTCTCCCGCTGCACACCACCCAGCAGACGAGCCCCAAGTCCCGTCGCCACACTCACCGAGGCCGACTTCCTGAGGAACGAACGTCTTGAGACGGTGGCTGAACCAAGACTGCTAACGCTTTCAGAACCAAAGTGCTGCATGATCTCCCCCGGACGCTGGTAGTTGGTCGTGTGGTTGAGCTAGTTCGCCGACTCGGCAGCTTCGTTCGGTTCTGTAGGCCATCCGTGCGACAGATTCGCGCGAGATACGCCTACGGGTCGCCCACGGGGCGACGCGTGGCGCTATGCGCTGCGAAACTTCGTCCGTGCCGAACGATTTGCAACTCGCATGGTTAGACGTTTCACTGCCACCCCGACGTTTGGCGCAAAAACCGAAGTTTAGCTGGAACCCATCGAACCGACTGACGTAGCTTATTATGCCGCACCAACCAAAACCGGTCGAAGCAAAATGAAGCTCTATAGAACTCGCCAGAGCCCCCTCCTCGCAGTTCAGAATCGTTTTTTCTCCGTCGATGACGTCTCCTGGGACGAACTCTTCGCGATGGACGATCCTGGTTTGCACCTGCGCAACTACGTCTCGCGCAAGCCTCTCGATGAGAACTTCGAACTGCGAACGATCGAGCTCTTGGCACCGATCGTTTCGCAGGAGGTGTGGGCGGCAGGAGTCACCTACTACCGCAGCCGTGACGCCCGCATGGCAGAGTCGAGCGAAGCCGGTGGGAGCGACTTCTACGACCGCGTCTACGACGCACCGCGCCCGGAGCTCTTTTTCAAGGCGTCGGCGCATCGCGTCGTGGGCCCAGGTTCGTCGGTTCGCGTCCGAAGCGACTCCAAGTGGAACGTTCCTGAACCTGAGCTGACGCTGGCGATCACGCGGGCCGGACACATCTTCGGTTACACGATCGGCAACGACATGAGCTCCCGTGACATCGAAGGGGAAAACCCGCTGTATCTGCCGCAGGCGAAGGTCTACGATCGCAGCTGTGCGCTCGGCCCGTGCATTCTCATCACCCAACAACCACTACCGAAAACGACGGAGATCCGACTCGAGATCCGGCGTCAAGGTGAGAAGGCGTTCGCCGGATCGACGACTCTCGCGCAGCTGAAGCGCGAGCCGCAAGAGCTCGTCGACTACCTGATGCGCGATAACAGCTTCCCACACGGGTGTTTTCTTATGACGGGCACCGGCATCGTGCCGGACGATCGTTTCTCTCTGGAGCCAAGTGACGAAATCCGCATCGAGATCGATCCAATTGGACGCTTGACCAATCGCGTCAAGTAGGTCAGCGTTGCAGGGCGGTGTACGGCGATGCGGCTCGGTTTCTGACCGGCTGCGCGTCCGCCGCGCTCAACAAAAGAGCGAGGGGATGACGACGATCGGTCCCCTCCGAGACGTGTGACATCGAACTTTCAACAGGTGACTCACCGCATGCAACTTCACGGCAAAAACTTCATCGCTGGTTCGCTTTCAGCCTCGCAAGGCGATACCTTCCGAGGCGTCAACCCGGCCACAAGCCAAGAGCTGGAGCCGTCGTTTCCGGAGTCGACCATGGCTGACGTCGACACCGCCCTGCAGGCGGCAGCCGATGGGTTCGACGCCGTGCGCAGCGTTTCGGCAGACGATCGTGCGGCCTTTCTCGACCGCATTGCTGAAGAAATCCTGGCGCTCGGGGACGCGCTGATCGAGCGAGCAGGCGAGGAGTCTGGACTCCCGGCGGCACGTTTGACCGGAGAGCGCGGCCGAACAGTCGGCCAGATTCGCGCCTTCGCCGACGTCGTCCGTGAAGGTTCATGGGTGGATGCCTGCATCGACCACGCCATCCCCGACCGCGAACCGCTCCCGAAACCGGACGTGCGGCGCATGTTGATTCCTCTTGGTCCCGTCGCAGTTTTTGGCGCCAGCAACTTTCCGCTCGCGTTCTCGGTTGCCGGAGGCGACGCAGCCTCCGCGCTCGCCAGTGGTTGCCCGATTGTCGTCAAGGCGCACCCCGCACATCCGGGGACGTCAGAACTCGTCGCTGCGGCGATCGACAAGGCCGCAAAGGCAACGAACATGCCCGCCGCCATCTTTTCGATGCTCCACGGGCGAAGTCATTCTGTCGGTCTCGGACTGGTGGAGCACGACGCGACGAGCGCCGTTGGGTTCACCGGGTCTCTAGGCGGCGGCCGCGCCCTCTTCGACGCCGCAGCGCGGCGAATGAACCCGATACCGGTGTACGCGGAGATGGGCAGCACCAATCCTGTCTTCATGCTGCCGGGCGCCCTTGCCGAGCGCGGCGAGCAACTGGCCGCTGGCATGCAGCAATCAGTGACGCTTGGCGTTGGGCAGTTCTGCACCAATCCCGGCCTCGTTGTGTGCGAGAAAGGTGCCGCACGCGACAAGTTTGTCGACGCTCTGCAGAGCGCGATCGAAGCGTCGGCGCCCGCGACGATGCTACACGGCGGCATCCGCGACAGCTACGAGGCGGGCATCAAGCGGCTCAGTTCGACAGCCGGCGTCAGTGTTCTCGCCGCGTCGAGCCAATCCTGCGATGCCACCAAAACCGAGGCTGGCGCCGCTCTGTTCGGGACTGACGCTGCCGCCTTCCTCGCTGACCAAACGCTAGCAGAGGAGGTGTTCGGACCGTCGACTGTGCTCGTCAACTGCGGCTCGCGGGAAGAACTCGAACGCATCGCTTCCAGTCTCGACGGCCATTTAACGGCGACCGTTCATGGCACGCCTCAAGACTTGAAGGACTATGCTTCCTTGGTGTCGATTCTCGAAAAGAAAGTCGGCCGACTCATCTTCAACGGCTTCCCGACGGGAGTCGAAGTCTGCCCGTCGATGCATCACGGCGGTCCCTATCCAGCGACGACGGACGGACGCACCACGTCCGTCGGTACGGCGGCCATCACACGTTTCGCTCGCCCTCTCTGCTACCAAGGCTGGCCGAACGAGTCGCTGCCAGAAGAACTCCGCGACGACAACCCGCGCGGGATCTGGCGACTCGTGGATGGCGAGCGGACTCGGGCGACGTCCTGAGTGCGACCCGGTCCTGACGGTCCCAGGTAGAGCATTCCCCCGAAGCGGGTCGGGTCCGTCCGAGTTCCGTGTCGTCTTCTAACGCTAACCGAGGCGCGTTCCCAGAATCGCTCCCGCCTCTTCGTACGTCGACGGAATTCGACACGGAGCTACCGCCGCGGAACCAAACGGCTCAAGTCGAGCGTGAGCGCTATCTGAATGCCATCGATTCAGAAGTAGTCAGGCTCGTTTCCGGCCTTCCACTTGATGTTGCAACCAACACTGTTCTTTTGATCTTGTGAAGGAGTGTCGCCGCGAACGACCGCGTCGAGTGCGGCGCGCAGATCCGCACCAGTCACCGGCACACCACTCTCCGGACGACTTTCGTCGTATTGGCCTCGGTACACGAGCCGGTGGCCCTTGTCGTAGAGAAAGAAATCAGGAGTGCACGCCGCGCGGTATTCCTTCGCCACCTCTTGCGTTTCGTCGTAGAGGTATGGAAACGTGTAGCCGACAGCTTTCACTTCTTCTGCCATCTTTTCGGCGCTATCGTCAGGGTGCGTCGTGACGTCATTCGAGCTGATGCCGACGCACGCAACACCGCGCTCTTGGTACTCCGTCGTGAGGCGTGCGAGGTCATCACGCAAGTGCTTGACGTAAGGACAATGGTTGCAGATGAAGAAAACGCAAATTGGCTTGCCGGCGAAATCGTCGCGACGCACCGTTTGCCCTGTGGTGACGTCGGGTAAAGCGAAGTCCGGCGCTGGCGTGCCAAGGGCAACCATGGTGGATGGCTTGAGGACCATGAAGCTCTCCGCTGTGAGTGGCCAAAAGAGTCGGGTTTGAATGAACGAGTTGTTGACAGTTCGTTGGAAGATGGCGCAGGGCGCGCGACGCATCAAGCTCGTTATTGCAATGACTCCGAAGTTCGAAACGCGAGGGCAAGCAACGACGGCTCACTTCGCCTTGAATGGACTGCGTTCTGGTGCCTCCGCATGCGGAACCACTCGCAGTAGTTTCCTGACGACAAAGTTGACGAACGGAAGTCGATGACGGAGCCAGCAACGAAACGGTACAGGCTCTGCCCCAAGCCGGGACTTGGGCTCGAGTGCGGTGCGGCCGAACGAAACGCGCCGACAGCCAAGCCGCATGGCGTCTTCCACGGTAGCGTAAAGCAAACGCAAGTAGACGGGAGCTGACTCGTTCGCAGCTCGGTCGTAGCCGATGTAATAGGCCACGGCCGTGTCCTCGTCGTCTCTCAGTGTAGTCACGAATCCATGCAAGCGGTCAGCGTCACGCACGACTGTGCAGCGAAAGTCACCGCCAAGCGCCTGCGAAAGCCGACCGAGATACTCGGGCGCCAGAGAGACGAGCCGGACGCTCGCTTCGGCCCGCACCTGCTCGTAGAGACCATGAACCGCGTCCGTGTGTCGATGCACGTCACCAAGCTCTTCGACCGTGAGTCCAGCCGCGTCGATCTGGCGAAACACTTTCCTCGCCGCTTTGCGGTAGCGAGCATTCAAAGCACCGAGGTAATCGTCGAACGTGTGGCAATCAGCAGGGAGAGTGAGGAGCATATTCGGCTCGGTCTCCAGGGGGCGATAGCTGAAACGTTTGAGTGCGTCGATCCCCACCTCCGTGTCATCATGGAGATCCTTGACCAAGATTAGATCGGTCTGTCCAGAAAGGCGATCAGCACGCCGAATCCGGTAGAGCGCCTCAGCGACCCCAGGCCAGACGTCGTCAGGACGTTCACCGCGGCGAAACGCGACACCATGCGTGCCCCATGAAAGAAGATTGCCACAGACGAGAGTACGTACCGTGACGCGCTCGGTGATTTTTTTCAGCGCGTCGGTTGAAGCAGGCGCAGGACGCTCGGCACTCGCGCCCTCTGCCGAGGGAGCGCCCACCTCTGAATCGTCGCCGTCCTTGTAGAGCTGAGACGCAGAGATGGTCAGAAGCTGCGCCGAGACAGCTGCCACCGGCTTCTCGTGACGAAAAACCAGGGCATAGCGCGGCTGTAGTCTCGGCGGCGGAGCTAACTCCAACGCCTCCAGGTACCGCCGGCTCATGAATATGGACGCGTCGGTGAGAACGGAGTCCCACGGTTCGGGCGGCACGAAACGAATGCTGTCGGCGAGCAAGAACTGAAAGCCGCTGGGACGATGGCGGTCACGATGGCGCCTGTGCGTCTCGCCGAGTTTTCGAGCGGCCTTCTTTCTCTTCGCCATCCTCTCTCCGTGAAACATCTCTTCGGATTGCTCTGGATTATAGCGAGGACGCACCGCGAACGAATAGTTCCATCGCCTGAAGGCGGGGAGGCCTAAGTGTCCCGGCGCCTCGTCACGGAGCGCCGAACGCGCTGCACGGCTGAGAATTCTTCAAAACGCCCGTCGAAACTCACGGTCACGGCTCACGATTCACCGTCCACGGTCATGGTCACGGTCCCTACAGTTGCATAAGTTTTCGCAAGAAGGGCTCGGAAATCGTCCCGCGCGCCGTTGTTGACTCCAAGCGACGTCGCGCGTACGCCACGCACTCGCAGTCCCACTCCCACGCCCACTCGCACTCGGGAACGGGAACGCAGGGTCCGAACCGGGTACATAGGTGACAGAATAGACCGGCGACATAGGTGACACTTCAGTCCCACGACATGGGTGACACCGGTCGGCTATTCGTGGTCCACCGCTTTCGAGCGCTGACGGAGACGCCAAGTCGACCTGGCGACGAACCTCCGAGCTCGCACTTGACAGGCGCGGCGCGGTTGGCAGCATGACCATGTTCAACCCTCGGACGCGGACCACTATGATGCTCGCTGACCATGAAGATCGTGAACGCGCTGTCACCGATTTGCACTCCAATCTTGTCGTCACAGCCGGCGCCGGGACTGGCAAGACGAGCCTCCTGGTTGAACGCATCCTGTTCGCGCTTCTCGAGGCAGGGGTACCTCTCGATCGGATCGCCGTCATCACTTTCACAGAGAAGGCCGCGAGTGAACTCCGTGAGCGCCTGGAAGAATCTCTAGAGCGCTGTCTTGAGATCGCGTCAGAGGCGACGACGAAACACTCCGACTTCGACGCATCGCACGAAGCAGGTCGTGTCTGCGCTCGTCTCTCCCAAACTGCGCAGCATCATCTTCGCGAACGGACACAGGCAGCGCTGCGCAACCTTGACGCCGCCGCAGTGAGTACGATTCATAGCTTCGCGGCGGAGCTCCTCCGTCGCCATCATGAGGCCGCGGGGGTCGATTCACATTTTGTGATCGACGCCGACGATGCTGGATTTAAGGCAGTTTTCAACACCGCCTGGGAAGAGTTCGTCGATGCCTCACTAAGCACGGACACAGCTGCGCCGCCGTGGCAACGATTGCTCGGAAAACTGTACGTCGAGGACCTCGAATCGATCGCGCTTCGCCTCTGTCGATTCGACCTGCCGCCGGGAGTGCTGCAGCGATCCTCGGCGGACGTCGAGTTGAGATTCGCAGTCGCGGTCGCCAAGAGCGCGCTTTCAGAGCTGCAGTCGATCGAATCTGAGATCGAGGTGGCGGCGGATGGATTGAACACCAATTTTCGAGTTAACCTCGACACGCTCAAGCGCCTCCTCGAAGAGACGGTTCAGAATCACAAGCTACCTGAGCAGCTCGAACTGCAGCAACTGACGGCAAAGCCGACGCCCGGAATTCACAGTGGGGTCGCCGATCCCGATGATTTGCGAGACCGTCTCGGCGCCGTGCGCCGACTGACTCTGGAGCTCGCCGCGGCCGACCTGGACGCAATGCCGCAATTGAACGAGCTTCTTTCGCCGTTCGTCGAAGAAGTGCGGCGGCGATATCTGAACGAAGGATGGCTGTCGCACGATGCGACGATCCGTCTCACGCGCGACGTGTTGGCACACCATCCGTCCGTGCAGCGCCAAGAAGCCGGACGCTATCGACAGCTCCTGATCGACGAGTTCCAAGACACTGACCCTGTGCAGTACGAAATCGCGTTCCTTTTGGCAGCGGCGGAACCCACAGGGCTCGACGATGGAGACGCTTTCGGGCTTCCTTTGGCGCCGGGACGGCTCTTTATCGTGGGTGATGCGAAACAATCCATTTATCGTTTCCGCGGTGCAGACATTTCGGCATACCAAAAAGCTGTCGACGCGATCTGCAGCCAAGGCGGGGCGCTGTTGACGCTGGCGACAAACTTTCGCAGCACTCGCCAAGTCATCGAACCGCTGAATCGACTCTTCGAGCACTACTTCGACGATCTCGCGGCCGATGACGACTCCGCTTCGCCGAGATACGCGCCCCTGCGCACGCAGCGTGAGCAGCAGGACACCGCCGCCGCGGTCGAGATCTGGACCGTCGGGGAAAACGATCAGAGCGCCGCCGAACGGCGTCGTGCGGAAGCCGACGCGATCGCGGTCGCCCTCAAGGAGACGCTCGCCTCCCAGACCGCACGAGCAGGAGACTGCGCCATCCTGCTGCGAGCGCTGACTGAAGTTGACATCTACCTTCGCGCTCTGCGGCAATGCGGCATTCCATACGTCGTCGAGGGCGGCAAAGGTTTCTTCGAGCGCTACGAGGTCGAACTCTTCGTGGCTTGCCTCCTCGCTATGGAAGAGACTTCCGATCCGATTCCGTTGCTCGCGTATCTGCGCTCACCGCTCGGCGCAGTCCCGGATCGAGAACTGCAGGAGTACGCCCTCGGCGCGACTGAGCGCCGTGAGCGCTGGACGCTGCGCGCCGAGCCTGATCCAGAGAACTTTCCATCTCTTGCGCGTGCGCTGGCTTCGCTGCGCGAGTTCAAAACTCGGCATCTCGGCGAACCCCTCGACCGCATCGCGCTCGCACTCCTCGAAGAAACGCCACTTCGGATTGCCATGGCGAGCTCGTACGAGGGCGCTCAGCGCGTCGCGAACCTCGAGAAGGCCGTTCTGCACACGTGCGAGTTAGTCCAGCGGGGCAACCTGACCAACCGGGAAATCCTGCAGCACATCCAGGAACACGACGCCGCCGAGAACCAAGAAGCGGACAGCCCACTCGCCGACGAGTCGGTGGACGCAGTTCGCGTTCTGTCGATTCACAAGTCAAAAGGCTTGGAGTGGCCCATCGTCATCATCCCCGATCTGTCACGAGACGACGGCGGGCCACGTTTCGTGACATCTCAGATCGGCGTGGTGTCGTTAAGTCGAGCCTCTACCAGCGATGCCGCGGCCTCGACGATCTACCTGCGACAGGGGGACGTCGTCACGCCATCGTACTTCTTGCATCGCGAGGAGGAACGACGTCAGGCGATCGCTGAAAACGCGCGACTTTTCTACGTCGGCACCACCCGTGCTCGCGACCGCCTGATCCTCCTGGTGGGCAGTGGCGACGCCATGCAGAGGGTGCCGCCTCCGTGGCTGAAAGCGTTGCGGACGTGGGGATACCCTGACAGTCTCGACAACGCTATCTCCTGCGATTTGGCTCCCGGAGTGCGGCACGTGAACTGGGGGAAACCGAAGCTCCCGAACGACCGACCGGAGACGGCAACAGGAAAGTCGTTGTTGCTGCGGGCTGCGCGCGCGTTCGGGGAAGCACGCCAGTCCATGGGGCTGGAGACGCGGACGGAATTCCATTCACCAAGCGGGTCTGCTGTGGAAGGCGCTCCAGATTCCAGCCGTCGAGGCGGTCGGAGGGAAGTGACCGGTGGTGACGCGGCTACAACCCAGCGCGCCGCGGATGAAAGCGAAGCGGACGACGGCAAGCTGATCGGAACGACGCTTCATCTTCTACTGGAAGCGTGGGACGGCATCGATCACCAATGGCTGGAGCGAAACGTGGAGCGCGCCGTCGCCGTGGTCATGCGGAATTCCGCTAGGGATTCCGCTGCAATCGCCGCCGCTGTTCGCGCTCGGCTAGGGGCCGCCGCAGCCAACGGTGTGCTCGGCGAGCTTCAGAAGATCAACGTTCTCGGCAGAGAGGTGCCACTCCTCTTTCGCGACAGTGCCGGTCGGTTGTGGGACGGGCATTTGGATCTCATCGGCGGCACGCCGGACAGCCCCTGTGTGGTCGACTACAAGTCAAACGCCGGACGGAGCCTCGAAGAGCTTCGTGCGCTATACCATGAGCAGCTTTCAGTCTATACAGAAGGGCTGCGCGCAGCGCTTTCGTGCGACATCACACCACCGGCGAAGATCGTACCGCTCACCGAAGGCGAGGGCGAGCTGACGCCGCCGTGAGCTGGTAGGCGCAGAACGGACCGGCGTCACCAAAGCCGACCGTCGTTCACGCATTCGGGTGCGGCGACCCGGCGACACGAGTCCACCACCTATCCGTCGGACTTACCCTCGGATTTATCCTCGGTCGTGAAGTCGTCGAGCCAGCGCGAGGTCCAATACTCCAGAACTTCCAACGCATCGCGGGCTTCAGCGGGAACTTCCCGGGACGACGACGAGGCGGAGGATGAACTCAATTTCAGCTTTTTGGATGGGGCCTTGGCGACGGAATTCGACGGCTTCTCAGGCTTCGCGTCTGGAGCGACTTTTGGTTCGGGCTCAAGATCACCTCCAGCCAGAAAGCTCTTCATCGCATCGGCGCTTGAGAAGCGGCGATCGAACTGCTCGACGCAAACCGCGACGTCGATCCGTGAACAAGCGAGGACTTCGTGGATACGCTCGGTGGGAAAGCCGTACGCCCTGAGAAGCAGGATCGCACGCAGCTTCGCTGCGACGTCGGGTGACGACACAAGCGGCGTCGCCGACGGCTCAGCCTGCTTCAGTTGGCGTCTCAGAAAACGCTTCAGAAGAAGGCGCAGCTCGGAGCTAACTTCGGTTCCCATAACACGGACCTCGCGGAGTCGATTACGCTCGAGATTAGCATCCTTCCACGCGTAGCGTCGAATCCGCGAGCGTCGAGGTGATGGGCCCCCTCTCACGCCACTGTGACAGCCTCGTCCCTGTACACATCCTGGACGGCGTGGAGCAGCGCCACTCCATCCTTAAGAGGCCTCTGGAACGCCTTACGCCCCAGGATCAGCCCCATACCACCGGCGCGCTTGTTGATGACCGCCGTACGCACAGCCTCCGCCAGATCGTCGGCACCTGACGCGCCACCAGAATTGATCAAGCCGATGCGCCCCATGTAGCAGTTTGCCACCTGATAGCGCACCAGGTCGATTGGATGGTCACTCGAGAGTCGTTCGTAGACCCACTTGTGGGTCTTCCCGAAACCAAGCTCAGTAAATCCGCGATTACAGTCTGCAAGCTTCTGCTTGACGATGTCGGCGCCGATGGTGACGCCGAGATGGTTCGCTTGCCCTGTCAGATCGGCCGCACTGTGATAGTCGTCTCCGCCTTTTTTGAAGGCGGAGTTACGTAGGTAGCACCAGAGGATCGTGACTAGGCCGAGTTCATGTGCCTGACTGAACGCCTCGCTAATCTCCTCAATCTGGCGGCGCGACTCTTCCGAACCGAAGTAGATCGTCGCACCGACGGCAACCGCACCAAGGTCAAACGCTTGCTGGACGTCGGCAAACGGAGTTTGGTCGTAGTTGGCCGGGTAGGAGAGCAGTTCGTTGTGGTTCAGCTTGACGATGAACGGGATCTTGTGAGCATACTTCCGTGCCACCGCGCCAAGCGCACCGAACGTCGAAGCTACAGCGTTACATCCGCCCTCGATTGCCAGCTCAACGATGTTGGCTGGATCGAAGTAGACCGGGTTCGGGGCGAACGATGCACCGGCAGCGTGCTCGATCCCCTGGTCCACAGGAAGAATGGAGAGGTAGCCGGTCCCTCCGAGGCGGCCATGATCGAAGAGTGTCTGCAGATTCCGTAGCACGGGGGCCGGACGGTCCGTCGCGCTAAAGACCCGGTCGACAAAATCCGGCCCAGGGAGATGAAGCGACTCTTTCGCGATCGCTGGCTGCGAAAAACCCACCAGTCGCTCGTAGTCGCTCGCGAGCAACTTCTCCAGCTGGCTCATAGCAAGACTCCATGATATCGTCGTAGGTTCGCCGACAAGCTCAGTGCACGAAGAAACAGAGAATACCGCGCTCTCCCGCGGAGAAAAGTCAAATCTTGCCCCCATCTCCACGGTCCGTATCGACACCTCCGGAACTTCTCGAAGCACTGAAGGACGAACTTGGAGATCGCGACGTGTCTTTGCGGCGGGAGCGAAGCGCGCTCGAAGAACTGTTCACGCTCTTCACTCAAGCGAGGGCTCAATTGCCGCGGCGCGGATACTTGAGCGTGCCGAAACTACGCCGCGCCTACTTGCGCTACCACACACCGCTGAACTTCGCGCGCGCCTCCCATCTTTTGCGCCACGTGCGCACTCTTCACCCTTCGATCGACGCGGTCGATCACGTCGTCGACCTCGGCTGCGGACCTGGAAGTGCAGCGCTCGCCACGTTCTACTCACTCCCCCGAGACCGGGCTCGGAGCTACGTGCTTCACGACCGAAACCGCGGGATTCTACAGACCGCAAAACGACTCTTCGGACGCTGCGCCGCGGCGACAGAAGCGGACGCCTCCGTTGCGGCGGTGTCAACACTCACATCCGGTTGGCCAAAACTACCTGTCGTCGCGCCGAGGTCGCTCGTCTGGTTGTCGATGGTATTGAACGAGCTACCTCGGTGGCGCGAGTCTCGAGCTGCAGAACCGACGGCCGAGCTTTTGACCCGTAGGATCTCCCCCGGTAGCGTGCTCATCGTCATAGAACCTGCGCTGCGGGGTGCGGGACGCGAACTGCTCCGACTGCACGACGCGTTGATCGCGGAACGGCAGTGGACCGTCATCGCGCCGTGCACGCACCAGCTCCAGTGCCCACTCCTCAGCGATCGTGGACGCTCATGGTGCCATTTTCACTTCCACTGGCACGCGCCGCCCTTCGTTACGGAGGTCGCCTCACCATTAGGACTGGCGACGCCCCGGGTGTCGTACTCGTACCTCGTCGCGATCCGCGGTGACGGCTCTTCGGCGAACAAGGTCGTGCCAGGGAAGGATCCGCTGGCGCGGGTGATCGGCGACCCCATGCCGCTGCGCGGCGGCCGCCGTGGCGTCTACGTCTGCCGGCAAGGACATCGTGAAATCATCGAGAATCCCGACCACAATTTCGAACGCGGCGATATTTTGGTGACGTCGGATAAGGCTCGACCGCGCCGCCACACGCCCTGGCAGAACAGGAGTCAAAGCGGCCGCGCACGTTCGCGACGAACCGGTCGCAAGTAAAGGAAGTCAATTGGGACGATATGAAAGCGCGCAAATACGGCGTCCTGGCGCCACACGAAAAAGCTCTCGGGATCCTTTCGATTCTCATGTTGATCGGGTGGGTCTTCGCGCTATTCGCAAGTGGTGGAGCCGAGACCGAAACCGAGGCGTTTCCGTGGTTCGACGTGCTCTCCATCGTCGGCTGCTTCGCTGTGGTCGCGATGCTTATGCTGAAGCTCAATTGTATCGAGTTCGTACCCGCCTCCGTGCGTGACTCGGTCATCGCCACTGCGACGCTTCTGCCTGCGCTCGGATTCTTGATTCAAGAGCTGACTGGGCTCGTCGCACTTTTCACGATCGGCGGTGCGATCGTGCTCGCTTACGTTTCGGTGACATTCTGCTGGCGACAAGTGTTCGAGCAGCGATCGGCTGCGTCCTCCCCAGCCGCACCTGCGTCTCCCTCTCCACCTTCGTCTGACAGCACGGAGGCTGAAAACAAAGCCGAGGCGGCGACGCGGATGGAATCGCAGCCGGCGACGCAGACGCACCCCGCTGCGCCGGTCCCGGAGAAGCCGGACGCGCCCTCGCGACCGCCGGACTCCGGCGTGGAGAAGGCACCGCGGTCCAGTGGGACATCAGGCGAACCCCAGGCGGAGTAGGAACCGATCGGCGGTGAGCGTGCCGCACCCTGCGAGCCTGCGATCGGGCGTTGCGGGGCGAAACGACCGAACTCGAGCTCACGGCTCGAACCGGACGGCGCGAACTATATCTCGCCAGGCACCGGGGAGTCCTTCAGATTCAGCTGTTTCTCAAGCTTTTGCTCGAGAAACAGGGCCTGATCAGGTGTCTCGAGACCCCCGATGAGGTGGACGTCGTTACCGTCTTTGAGTCTGACGACCACGCTATAGAACCGTTGACCCTCCAGGTCGACGCGCGCTCTCGCAGCGTCGTGGGACCGCCGCGGACGCGTGCGGTAATACCGCGTGTATTTTGTCTCGCGGCTGTAGATCTGATCGATCGCGTCGCGCGCGATGACGCGTCCGCGGCGAAACGGTAGGGGCCCGTGCCGCACCGTGATATCGAAATCTTGCGCCCGAATGGTCGTCCGATTGGCCACAGCGACGAGAACTCGGTAGACAAGAAAAGCCCCGATCAATAGGAGGAGAATCGGGACCAGTCGCAACATGATCGGACCTTCTTCGTCCCAAGTCGAACGTAAGGCCATCAGCGCGAAGCCGATCCAAATCGCAGCAAAGACACCGACGACGAACACTCTGCCGCGGAACCAGCGAAACTGAATGCGCACGTCCCAGCCGGAATCTTCGAACGACCAGCGCGCCGGCAACGGAACGTTGTCGAGGCGGCGGCGCGGCGGTCTGTCGAGGACGCGACTCTCGGCGACTTCCTCGATCGCTGGTTCGTCCTCAGGGGCACGAACGCCAGGATGCTCGACGAGATCGAAAACCGCATGACAGTTGCGACACTTCGCCAGCTGCGTGGAGAGATTGATATCATCCGCCTCGATGAGGGCGCTGCAGACACGGCAGTGGATTTGCATGACAAGCTCGATTTCGACTCACGGTAAAATGGAGCCTTATCGTATCGCAGCGGCTCCGGAAATCGAAGTCATCGCGAGCCGGGAAGCGCCAAACCGCGATCGCGGCGATCGCCACCAATCGGACGGCGAATCGTAATCTTACGACCGTCGACGACGCCCTCGTAATAACCCGCGCCGCGCGACACACCACCTCCCGAGACTGACGAGACGCGCGGTGATAGCCGCCGCGCGAATTTGCGCAGTTTCGCGTCGCCGCACCAGACGAGTCCCTGCTCCTCTTTGAGCTGTCGGCGCTGGCGATCGAGTTTCTCCGCCAGGCCGTCGAGGACTCCAGCGAGGTACTGCAGTTTCGTCCCTCGCTCGGCACGCGGTCGGCGTCTCTGCTCTTTCCATAGAGCGTCGCAAAGGTCGACGACATAGTGGTAGACGTAGTCCGCAACTTCGATGTTCTCAGGCCGGCCACTGACCTGAAGAACACGGCCGAGGCGGTCGCACGATGGATCGTACGAATAGGTCCAGATCACGAGCACGAAAAAGTGTTCCTGAAGAATGTGCCCAAGGGTGTACTGGTACTCCTGTATGCGCGCGGCACTGCTACCCAAGTACCGGACCGCATATTGAGGAAGGTCCGAAAGGTCACTCAGGCTCAGGTTGTACTTGAGCAGGAACCTGTGGGCCATGCGCATGGCACTGGCAGCTTCATGCTCGTTCGGACTGTCAGCGAGCGCCATCAGCTCCCGAACACGCAGCATGATGCGGTCCCGCTCACTGTCGGAGTCGTGGGCGAGGTCGAGGCGATCTTGGCTGGCGCGGCAGGCCGCGTCGCAGCAAAGCATCGTACACGCGCGAGCGAACTCTGGCCCGTGAGGGCGCGCGTCCGGCAGCTGCATCACCTCGTGCACGTACTGATGCGCCATCTCGTGGCGCAGTGTATCGAGCACTGCTTCCCAGCGATGAGTGAGGATATGGTGGATGCCGATCGTCAGCGCGCGACGCCCCTGATCCCACTCGCCCAGACGCTCTTCGGAATGTCCGAGTTTGATAATAGGTGGACGCAGGCGGCCGCCAACATATTGCTCGTTGAACAGGTCGTAGAACCAACGCAGGTGGCGCACCCACGCGAGCTGCAGTGATTGAGGCACCTCGGCGGCGCGGGAATCGGCAGATTTCATGTCGCGTTGACTCTCCCCTTCCGTTGACCGTTCTCTTCGCTGGAATCGTTTGCTGGCTCGGGCTCACGCGGACGCAGGCCACGTGCCGGTAATAACAACACCCTCGACTCAAGTTCCAGGTAATTCCTGCAATGACCTGCAAGGGGGAAAGGTCGTGTCCGAGAACAACCGAAGTTGGCGGTGAGGGGAAGTAGTCAACCAGGAGCGGATCATGGGAGACACAAAGCTCTATTCCGCCGCTTTCAACGCCGCCGAGTCTGTTGACGGTCGCGCAGCCCGCGGCGACCGAACGCGCAAAGAGCGTTTCGAGGCGCCACCACCTCGCCTCCGCAGCGGAGATGAACTCGACGAGTTTCGAATCGACCAGCGACTCTCTTCGGGCGCGACAGCTGCTGTGTATCGCGCGGCATGGAAGCGCCATCCCGGCACCGTCGCTCTCAAGGTGCTATCGCCACACCTCGAACTGGTACCCGCAGCGATCAAAAGATTTCGTGCCGAGAGTGACTTCGCTCGGCGAGCCAAGAGTCCAGGGGTCGTGGAGATCTACGCACACGGCAATACCCGCCGGCACTACTACTATGCAATGGACCTTCAATCTGGCCGCACCGTAGCTGACTTGATCGCCGCTGACCAAACGATCGAGAGCTCAGAACTGGCCCGACGCGTCAAACTTTTCGCCGACGTGGCCAAAACTCTGCACAGCCTCCACAGCTGCGGCATTGTGCACCGAGACATCAAACCGTCCAACCTGCTGCTATCCCACTCGGGCAGGGCAATAGTTTGTGATTTCGGCTCGGCGCTCGATATGAACGCTCGCGATCCAGAGCTAGAACGTTGCCTATGGGGAACAGTGCGCTACATGAGCCCCGAACAGTTTCGCGAAGGGGCAAATCTGTACGACGTTCGTATCGATGTGTACAGCCTGGGACTCGTCCTCTACGAAGCGTGCACAGGTACCTGCCCAGTACCGATCGGACGAGATGAGGAGATCGTCGAATGGAAACACACGCGCCGTCTCCCCGCCCCGCGCGACTTGAACTTCCACATCTCTTTGCGGTTGGCGAAAATCATCCGCCGTGCTACTGCAGCTGATCCGGAGCTACGCTACGCCAGCGCCGGAGATCTTGCGAGCGACCTGACCCGTTGCCGTCGATAGTCGCAGAAGCTCCCAGCTCTTCGCTCCCGTTGGAAACTGGTCACCCGGGGCGACTCTTCTTTACTGGCTACGACCTCGAGTCGACGCAGCGTTTCACGTGCAGACATCGATCGGAAACAACTCTCTCAGCTCAGTCGCGGTCGGCTGTCGCCCGTACTCGCTGATTTCGAAAGCTTCAACCCAGCACAGACCGGCGCCTCGCGCACCGTAGGTGGAGAGCACTGCGTCGCGGCAGACCTCGGCGACCGCTGCCATCTCAGGCCCCCAGCGTCCGCGCAGCCACTCTCTCCGCTGATCGTCACCCTCAGGAACGGTCTCGCTGGTGCCGTCGTTGTACGGTAGCCACTCATAGAACTGAGACTCGTGTGCGTTCAACATCTCCCACTTCGTCTGCATCGCGGGCTCAACGTCGACAATCACGTCGGGGCGAAACGGAGTCGGCTTCAAGAAATGATCTGCCAAGTATCCGAAAACAGGATTGCGGTCCAAGTGAGGCGTGTCGCGACACACCAGCGGCACAGTAACCATATAGGCTGAGTCCTGGACGAGTAGCGACGTGTAGCGGTGGTCTGGATGGTAGTCGCCTGGTCGATGCGTCAGAACAAGATCCGGCTCGAACGACCGGATAAGGCGTATCAGCGCCTGGCGACGCTGAATCGTCGGTTCGAGCTCGCCGTCGGCGTTCGCCACGATTTGATATTCGATGTCAGCGATCCGAGCAGCATTAGCGGCCTCGTCGGCGCGGCGCGCCGCCAGTGCGTCTGGCTCCATTGCGTGATGCCCCGCGCGGCCGTCGGTCAACGACACGAAACGCACGTGATCGCCGCGCCGACGCCAAAGGACCGCCGAACCGCCGCACTTGAGATCGCAATCGTCAGGATGAGCGCCCACGACCAGAATGCGTGTCACACTGCGCTCCCTTGCTAACCTGCTGTCCGTGTCTCCGCGTGATCCTCAAGCCGCACGCGTATCGCGCAGGTAGCCTAACCGTCCCCCGGATGCGAAACAATCCCCTGGGCCGGAGGACTGATGAACCAGCTCCCGTTGGCGTAAACCCATTCGATCGGTAGCCGCATCGCGGGAGCATGGGCGCGGTTGAACAAAATAACACTCGTCGCTCGCTCGGCAGAGGATTGTCGCGTCGAGTAGTTTCCGAGAACCATGCCCTCGGACCGGGTGCTTCGGAGCAGCGTTCCGATTGTGATCCTCAGGGTCCGATTCTCGCGCACCTCAGGCACGAAGTATTCCATGATCGCAGCGATTTCGCCTTGCGCGATAGCATGGCGAAATCCTGCGACGCGCAGGTCAAGATAGCTGTCCGTCACGTGGCTCCGTGGCGCAGGCGAGCGCGGCAGTTCGGGACGACGAACCGGCACTCCCTCGCCGGCGCTACGCCACGCGACTCCTGCCTGGCGAACGGAACGCTCACGAGGCTCGACGCGCTGCGCACTGACCTCAGGGTCTGTCATCTGTGCTGATTCGTTCGATAGCTTGACAAGCGACGCCACCATAACGACGACAGCGACCAGCAAGAGAATCAGCAAACGATGCAGTCGTGGCGTCGACACTTCCACGGTGCGAACCACTGTCGACTGCGACAACGGCTCGCCGCCTTCCCTGATCTCGTCGATCGCGGACGCCACCTCGTTGCCGGATTGTAGCCGTGCGCTGGGATGCTTTGCGAGAAGCCGATGCACAAGCAAAACCACTTCTTCCGGCACGTTCGGAGCGCGTGATCGAAGCGGGATCGGCCGGTCGTGCACGACCTGATGAATCAACGCCGAAAGCGTTTTCCCAGCGAATGGGACCTCCCCGCTCAAGAGTGTGTAGAGTGTTGCACCCAAGCTGTATAGATCTGATCTTCCATCGACCTCGTCACCACGACATTGCTCCGGCGACATATATGCCGGCGTCCCGAGGACCTGCCCGGAACCCGTCGCGAGCGTGTCGTCTGTCAGTGGACGCGCCAAACCGAGATCTGCGATCTTCGCCGACTGATCGCTCGCCAGCAGAATGTTCGCCGGTTTGATATCGCGGTGGATCACGCCGTGATCATGAGCGTGCTGCAAGCCCTTGGCGACCTGTTTCGCGACGCGTAGGGACAACCTGGCGCTCAGCGGTCCTTTATCCGCGATGATCTGGCGCAGATCAGAACCGTCAACGTACTCCATGACGATGTAGTAAAGCCCCTCGTCCTCACCGATGTCATAGAACTTGATGATCGAGGGATGGTTGAGGTTCGAAGCCAGCTTCGCCTCGCGTAGAAAACGGCGAAACAGCCCGTCGTCCGTGATCAACTCCGGATGGAGCACTTTCACAGCAACGTCGCGTTCGATCAGCCGGTTCGTCGCCCGATAGACCGTCCCCATGCCGCCACCGGCGATGAACGACTGCACTGTGCAGCCGCCAATCGTCATTCCAGGACGGAGTATGGGCGTCTTCGAGAGTGTGGTCATATCTGTTGTATCGGCACGGCCGCAAGTCGAGAGCACAAAGCACTCGCTTTCGCAGACCTGGCGAGATTCCGGAAAATTCGAGGAAGTTACTCGGGCGTCACGTAAGCGCTGGTAATGCCGCCGTCGACCAAAAACTCGGCCCCGGTCATGTAGGACGAATCATCGCAGGCAAGAAACAGCGCCGCCTTCGCCATCTCGCGTGCTTCACCGAAACGCCCCATGGGGATATGGACGAGACGCCGCTGCTTCTTTGGCTCGGTGTCAAGAAACTTCATCAGAAGCTCCGTCCGCAGCGGCCCCGGACAAAGTGCATTCACGCGGATCCCTTCGCGCGCATGAATCGTCGCAAGCTCGCGTGTCAGCGCCAGGACTCCTCCCTTGCTTGCTGTGTAGGCGGCCTGCGGGGTTGCCGCACCAAGGTGGGCGACAAAGGAGGCGGTATTGATGACGGTCCCTCCACCGGCACGGCGGAGGGCCGGAATGCCGAACTTGCATCCAAGAAACACACCTTTGAGATTCACGGCAAGAGTCAAGTCCCAAACGTCTTCCTCGGTCGACTCGGCATCACCGTCCGCACTGTGCATGATGCCCGCATTGTTGAACAGAACATCCAAACTCCCGAACGTACCCTCTGCGACCCTGATCATGTTCTCGCAATCCTGCGCGCGAGCGACGTCGGCGCGGCAGAAGACGGCATCGCCACCCGCCGCCTTCACGCTCTCTACCGTCTGCTCGCCTGCCGGTGGGTCTATGTCGACAACGACGACCTTCGATCCCTCGGCTGCGAAGAGGAGCGCTGATTCGCGCCCGATACCGCTGCCGCCGCCAGTCACAAGCGACACTTTCCCGTCGAGTCTCATGTCTTTCCTTTCTCGGCGCGCCTGCGCGTCTCGAAGGTTCTGAATCACGCCTTCAACTTTTGGACGAGTGCGTCGAACAGACGCTGCTGAGGCGGGTGAGTCGCCGCGGTGATCTCGGGATGCCACTGCACTCCGATGAGCCAGTTGTGCTCTGGCATCTCAATCGCCTCGATGACATCGTCGGGAGCCCGCGCCACGACGCGTAGCGGCGCCGCCAAAGCGCGGATCGCCTGATGATGCCACGACGCAACTTCAAACTCCGATGCGCCGACGATCGCTGCCAAAGCGGAGCTCGGATCCACCGTCACCATATGCGAGATCGGCTCACGTGGCGGCGCACGGTGTAGTACGGCCTCGCCGACGATGTCCGGCAAGTGCTCGTGGAGTGTGCCGCCCAAGACGACGTTGACGAGCTGCATCCCGCGGCAGATCGCGAGCGTCGGCACTTGGGAGTCGACAATGTGACGCACGAGTTCAAGCTCACTCGTGTCGCGCTCGTCGTCCACCATGTAGACACTTTCATGCTCTCGCCCACCATAATGCGATGGCGCGAGGTCGCCGCCTCCAACCAGCACCCAGCCATCAACGCGCGGGAAGATGTCCTGCCATCGCGACTCGCCGGGCGCAACCAGCACGGGCACGCCACCGGCGCGACGCAACGCGTCAAGATAGTTTCCCGGAAGGACAAAACTTCCCTCTTCGTCCCGTCCGTACGTCGTCACGCCGACCACGGGCGCCGACATCACTGTGCCCCTCTAGTGAACGCCCGGCGCCGGGCCGCGGCTCCAATCAACAGGCCATTCACGTCAAATCCGCTCAAAGTACCGTCGCCTCTCCCAGTCGGTAACGGCAGCTGAGTACGCCGCAGCTTCGGTACGGAAAAAATGGTGATAGTGGTCAATCACATCGTCACCGAACGTTTCGCGCGCAAAGACGCTCGACGCCAGCGACTCGCTTGCATCGGCGAGCGTTGACGGCAGCTGAGCGACGTCCGCTGCAGCATAAACGTCGCCGTCGAACGCGGCGGGCGGCTCGAGACGACGCTCTACCCCTGCCAAGCCCGACGCCAAAGCCGCAGCAAAGGCCAGGTATGGATTGCAGTCGGCGCCCGGGATCCGACACTCGATACGAAGACTCGGCCCTGAGCCGACCACCCGGAACCCAGCTGTTCGGTTGTCAACGCTCCACGCCAGCCCGGTTGGCGCCCACGATCCCGATTGAAACCGTTTGTAGGAGTTGACCGTCGGCGCGTAGAAGACCATAAGCTCCGGCGCGTAGTGAAGCCAGCCGGCTAGAAACCACCGAAACGTGTCGCTGCATGCCACACCGCCGCATTCATGGTTGCCGGCAAACGCGTTTTTCCCATCGCGCCACAGGCTCAAGTGTAGGTGACACGAGGATCCTGCACGGTCCTCCATGAACTTCGCCATGAACGTGACGCTCAACCCCTGCGCGTCGGCCGTCTCTTTGAGGCACTGTTTGTAGACGACGTGCCGATCGGCCATCGTCAAGACGTCTGCATAGCGAACGTTGAGCTCGTGCTGACCAAGCCCCCACTCTCCTTTCGAGTTCTCAACCGGCACTCCAGAATCGCGCAGGTGTCGTCGAACACAACCGACGTAATCCTCAACGCGTGCCCCCTGAAGCGCGTGGTAGTCTTCGATATACCAACCGGCAGGCTCGAGCACGGAATAACCGCTCGAGGCAGCGTCGCGGTACGACGTGCGAAAGAGATAAAACTCCAGCTCGGATGCTCCCATGACGTCGAAGCCCAACGCACCTGCACGTGCCACCTGCGAGCGAAGGAGACTGCGCGGCGCGACGCGAACGAGATCGTGAGCGCGTTCGTTTTGGACGTCGCATAAGACCAGCGCAGTTCTGTCGAGCCACGCCGCCCGACGCATGGAGTGAAGGTCGGGGACTAGGTGAAAGTCTCCGTAGCCTTTCTCCCAGTTGGCGAATTGGTAGCCGGAGACGGGCTCCATCTCCATGTCGACCGTGAGCAAATAGTCGCAGCCATGTGTGCCAGCGGTCACGACCTCGCGAAGAAAGTGTTCCGCGTCGAACCGCTTGCCCACAAGTCGGCCGTAGAGATCGGTGCAACCGACGACAACCGTATCGACTTCGCCCTGCTGCACAGCCGCCTGCAGCTGCTCTTGGTTCAGCATCCCTCGGACAACGCACATGGCAGTCTCTCCTACGGTATTCGCCCATCTATCTCAAGGATCGGCAGAATAAATGGAATTCTGCGACTTGATCGACATTCATGTGGCGAATTCACCGCCCTCAGTTTCGAGCTCCTATTCGCGAAGTCGACGGTGCTCTCCGTCGTGTCTGTTAGAGCTTAGACCCCCATCTCAGTGGCGGTGGAAGCGCTTCGTTCCGAGCTACAGCTTTCTCATATCCTCAGGCTCAGAACGCGAGCGCTGTCCTTCGCTCCCCAAGCTGATCCGCAAGCTGGATCGGCACGGTCACGGGTCACGGCTTGATTCGCGCGCCTCCTGGCGTCGCCCGAAGGCCCGGAGGCAAGATCCGCCTTCGGTCTGGGTATCCGCCACCAAGAGAGTCGGCGGTCCACGACCCACGCGCGTCCGGTTGCCGAGGAGACAACCTCAAGTCATCATTCCGCCGCCACAGCCAGCAGGCTTGCTGTCGAACCCCGGTTCGAAGTCACGATCCACTTGCGATCGGGGGAGAGCGTCATGGAGTAGACGACGGTCGGCAAACGCCGGTGGCTGAGCCGGCTGCCCTTCGCCGTGTCCCACACGATGACATGGCCGCCGTAGTCGACCGAGACGGCACGCTCCGCGCCGGATAGAACGCCGAGGCCACAAACCCAGCCTGGGTGTCCCTCGTAAACGGCTACCTGCTGTCCGTCGCTCGCATTCCACTTGCGCACCGTGCGGTCGGTGCTTCCGGAATAGAGAAACTTGCCGTCGTCGGAGAAGCTCAGAGCCAAGACACCTTCCTGATGACCGCTCAACTTCTGGATTTCCTTGGCGTCCGCGACGTTCAACAGTTTGATCTGTGTGTCGAGACCCGAACTCGCCAGGGTTTTACCGTCGGGACTGAAGACAACCGCGTAGACGCTTGACTCGTGAGCCTCTAGCGAATGAAGCTGCGAGGCGTCTTCGTTCTTCCAAAGGTGCACCGTTTTTGCGGCGCTTCCCGAGGCGATCGTTTGGCCGTCCGGCGAGAAGGCCACACAGTGGACGAAAGCCGGGTGTTCCTTGAACGTACGCAGAGCTTCGGGTCCGTCAGTCTGATCGCGCTCTTGAGGCTGCTTGACCACTTGCCACAGCTTGAGCGTTTTATCGGCACTACCACTGACGATTGTTTGGCCGTCCGGCGAGAAGGCTACACACATCACCTTGGCCTCGTGCCCCTTGTACGTCGCGATCGCCTGCGCCGAGCCTGCATTCCACAGGCGCACGGTCTTGTCGTAACTGGCGGTCGCTAGGAGCCCGGAGTCCGCGCTGAGCGCGGCGGAGTAGACCTCAGCATCATGTCCTGCAAACACCTTCGCAGGCTCGACGGACACCGCGTCGGCGTGTACGGAAGCAGCGCTGACGAGAGCGATCAACGCCACAGGGAGGCACGCGCGTCGTCTCATGAACAAGGTCCAACGGGAGCCGTGGGGCATGTGCAACGGGCCATTCTTTTCCATGACGGGGCGCTCCGGAAAATGCGGGTCGATGGGTGCGCTTGCGCGGTGGTCGATCAACGAGGTGTGGTACAGACACCATAGTAACGGTTTCGTAGCGCTCATGTCTTGACCGAACTCGCTGCGTTATCGGCCTTGATCTCCGTGCGCCTGGCGCACTTAGCATAGCCCGCAGCAACGATTCACGAGGTTTTCAGTGGACATGACGGCTCAGATGTGGAACGCTGCCAGGCGCTAAGAAGTCCGGTACAAACCGCCTCGTACCGGTGCTGGGTCGCCGAAGCACCGTCGGCGTCCTCTCGACGACCAGACCGTCGGCGCCAGCCATGAGAGTCGACACGATATGGATCGGGGGCAAAGAGCGGTCCGCAGCCGACCACGCACCGTCGATTCTCATCGCCATCGAGCACGCAGCGCATCCTCTTATGAGAAAAAGAGTTTCTGCCTCCCACATCAATCCAACGGATGACTCCCGAAGCTCAGTGCCGCGAGGGGTCTCCACACCGTTGACGAAGGTTCGCAGCGTCAAGAAACAGCTGGCGAAGAAAGGCCCCACGAAAAAGAAGGCTGCGGCCAAGAAAAGCAACGGCAAGAAGACGACAGCGAAAAAGAAGGCGACGACCGCTAAGAAGAAACCTGCTGCACGGCAAAGCGGGAAGAAGAGCGCGAAGAAAGAGAGTGCAGCGAAAAAAGTAAGCAAGAAGCCAAGTTCGAGCAAGGCGACGGCAAAGAAAGCGAGCGTCAAGAAAACGCCCGCGAAAGCCAGCACCAAGAAGACCAGCGCGAAGAAAAAAAGTAGCACGAAGACACCCGCGAAGACTTCCGCAGCCCGTAGCGTCAGCGCCAAGAAGACACCCGCGAAGAAGGCTGCGCACACGGCATCGGCGACGAAAGCGCCGAAGGTCGCAGAGAGCAGTGAAGGTGAGGCAGCTGCGGCGGCAACGGTGAAGAAGACCGCGAAGAAGAGCACGAAGAAGTCGACGCCGCGTGGCCTGCTGCCGCGCCCCCGATCGACGAAGCCCGCGCCGCGGCAGCCGATCGTCGAAAGCACGACTAAACACGTCGAGTCGCTCCGACAGCTATCCATCGAGAAGCTCGAAGAATTCTTCGAAACCGCAGCGGTGGACGAGCTCCTGTCCATCTTTGAAGACAGCTACGCCAGCGATGTGGTCAATCTGCTCTTCGACCTGAAGAAGTCGACGGTGCGAACGCTTCTCGACAATCTCGCCAAAGCTCGCAAGCGCGCCATCGCCGAAGTGGCAACCTTGTATCACTACAAGGACTATCTGTTGAACCCGTTTCCGCTCGAAGTCGGGAGCGACCGCATCCCGAATTGTTATGCGATTCTCGGGGTACCGCGCGACATCGACGCCGACGATCTTAAGATGGCGTACCGCTGGTTGAGCAAGGCGCACCAACCGGACCGATTTCATCCTGACATGAGACCCGCTGGTCTCGAGCGCCTCGAAGAAATCGACGACGCCTACTGGCAGCTCAGCACGCCCGAACGGCGTGACCATGCCGACGCCGTCCTTCCCAGCATGCCCTATCTCTACCCGCGCCGCGAACAGTCGTGGATCGACTCCGTCGCGCGGCTCATTGCGTAGGGCGCGGCGCAGCTCAAGAACGGCTCAGTGACCGTTACGCGTGTTGATCGCGGATGGGATCGCGGCTTCCACTTGCACCCCAGCGAGTCGGGGGTTCGTCCTTGGAACTGGAAAACTGGAAGCGGTGCGGGCGTCGCTAGGCCGTCGTCTGTTTCTGGGCGGGAACGAACTTGCCGGCGCGGTAGTCTGCCTCGTAAGCGTCGAGAGCTCGCCGCACTTCGCCGCTCAGGAAGTAGAGCCCGAAGACGTTAGGGAGCGCCATAAGGAGGATCATCAGGTCGCCGAACTCGAGGGCGTTCTTGCCGCTCATGACGGATCCGAGAAAGACGAAGAAGAGAAACAGAAATTTGTACGCCAGTGAGCTCCGCGGTCCGAACAGATTCGTCCAGCAGCGCTCGCCATAGTAGGACCAGGAGATCATCGTCGAAAACGCGAACAGCACGACAGCGCTCAGGAGCACCCAAGGGAACCATCCCGCCAGCGCCGGCACTGTCTTGAACGCGGCGTTCGTCAGCGCCGCGCCGTGCTTTCCTGAGACGAGCTCAGCGTGCTCCGGGGCGTTGTAGACTCCGGTGATGACGATCACCAAGGCCGTCATCGTGCAAACGACGATGGTATCGATGAACGGCTCAAGGAGTGCGACAACCCCCTCCCGTACGGGATAGGGAGTTCTGGCCGCAGAGTGCGCAATCGACGCCGAACCGACGCCCGCTTCGTTCGAAAACGCCGCTCGCCTGAATCCCATGACAAGCGCGCCGATGGCACCGCCGTACATCGCTTCGCCTGAAAACGCACTGCCAAAAATCACCCCGAGCGCCGCCGGAATCTCGCCGACGTTGGCGCCCAGAATACAAAGACACGCGATCACATAGACGCCGCACATGACCGGCACGATCGCCTCGGCAGTGTGCGCGATGCGTCGGATACCGCCAATGATCACAATCCCCACGAGGACAGCCATGACGACGCCATAGACCCAGCCGTTCTCCTGAAAGAACGGCACCTGATCAGCAAGGATGCTCTTCGACTGGAAGACCTGAAAGGCATTGCCGCCGGCGACACTACCGCCGATACAAAAGATCGCGAACAGAATCGAGAGTGGCACACCGAGACCAGCGAGACCTTGGCGCGCCAATCCGTCCTTGAGGTAGTGCATGGGACCGCCGGAGACGTGCCCCTGCTCATCGACGTGGCGGTACATCTGACCGAGCGTGCACTCGGTGAACTTGAGCGACATGCCGAGAAAACCGGCAACGATCATCCAAAACGTTGCGCCGGGGCCGCCGAGCGAGACGGCGATGGCAACACCAGCGATATTGCCAAGGCCGACCGTAGCCGACAGCGCAGCGGAGAGCGCCTGGAAGTGTGTCACCTCGCCGGTAGCTTGCGGGTCGGAATACTTGCCGCGGACGACGCTCAGGGCGTGCCGAAACAGGCGCAGGTTGACGAATCGCATTCTGAGCGTAAAGAAAACCGCGCCGACGATCAGCCACACAACGACGAATGGCACCGTGACAACTGCCGGTTCACCGGTCGGCCCGAGCACTTCCTGACCTCTCGAGTCCTTCGCTGCCTCTTCGCTGACCCCGATCCATGGACCGACGTTGTAGAACGGCACCGCGACGACGTACTCGAGAACTAAACCGATCTTGTCGTCGATCCGCTGTTCCCACTGGCGCGCCGATTCCCAAGGCGAAGCGTCAGCGCTCTTCTCCGCGGCAGATCCGTCGCCAGGTGACGTTGCCGTCGCACTCTGGCTGGCCTGGCCGTCGCTACTGGCTTTGGACGTCGTGGTCTCGCTTGGCGTCTCCTGGGCCACCAGCGCCGCAGGTGAGATCAGGATCGTCGGCTGCTGAAACAGCACGAGCACGAACAGAAGGATGAGCTGCCTCGATTTCACTTCGAACCTCATGCCGAGCCTGAATTTTCCTTGTTGCGACGACTCACCATAGAGTCATCTATTCACCGTTTCAACTACATGCTCGCACGCGCTAGGGTCGTGCTGTTCGACGGTGTGGCGCGCGCGGCGCCGAGAAGTACCTCTCGCTCGACGTGCCGGACCCTCGAACTCAGGCGCGACGTTGCCACTCTTATGATCGGCGAATCCAGCCATCGACCTTCACAGACGGCCTGCACAGACGGCTGCAGACTCCACCGCCCTCTGGTTACGCTGCTGTGGGCAGTGCCGCTTCTGCTCGTGGGAGGCTGTCACCATCTCGTGTCGCCGCCTGTGCCATCAACGCTTCCGTCCGACGAATCCCAACTGTTCCCACCGGACGAGCGACGGCTGGTTCGCCTCACGAACGGCTACGAGACCGAGGAAATCGTCTGGTTTCGGAGTGAAGGCCTCCACGCGCTTGGAGCCGATCAGCGTGAATGGACCGAACACGTCCTGCGTCTACTTGAGCGCGAGCTCATGCGACGCGGCGTCGAAGTCGTCCTCGGCGTCGCCGGCAGCCGCTCACCGCCGCGCGCCGCAGGCTCGCTGCAGATTCAGGTCACTCACATAGAACCGCCGACGCGCGAAACCCGCACCGGCGCCAAGCTCGTCGCCACGGTCGCCAGTGATGATGGCAAGTTACTCCGAGAGTTCCAATCCGTTGACGACACGTCGTTCCGAGCTGCGCTGTATGATTTGCAGCGCACGATCCTCGCAGACACCGCCCTCCGTGCGTGGATTCGCGAGCTCCGTTCTCCTCACGATCAACACGACTCCCGCGCACACGCTCGGCGTTGACTCAACACGGCTGGCGCTCCGATCTCGGCCGACCCAACTCTGTCATACCGACGATTAGCAGCTTGTTGAAGATGCCCCACTTGATTTTCGCAACTCTCCGATCGCGATCGCTCTGGAGGATTGCACTCGAAACCGAGGAAATCAGCATCGGTTCGGCCAAAAACGCGACGGTCACGGTAGCCGATCCGCGGCTGGCAGCGCGCGAAGTCTTGATCCACAGCAGCAAAGCCGGGTTTCAGCTGGTCGACTTGGCGCGACGCCGGACCGTGTATGTCAACGGCCGAATCGCAAGCTCCACAATAGCGTTGGCCGACGGAGATTGTGTTCGCGTCGGTGACACGTGCTTCATGTTCCTGGTGGCCACGGAGCCCAGCGCCGAGATGCTATCGAAGCGCGTGCGACAGCTGACAAGCCACATCGTCTCACCGCAGCAACTCGCCGCGCGCGAAGAGTCTCTCGGCGCCTCCCGGGCGCAGCCGCAGTGGCTGCGAACGGTCGCGATGATTCTCTGCGGCTTGGCGCTCGGAACCGTGGTCGCGATAGCCTACGCGCAACTCGCGCCGTAACTACACACTCTTTTGGGTTAACAGCCTGTTGAAAAAGTGCTTCGAGCCGAAAACTGGTCTCTTCGCGTCCAGATCGGCCGCGGCAAACGCAGGTAATCTCCGAGCCCTCTTCTATAAGGCGGCGAGTATTGACGCGGTCGAGCTGGGCGTGAAGAGGCCGGTTTCTCGGCCGAATGACTTTTTCAACGGGCTGTTAACCTCGAGTTTGGCCATTTCGCGTCGAGCCTGCCGCGAAGCGGCTTCCTTGAACTCGAGGCTAGGTCACCGGGCGCCTGCGCCGTCGATTGCGCGCCACCTTCCGGTCACCCCAAATCTTCGCGCCTCGAAGCATCTTCTCGCGCCGACTTGACGACGCTGACGGCTGCACGGCCAGCTCTGCAAGGTAGGCATCGATCAGCGCCTCCCAGTCCGCGGCCGTGACTCCCGCAGCTACGACCGCAGGCGCGCGAAAGCTGACACCGAGGCGCGCGAGGTCTCGTAGACGAATACGCTCCGACGGCGAGCCGCGGAGCCGACTCATGCCTTCGAAGTCGATGAGGCTGACAGCAAACTCATCGCCTTCTTCCGACACCAAAATGTTGGCGGCCTTGAGATCTCGTTGGCGAAATCCGGCGTTGTGCATCGCCGCGATCGATCGCCCGAGGGAGCTGACAAGCGCTGCCATCGCACGCTCCCGCTCCGCCCCGCGTTTCGTGACCAAGTGGCGCGTCAAGTAGGCGAACAGATCAGGCGCTTCGAGTCGTTCAAGGATCAAACAACTCTCACTGCCCTGACCGGGAAGCGCGCGGTCGATCAGCCCCAAGGTTCGGACCGTAGGCACACCCGCCGCGGCTAGCGACAGACCTAGCCGAAAGGCGCGGAGGGCTCGAGCTGGCCGGCCCAGCAGTGCGCACACCACCTGCCGGCGCAGCGACATTGTGTGGCGCTTCGCGAAGAGCTCCGCCTGCGCCGTCGACACGCGAGCAATGCGTCCGCGCATGCCGTGGCCGCACTGTGGCTGCTCGAACCAAGTCTCATAGTCGCTCAGCCAACCACGCACAACCTCTTCAGAGAGGTCGGAAACGTAGGTGACGTGAAACGGCGGAGAGGAAATCGTTCGCGTGGGCGGGCGTTGGATCATGTTCAAGACGGGTCCGGCCGAACCAGTTCGCCGTCGGCCTAGCCCGCAAAGAGCAGGGCGACGGCAATGGCGCGCGAGCATATCATCTTGTTCGATGGCGCACGTCACAGATTCATCCGCGGGCGTTGTCTTTTTCTGCTTGCAAGGGTTAGATGGAGCTGCTAAAGAATAGCGGCTTCAGTAGTTAGAGAAATCGAAAAAGCGCCGTCAGCCGCCAGATCCGATCGTCAAGCGTGAGCCCAGCGCGTACGGCAAAGGCCCGCGGAGCTTTCGGGGTGCGCGGGGCCGGCCCAGTGCTCGCCCGGCTCGTCGAGCATGACGGCACCAGCGGCCCGGTTAGGCGCCTTCGGGTCAAGAGTGGGTCACGCGATGGTCAAGAGTGCGGTTGCCGCGGAATCGACTCTGGGACTCGCGGGGAATATGTGGTTTTCTATGTTTTCGTGAACGTTTGCGTGCCGGTGGCAACTCGCCAAAAAACGCCTCGAACCGCGTCCGGTTAAGCCGCAGCGACGCAGAGAATCCCGATTTCTTCAAACATGGCCACGAGAATTGACGCGGTCGAGCTGGACCCCAGGAAACCTGTTCTCGGTCGTTTGGCTTTTTCAGCGGGGCTTTTGGGAACAGGGCGGATGGTAAGATCTTGTCCGTTCGCCCGATCTGCTCGTACAAGGAACACCCACGTGAACAACTGGTGCCCGAGCCTCCAAGACTGCGGCGGCGACGCTGCGCCGAAACGGAGCTCGCGCCCGCATGGGCGCTTGCAGGAGTGAAGCTCATTGGTCAGGGCGTACGGAAACCTAGTTAGTTCGGCGCAGTCGACGCTGGCGGCGGAAACTCGTTCACTCCACGAGGGAACGAACGGGCGTGGATCAGCGCTCTTTCCATTTCTCGTCGATTCGCTCTACCTCGGCGGCTTACTGGTCACTGTGCCTTATCTTGTGTGTGCCGGCCGTGGTCGACAACTGGCCGACCACCTGCGGCGCCAGTCTCGCCAAGTGCCGACACGCCAAAGCGACAAGCCCTGCGTTTGGGTGCACGGCGTTTCGGTCGGGGAAATCCTCAGCGCACGTCACTTTCTGCAGCAGTTCGCCGCAGCCTACGCCGATTGGGATATCGTACTTTCGACGACGACCAAAGCTGGCATCGAAGCCGGAGAAATCCATTTCCCCGAGCGCAGCGTCGTGACGTATCCGTTCGACCTCAGCTTTCTCGTTCGGCGCGCGTTCGAGCGCATCCGGCCCGACCTTGTGCTGATTGTGGAGCACGAGCTTTGGCCCAACTTCCTGCGCTGCGCCGCCAGTCGTGGCGTGCCAGTGGCCATCGTCAACGGGCGCCTTTCAGAGCGGTCGCTGCGCGGCTACCGCTGGCTTTCGCGCGTTATGGCATGGCCTCCAAAAAACGTACTGCGCGTCTGCGTCGAAGACGACACAAGCGCTGACGGCTTCGAGGAGCTCGGAGTGCCGCGCGAGCGCATCGTGGTCACCGGCAATTTCAAGTTCGACAACCACATCGAAGCCGTCGATGGAACGCGCTCGTCTCTAAAGCTTACGAGCGAGGATTGGGTGGTCGTGGCGGCGAGCACACACCCAGGCGAGGAAGAGATCGTTCTGGACGCCTACCGCAAACTCCTTGCGGGAGACCAGCGCTGCCGTCTATTCGTCGTCCCTCGGCGAATCGAACGTAGTGCAGAAATCAGCCGCATGATCGAAAAGAGAGGTTTGCGGCCGCTACTTTGGAGTCAGTTGGGTAACGTCAACGGGCACCACGCGCCCGCGGCCGAACGCTCACGCGTGGCTGTCGGCGGCCCTGATCGCGCTTTGACGAGTAGCCGCAACCCTGCGGGCAGAATTGGCCAAAACGAGGTGGTCGTGGTCGATTCGATCGGCGAGCTGCAGCGGGTTGCAACGTGCGCCGACGTGGTTTTCGTCGGCGGCTCTCTCGTCCCGTTCGGCGGGCACAACGTCATCGAACCCGCAAGTGTCGGGCGTCCGGTGGTCGTCGGTCCGCACACTCACAACTTCCGTCAAGTGATCGCCAAGTTTCAGGCTCGGGATGCCTTGGTCGTCGTTCGCGACGCTGACGAACTGCACAAACGCTTAGAGGAACTCAAGCAGCAGCGGGGTCTAGCTGAGGCCATCGGCCAGCGCGGTGCAGAGACGGTGGCGCAAAACGTCGGCGCGAGCGAGCGAACGCTCGACGCCCTGCGCCCGATCGTCGACGAGTTGAGCAAGCCGCAGGGCCGATCGCCCTGAGCGGTTCCTGTTTCGCCCCGTCGACAGGACGCTCGCCACCGGAGACGCCCGCGCCGTGCGCCACTATCGGTCGTCTCACCCACGAGCGATCGCGTCGCGAAGTCGATCGAGGTGACGCGGTACGGCTTCAATCGCGGGTGCGGAGGCTTCGTACTCGAGAGCGACGAAACCGCGGTAGTTGGCGTGGCGCAAAATCTCGACGACGCGCTGCAGGTCGCTGCCGGTCTTGCCGCCCGCAGGAGTGCGCACCTCGACCTTGACCTGGACACTCACGGCATACCGTGCTGTTTTCCCGATCTCGTCATAAGGGCGGTGATGAAAATTACCGGTGTCGAGATTGACGCCGAGCCATGGAGAATCGACGCCGCGGACGAGACGCAGCAGTTGATCCGCCGTCGAAGTGATGCCGCCGTGATTCTCGAGCGCTAAAACGACACCACGTTCGCCGGCATAGGAGGCGACCTCTCGGAGGGCGGCGACGGCCCAGTCCACGGCCTGCGATTCAGTGGCGCCGTTGGGAACGCTGCCGGCGAAAACGCGGATCGTTTGCGAACCAAGAATGGCTACGTGGTCGATCCACTCCTTGACGTGTCGGATCTGCTGGTCGCGTTTGTCGCCAGGCGGGAGACAAAAATTGTTTCCCACCGGAGTGCCGCTGATCGTCAGCCCGTTGACGTACGCCCGCCGCCGTAACTCGCAGAGATACGCCCGGTCCGTCTGACGAAAGTAGTAGGATGTCAGTTCCGTACCGTCGAGTCTGTGGCGAGCACAAAAGTCGATGAAGTCGGTGAGAGTCATGCGTCCGGAATTGAGCTCACGGCGAAACGAGTAGGCCGCGCAGCTGAGGCGCAAGTGCGACGCATGATATCGGCCCTGCACTGCGGGCGATGCAGCGGCGGCAGCGCGGCGCAGACCGCGAGCCGTTTCGAGCGGCGAGAGCGCCGCCGCTGCTCCCAGAAAGGCTGCGGAACGAAGCAAACGACGCCGCGGCAACGACACCGCGGACCGTCTCAACTGTTGATCAATCAAAGAGTTGTCCATCGTGATCCTCCTCGAGGCAGCAACGTCAGGCAGTGTCGTCGGTTGAAGTTCGTAGCCCGTCGGAAAACGCCTCAGTCGTGACGTAGAGGTGCGCTGCCCGGCCAACCACGGGCGCGCATCGGCGGGCAAGCCTCCTCCGACTCAAGATCGAGCCGATTCTCGGTCGAAGTTCCGACTGGCGCGAGTCTTTTTCTGCAACCGAACCACCCGGATGAGCTCGAGATGAAACTCTGCCTGAACTACCACCTGCTGAGAAACGCTCCCTTCGCCGTCGTCGTCGCCGTCCTCAGCAGCTGTGCCATTCCGATGCGTGAAGTGGACACTAAGAGAGCCTTCACGATTGCGCTCGATGCCAACAGCAAAGTGCAGATCCCAGGTCGGCAGATCAAGTTCTACGTCGACATCACCAATCAAACGCCATACGAGATCCTCGTCGACGAAGTCGAGATCGAGCTACAGGTGCGCCCCGCGTGGGGCGGCGCTGCGAGCGCGAACAAGCGACCCGTCAGCCTGCGAGAGCAGTGGACGTACGCCTTCGACGCGGATGACCCTGCTCGGCAGCCACCAAAAATCGCCTCTGGTAGAAAGGTCACTCTGCCTGTGGTACCGGAGCTTGGAGCGGAGTTCGAACTCCATCTGCTCGCGGAAGGGAACTACGAGGTCGAAGCCCTCGTCAATGGAAGGTACCGCTCTGAGCCGTATCCGCTGCGCGTCGCGCGGCCCGATGTGACAAGGTTTCCGGTGCGTCACCATCGCCGCCGCGAGCAAAATTCGACGAATGGCGCGTTGCGTGATAACGTTGAAAGACAGCCTGACATTTCGAACGTCGAAAGGATGACAGAGTGAGCCCCAGAAACTCGCCCGCGCCGGCCCTCGGAGCCACTAACAAAGAGAAGCTCGGCTGCCTCGATCTTGGTCGCGAACGTGACGGATTTCGCCGCATACCGGAGGGACGACTGCCCGGAAAAGGGATTCGTCGTCGCATCTGGCTGCGTCAGCGCCAGCGCCTCGGCGGGCCTGCGACCCGCTGATCGCCCAAGTAGTCACGCTCACAGGCAGCCGCTTTCCGAAATACCTCGGCTGCTCGTCATCAATTCGGCGCAGGGTTTGCGGCCGCATTGATCTTGCGACCTTCTGCGTCGTACCAAGTCGGCTCGGGCAGCTCAAACCCGGCGGGTAGGTCCGGGGGTGGCGTGTCAGCCAATTCCGTCAGCGCTGCCTCGATCTGCGCTCGGTCGCCGATCAGAACGAGGGTTGCCTGGCGCCAATTCAAGCGGCGTGCCGCCGCAGCGACGACGGCGTCGAGCTCGGCACGCTCGACTTGCCGAAAAAACTCGCTGCGGTACTGCGGACCCAGGCCGTAGATGACGGCACGACTGTAGTACGACAGAGCGCTGAGCTGCGTCTCCAGAGCCCGGACGACCCGGCTGCGGTAGGCGGCTTGCGCTTTCGCCAGCTCGGCAGGTTGGATCGAAGCGATCGCACGGAACTCGCGAAAGAACTCTGCCAACGCCCGCGCCGTCTTCGGAGCTTCCACCGCCGCACCGGCCGCCAAATAGCCCGCATCCCTATGGAGTCTCAGGCTGCTGCTGGCGCCGTACGTGAGCTGGTGCTTCTGACGCAGATTGGTCGACAATCGGCTGGTGAACATTCCCCCGAAAATGAGGTCCGCGCTCACAAGCGGCGGCAGGTCGTCGGTTCCAGCGAGCGGCGCGGGAACGAGAATCCGCACGACCGTCTGCGGCGCGCCCGGCCGCTCAACAAGAGCCAACTGCCATGGAGACGTGGTGGATTCCGACGCCGACTTGGTTGTCGGCGGCGCCTGCGTCGAGACCTCGCTCCAGGCCTCGAAAGCGTGCGCCACAGACCGGAGCAGGCGGTCGGCGCTGCTGCCGCCGGTCGCCAAGATCGTCAGGCCGCCAGGACGCACGCAACGTCTTGCATACCCCTTGATGTCATCGAGCTCGATCTCATCGACCGATCCAAGCACACCGCTGACCGGATGAAAGTAGGGGCTGTCCGCGCCGAAAAAGAGGCGCTGCGAGACGACGGCTGCGACCGCGTGCGGGTCGTTCTGACGCTGCTGGAGGCCGTTCGCCCAGAGGTCCCGGACTCGCTGCCAGTCAGTCGCCGCGAACGCTGGACGTCGCATGCTATCACCAACGATCTCGAGCGCTGCCGGCAGGTTGCGCTCGAGCACCTGGAGGCGTACAACGATCGTGTCGGCTCCAGCCTCCACCGAAAAAGTAGCGCCAAGCGAGTCCAGCGCCGCGGCGACCTCAAGGCTCGAGCGTTCGCCGGAGCTTTCGCTCATCATGAGCGCCGTCAGGTGCGCGACGCCGGGCTTGCCCGGCGGATCCTCGCGAGCGCCGCCTTGAAACATAAACGCTACCGTGACGAGTTCGGTTGCTGGCCACGGCAGGGTCCAGAGCTCAACGCCGCTTTTGAGACGGTTCACCTTCGGCACGGGCAAAACGACCTCAGCGGCGCGCGCCGGAGGGCGAGGAATCAGTGGGCTGAGTCGGTGTTCCCCCGCAGCGTCCTGGCTCGACGTGGTGTCGGCTCGCACGACGCTGCCGAAGATCGTCGCAAGGCCACAAACGAGCACCGCGGCGGCGACATCGCATAGCAGGAGCCGACACGTACACACAGCTCTGGCGCGATCACGACAACGGCGATGTCCGGGTAACGAATCCCTGCGTCTGTCGGTACGGTTCAACACGTTTTCCTCGCTTCGTGCTCGTTGATCTCGACTCAAAGGTGCTCCGCTTCGGTCGGTATCCTGTTTTCCAGCTGAGGGTCACTCACCACACTCGCGCGAGGCTCTCAGACACCGATTCAGCTCGTCAGTTACCCTGACTCGTCGGCGCCTCAGCTGACGGATCGAGCGGCGGCGCCGGCACGACGCGCAGGACGACGCGGCCATCAAGACTAAGGACTTTTCGAGCCCAGGTGTCAGCCTTCGCTACCGTCAAAGCGCGGTATCGCTGCAGATCGCGGCCGATCGCGCCGGGGTCGCCGAAGTAGAATTCGTACGTGTTCATCAACTCGGCGCGCGTCCCGAGCGACTCAAGCCCACGCCAAAACGACGTTTCGATCGAGTTGCGAGCCCGATCGAGCTCTGCCGGCTCAAGGCCTTCGTCGCGTAGCTCAGTGAGCACCGCGTCAACTTCCGCTTCGATGGCGTCAAGTTCAACACCGGGGCGAGCCAGCACCGAAACGGTAAACTGCGAACCGAGAAGACTGGAGCGCTGCCCGGCACTCACTCCCTGGGCGAGCTGTTTTTCGTAGACGAGTCGTCGATAGAGCCGGCTCGACTTGCCACCCCCGAGCGCGTCGGCGAGCACGTCCATGGCAGCGTCGCCCGGCGCGTAGAGCGGTGGCGAATGCCAAGCCATCATCACGAGCGGTAGCTGGACCTTGTCTGTAACAGTCTCTCGGACCACCGCGGAAAGCGTCGGCACCGGAGGCGTCTCCCGCGGCAACACCGGCCTTCTCTCCAGATCGCTGAAATACTTCTCGACGAGCTTTCTCGCGGTGTTTAGGTCGAAATCGCCGGCAACCACCAAGCTGGCGTTCGCGGCGAAATAGAAGCGATGAAAGAATTCCTTCACGTCGTCGACGGTCGCCGCCTCGAGATCGGCGTGGGAACCAATGACGGAGCGGTGATAGGGATGGTCGGCTGGGTAGAGTAGCTCCGAGAGTCGCACGCCGACGATGCCATAGGGGCGATTCTCGATACGCTCGCGCCGTTCGTTCCGCACAACGCGCCGCTCGTCGTCAAGCTTCTCTTGGTTCATCGCCGCAGCAAGATTCTCCATGCGATCGGCTTCGAGAAAGAGAAACGTCTCCAGGAGCTCGCTCGGTCCCGACTCGAAATAGTTGGTGCGGTCGGTCGACGTCGAGGCGTTGTTGCTGCCGCCGAATCGCTCCATTGCGATGTCAAATTGAGGATGGGGCACCGCGGCTGTGCCGCGAAACATCAGGTGCTCGAAGAGGTGAGCGAAACCGGAGCGCCGCTCAGGTTCGTCCTTGGAGCCGACCCAATACCAGAGATTGATGCTGACAGTCGGCAGCCGCCGGTCCTGATGCAGGATCACCGTCAGACCGTTGTCGAGTTGGTACCGTTCGAACTGCAGCTCGTGGACTTGCGCTGACGTACCTGCGCATGCGGCCATCGACATCGACAGCATCGCGGCACTCAGGAGGCGAGGCAGGGTGTTTGTTCGGGCTTTCACTTTCATAGTCGCCATGCGATCAAAAGAGGAGTCGGACTCGGGCAGCAGCGGCTCGCCAGGCGTCGTCGATCTCCGCTCGTGTCGTCCATTGCCGCCCGCAGATTGCCGCAACGTGCTCCGCTATTTACAACTTCGCGGACAAAATGTGGAGAACTGTTTTGGCGGTGCTGAGATGCAGGCGAGAAAGCCGACACCAGGTCCCGCACGGCAACGCTATCACAAAATCTTTGTGAAGATGCTACGATGGCGTTTTCTTGAAAAGCGTGCGTTTCGTTCGGATCACTCCGGCAACGGGCACATGAGGGTCGAGACATGGATTCTGCCACGACCATCGGTCGCGGTCGCTACAGCGTGCTCGGCGAGATCGGCCGGGGCGCCACCGGCGTTGTGTACCGGGCTCATGACCGCGTCCACGATCGCGAAATCGCGCTCAAGATCCTCCGGCCGCGCCCGGATGCCTCGCCGAGCTCTCTTGGGGCAGAATTCCGTCTCCTGGCGTCGCACAGCCACCCTGGCCTCGTGCAGGTGTTTGACTACGGCATCACCGAGGCGGGGTCGCCGTATTTCACCATGGAGTGCCTGGCTCCGGAGGGCTTCGCGGCGTTCTGTGAGCGCGAACGCGCCTCTGGCCCGCTCGTCTCGAGCGACGCGTTCCTCACAGTCGTCACGAGTCTGCTGGAGGCGGTGGATTACCTTCACAGCCGCGGCCACCTCCACTCCGACCTGAAACCCTCGAACATCCTGATCGTCCAAACGGACGACGGGTCGCCAGCGGTGAAGCTGATTGATTTCGGCTTGGCGACCAACTCGGACGGGCGCAGCCACTCTGGCGCCGCCGGGCTCGACCCCGGCGGCGCTGCAGATCCAGCGCGAGACGACCTCGGCTCCAGTCTTGCCGGGACGGTCGACTACATGGCCCCCGAGCTCCTGAGAGGATCCGAAGCAAGCACCCAGAGCGACCTGTACAGCATCGGTTGCATCCTCTTCGAGGCGCTGTGCGGCTCAGTTCCATTCCCAGCGACCACCGCTGGCGCCGCGATCTCGCTGCACTTGAAGACGCCGGCACCGCCGCTTGAAGCCGAGCACGGCGTCTTTCGCAAAGTCGTCGGGCAACTGCTTGCCAAGGATCCACGCGAACGCCCGAGCTCGGCGCAGACCGTCATAGAACGCTTGGGGCTGGAACGCTACATTGCCGCAGCGCGCCCCTTCCCACCCTTTGGTTCGGCGCTCGTCGGCCGTGAGCCGCTGATGCGTCGCGTTGACGAGCTCGCAGACGCCGATGCCAACGCGAAGACTTGCGCTCTTCTCTTGCGTGGCCCGACAGGTATCGGCAAAAGCCGCCTCCTGCGCCAGATCGAGATCCGGCGCCAACTGCGCGGCGAGCGCGCCGGCCTGACGACATGCCACACGCTTTCCACGCCGGGCGATCTCGTCAGAAACTTGCTCTCACACTGGCGTACCTTCACCGCGGCAGCAGGGGAGCCCGACTCGAGCACGTCGTCGCCGACTCATCCCGCGCCGGACGCGCCCCCCGTCGCCCCTGGCAGGACGCGTTCGGCGTTTGACGACGCCGAGGCGATCGTCGCGCAGATCACCGGACAGATCACTGGAAGATCCGAGGACGCGACAGCAGTCGAAGCGTGGTTCGATCGTCTCCTCGAAGGACTCAAAGGTGTCGTTGCCGACGTCACTCGAGCCGGGCCGCTGCTCTTTTGCATCGACGATGTTCACGAGGCAGACGCCCTCAGTCGACGCGCCTTGACGGCGCTCATCCGCTGGCTGGCCAGTCGCAGCGAGGCCGAACGGGCCACCGGCCCCGAGGGTTCCGAGGGTTCCGAGGGTTCCGCGCGCCTGGTTTTTGTCCTGGGGTGCCGCGACGAAACTGGTCCCGAACGCGCAGCGGCGTCCGAACTCGAAACCGCGGCTGCCTTCTCGGCGCTCGAGTCGATCCACCTCAGCGGCGTGAGCACAAGCGACATGCGGCACTACCTCACCCAAGTCCTCCGTCTCCGACAACTCCCTGAGTCGTTCGTCGAGCGAGTCGCGGAAGCGACGGGCGGCAATTTGCTCTACGTCGATGAGTATATCAAATCGATGGTCCGATCAGGTCAGCTGGCGCGACGCGGCACCGAGTGGCAGCTGAGCCACCATGAGATGGACGCCCTACGCGTCCCCGAAAGCGTGAGCGAAACGCTTGAGCGACGCACCGCGCACTTCGACGCCGAGACCACCGAGCTTGTCCAGTGTCTCGCAATCCTCGAGACACCGCAGAGCCCGGAGCGGGTGGCGTCGCTACGCCACAGCGCCGGCGACGCGCGTGATCGCTCTGCCATCGCTCGCGCCTCGGAGCGCATCCTGCGCGAGCTCGCCGCGGAGCACTTTCTTGAGCGTACCGGTTCTGAATATCGCTTCGCACACTCAGCAGCGCGAAAGACTGTTTACGAGAAGACGCCCGAGACGCGCCGGCGCCAGCTCCATGGGCTCATCGCCGCAGATCTCCTGCACTTGAGCCAGGAGGAGCGCGCACGACGCGTGCCAGAGTTGGCGCACCATCTCTACGGCGCCGGCGAACTCGGCGCGGCTCTGCCGCATCTCATGCAGAGCGCGGGGCGCGCCCTGCAGGTGGGGTCCTACCGCGACGCCGCACGCGACGCGCGCCGAGCCATAGAGGCGGCAGATGCCGCTGGCGACCCACGAGCTCGATTCGCCGCGCTCATGATTGACCAAGAGGCGGCCGGCCACCTCGGCGACCGATCGCGCCAACGAGAATCGCTTGAGCGGCTACGAGAGCTAGCGAGCGAACTCGGCGACGCCGACCTGACCCGCCAATCGGGACTCAAGGAATCGCTCTACCTCGAATCGATCGGTGAGAAACGAGAGGCGCTCGAGCGGCTTGGGTCGGCACTGAGCGAACTCGGCGGCGACCCACGACAAACTGCTCCGATCCTGCCACGGAGCGCGCTTCTCCACTTCTATCTGTCGGAGTTCTCTCAAGGCTTCGAGAAACTTGAGCAGGCTCTCGAGACGGCGCGGCAAAGTGACGACCGATCGCTGGAAGCCGAGGCCTTACAACTGATCGGTCTCGGCCACTACTTTCAGGGCGCCTACAACGACGCCAAAACAGCCATGGAGCGTGCACTCGCTGTGCGCCGTGAACTGGATGAAGCCCACCAAGTGGGCGCACTGGAATCCAACCTCGGACTCATTCACCTGGACCGCGGCGACCTCGATGCCGCCGAAGAACGCTTCACGGCATCGCTCGGCGCTTTCCGCGCCATCGGCCTTCGGCGCGGCGAAGCGATCAACCTGCTCAACCTAGGCCTCGTCTACCTGGAACTCGGCCGCTACGAACTGGCGCTGACCGTCGTCGGCCGTTCTCTCCGTCTGCGTCGCGAGCTTGGCGATCGCCGCGGCGAAGGCGCAGACCTCGGCAATCTGGGCGAAGTCTGGCTGCGATTGGGGAGAGTCGAACGCGCCAGACCTCTCATCGAAGAGGCGATCGCTCGTGCGCGGGAGACCGAAAACCGTGCCTCGGAGAGTGCGAACGTATGTCGACTCGGACAAATCGAACTCAAACAAGGCCGCAGCGACGCCGGGCTCAAGCATCTCAACTCAAGCTTGGAGCTGGCGCAAAGAACCGGAGTTCCAGCGCAGCAAATTTCCTGTCTGCTGGCCCTCTGCGACGCACACCTGCAGGCCGATGAGCCACGCCGTGCCATCGAGCTCGCCGAGGAAGCAACCGAGCTCGCTGCGAAAGTGAACATGGGCCTCAAACGACTCGAAGGGCAAACAGCGTTGGCGGCCGCCTACCGGCAGGCCGGAGAGCTTGAGCGCGCCGTCAGCATCAGTCGCGCCGCAGTGGAAACGCTTGAGTCGGGTGCGCCGGCGACGGCGCTTGCACCTCGACTCTGGTGGGAGCTCTACGCCTCTTGCGCCGCCGACGTCGACCATGCAGAGAAACCACGCCGTCAGGACGACGAACAGGAACTCGCCTTGCGGCGCTCTTACACCGCGCTACGTAAACTTGCCGACGCCTTCGAGGATGCCGAGCTGCGGCGGCAATTCCTTGATGGCGTGCCACTACACCGCACGATCGACGCCGAGCACGCGGCGATGCAGTCACAGATCCGCAAGGAAGCATCTCTCAGGGAGCGCTCGTTCTACCAGATTGCCGCCAGCCTCCATTCATTCGACTCTCTCAACCCACTACTCGATCATCTCTTAGCTCTCGCCATCGAGACGACGCACGCCGAAAAAGGGCTCATCCTTCTCAAGAGCCCCAGCGGCGACTTCACCACCAAGGCGGCTCGCGGCATGGAACGACAGTCGGTGCAGGATGCGTTTGAGATCTGCCGCAGCGTGATCGCGGACGTGGCGCGAGGTCGCGGCCCGGTGTTGGCAACGGACGCCGGAAACGACGAACGGTTCCGTGCCCGAGAAAGCATTATCTCGTTTCGCATCAGGACACTCATGTGCGTGCCCATGTCACTGCGCGATGAGATCATTGGAGCCGTCTACGTTGACAGCCGAGGCGCCCTTAGCTTCGACGAGGACGATCTCGAGTACCTGGTGTCGTTCGCACAGTTGGCAGCCATCGCAGTTGACAACGCACGCCTCCTCGATGGCCTCCGCAGCGAGAACCAACACCTTCGGCGCGAGGTCGAAGGCAAGTACCGTGTTCAGAATCTGATCGGCGACAGTATGGCGATGCAAAACCTCTTGAAGCTCGTCGACAAAATCGCACGCACGGACGCTAGCGTACTCATCAGCGGCGAGACCGGAACCGGAAAGGAACTCGTCGCGCGAGGGATTCACTACGGCAGTAGCCGCCGCAGCGCGCCATTCGTCGCTGTCGACTGCGGTGCGCTTCCGGACAGCCTTCTGGAGAGTGAACTCTTCGGACACGTCAAAGGATCTTTCTCCGGGGCGCTCGTCGACCGACGCGGCCTGCTCGAGGAAGCCGACGGTGGTACGCTCTTCCTCGACGAGATCAGCAACACGAGTCTCGACCTACAGGCGAAGTTGCTGCGTTTTCTGCAGGAGGGCGAATTACGTCCGGTAGGTGCGAACAAAATACGACGAGCAAACGTGCGAGTTCTCGCTGCCAGCAACGTCGACCTACGCGCGGCTGTGGAGGCGGGTTCGTTTCGCGAGGACCTCTTCTACCGCTTGAATGTGATCAACGTCGAACTACCGCCGCTGCGCGACCGGTCCGAGGACGTACCGCTGCTGGTGCATCACTTTCTGCATCAAAGTCGTGAACGGCTCGGGCATGCGGTCGAGGGTTTCACGGATGAGGCGTTACGTTTTCTAGCTGCGGCGCGGTGGAACGGCAACGTGCGCGAGCTCCAAAACGTGATTGAGAGAGCGGTCATTCTCTCGGAGGCGCCACAAATCGATCGACGATTCCTTGAACTGCTCATGACGCCGACCGGACGCGCCAGGGCGCCTGGCGCGGCTGATGCAGGTGCCGCCCGAGTCGACGGCGCTCCGACCGGCGATCAACCCTCCGACCAACGCGAATCCGTCGACGTGACGGAAGAAGACGATCGCCAGGCAGCATTTCCGCCGAGCTCCTCCCAGGAAGCGGTGACACTTGAGGAGTTCGACCGCCGACATCTTGCCGCCGAGCGCCACTATCTCCAGCAACTAGTGGAAAGCACAAACGGCAACCTCTCCGCCGCGGCGCGCATGGGTGGCGTGCGCAACCGCAACACCCTGATCTCTCGCCTCAAGAAGCACGGGCTGTTCAAGCCACGGCAGAGCTAGCAGCACGCCGTGAGCGAGGTTTGCCCGCCATCTGTTCGCAGGGGAGGGGCGGACACCGCGCCAAGGGCCGAGGCGAACCCGTCGGTCGTGGGTCTCGTTCCAGAATCCGCGCGGATTGTTGTCTGCGCCGGCGACCACCAGTCGTTCAAGCGAGGTGCGGTGCAATCGTGCTGCTTTCGCCCCACACGTCGCGAGAGAGGTCGTCCGACATGAAGAGTCACGCCATCCGAAGCCGGCAAACGGTTCTGGCCTTGGGCCTTCTTCTGCTGCTTTCCCACAAGTCTTCGAACGCAGCCGAGATTTCCTGGAGCGGCGGCACAGGGAGCGATTGGAACGTCGCCTCCAACTGGCTCCCATTCTTCGACGGCGAGAGAATCGTCCAACGTGTGCCTGGTGACGGCGACATTGCTTCTCTCGTCGCGTCGCGGACCAGCGGCAGCGCGGCCCTGTCGTCGGACGCCCAACGCCTCGGCGGTCTCCGGGTTGGCGGCGGGATGATGCTCCGCACGAACGGCTTCCAAATGGGCGTCGTCGGGGAGCCGCGGCGCAGCACTGTAGTCAACGGCGAACGTTCGGTGATCGTCGTGACACCGGTCGCAGACGCCCCCAAACGCGCCGCTCTCACGACCGATTTCCTGTCTGTTGCTGCCGCCGGACACGTTCAAATGGCAGAAGGTGTCTTGACGGTCAACGTAGGAGCGACACTGAGCGCGCAAGGATCGCTCAGCGGCTCTGGAAACGTTCAGTTCCTGAACACTCCGGGGCGCCCGGAGTCTGTAGTCCTGACGAACGATGGCAGCATCGCGCTCGATCGGTCGCGATTGGTTCTCAGTGCACCGGCTGGCGGCAAGTTCGACCTCGACGGCAGCAGCGAAGACGGCGCCATCGTCGTTGGACCCAGCTCTCAGCTGGCGGTACTCGGTCGGCTGTCAGAGCCCTTCGGGGGCCGGATCGAGGTCAGCACATCGAGCACCCTCGAACTCTCAGACGCTCTTGAGCTCGAAGATGCCGGGCGACTCTTCATGCACGGTGGAATCGCGCTCAACTTCGTCGGTCGCATCGTCGCCCCAGAGGTCGCTATCTACGGCCAGATGCACGTCAACGGCGCCGGGATCTTTGAATCTGACGTCTACTTTGCACCTCTCTCCACAACCGAACTCGCGGACAGTCGAGAGTACGGCACCACTCTCAACCTCTTCGGGAGTAAGAGCACGATCGCCGCGCGTGCTCGGTTCACCGGTCACGGAAAGCTCCTTGTCGACCGAGGCGGCAGGCTCCACCTCGAGAGTGGTGCGCAGGTCGATGTCGCCGTCAACGTGAAACACGCCTTGATGACGCTCGAGGGCGGCGCCGCCATTCGCGACGAGTATCGTCAACACAGAACCGGGTCGCTGCAGGTCGACGTCGGCGGCACCGAGCCGGGAACGCACGATCACCTGTTAGTGAAGGGAGACGCCATTCTCGACGGCACGCTCATCGTAGAGCTCGAAAAGTCGTATATCCCAAACCGTGGCCATACGTTCGAAGTTCTCCAGGCCGAGGGCTCAGTCAAAGGCACGTTCGCCTCTGTCGATGCGCCCGAACTCCCAGATGACCTCGGATGGAGGGTCGTATACAACGCAGACGATGTGCATCTGATGGTTGTCGACAGCGTTGACACGGAACGCGGACTCGTCCGCATTGGTGATTGCAATCAAGACGGCGACCTCGACGTCTCTGACCCGATTTGTACCTTGCTTCACCTCTTCGGGGGCGGTGGCAAAGAGCTGCCGTGCGGTGACGGCACTGCGAGCGACAATAGCAACGTGCTCCTTCTCGACGTCAACGACGACGACGCACTCGACCTATCAGACGCCATCTACGTTCTTGGCTACTTGTTCGCTGACGGACCAGAACCCGCCGGAGGAGTGAATTGCATTCGGGTCGAGGGCTGCACCTCGACCTGCTCGTTCACGGAACCTGAGTAGCCCCGTTGAAGAAGTCCATTCATGGGCAAGCGCCCACCGCGTCCGACGTACCGGCGCGACCGATGCCAACTCACAACGCGTGACTGAGCAGTTCCATAAACGCCCGCAAGACCGGCGTGTTGTCTTCCCAGCCGCGCCCGGTCACCAAGAGTCCGTCGACGACACAGGGTTCATCGACGTACTTCGCGCCCCCTTGCTCCGCGTCCAGCGCACATTTGGGCACAGTCGTCACCGTGCGGCCGCGGATGCAATCCGCCGCCGACAGGATCTCGATGCCGTGACAGAGCGCAGCAACCGGCTTCGCTGCCTCGAAGAAGTGACGCGTGATCCGCAACAAGTCCTCATCGTAGCGGAGATACTCGGGAGCCCGACCGCCCGAAACGAACATTCCCACGAACTCCGTCGGGTCCACGTCGCGAAACGCTGCGGTCGCCGTCAGGTGGTACCCGAGACGTTCCCGCGTGATATCCCACCCATCGGGTTTCTGATGCATTGCCATCTGGTAGGTGCGCGCTTCGGGTCCGGCGACGACGAGCTCGAATCCATCTTCGGGAATACGAAAGTAAGCGATCATCGTGTCGAGCACTTCAGTCGCATCACCGATGGGCATCAATACCTTTGGCATGTCGGGTTTCCTCAGTGGGTTTTCTCTGTATGCTTGCGTCGCGGACGGCCGTACCTACACCGGAGTGGTCACACGAATCTCCGCAGAGGCGACGAACTCCTTAACGCGCTCGCGGTACGATAGCATGTGTGGCGCGCGCAGGTGCGCTTCGAGGTGATCCTCGCTCTCCCATGCCTCGACGATGGTGACGACATTTGGGCGCGGCGCGGCAATGCGTTCGAGGCCCAGATCGACATCGATCGTGGGCTCGTAACGAATGCAGCCCGCCTCAGCCAGGACTGTCGGCACGACGCCCTCGAGTTCGCTCAAGAATGCTTCGCGCGTGCCGGGATAGAGCTCGATCGCAGCATGAACGTAGATCATGATGAAAACGACTCCGCAAACGTTGTTTCTTCCGTCGTTTTTCCGAACCTCGACATCCGTACAGATGCCGTTGATTTGACTACCCGCTCGCCGTAGTGCCTCGCCACCGAAGCCGACGACTGCGGCCGCATCCTTTACACACCGGCAACCCGCGGAACCTCACGAGCTTATCCTTGCCTTCGCTGGCGCGAATTCGAAATGCCGCGCCCGCAGGCGCTCAGAGTTTCTCGGACGCCACAGACGAATTCAAGAATCTTTCGTCTGCTCTGGCTCTGCTGTGGAACGGGGCTCGTCGTTATAAAACGGCAGCACCCATTCGCGAGCGTCGCCGCCCTCGGTCGCCCGCTCGAAATGAAGACGCACCTTCTTCTCGACTATATCGTTGTTGAGATATGGTAGCCCAAGACAGTTCCAGAGTCGCTGCGCCGTCGCACCAGTGGGACGTCGACAAAAAGTGGAAAACTCATCGCAGCGCCCGTCAAGGAAGTCGATGAGATCGTTCGCCCAGTAGACTTCGTTTGGTGTACACGACGGTCTCTCGGCGGTGAACTGCAGTCGTGCGAACGAGCAGACGAAATCCGCTTCCTCATGGTTGGTGGAGTGACCAAAGCGTATGCGGATGCGGTATTCGCCGCCACCTGCAGCTAGCAGGTGTTCAATCGGAGGATTTCGCGCACCGACGAGATGAGGCAAGAAACGATGGTTCAGACAGTCCGAGATGCGCTGGCGCTGCTCGGCAACGCTACGCTGCGAGTCGTCGAGCGGCGCGTCGGGGAATCTCTCGAAGAGCGAAAGGTCGATATCGAACTCCCTCTCCTCCTCGCGATCACGTATGTCGAACCATGTGCACGTCTGCTCAGAGACGATGTCGCCAGCCGCAAGCTCGTAGCAAACACCAGGAACGAACGCTTCGGTTCTATGCTCACACCCCCACTGCATCGCGACCTCCCGCTCAATCGTGACGCGGTCCTGCACGCGGATGGGAAACAGGACGCGGTTCCACGCCGGGTCAACCTCCTGCGGGAAGCAGATGCCCTGCCCGCCGATCAGTCGAACGACGCGCGGGTCGCGCCACAGGTCGAGCAGAGGTTCCGGCGGGGGACCCAAGTCGTCCAGTAGACCCACGTCATCGTCGTCATCGAGGGCTTCCAGAAAGTCGCGCGCTTCGTCGTTGTCACCGTCGAGCGGCGCGTACGCATCGTGAACGTCGTCGTACACCGCTTCGATGCAGGCGTCTAATCGTTGCCGCCGCTCGTCATGGCTCTGCGCCGCCAGCATCGACATGGTCGCCCCGCCCTCGTTCAGTGTGGTCAGAAAACAGACCGTCGAGGGGTCGTCAGCGAGAAACTTCTTGGAGAGCTCGACGCGGACTTCCGGGTGATAGAACGGCAAGACAGCGTCGGCTTCGTTGACGAACGTCTCCCGCTCGCCGCGTACAACAAGCACCATTACATCGTCTTCGTTCGTTGCCGCGGTTTCGGGGTTGAAGAAACCTTCAAGCACCAGTCCGCTCAAGTCGTAGGTTTCGCCTTCACGGAGATACGTGATGGAGACGCCTCGGAGGAATTCTCGCATCGTGCGGTCCAAGAAACGGAGGCTTTCCGGAAGCACGAGACGAGGCCGCGTTTCGAGCTCGCGCCAAAGACGCGCCAACGTGTAGGGGTCAAGGTGGTCGGTGTGGGCATGCGACACGAAGATCGCGTCGAGCGGCTCGAACGCAGGCGCATCATAGCGCAGGCGCGGGAACCGGCCTTGAAGATCGCCAACGATGTAATCGGAAAGCCAAGGATCGCCAAGAAGGCGCACCGGCTCAGCGCGCGCCGTTGTTTCCATCTCCAGAAGAAACGCACTATGACCGAGCGACGTGACTTTCATGTAACTCCAGAGTGTGGCCGCGGGCAGTACGCTCCGCGACTGTAGTTCTCGCTGTCGAGCCCAAATCCGCGATTAAACCGCGCGCGGTAGTTCTCCCAAGCAACCATCGCGGTCAACTCAACCAGCTGCGCTTCGTCGAACGTCTTCCAAAGCTCCGCGAAGAGCACATCATCAACGTCAGCCGGCGTATCGGTCATGGCATCCGCGTATCGCAGACAAACCTTTTCGACGGACGAGAAAACCTCGCTGTGCTCATAGTCCCCAAGCGCCTCGAGCGCCTCGGTCGTCAATCCCTGTTCTCTGCCCACGGCAGAACCGATGTCGATTCAGAAAAGACATCCAACGCGCATCGCCACCCGGACTTGCAAAAGGCTCTTCAACTTCGGATCGAGCCGCTGGGCGCCCGTCAGAGCGGTCTCCATCTCAGCGAATCCCTTCAAAACTCTCGGGTGGTGCGCCGCGATGCGAACACTTGCGGGGACGGTACCAAACTTCCGGCGCAACGCCCAATACACAATCCGCGCAAACACATTCCGTGCCGGGGAACCTTGAATGCGAGCCATCGTTTACCTCTGTCAACGATCCTGCCGAGCTCGACTCCCTCGCTCGCCCACGCGAGCCGAGGGATCTGTCCATGTGATCAGATTCCAAGAATGGTAGGGCGTCAGAGGGGGAGAGAACAAGTCTGGCCTGCTCATCTACTGCGGTCGTCTAGCGCCCCCCAGCTACCGAGAAGGATCAAGAACACGAGTGGCGTCGTCAACCAGCATCACCGATCGTAGTCCATCATGATCATCCGGACGAGCGAGTACTCACGAACGTTCCCACCGACCCGCTGAGCCGCCCCGATACCTCGCCGCGGGTCGACGTGCTCGAACGTGGCGGAGAGTAGTGCCCAGCCTCTACCGGTAGCGATCGAGGCTCGCTACCATGGCGTCATGGCCTGGACGCTCTGCTTGAACACTAGCACGATCAAACCGCAGCCACTTCTCGAGAAGGTGCGTCTGAGCGCCGAGGCGGGATTCGAAGCGATCGAGCTGTGGATCAACGATGTCTACGAATTCGTCGGTCGTGGTGGCGAAGTCCGCGATCTTGAGAAAGCTCTGGCAGACTCGGGACTCCGTGTTCCCTGCATGATCGCTCTGAAGGGGTGGGGTGACGCGAGCGAAGAGGAATACCCACAGGCACTCGAGGAGGTGAAGCGGCGCATGGAGCTGTGCGCCCGCCTTGGCTCGCCCTACGTCGTCACCACACCGCCCCGCTCGCCATGCCCGGTGGACCAAGTCACGCGGCGCTACGGGGATGTCCTCGCCATCGGACGCGCGGTGGGCGTTACGCCGACGTTCGAGTACCTAAGCTTCAGCCGTTCCGTCTCGCGCCTCGACGCCGCCTGGCAGATCGTTCAAGACACAGGCGCTCGTGACGCGACGCTGATCGTTGATGCCTTCCACAACTGGAACAGCGGATCGACGTGCGACGATTTGAGCAAGATCCCCGGCGAGCGCGTCAGCCACTACCACATCGACGATGCTCATCCGGACAAACCGCCGCTCACCCAGCTTGATCCCGACCGCGTCATGATTGGCGACGGGGCCATCGATCTCGCGGCGGAAATCCAGGTGCTGCGCGACATCGGCTACGAAGGCGCGATCAGCCTTGAACTTTTCAACGAGGAACTCTGGGCGCAGGATCCGCGCGATGTTCTACGCCTCGGCTTGGAGCGTATGCGGGCGCTGCTCGAAACTTAGCAGCCCGTTGAAAAAGTCATTCGGCCGAGAAACCGGCCTCTTCGCGCCCAGCTCGACCGCGTCAATACTCGAAAATCTCAGAGATTACCTGCGTTTGCCGCGGCCGATCTGGACGCGAAGAGACCAGTTTTCGGCTCGAAGCACTTTTTCAACGGGCTGTTAGTCCAACCGAGCGGCTGCGAAACGGCGGCAAGCAGAGTCTGTAGCGCGAATTGGGAGTGCGACCTCTGAACGCGCTAACCGGGCGCACAGAACCGAGTCTCGAGAACTACGCGAAGTAAAACATCATGAAGATCGCCACCGCGGCCAGCAGCCCCGCCCAAAATCGATCTTCGCTGCAGATACCTATGAGCGGCACGTCGGCCGCCCCTTCGGCGGCCCGCCGCCGTACATTGGTGAGCGCCGCTTTGGCGAAAAGCGCCCACGTGAAGAGTGCAGCCACCCAAGCGCTCACTGTGGAGCTCAGCGTGCCGGTGTAGACGAGAATGCCGAGAACGATCCATAGGAGCAGTGCCGCGCCGACGCCCAAAAAACCTCGCTTGAGGGCGGCCGGATCGTGGCCGCCGAGGTCCGTCCAAGTGAGGCGAGACCTCTCGTCACCGCCGGCCGCGTCGTCGCCATGCTGGGCGTCCGCATTCGATTGCGTCAGAAGACTGACGACCACGTGCGCAACGGCGGCGCAAATCGCCGCGACGAAGACCGAGTGCATGAAATTGAGCTCACGCCCAAACGTCTCACTGAGACTGGTGAGTTGACCGCTTGCAACCAAGTCTTTGTAGAGCGGTGGCAATCCATACGACACCAAGATGCCGATCACGATCGACGCAATCGCCCCGGGCGAGGTCGCACGGCGCCAGAACATCCCGAGAGCGAAGGCAACGACCACGCCAGCGACGAGCTTTCCTTGGTGGCTGGCGATCTGCAGGAAGAAGTGGTCCTCTGAGTTTGGATCCATGGTAAAGATCGTCAGTGCTGCCGAGGCAAAGATAAAGAAAGCGATCGCGACACTACCGACCAGAATGAGCTCGCGTTCTCCCGCCCCCCGGCGGACGTAGCGCTTGTAAAAGTCAAACGTGAAAATGGTCGCCGCTGAATTCAACATCGAATCGATCGACGACAGAATCGCACCGACCACTCCTGCAGCGACAAGCCCGACGACGCCGAAACCCACAGGGGCGACGACGGTCTTGAGAAGTTCGGTGAAGGCCGCGTCAGCATCACTTTCGATGCCGCGGGCCTGGAAGAGATAGAACGCTGCGATGCCACCACCGATCGACATGAACGGAATCAACAACTTGAAGAAGCCAGCGATGATGATGCCAAGACGCGCTTCGCTGTCGCTGCGCGCTGCCAGGGCCCGCTGCACGATGAATTGATTCGTCCCCCAGTAATAGAAGTGGAGCACCATGAGCCCGCTGAGGACGCCGGACCACGGCAAGTCGGCGTGGTCTGAGGGCTGAAAGAGGCGCATGAGTCGCTCGTCGCCACGCGCCGCATCCATCGCCCGCATACCGGCCCAGCCGCCGATCTCAGGCTGCGCGAAGGTCAGCACTGCGACCACGATGCCCGCGATGAGCATGAGGACCGACTGGATCACGTCGGTGACGATCACTGCTTTGAGACCGCCGACGATGGTGTAGGTGCCGGTGACCACCGCCATCAAGACAATGCCGAGCGTGTAGTACGTCTGATCAATCGGCGCACCCGCTTCCTGCTGCAATAGAACATTGAGTGAACGCGAGCCGATGTAGAAACCGGGCACCGTTTGGATCACGACGATCACCGCGAGCATGATCAGCGCGTAGAGGACGCGGCTCGTCTCACCGTAACGCCGGCCCAAGTAATCACTCAGGGTGTAGATGCCAAGCTTGCGGTAGACGGGCAAAAAGCCGTAGCAGAGAAGAAGGAGGCCGGCGATGGCGCTGATCTCAAAGTGACTCTGAGCAAAGCCGACGCCAAAGCCGACGCCCATCATGCCGATGATATGATTCGCCGAGACGTTGGAACCGAAGATCGAGGCGGCGACGCCCCACCAGCGCGTCGTGCGTCCCGCGAGGTAATAGTCGGACGCGGTCTCTTCCTTGCGCCCCGCCCAAAGTCCCGCGCCCATGACGAGGAGGAGCGAGCCGAAGAAGATGACGAGGTCGAACGGGGTGAGCACATTCATCGGGCGACTGACTCCGGCTGGCAAGCTTGGGCGCGACGATCGACGCTACAGCGGACGGCATCGCGCGCGACGCGCGACGCCCCATTCGCGAAGGCGCCATTCTGACCAAAGGCCGCCAGGCGGTCAACGCGTCGCAAACGAGAGATCGAAACGATCTACGTGGCCTCGTGCCTCGGGGACGCGGCCCGCCTGTCGCAGCACGCGTTCTTTCGTGATTCTCACCACCCCGCGTGGGCGATTCCAAGTGGAGACGATCAGGGAAGCAGGCGCAGTCAACGCTTCTCGTCGCTGACGACGACGCCTTCGATGACAACGCCGATGCAGTGCGATGTATACTCGAGCGGATCGCCGTCGTAGAGCGCCAAGTCGCCGTCCTTACCGACGACGAGCGAACCGACACGGTCGTCGACGCCAAGAATGCGCGCAGCATCGATCGTCACCGTCTCGAGCGCCTCTTCGGGGGAGAGGCCGTTCGCCGCCAGCAGTGCGGCTTCGAACAGCACGACGCGCGTTTTCGGAACGTAGCTTTCGTAACCGCTCTGTAGTGCCACCCGGATTCCTGCCGCGCGCAGCGTTGCGGCCGTCTCAAAGCTCATGTTCTCAAGGTCTCGATGCGCGCGAGCCATGGTCGGGTGAAGGATCACCGCAGCGCCAGCAGCTTTGATCTCGTCAATGAGCAGATAGGCTTCCGCCGCGCCGTCAAGGACAAGCGGAAACTTGAACTCGCGCGCGAGCCGCAGCGCGCTGGCGATATCCTGAGCGCGGTGTGCCGTGACGAGAAGCGGCAGCTCGCCGCCGAGCACGCGGGCGAGGACTTCAAGCCCAAGGTCGCGCGGCAGCGCCTCGGCGTCACTGTCCCCCTTTGACGCGCCGTCCGACTCAGGCACTACACCCTGTGAATCTTCCGGGTCCTTAGCCTCCGCCTGCGCCTTCGCGGCGGCCACACGCGCTGTACGGTATTCCTGCGCCTTGAGCAGCTGGGCTCGGAGGAGCGCCACCATCTTACCGCGCGTGCCCGGCGACCCGTCGTCCTTACGCGCCTCGGTGCTCAATGTCGCCGCCAGCATCTTCGTCTCGATCAAGACCGCCTCTTCGACGCTGTCGCCGCGCGTCTTGACGACCATCGTTTGACCAGAGATGAGCTCGCCCGGCGCGTGACCCGTGTGCAGCGTCGTGACGCCGAAACCGCGAATCCACTCGACGAGTCGCTCGTGAACGTTGTAGGCGTCCAGGGCGCGCAGTTCCGGCTGCAGAGGTGCCGAACGCTCAAGCTGGTCGCTGTCTTGGGGCTGGTTCAAGTAACCGGCCAACCCGACAACGCTGTGGGCGTCGACAAGACCTGGAGTCACCACCGCCGCCTCAAGCACGCGAAAACCTTCGGGAACGCGCAGATCGCTAGCACTCCCGACTGCCGCGATCTTTCCGTCGCGCACGATGACCATGCCGTCATCGATGGGCGGTCCTACCATCGTGTACACCTTCGCGCCGCGGACCGCGACTTGCGCGGCAACGTGGCACGGTGAGGCGAACACACTCGCCAAGACCATGCCGACAAGAATCGACGTCGGCAGAAGCTCCGAGTCGCGCACGCCGTCAAACACAGCACGTCGCGAGGTCTCCGACGTCTTGATCGTCGTCTTGCTCAACCTCATCGCGCATGCTCCTCAAAGCAGCAGAAGTAGGGTTCTTGGTCGCGGCCGGCGCCGTAGCCACCGACGGCGTGCAGTCGATCCACTGGGTCACGGCGATCAAAGACCCTCTCGCCTTCGACCCAGGTCTCGAGCACTTTGGTATAGACGCTCAAAGGTTCGCCGCTCAGGATCGCGAAATCGGCGTCTTTTCCCGCAGTCAACGAGCCGATGCGATCTCCCAGATCGAGCATCTCTGCACCAGCAAGAGTGACCGCCTTGAGAGCCCCCGCCGGCGTCATTCCGGCGCGCACGGCAAGCGCCGGCGTGCGCAGGAAGATGCGCGAGTCGGTGATCCAATCATCGGTGTGAAAAGCGACGAGAACCCCCGCCTGCTCAAGAACCGCGCCGGTACGATAGACCATGTCGACGGCTTCGAGCTTACCGCCTGGGCTATCGATCAGAATGACGGAGCAGGGAGCACCGGCCGCGGCGATCTGCGGCGCTACCTTCCAGCCTTCGCTGGCGTGCTGCAGCACAACGCGGAATCCGAACTCTTTGGAGAGTCGCAGCACGGTGAGAATGTCGTCATGTCGATGCGTGTGGTGGTGCACGATGCGTTTGCCGTCAAGCACCTCGACGAGCGCTTCGAGACCAAGATCTCGAGGTGGAAGCTTGTCGGGATCACCGGCGGCGCGCCGCACCTTGTCACGGTACTCCTGCGCCGCGACAAACTTCTGCCGCACAAGCGCGGCCGACTTGCCACGCGTACCGGGAAACGGAGGACTTCGCATCGAGTTGGTACCGTTCGCCATCTTGAGGCCACCCATGGGATCGCCGTTGGCATCCCGAATCATCAGATCTTCGATCGTCTTACCACGGCGCAGCTTGACGTAGATGGTTTGACCGCTGATGAGGTGTCCAGAACCCGGCATGATGTTGAGCGTTGTCAGTCCGCCGGCAACTGCACGTCGAAAGCCAGCGTCGAGGACGTTCGTCGAGTCATAGATGCGGACTTCCGGCTGAATGGGCCCGGAGCCATCGCCGCCGCCGATGCCCCCGAGGTGACTGTGCGTGCAGATCAGGCCTGGTAGGATGACCTTGCCGCTGACATCATGGAGCGTGGCACCCGCGGGGATCTCGGTGTCGCCGGCCGCGCCGACCGCCTTGATCTTTTTGCCTTCAATCAAGAGCACACCGTTTTCGATGGCGTCGCCGTCGATCGGGTAAATCTTCGCCCCCGTGAACGCGTGGCGATCGGCCGCACGTGCCGTAACCCCGAGCGCCGCAGCACCGATGCAAACCAAACAGCAGAAACACACTAAACGGGACGTTCGGCGCAAGACGTTCTCCTTACAAGGCACAGCCTATCTCAATGTTTTGGTTTCGGTACACGGGGGCAAGAACTTGGGGAAGATTTCGACCACTACCAGCATGGGCGATGGCACCCAGGGACTCAAGCTCGGGAACTCCGATGGAATCGAAAAGAGCCACCAGAAAATCGCTCAACCGGTTGCGGGCGCCTGACGTACACTCATAGGTTGAGGGCGAAGCCGAATCCTCGACCTCGCCGGGAACAAGCCTCCGCACACCCGGCGCACACGGGGGCGCGCCGCCCGCCAGACGCATCACGATCACGACACAACGGTAAGGCGAGCCTCAATGTTTCACGCGCGACGCATTTGCTCGGTTCTCTGCGCTGCTCTCGCGGCGATCTCCGCACTCATGGCAGAAGTCTCTGTGGCCGTAGCGGCTGAGCGACCCAACATCGTCTTTCTGTTCGCCGACGATCAGGCTCCTTGGGCGCTCGGTGAAGCCGGGCATCCCCACGCGGCCACACCGCATCTCGATCGTCTCTTCCGAGAAGGCGCGTACCTCAAGAACGCCTTCACAACGACGCCAGTCTGTAGCCCGTCGCGCGCCAGCTTGCTGGCAAGCCGTTACGGCAGCGAACTCGGTGTCACCGATTGGATCAATCCTCGTAAAGAACCTGAGCACGGTCTTGATCCGAGCATGCTGACTTGGCCCGAGATCCTCCAGCGTGCCGGCTACCACACGGGGCTAGTTGGCAAGTGGCACCTTGGCACGGCGGATCGTTTTCATCCGACGCAAAATGGCTTCGATTATTTCATGGGCTTTCGCCCCGGCGGCGCGAAAACTAAGGATCCCGTACTCGAGGTGGAAGGGAAGCAGGTTCAGTTACACGGCCTGACGACCGACCTTCTGGCCGACGACGCCGTCCGCTTCTTGGAACGCAACAAAGGACGCACGTTTCTTCTCTGTCTGCACTTTCGTGCCCCGCACACACGGTGGTTGCCCGTCGCCGACGAGGACTGGGCGCCGTACGACGGTCTCGATCCCCAGATCCCCAACCCTGACTACCGCGGTCTTGACGTCGAACGCGTCAAGCGGGTCACACGCGAGTACCTCGCGAGCGTCAGCGGCGTCGATCGCAACGTCGGCCGAGTGCTCGCGGCGCTCAAGCGCCTTGGCCTCAAAGACAATACCATCGTGATCTACTCGAGCGATCACGGCTACAACATGGGCCACAACGGCATTTGGCACAAAGGCAACGGCCATTGGATTCTCAAGGATCCACCGGCCGGAACAACAAACGTGCCGAAGAACCAGCGACCGAACATGTACGACCACTCGCTCCGCGTGCCGACAGCAGTTCGTTGGCCAGGTGTGATTCGTCCAGGGACGGTGATCTCCGAAACGATTTCCAACCTCGACTGGTTTCCAACCATTCTCGCCATGGCATCCGTCACGAAACCGGCCGCGGTGCAGATTCGCGGCAAGGATTTCCTGCCGCTCCTACGCGGCGAGGCGACGCCGTGGGACAACGACTTCTACGCCGAGTACAGCACGCATCATCAGTCGCGCACGCACATGCGGATGTACCGAACACCGAGTTGGAAGCTCATGCGCGATTTCCTGAATAGTGATCGGGACGAACTCTACGACCTCAAGAACGATCCGGCAGAGACGACGAACCTCATCCGCTCGACGCGGCCGGGACTCGCGCACCTCGTGACCGAGCTCGACGCTAAGATTTTGCAGCACATGAAAGCCAACGGCGACCCGGCCCTCGACCTCGCACACCGCCGATCGTCGTCAAGCTCGGAGTAGGCGCCACATGGTCGCAGAACGCCGCTACCCCGAGGTCGAAGTCGCCGGCACGCCCTACGAGATGGGCGAACAGCTGGGTGAGGCGGCTCGCGAGCTCATCCGCGGCTTCGCCGCTTGCGCGCTCGAACGCGTTCGCGTGACAGCTCCCGTGTCGGGCGAAGCGGCGCTGGACGTCGCACACTCGTGCATTCCTTTCGCGCGCGCGTACGCGCCACACCACTTAGAGGAGCTCGAAGGCGTGGCGTCGAGCTCGGGGGTGGCGCTCGGAGAGCTGATGTTGCTGCAGGTACGAAATCAGTTGATGGCAGACGATGACTCGGGCTGCACGTCGCTCGCTGCGGCATCGTCGATCGCAGCTAAACCGCCGCTCGGCGGCGCCAGGAGCGGACTTGTCGGACAAAACTGGGACAATGACCCTGAACTCGATCGCTGGACGATCGTGCTGCGCCGGCGTCCAGTAAGCCAGCCATCATTTATCAGCGTCACGCAAGCGGGCCTGGTCGCCTATATCGGGGTGAATGACCGCGGTGTCGGTGTCTGCCTCAACACGCTGCCCGCACCGAGTCGTCGTCTCGGAGTGCCGCACTACTTCATCGTCCGCGCGATGTACGAAACTGACTCTCTCGACGGCGTCGTCGACGCGGCACGCCGAGCGGAGCGCGCCATCCCGGCGAACGTCATGCTGACGACGCCGGATGGACCAGCAGACCTCGAGATGACGATCGACGACGTCAAGGTGCTGCGCCACGACCAGTTCGTCGTCCACACCAACCACTGCCTCCATCCCGATCTGGAGCCGATCAATAGCTCTTTTCCCGAGCTCATCGATTCACACGCGCGTTTGGCGCGGGTTCGCGCACTGCGCAGCGGTGTTCCTTCGAGCTCAAACGTCGAGACGTTCAAGAAGCTGCTGCGCGATCATGACAACTATCCACGCTCAATCTGCCGACACCCGAACGACGATCCGCAGCACGGGTTTTGGCGCAGCGTCTTCTCGGTCGTCATCGAGGCGGACACAGGACGCCTGCACGTCAGTCGCGGCAATCCGTGCGAGAACTCCTACGAGATCTATGAGCTCTGAACAAGCAGCGACAACGAAAACGACTTCTGCGTTACGCGGCGTCTTTCCCGCCGCGCTGACGATGTTCACCGCCGACGGCGAGCTCGACGAAGAGGCCACCGCCCGCCATGTCGAACATCTCATCGCCTGTGGCGTCGATGGAATCGTTGCTGCGGGCTCGTCCGGCGAGTTCGTCGCCATGACCGAAGCGGAGCACGAGCGCGTGATCGAAATCGCGGTTGCCGCCGCCGCGGGCCGGGTTCCAGTTGTCGCCTCGAGTGGGCGCTACAGCACGCGACTCTCGATCGCCCTGACGCAGAAGGCCGAAGCCGTCGGCGCCGACGCGGCTCTCCTGACCCTTCCGTACTATCAGAAACCACCCAAGGCATCGGTCGTCGAGCACTTTCGCTGCATTCGACGTCACACGTCGCTGCCGCTTCTGGTCTACAACAACGCAATCTTTTCGGGCTGCGCGGAACTCACGCCCCGCGATCTCACTTCTCTTTGGCAAGAAGGCGTGGTCTGCGGTGTCAAGTCGACGACGCAGAGCGTCGTTCCGGTACACGACCTTCTTCACCTCACCGACGCGAGCTTCCGGGTCTTCTACGGCTCGTTCCAATCGCCGATGGAAGCGCTCTTGGGTGGCGCGCACGGCTGGATCAGCGGCTTCTTAAACTTCCTGACGCGCGAATGTGTCGAACTCTACGGCGCCTGCGCTTCTGGCGACGTCGCAAAGGCGCGCCACATCTGGAACGACGTCCTCCTGCCGTTCAAGCAGCTCCACGCGCACGGGCTTCTAGGTGACGTCAACGACCTGGCGATCTATCGCGCTGGGCTGGACCTCATGGGTCTTCATGGCGGCTTCTCTCGCCAGCCGTTCGAGCCACTGGACGCGGCGCAGCGAGAGAAACTCGCCGTGCAGATGCGCGACGCCGGACTCCTCGCATGAAGATCACCCGCATCAAGACAAAGCTGGTCCAGCTCGGGCCGCGGAACTCCGTCTTCGTCGCTGTGGAGACGAACGAGGGCATCACCGGCTATGGCGAAACGCTCTACAAACGCAAATCGAAGATGGTCGAAGCGGGAATCCATGAACTCGCTCGTTACCTGGTCGGTAAAGACCCGACCCGGATCGAGGATCACTTCGAAAAGATGTACCGCGATGCCTTTCTGGTCGGCGGCGGCCTTCAGACAGCGCCAATCAGCGCTGTCGAGATCGCGCTTTGGGACATTCTGGGGAAGAGCCTAGGCGCTCCAGTTTACAAGCTGCTCGGGGGACCGACGCGCGACCGCATCCCGGTTTACTGCCATTGTCTGTGCGGTCCGACGCCGGAAGCGTTCGCAGCCAACGCGAAAGATTGTGTCGACCGCGGCTATCACGCGCTGAAAGCGACGCTGCCTCTCTTCTACGGCGCTCAAGACGCAGCATACGTCGGCGGCGCAGCGCGGAACCCGAGCACGGGACTCGGCAGCTTCGGCTACAGCGGTACGCATGGTGAGATCGACCGCAGTCACAAGGAGACCGAAATCCTCGCGCCGGACACGTTCGCCCGCATCCGCGACTTTTTCGTCGCTGCGCGCGAGGCGGTGGGCAGCAGCGTTCACTTGATGCTCGACTGCCACGGACGCCTAAACGCCACCAACGCCCTCAGACTTTGCGAAGCACTGCGAGATCTCGAGCTCCTCTTTATCGAGGAGCCCGTGCCACCGGAGAACGAGACAGCACTCGCGTTCGTAACCGAGCGTAGTCCTGTACCGATCGCAACCGGTGAGCGCTGGTCGACGATCTACGACGCGCGGCGATTTCTCGGCAAGCTCAACCTCGCCGCTGCGCAGCCGGACGTCGTCTGGTGCGGTGGTCTCGCGCAGGCAAAAAAGATCGCCGCACTCGCAGAGGCCGAATACGTCGGCCTGGCGCCACACAACCCGAACGGACCCGTCGCCACTGTCGCAACCCTGCACCTCGCGGCGAGCGTGCCAAATCTTCTCATCGTCGAGACCATCGGTTCCCAAGAGCTACGTGCCGTCGAAGCGAAGGTCGTGCAGCCGCTGCCACAAATAGACGATGGCTGTTTGCTGCTTCCGTGCACCCCAGGGCTCGGCATGGAGATCGACTGGGACGCTTGCGACCGCTACCCGTACCAGCCCTTCGAGGGTTGGAGGTGATGGTCCACAGAGTCTGGGCAAGCGAGCTGTTCGTAGGACGCGACGCCGGTGCCGACCTACTCGCCGCCACGACGCGGTGAGCACCCTTGCTCGATCAGCGGTCACACCGTGATCGTTTCGCCAAATTCGAGAACGCGTGCGCTGCGGCCGTTGGCTGCGACTTTCTCAACGAAAACGTTCGGATCGACGTAGATCAGGTCGAACGTCTTGTAGTGCATGGGGATCGCCAGCTGCGGCTGGAGAAACTCAACCGCTTTCGCGGCGTCGTCGATGCCCATCGTGAAGTTGTCCCCGATTGGCAAAATGGCAACATCGATGGCGTCGAGCTCGCCGATCAGTTTCATGTCAAGAAAGAGCGCTGTGTCGCCGGCGTGGTAGAGCGTTTTGCCGTCCGCGGTGATCAGAAGACCAGCGGGATTGCCGAGCTCGACGATCCCGTCACCGGTCTCAAGACCCGAGCCGTGGTGGGCGAGCGTCAGCTTCAACCGTCCGAAATCGAACTGTCGCGCGCCGCCGAGATGCATCGGATGAACCTTTGCGCCTTGGGCGCCGCAGTGCGCAGAGAGCTCGTACGTGGCGACGATCGTGGCGTCATTTCGTTTCGCGATGTCGACCGCGTCGCCGAGATGATCGCCGTGCGCATGTGTGACCAGGACGTAATCACACTCCACATCCTCGGCCTTAACGGCTGCGTTCGGATTGCCGCTCAAAAATGGGTCGATGACGAGACGATGCGAAGCCGTTTCGACGAGAAACGCGGAGTGGCTCCAGTAGGTCAATTTCATGTCGGGCAACCCCCGTTGTCAGGATCAACTTGCAGTGGAATCAGGATCAGAGAGGGTAGAGACTACCTCGGCTGCGGTCATGCCCGCAAGACGCGGCGCTGCTTAATGAGCACTGGTTGTCGCCAGGGCTGATCGGCCCGCGCCAGCGCGGACATTCACGGTCTCTACAGTTCGGCAGAACACTGGGAATCGACACGGAGCGGACTTTTGTTCTTGTCTCCGCGACACACCCAAAGCTAACTTGAGTGACGTGTTGCTCATCACATTTTTCGGATCGGAGGCAGTCATGATTGACGCGCGCAAAGCGGTCGTGTCGCTGGTCGCCGGCGTTCTCTGCAGCTCGGCGTTCGGAACAGATGTCGGACAGGAGGCGCCAGCGCTTCACGCCAAGGAGTGGCTCAACGCAGCCCCAGGGTTCTCTTGGTCGCAGCTCAAGGGACGACTCATCCTCGTCGAGAACTGGGCCACCTGGTGAGGCCCTTGCATCACGTCGATCCCGCACCTCAACGATCTCAAACGTGAGTACGAGGGTAGGGGATTGACGGTCATCGGAGTTGCCGATGAACCCAAGGGACGGATCCAACGTGTCGTCAAGAACGAGGAAATCGAATACATCGTCGCGCTGCGCTCCGGCTCGGCGTTTAACTCACGTGCCTACCCCACGGCATGGCTCGTCAGCCCCAAGGGCAAAGTCGTCTGGAAAGGGCACCCCGCTAGTCTCGACGGCAAGAAGATCGAGAAGTTTCTCAAGGGCGCGCGCTTCGAGCCGAAGTTTTCTCTGCCGAGGAAACTGAAAGCAGCGTCTCGATACCTGGGCAAGAGGGATTGCGCCAGAGCGATTCGCGAGCTCGAGAAACACGTGGCAGGGAAAGACGAAGCCGTCGCGCGGGTGGCAAAGGACACCATTCGGGAACTGAAGCGTTACGCGAAGCGCGAATACAAGTTCGCCGGTAGGTTCGCTAAGTCTGGCGAATACGCCGACGCGGTCGCGATTCTCGAGTTTCTTGAGAAGTCGTTCAAAGGCTTCGAAGCAGGAGAGCGAGCCAAAGTCAAGCTGAAGGCCTGGCGTGACGACAAGAAGATCAAACTCGAAATCGAAGCCAGCTCTCAGATCGCCAAAGCAAGGACGCTGATTTCACGTCGGCAGTACGCGCCGGCGTATAAAGTCCTTCAGAATGTAGCGCGAAGAAAGAAGTACAAGGACACGCGGGCAAAAGAAATTGCCGTGAAGTTAGCGAAAGAGATCAGACGCTACGTTTAACCTCCAACTGATACGGTCGCCTCGCCTCCATCAGAGGATGTCGAGAATCGGGCCATCGCCTTCTTCGACGAGCCGAATCGGCTGGCCGTTGATCTCGACCTCCATCTGATCCGCTTCGAGGCCCAGCTGTCGCAAGATCGTCGACTGCAGATCGGTTATGTAGTGACGATCTTCGATCGCATGGTAGCCGAAGTCGTCCGTCCGCCCGTGCACCACTCCGCCCTTCACGCCACCGCCTGCCAGCCAACAGGTAAATCCGCGCGGGTTGTGGTCGCGTCCTTTGGTGTTCTGCGACCAAGGCGTCCTGCCAAACTCTGTCGCCCAGACGACGAGAGTGCGGTCCAGAAGCCCACGCTGCTTGAGGTCACGAATCAGCCCCGCGATCGGACGATCGGTCTGGCGGCAGAGCGGGGCCTGATCAGACACGTCGTTGTGTGTATCCCAACGCCCATTGCCGCCGCCGGCATGACAGATCTGCACGAAGCGAACCCCACGCTCAACGAGACGTCGCGCCAACAACAGCTGTCGTCCGAACTCATCCGTGGGTTCAGCATCGACGCCGTAGAGCGCTCGCACGGCCGGCGGCTCACTGGCGAGATCAACGGCTTCGGGCGCCGCCAGCTGCATACGCGCTGCGAGCTCGTAACTACGAATGCGCGCCTTGATCTGGGCGTCGAGCTCATAGCGGCTTCGAAACTGCTCGTTGAGACGCTCGAGAACCTCCAAGTGCTGTGCCCGCTCCGCAGCGCTCACCGCGCGCGGTGGCAACAAGTTCGGAACTGGTCGATCGTTCGGCTGAAACGGCGTAGCGGCCTCACTGGCGCCCAAAACGCCGCCCGAAATCTGCACCGGAGACGATGGCCGGCCGATGTTGACGAACACGGGAAGGTTCTCGTTGGCACTGCCGAGCGCATAGGACACCCACGACCCGAGGCACGGGAAATCGAACGGCCGGCGGCTATGCCCCGTCGCCATTTCAATCGCCGCGGGAAAGTGATTCGACTGATGGCAGTACATCGAACGCACGATCGCGATATCGTCGATCACCTCGCCGACGTGCGGGAACCAATCTGAGACTGGAATGCCGGCGCCGCCGTAGCGCGTGAAGGTGCGCAAACACGGGATCACTGGTCGACGCATCGGGGCGAGGTTGTCACCGAAGCCGATGGCGTCGTTGACCATCGTCCCAGCCCACTTGTTGTCCTTGGGATCGAAGGTGTCGATGTGGCTGACACCGCCGCACATGAACAAGAAGATCACGGAATCGACGTGCACAGGAAGCTTTGGAGCGAAGGCGCCGGATCGCGAAGGATTCGACGGTGGCGGCCCAGCAGGCGTCGAGGAATCGTCCGAGGCGTGGAGCGAGCGCAGACGTCCGTCGCGCTGGAGGAGATAACCCATCGCCGTGCCGACAAAACCCAGCCCGCACCGATGGAGGAGCTGACGCCGCGTGACTCGACCGCAGGGGAACGTCCTGCGACGACCTACGAGTCGCGGCGAGATCTCTCTGAGGTTTTCCCAAGTCATCGTAGGAACACAAACTCGTCTAGATTCGCGAGCAACCACGCGAGCTCGGCAAGCCGCGATGCTTCGCCGGAGAGAAACTCGAGCGCAATCTTCCGTTCGCTCGCGGACGGATGGCGGGCCAGAAGCCTCTGGTACGCGAGCCGAACCGCACGCTCGAGATCATCACCACAAAGGCGCTCAAGCTTGCCGCCGATCTCTTGAGCAGCGCCGTGGGCGAGCTCACTGTTGAGGAAGAAGAGCGCCTGGGGTGCGGTAATCGTCTCTTCGCGACGGGCACACGGAAACTGCCCATCCTCGGCATCGAAGGTGCTCAAAAATGCCGGTAGTAGTTCGCGATCGGGATGATAGCCGCGGGCCATGTAGATCGTGCGCCGGTGGACGCGGAGATCGAAATTGCCGATGACCTTCTTGGAGCCCAGGCGCCGCTGCTCGTCGAACATACGGAACGACTTGCCGCCGACTGAGAGATCGAGCTCGCCGGCGGCGTAAAGCAGCGAATCACGAATCGACTCCGCTTCGAGGCGGCGCAATCGAAAGCTCCAAAGAAAGGCGTTGCCAGGATCTTGCTTTCGATTTGCTGCGACAACTTCTGCGTCGCCAGCGCCCGCAGATGCGAGCTGGTAGGCTTTAGAGGTCACAATGAGTCGATGCAGCTTCTTCATGCTGAAGCCGCCGGCGATGAACTCCGCTGCCAGCCAGTCGAGCAGCTCGGGATGTGACGGCTGTTTGCCAAAGCGTCCGAAGTCACTCGCCGTCTCTACGAGGCCGACGCCGAAGTGCCACTGCCAGATGCGATTGACGGCGACGCGGGCGAACAGCGGATTCGACGGCGCGGTAAGCCAATCAAGAAACTGTTGGCGCGGGCTAGCCTGGCGATCCAATGGCGTAGACGCAAACGGATAGCCGGGATCGACCGCGTCCAGGCGGCTGCCCGGCTCGCCCAGGGCGAAGATGTAGCTCTTCTGCTTGGCGCGCTTGGGGTCGATTTCGACGCGCCAGCGCACTGGCAGCGCCGGCGGCGGTTTGAGCTCTCGCAGGCGGTCGAGGTAGGATTTGTACGCGGCAGCCTCCTCAGGCTTCATGATCTCGCGAATCTTCGGCGGATCGATGCGTAGAATCGGAGCGTAGTCGCTTGCAACCTTCGCTTCGTCGGCAGATCGCTGCGCCGCGGGCTTCCTGATGATGGCTTGAACATCAGGCGGCAAAGTCTCCACTCGCTCGTCGAAGAGTCTCTTCTTGAACGGCGCGATCAGTTTCTCCATTGGTTCAGTGATGGCGTGTCGCGCTCTCTCGTAAGCGTTCTCCCGCTGCGTGTGCGCTGCAACTTCCTCCTGCGACGCGACAACTTCACTGCGTAGAACGAGTGGATCGAAGAGCGCCTTGGTGGCGTAGTAGTCCGCCTGTGTGAGAGGGTCGTACATGTGATCGTGACACTTGGCGCAGCCGAGAGTCATGGCCATGAACGCGGTCGAAATCGTTTCCGTGGCAGCGAAAGACATCGAGTGAGCACCACGATTGGCGCCCCGCGCGAGAAACCCGGTCGCCGATAGATCCCCGCCGCCCGGCATCAGGTCACCAGCAATTTGAGCGCGCACGAACTCGTCGTAGGGTCGGTCGGCGTTGAGAGCGTCGATGACCCAATCGCGCCAGCGAAAGATGCCCGATTCGGCGCGCATGCGGTCGTCCACGTCCGCGTAGCGAAGCACGTCCAGCCAATGCCGCGCGTAGCGCACACCGTGCTGTTCACTGGCCAGCAGCTGCGCGACGACGCGCTCGTATGCGGCCTCCAGCGCGGCGGGTGACGACGGCGCGGAGTCCGAGAGAAAGGCCTCCAGCTCCTCCGGGCGCGGCGGCAATCCGATGAGGTCAAGGTAAACGCGCCGCAGGAGCGTCGCTCGGTCGGCGCGTGGCAGAGCTGTGAGCGAGCGCTCGCGGCGCGCCTGCTCGAGAAATGCATCGATCGGCGCCGCGGGCGAACCAGAGACTTCCACGGTCGGGACATTCGGTCGCACGACGGGTCTCAGAGACCAGAGTTCCTCCTCAGCGCCGAGCGCAGCGGACCCGGGCAAAGCAGCGGCGACGCAAAGGCCCACCAGCGTCAGCAGAAAAGTAGAGACGTAGCTTGGCAGCAACCCGGGCGTCTTCGCGTCGACGAGACGGCGGAAGCAACCCGAACAACTGGGGTCGACTGTACTCAGCATGGGGGATGTTTAGCCTGTTCGCCCTCGAAGCCGCGACCACGCAGCCGCAAGCTGGCGATTTTCCACCGCCAGCGTTGCCCGCGCAGTCTTGCGGAGAGACAATCTCTATGCAGGTCCGATTTTAGGTGACGGGAGAATCCAGTTCAACTCGAGCCGATCCAACAACTCGAGAATACGAGGGAAAACAATGCCCCACACGCGAACACGGCGACAAGTCCTGCAGTCTGGCCTCGTCGGCAGCGCTGCACTTCTTGGGCTCAGCAAACTAGATTTTCTCAGCCGGTTGCCCGTCGTCGCAGCCCAAGATGCGGCCGACGCGCGCAAAATCGTTCGCTTCGCAGGCGACGTCGAACCACTCGTCAAACTCATCGAGGAAACCCCTCGCGACGCGCTTCTCGAGGCGATCGCAGCGCGCCTCAAGGCAGGTGCCAGCTACGAGCAGACTCTAGCGGCACTCTTTCTCGCGGGAATTCGCAATGTGCAGCCGCGGCCATCCGTGGGTTTCAAATTCCACAGCGTACTCGTCGTCAACTCGGCGCACATTGCCAGCCTCGCCGCGCCGCCGGCGGAGCGCTGGTTGCCAATCTTTTGGGCGCTTGACTACTTCAAACACGCGCAGGCGCAAGACGTCCGCGAGGGCAACTGGACGATGGAGCCGGTCAAGGAGTTCTTTTTACCACGGCCGCACCGAGCGAGGGCTGCACTTGCCAGTGCGATGGAACGCTGGGACGAGCATGGCGCCGATGCAGCTGCGGCGGCGATGGCTCGCACCGCCAGTGCGGGGGAGACGTACGAGGTCTTCTGGCGCTATGGCATGCGCGACTTTCGCTCCATCGGGCACAAGGCCATCTACGTCGCCAACAGCTGGCGGACACTCCAGTCCATCGGCTGGCGCCATGGCGAGCCGGTAGTTCGCTCTCTCGCCTATGCACTTTTGAATCATGGTGACGAAGACAATCCGGCGCAATCCGACCACGCCGCTGACCGCCCGTGGCGACGCAGCGTACCCCTCGCCGCGAAGATCCGTGCGGATTGGCGCGACGGCAAGCCGTCCACGGCCGCGGCGAGTGAGCTCTTGCGAAGCGTTCGCGACGCCTCCGACGAGGAGGCGAGCAATTTGGTGGCGACACTCCTGAATCGCGGCGTTGCGCCGGCATCGATCTGGGACGGACTCTTCGCTGGCGCCGGCGAGTTGCTCCTACGCCAAGCCGGCATCATCTCGCTGCATGCGGTGACGACAACCAACGCTCTCCATTACGCCTACCTCGCAAGTGCGAACGACGAAACACGTCGGTTGGCGATGTTGCAGGCGGCAGCTTTCTTGCCTCTGTTTCGTGATGCAATGCCGGCGCGCGGCCCCGTCGGCGAGGCGCGGATCGACACGCTTGAGGCGAGCCCCACGAACGCTAAGGGCAACGGACGCATCGGCGAGATTTTCGCGACCGCGACGACCGATCGCGGACGTGCGGTCGAGCAGGCGCTCGGCTATCTCGAAGATGGGCACAGCGCGCGGCAGCTCATGAGCGCAGCTCGCCTTCTCGTCTTCTTAAAAGGAGACGATGCGCACGATTACAAGTTCAGCTCGGCCGTGCTCGAGGACTTCTTCCATGTCTCGCCGCCGTGGCGCGAACGGCTACTGGCATCGAGTTTGGCGCTACTAAGAAGTTCCGGCGAGCCGGAGAATCCGCTAGCCGAGCGGGCCCGCGAGGCAATGCGAAATGTTTGACGCCTGGGCGCGAAACAGTCGACGAAAAAGATCGAGGCTACGTCGCTCGCGGCAGTGGCCCGCGCTCGAGACGCTCGTCGTCGCGCTAGCGCTGCTGCCCGCCGCGTCTGCGGCCGATTTCATGCGCGGCGACGTTGACCGCGATGGCCGTATCAATCTCTCAGATCCGGTGAACGTCATTCTCTCTCTGTTCACCGGCGCCTCACCTCTCGGCTGCGAGGACGCTGCCGACAGTAATGATGATGGCAAGCTCGACATCGCCGATCCACTGCATCTCCTTGGCTACCTCTTTCGCCAAGGTGACGTCCCGGCCCCCGGCCCTGTCGTCCCCGGGCCTGACCCAACGTGCGACCAGCTCGGCTGCGCTGACGCGCCGCCTGCCTCCGGTGCGATCGTCATCAGCGAGATCCATTACCACCCGGAGCACGACTTCGAGCGCGAGTACATTGAGCTTCAAAACCGTACTGCGTTCGACGTTGATCTATCAACCTACGCGCTCACGGCTGGGGTTCGGTTCGAGTTCCCACCGGGAACGATCGCCCCAGCCCACGGCTTCGTGGTGGTAGCGCGGCGGCCAGATCGCCACAGTGACCTCGTGCCTGCGGCCGCGGGTCCGTACACAGGCTTCTTGGCGAACGGTGGCGAGCGCGTGACGCTCATGGATGGCGTCTGTCGTGTCGAGAGCGTTCGCTACGATGATCGACCTCCGTGGCCCGTTGGCGCAGACGGCTACGGCCCGTCGCTGGAACGCGTCAGCGTCACGGCTCCCGCGGCTGACCCGCATAGCTGGCGCGCCGCGATCAGCGCTGAGCCGGGTCCCGTTCGACCGACGCCCGGCGCGCCGAACTCGACGGCGGGAACGCCGACCCATCCTTTTGCCATCGCCTGGCGCCATGACCCACCGCACCCCCGTTCCACGGACGCGGTCAGCGTCGACGTTGAGCTCGACATCGCGGCCGCAGAGATCGTCGGCGCCGAGCTGGTGTGGCAAACCTTTGGAGCGCAAGCATCGAGCGCGGCGAGAACGACGTTCGAGGTCACCTCGGCCGGGGGCACAGTCACCACCCTCTCTGCACATCTGCCACCCCAGCCCTCGCAGACGCTCGTGCGCTGCGTCGTCGACCTCGAGCTCCAAAGCGGGAAACGCGTCCGCTTGCCGCACCTAGGCGAGCCTCGCCCCTTCAGCAGCTACTTCGTCTACGACCTCGACGTCGCCGCCACACTGCCACTGATCTGGCGCTTCTCGCTGGCTGAGACCGACCTGACGCCGGCGGGGAAGCTCTATAGCGGCGTTTCGATCTGGGAAGTCGATGGTCCGCACGCTCAGCTCTTCGATGGCGCCAACGTCCGCCCCCGCATCGATGTAGCGACGAACGGCCACAAGATCCGCTTCGTCAAAGGCGAAGAGTACGCTGGCAACCGCATCTTCAACGTCTTCCCCGAAATCAACAGTGCCCTCGAACACTTCGGTTTTACGACGTTCGAAATCGCCGGCGCATTGGCCCCGAGTGCACGGTGGTATCGATTCATCGAATTCAAGGCTGACGGCTTGGCGCACACGCACCATCTCGTTCTGCAGCAGGTGAATGAGAATTTCCTCGCGCTGGCCGGGCTCAACGACGACGGCGATCTCTATAAGTTGACCGGTCGCGCCTCGAAGGTCACCAACCTGGAAAGCGGCACCGCAGTGTGGGACGATCTCTTCCTCCGTCTGCGCTCACCGGATCCGGCGATCAAGCGGGCGGCGATTTCCGAGTTCGATCTCGCGAACGTGGGACTTTACTCGGCCGTGGAAGTTTTCATCGCCAACTGGGACGGATTTCACAACAATTTGTTTATCCACAGCGATCTCACTCCGCCCGGGACTTCAGGTGGCTGGCGTGTCATTCCTTGGGACCTCGACAGCGCCTATCAACCCAGAAACTGGGACATGCCTCTCAGCTTTCCGCTCACGGGAAGACCTGAGACGACATCAAGCTTTCAGTTCACGCGCCCTCCCGGCACGGTCTCGAAGCCATTTCATCAGCAGCCGGACTTCGACGCCGCGTATCGTTCAAAGATGAAGTCACTCGTCGCGCCAGGCGGAAAGCTGAGCACCGAAGTGCTTCTTGCGCGCGCCGATGATCTCGAGGCGCTGGTGCTCGAAGACCTCGCGCTCTCCGAGGCGCAGCTCGGCGCCGAGCGTCCAGCGTGGCGATCACGGATCCGATCGACGTACGCATCACTGCGCACGTTCGTCTCCGATCGGGTCAGTTTCCTCCGTGGAGAACTCTCCGCTACCCCCGATGCCAACGAATGAATGACGATGACAAACGTTCTGCGGTTTAGCCGCATCTCCTTCCTGGTTTGCAGCACTCTCTTGTCGTTTCAGTTCTCCTGCGCTCAGCGAATCGTTACCGACGGTTCACCGGGCAGCGAAGTCAAGGAAGCACTTTTGACGCACTCACCACCCCGCCAGATCACGTTCGATCCATGGAACCATGAGCTCGACAACAACGACAACTTCTCACCGGATGATCGCTTCCTCTGCTACGACACGCGGCCCGGAGAGGGATCCATCGGAGCGTGTCGGACAATCGAGAAGGTCGAGATCGCGACCGGCGGGGTGACCGTACTCTATCGTGCACCCCATCCAGTGCCGGACCAAGGTCCGGGACTCGGCGCTGTCTCGTACCACCCGCACGATGACCGCGTCATCTTCATCCACGGTCCGTACACAACGACGGGCTTCAACTACGATCAAGCGCATCGCTTTGGTGTCAGTGTCTCCGGCAGTGGCGAGGGAGCCGCCGAGTTCGCCGACGCGCGCGACGTCACGCCGCCATTCACGCCTGGCGCACTGCGCGGCGGCACGCATCGCCACGAGTTCGACGGCAGCGGCCAGTGGGTCGGCTTCACCTACAATGACAGCATCATGAAGGCGCGAGGAATCGACCTGCGCACGATCGGCGTCACGCGCCTCAAGCGTCCCGTGCGCGTCGATGCCGATCCGAGAAACGCCAGTGGCACCGGTTTCTCCGCGCTCGTCGTCGAAGTGGTGCGAGACCCAAAGCCAGGCAGCGACGAGATCTCGCGCGCCTACGGTGACAGCTGGGTCGGAGTCTCGGGGTATGCGAAAGGTGACGGCAAGCGCCAGCTCGCTCGCGGCTTCATCGGCAAAACGCGCGACGCGGCTGGCGGGGACGTGGACGAAGTGTATGTCGTTGACATACCGTCTGATATCTCCCGTCCAGGGCGCGTGGGCCCTCTGGAAGGGACCGAGGAATCATTTCCCGCGCCGTGCGCAGGTGCGTCGCAGCGACGCCTGACCTGGACGAGCCAGCGAAAGTACCCGGGCTGCATCGGCATCGTCCGCTCGAGTCCCGACGGCGAGTGGTTAGCATTTCTCGCCAAAGTGAACGAGGGCGAACTTGAGGGTACCCAACAGATCTACCTCGTGTCGCCGAGACCTGCACGGCCGGAGTCGAGCGGCGACGGTAATGCAGACAGGAACGCCCACACGATGAGAAGACTATCCAATTGGCCCGACGGAATCTCGGAGGGCATCCGCTGGCATCCGTCCGGGCGCACGATCGTTGCTACCGATTCCTCGGGTCGCCTGCTCGCGATCTCGGCGGCGACGGGGGAAGAGTTTGGTAGAGCGCGTGTGATTCTCGAAGCGGGGGACTCGCCGCCGTTCGCGCATGTCATCTCGCGCCGCGGCGACTTGATCGCGTACAACAGAAAGGTGAAAAGCGACGCGGGAGTCTATACACAGATCTTCGTCGTCGGTTATTCTGCCGAGCCGAATGCATCGGCTGGCGGGACAGACTCTTGACGAAGCGTGACCATAGGGCGCGCGCTCGTTTGTCGTAAACCGCGGTGAAGACCATGACAACCTATCCTCAAACGTGGACCTGCGCAGACTGCGACGAGACCATCGAGCGACAGATCGACGAGCTCGATGCGGCGTTTGATCAAACGCGCGAGTGGAACCCGAAGTGCCCGCAATGCGGCTGCGACCGCTTCAGTGCGATGACCTGTCAAACACCGAAGCTCAGTCGCACACAGCTCGAGAAGTGGCGCGGCGACGATCAGCTCACGTTTTGCGAACAGGACGAAGATATCATTCTCGCCGAGAAGGAGAATCTCGGCCTCCTCGTCGAGTTCGTCGATGACCACCAAACACCGGACGCCAAACGCTGGACCCTTCTCTCTGCGCTTTGCGTTCTCCTTTACGACCATTCGCCCGCAAGCAGCGAAGACGAGGAATCCTCTGACGCCAAAGCCGATGCGGCCTTCGCGCGTCGCGTCCAAGACGTTCTCAGTGATCGCCGCGAGCTGGTGACGCAGCTCGAACGAGAGGCATTTCTCGACGATTACGTAAAAAGAATCGTGTTCCCGGCGATCGGCCTGCCAGTCTCCATGTAGGAAAGCGAACCAAACCCAAGAACCTCCATATGGCCTCTAGCAGCTCGCCTATCGCAATCGCCATCATTGGTGCAGGTGGCGTCAGTGACTACCATCATGTGCCTGGAATCCGCCTCGACCCTCGCGCCGAGCTCGTCGCCGTTTGTGATGCCAACACAGAACTACTCGCACAGCGACGTGAGGAATGGGGTGTTGCACGCACCACCACCAAGGTCGATGAGCTTCTCGCCTGGGACGACGTCGACGCGGTGATCATCGCGACGCCCAACAGCCTCCATCACCCGCAGGCGATCGCCGCCGCGAAGGCTGGTAAGCACATCATGTGCGAGAAACCTTTGGGCCTGAGCGCTGCCCAAGTCGAGGAGATGTACCGCGCGGCGCAGTCGCACAGCGTCGTGCATATGACGGCGTTCACCTACCGATTCGCGCCGTCGATGCGATACATGAAACATCTCCTGCGACGCGGCGACCTTGGCGAACCTCGCCACTTTCGCAGCCAACGTTTTCTCGACTTGCCGGAGACCAGCTGGGGTTGGCGACAGTACAAAGCCGAAGCGGGAGCGGGAGATCTCTTCGACATGACGATCCACCGCCTTGACTTCGCCGTCGATCTGCTCGGCCCGCTCGCTCGGGTCACGGGAGCGGTCGCAGGGTACGCGAAGCGCGACCGCACGGCGGACGGTCGCCCTTGCCCGCCGTCGGAGGTCGACGATTGGTCGTCTCTCATCGGTGAGTTCGACTGTGGTGCCTTCGGCGTCTGGGAAGGAACCACACTCGCGAAAGGATACGAGCGCGGCGGCTTTGGCCACGAGTGGGCCGAGGTAAACGGTTCGGAAGGCTCCGCCGTCTACCGCCTGCACGAACCCAACGTGATTTTGCTCGGCAAGTCGGGTTCAGATTTGGCCCCGGTGACGGTTCCGGATGAGTTTCTTAAGCCGAAGTCGAGCCCGCGGGACCCTTCGGCGGGAGAACCTGCGACCGTCTTCCGTTACGATCTCGTTTGGGAGTTCGTCTCGGCAATCGTCGAAGGGCGCGCGGCCGAACCGAGTTTCTACGACGGGCTCGCGGCCCAGGTGGTGGCCGATCGTGTCTTAGAATCGTTCGAGAGACGAACGTGGCTCGACGTCGACCTACCACCAAGATAAGTCGCCGCTGGTTTGCCAACAAACAGCGCATCGATCAAGACGAGGATCCTCTCATGCCTTCTACTTTGTCGCAGCTATGCGTCGCGGGTACCTTTCTCGTCGGCGCCTTGCTATACAACCTTGCCAGTGTCAGCGCGACTGACTGGGATCAATGGCACGGTCCGAACCGCGACCTCGTGTCGACGGAAAGCGGTTGGCGAACGAACTGGAAGGAAAAGCCGCCCGCTGTGGCCTGGCGCGCGCAGGTCGGGGTCGGCTTCAGCAGCTTGGCCGTCAGCGCGGGGCGCGTCTACACGCTCGGACACAAGCGTGGCAAGGAAACGATGTACTGTTTCGATGCTGCGAACGGTCGCGAGGTGTGGAAGCACAGCTACAAGTGCAAGTTGATCGACTATCTGCACGAGGGTGGGCCTGGAGCGACGCCAACCGTCGACGGCGACCACGTCTACAGCGTCAGCAACGAAGGTGAAATCTACTGCTTCGACAAAGCCAAGGGTGACGTCGTTTGGCGGACAGACCTGCGGCGAGCCGTCGGCGCGAAAGTCCCCGACTGGGGTTTCTCATCTTCGCCTCTGATCCTCGGGGATCGACTCATAGTCGATGCAGGCCCGCTCGTGGCGATCGACAAGACGTCAGGAGACGTGACCTGGCAGACGAAAGCGTACGTCTGCGGTTACGGCTCACCCGTGGCGCTCAAGGTCGGGAACACGGAGCACGTCGCAGTGCTGAACAACACGGCGCTGATTCTGGCACGCGCCAACGACGGACGCGTCATGGATGAGTACAAGTGGAAGACGAGCTACAACACGAGTGCTTCGTCGCCAAGAGTTGCGGAGAATACGCTGTTCATCTCTACAGGCTACGATCAAGGCTGCGCGCTCCTCAAAGTCACGCCCAAGGCGAAGCTGCGACAGGTCTACCGCAATAAGCGCATGCGCAACCACATGAATAGCAGTGTCTACTACGAGGATCACTTCTATGGCTTTGACGGGAACTCTTCGAGCGACCGCACTGTGACGCTCAAGTGCATGGATCGGCAAAGCGGCAAGGTGCGCTGGACGCAGCGCGGACTCGGCTGCGGCTCACTGATGATCGCGGCGGGTAAGCTCGTCATCTTGAGCAGCCAAGGTGAACTGGTGATCGCCAACGCGACACCGAAGAAATATGAAGAGATTGCGCGCACACGAGCGCTCAAGGGACGGTGCTGGACGGTGCCGGTCCTCTCGAACGGCCGCATCTACTGCCGCAACACACCAGGCGAGGTCGTCTGCCTCGACGTCCGCGAGTAGTTGGCTGCCAACGGAATGAGCAGTACCAGAGCTCTCCGCATGCATCTCTGCCTCTGGCTCCGTGGGCGCGCAAGTGTGCATGCTCCGCCCAAGCCTCCGTCTCTGTCTCCGTCTCTGTCTCCGTCTCTGTCTCCGTCTCTGTCTCCGTCTCTGTCTCCGTCTCTGTCTCCGTCTCTGGCTCTGGCTCCGCCTCTGTCTGCGCCACTCAAGTTTCAACCTGTCGTCTTCAGACGTTGAGAGGTCGTGAAAGCAGCGTTCGTCACGGTCATCGCCCTCTATCTGCTGGCGCTCTTTGCGTTGACGTTTTTCATTCGTCGCCGCATCGAGGGCGCAGAAGATTACATCGTCGCCGGTCGCAAGCTTCCCTTCTCGCTCTCGACTGCGACGCTCTTGGCGACGTGGTTCGGCGCTGGAACGCTCCTGGTCGCCGCCGACGAGGTCAACCGCGAGGGACTCCGCGTTGCCAGCCTCGAGCCAGTCGGGCCAGGCCTTTGCCTGGTGATCGCCGGTCTCTTCTACGCCGGCCCGTTGTGGAGTGCGAAGCTGCTGACGGTGAGCGATCTCGTGCGCCGGCGGTTCGGTCGTGTCGCCGAAATCATCTCGGTCGGTTACGAAATCAGTTTCTTCGCGTGGATCGCCGCGCAACTCGTGGCCGTAGCGGGAATCCTGGAGCTCTTCATCGGCCTGCCGCAGAGCGCCGGGATCTGCATCGTCGCGCTGGTGTCGATGCTCTACACGCTCGCCGGAGGCATGTGGTCGGTGACGCTCACCGACGCCCTGCAGATGCTGCTGATCGGTATCGGTTTGATCACGCTGGGCGCCGTCGTCTGGATCGAGCTTGGCAGCGGCGACACCCTCACGGCGATCGAGCGGCTGCGTGCTGAGACTCCGCCGAAGTTGTTCGTGTTCATGCCGCGAGACGACTTGCGCGAGTTCTTTCAGTGGTGCAGTCTGCTTGTCGCCGGCACGATCGGGATCATTCCAGGCCAAGATCTCATGCAGCGAGTCTTCGCGGCGCGCAGCCGGCGTGTGGCCATCGGCGCTTGCCTCACGGGCGGTGTGCTCTATCTGTTGCTCGGCAGCTTGCCGGTGTTCCTGGGACTCGCAGCACGGACTCTGCTACCGGCGGCGCACGAGCAAGTGATTCCAGCGCTGGCGCAGGCGTTCCTCTCGACGCCGATGGCGATTCTCTTCATCCTGATGGTCGTCTCAGCGGTGATGTCTTCGCTCGACAGCGCCCTGCTCGCACCGTCGAGCATCGTCGCCCAAAACCTCTTACGGCCGTGGCTGAGTGAACGCTGGTCGACGCTGCTCTTGACGCGACTGTGCGTGGTGTTCGTCGCCGCGATCAGTGTCCTCATGGCGCTAGCGGGCGACGACAAGTTCGCGCTCCTGGAGGCATCCTATTCGTTCAACCTGCCGCTCCTCGTTGTCCTCACGGCCTGCATCTACCAGAAGCGCACGGTGAGCGCGCCGGCGATCGCAACGCTAACGTTTGGTCTCGTCGCCTGGGCGTTTGAGCTCGTCTGGTCTATGTCGGCTGAGCGCGACATCGAAGAGATCGTGCGCGTCCCGTTTCCGCTGCTGGTTCTGGGCGGGAGCATCGTGCTCTACTGGGCGGCGCATGTGTGGTGCCGGGATCGTCACGGCTGACTTCGACGAGCGTCTGTCGCTTTTCGGTAACAGAGGCGGGCGGGGTGGCGTCGGGCCTTGGTTTCGATGCGTTGCCGTTCCCGCCGTCTCCATTCGTCGTTTTCGTTGTTGACCGGAACACGGAGCGGCAATAGGATCAATTCTAGGGGTTAGGATTCGAGCGCAGACGGGGAAGAACGGAGCGACGACTCGCGACGTTACGGGAGTTTCTGTCTCCCAATCGTCAATAGGTCGCGCCTCGAAAGCTTGTGGAGGTTCGTATGAAGAGGGCATCGGTTGGGTCGCGTCCTAGTCGGATGTGTCGTGGTATTTTGTTGTGTTTCAATCTCGTCGGCCTGTCGGCGATGTCGGCCGACTCCGAGCCTCTCCCCGGACCGGCGCTTGAGGTTCCCGTCGACGTCGATGGTGATGGGGCCTCGAGCTACGGGGACCTTTATTTCTTCAACTACTGGCTGGAATCCGGGGGCGACCTGGGGGAAAGCACTGTCTGCGGGCAAGGCTGGAAACGGCGGGATCATTGACCTTTCGGCGTTTTTCTCGTCCTCAGCCGCTGCGTTGGCGCCGACAGGCAGCGAGCCACCGCCGGCAACCGCTGCAGCCGAAGGTGCCGCCGCCGCGGCGGGGAGCTGCATGGTGCCCGCGCTGGTCACCCCTCCGGACAACGTGCCCGGCGCGCCTGTTGCGACACCGATCGCGCCTGGGTGTCTGTTTGAGACCGGCAGGAGTGAGTTCGATTTTCCCAGTGAATTCGACATGGACGAGTTTCGACGACTCTATTGCGCCCGGGCCACGCCGAACGTGGCTATATCCGGCGCTGCACGATTGAATCTTTCCAAGTCTCCCAACGACGGCAAGATTCCGCTCGTAGGTTCAGAACTTAGTCCTCCGAATCTTGTCAACCAGCCGGGTTTCGTCGCGGCAGGTATCGCGGTCCGAAAGTCACCGGCAAACACCAATTGTGACCCTCTGTTGCAAGGTCTCTCCTCCGTTCATGTCGTGACCACGTGGCCCGGGTCCCTATGCGAGTTGATTTGCAGAACGGCCTGGACAACGACAAGCGTTGGCTCCTTTTGTGAATTCTGCCCCGAGCTCAAGGGTGGCCCCAGCTGCAATTTCACGCCGACGATACCAGCCGGCGAACTCATCGAGCAGCCTTATGCGATCGACGTCTTCCGCCTAGGCATGCCGAACTTCGGCGGTGTCGCAGTGGACGATGTCGTTTTCTCGGATGCCTCGACGGTGGGTGCACGGATACGCTGCGGGAACACGGACACGAATTGCGCTGCAAAGGATCCACCGCCCACAACCGGATTGGTGACCACTCTGGTGGACCTCGACGGCGCCGGAGTGGAAAAGGTATTAAGCCTCGCGCTCGGTGACTTCAGAGGCGCAGGCGCCTTTGCGGCTTACTACGTCGCCGTGCTGTTTTCCGGTTCACATCAAATTCGAAGGTTGCGCTGGGACGGTGCGAACTACGTCGATGAGGTCTTTGTTGACACGCTGCCTCCGAACAACACCGCGCACTCTCTGGAGTTCGACGAGTTCACGACTTTCTCAGGAGCCGAAGCCGGGTCAGGAGACCTCTTCGTCAGCGAGGAGGGCAGTCTCGCACGCATCTGGCGGATCAACGAAAACGGTCAGGTTTCTGACTTCGGCAGCGGGTTCAGAGACCCTAACGGCATGGCGTTCCACCCGGCGGGTGTCATGCTCGTCTCGGACGACCCCAACCCGACGGGTACGGGAGACGCCAATGTCCTCGTCCTCGACGGCTGGCGCAGCATGTTCAATCGTGGCGACGGCAACGCCGACGGCACCATCGACATCTCCGACGTCATCTTCATCATGAATTGGGCAACTGGGTCAGAACCCATCGTGGAGCCGTCATGCCTGGACGCGGCTGACGCCAACCACGACAGCACCATTGACATCAGCGATGGCATCTACGTTTCCAACTTCCTCTTTATCGACGGCCCACCGCCCGATCCACCGTTTCGTGGGATTGATCCCGGCGACTGGTGTCCGGGGGCGGAGATCAACAGCGAAGGCGCCGACGCCACGGTTGATCCAACTGTCGACCTCTTGGGCTGTATTAGCTACCGAAACTGCACGGTCAATTTCTAAAGCTGCATCTATATCCACAATCTGTCGTCCGCACGTGAGGGTGTCATGAGAGTCTCGTTTCTGACCGCAGGCGCGTCGCTTCTATGCATGGCGGTCACTCCCCAGACGCTGGCGCAGTGCCCCCCGGAAGATATCTCCGACATCAACCCGTCCGCGACTGCCGTCGTTCACACCAACGGGTACGCGTTTTCGATCGGCTCAGCCTCCGGAGCTGTCGGCGACGTCGTCGCGCTGTCCGTCGCGGTGCGCTCGGAGTTCCCTCACGAGGGCCGACCAATGGCTCTCGAACTTGCGGTTTGCCACGACCCGGAGGTCGCTGAGCTCGTCGGCGCTCCACTCTACACCGACGAGTTCACCTCCCTGCTCGGGATCGTCGGCTTGGGTTTCCAGCCAGTCGACGAGGACACCATTGCCAATCAGCACGGTCATGGTTTCTGGTTTTGGGCAAGTTTGGACCAGGAGGCGTTCAACGCGCGTTTTCCCTCCCCGACGCCGCTGGTGATGATGACTCTTTACTACCGGCTGAAGGGAAGCCCGGGCGACACTGGCTTCCTGGCGTTTTGCGATGGCGACCTCGAATTCGGAGCCAACTGCCGCTACAACAGGTTGGCGACGGGCAATGAGACTCAATTGCGCGAGCCCGCCGGCTGGATTTACCTTTCGACTGCCAACGCCGATGGGATGCTCAACGTCGTCGATGGCCCCGCCACCCACCCGGATCGCCCTGCGGCGCCACCACATGCTACGGTCTATCCCGATCGTCCCACGGACGCGGAGACGAACTTCCGGATCCGCCTCTCCGGCGCCGTCGGTTGGCCCGGAGCCAGCGCCGTACCCGTCGACGTTTATTCCCGCGCCGATGTCGAGTACGTCGGCCTACTGATCCCCCTCGACTTCGACGAGCGCTGCCTTCGAGTTCGTCGTGTCGAGGTCCACGCCGTCACCGGCGTCGACCTTGTCAACAACGAAGACGAGCTCCCCGGCGCAAGCGTCGAGGAAGGCAACGTCGTGATCTTCACCGGCCTCGGCATCGACAATCGGCGCCTTGCCGCTGAGGGCGAGGAGCTTCTCGTCGCGACCCTCTACGTCGATGTCCTCGAGGCAGCTAGTGCCGTTACCGAGACCACGATCACCGTTCAGCCAGTGTCGATACACTCCCCTTGGATCGGGGTGCGCCATCAAGGCGAGGTGAGCACGGGAGATCCCGCTGTGACGAGCGAAATCGAGCCGATCTCTTTGCTTCACAGCATCCTCGCCGTCCGTGCCGACGCCACGACGTTTCTACGCGGCGACGCCAACGATGACGGCAGCGTCGACATCAGCGACGCCCTGCGTACGCTGGGTTTTTCTCTTCGTCGACAGCGCCGCGCCTCCTTGCCCCGATGCCGCCGACGCCAATGACGACGGCCAGGTGGACATCAGCGATCCGATCCTCACACTGATGTTCCTCTTTGTCGGCGTCGGCGAACTGGCCGCGCCCTTCGAGTCAGCTGGAGAAGACCCGACTCTCGACAGCTTGGGGTGTCGGGAGTGACTACGGCGCGCGATTCGCGTTCCGGACGGGAAAGGTCGACTCTACCGAAGGTTTTTTTTCGCAAAGGCTGAACAAGACGTGACGAGCTGCCGGCGCCGGATCCTGTTTGTCCGGCTCAATCGACCCCTCTACCGAGCCGTGTTACGATGGACGTGTCGTCCATGAACGTTCACCGATTCCAGAAGGAGTCAGCCATGAAGAAGCTGATCGCGATCGGGATTCTCGTCGGCGCGGTGACCTCGCAAGCCCGCGGCGGTGCGGGCGACGAGGTCTCGCGCTTCATTCGCGGCGACGCCAACTGCGATCTGCTGCGCGACATCAGCGACCCCATCTATGCCCTCAACTTTCTGTTTCGCAGCGGACCATCCCCCTGCTGCTTAGCGGTGCTCGACACCAACGCCGACGGCGGCGGCGACATCAGCGACGCCATCACCGACCTCAACTTTCTCTTTGTAGGGATCGGGTCGATCCCGCAGCCATTTCCCGACTGCGGCAGCGTTCAAGGCGCTGATTGTCCGCTACATCCCTGCAACGCCGCACCGCCGGTCGCCATCGACTGGGTAACGATCGGCGATCCCGGAAACTCCCCAGACGACACCGGGTACGGCGCCGTCGCCGAGACCTACCGCATCGCCAAGTTCGAGGTCACCAACGCGCAGTGGGCAGCCTTTCTCAACACGGTCGACCCCGAAGGAACCAACGAGCTCAAACTCTTTGTCAACAAGATGGATACCGATCCCATCGGTGGCATCGAGCAGACTCCCCCAAGCGCTAGTGGCGCGAAGTATGTCGTCAAGGAGGGCCGTGGCGACAGACCAGTCGTTTACGTCTCGTGGATGAGTGTCGTTCGCTTCTGCAACTGGCTCCACAACGGACAGGGTGGGCCGGGTTCCACCGAGAATGGGGCCTACGAGAGGATCGGCGGCGGAACCATCACCGGCGTCGGTGCGATCATGATCGAACGTACCTCCACGGCGAACTTCTTCTTGCCAACGAAGAATGAATGGTACAAAGCGGCGTACTTTCAGCCGGACAATGGCTCCTATTCCGATTACGGCACGCAGTCAAACACCGAGCCGACCGCTCAGGCACCGCCAGGAGATGCGAATTCGGCGAATCTTGAACTAGTTGTCAACGACGTGACCGACGTCGGAGCCTACAGCAATGCGCTGAGCGCCTACGGAACGTTCGATCAGTGCGGTAACGTCTGGGAATGGAGGGAGGGTACGCCGGAGATTCTTCGTCGGCCGGTCCAAATTGGCGGCTGGCCCGACAGCGCGGAAACCTGCGCCTCCACCGAGGACCGATTCATCGTGTTCGATGCGGACGACGCCGGCTTCAACTTTCTCGGCTTCCGTCCCGCCGCACGCCCTTGAGCTTCTGGCGCTTCTGCAGCAGAGCTCCTGAGCAAAACCTCAGGTTTGGCTTCCATTCGTCTCTGCACGTGGTGTAGACAGGGCTGAGCATCTGTAGCGGAAGATCTCCGCAAAACTGATCCGCCCCGACGCGACGAGATGGGAACCGCGGAGCGAGGCAGACGATTTCACGATCGCTCCATTATTTTTTGCGCCGCGGTCTTTCCGGTTGTAGAGTGACCGAGTCACCGCGACCCGCCAACGCTTCGGACACCATGTTTCGGACACGATATAACTTCGGCGTGGTCCCTGACGCTCGCACCGCTGCGGTGGTAGCCGTCACGCTCGCTTCCCTGGTGCTCGTCGGGACGATCTCGCTGGCTGGCGGGCTCAGAGCGGCCACTGATTGGGCCTTCAACGAGATCTATGCCCTGCCGGGAGACGATGCCAACGGTGACGGCCGCGTCGATCCGGCCGACGCCTTCGTCGAGCTCGTCAATCTCGCCGACTCTGAGGAAAATGTCAGCGGCTTTGCGATCGTCGCCGATGGTGAAGTCGTTCACTCCTTTTCGAATGGCTTTCGGGTGCGACGCGGCTGCGCCGCGGTCGTCTTCGCCGGCGGACCGATCCTCAGGGACCTCGGCGGCGCCGACGCCGAGGTTGCCTCGAGCGGCGGGCTTGATCTGACGCGCGTCGCTCGACTGTCGCTCATCGATCGAGAGCAGCGACCGCGGGCAGACGTGTCGCTGGTCGGGCTCATGGCGGTCGGCGCATCGGTGACACTCACCCCGGACCTGCACGGAACACACTACGCCGAGCATCCCGCCGTTGGAATCGAGAACGGTCGATCCTCACCGGGTCGCCGGCGCGATGGCGCACGCTTCGTCGGCTGTCGAGCGCCACCGCGGACGGCTGAGATCTGGCAACTCCAGGGAGCCGGCGCGCGTTCGCCCTACGCGTTCGAGCACATCTCGGTTCCGCGGAGCGTTGTCACGGCCATCCTGCCCCGCGGCTTGTTCGTCCAGACGCCGCAAGGACGCTCCGACGACGACCCGCAGACCTCCGACGCTCTCTTTGTCAAGGTCACTGGCGGACGTTCCAGCGTTGGTGTCGGCGACATCGTCGCCTTGCGAGGTCTCATCGTCGAAGACGGCGGTCTGACTCAGCTCGCGGGCACAGTGGAAGTTGAAGTCGTCGGTCGGGGCAGGGTCCCGGAGCCGGTTGGGCTCACGGGCGCGGCGCTCCTCGAGTCGGTGACGACGGAGGCGGAGGCGGCGACGATTCTCGAGAGGTACGAAGGCATGCTCGTGGCGCTGGCGCAGACGACGGTCACCTCGCCCACCAACGCGCTGGGGAACGCCGCCATCACCCTGACGGGAAGACGCGCGTTCCGCGAGCCCGGGCTTGCCTTTCCGGGGCTTCCCGGCCTGCCGACGTGGGACGGCAACCCGGAAGTGTTGACGTTTCGGCCCGGCGCGGTCCAGCCCGCATCACCGCGCCTCATCGCCGGCGCCCGCCTGGCGCGCTGCGTCGGACTCCTCAGCTCTCAACTCGGCGCCTACGAGATCTTGCCGATTCATTACCACGTCGCGTCTGAGTCTCACCCCCGAGGCGTTCGTGCTCGTCGCCGCGGAGAGTTCACGATCGCGACGCAGAATCTGTTGCTCCTCGTTGACGACGAGACCGACGCCGCGACTGGCCGCCGCGGCGTCGATGGCCGAACGTATCAGCGCCGGCTGACGAAGCACGCCACAGCCGTCCGCGACATGCTCCAGCTGCCGGACATCCTCGCTGTTCAGGAGGTAGAGAACTTGCAGACGCTGTCGGCGCTGGCCCGGCGTGTCGAGACGCTAGCTAGCGATGGCGCTGCCATCGGCTATCGCGCCTTTCTCGCGGAAGGGCGCGACCCGTCGGGAATCGATGTCGGCTTCCTCGTGCGGGACTCGATCGCAGTAGAGTCCGTCGAGCAGATCGGTAGCGACGCGTTGTTCGCCTTCGAAGGCGAGCTGCACGCGACGTTCTCGCGGCCGCCGCTGGTGCTTCACTGCCAAGCGCCCTCGGCGCCGCTGGTCGAGTCGACGTCGCTGTCGCTCACCGTCGTCAACGTTCATTTGAGATCGCGCCGCGGAATCGAGAATGGGTCCTTCGCGCCTACCAAGCGAAAAGCGCAGGCGGAGTGGCTCGCCCGCTGGATTCAGTCGTTTCAGAGCGGTGAGCGTGACCGAGCCCTCGTCGTCACGGGCGATTTCAATGCGTTCGAGTTCTCCGATGGCCACGTCGACGTCGTCGGAGAAATCAGCGGGACGGCACGTCTCGGAGAAGCGATCCTGCCGGCGACCGAAAGCGTCGCGCCGCCGCTCGAGAACGTCGTCCTGCGGCTACCGCCCGGCGAGCGATACTCGTTCATTTTTCGCGGCTCAGCGCAGACACTTGACCACACCCTGGTGTCATCGCGCCTGGCGCCATTCGTCACCGGTGTCGAGTTCGCGCGTTCCAACGCCGATTTCCCTACAGCGCTGGCGGCGAGCGCGTCAACCCCGGTGCGCGCCAGCGATCACGATGGACTCGTCGTGTATTTCTCTGCCGCGACACTTGGCCCACGCGCGCCGGGCGACGTCAACTCGGACGCGACCGTCGACATCAGCGACGCTGTGTTCCTGCTGCGCTATCTCTTCGCCGGCGGTCCGGCTCCGAATCACCTGAGCGCTGCCGATTTGAATGCGGACGGCCGCGTCGACGTGACAGATGTTCGCCAGCTCCTCAGGCGCGTCGTCGGCAGACCCGAGACGTGACATCAAGTCGCGTCAACCGGCGTTCCTACGACGCGGTGGTGTCAGAGACAGAGGCGGAGACAGAGGCAGAGGCAGATGGCGGAGACAGATACGGACCCAGAGGCAGACACGGACCGCCCACACCCACACGCAATCGCACACCGACACGCATCCGCGACGGCACGCGGAGCGTGCCTGCTACGATATGACGGAGACGGAGACAGATACGGACCCAGAGGCAGACACGGACCGCCCACACCCACACGCAATCGCACACCGACACGCATCCGCGACGGCACGCGGAGCGTGCCTGCTACGATATGACGGAGACGGAGACAGATACGGACCCAGAGGCAGACACGGACCGCCCACACCCACACGCAATCGCACACCGACACGCATCCGCGACGGCACGCGGAGCGTGCCTGCTACGATATGACGGAGACGGAGACAGATACGGACCCAGAGGCAGACACGGACCGCCCACACCCACACGCAATCGCACACCGACACGCATCCGCGACGGCACGCGGAGCGTGCCTGCTACGATATGACGGAGACGGAGACAGATACGGACCCAGAGGCAGACACGGACCGCCCACACCCACACGCAATCGCACACCGACACGCATCCGCGACGGCACACGGAGTGTGCCTGCTACTTTAGCACTCCCACGCCCACACGCACTCGCAATCGCTGACGCACACACCGACGCTCACGCTCACCCACTCGCACTCCCCCACGGGACTCGTGGCAACGCCACACGGAGCCTGCCGCTACCTTGTCGCCGGACGTCACCTCGACGCTAAGAGATGACGTCGCTCACAACGCGCGCTGGTTCGACGCCGGTGAGGCGCTCGTCAAGTCCGTGATGGTTGTAGACCAACCGCTCGTGATCGATACCCAGGAGGTGCAGCACGGTAGCGTGAAAATCGTGCACGCTGACGCGGTTTTCGACGGCGTGGTAGCCGAACTCGTCAGTGGCGCCGTAGACAGTGCCGCCTTTGGCGCCGCCGCCGGCAAGCCATACCGAAAAACCGTTAGCGCCGTGATCACGGCCCGGGTTGTTGCCACCCTGGGTGAGCGGCAAGCGCCCGAACTCACCGCCCCACATAACGAGCGTCGTCTCGAGCAGCCCTCGCGCCTTGAGATCCTTCAGCAGCGCGGCGACGGGACGATCGGTCTCGGCGCACGAGCGCCGCAGCCCAGACTCAATCCCTGAGTGGTGATCCCACGGGTTGTTGCCGCGCGAGCAGTTCATGTAGATCTGGACAATCCGGACGCCGCGCTCGATCAGCCGCCGCGCCATGAGGCACCGTCTCGCGTACGGCATGGTCACGCGGTCGTTCAGACCGTAGAGCTCACGCGTCGTCTCCGACTCTTGACTCAAGTCGAGCGCGTCGGAGGCAGAAATCTGCATGCGCGCGGCGAGCTCGTAGCTGGCGATTCTGGCGTCGAGATCCGGCTGAAACGGACGCCGCTCGCGGTGCCTCTTTGCCATGCGGCTCAGCAGCGAGCGAGACAGCTCGACGACGGGACGCGGATACTCCTTTTCTGCGTGCAGGTTGACAAGCGGCGAGCCGATCGTGCGCAGTCGTGTGCCCTGATACACCGGCGGCAACCAACCGGCCTGCCAGTTCTGACTGCCGAGAAGAATTCGCCGGTCGGGATCGTCTAGCGCAACGTAGGCCGGAAGGTTCTGGTTCTCGGTGCCCAGGCCGTAGACGACCCAGGCGCCGAAGCCAGGCGACTGGTCGGCAGTGCGCCCGCTGTGCATCATGAACACCGCGGGCTCGTGATTGAAACTCGTCGTCCACATCGAGCGAATGATCGCGAGGTCGTCCGCGCACTCCGTCAGGTGCGGTATGACGTCGGACATCTCGATGCCCGATGCTCCGTAGCGGTCGAATGTGTACGGCGTCGGCAAGAGTCCTCCCGCGGCGCCGACCGATTCGACGTTGTCGAGAAACGCCCTCGGCAGATCTCCGGCGTGGCGCTTGAGCGCCGGCTTGGGATCGAAGAGATCAACCTGACTGGGACCACCGGTCATGAAGAGCTGAATCACGGCGCGGGCCCGCGGTGTGAAATGCGGCGAGGAAGAGGATGGCCTCGTGCCCGGAGAGTGCGCGAAGCCGACGCTCGGGTCTCGCACCGCATCCGCACTGTAGACGTCGCCGGCAAGGAGCGACGCCATTGCCGCACCCAAGAGGCCATCACTCATGCGCGAGAAAAAATCTCGTCGCCCGAGACGGTCCTTTCCGCCCCGCGGCGCCGTACAGACGTGTCGTGGCAGCGCTCGCCGCGGCTCAGTCGACATAGAGAAACTCTGGGCTGTTCAGAATCGAATGACAAAACACTTCGAGCGCTTGGCGGTGCGCGAGTGCGCGCTGAGTGTCCTCTGTCTCCGCCGGCGCCTGATCTCCGGCAGCACCTCCGGTTACTGCGTCTTTGCGCACGGCGTTCTCGAGCACGGCGCCTCCCGATGTCGTGCCGCGACGTTTTGCAGCCGCAGCGCTTTCGAACCAGCTTTCTGCGAGCTCGTCAAGCGCGCGCGAGTCCGCCTCGACTTCGTCACCCGACGGCAAACGCCCGTAGGCCGTCAGATAGATTCTCTCAAGCTGCGCCTGCCGCGACGCATCGGCCACCGCAAACACAGCAGCAGCGAATCGTCGCGCGCCGTCACGCACGAACCGGCTGTTCCAGAGGCGGAGCGCCTGCGTCGGCACCGTCGACTCGACGCGGCGCACACAGTTGGGCTGCATGCGCGGCGCGTCGAAAAGATCGAGCTGCGTGACCGCGCGCAGGCGGCGACGGATCAGGTAGATGCTGCGGCGATATCCCACCGCAGTGGCGCGCGCGGTTGCCTCGCCGTCAGCGGTCACGTCTAGATCGTCGGGCGGTCCGAACGGTGTTCGGTCGAGCGCGCCTGTCACCTGCAAGACCGAGTCGCGGATGGCCTCAGCGTCGAGGCGACGAAGCGGAAACCGCGACAGCAATACGTTCTCGGGGTCCGCCGCGAGGGCCTCGGGCGTAACGAGCGACCGCTGCCGATACGCCGTCGAGGTCATGATCAAACGGTGAAGCGTCTTGAAGCTCCAGCCCTGACGGACGAACTCGGACGCCAGCCAGTCGAGAAGCTCAGGATGCGACGGCGGCGCGCCCGTGTTGCCGAAGTTCGCCGGTGTGGCGACGAGCCCGCGACCGAAGTGATGCTGCCAGATGCGGTTGACGATGACGCGCGCGGTGAGCGGATGCCGCGGCTGGATCAGCCACTTCGCCAGCCCAAGCCGGCGCCCCGTGCCGCCACTTCGCGAGCTCTTCGCGGCGACACGAAAGGGCTGCAGTTCTGAAGTCGAGAACGCGGGGGGCACTCCCGGCGCCACGCGCTCTCCCGGGCTGCGCAGTTCGCCTCGCCGCAGGACGTACACCGGGGTCGGCTCCCCGCCAGTGTCGAAAAGTGCATGGATCTTCGGCGCGGCGAGCAGTTGTCGTTTCGCCGCATCGGCGCGCGCGCGATGAGGCTGGACGCGCTGGCGAAAGTTGGGAAATCGCTTCTCGAGTTCCTCGCGGCTCACCTCGAACAGTTTCTTGAACTCGGCCTCCTCTGCTGTCTCGGACCCGCGCGCGCCGCGCGCCTCTTGACCTTTTGCCGCGGCGATTCGTCGCGCCCTCGCAGCAGCTGCCGGTTCAAGTGCTGCTAGACGCTCCTCGACGATTTGCGCTTTGAATGGCGCAGCGACCTCTTCGATCGCAGCCTCCCCCGCGGCGATCTCCCGAAGAAGCGGCGCGTTGTGACGCGCGATGACCGGCAACCTCTCACCGCCGGGATCGTCGAGAAGGCGCTGATAGAGTGCGGGAGCAGGAGAACCAGAGGGGTAAATCGTTTCGCCGGGAATGCGCCAATCGTAAGGATCGTATGCCGGCTGAAACAGCGCCATGAAGCGATAGTAGTCGCGCAGCGAGATGGGATCGAACTTGTGGTCGTGGCACTGCGCGCACTCGATCGTCATCCCCATGACCGCAGATCCAAAAATCTTGAGCTCGTCGATCAAAACTGCCTGACGACTCGGAACGAAGTTGAGCGCCAGCTCATCTGTATCGTCCGCGGCGGTGCGCAGAAACCCCGTGGCGATCAAAGCGTCTCGCTTCTCAGTCGTGAGCGGCTGACCCGAACGATATTCGACGAGCTCATCCCCCGCGACTTGTTCAAGCAGGAAGCGATCGTAAGGCTTGTCGGCGACGAGCGCCCTGATAACGTAATCGCGATAACGCCACGCGTAGCGCCGATATTCGTCGCGATCGATCTTGCCGTGGGTGTCGGCGTAACCAGCTGCATCGAGCCAGTACATCGCCCAACGCTCGCCATACGCCTGCGTGGCGAGCAGCTCATCGACGAGGCGCTCGTAAGAACCTGGGTCGGTGTCAGCGGCGAACGTTGTCGCGGCTGCAGCGGACGGTGGAAGTCCGGTGAGTGCGAAATGAGCGCGACGCAGCTGCGTCGATCGATCAGCCTTAGGGGAAAACCGCAGGTTCTTTGCCTCCAGCTGCTGCAGTAAGAACGCGTCGATCGGAGTGCGCACCTGCGCTTCGTTGAGCACGACGGGCGGCGCGACCCGTCGCGGCGGCTTCAGCGCCCAGAGTCCCTCTACATCACTTGAGGCATCGACTTCGTCTCGCGCCGCGGGAACCGGCGGCTCGTCCTGCGCACCGCCGCGGATCCACGCCGCGAGGCGATCGATGTCGCCAGCACGCACACGACGAACGTAGTTCTTGTCGCCGAAGAGATCCTTCTCGGGTGGCATTTCGTCCCGGACGATGCGCTGGTAGACAAGGCTCTCCTCAGGCTTGCCGGGAACGATCGCCGGCCCCGAGCGGCCGCCTCTGAGCATGCTCGCGCGCGTGCGAAGATCGAGATCACCTTCACGCTTCCATTTGCCGTGACATGAAATGCAATGGGAACGAAAGACGTTCGACAGGATTTCCTGCGCCAAGGGCTCTGGCTCTGACGCTGCGGCTCGGCGACCCGCAGCGCAAATAAAGAAAACCGTCATGCAGACCCAAAGCGCATGGGTTACCGCAAACAGGACTGCGGCCCTCGCACGCAGACGCAGCTGAGCAGGGTGGGTTCGAATTCTCACCGGGGCTCGTTTCCACAGAAGATATCGTCTCAGATCCGCCTATTTTCCCACACCATCTTGGCGAAATCGAGCCCCCGGCAGCTCACTAACACGCGCCCTCGTTGTGCGGTAGAGCTCGTCCCGGCACCGACACCGGCCGTCAAAAGACTCCGATCCGAGTCCCCGCTACGACCGCAGTTTGTTGAGCTGCGTCCTGACCTTCTCCCAGTAGCGATCCGTCTTCGCGCGCGAAACGCCGTTCGGCCCGCCGTTGTGCGTGCGCGCGATGACTTCTGCGTGGCGTCGCAGCCACGCATCGGGGACGTAGTGTCGCATATAGGCTTCCACGACGCGTTCGGCATAGTCGCGACGCCGGCAATCCTGGTACTCACCGGCGAGGGATGGGTCAGCCCTTGTCGCGTCCGACCAGTAGGCGAAGCCGATTTGAAACGGCCCGATCGAAAGACCACCGTCACCGTCGGGGCAGTCGTCGCGGCCACCACTTTCGACGACGCGAATCGCATCCAGAATCTGCTGAGTCGTCGGTGGCTCCCGCGGCGTTGGGGATGGGAACGATACAGCGACAATGAGGAGAGCTAGCTCGAAGGAACGCATACGATGTTTTAACACCGTCTGGCGTGGTTCGCCGCTCGCGCCTCTCCACCAACTCGTCAATCTCCTATACAGCCAGCGACGCCGAACCGCAAAACGCCGCCAGGGCGAACGCTTGGACGCCAGTGGAGCCGCGCCCAATCGCGGCCGCATTCGCCACCGAGACGCCGAACGCCAAGGGCGGCTTCGCGATGCGGCGGAATCGCCGCGGCGGCGTAGCTCCATCCTCCTTCACCTCACAGCGTTCATTCGCCTGCCACTCGCGACGCGGCGTAGATTTCTCTTCCCGATCGTGCGAAAAAAGCCGCTATCATCATGCGGCGCACGCCTTGCGCTGTCCACGGAGTATCGACCGATGGCCCTAAGTGCTAGCCAGCAGAAACAGCTCGACGAGGATGGGTTCCTCATCCTCGTAGACATGATCGACGCCGAGCGCGTCGAGACGATCATCGAGGGGATCGAACGCGCTTACGCGCTCGAAGGCGCGGGCGCCGGCGGCGAATTTCAGCGCGAACCAGGCTGTCGACGCCTGGCGAATCTCGTCGACAAGGGAGAAGTTTTTCGCGGCGCGATTCGCGAACCGGCGATTCTGGCATGCATGGCTCACGTGCTCGGGCCGCGCTTCAAACTGAGCAGCGTCAACGCACGCTCGGCCGACCCGCTGTCGCCGAACCGCCAACCACTCCACGCCGACATGGGGGCGGTCGCCGACGACGACGGATACTGGGTGTGCAACTCGCTCTGGATGCTGGACGACTTCACGCCGGAGAACGGGGCCCTACGCGTCGTCCCAGGCTCTCACCGCTGGCGCCAGCTGCCCCAAGATGGCATGGCGGATCCGCTCGCACCTCACGACGATGAAGTGATGATTACCGGAAGCAGAGGCACGGTGGCCATCATGAACGCGCACGCCTGGCATGGGGCGCTGGCGAACACGACGCCGAAGCCGCGGCGCGCGCTCCATGTTTTCTATACGCGGTGGGATAAGCCCCAGCAGCAGTATCAAAAGAAGCTCCTGAGCAGCGACACCCAAGCTCGGCTGAACCCCGAAGAGCGGGCGCTGCTCGCGCTCGACGATCCGCACAACGATTTTCTGTGTCAGACGACGACGACCCGCAGCGGCTTCCTGAAGTGAACGCCGCGTCGCCGTCGCGCGAACAGAATCAGAGAAAAAGCGTGTTGCGCGATCGCACGTCTCGGTGGCGATCGGTTATCGTATCGGGCACCCTTGTTTGACATTGCGACCGGTCACACCGTTTGGACACGCTCGCTTCGAACTCGCGGCCGGCATGGAGGCGCTCTCCGAGCCGCCCAACCGATTGAGGAAGTCGATGAAAACACGCAGAACGTTTCTCAAGAAATGCGCCGCCGGACTCACCACCCTCGCACTTCCCTGGCCGCTCGGGTGTGCCGTCGATCGCTCCGCAGTGCGTTCGGCTCGAAACTCGAAACACTTCACAATCAAGGATATCCGACGAACCACAGTCAAGATTCCATATCGTGAGGTGCCGCGACGAGCCATGGATCGCGAACTGCCACATTGGCGCTACTCTGAAATCACCGAGGTGACACTTGCATCCGGCGTGGTCGGCTTCGGCGAAACGATGCTCTACTACACGTGGGGCGAGACGACCGACGAGCGTGTGAGCGCAGCGATGGGCAAGAACGCCGTCGATCTCATGTGGGACGACAAAAACGGTGCGGGACTCCAGATCGCACTCTTCGATGCGGTCGGCAAAACAATCGGAGTTCCGGTGCACCGGCTGCTCGGGCACAAGCAGTACGATCGCACGCCGCTGTCGTGGTGGAACATCGACATGCCGCCCGAGGACATGGCGACCGAGTGCAAAGAGGCACTCGCCAGCGGCTACATGTCGTACAAGACGAAGGGCCGGCCATGGTTTGACCTTTGGGAGCAGGTGGATGTGGCGGCTAAGGCCGTGCCGCGTGAGTTCAAGATCGACATGGATTTCAACGACACGCTCCGCGACGCGGAGCGCGCGATTCCAATCCTGAAGGAGCTAGAGAAGTACCCGCAGATCGACATCTATGAAACGCCGATTCCTCAAGGTGACGTCGCTGGCAACCGCGCCATCCGTGAGGCAACCCGTGTCAACATCGCTCTACACTACGGCAGTCCGAGGCCTGCTGTCGTCGTCCACGATGAGGTGTGTGATGGATTTGTTGTCGGTGGCGGCGCCACTGCCGTAGCACGGCAAGGAAAGTTTTCCGGCGAGGTCGAAATGCCGTTCTGGCTGCAGCTCGTCGGCAGCAGCATCACCGCGGCGTTCTCTCTTCACTTCGGTGGCGTGCTGCGCCAGGCGAAGTGGCCGGCGGTCAACTGCCACCAGCTCTACCAGTACTCGATGCTGACGCAGCCGATCGTTGTCACGGACGGCTCCGCGGCCGTCCCTGACAAGCCGGGACTCGGCTACGACCTCGATCGTGACGCAGTCGAGAAACTGCGTGTCGACAAGCCGACTGAACGCCCCGACTACCCCCGCCTCCTCGAGACGACTTGGCCCGACGGCCGCAAGATGTACACGGCGAGCCACAACTTGGTGAACTTCATCCTGCGGCAGGCGAACCGAGAGAACATGCCGTTCTTTGAGCGCGGCGTCATGACCCAGCAAGTGCCGAACGACGGTAGCGCGCGCTGGCGAGAGCTCTACGAGGGTGCCAAAGACAAACCGGTCATGCTGCAGTGATTTTGGTGGTTAGCGTGTTCGTGGGTGCAGTCGCAGCATAACGCGGATCAGGCCGCGATCTTCATCTCGCCGAGTATTTGCTCATGAGCGCCCCAGAACGAATCCCACCGTCGACTCAAGACGGCGCAACGTAGATTCAAGATCTGCTGACCGCCGCGAGAGGACCACCGCATGCCGGATCGTTTGAGACGGTGTCCGACGACGGTCTTGCACGCAGCTTCGACGACACCGCTGCCAATCGGCAGTCCCTTGGTGAGATAGGTCGAGTAGCGCATGTGTTCACGGTTTCGGTCGTAGTATCGTTCGGTTTCGTGAAGAGTCTTCGCTCGTTTCCCTGACGTGATACCTCGCCGCGTGCGACGGTTGCGTAGGGACTGAAGTACGCGTTCGACCCCGTCCTTCTGCTCGAGAAGCTTCGCACGTTGCTCTCGGAACCACGTTGTCGCTTCCGGGTTCCCGGGACCAAACAGAGCTTCGGAAGCTTCGCGCAGCTTCTCGGCAGCGTGAAAGAAATCGAGGATGCCTGTGGCGCGCTTGAGGATCGGATGCTCAGACTGATACGTCCAGTTCGAGAGCGCTCCGTCGGCGAGAAAGACCAACTTCGCGCCCCGAGGAAGGCTGCCCTTGACAGCTCGGACCTCTCGGTCGAGCTTCTCGTTCAAACCTTCCACGCTTCCATCGGGCATTTCAGCGACGTACTTTGTTGAGAGTCGTTCACCAGCTTTGTCGTAGAGCGCAATCGTGCCGACCTCCGCCTGACGCCAGCCCTCGCCGCGAACGTTCACCATGGTGCCGTCTCGACTCACGGCGGCGACCTTAGCCGACTCGGCTTCGTCTTCGGTGGACACAGCGTGCTCGAAATAGATCTCAGAGAGATCCTCTCCTAGCTCGCCGACTTCGCTTGCTACGTGCTTGATCACCGTCGCGCATGGACGAAGAAAGTGCCAGCGCCGACAGAACTCTTCGACTTCCGCGGGGACTGACAATGCCGTCGAGTAGCTCACGAATTCGGCGGCCAGCGGTGTCATGCCGTGGTGCAAAATGCCTGCATTGCGCTCCAACGGACACATGGTGCGAGCCCTCGCCCCGTTGGCCTGATAGACCGTCCGCTTCACTTCGATTTTCCCAAGAAAGCACTGATACTCCTTGGGGCCGCGGTACTTGCGGTAGTGCCGTTCGCCATCGATGTCGAGGTGCGGTTCGTCAACGTCGCTCTCTTCAAGAACCGTCCGTTCGATCGTTCGCCCAAGCTCCCCGAGCTGTTCGAACAGCGACCGCTCGAAAGCCGACAATGACCGCGGGCTCAAGCCCGCCGACTCGAAATCCCCGAGCGTTTCACAGAGCTGACGCTTGAACTCTCCAAGCAAATCGTCGATCTTCTCCAGCATTGTCATGTCCTTTCTCTTCACTGACTTTCCAATTCGAAGAGAAAGGACTTTTTTCGTGCCGTGTCAAGCTGCTACGCCTTCGTAAATCCCTACGAAACCGACGTTATGCGACATCTGCACCCGTGTTCGTCCTGAAACGATGCGGACTCGCTAACCTTCCTACTGCTCCGAGAGGGGGGTGTGTGCTGCCGTCATCAGCGCGTCGAGCTCGCGGGTGACATCTGGAAACTGCTGCGCCACGTTCATCGACTCAGAGAGATCGACGGAAAGATCGTAAAGCTCAACGTCATAGCGCTCCTGCCGCGGCCGTGGTAGGCGAACGGCCTTCCACTTGCCGCGCCGCACCGCACGAACTTCCGCATCACGGAACTGCCAGTAGAGATAGTCGTGGGAGCGCTGATCAGCGGTGCGCCCAACAAGCGTCGGCAGCATGGAGAAGCCGTCGTTAGGTGGTGCGGCCACACCACTCACGTCGCACAGAGTCGCGAGCATATCGACAAAACCAGAGAGATGGTCGCTCACTGAAGCAGCAGGAATCTTGCCGGGCCAACGCGCGATCAGCGGCACACGGATGCCACCCTCGTAGAGATCCCGCTTAAAGCCGCGAAGCGGACCGTTCGAGTCAAAAAACGACACGCGGTGCCCGCCCTCTTGATGCGGACCGTTGTCGCTGGAGAAAAAGATGAGCGTCTTGTCGTCAAGGCCGAGCTCTTTCACTCGCGCGAGGATCAAGCCGACATCACGATCGATGTTATGGATCATCGCGGCGAATCCTTTCTCGGGTTCAGGCCACTCCCTAGAGGCGAACTCTCCGTGGCTCGGCACTTCCATGCCGTCATTCCCAGCTTCGTTGTTGGCGTGCGGGACGTTGAGCGCGACGTAGAGGAAGAACGGCCGCGAACGATTCCGCTGCAGAAACGAGAGCGCCTCGGCAGTGACGAGATCCGGAACGTAGTCGACCTTCTTCTCCGCAACGCCACGACCGTCCTCTTCGTTCCTGTCGCGCCACTTCTTGGTCAACACGTTTCGCAGTGGGACTCTTTGTCCGTTCTTGACGACAAACGTCGGATAGAAGTTGTGCGCATGGATCATGTTGGCGTAGCCAAAGAACTCATCGAAACCATTGCGCTGCGGATCGTCAAAAGGCGGCGGGTGGCCGACGCCCCATTTACCGAAGCATCCAGTTCGATATCCAGCGTCCTTGAGGAGATCTGCAATCGTCACGTCTTCATCTCGGAGCAGCACCGGACCATTGACACGGATGCGGGCATGGCCGAGATGTAGCCCGGTCAGAAGTACACAGCGTGACGGCGCGCAGACCGTGGCACCGGCGTAGTGCTGCGTGAAACGCATGCCCTCGGCGGCAAGTCGGTCGAGGTTCGGAGTGCGCAGCACCTTTTGACCGTAGCAACCCAGATCGCCGTAGCCGAGATCATCGGCGAGAATGTAGATCACATTCGGCTTCGCAGCGCACAGCTTTGGGGCTGACGCCCAAACGAGCAAGAGTGTGGCGAGAAGACAACCACGCCGGAGAAAAGTCTGAAGCATCATCGGCTTGTGAGGTATCCAGTCCAGTTGATGTGGGCGCCGGATCAAAGAACGATCTACGGCTGAGACTAAAAGAGACTAGCAGTCGACTTCACCGCGATGCAGTCCTTGACCGACATATAAGCGGGGCATTGAGAAGGATAGGTCTCGAGGGCTCGCTCGGCTTTATCTCGCAGCTCCACCGCCACCGAGATCCGAAAGTGCACCCGGATCTCGACGATTCGAATGACACGATCAACCTCCGCGATGTCACCCTCGACTTCTGCGACCAGTCGATCAGCCGTCGTGATTCCGCGCGCTTCCAGCGCGCTGGCAAATGTGCCACACAGTCACCCAGCGACGGCGGCGACCATATGGTCGAGCGTTGCGGGGTACTCACGATCGACTTCGACTCCGTACTTCGAATTGTAGAACTCGAGGATGCCACCGTGGATTCCGTAGTGCACCGGCTCGTCGAGCGCCTCGAGTTCAGCGGTGCGGTGCGCACCAGCGTGCTTACGAATCACGGAACGACTAGTGTGAATGACTCGACTCATGGAAGACCTCGGATGTCAGGGAGCTCGATCGAAACGCAGAAACTCACCACGGCACGCGCAAGCCGGTAGTCTTGGTGGACCACGATATTGCTGCCCAACGCTCTACCGCCGGTCAGACCTGCCCCCAAAACGAGCGGCTGGGAACTGGTCACCCTTTGTACTCCGCCCCCGTCCTGCATCACAAGAACAGTTCTCGTGGGAGGCGATCAGAATCGAACGCCCTCCGATCACTTCGATTGTTCGCATCGCAAGCTAAACGTATACTGCGGAGTCGCGAACGCCGCGCTCGCGTCGACGAGAAACCGTGCCTCCGATCGCGTCTGACGCGCCATATCGATACTGCCGCACCGTCCTCACCGAACAGACTCCGTCGCTTCAATCTCTTCAACGACTCTAGGTTACAGCAAGAATGAACCTACCGCCGCGCATTGCCCGCCAAGCATTCTGCCTATACCCCTGTTGGCTCGTCTTGGGCTGGGGTGTCACGATGCCGGCTGCCGCCGAGCCTGACTACACGCTGGTTGACCCCGAGCTCAAGATCGTCAGGCTCGATACGGACCCGACCGAGTCGTTTCTCTCTGTGCGCACCGATGCCAAGGGTCGTCTCTACGTTGGCGGACGCGAAGCGCTGTTCGTTTATGAGCCAGAGGAAGGTGGACTCTACAGTCGGCGACGCGAGCTGTTTCGCTTTCCCAATCACAGCTGGGTCTACGACATCGAAATCCGAGGTGAAGACGTCTACGCGCTCACCAACACCGCCCTGTACCTCCTGCGCGGCGGTGTCGTGAAACGGCAAGACATAGAGATACAAAGACTCGTTTGGGGGATGCCGATGGGGCACGTGCATCAGTGCATGCACGGACTCGCGTGGGGCCCAGACGGTGATCTCTATTTTTCGACGGGTGATCCGCTGCCATCGTACGGCGACATTGACCGCCCGGACCGCTGGCACTACTGGACTTTTTTCAGCCAGCCCGGACGCACTCCAACGCCGTTCCACGGCCAAGGTGGCGTGTATCGGTGTCGTCCGGACGGCACGCGCTTTCAGATCTTCGCGCGCGGCACACGTAACAGCATCGGGCTGGCGTTCGACGGCGACTGGAACCTGTTCACCAACGACAACGATCACGAGTCGATGCCCGTCGTTTACGTTCCAGGCCGTCTGCTTCACGTCACGCAGGAAGCACAGTTCAACTGGCCTCGCGCCTGGCTTCTGGCCAAGCACCCGATGCGAAGCGACGTGCTCGAGACGATGAACGACAACATGGGTCGAGCCGTCCCCGTGGGCGTCACCTACTATGATGACGCGTTCCTGCCGCCGAAGTATCGACGCAACCTCTTCGTGGCGCGATGGGGCACAAGGAGCATCACGCGCTTTCCACTCGAGCGGCGGGGCGCCAGTTATCGTGCCGCCGAGCTGCCGCTGCTTGAGGGGAAGAACCTCGCGCGTCCGCTTGGCGTCTGTGTCGGCAGGGGCGGGCGACTTTTCGCGACGATTTGTTACATGGCACACAACGAGGGTTCGCCGACGTATCGCAGCGATCTCATCATGATCACGCGCCAGGAAGATCCACCCACGGCGCCGTACGACGGCTACGAAGCGCACGCCGCCGAGCCGCAGCGACTGTGGCGCGAGCTCGCAAGCGAGTCATGGTCGCGGCGCTACCACGCCTTCGTCGAGCTTGGGCGGCGCGGCGAAGCGGTGCTCGTCGAGGCAATCAACCGACTGCGTGAAGTGGCACCAACAGACCCAAGCGCGACCCCTCTGATCTGGCTCGCCGCGGCGAGCGGCGACGACCGCGCGGGCAAACTGCTGCGCGAAATGGCTCAACGCCCCTCCGAAACTCTCCGGCTGCAGGCGATCCGAGCCCTTGCAGAGTTTCCACGTCTTGGTTCTCCCGCCAGTGTCTTCGAGCGCGCGCTGGGCGACCCCGTAGCCGCGGTGCGGCACGCCGCCACCACCGCGTTCTTCAAACGCGACGAACCACTCCCCGAGACGATAGCACTCACTTCGGGACGCAGCGACGACTCCTACCTGCGGCAAGCTGCGACGCTCGTCGTCGCGAGGCGAGGCACTTTGAAGCACATCGAATCGCTCTGCAGATCCGACGATGCTCGCACGCGTCTAGCTGGCGTGCTCGCGGCAGGATTCCGCCTGACGACACCGGCTGCGGTGCCGCTCGACGACGAGCTCAGCCTCGCGCCTTACCGAAACGAGGCGGCATACCTGGTTGAATATGCCGACGAAAAGATCGACTTGCGGCAGTTCGGGCGCATGGGCTCGTACAGTTTCGCCGAGCACTGGAACGCACGTCCACACAGCGCTGACGAGGATACGCTCTTCAGCTTGCTCATGGCTCGCCTCGACGATGACGACGAGCGAGTTCGCCTGCAGGCGGCGCATTTCCTGGGGCTCTTGAACGACCCGCGCAGCCGCGACGCGATCGCTGCGACGAGGCGTGCCTCCGAGGAGAGGCGCGTTGAGGCGGCGCCGATCCACGGACTGAACGAGATGTGGGCCGTCGGCCCGTTCGCCGATGCCGGCCGCAAGTTCGAGATCGAGCATCCTCCTCAACGCGCAGCAATCGACCCCGATGCAGAGTACAAAGCGCGAGGCGAGGATCTCACTTGGACTAAACTGAAGCGACGTTCACTCTTCGACCTTGTGGGCGACTCAAAAAGTTCCGGCGACGCGTCGTACTACGCTTACGTGCGCTTCGAGAGCGCGGTGCGTCAGCGCATCATGCTCATGCTCGGTACCGACGGCGGCGTGCGCGTTTGGCTGGGCGGGCGCGCCGTCTGGTCGCAGGACGAGGAGCGCGGAGCACTGCCATTCCAAGACAACTTCATCGTGCAGCTGGAACCTGGAAGCAACGATCTTCTGGTTCGCCTTCGAAGCGCGCGTGGCGCCTGCCGTCTGTACCTCCACTACCGCGCCGTCGGCGCAGTGGCGACCACACTGCCGGAAAAGCTCGGCGCCGACGGCCTCGCGTCGCGACTCAAAGAAGCGAGTCGCGACGTCGAGATCGACCCGGCCTTCTTGACGCTCGATTGGCCGCAGCAGGCGTCTGCCGGTGACGCCAAAAAAGGTCGAGAACTTTTCGAATCGATCGGCTGCGGCAAGTGCCACAGCGTCGGCGAGCAGTCAACGAGCGTCGGGGGTCCTAGTCTCGCCACCGCCGGCAAGCGCTTCACGGTTCCGACCCTAGTGGAATCGATCTTGTTCCCGAGCCGCCAGGTCTCGCCTGTGTTTCACGGCGTCGTGATCGTCGACCAAAGCGGCCGCGTCTTCAACGGACTCGTCCTCAATGAGACGAGCGACGTCGTCGAGCTGCTACTCCCGGACGCCAAGCGTCGGCGAGTCAACAAGCGCGAGATCGCGCAGCGTGATCGGTTCGAAGGCTCGGTGATGCCGACGGGACTCGTGCGCAAACCGAAGGAGCTGGCGGACCTCCTCGCCTATCTTATGAGTTTGTGAACGCCCGGGGCGTAAGCGTAACCTTGATTCAGACCGGAAGGCACCAAGCGAATCGCATCCCCGTCTTACCTCTCGCGCCGGCTCCGCACGTCCGCCTTTCTGTCTGCCTCTTCGTTGCCTTCGGCTAGGAAATTGGATACACGACCAGAAGCAAACGAGGGACGAAGGGGCTCCAACCGACAGCCTCACCTGCACGCTGTCTCCAATGCTGCAAAAGCGAAGCGCTTCAAGAGCGTGCGCGATTGCGATCGTCTGTGTCGCCCTACGGCTGGCGACCGACTCAGGGAAAACTCCGGCCATCGGACCGTTAGGGATTGCCGCCGATGACAAGCGCCGGGCCGGCAATGCCGTCGGTGGGGAAACCGGTGACGACCGCCTCCGTTCCTGACGCGACCCCGCGCAACTGAACATCCCCGGGCTCCACGATCGCGACCTGGATCTCGCTGCCTTCGGCTGCCGTCGCGCTTCGGGTCGATCGCGAGCTGCTCTCGTTGCAACCCGGGACTACGAGACCGACGGCGAAGAGGAGCACGAGGCTTGAGAGCATTGCGGCACGCCCAGCCCATCGGCTTCGCAACGTGCCACGAACAAAGAGACAGAGTGCCAACAGCGCTAAGAGCACCATCGTCGCGCTAGCGACGGTCTCCTCTATAGGATCGTTCACCACGTCGACGTCGACCATGAGTCGGATGGCAACGCTCTCTCCGGCACCAATCTCGAACCCCGGATTGGTGATGACGATTTCGTTTGCGAGCACGTCGCCGGTGGCACGCTCATCTTCGTCGATAACATCGTCGCCATTGAGGTCAGCTGCCAGGATCGCATTGCTGACGCCATCGAGGGTCGCGCCCGGCATCACCCGGTAGCGCACGCGTTCGAGGCGCAGCGGTTCGCCAGGATCACCGGCGATCGTCATGCCGTGAAGTTCTTCTTGCGTGACGGAGCTGTCGATCTCGGTGACAGCAGGTTCGCCCCCATTCAGCGCCGCGAGAACGATCTCAGGTGGCGGCGCAGCTAGCCCAGTTCCAGCGAGCGACACCGTCAACGACGAAGCTGCGGCGTCGTTTGTCGTCAACTTGATGGCACCGCTGTCAGATCCCGGCGCTGACGGGGTGTATGTAACGTCGACGACAATCTCTTCTTCAGGGTCGAGTCGAACCGACTCCTCCGAGACAACGTCGGAAAGCACAAAGTCGAGACTCGAGTTGCTATCAAGTACGAGACTTGCGATTTCGAGTGGCGCCGTGCCGACGCTTCTCACGACCACGCGCTCGGTGACGAACGTCCCAACGATGACGTCACCGAAGTCCAATCGTTCAGGCGCGACAACCACTCGCGCGATTAGCGCGTCGATGCCGCTGCCGCTGAGTGCAACGTTGATCACGGGTTCGTCCGGATCGTCGCTGCGCACGCGCAGAGTGTCACTTGCCGTCGCCACACTCAGCGGCGAAAAAACGACGCTGATATCATGTCCCTCGCCGGGCGACAACGTTCGTCCGCCTGACGACGACAGCTGAAAACCGCTCGAACCGTTCGCCAGCTCGAAACCTGACACCGCCAAATCGGCACTGCCGACGTTTCGCACGGTCACGTCGAGTGCGAGAGAGGCGCCGATCGTAACGCTGCCGAAATCACGCGCGAGGGGCTCCACCTCGATGTCGGGCTCGGGCTCAGCCACGCCTGTACCGACCAAGGGGATGGTGACGCTTCCTTCGTTCGGGTCGTCGCTTAGTACGCGCAGGCTACCCGTGCGCCGCGCTATTCCACTCGGGCGAAAGGCAATCACGACACGCGCCTCGGCGTTCGGGAGAAGATCGATCGCCTCCGGCCCGGAGACAAATTTGAAGTCGAAACTCGTTCGCGGTGCGAACCCCACGTCGGCGACACCAAGCACATCCGCACCGACATTTCTTATCGTTACGGTCACCGGTTTCTCCGTACCGATCAGCACGTCCCCAAAGTCGATGCTGGTTGGCCTAACCTCGATGTCCGGAGTCGTGGTCGAACCGCCACCACGGTCGAAGAGCAAAACGTCGTCGATCAATACCTGGGTAGACTCCTGAGCCTGAGATTTCTTGCTGTTGTAGCCACCCAGCGTCAGGAGATGTCGTCCCGCGCCGACGGTTCCCAGATCGACCTCTGCGCCACGCCAACCTGTCGATACGGAATCGCCTCCGTCTCCGTCGCCAGAGACTCGTGCGAACACACCAGATCCGCCGCCGATCGGGACCGAGTCGAGAGACGCTAGAACTTCGCTGACTTCATCAGCCTCGTAGTTTGGCGACTGAGTCAGTTTGAAGCGAAAGAAGAGCGAAACGCGACGAGACGAGGGAATGTCAAACGCGACGGTCCATCCTCCGGATATGTCGTTCACCGTCGCACCATCGATTCCGCCGAGATCGACGCTGAGCGCCGAACCGGAGAATCCGTCCTCGAATCCACCATCGGCGTACGCTGGGGCGTTCGTATTGCGGAAGACGTCGTCGGCGTAAGTGAAACCATCGGCGCCCGAATCGAACCTCGCCTCGAGAAGAAGGACGCCGGCCGCCGGCTCAATCGAGCGACGGGCGCCCTGGTCGATCCAGTCGCGTAGTGTCGTCTGGAGAAGAGGCTTCAATCGCTGACCTGGAGGCATGCGCGCACCAACCTGCGGCTGCTCGCAGTTGCTCTTCTCCCACAGGAAGCTCTCGGAACTGTCTCCCGGTGTGACTAGGTCGAGATCTGGGACTTCGAGACTGCGAACTCCGACGAGGGACGCGTAGCTCACGCCGGCGCCGAGATCGAGATCGGCGTTGGGATCGAGTCCTGAGTGGCAGCCGGTGCAGTGAAGGTCGAAGAGCTCCTGCACCTGGGCGAAATCGACGAGGCCGCCCGCGGTGGCCACCGCATCGCAGTCAGCGCCGCCGCTTTGCAAACCGAGTGTAAAGTTCTGCGTTACCGCGCTGCCCGCTAAAACGTTGACGCTGACGAAGGACGATAGATAACGCTCTTGGCCGAGATCAGCCGCAACGTCGACGAGGAATTCTCCACCGCCAGCAGACGTGGGAAGTGGAATGGAGTAGTACCCCAACTCGTCACTTTCTACGCGATGGAGGACGCCCGACGCTGGAATTGGTGGCAAGAAATCACGTCCACCCGCCACGTCGAGGAAATTGCCGGGTTCACCCTGCGCCACGCCCAAATCGACACGAGCGGGCTCACCGCGCGTGTCCATCGCAACGCCGCGTATCATCGTGCCCGAGAGCACAAAAGTCAGCGCTGCCGAATGGCTGGACGCGCCGCACGGAATGGCTATGCCGCGCGTCGCGCTTTGAACGCCGTCGCCGCTCGGTTCGCCGGCGGTGACAACGACACCGCAGCCAGTCAACTCGACGTTCACTGTGACATCGAACGCACCGCCTGCTGCGACCGCAATCGCGTTGCCTGCCGCACCCGTACCGCCTGCAAACGCCAACGACGTCCTGCCGTCGGCTTGATAGAGACGAAGTTCGGTCGACGTGGGAAGCCCCCCAGCAGCGACGCTGCGGCCGTCGAGAACGTTGCCGGAAAGACGCAGGTTAGTACCGCTGCGTACGGTCACCTGCACCGTCTCCGAATCCTGAAGCCCTTGGTCGTCGGAGACAGTGAGAGTCGCTGTGTACGTGCCCGCCGCGTTGTAAGTGTGCTGCGGACTTCGCTGCGTAGAAGTTGCGCCGTCGCCGAAACTCCAGTTCCACGCCACAATGGCGCTGTCGTCAACGGAAGCGTCGAGAAAGCGTACTGACAATGGCGCCAGACCCGAGGGCGGATTCGGGTCGGTTGAGAACGCAGCCGTCGGCGCAATTCCGGACACTGGACGGACCCTGTAGAGCTTTCCCGGCCCGGACGATCGATCCGTCGTAGTGATGTAGAGCGCGCCGTCCGGCCCGAAGGCGATCGACGCGGCGCCGAGAAGCCCGGAGACGAACGTATTGGAGCCGCCGACGTTGATCTCCGCCACGTCATCGCGAGCCGCACCGACCAAGCGCCATCGTCGCACAGAACTGGCCGGGGCCCACGTGGCAATGTAGAGCGCCTCGCTGCCAGGAACGCCCGGATCGGCGAACGCACTGTTCGTTGTGATCGCGATGCCGGTGATCGAAGGTTGCAACACAAGCAGGTTCTTGACGCGGGAGTCCGACGGCTGCTCGAACTCGTTCGGCCAGCCTCCGTTGCCTCCCTCTTCCCAGCGACTGACGCGGTCTCGAATGCTGCCGTTCTCCGAGACGTACATCACTTGCGTCACTGGGTGAAAGGTGAAACGGAACGGGTTTCTACAACCACGCCCCCAGATGCGTGAATTCCGTGAGGTTGGGTCGCCATCGTAGAAGGGATTCGACGCGAGCCCACGGCCACTCTCGTCGACGCGGAGGATCTTCCCGATGTAACTACCGAGCTCGACCGAGAGCCCTGGCTGTCCGTCATCCCCTAAGACGAGGAACAGCGATCCGTCCGGGTGAAAGTGAATGTCGCCGGCGTTGTGGTTATCGACGATGTTCGACAGCCCATCGAGCAGCGTCTGTGGCGACCCACTCATCCGGTCGAGACTGGTGTCAGCCTGGAATCGAACCAATCTCTGCCCACCATTGTAGCTATAAAACGCGTAGACGAACCGATTGCTCGTGAAGTCTGGGTGCAGAGCCAAGCCGAGAAGACCGCGCTCGTTCGTAGGTTCGACAGATGCAGCAAGCGAACCGAAAACCTGCGCCGGCAAGAAGGCAGGTGGATTCGCTGGGTCCGGCTTGAAGACGAGAATGCGGCCCGTCTTCTCGCCGACGTAAAGGCGTCCGCCAGGCGCGAAAACGATCGGCACGAGTCCCGCACCGTCGTGAATCTCATCAATAGCGAAGTTCGGATCGGAGACCGACGGAGCGGCGTTAGCGAGCGGGGACAAGATCAAAAAAGAGAGACTAGCGATCACAGTCAGCGTCAAAAAGCGGCGCATCTCAGCTCCTGTATCCTGGCCGCTCTTCTCACAAAACGTCGAACGCCCGCAAGTCGCGCGATTGGCTTCCCAACCAGTCGGTCAGCCTTATGCGGCAGTCTGGGCGATTCGATCCTGAACGCGCGAGGAGCGCTTCGGCTTCCGCCTTCGGTCGGCTTCAACGGTCGAGTCGCCGAGCACGCTTCTTCACGCGACCGACGTTACGGCACCTCGTTACGAACACCTTGTGAGAAATGCGGCTATTGCCTGAACTCGCGCACTCCGAGACACCCACCACGGAGAACTGGCACTGCCGAGCAAGCTGTTGAAAACGATGCTTCGAGCCGGCCGGGAGGCAATCCATCTCTCTGCCGAATCAAGTTTTTCAACAAACTGCTAGCTCGAGTTTGGCCATTTCGCGTCGAGCCTGGGAACGCCAGGAGCGTCGAGGCCAAGGAGCGACTCGGGCGCGATCCTGCTGCGATCGTGGCGGAGGAGCGACGCAGGCATCGCCGCTCCTGGCGTTCCCCGAAGGGCCGGACAGGAGTTTTGAACATGCACAAGGGTTCTCAGGGTACAAGAAAGTCGAAAGGGCCTTTGAATCCCCGTGAAACTCGTCCGGCCAGGCCGGCGCGAAATGGCCGAACTCGAGGCTAGCGCGAAAACTAAGCGCTGTGCCGGAGAACGGTCCTATGGTCGAACGTTGACGAACGAGAGAACATAACAATGTCGTCAAGTGGTCGCCAGAGAATTCGAGCGCGCCGATTGCGTCCGGCACGCAGCGCGCGGCGATGGCTTGGGCCGCCTCGCGACACGCAGCCGGAAGAGCTGAGAAAACGTCGCAAAAGTGTTGGAAAACCCACCAAAGCGGCTCATCAGCCTCGTGCGCGGCGCGCGATTTTTTCGTGTTCTGCCTTGGCCGATCTCGCCTACGCTGGAGTTCCCGTCGAGGTCAAGCCGCGCCCGGGTTGGCATGGCGATCGCGTCCAGACGGGTTTGAGCAGCTGCTCGTGAGATGTCGAGGCAACCGATGCAAAACCGTAAGAGTTCACCACAAAGTTCGGGAATCGTGGATTCACACGTCCACGTCTGGACTGCCGACACCGCCAAGTACCCTCTCGCTCCTGGCTACACCCGCGAGCAAATGGACCCGCTCAGCTTCACGCCCCAGCAGCTGTTTGTTCACACGCGCGGAGTCGGTATCACGCGCATCGTCCTGATTCAGATGAGCTACTACGGCTCGGACAATTCGTACATGACTGACGTCATGCGGACTTATCCGAACACGTTCGGAGGTGTCGGTATCGTCGACGAGAACGACGAGCCGTGTCAGAACATGCTCCGCCTCGCTGCTCGCGGCGTCCGCGGCTTCCGCATCGTCGGCGGCAAGCCGCAGCGCTGGCTCGACAGCCCCGGCATGGCGGCCATGTGGAAGTGTGGCGCGGAGAACGGGCTGGCGATGTGTCCCCTCATGGGCGTTGGTGATCTCGAGGCACTCGAGAAGCTGTGTACGCGAAGCCCACGCACCCCGGTAGTCATCGACCATTGCGCGCGCATCGGCACGAGCGGACGAATTCGCAAACGCGATGTCGACGCGCTGTGCGCACTCGCCCGCTTCAAACAAGTTATGGTGAAAATCTCGGCGTTCTATGCACTCAGTCGTGCGCCTCGGACGTACCTCGACCTGGCGCCGATGATTCGAAGGCTTCTCGACAGCTATGGTCCCGAACGGTTGATGTGGGCGAGTGACGGTCCGTTTCAAATGATGGGCGGGCACAACGTCAAGGAATCCGTCGAACTGATTCGCAGCGGGCTGGACTACCTAACAGCCGAGGACCGAGACTGGCTGCTAAGAAGGACCGCGTCGAAAGTTTTTTTCGAGTGACTCCGCCCCACGCCTGCTGCTGCGCAACTCGTGGTACTCCTCTGACCTCCGCCAAACGCCATGTTGCGGAGACGAACTGACGGACACCCGCTTCCGGCGAAGGTTTGGGTGTGGTGGGGGACCGAGATGAGGTACGGATTTAGCGTGCGCATCGGATAAGATGGCGTGCGGGGGAGTCGACGCGAAGCCATGGACGGACGGCCGCAAACGCCCGTCGGAGCAGAGTGGCGTCGGCAGGCACAATTTCGTGCGAGCTCGCTAAAACTTCGGACTGCAGCCATGTTCACGCGACACGTTACTCGGCTCTGTAGCTTCGGGCTCTTTTTCCTTCTCGGGATCGTTTTTGGCACGCTCGTTCTTCGCGATCATGCACCCGCGAAGGCAGGTGGTGCAACGTCGTGCATCCCGGGTGATCTCAACGACGACGGCGGCTTTGACCTCTCAGACGCGGTGTTTGCCTTGAACCACCTGTTCGTGCAAGGCCCGGCGCCGACTCCCTGCATCGTATCGGCTTCAGACACCAAGATCGTCGCTGTGATTCGACACGCTGAAAAAGACGTCGGGATCGATCCCAGCTTGACCGAGGAAGGCAGAGCGCGCGCCGAACACCTCGCGGATCTGTTTGAGGATTTCCCTCTGACACAGCTGATCGCCAGCGATCTAAAACGTACGCAGGAAACCCTGGCTCCTCTCGCCGCGCGCAAGTCGATGGAGGTCAAAATCACAGCTGCTCTGGCAAACGCAGAGGAGGTGACCGCATGTCTTCAAGCGCTCCCCACCGGGAGCTTCTCGATCGTCGCTCACCATAGCTTCACAATTCCCAACTTGCTGCGTGGAGTTGGGGCGATCGGCGAAGGCGAATTCGTCACTGTTTCTGGCTTCGATCAGTTTTGGCTCGTCATCTTTCGTGGCACTGACACGCCAGAAGTCGTCGAGCTCAGGTACTGATCCGATCAACGCAAGCTCGTAGGGGCAGGACCGCGCTTCGGGTAGCGGAGTCACACCCACGCTCGCCTTCGGGCTACCGCAGCCACTTCTCCGCGATCTGCTCCGTTTCGTCGGCCGTGATCATCCAGCGCAAGAGTCGGTCTTTCATCGCGGCAATCACCTCGGCGAGATCCTCGCGGTCGACGAGATTGTGCTTCTCGCCGGGGTCATTCTCGAGGTCATAGAGCTCGGCGAAGCCGTCAGGGTAGTAGTTGTACTTCCATTTCTTCGAGCGAACCATCTTGGCATCGGGGTGACGCACGCCGCCAACTCCTTTCCCCTTCTCGAAAAAGAAGCCGTATCCGTTGATCACCTCGGGGATGATGTTCTCGCAGAACACCACGTCGCGCGGCAAATAGGCACGATCAACCCCGCCGACGAGCGGCGCAAAGCTCCTACCTTGGCAGTGCCTCGGCTCGTCGATGCCGATCAATTCGCACAACGTCGGGACGAAGTCCGTTGTCTCGATGAGTTCGTCGTACACTCCGGCCCGAATGCGGCCCGGGTAACTCATGAGGAACGGGATCCGAATCGAAGCTTCGTAGAACGCATTCTTGCCTACGAAGCCGTGTTCGAGCAGTTGATCGCCGTGGTCACTGGTAAAGATGACGATCGTGTTGTCGGCGCACTCGGCACTCTCGAGCGCTTGGACCATCAGACCGACTTCGTGGTCGATCTGAGACACGGCGGCATAATAGCTACGATAGATCCACTGAAGACGATCTCGGTCCATGTCGTACGAGGGTCGTCCGCGCAAGATCAACTTCTGAAGGGGAGGTGGCAGCTTCTTTATGTCGTCGAGCGTCACCCTGTCAGGAAGCGGAATCTCGACGTCGTCATACATCTCGTCGTACGGCCGGGGAACCTCGTGTGGCGAGTGCGGCTTCCAAAACGATGCGTAAATAAAGAATGGCTTGTCGCCGCCAGCAAGCTCGGCAATATACTCCCGCGTTTTGAGGCCGACCCACGCCGATTCGGTGTACTCTTTGTCGATCGCGGCGCGAAACGGGTTTTTGCCTGGTTCGATGTCTGAAGCAACGCGGCGGTAATGAGTATCGCTCCTTGGATCGTTCGCTCGTCGCCACTTGACGTAATCTGAAAACTCGTCCCTCCCTGGCACTGCATCGTGAAGTTGTACGTAATCGAAACCGACACGGCGCGCCTCCTCGGGGGTCGGAGGATAGAGATGGAGTTTACCCACGGTCGCAGTTGCGTAGCCTGCATCCCGAAGAATCCTCGGCATCAGGACCTCATCACGTTTTAGCGGCGTGTAGTTGACACGGTTCTTGTGGCTGTGCGGGTAGCGACCCGTAAACCAGGTCGCACGCGAAGGCACGCACACCGGAGCTTGAACAAACGTGGACTGAAAGTTGGCCGACCTCGCTGCCAGCTGATCGAGGTGCGGTGTCTTGATCAACGGGTTGCCGTTTGCCCCCAGGCAATCGTAGCGGTGTTGATCGGTCATGATGAAGAGGATGTTCGGCCGCTGCATTTGATCAGCAGCAACCGGCGAAGCCAGCATCCACGCCCGTGCCGCGACCACCAACACACCAAGGCGCAGCACGGCGTTCGCAAACCGACGTTTCGGCATCGATCGATCAAACATCAGGTTTCGCTCCTATCACTTTGACGACGCGATTTTGTCGAGACGCGGCGACGGCGACGCAACCACGGATGCATACGACTCCCGCAGCATCGGTCGATGACTGCGCACACCTGCACTCTAACGCGTCAGGCGAGAATATCCTCAACTACGTGAGCGTCGAACGTCGCCGTCAACTTGTTCTTGAGCCCGTTGCGTTCGAGGAAGAGGTGCTCGTGGTTTAGACCGAGCAAGTGAAGAATCGTCGCGTGCCAGTCAGGCACGCCCACTGGGTTCACTGTCGCGGCAAAGCCGAGCTCATCCGTCTCGCCGTGAATCGTACCGCCGCGAACACCGCCGCCGGCGAACCAAGTGCAAAACGCATTCTTGTTGTGGTCGCGACCAGCGTTGCGAGCGTCCTTGTTCGCCGGCAGCTGCGCCACCGGCAACCGTCCAAACTCACCCCCCCATGCGACGAGCGTCGAATCCAGCAAGCCCCGGCGCTTCAGATCCGTCAGCAGCGCTGCGATCGGCTGATCCGTGCGCTCGCAGGCGCGGCGCAGCGACGGCTCGAGTCTGGTGTGATTGTCCCAGATCTGAAAATCGATGAAGAGCTGCACGAAGCGCACGCCGCGCTCGATCAGCCGCCTGGCAATCAAGCAACGCCGTCCGTACGAATCCGTAGGCTCGTTCCCGATGCCGTAAAGATCGAGTGTCGCCTGACTCTCGCTCGCGACGTCAAGAGCGTCGGTCGCCGCCAGTTGCATCCGCGCCGCCAGTTCGTACGTTGCGATCTTCGCATCGAGCTGTGGATATCCTAAACGTTCCCCTTGATGCACTCGATCAAGCTGAGTCACGAATTCGCGCTCTAGCTTTGTGATGTCTTCGGGCTGCGCGTATCCCGGTTTGAGATTGAGAACCGCGGAGCCCTTCGAGCGAAAACGTGTGCCTTGAAACACTGGCGGCAAATAACCAGCCTGCCAGCTCTGGGTTCGGTTCACCGGCAGTCCCTTTGGATCGTCGAGAACAACGTATGCCGGAAGGTTTTGATTCACGCTTCCGAGGCCATAGGTAACCCACGAGCCGAGCGACGGCAACCCGGGGAGCATCTGGCCGCTGTGGATGATGTAGAGCGCCGGCTCATGCGTCAGATTGGTCGTAAACATTGAGCGAATGAACGCGATGTCGTCGACGCGGCGCGCCAGGTGCGGCATCAACTCACTCACCCACATGCCGCACTCGCCATGGCGAGCGAAGTTGTACGGGCTGCGCATGAGCGAACCAGCCTGTGTTGGGCTCTCGAGCTCACCCGCGATGCGCTCGAAGTACGACTTTCCGTGGTTTCGGTCAAGCTCAGGCTTCGGATCAAACAGGTCCATCTGGCTTGGTCCACCGTTCATGAACAGATGGATCATCGCACGGGCGCGCGGTTTATGGTGGTGTGTGCGCGGCTTCAAATCCGACGGCGGCGGTGGTGACCCGCCATGCGTTACCTCTTCGACAGCCTGGGCTTCATCAGCGCAGAGCGACGAGAGAGCAGCACCCAACACACCACCCCCTACGCTGTGTAGGAACTGCCGTCGGGTTCGTCCAAGCTGATCGCAAAGCTTGCGAGATTCTTCCGTGGACATCTGCTCTAGTTTTCCGCTACGAAGTTCTGACACCTTGTCGATTCTAATCGACGTAAACGAAACCGGACGAGTTCAAGACGGCGTGACACAAGTTGGTGAGAGCACGCAATGCCGGCGACTTCCCGCCGTCCGTTTGTTCATTCGACTCGTCGACCTGGTCCGCCACCTTCTTCCAACGACTCTCGAGCTCTTCCAGGAACCGAAGCGACACGCTCACCTCGGTGGCTCGCGGGGAGCGGCCATAGGCGCTCCAGTAGATCGCCTCGATCTGTGCTCTTTGGTCCGCCCCGACCTCGGCTTGCACACGCGAGGCAAACGATCGAGCTAGTTCACTGACAGTTTTGTCGTGAAAAAGGTGAAGAGCTTGAGAGACGACGATCGATTCGGCGCGCTCGACGCACTGGGGCGTCATCTGCGGCAAATCGAAACTCTCGAGCAAGGTCGGTGTCTGTGTCCGTCGCTGGAGGACATAGACGCTCCGCCGCGCCCCGTCGGGACCGGGAGGTGCAACGATCAAGCCGTCATCCTCCACCTGAACGCCCACCGCCGGACCAAACATCTTGGCGTCAAGACGCCCCGTCACCGCGACGAGGGCATCACGGATAGCCTCCGCCTCGAGTCGCCGCAGCGGCATCCGTGAATAGAGAACGCCGTCGGGGTCACGACGCATCACGTCGTCAGCGACACGAGAGGTCTGCCGGTAAGTGTTCGACATCAGTAAAAGCCGATGGAGGTGCTTGAAACTCCAACCGCTTTCTTCGAACTCGACGGCCAGCCAATCGAGAAGCTCGGGATGGGTCGGCGCTGCACCGGCGCTGCCGAAGTTATCGAGTGTGGCGACGATCCCGCGGCCGAAGTGATGTTTCCAGATGCGATTAACGATCACGCGTGAGGTGAGTGGGTGGCGCGAACTCGTAAGCCAACGCGCGAACGCGAGGCGACGACCGGTCTTGGAGGCGCCCTGCCACGGCGGTTTCACCTGGAATCCTACCGTCGTCGGCACAGCTGCCGGCACGCCGGGAGAGACCAGCCGCCCCGGCATCAAGTAGTCGCCGCGTTCGAGAAGGTACGTCGGAGACGGTTCCCCGCGGTCCCAGAGAGCGCGCACAAACGGCTCGGGCTTGACGTTCTTTTCGAACTCCTGGCGCTTTGCACGCAATTCATCCGCGATCTTCTGATACTCCGGGTCAAGGCGACCAAGTTCCTCGTCAGTGATCGTCAACTCCGACTCGAATCGCTTCAAGAGCGCCTCCTCCGACTCGCTGCGGCGATCAGCCGGCTTTTTGAGAAGTAGCCCCACGTCTTTCCGGACGCCCTCCGGCAGCTTCAGAATCCGCGCTTCGAGGTGCGGTTGACGCCGCTCCTCGGTTATTCCCGCCAGCTTCGCGTCGAGCTCGGAGATCGCCTTGAGCACAGGCTCGCGTTCCTCCTGCCACGCACGTCGCTCCGTGTGAGTGACAAACGGCAATCGCCGCGCCCGCGGCGCAAGCCAGTCATGTTCGTCGTAGGCGCCCTTGAAAACCGCCGCCAGCCGATAGTAGTCATGCTGAGGAATCGGGTCGAACTTGTGCGCGTGACAACGGGCGCACTTCAACGTCAAACCCATGACACTTCCGACTACTTCGATCTGGTCGCCGATTTGCTCAAGTCGATCGGGGACGAAGTTCGTGATGTTTGCATAGGTTCCGTCTGGAGACATGCGCAAGAACCCAGTCGCAACAAGGTTCTCGTACATCTCTTGGGTGATGACGTCAGCAGACTCGTAGTTCAAAAGCTCGTCGCCGGCGAGCTGCTCGCGCAAGAAATGATCGTACGGTTTGTCGCGATTCAGCGAGCTGATGACGTAATCGCGGTACCGATAGGCGCTCGGTCGGATCTGATCGGCGTGCTGCACGCCCTCGGAGTCCGAGTAACCGGCAACGTCAAGCCAGTGCCGCCCCCAGCGTTCACCATAGCGCGGCGACGCGAGTAGACGATCCACAGCTTTCTCATATCGGTCGGGTTCATCGTCCGCTGCAAATTCACGCGCCGCTGGCGCCGGAGGTGGAAGCCCAGTGAGATCGAACGTCACACGGCGGAGCAACTCGAGCGGCGCCGCTGGCGGCGCCAAGGCGAGACCTTTCGGCTCCAAACGTGCCACGATGAAAGCGTCCACGGGATTGTGCACTTGCTTAGACTGCTGCACGGACGGCACCGCGGGTCGACGTGGAGGACGAAACGCCCACAGCTCTGGATCGGCCACAGTGATCGTTTCGACGTTATCGCTCGACGCTGGCGCGACGGACGCACTTGGTGCGATCGAGTCGACAGACCCATCATCATCCTCATCCCGAACCGCCTGGACACCGCCGGGCGCTCCGGCAGCGATCCATCGGCTGAGACGATCGAGTTCAAGCCCGCGTACGGGCTTGACGCTCACTTCGACGAGACGTCGTCGCGGCGGCATCTCCTCGGCTCGAATGCGCTTGAGTAACAGACTGGCATCAGGATCTCCGGGGACGATCGCTGGACCCGACGCGCCGCCCTTCAACATTGAGGCCCGCGTGCGAAGGTCGAGGCCTCCCTCTTGCCGTCGCGTCCCGTGACACGGAGCGCAGCGCAGATAAAGAATCGGGAGAACGTCGTGAATCGTCGCAGACGCGTCACGCGTTCCCGTTTTGTTCCCCGGCGGATTTGCTACGAGTTCGGCGGCACCGAGAACGACACACAGCGCGGCGACAAAGGTTAGTCGTGAGGCCATCCGTAGATGCGAAGTGGGCGCTCCACGCGACGACGTTCGCATCGATCTCGACAGACGCGCAGAAAACAGAGGGTAGGGAAGCGAGGAAACCCCGGCGGACGGCAGTGCCATGAAACCCATTTAACCCGGATCTCGCCCGAGTTCCCACAACGAGGTCGAAGGTTCACAGCTCGTAGGAATCGTGGGCAACGGGAAAACCGCCTCCCCCTGACCTACTTCGCCCGCGACAGCGTCGCAGTAACGGTCCAGAGTCGACCGAGCGACGTCGCCGACGGCGGCGACCGCGGCGACCGCGGCCGACCCAACCGCTGGCGACCCATGAACACTCCCGAGAAAGATTGTGAACGATCTCGCGATAGGCTAGGCTAGCAGCCCGTTGAAAAAGTCATTCGGCCGAGAAACCGGCCTCTTCACGCCCAGCTCGACCGCGTCAATACTCGAAAATCTCGGAGATTACCTGCGTTTGCCGCGGCCGATCTGGACGCGAAGAGACCAGTTTTCGGCTCGAAGCACTTTTTCAGGCAGGCTGCTAGCTCGAGTTTGGCCATTTCGCGTCGAGCCTGCCAGCGCCAGGAGCGTCGAGGCCAAGGAGCGACTCGGGCGCGATCCCGCTCGGGTCGTGGCGGAGGACGGGCGCAGGCATCGGCGCTCCTGGCGTTCCCCGAAGGGCCGGACAGGAGTTTTTGAACATGCACAAGGGTTCTCAGGGTACGAAAAAGTCGAAAGGGCCTTTGAATCCCCGCGAAACTCGTCCGGCCAGGCCGGCGCGAAATGGCCAAACTCGAGGCTAGGATAGGCTTAGGCGTATGTTTGAATCGTCGAAGCGCGATCGCGAGTGTTTCGCTTTCGCGGCGACGCTTCTTCGTCCATCATAGCGGCAAACGGTTATCAGCATTGCGGTCGTGAAGAACTCCTCGCTCCGCGCGATGCGAAACGTCCGGCGAGAGCCGAAATGACTTTTTCGCCAAGCCCACGCCACCCCGGCTTTATCTTGTCGGAACGCTACGAAGTCGAGCGGAAGCTCGGCTCCGGTAGTCTAGGTCGAGTCTATCTGGCACGCGACCTAATGCGAAACCGCACCGTAGCGCTCAAGGTCGTGCGTTCCGAACGCTTCGGTCCCGGCGCACTCACGGCTCTGCAGCGAGAGTTCCGCGCTATTGCCTCCCTCCGACACCCGCAGATCGCTCAAGCGTTCGACTTCGGGTACTCCACCGACGAGGCGCGCCTCCCGTTCTATACGATGGAATACGTCGAAGGCGAACCTCTGGCGAGCGGTCCGCCGTCGTCCGGGTCACGCCCACTCGCATTTCTCCAGCCCGTTCTCGACGTCCTGGAAGCGCTTGAGTACCTCCACGCCCACGGACTCCTGCACCTCGACGTCCACCCCGGCAACGTCATCGTCTCGCCGCGCGACCGAGGGGCCGTTTTGATCGACATCGGCATGGTGCGGCCGAACGTCGATGCCATACCTTCCGTTCTGATGAAATCGGCGACGTGGATCGCTCCGGAAGTCGTCGCCGGTCAACCACCCACCCCGAGCGCCGATCTCTTCTCGGTGGGAAAGCTAGCGCGCTACCGACTCACAAGTCCGCACGATCGCCGGCCCCACCTGCCCCGGGAGATTCCTGGCTGGGGATCGCGCCGCATGTTGGCGCTCGAACGCGTACTCGACAAAGCCACCGACGACGATCCCGAGCAGCGCTTCGAGTCCGCGGCCGCTTTCCGCGATGCGCTGGTGGCGGCTCTTGGCACGGGACATCACGGGCGCAGGGTTTTCGAGCCCGGCGACGTCACCATGGGACGCGCCCGCGAACTCGGAGCGATCGATGCGACGATCGACTCGTGTTTGTCCGGGAAGACATCCGTCCTCTGGTTCGTCGGCGACTTCGGAATCGGGAAAAGCCAGCTTCTCGAGCAGGCACGAGTGCGAGCTCAGTTGCGGGGACTTGAGGTCGTCCAGACGCGATTCGCGCCCCAGGAGACGCAAGGAGTGCTGCGCGATCGTCTCTCACGTTCCGTACCCAAGGCCGCCGAGTGGCTCGCCCCGCTGGCGATGGAACATGGTGGCTCTTCCGCCGAACGCGCCAGCAAAGTTGCGCAGTCCTTCCTCGCGAGCCACGGCGCGGCGGTCGTGCTTCTGCTCGACGACGTTGAACTCGCCGACCGCGAGAGCCGACTTCTGGTAGACGCCTTCCTTGAGGAGTGCCTCGCACGGAGTTCAAGCAACCGCCTGGGCCGCGGCCTCGCACTTGTGCTCGCGAGTCAAGCGCCGCCCCCCAAGCCCGCCGGCGGTGATCGCAAACACGTGAAACGACTGCGCCCTCTGAGCACCAAGACTTCCCAGGATCTTCTGGAGTCACTTCTGCGCCCACTCAACGTCCCGCGAGCCCTGATCGCGGAGTGGGCGCGGGCCTCGCAAGGGAAACCCCGGCGTCTTCGGATGATCGCCCGGGCCGTGCAGCACGGCCGCGCCGGCCGCGGCAGCCGCGACATGGCTGCTGATGCTTTCGCGGCTTGGAGCGGTCAAGAGATGGATGTGGAGCAGATCCTCTCCGATCTCGAGCCGACCGATGTCGGCGTGCTGCTTACGCTGGCGGTCTGTGCGCGGGGGCTGACCGAGGTTCAAGCCGCAGCTATCTGCTCGTCGGAAAGCGTCGCGCGAGCTCGACGCAGCCTGCGTCGTCTGACGAGCGCCGAACTCGTTATCAAGACCAAACGTGGTCGCTCAAACCTCTACTACATCCCGGCGTCGCAGCTTAGAGAACAGCTCAGCGCGACCACACGTGCGGTCGAACGCAAACGAATCCATGAACGCGCCGCTGCGTTTCTTCAAAGCCAATCGTCCGTCGACCTTCACGATCAACAGTCGCTTGTGCATCACCTTTTCGCCTGCGGTAAGGCGACTGAAGGCCACAGCCATGCAATGGCGACGTCGCAATCCCTGCGCACGGAAGGACACCATGAGGAGGCTGTCAATCTGCTCGAGCACTCGCTGCGGCACGCGCGGAGTCGACTCCAGCGCCTCCATCTCGCCGAAGCGATCAGCGAAATCCGCAGCGCAACGGGAGATCACGCCGAAGGGATCTCCGTCCTCGAGCCGGTCTTTGTCGAGTCGAAAGCGCGGCTCAATCGTTCCGAAGCCGTCCGCTTACGTCGTCGTCTCGGCGTCCACTTTCATCGTCTTGGCGATTGGAGCCGCGCCGTCACGCTTTTCGATGAGGCACTTGGATTCGCATCCGCCGCAGCCGACGCTACCGAAATCATATTCATCTATTCGGAGCTGGCGGAGATCCATACGTTTCGAGGCGACTTCGAGGCCGCCAAGGAGTCCTGCAACGCCGGTCTCGAACTCCTCAGCGACCTCGAGGCGAAGACGGATTTCAAAAGATCGATGGAGGTGACGCTTCGCGCTAGCCTTGGCCACGCCGCGCTCCGCAGCATGCAACTGGAACGCGCCATCGCCGAGTTCGAGGAGGCTCTGAAGCTCGCTCGCACAACAGGCACGACGACGTTCCGAGCGCAGATCTTGAACAACCTCGGCATCGCCCATAACCAGCGTAGCGATTTCTCCCAGGCAGAGCGGTGCTTCCGACGTGCGGCGAAGTTGCACCTGCAGGCAGGCGATCGCGCCAACCTCATCCAGACAGCCTGCAACCTCGCGGTGATCGCAGCGAAGCGCGGTTCGGCCTCAGCGGCGCGCGCGGAGATCAAAAACGCGCAGCGCCGATTGCAGGAGCACCCGGGTGTCCGACTCGAGTTCTTCGTTGGGGTCTCAGCGGCGCTCACCGAACATCTTGTGGGCGAAAGCGAGAAAGCCGTCGAGTCGTTCCGCGCGGCACTTCCTCTTGGCTACAAACTGGAAGACCACTACCTCGTCCATTTCAGCGAAGTCTACCTCGCTGAAGCCGAGATCGCTTGTGGACGCTACGACCGCGCTGGGCGCGTCTTGCGTTCGGCACTGAAGTGGGCGACACGGTCGGGACCTCCCGTTCTCAAGCGCATGGCAGCATCTCGTGCACTCGCCCTCGATCGTATGCTCGGACGCGAACAGAAGACGAGTCAGGCGCGCCGAGTGCTCGACGAGACGCCGCGCACGGAGATCGAGCTCCTGGAAGCATGGACGGATCTCTTCGTCGCTGCCGCGTCCGGCGTCGCACCGCTTCCTGATGCCGCGTCAACTGGTGCAAGCCCAGCGGCGCCCTCAACCTCAGTCCACGTGCAGCGTGCGCACGCGGTGTTTCGCCGACTCGGTGTCTCGGCGGGCGCTCGAATGGCGTTGGTCGCGCTCCTTTACGATGCAATCGCGAACAAAGCGACCGGTCGCGTACGGACGCTGTTGACTCAACTTGAGGCAGACGCGGATGCTTCCCACGCATTTCTGCGTGTGTTAGAACCCCTGGCCCGCGGTGAAGCGTGCCTTTTCCTAGGCGAGATGGAACGTGCGCAAGCCTGTTTACGCCAAGCAGCAGCCGCGATGGTGGGGAAACCGTTCCTCGAGCTCGATTGGCGCATCGAATACACGCGGGCCCGGGTTGCGCAGCGTCTCGGAGATCGGGAAGACGCGCGACACTATCTGCACCGAAGCTTGCAGGCGCGGGAGCTTGTCGCTCGATCCGTTACCGCCAGTCGCCGCGAACAATTCCTTGCGCAGCCGAGATTCAGAGACCTGGACGCGCTGCGATCACGCCTCGAACGCCCCCGTCCCCACGAGACGACGCCGCTCGCTGACGCCGCGCACAACTACCACGGCTTCATCGGGGCGTCGGCCGTATGCCAAGGCCTCTTCGATCGACTCGCACGACTCCGCGACCTTGATCTGCCCGCGCTCATCGTCGGCGCCACGGGTACTGGTAAAGAGCTCGTTGCGCGCATCATTCACGCCAACGGCCCGCACCGTCGCGGTCCTTTCCACGTTCTCCAGGCAACCGCCCTCCCTGCGGAGCTCTTCGAGTCAGAGCTCTTCGGCTACGAAGCCGGCGCCTTTACCGGTGCCGAAGACTCGCGAGTCGGTCTTCTGGAACATCTCAGCGGTGGTACTTTGCTCATCGATGAAGTCGATCAGCTCACGGCGTCGACGCAAAAGAAGCTTCTTCAGGTCGTCGACTCGAAACTGGTTCGTCCGCTCGGCAGTATCAATCCCCGTCCTATCGATGTACGTTTCCTCGCCTCGTCGAGCGTCGATCCAGCCGCCGCCGTCGCGAGCGGGCAGTTGCTGCCGGAACTTCTCTATCGCCTGGCGCAGTTCGAGATTCAGCTGCCGCCGCTGAAAGAACGCCCGGACGACGTCCCACTGCTGATGCGACACTTTCTTTCGACACATGGCGAAAAGCTAGGACGTGAGCCGCCGTCGCTTTCGACCGGCGCGCTTGATCTTCTCTCGCAACTCGAGTGGCCTGGAAACGTCCGTGAGCTGCAGACGGTAGCGGTGCGCCTCCTGGTCTCTCACGCGGGGAGCACGGTCGACGCCGCGACCGTCGAAGATTTGCTGGCACCCGATCCAAGGCGCGAAGAGGCACTCTTCTCCGGTGACCTCTTCCGACGCCATGATCTGAAGAGTCTTCGGAATGAGCTTGAGCGGGCGTACCTGATTCATGTCTTCGAAACGACGGGGGGCGATGTTCAACGTATGCTCACAGAACTGAACGTCGGGCGATCTAACCTCTATAGTTGGTTCAAACGAGTCGGCCTCGACGTCCAAAACTTGCGGCGCCGCGTCAAAGAGTAGCTCACTTCTGATCGGCGAAAGCAAGATGAGCGATCGCACAGCCCCGGTCGACGAGAAAAAAAAGACACGAACCCAGCTTCGTACACCAACGCCGGGACGAGATCCTGCATGCCCTTGAAAACGTCGACTTGAATCTACGACGGCGAGGGCCTTCGCTTTGCTCCGGGGCGCCGGTGGTCGGCCGGGATTCACGGTGCAGGATACGCGGCGTGTTGACAGTAGGGTCCAGGCGTCTATCATGCGCGGACGACTCGAGATCCCGTGCGGTCCCGTCACTGACTGGTGTTCCTCTCGAGCAGAGTCGCCAGCGAAGGTAGCGCAGCATGAGCGATATGGAAACCATCGGTGAAGAAGACGGCTCCGCCGCGGACGCCGATCCGGTCCTGTCGGTTCTCATCGTCAGCTTCAACACTAGGCTGATGACGCTAGACTGCGTTCGATCGGTGTTCGAAGAAACGCAAGGGATCGACTTCGAAGTGATCGTCGTCGACAACGCCTCGAGCGACGGATCAGCAGCAGCGCTGCGTGAGGCCCACCCCAACATTCATCTGATCGCGCTCGAAGAGAACATTGGATTCGCACGAGCGAACAACTTGGCCGCGGAATCGGCTCGGGGCAAATACCTGCTGCTCCTCAACCCGGATACCTTGGTCCTCCGGGGAGCGCTCAAGAAGCTCGTAGAGTTTATGGAAACGCACCCCGACGCAGGCGCGTGCGGCGGGCGCACGTACCTCGCCGACGGCAGCCTCGATCCGGGGTCGTGCTGGGGAAAAGCCACGCCCTGGAGCACCCTGTGCCGCGCGCTTGCACTCAGCTCACTCTTTCCCGGTAGCCGTCTGTTCGACCGTGAGTCACTTGGGGGGTGGAAACGAGACAGCGTCAAAACCGTCGACGTGGTCACAGGTTGCCTGCTCATTATCCAGCGTCGGTTGTGGCAGGAGCTAAATGGGTTCGACCCGCGGTTCTTCATGTATGCAGAAGACCAGGACTTGTGCCTGCGTGTCGCCGCGAGCGGCCGTCGCTGTTGGATTTGCCCGGAAGCCGAGATCATTCACTATCGCGGCGCATCAGAAAAAGTGCACGAGGACAAGGTCGTCCGCCTGTGCGCAGCGAAGAGCTTGCTCTTCCAAAAGCACTGGAAGCCCGGCGCCGCTGCGTTCGGCATCTGGGCCATGAATCTGCACGCATGGGTGCGCGTGCTTGGCAACGGTGTGGCGGCACTCTTTTCGCGCCGAGCGGCCGAATCGTGCCGTACGTGGAAAGCGATTTGGCGGCGCCGTAGTGAATGGCGTGACATCCGGCTCGACGACCTGGACACGGCACCAGTTGCCCGCGGCGACACCTCGAGAAGCTCGGCAACATAATCTGCCGCCCGCGAAGGCAAGAGAACAACAGAGTGGGTCGCGGTCTGTCGCCCTCCGCTTCCGCAGGCGGCGCTTCGCGTCGCTGGACACGAACAGGCAGGGAAAGCTGAAGCCAGCGAGTGCGTCGCCCACCGCGGAGGGACGGGCGACGCCAAGCTCGCTGGACTTCAAGCGGGGCTATATACCGACGAGATTGCAGGGCCCAAGCGCGTCGGGTGTCGGGTCGACACCGGCGGTGTCGAACGGCGCCGGGATCACCCCGGTGCCGACGAAGAGTGAGTTCAAAATGTTGATCGGATCGGAGATGTCGATGCCGCCGTCGTCGTTCGAGTCTGCAGCGTCCGGACACGTCGGCTGTTCCCCGGAGACAAAGAGTGCATTGAGCAAGAAGTTAGCGTCAGCGATGTCCACTTCTCCGTCGCGATTCGCATCGCCGCGGCGGAAAATCGTAATGTCGCTAACGATACGCACCTCACCGGGCACAACGTTGGGAAGCACCGTGACGAACCGTGACTCACCTTCGAAGGTGAGCTCATTGTGCAGCTCGTACGGCCCCACTGGTCCATCCGGTGGACCGATTTCGACCACCGTGCCCGGGACGGCGTCAGCGGCAATTCTGAAACGCACCTTGAACGCCAGGGCGTTGGTGCCTGCCGCAAGCTCGAAACCGGCTTCGACGAGGCTCGGGACAAAACCGACATCGAAGATGCCTTCCTCCACCGACGAGCCGACGAAGATCGCCGAAGCGGTGGTCTCTTCCAGCCGCGACTCGTACTCGGTGCCTTCAAAGACGAGATCGACAGGATCGGCAACGTCTTCGTCGTACGTGGCCAGTAGTTGAAACGCCTCGACGTCAACCGAGCTGCTGACGAAGACCGGCACGTCGACGAATCCGCCGGGGACCGCCTCGACCACACCGAAGCGAACCGTATCGGCGGTTTCTTCCGGAGGTATCACATCATACGCGGCGCAGTTGTGGCCGTCGGCCGTGGGATCAGGACCCAACTCCAGGAACGGCGCCGGCATCTCAGGGCCTTCTTGGAAGATACTCACGAGCCCAAAAATCACGTCCGAGATGTCGACGTCTCCGTCGTCGTTGACGTCGGCGGCGTCGAGGCAGTTCAAAGCGACTGAACCGAGGAACAGAAAGCGACGTAGCATCAGCGAGTCAGCGGTGGAAATCTGACCGTCGGCGTTGATGTCGCCACGCACGAAATCGACGCTGGGCCCGGGTGGAGGTGGCGGCGGATCACCGTCACCGTCAGGGTCATCGTCAGGCGAGGAAGCCTCACACTGCGGCTCGGACGCTGGGGTGTCGGTACTGACGTCACAGCCGACGGCGATGGCGGTCGGCACCGTCAGCGTGCCCGCGACGAGATCCGCAGCGATGGTTTGACTGCTGCCTTGGTCGACGAGAACGCCTCTGGCGAACGAGATGTCATAGGCTCCCGCGGCTGTGCCCGCCGCGAGGCAGATAGACAACTCCATAACCGCAACGTCCGAGCCCCCTGGAATGAAAACGTCGTCGTTGACGAGGTTCGGTAAATACCCAAAGCGCAGCTCACCGTCGATGACGCGACCTGCAAGAAAACCATTGGAGTCAAACTCGAACAGATCGACGCTGTCCTTCACGTCTGCGAGCACGCCGCCTGCGATGTTCAGCGTTCCCGAGAACCCACCAACGTCCGTCGAGCTAGACACTTGCACCACAAGCGTCGCCGTCCCGTCGGCTGCGGCGACGGCGTCGACGATCTCTATCTTGGCGGCGTCGTCTTCTATGATCGACCCGCCGCCGTAGGACTGGCAGTTGCTTGAGTCCGGCGCTTCGCCGGGTTCAGGGAAGGGAGCGCAGGGCGGCGCACCCCCAAACGATTCGTGGACAAGCAGGCCGATCGTGTCGGAAATGTCGATGGTACCGTCACCGTTCACGTCGCCAGCGCTGAAGCACTCGAGGCTCCTCGTGCCGAAGAAAAGGAGTGCCGTACCGTGGTGGGCGTCGGCTACGTTGACGCTGCCGTCCCCATTGAAGTCGCCGCGGATGAACGCCGTGCCCTGTGCCAACGACACTTCGACGTGGAAAAGAGCGCCGCAAAGAATGGCTGCAAGCAACAATCCACCGAATCGGTTCGACCCCTCGTGGGCTCGCCGTTGTTCGATATCCTGAACCTTCATCTGTCGTACCTCCCAACTCTCGTTTGATCCAAAACCGCTTCCGCCCCTTGACACGACGTCGTACCAGACCTTAAAGCAAAGGTCCTTCCACGACGTCATGTATAGAGAGCCGAATTCCTCTGTAAGATGCCCTGACACGTTAGCTTAGAGAAAAAAGCTGTTGCTCAGATCAGCGCCGCTCGCGGTCGGAGGCGTAAATCAGCGCTTACGGCAGTTCTTGACCGTGTCCGATGAGATCGGACAGGCGAGCGAGCGAACGGCGCAGTCTAACTCGCGGCCGATCGCGACGCCGCGACACCCACAGGAGAGACAAGACATGCTCGTTGCTCCCAGGCGCCTACGACGCCTCGCCCAGGAGGCTCTTACCGCCGCTGGCTGCTCGCAAGAAGAGTCCTCGTGCGCCGCCGACCATCTCGTCGATGCGAACCTCTCGGGACATGACTCGCATGGGGTCGTGCGCCTGCCGATGTATGTTCAGTGGCTCCTTGACGGAACGCTCACCCCCCGCCAGGAACTGGAGACGGTCGTCGACTCGGACTGCTTCGCAATCGTTGACGGTGGAGCTGGCCTTGGACAGCCCTTAGCCGCCAAAGCAGTGCGCCTCGCGCTCGAAAAGGTCGCAGCACACGGCGTAAGCATCATCGGACTACGAAACGCCGGTCACGTCGGGCGCGTCGGGCACTGGGTCGAGATGGCTGCGGAGGCTGGCAAGATCGGACTCTGTTTCGTGAACACGTCGGGGCGAGGCAACCTCGTGGCGCCGTTCGGTGGGATCGAACGCCGTCTCTCCGCCAACCCCATCGCGGTCGGCGTGCCGGTGAAAGGCGCGTCACCGATCGTCGTCGACGTCTCGACGTGCGTGATCGCGGAGGGCAAGGTGCGCGTCGCCTTCAACCGCGGCGAGAAGGTTCGCGCCGGCGCCATGATTGACGCAGCGGGCGAACCAACGGTCGACCCCGCCGAATTCTACACCGATCCACCGGGAGCTCTTCTCCCCATCGGCGGCCATAAGGGGTTCGCCCTCGGTGTCGTTGTGGAAATCCTCGCCGGGGCGCTGACTGGAGGCTCCTGTACCCGCCCGGGGACGACGATCTTTCGTCAAAGCATGTTGACGATCCTCATCGATCCGTATCGTTTCCAAAGCGAAGGCGCGTTTTCGTCTGAAATCAAAGACTTCATTGCCTCAGTCAAGAGCTCCCGCCCGTCCACAGAGAACGGAGAAGTTCTCATGCCTGGAGAGCCGGAAGAGAGAACTCGGGCGCAGCGCCGGGAGCGCGGCATCGAGATCGACCAGCGCACGTGGGAGCAAATCGTCTCTGCCGCTCAGAGCGTCGGTATGAGCGCAGCAGAGATCGAGGCCACCTCGGGCTCGTGACAGTGGCGCATCGGTCAAAATGGTGACCAAGGGCGCTCTTCGATGATGGAGCCGGACGGGACTCCGGGCCTGAACACGGATTGCAGCGTTAGCGACCGAAGCGCACCGTCATAGCGAAGAGACGCCTGACGACAGCGACACCGGCAAAGAGGATGCACGAAACGATGAAGACCTTTTTCGGGGTTCGTTCACCTTCTAGCGGCCCCGCGTAGGAACTCCAGTTCATTGCAATCACTCCGTTCGTCAGTTGCGTTGACTCACGTCCGGGCCGTAGCCATTAGGCCACCAGCCCGTTCGTCTGAGATGTCGCAACTTCTGTACCGACCGATGCGAGCCTCTTTTCTCACGGGATCGCGCGAATGCCCACAACGGTTGTGCTATGATCCTGTCAACTTTCTCGACGTCTCGCCGGATTCCGCTCTACGCCCAGAACGGTCACCATCCGAAGCGAGCGAAAACTGACTCGCCGGACCGGATGACCGCCCGAACCAATGACCGCAACGCCACTCACCCAAGCGCAGCTGAAGCGCTACGAGTCTGACGGTTTCCTTCGACTCGACGGCTACTTCAGCAGCGAAGAAATCTCGCTCCTGCACCAGGCGGCAACCACCGACCGCGAGCTCGACCGGCACTCGTCTGGACGCGCCGATGGAGAAGGCGGAACAGTTCGCCTGTCGCTCTGGAATCATCCTGGCGACGGCATCTACGGCATGTTCGCACGCTGTCACCGCATCGTCGACGTTGCCGAACAGATTCTCGGTGGTGAGGTCTACCACTACCATTCGAAGATGATCATGAAGGACGCCAAGATCGGCGGCGCTTGGGCCTGGCACCAGGACTACGGCTACTGGTATCAAAACGGCGTTCTCTTTCCGCTCTTGACCAGCGTCATGATCGCAGTCGACCGTGCGACTAAAGAAAACGGCTGCCTACAAGTGCTACGCGGATCACACCGCATGGGTCGAGTCGAACACCAACTGACGGGCGACCAAGCCGGCGCTGATCCCGAGCGCGTGCGAGAGGCAGCAGCCCGCCTCGAGACGGTGCACTGCGAGTTAGAACCAGGAGATGCTCTCTTTTTTCATTGCAACCTTCTCCACCGCTCCGACCAGAACCGCTCGAACCACGCGCGTTGGTCGATGGTCTGCTGCTACAATGCGGCGCGCAACGATCCGTACAGGGACTCGCACCACCCACGCTACACCCCCCTCGTCAAAGTGGCCGACAGCGCGATCGTCGAGGTCGGCGTCCGGCACTTCGCACCTGGTGACGACCGCGTCGACTGGCTCGATCACAAGAAGGACCGCAGCGCCCGCAGCCTTTCCGGCGATGCCTGAGAGAGAGGCGGGCAGGAATGATCCTTGACGGTGAGTTTCTGACACACGGCACCGTCTGGCTCGCTGTCAGCTTCTACTATTTGGCGCTCGTGCTGAAACTTTTCTGCGCCCCTCGCAGCCACGAAACGCCACGCCGCGTTTGGAGTCTCGCGTTCCTCCTCTACGTCGCCCACGTCGTCTGCGCCTTTCACTTCTACCACGACTGGAGCCATGCCGCGGCCTACGAGGCGACGGCCGAGCGCACTGCGGCAGTCGCCGGGCTCGAATGGGGAGGAGGGCTGTACTGGAACTATGCCTTCACGCTCTTATGGTTCGTCGACGTCATCTGGTCGTGGGGCGCGCGCCGCACGTGGATCGACTCGCCGCAGCTGACCGGGGTTCAAACTTCACGCAGTTGGATCGCCTGGGCTGTGCATGCCTTCCTATTCTTCATGGTGTTTCAAGCTACGGTCGTCTTCGGATCGTCACTCGTGCGCTGGCTCGGACTCGCCGCGGCTCTGCTGCTCGTGTCCGCGACCATCAGAGCGCGTCGGAGGCGCATCTCAAAGGGCTGTTAAACGTAAAACGGGTACACCGAGGCCGCTCGCGTGATCGCTACACCGACACGCTGCGCGATCAAGGAATCTCCTGGTACCCCGTCGAGACCAGCGCGCCGCGGCTATCGTTGAGACGCAAGAAGTACGTGATGCCTTCTGTCTGGGGGAGGGTCGCACGAATCCCGTTCTCGTCGATCAGAGCAAAACGCAGCTTCCACTGCCGTTTTTCCCATGCGCCTTGATCGAGGGTGTAGTGGAGCCGCGCCTCGACAATTTGTGTCTCGCCGTCAACAGCCGCGCTAACGATCATTCCGTCCCGCTTGATCTCACCCAGACGCGGCAACTTTTGCCCATCGATGAGTACCGACTTGACAAACATGTGAATCTCTTTCGTCGACCAGCCGTGGCGATGTCCGTGTCCCATCCCCTGACGCACTGCGAGCTGTCTAGGGCCTTGGGTCAACGACCAACTGCGTTGAAACAGATCGAGGCGTCCGAACGGATCGTTGGTACCGTTGACGAAAATCATCGGCAACTTGACGCGCGGAAGATAGCTCGACGGGTCGAACGTCTTGATCCACAGTTCTCGCTGCTGCTTCTCAAGCGCGGCTAGCGGCTCTTTCGCAACGTGCTCGTGTAGGTACGCGCCGCCGTAAACCGCGGCCGCGACCTTCACCCGCGGTTCGATGGCTGCAAGGATGCATGCAAACGACGCTCCCCATTCAATCCCTGCGACACCGATCTTTGTCGGATCAACTTCTGGCAAGCTGCTGAGGAGCGAAACGCCCAGGATGGCTCTAGCGACCGCAGCGTGCGGCCATGTCGTCTCCACACCTTGCTTGACGGCATCGAACGTCATCGCCGAAGAATCGACCGGGCCGCCATCAGGAATCGGCCGCCCACGTGGCCCCTGACCGTTGAGATCGATCGCCAAGGCGGCAACGTCGATCCGCGACCAATGGTCGGCCCACTCCAGGAAGGCGCGCCCGCCTTTGCCGTGAAGCAGGAGCATTGCCGGACCGGGCTTGTCTACGTCCTTGGGTTTCGAATAGATCGCGTACACCCGCGTCGAGGCACCCTCGTAACTCGGTCCTTCGTAAAAGAGAAAAGAGGTGCGGCCACGCTCATGCACGACCTCGTAGCGAGGAGGCTTCGAAAGCGCTTTCAAATCCCACGCCGAGCCTGCGCTGTTCTCATTCGCCTCGGCATGGACTGACGACGTGACGGACGTGACAACAAAGAGAACGAAAACCGGCAGCGCGGACAACGCGAGCGAACGCCGGCAGCTACGAAGCGCCATGAGTCTTCACCTCGAGAATGGAACTGTTGCGAGTGGCAGGGAGAGAGCCTTCAATTGTAACCCGAACATCGTCCTACAAGCTGTTTGCCGCGGTCGGTCATTTGGGTTTCGGCCGCGGTGACACCCAAGAGGATTGCTGTAAGTTGTGACGACGACAAGGAAAAGAGCCTGCGTGCAGGTGAACACGAAGCGGCGTGCGCAGGGCGCGAACCCAGGAAGAAAACAGAGACTGTGCGCGGCGCCGCGGTTTTGGTACCGTGCCGACGCCGAATTTCGGATAGCAGTTTGAAGTGACCGGTGAAGGAGTGAGGAGAGAAGAGAGTGAGGAGAGAAGAGATGGTGAGGGTGGTCTTGGGTGTGGAGCTTGTGCGTCCGGAGGTCATCCTCGCGGTGGTCCTCGTCTCACAACTGGTGCCATCGCCGTCCTTGGGGAGTCCGGGCGCAGACAGGGCGCCGATCGCTTGCGAGGAGACGCCCACGTTCGGCGGCGGCATCGGCGTCGCCGTGCTGGTCGCTAGAGCGATTAGCTGCGGCCCCGGCATGGATTTCGTGGCCGATGTTGCGGCACAGGGCGGCGCGATGTCCGACAACGCCAGGGTCTGCGACGCTACGGCCGACGAGTTGGTCGATGCGCAGGATGTCGCCTTTCTTGTGACACGCTCTTTTTGTCACCTGACGCCCGCGGTGATGCCGCTCGGCGATTCGCAGAGAGTGCACTTAAGACCCGACCCCGCAGACGAACGTCAACGCGATGGCGCCTTTAGGGTCCGCATCGATCCCAGACCTGCCACACACTCTAATACCGCCGCCAACACTGCCTCAAACGTCACCGTCACCGGCACCGGCCCCTTCACCGCCGCCGCCGTCAACAACGCTCAGCGATCAACGCTGCAGCAAACCGCGGCGCACGCTGCCGTCGACGTGGTCGCAACCAAAGTAGTTCCGGTCGTCGATCACGTCGACCACGAAACAACTCCGGAGATTTGGTTCGGCGAGGTTCGCCTGCGCCGCACGACCCGATCTGGCCCCGGCAGCGTGTCCGCAGCACCGGCGATGCGTGCGCGCCTCGTGATCGCGCGCCAGCGAAACGGGGAACTCGAGCTGTTGCCGCGAATTCCTGCACGGCTCCGGAGCTCAGAGTCGCGCCCAAATGAAACGGTTGGCGGCGGCGAGAATCCTATCGTGCCACTCGTCTCGTCACCGACGCCCCTACGAGTGCTCTCGCCGCCCTCAAACGACGCGGTCGGAGCTGAGATATGGGCGCCGTTCGACGAGCAGCCACGCCGCTACCGAGCGCGGTTCTTTCCGGGCGAAGGCGGCGACGAAAACCTGCACCGAAGGATGACACTCCGATTCGCGGCCGGCGGCGGCGCTGCCTCTGTCGATCCGTGGTCCACGTCAGCCCAGCTGAGCGGGAAATTCGAGGAGACACTGGCGACCGTCAACGATGCTGTGACGGTTCGTGGCCGATTCTGGCTTCGACGCCAAAGCTCAGGCCGACCGGCGGTTTCACCTCAGCAGCGGCGAGGAACGGCAGCACGAACAGCACCGTGACCCGCGTAATCGTTCGGCAAGATTCTTGCGTCGTTTTGACGACTCAGGGAGACTCTCATCATCTGCTGCCCCGAGAAACTCCTCTGGATCCATGCGCACACGACAACTGCCCCACGCCGCGTTTTTCACGGCTGTCTTTGTTTCTCTAGCGATGACAACGTCGTCGTTGCCTACCCCGGGCGACGCCGCGGAAGCCGCTGGCGACGAAGTCGCCTCCGACACCGGCACCGACACATCGGCACAGTCACGGACTCACGCTGCCGCCCCGTCTCACTGGGCGTTTCAGCCTCTGGTAAAACCTACGCTGCCGACGGTCATCGACGATCGCTGGCCGCGGGGCGCGATCGATCGATTCGTGCTCGCCCGACTCGAGCATGAACGGCTGATACCCGCGCCGGAAGCGGACCGCTACACGCTCGCCCGACGTGTCAGCCTCGCCCTCACTGGTTTGCCGCCAACGCCAGAGGCAGTCGACGCATTCGTCACCGACGAGAATCCTCGCGCCTACAGCAAATTCGTCGACCGCTTGCTCGCTTCGTCGGCATTCGGCGAGCGCTGGGGACGCGTCTGGTTGGATTTGGCGCGCTACGCCGACTCGAAGGGCTACTCGTCGGATCCGCTGCGTCGCATTTGGCGCTATCGCGATTGGGTGATCGACGCGTTCAACCGCGATCTCGGCTACGACGAATTCACTCGCGAACAAATAGCGGGCGATTTGCTTCCCAAGGCGACGACTGAACAGATCCTCGCGACGGCGTTCCACCGCAACACCATGACCAACGACGAAGGCGGCACAGACAACGAAGAGTTTCGTGTCGCGGCGGTCATGGACCGCGTCAACACCACCGTGCAGGTTTGGATGGGGCTCACGATGGGATGCGCTAGCTGCCACACGCACAAGTACGACCCGATCACGCAGCGCGATTACTACGAGTTCTTCGCCTTCTTCAACAACACCGAAGATGCCGATACGCCGGATGAAGCGCCTCGTTTGCGAACACCGACCGAGGCACAAGTACGAGAGTTCGCCGCGTTGGAAATCGAACGGCAACGGCTCGATGTGGAGTTGAGTGAAAGCGAATTCGCAGCGCTCGAAGAGAAGTGGCAAGCGGCAGTCGAAAGTCAGGATCAGAGTTGGACGATATTGCCAGGCGTACAGATTGATTCGCAGAGCGGCGCACAGTTTCGTGAGCTCGCAGACAACTCTCTCGTAACCGTCGATGGCAGTGATGAAAACGATGTCTACACATTTGAGTGGCAGGGCGATCTCGAAGGTGTGACCGCAGTGCGCATCGAAGCGCTGCCGCAGGAGGAAGACGACTCCAACGTTCGAGAGCTCGGGCGCCGAAGGGGCGTGTTCAACATTGAGGAATTCCAGCTCGCATACAAGCAGCCTTCGGACGAGGCGGCGACGCTCGCAGCACGCTACGTGCGACTGGAGGCCAAGAGCGTCAACGAGTCGCTGGCGCTGGCTGAGGTCGAGGTCTATGGCGGCGCAGAGAACTTCGCCCGACGCGGCAAAGCAATGCAGTCGAGCACGGCGGCAGGCGGCGAAGCTCGACGAGCTCGCGACGGAGACACCGGCGTGGTTTCCACCAGTCGCACGGAAGCGGAGCGAAACCCTTGGTGGGAGATCGCTCTTGACGACGAACGCTCGATTGATCGCGTTGTCGTCTGGATTGCTGCGGACGACCCGAGCGCCCCGACCGGCGTGGTCGAGCTCGATGCCTTGACGCTCCTCGTGTTCGACAGCGACCGCCGGCTCGTGCGCCGCGAGCAACTTTCAGCCGAGGGCTCGACGGCGGCTGCATCGAGAGAAGCATCGCCGCGGTACGTTGAAGTCGACGTGGCTGGAGATCGGCAGCTTTTTCTAAAGAACATCACGGCTTCGACCGACGCCGCAGGAGTGGCCCGGACGCCGAACGCAAGGGATGACCGAGATGCGGAGCGCCGTGAAACTGGAGCGGCGAGAACTCGAGGCTGGACGAACGCGCGGCCCGACGATGAGCGCGTGCAAACAGAAACCGCTACCAGTGAGCCTGTTGGAGAAAAGCCCTCGGGCGAGCCACGGAGGGAAATCGCTGTCCTGCAGCTGCGCGAGGTGATCGATCGTTCGGCGACCGACAACGACAGGACGAAAGTCCAGTCGGCACCCGCAACGTTGACGCTGCGGCTTGTCCAGAAGCGAGGCACGCTTCGTCGCGTGCGTCTCGCCGTCAGTCGCGCCGGCGGCTTCGTCCATGCGCTTCCACATGTGGTCCGGCGGACCCTACACGTGCCGACGCACGAGCGGAGCGCTGCCGAGCTCGCCGTCCTGCGATCCCATTTCGCTGCCATCGTCGATCGCTTCCGCGATCTGGACGCACGCCGAGCTCGTCTGGACCGCCAGATCGACAAGGCGCGTGCAAGCCATCCGACGACGCCAATCATGCGTGAGCTGCCTGAAGACAAGCGTCGCGCGACGCGGATGCTCGTGCGCGGCAATTTTCGCAGCCCCGGCGATGAGGTGCAGCCTGAAGTCTTCAGTGCGTTCCATCCGCTTCCCAAGGGCGCATCAGCGAATCGCCTCGGGGTCGCCGAGTGGCTCCTCGACGCCGAGAACCCGCTCACCGCACGCGTCACCGTCAATCGACTCTGGTCCCGAGTCTTCGGAGCCGGCATCGTTGTCACCGAAGAGGACTTCGGCACGCAAGGAAGCGCGCCAAGTCACCCGAAACTCCTCGACTGGCTCGCCGTTGGATTTCGCGACAACGGCTGGGACGTGAAGCACGTCCTACGCCTCATGGTCGAGTCGGCGACGTTTCGCCAACGCTCCCATGTCACACGCGACGACGTCGAGCGCGACCCCGACAATCGACTCCTTTCACGTGCCAACTCTTTCCGACTCGAGGCCGAAATGGTGCGTGACCAAGCGCTTGCGATCAGTGGACTCCTCAGCCGCAAGATCGGTGGCCCTTCGGTCTATCCGCCGCAACCTCCGGGACTTTGGCGCGCGGCGTTCAACAGCCGCGATCGCAAGTGGCCGACCAGCAGCGGCGCGGATCGCTATCGCCGTGGTCTCTACACGTTTTGGCGCCGCACCATTCCGCATCCCTCGATGGCGACGTTCGACGCACCCAGTCGTGAGATCTGCACGCTGCGCCGCAGCCGTACCAACACGCCGCTGCAAGCCTTCGTGACCCTCAACGATCCGACTTTCGTCGAGGCCGCCCAAGCACTGGCGCGACGCATTCTGCTGCATGGTACGTCGACAGACGCAGAACGCGCCGCGTGGGGGCTACGCCTGGCGCTGGCTCGTCCGCCGCGCCAGGAAGCAATCGACGCCGTCGTGCGACTCGTCGAGTCCGAGCGCGAACATTTTCGACGGCAGAGCGGCGCGGCGGAAAAAGTCGCCACCGATCCCTTGGGTCCGCTACCGACTGGAGTCGAGCCGGCTGAGGCCGCTGCGTGGACCGTTGCATCGAGTGTCCTTCTCAACCTCGACGGTGTGCTCATGCGGCGGTGACACGCGCAACAAGACGGCCGACGACACGCGGCCGGCCACAATTCCCAAAACTATCGGCGCTGCGCTGTGACGAGGCGCTACAGAGATAAAAGACCATGAACGCCAATCAAATCGAACTTTCCGGCGTCACGAGGCGACACTTCCTCGGTCGTTCAACAGTGGGTGTCGGCCACCTGGCTCTCGGGTCATTGCTCGCACGCGACCTGGCCGCCGCGGCAAAACACACTTCCGATCGCACGCGACCTCTCCGTGAGCGATCGCCGCACTTCGCACCAAAAGCAAAACGCGTGATCTTCCTGCACATGGCCGGCTCGCCGCCGCAGCAGGAACTCCTCGACTACAAGCCGCAGTTGCAGCGCCACGATGGCGAGCTCTGTCCGGAGAGCCTACTGAGGAAGGAGACTTTCGCATTCATTCAAGGCCGACCACGAATGCTGGGGACGCCGTACCGCTTCGAGCGCAGTGGCGAGAACGGCACCTGGGTGTCTGAACTGCTTCCCAATCTGGCCTCGGTCATCGACGACGTCGCCGTGGTCAACTCGATGCACACAGACCAGTTCAATCACGCTCCGGCTCAGCTCCTGCTTTACACAGGCGCGCCGCGCTTCGGGCACGCAGCCATGGGATCGTGGGTCACCTACGGCCTCGGCACCGAGAACGAGGACCTGCCCGGTTTCGTCGTGCTACTGTCGGGTGGAACAGACCCGAGCGGCGGCAAAAGCCTCTGGGGAACCGGTTTTCTACCGACGGTGTTTCAAGGCGTGCAGTGCCGATCAGTCGGCGACCCGATTCTCTACGCCGGCAATCCCGCAGGTATTGACCGCGGCGTGCGGCGGCGAAGTCTCGACGTGCTGAAACGCCTCAATGAACTCGATCTTGACGAGTTTGGGGACCCGGAGACATTGACACGCATTGCCCAGTACGAGCTAGCCTACCGCATGCAAGTGACCGTGCCGGACGTCATGGACATTTCCCGGGAGTCGGTCGCCACCCGCGAAGCCTACGGCGCCGAAGCAGGAAAGGCGTCCTTTGCGAACAATTGCCTGCTGGCGCGTCGGCTCGTGGAACGCGGGGTGCGATACGTTCAACTGTTCGACTGGGGCTGGGACTTTCACGGCGTCAGCCTGAACACGGACATCATCAAGACACTGCCAAAGAAGTGCCGTGAAGTCGATGTCCCGATAGGGGCTCTCCTCCGAGACCTCAAGCGGCGCGGCCTACTCGACGAGACACTCGTCGTGTGGAGCGGCGAGTTCGGCCGCACCTCGATGCGAGAGAATCGTGGTGGTCGGTACGGCGAGTACATCGGGCGCGACCACCATCCTCACTGCTTTTCCATCTGGATGGCGGGCGGCGGTATCCGCGGCGGGATTTCCTACGGTGCCACGGACGAGCTCGGCTATCGGATTGTCGAAAACAAGATGAGCATCGCCGATCTCCACGCGACGATCCTCCACCTCATGGGTTTCGACGCCCACGAGTTCATCTATCCGCACCAGGGGCTCGACGAACGGTTGATCGGTCCCACTGGCGAAGGAGAAGTGCAGCATGGTCTGCTCGCCTAGACGACGCGACGGCGCACGCGGGTTGCACGCCAAGCCGCGCCGGCTGCAAGACTCGGGAAGCGATTTCTTGTCGCCGTCGGGGCGGGACGGATGTCCGCCTGGCGGCGGGTTGGTGCACTCATGAGTGCTGGGCGCCCGATGATCGTCGCGGATCGATGGCGCACCGCGACGGCTGCCGTTTTGCTCGTCGCCGCGGCGGCGGCGCCTGACCTCAGCGCCGAGAATGCGTCTCTCTCTGACGTCGACGACAGAGAGAGACCGACCGATTGGCCCGAGTGGCGCGGATCGCAGCGCGATGGAATCTGCCGCGAAACCGGCCTCTTGAAGAAATGGGGTCCCGACGGGCCGCCGTTTCTTTGGCGGGTCGACGGCATCGGCGCGGGCTACAGTAGCGTCGCGATCGCCGGCAATGACGTCTACACGATGGGCCAACGCGACGAAGGCGAGTTCCTGATCGCCTTGGGTCGGAGCGACGGAAGGGAAGCGTGGGCAGTCCGGATCGGCACCGAGAAGCCGAACTCGACGCCAACGATCGACGGCGAGCTGGTGTTCGCACTCGGCTACGGCGGCGAGCTCGTATGCGTGCGGCGCCGCGACGGCCGAGAAGTTTGGCGACGCAACCTCGCGAGCGAGTTCGGCGGCAAAACGCAGACGGCGCTTGGGTTCAGCGAATCACCCTTGGTCGATGGCGATCGCGTCACGTGTGCACCCGGCGTGCGCGCAGCGGCGGTCGTGGCGTTTGCCCGCACGGATGGCAAAACCATCTGGACAACAACGCTGCCCGGCGATGTTCTCCCGGACGAGGACAACCCCGGTGCCGACGGTGCCGGTTACTCGTCGGCCGTCATGACCGTTGTGGATGGAGTGCGTCAGTACGTCTATCTCATCGGACGTGGTGTCATCGGAGTTGAAGCGACCACCGGTCGACTCCTCTGGGCTTATGGTCGCATGGCCAACCAACACGCCAACGTCGCCACGCCGATCGTATCGGGGAGTTACGTTTTTTGTTCGACAGCCTATCAAGCTGGATCGGCTCTACTCGAGCTAGTGAAGAAGCCGAACGCATCGCCGATTGAGTTCGAATGCCGCGAAGTGTACTTCCTGAAGCCGAAGGTTTTGCAGAACCACCACGGCGGCCTCGTGCGGTTCGGGGATCACCTTTACGGCGGCCACGGACACAACCAAGGATTTCCGCTTTGCCTCGAGCTGAAGACCGGAAGGATCGCGTGGCGCCCCGGGCGAGGAGCCGGCACCGGTTCAGCTGCCGTTCTCTACGCCGACGGGCACCTCTACTTTCGCTACCAGAACGGGGTCGTCGCGCTCGTTGAGGCGACTCCTGAGGCCTATCGACTCAAAGGCCAATTCCGTCCGCGAGCACACAAGGGAAAAGCGTGGGCGCATCCCGTGATCGCAGGCGGTAGACTTTACCTGCGAAGTGACGACGCGCTCGAGTGCTACGACGTTCAAGCACGATGAGTTGACGTTCCCGCTCGTCCCCGTTTCGAGAACCAGCGATGACGAAATCCCGACGTAACGCGGCGTCACCCCAGCAACCGTACGCTCTTTGCCGAATCTGCTGCGTCTGGTTGTGGCTTGCGATCGCGCTCGCTCCGGGGTCCGTGTGGACCGCCGACTGCAACGGCAACGGACTCGACGACGCGGAGGAAGTCGCGGGCGGCAGCGCACTGGACTGCAACACCAATTTCAATCCCGACGAATGTGACGTACCGAAAGCGCGTTTTTCCACCAGCGCTGGCGTCCCCGTACGCGCCGTTCCATTTGCCGTAGCAATCGCCGATCTCAACGGCGACTCCATCATGGACGTCGTCACTGGCAACTTCCAGTCGCCCAGTTCGAGCCTCTCTCTTCTGTTCGGGGATGGCGATCGCAACTTCACGCGCGTTGACTACGACTTGGAGGCAAGGCTGAGCGTCCTTCGCCTCGCCGACCTCGACGGCGACGGTGAAAGCGACGTGATCACGCGGACCTCAAGAGTGCTGCAGCTGCTTTACAACGAGGGCGGCGGAACGCTCTCGACGCCAGAAATCGTGCGGCTCGCTTCCGGTGCCGTGGCGGTGGAGGTCGGCGATGTTGACGGCGACGGACTTCCGGATCTCCTGGTAACACATTCGTCGTCGAACACCGTTTCCCTTCTCAGGAATCAAGGCAGCCGCAGCTTCGCCGAAGCCGTGAGCATTCCAACAGGAGCGAGCCCAGTCGATTTGGCACTCAGCGATCTTGACGGCGACGGCGATCTCGACTTCGTCACCGCCAATCGGTCGTCAAGCGAGGTCGCGATTCTGGACAACGACGGCAACGGAGGCTTCGTCGACACGAATCTGAAACTGCCGGTGTCACGCCCCACACTCGTAGAGACTCAAGACCTCGACGCCGACGGCAGACCCGACGTCGTGGTCGCCGCGGAAGGCCGTGTGGTCACATTTCTGCAAGACGACACCGGCAGCTTCGGCGCACCGTCCGAGTTTCTCACCGAAGGCGTTCCCTCGTCGTTGGTCGTCGCTGATGTTACCGGCGACGAGATTCCCGATGTCCTGACTCTGCGCGGTTTGTCGTCGACGGTCCTCGTCATGGTCGGCGCCGGCGACGGAACCTTTCCAGCCTCCTTTGCCGTCGCACTCAGCGACGCATCGACGGCGATTGGCTTGGGCGATCTCGACGGCGACGCGGACCCTGAGATCGTGGCCGTGGGAGGTACCGATGCCATGACGGTGCTCTGGAACGGCGAGGACATCGGAGTCTCCCTGCTTTCGGAGACGATCGCGATGCCGCCCGCGCCACACTCCGCCTCGATCGGTGACATCGACGGCGATGGTGACCTCGATGTCGTCACCGCCGACGGCAACGGCATGACGATCACGACCTTCGCGAACAACGGCCGCGGGACCTTGGCCCTGGCTGGTATCCAAGATGTTCGCGGCTACCTCAACTCGATCACGACGGCTGACTTCGATCGTGATGGGGATCTCGATGCGGCGACGGTCGCCTTTCGCGAGGGTTTCGTCCAAGTCCACTTCAACGATGGCACTGGCACATTCACGAACAAGCTCACGTACATGTCAGGCTCACAGGTATTCTTTGTGACGCATGTAGACTTGGACGGCGACTCAATTCTCGACCTGATCACGACCAACGAAGGCCAAAACGACTTCGCAAGATTCCGTGGCAACGGCGACGGAACCTTCGAGCCGCTCGGCAACGTCACAGCAGGCTCGCGCCCGCGCGCCGCCGCGACAGCGGATTTTGACGGCGACGGGGACGTCGACGTGGCGATCGCCAACGCTGGAGCGACGACCTTCGGGCTGATGGTGTTCGCGGGTGATGGGCGCGGCAGTTTCCCGGACGCTCCGATCGAGTACGACGTCGATTCGCCAAACTACGTCGTTGCTGCGGATCTCAACGGCGATGGCCGCCCTGATCTCGTCACCGCCAACGACATTCGGTTGACGTACAGCGTGCTGATGAACGAGTCGAGCGGCGGATTCGGCGCCCCGGTGACCCGCGAGCTCGGTCAGCGGCCCTACTCGCTGATCACAGCTGACGTCAACCTTGATGGCACCATCGATCTCGTCACCGCCAACGAAGCGTCGCGTTCGATCTCCGTTGTCCCGAACCATGGCGACGGCACCTTTGCTCCTGCCGTTCACTTCACTGCTGGAATCGATCCACGCTTCGTCCTCGCTGGCGATCTAGACGGCGATCTGGACCTTGAGCTCGTGGCGGCGAACCACACGTCTCGCGACATCACGGTCTTCGAGAATCAACTGGAAGTTTCGGGGGAACCTTTCCTCCCTCTTCTCTGCACCCCGGTGGACTTCGAGAACGTGTCCCGCGCGGCGAGCGCATCACAACCTGGCGTGCGGCGCTTCACTAAGTTCACTGTGCCGGTCGACCCGGACGACCCCTCACTCGTTCCGCCTTTGGTGCAGAACGTCAATCGCTTCAGTTTCCACGAGGACTTTCTCGAATCGACTTACCCGGATCAGTTTCCGCCGGGAACATACAACGAGCTGGTCAACGTCCGAGCTACACGCAAGTACTTTGTCGGTGTACTCTTCCTTCTCAACACCGACATGGGACCTATCTTCGGCTTCAACGTCTTGGGCAACTTCACATCAGATCTTTCGGAGCTACCGACACCGGAGGAAGTCCGGCGCGTCTTCGAGGCGCTCTCGGGGATCTTCACGTTAGCGCCGCTCTATTACTATCCTGACCAACGTGTGACGCGCGAGGACGCCGCGACGTGGGTCGATCCTGGCTTCGACATCTTTCTCGACGACCCGGCGGCGAACATCCCGTTCATTCCGTACACCCAGGGAGTTGGCTTCGGTCGCGTCCGATTGCTGGCAGCGGCGGAGTTCGAAGCCGCAAACGATTCTGGGCTCATCAGCTTTGAGGACATCCTCGTCCTTGAGCGCGCCCCCCGGGATATCGAAGGCGTCGTCAGTGGCGTCATCACGGCGGAACCGCAGGGCGAGCTCAGTCATGTGGCGATCCGCACTGCGCGCCGCGGTACTCCAAACGCCTTCGTTCGCAGTGCCCTCGAAGAATTCGCCACGTATCGCGATCAGCTCGTGCGTCTGGAAGTGACCGCAGGAGCTTTTCGCGTCGAACCGGCGACACTCGAAGAGGCCCAGGCGTGGTGGCAGTCGAGCCGGCCCGTGATTTCCGTACTGCCGACCATCGACGCAGAATTCTCGGATCTGCCGACGCTCGACGAGATTGCCGCCATCGATGCGGCAGTGAAGGAGCCGCCGGCCGTTTCGCGCTTCGGCGGTAAGGCGTCGAATTTCGCGCGGCTGCAGTCGATCTTGACCGGCGAGATGGCGCGCTACCGAGCTCGCGGCTTCGCGATCCCAATGCGCTACTATCTCGATTTCATGCGCACGAACCACATCGCGTCGGCCGTCGACCCAGCACGCATAGTAACGTATGAAGAGTATCTCTCGGAGCTGTTCGCCGACCCTGAATTCCAGTCCGACTCACGACGGCGCTTCGAACTCCTCGATCGGCTTCGAGACCACATGGACGACGACAGCTCGATTCCGAGTGAACTTGTCGCACGCCTAGCGCAGCGGATAGAAGACGTGTTCGGAACAACGACGCTGCGGTTTCGGTTTCGCTCCTCTTCGAACGTGGAGGATGCTCTCGAGTTCAACGGCGCGGGTCTCTACGACTCCACCTCGGCCTGCGCTGCCGACGACCTCGATGGCGATGCGGTAGGGCCGTCGCTTTGCGATCCGGAGCGCGAGAACGAACGCGGCATCGGGCGTGCGCTCAGAAAAGTGTGGCAAAGCCTGTGGAACTTTCGGGCTCACGAGGAGCGAACGTTCTTTAGCATCCCGCCAGAAACTGCGGCGATGGGTGTGCTCGTCAGTCGTGCGTTCCCGGACGAGCTCGCCAACGGCGTCGCTTTTACCGGCAACCCGTCGAACGCACTTGATCGGCGCTACGTCGTCACGGTGCAGATCGGAGAAAACAGCGTTGTCAGCCCCGAACCCGGTGAGTTGCCCGAAAAGGACATCCTCACCGTCGTTGACGGTGTCGTCACCGACATCGTGCGCGCCGTGCCCTCGAGCCTGCTGCCGATCGGAGAAGACGTGATGACAGACGCTCAACTCGAGGAGTTAGGTGCGCTGCTCTGGCACATGGATCAGACGTTTCCCCTGCAGCTTGGAGACGTGCCGCGCCAGCAAGTCTTGCTCGACGCGGAGTTCAAGATCGACTCCGAAGGTAGATTGGCCGTCAAACAAGTGCGACCGTTCCTGCTCTCAGGTCCGGCGCAGCCGACTCCCACTTTTGAGCTGCAGATCCCACCCGGCGCCGCAGCGTGCGTGACATTCAACGGTGTCAAGTTGCTCGCCGTACCTCCTGAGCGCGTTCTACGCCAGGCTAAAAGCACGGTGACGTTCATCCCTGGGACGGTCAGCTTACCGACGCGCACCGAGACGTTCAGCGGCGAGCTCTTCGCGGAAGTTCGCCGCAGCGGTGGCGACGAAGTGCTGTCGTCCGCAGGCCCTGGCGAGTTCCGCGTCCGCAGACGAACCGAAGGTGAGACGACCACTTACGCTTTTCGATACACGCAAGAATTCACGACTGCTGATGACGCAGCGTACGTGCTCGTCTTGGACAATCTTCTTTTTCGTGCGATTGGCGACGAACCGCTCGAACGATCGCTCCTCTTCGACGAAGAGTTCATCACGCGCACCCTGCAACTTGAAGGCAACTCCATCTACCCCTACGCCTCCTGCGATGACGATCTCCTGCCGCTTTGGGAGATCACCGCTGAGCTCGACGATGGGCTTTCCTTACGACTCTTGGAACGGTTTGAGCCGCCGCCCGACATCAACCTCACCGGCCCAGCGAGTTTAGTCCGCGCAACGATCGACATAGGCGACGAGGTACGCCAAGTCGATGACTACTGGCATCTGGTCTACGCTGCTGATCGTCACAACCAGAGAATCCATTACTGGGCCGTTCTCGATCCCCCGCTTCCCATGGCCGGACTCGAACGCCCCATCCATGTCGTCGCCGTGGAGACTCCCGATTTCACGCCGCAGGCACCGTTCACCGTTACCTACCTCGACGAAAACCTAATGCCGATTCACTCGCCCGGCGTGCTCAGGAGCGAAAAGCGATTGGCTGAGACGGAGGCGAGGTTTCGGCGCGGCGATCTCGACGCGGATGGCAACGCTGCGCTGGCGGACGCCGTCGCCATCCTCAACTATCTCTTCCGCGCCGGCAGCGCTCCACGCTGCCAGAAGGCAGCCGATGCGAACGACGATGGTCGGCTGAACGTCACCGACGCGATCAGCGTGCTGCTGCACTCTTTCGCAGGTGCCGGCGCCCTTCCAGCGCCGTTTGTCACGTGTGGAACAGACCCAACCCCCGACGACCTCGAGTGCACCACGAGTGAAGCTTGCGCCGCAAGCGATCAGTAGCCCTCGCCCATCGCAGCCCGAAACCCACGATGCCCAGGAATACCGAGATCAAGGCGCGCATCGCAAGCCGCGACGACGCTGAGAAGATTCATCGCCGTGCGGCTGAGCTCGCTTCGGCGCCACCGGAGGTTCTGCAACAAGTCGACACGTTCTTCAACGCCCCACACGGTCGCCTGAAGCTGCGCCGATTCGCAGGCGGCAGCGGCGAGCTCATCTTTTACGAGCGGCCTGATCGAACGGGTCCAAAGACCTCGGCCTATGAGCGCTCGCCTTGCAGCTCTCCAGAGACGCTGAGCTCCGTGCTGGAGCGGGCACTTGGCAGGCGCGGTGTCGTCGCAAAAAAAAGACACGTGTATCTCGTCGGTCGGACGAGAATCCACGTCGATGACGTCGAGAATCTCGGCACGTTCCTCGAACTCGAGGTGGTTCTTCGCGAGGGTGAATCGGAAAGCGATGGACACGCTACTGCGGTGCGGCTACTCGGCGAGCTGTCGATCGACCCGTCTTCTCTTGTTTCAGGGGCTTACATTGATCTTCTGGAGAACCGCTCGCGCAAGTGAGGGAAGTGGAGTGGCAGCGCGCGCCGCGGCGAAAGCTCTTCGTCCCAGTGGATCACTCGTACACGACCACCGTCTTGATGCTCTCCGGCACGCGCTCGGTGTAGTGCCGAAGCGACGCGTCGAGGTCGACACGTGCAGTGATGAGTTCGTCGACAGCACCCGGCTCGGATTCCTGAAAGTGTCGCAGATGAGTGAGCGCTGCCTCGAAATCCTCTGGTGCCGAATTGACAGACCCGATGTGCAGGTTGTTTCTCAACAACCCCTCACGCATGAGGATGCCAACGTTCGACCGTTTCGCCTGTGGCGATCTGAGGCTGCCGAGCCAAACCATAACGCCGCGCGCAGCCAAAGCGCTCGCAGACTCAAGCATGACTTCATCGCTTCCCGTGCACTCTAGGATCAAATCGTAGCCGTTGCGATCCGGGTCGTCGGGCACCAATGAACCGCTGGCTGCGTCGACGTAACTCGCGCCGAAGCGCTGCGCCAGAGCTACCCTGGCACTGGACGCATCGTCTCTGCCGTAAAGCGTCACGGGCCAGCCGCGCGCTCTAGATGACAAGACAGCGGCAAAGCCGATCGGGCCCATCCCAGTGACGAGGACACGCGGCGGCGCCTCTCTCCAAGCCTCGCCGCCGAGACGAGCGGTCTGCAGCAAAACGGCTTCCCGAATCCCCTTCTCAGCCACCGAGATCGGTTCGGCGAGGACGGCAGCGTGGGCGAGCTCTGGCGGAACCGCGACCAGATGTTCGGGACGATCGAGCCAGCGTGCGGCAGAGAAACCGTGTTCCCACATAATGCCGCGCTCAGTGAAATCTCCCATATTCAGAAAGTCAGTGCGCCACGGCGCATCGCAGTTGGTGCGAGTTCGCCTGACCAGCGGCACGACGAGATCATCGACGTGAACATCGGTCACCCCCGCTCCGACCAACTCGACGCGAGCCAAACACTCATGGCCGAGAATCAGGTACTCCTCGCCTGGTGGCACGAGCGGCGCACGATTGGCGAGAATGTCTCGATCCGTCCCGCACACACCAAGCTCCAGCGTGCGGCACAGGACCTCGCCCGCTGCGGGCGGACGCGGCTCCGGGCATTCGACGATCTGAGGTGTCGCGATTTCTGGATACGCCGCGATCGCGCGCAGGTTCACTCCAATGTCTCCACCGTCTCTCGTCTCGATGGCGGCGAGCAGAATCGCTGCGAGCTCGCCATGGTCCTGCCGCTACTCACTCTTAGTTGTTACGGCTTCGCCGTGCGCTTCTTTACCAGCCAAACTTCGGCAACATGACAACCGCGCCCGCTACCACCGGCGCCAGGTGCTTGCCGCCACGTCAGGCGTAGTGTACCGTCTCGCGTCAATTCGGGCGCCACGTCAAACTCAAGAATCTCCCCGGTCGGCGCCTTGTGCCGCAGTTCGTGCACGACATGATCGTCCGCCCAGCACTGCACCTGACTATTCGGATTGTCACCGCCGTAGTTGATGCGCAGCCGATACGCCGCTGTCGGATCCAAGTTCTCGTAATGCAACTCGAGAGGCACGTCAAAGAGAATATAAGCGTGACGCAGCCATGAAGTTCGCCACGGCTCGTAATGATCAGATTCAAAACCAACAAGCGACGAAGCCGAAAAGTCTGGATCGTTCACACTCCCAACTCCACGCACGAGATGGGGCTGCTGCGTCAGGTTCCCCAGGTCGTCATAGAATCCTCCCAGTCCAGGATTCGTCCAGTTGACGATCGCGTCGAGGTGCGCGAGCCGATCCTTCTCGCCTTCCATCGCAGCGATCTCCTTGAACTGCGCTTCGAGCCACGGACGATTGTTGAGTGCCTTGTCGACCTCGTCCAAATTGGCGCCTCGTCGGATGGCGATTGCCTGGTAGCGCTCGACGCTTAGCTGCATACGGATGCTCTGATAGAGTGCCTCGGCCATTTCGAAGACCCGAGCACGGTAGTCGACCGCGACCGGTTGAAGAACGGCGCGAGAGAGAATCTCTCGCGCGCGAGCCATCGCCAGCTCCGAGCCCAACTCTGGCGCTCGCCGAAGAACATCCATCGCCCGGTTCTCGAGCTCCGTCTCGTAGATCAGACGCTGCCGGACGTAGGCGTCGTAGTAGGCGCGGTAGCGCACCTGCTGGAGACGCCAGTTGAGCAAGTCCTGAGGACTTGCCACCGATTCCAGCGCTTGCAACTTTCGCAGTGTCGTGTCGACGCGATCGTTGGCGATCAGCGATCCCTCCCAGTTGCGTTCGAGATCGAGGAGCAGATGAGCGAACTCATCCTCGTAGCGCTCGCCGATGAAGTAGCGACTGTATTGACGCAGAATCTCGATGAGTGGCGTCTCGGGGTCCCAACCGATGCCGCTCCAAACGAACTTGTTGACGTCGTCGTTGCATCCCTCTGAGTACGTTATGAAACCGATTGTGGGTTCGCGCAGCTTGCGGCAGATGTTGGCTTGCGCGCGCGGCCGCGGGTTGATGACTTCGCGAGCCTGAGTGCGGGCGAAGGCGAAATCCCAGTCCGGCACGGGAAATTGCGCGTCGAGGCAGTGCGTGATGTCAGGATAGCGGCGGATCGGATACTCCTCCGGTACCAGACGGCGCAGCTCCGCGAGTCCGACGCGCACCTGCGGGCCGTGGACGATGCCGCTGAGCCACTTTGGCCGCTGACGACGAAGGATCTCGAGAAAGTCCTGCATCCACTCGCCCTTGAAACCCTGCGGCGACATCCACATCTCCGCGCTGGGGTGATACCGCTTCAGGACGACCGCAACTTTTTCGAGGAGCCCCATCATGTAACGCGGCTCGGTGTGACCGGGGTCGCCACCTGGGACGAAGACTGCGTCAAGGCGTGGCAAGACCTTGAAGACCTCACCCCATTCCTTGAGCGCGAACTCGACCGTGGCGGGATCGGAGTAGTCCAAGTCAAGCGCGGGGTACCAGACCCAAACGTCCAGATCGTATGCGTCGAGCATCCGAGAGACGCCGACCATGGTGTCGATCTGCGGCAGTGGAAAGTGCGGACTGCCCGCTGCGTCGTCTGAGCGGGGCGGGATCAATTCCACCGCGTTGGTACCGAAGACGATCAAGTCGCGAATGTATTGATCCCAGATCTCGAGGCTCCAACCGTCATACGAGTTGGTCTTGGGCCGAAACCCTAGTTGGTGGCCGCGCAAAGGAGTCTCCGGCGCCGTCGTGATCTCGAACCCACGTGGACACACCACGCGACCTCGCGACAGCGACAGTTCGCGCAAAAGTCTACCGACACCGAACAGGACGCCGCGCTCATCGACGCCGGTGATCACCACGAACGCTGCTCCGTCCGGCGGCTCGGCGGTGCGGATCCGAAACCCTTCTGCCCCCGCAGGCCTCGGTTCACGCGCGATTGCGCCCGCATGCGGACCGGCGAACGAGCCAAGATGCGCGTCGCGTCCGACAGCGATCACGGGCAAACGCTCGGACGGCCACCCCCTTCGAACCGGTAGGCGAATGAGTGTCCTCTTGGCTACTTCCTCCACGAGCAATTCGACTGCCTTCTCCTCACGAGCGGAGACTTGAGGGGAAACGACGACCACGGCCTGCGAGAGGTCGAAGCTGTCGCCGGAACGAGCGGCGAGAGTCGGCGGTAGCACCGACGTCAAAGCGAGTATGGTCAACACAACCCAGACTCGGACAGCGCAGCGTCGGGGTGAATCGCAAGAGTGCACAGCAGAGTGATTCATCGGGTGTTTCCAGAAGCTTGAATTCTCACAGTCCTACGCGAAGCCGCCCACCGAGAACTAACTTCCGACAGCTCGTCGCCTCGCAGTCTCAGGGCCACCGTTGTATCAAGAAATCCAAAACGAAAGAAGCCAGAGAGACCTTGCGTTCGCGCACAGAAAACTAAACGCTGTCGAAAGACTAGGTCGATGTGTGGGAGACCGACACGCACGCCGAATGAGCATCCCCGGCTCCGATAAACCGGCCGTAATTGACGCGTCTCTCTCAGTGGAGCACTCTTCTCCGGCGGGGACGGTCGCAAGCGGCGACCACAGTCGCGTAAGGAAGTGCCTCGCCTCTGAGGATCAATGGCCACGACTCGAGACGACGGCGTCCACTCCAGATCATCGCTCTCGCACCGCGACCTGCTCGAAGGATTCCGCGGCGCCATCGAACCGGCACGCGCATCCCTTCTCTACCGCACGGCCCTCGTGTTCGTCGCGGTCGCCATGGTTTTTCTGCCGGTGATCTACTTGAGCGCGATCGCGGCGATCGGATGTGGCGTAGTTTTCCACGCGATCAACAACGTGCCGGTACCAGGAAGCGGGTGGAGTCTACAGATTCAATACTTGGTCTATCTAGCGCCACTGATCGTCGGTCCTACCTTGATCTTCTTCATGATCAAGCCGCTCTTTGCACGTCCCGCTGCCGCGCCGTTGCCGATCGCAGTCAGCCGAACCAGTCAACCGCTTCTCTTCACATTCGTCGAAAACGTATGCGACATGGTGGGCGCACCGCGTCCCGGAGCGATCTATGTCGACTGCCAAGTGAATGCCTCGGCGGGATTTCGACGGGATCCGCTCAACGTCCATCAACATGACTTGACCCTGACGATCGGGCTCCCTCTCGTGGCTGGGCTTGAGCTAAACCAATTGGGTGGCATCCTGGCCCACGAGTTTGGACACTTCTCGCAAAGCGCCGGCCTGAGGATCTCGTTTCTCATCCGCCGCATCAACCACTGGTTCGCTCGCGTCGTTTACGAACGGGACGCGTGGGACGCGCGCCTCGAGCGCTGGTCCGCGCGCACCGGCCTCCATCTGATCTTGATTCTTTTGTGTGCTCGCACCGCTATTTGGCTGACGCGTCGGGTCCTTTGGTGCCTGATGGTCAGTGGCCATCTCATCAGCAATTTCATGCTGCGCCAGATGGAGCACGATGCCGACCACTACGAGACCTTCTTCGGTGGCAGCCTCGTGTTCCGCAACACGATGCACCGTGCGCTGCTTCTGGAACTCGCCGCGACGCACGCGTACGGCGATCTGGAGGCGGCCTGGCAGGCGAAGGAGCTCAGTGACAACTTGCCCGAGCTCATCGTTCGTCGCTTGGAGACCATTCCACGCGACGAGCGTCGAAAATTCCTCGAAGGGGCATTACAGCGACGCACGCGATGGATCGATTCGCATCCGTCCCCCAGTGAGCGCATAAAAATCGCGCTGGACATGCGGACCACCGGAAAGTTTCGGTTAGAAGGTCAGGCAAGCGAACTCTTTCGTAACTTTGACGTCCTTTGTCGGCGCGTCTCAATCGCCGATTACGAGCGCGTCTTGGGCACAAAGATCGAACGAGGAAACTTAGTCCCATCAAAAAAACTCCTTGAAACACACGTCACCCTCGAAAAATTCAGGGAAGCTGAGACCCGCGTTTTGAAGGGCTACCGCAATCGCCTGCGGCCACCGTTCCCGCGACTGGACGAGCTCGATGCGCGCGTGGACGATTTGGACGCTGAGCTGCACGCGCTTGCAGAGGCAAGTTGCCGTTTCGACGAACTCCGCGAATTCCATAGCGACGACTTCCACGACCTCGAAGCTGCAATTGAGCGCCTCCTGCTCCTCTCACAAGCAGAAGCCTTCGTCGATGCAGGTATCCCGATTCATCGCAAGGTCTTCGGGCTTGAGTCGGGGTCAGCGGACGACGTCGCTCTCGAGGTGCAGCAAGTGCGAACACGTCTCGACGAACTGCGTGACGCGCTTTCGCCGCTCGACGAGCTCTTGATGACGCGTCTGACGTTGGCGATGCGCCTATTTCGATCGAAAACGTTTCGAGCACGGCTGGGCGGCGATCAGGCCTGGCGCAAGGCAGAGATTCCTTACACGGTTCAGCTTCTCGGCGCCTACGCCAGGACCCACGCCGAAGTCGTCGATTTGAAGGTCCGCCAACATCAATGCGAGTCCCTCCTCGCCTGCTTGGTCGACTTCGATGATGACCAGCGCCTGCGCGACACGATCGCGCGCCGCAGCGCCGAATGTGCCCAGACACTCGAGCGAGTGCGTCGTGAGTTCGAAGGAATCCCGTACCCCTTTGCCTTAGGCGCCTCCGGAACGGACGTTGCCGATTACCTCAACGCGGAGGACGTAGGCAGAAGCGTCGACGTCGGCGAAAACGTCCCCGCCAAAGTCACGACGTGCGTGGGCGTCTCGATCGCCCGTTACTTCTCTCTCTTTTCGCACCTCATCGGTGCACTCTCAACACTGGTTGAGTCTGCGGCGCGGGCGCCGGGACACTCTCGCCGCGAGCCGCGGACCTCAACGCCGACCGAGACACCCGGCGACCAGTCGAACCAGTTGCTCGCCAGTGGTTCATCCGCACTGCAGTCCGACTGACTCCAGCGCCCGCCGGGCGAAACGAGGAGCTCAACGGCGTTCAGCACATCGCCGACGGACGAGCCGCGCCGGAGCCGGGTGGCGATCGGGCTACGGTCGTCCATGCGGCGTTGGGTCGCTTGCGGGTGACTAGGCCCACGGCCAACAGCTGCCTGCCCGGAGCGTCCCCTGCCGTCATCTACGCCCAGCTGTGACCTGACGACCAAACTTCCGCGGAATCCAGGCCGGTCGATCACTCCTCGCCGCCGGGACCGAAGCGGCGAAAAGTCTCTGTCCAGCCCATCCGGCTGGCGATACCATCGGTGTGGAAGCACGTCCGGAGTACGAGATGGATCCACAACGACCTAGCCGAGGAAGCGCCCACTGCAGCCTCGCACTCAGCTTGACCCTCATCCTCGCGGCTGTGGGCACGCCGGCGGTCGCAAAGCCGGTCGACTATCGAGCCGACGTGCGGCCCGTGTTGAAGGCGCGCTGCTTTGCGTGCCACGGCGCGCTCAAGCAGGAGGCTGGACTGCGACTCGATGCGGTCGCCCTCGCACTCAAGGGAGGTGATACCGGTGCAGCGATCACGCCAGGCGCAGCGGCGAGCAGTCTCCTCGTCGAGCGGGTGCGTGATCCTGATCCGCAAACCCGCATGCCGCCGGAAGGGCGCCCACTGGAGGCCGCGGAAATCGACGTGATCGTGCGCTGGATCAACGCCGGTGCGCCGGCGCCCAACGACGACGCACCAGAGCCCGACCCGCGCCGGCACTGGGCGTTTCAGCCGCCGCATGCGAGCGATCTCGACACGCCGCGTAACCCGATCGATGTGTTCATCGAGCGACACCACGTCGCCAAGGGACTCCAGCCGCTCGGCGCGGCGCCACCACATACTCTTCTGCGTCGCATCTACTTCGACTTGATCGGCCTGCCTCCGAGCCGCGATGAACTGAAGGCGTTCGTTGCCGACCCATCGCCGCAGGCATTCGACGGCGTGGTCGATCGACTGCTCGCGAGCCCACGCTACGGCGAGCGCTGGGGGCGGCATTGGATGGACGTGTGGCGCTACAGCGACTGGTACGGCAGGCGCGCTGTACCGGACGTCATGAATAGCTATCCGCAAATTTGGCGTTGGCGCGACTGGATCGTTCGCTCCCTCAACCACGACAAGGGCTACGACCGCATGGTCACCGAAATGCTCGCCGCCGACGAAGTCGCGCCCAACGACGATAACAACATCGTCGCCACCGGCTTCATCGTCCGCAACTGGTACAAATGGAATTACAACCAGTGGATGAAGGACGCGGTGGAACACACTGGCAAGGCATTCCTCGGAATTACGCTCAACTGCGCTCACTGTCACGACCACAAGTACGACCCCATCACGCAGGAGGAGTATTTCCGTTTCCGCGCCTTGTTCGAACCTCTGGAGCTGCGTCACCACCGTCTAGAGGGGGTCCCGTACCCGGGACCGTTTCAAAAGTACGTCTACGGGCGACCCTACGGCCCGATCAAGACCGGGGCGATTCGCGTCTTCGACGAGAAGCTCGACGCCAAGACCTACATGTACTCCGGCGGTGACTCGCGCAATCGTATCGAGGGTCGACCGCCGGTTGCCCCTGGAGTCCCTGAAGCGCTCGGTGGTGTCTTTGAAGTAAATCCTGTGCAGCTGCCGGTGACCGCATGGTATCCCGCCCTCAAAGACTTCGTGCAAGCTGACGAAATCGCCGCACAGCGAGCGAAAATTGAGGCCGCCGAAACGCAAGCGAAGAAGGTTGCGGAAGGCGTGCGACAGGAGCTTCTGTCGGTAGAGCCTGCCCTGGCTTCCCTGCGAGAGTCGATCGCGGCGACGTGGAAAGAGAAGGGTCGCGGCGACGACGACGATCTCTTGCAGCTCGAACGTGAGCTAAAAAGAACCGTGCTCAAACGCGACACGCTCAAACTTCGCGAGCAGCAGGCGGCCGCACGCCTCGCTGCGACTGAAGCCGAACTCACCAGTCTCATGGCGCGCATCGAAGCCGACCGCGCGAGACACTCCGAAAAGCGCCGTGATGACACGCTGGTGCGGCGCGCCGGCCGCCTGGATCGCGCGGCAGTCGTGGCCTCCAAGCGAGTCGAAGTTGTTGCGGCGGAACTCAAACTGAGCGAGCTAGAAAGTGAGGTAGCCGAGTCGGGCAGTGCGAACGAAGGCGCAGTCGCTAAGGCCCGTGAGAACGTCGACAAGCTGCGCGGGCAGCTCGCTGACCAAGAAGCAACGCTAGACAGCGAGTCGACAGAGTATCGACCGATCGGTGCGGTCTTCCCGAAGTCGAGCACAGGAAGGCGCACGGCGCTGGCACGATGGATCACGAATCGTCGCAACCCGCTCGCGGCGCGCGTGGCCGTGAATCACATCTGGGGCCGCCACTTCGGCCGACCGCTCGTCGAATCGACGACCGACTTCGGGCACAACGGCAAGAAGCCAACGCATCCAGAACTTCTCGATTGGTTGGCCGTCGAGTTGATGGAGAACAATTGGTCGATGAAGCACCTCCATCGGCTGATGGTCACCAGTCAAACCTATCGGCGTCACTCGAGCGGAGGCCGCGCTGGCGTCGCGCAGCGCAACCTCGAAGCCGACCCCGACAACCTCTTCCTCTGGCGCATGAATGCGCGGCGCGTCGAAGCGGAAGTAGTGCGCGACAGCCTGCTGCACGTCTCACACGCACTCGACACGACCATCGGCGGCCACGAGATCCCGCACGACCAAGGACTCGCGAGCATGCGCCGCAGTCTCTACTTCACCATGCACGCTGAAAGCAAGATGCAGTTCCTCGAACTCTTCGACGCTCCCGATGTCTGCGACTCGTACAAACGCACGACGTCGGTGGTCCCGCAGCAAGCTCTGGCATTTTCCAACAGCGAGCTCGCTTTGTCACAGAGTCGCACCCTCGCACGCTCGTTGTGGGACGCGACAGCAGCGGAGTCGATCAGTGGAAATCGCGAGCTACACTTCATCACTGCAGCGTTTGAGCAAGTCTTGAGCCGACAACCAAACTCACACGAAAAGCGCCTCACCAGTGAGTTCCTAGCACAGCAGTCAGAGTTGTTTCGCGCCCGATCTGCAGCGACCCGCAGCGAGGCGGTCCCGGAGCTCGGAGGTGTCGACGGCGCTGGGGCGAGCGGAGAGACCGAAGCCAAAGTGGCGCCTCCCGCCCCTAACCCGCTGGCGCGAGCGCGCGAGAGCTTCATTCACGCACTCCTCAGCCACACCGACTTCGTCACCAGCCGCTAAACTGGCGGCCGTAAGCGAGAGGAAAGCCACTGACGGGCTTTTCGCACCGCGCCGCAGCGATTAGGATAGAGGCCGCGGTGAGTCCGAGTTTCGAGAGGAATTCAAGCCTTCGTCCTGAGGTCAGATGCAGCGTCGAGCACAAACGATGAAAACCCGCGGTGGTCCACCATGCGGCCGCGTCAAGCGGCGGACCTTCATCGGCGACGTCGGCATGGGTTTTACCGGCCTGGCGCTCAGCGCCATGCTGCGGCGCGACGGGCTGCAAGCCCGGGCCGAGAGCGACGATCATCTCTCCGGCGAGGCACACTTCAAGGCGCGCGCGAAGAACGTCATCTGGATCTTTCTCTCCGGCGGTGTGAGCCAACTCGAGACTTTCGACCCAAAGCCGGCACTCAACAAGTTCGCGGGCAAGGCCTATGACGAGACGACGCTGCCGAATCCGCAGAAGTCGCCGCTGTACCTCGAGCGTTCGCGCTCCGTCGTCGGCTTCGATCGCGAAGTACACTCGACAATCTTTCCGCTGCAGGTCGGATACCGCCACTACGGCGACGTCGGGATCGGCGTCAGCGACTGGCTTCCACATCTCGCCACCTGCGTCGATGACATCTCCTTCGTGCGGTCGATCTACACCACCGACAACGATCACAACGCCGAATTCCAGATGCATCACGGGCGACATTCGCTCGACGAGAAACAGCCAGTCATTGGCTCCTGGGTGCACTACGGACTTGGAACACTCAACGAAAACCTACCGCAGTTCGTATTCCTCGGTGAGTACAGGGACACCCGCGTCAAACAGAACTTCTCCGCCGACTACTTAGGTCCGCAGCACGCCGGCGTCGAATTGTCGCTGCATGCAGGCGAGCCGTTACCGTTCGGCCGCCGCGACGGGTCGGTGCTGCCCGGTGAGCAGCGCAACCAGTTCCGATACATCGGCGATCTCAATCGACTCGCCGCAATCGAGTACCCCGACGACGCCGACCTGCAGGCACGGATTAAGAGCTACGAGCTTGCGTATCGCATGCAATCTTCGGTGCCGGACGCGCTCGACCTCAAACGCGAGTCGCCGCGGACCGAGTCGCTCTACGGCATCGATGACGAGCGTACTGCGATCTACGGCAGGCGCCTACTCGCTGCGCGCCGTTTGGCAGAGCGCGGCGTTCGATTCACCCTGGTCTACTTGAGCGACTACGGCGAGTGGGACTCACACTCCAACCTGAAGAAACTGCACGCACGCTCCTGCGGGCGCATCGACAAGCCCGTCGCTGGGCTCCTCGAAGACCTCAAGCAGCGTGGCCTGTGGGACGACACGCTCGTCGTCTTTTGTACCGAATTCGGCCGCACACCCGCTGTCGAGTACGGCATGTTCAACAAGGCGGCGACAGGACGTGACCACCATCCGCACGGTTTCACGATATGGCTCGCCGGCGCCGGTGTGAAACAGGGCTATATCCACGGCGCGACAGACGAGCTCGGCTTTCATGCCGTCGAGGACCCGCACTACGTTACCGATGTCCACGCCACAGTGCTCCATCTCCTTGGGCTGGACTCGCGCCGACTCGACGTCCCGGGACGGAAACGCCTCGAGATCGACTACGGCACGCCGATCTACGATATCATGGCGTAACAGCCCCCAACTCTCGCGAGAACGGCGGGCACAATCGGAGCTGCGCCGACTCGCTGGCGCTGAAGTGAGAACGAGGCGAGAGCTTGCTCTCTGCTCTCAGTTTGCCGGACGCACCGACGTCAAAACCTCCGCACCCAGCAGTTCGATTCGCCGCAGCGATCAGGCGGCGCTGGCAGACACTCGCCCGGGCCAGGAGATGGGATCGTGAGGTCCGGGCGTGTGAAGAGATACTGCAGAAGGTGGATGGCATCGCCCATCGCGACTTCGTCGTCGGCGTTGACGTCCGCGGCGAGTTCGCAGCTGACGCGATCGGCTTCGCCGCGGTAAAGAAAGAGTAGGATCGTGATGGGGTCCGAGACGCTCAGGATGAGATCGCCGTTGGCGTCGCCGCGCCGAAATACGATCGGCTCGACGATCGGCGCCGTCATGGCGCCGGGAGAGCCGCCGAGACTTGTGGACGCCTGCCAGTGGTGCGGGACGTCGTTGTCACGGGTCGCATGGATATCCGTGAGCTCCAGCGAGTGGCCAAAACCATCGGCGAGGTGGGGCCAAGCGTCGCGGTCGCCGTAGCGCAGAAAGTCGATCGTTGCCGGATACCCGGGGCCGCCATCCTTGAGGCGTAGGATCTCGCCGTCGTTGTCGAGTCCACCGCTGTACGGCCCGAGCACACGCTGCACGCCGGAGTACGCGGCACGAAACGCGTCCGGGTCCTTCGCGAGGACGAAGATCTCACCGCCGGACACTCGAGTTCCGTCGGGAAACGTATAGCCCAGGCCTTCGACGTGCCAACCCGATATGTCGATCTCTCGGTCGTCGGGATTCCACATCTCCAGAAACTCCGTCACGTCGTCCGAGCCAGGAGGGTTGAACATCACCTCCGTAATCTTCAAGCGGTCGTGTCCGGCCACTGGTAGCCATTCGTTCACCCGGTCGATCAAAAAAGGGCGCCGCCCAGCCGTGTGTTCAAGTACCCGATCGATGTTGGGAAGAAACTCGGCCGGTGCTGAAAGATCGCCGGCTGGAGCAGAACGTCCCCACTCATCGATATCTCTTTCCTGCTCCAGTACGAGAAGGTCGATGAAGCATGACGTTTTGTCGTCGAACACCTCCTGGCGGTATTTCTCCTGGAGAACGTCCCACAGACGAACCGCGAGCGCGCGGCGGTAAAAGTCACCTGCCTCGCCAAAGAATTTGTCGAGAAGCTGATTGCCTGTTCCGGGGCCACCGCCGTTCAGGAACCATGGGTTAAGTCCTGGAGTACTCATGCCGTCGTGCAGCACGCCGCCAAACTCGGCGCTCCAGTTCTTGCCGAAGCTCAGATCGATGTCCCAAACGAGCGGCATCCAGCGGTCCGTGTCGGGATCGTGGTAGAGGTAATGGTTTTTGTGAGGAAAGTCGCCGTTGTTGATGAACGCCTGTCCGACGACGTAGTCGATCATGCGATCCTCGTCGACCCGAGCTTGAAAGAAGGCCAGCAGGTCCTCACTCGCGGTGAGATGCATCGAATCGATGAACTCCGCCAGGTCGGAAAAATCCCCGTTCTCGTTGGTCTTCTTTTCGTACGGACCACTGTAGCTGGCATGTCGCTGCTCGACGGAAGCGACGGCCTTGTAGAGATTACCCGTCGGGTTGAGTCGGTTTCGGTCAAGGAAGCGACTGTCGGGATGCTCCAGGTCCGCGTACAGCCCAACGTAGGCACCGTTGGCGTGGAGACGCACGTGCTTCTCCTTGCAGGCGGGAAAACCGAGTTCTTGAAACGTCTCCCACGCCATGTTCTCGCGCACGAGCGACTTGTCGGTCCAAAGGCTCTGCAGGTTGATCTTGTGTTGCTTCTGAAAATCGCGGCCCCGGCGGAACCGCACTTTGAGGTACGGCTTGCGGCTGTTGCAGACAGACTGGCCGCGCTGGCGCAATTCGACGTTGTAATAGAGATCACCCCGGTAGGCGAACGCAACAGGTCTGTAGGTCTCACACGAGAGGCCGGAAATCGCCGAACGCGGCGTGACGCGGGGGCCACGGCGCAGAAGGGTGTAGATCTCGAGACCTCCCGGACCTAACTGCACATCATTGACGTAGTACCCGTGACGCAAGCTCGGATCCGACTCGAGCGGGGAGATGCGGCTGCGCCCATCAACGTCGACCGCAACGATCCGGAACGCAACCGCCGAGTCGTGGGGCTGCGGTGGCAGTTCGACGCCGAAGATGCCATCGCCTGCCGCTCCGTCGCCGTGCGCGCCGTCGTCACGCATGGGCAAGGTCGTGTGCTCCTCGGCGTCATTGACGTTGAAGATGATATCGAGAACCTCAAGTGGAGACGCAGACGTGACGCGAGCGGTGACCCAGACGACATCGGTCGAGCGCGGCTGGCGCGGAAACCGCTCGATCTCGTTCACCAAGGGTGGCAACCCATCGAGCGCGACGGAGTTCGGGCCTCCCGCCGTCATAAGGACTCCCTCACCGAGCTCGAAGAATATACCGCTACTGGCGATGGCACTCGGTTGGCGTGCAACAAGTCGCTTGTCGCCACCAACGTACCTGTAATCGAACTGCAGCACGTAAAGCGGTCCACGCGTTTCCAATTCGACGGTCGATCGCGTCCGAACTGTATTGCTCGAGCCGTTGCCGGTGTCCGTCGCGATCACGCGCAGAGCACCGCCGCCGTCGGCGCCTGCCGTAGAGTCCCAAAACGTCTCGGCGTGATTGCCGCCGAACTCCCAGCCGTCGCTACCCACAGCAAAGTCGCTGTTGGCGAGCAGGTTGGTCTCCGGGTCACGGGAATCGACAAGCCGGACGTTGTCGATCAGAAACTCCCCCTCACCCCGGATGTAAAAAACGACGTTCGTTCTGGCGCGCGCAATTCCGACCGCCTGGGCGCTGCGCCAAACCGAAAGATCGCCGATTCCGGCGTCGAGCCACGCCGCGGGAGAGTCAGAAACCGCGTTGAGATCGATCTTCTCAAGGCTCCGGCCAATGCCGTCGGCAGCTACCGGCCAGTCACCTTCATCGCGGTAGGCGATGGTATCGACGATCGCGCCATCCGGACGCACCAGTGTGAGCCGTTCACCGTCGTTCGAAAGCGTCCCGGCGAAATTGCCAACGCTGTTCTCGACTCCGAAGCGCAGGCGCATGTGGTCCACGTCCCGGCACACGACAACCCGGCCACCCGGCTCGAGAATCAGGTCCTCGGTGAACTCGAATTCGATGCCGTCGGAGAAAGAGTAGCCGCGCAAATTGACCGCCGCCGCCGTGACGTTCGTGAGCTCGACGAACTCGTCGGTGAGATCCCGGTCGAGAAACGGGTGGTAGTTAATCTCGCTGAAGGAAACCGTTGGCGGTGCGATCGGTGGTGGACACTCGCTGAGTGCGGATGGCACCAGCGGTGCCGGCGGCGCGGCGCTCCAATTGAGCGGATTGTCGGCGGCAAACGTCAAACAAACACGCTGTAGCGACGCCCCGGATCCGTCAGCCGACGGGTCCCACGGCACATCGTCATCGTAAGCGAGCCGCTCGAGCGGGTTACTGGCGGCGTCCTCCAGCAGGAGCGTCTCCCCGCCGTTTGATAGCGACCCCGCGTAGTTACCTAAGAGGAAGGCTGAATCGAGCGAAAACAGGGCCGCCACAGCGTTCACGTCCTGACAGACGAGAAGGCGCCCTCCCGCGGGCAGGAGGATCGACGGAAACTCGAAGCGGATGCCGCGTACAAAGCGCCATCCGGTGAGGTCGACTGCTCGGACGCCAGTGTTCGTGAGCTCCAAGTACTCGGCGCCGGCAGCCGACGGGTTGTAGTGAATCTCGCTGATCACCACGTCCCCCAACGCCGGACTTGAGAGGCGAGCCAAAACGCACAAGAGGAGGACGGAAAGAGGCGAAGAATAGCGGCAGCTTGGTCTCATGTGCAGTTCCCTTTGCCAGTTGGGCAGCTTCGCGGGCGCGAAAGCATCCCGCCACACTACCGACCGTCCCCCTCGCGAGCGTGATCCAAATTCTAAGAGACGCAAAGTTGTTGCACAACCAAACGTACGAACCATCGTCACCCCCGACTCCTGGGCTCCCCCTGGCGAAGGCAGCGGCCACGGCAGTAAGATGGGTGTTCCAGTCACGTTCGTCAATTCGGCCGAACAAATCCCCAAAGGTTACGAATGCTATACCGAAGTGCCACCGCGGTGGTAAAGACGCCTCGCGAGCTCACCGTCCTCCTCGTTGGATTCTTTTTGCTCGCAGCGACACGGCTTGCTGCGAACGACCCCGACGGGACCGTCTCGCCGATGGCCGACTATTCATCAGAGCTGCCTCGCATCCCGCCGCAGGAACCGCTCGAGTCGCTGTCGCAGCTTGTCGTTCACCCGGACTTCGAAGTGCAGCTGGTGGCCGCGGAGCCGCTCGTCGTCGATCCGGTGGCGATCTCGTTCGACCCACGCGGTCGCATGTACGTCGTCTGCATGCGCGGCTACAGCGAGCAAGCCGACGAACTCCTCGGACAGGTACGGCTCCTCACTGACACCGACGACGACGGCGACGCCGACACCAGCACGGTGTTCATGGACCGGCTCTCATGGCCGACAGGTGTTCTCTGCTACGACGGTGGTGTCTTCGTTGCCGTGGCGCCCGATATTCTGTACGCCAAGGACTCCGACGGCGACGGCAAAGCCGACATCATCAAGAAGGTGTTCACTGGTTTCGCGCGCAGCAACGTGCAGGGACTGGTGAACTCACTGCGCTGGGGGCTCGACCACCGGATCCACGGCGCGACGAGTCGCTCCGGCGGCATCGTCAGCCGCGCGGACGGAACGTCGAAACCGCTGGATCTCAGGGGACGCGACTTCGCGTTTGACCCCCGAACGTTGGAACTCACCGCGACGCCGGGCGGCGCGCAGCATGGCTTCTCTTTCGACGATTGGGGCCGCAAATATGTTTGCAGCAACAGTCGCCACATCGAAATGGTCTACTACGATGAACGCTACATCGCGCGCAATCCTCTCCTCGTTCCCCCGCCCAACCGCGTTCTGATTGCGGTTGACGGCGGCCAGGCGGAGGTCTACCGCATCAGCCCGGTAGAGCCGTGGCGTATCGTTCGTACACGCCTGCGCAAGGTGGGGAGCGTTCCAGGGCCAGTCGAAGGTGGCGGCCGCGCCGCCGGCTACTTCACGGCCGCTACCGGTATCACGATCTACCGCGGTGACGCATGGGACCGCAAACACCGCGGCCGACCGTTTATCGGCGACGTCGGCAGTAACATCATCCACAGAAAAATCTTGCAGCCCGAGAGCGTCGGATTCTTAGCGCGGCGCATGGATTCCAAGAAAGAGTTCTTGGCGTCACCAGACAATTGGTTTCGACCGGTGCAAATGGCGAACAGCCCTGACGGCAATCTCTACGTCCTCGATATGTATCGAGAGGTGATCGAACACCCTCTGAGCGTACCGCCGATTATCAAGAAGCATCTCGATCTAACGAGCGGTCGAGATCGCGGTCGCATCTACCGAATCGTCCCGAAGAGTCATCAACTTCGTTCGCCTCCGAACCTCGATGAAGCGACGACTGAGCAGCTCGTCGCGATGCTCGACCATCGAAACGCGTGGCATCGCGAAACGGCCGCCCGCCTGCTCTACACCCGACAGGACCTTGCGGCGATCGAGCCTCTCAGAAAACTCGCCGTTTCGGCGAAGACTCCACAGGGGAGAATCCAAGCTCTCTATTCCCTCAAAGCGATGGGGGCGTTAACGGCCAACGTGGTCTTACCGCTTCTCAAACACGATCACGCGCGAGCGCGGGAACAAGCCATCCGACTACTCGAACCGTTTGCGGCGGATTCGAGCGAGGTGCGCGAGCGCCTCTATGCGATGACGCGAGACGTCGACGCCCGTGTGCGCTATCAACTTGCGTTCACACTCGGCGAAGTGCGCGATGAACGTCGTTACGATGCATTCAAAGCGATCATCCAGCGCGATCCGAAAGATGAGTGGATCCGTCTGGCGTGCTTGAGCTCTCTCAACGAAGGCCTAGCACGCGTCTTCAAATTGCTCGTCGACGACAAGAACTATCTCAGACGCCTGCCGTCGCGACTCGACTACGACCTCTACATAGATATGCTTGGCGCATTCGCCGAACAAATCGCGCGGCGGGGAATCAGTGGCGACAAAGAAATTGTGTTGAGATCGCTACCACAACACACGGAACTTCGTCCAGATCTGGTCAAGAAGGTTGTCGAACACTTTTGCTTCGGTCTTGGAAAACGTGGAGACGATCTTTGGGCCTCCCTCGATGGCAACGTCGTAGCGCAGGAGGCACTCAAGGACAACCTCGCGTTTGCGCGCCGCGGCCTCGAGGAGATGATTTATCAGCCAAGGATCACTGCGCTGAAGACCCTGCGACTTAGCTCTTTCGCTGCAGAGGGCGCAGCTATTGCGAAGCTACTCGACAGCCGACAGCCAAGGGCTGTGCAGCGGGAAGCTCTGACGACGCTCTCAACGTTCGACGACGCCGGCGTCGCCGACGTCATCATTTCTGCGTGGCCGTCACTAAGCCCGAGCGTGCGTCCGCAGGCTGCTGAGGTCTTGTTGGCGCGAGCGAATCGACTGCCGAGCGTTCTGGGTGCTCTGGAATCGGAAACGATGCGCGCCTCGGACCTCGGCGCAGCGCGCATCAAGTCGCTCCGCAATCACGCAGACGATGCGATCAGAGAGAGAGCACGCAAAATCATCCCAGAAAACGTTCTGGCACGACGCGCGGACGTCACCGCCGCCTACCGCAGGGCGCTAGACTTGCCGGGAAACCCGACGCGTGGCAAGGAGATCTTCCAGGCGAACTGCGCTACTTGCCATCGCGTCGAGGGAGTGGGCTTCGAGCTAGGCCCGAATCTCGTTGCCATGCAGAATCGTGGTGCCGAAGCGATTCTCATGAACGTTCTCGATCCCAATCGTGAGCTTGATCCAAAGTTCACGGCCTATGTCGTGACGCTGCAAGACGGGCGCGTCATCACAGGGATAATCGAAGATGAGAATCCCAACACGATCACTCTGCAGCGCGGCGACAACCAAAAAGACGTTGTGGCACGCAAGGATATCCTCGGCGCCGAGAACAGCGGCCTCTCGCTCATGCCGGAAGGCTTTGAGGAAAAAATCTCGGTCGCTGACATGGCTCATTTACTCGCCTACTTGATGTCGGCGAGGTAGATCTCAGAGGCCGCAAGAGCCCCCGCCGCGGTCTCTGTGGCCATCTGACGGTCGTTTGCGAGCCTATCGTGAAGAAGTGATGCACGCCGAGCTCGCAGCTCCGTCCCAACTCAATGCGCTCATCGGTTGGGTTTCTGGCGACTTTCATTCACGAGCTCTGCGTCAACAAAAGAGACTCTCGCAAAGCGAGCGAAACCCGCGAGAGACGCCTGACAGATGAACCGAAGAAGAACCGGCCGTTCGGAGCCGGATACCGATGCGACGGAGACAGAGACGAACTGACTCCGAACGCGCGTGGCTGCTGCTTTGCACGCATGCGCTCACCCTCCCAAGACCGGACGGCACACCGGAGTGTGCCTGCTACTTTGGTCGGCCGCCCTTCGTTGACTTGGTTTCCTTTTGTTCAACTCTTCTTCTCGTCTTTTGAACAGAAGCACACGAAGCGAACGAAGGCGAGACAGAGAAGCGGCAAACGCTCGTGACGCACTCCCAAACAAGACCGGACGGCACACCGGAGTGTGCCTGCTACTTTGGTCGGCCGCCCTTCGTTGACTTGGTTTCCTTTTGTTCAACTCTTCTTCTCGTCTTTTGAACAGAAGCACACGAAGCGAACGAAGGCGAGACAGAGAAGCGGCAAACGCTCGTGACGCACACGCAATCGCGCGTGGCCTTGAAACGCTTCTCTTTCGCAACAACGGGACGGAGGCGGATCGTCCTTGTCCGTCTCCGCTTAGAAAACCGAGTCGCACGGGCCCCATAATGCGCCAACTCCGCTCAGGCGTCGGGAAGACTTCCGATATCGGGTGCACTGGGCACCTCAACGGCCATTCTCAACCCTGCAGGTTAGACTTCTACCGGCAGATTGCGTGCTGCTGCGGGCAAGGGTAACCCGCGCGTCTCAACCACCTCAGCCCCCCCACGCCAGTAGATTTCAGACTGCAAGATGAGCGACGTAGACTCGAGAACTCCGGATTACGCCGAAACAGACATCGCCATTGTTGGACTCGCCGCACGCCTGCCAGGAGCCCAGACCGCGAGCGAGTTCTGGCGCAACTTGTGCGAAGGCGTCGAATCGATCCGTTATCTCAGCGACTCCGACCTGTTGCAAGCAGGTGTGGCGCGCGACCTGCTGCGCAACCCGAGCTACGTCAAGTCGGATCACCCGCTCGAAGGGGCGGAACTGTTCGACGCAGACTTCTTCGGATTGACGCCGACCGAAGCTTCGGTGATGGATCCGCAGCACCGCCAGTTCCTCGAATGCGTGTGGGAAGCCTTGGAGGACGCTGGTCATGTGCCAGAGAGCTTTCCAGGCGCGATCGGCGTCTTCGGCGGCTCCGGGATGAACGCATACCTCATGCTGAATGTCCTGACGCACCGCGATTTGGTCGACAATCTCGGCGTCTTCTTCTTGCGTCACACCGGGAACGACAAGGATTTCCTCGCCACGCGAGCCTCGTACGAGTTGGATCTTCGCGGGCCGAGTGTCAACGTGCAGACAGCGTGTTCCACCTCGCTCGTTGCAGTTCATCTCGCGTGCCAGAGTCTCATCAGCGGCGAAAGCGACCTCGCTCTCGCTGGCGGCGTCACCATCAATCTGCCGCTCGGTCATGGGTATCTGTTTCAAGAGGGGGAAGTTCTTTCACCTGATGGTCATTGCCATGCCTTCGATCACCGCGCCGCCGGCACGATCTTCGGCAACGGCGTTGGCGTCGTCGCGCTTCGCCGACTCCAAGACGCGCTCGAAGATCGTGACTCGATCCGAGCCATCATCAAAGGCACAGCAGTGAACAACGACGGGTCTGGCAAAGTCGGCTACTTTGCTCCGAGCGTCGACGGTCAAGCCAAGGCGATCCTAGAAGCTCTGACCGTCGCGGATGTCGACGCCGACACCATTTCGTACGTCGAAGCTCACGGCACTGGGACACCGATGGGCGACCCGATCGAAATCGAAGCACTGACGCTCGCGTTCCGTGAACACACCGACCGCGTCGGCTACTGCAGGATCGGCTCGGTGAAAACCAATATCGGCCACCTCGACACCGCCGCTGGTGTCGCCAGTTTGATCAAGACGGCGCTAGCGCTCGAGAACCGTGAAATCCCTGCCAGCCTTCACTATGAAGCTCCCAACCCGCAAATCGACTTCGCTGCCAGTCCTTTCGTCGTCAATCACGAACTCACGGCATGGGAAAGGGATGGCGCACCGCGGCGCGCAGGGGTCAGCTCCCTCGGGGTCGGCGGCACCAACGCTCACGTCATTCTCGAGGAAGCTCCACTCAGCGAGGAGGGCGACGACAACGAGGGCAGCAGCGATTCTGCACACGAGTGGCAAACGCTCCTGATTTCGGCGAAGTCACCGGCTGCGCTCGATTCCATGCGCGGCAAATTGGCTGACCGGTTGGAGCAAGGTGGACTCGAGCTAGCGGACGTCGCCTTCACCCTGCGGCAAGGGAGAGCGACCATGCCGCACCGAGCCTGCGTCGCAGCCCGTTCGCTTGACGACGCAGCCGCGGCGCTGCGTGAAGCCGACAGTCAACGGTACTTCACCGCGGCAGCCCCGGAGAACGCACCCGCCCTGGCGTTCATGTTTTCAGGAGCGGGTACGCAGTACCCAGGGATGGGTCAGGGACTGTACGCGTCGGAGAGCGTCTACCGCGACACCATCGACAGCCTCGCGGACGAAGTCAAACGACGCACCGACCTCGATCTTAAGAACCTGCTGTTTCCGCCTGCGGGCAAGGGTACAGGAGAGCAGCTCGAATCCCCGCTCGCGGCAGTAACCTCGCTTTTCATCACAGAGCTCGCCATGGCAAGACTCTGGCTGTCGGTTGGTGTTGAACCGGACGTCTTCATGGGGCACAGCCTGGGCGAATACGCTGCGGCGTGTCTGGCCGGAGTCCTTGACGAGCGCGACGCACTCTCGATCGTGATCAAACGTGGCGAGATCTTCTGCCGGCTCGAACCAGGTGCGATGCTGAGCGTGCCACTCCCAGAAAGCGAGCTGCGCGAAATCGCCGGCGACGATCTCGACATCGCAGCGATCAACGCGCCTGGTTACGGCGTCGTCTCGGGACCGGAGAGAGAAATCGACGCGCTCACCTCCAAGCTTGAGAGCCGCGAAATTGAGTTCCGACGTCTTCGCGTTCGCCTTGCAGGACACTCGAAGATGCTGGAGCCGCATCTTGATGAGTTCTCTGATCATATCAAGGCGATTCGCTTCAACGAACCGAACGCTCGTCTGGTTTCAAATCTGACGGGGCGCTTCGTCGAACCCAACGAAGTGACGACGACGCAGTATTGGGTCGATCACCTGCGTCGAACTGTTCGCTTCGCCGACGGCATCGCGGCCCTCTTCGACAGCGGACCGCACGCACTCCTCGAGGTCGGACCTGGCACAGCTCTCACCTCGCTCGTGCACGCCCAGGGCGGCGATCAGCCAGTTCGGGCAGTTCCATCGATGCGGCATCCGAACGATCCTGCCGATGACATCCAAGCATTTCGGACCAGCTGCGGACGCCTTTGGCTCCACGGCGTCGACGTCGATTGGAACCGGCTCGATCGCGGACGACGCCCCCACAGGGTGTCTTTGCCGACATACCCCTTCGAGAAGAAGCGTCACTGGCTCGCCCCGCAGCAAGTGACCCACGGTGCGGCCATGAAAGGTGATGGCGTGCCGCGGAGACTCGCAAACTCGGGCGAGTGGTTGTGGACACCAATCTGGCAACGGACAGCCCCGCTTCCCGATCGCAGCGCGTATCCAGTGACCAAACAGACTTGGCTCATCTTTGCCGACGAGCAGGGATTCGCCGCCGCGCTCGCAGCAGAGTGCCGCGCGCGCGATCATGAAGTCATCGAAGCGACCGTCGGCAGTGAGTTTCACTTCGCCGATGGGAACCACGTGACGCTTCAGCTCGGCTGTAAGGAGGATTACGAGCGTCTGTTCGAGCAGCTCGAGAGGGACGGCAGAACGCCGCATGTCGTCGCACACTGTTGGGCGCTTGGTGATGACGATTCCACCAGCGTGGACCAACTCTCCGCTGCGGACGACATCATCGGACGATCGTTCATCAGTGCGACGCATCTGCTGCAGGCGATCGCGGCTGACCCGGAACCGGAGACGCGGGTCCTGTTCGTCACCGACGGCGTTCACACTGTTGGTGAACACCTCGCTGCGCACCCCCTCAAGGCGACGATCCTCGGACCGACGCGCGTCGCTCCAAATGAAGTACCGGAACTCTCGTGCTGTTCGTGTGATATCGACACAGATCTCGTCGCCAAGGCCACATCGTCCCCTGACGACAAGGCACGCGTCGCGCGGCTTCTCTACGTCGAGTCGCAGGCTGATCGACTCGAACCGGTTGTCGCATTCCGCGACGGCGATCGCTGGATCCAAAAACTAGAGACTTGCGGATCGGGCACGAATCCACCAGCGCCGTATGAGTTTCGACGCGGGGGAGTGTACCTACTCACCGGAGGCCTGGGCGATCTGGCCCTCGTGCACGCGGAGTACCTGGCGCACAACTACCAGGCGAAACTAGCGCTCGTTTCGCGTCGGAACTTCCCAGCTGAGTGCGAGTGGGTGCGGTGGCTCAACGACTACGGCGAACGCCATCCCGTGTGCCGGCGCATTCGTCAAATTGAACGGCTCCAAGAACTGGGCGCGGAGGTCATTGTCCTGCAAGCGGATGTTACCGACCACAACGCCATGGAGCAGGCGGTGCGCTCCACCGTCGATCGCTTCGGTGCGCTCCACGGAGTTTTCCACAGCGCGGGTCGGGTCGACGATGGCCCGTTGGCCTCGAAACAGACTGAAGACCTACAGAGGGTGCTGGCGCCCAAAGTCCAAGGCACACTTGTCCTCGACGCGGTGACGCGCGATCTCGATCTCGACATCACGATTCTGTTCTCGTCCACGAGCTCGTTCCTCGGGCTACCAGGGCAAATTGACTACGCCGCTGCCAACTCGTTCTTGGACGCATTCGCGCAAAGCCGCGTTGCCGCATCGGGCTCACGCGTCGTGGCGATCAATTGGGGCGTATGGAAAGGAGTCGGAATGGCGGCTCGGGCGGTCGATCCGTCGCGCGCCGAGCAGCCGACGGCGGACGAGCTGCGTGAGCGACATCCTCTCCTGAACTTTCGAGATCAACCAACGGAAGACGAGACGCGAATCGCCAGTTACTTGACAGCCGATCGGCACTGGGTTCTCGACGGTCACCGCGCCAAGACCGGCCATGCCGTGCTCCCCGGCACCGGCTGTATCGAACTCATCGCGGCTGCATTCCGTGAAGTCGCCGGCGAGACAGCATTCAGGGCGGATTCCCTGGCGCTCTTGAACCCGATCGAAGTTCGAGCGGAGGCGCACAAGGAAGTAGAGATCCGCTACGCTCGAGGAGCTGCGGGTTACGCGGTGACCATTGATAGTCGAGACACCGGAGACGGCCCCGGAAGCGATTGGCGTCACAATGTGACCTGCGATGTCAGCGCTGTTTCCTCGAAGACACCACGCCGCGTAGATCTGGATAGCATCCATCGGCGCTGCAAGCCTCTTCAGAGCGAGGCCATCGATTGGCGGCGGAGCACCCAGGGAGCTTTCGTCGATTTCGGCGAACGCTGGAATTGTCTGACCAGCGTTTCGGGAGCAGAGGACGAACTCCTCGCAGAGATTCGACTCAACGAGAAATACCAAGATGAGACTGTCGACTATCAGACCCATCCTGCTCTTCTCGATGTCGCACTGGGTGCCGGGCTCTTGCTCATCGATTCGCGCACACGACACGACAATCTTTACGTGCCGATGGCATGCGAGAGCTTCACGCTCTACGCCCCTCTTCCGGCGCACTTCTTCAGCCACGTGCGCCTGACGTCGCCGGGTGGCGAAAGTCACGGAGGTGGCTATGACGCCGACGTCATCACGATGGACGCGACCCTTGTTGCGCCCGATGGCGCACCGCTCATGTCCTTCGTTGGATTCACGCTGCGAAGGATCGACGGACGCAGCGCTTTTGCGACCACTGCCGACCGCACGCTCGAATCACAGCGGCCTGACGAACGCCAAGACGCGACCGTTGGGGCCGAGCCGTCACGACCGAAATCGCTCCTGGAAGAACTCGTCGATGAGGGGATCCCCGCGGACGAAGGAATCCTTGCTCTCGAGAAGGCCCTGGGCAACGGAGAGCGCGCCCAAGTGTTGATCTCGTCGCTCGATTTCAGCGAGCTCACCCACTTCGTGGAGACCCAGTTCGGGTCCAAGTCGAAGCCACAGGCGTCACGCTCAGCGAGCTCAAAAGGGCAGGCGGAAGCGCGCGACGAGGTCGAGGCGAAAGTCCGTGAGATTTGGAGCGACGTGCTCGGCGTGGACGTCGGACTCACCGACAGCTTCTTCGACCTCGGCGGCCACTCCATCCTCGCGGTTCGCCTTCTCGCCAAGATCAAGAAGACCTACTCCGTCGAGCTTCCGCTGGCCAGCCTTTTCCAAGCGCCGACTGTTGAGAAGATGGCGGCCGTCGTGAAGGAAAAGATTGGTTTCACGCCGAGCGCAGCGGGAGAGACCGCCCCATCGACGCCCCAGTACGTCGTCGAACTGCAGCGCGGCGCCGGTTTGCCGCGACTTTTTTGCGTGCACGGAGTCGGCGGCAACGTACTCAAGTTCAGCGATCTCGCCCGGCGCCTTGGAAGCGACCAACCGTTCTACGGTATCCAAGCGCGGGGCGTCGACGGCAAGACACCACCGCACACCAGTATCGGCGACATGGCAAGCAGCTACCTGGAAGAAGTCCGTCAAGTCCAGGAGACGGGGCCCTACTTTCTCTGTGGCTACTCTGCGGGCGGAGTGATCGCGTTCGAGATGGCACAGCAGTTACTCGCCGCTGGCGAGGAAGTTGCGCTGCTGGCGTTTCTCGACACGTACCACCCGTCGCAGTACGCCAACCGCGCCCTGCCGGGAAAGACGGAGGATTCCGGTCTGAAGAAGAAGCTGCGACGCCATTGGAAACGCTTCGTCGGCGCGCAGCGCGATCGCTTCAAGAACCAAATGCTCAAGCTACACCGTCGTTTGAAGCGTCCGCTACCGCCTTACCTCCGGCCGCAGAACCTCGCTCTTCATTACTATGCCGCCGTGCGCAGCCACGAGACCGGCATCTATCCCGGAGACGTGATCAACTTCGTCGCTGGGGAGAAGCTGATCGAGACGAGCCCGTCGCTGGGCTGGGATCCGTACGTCGCGGGCGACTTGACCGTCGAGACCATTCCGGGCACGCACGACGACTTCTTGCTCGAACCGAACGTGCTGCACATGATCGACGCGCTCAGGAAGGCGATCGATTCGGCGGCCGCGCGCAGCAAAAGTCAGAATTTCAGTCGGACTTAGTGCTCGCAGAGACGGAAGCAGAGCAGAGACGGAAGCCCGCACGCCCACCCAAGCAAGAACGGCGCTCAGTCAAAAGTGGAGAAGAGACGTGCTGCCATGAGCGTTCTTGCGGTGGCATGGTTGCCACCCGTCTCCGTCTCTGATTCCTTCGCGGTTTCCGTGTGCGGTCCCGTTCCCGCCTGCGTCTGCGCGAGCGTGCGGGCGTTCCGCCTTCCGTCTCCGCCTCTGTCTCCGCCTCCCTGCCACTCGCCCTCTCGCTCACTCTCCGATTCGGAACGAGAGCCCATCTCGACGCCGTGGTATAGTGCCCGCTTGAAGATGGAGGACATGCACTATGGCCTATCGATGCCGCTCGTTCGCACTCGGGAAGCGTCGGATCGGACTCTGCCTGCTCAGCCTACTTTTCCTGTCGACGCTCGCCGCTGAACCGACTCGGCTGCCACGCAAGGGTCCTTTTTTTCCCGTAGACGAACGGATCGTCGAGGACCGCTGGCACTTGGAACGGTTCGTCGTGCGGCTGCAGCGTCACGCCGCGAATCCCGTCATCGTTCGAGAGCATCCGTGGGAAACGAATGGCGCCTACGCCGGGCAGACGCTGAAGGATCCTAAGACTGGCGCGTTTTTGATGTGGTACGGTGTCTTTGACGAGTACGCGTACAACAACCGTTTGCCGTTCTCCTACAACATCTGCTTCGCTACGTCGCGCGACGGGGTCGCGTGGACGAAGCCGCATCTCGGCGTCTTCGATTTTCGAGGCAGCAAAGCGAACAACATCATCCGCCTCGGTCGCACGAAGACGCAGCAGATCGACGTTGCGCTGAAGCCACAGAACAGCGACCTGCCGGGAGAGTTCGTTGCGATCCACAACGACAAGGGCGGCGTGTTCGTCTCCACTTCGAGCGACGGCCGCGCCTTCGATTTCCTTCAAGAGAAAGCGGCGGTGACGTACCACAGCGATACCACCAACAACTTCGTCTACGACGAAATGGACGACCGTTGGCTCATGTACGTGCGGCCACAGGCTTACGCTGGTTCAGGCTTGCCACACGTCGGACGACGCCGCGTCGCGGTCAAGGAGAGCGGCGATCTCCGCCGCTGGACACCTGAGCGGACCGTCTTGGTGCCCGAGGAAAACGATCCTGACTACTTCTACGGCATGAGCGTCTTTCGCCGCGGCGATCTTTTCTTCGGCCTCCTCGAACTCTACGAAACGGTGCACCATCACATCGACATGGAGCTGACGTGGAGTGCCGACGGCTACCACTGGGAGCGTATCCCTGTGCGCACCCTTGGTCGACTACTCGAGCATGGCGCCGAGGGAGCATGGGACGCCGGCATGGTCGTCGCCACAGGCGACCCGCTCGAGATCGGCGAGGAGCTTTGGTTCTACTACGGTGCCACGGATACCGCGCATGACCAGATCGGCACCGCGGGTGTCGGCATCGCGACGACCAAACGCGACCGACTGGTCGGTGTCCGCGGCGCGAAGGGGGCGCATGGTCGTCTGCTGACGCGGCCGTTCGAAGTCAAAGGAGGCCTGCGACTGAACGCGCGGGCGCGCGGTACGATCCGTGTCAGCGTTCACACGACGTCAGACAGCCCCATGGACGGCTGGAGCGCGGCCGACTGTGACGCCATCAGCGGCGACCACCTCGACGCTGCCGTTCTCTGGGGGAAAAAGGGACTCAACCAGCTCCGCGGCCAGGCCGTGCGACTGCGCTTCCACCTCGACGACGCCGAACTGTTCGCGTTCGACTTCGAGCGCTAGTCAGAAAGCAACTGCTCGTCACGGGCGGGGTTTGAGGATCGCACTCTCGTCGAATTCGTAGTGCAGGATCGTCGTGCGGTGATTGGTCGTGCAGATCACGTGAATCGTGCCATCCTTTCCCTGAATCGCGTAGGGATAGGCGAACGTATTGTTTCCTGTGCCGAGCTGACGGCGATGCGGATAAGTCTTGTCGCCGTCCGTCGAAATTGCGGCCGTCAAGGGAGTCCGCTGGTTCATGCTGTCGTTGTACACCAGCAGTAAGTGGCCGCTTTGCAGTCGAATAAAATCGACTGCGGAATTCGGGTTTGGAAACCGTGTGTTCTTCGCGTCGCTCCACGTGTTGCCACCGTCGTGGGATTCAGCGCGTAGCAACCATCCCTCCTGCGTCGGCTCATAATTCCCACCGCGGCGCAGGTAACAGACGAGATGCTGGTCCGTGAGTGGCGCCACCTGAGCTTGCAGATTCCCAGTGGGCGAGGCTATGCGGTTCGTCTCACGCCATGTCTTCGTCTTCGGTGAGTAGCGCATGAAGAATGACATGGACTCAGGACCGACCTCTTCCCGATCGCTGCCGGTCTCTTTGTAAAGCGGCAGGAGATAGTCACCATCGGCGAGAACGATCGGCTGTCCGCGCGCCATCGTGCCCTCTTCCATGGTCAACATGAACGAATCGGACCAAGTCCTAGCTCCGTCGCGCGACAGCTTACCCTTGACACGCGCAGTCGACCAGGTCGCGCCATAGCGGTTGACGTAGAAGAGCCAGACGACGCCGTCCGGTGCCTGCCACACCACCGGGTTGCCTTCCGAGCGATCGGGAGTGTCTGCGATCGCGCGAGGTGTTGACCAAGCCACACCACCGCGGCGGCGACGCGCGCCGTAGACAGCGGTGTCATCACCGTACTCTCCCGAGCCGCCATAAAACGTCAAGTAAAGATCGCCGTTCGCCAGCTCCGTGATCGAGGCGGGATGTTTGTATCTGCCGCCAGGTTGCTCGACGCCGAAGACGCGAGTGATGCGGATCTCCGCCGCCGCAAGCGAGTGCGAAGCACCCAGCATCAGCACGGCAAGCGAAACCACCGCGAATTGACTTAACGACCGCGCCCCACAGATCACGGGCGCCCTTACGAACTGCGACCAGCACGTCGATTGATCCTGCGTCCGCGGGTGAGTCCTCATAGTCAACGTCCGTCTCCTTTAGCTTGCATCTCCTTTTTCCTCAACCTCGGGTCGCCAAGTCGATCCATCGAAGGCATGCATCTCGAGCTTGGCGTCCGCTTCGATCACGAGCAGTCTATTGTACTTGCTCAAGCGCTCTGACTGTCGGACCGATCCAACCTTGATTTGATCGCCGCCCCAGCCAACGGCCAAATCGGCTAACCAAGAATCTTCAGTCTCGCCGCTGCGTGCGCTCACGGTCACCCTCCAGTCGGCCGAACGCGCCAGGCAAAGCGCCTCGCATGCCTCGCTCACTGTGCCGACTTGATTGACCTTGAGGAGGAGTGCGTCGGCGGCGCTGAGCTCGATCGCGCGCCGGATGCGGTCCGTATGAGTGCACAAGAGATCGTCGCCAAGGACCATGACCCGTCCCGCGACCTGTCGCCGCAGCCGTCTCCACCCCTCCCAGTCCTCCTCCCCCAGACCATCCTCGACACTCACGATCGGATAGGCATCGATCCACCCCATGAGGCGTTCGATCATCGCGTCGGTCGTGAGAACTTCACGACCGAGCCGGTAAACTCCGTCGACAAAGAAGTGGCTCGATGCCACGTCCACCGCCAGCGCGACGTCGCGCCCTGGCTCGAAACCGGCGCCACGTATCGACTCCACAGCGTCGTCGAGCATGTCCTCGACGCTCGCGAACGGCGGCGCCAAGCCGCCTTCGTCCGCCGTAAGCGCGCGCATGCCGTAGCGCTCGCGAACGAGATCTTCGGCTGCGGAGTAGACCGCTGCGACCGTCTCGAGTGCTTCGTCCATACTTGAGGGACGCAGCGGCGCGACGAGCACATCCTGAACGGCGACCTGCATCCCCGCGTGGTGGCCACCACTGAAAAGGTTCACTGTCAGCGCCGGCAGGTGGAGCGGGCGCGGTGCCGAAGCGAGCTGCGCGAAGTACTCGTAGAGCTCGATTCCCTGCTCGCGAGCCGCGGCGCGGGCGAACGCAAGCGAAACAGCGAGTGCGGCGTTGGCCCCGAGTCGCGACTTCTGGTCCGTCCCGTCGATGGCACACAAAGCCTCGTCGAGCTGCTTCTGACCGGTGAACACATGACCCCGTAGTCGGGCGCCGAATTCCGTCGCGATCGAAGCGGCCGCCTGGCGGCAACCGAACCCGCCGTAGCGACGCCCGTCGTCGCGACGCTCGATGGCTTCGGCCCGTCCACGCGACGCGCCCGAGGGCACCGAGGCCTCTGCGCTCACGCCACTGCCGAGCGTGCAGCGCGCCAGAAGCGTCGGGCGGCCTCGACTGTCGAGGATTTCGAAACCTTGGAGTTGTTGAATCGAAGTCACACCGTGAAACCGGTCTAGATGGCTCGGAGTGATGCTGGGGGTAGGTCGAATCGACACGAATCGAGGAGGTGCTAGGCTGCGCCCGGTGCCGCGCGCGAGGCGGCTCGATCCTGTCAGACCGCCGTAGACCGAGCAAGGACAATTCGCCGCCTGTCAAAGTCTTTGTGATAAGGACGAACCCAACAAACACCACAGAATCACAACATGCTTGTCAAAAAGCGGCCCGAACCGTGCAGAATCGACTGGCACACCATGTGCTCTACCTCTCTCGCAATTGGTCTGGAACCCTGATCCCCAGCGCATCGGGAACCGATCGGTAAGACATCCCGGCCACCGGGAGACTCCGTAGGGTGGCTCTGCCGCCGCAGACGAGCGATCAACTGTTTCTTATTGTTGTAGTTACAGTGACGGACACAGGCCCGACGTCCATGCTTCATCTGCAGCTCACGAGACGAACGGCGGAGATCCGGGCGGGCTTTGTTCATCCCAGACTCTGAAGCCTTCCCTGTCGAGCGAGCGAGCGCCCAAACGCGGTGGAATCAGGGGCCAGACCATTCCTCTCCACTCCGCGCGTTCGCCGCCACCCCTGTCGTCGGGTTTCTCGGCGTCGCCGGATGTGCCATCATCGCGATGATCCGCACTTTTCCCTGCGCAGCCCGCAGTGGATCCACACGCTCCAACGCGTCCTGCCGAACGCTAAAACGCCAAATGCCACACAGACAGCGGTTTCTCACTCCTTGGCTGAGCAAGCTCCTTCTCGGAGGACTCGTGGGAGTGCTCTGCCTGACCGCAGTGCCGGCTCACTGTCAGCTGCCGTTTCGGCTGCGACTCGACGACCCGGAAAGCCGCGGCCCGCTTCTTCTCCTGGCTGCCCCTGGCCACCACGAAGCGGGCGCCGCGCTCGCCAGCGCCGGGGACGTCAACGGAGACGGCACCGAAGACCTCCTCATCGGCGAGCCCTTTGGGACAGGACGCGTCTTTCTCCTTTTTGGGGCGCGCCCATCAACGCTGCGCCAGACGCTCAAGCCGATCCACGGCGAGATCGTCGAAATCCGTACCGGATCGCTCGACGATGACGGCTTCGGTAGCTTGGTCGCGGCGGCTGGCGACGTCAACGACGACGGCTTCGACGACTTCCTTCTCGGCACGCCGCTAGGCTTCCCGGGAGAAGAGCGCCCCGGCGTAGCTCTCCTCCTCGGCTCAGACCGGCTTCCCAGTGTTCTCGACTTGAGCACGGATCTGGTGCGTCACGGCCTCTACTTGACGACGCTCGCGGGAGAGGGTGCGAGTGGCTTCTCGGCCTCTGCCGTCGGGGATGTGAATGGGGATTCCATCGACGACTTCGCGATCGGTATCCGCGATGGAATCGGCATCGAAGCGCCCAATCTCGGCGTACCCACCGGAAAGGTCGCGGTGGTGTTCGGCACGCCGTTCATCTCAGAGCCGCCGGGTGGTCTTGACCTTTTGAGTCTCGAGCTCGAGGCGCTGGCCCTCGCTGGCGCAGCTCACATTATCCAAGGACCAGCGGCGAACAGCGCCTTCGGTGCCGCTCTGAGCTTCGCTGGCGATGTCGACGGCGATGGCAACGACGACTTTCTCGCCGGTGCGCCGGAAGCAGGCGCGGGCGGAGAAGCTTTTATTCTCTTTGGCGATGGCGTGGCCCCACTGCCCAACGTCGCCGCTGCGGACGGGGACCGCGTTGTTCGCTTGACGACGCAAGCCCCCGAGTGGAACGGCTCACGACTCGGCGCCGCCGTCGCAGCTGGCTTCGATGCGGATCGCGACGGAATCCCGGACCTCCTGTTGGGGCTGCCGGAGTGGGGAGACGACCGCGGACCGTCCGGCGCAGCATTTTTCGTCGCTGGCGGATCGGCCTTGCGCCAAAGCGCGGTCGTGACACTGCCGACAAACACGACCGGGGTTTTTCGCGGGCGCGCGGCCGAACGAGCGGCAAGTGCCGTGTGCTTTGTTCCAGACCTCGACGGTGACAGCGCCGCGGAGCTGCTGTTGGGGGCGCCTGGACAATTCGAAGGGCGTGGCGGCGCATACCTTGTCTATAGCGACGTCCACGGCGGCAGCGATGAGTTTCTCTCCGACCTCGGCGCGAGCGAGAGTGCTCGCTTCCTCGCCGACACGCTCGGAGCGCGCGTCGGCACCTCCGTCGCCGGTTTGCATGACACCAACGGCGACGGTCGAGGCGAACCGGTGATCGGCGCGCCTGGACTCAAGATGCGGGAAGAGAGCGGCGTTGGCACCGTCTTCGTCACCTTCGTGCGCGACGAGGCGACGACGAACGCCCCTCGCGATCTGCGCGCCAACCTTTTGGCCGGTGGCCGTGTCAACCTCACGTGGACCGTCACCGCGCAGCATCAGTTCCTCAATGTTTTTCGTGATGACGCTGCGACGCCGCTGAACTCCAGCCCGCTGCCGGGCCATCTCATGGAGTTTACAGACGTTGACGTGGAATTCGGCGAGCATACGTACATCGTCGAGGCGGATGGTGATGTAGAACGTCGTTCCAATTCAGCGCGCGTGCTCGTGCGACGACTGCCAGTTCGCGATCTGCTCTGCCAGCAGGTCGAGTCACGCGACGTCCTCGTTTCTTGGACCCTCGCGGATCGCTACGACGCACTCGAAGTCAGGGTCGACGGCAATCCTGTCGTGACGCTGCCGCCTTTCGCTACGGAGGTTCGATTGACCTCCGTACCTGTGGGCGAACACATCATCGAAGTCATCGACCCGCTATCGCCTCCGCCGCCGCCGAGAGCCTCCTGCTTCATAGAAGTGATCGAGCGGGTGACTCCGCCCATCGGCCCTTTGACGTGTGAGCGCGTCGGCGACGGGGTGTCGATCGCGTGGCCTCCAGTGTCCGACTACTTCGCCCTCGTTGTGATCCGCAGCGGCGTCGCCATAGCCTCCCTCCGCCCAGCGGAGACCACGTTTTTCGATCCCGACCCTCCGACGGGATCGCTTCGCTACCGAGTCGTCGGTCTCTCGCGTGACGGTCACGTGGGTGCTTCGACGGAATGTACGGTTGAGATCGCCGAGCCGCCACCACCGCGCGTCCGCGGCCGCGTCCGATTCCGCGATCGTTCCGGCAACGTTCAGCGCGGCCGCGTTTTTGTGCTCGATGCGGGCGGCGACCTCGTCGGCAGCAGTCAGGTAGATCCCCGCGGCTCGTTCGCGATCCCGGTGCCGTCCGGCGAACCCGTCTCTCTCCGCTTCGAAGCGGTGGTCGGCGGCGAGGTCACACCGAACTTGGTCTTTCCTGGTGGCGTGCTCGTCGCCACTACGGACCTGCGACCAGTCGGCGAGTCGCTCCGCGTCATCGAGCTGCCACTGCCCGTGCTCCTCCTGACTTCGCGCAGCGGCGAATCCGATCAGCGGGTCGACGCTGCCGCGCGCTGGGCACCCCTCACCTCCAGCCTCGAGTCGGTCGTAGATCGTGCCGAGGGAAACGAACTGAACGCCTTGGTCTACCCAGCGGTGTTGCCGGCAGGGGCCGGACGTGGCGCTGTCGCTCTAGATCGAGCCCAGAGGCGAGTTCGCGCTCACCTACGGGAACAGCTGGGCAATGCGCCTTCAAAATCCGACATCGTCGCGTTCGGTGCCGCGGGACTAGCCACTAGGCTTTATCTTTCATCGCAGCCGGACGGAGCTGTCGCTCGCGCGGTGTTCCTCGGTACACCTCACCTGGGCACTGCCCGAGCGGAGATCGAACTGCGCAGCGAGTTCGCAACCCTGCCGCTGAACGACTTGCCGCTCGAAATCGATGCTGCTCTGTTGGAAGACCTCGCCTCTCGGTTCGCCGCGGCCGGTGAACAGACACCGGCTTTTCTGCGACGTTTCAATGAGCGCGTCGTTGACTCTCGCGGAGCTGAAGTGCACCTCGTCGCTGGTAACGCAGGCCGCGACGCGCTGGATGCCATTTTGCGCTGCGACGATCACGACAATCGCGTTTGCGTTTCAAGCGCTCTCGGTGGTCCGGGCGCACAGCTCCACGTCGTAGCAGAAGCCCACGACACATTGGGGCGCGGAGCGGAGTCCGTCACGCTCGTCGTCGAAGAGATTCTGGGACTCGACACAAACGCCGCGGAGACGCCCTTCGCGCCGGTCGAACTCGCCGCTCCGGCAGGTGTCGACGGCGCCGGAGGCGGTGTCGGCTCAAGCTATGAACTCGGCACCTTCTTCTCCGGCGTTCTGGAGCCTGGCCTGACCGCTGACCTCATTCTCCTCTCCGACACTTCCGATTCGATCATCGTGATCTTCAACGCCAAGCTTCCCGGTGGCGTTAACTTCAGTTTGATCACACCGACCGGCGACGTCATCACGCCGGCAACCTCCGCGGGCTTTCCGGGAGTTGAGTACCAAACCTATAGCGACGGTGAAGGGCACCAGGTGCAGCTCTACGAGCTCAGCTCCGCTAGCCCCGGCACCTATCGATCGCTGCTGGAGAACCCCGCCGAAAACGTCCCGATCTCTTACACCGTCGAACTCTACAGCACGACCGACACCGACCTGAGCCTCGCCCTCGAGCCGCCGGAGGTCGATGCGGTCGGCACTTCGATTCTTGGCGCGACGCTGACCAGCGGCGGCACCCCGCTGCTCGGTGCGAACGTGACAGCGGAGATTTGGCGCCCCAATACCCAGCTCGAGATTCTCTCGCTCAATGACACGGGCGCCGACGGCGACGCGATAGCAGGCGACGGTGTCTACTCAGGGAGCGTCGATGCGGCCGGACAGGCCGGCTTCCATTTGCTCGAAGTGACGGCTCGCGATGGTGTGGGCACGTTCAACCGCCAGCGAAGCATCCAACTCGAAGTCCGCTCGGAGGCGGCGCACTTCATGGGCGCGGTCACAACGGGCGCGAACGGCGACGGCGGCGGCTCCCTCGATTCCATCTGGGTCGAAGTAGGCGTCGAGAACTTCGAGGCAGGGATCTTCGCGGTTGCCGGCGGTCTCACGACGCTTGATGGCCAGGAGGTCGCAACAGCACACACCCTGGTAGAGATTCCACAGCCGGACTCCTCTCAGGTGACACTCAGTTTTTCAGGCGAGCGCATCTTCGCCTCGCAGCTCTCCGGTCCGTACGTGCTCGCCTGGATGGAGCTCTTCGATGCCAACGCCCAATACGTCACCGCTGAGCGGCTCGAAGACGTAGTCCAGACCGTCGACTACTCGTGGGAAGATTTCGGAGGTCTTGGCACCGATCCGTTCAGAAGAGGAGATGCGAACGCCGACGCCGGCCTCGACATCTCGGATGCGATCCACGTGCTCCTCTTCCTCTTCACGGGCGAAGCGAGCGTCGATTGCTTGGATGCAGCCGACGTTGACGCGAGCATCGACATCGACATCTCAGACCCCATCTTCCTTCTGAACTACCTATTCGTCGGCCAAGACATCTCACCTCCGATGCCGCTGGGTGAGTGCGGCGCCAGCCACTTCCTCGGCTGTGACGACTACGGACTCTGTGCTGACGGCTAACACCCCGCGATGGCGTGTTCAGTGACTCAGCCACTTTTGACCTGACGGCCCGGTGAGAAAGCGCTTTTTCACACTGTTGGGTCCGCCTCGAGCGCGTCGACGCGCTCAGCCAGAGCATGCAGCTCAGCGCGCAGGCTCGCCACCTCTTCTTCGAGAGCGGAAGACCTCGCGGAACGCGGGCGATCGCCGACCTCCACGGACGCTTCAGGCGTATCGTCGACGCCAATCGTCGGTGCGTGGGGCTCGTCAGCAGCGTAGAGCGTGTGCATGAACTTGACGCCACGCTTTCTGCCTGGCGGTGACTGTCGTGCCGCGAGCGGTGGTTCGCGTTCCATGAGCGAACGGAGAGTTTCGTCTACGTCCGCCAGACTCTCGAGCTTGACCATGCGACTGGCGCGTTGGCGCAGCTCCCCATCGGTCTGCGGGCCTCGAAGCAGCAGCTCCGCGAGCACTGCGTTTTCTTTAGGCGAGAGCGATAGCACGTCGGCGCAGCACTGCCGCCAACGATCGACCCGTGAGCCGACGGATCGCACCTGCACCACGAGACCGCGCTCGCGGAGCGCGTCGAGCGTGTCGAGGACGAGCCCTTCGTCTAGGCAGGAGACGGGATCTCGACAGCTCTTCTGATTACAGCCGTTGACAAGGCTATTCAGCGACAACGGGCACTGCTCTGGCGTCGTGTACGCCTTCTCGACCAGCGTGCCCAAAACACGGCGCTCCTCGAAATTGAGCGACAGAGAGTCCGCTGCCATAAGCGATCCTCCGATTGATGACAACCCTACGGTACGTCGACCTGGAGGCAACTGCCACTCAAAAAAAAGAGAGGCACAGTAGTACGATGCGTGCGACACAAAGGCTCGCACGGGGCGCTCATCTATTTCTTCTCTCTCTCGGGCTTCGGCACTTCGCGGTAGAAAACGAAGAAACGAAGCACAAAAGCGAAGTAGATCACAGAAACGGCCAGCCAAGAAACACCCACGACGTTGGGCGGCACACCCGTGATCTGAGCGAATACTTGAGCATCGTTCTCAAGATTGCCAGCGCTGCTCTCAAGAAGTACGTCGCCGTAGATATCAAAAATCGAGTACAAGCAACTGATGGTTCCGAGCACCTGCAAGACAAGCGAAGAGAGAAAAGGCGGGGCGAGAAGACCCAGAAAAATAAACGTCGCTGCCAGTCCCGTCGCGAACGTACGCGAAAACGGATCGCGTAGGACCGTGAAGATGGCGGCCGCGAGCGTCAGAGTCAAAACAGTGTAGACAATCGGCGCCGACTCTTTGAACTTGGAGAAGTAGAGGAGGAAACCTCCGAAAAGCATACTGCCGAGGTATCCTGCGCTGACGATCAGCGCCACGATGCCGCCTTCGGTCTCACACAGGCCGCCCTCGCTTTGGGTGATGGCGATACTGACGACCTGGCCCCCCGTCAGGAGCGCCATGAGGCCATGACTCATCTCGTGCAGGAGCACGACCATGATCTTCACGGGCTGAATGATCGGCGATGTCCACATCGCAAACACCGCACAGATCACAAAGCACTGGAAGACCAGGCGAGTGACGGAGACACCGGTTGTGTATTCGGCCGAAGGAGTCGACATATTCTTCGCTAGTTATGAAGTCTTTGGCTGTCCCGCTGAGCAAGAATACAACGATCTGAGGCGGTCGTCCGCTGACGATCCCGTCTACATATCGGAACTACGAGGCAGCCCAGAGAGATCTGGAGAGAGGAGGTATGAGGCCGGCATGCGCTGCGCAGCCAACCGAAGTGTTTCGTTGGTGGAGAAGGTAGGGATTCCCGCCAGGTGAATGTTCGACGCACCGACGGAACGAGGAATTCACAAGCTGCTAGCAGGACTCGGAAGCGATCGATCGGCGCACGTGGGTGGTCCGATAAAATGGTCCGTTCGCCCTTGAATTCGACCGGTCACGGGTCAATACTTCCCCCTCGCCTGAGACAGACGCGAATGATTCACAACCCCGTCGACTCCCAACGAGAAGCCGCGATTGAGCGCTACCGCGTGCGCGACTGGGGCAAGGGCTACTTCTCAGTCAATCGCCACGGCTGCGTGTCGGTCCGGCCATACAAGGTTGCCAACCAAGCCGTCGACCTCAAGGCGCTGGTCGACCAGCTCAAGGAGCGGGGGCTGGAGCTACCGCTTCTGATCCGATTCACGGACGTATTACGTCACAGAGTTGCCGACCTCACGAGCGCCTTCGCGGTCGCCATGCGAGAGAGTTGCTATCAGGGCGACTACTACAGCATCTACCCGATCAAGGTGAATCAGCAGCGCCAAGTGGTGGAGGACCTTGTCGAGTGCGCCAAACAGTTTCCGCTCGGGCTGGAGTGCGGCTCAAAGCCTGAACTGCTGGCCGCGTTGGCGCTGACCTCTCTGGACGACAACCTCGTCATCTGCAATGGATTCAAGGATGACGATTTCCTCGAGATGGTGATGTTCGCACAGAAGATCGGCAAGACCGTGATCCCTGTCGTCGAACAGTTCGGCGAGCTCGAGCTCATCCTCCACTACGCCCGCGAAGTCGGCATTCGACCGGTCTTCGGCGTTCGTGCGAAGTTGTCAAGTCCGGGAGCTGGTCGCTGGGAGCAGTCGAGCGGACCGCAATCGAAGTTTGGTCTGACCGCGACCGAGCTTGTGCGTGTCGTTGCGCGGCTGCAAGAAGAGGGTCTTTGTGACTGTCTTACGCTGCTGCACTTTCACATGGGGAGTCAGATCACCAACATTCTCAACATCAAGGCCGCCATCACTGAAGCGGCACGCATCTACGTGGAGCTCAAGCGCGCCGGGATCGGTCTGGGCCAGCTCGACGTCGGCGGTGGACTCGGTGTCGATTACGATGGGTCTCGCGGCAAGTTCGAGTCGTCGATCAACTACTCCCTCGAGGAATACGCAAACGATGTCGTCTCGCACATTAAGACAGTGTGCGACGAAGCTGGGGTCGAGCATCCCACGATCATCACCGAGGCCGGAAGAGCGCTCGCCGCTTACCACAGCGTCCTCGTCGTCAACGTCCTCGGTACATCCACGGACGATAGCGAGAGCGAGAACCAGGGCGCAGATCCAGACGGATCAGTACCTGCAAACGTCGCCCAGCCGATCAAGGACCTGCGCGCGCTCCTCCGCGGACTCACGACCGACAACATCCTCGAGTCGTACCACGGCGCAGTGCACCACTACAACGACAGCGTCAGTGCCTTCAACCTCGGGTACCTGAGCCTTGAGGAGCGCAGCATGGCCGAGCGGCTCTACTTGAAGCTCTCACGTAGAATCCTCGAGCTAGCGCGACGGCTCGATCCGGTGCCAGACGTCCTCAAGAGTCTCGAAGACGACCTCTGCTCGACCTATTTTTGCAACTTCTCAGTCTTTCAGTCGTTGCCGGACAGTTGGGCGATTGAGCAACTCTTTCCGATCATGCCCATCCACCGCCTGCTCGAAACGCCGACGCGACGTGGCGTGCTCGCTGACATCACATGCGATTCCGACGGCAAAGTAGATCGCTTTGTTGGTGGCGATGAAGTGGGGCAAACCCTCGCTCTCCACGAACCCAACGGTGACGACTACTACTTGGGGATCTTCTTGGTTGGTGCGTACCAAGAGATCCTTGGAGACCTCCACAACCTCTTCGGCGACACAAACTCGGTACACGTGCGTCTCGATGAATCGCCTCGGTTTGGTGCAGACGGAGAAGCGGATCCGACGGACGTGAACATTGATATGGTCTTAAACGGCGACACCATGGCGCAGGTACTGACATACGTGCAGTACTCGCCGAGGGAACTGGTGAGTAGAATTCGCCAAGCGGTGGAGTCGGCCTTACGCGCCCGAAAAATCAGTCTGTCCGAAGCGGCGCGCTTCGTTCGCTTCCTGGAGCAAAGTCTCAATTCCTCCACCTACATCGCGTCGCGCGAGACTCCGGGCGGCCCGAAAACGCCCGCGATCAGCGACACGAGCGTTGAGCTCACGAGCGAGGCGGCTGCAGCCGATCAACTGCACCTCGAGACATAGCCCGCCGACTTGGCGATCTTCACGCGCGGCGCCGCATGTCACGCCGGATCGCAGCGCGGGGCGCCGCGCTGAAGCGGATGCGAACGGCAGTCACAACGACGAGCGCCGGACCCACAGAACGGCATGATCCAACTCGCCGTCAAGGTGAGCGGCAACCCAACGACGTTGTAAAAGCAGCCGTCGAACCCCTCGACGAGTTGCTCACCTTCCCCTTGAATACCGTAAGCGCCGGCCTTGCCAAGTGGCTCGCCGCCAGTGACGTAGGCCGAGATTTCAGCGTCGCGAAGCCGGCGGAAGGCAACGTGTGTAGCTTCAACCGCGCGCTGTGTGACGTCGCCACGGCAGAGCGCTACGCCTGTGTAGACCGTGTGACATCTGCCGCTCAGCTCCGTGAGCATGCGCGTCGCGTCGGCCACATCGACAGGCTTACCAAACATCTCATCGCCGAGCGCCACGACTGTGTCGGCTCCAAGCACCCAAACGCCTTCGGCGTCCGCCGCACTCTCTGTCACCAAACGATCGCGCACAGCCGTCGCCTTGGCGCGCGCCAATTCGACGGCGACATCACGAGGCGCCCCGGCGCATTGGGACTCGTCCACATCGCTGACGACGCACGCGAACTCGCAATCCAGCCGTCGCAGCAACTGCGCGCGGCGTGGAGAGCCCGAAGCGAGCACGAGCTGCGCACGCGGTGCCTCTCGCGACGGTGATTGAGCTGAGCCGATCTTCATTGCATGCGATCCAATGAGCGGAAGTTGGGAAGCGCGGCGTCGGTCCCAGTCCGGCGCCTACCCGGGGGCGCGCAAAAAGCATCATACACCTACTGAACAAACGGTCCCACAGGAGGACGCGTACACACGCTTCGAATCAGCCGATAAGCAGCGCGGACTCGGCGTCGTAACTTCGCGCCCGATAGAGTCCTCGACGCGACCGACGAGAATCGCAACGCAGCCGCAAAACGGCTCCCCATCAAAGCCTTGAAGATAGCGTCTTGTTCAGTTCACGATCACCCGTTACCATCGGGTCTCTGGGTCGCAAGATTGAACCGATGAACCATGTGCCACGCGGCGGACATCCGATCGCCCGCCTCGCGTGGGCCGGCGTGTCCACCTGACTGTGTCACGGCGATGAAGCTTCCCCTCTGGTGCCGTCGCGCCCCTACGCGGCTGCTCCCTGCGCAAATCTCACAACGCCCCTTAGCCCTCCTGGTGCTACTTGCACTCTGCGGCGCGGTGTGGATTCCCACAGCGAGGCTAGCGCAAGCACAAGATATAGTGCAGCCCATCGGACCCGAACAGGACGTCGACTCGGATGAGGACGGCCTCCCCGACGTCGACGAACGCGAGCTCGGCACAAGCCCGCGCTCACCCGATACTGACGGCGATGGCCTTCTCGACGGCTGGGAAGTGCAAGGGTACCGCAACGGTCGACTGTTTGAACCACTTCATATGTACGGCGCCGATCCTCTCCGCAAAGACATCTTCGTCGAAATCGACTGGATGCTGACTGCTGACGGGTCGTCCACGGAGAACGCTCGCCTCGCCTACCAAGCCGCTGTCGACATCACCCGGGTGTTCGAAGATTCCGGCACAGGGATTCGGATTCACTTCGACCTTGGAGCCGACATCGAGTCGCTACTTGCGCCCGAAGAGATTGATGACGCGTTCGACACGGACGCTTTCGCAGCGACGCTTGACACGGCAAAGTTGATACCATTTCGCGAGTCATTTCCGAGTCGACCGGGTTGCGCCCAGGCTGAAGGCCAGCTATCGCTCTACAACCTATACACCCACTCTCAGTACTTCCGCAGCGCGCGACGCAACCTGTTCTACTACGTGATCATCGCCGAGCAGGAGAGGCCAACACAAGCGGAACCGTCTTTGGGCGACGCGTCGTTCAACGCATTCGTCGATGATTTTAGCGACGAGTCGGCCCGCTTCGCCGGCCTCCGACCTACCGGCGTTCATGCGATCTTGGTTTACCGCCGACCGCTGCACTCGGTCGATGCAGAAACCCAGAGGTTCCGTTTCTCTTCCGCTCTGCTGCATGAACTCGGACATGCCTTCGGGCTCGGGCACGGCGGCGTTCTCGCCAACGGACGCTGGGACAACTCTAACGATCGCGCCAACTACGTCAGCGTCATGAACTACCGTTATCTGTTCTGGGGTACCGAGCTGCGCGACGGCAAACCGCGCATCGATTTCTCGCATGGTGTTTTCACCCGCTCTTTGGTCGAACACTCGCTTCTCGAATCGGTGGGAATGGGAGCTTTCGCGAACGACCACATTTTGGCTAACCTGCGGGTGTCGAGGCTGCCCGATTCGCCCTTCGTGTCAAACATCGACTGGGATCGCGACGGCGTACTGTCGGGCGAACCCGTACGGTTTGATCTCAACGCAAATCAAATCATCGACGACTCGCCGTCCTCCGACCACGATGATTGGCGCCACTTGGAACGTTCCGGATTCAACGGCATCGGCAGGCGCGCGTTCCGCGGCTGCGGCCTTTCATGTGCTCGTGGCGAAACCGTGGTTCGTCTCTTCGGGGACTACGACGGCGACGGAGTCACCGACGTTGCGTTTGCGCGTGGCGACGAAATCTTGACGACGCTCAACAGAAGCGACGAGCGCTTCTCGATGCCGGAAGGAGGCCTGACGTCGATCAGCGTAGATTCATGGGAGCTCTCCTCCGGAGACGGTTTTCTCGTCGGCAATTTCCGCGGCGAAGGGCGCGACGCCCTTTTCATCCACCGCGGCTTCGAGGCCAGTCTCATGAGGTGGAGTGGAAGTGGGCTCGAGCTGGCGTGGCACTTCGACGGTACGATCCCAACGGTCTCGCCCGAAACCTCGTCTTGGGAGCTGACTCCGCACGATACGTTCGTCCGCCTCCGTTCGGACGACATAACGATCCCCGACCTTCTAGCGGTGAGCAACGGCGAAGAGGTCGCCCTGGTCGGCACCGTCGCGGGCGATCCGCCGGACGGGGTGAGCGCCATCCCGGAGTTGGTCGTCAGGTGGCGTGCGGAACTCCGTCCGGACGCGCCAATCGCTGCGGAAACGGCGCCGCTGGTCATGAGGCCGGGACGATCATTGAGAACAGGAAAGAAAACCGTTTTCGCGCACAACAGCCGCACGTTCGTCGAGATCTTCACCGACGAGGAAGCACCGGCGGTCGTTCAGTTGTCCATCGATGAGGGAAAGATTCCAGGAAGCCCCCGATTTCCAGACGGCTGGGAGCTCGACCCCGACGATTGTGTGCGCACCGCAGACGTCGATGGAGATGGGGACGACGAACTCATACTGTCGCGAAGTCGCCAGATCGGGTTGGTCGACTGGGTGGCGATCGGTGGGGACGAAGGCGCCACGGAGACGCAAGCACAACTCGTCTGGCTCGCACGCAGCCAAATCGGATTCTGGAATCTCGCCCAAACCACTTCAATGCACACTGGTCGCCTGATTTCAGCGGATCGAGACGCACTTCTTCTCTCCTCTGGCTCAGCTTGGATGGCGCTCGAGTGGAACTCGAGTCGCCAAGAGTTCGACGAGGCCAGCTTCGATCGCCAAGTCCTCTTCGGCGCCACGCGCAACTTGCCTCTGGTAAGCCGCCAGCAGCTCTTTGTCGGCTCGTTTCTTCCCGAGCGCAACGATGTTGTGCTGGCGCGCGACGATGACTCGATCGCCATCGCAGAGTTCACCGAGGACGGCTTCGAGCCGGTCATCTTCATCGACCGAGAATCGACCCCGTGGACGCTCAGCAGCGACGACGTTCTTCTGCCAGCAAATCTCGATGGCGACCCCGAGACCGAACTTTTTCTGCGCAAGTCCGATCTTCTCTGCGTGCTCGACTTCTCCCCGGGCACGGAAACGCCACAGATACTTCGATTGCGGGAGAACAATTTCCGCCTCGTCCCTGCCACCATGTTCAAGCGGGGCGATGCGAATTCAGATTCCGCGGTTGACATAGCCGACGCCGTGAACATTCTGAACTTCCTGTTCATCGGTACCGTCGAAATTGAGTGTCAGGACGCCGCAGACGTCGACGACAACGGCGGCCTCGATCTCAGCGATCCGATCAACCTGCTGAATTTTCTCTTCAGCGTGACTTCGTTCGAAGTCCCTCCGCCTGGAGCGCGGACGCCGGGAATCGATCCGACGGTGGACGGGATCGATTGTCCCCGGTTTTGAGCTGTGCTATACATGTGTGAAACGCCGGTCGGGAAAACTGACCGCCCGTTAACGACGCGGAGATTTTGAGATGCCTTTGTTTGACTACCGCTGCGAGCAGTGCGACAAGGAATTCGAAGCGCTCGTCTCCGGTGAACGGACGCCAGAGTGCCCCGCGTGTGGCAGTCGCGATCTGGAAAAACAGCTCGCAGGTTTCGCCGTGGGTGCCAGCAATCGCAGCAGCGCAGCCACGCCTGGATCCTGTTCGACGTGCGGCGACCCACGCGGACCCGGGGCGTGTCAGATCCCTTGAATCGCTCGAGCTAGTTCCCCGCGAGGTCCACCGCGGCGAACCAGCCTTCGGCGGTCCAGACCTGAAACCACTCTTTCAGCGAGCCGATCACTTCGTCCGCGTCGACCTCGTCGTGCGCAATACACTCTTCGAGTGCCTCACCTAAGGGTCTGCCCGCCGCAAGCGTCGTCAGCAGCGCAAACTGCGGCAGCGTCAAAGGGATTCGCCAAGTGCGAAAATCCTTGCGAAACACTGCGACCCACGACTCCTCGCGCGCAGGGATCGGTGTCTCCGCATCCTTCTTAAGCGACTGCATGTAGGCGCTCACCGGATAGCTCAAGCGATGGAGCTGACACGCCTCAATGAAGTGAAAACGAATCCTGCCCCAATCGTCCATCGGGATCGACAGCAAGTCATCCATCGCCAGCTGTGGGGTCCGAGGCGCATCAAAGACCTCTTGGATGGATCGCTCGACGAGTGCCACGTCGCAGACGAAGTCCAGATCCGCTTGCCGATTCTCGAACGGCGAAAGGCTGCGCTCTGAATCTTCCACGGCGGTGTCCGCTGACGCGTCGTCAGAGGCAAGGTCGGATGCGGATTCAGAGGCGGCGACGGGTGCGGTTGTCGCCGCGAGGTACGCACGCAGCGGCTCGGCGTCGCGGCGCAGGTACGCTGGAAACTCAGCACCTAGCATCGACAGGCTGTAGTGGCGCGACGGATTCTTGCGCAGATAGTCGACCGCTGTGTCGTAGAAGAGCTTCTTACCGATCAGGTCGCGGACGATTGAGTAGTCGTCGGCGAGGGTGTCGACAAGGCGCCAGAAGTACGCGTTGGCATAGACGCTGAGGCGCTCGGCGGGCGTGCAAAGATTCGACGGCTCGATGATATCGCTGATCTCGCGAGCCTGAGGATCAATCTCGGGCCGTGGGAAGTCCACTGCGGCCGCGTCCGTTCGAAATCCAGCCTCGACACCATCGGGATGCGAAATCACCTCGAGCATCCAGCGTTCGAGGCGGGCCAGACCCGGCGACTCTCGCGGCTCAGCCATGGCGGATCGCCCCCGCATCCGAGTCGACGTCCTGACGATAGGCGCGCGCCTTCAGCACTTCGTCGTGCAGCACTTGGAATTCAGGAATATCGGCGTCCCACTCGAGGAGGGTCGCTCGTCCGCCAGCGCGCCGATGCACGTAGCCGTAGAACTCCCACACCTTGTCGATGACGTGATCGTTGTGCGTGTCGATGCAGTGCGTTCCCTTGTCGGTGTGGCCGGCGAGATGGATCTGCACGACGCGGTCGTAGGGTATCTTCTGTAAGAATTCGTAGGGGTCGAGGTCGTGGTTGCGCGAGGTGACATACACATTGTTGACGTCGAGCAGCAGCGCGCAGTCGGCGTCTTCGGCGAGGCGGGCGATGAACTCTTCCTCCGGCATCGTCGACGTCGTGAATGTGACGTAGGTCGACGGATTCTCGAGCACAACTGGTCGCTCGAGGTAGTCCTGAACGACGCGGACGCGCTCGATCATGTGAGCGAGGCTCTCTTCGTTGTACGGCAGCGGATAGAGATCATGGCCGTTGCGACCAGCGACGCCGGTCCAGCACACGTGATCCCCAAGCCAGACGGCACCGACGCGATCGGCGAGGGTTTTCAGGCGCCGCAGGTACTCAAAATCGATCGGGTCGGTGCTGCCGATCGAGAGCGACACGCCATGCATGACGATGGGGTAACGCTCGGCCACTTGATCGAGGACGTGGAGCGGCCGGCCGCCCGAGTCCATGAAGTTCTCCGAGATGATCTCGAACCAGTCGACGTCCGGCTGGTGCTCAAGCACATGGCCAAAGTGCACCGTGCGAAGTCCGACGCCGAGGCCGAGATCAGGGAGATTCCACCGATTCGGAATGATCATGGGGGTCTCGCAGGTTGGCGACGGAAAAGAGGCGCGACCGAGACGGTGCGTGTCTCGAGGAAAACGGGTCCAGCCCGGCTTTCTCCAGCGCGCGCCCACGCAACAAGTCGGCGAGAAAACCGGGCCTGGACTCGAGGTCGACCTCGTCGCAGCGGCTTCACAGCGCGGAAGCCGCCGCGAACGGAGTCTTTGGAAATCGTTCGCAGATCGAGATCAGTGCTTGAGCGGCACGGCGCAGCCGCCCTTTTCTTTACACGTGTTCTTGCCGGCACAGCCCTGGTCGCCGCTGCCGCAGCCACCGAGGCCTTTGCACTCGTTCTTTCCCGCGCAATCGTGGTGCGGGACGGTCGCACAGCCGCCCTTGCCCTCACAAGCGTTTTGACCCTTGCACTCGTTGTCGGCTGTCTTGCAGCCGCCTTTGCCCTTACACGAGTTCTTGCCCTTGCAGATGTGCTTTTCGGCCGCCTCGGCGACATTCTCATCTTTGTCGCTACTGCAGCCGCCCGCGAGCCCAGCAAACAATCCGCCGACCGCGGCCCCCAGCATCTTCTTGTTGAACTCGCGCCGTTTCATCTCCATGCGGAACACCTCATACAACATGCTGTACGGAAACCGTGTGGAATCTCACCAGGAAGCGCCGTACCCACTCGCCGGTGTTTCGCCCCAGAGGGGCTCGCCAACCAAAGATCCACCAGAGAGACAACGGTGCGCCGACCGCCGGAGTTCCCGTCGGCCGCCGCCACGGCTCGGGTGTTCCTCATGCCCACATGCCACCCGGTCCCACTCTGGCGCCGGCTAAAATACTCCATACCCCATCCCAAAGCCAGCCTTACCACACGCCCGCCCGTCACGGCGCTCTGGGTAAGGTGAAGAAAGGTCCGCGGGCCGCTTCGGCGCACTTGACCGCCCCCGCTCGACAGCCTACAGTGGAACCTTGGGTTGGCCTATCCCCGCATGTCAACTGCGCTGTGTTCGGGTGCCGGACGGTCCCTCTTTTCGCAGGGAAATGAACGACTCCGGCGGCGTGCGTCGCGTTCAGGATCGAGGGTCGAGAGACGCGCTCAGCGTGCGTCTTCAGCCGCGACGAGAAGCGCCGAGAGATGCGGATCGGAGGGGCGAAAACTGCAGGTCGGTGACCAAATGGTCATCGGCCCCCCCACCTGCACTCCGCTCCAGAACTTTCCACACTGCTCGAGCGGAATGACTGACCACAACGAGTGGGAGAACTCGAATGAGCCGCCATCCGACGCGCTGTCTTCGTCGCCTTACGTTTGCCATTTCGCTTGCCCTTCTCAGCTTGCCGTTTGAGATTCGCGCCGCGGGGGTGATCGATCGCGTCGCCGGGGGCGATCTGACCGAGGCGCTCGACCCGCTGAACGCCGGTCTGGAGCTGCGCGCCGTGGCGACGCGTCCGGACGGCACGTTTCTCGTTGCCACCGCCGACGCCCTCTTTTCGCTGCAGCCGGATCTCCTTTCACCTCTGAACCTCTCGGACGCGGACGTCGGCCCATTCGAATCGATCGAGGACCTGGTAGCTGACTCCAGCGACAACCTCTGGATCGCTGACAGCTCGCGCCGGCAGGTTCTACGCGTGAGCGACCTCGGCGCTGGCATACTCGAAGTCGTCGCTGGAAGCGGCGGCGACGGCAACGTGGTCGACGGCTCACCGGCACTTGACGCGCCGCTCGGCGACATCGCCGCGATCGCCGTGAGCGCAGACGGCACCCTCTACATAACGGACAACGGCCACCGCCGCATCTGGGCCGTCGCTGGCGGCACGATCACGGCCGCGGCTGGGGACGGCACCGCGCCGACGGCGGATGACCTGGTCACTTTCGCCGAGGCCCCCGCCGTCACTGTCGCTCTCGGAAAGGTCGTCAGTCTCGCGGTCGAAGGTACGCTCTTATGGGCCGCCGACGCCACAAGGAGCGCTCTTGTCGCGATTGACCTGTCCACCGGCGACGCTACAGCGTTCGAGACGTTCGCTCCCGGCGCTAACGAGGAAGACCCGCCAACGCCCTTCGCGTTCCGCGGCCTCAGAGAGATCGCCCCGACCGGCGACGGTCGGCTCTTCGTGGTCGACGTGATCTGCAGTGCCGACGACGCCGCGTGCGCCGCCGATCGAGGCGCAGGGGACGAGCTCATTTCTGTGGATACGGCCAGCGGCCTGGTCGCGACAGTTGCCGGCGGTGGTCAGCCTGACGATGGAGTCGGCGATGGCTCCGACCCAACGGCGGCGCAATTCGGCGACACCCGCGACATCGTTCTGCTCAACGCGGAACTCTTGACTCTTGTCGACGGCCTGAACCTCCGCCTGCGGTCGATCGATTTGGCAACGCCGGCGGTCTCGACCCTCCTTGGTAACGGCGCTCCGCGCTTTGGAGGCGACGGCGGAACCGCTCTCGATGCGCTTCTTGCTTGCCCAAGCGACGCCACACTGCTCGACTTCGCGACACTTCTCGTGGCTGACACCAACAACGATCGCATTCGAGTCGTGGACCTCAGCGCCGCCACCATCGACACGTTCGCCGGAGGGGGACAGCCGGCGGATGGCATCGGCGACGGAGCGGTGCCGACAGACGCCCGCCTCCAGACCCCACAAGGCGTCTGGGCGGACAGAAACGGCGAAGTCTGGATCGCCGACAGCGGTGCCGGCCGCATTCGTGTCATTGACTCCGAACGGACTTCGGTGAGAACAGTTGCAGGCGGCGGTGACGTCGACATCGCAACACTCGGCGCAGCGCCGGCACTCGACGCCAAGCTGTCCGAGCCGGTCGCCGTCTTAGCCCTGGAAGATGGCACATTCTGGGTTGCGGACGCCGGCGCCGCACGCGTCTACCGCGGCTCCGAAGGGGGGGAGCTGGTCACCGTTGCCGGCGGCGGTAGTGTCGAACGTGACGAGGTGCCGGGAACGGAGACCCGACTCCGGCGACCTACCGCTTTGGCACGCGACCAACTCGGCAACCTCTACATCGCCGATGAGGAAATCGGCGTTATCCTGCGCCTCGACATCGATGGGATCATCTTCGTCGAGCTGGGTAGCGGTGGCACCCGACCCGACCCGACCGTCATTCTCCCGGCCGCCGCTGTTCGCCTCGATCGGCCGAGTGGGCTCGTGATCGACAGTCTCGGAACTCTCTGGATCAGCGACAGCGAGGCGCACAGAGTCTATCGATACAACTTCGTCCGCGACCAAGTCCAAGTCATCGCGGGCATCGGCAGTCCGGGTGACAGTGGCGACGGCGGTCCGGCAGCCTTGGCAGAGATTCATTCGCCGCTTGGCATGGCGGTACAGCCCGGCGGTCGCAGAATGTTCTTTGCCGACAAGAACAACAACGCGGTCAGACGCGTTGACCTCGTGGTTCTCGACCCAGTGCTGACCATTGATCCGACGTCGGGCAGCGTCGACGGAGGCGATCCGGCGCGCCTCGACAGCGATCAGCCGCTACCGAACGATGCTGAAATTTTCTTCGGCACAACACTCGTAACCGATGTCGTCAGTCGTGAAGAAACTTCGATCACCTTCCGCACTCCCGTCGGCGAGATCCCGGTAGATACGGTCGACGTGACCGTCGCCATCGGTGGGACGCGTTTCGCCGCCGGCACTTACACGTACTTGAACGAGCCCCCCGTAGCCATTGCCCACCCCGACGGCCCCGGCGCCGGGTATGCGGTCAACACCGGCGCCGCTCTGATCCTCGACGGCACTGCGTCGTTTGATCCCAACTCGGCCGCCGGCGATAGCGTCGTGCGCTACGAATGGAATCTGAGCACAACCCCGACGGTCGACCGCGAGGGCGCGATGGTGACGCTCAGCGCCGAAGAGCTTGCCAGCCTCGGACTCGGTCAGCCCGGGTTTTACTCCGTGACGCTACGTACCACGGACGCCAGCGGCGATGTCAATGAGGACACTGCGTCCATTCGCGTCGCCGACATTCAACTGGACGAGACGATGGGAAGCGTCAATGGCGGGTTCCCGATCTTCATCCGCGGACCCGGCCTCCAAGGCGTCACCTCAATCCTTTTTGACGGTCGACCCGGACTCGATCTCGCGGTGTTCGACCCAGAGATCGTGCGCATCACTGTACCGACCGGCACGGTTCCCGTCGGGCCAGTCGACGTCACATTCGTCTTCGACTCAGGAAACGTCGTGCTCCCGGACGCGTTCACATACACCAACGACCCACCGATTGCGCGTGCCATCGGGCGCGAGGATGGCAGCTCCTACAGCATTCGCATTGGCGACTCGCTGTTGCTCGATGGCAGCCGATCATCCGATCCGAACGACGTCGCAGGGGACTTCGTCGCTCGCTACGCCTGGGACCTCGACGGCGACGGGAGGTTCGATCGACGCGGCGCGAAGGTGCGACTGACGCCCGAAGAGCTCAAGTCTTTCGGTCTGGCGCAGGCCCGCGAGTTTATCGTCACACTTCGAGTGCTCGACACCATGGACGCCGAAGACACGGACTTAGCGACGGTCGAAGTCAAACCGAGCGCACAGAGCTTTCCCAACGAGGACTTCAGCGACTGGGAAGGCGACGAGGACGGTAACAAGATCGACGATGCACTCGACGAGAAGGAGCCCGCCGAGTTAGTCGACGTTGTGGTGGTGTTTGACGCTGGCACGAATCTCAACAACGCAGCGACGCGACTGGCGCCGCTGAGCGCGACGCCGCCAACCCTGATACCGCTCATCTCCGCGCTTTGCCTGCAGGGCGTCGAAGCCGGTGCTTTGAAGGCCGCGCTAGCGGCCGAGGGCGAACTCTTTCGCGCCGAGGAAGACATTCTCATCGAGCCTGACGTCGATATCAGCGCAGCCTCCATCCGCGCGCACGCCAGCACGCTCTTCAGCCCAGAGACCGCCGAGGATCTGGGCGTCACCGGCGCCGGGGTCAACATCGCCGTCCTCGACAGCGGCGTAGACGACGAGCACGTGGCGTTCACCGGAAAATTCGTCGCTGGCTTCAACGCCTTCGTCGACAACCCAGCCGCGCTCGGCAGCCAGTCCAACCCCGACGACGACCTCAGCTTCGGGTCGATCTTTCACGGTACGCACACGGCCGGCGTCGCGCTCGGTAGCGACGCCAGCTTCCGCGGCGTGGCTCCGGGTGCCAAGCTGATCGATGTCAAAGTGCTCAACAGTCTCGGTCAGGGAAGCTCAGGCTCGCTTCTCGCCGGTATCCAATGGTGCATCAACAACAGAAACCATGCCTGGGCCGGAGAGTCCGCGGAGCACCACGGAATTGACATTCTCAGTTTTAGCCTCGGCAGCAAGAAACGCAGTGATGGCAAGGATGTCATCAGCATGGCTGTTGACGCTGCGGTCGCACAGGGTCTCGTCGCAGTGGCATCGGCGGGAAACACTGGCAGCACGCAATCCGGGTTCGGTACGCCCGGCGCCGCCGATGGTGCAATCACCGTCGGTTCGACGGACGATGGCGGCACGGTAGACCTCGACGACGACGTTCTCGCACCCAGAACAAACTTCGGGCCGCGGCTCGATGACGGGGACGCCGACTTTATCGATGAGCTCAAGCCGGACCTGGTGGCGCCGGGGGTTGCGATCAACGCGCCCCTGGGAAACATCAACCCATTGCCCGCGGTCGGATTTCGCGAACACACGGGCAGCTCGATCGCGTCGGCGCACGTCGCTGGTGTCGCCGCACTCATCCTCGAGCTGTCACCTGATCTCGACCCAGCGTCGGTCAAAAGCGTCATCCGAAACACCGCGGAGCCGCGTGGCACGCCGTTCGATGTCGATCTCGACCCAACGTGGAACGTCAGCTGGGGTAAGGGAATCGTTGACGCGTTCGCGGCGCTGCCGACCGACCTGGGTGCGGTCAATGCCGTCTGGGTGTCGAGCTCGCTCGACGACAACGTCATCGCGATCGATCCGGCAGACCCAACACCTCCGGGCGGTGGCGGCGGTAGTCACACTCTCGGTGGTGGACGCGAGCCGGTGGGGATTAGCGTCGACGGCAGCGGCGGTGTGTGGCTCGCGTGCCGTCGCAACGCGACGATCACGAAGCTGAACTCGGTCGGTCAAGTACGATTCGCCGTCGACCTTGGTGCGGCGATCGGCGCGCTCCCTGACGTCGACCTCTTTGGCGTCGCGGCTGACAAAGACGGCAGCGCGTGGCTGACACTCGAAGACGCCGGTGTGATTGTTCGAGTCAACTCGATCGGTGTCGTCGACGCGGCGTTCTACCCGGCCGGCGTCGATCCCGTTGCCATTGCCGTCGATGCGGACGACAACAAGTGGATCGCCAACTCCGGCGGCAGCAACGTCACGAAGCTGGACGCGGCGGGAAGCGAGGTCGTGGGTTCACCATTCGCAGTTCAGAACGAACCCAACGGCATCGTCTGCGATCGCGATGGACGCGTCTACGTCGCCAACCGTGGCTCAGACTCCGTCACGATCTTGGAAGGCGACGGCACTCTCGTGGGACACTTTCCCGCCGGCTTGAAGCCGATTGAGATCACCCTCGACTTCGACGGCAATATCTGGGTCTCGAACGATTTGCAGCTGAGCGTGACGCGGTTGCAGGCAGATGGGAGTGATCCGCAGACGTTCACGGTGGGCGCCGCACCGCGCGGCATCACCACTGCTGGCGATGGTACGCTCTGGGTCTCGATTCACACCGTCGGCGTCGGGGAACTCGTCAAACGGATCGACACGGACGGAAACGTTCTCGACTCGATCGGCGTCGGTCTCGCTCCGATCAATCGCGGCGATGGCTCGGGGTTCGTGCACGCCAACTCGGTCGATCCGCTAGGTGACGCGGATGATGACGGCTGGGCAAACGGTGACGAGATCGATGCGAAGGCGAACCCCTTCGACGCATCGTCGCACCCTGTGACTGTCACAAGCCTGAGCCCGGCGAGCGGCTCCGTCAGCGGCGGCACGATCGTCCGCCTCGAAGGCAGTGGACTCGATCCAGGTCTAGAAGTCTTCTTTGGCGGCGCACCCGCTACGGTCGAATCGGCGAGCGGCGATGCAGCCGACGTGAGAACGCCGTTCGGCGCCTTTCCTCCGGACGGTATCCCGGTCGATGTGCTGGTGCAGTTCGGTCCGTCCGGCGGTTTGACGCTTGTCGACGCCTACACTTTCCTCAACGACCCGCCGATCGCCGATCCGGATATCGATCCAGAAAATGACGGTTACTTTATCTTCGTCGGGGACGACCTCGAACTCGACGCGTCGGCGTCGACCGATGTCAACGCACTGCTCGGCGATAGCATCGTCCGGTTCGAGTGGGACCTGAACGGCAACGCCGTCCTCGGATCTCAAGTCACCGTCACCGCGGCCGAACTGACGACGTTCGGCATGGGGGCGGTCGGAGTCTATCCGCTCATGCTGACTGTGGAAGATTCCCTTGGAGCCGAATCGAGCGAAACCGTCGACCTGAACGTAGTGGTCCCACAGCTCAACTTTGTTCGCGGTGACGCCAACCAAGACACCAAGATCGACATCTCCGACGCGATCTTTCTTCTCAACTGGCTCTTCACTGCCGACAGCGGCGAGCCGCCGTGTCATGAAGCCGCAAACTTCAACGCCGACGTTCAACTCGACATCGCCGACGCAATCTTTCTCATCAACTTTTTGTTTGTTGGTACGCGGCAGCCCTTTGATCCGTATCCGAATTGCGGCATCGGCATCTCTGAGGTGGGCTGCTTGAGCTCTGTCTGCCCTTAACAGCCCGTTGAAAAAGTGCTTCGAGCTCAAAAATCTTGTCGCTCGCGTCCAGATCGGCGGCCACCAACGTGGGCCATCTCGCCATCTTCTAGCGCGGCCATAGGGAGCAAACGACACCGAAAAGCGCGTGCGACCTTGGGCGTTTTCGTGCACGCAAAGCTCTTACGATTTCGCGAAAGAAGCGTCAGAGGACATTGGCGCGCACGCAACTTCAGGACTCGTGGTAGAAACCCGCGAGAGATGCGGGTAAACCTGATCGTCACGTGGCAGGCGACTGAATCGCCGCCGCGCTCGCGCTCATCGAACTCCGCCTCGATCTGACTCATTGGAGATCTCGTATGCACCGTTCGGCGACCATCACCTTCTTCGCGCTTGTGACCTTCGGCAGCGGCGCCTGCACCGCTGCGCCACCCGAGCTGGCATCCCGTACCGTACTCGACACCTATGTGCACGCCTCCGATCCTGCCTATCGCTGGACGCTGGAGAGTCGGCGCCAAGAAAACGGCGTGACGGCGTTCGTGATCGACCTGCGCTCGCAGACATGGCTCAGCACAAAAGAGGTCGACAAGCCGGAGTGGCAACACTGGCTGACGATCGTCCGCCCTGACACCCTCGCGAGTGACAAAGCCCTTCTGATCATTGGCGGTGGCTCCAATGGTCGGGGGACTCCCAACCGCATCGACAAAATGGCACACAAGATTGCGCTCGCCACACGCTCTGTCGTCGTCGAGCTGCGCACGGTACCGAACCAACCACTCGTCTTCAAGGGAAGCGACGGCAAACCACGCTATGAGGACGACCTCATCGCGTTTGCGTGGACGAAATTCTTCGCCACCCGTGACCACCGTTGGCTGCCACGGATGGCCATGGTCAAGAGCGCCGTCCGCGCGATGGACGCGATCCAGGAGTTCATGAAGAGCGACGACGGAGGTGGAATCGACATCAACAGCTTCGTCGTCGCCGGCGGCTCGAAACGCGGCTGGACGACGTGGCTGACCGGAGTGGTCGACGAACGCGTCATCGCGATCGCTCCCATTGTCATTGACGTTCTCAACGTCGAACCGTCGATGCGCCACCACTACGCAGCCTACGGATTCTGGGCGCCAGCGATTCAAGACTACGTCAATCACAACGTCATGGAGAGAACCGGCAGCCCTGAGATGCAGGCGGCGCTCGATTTGGTGGATCCCTATTCCTATCGCCATCGGCTCACGCTGCCGAAATTCTTGATCAACGCCACTGGCGATCAGTTCTTCTTGCCGGATTCGTCGAAGTTCTACTGGTCGGGACTGCGCGGCGAAAAACACGTGCGCTACGTGCCCAACGCCGATCACGGCCTCAAGGGAAGTGACGCGCCTGAAAGCCTCGCGGCGTTCTATCACGCTGTCATCACTGGGAAAGAACGCCCCAAGTTCGATTGGACGATCCTCCCGGACGGCTCGATTAAGGTGGAGACGGAAGATCAACCGAAAGCGGTCAACCTCTGGTGGGCGATTAACCCGGAGACGCGAGATTTCCGCCTCGAGACGATTGGCAAGGTCTGGAAGAGCGCGCCGCTGACGGCAAAGAAACAGGGCGTCTACGTCGCAGAGGAGCGAAGGCCACCAAAGGGTTGGAAAGCGTTTCTTGTCGAGCTGGTTTTCGACAGCGGTGGGGTGGCTCCTTTCAAATTCACGACCGGAGTGAGCGTGCTACCCAACACGCTCCCGCACGCTGAAGCAGCCGCGAAGATCGGCAGTCAGAGTTCCTCAACCGACTAAGGTTGTAGCCCGCCGCTCTCGCGAACCGCGGTGAGGCCGAAACGACCACTTCGAACTGAGAGCAAACGACGATGACAATGCGTCAAGTGACGCGGTGGCTGCCGGTCGTCCTCGTGGGCGCGGCCAGCGTCTATGTCACCTGGACCTGGTTCGTCCTCGACACGCAGCGGCAGAACAAAGTCCTTGCCACGGGGGCGTGCGCGGTCCTGCTCGCTGCGGCGCTCCTGCTCTGGGCCGTTTTTCTTAGTGGGTGGCGCTGGCGGACGCGTGGAGTCCTAGTCGCGGGCGTCGTTGTTGGCGCGCTCGTCGCCGGCGCCTTGGTCCGCATCGACGGGGTCGACGGCGATCTGGTGCCCATCCTCGCTTGGCGATCCGCGCCGTCACATGACGCGCAGCTCGCGGCGGAAGCCGCCAGCGACACTGCCGCGGGCGCCAAGGCAGTCACCGGCGGACAGAGCACCAAGGCGAGTGGGGAGACGAGTGATGTCCAGTCCCGCCCGCGCGCAGTCACCCTGAATGACTACCCGCAATTCCTCGGGCCCGAGCGACGCGGCACGGTCCAGGGCGTTCGCCTCCGCCGCGACTGGAGTGACCCGCCGCGTGAGTTATGGCGGCGTCCAGTCGGCGCCGGTTGGTCAGGGTTTGCCATTGCCGCTTCCATTGCAGTGACCCAGGAGCAGCGCGGCGATACGGAAATGGTTGCCTGTTACGACCTCCTTAGCGGTGAGCCGCTTTGGACGCATAGTGACGTAGCCCGATACGACACCGCCATCGGCGGCGTCGGCCCACGCGCGACGCCGACGGTGAATGCTAACCACGTCTACACGATCGGCGCGACGGGCCGACTCAACTGTCTGCGCCGCGACTCCGGAGACCTCGTCTGGACGCACGACATCTTCGCAGAACACGGCGGCAAGACACCGGCTTGGGGTCTCAGCATGTCGCCACTCGTTCGCGACGACGTCGTGATCGTCGTTGCCGGTGGCCGCGAGGATTACTTTCTCGTCGGCTACGATGCGACGAGCGGTGAGCTAGCATGGCACGCAGGCAACGAAAGGCTATCGTACAGCTCGCCGACTTTGATGACAGTCGCCGGCCGTTCGCAGCTCGTGCTCCTCAACCACAAAAGCGTCACCGGACACGATCCAACCAGCGGCGCCCGCCTCTGGCGTGCGGAGTGGCCTGGAGGGCAACCGAAAGTCGCTCAACCGGTCCAGGTAAACGCGGACGCGATCGTCGTCTCAAGTGGCTACGGCGTCGGCTGCGCACTCTACCGCATCGAGGCGACAGGTAGTGGCGAGTCGCAGAGCTTCTCCGTAACGCAGGAGTGGAAGTCACTCAGCCTCAAGGCGAAGTTCACAAACTTCGTCCACAAAGACGGGTTCTTGTACGGACTCGACGATGGCATCATGACATGTGTCGATGTGGCGACGGGCAAGCGGCGCTGGAAGCGCGGTCGCTTCGGGCACGGGCAAATGATTTTGGTCGAAGATCTTCTTCTCGTGACCACCGAGAACGGCGAGGTTCTCTTGATCGCGCCGTCCACCGACTCCCTCGAGGAACTCGGACGATTTCGGTTCACCGACGGCAAGACTTGGAACTCGCCCGCATTCGCCGCGCCCTATCTACTCGTGCGGTCACACAAGGAAGTCGCCTGCTACGAGCTCCCGCTGCGTCAGAGCGACTGAGTCGAACCATCACGAGGCTCACCAAGGAAACCGACGGAGTCACCATGTCTGCCCTCGCTTGTCGGCCGTTCACGCTTTTCGTGACGTACGCGTCGTTGATCGCAGCGCCATCGATGCTCGTAGCCGACGACACGTTCGTCGGCACCGCACCACTGAACATTGAAGGCGACATCGCCTCGCTCATGATCGACGAGCTCGATGCGTTCCTGCTGCGCGAGACGGGCGCAGCCATGGCGCGCCGCGCTCGCCACTGGCGCCGCGACACGACATCAGCCGCAGCCTACGAGACGTCGATCGAGCCGAATCGCGATCGATTCAAGAAATCCGTTGGCATTCAGGAAGAGCGCTTGGCGACTGCAGCTTTACAGCTCGTCGCGTCGACGTCTGCGCCCGCGCGCCTAGCCAGCGGACCAGGTTACGAAATCGTTGCGGTGCGTTGGCCCGTCTTTCACGGTGTGCACGGCGAGGGGCTTCTCTTGCGACCGACCGACCGGCAACCGGTCGCGCACGTCGTCGCCATTCCCGACGCGGCTCAGACACCAGAAATGATCGCTGGCATCGCCCCAGGAATCGCACCCGAGTCGCAGTTCGCCGCTCGACTTGCAGCTATCGGCTGCGTTGTCGTGGTGCCGACGCTCATCGACCGCGGCGATGAGTTTTCAACTATGTCGGCCGACCTCGTCACATTCGATCCGTCGGTCGGCCGCAAGATCGACCTGACGCATCGAGAATTCATCTATCGGGCGGCGTTCGAAATGGGCCGCCACGTGATCGGCTACGAGATCCAGAAGGTCCTCGCCGCCGTCGACTGGTTCGAGAATCGAGATGCAGCGCTGCCGCGCCTCGTCGTCGGCTACGGCGAAGGTGGACTCTTGGCGCTCTACGCCGCGGCGATCGATCGCCGCATCGCCGTCGCCGGAGTCAGCGGTTACTTCGAGTCAAGACAAGAGCTGTGGCGAGAACCACTGGATCGCAACGTCTTCGGTCTCCTCGATGAGTTCGGGGACGCTGAAATCGCCAGCCTCATCGCGCCTCGCGCACTCGTCGTCGAGGCAAGTCGCGGTCCAGAGTTTGCGATTGAACCGCAGAAGTCGCGCGGCGGACCAGGGCGCTTGCGCACGCCCCCGTTATCATCGGTGCGCGCGGAGCTTGAACGCGCGCGTCGTTTAGTAGGCGCACTCAAGCCAAGGCCGGCCCTCGAGTTGGTCGTCTCCGGCGACGGAACAGGGGCGTTCGGCAGTATCGAATTCCTGCAGCGAGTGCTTGAGCTCGCCGGCGTTCAAGAGAAACCGCCCGAGTCGAGTCCTGCAGCGCGTGTGGTCCGTAGCATCGACACCGCTCGAAGGCAGCAGCGGCAAGTGCTCGAGCTCGACGCGTTTTCGCAGTTTCTCCTGCGCGAATCCGAAGGCCGACGCGACGCCTTCTGGTCGCGGGCCGACCGCAAATCGCGTTCGGTGGAAAAATGGCTCGAGAGCGTCGAATTCTATCGGCGGTATTTGTACGACGAAGTCATCGGCCGCTTTGCACAGTCACTCACGGACCCGAAGCCTCGGACGCGAAAGATCTTCGCAACGTCGGCGTTCACGGGCTATCAAGTCGTGCTCGACTGTTTTCCTGGCGTGTTTGCCTACGGCATCCTTCTGGTACCGAACGATGTGCGCTCGGGTGATCGACGCCCGGTCGTCGTTTGCCAACACGGACTCGAAGGCCGCCCGCGCGACGCGGCCGACCCGAGCATCGAGAGTCCATACTACCATCAGTACGCCTGTCGCTTGGCAGAGCGCGGCTTCATCACCTACGCACCGCAGAACATCTATATCTTCGGTGATCGGTTCCGCACTCTGCAGCGCAAGGCGAATCCGCTCAAGAAGACACTCTTCTCGATCATGGTGCCGCAGCACCAACAGCTCGTGAACTGGCTCGCGACACTGCCCATAGTCGACCCGGAACGGATCGCGTTCTACGGGCTCTCATACGGCGGCAAGACGGCGATGCGGGTCCCACCGCTCGTCGACGGTTACTGTCTGTCGATCTGCTCCGCGGACTTCAACGAGTGGATCTGGAAGAATGTCTCGACGCGAAGTCGATATAGTTACGTCGGCACCGGCGAATACGAGATCTTCGAGTTCGATCTCGGCAACACGTTCAACTACGCTGAGCTCGCCGGCCTGATCGCACCTCGGCCGTTTATGGTGGAGCGCGGACACCACGACGGCGTCGCGCCCGACACGCAGGTGGCGTACGAGTTCGCGCGCGTTCGTCGCCTCTACACCGACCTTCGCATCCCCGAGCGTACCGAGATTGAGTTCTTCGATGGCCCGCACACCATCCACGGCGTCCGGACGTTCGAGTTCCTTCACAACCATTTGCGCTGGCCACGGCCGACGGGACGCGAGTGATTGACGAAGGGGTGTCAACGCGGCGAAACTGGAAGTCCGGCAAACGCGTCGTGTCCTTCCGGCGTGCGAGCGAGCTCGCTGCGCGCCGTCAGTGCCGCTCGCCGTCGTACGAGGCCGCGAACGCCCTGCCTTCGCGGCGCCAGCGGCGGATCTCCTCGATGACCTCGGCGTGCGACTTACTGAGCGGCACGACCTCGTCGATCGCGTGCAGGAGATCCTCCTGACGCACCTCGCGGTGCTCATCAGCCAGCGCCGTGAACTGCGCCTCACGCACGACCTGCTCGATCTCGCGACCGACGAATCCCTTCGTTCTCTCGACGAGCTCCTTCAGCTCGAAGCGGCGCTCTGGGAAGGCCTCTCCGGCCTTGCTCAGGTGAATCGAAAAGATCTGCTTTCGTTCGTCGGCGCGTGGCAAGTCGAGAAAGAACGTACGGTCGAATCGACTCATGAGCTCAGGTGGCAAACCCTCGACGTCGTTCGCCGTGGCGAAGACAAAGACCGGCGACTTACGCTCCTGCATCCACGTCAGGAAAGTCCCGAAGACGCGCGACGCGGCGCCGCTGGAAAGACCGCTCGCGGCCACTGACGAGCCGGCGAACGCCTTTTCCATCTCGTCGATCCACAGAATGCACGGGCTCACAGTTTCCGCCAACTGAATCGCCTGGCGCATGTTGCCCTCTGACTCGCCGACGTACGCTCCAAAGAGTGCGCCGACGTCGAGACGCAAAAGCGGCATCTTCCACAGCCCGGAGAGCAGCTTCGCGCACAGGCTCTTTCCCGTGCCAGGAATGCCAATCAACGCAACGCCACGCGGGTAAGGCACGTGCGCGGCGCGCGCCAGCGGCGTGAAACCGACGGCACGCTTCTTCAGCCACGCCTTCAGAGCCTCCAAACCGCCAACGCTCGCCTCACCCTCTTCCGCCGGCCAATACTCAAGCGCGCCGTTTTCGCGAATGATCTCCCGCTTCGTCGACGTCACGATCTCGATGCCGCGATCATCGAAGCAGCGGTATCGCGCCATGACGCGCGAAAACGCCAGCCGCGCCTGATTCGTCGTCAATCCGAGCGCCGAGGAAATCAGACGCTCCTTGACGGCCTGGTCAGGGAGTACGCTGTCGAGCAGATGCGCCGTGAGTTTGTCGAACAGCGCGGTCAGCTCCTCCTCGTCGGGCAGCGGCACGTGCGTCACGACCACATCGTCGCGCAGCTCAGCTGGCAGCTCCGAGCACGGCGTCGTGAAAAGCAGAAAAATCCGGCGGGCACGCAGCTGCGGCGCCATGTTACGCAGCTTCCGCGTGGTCACCGCGGGGAATTGGCGCCAGACCTGGTGAAAATCGCGCAGGACGAAAATGTGACCAGTCGGTGAACTGTCGTGAATGTAACCAAGCACACCGTCGGGACTGCAGTCGCGGTGCGGAAACGCAGCCTCGCCTCGACGAATCGATCGAAAACCGTCTGCGATGTCCCAAACAGTAATGCCCAGCTTTTCCGCCGCCTCAATCGCTCCAAGCAGCCGCACGATGCGATCTTCCTCGTAGGTGATCAGATTCACCAGAGGTACGCCGGCGGCAAGAAGCGAAGAGAGCTCGTCCTTAATACTCACGGTGCGATTCGCTTTTCAAAAACCAACCAAGACCCAATCAGATGATCGAACACAACGATTCGCCAACGAAGCATGGCGCTCGGCGGAGTCTCGAGAACGCACCGAGCGGCCCGCGCTCGAGTCACGCGGTGATGCGCTGGACTCTTCCGCAGAGCGCGCGAAGAACTGCTGGCGATCTACGAGCGGACGGGGAATCAGGCCGTGAGTTGGCGGGCGCCGCAGGCAGTGAGTTACAGACGAACGACAGGATGATCGACCAGCAGAACGCGATCGGCCAACTGATCTTCGACGGTAACAAGGAGGCGGCGCATGGAATCGATGCAAAACGTGCACAGAAACCGGCGCGCGTCACGGCTCATTTCGATCGGTGGGTCAGCAATGATGAACGTCGGATTGTTGTGATTCAGGCAAATGTATTCGTACTGTGACGCAACGCGACTCAGATCGCGCAGCGCGCCGCTCTCGTCGACAAGCGCCATGTCGAGACCACGCTTCTGCATTTGCGAGACCTCAAACACCTTGATGCCGATGCGGCGCATTCCATCGTAGCTTCCTTTCGCCCAAAAGCGAACTCGCTCGCTTTCAGAAGTGGGATATTCGGCACCGCAATGAAACAGGGCCTTGAACTCGTAGTCGCGCCGTTCGCTGCTGTAGCTTTCCACGGCGTAGTCGTGCTGCAGGATCGGCGTGACAACACCCTTACAAGCGCCACACGCTACAGCGGCGAACGGACTCTCCAAGGCGACTTTGTTCGGAAAGGCCTCGGCAAGGAAGGCGCGCACCGCCGGCACTAAGCTCGTACCACCGGTGACCAAGACGCGCCGAAGGTCGCTACGGCGAACGCCGGCCTTGATCGCGGCGTTCTCGAGGGCTCGATCTACGGTTTCCCGAACGAGTCGAAGAAAGTCGTGCCGACCGAGTAGGCATCCAAGGCAGGAGGTCAAATCGTCAGCAACCTCGGGGTGAACGGTCCGCGAACTCTGCTTTGATGCCACACCGCAGCGAGGACAACTGCGGACGTATGTCGTCCGCAGTGGTGTCGAGACGCCATCGGCCGCGCGTCGAGTCGCAGCGGGAAGTACAAGATCCTGCGCTTCGACGCTGGGACGCGAAAGGTCCATCTTCACCTGCTCGGCAGCAACCAAAAGCACCGGCTCAAGGCGACGCCTGGCGGCTGCATCGATCTCGTGGCGCTCGCAAAAATCGGCGACCATCCAGGAATCGATGTCCATGCCGCCAAGGTCCAGGCCAGCCTTGCCGAGCTGAACGGCCTTGCGCCCGCTCGCGCTCTCGAGGTCGAGCCGTACCACGGAGACGTCAAGGGTTCCGCAGCCGAAATCGAAGATGAGAAAGCGATCATCCCGCCGCGCCGTGACGTCGTGACCGAGGATGCACGCGGTCGCCTCGTCGAGAGGTCGCACCCGCCGCACGCCGATCGATTCTGCGACACCGAGGAGCCAATCCTCGAAGTCCTCAAAGGCCTCGACCGGAGCGGTCAACGTGAACTCGTCGTCAGCGAACGATATTTGATCCTGGAGATAGTTAAGGGTCAGGGTCAAAAAATCCGCCGCGGCCTGCTGAGCTGTTTTAGGGCCATTCGGGGTTTTCTTGACCTTCGTCGACCCGATCGCAATGCTGCGTTTCATCCAACGAAACGTTTGCGGATGTTCGACGAGATCGCCCGCGACAACCTGACCGCCGATCAGCGTACGCTCGCCCTGGTAGTGAATCAGAGTTGGAATCAAGTGGATCGTGCGAACGTCGTCTTCGGAACGCATGCGATAGCGAACAGCGCGCGAAATCCCCGGCAGCGCCAGCGATTGGACGTCACCGCTGTCGGCGTCGAGCCGAGCCACGAGGGTGTTGCTAGTGCCAAAGTCGACCGCGATATGGCTCATCGTCCTGCGGAGCCTCCGGCGGTCTCGTCTCGACCGTGCTCATCCGACTCCGACGCGGCAAGCTCGAGTTCGTCGACCGGTTCGAACTCACCGACGTCGTAGTCAACCTCGACGACCAGCGGCTCAAAGCTCCCGGTCGTCATGCGATAGGTGAGCACCAGTTGCAGAAGCCCGCGGGCGACCCCGAGAGATCCGCGCCACGCCTCCGGCGGCGCTGCGGCGAGACGTTCGAGCACGCTCGGCGTCGCGCGCGACGGTGGAAGCAGAAGCACGTGAGCGTCGGCGGGCAGCGCGCCAACCCAGCCCACCGGATCGATGATCTCGTCGTGGGTTACGTCGTAGGTAACCCCTGTCAAGTAGCCGGCCAACCGCACGAGCCAGTGGCCGTGCTCTTCGACGGCCGCCGCGGCGTCGCTCAACGGTGACAATCGACCCGCCAACGCGCCGACGATGCGCACTCCCTCGACCGGCTCGCAACTGTCGAGTCGTTCAAGGAGCACGCTGATCGATTCAGAAGCCAAAGCGCTGTCCCGGCCCTCGCGCAGCCACCCGTCGATGAGCGGATGAATGCTCGCAGCTGGACGAGGAGTGGGTGGTATGAGATCGCCCAAGCAGTCAAGCAGATCCTGCAGCAACTCGCGCTGCAGCGCGTCGTCGGGCTGCCAGTTAGCACGACCAAGGACGCGCAGCGCAGGGATGCCGTGGACAAGCGGCACTTCGATGATCGCACAGAAGAGTCGGTGCCAATCCTGATGCTTGATGAACGAGCGCACCGCAGCCTTGATCTCACTGTCGCTACACTCCGCGAGTGGTTTACGCTGCGCGAAAAAGCCGATGCAACGTCGATCCCCGCCGCGAACGATCTCGAGAACCTGTTGACGCAGTTCACCGCAGCCTCGCTCATACTCGAGGCGCAGGTTCTGAAAATTGCAGTCGGAGTCAAAATAGGCATCCATCTGCCGAGTGAGAAAGAGGAAAAGTGACGCTCTCTCGTCGTCGCGGGGTCGCATCCCGGTCTTGATGCAGATGCGTGCCGCGGCGCCGTGAGGGTCCTGGATCGCGGCTTCACACAACGCGTCGATGGCAACGTCACTCTTGAGTGACGCGAGCGCGTTGTGTGCTGTCGACGCAACAGAAGCATCGATATGCTCAAGCGCTTCCACGAGAAGAGGAACCGCCTGTGGACGCTCACGATGCAGCACGAGCTTCCGCGCGGCGTGTCTCCAGCGCCAACCGCGGAGAATCGGCAAGCGAGAGCCAAGACGCGACCGTAAGCGAGCGAGATCCCGATCTAGGGTGCTCGTTTGATCGTTTGGGACTCTCATCGTCAGCGCCTTCTGAACGCGCCACGGCGCTCGTCCATGGCGACGCGGAATCCGTAGTGGGTGTCGCCCTCGTCAGGCTCGTGTCCATGACGGTACGCGGCCCGAAAGTTCTCCGCTGCGGTGTTGAACCAGGAACCGCCGCGCGCAACGCGAAGGCGGTCAGTCTCTGGGACGGAAAAGTCGCCGCGGGCATAGCGCTTGTACGCGGTAGTCTCGAATCCGTCGACACACCACTCCCACACGTTACCGCTCATTTGATAGCAGCCCCAAACGCTACAGCCCTGGGGATAATCCCAGACGCCGGTGGTCGTCAAGTGGCGTCGAGTGAGATCATTGTGGCAGTGGCCTTCATGCCAGCCGCGTCCCCACGGATAGACTCGTCCGTCATCCCCGCGCGCACCCTTTTCCCACTCGAGCTCGCTCGGAAGTCGTGCACCCGCCCACTGACAGTAGGAGGTCGCCTCGTGCCAGGTGACGCCGACAACTGGGTGGTCAGCCTTTTCGGGCGGCAGCGAATCGGCGCTCCACTCGTTTCGATCGAGTTCGCTACGCAGCGGCGGTGACTCGCCCGTGGCATCGAGATAGAGCTTGTACTGCGCGTTCGTCACAGGATGCAGTGCTAGATAGAATGCTGGGAGATCGACCCAAAACGGCTGGCAGTCACCTTCGTGAAAACTAGTCCCGCCAGCGAGAAACGGGCCGCGGGGAATGCGCACAAGGAGTGTGCCGTCCTGATCGTTCCGTGCGAGCCAATCGACGCGCTCGCGAAGGGGGGCGGTGTCGGGCATGGTTCAGTGATGTGTTGCAGCGGTGTGTTGCAGCAGCGGGTGAGACAAAAACTCAGTTCCGTCGCACCAGCGCGCGGATGACTGTCCGGCGCCCAGTGTGATCGTTTATAGTATCACATGCTCGGGTGGGGATCCCGTTCTCGGACGGCGCACTGCCGTCGTTCTCACATCTTTCGCGTTCATGCTTTCGGCAGGTCGTGACCTCGCGCGCCGCGACCGCTCTCTCGAAGCCGCATCCTCATCGTCGCCCGATCACCATCTCAACACACTGAACGACGCCACCGAATCGAGGCCGCAATGTACCCGATCCTTAACACCCGCAAATGGGCGACCCTGTTCTCTTTCATCAGCGCGACTCTGACCTTTGGCGCGCTTGGGCACGTTTTCGCGGCCGACGAACCGAAAGTTCCGCCTGTTGCTCGCGTGCTGAAGACTGACGCAGGTCCTGGTGAGTTTCACGTCTCTCCGGATTTCGGCATCGCCGGCGAATGGGGCACGTGGATCATCACTTATCGCGTTGGCGCACAAGGTATCGCTCGCGGTGGCGGCATCCGTGTGCAACTGCCTGACACTTGGCACTCCGGAGCGCGCAATTCCGCGAACCGCTTGCAGGCGACGGATCCTACCGACAACCACCATGTCAGCTCTACCTGTTCACGATCCGACGTTCGCCTGCGCACAATCGTTGAAGCCGAGACTCCTCGCAAGTTGGTCAAGCATGGAAAGCCGTCGCTCGACGGACGGTTGGAGCGCTACGTCTTCGTCGTGCGCGTCGTTGTCGCCGCGGGCTCACTCGCGGCCGGCGACCAGATCCAAGTGGTTTACGGCGATCGCCGCGGCGGCGGACGCGGCATGCTTGCTGGCGTTGTTGCGGCCGGACCCGAACCGGTGCTCGTTGCGCTCGATAGCGCAGGAACTGGCGAGTTTCGACTCCACGCGCGCCGCGACGTCTTGATGGAGTGCCTTCCTGGACCGGCAGTGGAGATGCTTCTGCACCTGCCGTCGAGCGCAGTGGTGAACGAACGCGTTACCGGCCACGTCGCCCTTGTAGATCGTGAGAAGAACCCTGTCGCGCACAGCGCTGAGGTACACCTTGAGTTGACCCAAGGCCACGCAGCGTTTCCCGCCACCGTCGAGATCGAGCCTGACCGCGGCTACGCGACGTTCTCACTCGACGCTCAGTCGGTCGACGTCATTCGCCTTAGCGCCGAGGCGCACACGCGCGGGCTCGCTGCGACCAGCAACCCACTCGAGGTGACGCCAGGAATCGGTTCGCGCGAGCGCTTGTTCTGGGGTGACCTCCACTCACACACGCACTATAGCTGGGATGGGGTCGGCAACGACGCTTTTCGTTACGCGCGCCGTGTCTCCGGTCTCGACTTCTACGCCATGACGGATCACTCCAGGGCGCCGCAGGACGGCGTCACGCGGGGACTCGGGCACCACAATTGGGAGGCCTACAAGAAAGCGACCGACAATCACAACGCGCCCGGGGAGTTCGTGACGCTGCACGCATACGAATGCTCCATGGGTCGACCGTACGGTCACCACAACGTGTTCTTTCGCGACCGCCCAGGTCCGCTTTACTACCCGTCAAAAAGCACACTACCACAGCTGTGGCGAGCGCTCTCCGCAGGTCAAGCCTTGACGATTCCGCACCACACCGGAAAGTTCCCTGCTGGTGTCCTCTTTCGGCCGCAGGACGACATGCTGCGTCGCAACTTCGAGATCTACTCTGGCCACGGCCTCAGCGAAGCTTATGACCCAAAGCACCCATTGGCATTCGAGCACAGCCTCTTCACGTCCGATTCAAAAAGCTTACGCGAGTCGACGTTCGCGCAGGACGTGTGGCGACAGGGCATCCTCTTATCGACGATCGCGGCCTCCGATGATCATCGCGCCCAACCAGGTCAGCCCCACTACGGACTTGTCGCCGTTCGCGCCCACGAGCTGACGCGCGACGGTATCTTCCAGGCTCTCTTCGATCGCCGCACCTACGCTACGACTGGCGCGAAGATCATCCTCGAGTTCTCCGTCGGCGGCCACCCAATGGGCTCGACTGTCTCTCTGAGCAAACCACCGAAAGTTCGCGTGCGAGCCATCGGTACGGACACAATCGCCTGGGTCGAAGTACTCCGCCTTGACGAGCGCGATGGCGAATTCGACGTCATTCAACGGTGGGAACCTCGAAGGGCTGAGTTTGAAGGCGCGTTCGTCGATGAGAGCTATCGCCCTGGCTCGGTGTACTACACGCGCCTGCAGCAGGCTCGCGACATCCGCGAGCGCGCGGTGATGGCATGGTCGACGCCCGTCTGGACGATGTTACTGAATGACGTCGAGCGCTAGCGTCTCACGCGACCACTTCTCAGGTTTTGCAACCGCGTGATTCGCCCTGACGGGGTCCAGGCCTTGGCGAGTTCGCTCGGAGATTCTCCCTCGGAGACCCTCATCGAGACGCGATCTCGGGACATGCGCGTGTCTGGTATGGCAGCCACAGGAGGCTCTGGGGAGAAGGGGTTTGACGATCGCGGCCTCGAGGCGAAGATGCCGGAAGAACTTCGCCGCGTTTTCCGATCAAAGAGTGAAGCCTGAGCGAGTTGACCTTTCCGGAACCATCGTTCTTGACCCCACCACCCGCAGAATGACGGCAAGAACGTCCTCGGCTTTACTTGCAGACGTGTTGGAGCTCGATCCGTCAAAATGAAACCAACATCGAACGACAAAAGCCTGGCACAACGCGTGAAGAAGCAGCGCCGGAGCGGTACCGTGGGCGCGCTCCTTTTCTTCTCCGTCTTCTTCCTCATCGGTGCCGCCGGTACCTGGTTCCTCCTGGTCAACCCGTGGATCAAAAGCGGGAAGGCGCGGCAGTGGCACGAGGTGGAGTGTGAGATCGTCTCAAGCCAGCTGAAACGGCACACAGGCAAGTCCTCGACGTACAAAATCGACATTCACTTCCGCTACGACTACGAGGGGCGCTCTTATCGATCCGAAAGCTACAACTTCACCAGGTTCGCGTCGAGCTCGTACGAGTGGAAACGCGAAATCGTCGACACCCATCCGGCAGGCCGATGGACGACTGCGCTCGTCAATCCGTCGAATCCGGCCGAAGCCGTCATCGACCCAAGCCTCACACCAGATGCCTGGTTCGGCCTGATCCCTTTGACGTTCTCTATCGTAGGACTGGCCGGGATCATCTGGAGCCTCGCGAAGCGCCGCGCGCTCCGGCGACGTGGCGATTCGATCGCCGCGAACCTAGAACTTCACGGGAAGCACCGTGAAAGCGTCTCTGACGTTCTCCCGGACTACCGCCGGAGCGAGGAGCCCATCGAGCTCAAGACCGAGTCCTCCCGTCGGGCGAATTTTATCGGCTGCCTCGTCGGCACCGTGCTCTGGAACGGGATCGTTGTTGCGGTCATGGTCGCACGCGGTGGAATGCCAACGTTTATGTTCGTTCTCTTCGGACTGGTGGGCGCCGTTCTGATCGTTTGCTGCGTCTACTTCTTCCTCGCACTGTTCAATCCGCAACCGATCGTCATCGTCAGCAGCGAAGCGATCCAACCGGGTCTTCCGCTTGGTGTCGGGTGGCAGCTCGACGGCCGTGTCGAGTCCATCACACATCTACGCATCGACCTTGAGGGACGCGAACAGGCGACCTATCGACGCGGCACGAAGACTCGCACTGAATCGGAAGTCTTCGCGAAAGTTCCTGTGCTTGACACGACGGATCACCAGGCGATGCGCAGCGGTCGTGAGAAGTTGACGATACCACGCGGCACCATGCACTCGTTCGAAGCAGAGAACAACAAGATCATCTGGACTCTCCGTGTACACGGTGACGTTCGATTCTGGCCGGACATCAAGGACGCGTTTCGCCTGGTCGTCATCCCATTCGCACTGAGCGAGGAAAGCGTCACGTGAACACCATCTCTCTCAAGACCGAAGGCGACTCCCGTGGCTTCGCACCAGGCGAGGTCGTCCGTGGTGAGATTACTTGGGATCTAGAGTCAGAACCTGAGCACATCGAATTGCACGCCATCTGGCACACGGAAGGAAAGGGGACAAGAGACGCCGGTCTCGTGGTGACGCGGCGCTTCGACACGGTGTCGCGACGTGACGAGGTCCACTTCGAGATCAAGATGCCGCAGGCGCCCTACTCCTATGAGGGGAACTTGATCTCCATCGTCTGGCTTCTCGAAGCCGTGGCGATGCCGTCGGGCAAGGCGACTCAGGTGCCCATCACGTTGGGGCCGGACAGGGCGGCAATCACCGCTGCAGGCGCAAACACACCATGATCCTGTGATGCCGCGTCTCCCGGCCCACGAGAATCCCTTTCGCGTCGCACGCTTAGAGGCGATCTCCTATCGCGCCGCCGGCCACTGTTGGGAACGTCTCCTTGATGTCCTCCGCGCCTCGGAGTGGCGCGGCGCCATCGTCGGGCCGCAGGGCAGCGGCAAGACGACGCTTTTCGACGAGCTGGCGCGGCGCATCGACGCCATGTCACCCGACATCAAGGTGCACCACCTACCAGTCCTGCGTGAGGACGAGCCGCCATGGAGTTTCAATCGACTGAAGGAGCTCACAGCCGACATTTGCGCACACCATGTCGTCTTCTTCGACGGCGCCGATCACCTGCCACGCCCCACCTGGTGGCTGCTCCGTTGGCGCGTGAAGCACGCTCGGGGGTTCGTCGTCACAACTCACAGTCCAGGCCTCCTTCCGACGTTGGTGAGGACAAGCACCAGCCCGGCGCTTCTTGACGACTTGGTCGCGGAACTGCTGGGAGAAATCCCCGCCTCCATTCAGGACCGGCTCGAAGAGTTGCACGGGCGACACAACGGTGACATCCGCGCAGCGCTCTTCGAGCTCTACGACATCTACGGCGGCCGCTCGACGCTGCGGTGAGCCGGCCCTCCAGACAAAGCACCGATTGGACGCCCCGCGGTGGTTGTGATGATGCGGTCGACACGTGTAGTCTCCGCAGGGCGACGCAGCGCGCGGGGCGATCTTTTCGTCGTTTCATCGCAACTCTTTCAGGTTACTCTGGAGCCTGACGAAGCGTCCGCCGCAAAACGGGTGGCGCTCGCTGCACGCTGCATCCATTCGTGAACATCAAGTCACCGAGAGTCTCTTGGAGATGGCTATGTCCGCTTGCTCACGACGGCGCTTTCGATCTATCGCCTTCGCACTGCTCGTATCGATCACCTCAAGCCAGGCGATCGCCGCTGACGCGCCGGGTGACGTCGTGGGACGTTTCCTCGACGAAGTCAATCTCGACCGCGGCATCGTGTCGCTCGTCACGCTAGGGGACGGTCATTTGGCGACGACTGTTGCCGAGCTCGGCGAATTCATGGTGCATGGCTGGGAACCGGATGCAGCGCGCGCTCAAGCGGCTCGCGAGCGCGCAGTCGCCGATCATCGCCACGGGCGGACGATCACGATTGAGCGCGGCGACTTGGAACGTCTCCCGTACGCTGACAACACGGTCGACATCATCATCGCCGCCCATTTGACGAAAGCCCAACTGCAGCGCCTCAGAGCTGAGGAGGTTCTTCGCTGCCTTCGACCTCGCGGGAGCGCTTTCGTCGGCAGTTTCGAGACCCGCGGGAGCAACTACGTCGACGCCGCGGCGCTCAATGCCTGGCTGAAGCGCGGTGAGCAGGACGACACCGTAGCAAGGGTGACTCCCAGCGACGGCACGTGGGTCAAGTTGACGAAGGCGCCACTCGAAGGAGCGGACGATTGGAGCCACTGGGAGCACGGCCCGGACAACAACCCGGTCTCGAACGACGCGATCGCGAAGGCGCCGTACATGACACAGTGGCTCGGTCGACCCTACTACATCGCCATGCCTGCGGTGACGACCGCCGCCGGTGGCCGCATCTTCATCGCCATGGGCCACATCGCGCATCACGAACGCGAAGAGCCGTGGCTCAACACCCTCATGGCGCGCAACGGTTACAACGGCACGATCCTTTGGCGTCGCAAGCTTCCCGACGGATACCTCGTCCACCGCTCGGCGTTCATCGCCACCGCGCAAACCTTTTACATGATCGATATGGACGGAAGTGGTTGCCTGCTCCTCGATCCAGAGACGGGAGATGAGAAGGGGCGGATTCGAATGCGTGCGGCACGCGGGCAGTGGAAATGGATGGCACTGAAGGACGGAATACTCTACGCGCTCATCGGGGCCCAGAAGGATCCACCACAAACGACCATCGTGCGCAGCTCGATGTCGCACTGGAGCTGGGCTGAGCTGAGCAAGGGGTATTACTCGCAGCAGGTGCCATGGGGATTCGGGAAGACGCTCGTTGCCTACGATGTGGCCGCTGAGTCGGTTGTCTGGAAACACGTTGAGACGGCACCGATCGATTCCCGTTCCATGACGATCGGATCGGACAGCGTCTACCTCTACGCCCCCGGTTCACGCGCCGTCGCGCTCGACGTCAAGAGCGGTGCACCGCGGTGGGAGAATCGCGACGCTTCCGTCACGACACTCATCGAGGAGTCGGGTCGCGGGCTGTCGTCGACACCGGGGTTCCGCACCATGAACTTTTGCCTCTACACTCCAGAGGCGCTCGTCTTCCAAGCCCAGACGCGCATGAACGTCGTCGCCCTGTCGCCAGCAACCGGCAAGCTCCTTTGGCATCGTCCGAAGACGAGCAGCAACCCAAACGCTCTCTACGTCGGCGAGCAACTTGTCGTCGGCATCGGGGAGAACGGCGAGAATCTTATGGTGGACGCCAAGACTGGGAAGACGCTCGCCAGCCTGAAATTCTCAAAGCGCGCCTGCGCACGGCTCACCGCGACGGCGGATTCACTTTTCTGTCGCGGCTGGCCGGATGGATTGACGCGATTTGACCGCTACACCAAGGAAGTGCAGGCGAACGGTGCGGTGCGCCCGTCGTGCAACGACGGCGTCATCGCGGCAAACGGTCTCCTCTACATGGGACCTTGGTTGTGTGATTGCAACCTGACTCTGATGGGTCGTGTCGTCATGTGCGCCGCTGGCGACTTCGACTTTGATGGCGCGCACCGACGCACGCCAGCTCTCGAGGTTGCCGCGACGGAGCTCAATGCAGCGCCCCTCGAAGTGACTCCAGCCGACTGGTCATCGCACCGTGCAAACGCAGCGCGCAGCGGCAGCTCGCCGGTCACTCTCGACGAAACGCTCTCTTGGGTTTGGGATCGCGCCCCGGCAGCCGCTGACTCCTTCGTGCCCACGACGATGACAAGCACCGGCAATCTGCTTCTGATCGGCGGCGACGACGGAAGCGTGCGGGCGTTCGAGACCGTGATGGGAAACGAAGCATGGCGATTCCACACCGCTGGACGCATCATGCAGCCCCCAACGGTGTGGGAGGGCAGAGCCTTCGTCGGCTCTGGCGACGGCTACGTCTACGCCCTGGAGGTGCGCACCGGCAAACTCCTGTGGCGTTTTCGCGCTGCACCGGCCGAGAGGCGCATCCCGGTGTACGGCCACCTCTCTTCGACCTGGCCGGTGCACGGCGGAGTGCTGGTCGCCGATGGCGTCGCGTACTTCGCGGCGGGCATTATCGACTACGACTCGACACATGTTTACGCCGTCGACGCGCGCAGCGGCAAGCTGCTTTGGCATAACGGATCGACGGGACACCTCGATCCGAAACTGCGCAAGGGAGTCTCCGCGCAGGGCAATCTGACCCTGGCGGGAGGACGCCTATGGCTCGCAGCTGGTAACGTCTGCTCGCCCGCAGCCTTCGACCTTGCGAGTGGTCGCTACGTCGGCAAATCAGCCGGCGATGGCGCGCCGCAAACGAATCGGGGCGAAGAGATCGCGGTTTTCAAGAACCGCCACGTCATCTTGGGAGGTCGCCTGCGGTTTTCAGCCACGAAGAACGTGGTGAACCCCGGCTTCTTCGAGACCCATGCCCTCACGGACACCGGCAGCAAGAATCCCGTCCACCTCGCCAGCGGCAAGATCCCTCCTGTCTGGAATGATGACTACTTTGTCGCCGTCGATGGTCGACTCGAGCCCGCGGTTTGCTACAGGACGAGCGAGGTCGAGCGAGCCTTCGACGCGGGAGAGCGTCTGCGCACCTTGACGCCGGTGTGGAGTGCCGAGGCCCTCAAAGAAAAGAACATTGTCTCGCTCGCCCTCACGGTGAAAGACCTCCTCGTGGTCTTCGAGGAGAAACAAGCTCGTAGCCTCGCGACGAAGTGGCACATTGCCGCATTCGCACTTGAAGACGGCACCGAGAAGTGGCGCCAAGGGCTCGACAAACCCGCCGCCACAGGCGCTCTTCTCGTCGATCGCTCCGGGCGTGTCGTCGTCGCATTCCAGGATGGCGGACTTGTCTGCTTTGGGCCACGGGCGGCGTTCGATGCGATCGTCGACGATATCTCGAAGCGCGCCAAAAGCGACACGGACCTTGCGTGGCGCAAGAGCGCGATCGGCCAACTCGAGAAGCTTCTCGACACCGCTGCTGATGGCGACCTGACGGTCGAAGTACTGAAGCGTCTGAAAGAATTCGGCGTCGATCCCACAGCCGCGGGCAGACGTCACGGCGCAGTCACGATCTGGCGTACCACCGGACCAGTACCATGGACCGAGGACGCCCCTGCTGATCACGTGTTCGTCGGTGAGCCGTATGTGGATGTCCATCGCGCCACTGAGTTCGGTGGCAGACAATTGAACTGGAATTTGCGCGTGTCGACTGATCGCTACGGTATGGTCGATCTCGCGCCGCGCTATGGCCGTCTGGGTCAGGCCGCCGTCTACGCGCACGCCGAGATCGTTTTGCCGAAAGCTCAAAGGATGGTCATGCGTCTTGGTTCGAACGATGGCTTCAAGGTTTGGTTCAACGGCCAGGAGATTGGAAAACTCGAGAGCGGTCGTGGCTACATCCCCGATAGTGACGCTTTCGAAGTTGAGGGCCGCGCCGGTGCTAACGAGGTGTTGATCAAGGTCCTCAACTTGGGCAACCTCTGGTCGTACGGTGTTCGTTTCACCGACGCCGAAAAGAATCCAATCGCGTTCGAACAGACTCTCTCTCTGGAATCGCCCTAAGGAGAATTCGTCGTGCTGGAGAACTGCGTCACAAAGCAGCCGTTTACGAACGCTCAGGGCACGGCGTGGTCTAGTGCGTGTCGTACGATCGCCGGCTGGCTCCCTCTCCTGTTCGCCACACTTGGCACCCCCCCCATGTCGATCCAGGCGTGCGACGACATGACCGTGCGCGACGCGGCCTTTCAGGAAGCCCGTGACCTGCATCGACTCTGCGTCATCGCAAGCCCGGAGAGCCCGGAACTCGGACGTATCCATCAGCGCCTTGGCGCTTGGTTGACCAGTGCTGGAAAAGACCTGAACCTCGAGCTGACGACCATCGACGTCGATAGTCCGGAGGTTAAGTGGGAGAGCTTCGGCGTGCCTGGGCGGCCTCCCAGCTCGCCTGTCGTGATGCTCTCCGGTTTTCAGCGTGCTCACGGACGCGGTTTCTTCATCGACCACTGGGATCCGGAGCCGACCGAGGCGGACCTCGAAACACTCGCCTCGTCCCCGACCAGAAAGCGTTTGCGAGAACTCCTGCCGACCAAAATCGCAGTGCTCGTCTACGCACCAGCGGCGATGTCGACCACGGGCGCGGAGGTCGCGGCGGAACGGCAGCGCATTGACGACGTGCTCGCCGGCAGCGTCAAGCGCTGGTCGGAACACGCGCTCGGCCTCGCTGTCCTGCGCCTTGACCGCAGCGACCCGCGCGAGCGAACGCTCGCTTCCTTTTGTGGTCTCGCTCCGGACGGACCCGCCTGGGTCGGCGTCGTCTTCGGCCGCGGCAAGTTCGCAGAGCCACCACTGGCGGCGACGGAGATCACACGCGCCGCCATCGACGAGCTGATCGAAACCATTCTCGCCAAGTGCACGTGTCTGTCGCAAGCGGCAAAGCTCGGCGTCGACCTGCCGATGGTTTGGCGTGAAGCCGACGACAAGCGCGTGCTGCCAACGATCAAAGCTGGCGCTGTCGCAGAAGGATCGACGGATGCCACGGACGCCTCCGCTACCCCGGATCTCATCGCGGCGATGTTTCCCAAGGGCGCGCCCGCGGCACCGACCGCATCGCTGGTCGATGTAACGGAGCCCGCACCGCGCCAACGCGGTGGTTTTTTCGCTGCTGCACTTTGGCTGCTCGGCGCTGGCGCGCTCGCGCTCTTCGTCGGAACCATCGTGATCGTGCGACGGCGCACAGTAGCGTCGTAGCATCGCTCGGACCCTCAAGCGCTCGAGACGCAGGCGGGCGAGGCACCGTTTGCGCATCGGACGTTTCCGTGGGAGTGGGAGTCGAGTGGGAGTCGAGTGGGAGTCGGAGTGGGCGAGTGCGTTTGCGAGTGCGTGGGCGTGGGCGTGCGAGTCGGAGTGGGGGTGGGAGCGGGAGTCGGAGTAGGACCCTACAGTTGCACAAGTTCTCCGCGGAGGGAGCCAGAAATCAGAAACCCTTGTCCTCAGGTTCGATCGACGGCTGTAGGGCGTCGCGGCGGGTTTCATGCTTGGTGAGGATTGCCGGTGTGCGATGGACCGAACCGGCGCCGACCCGTGTCTCGCACACGCAAACTCTCACTCTCACGCACACTCTCACGCACACTCTCACGCACACTCTCACGCACACTCTCACGCACACGCACACTCTCACGCACACGCACACGCACACGCACACTCTCACGCACACTCTCACGCACACTCTCACGCACACTCTCACGCACACGCACACGCACACCCACACCCACACGGTCACGCAATCGCAATCGCAATCACGCACGGCCTTGAAACGCTTCTTTTGCAGCTTGGAGTGGGAGTGGGTGGCGGTGATCACCGTACGGCGGCGGTCATTGTCGAGCGTACGCGGTGCTCGGAACCGTCAAGGGTGCCCTGGAACGGCACACGGAGTGTGCCGGCTACTATAAAGACGTCGCCTACTCGATCTTAGGCACGCTCCGTGTGCCGTTCCGAAGGTGAACGCCAAGCGTGGACCGGGAGTTGCGCTGGCGCGCTCCAAAAAACTTCACAGCTCGGCTGTGCTTGCTACTTAGGAGAATGCCTCTGGTGCCCCCCGCCTCAAACCCGCCGCGCGAAAAAGCACGACGGGCCCAAAACCCCAAGCTCAGCGCGTCAGCTTCCAAAGCATCGCCTGCAGCTCGTCGACGTCCGCAAGCACCGAAGCTGTCTCCTGCGCATCGACGTAACCCCAAGCTTCAGCAACACGAAGCGCCGTACGCACCTCTTCGGCACTGCCTGAAGCAACACGCCAAAGATGCCCGCGGTCACGACCAGAGCGCCGATTGCCCTCGCCCAGATTCAGCGCCACGGAGGACCCCGCGTCGCGCAGCTGAGCGGCAAGCCTCGAGTCATGACGACGCACAGAAGCTACAAGCGGACGCAACTGACGAACGATGCCAACAGAGTGATCCAAAGCGAGAAAGCCCATGAGAAGACTCCGGTCAACCGGTTGAGTGAAACTCTCGCCGCACGCCCGACGCGGCGGCGTTTCACTCCCCGAGCCGGAGGGCGGACGGGGTGCGGTCACTCTCAGAAGGCGCGAAGCGCCGAGCGTCAGCGAGGGCACCCGTGACGCCGTCCGCACTCCGGCTACGCTCGACAATACCGCCGCCGCAAACGCCCCTTGGCGGCACACCTCTTCTCTGCTTCTGTCTCTGCTTCTGTCTCTGCTTCTGTCTCTGCTTCTGTCTCTGCTTCTGTCTCTGCTTCTGTCTCTGCTTCTGTCTCTGCTTCTGTCTCTGCTTCTGTCTCTGCTTCTGTCTCTGCTTCTGTCTCTGCTTCTGTCTCTGCTTCTGTCTCTGCTTCTGTCTCTGATTCTGTCTCTGATTCTGTCTCTGCTTCTGTCTCTGCTTCTGTCTCTGCTTCTGTCTCTGCTTCTGTCTCTGATTCTGTCTCTGATTCCGACCAATCGCCGTTTTCGCTTCGCCTACCGTGTGCGTGCTAGCTTTCCGCCTCTATCTCAACACGCTGTTCAGCGATCAAGGCGCGGTGCGAGCCAGCACGCAGCGAAACCCCACGGCATCGTCGCGCAGGTCCCGCGGCGCACCGCGGCGCGCTGTGCTGGTGCAGCCGACCGCGCTATCTTTCCAACTGCCACCACGCAGGACGCGCTGGCTGCCGCCACTGGCGTGCCGGGCGGAACCGTCGACCGGCGCGCCGTCGTGGGTGTCATGCCAAACGTCTTCGCACCACTCCCACAAGTAGCCGTGGACGTCGTAGAGCTGCCAAGGATTCGGGAGCTTGGCACCAACCGGTGGGTCGTTGCCCTTGGCATTGCCGCGGTACCAACCAAAGTTCGTTAAATCCTCTTCGCCGTCACCGAACGAGTAGGTTGTGGTCGTGCCGGCGCGAGCGCAGTACTCCCACTCGGCCTCGCTCGGGAGCCGCACGACTTCGTCGGCTGCGATCAATCCGGCGGCACGCAGCAACGCCGTCGCGCGCGCGCAAAAAGTACGCGCCGCATCGAACGACACCATCTCGACTGAGTTGCGAGCACCCTGCCAGCGACTCGGGTTGCGGCCCATCACGGCGGTCCAAAGGTTTTGGTGTACTTCGTACGCCGCTACCGAGAACGGCGTTTCAAAACGCACGCGCGACGCGGGTCCTTCGCTGGACGGTCCCCCGTCACGGCCACGCATGAACTCCGACGCGAAACCGTCGCTCCCAACCTCGATCGGCACAAACTCGCTGCGAAAGATCGTTAGTACCCGTTTCTCCTCGTTGGACAGCAGGCGATGCCCCGTCACATTCAGTGGGATGCGGTAAAGGCTCAAATCAACCGTGATGTAGAGAACGTGACTCTCGTCGCCGCGGCCAAAACAGCAGTTGCTGGGCAGCCCAACGGGTGCTGCAGCACCCGGCTGGGAAGGTCCCGTCGGGATGAAGGCGACCTCAGTGCCTTTTGAATCGATCACGAGAACGCCCGGTCGCCCTGGATCGCGCAGCGTGATGTAGACATTGCCGAGGCTGTCGATGGTCATTCCATCGCAGCCGGCACGCGTACCGAAGTCGACCAGCGTGAAACGTTCGCCCGTCGCCAAGCCGTCGGCGTCGAGGGGAAAGGCATAGATCTTCATGGCGCCGGGTTTCGGCTTCGGCGCGGTCGGATCTATGCGGTCCGTGCCGTTGTTGTGGTCCGCAACGTACAGCGTCCGCTCGTCGGGGCTCAAAACGATGCCGTTCGGTTTCTCGACGTTGTGGGTGATCTCCTGAATCTTGCCGTCGGGATTCAGACGATAGACCGCGCGATGCTCCAGCTCGCGAGGCTCGGTGCCGACGTAGCGCGGATCGGTGAAGTAGATCCGCCCGCCGCTGTCGATGACGAGATCATTCGGAGCGTTCAGTCGTTTGCCATCGAACGAATCGACGAGCACTTCGCTCGTTGCGGTTTCAACGTTCCACCGCACCACCGCGCGACCACCGTGGTCGGAACCTTGGCAGGCAACGAGATCACCGTCTGCGTCAAACATGAGCCCGTTTGACTTACCACTATCGGCCGTGAACACGGTCGTCGCGCGCGTACGCGGGTCGAATTGAAGAATCATGCCGCGATCAGCGCCAAACGGAATGTCGGTGAAATAGATCGTACCGTCCGGAGCCACGGCTGGACCCTCCGTCAGACCGCCGTCGATGGCGACGCTCCGTGTGTAGAGTAGCTCCAGTTTGGCATCAGGCGAGACGATGCTGTCGCCGGACGGTCGCAGCTCAACGGCCTCCACCGCGGCGAACGAACCAAGCAACAGAGCGAGGGCGAGAGTGATCACCGGTAAAACAACGGTCACGCGAAAAGGGAAAACGTCCATGTCGCATCTCTTTTGGCAGATCAAGTCAAACGTCGTGAATCGTGCGAAAGCAACCCCGCCGGTAGGAATCCCTCGAGATCCCGGGCGCCCCCTGCGGCGTCGGACCGTCTCAATTGCGGCACGACCCTGCACTTCGAAGCTCGGGCGGCGTGTCAACACGGCGGGCACCGGGGGCACGGTATCGGACGAACCCCTGCGCCGTCCAAACGAAATCGCCGAGAAAGATCACCCTTCCGTGCCGAGTGCCGCGTTGAGCGTCGGAACGCGCTGCCTCACGAAGACGCGAAGAAACGCGTAGGCGTCGATGATGCGCTGACGCGCGGCGCCGTCGGCCTCTCCCTTGAACGTGTCAAGGAGTGAAAGATCCGCGAGCAACAGTGCCTCGAGGGAGTCGATCTCTGCGGTCAGGAATTCAACCGAGAGCGGCTCTCCCGGAGCTAGGAGGTCTCTGAAGCGACTACGAAAAGCAGCCGCCAGATCTGGTTGACCATGAAACGGTTTCAACACCTCCCCGCCAGCCATCATCGTCGGAGGCGCCGACGGTGATCCGAAACACATATCAAGATCCCATGGCACCAGTCGCCAACGCCCTTCAGGCGTGGTTTCGCGGTAGAGGAAGTGATTGTTACCGACGCCGTCGCCGTTCACCGTGAACGCGCCGCCGATCGAAAAGTGGCTCATGGCGCTGAAGTCGTACGTCTCGAGGATCATGTCACGGATCTCTGCAGCAGGCTTCTTGATCTCTTGTCGGAAGGCTAAGAACTCGGAGAGCCCGGTTTCCGGGTTCGTCTTCTTCTCCCAGCTATTCTTGTTGTTCTTGTAGATGTCACCGGAATCGTCGAGATCGTTGAGTCGCATGAAGCGTTCATTGACTTGCTGGATCGTGATGCGCTGTGTGTGCTTGTGCACAAGCTCCGCCGGCCTCACGACGCGATACCACTCCGAGCGCGGCGCCAGCGCACCGATGAAGCGGTGAATCTCGAAGGCGAAGTGTTCGGTGTGCGTAGCAAGGGGTCCACCGGTGGCCTCAGGTTTGCCGTCCGGCGGCATGAGATTGAGCGTGCGCTGCTCGGCGAACTCTTCGCCTTTAAGAAATGTTAGCTTGCTGAATCCGGAGATGGTCGGGCGCGTCGTCGCGCCGTGGAGCACCGGCGCAGGGTCGCCAGGCCGCTGCACGGCGACGACGCTGAATTCGCGCTCGCCGTCTGCAAGACCCGATGGCGCAGGAGGGTCGAAGACAAACATGAGCGGCAAGAGAGTCTCGATCTCGCGGTCGTACGTGAGGTAGTTGAGGACCGGCGCCGGTTCCGCCTCGTGCGGCAAATCCAAGACCTCGCCGCCATCGAGCTCGACCTTCAAACGATACCGCGTCAGGGTTTGCGTCGGTGCTGCCGGCAGCGTCGCGCTCAGCGTCGTACTCGCAGTTTGCGACTCCGTGACAGCCATCTCCACTGAACCGCCCGCCTCGACGGTTCGGGCAACGCGCTCCCACGTCAGCGTCACGCGCGCGATCGCACTCGCTGGCGCGTCGAGCGTGACGCGGACCTCCGGGCTGTCCGTGGAAAACGGTGTCGCGGGCACCGTCTCCGCCGCAGCGATCACCGGTCGCACTGGCGTTCCGAGCGTCGAGTTCTCGGCACCGGGCGTGCCGGCTTCGGACAGAGAGGCGCGCCAAGTGTGAAAATCGTCGCTCGGCGCAGCGACATCGATTCGCTCGAGCGAACGCCCGTAACCGTCGGCACCGACGGCCCAGGGGGCGCGATCGTCGTAACGCACAGAATCCTCATCCGCTACGCTGCCTTCGCCGCAGCCGGGTGCCGTGAGCGTCAAGCGTTCCCCGCCGTTGGCAAGCTCACCTTCATAGGGTCCGACGACGGGCGCTGCGGGCTCGCGCCAAATCGCACGTTCTGGAACCTTGGCGACGATGAGAAAACCGCCGGCAGGCAGCATCGTTCCATCGGGAATCGTAAAACGGACGCCGTTGGTGAACGCGTAGCCGCTCACATCTATGTCGGCGCTAGAGCGGTTGTGAAGCTCAACGAACTCGTTGCGCTGATCGTTGCGGTTGTTGTTGATGGGATCGTACTGGATCTCGCTGATGACTACGGCGGGTGGGGCGTCCGGGGCGTCAGCGCAATCGAGCGCATCACACGTCGAGTCTGGCCCGAGTTCTGCGTTCGGCAAGCCCGCCCGATCGCTGCCGAAAAGAAGCTGAAGCGTCGCCAAGGCGTCGTCGATGTTCAGGAGACCATCGTCATTTGTGTCCGCGGCGTCGCGGCAACGAAGCTCGACGCCACCGGAGAAGAGAAAGAGCAGCTGCGTGACGGCGTCCGAAACATTGACCCGGCCATCCCTGGTTGCGTCGCCGCGACGAAAGTCAGCAGCGGCAGGAGAACTCCCTAACGCGGCAAGCGCCAAGGCAGCAAAAACAATCGCCAAACGGCGGCAGAAGGCATGGTATCGTCTCATGTTGCGCTCACTCAGCAGCGAAGAAGAGCCCGACCCCGTGTCCCCGTGCCGCCCCTGCCTCTCAGGGGCCACGACCGTACTGCGGCGCGGAAAACGAAGACGTAGCGATGGAAGGTCGATTATAGCCCAACGACCGAGGGGTGCGAAAAGTTCTGTGCTTCGGATCACCGAACCCCCCGGGATCCGCACGTTTTCGTTTGACTCCTTTTTTTTGAGGGTGGTACGATCGAACGTCTCATTTGGGTTGTTAGGCGTAGGTCAAGAAGCGGCTCCCGGCTGAATCCGCGTTGATGCGGTTTGTCTTCAACTGCGCCGAGCTACTTGTTCTTCAAGTATCGCTGCAGGATGAGAAAGGAGGCGCGTTTCGTACCCTATGGCGAGAAATGAGCAAACGAGGGAATGAAAGGAACGCTCTAGGGTTCACGGCTCGAGAAAGGGTGAGGCCTGTGTCGCGGTGACACCGGGCCAAGGAATTACCACAGTATCTTTATCTTTCCCAATTCTCTTGAGGGAGGGTTTTCATATGCTGAGATTCAGCACGCTTGTCGCCGTCATGTGCCTGACGACGACCTTCACGTTCGCGCAGATTACTCCTGGTGGCCTGCCGGGAGGTCAAGCGCGTATTCTTCCTGACTACATTCCGCATATCGACGTTCGCCTCGACAAGCCGGACAACTCCTTCTGGGAAACGTACCAGTCGGGTCCGATCGGAACGGATGCTTTCGTTGTCTCGGTGAACGTCGCGGTCGTTGACACCGACAGTGTCGACACTCTGATGAGCGCCGGTGCGGTGATCGCGCCCGTCGACGGTAGCGCGCCGCTCGACACGAATTCGTTCTGGGTCGATGACTTCAGCGCTGCGTACCTCGGCCAGATCAACGAGACGCGCCAAAGCGGTAACCCCGGCCGCGCGGCTGGCGACGCCCGCCCCGGCGGTACCTTCTGGATCGGCGGTATGGAAGCGAATCCTCACTTCTACGAGGAGTTCCAGGCCGACAACCGCTGGGACCTCGGACTGATCTACGGTGACGGCGTCAGTGACGGCCGTTACGGTGCCGTCCAGGGTCACAACTATGACGCGGGGACCAACACCTCCGCGCCGGCGTTCCGTGCCAACAGCGGTATCCTCAAAGACGAGACGTTCGGCGACCTGACCGGAAACGGCCAGATCGGGCGTTTCGGCGGCGAGATCACGGTCCTCGACGACGGCAATGCCGTTGTCCTGATTGACGACCGCTCCGGACTCTTCGACGCTGGCACCGCTGCGACCGCGATCATCATGGACCAGGAAGGCAACACTGTGGTGCCGACGCAGGTCCTGTCGACCGGCGACCCATGGTCGAACATGACGTCGACCGACGGTGGCTTTGCCGTTCGTCGCGGTAACTTCGAAGGTGGGCAGATTTTCTTCTACGATAACAATGGCGATCTGCGCGGTCAGATCTCGCAGAACGGTGATGCTGACGAAGTCATCAACCTCGCGGGTGGTGGTTTCGACGGCGGTCGCGGCGACGGTACCCGCATCGGCGGCCACGTCAACCACCAGTTCGTCTTTCTCGCTGGTACGATCACCCGCACGGTGGACGAGCAGCCGCAGGAAAACGTCTGGGTCGCAGCGTTCAACGCTACCGACGTCAGTTTCGTGAACGCCGTCAATGTCAACGAGCTGAACGAAGACAACGGCGGCACGGATTCCGACAACTTCCTGGCTGATTTCGATCGCGTTGCGGTCGCTACGGACGCTCTCGGCCGCCTCACGGTGGCTTGGGATACGATCCTGCCGGGCGTGACGACGCAGAACCAGTGGGTCGGTCGTCACCTGGCGTTCGACGCCACGGACGGTAGCTTCGCCTACCAGTCGCCGTCGTACTTCGTCTTCGAAAACCACCAGACCGGTGACACCGGCGAAGCTCCGATTCGCACGACGCAGGGCTCGGTCGCCATGACCACCCGCGAGGTGTGCTTCGGCGCCAAGGGTGAGGTCAACACCGACAACGATCCGAGCCAGGGTGCCAACACCCCGGGTCAGGTCAACGTCATCACGATCGTCGCCCACCCCGATCCGCAAGACGATCCGACGCCTCCGGCCGGTACGAAGGTCAAGCCGGGCGATGTCAACCTCGACGGTGGGGTCGATATCTCCGATCCGGTCGCCGACCTCAACTTCCAGTTCGCCGGTATCGCGCTTGATCCGTGCCTCATCGACGGTATCTCGATCAGCGCCGGCGGTCTGCCGCTCGTCGACTTCAACGGTGACGGCGGACACGACATCTCCGACCCAGTGGCGTCGCTCAACTGGCAGTTCGCCGGTGGCGGCAACCCGCCGCACGTCCTCGGCCTCAACTGTACGACGTTCGCCATTGACTGCGACGTCGATTGCAGCGACGGCTAAGTACACTCGCACGACGTGACCTCCGGGTCACGCCGAGCGTTGGGTGAAACACCCGAGCGACACGACGTCGCTCGGGTGTTTTTTTGTATCGAGTCGGGAGACAAACGGGTAGTGATGGCGCGCCGAGGGTAGAACGGCTCTGACACACGGATATGACGGGCAAAAGCTCTTACAACATCGCTCTCTTCCCCGGCGACGGCATCGGTCAAGAGGTCACCCGCAGCGCCGCGGCGGTGCTCGCCCGGGCCTCCGAACAGCATGGACTCAAGCTGCAGCTAACGCAGTTTCCGTGGGGCGTCGACTACTACGAACAGCACGGTCGCGTCGTAGCACCTGACTACCTCGAGACGCTGCAGGCCTTCGATGCGATCTTCCTAGGCGCGGTCGGTTATCCGTCACGGCTGGCGGATCACATCACCCTGGCACCCCTCGTCGAGATCCGTCAACGTTTCGATCAGTACGTGTGCCTGCGGCCGGCGAAGCTTCTCTCGGGAGTTCGTTCACCGCTGCGTGACGTCGAGAGCGATGCGCAGTCCGTCGACATGGTGATCCTGCGCGAGAACTCCGAGGGCGAATACCTTCCTGTCGGTGGCCGCTGCCGTGTCGGTGCTCCGGAAGAAGTTGCAGTGCAGACGGCGATTCACAGCCGCCGCGGTGTGGAGCGTGCCCTGAGGTTCGGGTTCGACCTCGCTGCCAAGCGGCGCAAAAAACTCACCATGGTGACAAAGTCGAACGCGCTCCGTTACGCCTTCGTTCTCTGGGACGAGGTACTCGAGAGTGTTCGCGGCGACTATCCAAACGTCGCCGCCGAGCGCCTCCACGCCGACGCGGCCGCGATGGATTTCGTGCGGCGACCGGGAGATTTCGACGTCGTCGTCGCCTCAAACCTCTTCGGTGATCTCCTCACCGATCTCTCCGCTGTGATCGTCGGCGGTTTGGGCCTCGCGCCGAGCGCCAACATCAATCCCGAGCGCAAGTTCCCATCACTGTTCGAGCCGGTGCACGGCTCCGCGCCTGACATCGCGGGCAAAGGCATCGCCAACCCCGTCGCCGCGATTCTCAGCGCCGCGATGATGCTGGAGTGGCTCGAGCAACGCGGCGCGGCCGAGCGTATTCGCGCCGCGGTCGAAGGGGCGCTGCGCGACGGCTGCCGCACGCCCGACCTCGGCGGCGACTTGACGACGACGGGGATGACGGATGCCGTCGTGGCGCGGTTGGCGCGGTGAGGAACGATCTCGACGCTGCGAAAAGTAGCTGGCCCACGCCTGTGTGCCGTCCGTGCCTAGCGCCACGAGTACGCGCCACCTGTCTTCTTTCAGAGGGCGCGCGCCCAAAAGGACACCTGCCTTCGTTGTCTCCGTTACCTTCTGTTCGATTCCCACTGCGATCACGCTGAGGAGTTCTTGACAGAAAGAAACGGACGAAACAGACGAAACGAAGGCACGACGACAACGACTGCCACCCTCCCGAGTGGGCGCCACCTGTCTTCTTTCGGGGCGCCCGTCGGGGCACGACATCGGTCTCAGCAGTCACCGCTCCTCGTCGTCCTTGCCGAGCGCACGCTCAACGAACTCGCGTAGCTCGTTCACCTCGTCGCGTAGGCGCTCGATCTCGTGCCAGACGCGGCGGTGCTCGCGATGCTCCCGATGGCGACGCTCGTCGTGACGCCGCTCCGCGTCGCGATCGCGCCGACGCTCCAAAGCCATCTCCGTACGCTCAGCTTCCTCGGCCAGCTCACGCGCCTCGTCGAGCCGGCCGCGCAGCCTCGCCCGCAGCGACTCCTTGCGCAGCTCGCCGATGTGCTCGATGGCCTCTTCGAACTCACGCTCGCGACGCTCTGCATGACTGTCGTCGTGACCGCTGCGGCGCTCCAGTTTTCGCAGCTGGTGTTGCAGTCGATCGATCTCACGCTCAAGAACCTCGGCCTCGTGCCGGTTCTCTGCGGCGCCCTCGTCGTCACCACGGTCCTCGGCCCTGACAAGCTCAGCATGCCTGAGCTCCAGTTGTCGTTTCTCTTCTGTAAGCCGCGCCAAGAGCTCGCGGTGCTCCAATGATCGGGCGTGCGCTCTGTCGCGCTGGCGCGCCATGCGGTACTCGGTCTCAGCGTGTGCTGTCTCGCGCTGGCGCTCGAGCTCTTGGCGTCGCCACTTGATCATGCGGTTGAGGTCGCTGAGTTGAAGATCGAGCACGCGCACTTCGTCCTCACGCCCGAGGCGCTTGAGCTCACTCATCTCGGCCGCTTTCTCGTCTACGAGGCGTTCGAGCTCCGCTAGCGGCGGCAGCCGAGCCGCGTCCGGGCGAGCCTGCGCGGCGGAGGCCAGCTCTCGTGCCTTCTTCAGCTCCGCTTCCAGGGCCCCGAGTCGGAACGAAAGCGCGAAAACCTGCTGGCGCAAAACGTCGACCTCCCGTTCGGGCGCCTTCTTCCGCGCAGCGGCGGACGCATCCTCCGCATGATCGATCGCACCCGCCGCCTCAGACTCAGGTTCACGGAGTTCACGAAGACGCTCGACCTTTTCGTCTTCGGCCTGCGCTAGGCCAAGGTCATCAAGTCCGATCAAAAGGAGGATCGCAGCTGTGGCGCCCGCGGCTGAAAGCTGGACAAGTCGTTTCATGATGAAAACCTCCGGTTGAGGGAACAGTTCGAAATCAGCATTCCTCGTGGCGACGTACTCACGGTTGGCTCGCTTGCGTCGCTCGTTCAGACTCTCCGGGTTCGCGCACCACACCGCCACTCGGTTCGAGAGTGTCACCGGCGCGTTCGACAGCTGCGCGTGGACCCGCCTCAAGTCGCTCGACATGGGCGGAAAGCTCCTCGAGAAGCGCCTGACAACGCTGCAGGCGCTCTTGCCCGATTTCACGTGTGCCGCGGTGCGCACGCGGAATCTGCTCGATACGGTCGTGAAGCGCCTCGAGTTCTGTCGCTAGTTGCACGAGTTCCCGGCGAGCATCGGCGAGCGACGCGTCAATCTTCGCAATGGTGCCGCCGTCGTCATCAACTCTCAAAGGAGTCTCTTCCCACGGGCGTGAACTGCTCGCCATGTTCGCCAAAGCGTCGCGCGGCGCACGCTGCGATGGCGCCACCGTCCGCGACTCTTCAGTCGAACGAGCGTCCAGAGCGTCGGGAGCCTTCGGGTTGAGCAAGGGTGACTGCGATGACTGCGCCGCGTCCGAATCTGTAGCGGCCAGATCTGGTACTTCTGAAACGTTCGGCACCCCCGCAGTACGAGAAGCCGGCGCGATCCAGGTGAGCGCCGCAGCGAACAAAGTGCCTGCAGCCAGCCCGACGCTCAGGAACCAGCTCCTCTGCCGTACGCGCCGCCGACGGAGCGCCTCGGCTTGGGCGATCAAACAGATGCGTGCGCGAGCCTCGTCCGACGGTCGCTGACACTCGACGCCCGCAAAGAGATCTGAGCCGCGATCGAATTCAGCTGTCACGATCTCTCCTTCTTGCCGTCGCCAACAAGGCGCGCCGCAACTTCTCGATGCCGGCGCGATAGCGCGACACGACCGTGGCTTCCGGCACCTCAACGACAGCCGCGATGTCGATGAACTTCATGCCGGCGAGATCGCGAAGAACGACCGCTTCGCGCTGCGGATCGGGGAGCTCGTGCAGCTGATAGCTCAAGTCCTCGGCGTCGACCACAGCACCATCGCGCGAGCACGACACCGGTTCAGCCCGAAAGAACGGATCACGCGAACGACTCTCGAGAGCAGTGCGGCCTCGCATTTCGCGCCGATGCCAATCGATCGCCAAGCGCCGCGCTGCCTGGAAGAGGAAAGGTCCCATGTCCTCACGCGTTTCGAGACTGCCAAGGCTTCGCAGGAGACGCCCGAACGTCTCCTGCACCAAGTCCTCAGCGACCTCGCGCCGGCGCACAAACGCCAACACAAAGACGTAGAGCGCTGCGGCGTGACGGTCGTAGAAGGCGGTGAAAGCCGCCTCTTTGCCACGCTGGTAGGCGAGGATCAGGTCGCGGTCGCTGCCTTGGTTCATTTGCGAGGTAGAACGCTTGGGCCCAGCGAAACCTTTGAAAAAAGCGCTGTCAGCCATTGTGCCCGCCGCCATGGGCCGGAAACACATCTTCGCCGGCCGGCAAAAAATGAAGGCATGAAATGCCTCGACTCGCTGTTTTTGCAGGCGTGGGATCTGAATCGGCGTTCAGTCCCGCAAATTGTGTGTTCTGTATCTGTTAGTGCCGGACAAGCCGCCTCGAGGGGGCGCCGCAAACGCCTCCCAAACGCGCGTCCAAACGGCCAACGTGAACCCCTCACATCCCTCTGCGAGAAGCGCCAGGGCACAAACTATATCTTTCAAAAAAAGCCGTTTCTTGCGTAGAATAGCGCCGCTACGCGGCGTGCGCCTGGGATTGGGCGGCGTAGCAGGGGACTCGCCGTTTGTGCGCGCGTGGGACGTCGTCGACACGGCTCCCGCGGCCACTCTAGCGCGTTGAAGGCCATCCGATGCGGATCGGATCGCCCCGCCCCGGCGTCTCTCACGACCACGCCGCTCTTCGCTTCGGCAACCCATCCGAGAATCGGAGGTCAGAGACCATGTTGGTCATCCCTGGAGATCAAGGCAGAGTCACTTGTGACGGCATCACGCGGCGCGAGCTGCTGCGCATTGGTGGATCAGCGATGCTAGGCGTCGGCCTCTCACAGCTTCTCGAACTTCAAGAGGCGCAGGCCGCCGCCGCGGTGGCCAAGTCGGTCGGAGCCCCGGGCTGGAACAAGGCCAAAAGCGTCATCCTGATCTATTTGCAGGGCGGCCCCAGCCACATCGATCTGTGGGACCCAAAGGTCGATGCGCCTTCCGATGTCAAAAGCATCTACTCGACGATCAAGACCAAGGTCCCGGGCACTCAGGTGACCGAACTGCTGCCAAACCTTGCGAAGGTCACCGACAAACTGACGCTCGTTCGGACGATGAGCTACACGCCGGTGGGCCTCTTCAACCACACCGCGGCGATCTACCAGATGCTCACCGGCTACACGGCAGACAAAGTCAGCCCATCAGGTCAGCTCGAGCCACCATCGCCGAAGGATTTTCCGAACGTTGGCTGCAACGTCGTCAAAGAAAAGCCGCCGGAAGTTCCCATGCTTCCGTTCGTCATGATGCCCCGGCCGCTCCAAGAGAGTAACGTTGTCGGCAAGGGCGGTACCGCCGGCTTCCTGGGCCGCGCGTTCGATCCGTTCTATCTCTACCCCCCGGGGGATGACTACGACAACACGAAGATGGACAAGATTAAGGTCGATGATCTCACCATGCGACCGGAGATCTCGGTCCCGCGGCTGAAACGTCGGGCGAACGTGCTCGCAGCGCTGAACGAAGGCATGCCGGCACTCGAGAAGGCGGTCGCCAAATACGATCTCGACGAGTACACGGACAGAGCGCTCAGCCTCGTCCTTTCTGGACGGGCACGGACGGCATTCGACCTCAGCGCCGAGCCCGACAAGCTCCGAGACGAGTACGGCCGCAACACCTTCGGGCAATGCTGCCTGCTGGCTCGTCGACTCGTTGAGGCCGGTACACGCTTCGTCGAAATCAACTGGCCGAAGATCGCCAACTCGGATCGCCACTCATGGGACGTGCACGCCGGCCTTCCAGAGCGCATGAAGAAGCTCTCTGGACCGATGCTCGACCCTGGCCTGGCGACCCTGATTCGGGATCTGGATGATCGCGGACAGCTGGACGAGACACTCGTCGTCGCCGTGGGTGAGTTCGGTCGTAGCCCGAAGCGAGGCGTCAGTACGTCGGGCAACAGCAACTCTGCTGACGGCCGTGACCACTGGCCGTACTGTTACACCGCGGTCCTCGCCGGCGCGGGCATCAAACGCGGCGCGGTCTACGGCGAGTCCGATGCAACCGCCTCCGCACCGCTCAACAACCCAGTCAGCCCACAGCAGCTGCTGGCGACCATCTATCACACTCTGGGAATCGAACCTCACTCGATTGTTTACAACCACTTGAATCAGCCTCGTGAGCTCGTCAAAGGCGAAGCGGTTCTCGACCTGTTCGCTTGAGAGCCGGCAGATTCGCCAAGCATTCGTCCCTTCAATCGCTAACTTCGCGCGGCGTACGAATGATGTAATGTCGCTGCGCGAGGTGCTCTCGGCTCGACGACCAATAGCCGCCATGATCACTCGCCTCCGCTGCCTACTCATCTGTTCGCTCTTGACGTCATCTGCTGTCTTCGCGGCGGAAACGAACCCGGCGCCCGTTGAAGCTTCGACCAGCTTCTTTCGCGACGTGCTGCCGATTCTTCGCGAGCATTGCCAAGGGTGTCATCAGCCCGCAAAGGCAAACGGGAAGCTCGTCCTCACTGACTACGCCAGCCTCATGCAGGGTGGGCGTAGCGACGACGCCATCGTCGTCCCGGGTAAGCCTGACGAGAGTCTTCTGATCGCGGAGATCACACCAGACTCCGAAGGCAAAGCCTCGATGCCAAAGAAGGCGCCGCCGCTTTCGGCGCCCGACATCGAGGTCGTGCGAAAGTGGATTCTCGGCGGCGCCGGGAACGACACGCCGGCGGCGGCGGCGCGCCAGTACGACATGGACAACCCTCCAGTGTATCAGCGCCTGCCGGTGCTCACCGCGATCGACTTCTCGCCGGACGGCAACCTCGTCGCCGTCTCGGGCTATCATGAAGTGCTTCTGCATCGCGCCGACGGCAGCGGCGTGGTGGCGCGTTTGGTTGGCGCGTCGGAACGGATACAGTCTCTATCGTTTTCGCCGGACGGGAAACTGATCGCGGTGGCCGGCGGCTCACCGGGGCGCTTCGGTGAGATTCAGATCTGGGATGTCGATAAGGCGAAGCTTCGCCATTCGATCTCAAAGACGCACGACACACTCTACGGTATCAGCTGGTCGCGAGACGGCAGTAAACTGGCGTTCGGCTGCGCCGACAACTCCGTGCGCTCAGTTGACGTCAAGAGCGGAGAAGAAGTTCTCTTCAACGGCGCTCACAACGACTGGGTGCTGGCGACCGCGTTCTCGACGGACGACTCGCACCTCGTCTCGGTCAGCCGTGATCGTTCGCTGAAGCTGATCAAGGTCGATACGCAGCAGTTCATTGACAATATCACGAGCATCACGCCGGGCGCGCTCAAAGGCGGACTCATGGCCGTCGATTGCCATCCGAAGCGCGACGAGTTGCTGGTCGGCGGCGCGGACGGTGCACCCAAAATCTATCGGATGCACCGCGTCAAGGCGCGCCGGATCGGCGACGACTACAATCTCATCAGCAGTTTTGACGCCGCACCCGGCCGCATCTTTTCGGCTCGCTTCAGCGCCGACGGCCAACGTTTCGCGGTCGGCAGCAGCTACAACGGCAGCGGTGAAGTGCGCTGCTACACGAGCGGACCGAGCGCCGAGGAACGTGACTCCGAAGAGAAAGCCAAGAAAGAGGCGGAACAGAATCAGGACAAAGAGGAGAGCGAGGACCAGAAGAGTCAGCTCGTAGAGGGCAAACTCGTCTGGAAAGTAGAGCTCGACACAGCGGTCTACTCGGTCGATTTTCATCCAGATGGCAACCGAGTTGCGGCAGCGGGATTCGACGGCAAAGTGCGTCTTTTCGACGCCAAGACGGGTGAACTCGTCAGCACGTTTGTCCCCGTTCCGCTCGTGGAGTCCGAAAAGGCGCGAACGCGCCTTTTCTAGTCGTCAATCGCCGCGCGAGATGAGCAAGCAAACGCGAATCGTTAACGGGTAAGAGAATGAACGTATGTCGATGGATCACGCGGTGGCTGATTTGCTCCTTCCTTTTCATCGTTGCATCCGCCTTGAGCCTATCGAACGTGGTAGTCGCTGCAGAGGCGGGAGAAAAGGAATCGTTGCCGACGGGAGCTGAGGTTCAGAGCCTGAAAGTGTTCCCAGAGTCGGTCGCGCTGCCGCACAAGTTCGCTTATCGCCAGCTGCTGGTAACGGCCACGATGAACGGCGGTGACGAGGTCGACGTGACGCGCATGGCCAAGATCACGGTCGACACCGACTTAGCAGAGGTGAACGCCCGCGGCTTTGTGACGCCGGTGAAGGACGGGACAGGCTCCATCGAAGTTTCCTTGGGCGGTCAATCGCTCGCTGTGCCGATTGAAGTGACGGGTCAAACAGCGCCATACCGTGTGAGTTATGTTCAAGACGTCATGCCGATCATGTCACGTATCGGCTGCAACGCCGGCACGTGCCATGGCTCCGCCCAGGGTAAGAACGGGTTCAAACTGTCGCTGCGCGGATACGACCTCCTTTTCGACTACCGTGCGCTCACCGATGACCTCGAAAGCCGACGCTTCGACCGCGCCTCACCTGACAACAGCCTTTTTCTGCTCAAGATCACCGGCGTCGTGCCCCACGTCGGTGGAGCGCTTGCTAAGCCAGGGGAACCATACTACGAAGCGCTTCGGGGCTGGGTTGCGGACGGCGTGACTCTCGACCTCGAGAGTCCGCGCGTCGAGTCGATCCGTGTGTTCCCGGAAAGCCCGATCATCCCGCTGCCTGGGATGCGGCAGCAAATCGCGATACTGGCGACCTTCAGCGACGGCAGCGTCCGGGACGTGACGCGCGAGGCGTTCGTCGAGTCGAGCAATATCGAAGTGACGAGCGTCGATCGCCCTGGGTTGATCACAGCTCTCAGGCGCGGCGAAGCGGCCGTTCTCGCACGCTATGAAGGCCGCTATGCGGTAGCGCAATTGACCGTTATGGGAGACCGCAGCGGATTCGAGTGGAAGGAAGTTCCTGAGTACAACTACCTCGACACCCTCGTCTACAAGAAGCTGAAAAAGATCAAAGCCCTTCCGAGCGGCGTGTGCACCGACTCCGAGTTTCTGCGTCGCGTCTACCTCGACCTTACCGGTCTGCCACCAAGACCGAAGGAAGTGCGCAATTTTCTCTTCGACCGGCGCAACTCAAAGGTCAAGCGAGACGAACTGATCGACCGACTGATCGGCAACTCCGAATTCGTCGATTTCTGGACGAACAAATGGGCCGATTTGCTTCAGGTCAATCCGAAGTTTCTCGGCAAAGACGGCGCCGCGGCGCTACGGCAGTGGATTCAGCAGGGCGTCGCCAGCAACGTGCCCTACAACGAGTTCGTCGAGAGCATACTGGCCGGCACTGGCTCGACCCTGAAGAATCCGCCGGCGGCGTATTACAAAATCCTCCGCACGCCGGAGGATGCGATGGAGAACACGACGCAGCTCTTTTTGGGCGTGCGCTTCAACTGCAACAAGTGCCACGACCACCCGTTCGAACGTTGGACTCAAAACAACTACTGGCAGTTGTCGTCGTTCTTCGCGCGCATCGGCCGCAAGAACGCTCCTGGGTCACCGATCATGCCGCGCCAGGCCGCGACACAGACGGAACGACCTGCGTTCGAAGAGATCATCTTCGACAAGGAGGACGGAGAGGTTACGCCGCCGTACGGTGGCACCGTGACCGCCACGTTCCCCTACACGCACCCCGGCACGGTCCCGAGCGAAAGCCCTCGCCGTCAACAACTGGCCGCGTGGCTCGCTTCCGCCGACAACCCGTACTTCGCGAAGAGCTTCGTCAACCGCTTGTGGAGCTACTTCTTCGGCGTCGGGTTCATCGAGCCCGTCGATGACATTCGCGCCGGCAATCCTGCCAGCAATCCAGAGCTGCTCGACCGATTGACCAAAGAATTCATCGACACCGGTTTCGACGTGCGGCACTTGATGCGTCTGATCGTGCGCTCGCGCACTTACCAACACTCGATCAAGACCAACGAGTTCAACGCCGAAGACACGACCAACTTCTCGCACGCCCTGGCGCGCCGGCTGCCGGCCGAGACGCTCTTCGATGCCTTGCACCAAGCGACGGGAGCGAGGGCCAAACTCCCAGGTGTGCGAGCAGGAAGCCGCGCCGCAGAACTCACCGACCCGAAAGTGAAAACCAACGACGGTTTTCTCGACCTCTTCGGTAGACCGCCGCGCGAAAGCGCCTGTGAGTGTGAACGATCGAGTGGCATGTCGCTTGGTCAATCCCTCAACCTGGTCAATGGTCCAACCGTCGCCGAAGCAATCCGCAGCGAAGGGAACGCCATTGCCGATCTGGTCGCCGTCGAGTCGAGGCCTGAGAGACTCGTCGAAGAACTCTTCGTATCGTTTCTGAGTCGATTACCGACCGAGGCAGAAACGAAGAGCCTCGTGCCTCTGTTCGCGCACGAAGAGCGAGCCAACCTCGAGGCACTGGCACCTGGCGACAAACAGGCGATCGATGAGGCACTCGTCGCTTACGAACGCGAGCAGAGCATCCCTGAGTGGAAGACTCTTAAGCCGGATCTTTTGCGGTCCACCGTCGACGGCGTCGAGTTCACCGTCCAAGAAGATGGTGCGGTTCTCGTCTCCGGCGCTGATACGCCGAAGGACGTTTATACCTTCGTCGCGTCCACCGATCTCGAGGGTATCACTGGCGTTCGCATCGAGGCGCTGACAGACGAGAGCTTGCCGAAGAAGGGTCCGGGTCGGCGCGACACCGGCAGCTTCGACCTGACGAACTTCACCGTGGCCGCAGTACCCGTGACGGACGCAGCCAAAGCCGTCGGCGTCCAGCTTGAGAACCCCACGGCGACAGACAACCGCCCGGAACGCGCAATCGACGACGACCTCAGCCGAGGCTGGGAGCCTCGCGCGGGCCAGGATCACGAAGCCGTCTTCGAGCTCAAAGAACCCGTCGGCAGCAAGGGCGGCACATTGTTGACCCTTTCGATTGCACAGCAGCGCGGCGAGCATCGAGTGCTCGGAAAGTTCCGCATTTCGGTCACGACGTCGAAAAAGCCTGTACGCGTGCTGACCGTGCCGCAAGAGATCGCGGCGATCATTGTTACGGCTCACGAGAAGAGGACGCCCGAACAGCAAAGTACACTCTTCAAGCACTTCATCGGCAAGCGTCGAGATCTTGCCGATCGAATTCGACTCAACGCGGCTCAAGATCTTGCCTGGGCGCTGATCAACACACCCGCTTTTCTTTTCAATCGATAACACCGCGGTCGCGAACCGGAAAAAAACAGGGCGCCGTCGCTGATGGGCGACGGCGTTCTTCTTTTCGACGCAGCCTCGCTTCACGGAGAACGCACAACATGCAATCGATGCGTTTCGGTCTTGTCAGTTTCGCTCTCATTAGCGTGGTCTTGGGTCTTCGTGTCGCGTCAGGGGCACCTCGGGCAGCTGACTTCGATCCGAGCGCATACACTCCGATCGATACGTCGAACCTTCTAGGTTCCCCGGATCCCCTGCCGCCGCTCGTCGTTGAGCCGGCGTTTCCAAACCTCAAGTTCTCGCGCCCCGTCGTGTTGACGCACGCTGGCGACGACTCGGGGCGACTCTTTGTTTGCGATCAGCCCGGCATCGTCTATGTGTTCGAGAATCGAGATGACGTCGGCGAAGCCAAGGTCTTTCTAGACATCCGCGACAAGACGCTCACACAGCACTTCGAAGAGGGTCTCCTCGGTCTCGCGTTCCACCCCCGGTACCGTGAGAACGGCGAGTTCTTCGTCTACTATTCGACGCCGCCACGTGCTTCGATTGTCGCGCGTTACCGCGTCTCGGAGTCGGACCCCAATCGTGCCGACCCCGAGAGCGAAGAAAGGCTGCTCGAGGTCGAGCAACCTTTCGGAAACCACAACGGTGGCAGCATTGAGTTCGGCCCGGACGGCATGCTGTACGTCGCCCTCGGTGACGGCGGTCGCCGCGACGACCCGTTCGGCAACGGTCAGAACCTTGAGACGCTGCTCGGGTCGATCCTGCGCATCGATGTGGAACACAAGCAAGCGGGAAAAAACTATGCCGTGCCGCGCGACAATCCTTTTGTCGGGCGCGGCGAGAACGTGCGTGGCGAGATTTGGGCGTACGGCATCCGCAATCCATGGCGCATGACGTTCGACTCGAAGACCGGCGATCTCTGGGTTGCCGATGTCGGCCAAGATCTCTGGGAGGAAGTCAACGTTATCGTCAAGGGCGGCAACTACGGCTGGAGCGCCCGCGAAGGCCATCACCCACTGGTGCCGCGCCGCCAGCCGGTCAAGCCGAATCGTCCGAGCGAGGATCCGATGACCGAGGCGATTCACGTCTATCCACGACATGAGGGCAAGTCGATCACCGGTGGTCACGTGTACCGCGGTCAAAGTCTTCCGGCGTTCGCCGGTGCGTACTTCTACTCCGACTTCGTCAACTTCAATATCTGGGCGTTGACGTACGACGGCTCCAAGGTCACTTCGAATCAGCGCGTCGCGCGATCACCTTCACCGGTGACGTCGTTCGGAATCGATGACAAGGGCGAAATCCTCTTCACCACCTTCGAAGCGGCTGAGCCCGGTGAAATGGATCGACTCTCGATGGGCGACTACTTCAGGCTGACGCGCGGTGGCGTCTATCGTCTACGCCGACGCAGCACGCCGACCACCGTCGCGGCGCCATTTCCACGACGGCTATCCGAGACTGGCCTGTTCACAAACGTCGAGGAACTACTCCCGGCGCGCGGACTGGTGCCGTACAGCGTCAACGTGCCCCTGTGGTCGGATGGCGCGGACAAGGAGCGCTACGTCGCAATGCCGGCAGGCGCCAAGATCGACTTCAGCGCCGACGGTCATTGGAAGTTTCCGCTTGGCACAGTGCTCGTGAAGACGTTCACGCTCGAGAACACTCCGGGTCGCCCCGCGAGACGCCTCGAGACGCGCCTTTTGGTCAAGGCAGGCCACGGTTGGAACGGCTACACCTACGTCTGGAATCACGGCCAGACGGATGCAGACCTGCTGGACGGCGCGGCAGCCCGGGAGGTCGCGAAACCCGGCCAAGCCGACGGCCGCATGTCGTGGTACTTCCCAAGTCGTTCCGACTGCAACGCCTGCCACACTAAGACCGCCGGGTTCGCGCTTGGTCTCAACACACGCCAGATGAATCGCGTCCATGACTACGGCGACGTCAGCGCCAACCAGCTCGCCATGTTCGACGCGCTTGGCCTTTTCAGCCAGCGCCTAGCGAAATACCCGCACGACTTCGACGCCTACCCTGAATGGGGCTCCCGCACTGCAGACACCGCCTCCCTCGCGCGAGCCTATCTCGACGTCAACTGCGCCCTCTGCCACGCCCCGGGCGGCACCGGTGTGGCTAAGGCCGACTTCAGGTTCCACACGCCGCTGGCCAAAGCCGGCGTGCTGAACGAGACGCCGGGCCAGCTGCGCCTCGGCGCAGTCGACAGTGCCGTCGTGGTTCCCGGCGCGCCGCAGCGCTCCGAGCTACTCTTGCGCCTCATGGTGCGCGGCCCCGGTCGCATGCCAACGTTAGCCACTTCCGAGATCGACTGGGAAGCGGTGCGCGTTCTCGGCGAGTGGATCTCAGGTCTGACACCGACCGCGACCAACGAGTAGCCTGTACCTGCGAGACCTCCCTGCCAGTTTTTCGGACAGAGGACGACCGTCGCGCGAAGAAGCGGCCAGTCAGTGACTTCCGAGAATCCTCGTGAAGTAACAACGTTGCGCCCGTTGTTTTCAGGCTCTTGGGTGGTGACGCGAATCTGCCCGGTAGCGTCTCCTTTAGACAGACGCACCCTAGCTCCGAAGAGAAGGTATTGCAGTGATCTTTTCCGCCGTAGCCCCCTCAGTCGCCTGAGCAGCTCATGACGACGAGCGCATCCATAGAGCCCCAACCAGCAGCCTCGGCGGCGGTGAAGACCGCGCCCGTAACAGCGCTCATTCCGCTCTACAATCGCCGCAAGACCCTCAAGGCCGGTCTCGACTCGATCGCCGCGCAAAGCGTACGTCCCACCGAGATCCTGATCGTGAACGACGGTTCCGACGATTTCGAGGCATCTGAGCTCGAGGAGTTCATCGCCGCCTATCCGGGCTGTCGCGTGATTCATCAAGCCAACGCTGGCGTATCAACGGCAAGAAACGTCGGCTTGCTAGCTGCCGCAAACGACGTGATTGCGCTACTCGACTCCGACGACGCCTGGCAACCCCATCACATCGAAGATGCTATCACGGCACTCAAGGCGCATGAAAACGTCGCCGTCGTCGTCGGGCGCTACGAAGTGAGTGATCCCGGCGGAGTGTTCAACGAAGCGGAACTTGCAGCGAAAGAAGAACGGCAACGCTCATGGGCGAGGGCTGCCCAAAGCGAACACGAAATCGGCTACCTGGTGAGCGGCGCCGCGGCGCTCGATCGATTGCTCAAGGATCAGGCCGGGTTCCATCTGTCGTCGCTAGTGGTCGACCGCACGCGGTTGAAGCGGGCGGTGTTCTTCGACGAAAACCTCAGCATGTACGAAGATATCGACTACCTATTGCGGCTGGTCTCCATGGGCGACCTGTTCTATATCAAACGCCCGCAGACATTCTACAATTTCCACTCCGGCAACACCGTGACGCCGTCAGGGTTCACGCTCAAAGGTCAATTCTCGACGCTTCGTAACCATTGCCGCTTCCGCCAAAAACGCTTCATGTACTGCAGCACGCCGCAGCAGGCGAAAAGCTGTCGCACGAGCCTTGCGGAGGACTACTACCTGATGGCGCAGAGCCTGTCGGACTCGGGTCGTTTCGCCGAATCGTTGGATTGGTACTGGCAGAGTTTCACCCTGTGGCCGCGTTGGCGTACGCTCAAGCACGTCATCGCATACAAGCTGCTGCCCGAATCGGTGCTGCGCCACCGTCTGCACCGACTCGCACGACATCAAAGCGGCAAATAGGCAACATCGGGCAGACCGCCGAAGGCAAGACGTCAGTGAATCGCCGGCGGGACGACGGCGTTCGAAACGTCAGCACAGACCCGAGCTCGCGCGATGAGCCCCTGTTCCTTGCGGAGATGCGCGCTCGCCTCCACGTCTGGAAATGAGTGACAGACGATGCCGGCAACGTGACGTCTATGAGACACCACTGATCCATCGGGGCGAGCGATGCACGCCGCCAGCCTCGAGTGGCGCGCAGAGGAGTTGGCGGCAATGATCCACATCTGGTGATCGGACGCCCGCACACGAAGCTGAGAGACCATCAATTCGTCGAGGACGCCGGGGCCTTTCGCGCGACTGCGAGCGTTGTAGTAGGAGTGCAGCAAGATCGAAACGCCCTGAGCGTGGTAGGACTCGTAGAGTTCTGGGAAACACGAGTCATAGCAAACGAGAAGGCCGATGCGATAGCCGCGAAGAGTGAAGGTCGCACCGTCGCTGCCGGCGGAGAAGTGGTCGGCCTCTCGTCCATAAAGTCGGCGCTTGTCGTATCGAGTCCGCACGCCGCCCGAGTCTGAAATGACGTACAGACAGTTGGTCGGACGATAACCGCCGCCGACGTCGTGGCAAGAACCAACGACGGTCCAAAGCTCGAGCTCCGACGCCAAATCTCGAATAGTCTTCGTCTCAGAATCAAGAAGCGACCAGTCGAAAGCGTCAAAGGAGCAAAAGTCAGTGCCGAGATAACCGCACAACGCCGATTCGGGAAACTGGATCAGGTCGACAGCTTCCGCGGCTGCAGCGCGCATGAAACGTTGAATGTACTTTGAGTTCTTAGAAATGTCCGCCGACACGGGAAACTGGCACGCTGCCACTTTGAGGCGTTTCTGCATGAAAAGAACTCGGCCAAAAAAAAGACGTTTCGGAACGGCCAGAGTATATCCGCGGTGAGCGGCGAATCCAGTTTTCGCACTTGTGGCACCGACACATGAGCTTACGGCGAAGACGAAAGAAGAAACGCTGGCACGGCGATTGCACCCCCACGAACGTCGTAGCTCGTTGCTCGACCGTCGTTACCCACGCGTGAACTGCGCCGAAGAACTGCGGACTCGACTCCAAACACACGCAATCCGCAGGGCAACGGCGCCAGGACCAAAACCGACGAGTTTCGTCCACAATTTGGAGTGCTCGTGCACGCCGAAAAAAAGCGATTAGATCCTTTGGCGCGGCTGGTTCGCGCGTTCTTCGCCGTCGATTGCGGCCTCTGCATCGCTTACCTCGCCAATGCCGCGGCAGGCGAGCCGTTCTGGAAGATCACCACGCTCCTCGACCTCGAGGGTGAGAACAACATTCCCGCGTGGTACTCCTCGATGCAGCTTTTCGTCGTCGCCTGCCTCTTTGGTCTTTTCGCCCGGGCGAGCTTCGACCGCCGCCAGTGGAGGAGCTGGCTGCTGGCACTCTTTCCACTCATTCTCCTAGCCATGTCGTGCGACGAAATCGCGCAAGTGCACGAGTGGCTTGGAGAAAAGTCCGACGTTCTCTTCGCTTCTGGTTCGCGACTCGGCAGCAGGTTCTGGTACACGGGTGTTTGGATGTTTGTGATCGGCGTGCCGTTCACACTAGGCGTGGGCCTCCTTTTCCTGCAGCTCACTGCTTTTTTTCGCCAGTCGCCAGGCGCAACGATCAAATTCCTCGCTGGCCTCCTGGTGTTCGCCGGTTCGGCGGTGGGTGTCGAAGCTCTCGCTAACTTCACCCTGAGCGGCACACTCGCCAGAACGGCGCAGGTCAGCTGCGAAGAGTTCGGCGAAATGCTCGGCGTAACAATCTGGCTCTCCGCCACCTGTGACCTACTGCGCGCGAGCGGCTTTCGCATCCGATGGCAGCAGCAGGAGCGGAGCCGGGTGCGTGAGCTCGTTTGACCCGCGACTCGCGGCTGCAAAGTTCTACCACCGCGCGGGCGAGCGGGCGCCTACTACCGAGAAGGGTGCGATTGAGTGTGCAACCACCAATACCGTCACCCCGTACACACGCCAAAAAGCGTTGCCTTGGTTTGCGGGCCCGCTTACCATCGATCAGGTCGTATCGACGCGTTCACAGCGAGGAGAACGGTCAACGTGCGAAGCAGGGGGACGCCCCCGGGGTGCATTCAAGTAGCTTGGTGACATGCGCCTCGGTGTCTGACACGCTACTGGTTTCGCCGACGCTCGGAGTGTACCCATGACCGAAGCTCTTCGGCCCCTCATCGAATCGGCGCAAGCGGGAGATCGTGAAGCGCTCGACAAGCTGGCTGGCTGTGTCGACCGTTTCGTGCGTATGTTCAGCGGCTCGCTGTCGCGGTACCTCAGAAGAACACAAGGCTCGACTCTCGACTTCGTCAATGAGGGTCTAGCTGAGGCGCTTGCCCATCTCGACAAGTTCGAGTACCGCAGCGACGAGGAGTTCTACGGCTGGGTCGCCCGACTGATTCGCAGCCGCATACTCGACGCGATCCGACGCGAGAAACGCCAGAAGCGCGATGGGCGGCCGTTTCATCTCGACACACGCTGTGGCGTGGCCGCCGCAGATCCGACGCCGTCTCAGATCATCTCGATGGCGGAAGTTCGCGAAACTGTGAAGACTTCAATGCTGCGGCTCCAACTCGACTATCCAAGCGAAATGGAAGCCGTTCTTCTCAAGATCTTTGAGGGTCACTCCTGGCCCGAAATACAAACGAGCATGAATCTCGGCTCCCAGAAACGGGCACGAACACTGTGCGCGCGCGGCCTCGATCTACTACGCCCGCGCGTCGAGAAGGCCGTCGGCCAGCAGGCGTTCGGGGAGTTTCTCGGGCTGTGAACGTCGAGGAACTCTACGAGGACTTCGTCACGCGATACTTCGAAGGTGGCGAACGCGAGATTCCAGAGGCGTGGCCCGTAGAGCTGCGCAAGCGCTGCCTCTTTTTTCTCCGCATGGTTGAAGCGGAAGGATCACCGGGCGAGGGAGTTCAGAGTATTCTAAGCCAACTAGAACGACTCGGCGCCTCGGCCAGCGACATGCGCACGTCATCGGTTTCTCTCGAGCCGCACGCAAGCGATTTCGACCTTAGCACCAACGGCGAGCGCTACCGCGTTGAGCAAGAAGTTGCGCGTGGTGGCATGGGAAGAATCCTCTTGGCGTATGATCGCGATTTCCGTCGTCGCATCGCAATGAAGGTGATGATCGGATCGGTAGACGAAGTCGTCCGCAGTTCTCGATTCATCCAGGAGGCGCAAACAACTGCGCAGCTGGAGCACCCGAACATCGGTCCGGTCTACGATATCGGAATCGACGCCGACTCGAACCCGTTCTTCACCATGAAGTGGATCCGCGGCCGCAATCTCGCGCAAGTGATCCGCGAGCAACGCGAAAACTTCTCGCTCATCCGCTTCGTCCAAACCCTCCAGCAGGCCGCGATGGGCGTTCACTTTGCCAACAGCAAGGGCGTCATCCACCGTGACCTTAAGCCGCAGAACATTATGGTCGGAGACTTCGGCGAAGTGCTCGTCGTCGACTGGGGTCTCGCGAAAATCCTCGGCGCCAACGGCTCCGAAGAGCTGATCGGGACTGAGCTCGTGCCCGAGGAGTCGATCTCGACGACGCGCGTCGATCACGATCAAAAAACCCTCGAAGGATCGGTTCACGGCAGCATCCCTTACATGGCACCGGAACAAGCGCGAGGTGAAGTGAGTGAAATCGACCACAGAACCGACGTGTTTGGGCTCGGTGCGATCCTCTATGAAGTCCTCACTGGCGCACCGCTTTACGTAGAAGACAGCCTGAAGGTGGCCCTGGCGCGCGCGCGCCGTACGGAGATCGTGCCGCCGCTTGAGAAATCCCCTGAGCGTTCAATCCCGCGCCTGCTGGCAGAAATCTGCTCGCGAGCGTTGGCAGCAGACAAAAGCCAGCGTTACCAGTCTGCCAAGGAGTTTCATGACGCCCTACAGGAATACATCGAGGGAATCCACCACGCGGAGCGACAGACGGCAGAAGCGAACCGACTCGTCTGGGTGGCGGAAAAACTCCGCTCTCAGCTTTTCGAGGCGGAAAGAAAGTTGGCTCAGCTACGCCAAGAGGAAAGCGAGCTGAGAGAGCGCGTCAACAGCTACGACCCCGAGGAAAGGAAAAAACCGCTTTGGGAACTCACCGAAAAATGCGATCAAGCAGAAGAAACCGTCGACAGTGAGTTCACGAACACCACGGCGGCCTATCACGCGGTGTTGAGCATCTCGCCGCAACACCCAGAGGCACGTCGTGCCCTCGCCGACATTTTCTATCGTCGCCTCCTCGCATCTGAGGAGCGCGGTGAGACCGAGGCAATGAGCCTGTATCGTAACCTCGTCGAGCAGTACGATGACGGCCACTATCACGCAGAACTGAGCGGCGAAGGTGTGCTCCGGGTCGAGACGGACCCGGCAGGTGCGACCGTGCTCCTGTGTCGTTTCGAGAAGAGAGGCTTGCTGCTCGCCGAAGGCAAATGGGAAACCGCGGGTACAACACCACTCGAATGCAGCCTACCTCAGGGCTCGTACTTGATCCTACTATGGAAGGAAGGATTCGACGAGGCCCGCTATCCGTTCGTCATCGATCGCAGCGGGCCACATAAGGCACGCGTCCGTCTCGCCAAAGCGGGCGCGATCCCCGAAGGATTCGTTCAGATCCCGGGCGGACCGACCATCGTTGGGTCGGATCAGACAGACTTCAACGCCCTGCCGCGGCGCTCGATCGAGGTGGGAGATTTTTTTGCGGCGCAGTACCCCGTAACGTTTGGGGACTACTGCTCGTTTCTTAACGAGCAGTTTGGCACCGACGCCGACGTTCCAACCGAACTCGGCTCCTTTTTCGGGAAAGAACGCTACATCGTGCGAGATGAGCACGGCAAGTTGGTTCCGCAGGAGAAACTCGATCCACGCATGGCTGTCGCTGCCGTGAGCGCCGAAGGCGCCGGAGCTTATTGTGAGTGGTTAGGCAACAAGCTGCGTAAACCGATCCGTCTCCTGACCGAAGAAGAGTGGGAGCGCTGCGCGCGTGGTGCGGACGGACGGCTCTACCCGTGGGGCAATGGATTCGACTGGGCACTTTGCAAAGGCGCTCCGTCACGCCAAGGCCGACCGTTCCCCGACCCCGTGGGCACGTTCGAAAGAGATGTCTCGGTGTTTGGCGTGCGTGACCTCGCTGGAACGATCCGCGAGCTCTGCGCTGGCACCGTCAGTGAAGGCTACGGTCCGTGCCGAGGCGGCTCGTGGTTCCTCCACTTTCCGTTCGTCTTCCGCAATGACTTCCGCACGCTGCAGCGCAGCACCGACCGATTCACCGATTGCGGCTTCCGGGTTGGCTACTCCGATGAGAGTGGAAACGAACGATAGACTCTCATGCACTTCGTCGCCTCCGAAGTCGGTTGGCGACCACCTTGAGATTCGCGTTTTCGTGCCTTTTCGACGAGCCTCCCGCCTGGGTTCAGCCTTAAAATGGCGAAGCAGGGTCGACAAGGGGGGAATAGATCGCCCGCGTTCAATTCGGGTGAGGGGTCCGCAGGTTTTTTTAGAAAACGTCGATTTCGTCGGGCAGGGCAGACGAAAAACAACGTTTCATCCGACGACGGGCTCTGCGGACGTACAGCGCACGAACAGAACCTTTTTTCGCCCGTGGCATGTCCAACCGACGCCACACAAGGAGATCGAAGGACGCATGATCTCACTCAGCCAAACAGTCGACCGAGGCTTCCGAGTCTACCTCGGCGAACGAAGTGCGCAGCGGCCAAGGGCGGCTGCCGTCCTCCTTCTCAGTATTTTCATCTGCACTCAAGTTTCAGGCGCTGAAGGCGGCGGCGGCGTCCCAGAGCGTGAGTTCCTACGGGGCGACGTCAACGTGGACGGACGCGTCACCCACAGCGACGCTCTCCTCCTGTTTTCTTCGCTCTTTTCGAACGGTGTTCGAACTTGCGATGATGCTGCTGACGTGAACGACGACGGTATCGTCAACATCACCGACGGCACAAATCTTGTACGCTTCGCCTTCATCGCTGACGACGCAACACCTCCGTCGCCGCCGTTTCCTGACCCCGGCACAGATCCCACCGCGGACGCACTCGACTGCGCCGAACCGCAGGTGGTTCCGCCTGAGGTCGTAGAAGGATTCTCACTGCGTTGGGATGCCCCGAGCACGATCCGCTCCGGTGCTCGACAGGTCGAAGCGTTCTTGAACGCGTCGACAGCCGAACCGATTGCATGCCTCACTGCCGCGTTTCGCATCGACCGTCGATTGGCCTCGCTCTGTGAGATTGACACGGAAGGAACCATTCTCCCTGAAGAACTCCGAACGGGGTTCGAACTCACTCGCCTGCGTGTCGTTGTCTCGGACGCGTTCGATCCGCGCTTCTCGCTCGTTCGCGTCCTCGCGCTCTACGACAACGGGACAGAAGATCCCATCGCTTTCCCGGCAACCGAGCGCGCGCTGGTCGATGAACCTCTTCTCCGCGTAGTCTTTGATGTCCGGGAAGACGCAGCCATTGGAGCCGACCGCAGCATCATTTTGCCCGCTCTGCCCGAGGACCTTCCAGCTGAAGAGCCAGGCGGACTCAACGAGTTCTGTACGGGCTTCGACGCCGTTCTGCCGGAGAGCGTTGGCACGCTCCAAGCAGCGATCGTCGAGCCACCAAGGTTCATTCGCGGCGACGTCAACCTCAACGGTCAGGTCACTGGCGTCGATGCCCGATTGATGCTCGATGTTCTCTTTTTGATCAGCGGCTCGTTTCGCTGCGACGACGCCGCCGACGTCAACGACGACGGTATCGTTAACATCACCGATCCCGTCTCACTCCTGTCGTTCATCTTTCTTTCCAGCGTGCCACCCCAGGCGCCTTTCCCTTTTCCCGGTCCTGATCCCACCGACGATGACCCGCTCGACTGCGCCGATTCGAACATCGTTCCGCCGGTCCTCGATTTCGACTATGAGATCGCGTGGGAAACCGATCCGGAAGTTCTCCAGAGCCAGAAGAATGTCGACATCTACCTGCTCGCCACCACCGAGGCGGCCATAGAGTGCTTCTCGATTGCGTACCGCTTTCGAGCCGACATCGTTGAGAATATCCGCGTCGACTTTGAGGACACGGTGATGCCGCCCGAAGTGCGAGCAAGCTTTGAGTCATCAGACTTTTTCACAGTTGAGCTAAGCCCCGAAGGCGACCTCCTGCAAGTGGGAGCACTCTTTGTGGACAATAGCCTCGTGCAGCTCGAGTTCGCCGCCACCCAGCGACCTCTGGCTCGCGAACGCCTGCTGCACATTCGCATTGACATAGCAGACGACGCACCGCCGGGAGACAATGTCGTGCTCTTTTCAGCTGTGGAGCCAGGCGACCTCCCGAAAGACAATAAGTTCTTCAACGAATTCTGTCGCAACGGTGCTAACGCCGGCGGCGGCGGTGCGTTCGCTGCGATCGAGCTCGGCGCCGGCGATACCGAAAGAGGGGACGGGGGCGGAGGAATCGAGGACGAAGCGCAGAGCGTTCAACCGAAAACCGACAACGTCGAAATCAACATCATTGGTGGAGGGGAGTTCCTTCGCGGCGATGCGAACGGAGACAGCGCGCTTGACATCAGCGACGTTCTTTTCATCGCCAACGCACTCTTTTCGCAGGGTGCCGAGCAGCCCGTGTGCCTCGATGCCGCAGATGCGAACGGTGATCGCGTTTTGGATATCAGCGATCCGCAGTACCTAGCCAACTGGATGTTTCTCGGACTGACCATGCCCGAGCGCTACTCGCCACCGCCTCCTCCGTTCAACGTTGAGGGGATCTGCGAGCTCGACGTTGTGTTTCTCGGTTGTGAGACACCACTGACAAGTTGCTGCCGCTGCCCACAGGACGCTCTGGAACCCGCGTGTCAGGCGGTATGCGCCGGAGGATCCAACTGAACCTCGCCTCCGCCGCGTCATCCTTTCAGCCATGATGAACGAAGATTCTCTGGCTGCCGTTGATCGAACGCTCTCGGGAGGAGCGTTCGTGCAGCCACGGTACGAGTCGTACTGTTTCGCCCGCATCCCGGGCACCATCGAACGTCTGCTGACGGGAACTTCAGCACAGCCAGCACTACCAGAAGCCGCTTTCACGTCGCTGGCGCCGCAGTATGACCAAGTCATCGTTTTCCTCGTCGACGCGTTTGGTTGGCGCTTCTACGACGCCTTCGCACCTGGCATTCCGTTCCTGCAGAGAATCAGCGCCTCCGGGGTCGTCAGCAAATTGACGTCTATGTTCCCGTCGACAACAGCGGCACACGTCACGTGTATGCACAGCGGACTGCCGGTGGCACGGTCTGGAATCTACGAGTGGTACATGTATGAGCCGCTTGTCGACCGCATCATTAGTCCACTGCGATTCTGCTTCAGCGGCGATTCCGGTCGCGACACTCTACTGCATGCGGGGGTCTCGCCTCAGGATCTCCTTCCTCCCTGTTCATTCTATTCGTCGCTTCGCAATCACGGCGTTCACTCGTTCGTTTATCAGGACGTTTCATACGCCCGCAGTGCGTACAGTCGATTCGCTACGACTGGAGCCGAAAGTGTTCCTTGCATAGGCCTCCGCCATGGTCTCGAACAACTTCATGCGAACGCCACTTCTGGACCAAAGCCGGCATACCACTTCTTCTACGTCGACCGGTTCGATTCCTACTGCCACGAGCATGGTCCCCTCGGCCAAAACCTCAAGGACGTCGCCGACGCCATCTTCGCCGCGGTCGATGAATACTTCGCGCTGCCGGCGCAGGGCAAGCTGCCGAGCACGCTCCTCATCGTCACGGCCGACCACGGCCAGGTAGAGGTCGATCCCCTCACGTGCCTCTACCTTGACGAGGAGTGGCCGAACATCGGCGCTTACTTGGAGTCAGACAGACATGGAAACGTCATCGCACCGGCCGGCTCAGCCCGCGATTTCTTTCTCCACGTGAGGGCGGACTGCATCGACCGTATCGCGACAGAGCTGCGGGATCGTCTCGATGGACGAGCGGCGGTCCAAAGAACTGCGGATCTCGTCGCGGCGGGTGTCTTCGGTCCAGATCCGCTCGACGATCGGCTCATTTCGCGCGTTGGGAATCTGGTTGTGCTGCCATTCGCCGGGGAGAGCGTGTTTTGGGCAGGCGACGGCGGCGCCTTCAAGCACAGTTTCCGCGGTCATCATGGTGGGTTGACGCGGCAGGAAATGGAAACCGTGTTCATCGCTTGCGAACTGAACTGACACGACCCGGCGAGCTTAGCCGCCAAAGGGAGCAAACACTGCCGGCAAAAACGTCACTGTCTTGTTCCGGCGTTTGGATCAGAGTAGCGGTGACAACAGACGGCAAATCCCGTCGACTAGTAAGGAAACCCGGCCGATCTTGAGATTCTCGAGCGTGACTGCGTGGCCTTCCTGCGCGCGCTCCTCGATCATACGCTCACATGCCGCGCAAATCTCCCGATCCCCGAGCGACACGATACCCACTTCAAAGTTGTAGACGAAACTGCGCTGGTCAAAGTTTGCACTACCCAGATACAGCGTCTTACCGTCCACGATCACGAGCTTGGTATGATTGTAGTGCGGACCTGACTCGACGATTTGGATGCCGGCTTCAAGAAGCCGCTGATAGTAAGAGCGACCTGCACGATACACGATCGCATTCTCGGTCTGGGGACTGTTGAGGAAGAGCTTCACCCTAGCGCCACGCGCTGCCGCAGCAATCAGAGCCGTCGTCATCACCAGATCGGGAATGAAGTAGGGCGAGCTGATCAGAACGCTGTGCTCGGCGTGCGCGATCATCTCGAACAGTACCAGCCGTAGGCGGCGCTGCTCGCGGTCCGGGCCGTTCTCGATGCCGACGACCCACGAATCGCCGACACTTTCTGTTGGCCCGAGGTAGGCGCTCACCGCGAGGTCCTCGCTTGCTGCCGTGTACCAGTCCTCCACGAAGACCCGGTGGAGCTGCTGAGTCACCGGGCCGCGCACTCTCACCATGACGTCGAACCAGTTCCCTTCGCCGTCGAGCTGCACATCGGTGGCGTACTCGACGCCGATATTGCGGCCGCCGGTGAAACTCGTGTGTCCGTCGACGACGACGAGCTTACGATGATTGCGCAAGTTGAGCGTCAACGGACGCTTGTGCCAGAAAAACGGCAGATACGCGTGGGCTTTGCCACCGGCACGCCGCAAACCCTTGAGCGCCTTGTCGCTGAGCCACCAGCTGCCCAAACTGTCGTAGAGGAGGCGCACCTCGACGCCTCGCTCTGCGGTCGCGGTCAACAAATCCAAGACGCGCTTGCCTGCGGCATCGGGCCGGAAGATGTACGTCTGGATATGAACGAACTCCTTCGCCTCCTCGACCGCGGCCTCGAGCGAGGCGAAAAAACTCTCGCCCGATGTCAGCAGCTCCAACTGGTTGCCCGCCACTGGACCGTCGTAGTCGAGGTGCTGAAAAAAGCGTTTGGAAAGGAAACGGCTGGTGCTTTCAGTTTCGCCGCCGCTCGGCGCGAGCTCGACAAGGCTGTCCTCGATGCCCGCCAGACGTGTGCGCCGAGTCCTCAGACGCCGTAGGCGCAAACGATGCGGCAGCAGGTAGTAAAACACTAGCCCCAGATAAGGAACGAGAAGAACGAAGAGCAGCCAGCTCAACGTTGTCGCCGGTGTGCGATTGGCGGTGAGCAGCTGGAACAGGACGAACCCGATCGCGATGACGTAGCCGGCAAAGAGAATCAGCCACGCGCCCTCCCAGCTCAGGAGGTCGCCGAACGAGAAGGCCAAGACATCACTGGTCCGTAGAATCGCCGAGAGTTCGAGGGCCTTGCCCGTCAAGGTCGTCACCTCCAGCCGACTGAGACACACCGTGTATGCAACCAGCATGCCGACCTTTCCCCGCCTTCCACCCAGCCGCTTTCATCAGCGACCGGCTCAGGCCACGCCGATTTGCCGGTTTGGCTCCAGTAATCTATACTTTTTCGGTCGCCAACCCGAAAACAGGGGAGAGAAAAGAACGATGTCCCAGCAAGACTTCGGCATTGGGCGTGTGTTTGGGATCGGAATCCTGGCCGTGGCGACGGTCATCGTGGGCGTCCTCGTCGTCGGGTCGATGCGACGCGGGGTCGACGCGAAGCAGGAGGTCGAGCGCGCCCGAAGCGACGTGAAAGCAGCCCTCAAAGTGCATCAGGAGACGGTCGAGAGCCTGCGACAAACTCAAGCGGAGGCCCTAGGCCTGCCTGGCCAGCTGCAACAGACCAGATAACTTATTATAAACAAATTACTTAGGAAAACCTCCCTTTTTTTATCCGAGGGCCCTTGTGTGGAGGGCAGCTATTGAACGCCCGGTTTTCTGAAAGAGCCGGGCGTTTTTTTCGTGCGCCACCAGGGCTTTTTGGCCTGGGCGGACAACGTCCGCTGACCGGCAGCCCCCCTTCAAAGGGAGCCGTCAGGTGCCGTGGGCTCCTTGGAGAAGCGCCCGCAACTCCGCGAGGTCCTCCGCCAGTCCGACGCAGCGGTTCGGGTGAGCGGAGCCACGATTGCCGCCAAGCAGCTCCCTCTGGCGCCTGGCGCGTTGACGCACGTCCGTTAGCGCAGGAGCGTGGTAGACGAGCTCACCGCCGCGGAACACCGGCACGAGTAGGTCGGCGGCCTCTACCCCCTCGGCCGGCACTTCCCAGGCGTCGCCGCCGGCGAGCGGGACCAATCGACGGAGACGTGGTGCCGGGCTCGTCTCGTTGTAGATACAGTCCGCCACGAGCCGGCCGTCGCGGTGGTAACGGCGAACTTGCTGGACGCCCGGAATCGAAGCCTTGGCCGTGTCGTCTGAAGACTTGACCACATACCGCCACCCCTCTTCATCGCGTTCATCGCGACCGAGTGCCCCAAGCTTGTAGACGCCGCCGAGCGCCGGCTGGTCGTGGCCCGTCACGAGCCTGGTACCCACGCCCCAAACGCCGACGCAAGCGCCTCGTTTCTTGAGCTCTTCGATGGCGTATTCGTCGAGATCGTTACTGGCGACGATCGCCGCCTCCGTAAACCCGGCATCGTCGAGAATCTTGCGCGCTGCAATGCTGAGCGCCGCGAGATCCCCCGAATCGAGCCGCACGCCCACCATCTCTTGGCCGCGACGACGCAGCCACTTCCCAGCTTCGATAGCGTGCTCCAGTCCGGTGAGCGTATCGTAGGTGTCGACGAGAAAAACGCAGTTGTTCGGCATCACTTCGGCGTACGCCTTGAACGCCTCGAGCTCGCTTTCAAAGCACATCACCCAGCTATGCGCGTGTGTTCCGCGCACCGGAATGCCATAGAGTCGACCGGCGAGAACGTTAGAGGTCGCGCTACAACCACCGATATATGCGGCGCGGCTCGCCGTGAGCGCTCCGTCGATACCCTGGGCGCGACGCAAACCGAACTCAAGGACTGCATCATCGCCAGCGGCCTGACAGATGCGCGAGCTCTTCGTCGCAACCAACGTCGAAAAGTTGACGAGATTGAGGAGAGCGGATTCGATGATCTGGGCCTGCAGGATCGGACCACGCACGCGTACCAAGGGCTCGTGCGCGAACACCGCAGTGCCCTCGGGGACTGCGTCGACGTCACAGGAAAACTGGAAGCGCCGGAGAAATCGAAGAAACTCCGGCTCGAACAACGGTTCGCCGTCGCGCCCCGGAATCGAGGAGAGATACCTCACCGCATCGTCGTCGAATGAAAATGCAGTGAGAAAATCGATGGCTGCAGCTAGGCCAGCTGCGATCGCGAAGCTGCCACCGAAAGGGTTGGACCGAAAAAAAAGGTGGAACACCGCCTCGCGGTCTTGCTCGCCGCGCTTCCAGTACCCTGCCGCCATGGTCAACTGATAGAGATCGGTCAGCAGAGCCAAGGAGTAGCCGGGACAGGCACGGTGCATACGATTCGTCCGTTGGGGGGTGGTTTCAAAGTCGCCGGGAATCGACGCCAGGCGGCGCTTTCGTCCACGAGCCGAAGCGACCATCTTTCGACACGGCGCCGCAGATTGCAACCAAGGCGCTCCGGGTGATGAGGCTGCGGACGCGGCAGCGACCGCCGCCGCCGCCTACAAGCGGTTCGGCTTCACCACGGACCTGCGGCTGCCTGGCGCAGCATCGCGTGCGTGCGGCTTGACAGTCACCGAACGAAGCAAGATCATGTGCTCCGGCCCACTGCCGCAGAGCTCGTCCGGCCGCTGTTATTCCGCTTTTATTGATGCGAAAGGCGCGTGCATGCTCCAACGATCCATATCGTCCTGCTTGATCATTCTCATGCTGGGTACTGTGGCAGTTTCGTGTCGAACCTCCTCCCAACGGGACCGCGGTGACGTCATTCGCGACCTGACGGCCACTCTCGCGCAGCCCGGTGATCTGGTCATGTTGCGCGACGGCGATGCGACCGTGATCGTCAGCCCTCGGCTCCAGGGGCGGATCATGACGATGATGGCAAAGAATCTGCCGCCATCGGGCTTCGTCCCGCTGCAGACGATTCAAGAGGGCGAAGTGCATCCGCACATGAACAATTTCGGCGGAATCGACCGCTTCTGGATCGGCCCCGAAGCTGGCCAATACGGTATCTACTTCCCCCCCGGCGCCGAGTTCAACCGCGACACCTGGCAAGTGCCCGCCGCCTTTGACACCGGGAAGTTTCCAGTCGCTTTGCAGACTGAACACAACGTCGTCATGGAACGTGACATGGCGGTGACGAACTATCTTGGCACAGTGTTTCACGTCAAGGTCATCCGCGAAATCGGCATCATCACAGCGGGCGAGTTGCCGCTGGCGCGAGAGCTCGGTATCGAGTTGCCTGAAGGAGTGAGCTATGTCGGTGCCTATTCCGACAACCGAATGACCAACAACGGACGCCAAACCTGGTCGAAGGAAAGTGGCCTCATCGGGATATGGATTCTCGGGATGCTTGACGCGTCCGATGCGAGCTGCATCATTGCGCCGATCAAACCGGCAGCCGCAGGACCGCAGTTCAACGACGAGTACTTTGGTAAGGTCAGCGAAGAGGCGCCGGAGCGCATCAAAGTCGTCGATAGCGCAGTTGTCTTCCGCGGCGACGCCCGGCGCGTCGGCAAATTCGGTCTGCGCCAAGCGCGCACCACCGGCCGAGCCGGGTCGTATGACTTCGAGACGAACGTTCTGACGATCGTCAGATTCTCTTTGCCCGAAGACCCGCACCTCTACGGCAATTCTATGTGGCAAAAGAATCAGGCAGAGCCGTACGGCGGGGACGCGTTTCAAAGCTACAACAACGGCGGCGCCACACCAGGCGAACTCGCCGCAGACGCTTTCTACGAGCTCGAAAGCGCTTCGCCCGTGCTGCCGCTGAGGCCCGGCGAGTCGGTAGAACACCGCCACGCGACGTACCAGTTCAGAGGCTCGTACGCGCAGATGAGGTCGCTGGCGCAGGAGACTCTCGGTGTCGATCTCGATAGGGTGCGCGACGCACTACTTGGCGACTGAACATCACCAAGGTCGTTCGCTGTGCAGAAGCCGCCCCAATGGCGCGGCTATGGATTTCCGTGGACGTTCACAGCCTGGCCTTCTCACACGACTGCGTCGCTCTGCACGTTCCTCAGTGTCGAGCCCTGCGGCGACTGCCGATCGCGCGGCGCGTCACGACGCTACTCGGAACTTACGCGGCTCGATCGCATTGAATAACTCCCTTTGGCGCGCGTCTGATTCGTAGTTCGAGACAAAAAAGAGACGAACGCCGCCGCCGGCACAAGCCTTGCGCTGGTTCTCGTCTTTCATTTCCAGACGCTACCGCTCTGTCGTTCCCGGATCGTTGACGACGAGCGCTGCTCTTGCGAGGAGGTGTGATTCATATGAGTGTGACCCGCCCCCGACTGTCCCCGATTCTGCTCGCTTTTGCCCTCTGCACTCCGATTCTACTCCAGGGATGCTCCAGCGGCGGCGGGGGTGGCCACTCTTTGGAGGAGCCGACTGAGTACGAGCTCGGCTACGACGATGGTTTCGCAGACGGAGCCGACGACGGTTTCGACGCGGGCTTGAGCGCCGGCTACGAAGCCGGCTTCAACGATGGGGAGATTCACTACGCATTCGATGTCGGGTACGACCCTATCTGCTGCGAGTTGCTGATCGATCTGGCCCACCTCATTGATCTGTCGTTCGACATCTTCGTCGACATCGACTACCGCGAGGGCTACGAAGATGGGTACGACGACGCCTACGAGCAGCACTACTCGGCGTCGTTCGAGGAAGGCTACTTGCACGGGTACGACGACGGATACCATCACGGCTGACAGCCCGTCAAAAAGTCATTGGGTGTGAAACCGGCCTCTTCACCGTCTCACGACGACGACGGTAGCGATCTCACGTGCGTTTTCGCGCCGCCACGCCGAAGTTGATCATGAGCGGATAGAGGCCAGCGCCGAGGCGGTCGATTGCAGGCAACACGAAACGAGCGCCCGGAACCTGCCACGGCACGAGGTGGCAACCCCGCCGTGCAAGCACTTCCATTCGGCTTCGCTCCAGCTGCCGCTTGATCGCGCCAGGAAAGAGCCACACCTCGTTGCCAGCGAAGCGTCTCACGCCGAGTCGTCTCGCCAGTACCAGCGACGGATACCATAGCTTGTTCGGCGTCGTGAGCATCAGAACGCCGCCTGGCCGTAGGACGCGCGCCATTTCGGCGATCGCCACAAGCGGCTCTGGAGTATGCTCTATGCACTCTGAAGACACCACAGCGTCGAACGTGCCGTCGCCGAACGGAAGATCACACGCGTCGGCCTGGCGCCACTCACACTCGACGCCCTTTCCGACGCGCTCGCTCAGCTTTTCCGACAGGTCGCACACCGTGAGCGCTTCAACGCGGTCGATCAACCACCGACTGATCGCGCCAGTACCACACCCGACCTCTAGGCAGGTTCCTAACTTGCCACACCGCCGCATCAGACATTCGATGAGGCGCTGGCGCTGCTTCACATCATACGGCGACATGAAGCATTCGAAGTCAGTACCGATTTCTTCGTAGTAGAGCTCGCTCACGCGGGTCATGCTTCGCGTCCCGCAACACTCGGTGCCGCAACATCACGACGCATTGACTCTTGGTGCCGAAGAGAATTAGGTCGCGCTTCGCTGGTCGCTTCGACGACGAACGCGGGTCGCCCACGGACGCTTTCGAACGTGCGACCGAGATACTCACCGACGATGCCAAGATAGACGAAGAGAAAGCTGAACATGAGGCTGAGAACGACCAAGATCGACGCCCACCCAGGCACGGAAGTCTTGAGAACGCACGCAACGTAGAGGACATAGCCGAGCTCGACAACTCCCAGCGCGGCAGCACAAAAGCCGCCCACGATGCCGACTCGGAGGGGACGGACTGACATCGCCGTGACGCCGAGAAATGCAAATTCTAGCATGCGTCGCAGATCATATTTGGTCTCACCGCTGCGACGGCGGTCAGCATCGTATTGGACCTTTGCGCGTGGGAAACCGACCCAATGGATGAGGCCACGAAAAAAGATTTGAGTGCCGTTCATCTGCGTCAGTTCTTTGACGACAGCACGATCGATCAGCCAAAAGTCTGCCGTCCCCGCCTCGATCCGTTCGCCGCACAGGCCCGACAGCAGGCGATAGAAGAGGCGCGACGTCGCGCGCTTGAAGAGCGATGTCCCCTGCGGATCCCGCCGCTGTGTCGACACCACCTTGGCGCCCTGGCGCCAGCGATCGAGCAGCACCGGCACGACGGCCGGTGGGTGCTGAAGATCCGCGTCCATACACACAACAACTTCTCCACGCGCTGCGTGCAGCCCAGCCAGGATCGCCGCCTGATGGCCAAAGTTGCGGCTCAGCTTCACGCCGCGGATGCGTGCATCGCCGGCCGTCAGTCCGTCGATGCGTGCCCAAGTGCTGTCGGTGCTCCCATCGTCAACGACCACAGCCTCCCAGTCGACACCGCTTTCGGCGAGCACCGCGCTGAGTTCCCCGCAGACAAGAGGCAGATTCTCGGCCTCGTTGTGCGCAGGAATCACGACGGAGAGCAGCGACGGCATCGGCATCACGGTCGACGTTCCGAAAAGGAATAAAGAAAGAGTTTTCTCCGCTCTCACTTCGGCTCTTCGTCCGGCCTGATTGAGTCGTCGCGACGGGAAAAGTCCGGTATCGCGCGCCGATGGCCGATCACAGACGTATGGATGCACCGCACCCCAAAGCGCCGCCGCGCTCGAACGCATCGATCACCCTGATCATCCTTGCGGTAGCGGCTGTTCCGTTTCTCTCACTTCGACACGGCGTTCCAGACGCGCACGATCTCGGCGACCACCTGGCGATGGCGTCACAGTTTCGCGACGGGCTGGGCGAAGGCAACCTCTACCCGCGCTGGCTCGGCGAGCTTCACGGCGGCTGGGGCGAACCGACCATGCTCTTCTACCCGCCAGCTCTCTACTACGTCACAGCAATCATCAGCCTCGTCTTTCTCGGCGACATCGTGCACGGGCTCTTCATGACGATGTTCCTCTTCACGTGCGCCGGCGCCCTCGGCCTCTATCTGCTGACGTCGCCGCTCTGGGGCCGCGGCGCAGGCCTCGTCGCCGGCGCCATCTTCGTGCTCGCCCCGTACCGCGCCTTCGAGCTTCACGCGGCCGGCCTCTTCTCCAGCTACGCAGCCGGGTGCATTCTGCCATGGTGCTTTCTCTTCCTGTGGCGCCTGAGCGCGACGGGGCAGAGCGAAGGACACGAGCGGCCGACACGACGTACGGCGGTACTCCTGTGGCCGCTCAGCTACGCGGCCGTCATTCTTACGAACCTACCGGCGGCGGTACTCCTCACGTACCTCGTCGCTGCCTGGACGATCGTCGAGCTATGGATTTCGTGCGACTGGAAAAGCGCCGGACGCATCGTCTTGGGAGGCGGTCTTGGCGCACTCCTGGCGGCAGCCTACCTGCTACCCGCGGTGACAGAGCTGCCCGAAATCGTGCGCCCCCACTCCGACGATCAACCTGAGATGTTCGCGCAAAACTTCGTTTTGCAGTGGAGCGGCAGTTGGATGCCGTTTGGCCTGTGGAAACTCTTCGCGCGAATGGCGGCGTGGCCAGCGCTTGCTTTTCTCGTCGCACTTCTCGTCACTGCGGTAGCGGTGCGAGCACGGAATACGGCGATATATGGCATTCAGACATTTGCGGAGGTCGGAGCGCGCAGTCAATGGATCCGTCTTCTCGCCGTCGCCGGCGCGGTAGCTTTCTTCCTCGCGACCCCGCTCTCCGAGCCGGCGTGGCGGCACCTACCCTTTCTCAATCGCGTCAACTTGCCTTGGCGCCTCTTGAGCCCCTTCGCGATCTCCGTGGCCGCGTTAGGTGGAGCCGCGGTGGCGTCAACGCTTTCGCTCTCCTCTCTCCCGAACCGGCGCACCCCGCGCGGCACCCTGATCCACCTCTCTGCGCTGGGTGTCCCGCTGCTGCTCAGCTTGCACACGAGCCTTAACGCTAGTCGCCTGAACGGTCACCTAAGCAGCGACGAAGTGAGGGCGCGACTGCCCGAATACAGAACCCAAGTGGGATACTTTCTGCCCGCCGGGGCCACCAAGGTTCAGGACCTACCCCGCGCGCCAAGAGCGCACGCAACGACAAACAGAGCCGCGGTCGATATCTTGGCTTGGCAGGGGGAACGACGTGTTCTGCGAGTAGACGCGCCGCAGCTCACACAAATCCATTTGCGCACCTATTTCTATCCCGGCTGGCGTGCGAAGAGTGGTGAAAGAGACTTGGAGCTGTCGCGCGCACCACATGGGGGCATCCTCATCTCGGTCCCGACCGGACGGCACGAAATCGAAGTCTCTTTCGCGGCCACACCGACCCGGCAAGGTGCCGTCGCAGCCTCCGCCGTGGCGCTGCTCATTTGGTTAGCCCTCGCCGCGCCTTGGGTGCGGCGTCGGTCCGGCACACAGACGACGAGCTCACCGCGAACGAGCACGCGTTCAAGCAGAAGTGACGCCGTCGCAGCGTGCGAACGCTAAGGGTCAAAAGACTGATGACGACACCGCCGACGCAACACGGAGACGCGACACGCACGGCCGGCCTACGGGCACTGGAATCATCTCTTCGTCCGCACCGAGACCGTCGCGTACTGGCGACGCTCATCTTCGTCGTCGCGGCGACGCTTTGGGTCACCCAGCCACGCCTGGTGTATCGAGGCGATCCACTCGTTGTTCGTGTTGCGGCCGCGCACTGGCTCGAGACCGGGGAACTCGGGATTCCGTTCGCGCACCGCGCCGCACTCGGCGACCTGGTCACAGAGCGCGGTCAGTACTTCTACGAAAACGACACCGAGCAGCGCTTCTACTCTAAATTCGGCGTCGCGAATACCGTTCTCTTCATGCCACCACTCATAGCAGAGATGCTCTGGTCTGGTGGTCTTGCGATTCTCGAACCGGACGCCGAGTGGCGTCACTGGCTCATAGACTACACTCCCTCGCTCAAGTTTTTCCTGAACGCATACAACCTCCTCTGGGCTGTGGTGATCGCGCTCTACCTCTTTGGACTCGCCCGCTTCTTCGCCGGCGCCCCCGTCAGCGCAGCGTTCGTACTCTGTGTCGTGTTTACGACGTTTCTCTGGAACTACCTCAGAGCGCAGAGTTCCGAGATTCTGCAGGTGGCTCTGTTTGTCGGCTGCGTCTTCCACCTCTTCGCGTTTCGCCGGAGCCTACCGGCTGCCTCCCGTACACGGAACCGGAAGGTATGGTTGCACGTGGCCGCAGCGACCATCTGCGCCGGCACTCTCCTCCTGACCAAACTCTACTACGTGATCCTGCTACCATGGGTGTGGATCTACGTCGCCGCTGCCACTGTTAGGGGCGATCGCAACGCTGGCGCCACCGGCGAGACGACTGACTGGGTCGAGCGACTCCGCGCTCATGTCAAACCGCTTGCGTTCGCTCTTGTTCTTCCGACCCTAGTGCTTGGCACCGCGGCGATACTCGCAGCGCGGCAAAAATTCGGTGCGCCGTGGATGACGGGATATGAGCAGTGGCGCGTCAACGGCGACGTCGTCGCTCGGCTCTCCCTTAGCGGTCTGCCGCGAGCTCTCTGCGGCTTTCTGTTTGATGGCGACCGCAGCGTCTTCACGCACTTCCCACCCCTTGCGGTCGCCGCCATTGGTTGGCGCCTGTTTTGGCAACAGGCACGCCCCGACGCACGCTTCATCGCCTCTACCTCGGTGCTCTTTCTCATCGCCATATCGGCGTTCGACAACTGGAAGGGCGAATGGTGCTACGGCCCTCGCTATCTCCTTTTCGCACTGCCGGCAGCGGCGATACCGTTCGTTTACGTGCTGTCGTGGCTGGCGGAGCACCGCCGCACCCTCGTCGGCGGAGCCCTTGGTTTCGGACTGCTCGCCGTGCTCTGTCTCTCTCTCAAGCTTCAACTCGCAGTCAACGGCCTCCCGTTCTTCGCCCGCGACGCGATTTATGCTTCAACGTTCAAGAAGATCGATTGTGAACCAGCAACCGCCTACTTCGAGAAGCGCCACTTCGGACTTGTGCATGCCGACCTGATGGCGTTTCGCAGTGGCGAGCGACCGTTTCCGCCGATCACCGCGTACGTGCGCACAAACACTCCGAGCAGCGACGAAATCCGCCGGCTCGAGGCCTTCATTCGGCGCCTTCTGGTGCGCAACTATCACTTTTCCACGGAGGCGCGTGCAGCTCGCGCTGCCGCCCGTGGTCCGACCAACCCCTGACGGCCATCACTACGCAAGTACCTACTGAAAGACGTAGAGCCAGCCGTCGTCCCCGCTCAAATAGAACCGACCGTCTTTCACGGTCACGACCGAACTGAGCTTCCCCTGCGTCTCGAACTTAAACAGCTCGGCACCGGACTCGTCGCTGAGACCGTAAAGGGTCCCGTCGGCGGAGCCGAAGATGACGACGTTGTCATTGCCGGCGCGGTTCCGCACGACAGTCGGCGAACTGATGATGCGCTTTCCCGTCTTGTACGACCAAATCTCTTCGCCGCTGTCAAAATCGACCGCATACATCTTGAAGTCGTGGCTGCCGAAGAAGACGCGGCGCTTGTGCGTGTCGATCGACGGGCTGCTCATGCTCTTGCCGCCTGTCTTGAACTTCCAGACGAGATCGCCCGAGTCTTGCTCAAAGTTGTAGAGATGTCCATCCCAGGACGTAATGAGCACCTTATCTTCGAAGAGCGCCGCCGTGGACTTGATGTCACCTTTGGTTTCATAACGCCACAGCGTCTTACCGCTATCGGCATTGATGGCATAGAAGCGATGGCTGTTCGCTCCGATGAATGCGACGCGCGTCTTCGTGTTGAGCGTCGGCGTGGCGTGTGTGTGGTCGCCAAAGGTTTCGGAGCGAAAGCACTCCTTGCCATCCTTCTTCCAGACGCAGGTGAGATAACCATCCGGGCGCCGCGTCTCGACACCGACGTAGATCTTCTCGCCCCAAATCACCGGCGAGCTACCGATCGACCCCCCAAGCTTTGACTGCCACTTCAGACGTCCATCCGCCCGATCGAGCGCGTAGAGCCAGCCGTCGTAGCCACCAATGTAGACGCAGTCGCGATCGACGGCTGGCGTGCCATGGATTCCGTTCTTCGCTTGCGGTCGGATGCGAAAGCGCCATTTCAGGCTTAGGTCCTCCGCATTCAACGCGTAGAGAAACCCAGAATCTGCGCCGACGAACACCTGACCTGCGTCGACGATCGGCGAAGACTTGGACGCCGAGTGGATGCCCACATTGATGAGGCCGTACTTCTGAATCACCCGAGGCGTGGGTGAGACACTCTCCTCGGGGAAGTAACCGAGGTGATCGAGCCCTGGACGATAAAAATCGACGGCATCGGCGTAGGCGGCAGCGCCAGAGGTCAGCGTGACCGCGACAATGGCGAGGATGCCTCGCGTGACCAAGAAGCGGCGCGCGGCGGGTACGTGCCACATCGATGCGACGTCCTCGGAGCTACGGCCGATATGCGACCTCATCGCTCGCCCACGAGCCGTGAACGCGTCGCCTCGGGTGGTTTCAGGTGGGTGTCGAGCCAAGCGTAGATCAGCTGACGCGACTCATGGCGCACCGAATGTCCACTGCCATGGACAAAGAACGCAAAGTTCTGTGGCGCCTCCTCGAGCTCGTAGACATCCATGATTCTCATGTTCATTAGGATACGCTGCCGCTGAGTCGTCGGAATGCCATCGTTCAGACCGGAGAGGTCGAGGAACGGTCTTGGTGCGATCAAAGCAATGATTTCGTGAAAATCGATATCAGGCAGGCGACCGTCGAGCAGCCCCTCGCGCATGGGTCGAAAGTAAACGTACCAGTGATCGCGCGCCCAGGCTTCCACCCTCGGATTGTGGCGAAAGAAAGATCCACCACAATTGCACGCGGCCGCCTTGACCCGTTCGTCGTAGGCAGCAAGGAAGATCGTACCATGCCCACCGAGCGAATGCCCGATCGCGCCGATGCGATCGGGGTCGACGCGTCCGAGCGACTGTAGCACATCGATGGCAATGGAATGTTCGTAAGTGAATTTTCCCACCGCTGTCCACTCTGGGTGGCGCTTATAGAATTCCCCGGTCTCGTAGGCACCTGCGGCGGGCACGCGATGACCCGCGACAAAGTGGTCCGGCGCTATGACGACGTATCCGCGGCGTGCCAAGTGGTCCAAATAGGCCTTGTCGGGATTGTCGACGAGACCCGCCGCACGCTCCTTACCTTTGGCGAACGTCCCATGTAGCGCGACCACCGCTGGCAGTCGGCCGGTCTTCTTCGGAATGCCCAAATACGCATGCGCACGCTCGTCTGCTTCGACGGCGTAGCTCACGAGCTGCCGAACGTAGATGCCATCTACCGACACGCTTTCGTGCACGCGGAGAGCGAGCGGGGGCTTTTGCGGCTTCTTGTCGTCACGGATCAGCCGCAAAAAACGTTGGCGCAGAATCTCCTTGCGACGAAGCCACGACGCCGTACCGTCGACGCCTTCAAGTAAGTCGTCCCATGACGACTTGACCGTGGGCGCGACAGACGGGCGGCGAGGCGCCGACTGCGACGGAGGCACCGGTGGCGACTGTGAAGAATCCTCTGCGTACACCTGAAGACACACGGCGAAGGCGAAAACTTTGGCTACTTGTCGCAGCCGGTCGTGTCGTTTCATGTCGAAGCTCCGAAGTTCCTCGTCGAGCTCATCAGCGCTATCCGTAGACTGAATCCCCAACGCCTGCAAAAAATGACGGCAAGAAACGCCTTCGGCTCGGTGAATAGCACGCCATTAGCGACGTTCGAACGAAGTCGCGGCAATGCTTTTCTTTGTTGCCTTCGTTTCCTTCTATTGGAGTGAGACTTCTTGCTCGAACTATCGACTCACCACACTAGCGCCAACCAGTGGGTAGACGCGCTGACAGGTGCGGACACTCGCTGTCACACCAGCAGTTCGTGCAGCACACGACCACCGATGTCAGTGAGGCGGAAGTCACGCCCCTTGTAGCGGTAGACGAGTCGCTCGTGATCGATCCCCATGATGTGAAGAATCGTGGCTTGAAGATCGTGCGTGTGCACGGGTCGCTCCGCCACGTTGTAGCCGAAATCGTCCGTAGCTCCATAGCTCGTGCCGCCGCGGATCCCGCCGCCCGCGAGCCAGACGCTGAAGCACCCAGCGTGATGATCGCGACCGGACGAATCGCCGAGCGCGCCCTGCGAGTAGCTCGTGCGGCCGAACTCACCGCCCCAAACGACGAGCGTATCGTCGAGCATGCCGCGGTTTTTCAGATCGCGGAGCAGGGCGGCGCATGCCTGGTCGGTCTGCCGGCACTGGCGCTCGAGATCGCGTTTCAAGTTCTGATGTTGATCCCAGCCGGCATGATAAAGCTGGATAAACCTGACGCCACGCTCCGCCAGTCGGCGTGCCAGCAAACAGTTCCTTGCGAACGAGCCTGGATTGTCATCGACGCCATAAAGTTCGTGCATCGATCGCGGTTCCGTCGTGATATCCATCAGCTCCGGCACGGAACTCTGCATGCGGTACGCAAGCTCGAACGAATCGATGCGCGCCTGAATCTCCGGATCGGGAACGCGTTCGAGCTTGGCGCGATTGAGATCACCGATCGCCTCGACGATGTCGCGCCGAACTTGCGGACCGACGCCTGCCGGGTTCGACAGGAACAGCACTGGATCTCCTTGCGAACGGAACTGCACGCCCTGGTGGCGAGCCGGAAGGAAACCGCTGTGCCAGTAGCGCGATAGGAGCGGCTGGATCGTGCGACCGGAGAGCAAAACGATAAACTCAGGCAGATCCTTCGCGGCGCTGCCTAGCCCGTACGTCAACCAAGAGCCCATCGACGGGCGTCCCGCCTCCTGACCTCCGGTCTGCATAAACGTGACGGCTGGATCATGGTTGATCGGCTCGGTGAACATCGATCGAACGAGGCACAGCTCGTCGGCAAGTGCAGCCGTATGGGGAAGGAGCTCCGAGATCTCCATGCCGCACGCACCATGCTTCGCAAACGGACGCGGTGATCGCAGGCAGAGGTGGGACTCCTGGTTGCGAGTCATCAGCGTCAAGCGCTGCTGGTTGCGCACAGAAGGCGGAAGCGGTTGACCGTGCATCGCCGTGAGATGCGGCTTCGGATCGAAAAGGTCCACATGAGATGGACCGCCGGCCATGAACAAGTAAATGACGCGCTGCGCGCGCGGCGAGAAGTGACTGCGCTGCAGGACCGGCGACGTGGACGACGATGCGAAGAGCTCGGGGTTGAGCAGCGACGCGGCGGCGACGCTCCCCAATCCACGCGAAGTTCGGTGCAAGAAGCCGCGACGCGTTTCATAGTACGACGGATCGCCCGGGGGCGTGCGTATGTGCGACGTCGAAAAGAGTCGATCTCGTGGCGATGCTTCGGATCGAGTCATCGTCTCGTTCCCCTCGCTGCGATCGTCATGAGTTCACTCCCGCGTCACGGCCGCGTCGAGATTGAGAAGCGCGTTCGCGACTGTCGTCCAAGCCGCCAGCTCAGCCAGCGCGGCGGCGTCCTCACCACGGTTGACGGCGACCGACTCACTACCACGGGCAACTGCCTGTGCCGCGCTCTGGTCGGCGCGGTAGCGCGAAAGCTGCGTCTCGTAGAGCCGTATCAAGACGTCGATCTCCCGCGACGACGGCTTGTGAGTGAGCACTAACCGAAACGCGTAGTCGACTCGAGAGCGCACCGTTGGCTGCGAATGCTTCAAGATGCGGCCAGCCACCGCGGTCGCCGCCTCAAAAAAAACTGGATCGTTGAGCGTCACCAGCGCCTGCAGCGGTGTGTTGGTTCGGGGCCGCTCGGAGACGCACGTTTCGCGACTCGGCGCGTCGAAAATCATCAGGGACGGATACGGCGTCGTGCGGCGCCAAAAAGTGTAGAGTCCGCGCCGCAATCGATCTTCACCCTCGCTCTGACGCCACTTCCAATCACGACTTTTATCGTCGAAGTATCCGGCTGGCTGCGGCGGCATGACGCTCGGCCCACCGATGCGCCGCGACAGGAGGCCCGCGACGTGCAGCGCATTGTCACGAATCTCCTCGGCCGCGAGGCGGTACCGAGACGATCGCCAGTACAGTCGATTCTCCGGATCGATCTCCTCTGCTCGTGCGTCCAGGGCGTACGACTGGCGGTAAGTAGCCGAGAGCAAAATCGAACGCTGAAGCGCTTTGATATCCCAACCGAGGCGCACGAACTCGGTCGCCAACCAGTCGAGGAGCTCGGGATGCGACGGCGCTTCACCGCGCGTGCCAAAGTCGTTGAGCGTCTTCACTAGCCCGACGCCGAAGATCTCCGCCCAAAGGCGATTCGCGGTGACGCGCGCCACTAGTGGATGCTGCGGATCGATCAGCCACTTCGCCAGGTCGAGGCGATCTGGCACGCCGTCAGCGTCACGGGTAAGACGCGGCAACGCACTGGGGGCGGCAGGAGTGACTTCCTCGCCGCGACGGCGAAAGTCACCACGCTCCAGGACGAACGCTGCGCGCCGCGTTGACGCCTCCTGCATAACGAGCGTCGTCGGAACCTCTTTGTCGAGCGTTCGCCGCTGGTCCTGAAGCTTCTTCAGCCCTTCGCTGAGCTTCTGGTGCGCTGCATCGAAGTGGCGTAGAAAGAAGGCGTGGAGACGCTTCGAGTCTTCCTCGCTGCGCTCCTGACGCGGAGTCGAAGCGAGGGCGCGAATCTCCTGGACCTCCGCGCCGTCAAGGTCGGCCGCGAACGGAACGTTACCGCTGGCCACCTCGATCTGCCAGTCGGCGAATGCATCGGCCGTCGCCGTCTCACGGGCGCGGATCTTCGCTTCAGCAGCGACGATTTCCGTTTCGATCCGCGTTTTCGCCTCAAGCTGCGCCGGCGTTGGGAGTTCGAGAAACGGTGGCTGACGCCGCCGCTTCGAGACACCGAGCTCCCCTTCGAGGCTGTTGAAGAAAGCGTAGAGTTGGTAGTAGTCTCGCTGCGAGATTGGATCGTACTTGTGATCATGACACTGCGCGCACTCGAAGGTGAGACCGAGCCAAGTCGTAGCTGTCGCATTCGTGCGATCGACCGCGTAGACGACGAGGAACTCTTCCGGATCGGAGCCCCCTTCCTCATTGAACCGATGATTGCGATTGAACCCCGATGCAACCCGCTGCGTGACGGTTGCATTCGGCAGCAAATCACCGGCGATGTTCTCGATCGTGAACTGATCAAACGTCAAGTTCCGGTTGAACGCATTGATGACGTAGTCGCGATACGGCCACATCGTCCGCACACCGTCGTCCTGGTAGCCGTTCGTGTCGCCAAAACGCGCCAGGTCGAGCCACGAACGGGCGAGCTTCTCGCCGCACGCTGGATCGGCGAGCACGCGGTCCACGTAGCGCTCGTAGGCACCAGCTCGGCGGTCCGCGGCGAACGCGTCCACTTCCTCGACGCTCGGTGGGAGGCCACGCAGGTCGAACGAAACACGACGCGCGAGAGTGACGCGATCCGCGGTGGGCGAGGGGCGAAGATCGACGGCGGCGAGACGCGCGGCGATGAATCGGTCGATCTCGTTTCGCGCCCAACTCGTCTGAGGCGTGGGAACGGTTGGGCGTCGGGGCGGGACAAAAGCCCAGTGTTGATCGGCAAAAACGAGCCCGGGAGCAACCCCGATCGTCGCGCAGGCAACGAAAACTCGAAACGAAAGACGCGCTGTACCCATCGAGACCACATCCGTTCTGCGCCAGACGAACGCCGACAAGCTGCGTCTCGTCGTACACAGGCTAACGGCCATTATGCCGCGGCCGCAGGCGCGATGCGATGGTTTCGACGGCACGACACTGGCGCCTAGTTCCTCGCGCCCGGGAATCACATCGCCGAGTCGTCGTGAGCGATCTCGTTTTCTCGGTTCAGTCGCATCTGGCGCGCGCGGCCCCGGAGCGGCGCCGAAGTCGAAAACGCGGCGAAATTGTCAGCGACAATGCCCCAACGCCGGCAAGAAAGTGGCGACAAGAGACGTCTTCAGGTCGGCAAAGAGTGGAGCATTCGCGCGACGTTGAGCCACGTCGGCGTGCTCATGTTCGGCAAGGTAGAGCCGCGGATCGCCGCGTCGCGAACCGCCGCGACTGACCTGACACGTCGCAATTCTTGAGGAAGAATGCCTCCGTGGCGACCGAAGATCTTGCTGGATTCAATCGACCGCTTCGAGCGGCGCTGACCAGTTCATCTCACGCGCGGTCACCTCACCGACGACACACTCGCTCAGGTCGCGAACGGGCTCGTCCTTCGCTGCGGAGAGAGGCCGGCCGAGCGCCATGATCTCCGCTTGCTCCTGCGGAAAGCGGGGCTCACGCATCGGATCGGCATATCCGGCTGGAAAAACGCTGACGCCGTCATACTTGTCGCTGGCGCCAAGTGGGTGGCACAGCTCGTGCGCGACGATCGCCGTGGTGTTACCCAGAAAGAGAGGCGAAATGGGTGCGAACACGATCCCCATACGGTGCCGCCGCTCGGCAACCGAATCGAACTCCGAAAAGAGCTTGCGGCGCTCCTCGTCGTGGAAGTCATAGAAATAAATGAACACGGTCACGTCCGAGTCGTCGAGACTGAGTTCGTCGCCGTCGCGCAGATCTTCGAAGTAGCGAATGAAAGCTTTGACGCCTCGATAACGCTCCCAAAAGGAGGCCGTCGGCTCGGGCAAGGATGGTGGCAGGTCACGCAGCCAGAACGGACCGCGGACGTAGAAGTCGAACATGGGGCTTGGATCGCCCGTGTGGCGGGTGTACTCCTTCTGAATCCATTCCTCGACCTCGCGAAAGTTCTGGTGCGGTGGGGCGGTTCGAGAGATGAAACGTTGGATGAACCACTCCGCTTCCTGGCGATCGCGGCACTGCTCATCGACCACGGCGATGACGCTGATCGTCAGCGCGCGGTCCCACGCGAACGTGTGGGTGTCGGCGCGGTAGTTGAGATACCCCCAGACCGCCACCCCAAGCAGGACCGTCAACAAAACGCCCTGACGACAGTGGCGGATGCGCCGACGGCGACGCTCGCGCTCGGCGTGGGCGGCGGTGCCCTCGAAATACACGCTTCAGCTTCCTCCGGATCACAGTTGCCGCCGCGTCGAACGGGCGCGGTCAGTTTGTCTTCTCGGCTCTATACATTTCTCTCATCGGCAGAAAAGGACACCAGGCTCGAGATGGCTCCCCCGCCGTCGGACCGATTCGGAACGTCGTGCGGGGACGTGGGGACCCTCCCCGGAGTCGGGAATCCAGGCCCTCGGTGCCGCCACCGCCCCTCACGCTCCCGGGCGAAATGAACCGTACAAGACCCTCACCAACGAACTGCCGCGGCGGCGCACAGCAGCTTTGCCTGCTCCAGCAGGCAAGCCCGCCTCGGACGCTCTCCGAGCTCACCGACGGCGAGACAAGCCAACAGACCGGGAAAATCGCGAACCAGCGCGAGCGCCACGACAGTATAATGGGAACGTTCAGCAGTTGGCTCGGCGAGGGTTCTAGCGCGCCACGAGCATCCTATTACCATCTTGTAGTCCCCAGGAGGACGGTCATGAAACGGACGTGCCTGTGTGTGTTTTCTTTGGCAGCCGTTCTTGTTGTCGCAAACTCGCAGACGCTCCGCGCCGCTCCCGATTTTCCCCCATTCAAGGACATCGCCAAAGATTTCAGGAAGATCATCTCGACCCCGGACGGCAGCAGCCTCTACTCGATCTGGGTGCGTGATCGCGATGGCTCGATGCTCGCCGAACTGCCACCCAACTTCACGCGTCAGAAATACTTCTTCGCCATGACGGTCGCCAGCGGCGAGCGCTTCGCAGGACTGCAGGTAAACGACATTTACGTCCAGTGGCGCCGCTACGACCGCCGCCTCGCCCTCATCCAGCCGAATCTACGCGTCCGATCAACGGGCGACCAAGAGTCGAAGAAGTCGATTCAGCGCCTCTTCACCGATCGCGTCATCCTGGATGTCCCCATTGTCACCATGGGACCCCGCGGCGGACCGGTGATCGACATGAAGGCTCTTCTAGTGGGCCAAGCGCCTCGGTTTTTTGGCTTCCTGGCGCGCGGCATCAATCCGCGGCTGTCGACAGTGAAGTCCGCGAAGGCGTTTCCACAAAACGTCGAGCTTGCGTTCGAGGTACCTATGTTTGGCGGCGTGCTGAAGACGCTGCACTACTCGATCAGTGTCATCCCGGACCGGACCGGGTACCAGCCGAGAAAGGCGGACTCACGGGTCGGCTATTTCACGACGACGCACCAGGACCTCGGCAACTTCTCCGCCAAGGAGACATGGGTTCGCTATATCAATCGCTGGAAACTGGAGAAACGCGATCCATCGCTCAAGCTGAGCCCGCCGAAGGAGCCGATCGTCTTCTACGTCGAGCACACGACCCCGGTCCGCTACCGCCGCTGGGTACGCCGCGGCATTCTGCTGTGGAACAAGGCGTTCGAGAAGGTCGGAATCTCCGACGCCATCGAGGTACGCTACCAGGACGGAGCTTCCGGCGACCACATGGAGAAAGACCCCGAGGACGTCCGCTACAACTTCGTGCGCTGGCTCAACAACGGCATCGGCGTGGCGATTGGGCCCTCCCGAGTCCATCCGGCGACGGGTCAGATCCTCGACGCCGACATTATCCTCACGGATGGATGGATCCGGAGCTTCGCGCGTGACTTTCGCGAAAAGCTTCCGGAAGTCGCGACCGAAGGGTTGAGTCCCGACACACTGGCATGGCTCAACCGCAACCCGAAGTGGCACCCACGCTTCCTCTTTTCGCCACCCTCCGAACGCACGCGCGTCGCGGCAGAGCTTCTCAAGACGGCTGCGCATAGCCACGGCGGCCATCCGCTCGCCGCGGTCGACTCGGAGATGCTGGGCGACGACGAGTTCGACGGCCTGGTCGGGCGCGTCAGCCAAGTCAACGGCATGTGCCTGGCAGCCAACGGCAAGGGATTCGATCTCGACCTACTGCGCATGTCACTCGAGCTGATGGAGTTCGAAGTCGGCGGTCTGGAAGCTAAAGACGACGAAGCGCTCCTCGACGGTGTGCCGGAAGAATTCATCGGTCCCCTGGTCGCCGATCTGGTGGCGCACGAAGTCGGTCACACGCTCGGCCTGCGCCACAATTTCAAGGCCTCAAGCGTCTACGCGCTCGAGGAGATCAACAGCGACAAAGTCAAAGGCAAGCCGTTCGCTGGTTCTGTGATGGACTACAACCCTGTGAACATCAATGTGGAGAGCGGTGAGGCCCAAGGCGACTACGGTATGGTCGATATCGGCCCCTACGACATGTGGGCCATCGAGTACGGTTACTCCCAGACGAACAACCTCAAGCCCATCCTCGACCGCGTCGCCGAACCCGCCCTCGCCTACGCCACGGACGAGGACACCTTCGGGCCTGACCCTCTGGCTCGCCGCTACGACCTCGGCTCCAATCCGCTCGAGTACGCTCGCAACCAGATGCGACTCGCGAAGCACCATCGCGAACGCATCGTCGAGAAGTTCGTCAAGGAAGGGGAGAGCTGGGCGCGAGCGCGACGCGGCTATCAGATGACGCTCATCATGCAGATCCGTGCGATCAGCATCATGTCGGAGTGGATCGGTGGTTCGCACATTCACCGCGACAAAAAAGGCGACAAGGACGGTCGCCCGCCGGTCTCGGTCGTTGACGCCAAGAAACAGCGTGACGCCCTGGAGTTCATTCTCGAAAACGCCTTCAAAGACGAGGCGTTCGGTTTGTCTCCCGAGCTCCTGCAGCACATGACCATCGACAAGTGGCTCGACGAGGGTGGATATCGTGATGCGTTCCAGGATGCAACGTGGCCCGTTCACGATCGCGTCCGCGCGATCCAAGGCGCCGCTCTGACGATGATCATGAATCCGACGACTCTCAGACGCGTTTACGACAACGAGCTGCGGACGCCGCCGGACGAGGACATGCTGACGCTGCCGGATCTGCTCACCTCGATTGCTGATGTGGTCTGGAACGAGTTCGACGGTGAACCGAAGAAGGAACATACCGATCGCAAGCCATGGATCTCAAGCTTACGTCGCAACCTGCAGCGCGAGCATCTCGAGCGATTGATCGATCTGTCGATGCCGGATGCGTCGCTCGGCGCGGCGGAGAAACCGATCTCGAACTTGGCGATGCAGGCGCTCCGAAACATCGAGACCAAAATCTCGTCTCGCTTCGCAGATTCCGACAAGATTGACCGCTACTCGCTGGCGCACATGAGCGAGGCCAAGTTGCGCATCAACAAGGCGCTCGACGCCGACTACATCTACAACACAGACGACATCGGGGGAGGCGGTTTCCCGTTCTTCTTCCTGTTCAAGGAGCCGGGCGAGGCGCCGACGGCAGCCCCACAAGGAAACTAGCGCTCGCTCCACACGAAACAGTCGCGATCAAGCCCCAGTTCTCACTGCTGCGTGGCCACGCCAGCCCGTTGTGTCGCTCGACGGCCTCTTGGTCGCGTCGATTCTTGCAACAGCTGCCGGAGCTAGCTACGCCGTAAGATCGAGGGTCAACTGCTCTTCGACGCTGCGCAGATCCATCTCAAACTCGATATCGACAACCGGCGGTCGAGCGAGATACCAGTGCACGCCACCCAGATTCGCCGCCGGCAGCGCCGAAAGAAGAGCTTCCGTAGCGATCGAGTGGATCGGGTGCGTCGTGTAGACGTCGATAGTGAGCGGGGCGTCTTCAGAGGCTCCGATCCCTTTGAGTCTCTCGAGCATAACGTCGAGGACAAAGCGCGATTTCTCGTGCAGCGCATCGGGGGTCGTCTCACCGCGACGGACAATGCCGTCCGCATCGAGTTTACCGCCGTCACCTAGTTCTCCAGCACCGGCAATGATCAACGTCTGCCGCCGTATGGTTGGGTTCGGGCGTGTGTAGGAAAACGCAAAGAGCATCGTCTCCGACGGGGCTTCGCGAAGCGGCGCGACGTTCGTCCGCGCGAGCGGATTCAGGCCGTCGACGTAGAGCCCCCACTCCTTGAGAACGCTGCAGTATTCGCTGTTGAATGCAATGAAGCTCTCCATCGTGTGCGGCTGCGGACAACGCAGCTCCATGGCGCACAGATCGACGCGCTGGCGGCCGTGACGCCGCAGGAATCCGTCGACCCTGTGAAATCCATCGCGCCAAGGAACCGGCTTGACGAGTCGGACATGGACGATCTCAAACCCCGGTTTGGCGATGACACCACAGGAGTACGGATCGATTCCCGTCAGAAAGTGATAGTGACCCTTCGGATTCGGCTGCAGCATGAGGGTAACGATCCTCGATCGTCGACGCGGTCTTCACGGACCGCCGAAACGGGGCACTGCGACATGCAGCGGTAGGTTTCGACCCGAACCGGACCCCGCGGGGAGCTCTCCTATCTACTGGATTTCGCGGCGGGAGACAAGCACTCGGCCGCGGCTTGCGGCACGTCGAACTCTGACCTAATATGACCAACGTTGGGGATGCATCTCGAGGCGTGCTCGCGTCGCCGCGGCGGCCAGTTCAATCACTGAGACAGAAGGCTCTCCCAGCCGCGAAGCCTATTCTGAAAGCAGGTTTTTCATGAGCGGTAGATTTGTCGGCCGCGAAGAAGCGCCGAGAGAAAAGCTCCCGTGGGGTGAACTGGCATGGGTCAGCCAGCCAACGACGACGCAGACAAAGAATCTCGTCGTCATCAACGTGGAGCTTCTGCCCGGCGAAGGCCACAACTTCCATAAGCATCCGCAGCAGGAAGAAGTGATCTATGTTCTCGAAGGCGAAGTGCAGCAATGGATCGAAACGGAGAAACGCCTGCTCGGATCTGGCGACGCGGCGTTCATCGATCGAGACACGGTACACGCCTCCTTCAACACGGGGAAGACGACAGCACGTCTGCTCGCTATCTTAGGTCCAGCAGTGGGCGAGGCTGGCTACGAGCTTGTGGACGTGAGCGAAGAGACGCCATGGGTTCGGCTGCGCTGACCTCGAGTTTGGCCAATCGGCGCACCAAAGTAGCAGGCACACTCCGTGTGCCGTTCGTTCTTTTTCTCAGGCCACGGCGCGCGGAGCGAGCCCGCTACTTTTCCGGACAGGAGTTTTCGAACGTGCACAAGGGTTTTCAGAGGTAGAAGAAAAGTCCGAAAGACCTTGGGACCCGGCGAACCCGTCCGGCCCCAGCGCGAGATGAACAGCCAGTCACGCGCGGGTGGAGCCCGCATTCAGAAGAGTCGAGAGAAGAGAGATCCTACCAGTCAGGGTGGACGGAACGCTGACGGAGACCAACGATGCCGCTATCCGATGTACTGGGAAACCTGCGCATGCGGGAAAACTGGCGAGACCAATTGGTCGCTTGGAAGGATATTCCGCCGCGACCTCCAGTCTACGCAGATTTTCCGCCCAGCACGCCTGACGTTCTCGTTCGGAGCCTCAAGGGCCGAGGTGTCGAACGTCTATACTCGCACCAAGCGGAGGCGCTCGCCGCGACTAGCCGTGGCGACAATGTGACCGTCGTGACGCCAACAGCGTCGGGGAAAACGCTCTGCTACAACTTGCCTGTCCTCGAACGCATTCTTGCGGAGCCGCAAGCGCGTGCGCTCTATCTCTTCCCGACCAAAGCGCTGGCCCAAGATCAAGTCGCCGAACTGCATGCACTGATCACCGACCTGGACGTCGACATCAAGACGTCCACCTACGATGGTGACACCCCCGGTGAAGCTCGCCGCAAGATACGCCAAGCTGGCCACGTCGTCGTCACCAATCCCGACATGCTGCACACCAGCATTCTTCCACACCATACCAAATGGCTAAAACTCTTCGAGAACCTGCGCTACGTCGTCATCGATGAGATTCATGTCTACCGCGGCGTGTTTGGCAGCCACGTCGCGAACCTGCTCCGCCGCCTGCGCCGCATTACGCGTTTCTACCGCTCTGATCCCCAATTCATTTGCTGCTCAGCGACGATCGCGAACCCAAAGGAACTTGCGGAAAGCCTGACCGGAACACCGATGCATCTCGTCGACCAAAGTGGGGCGCCGACGGGCCGCAAGATCGTCGCGATCTACAATCCTCCCGTCGTCAACAAAGAGCTCGGTATCCGCCAGCCTGCGCTCAACGCAGTCCACGAGCTCGCCGCTGAGCTTTTGCGAGCAGGTGTGCAGACGATCGTGTTCGCTCCATCGCGCGTGCGTGTCGAGCTGCTCCTCAGGTACCTTCGAGAAGCTGTACCCAGCGGTCTCGGCGAAGCACCGAAGGTTTTCGGCTATCGCGGCGGATATCTCCCCGGCGAAAGACGAAACATCGAGCGCGGCCTTCGCCGCGGTGAAATCCGCGGGGTTGTTGCCACAAACGCGCTCGAACTCGGCATCGACATCGGCTCCCTCGAAGCCGCGGTGTTGACGGGGTTCCCTGGCGGCCTCGCCAGCGCTTGGCAGCAGATGGGCCGCGCAGGACGTCGAAATAGCGTCGCCCTGGCTCTTCTCGTCACATCGTCGACACCGCTCAACCAGTACTTGGCACAAAACCCGGACTACCTATTCGACACGTCGCCAGAAGCGGGTCGGATCGATCCGGAGAACCTTCTCGTGCGCGTCAGCCATATCAAGTGCGCCGCCTTCGAGCTTCCGTTCCGCACTGGAGAGGCCTTTGGTCCACATCTCCCCGAGCTGCTGGAGATGCTCCGCGAAGAGGAAATCCTCGTTCAAGCCGGCGACGAGTATCACTGGATGGCCGATTCGTTTCCGGCCGAGAGCGTTAGCTTGCGGACAGCAGCGATCGACAACTTCGTGATCGTTGAGAAGAACGGACCCAAGACGCGTGTCATCGGTGAGATGGATCGCACCGCGGCACCGCTTCTCCTCCATGATGAAGCGATTTACATGCATGGTGGCACGCAGTACCACGTCGACAAGCTCGACTGGGAAGAAAAGCGCGCCTACGTACACCGCGTCGATGTTGACTACTACACCGATGCCAACCTCGCCGTCGAACTGGATGTCATCGATGAGTTCGAGGCTCGCGTTGGCCAAGGCTGCCGGATTGCTCATGGCGAAGTCATGGTGCGCGATGTCGCCACAGTGTTCAAAAAGCTGAAACTACGGACGAATGAAAACGTCGGTTGGGGTCAGATCAATATTCCCGAAGAAAACCGCCATACGACGGCATACTGGATCGCACTTTCCGAGGCAACGACCGAGAACCTTGCGTCGTCCTACATTCAAGACGGGCTTCGCGGGCTTGCGCACTTGCTACGACATCTCGCCCCGATCTTTCTTCTCTGCGACCCACGCGATTTGAGAACCGCGTGCAGAATCCGAGCGCCGCACACGGGTCTGCCGACGGTGTTTCTCACCGAAAGCCATCCCGGGGGTGTCGGTATGGCGAAGCGCCTCTTCGAGATTCACGAGCAGCTCATTCGCGCTACGGCTGAAGTCGTGTCACGCTGCACGTGCACGAGCGGCTGTCCAGGTTGCGTCGGGCCGAGCATAGGAGTGGAGAAGACGAACAAGAAAGCCACGATAGACCTCCTCCGTCAGCTCGTGACACCGATGAAGGCGTCAAACAACAACGCAGCTGCAACGCGTCTTGAGCGCGAAAAATGGTGAGCGACGACAACAAGCCTCGGCTGACGCTCAAGGACCGCCTGCGCCAAGCGGTTCAGGAGCACAAACGCGCCGCCGCGCAGGGACCCGGTAGCGAACCGTCCGAGTCCCAGCAGGCTGGCCGCGGCGTCATGGCCGGCACCGCCTCGACGACTCGATCCACGCTCGGGGCGCTCGCGGACATTCTGGGCGGCAAGTGGCTTAAGACTGAACATGGCGAAGTGTTTGTTCGCGACGAGACCTTTCCACTTTCGCACCAGCACGGGAGGTTCACGCTCGGCGATGCACTCGCCTTCGAAACGTCGCCTGGCCTATTTCGAGCCCTTCTCAGTCGACCGACTCCAACGGCGACGACGTCACAACGTATGTCACCGCGGCGCTTCGGTGTCTTTGATATCGAGACGACGGGACTCTCGGGCGGCACTGGAACGTACTGTTTTCTCTCGGCGCTTGGAACGTTCAGCGAGTCGGCGTTCACAGTGCGGCAGTACTTCCTTGCCGATCTTCGCCACGAACGAGCCATGCTCGCAGCGCTGGCAGCAGACTTGGAGGCGTGCGATGTCGTCGTCACCTACAACGGTCGCTGTTTTGATCTACCATGCGTCGAGACACGCTTGCAGATGCGGCGACTGACGTCGACCCTGCGTGACCGTGCGGACCTCGACCTGCTCTATCCACTGCGGCGACTGCACAGCCATGAACTCTCCAGCTGCCGCCTCGCCGAGACCGAATCGCGCCTACTCGGTTTCTCACGCCCACATGACACGCCGGGCAGCCTGGCTCCGCAGCTCTACTTCGACTATCTTCGCGCCGGGCGCATCGCACCTCTGCGCGGCGTCATGCGGCACAATTGTGATGATGTTCTCTCGACGCTTTGTCTGCTCACACATGTCGCGCGACTGCTGAACGGTGACGAAGAAACACCAGCGGCGGCGCTGTCCCTGGCGCGTTGGTGCGAGCTCTCTCGCGACGCGGATCGTGCCATTGTCCACTACGCAGCGGCGCTACCCGCGCTCGAAGGTACGCAGCTGTGGGCGTGGGCAGCTCGGCGCTACGCCATGTTGCTCAAGCGCCGCGACCGGCGCGATCGCTCCGTCGAGCTCTGGAAGAAACTCTGGCAGCTCGGCGACCGAGCCGCAGGACTCGAGCTCGCAAAACACTGGGAACACCGCGTCCGAAACCTAGCTCAGGCCGAGTCCATCACTCGCGATCTCCTGGCGGTGTGTGACGACGCAGAACGGCCGGCTCTCGAGCATCGACTGTCGCGAGTTCGGCGCAAGAAAGCCCGGCTGCCGCAAACCGGCGCCGGCAGCGCGACATCGAACTGACGCCGGGCATCCGTTCAATCGAACGGCCGCTTTGGCCTGGCGCAGAGGAATTACGGGAAAAGTCCGGCCTACAGGGTAGAGACGTTACAGTCACCGTACAGTCACCGTGCACCTTTGGCTTGCGTTTGCCAGCTTCCTCGTCCAAGCTTGAATCTGGGGCCTGATAGTCGCTCGGACGATCTCGTATCCATCCGGCGGCATCACACTAGCGGTCAAGACGCAGACGCGAAGCGACGGGAGGTCGGAAGAATGGCGACGCAGAGCTCCATCCACGTGGATTCAGCATCGGGACGGATAGGTCGACGCATGATTTGTCTCCCGGCGCTGATGATCGCCTTCGCGACGTTGGCGACGGAATCGGCGCTGACGCAAGAGGCAACCTTCGAGTCGTTTTCGTACTCCCAGCGACCCGCCCTTGGTTTTTGCCCTGAGCTGGCGTCCGTTTTCAGTGCGCAATTGATTCGCGACACTTCGTCAGGCCGCGAGAACCAATACACGTTTAGCCTGTCGGTTTTACGTCGCGGCATCGAAGGCATTGACGAGTGCGTCGATATCGTCGACCGAAACGACTGCTTCAAGGTCGTCCAGCTCGACTCACGAGCGCTGCTGCCCGACGAAGTGTCGACGTTTCTTGACGTCGTTCCGCAGCTCATCAACGACGAGCGAGAGCCGAACCCGGACCCACAGTGCGGTTCAGCCGATCCCTGCCGAATCCGCGAGTTCAGCCTCGACGACGTCACGCTGTCCACCGATCCTTGCAGCGGGCCTCGTTTGACAGAAGAGCAGGCACAGTCGATCGTCGATATCCTTGATGGCTTCAACAGCGAACTCGCTGAAGTGCAGAACGGTGACACAAACAGTGACGGCTTGCGAGACCTGAGCGACGCCATCTTTCTCCTTCAGCACCTCTTCGTCGGCGGACCGAAGCCGGAGCAGGCGACGTGCTCGCCATTTCTGGATTGCGACCCGATCGCCATCGAACGGGTGCACGAAAACGGCGACATCAACGGCGACAAGGCGATCGACGTCTCCGATCCGATTCGCCTTCTTATGTGGCTTTTCGGTTCGGCGCCACCGCCAGCGCCGGCTTGCGTTTGCAAGAGCCAACTCGCCTGCGACGACTGCGCCGCGCCGGCTCGCTGTCTGCCGGGGACGGCTGACGAGTTCGTCTGTACTGACAACCTCGAGACCTGCAATCAGGTTGCCAATCTTTACGACTTTCTCGTTGACTCGTTCTCGCAGTGTGGTGGAGACGCGTGTCACGTGCTCGCCGGTCACTGCACGGTAGGCCTGGGCGGCTGTCACTACGGCGTGACAACGGCGCTCGAGCAAGCCGATTTGAACGAGCTCGCCGCACGTTGGGTCGACCTCGGCTGTTTCGACCCCGCCGACCCGATTTGCGAGTGTCCAGCGCCTCCAGAGACAGTCGGCTGCTCTGAGAGCAACATCTGCGAACTGGGCTTCTAGCAGCTTCTAGCAGCAGCTCAACGACTCGCTGCACTCCCGGAAGATGCACCACGCCCACGCCTGAGCTGCTCGAGCTGACTGCGTAGCTCCGCGACGATGCGTGCCGCGGCCTCCGTTTGCAAGTAGCTCGAGCGCGCCCTCCAGGTCTCGTAGCCTCCGAGTTGGTGCTGCTGCGCAGTCGGGAGATAGCCGTTGTAGCCGTTCGCCAGCGAGATAGTAAACGTCGACTCAAAAGGTGAGATTGCCCGCAGCTCAAGGCCGATTTCAACGAACACTTCGCATGGAATCGCGCAGACCGCCAAGTCGCCGATGCGAAGAGTCTGCAGCACCAGCTCAACGTTCTCGGGATACTCGGCCAGCAATATGGTCTCCCGGGCATAGACTTCGCTGAGGCCGCGCAGTTCGCGATCGCCCGCGGCGGCGAGAATCTCCCGGGCGCGTTTTACGTCAACCTCCGAGGGTCGACGCACGCCAAGCGTGAGGTTTCGCGTCTCGACGTCCAAAGCCAAGGACGGGCGGTGAACGATTTCGCGCGCGACGCGCAGCGCCTCTGCCGCTACGTCATGGGCGACACGCCGCATCTGTTCGTACGGTTCGCGTCGCGGCCGCGCAGCGCGAAAATTGATGTTGTTGATGTCGCCGCTGGCGCCGTTTGAAAGCATGGCAACGAACGGTGGTTGAACGCCTCTTGCCGCAAGGAGCTCCGACACTCTTTCAGCGAACATCCCGAAATAGTCAGCGCTGACATCTCCGGCTCGGGTACCGCCGACGTAGTGAAGGGAATAGTTCGCCAGCAAAGCGATCGGGCGATCGCCTTCGAGACTCCGCACCGACAACACCCATAGGGCAGGATCCGTTGGCCCGGCGGGCTCTACCAGGTCAGGGCTCCCTACCGGCGGATTCATTCGCACCTGGTCGTGCGTGCCGCCGAACGGGTCGGTATGGACGACTGTGGGCTTCATCCTCCAGCGTCTGTTGAAGACGTGTTGTGGCACGCTGCCTGCCCCCCAACCGACGCGCGCCGGTTGGAGATGGTTCACGGCCCTGACAACCGCGTCGGCGATTTTCGCCGCTAAGTAACGCTGATAGTCGGCACTGGGCTCACTTTGAAACACGCCCGTTGCCGTCGGGCACGAATGCGAGTGTGTTGCTGCGATCAGCAGATGAGAGGGTGGAATGCCGACGATTTCGTTGGCGCGCATCTTCGCACCGTCGACAACGGAGCGCGGCAGCATGCAGCTATCGACGATCACAAACGCGAGACGAGCAGAACCGCTCTCGAGAACAAGGGCACGGGCGTGCAGCTCGTCATGAATGCCCTTTGCGGCTCGATCGCGCATACTACCGTTCAGTGATAGCCCGAGCCACGGCGTCACGTTGCTGGTTGCCGCCCCGGCTCGAAGCTGCGATGTCTCTGCGCGTGACAGTTCACCGCCAGCCATCGCCGTTGCGCCGAGGCCAAAGAGCCACAGCGCCAGCACGAAAGTTCGAATCGACGGGCGCGCGAAGTCACGTCCAACGACGATGGGGACATATCGCACTTCCGCCGGACCGTGCGTTCGATGGTGGGGCGCAGGTAGGCCAAGCATTGGTGCTCCTCCGCATGCGGTGTTGTGGGCTGCGATCTCGAGCATGGCGACTGAGGAACGCCGTGCCTCTGAAGACGCGCACTCAGCGGCGTCTGAGGGGATACGCTGTGATCACGCGCTTGCCGGCAACGACAAGGCGTACGTGGTGCGCCGGCGGATAACCGCTGCGCTTGCCGGTTGACCCTCCAACGTAGCCGACCCGGCGCCCCAAATCGACTGTGTAAACCGTCCGATCGCCTTCGCGCGTGACGCGACTACCGGAGCCGCCCTGGAGGCCCTTCCGGAAGGCTTCGTCGATGACAGCAACGATCGTGTCAACGCCGCCGTCGAAAACACCGTGCGATCCAGGTCGATTGGGTTGATCCTCGGCGTGACGGAGAACATGCGCCAGTCGAGTCCCTTCGCGACCGCCGCGGCCGTAGATGAGGCCGGCCGACGAAACGAGGTCGCCGTTCGAAAGCTGCCGCAGACCGCCTGCAGAGCCGCTACCGGCGGGCGGCGCCCTCGCCTGCGTGGTGCCAACTTCGGCGCGGCGAGGGCTGCGGTCGTCATGGGTGGCTGCCGTTCGTGAGGTCTCCACCGAAGCGGTGCCTCCTCCGGGCAGTCCAGAATCATACGCCGCGTTCCCATCAGATCCGCTAAGAGAACCGGCAGATGATGATGATCGTGCAGCATCGTGTGCGACCGTGTCACCTGAGGCCTCGCGCTGCCGGCCGCGGTCCGAAGTTGCGCCAGCGGCCGGATCCCCGGAAGGCGCTTCGTCTGCTGAGTTCTCCGAGGCGCTACGAAATCCAGGCAGGGAAATCCCAAGGAACCGTTCGAGCTTCGTCTCGAGAAACGAATACCCAAGGACGACGGCCACGACGATCAGAGAGTACCACCGGCGCGGACGCGTCTCTGGTTTTGCGCGGGCAGATTGTCTGGTTTCGTTCACCCTCTCCTCCCGTCGCTGCTTCCTCGCCCCGGGCCACAGGACAGAAACGCCGCGAGCCCGACAGCTTGCCGAGCTTGCGGCGTTTCGTCTGTGTTCGATAGATCGTACAGACTACTCGTAGAGATGCGTTGCTTCGGTTTCAGACACCGGTCGGTCAATCTGATCGCTTGTCATGCTCACTTTGAAACGGGCATCACTTTCACGTGCCGCCCGTACCTTGACTCGCCACGTTGCGGTGGCCTGTGGGAGTAGAGCGCGAAGCGGCGCGAACTGCACGGAGGCGCCGGAGTGCTCACTCTTGGTGGCACCACTACCCGAGACGAACTCCATCGACGCTTCGAGTTCACAGCGGACGGAGATCCCGGTTCCCGGGGCAGTGCCCTGATTGGTGACGGAAATCTCGTAGGTTGTCTCCTCGCCCACGAGCACCGGATCCTGCGCGTCGACGACCTCGAGAAGGATCGCCGGGATGCCTTCCATCTTGGTGACGATGGAAGCCTTGGCTTCGTCGGCGCATTCGGCTCTGGCACGCGGCTCGCTCTTCAGCTCACCGGGTGCGTCGGTTTCGAGAGTCAGCTCGACGATCTTCGCATCGTTCGGATCGAGCGCCCCAAGGCTCCAGACGATCGCGCCGTTCTTTTCAGCGGCATCAGCATTGGCACGGACAAGCCGGGCCCCTTCGGGAATCGCGCTCGAGAGCGACGTGTTTTCAGCGCGCCCATCTCCGGTGTTGGTGACTTCGATCTCGTACTTGACCTCTCGCCCGAGGAAACGTTTGGCAGGCCCACGAATCGCTACTTCCAGGCGCGGTTGACGCGCGATGATTGTTTGCTCGCCGGACTCGGCCCGCAAGTCGCCATCGGCGGTCGCGGTCGCCTGGCTGGGAAACTCACCGCTCGAGATCGCCTTGACGATGGCTTTCACCTGACGCGAAGCTCCGGATTCAAGATCGCCGATCTTGAATTGCAGTGTACGCCGCTTGTCGTCAGTGACGAGCTGAACCGGCAGCTCATGCTCGATCGTCACGTTCCGAGCGACTCCGGTGCCAGGGTTGCTCGCCGTGTAGACGAGCGAAATCTCCTCACAAGTGCTCACCGTCTCCGGCGCGTGGAGGCTGAGCTGCAGGCGCGGTTCCACAACTTCCATGTAGGCACAAACGCCGGAGTTGTACGCCACGCGCGTGCAGCCGCTGACGGCGCCGTGCTCCGTCGCAACGCCGCCGACCTTGACGAGCGCAGTCTCACCGGCGGCGAGATCGCCGATCTTCCACACCAGCGCGTTATCACGTCGCTCGAGATGTACTGTCGCTTTGTCCACTTCGAGGTTCGACGCGAGCTCGTCGGTTACCACGACGTTCGAAAGATCGAGCGACGAGAGATTCTTCACTTCAAGATAATAGTGAAACGGCGTCGACACGCGCACTTCCTTCGGCATCGACTTCGTCAGCAGGATGGCGCTTGTCTCAGGGTTGCCCGTCGGAAACGCTTGCGAAAAGGAGACTAGCCCGCTCGCGCTGGAAGTCGCCGCCTCATCGTCCGACCGATACGCCGACGGGGCGACAGACGCTTCCGATTCACTCGCGACACCGCGCGCCAGTGATCCATGACGATCCCCCACGCCCGTCGATGCGGAAGATGATTCCATCGTGCCGCATCCCCCCAAGGCGATCAAAACCCCGACGCAGACCCACGCGAGCGCGAACGTCTGAAGCCTCATACTCAACTCCGTTTCAGCAGGACTGGCGCCACGCGGAGCGGCGCAAAATACCGCAAACCACCGTACCACTCTCCACTTCACAACGAACTCGTCAGCATACGAACTGCGGCGAGGGCCAAGAAATCGGGGTCATCCTGACTCTCCCCCGGAAAACTCCTGACCCAGGAGCATTCCATCCGGAATGCGGGGCACGTTCAGCGCTGGGAATTGCAAGCACGTAAGTTAACGCTGCTGCGTCCACCGTACAAGGTCTTCGAGCGAACTTCTGATCCCCGCCCCGCGCCCCCAGCTCGAAGCAAACGGGGTCTTCGTCCGAATGGACGATGGCGCGGCGGCTATTGCCGCCGGAAAGGCGTCGAATCGTCGAACCGCCACTCCTTCAGGAAGGCGATCAGATCCGCCATCGCCGGGACATCGAGCTCTCTCTCGAGCCCTTCAGGCATGAATGACGTCCCATCCGTCGAGATCGCGGCAACCTCCTCAGGCGACAAAACAGTCGAGACGCCGTCGGCTTGGCGGACCGTGAGAAAGTTCGCCGACTCCTCCGCCAGGACCCCACTCAGAACTCTCCCGTCGACAAGTGTCAGGGCGTAGGCTAGATAGTTCCCGTCAACAGCTCGATTCGGATCGAGGATGTCGACCAGAATCGACTCGCGGCTCCGGGTCCGGGTGTCAGAGATGTCCGGGCCGACGTCGGTGCCGATCCCAGCCACTCTGTGACACGTAGCGCAGTTTTTCGTGAAGACGGCGCGGCCCCGACCTTTGTCGCCCGTCAGTGCCAGCGCTGGCGAATAGCCGCGGAGGACTCGGCTGCGATCCTCGGCGCTGCGGCGCGCGAAAAGCTTCGCGGCACGGCCGCGGAGCTTCGCATCGCTCGCACGCTCAAGAGATGCCCGTGCACTCGTCGGCACCTCCGCTGCGGCCACCACGCCGCGCTCCACAGCGTCGACGAAGGCGCGGGCGCCTGCTGCACCTCGCGTCAACAGGTCGGCAGCGACGCGGCGATGGGCGGGCGAAAGCCGCGCCCAAGATTCCATCAGCAGAGGCGCGACGCGCCCAGAATCGAACGCCGCCAGACCCCGGAGCACCGCGGGTCGCAGCGGGGCGGTGCCCGAAGCGGCATCCGCGGCAAGCAGGAGTTCCGAAAGAAGGGAGCGACAGTCTTCGAACGAAGACGTCGCAGCAAGGAGAATCGCCGCGCACTCTCGCTCCTCCAAGGCGTTGGCGGTGTCGGCGACCGCGGCACGAGCGGCCGCTGCATCCGCGGCGATGCGCGCTTCGAGCGCGGCGCGATCCAGTGTCACGAGAGTCGACGTCGACCGCGGAATCGTGGTACCCGCGGCCGCCATCTGCCGGAAGTTGACGCCGCGACCGATCAAACCTTCGGCACAGCGACTCGCGGCGACGATACGCCATCGTGCGGCAGCCTCACCACGAAGCTGGCCCAGTTGGACGTAGTACGCCAATCCGTCACCTACAGGGAGTCGGCGCCCCACAGCGTTCGAGAGTTGCGAGACCAGCTCGTAGGTACCATGCAGTGGCGACGTCGATTCCACGTGCGGTGGCTCGACCACGGCCGCCTCGAGGATCGCCAGCGCCAGCTGCGCGGTGAGCGCTGAGGCGGAGCTGATCACGGCAGAACGAACGTGAGAATCGGCGCCGTCACGCCGGGCGATCTCGACGAGCACAGGCAATCTCTGCGAGCGCGGCAACTCACCGAGGGTGAGCGCCGCTTGAAAGCGGACCCCGCGATCGTTGTCGCGCGTGAGATCGACGACTCGTGCCTGCAGGCGCTCGACCGATTCACGCAGTGCTCTGCCGGTGTTCGATTCGGGGACGCCGCGCGCCGCGGCGAGGTGGCTCTCCGCGAGCCGAAGCGCCGCGCGTCGTAGACGTGGATCGGGATCGTCGCACACTACTTCGATGAGCTCGCTGACGAGCGCACCCCATCCCTCGAGGGTCCACAAGGCGTGGAGTCTTCCGAGCGGCTCAGCACCGGCGCGGACGATGCGCTCGAGTGCCTTCACGTCGCCGCGGCCGCGCTCGACGAGTAGCCGCTGCGCCGTCGCACGGGTCCATGCGTTGGGATGCCCCAACGCCGCGACGAGATCCGCGGCCGAAGACGTCGCGAGATGTGACCGCGGCACTGCGACGTCTCTTTGCGCGGTCGCTGGCACGATGCGATAGATGCGGCCGCGGTCCTGCCCGTCGAGCACGTCCGGGCGATCCTTCAGCTCGGGAGGCATCCACGCCGGGTGCTCGATGACGGCGCGGTACATATCGACGACGTAGAGTGCGCCGTCAGCGCCCGTCGCCAAGTTGACGGGTCGAAACCACTCGTCGGCGGTGCGAAGAAACTCAGTGTCGGTCTCTTGGCGGTAGCCGACGTAGGTCGAGCCCGTGAACTCGAGGCGCTCGCGATGCACGACGTTCGCAGTCGGGTCGCAAGTGAACCCATCGCCCCGCAACGCCGGAAGGAGGCCACCGCGGTAGACGTGGACGCCGCAGGCAGCCGTAAATGTTCCAGCGTGCAGGTTCGAGGTTGTCCAGTTCTTGCTGATCGGAAAGAGACGTGCCGGCGCGCCGTCCGCTGAGACGTCCTCGGCGACGGGCGCAACCGGGACCACTTCGTTGCGGCGAACGTATCGGTCCGGCAGAACGACGAAACGTAGATGTTGACGGTTGGTGCAGACGAAACGCCTGCCTTCGTCGTCGAACGACATGCCGAACTGGCTGAGGCCTGACGCCGCCTCAAGGCGGAGCGTCTGCGGCAAAAAACGAAAGTCACGCCCACGAATCGACAGCGAGGTGCCATCGACATGCTCCGGCGAACGAGAATTCCCAAGTGCAGCGATGGCAGCGGCGGTCACGGATACGTCGGTGTTACGCAACCCATTGCCGACGTAGATCCAATTGTCGATGGCGAGCGTCGGGTGGCTCGGTAGGAGCTGCGAGTTCTTTTCCACGAATCCGGAAAAGAGGACACGCCTGTGGTCCGCCTTGCTGTCGCCGTCGTAATCTTCGAGATAGAGAAGCTCACGCTCAGTTGTCACGTAGGCGCCCCGCCGCCAGAGCGCCAGTCCGGTCGGAAATCGAAGCTGCGATGCGAACAGCGTTGCACGCTCGAAGAACCCATCACCATCGTCGTCATGCAAGACTTTGACGCGTCCTCCGGCCGCTTCCCCGCTGGCTGGTCCCCACGGGTAATCTCCCATCTCGACGACCCAAAGGCGGCCACCAGCGTCGAATGCGATCGCCACGGGATCTGTCACCTCAGGTTCGTGGGCGACAAGCTCGACGGCGTATCCTGAAACAATCTCGAGGCCGGCGCGAGCTGCGCTTGGTGCCAACGGCGAAATCGTCTCCTCCGACCGCAACAATGAGACAGAGCCGAGCAGAGCCAATGCGAAAACAACGCTCCGAATGGAATCGAAGCGCAGCGTCGAATGCCGGCGAATAACGGTGAGCGAAGACGGCGTACAGTCCGACGAACGAAACGGTGCGTCGCCGCCATCTCTTGCCAGCATTGGGGACATGTGCTGCGTCTCTCTCACGGTTCTCCCGGCGCCCGCGGAGTCTCGCGGCGCCGGCGGCAGCACCAGTGGAATCGCTGGCTGCGACGAACGAAAGCAGAATCCCAACGCTGCGCGCGACGAGACCGTCCGGCGTTCGTTCTGTCGCCGGCGCCGACGTCCAACTCAGGCACTTCCCGATTGCGCTGTCGGGCAGAATCGCTACATTGAAGCCGATCCCAACTGTTTGGTGATCGTTAGCTCGGCGCCGGTCGAACGCTCGACGGGCTCCTTGAATCCCACCGTAAGGGTTGAGAATCTCGCGCGAAAGGAGCATTTCATTCATGGCGAAACTCAACGAAATCGAGGGCATTGGCGAAACTTACGCGGCCAAACTGAAAGAGGGCGGCATTGAGAATCAAGCCCAGTTGCTCGAACAATGCTCAAGCCCCGACGGTCGCAAGAAGCTGGCGGCCGGCTGCGGCATCAGCGACAAGCTGATCCTCAAGTGGGCCAACCGCGCCGACCTTGCTCGCATCAAGGGCGTCGGCGAGGAGTACGCCGACCTCCTCGAGTGCGCGGGCGTCGACACGGTGCCGGAGCTCGCACAGAGAAAACCTGCCAACCTGCACGCGAAGATGAAAGAGGTCAACGACGAGAAGAAACTCGTGCGGAGCATGCCCTCAGAGTCGCAGGTCGAGCAGTGGGTCGGGCAGGCAAAAGAGCTGCCGCGCATGCTCAATTACTGACGTCTGACGAGCGAACAGCGAGACAGGAACTGGTGGCGGGCCGGTTCCTCGAGCGTCTTGTCTTTCGTCGGTGTCGACGAGGTAGCCCGTGCACGAGCTGCCACTCTCTCACTGAAAGCACAGCAGCGTGTCGGGGGTCGGGTCGTTTCCTGCCTCCGGGCCAGGCGCCGGAATCTGCTCACCGCCGGCGAAGAGATGGTTGAGCGCGAAAATCGCGTCTGAGACGTCGAGCTCGCCATCGTCGTTAGCGTCGGCCGCATCTTCGCACGCGAGCTCGTTTCCGACGAACAGATGGATCAGCGTAAAGATCGGGTCGGAGACGTCGATCGCACCGTCGCGGTTCGCATCGCCACGGCGAAAGAGTGCGAAGCCGGGTGTCGTGCCGGGAACGAAAGCGTCGTTGCGATCCGTTGCCGTCACCCCTTCGATGGTGGAACCGCCGGGAATGAAGATCGCATCGCTGCCGTCAGCGTCAGTTGCTGCAGCGCCAATGCCGTGCCGCGCCACGGGCATGACGCCGCGATCAAACCAGCGGTCGACGCTGAAGAGATACGATTCCACCTGTGGAAAGAGGCCGTCGGGCGCGGCGGCGTTGCCCTCACCGCCGAAGACGAACATCTCATCGCCAATCACTGCGGCGGCTATGCCGGCCCGCGGCGTCGGCAGCGGACTGAGCTCGTCCCAATCACCGCTTGCTGGGTCATAGACCTCGAGCGTGCCGAAGAGCAGACCGAAGTTGCGACCGCCGACGGCAAAGAACTTGCCGTTGTGCGCGCCCGCGGCGAGGTGATTGCGCGCCGTGGGCATCGGCTGCAGTTCACTCCACTCGTTGGCGACGGGATCGTACGAGGCGAAGTCGCTGAAGCTCGTCGATCCGGTCTGTCCGCCGGCAACGTAGATGCGTCCCGCGAGCACCGCCACACCGGCGCCGCCGCGGGGCGTCGGCAGACTGCTGACTTCGCTCCACTCGTTCATCGTGGGGTCAAAAGCAAACACCGAAGAGACGCCGCGAAAACCACGGTCCAGGCCACCGATGCTGTAGACCTTCCCAGCGACCGCAGCAGCGCCTATGTGGTGCAGCTCGGTGTCGTTCAAAAGCGACGGCACGTCCTCCCACTCACCGCTCGCGACATCGTAGCGATCGACTCGCCCCGTCGCGGAGAAGTCGTTCAGGAGCCCTCCGATCACGTACACCTTACCGTCAAGGGCGGCGATGCCGACCTCTTGGCGCGGACCTGGAAGGGGCGCCAAACCCTCGAGCCAGGTGTCTTCGGCACCACACAGTGCGCTCTCTGCGAACAAGCACAACGAAACAAGAAAGAATCGAACCGCTTCGCGCATGGGGACCTCCCGTTAGGGACGTGACCGAAATTTCGCGCTGGGGAGACGCCGGTGACGCACTTCCATTGTACAGGCCATGGTGCGGATGATTGTACCGGGGGTCCGAATCCCGCCGTCTCCGCCATTTTTCATCGCGGGGGTTTGTACAGTTGCGCGAGCCTTTCCGGACCGCCCTGAGGCCGACTTCCGCGTACCGATCCTCGACGAGGCGTTCCAGTACCTCCTCGAGCTCAAGGCGGACGTCGGGAGCGAGGGGAAGATCTTCGCGAAGATTCCGCCGCGGCGCTGGACGTGGCTCACGTGTCATGCCGGAGTGGCGGGGCTGAAGTTCCACGATCTCAGGCGCTACTTCCTTCAGCGCTGCTGCAGGCAGGGCGTGCCCTTCGACGTCGCCATGCGGCTCGGCGACTGGAGGGACGCCAAGATCGTCCTCGAACACTACCGGGCGATCGGCCAGGACGAGCTCAAGAAGGGCTTCGAGGTGGCTGTTCGAGTGACGTGGGGGAATTGACAGAGATGCATCCCGCGTGTTTCGCTGGAGGTGAAACGGCTCCACCATTCTGGCGAAGCACATGGCACGGATCTACGATGTCCAAGAGCGAAGCGCCCTTCCTCGGAAGCGTCTCTTTGTGTCAGCGGCGGCGAAACCGGGTCTTCGCCCTGCGAGCGGCATTCGACCCGCCCCCCATTGGTAGCGACCCCGGCCACCTACGCCACCTAACCCTAGCGCCTCTCGACCGCCGGCTCTGCCAGCGATTCCGCAACGCGGGTAGCGAGCGCGATCCATCTGGCGATGCCTCGCGAGGTTAGCGGCGCCGACGGATGATGGAGCAAATTCGCATTCGACAGACCACTTGTTTTTGGCTACGTTTCTGGTATAGTAGTAATATGTCAGGAAAACAGCGGCCTTCCAGGAGCAGGATGAGCAGGGCGGAGCGTGACCTGCGCTCCCGGCTTACCAAACTCCTGCATTCCGATGCGATCATCCGCGGAAGCCTCACCGTTCGTGAGCGTACCTGCGGGAAGTCAAGCTGCCGCTGCGTCACCAAGGGAGAGAAACACACGGGACTCTATCTCGTGGTCAGTGAGGAGGGAAAGTACCGGCAGATCTTCGTCCCCAAGGCGTTCGAGGACGACGTGCGTCGGTGGGTTGAGAGCTACGCCAACGCCCGAACCCTGCTCGAGGAGATTTCGAAGCTTCAGCACCAGAAGCTCCGAAAAAGGGAGAAGTGAAGCAATCCTTCGTCGGCTTCTGGCCTACGCCAGGAAGATCATAGGGCTTCCTGCTGTCCTCGATACAGTCACTGACAGCCGCCAGTGCCCTCGGATTTCCACTGGCGTCGTGGTCAGAAGTGCGTTCGTGATGTTCCTGACGCGTCTCGGCAGTCTCAACGCCTTGGAGCAGACGCGGGAGAGCAAGTTCTGGTCCCGGTGGATTGCGGGCGATCTCCCAAGCGCAGATTCGATGGGACGGATCTGCGCCGTCGTCAATCACGACGACCTACGAGCTGCTATTCATCACCTTTATAGCCGACTCAAGCGGAACAAGGCGCTCGTCGCTCCGTGGCACGGTTTGACCACTCTTGTGCTGGATGGACATGAATCGCACTCAACGTACCGACGGCGTTGCACCGGCTGCCTGGAGCGAGAAATCACCGTCAAGAACAGGAGCGGCGAGACGGAGACGCGCAAGCAGTTCTACCACAGGCACGTCACAGCTCAGCTCCTGACCGACAGTTTTCCTCTGTTGCTCGATGCCGAGCCGATTCGCCCGGGCGAGGATGAGGTGGCCGCAGCCATGCGACTGCTTGAGAGAGTTCTCAGAAGCTACCCGAGAGCATTCGACGCCGTTGTCGCTGACGCGCTCTACGCCGACCCTAGGTTCTTCAAGTTCGTTCGAGAACGCGGCAAGCACGTGCTCGCAGTGCTGAAGAACGAGAAGCGTGATCTGATCCGAGACGTTCGCTCCCTCTGCGAGGTCAGGGCTCCGGTCGAGATCTTCTCCGGCAAGAGGAAGTGCCAGTGCTGGGACGTCGATGAACTCGAATCCTGGCCACAGGCCGGCATGCCGGTACGGGTGGTGCGAAGCGTGGAGCGGTGGTCACTGCGCCGCCAGCTCGACGGCCAACCCGAGGAGCAGATCTCGGAATGGTTCTGGGTGACCACCTTGCCTGAGAGCTTGGCAAGCACGGTGGCCGTTCGCGAAATCGGTCACTCGCGTTGGGCAATCGAGAACAAGGGCTTCAACGAACTGGTGACGCGCTGGCATGCAGACCACGTCTACAAGCACGACGACGATGCGATGCTTACGTTCTGGCTCGTTTGCCTCATCGCGTGCAATACGTTCCAGGCATTCTTCCTGCGCAACCTGAAGCCGCAAGCGCGTGCCAACTGCAGCATGCTCCACTTGGCCCGCCTGCTCTCCTGCTGCCTCTACGCCGGGATCCCCAGCCGCAGCCCTGGCTGACCGCTTCGGTCACGACTCGCTCACCGGGGCACTTACCTCCTACCTCAAGCCTCACCTGTCAGAGGCCCGGGGAATCCCTCCCCCAACTCCCTCTGACGCCTCTCCCACGCCACAGAGCTCGCCTCCCGCGACCCTTCTCACCGCGCCATTTGCTCCATGCGAACCTGCGACACGCCAAAAACCGTCCCTCCATCTATAACCGAAGGCTCCACGCAGCAGGATTGCGGAACCGCTGCGGCTCTGCGGCGGAGGTTGACTGTTCGCACTCCCGGCGGTTACGATGGAACTCAGCAGTAGTTTCCTGCCTTTTTTGAAGAGGGATTCCAGCCATGGCAGAGACCATTTCTCCAGACCTCGAGGAGTTCGTCCGACGAGAGATCGAGAGCGGTCGATTCCCGAACCGCGAAGCTGTCCTCGCACACGCTCTGCGCCTGCTTCAGCGCGACCGCGAAGAAGCTGTCGCCGGGATGAAAGCCGGTCTGGAGGATGTGGCTGCAGGACGCGTGCAGCCGCTTGACGAAGCGTTCGCTGAGCTGCGCCGCGAAACGGATATCCCGGACGAATGAGCCACCGCGTCGTCATTACGGCGAACGCGAAGGCGAACCTCCGGAGCTATTACTTGCGTGCGGCCGAAAATGCGCCGGTGACAGCCGCGCGCTGGCTCGATCGCTTTGAAAAGACTCTTCAAACGCTCTCAGACAACCCACGCCGCTGTCCTCTTGCCCCGGAGGACGACTTGGTAGACGCAGAAGTCCGGCAACTCCTTTTCGGTAGAGGAAGGAGCGTCTACCGCGCACTGTTCACCATCTCCGGCGACGATGTCCAGGTCCTCCACGTTCGTCGGGCCGCGCGTGATACAGCCAGTCCCGAAGAGTTCCTGGGCTAAAAGGGGGCCTGCCTTGTCGAATCAACGTTCCGTTCCGTTGAACTCACGCGCGGAATCGACAAGACCGAGAGGCCCGCAAAGAACCGCACGTACGCTACGCGCAACTGATCCGCGGCTTCGGATCCCTGGAGGACGACGGGAACCCTAACGCCGAGGGACCTTGAACCGCTGTCGCCGCTGGGCGACACTGAAGGGGAACGTTTCCGGCGGTTCAAGTCACTCACACAAGAATCCCATGCAACCGACGTCGCAGGTCCGATTTCCCCTTGGCTGGTTCCTCTTCTGCTTCGCGGCAACCGGCGCGGCCAGCGCGGGCGAGAGCCTGCACGAGCGCGTCGACCGCCTCCTCGAAGCGTCAGACGAGCTCCAAGCCCGAGATGCGGAGCCGGCGCGCGACGCGGCGTTCCTGCGCCGAGTCTACCTCGATCTGACCGGGGTCATCCCGCCGGCGGACACCGTCCGAGACTTCCTTCGCGAGCGCTCTGCCGGGAAACGCCGGGAAGTCGTCGACCGCCTCCTCGGGAGCCGCGCGTACGCCAGGCACATGGCCCGCGTCTTCGACGTCCTCCTCATGCGACGCCGGCGCGATCGGCACGTTCCCGCGGCGGAGTGGCGGTCTTACCTCACAGCTGCGGTCACCGCGGACAAACCTTGGACCGACGTCGTCACTGAGATTCTCGATGCGGACGGAACGGAGGGGCGGAACCGAGCCGCGGCGAAGTTCTACCTCGACCGCCAAGCGAAGACCGATGAGATCGTCCGGGACATCAGCTCGATCTTTCTGGGACGGGATCTCCGCTGCGCTCAGTGTCACGACCACCCCACAGTCGACGAGTACGAGCAGGTCCACTACCAAGGCCTGGCCGCCTTTCTCCAGCGCACGTACCTCGTCAAGCTCGAAGGCAGCGACCAAGCGGTCCTCGGCGAAAAGGCGGAAGGCGAGACGGAGTTCGCCTCCGCGCTGACTGGAGAAGGCGGCGTCACGGGACCGCGCGTCTTCGACGTCCGCCTGCCTGTGGATCCTGTCTTTCCAGCGGGGGAGACCTATCGGGTCGCGCCCGCCGAAGGGATCCAGGCGGTGCCGAAGTTCAGCCGCCGGCGAGAGCTGGCACTCGCCCTCGCCGATCATCCTCTTTTCGCTCGGAATCTTGCCAACCGGCTCTGGGCGATGGTCATGGGACGTGGCCTGGTCGAACCGGTGGACCTCCACAACGCTGAAAACCCTGCTTCCCACCGCCAGCTTCTCGACCTCTTGGCACAAGAGCTCAAGGCTTCGCGCTACGACATCCGAAACTTCCTTCGCGAGTTACTCCTCACGCGGATGTACGCAAAGCCTAGGCCGGCGCTCGCGCCTGCCGCATCCCTCGAGCAGGCGCCCATCGCGACGCCGCGCCCTCTGTCGCCGGAACAGCTAGCCTGGAGCCTGCTGCAGGCAACCGGCTGGATCGACGCCGAAAGGAGAGCGCTGGAAGAAACCAAGGAACAGACCGACTCGGAGGGTCGTTTGCACTCCTCTGCCGAGTCGCGCGAGAAGACGCTTCACGCGCGCATCGAGCGCGAGGCACAACCGGTCGTCAAGACCTTCGTGACGAGCCTTCCGGGTGAGGCCGACGGCGCCGACGCGACCCCGGAGCAAGCGCTTTTCCTCCTCAACGGCGCGCCGCTGAAGGGCTGGCTTGCACCACGGGCCGGGAACCTTATCGCGCGTCTCCTCGGTCTCGACAACGCCGGCCACGTCGCGGAGGAGCTCTACCTCAGCGTCCTCAGCCGCTTGCCGCGCGAAGAGGAGCGTCAGAGGGTTGCGCGCTATCTCATCGCCTTCGAGGGAGAGAAGACCGAGGCGCTCAGCGATCTCGTCTGGGCGCTCGTGACGTCAGTCGAATTCCGTTTTCAGCGTTAAGCTAGTTGTTGCGACGTGCAGAATCTAGATCCGAACGAACTTCAAAGCTCCACCAAAGTCGCCACGCCGGGTGCGGATGCCTCGGACGGAGCGCCTTGCTGTAACCTCGCCGAGCATCGGGTCTCTCGCCGACTCTTCCTTGGAGGCTTCGCCGCGGGAATGTTTGGGACAGGGGTCCTCTTTCAACCCCTGATGGCGAGAGAGCTCAAGGCGCGAGCGAAACGAATCCTTCTCGTCTTTCAGCACGGTGGGCTGAGCCAACTCGAGAGCTGGGATCCGAAGCCGGGCACTGACACCGGTGGGCCGTTTCGGACAATCCCGACCTCGGTGCCGGGCGTCCACATCTCGGAGTTGATGCCGCTCACGGCTCGTCAGGTGCACCGCCTCGTCCTCTTGCGCGGACTCAACACGGGCGACGCAAACCACGACTCGGCGCGAGTCACCATGCTCACCGGGTGGAAGCAGGGACTGGTCGGCGGGGAGTATCCGTCGATGGGGGCCATTTGCACGAAGCTGCTGGCGAAGGGTCGCCCGCGGCCCTCCTACATTGTTCTCACCAACCGTGACCAGTGGCATTTAGCCTCTCGCATCGACGCCTCGTATCTCGGTCCCCGCTACGCACCGGTGGTCGCGTTTGATGAGAAGCCGCCCGACAACCTCGCGGATCCGGACGCGGGAAGCGCGGCGCGGCGGAAGCGGCGCACGGAGCTTCGCCGCCTTCTGGGTGAGCGCTCTCGTGGCCAGTTCCGCCTTCCCGAAGAAGAGGCGTACGACCAGACCTTCAAAACGGCGGCGGAGCTCATCGAAAAACAGAAGCTGTTTGATCTCAGTGAAGTGTCGCCACGGGACCACGATCGCTACGGAAGACACGAGTTCGGCCAGCGCTGCCTGATCGCCCGCAAGCTCCTGGAAGAAGAGTGCACTTTCGTCAAGCTCAACCACGGCAACTACGACACCCACTTCGAAAACTTCAATCATCACCTGCACCGACTCGACGAGTTCGATCGGCCGTTTGCGGCGCTGCTTCAAGACATCGCCGATCGCGGTCTTCTCGAGAGCACGCTCGTCATCGTGACCGGTGAGTTCGGCCGGACGCCAAAGATCAACTCCAGCATCGGTAGGGATCACTGGGCGGACTCTTGGTCGCTTGCCATGGCCGGATGCGGCCTCCAGGCCGGAGCCGTCTATGGGAAGACCAGCGCCAACGGCACCGAGGTGACCGATGGCGAAGTAAAGTTCGGCGACCTCTTCCACACCTTCTACACGGCGCTCGGCTTGGATCCGAAGAAGCACCTGCGCGATGGAGACCGTCCGGTTCCCGTCACCGATCCCGACGGGAGTCCCATCCAGGAAGTCCTCGCGTGAGTGCGGCGGCGGCTTCTCTCGACCCTCGAAACGCCCTCGTGGTTGAAGAGTTCCGTCACGATCGCGCCGTCAACTGCTGCGCCTTCGACTCGAGTGGGCAGTTTCTCTACGCCGGGGCGGAAGATCACTTCTTGCACCGATGGGAGCTTGCTACGGGTGCTCACGCGACACTTCAGGCGCACGAGAGCTGGATCAGCGGGTTCGCTTGCCTCCCCGAGGGAAAGCTCATCACCGCGGCCTACGACGGCAGGCTCGGGTGGTGGAGCGAAGGCTCCGACGCTCCCGCGGAGTTCACCGAAGCGCATCAGGGATGGGTCCGTGCGATCACTCTGAGCCCAGACGGCAAGCTGGTCGCCAGCTGTGGCAACGACCGCCTGGTGAAGGTGTGGTCGAGCGGGGCGGGAGAGCTCGTCCGAGAGCTCGAAGGGCACGCGAGTGACGTGTACAGCGTCGCGTTCCACCCCGGCGGCCGCCACTTGGTCTCCGCCGACCACCGCGGCGTGATTCGGCAGTGGGACACCGGAACCTGGTCTCCTACCCGCGAGCTCGATGCGGCTCCCCTCTACACTTGGCACAAGGGATACCGGGCGGCGGCGGGCGGCGTGCGCAAGATGAGCTTTAGCAGCGACGGCCGCCTGCTTGCCGGCTGCGGCCTCACGGACGCCACCGACACATTCGGGCAGGTGGTCCATCCGGTCGTCGCCCTCTTCGACTGGGAAAGCGGCAAACGCGTCCGCCTCCTTCGTCCCGGTGGCGACGAGTACGGAGTTGGTTGGGGCGTGAATTTCCATCCGACCGAGCCGTTTCTCGTCGCCGTCAGTGGTGGACGCACGGCGCGGCACGTCTACTTCTGGCGCTACGAAGACGAAAAGCCTTTTCACGTTCTGGCACTTGAGAGTGCAGCTCGCGACCTAGCGATCCACCCTGCTGGGCAGCTCTTGGCGGCAGCCTGCCACGATGGAGCAGTGCGCGTCATCGACCTCGCGCCGAGGAACGTGCGGCGGTTTTGAGATGTCACGTTCGCCGCGTGACGAAGCTCCACCATAAAAGTTTGCACCGACTCTTCCGGTTCTCTGGTGCGGTCTTGGTGGAGGATCCCGACTGCAATCGAAGAATCTCCGGGACTCGATCGATGCACGGAGAATATCACTTTCTCCAGGCGTTCGGGTTAACATGTTACTCCCCAGCGACAATGTCGGGGATCCCAGCGCGCGAGATCGAGTCATGGCGGACACTCAGAGCGACGACCTAGAAGCGACGATCAACCTCGTCAAGAAGGCCAACGACGGCAACTCCGTGGCTCTCGAGGAGTTGTTCGAACGCTACATGCCCCGTGTCCGCCGCATCGTCCGATTTCGTATTGGCCGCAAGGCCGTGAACTCCCTCGACATCGATGACCTCGTGCAGGAGAGCCTGCTCAAGGCATTTCAAAACCTCGACCAGTTCGACCTGCAGTCGACGGGACGCTTCCACAATTGGCTCGCGCGCGGCGTCGAGCGCCAAATCATCGATCACTGGCGTGGCGGTCAAGCACAGAAGCGTGGCGGTGGACGCGAACGCCGCTTCGCTGACTGTCCGGCCGACGAGCTCAGCTCGACGATCTTTCGCGGGCAAGAGCCGACTTCAAGTCAGGTCTATCGTGCCAAAGAGCTCGAATCCCGCATCGACGCGGAACTTCTCAAAATGGATGAAGCCGACCGCGAAGTGATCGTGCTGCGGCAACTCTGCGAGATGTCCTACGCCGAGGTCGCCGAGTCTCTCGGGCTGCCCAGTGAAGCGGCTGCGAGGAAGGCGTTCTCTCGGGCGCTGCGCAAGCTCAAGGAAAAGGTGAGCGCCTAGCACTTTTCTTCTCCAACTCGAGGCTAACAGCCTAACATTCAGCGCGGTACTGCGGCGGACGTGAGAAAAAACTTCGTCACACGCCGGTCCGGATCGCGTCCACACCTGGGAGGGCTTGAGAGCCCACGATCAAACCAGGCTGGCCGCGTGCGAGAATGAACTCCATGGAACCCACAACCGAAAACGACGAGCTCGGCATGTCGAGCCTCTTGACCCAGGCACGCGCCGGACACGCACCGGCGAAGAGAGCGCTCGCCGAGCGACTCGCGGCCCCGCTCGAACGGCTTGCCGCCAATCTGGCACCTCAATCGGTACGCCAATCCTCGAGCCCACACGACCTCATGGTCGAAGCGCTACGTCGCGGCCTCGATTCCATCGACTCGTGCCAAACAGTGTCTGACGCCGGCGCTGTGCTCGCGCTGCGAGAGACACTGCTCGAGGTGATTCAGATGCGCGCGGCTCAAGCGCACGCGGACCGCGGCAACGAACTCTCCGACGACGACCGCAAGTCGCAGCTCGAGTTAGGTCCGCACCGCGATGCGTGGCGCCGCTATGTTCATCTGTTGCCACAGCTCGACGAAACGAAACGCGCCGCCCTCATTCTCTTTGTCGAGGGCGGGCTCGAGCTCGACGCCATCGCACCGATTCTCGGCGCCGCGAGCGGCGAAGAGATGCGGGAGCCGGTCGCGGCGGCGATCGCGCAGCTCAGTGGGGAGGATGTTCGATGAACTCCAGCGATCGCCGCGGCGAAAACGCACCGCCAGCGAACTCGAGACGGAACGCCTCCGAGACCTTCGGATCGTGGTCAGGCACCGCCAGCGAGCAGTTTCTCGAAGACATGGAACGCTGGGCTTCCGATCCCGAGACACGAGTGCGGGTCAAGGAGCTCAGCGCGCTCCGAGCCTCGTTTGCAGGTGCCGCGTCGGGGATCCATGCCTCGCAGCTCGGCTGGCCCGAGTTTCCAGGTTTCACGCTCCTCGACAAGCTCGGCCAAGGCAGTTTCGGTGCCGTCTACAGGGCGCGTGACGACGAACTCAGGCGCGAGGTGGCGCTCAAAGTGCTGCTGCCGCACGCCATGATCGACAAGGAGGCACGCGAGAGCTTCCTCAACGAAGCGCGTGTCCTCGCCCGCGTGCGCCACCAAAACGTTCTCACGATCCATTCGATCGAGACGAGTGGCGAGCGCATCGGGCTCGTCATGGAATTCATCGATGGTGAAACTTTGGATGCAGGTGTCGAACGCAGTGGCTCGCTCGGCGCCGAGGAAGCGATACAAATCGGAATCCAAACGTGCCGTGCGCTCGCAGCGGTTCACGCCTCGGGCTTAGTCCACCGCGACGTCAAAACGGCCAACATCTTGCGCGAACGGGGTGGGCGCATCGTCCTCAGCGATTTCGGTCTTGGGATTTTCATCGACACGGCCGAACGCACGCGCCTAGCTGGTACGCCGCTCTTCATGGCGCCAGAGCAAATCGAAGGCGCCAAGCCGGACGGGCGCAGCGATCTCTACGCACTCGGGGTCGTGCTCTACTGGCTCGTGGCACAGTCCTACCCCTTTTCGACTGCGGTGCGCGTCGACGAACTCTTTGCCGCCAAGCGCAGTGGTCAAGTCGCGCCGCTTCGCGACAAACGTCCGGACCTACCGGAAGAGTTCGTCGAGGTCGTCCAGCGCGCACTCCGCACCGACCCCGACGAGCGTTTTCAGTCAGCGGGCGAGATGGAGAGCGCTCTCATCGATTGCCTCAAGTCGGGGTCCGGCACGCGTTCCACCGCGGTGCATGTGGATGCCAACGCCGCCTCGCCCGGTCGCGTGGAAGCCCCAAGAAGTGCGTCTCAATCTCTCCGCGCCGGCCGCAAACGCCGGCATGCCGTACTGTGGACAGGCGTCGCGGCGTTGATCCTGGCTGCAATCCTCGTCGCCTTGCGTCTGCCTGTGGTCTTCGGCTTCAGTGTTGAGGAAGCGTCACTGTGGGCGGTCGGTCAGTTCGGAGAACGGCGCCGAGTCGAGGAAAGCGAGCTCCCACGGCTAGAGGAACCGTTTTATCTGGAGTTTCGCGCCGACACGGAGCTCTTCGTGTATCTCTTGAGCGAGGACGAATGCTCGTTTCCCATTCCACAAGCGCGGTCGAAGAACCCTCTGGCTCCCGGTCAGTCCCACCGTCTCCCAGGGCGCAAGGTGAACGGCACCTTTGAGGCGCTGCAGGTCAGCGACGGCACGAGCGACACTCTCTTTCTGGTCGCGTCGCGAACGCCGATCGCGTCTTTGGAACCAGAATCGCTGTCCGACGAGGAAGCACCGCCGCCGGAGGATCTGCGAACGATCGAGCACCTCGAGGTCAACGTCAATTGGTCCGGTCAAGAGCAAGCCGCCGTCGACCTCTATCGATCGATTCAGCAGTCGAGTCGATGGGCGCTCTGGCGAAAGGGATGGTGGGTGAAGCGTTTCGACGTCGCCAATCCGTAAACCTTGCGCTGCCCAGAGGGGCGGAGAAGGATCACGACCTCGGCTGACTCGGTGGTGTCGTTCTTCACCGCTTTGATCACTCCCAATCCCCCGCACCGACAAACCCAGCCCAGTAAAACGGTGCATCGGACGCGCCTCGCTCGCGCCGGCGCTGAAGGACGCGGAGGCTGGCCTCACGCACGCTGTGCGCGGCGCCGAGGCGATCGTCGAACCGGGCGCGATAGAGCTCCGCCATCCACTCCTGGGTCGCTGCGTCCTGCACTGGCCACAGACTCGTGATCAGCGTTCGCGCTCCGGCGGAGAAAAAAGCGCGTCGCAAGCCAAACACTCCCTCGCCGCTGCGGACCTCACCGATCCCCGTCGAGCAGGCCGAGAGCACAGCCCACTCGACGCGTTGGAGATCGAGCGCCGCGACTTCTTCCGCGGTGAGGATGCCATCGTCAACAGCGGCAGTGGATACCGCCGCGGCAGCGCTCGTGCGTCGATTCGCGCCGGCGCACGCCAAACCCGACAGGAGCAGCGGACTCGCAGCCTGCGGCCGGCGTGAGCGACCGACAAGCGGCGCAACTCGCCGTAGATCCAGGTCCCCTGAAACCCTCTGCGGTCGCCGACTCTCCTGGTCGCACACAGCGTCAAGATAGAAGCCGTGTGTCGCCAGATGAAGGACAGTGGCACGCGGCGCCATCTCTTTGACCGCGGCTTCCGTAGCCTTGCTGCCGAGGAGCAACGAGACGCGCGGCGGTTTTACGCCACGGGTGACGCTGGTGTCTCGCTGCAGGAGGGCAGAGATCGCCCGCGCTTCCGACTCGGTACCCGGAAGGGCACGAAACCGCACGTCAGCCATCCGCACGCAATCCGACCGCGGCGACGCGGCGTTGTCGCCGAGCGCCGACTCTCCATACGGGCCGTAGGTTGGATGCCCGAGAGCGACCAGGTGAAACTCATCGCTTTCAGGTGTCCCGGTACCCATCGCATCGGTATCGCCTCCGTCCTCATCACTTCGGCGACGAGCATGATCGCCCTTGCGAGCGCTCGGGCGCGTGGCGAGATCTTTCGCCGCCGCGAGGTAGTGGATCGTTGGTCCCGACTCAAGAACGAAGCGGTCTGCGTCCGTCGCGTTTGGGAGCGCGGCGAAACTCACAAAGCAGAGGCTCGCGTCAGGCACGAGAAAGACGAAGCTCGGCGGCTGTTCGCACTGCCTCATGGCCGGATCCCAAGTGCGGCGTCTCAGATCGTCGCCCAAAGCGCCGAGTTCTTCGCGGGCTCGGCGGCGTTCAGCTGCAGACTCTCTCGACGACAAACCCTCGAGTCGATGGAGGCGCGCGACGACACCGCGCCATCGCTTCACGAGAACATCGATAGCGTCGGCGCGCCCGAGGTCGACGCAGCGCGGGCCCGCGCGCGCGCCTTCGCCAACAAGGGCCAAGTAGGAGGGAATCGCGCGCGGTTTGCCGCTGCGCCGCTCGAGCTTTTGGTAGCGAACGAACGAAACCAACGCACTGTTTGCGGGTGCGCGCACGAGCGCTGCTCGGATCGCCTCCCAGTCGATCTCAAAACGCGACGCGTCAGTCTTGTCGCTGGCGCCAAATCCGAGCTCCACGAGGGCTGCCTCAGCACGCTCTTTGCGCCTCCGCGCCGCGGTCGTCTCAAGACCCTGCACCCAACAGTTCGCCAGCGCCTGGCGCGCCGCCGCGAGCTCCGCCAACAGCTGCGAGCGCGTCGGTTCAACCTCTGCCCCTGCGCCGCTCTTCGCATCCCAAGCGCCGGGGGCGGCGCTCTGCTTCATGGCATCAAGCGTTCCTCGGCGCTGCAGCATTGCGTCGAATACGAGTCCACGCGAGCGAACAAGCGCGTCGGATGCAGCCGCAACATCGCTTGGAGATAGCTCGGCGTGATGGTCAGCGAGAAGCGACAAAAGAACGTCAAGGCTCGTCGCGTCGAGACCGAAGACCTGCAAGTAGACCGCCTGCATCTCCAGCGCCTGACGTTCCGGGAGAAACGGCAACGTCGACACCAAGCCTTGGCGGCGTCTGCGCTCAGCCTCTAGAGCATGGCGAAACGCTGTGTGCAGATTCCCTCGTGCGAGCTCAACGGTGGCGAGGTAGGTGAGACTGTGGAAGACGAGCTTGTGTTCGTCGCCGAGCGCCTCGCGGCGAATCGCAAGTGCGCGCTCGAAAAGTCGCGCGGCGCGATCTAAATCTCCCGCCTCGAGCTCGAGGAGCGCCTGATTGCTCAGCGTCCAAGCGACGGCGCGGTGTTGCCTGCCAAGAAGCGGCTCGCGAATCTTCAGAGCCGCGTCGTAGAGCGAGCGCGCCCGATTCAGCTTGCGCGCGTCGTGGTAGAGATAGCCCAGGTTGTTGAGAGCCGAGGCTTTCTCGGCTTCATTTGGCGACGCCATCGAATTCCAAATGTCGAGTGCGGCTTCGAAGCGCTGTCGGGCGCCGGAGAAGTCGCCGAGGTCATGCAGCAACCGACCGATGTTATTGAGGACAAGGGCCGTGCTGCGCTCCGCGTCAGACGCCTTGAGCCAATGGGTATGCGCGGCCTCGAAGTGTGGCGCCGCTTCGAGGAAATCGCCCATGTTGTGAAGCAAGAGACCGTAGTTGTTGTGAGCCATGGCGCGCGCGTGCGCGGTCTGCTCGCCGGAGGCTGCGTCGAGGTGCGTCAAGGCACGGTCGAAGTGCGCCTTGGCATCATCAAAGCGCCCGGTCTGGCGGCAGAGTTCGCCCAGGTTGAGATGGCCGATGGCAAGACCGAGCGGCGCCGCGCCGTGATGCGACTTGATCGCCAAGGAGCGTTCGAGCGCATCGGTGGCGCGACCGTATCGGCCGGCGGCGTTGAGCACGGCACCCAGGTTCTCGAGACTGACGGCAAGCGAAGGCGCGTTCGGCTCGAGCAACTGCTCCTTGAGCTCGAGGGCGCGCTCGGCCGCCTGACGCGTCTCGGGCGCCGCGCCTTGGCCGGCGTAGTAGAGAGCCTCGACGAGCGCGTCATGCGCCTCAGCTGCGGCGAGTGAATCAGCGCCGTCTCGTTTGATCACGCGCGTCAGCTCGGCACGCGCTGCTTCGGCCTGCCGCGCGCGAGAGTCTTCAACTCGAGAGGTCGAAGTGCCCGCGGCCTCGTCTCCGTGCGTTGCCTCATCGCCCCGCGCGGACTCGTCGAATCCGCCCAGCCTCAGTTCCTCTGGTTGCTCAGCGCCGGGCTGAGGACGCAGCAAGAACCAGGCGACACCGAGGGCGACCACGACTGCGCCGACGAGCCATCGCTTCACGGCTGGCACTGATCTGCACAACCGACGATGCGGGTGCAACGATCGACCGCACCGACGGCGTGGCCTTCGGTGCCGACGAACAGATGGTTGAGCGCAAAGATCGCATCGGAAATGTCCACGGTGTTGTCACCGCTCCAGTCGAGAAGCAGCAAATTGCCGAGATCTTCAATCGTCCCGCCGTCGCAAGGCACGGTGTCCGGATCCCCCGAAAACAGATGTCCAAGAAGACCCACGGGATCAGAGATGTCGACGCCGCCGTCCTCGTTGATGTCGCCGGGAAAACGATGGCCTCCGCACACCTCGATCGGCTCGAGCCCATAGAGTGGTTGAGCAAGATCGATGCCGAAGACGCGGCCGTCGCTCGCGGCGAGGAACTGGAGTCGATACGTGGTTCCTTCCGGCACTCCAGTGATCACGATCTGCGGTGGAACGCCTGCCGCGAGTCCGAGGTAAACGAAATCCGGTGCGCCCGGGAAGCGCGCGTGGACATCGACCGCGAATCTCCCACCTACGGATTCGAACTCTATGAGAGTAGTCCCGCCATTCTGTGGCGACCATGCGCAGGTCATGTTGACAGGCGAAAAACCTTCCACAGGCGCTGCGTCAAGAAGAGTCATTTCAGAGCTCGTGATCGTTGACGGCCCCTCGACTACGGCGGAGTCGCCCTGAACCCCAACGACTTGCAGCGTCGCCCCCAGGTCCGAGAAGACGAAGTTGTTGGTGCCACCGTCCTGCAGCTCTGCGAACGGTTCCCCATTAAGAAAGAGCTGCACGCCGACAGCGTAAGGACTCTCGCCGTTGATCCAGCTGGCGCGCAGTTCGTTCGACGCGTCACTTCCGTAGGCTGCTTGCCGCAGAATCAGGGCGCGCGGCGGCTTGGGGCGCCCACATTCGGTGGTGACGGTCGTGAAGATGATCGGCTCAAACCCCAGTGCAGTGCCGCCATCGAGGCCCGAAAACTCGCCAATGATGTTCTCGTGGGTGATGCCGCTTTCTGGATCGGTCCAGCGCGTCGTCAAAGCCTTGTCGCGATCGAGAAACCCGAAAGCGGTGATCTCATGCTCGCCACGGGTTTCGAGCTCGATCGATTCTTCCAGACATTTGACCTGAATCGGATCCTCGACGCTGAGAACGGACTCGCCGTCGACAGCGACGGAAAGTCCACTCGCCGACGGCCCGTCATTGCCGCCACCGATGATGATGCCACAGACAACGTCGGTGTCTTCACGCACGCACGTGCGCGAAGCAAAGTCGACGACATCATCACAGCCGGCATCGCCCAATTCCGTACGAGCGCAGAAGATCGCGCCGTTGGCGAGTGGCCAGGTGCGGTGCACCTCCTGAAACTGCTCGAGAGACTCGCCGCCGGGAGTTCGGACCTCGAAGCGAAACGCCTTCGAGGGACAGAGGGGATCGTCGGGCGACTCGGGGATGCAACTGACGGGAACATCCGTCACCGGCACGCCGTTGGTTCCTGGTGTCGTTAGGCCGGCGATCGTGCCGAGCAATTGGCCATCGACGAGCACTTCGACCACGTCTTGGCTGCCGTCCTCGTTCCATGACAAGAGGACGACGTTGCCGAGCTCCGTCGGCGCACCGAACTCCGGGTCTTCATAAAGGATCTGCAAAGTCTGAAGATCGCTCAGGCTCGGGGCGATGCCTTTCTCTCCGCTAACGGCGACCGGCTTTCTGTTCAGCAGGTAGGCAGACCAACGCGCGGCCTCCAGCGGTGTCACAAAGCGTGAATCGAGTGCAGAAGCACTCAGGGAAGCGGGGGTGTCGTCGGTGACGATGCGGGGTCTCGGCGCAAGCTCCTGTGCGGCCGCGGGCATGCCGAAAAGAATCGCGCAGCACGCAATAGTCATCGTGTGATGGCGAAAGATAGATGCCATGTGGGATTCCTACGAAGTTCGAAGCTGCCCGGGGGATGTCGTCATCTTAGACGACAGGCCGACCGCGGTGGAGAGGAATCTACCGGCCACCAGCGCGCGAGGTATGACGTTCGGGTCACCGTGGCCGGCGTTCGGAGTGGACCGAGCTGCGGCAGCCTCACGCGGATCACTCGCAACCGCGCTGCGCGCGGCAGCCTACGTCGGCGGTGGGATCGATACCGCAGGCGGCGAACGGCTCGTGCGGTGCGGCGCCGGCGCGGAAGAGGTAGCTCAAAAGCGCGATCGCATCGCTGATGCTGACGCCGCCGCTGTCGTCGACGTCCTCGGCCGCGCGACAGCCGAAGTCCTCACCGGAAGCGAACAGCCGTACGAGGATTGCGCTCGCGTCCGCCGCGTCGATCGTGCCGTCGCCGTTGGCATCGCCGCGGCGAAACTCCGCCGCGCAGTCGTCCGGCAGCGTGTCGCCGTCAGCGTCGCGGAGACCCGCGAGCTGCGGGCGCAGGAGAGCGAAGTGGTTCGACGCTCGTTTGATGACGATCTCCGACCAGCCATCGCCGTCGAAATCTGCCGCGGTGACCACGGAAGGGCCGTGAAAACACACTGGTGGTGGTCCGAGCAGAAAAAACCTTCCCCGAATTCGCGGGCGATAGCCTTGCACGAAGGTGCCGTCGCCGCGGTTGAGCCGGATCTTCAGATCGGTCGTCACGGAGTCGAGATCGCCGTCGCCGTCGAGGTCACAGAGCGTGTCCGTTGCCCGCACCAAAGAGCGTTCGGACTCAAAAACGCCGTTTTGATTTCGCAAGAGCGAGTATTGACGCTGGGACTCCGGTTCGCGGACGCGGACCACGAGATCTGAGTCGCCATCGCCGTCGAGATCAGCCGCCCTCAACCCTGGCCAGATCGTCTCGTACGGAATCTCCGACTCCTCAAGTGTATCCCCTCGGTTGAGGAACAGTCGCAAACGACCACGGAGTCGATAGCCATCGCGAAAGTTCTTCAGTGCGACGAAGTCCATACGGAGATCTGCGTCGACGCGCGCAGGCACGACCTGATCCGGCGCCTCGTCAAGGCGAAAGCGTCGACCCTCAGTGAAGCAGCCACCACCATCGTTGAGGAGCGTTTCGATCCACCCGCCGCCATACGAGACGACGTCCACGTCACCGTCGAAGTCCATGTCGACCGTCAGGTTGACACCATGGATGATAGAGAGGGGTACACGCTGCGTGATGACAAACCCGCTGCCGATCACACCGCGTGCGACCGAGAACTGACTCTCCTCGAAGAGAAGGAGATCGGGGTAGGCGTCGCGATCGACGTGCTCCAGTCGGCTTTCGGTGAGACTGCCAAAGTCGAGCGTCGCTCCCTGCGAGAAGAAACCGCGGCCGTCGTTGAAGAGTGTCTGAAACGTGCCGTCTTGGTCGAGAACGACATCAACGTCGCCATCCGCGTCGAGGTCGCCGTGAAGAAACGCTGTCTCTGTGGTCCGAGCTGCGAGCGTCAAGAACTGATCAGGGTTGAAAAAGACCCCACCCTCGTTCCAGAGAATCGTCGTCACGGCGGCGCAGAGGTCTCCGACTGCGAGATCGAGGTCACCGTCAGCATCAAAGTCTCCGGCTCCGATCGTCGAGGGACCTCCTCCTGCCGGCAGCGTCACGCGGCCTTGAACCATCCCACCCTGACGCGACAGAAATAGCTCGACGCCACGTTCGCGCAGAACGAGAGCGATGTCGCGGCGACCGTCACCGTCGAGGTCCGCGAAGAGACCGTCCATGATTTCGGCGGCGGTGGGGAGAACAATGGGGAGGAACTCGTGGTCGCCGCGATCCTGCAGTAGGGTGAGCTCCGTGCGCCCGCCGAACGCGATCCACGGCTCGTCGCTCTCGTGGAGCGCGGGAGCGGCCGCAATCCACCTGCGATAGAAGGGAACGTCGGCGATGACGGCGTGACGCGAAAAGCTCAAGTCGCCTTCGTTCCGGTGCACTTCGAGCCGCCCGGATCTCGCCACCACGATGTCGTCGAGTCCGTCTCCGCTCAGGTCCCCGACGACCAAGGCGCCGACGATTTCGATGGCGAAGACCTCGAACTCCGCTGCACCGCGATTGACGACCAAGCGCACGCCTTCGGAACTAGTCAAGATCGCGTCGAGATCGCCGTCGCCGTCGAGATCTGAGGCCGACAGGCCGCTCCCCGCCTCAGGAACAGTCTGCGTCCAAACCGTGTCGAACGTGGCGTCTCCGTTCGCCGCGAAAAGCTCGATTCCGTGGTCTCCGATACGCATCACATCCGAGCGGCCATCGCCGTCGAAGTCGCCAAGGATCAGATCGCCAGTTGCGTCAACACCAGTCGCCACAGCCTCGAAGCGCCGTTCGGGTCGACTCACGAACACGGTCAGCTGACGGTCTTTCACGGTGACGAGGTCGGTGCGGCCGTCGCCGTCGATGTCCGCCGCGCCGATGAGCGCCCCAGTATCGACTCCCGCCGAGTACGGCGGCACCACTTCGCACTCGTCAGGGATCGCGTTGGCGTTACAGTCGTCGCTCGTGCGGCGCTCGCCAACATCGAGCGCATCGTCGATGCCGTTGTTGTTACAGTCGCGAGACGCCTCCGCGACTTCGTCGTCGGTGCCTGCGAACAATGCAGCCGACGGAAGCAGAGCCATCAACTGAACTATGAACCACGCCGCGCCGCTCAGGATCCATGCCTCCTCTCTCCGTAGATGGACCGAACTGGGTTGGCCTGTCATGTTCTGCTCCGATCGTCGTTCACTCACAACCGCGCTGCGCGCGGCAGCCTACGTCGGCGGTGGGATCGATACCGCAGGCGGCGAACGGCTCGTGCGGTGCGGCGCCGGCGCGGAAGAGGTAGCTCAAAAGCGCGATCGCATCGCTGATGCTAATGCCGCCGCTGTCGTCGACGTCCTCGGCCGCGCGACAGCCGAAGTCCTCACCGGAAGCGAACAGCCGTACGAGGATCGCGCTCGCGTCCGCCGCGTCGATCGTGCCGTCGCCGTTGGCATCGCCGCGGCGAAACTCCGCCGCGCAGTCGTCCGGCAGCGTGTCGCCGTCGCCGTCGCGGAGGCCCTCGAGCTGCGGGCGCAGCAGCGCGAAGTGGTTCGACGCGGGCTGGACGATAAGCTCCGACCAGCCGTCACCGTCGAAGTCAGCCGCGGTGACCAAGGGGAGGGTAGGGTACGGATGAACGATGCAGGCTGAACCACCGAGACGCACGAATGTCGGAGAAACCAGCGGTTCGCCCCCCGGCACGAACGTGCCGTCGCCGCGGTTGAGCTGAACCCTCAGGTCCGGAGACACCGAGTCGAGATCACCGTCGCCGTCGAGGTCACAGAAAGTATCGTTTGGCCGCGCTGACGAGAAGTCGGGCTCAAAGACGCCGTCCTGGTTTCGCAGGAGTGAGTATTGGCGCTCCGAGTCCACCCGGCGAACCTGCCCGACGAGATCCGAGTCGCCATCGCCGTCAAGGTCCACTAACCGGAACCCGAATCCAACCATCTCGTACGGAAGCTCTGACAACTCGAGCGTATCCCCTCGATTCAGGAAGAGTCGCAAACGACCGTCGAATTGTCCCACGAAGTCCACGCGCGCATCGGCGTCGACGCGGGCCGGGACGAGGCAGCCCGACGCCTGATCAAGTCGAAAGCGGCGACCCTCGGTGAAGTGGCCGTGGCCATCGTTGAGGAGCGTTTCAATCCATCCACCGCCACAGGAAACGACATCCGTATCGCCATCGATGTCCATGTCCACCGTCCAGACGACGCCATCGATCACTGTCAGCGGCACGACCTGCGTGACGACGAACCCGATATCGATCACGCCGAGCGCAACGGAAAACTGACTCGACTCGAAGAGAAGCAAGTCCGGATAGACATCGTCGTCCACCTTTTCCAGCCGCCCCTCGCACAGCGGACGCTCAAAGTCAACGGCAACTCCTTTTGACAAGAAGCCGCGACCGTCGTTGAGCAGAGCCTGAAAAACACCATCCTGCTCGAGCAACACGTCGACGTCGCCATCCGCGTCCAGATCCCCACGCAGGAACCGATCCCCGATCCGGGACGCGGCGATTTGATTCGGGTTGAAAAACTCTCCGCCCTCGTTCCACAGGATCGAGATGGCTCCGCCGCAGTCGTCAGTAACCGCAACGTCGAGGTCTGTGTCGCCATCAAAATCGCCTGCTTCGATGTCCCAGGGATGCGGCCCGGCGGGTAGCATCGTTCGTCTTTGAACAGATCCACCCTGCCGCGACAAGGCCAATTCGACGCCGCGATTCTCGAGGACCAACGCGAGGTCACGGCGACCGTCACCGTCGAGGTCGGCAAAGAGACCGTTCACAACTTCGGCGGCGGTGGGGAGAGCGATGCGAAGGAACTCTCCGTTGCCTCGATCCTTCAGGAAGGTGAATTGATCGCGCCCGCCGAGCGCAATCCATGGCTCTTCGCTCTGGTGCAAAACGGGGGCGATGGCCAGCCAGTCGCGAATGATCAGACTGGAAATCGTGGCGGCACGAAAGAAGCTCAAGTCGCCACGATTCGTGTGGACTTCGACGCTTCGAAACGTCGTCACGATGTCGTCGAGCCCGTCGCCGTTGAGGTCACCGGCTGCCACCATTCTCCCAGAGATCTCCGTCGGGACGATGTCGAACTCGGCGGGTGCACGATTGACGAGTAGATGAACGACTCCAGCTGCGGCCACGATCGCGTCAAGATCGCCGTCGTCATCCAAGTCCGAAGCTGCAACGCCACGATCGACCTCTGCAATCGATTCGCTCCAAGCAGAGACGAACGTGCCGTCGCCGTTACCCGCGAGAAGTTCAACTGCTTCGCCCCCGACGCGGAGGAGATCCTCCCGGCCATTGGAGTCGAAGTCTCCGACCAACACCTCCCCGGACGAATCGATGAGCGTGAACACGAGAGCGAAGCGTCGTCCTGGTCGAGCGAGAAAGACGTGCAGTCGTTCATCTCTCACGGTGACGAGATCGGCGCGGCCGTCGCCGTCGAAGTCCGCCACGCAGCGCAGCTCACCCATATCGGCTCCGGCTGAGTACGTCGGCACGACCTCGCACTCGTCAGGAATCGCGTTGCTGTTACAGTCGTCGCTCGTGCGGCGCTCGCCGATGTCGAGCGCGTCGTCGATGTCGTTGTCGTTGCAGTCAGGGAATTCGTCTCCGCTGTCGCCGAAACTGCTACCGGTCAGAGGTTGATTCGCTGCGAGTAGAGCAACGATGAATATGTTCGCGACACTTAGAATCCAGCCGTTCAAGCCTCTGAGGCTTGGTACCTTTGGGTCGCGCACACTCGCGGGTCCGGTCATGATGAGGTCTACTCCAGCTGCGTTATTCACAACCGCGCTGCGCGCGGCAGCCTACGTCGGCGGTGGGATCGATACCGCAGGCGGCGAACGGCTCGTGCGGTGCGGCGCCGGCGCGGAAGAGGTAGCTCAAAAGCGCGATCGCATCGCTGATGCTGACGCCGCCGCTGTCGTCGACGTCCTCGGCCGCGCGACAGCCGAAGTCCTCACCGGAAGCAAAGAGTAGCGCCAGGATTGCGCTCGCGTCCGCCGCGTCGATCGTGCCGTCGCCGTTGGCATCGCCGCGGCGAAACTCCGCCGCGCAGTCGTCCGGCAGCGTGTCGCCGTCGCCGTCGCGGAGGCCCTCGAGCTGCGGGCGCAGGAGCGCCACATGGTTCGTACTTCGCCGTACCACGATCTCGGACCAGCCGTCGCCGTCAAAATCCGCCGAGGTGACGACTGGTGGCGTCCCACCGCATCCGAAACCGGAGGCTGGAAAAAAGCTCGCCGGCCGCCACACGAACGTGCCGTCGCCGCGGTTGAGGCCGATCGTTAGATCCTCGGACACGACGTCAACGTCGCCGTCGCCGTCGAGGTCGCTGACGGCCTCGACGTCTTCGACGGAAGAGACCTCCGGCTCGAAGGATCCCCCCTGGTTGCGCAAAAGAGTGTCGATCTGTGGCGAACCCGGCTCACGGACAGGGATGAACAGATCGGTGTCACCGTCACCGTCGACATCGGCGGCATGCAGCCGCCCCGTTCTGGCCGGGAGGGGAAACTCCGAGACCTGGAGTGAGTCACCACGATTCAGGAACATCCTCAGAGGCCACCGTCGAGGCGCGAGGGGATCCTCCACAAGAGCAAAAAAATCGACGAACTCATCCCCATCGATCCGACCAGCAAGAATTCGCAGCGGCTCGCCGCCGACGCGAAAACGCTTTCCCTGTGTGAAACAGCCTTGACCGTCGTTGACGGCGAAGTCGATCCAACCGCTGCCGTAGGAGACGACGTCGGCGTCACCGTCCGACTCAAGATCGACGACCAGTCGCAGCGCGTCCGGTATGGCCAGCGGGACGTGCTGCGTGATGACGAATCCGGTGCCCGCCGTGTTGTGCGCGACGTCGAGGCTCTGAGTACCGAAGAGGAGAAGGTCTGGATAAGCGTCGCCGTCCACGTCCTCGAGCCTCCCCTTCTTTGGTGTCTCGAATTCGACAAACTCGACGCTGAACCCCGCGGAGAAGGATCCGTGACCATCGTTGAGGAGGGTCTGATACCTCGCGTCTTGCTCGAGAACGATGTCAACGTCACCGTCGACGTCGACGTCACCGTGGAGCACGAGCGCATCTGCCGTGACAGAATCCGCGGTTGAGATCTGATCGCGATTGACGAGAACTCCGTTCTCGTTCCACAGGACTGAGATCGCCCCGCCACACGCGTCGCCGACCGCGAGGTCGACGTCGCCGTCGCCATCGAAGTCGCCAGCCTCGATCGTCAGGGGTGCCGACCCGGCAGGCAAATGGGTCCTGCCGTGGGCGAACCCACCTTGGCGCGAAATCACCACCTCGACACCGCGGCCCTGGAGAACGAAAGCGGCGTCGCGGCGGCTATCGCCATCGAAGTCCGCGAAAACGCCGTCGACGACGTCGGCGGGCATCTGCAGGCCAAAGGCACGAAAACCCACATCGACATTGCCGTTCGCCACCGTGATCTGCTCCTGACCACCCGCGACGATCCACCGTGGATCGGTGCGGTGAAAAATGGGCGCGATTTCAAGCCAGTCATGAAGACCGAACCCAGGGACTGGCGCTAAACTCTCAAAGACCAGCCCACCTCGGTTCACGTGAACCGTGAGGGGCGGCAGGGTCGCCAGATCGTCGACCCCATCGCCGTCGAGGTCACCGGCAGCCGCCACCGAGGCTTTGATCTCGGTGGAAACGACGTCGAAACCCACCGCGCCGCGATTGACCAGCAACACCACAAGGCCGGCAGCGATCACAACGGCGTCGAGGTCGCCGTCAACTTCGAGATCTGTGGCCGCCACACCACGACCAGCACCCGCGAGGGACTCCGTCCACACCGACTCGAACCTGCCGTCACCAAGGCCTGCCAAGAGCTCAACGGTGTCGAGCCCGGTCCGCACGACGTCCGCTCGGCCATCGCCATCAAAGTCGCCGACGATCGCATCATGCGTCCACCGCTCGACGGGCGTCGACCTCTTCACAAAGCGTCGACCGGAACGTGCGAGATGCACGACCACCTCCTCCCACTCCAGCGCCAGCAGGTCCGAGCGCCCATCCGCGTCGAAGTCGGCGGCGCCAACGAGCTCTCGGCCCTGGACGCCTGCGGAGTACTGAGGCACGACCTCGCACTCGTCGGGAATCCCGTTGGCGTTACAGTCGCGGCTGGCGCGACCGGCAACGTCGACGGCGTCGTCTTCGCCGTTTTTGTTACAGTCTCGGGGCGAGTCGACTGCCTCGCCGCCGCTCAACTGCTGCGGTAGAGACAGCCACCCCACGGAGGAGCACGCGAAGGACATGGCGACGGCCAACACGGACCTCTGCCATTCCAGCGCCCACGAACCACGCGCAGCACAACATGCTCTCATCGCTGGATCGAACCTCAGGTCAGGCGAATCATCCAGCGGTCAAGGAAGGAGGGAGTACGGCTATCCTGAGCTGCTGATGGGCGACTGTCAACTAAGACGCGAAGAGAATTCCCGCGAAAGAGTCTCTAACGACCGCTCCAAAAGTCTCGATCTCCAGCAGAGAGACAAGACATGGTCGACTGCGCGCGGCTCATTGGTTCTGTCCTTCGTTCCCTTCTGTTCGATAGTTTTCTTGAACACAAAAACAAAGGGCGCAGTGAGAGACCGTCACCTTCCCAGGAGCGAAACACGCGGGAGGTACTCGCGCACATAGCGCCGCCGCCACCATTCGCCACTGGCGCGGCGCTCCCCGGGAGACGTGAACTCATAAGAGTAAAGCTGCGCGCGCAGGTAACGTGGTGGCGTCTCGGGGAACGGGTTGTTTTCGAGGAGCTTGAGAACTGTCTCTTCACCTTCGAGAAGGCGGAAGCAGAAGCGTTGAAACCAAAAGTTTTGCCGAACACCGCCGAGCGCGGCAAACCACATCTGCCAATCCAGCCGCGGCATGTGCGGCTGCACGAACGCCGGTCGCCGATCGAGCCGCCCGGGTTTGTAGACGAACTCGTAGCTCTTCCACGTGATCCCATCGTCACTGCCTTCGACGACGATTTCCGGCCGCTCGGTTGTCATGTCGGCGAAGAGTCCGTAACCGTTCACCGATCGCAGAGGTCGCGTCCACTCGAGGACCGGATCGGCCTCGCCCAGCCAGGCGCGTGGCCAGTCGAAGGTCCGCAGCACCGTGCTGAGAGTTGGCGGCAGACTGAGCAGAAAGAGCGCGAGCGCTGCGGGGACGGTGACAACGTGCGGCCCGGAGCGACCGGGAAGCGATCGCCCGACGCGCTCGGATGCGACGTGATCGCTTCCCGCCCCGCCCGGCACCCGGTCACTCTCGTGGATACCGTGAGTGACTCTCGGAGCTCCGCCGCAGCCTCGGCGCAGCCGCGCGCCGAAGCGCACGCACGCGCCCCAAAGCGAGCGCCAAGCCGCGTCGTCGACAAGCGGCACGCAGAGAAGAATCGTCAGCACGTTGAAAAAGCAATAGTTCCCGGTGGCGATGATCACCACCTGAAGTAGAGCCAACAGAAGCGCAGCAACGAGTCGCAGCGGCCGCGGCCAAAAAACTAAAAGCGGGACGACGAGCTCCAGAAAGAACATGATCGCCGTCGACACCTTGTGCAGCTCCGCCGGCAAATGGTGCACGTACCATGCCGTCCACGGTGGGAGCGGTTGCGTCATGTAGTGATATTCAAGCGCCGTCAGGTCGCGCCACACGGGATCGCCGCTGGCGATTTTGACGAGGCCTGAAAGCAACATGAACCGACAGAGGAGCCAACGGTGCAGCCAAATGAACGCAGCCGATGGCTCGGCGAAACTTCGCAGCCGTGGTCGCAGTCGACACGGCGCCAGAAAGACGGCAAGTAGACCCACCTCGAGAAGAAGCGCGTCCCACTGAAAGTTGAAGAACGTCTGACCGGCGACGACGAGAGACAGGTAGAGACTCCAGAGGAGGAGCCACCAGATGGCAGCGAAAGGAAAACAGATGCAGTAAAGAGCGATGAACGTCCCCAAAGCGCAAAGGAGATGGAGGGCACCGTCGCCTGCTCCGAGCCAAAGCCACGTCGGCAGCTTCCAGTACGCGCCGGTACCGAGCTGATTTTTCGCGACTTCCAGATGCTCCCCGACCGGCAGGATGCCACGGGCACCGACGAGCGCCTCCGCTTGCACCCAATAGGACAGAAACGCGACAAGATAGACGAGACCGAGCCCCCGCAAGTAGAGAGCGGTCGCGATGAAAAGAGAACGGTCATTCCCAGCGTTGTCGGATCGCATGTCGAGAGATGTCCGGATCACCAGACGGTGTGACGTTCAAGAGGGAAACGCCGAAAGCGCCGCGCCCGCGCATCCCTAAGGAAGGATCGCGTAGGATGTCTCGAGCGCGTGGTTCATGGAGCGCGATACCCAAAGCTCCCGTTTGCGGCGAAGGTATCCCATCGCATCCTTCGTTCACTTCTGTTCAAGAAAATCTATCGAACACAAGGGAGCAAAAAAAACGAAGAGTCGAACCAACGAAACTGAAATCCGGGCGCCTTCTTTCACTCTCCAGGGGCGGACCCGCCCTCCGGTGTCCGTCCAATCTCGGCGGTTGGCTTAGGTTCGCAGCTTCGAGTAAGCTGAGGCCTCGTACCGTCCGTCCTGCGGGGAGAAACTCGAGCCCGACTCTTCATGTTGATCCAGCTCAAAAACCTCCACAAGTCGTACGGTACCCATGTGCTCTTCGATGGCGCAAGCGCGACGTTCTCCAAGGGTCAAAAGATTGGCGTCATCGGCCGCAACGGCGCGGGGAAGTCGACGCTCTGCCGACTGATCACGGGCGAAGAAGAAGCCGAGTCCGGTGAGCTCACGCGCAGCTCGCAGCTGCGACTAGGATACCTCGAGCAGCGCAGTCCCTACGAGGCGGGTGAAGAGGTGCTAGCGTTCCTCAAGCGCTCGACGCAGAAAGAGGAGTGGCGCTGCGCCAAAGTCGCGGGGCGATTTCAACTCAAAGGTGAGCTCCTGTCGCGGCCCGTCGACGCTCTCCCTGGCGGTTTCCAAACGCGCGTCAAGCTTGCGTCGATGCTCATCCGAGAACCCAACTTCCTCCTTCTCGACGAACCGACGAACTATCTCGACCTCAAGACGCTCTTGCTCCTCGAGCGCTTCCTGCGGGGATTCTCCGGTGGCTACTTGATCGTGTCGCACGACCGGGAGTTTCTGAAACGGACTTGTGCGGAAACGCTCGAAGTGGCACGCGGTCGCCTCGAGTCCTTCCCCGGCGACGTGGACGCTTACCTTGCCTTCAAGGCCGAACAAGACGAGCTCAAGCTACGCTACAACAAGAACGTCGAAGCGAAGAAAAAGCACCTTCAGGAGTTCGTCGACCGCTATCGCGTCCGCGCCGCGACCGCTTCACGGGCGCAGTCGAAGCTCAAACAGATCGAGCGACTGAAGCAGTTCGATGTCGACATGCCGGAGAGCTCCGTCCGCATCAAACTGCCGCAGGTTGAGCCAAAGAAGGGGACGGCGCTCGCGTGTCAAGGCCTAGCGATCGGCTACGCGGAAAAGACTGTTGCGGAAGACATCCATTTTGACATCGAACGCGGCGAGCACGTCGCAGTCGTCGGCGACAACGGCGAAGGCAAGACGACGTTCCTCCGTACGATCGCGGGCGATCTCGATGGCCGCGGCGGCACCTACAAGTGGGGCTACGGCGTCGAAACTGCGTACTACGCCCAACACGTTTACTCTGAGCTCAATCCGAAGCTCCAAGTGGTCGAACAATTGGAGCGCGCCGCGGCGCACGACGTCACACGCCAGGAGATCCTCGATCTCGCCGGCAGCTTTCTCTTTCAGGGCGACGACGTCCACAAGCCTATTTCTGTGTTGAGCGGCGGCGAGAGGGCCCGCGTTTCGCTTGCCGGCATCCTGCTCTCAAAGCGCGCCGTGTTACTTCTCGACGAGCCGACGAACCACCTCGATTTCGAGACCGTCGAGGCACTAGCGCAGGCGCTTGAACGCTATGCGGGTACCGTTTTCTTCGTCAGCCACGATCGCACCTTTACCGAGCGTGTCGCGACCAACGTCGTCGAGGTCAAAGGCGGGGGCGTTCGGCTTTACCCCGGCGCCTACGATCTGTACGTGCGCCGGACCGAACAGGACATCGACGCCGACCAAGAGGCTGACGCCGGTGTGACGCGAAGCTCACCGCGGAGCCGAGCGAACGACTATACGCGACGCAAGGAGCTACGTGCCCGTGTCTCGAAGCTGAAGAAGAAGGCAGCGCAGGCTGAGAAGCAGGTGGGCGAATATCAGGAAGAGATCGAAACGCTGAATCAACACTATCTAAAAAACCCGCTCGACGATTCGCGCGAAAAACGCGAACGCCTGCAGACGCTGCGCCGCCTTGTCGAGGACGCCGAATCTAATTGGCTGCTTCTTCACGAGGAGTTGGAGACGGCCGAAGCGGAGCTCGGTGAGGTGTGAACCACGTGCGCGGCGAAAACCCAGAACGCATCGGTGAGTTCGAGATCGTGCGCGAGCTCGGCCGCGGTGGCATGGGCGTCGTCTATGAGGCTCGGCAGCCGTCGCTCAAGAGGAGCGTCGCGCTCAAGATTTTGACCGGATTCTCGCTACCACCGAAGGCTGTCGCACGTTTTCAGCGTGAGGCCGAAGCTGCGGCGCGGCTGCGGCACGCTAACATCGTCTCGGTTTACGCGACCGGCGAGGAAGATGGCGTTCACTACTACGCCATGGAGTTCATCGATGGTCCGTCGCTCGACTCCGTCATCGAGCACCTGCGCCGGACACCCGCCGACAGCCTTGTCTGGAAGGACTCCGCGGCGAGCGTGGACAAAAGCGCCGATGGGACGAGCGCTCTGGAAACCGATCTCGCGCGCGTCGAGACGGTGCTGCAGCTCTTGCGCACCGAGATCGGTTCGACGATGCCGGCGGAGTTGCCGCGCTCGGAGAAAGGCGAAAACGAAGACGGTGTCTCGCGCGGCGACACTGGAAAGAATCCGCGAGATGAGTCGGCGCCACCGCGACATCTCCCATCGGCACGGAGCTACTTCACGGAGGTTGCCGGCGCTTTCGCCGACGTCGCCGAGGCACTGGAGCACGCGCACCGGCAAGGAGTCATCCATCGCGATGTCAAACCCGCGAACCTGTTGGTCGCCCCCGACGGTCGGCTCTGCCTCAATGACTTCGGGGTCGCTCGCATCCTCGAAGAACCGAGAATGACGCTCACCGGCGAGATCGTCGGTTCGCCGACTTACATGTCACCAGAACAGGTCGCGGCGGGCCACGCGCCGCTCGATCATCGCTCCGATATCTATTCGCTCGGCGCCACTCTCTATGAGCTCCTGACGCTCCGCCGCGCCTTCGGCGGCACGCAGTGGGACGAAGTGCTGGCGCAGATCACGCACACGGAGCCGAAACCGCCGCGGCAGGTGAATCCCAACGTGCCCGTGGACTTGGAGACGATCTGCTTGAAGGCGCTCGCCAAGGAGCCGAAAGCGCGCTACCAGAGTGCGCGGGAGATGGCGGATGACCTACGCCGCTATGCCGAGGGAGTGCCGATCGCGGCACGGCGGGCAGGTCCACTCGCGAGGGCTGCGCGATGGACGCGGCGCCATCGGCCGGTTGCAGGCCTGGCGATCGCTTTGGTCGTCGTGTTGCTCGCGGCCGGATTCCTCCTCTACCGCGCCGAAAAGACGGCACGCGCGGAGCTCGACCAAGTGATCTCCCAGCTTGAAGGACAAGCGCGCGAAGTGTTCGCCAGGCGTCACGCTATCGTCGCAGCCTGCGGCCTTCGAGAAGGAATGGATGTCGCCGACATCGGCGCCGGCACCGGCCTCTTCACGCGCCTCTTTTCGCTTCGGGTCGGATCGAACGGCACCGTCTACGCGGTCGACATCGAGCGCGTCATGGTCGAGCACATCGAAAGAACCAGCCGCGAACAACGCCTGAGAAACATCGTCGGCGTCGTCTGCACGGCGACGTCCGTCGAGCTCGAGCCGAACTCAGTCGACGTGGCGTTCATCTCGGACACCTATCGCTACTTCGAAGAGCCCGAGAAAACCATCGCTTCGCTCGGTCAGGCGCTCCGCAGCGGCGGCAGGTTGATCATCATCGATCTCCGACCGCAGACCTCGGGTGCATCTGACGACGGCGCGGAAACGCACGACCGCGTCAGCGAAGAGCGTGTCCGCCGCGAGATCGAGTCGTTCGGCTTTCGCTTCGTCGGAGCGGAAACGGTCTTGGATGAGTCCTATTTCCTGCGCTTTGAGAAGCGATAGGGCTAGTCCTGCAAACCCGCCCTCACGGACACGACCCGTTGCTCGGGCATCCACTCAAGGGCACGCACCGATCACCCAGAATATGCGGCGGCGCACCCACAAAGAGTACGTTCAGCAAATGGATGCCATTCGAGATGTCCACAGCATCAGTTTGATCGCCACGGAAATCGAGCAGACGGATGTTCGCCTCAGCGGCGGCGCTTCCATCGCCGCAGGGGAACTCCGTCGGCGCTCCAGGCACCCCCCCACCGCCAAACAGGATGCTAAAAATACAAATCGCATCCGACACGTCCAGCGTCGCGTCACTGTTACAATCACCCGGCAGTTGAAAACCGAACTCGTGCACCGATCGTCGTACCAGACCGTGGATAAGGCGTCGGGGCGCGAATGCACTGGACTCCTCGATGACGGCGATATCATGAGGGTCGGAGCCCTCAATTGCCAGCTCGCCATCGACGAACCGAATTTCTGAACCGTCGATACCGGGGTCGGACACGACCGTATACGTCGCCCGTTGGATGGCGGATCGACCCGCGGGTAAACTGCTCGAGTCACCCATCAAATCAAGCACCTGAGTAACAACGAAACCACCATCGACAATCCGCTCGATGTCGAAAGGCGTTCCTCCCGCGAACGTTTCTGTGGCCGTGTCGGTGATGGTCAAATCATCCTCGGCCAAGCTCAAGACGCGTTGATCGTGGGCAATACCAAAAGCCCACCCTTGTACCGCGATGTCGCCTATGTCCGCATTGACTACGACCGGTACACGCGTTCTACCCAACTCGAAGACCGGGCACTCGAATACGTTCGACCGAGTCGTCTCAATCGAGTCCGCGACAAAGAATTCGAAGGAGATCGATAGCTCAACTTCGGCGCATGGTTCGGCTTGACTTACAGAGGGACAAAACTCTTCAAGCAGCTCCGGTGGGGAGTCGAACCGCCGTCGTAAGAGTGCGTTTCGAAGCTGGGTTGGCTGGCGTGCCTGGCCGTGAACCTGCAGTTCGATTGGAACGAATGAAGCTCCGTCCGCTGCAAGACCTTCCGAAAAGCGAAGCGAGGTCCCTCCTGTGCCCGCGTCGGCAATCAGACGGTAGCTCACACTGACAAGGGAGTTCCTTCCTGTTGGCAGCGTCGCAAGACCCGACGTATCCAGGCTGACCGCAACAGTGTAGCCGCCTGGAACGATTTGATGCTGTATAAACGGCGCCGCACCGAGGCTTGTCTCAGCGTCAGTTCCGTGCAGAGAAGGCTCGCCGTTAAGACGAAGAAACCGAGCTTCGTGCGCGACCCCAAACGACCATCCAGCGATCGCATTCCTTGGCGTGTCGGCCTGCACCGTTGTGGTAACGAGAGCTTCTGGGGTGAACGAATCGTAAACAAAGAGAGATTCCTCGGCGCGAGTCGGATCAGTGACAACCGAGCTCGACGCACGGAAAAGGATAGCCAATTCACCTTCGACGCACCGCAAATCGCTCACGCAGAATTCTCGCGTGATCGGGAAGCTCGGACCTGAAAACAGGCTTGGAAGCCACATAGCCATCAACAGAACAACGCAGAGTAACCGCACAATTCAAGCTCCTGTAAGGACGGCTTAACCGAAACGTCTCGTTCCGCCGAATGCGGTAAGACGTCATGGAATGAGCGCTCGGCGACGTCGTCAGCTGGAACCACAACTGCGACTGCCCGAGACCCGTCTACCCAAGAGGGCTCTACGGTTTTCGTGATACAATTGTTGTGGTCCCACTGTGACCGTGTTGCAAGAAGAAACTGACGCTATCAGGGAATTCTGCAGCCGTATCTCGGAAGCATCGCTGTTTTGGCGACTGTTCCGTTCAATGGCTCAACTCTGACGCCGCGTGCGCGTAGAACTACTCCCCGTGTCCCAACCTGACCGCGAACTCGTCATTTTTGAAGGCCTCATCATCCCGGCGCGCTTTCTCCGCCTGCAGTTTGCGCGCTCCGGTGGGCCCGGGGGCCAGAACGTGAACAAGGTGGAGACGAAGGTTGATCTGAGGCTCGATCTGAACGGCGCCGCAGAAACCCTGGGGGAGACACGGACCGAGCGGATTCGCGAGAAACTGCAGAACAGACTCGACGCCGACGGCAACCTCCAGGTCGTCGCCAGCGAACACCGCGAGCGTGCGCGCAACATCGACGCTGCGTTCACGCGCATGGCGCACCTGATCCGCGACGCCCTCCACCAGCCGCCGCCGCGGCGGCCGACACGACCGACGCGCGCGAGCACCGAACGGCGCTTGGAAGAAAAGAAGCGCCGGAGCACGATCAAAAAGTGGAGGTCGCAGCGGGATGAATAGTGCGCTCGTCGGGCGTGCACGGCGCTCGAAAGCTGCCCGGAGCGCTGCGAAGGCGAGTGCCATCGCCGTCGCATGCGCCGCATCATACGGCTAGGATGTCCTCTCGTCCCATTTCCATTCGAAGAGCCGAACGAGACCCACACTCCCTTGAACGCTGCGCAGACTGATCACCTCTGGGCGATCACTTGCTATTTCAACCCAGTAGGCTATCGCAGTCGCCTCGCCAACTACCGCGTCTCCGAAAGTTTCTCACGGTGCCGCTCGTTACCGTGGAACTCGCCTACAAACCAGCGTTCGAGCTTGGCGCTGGCGACGCGGATCGTTTGATCCAACTGCACGGGCGCGACGTCATTTGGCAAAAGGAACGTTTGCTGAACCTGGCACTCGCGGCGCTACCTGAAGAGTGTGACAAAGTCGCGTGGTTAGACTCAGACGCGATCCTCAAGCGTGCGGACTGGCCACAGGCCGCGTCACGTTCACTGGGTCGCTTCGGGATCGTTCAGCTCTTTCATGAACTCTACGATCTCTCTCCGGGTGCATGTCTGAGCGATGTTCACCTCGCGACCCAGACGCCGACGAGTCCCTAGCGAGAAACATCCGGGCAGGAGATCTCCGGAACACAGCCTTCTACGTCTTTGAACGGGTAGTTACGGACGATCCCGTGACGAAAGATCTTCACCCCGTTGATGCAGCGCTCGAGGTGCTCGTCGTAGAGTGAACACGCGAGCATGGCAACGCTTGAATTCGCCCGCGAAATCCGCTCGTACAGCGAACGAATCGCATGGGGATAGAGCAGCATGTCTTCGTCGACCTGCACGTAGTATGGGGTCTTGCAGTCGTCGAGCATGCGCTGAAACGCGGCGCTCATGGGCGCCACCCGTTCAATGGTCCGAAGGACGAACGTAGAGTCTTGGTTTCGTAAGTGTTCCACACACTGCGGGTAGGTTGGGGCGCCGACCGAAGTGACGTACACCGTCACCACTTTGGAGAGGTCGTGGCTTGGATCGTTCGCGGTCATGGCAGTCATTCTCCTTCCGTGTCGGTCTTTCGGAAGTCGTCAGCGGCGGTGGATGACGACTGGAGGGGACTGAATCGACTCGAGCGTCGACTCGGCGACATCACTATACGCACCGGCGCCCTCAGCGCGCAGCTTGTTCGCAGTGGCTTCGTCGAAGACGCCGAATCTCTCCAGGAGCGCACCGGCCGGGCGATTCCAGACGCGCACTTTCCACCAGAAGGTCGTGCCCGACGCGTCGAAGGCCTACGAAAACCTGTGAGGGCATGTGTCCGCTCTCGATGTCAAAGAAATCTCAATGAAGTGTGAGTGATGGCGTGCGAACGCGTGACGAACAGCTCAACAGAATGAGTGGAGCGGAAGGATTGTACATCGCGGCCGCACGCGCGCAAAATGGTCGCTTCGTCCGTTGACAAGTGAAACGCATGCCCGAGCTACCCGACATCACAATCTACGTGCAGGCGCTCGAAGCGCGCGTCGTCGGCGAGCCGCTTGACAACACTCGCGTCCGCAGCCCGTTTCTCCTCCGCACGTATGATCCACCCCTCGAAGCAGCGCACGGTAGGCGCGTCCTTACTGTCGAGCGAATCGGCAAACGGATCGTGCTTGGATTCGAGGATGAGCTCTTTGTTGTCCTCCATCTCATGATCGCGGGCCGACTGCGCTGGAAGGAACGACTCGCGAAGGTGCCCCAAAAAGTCGGTCTCGCTGGGTTCGATTTTCCGCAGGGGACGCTTCTGCTCACCGAGGCGTCGCCGAAGAAACGAGCCTCGCTTCACGTCGTCCGTGGCCGTGCGGCGCTGGGGGATTTCGATCGCGGCGGCTTAGAAGTGCTCATCGCCGATCTCGAATCGTTCGAGGCGGCGCTGAAGCGGGAGAACCGCACCCTCAAGCGCGCGCTCACCGACCCGCGTCTCTTCTCCGGCATCGGCAACGCGTACTCCGATGAGATTCTCCACCGCGCGCGCCTCTCACCACTGGCGAGAACGCAGTCGCTGGACGATGCCGCCGTCACGCGACTGTACGACGCGACACGGTCAACGCTCGACGAGTGGATCGACCGCCTCGGCGCCGAGCTCCGGGACGCGTTCCCCGACAAAGTCACGGCCTTCCGCGATGGCATGGCGGCTCATGGACGCTACAGCAAGCCGTGTCCAGTTTGCACGACGCCCATTCAGCGCATCGTCTACGCCGAAAACGAATGTAACTACTGCCCCGAGTGTCAAACGGGCGGCAAGTTGCTGGCGGATCGGGCGCTCTCTCGTCTTCTGCGCGGAGATTGGCCGAAAACTCTGGAGGAGCTGGAGGAGCTGCGGAGCGCCGATGCGGGGGTGGATGCACCAGAGAAATCGGCGCCGCCCGCAGCATCGCAAACCGCGAAGAGGAAAGCTCACTCTGCGCGGCGCAAGAGACGATGAAGGAACGCAGCGCGAGCGACGCTTGCATATCATCGCGGCGCTCAATTGGCGAGTCGTGTCGACTGGTCGCACATAGGCGCGGATGAAGTCTGAGCCGGCGGTGTGACCAGAATCTTCCCTGCATGAAGATTTTCCATACCACGCTCGCACTTGGGCGACGCGATTCCTCGCCCTTTGTTCTCCGGAATCGCCAACGCGTGACGGCGTCATCGCTCGCAGACTGGATCGCCCAAGCGTCCGTTCCGCCACCGCAGTCCCACCCGGCACGAATCTTGCTGCTGATCAATCATGTTGGTCAATCATGCTGGTCAATCATCCAGTGCCATGCACGCCCTAAAGGGCACGCGCTGAGCCACCCCAACTCTTCACAACGGAGACGGGTCATGACCCTACAGAAAACGTCAATCGTTGGAGCAGGACTCTGCCTCTTACTGCTCGCCTCGAGCGCGGCCGCGCAGGACGCCGCTCCCGACCGCGTCCTCGTCTCCTTCAAGCCGGGCGCCGCCGCCGAAGCGGTGGTCGCCGCACACGATCAGACCGGCGGCAAGGTTGTCCAGACGCTGGACGCCATCGGTGTGCAGGTGATCTCAGTTCCTGAAGGCACGGTTGAGCGCGCGATCAAGCTTTACGAGAGCAACCCCAACGTCGTCTACGCCGAGCCCAACCATCGGCGTCTCCTCTATCGACCGACGACGAACGAAGGTTCGGAGCCCGGACTCGGGATCGCTAACAACTTCGACGAGCAATGGGGACTCCACAACACCGGTCAGGCTTTCGGCGCGACGGTCGACCCACTCTTCGGCACGCTCACGGCTCCTGCCTACTCCGGCCTTGTCGATGCGGACATCGATGCTGTGGAGGGTTGGACCGTCTCCCACGGGAGCGCCGACGTGAAAGTCGCGATCCTCGACAGCGGCGTCTCCTGCGCCCACGTTGACCTCGACTCGAAGTGCGTCGAGCAGCTGAACTTCGTCGACGAGCACGGCTCTCCGGTGGACGATCTCGTCGGCCACGGGACGCATGTCGCGGGAATCGCTGCAGCCGAGACGGATAACGGCATCGGCACGGCAGGCGTCGCCCGCGAAGCTCGCTTCGGCTCCTTCAAAGTGTGCTACGAGGACTACTCGCTCGCGATCCTGGGCATAGTCCTCAGCTTCTGTGAGGACGAAGACATCGCCGACGCGATCATCTCCGCGACCGACGCGGGCTACGCCGTGATCAACATGAGCCTTGCGGGTCCTGATCCCTCGGCGACGTTACAGAACGCCGTCGACTATGCCTGGTCTCAGGGTGTCGTTGTGGTTGCGGGAGCCGGCAACAGCTACACAACCGACAAGCAGTACCCTGCCGCGTTCGACAACGTCATCGCCGTTGGCGCCACCGACCGCTACGACAACCAGGCGTTCTTCTCCACCTTCAGCACAGACACCGACGACTGGGTATCCGTCGCCGCTCCTGGTGACATCATTCTCTCCGGCGTCCCAGGAGAACTCTGCGGCGTAGCGCCGAACGACCCGGAAGGCTGCTACGACTGGAAGTCGGGAACGTCGATGGCCACCCCGCACGTCGCCGGCATCGCGGCAGTGCTTATCTCGCACCTTCCCACTGCAACCAACGCGGAAATCCGTAGCGTCATCGAGAACAGTGCCGACACGGTTGGAGCCATGGGGCAAAACCTGCTGGCGTGGACGGAGCATGGCCGTGTCAACCTGCACAGTGCGCTCACCTACGATGGTGCCCCGGATCCGGACCCAGACCCAGGCGACACGACAGCTCCCGTGGTCTCCAACGTGCGCGTCACCAAGCCAAACAACGGTCCTCGCTTCGTCGTCCGCTGGGACACCGACGAGCCCGCCACCAGCCTGGTGACATTGACGTGCTGCGGCTCGCTGGTCGACGACACGCTGGTAACCGATCACGGCGTCGAGGTACAAGGCAGCAAAAACACGCTGTATGAGTACTTCATCAGCAGTACGGATGAGGCCGGGAACGAAGCGACGGTTGGACCGCTGTACCACCAAAACTGACCACGCGCAGCCATCAAGGCGCACGCACTGTTGGTATGTTTTCGTCGCCGCTGTTTCGGGTTCACCGGATCTCGCACTTGAACTTGCATTCGTTTCGGCGTGAGATGCAGCGCTTTGAACTGCAAGGATAGACTCCATTCGGCGCCGCGTAGCGACGATGAGTGAACGCGTCGCGCTCCCTATCGACCCTGCGCTCCCTGAAATCGTTGCCGCGCTCAGGCGGCACGGGAGCCTCGTGCTGATGGCCGACCCGGGCGCTGGCAAGACCACGCGCGTGGCGCCGGCACTTCTCGCTGCGGGTCTCGCTCACTCAGGACTCATCGTAATGCTACAGCCGCGACGCGTCGCCGCCCGCGCCGTCGCCTCGCGCATCGCCTCAGAAGAAGGGTGGCGACTCGGAGGCGAAGTCGGCTACGTCGTTCGCTTCGACCGTCGCGTCTCGAAAGCGACGCGCATTGAAATCGTTACCGAGGGCATCCTGACGCGACGCCTGCAGAACGATCCGTTTCTCAGCGGCGTCGAGATCGTCATCCTCGATGAGTTTCATGAGCGCAGTGTTCACTCCGATTTCGCTCTGGCGCTCCTAGCGGACATACGCCGGAGCGGTCGCCAGGACCTCAAGGTCGTGGTCATGTCGGCGACGCTCGAGCCCAAGCCGATCGCCGCGTTCCTTGACGACGCGCCAATCCTGCGCATCGACGCGCCGCCGCACGAAGTCGCGACCGAATATCTCGAGCGCAGCGAGCGTCCGACCGTCATCGCGACCACCACCGCACAGGGCATCCGATCGATGTGGCGACCCCGCGGCGGCCACGTGCTCGCGTTTCTTCCTGGCCGGCGAGAGATTGAGCGAGTGCGAAGCGAGCTGGAGACTTTCGCGGCCGATCGCGGCGCCACCATCGTACCGCTCCACGGCGGCTTGGATCTCGCCACCCAAGAGCTGGCACTACAGCCGAGTCGCACGCGGAAGATCATCCTCGCCACCAACATTGCCGAGACTTCGCTCACCGTCGATGGTGTCGACACTGTAGTCGACTCTGGTTATGCTCGCTTGCTGCGACGCGATCCGTGCCATGGGATCAATCGGCTCGAACTCGTGCGCATCAGTCGCAATTCGGCGACGCAGCGCGCCGGGCGAGCTGCGCGTCAAGGGCCTGGGCGAGCGCTTCGACTCTGGACCCGCAGCGAGCACGCGGACCTATGCGCCGCGGATCCGCCCGAGATCATGCGAGTCGACCTGGCGGCACTGATACTCGAGCTCAAATCGTGGGGAATCCGTGACCCGCATCAGTTCGACTGGTTCGAGCCGCCACCGCCGGAGTTGGTGCGGCAAGCCGAGAAACTGCTCGCCCAGCTCGGCGCCATCACGGCCATCGGCGGCGGCGTCACCCGACTAGGCGAAACCCTTTGTTCGCTGCCAACGCACCCGCGCCTCGGACGGCTCCTGCTGGCGGCGGGCAAGCACGGCGAACTGCGCCGCGGAGCCACGCTGGCAGCGCTCATCGAAGAGCGTGACATGCTGTCGCGAGAAACCGTTGAGAGACACGCCGCGCAGGAAGTCGGGCCTTCCGATCTTCTTCTGCGCCTCGACCTGATGGAGGCGCAAGGCGAGAGCTCTCGGGTGCGGAAACCGGTGGAAGCGTCGCCGAGTGTCAGTCGCCGTGCGGTGCAAGCCATTCACCGCACGCGTGAGGCGCTCCTGCGCAGTGCGGCGGTAAGCGGTTCAAAAGCAAGAACAACGGAACGCGCGAGCGAGAGCGACACCGACAGGTCTGACGAAGTCTTGCTGCGCGCGCTGCTCGCCGCCTACCCGGATCGCGTCGCCCGTCGGCGGACACCTCAATCGGAACGCGCGCGCATGGTGGGTGGCCGAGGCGTGCGGCTGGCGCGAGAAAGCATCGTGCGAGACGCGGAGCTCTTCGTGGCCGTTGACATCGACGACACGCCCGGCCACGGAACCGGCGAGGCTTTGGTACGTGTCGCCAGCGCGATCAAAGCAGACTGGCTGCGGGACGACTTCCCGGACGCGCTAAGAAGTACGGAGCACGTTTGGTTCGACGCCGAAAGCGAGAAGGTGCGTGCAGCACGAACACTCTGTTATCACGATCTTCCCCTCGAAGAACCGCGCGAGTGTCGACCGCCACCCGAAGCGGCCGCTACCGCGCTCCGCGAGGTGGTTCAGGATCGTGGCGGCGAAGTGTTTGCTCGCTTCGACGCGCCACGCCGCTTCATCGCGCGAGTACTCTCGTTGGCGGAGTGGATGCCAGAATTGCAGCTCCCAGCGCTGACGGACACGGCGCTTGGCGAGTTGCTCGCCGCGCAAGTTGCCGGTAAGACTGCGCTACGAGAGTTTTCAGAGCGTGCGCTCCTCGGAATTCTCCAAAACGGTCTCAGCCACGAACAACTGGCCGCCGTCGAACGCTACGCACCCGAGCGCCTGCAAGTGCCGAGCGGCAGCCGCATTCAGCTCGACTATCAGCCGGGCAAACCGCCGACGCTCGCCGTCAAGCTGCAGGAGCTCTTCGGACTCGAGCAGACGCCGACGGTCGCCGGCGGCCGCCAAAGCGTGCTGCTGCATCTCTTGGCGCCCAACGGGCGCGCAGTCCAGGTGACGCAAGATCTTGTGAGCTTCTGGGCGAACACCTACGCGGAAGTGCGCAAGGAGCTGCGCGGACGCTATCCAAAGCATGCCTGGCCGGAGCGGCCGCTCGAGGCGTCGCCGACCCGGGGGACACGGCGACGACGCAGCTAACGGGCACGCCAGATCGCAAAGCAACGCAGGCAAGCGAGACCAAACGACCGGCCGGCTCATCGAGTGCGTGGCATGCGCGCCCACAGTCCAATAGGTTTTTCTTCGTGCTTGATCACGTGCGTAAAAAAGTAGTACGCCAGCGGCAGTCCCAAGAGTAACCCCCAAAACCCGAGCGCATGATGGCCGATGACGAGAATCACCAGCACAAGCACCGGATTCACCTTGAGCGCGGCGCCCATGATGCGCGGGTTGAGCAGATAGGCCTCAACGAAGTGGATGCCGACGATGAAGGCGACCGCGAGCGCGCATTTGGTGAGCCCACCTTGATAAAGCGCCACGACGCAGATAGGCCCGGAGGAGATGAACACCCCGGCGACCGGAATGAAACCACAGATGAAAACAACGAGGGACAGGAAGGCGACATGCGGAATCCCGAGAACCCACAGACCAATCGCCGTCAGCACAGTGTTGACGAGTGCGATCACAGCCTGCGCCTCGAGCACTTTACCGAGCACCTTGCCGAACGTGAGGAGGCTGGCGCCCGTCTCGCGGTAAAACTCGTGCAGCTTCGTCGCCTCAAGCTTCCTCACCTCCCGCGTGATGCCTTCGAGATCGAGCACGATGAGAAAGCTGAAAAGCGTCGCGAGAAAGAGAAGTGAAAAGAGCTCCGCCGCCAAAGCCACCGTGCTGGTGATGAATCGCGGCGAATTCTCGACCGTCCACTTCGTGAAGCGGTCGAGTGCCTGTTTCACCGCCGGCACTTCAAGGAGACCAAGCGGCGCACCGCCATCCGTGCCATCGGCAGCGGCTAACCCTTGACTTGAGGCGTCCGCGTCCCCGTCGCCAGAAGTCCGCGGGCCTTCGAGCGCGCCGCCCGAGGGAACCGGGCTGTCGGTCGAACCTGACGTACTTGTCGTCGAACCACCCAGCCGATTCAAGAGACCGCGGTACCAAGACGACTTCTGGAGTAGCTCGGGCTCGATCTCCACCGACCACCGCTGCTGAAACCCACGCATCATCTCCGTGATCTTGACGGCACCTGCCTTGACGCGCGGCACAAGGAGCCAACCCACGAGCACCCACACGAGCAGGAAGGCGACGAACGTGCACACGACGCGCCACCGCCAGCTCACGCTCGGGAAAGGTCGCGACAAGAGCGTCGCGACGGTCGAACTGACGAACGCGAAGACGAACGTCAGAAAGATCAACGGAAAGAAGTCGCCGAGTAGCCAGAGAAGGAGAAAGAAAGCGCCCCAGATGACGGCCTTGCGAGCCAGCTCCGTCAGCCACGTCGCCGAACGCCAGAAACGCAGCCTGTGCCGGCGAATCTCCGCTTCGATGGCTGCTGACTCCACGGCAGATGAGTCACTCTGATTGCCAGCGTGAACGTCACTGCCTTCGCCCGTGCCATCCGACCCACGGTCGCCCGGTGCACCCGACTCTTCGCTTCCTTTTCGCGGCATATCTCGTCAACCATTCGCCGAGGAACTCGCGACAACTATACAGCTGCAGCGCAGGCGTTTCCAACCGTGAACAGCCCTTTGACAGCCGACCAGCGCAACCAGCGCCATAATCGAGCCAAGCAGCTGGGCTGCTAGAGGCGGTACGCGCTTTTGGCCAAATCGTAGGCCGACGCGCGCATCATTTCCTCGGCGTCCAAAAAGTCGACCATACCTCCTTCGACGAGTCCGGCCAGCCAATTGGCCTCGACGCGCCGCCACAGATCATGACGAGCCGGAATCGACGGAAACGCGCGAGTGTCGTCATTGAAGCCAGCCGTATTGTAAAGCCCCGCAGTCTCGACGACACTGTCGCGATACCGCCTCATGCCTTGCACGCTATCGTAGAACCACCATGGCGGTCCGAGCTTGACGGCCGGGTAGTGACCAGCCAGCGGCGCGAGCTCGCGAGAATACGTGGTTTCGTCGAGCGTGAACAAAATGATCGTCAGGCCCGGTTCGTTGCCGAAGCGATTCAGGAGCGGTCTGAGATTGTTGGTGAAGTCCGTCGCAATCGGAATATCGCAGCCCTTGTCGGCGCCGAACTCGGCAAAGACTCGCTCGTTGTGATTACGCAGCGAGCCGCAGTGGAGCTGCATGACGAGCCCGTCTTCGCAGCTCATGCGAGCCATTTCGATCAACATGTGACCAGTGAATCTCTTGGCGTCATCATCGCTTGCCTTACCGTCAAGAGCTCGCTGGAAAATCGACTGGGCATCGTGTTCTGAGAGCGTCTCGGTATAAGGCGTAAGTGCGGCGTGATCGGTGGCCGTAGCGCCGAGTTCCTTGAAGTATTGACGCCGATTCTCCAGAGCGGAGACGAGTCGTTTGTAGCTGTTGACGTTGATGCCGGTGACGGCGCTCAGCGCTTCGAGGTTCTGCTTCCAGCCCGGCGCGTCGAGGTTGATCACGGCGTCGGGGCGAAACGTCGGCAGTACACGACCGTTCCAACCGGATTCGCGAATCGCCCTATGCGCATCGAGCGGGTCCGTCGCCGCGTCGGTCGTGCACAGCACCTCGATATTGAATTTCTCGAAAAGCCGCCTTGGCCTGAACTCCGGCGATGCCAGCTTCGCCTCGATGGCTTCGTAGATTTCATCGGCGCTGTCGCGGTTCAGTTTGACGTCGATGCCAAAGACGTCGAGCAGCTCATGCGTCAGCCACATACCTGTCGGCGTGCCGCGAAAAAGATAGAAGTGCTCCGCGAACACACGCCAAATTTTGCGGTGATCCGTCTCTACGGATTCACCATCGTTTCGCGGCACCCCGAGATCTTCGAGGCGGACCCCGTGCGAATAAAGCATACGAAACACGTAGTGATCCGGGATCAGCAACAGGTCCGCAGGCGAACCAAACGAATAGTCCTCATCCGCGAACATGCGTGGATCGACGTGGCCGTGTGGACAGACCAGAGGCAGCTCCTTCACGGTGTCGTAGAGCCGCCGGGCTGTCTCTTTCTGCTTCGGATCAAGGCCGAAGTATCGGTCCTCTAGCAGTGTGATTCTCTGCTTGCTGGGCACGGGCGGTTCCTTCACGCAGCTGATGAAAACGAACCGGAGGGCGGATCGAACAGCCCTCCGGTTGGCGAAGTGTCTCGCGCTCGTTCGCGCCCGGCGCGGCGACGATCAGAGATTGAGTTTGCCAGCGAAGGACTTCTCCGCTGCCGCAAGGATCTGCTTCACTCCGTCCGCCGAAATCGCCTTTGAAAACGCAAAGTTCTTTTCGACTCTCTTCTTCGAGTAGAGAAGTACCGTATGTCGTGCGTCTTTGTTGAGCTTGTACTTCTTCGAACCGTTCAAGTTGAGCGTCATTGCAAGGCGCTTCAGCTTGTTTTTCGCCGCAAACTTCTTCAGGTCCGCCTTAGCGTTCTTGTCGTCACTGACGTACACCACGACCCCGACAGCCTTCGCGGCCCCGGGAGCCTTCGAGTTTGCGAGTAGAAGTTTTTCGATTCCCTTGGCCAGACCGGCCAAGTCGTCGTCGAGCTGACGTGCGAAGATCAGCGCGACGGGTACATTGCCGCTCACTCATATGTAGCAAACTTTGGCACGCGACTTGAATTTCCCTGTGATATCGACGACGTCGAAAGCTGGCGTCGCCGCACCGGGTTGAAGTCCTGACTTCACCTGATCGCCCGCCATGAGCGGCAGGGCAATGAAGGTGAGCGCGATCATCGACGCGGTTCTCATGTCGACTCCTTCACGAAAAAAACTTCGAAACAAAACCTCGTCACGCCTCAAATTCACTTACAAGCGAGCGGAAATCATCCGGACTCGATCAGCCATCCGAACTCCGCGCGCAGAATTTCAGCACAACTACGATTTTAACCCGCAGCTTTCGTGAGTTTCTACCGCAACGCGGAAATCGAGGTCGAATCATCTCGGCCTTTACCGGCGACTCGCCGGACATGAAGCACGTTTCGCCCGCGTGGCTACCGCGGTCAAAACCAACACGCAACCCGGGCGCCGCGGGCAGCTCAGTGCGGCGGACTATCGTCTTCGAGCGGATCGGCAGGCTCGCGACGGATGTGCGCGCCGAGCGCGCTGAGACGCGCCTCGATGTGTTCGTAGCCCCGATCGAGGTGATAAATCCTGTGCACCTCCGTAATCCCAACCCCGACCAAACCGGCAAGCAAAAGCGATGCACTCGCACGCAGGTCCGACGCCATGACCGGGGCGCCACTGAGCGCCGCAACGCCACTAATGATTGCGCTCGGGCCTTCCTTGCGAATGTTGGCGCCCATGCGCGCGAGCTCGGAGATGTGGATGAAGCGGTCCGGGTACACCTTCTCGGTGACCAAGCTAATCCCGTCGGCGAGACAAAGAAGCGCCATGATCTGCGCCTGGAGATCGGTCGGGAAGCCCGGGTACGGAAGCGTCGTCACATCGACCGAGCGAAAGCCGCCGTTGGAGCGTACGCGGATCGCATCTCCTTCGGCGGTGACGTGCAGCCCAATCTGCCGCAAAAGGTGGGTGAGCGCGGCCATGTGATCGGGTCGGCATTTGCGCACGATGACATCGCCGCGCGTAATCGCCCCGGCGATCAAAAGTGTTCCCGCCTCGATGCGGTCCGGGATCACCGAATAGTCGGCGCCTCCTAGCTCTGGCACACCATGCACCACGAGCCGCGGCGTCCCGATGCCCTCGATGCGCGCTCCCATGGCGGTCAAAAAGTTCGCCAAGTCAGCGATCTCTGGTTCGCACGCCGCCGATTCGATCACCGTTGTCCCGTGAGCCAGAACCGCCGCCATGAGAACGTTGGCCGTACCCAGTACCGTCGACCCGAACGGTCCTCCAAGAAAGACCGTCGTGCCGCGCAGCTCGTCGGCGGACGCTTCGACGTAGCCGTGTCGAATACGGATCTCCGCGCCCATGGCGGCCAGTCCCTTGAGATGCAAGTCGATCGGCCGGACGCCGAAGACGCAGCCTCCGGGCAGCGACACCTTAGCGCGCTTGCGCCGCGCTACGAGCGGACCGAGCGCGCAAACCGACGCGCGCATCCGACGTACGTGCTCGTAGGGCGCGGTGTAGGGATCCGATGATTCCGCTTGCACGTGGATCGCCCCATCGTCGCGCCGCTCGCACTCGACACCGAGCTCACGCAGGATCTCCATCGCGCTGCACACGTCTTTGAGGTCCGGCACGTTGCGAATCACGCACGTCTCGTCGGTGAGCAGCGACGCGAACAGGATGGGAAGCGCCGCGTTCTTGGCGCCACGCACCTCGACCGTACCCTCGAGCGGAATGCCGCCCTCGATGAGGAGCTTATCCATGGGTCTCCACTTCTTCTTTCTCTTCTCTTTCCCTTCTGCCTCTTCTTCTTCGGCTGACCGCCTGACGCGCGCTCGTCCAGAAGCACCTCAACCCAGCCGGGCAAACTCAGCCGCCGGTATCTCCTCCTCGTCCGCCGTCTCTTCTCTGGTCTCCTCCATCTTCCTCTTCAAGGCGGGGCGCTGCCAACCGTCGCCGACGCAGCTGGCCACAATCTTACTTCGGGTGGCGTGCGAATTTCTCGTAAATTCCTGGAGGACCGGACGCCCACAGCAGCGCCCCAACGGGAGCGTGAACGCACGAGGTCACGCAGCGAAAACGCGCTCACATCTCGGCGAGCAACACCCGTCTCACGCCGCTCAGGTCGTCCCGGCCGCCTCGAACCTTCCAGAACGCTTGCTGCAGGAGCGCCGCGACCGCCTCCGATTGGCCCTCCCCGACTTCAAGAACGAGCACGCCGCCGGACGCCATGTGTGGCCGCAGGCTCGACGCGATTTCGCGATAGAACCCTAGTCCATCGCCCGCGTCACTCTTGGTGTCGACGAGAGCTTCACGCGGCTCGTACTGCCGCACGTCGGGCATTAAGTGCGGGTACTCGAGCTCGGTGACGTACGGAGGATTGGAGACGACGACGTCGTAGGAGCGCTGAGACGGCGGCAGGGCCGCGCACAGATCGCCCGTGTGGAAACGAATGCGGTCGGCGACGGAGTGCGCCGCGGCGTTGCGCCTCGCCACGGCGACGGCGGCGGGGCTCTGGTCGACGGCGTCGGCAGTGCAGTCGACCGAATTGACCAGCACGGACACCACTATGTTGCCGCAGCCTGTGCCCAAGTCGAGGAGGCGAGCGCCAGTGCTCCGGTTGGCGAGTTCCTCGAGGGCGCACTCGACGACGTGCTCCGTCTCCGGGCGAGGCACGAGAACGCTGGCGTCGACTTCGAAGACGAGAGAGTAAAACTCGCGCCGACCGACGATGTAAGCGACCGGCTCGCGCCGTGCGCGGCGCGCGACGAGTTCCCGGTAGCGGCCGCGCTCCTCTGGATCCACGAAGCGACGAAATCCGGTGTAGAGCTCGAGTCTCGTGCAGCCGATCGCCTCGGCCAAGAGGATCTCAGCGTCCAGGCGGGGTGAGTCCAGCCGCAGCCGAGCAAAATAGTCCTCGGTCCAGTTCAGCAGCTCGCCGACGGTCCAGTGTTCGGGCAGTTGCTTCTCGGTTGTGATCATACGCTCGGTGACCAGTTCACCACCGCCGCCTTGAACGACACCGCGAGATCTTCGCCTGGCGCGGCTCACTCACCTCGCAGACGCTGCTGACGATCGTAACTGCGAAGTGCAGCGAAGACGGATTCCATCTCGCCCTGCTGCAGCACGCGGTCCAGGTTGAAATTCTGTCCGATGCGGTGGTCGGTGACGCGGTTCTGGGGGAAGTTGTACGTGCGAATGCGTTGGTTTCGGTCCCCTGAGCCGATCTGGCTACGCCGCTGCGACTGCTCCTTTTCGCGACGTTGATTCTCGAAGTGCTCATAGAGTCGGCTGCGAAGAACCCGCATGGCTCGGGCGCGGTTCTTGTGCTGTGAGGACTCCTCTTGGATCGCGACCACGATTCCTGTCGGGTGATGCGTGATGCGAACGGCTGAGGCGGTCTTGTTGACCTTCTGACCGCCCGGACCAGAGGCGCGGTAGAAGTCGACTCGGAGATCAGACTCCTTGACGTCGATCTCGACTTCCTCCGGTTCACCCATGACTGCGACGGTCGCCGCGGATGTGTGGATCCGACCGCTGGTTTCCGTCGTGGGGACACGCTGCACTCGATGCCCACCCATCTCGTAGCGTAAGTCACGGAATACTGACTCCCCGGTCACACTGAAGATGATCTCCTTGAAGCCGCCGAGATCCGTTGGCGATGCATCAAGAGGCTCGATCTTCCACGAGCGCGATTCGGCGTAGTGAGAATACATGCGAAAGAGATCGGCCACAAAGAGCGCCGCCTCATCGCCCCCGGTACCCGCCCGAATCTCCATGATGACGTTCCGATCGGAGTCTTTGTCTTCGACGAGAACCATCTCCAGCAGCTGGTCGCCGATTTCGGCAACCAGTGGCGTGCTGCGCTCCACCTCTTCCGCCGCCATCTGCCGCAGCTCGGGGTCTTCCGACTCCGATGCCGCCAGGGCAGCGTTTTCCGTCAACTCCTTTTCCAGCTGCGTGTAGGTGTCGAACTTTTCGACTTTCTTGCGTAGCGCGCCAAGTTCACGACTATACTTTTTCAACCGCACGTGATCCGCGATCACCTCTGGACTCGCGATGAGTTCCTGAAGCTCGTCGTAGCGGCCTCGCAGCTGCTCTAAATTCTCACGCACGGCCGCTGGCAGCGCGCCCTCTTTGTTGTCCGCCATGCTGCTTTTCGCTGGGGAGAACGCGTCGTGGCTAGACGACGCATGGGTTGTTTCGGACGCTCCTCTCGCTGCCGCCGGGGCGGGGCGTCCCGTTCTTCGGCGCGGAACGTGGCCAGCACACAGAGACCGTCAAGAAGATTGCCTTTCGTCTTCGGTAGCGCCGCTTCGTGGCCGCGAGCTGAGTCAGACAGCAAGCCGCCAAATCCGAGTCGCGAAGAAAAACGCCCAGCGCCGCGTTACGGTAACGTGTGCGGCGATCATATCGCGCCGCGATCATAGTGCGGTGTTTCGTTCCCGCGGGCAGTGCCGACACGATCGGGGGAACGGCTCGTCGACCGAACGCGAAACGGCCAAACTCGAGACTGCTAGCTCTCGCCGGACGGCTGCTCCGCCGGTTTCTCGGTTGCAGAAGGCTCGGCTGCCGTCTTCTTCGGCGGGGACGCGGCCCTCTTCCCCTTCTTTCCCTGCTCCTCTGGCTCCACGTCCTTTCGCTTCTTGGCGCGCGGAACACCAACGGTCACTTTCTCGCGCTTGGCCTTGACGTTCTTCTTCTTCGTCAGAACTTGATCCATGCTCTCCTTCGACCAAGCGTGACGGCTCTGGAACTTCTCGACTCGGCCGGCGGCATCGACGAACTTCTGCTTGCCGGTGTAGAAGGGGTGACAGTTTGAACAGATTTCAACGCTGAGATTCGGGACAGTGGCGCGAGTGACGAATGTGTTGCCACAGCCGCACGTCACGGCGCATTCAACGTAGCGTGGGTGGATCCCTTCTTTCATCGGTCCGAGCTCCTTAGAGTGCCAAAAGGGGGACCCAAATATACTGCCGCCCCGCGGCCAGTTCCAAGGATTTCTCGTGCCCCATATTCCCGGACTGCGCTGGCCGCGAGCCCGAGTTCGGTCAGGCCCGCCCGGACAGCGCGATCGCAGCCGCGGGCTCGGCCCTCGCCTTATGCGGTTTCCCGGCGCGTCCTGCCCTTGCGCGTCACCTTTTTGCCGCGTCCGAAGGACTGGTGCCGCACCATATCCGGGGTGACGACGAACTCGGAGATCTTTCCCGCCTGATCCGGGATCTCGTACATGGAGTCGAGCATCACTTCTTCCATGATCGCCCGGAGCCCCCGCGCTCCTGTGCCGCGCTCGAACGCTCGTTTGGCGATCGCGCGAAGAGCCTTGTCGGTGAAGCTCAACTTGACGTCGTTGAGGGAAAAGAGTGCCTGGTACTGTCGCACGAGGGCATCTCGGGGCTCGGTCAGCACCCGGACGAGATCCTCTTGCGAGAGCGGATCGAGGGTGCTCAGCAGAGGCAAACGACCGAGGAACTCCGGGATCATCCCGAACTGCACGAGATCTTCGACCTCGACTTGGCGCAGCAGGCGCCGGCGGGCCTCGAGATCCTCTTTGTCGATGCGACCGACGACCGGGTTGAAGCCGATCATCTTCTGCCCGACGCGGTTGGCGACGATGTCCTCCAGTCCGGAAAAGGTGCCACCCACGATGAAGAGAATGTTGCGGGTGTCGACTTGGATGTACTGCTGCTCTGGGTGCTTGCGGCCACCCTGCGGCGGCACGTTGGCGACCGTTCCCTCGAGCAGCTTGAGGAGGCTTTGCTGCACCCCTTCGCCCGAGACGTCGCGGGTGATCGAGACGTTTTGGGTCGCCCGGGCGACCTTGTCGATCTCGTCGACGAAGATGATCCCCTGTTCGGCGCGTTCGATGTCGAAATCCGCAGCCTGAAGTAGCTTCAGAATCAGGTTTTCGACATCCTCGCCGACGTAGCCGGCCTCGGTCAGTGTCGTGGCATCGCCGATGGCAAATGGCACCTTGAGAATGCTCGCCATGGTTCGCGCCAGCGCCGTCTTGCCACAGCCCGTCGGGCCGATCAGGAGGATATTACTCTTCTCAACCTCGACTTCATTGCCCGCCTCAGAGCGGTCACGAACGAGCAGCCGTTTGTAGTGGTTGTGTACCGCGACGGAGAGCACCTTCTTGGCGTGGTCCTGCCCGATGATCGTCTCCCCAAGTTTGTCGAAGATCGCTCTCGGCGTTGGTATCTGCTCCAGGTAGAGCGGCGGTGGCGCAGCCTCGTCGTCGTTCTCGTGCAGAATCGAGTGGCAAATCTCGACACAGCGATTGCAAATATAGATTCCCGGCTTACCGGCAATCAGCTTGTCGACCTGGTGTTTCGTCGAGTCGCAAAAGGCGCAGCGCTCTACATTCGACCGCCCTCGGCCACCACCACTTCGTGTCATGTTGATACTCTAGTTTGATTTACCCTTGAGGGAGTCAATGACTTCATCGACTAAGCCGTATTCCTTCGCCTGCATTGGCGACATGAAATAGTCCCGATCGCAGTCTTCGATGATCTTGTCGAGCTCGTGCCCGGTGTGCTTGGCGAGAATCGAAGAAAGCGTCGTCTTGTTGCGCGCCAGCTCGCGCGCCTGAATCTCGATGTCCGCAGCAGTACCACCGGTGCCGCCCCACGGCTGGTGGATCATGATGCGCGCGTTGGGCAGCGAGTGGCGCTTGCCGGTCGTACCGGCTGCCAACAGCACCGCGCCCATGCTGGCGGCCTGGCCGATGCAGTAAGTCGCAATGTCGCACGGGACGAACTGCAGCGTATCGTAAATCGCCAAGCCCGCGGTCACCGAGCCGCCCGGAGTATTGATGTAGACGTTGATGTCCTGGTTCTTGTTGTCGCTCATGAGAAATAGGATCTGCGCGATCACAAGCGACGAAGAGTAGTCGTCGATCGACGGACCGATAAAAATAATGCGGTCCTTCAGAAGACGAGAGTAAATGTCATACGAACGTTCCCCGCGGCCGGTCTTCTCGATGACGATGGGAACCAGGTTTGAATTCATGGGATGCGACTCCTCAGCTTGCATGGGTGGAAGTTCCTCATTTCTGCGGGCGGCGTGAACAGCCGAATCAATCCATCCTGCGGCTGCATCTCCGCACTTCATCGCATGTCAGCCGCCCAGATGTTCCGCCGTTTGGGATGCTTCGGCAGATCGACGGCAGCAGGTTCAAGCCTCCGCTTGAGAATCTTCGTGGGTGTTTTCTCGGCCCTCTCCACCCTCCTTCGAGTTTTCCGCTTCGTCCTTCGTCTCCCCACCAGCACGTTTCGCCTTTTCGCGTAGGTACTTGCGCACTTTCTCATGCCGTAGCAACTGCCGCGTCTCACTCAGCCCGCCGTCGGCCTTGAGGCGTGACCTGAGGTCTGCAGGCGAGACCCCGTACTGCGCGGAAAGCTCATCGATGTAACGGGAGACATCACCTTCGGTGGCAAAGATCTTCTCCTTCTCGGCGACCTTCTCAAGAATGAAGAACTTCTTCGCCGCCAGCCGCACTTTCGCTTCCGCTTCTTCCTTCTCCTCGCCTCCCTGCTCGGCGAGCGCCTTGGTAATCCTCTCGTCGACTTCCGCCTCAGGCACCCCCTGCCGCAGTAGCTCGTGCTTCAGCTCGCGCTGTTGACGCTGAAGCTGCACACGCACGAGTCCCTCAGGCACGTCCATCTCGGTGGCCGCGGCGAGTTGGTCGAGAACCTTCTCCTCCACGGCACGATTCTCCTCTTCTTGGCGCCGCTTCTCGAGGCGCTCGCGCAGTGAGCCTTTGAGCTTCTCGACGTTCTCCTCGCCGATCTTCTCGGCGAATTCGTCGTTGATCTCTGGGAGCGTTTGCCGAAATGCGTGCTCCGCGGTGAACTCAAGACGCACTTTTTGACCGTGCAGCACCTCGTCGGAAAACGTCTCCGGTACCGTGACTTCGATCTTGATAGGACCTTCGGCGGTCAAATCCCAGGTCTTGAACTGCTCCTCAAGGTCATCGACGAGGAAAGAATCAATGACGTTACTTCGCGGCTGAAAATGGACGTCTTGCTTGTCTTTCACCTCGGCGTCGTCGCGGTAAAGGACGTACGACCCGCTCAAGTAGTCGTCCGCTTGCACCCCTTCCTCGAAGGCGACCGGCTTCAGCTCTCCGAGACGTCGACGCAGCGCTTCGAGCTCCTCGTCGACGTCCGCCGACGTGACGGCGGCACTGCGATCGGAATCATCGACCTCCACGCCCTTGTACTTGGGCAGATCAAATTCGGGGTGGACCTCAAACGCAGCCTCGTAGGTGAGATCCGCGTCCGGCGCGAACTCAACCTGGTCGAACTCCGGAAACGAATAGACCTTCAGGTTGTTTCCGTCGATCACCTCGGAAAAAGAGGTCCGCAGTAGGTTCTCCTTCACTTCCGACTCGATCTCCTCACCGAAGCGCGCTTCCAGTAGGCGCCGCGGAACCCGACCCGGACGAAACCCCGGCAAACGAACTGACTTCGTCAGATCGCGATAGTTGCGGTCGAGCTCCTCCTTGACCTTCTCGCTCGGCACAGTCGCTTTCATGCGACGCTTACAGCCTCCGAGCTCTTCGATCTCGGCTTGTGTGCCTAAAGAATCTTCAGTGGGGTTTTCGGTTTCCGTTTGCATCTCAGGTCGTTCCTCTTTTCTCGCCAGTCAACACGTCTCTCGCGTGTCGATCGAAGACTCAGCGAGATCGTTTGTCGAACGTTTTTCTTCTGCGTTCGACTTTCCGGTAGGCGAAAACCAACACGCCTCCTTCGCCGTGTCTCCGCCTTCATTTTCGTAGGGCGCCTTCATTTCGTGGGGTCTTCAGTGGCGACCCTCAAATCGTGGCCGTTCAGTCGTTCGCCGGCACCGCTTCGTGAACTCCTGCGAGACACCGCAGGTGACGCGGCGAGTCACACGGCGGACCCCGGCTAACTCGAGGCGTGCACACCTCATAGAGTTACCGGTAATATATCCGTGGAATGGGCGGTTGCAATACATCCGCTTCAGAAAGCCATGCACGATGCGCCACGCCGGCAGCGCTCGAATTGACAAACGCCGCTTTCCGGCAAGAAAACCGCGGTGAGGAACCGTGGTGAGAAACGCGACGCGACGATCAACACGGGCGAGGCCATGATCAAAAAGAACGAAAACACGTTAACCGTCGAAGGGCCCGTCGTCGAGGGAACGTCACCCCGAGACGAACGGTTACGAGTGAAGCGCATCAGCATCGACGTCGAGCGGGGCGTCATTCTCGGCGTCGGAGAACCCGAGGGCGACGCAGACTTGAGTGTCGGCGACGACAGCGTGATCCTGCCGGGTTTGATCGACGCTCATGTCCACGCGCGAGAAGATCCCAGCGGCGAGGAGAACTACAAAGAAACTTTTCGCAGTGCTGGCGAAGCTGCAGTTCACGGGGGCGTGACGGCTCTGGTCGAGATGCCGAACAATCGGTGTGCGCCTATCGACGATGCAAGCTACGCGAACAAGCGCAAGTTGACGTCGTCGAGCCCGGTACCCATCTTGCTGTTCGCTGGCATCGGACCCGGGACACGGCCACTCAGCTTTCCGGTACCTTACAAGGTTTACATGGGCCCCAGCGTCGGAGATCTCTTTTTCGAATCCGACGATGACATGCGCGAAGCACTCGCGCACTACCGAGGCCAACGCGTAGCGTTCCACGCCGAGGCGCCAGAGATCCTCGAGGAGTTTCGCGACGCGCCATCGCATCCGCAGCAGCGCCCGCCGCACGCAGAGATCGTCGCGATCGAGAGAGTCATCGAGAGCTGCACGCAGTTTCAGATCGAACCTCACATATGCCATCTCTCGACTGCAGGCGGGCTCGAAGTGATTCGGGCCGCACGTGAGCGCGGCGTCCGCGTCTCGTGCGAAGTGACGCCGCACCATCTCTACTACGACCAAGACAACATTTCGAGCTTCCAGAAGCCTTCGTACCTCCAATGCAATCCGCCGATTCGGTCACGACTTGACCGCATCGCACTACTGGAAGCCTTTCGTAGCGGGGAAATTGACCTCTTCGCCACGGACCACGCGCCGCACAGTCGCGAGGAGAACGAGGCCGGTATCTCGGGAATTCCCCAGCTCGACACTTTCGGCCCGTTCCTCTTCTGGCTCCGCTCGGAAGGCGCGTCGTGGACGACGATCCGAAAAGCTTGCTGTGACGCACCAGGTCAGTTTCTCAATCGCTATCTGCCGCTTCTCCACGGCAGGATCGAGCCGGGCTTCGTCGGTTCGGTGTCGATCCTCAGGAAACAGAGTCGCACCATCCGAAAATCCGAGCTCAAAACGCAGGCTGGCTGGTCGCCCTTCGAAGGCGTCGATCTCGGCGGGTACGTCAGCCACACCATCGTCCGCGGCAAGCTCTACACGAACCCAATCGCCTCGTGAGTTCGCGTCTTACCGGGCGCTTCAGCGATCGGCTCGATTCATCGCCCACAGACGCCTTTTGTGTTCAAAAGGCCTCCCGCCCGACCGATAGAGGAGAAAAGGGGCGTCCCACACAAGAGCGTACGACGGCAACACATGGTCCGGCTCAAAGTATATCGAGACGCAGACAAGGTCGAAGAGGTCGTCGTCGAAGACGAGCTTCTGACGATCGGCCGTGATCCCAGCAGTGGTTTGGTCCTTTCCGACCACAGCGTCTCACGTCACCACGCTCAGATCGAGCCGCGAGGTAATTTTCACCTCATCCGGGACAACAACAGCACCAACGGCACGTTCGTCAACGAGATGCTCGTGCGCCTTCAGGTGTTGACCCCTGGCGATACGATCCGCGTTGGCAAGTATCTTCTCGCCGTCGACGAGGACCACGCCCGCTCCGGAGACACGACGCGCGTACGTGTTGAGCGCCTGTCCTTCCCCGGCCAGTCACGTGACGAAGACATCGACGGGCTCTGCCCCGACGAAGAGCCTGACCACAGCTTTGACGCGCTGCTTCGGTTGCAGGAGACGCAGCGAAAACTTGGTCACCTCGACACGACCCAGGGCCTGCTAGACCGTGCGCTCGACATCCTTCTGACGGAACTGAAAGCTGACCGTGGCAGTATCCTTCTGCCTCCGAGCCCCACGACAACGCCCACGCCTGGGGAACTCGAGCCGGCGGTGGTGCTGACGAGACCGCGTGAAGATTCCGACGGTGACGGCGAAGAGGGCACACCGGGAGACCCCGACGAGCTCGTGATTCCGCAGGAGCTTCTCGAGGAAGCCGTGGCCTTCGGCGACAGCGTCGATTTCTCGCTCCCCAAGACGAGCGGCGACGGCGGCGTTGCCTGCCTGGCCTGCCCGCTCGCCGACCAAGATCGGTTCCTAGGGGTGCTCTACATCGAACGACGCGGACGCGATCAGGGCTTTCGTGCCGAGGATGGGAAGCTGCTGGCAGCGATCGCCGGTCAGATCAGCACCGGACTCGTCAACGCTCAGCTCTACGCGGAATTCCAGGGATCACAAGGTCAGATCCAAGCGATCTTCTCGAGCCTCAGTGACGGTGTGCTCGTCACGGACAACGCATTCAAAATCATCGAAGCCAACGCTGCCGCGACGGTGCTCCTTGAGTTCAGCAAGAACAATCTTCTCGGCGAGTCACTGCACGATCTCCTCGCTCAGCACGAGGTTCGGCCAAAGATGGACTTGCTGTTGAGTACGGAGAGCTGCGTGGAACGTAGCGTCTTCGAAGTGAAAGTGATGAACGCGGACAGCCGCAGCGTACAGCGCGTCCTCGGCGGCAGCATCGTGCGATATCCAAGACAAAATGTCGCCGAGACACGGGGCTACGTGATCACGCTTCGGGATCGCTCCCAGGCCTGGCGGCTCGAACAGATAAAGAGTGAGTTCATAGAGAAGGTCGCCCACAAGCTCCGCACTCCATTGACAGTCCTGCGTGCCAATCTTCCGATTCTCCGTAACTGCATCCGAGAATCCGGCTCCGCCGAGACCCTCGAAGTGCTGAAGGAGATCGATCGCAGCTCGAATGCGCTCTGCGGCCTCGTGGACCGCTTTGTCGATTTCACAGAAATGGGCGACACTTCCATCGAGGAGGGCCTTCCGAGCCAGCCCATTCAACTCCGCTCCGTTCTTCGTGACCTTGTTCGAGATCACGAAGAGGCGTGGAAGGCGAAGAATATCAGCATCATTGACCGCATCGCGAGTGACATCTCGCGGGTCGACGCTCATGTGGCGCAGCTCTCTAAGGCTCTCTCTCACATCATCGACAACGCCATCAAGTTTTGCGACCAAGACGGTTCCATCACCGTTGAAGCGCGAGACGAGAACGGCTTGATTAGAGTCGATATCAGCAATACCGGGCCAAGTATCGATCCACAGGAGATCGAGTCGGTGTTTTACGTAGGCCATCAGATTGATTCGGAACAAACCGGGCAAGTTCCTGGCGTCGGTCTAGGGCTGACGATCTCACGCCATGTCATCAAAAGCTATGGTGGGGAGATCCGGCTCACCAGCCCTTCCCGACCCGGAAGTTCCGGAACGACCGTGACTGTGCTGTTACCCCAATCAAGTATCACGACCCCGGTCGCAACGGAATCTTCACAAGTGAAGTCGCCGGTTGCGGCGATCGAGGATTAACACCGCGTTGGAAAACTCATTCGGCGAAAACGCCTTACCCCCCACCTCCAGATCGACCAGGTCTTGCGGCGAACCTGCACGAGGTCTCCTCTGCTGTTCGCGCCTCGTCCTGACGACTGGGCGGTCCCACCTCGCAACTGAGGTGCCTAGCGCGAACAGCCGAGGAGTGTCGAGTTGAGTCACGCCTCCGACCATACCTCAGTCAAGGTCAGCGCCCCGCCTAACGGCGACTCGTCCACTCACGTGGCGCATCCGTCCGAGGAAAAGACGGAGGTGGCGGTACCGGGCAGTTCCTCGAAACCGGGCTCCGCGTCGAAATCCAGACGCACGGACGCGGTCGCGGACCTCGAGTACCTAAAGATCCAGCTCGAGAAGAAGGAGCGCGAGTGCGAGGCGGCGGAGCACACGTTGCTCGAACTGCGCTCGGAGCTCAACGCCACTCGCAAGGACTATTCGGCGCGCAATGCCGACGGTCAACTCGAGATGGACACGATGCACTCGCTCCTCGAGAAGAGCCGCGACGAGCTCGAGCGCCTGAAGAAGGAAATTGACTACCAGAAACGCTCCAACAAGGCCCTGAAGTCGCAAAACTTGCGCCTTCAATATCAGCTGAATCTATGGGGCATCCCGGTTTGCGCCGGTGAAGAGATCAAAGTTCCGGACGGAGAAACTCACGAAGGCCGACTCTTCTTTCCGAAGCTCAGCGCGCTCGTCGAGGGGCTCGACCCGATTCCGGTCGTCCTTCGCGGCGACATCTACACCTTCGGATTTCCGAATCTGCTGAGTTTCTTGGCCAACAGCAACCTCACCGGGGTGTTGACCACCGTGAGCGACGGAGTCGTCACAAAGCTCTACATCGAACGTGGCATCCTCCGCCTTTGCGGCTGGAACCACGAAGATATGGAGCTGAGTCTATCGACGCTTCTCGCCGAATCGAAGCTGGTCTCCTCTAGCATCTTGGAGCAGCGCCGCGAGCCGCTTTATGACCTCGAGCTCGCGATCATCCTACTGCAGGAGGACGGCGTCTCTGAATCGCTGATCCAGTCCGGTCTTTGCGAGCACGCCCGCGTGATCTTGGCGTACCTCTTCCACATGGACCGCGGCGCCTTCTTCTTCCAGTCGGGAATCCTGCGCCGGCAACGCTACTTGCAGTTCGATCTGCCGATCATGGATCTACTGCTCTCCACAGCAGCCGAGGTTGATGAAAAAACCCGGATCGGCCTGGTGGGGAGCGGCGAAGAAGAGAACGAAGAAGAGAACGAAGACGACGCGGAATGACGCGGAGCTTCTCAGCGACCGTGGCGCGCGAAGGCACGAAACACGCGCGCAACACGACCGACCAACCGGCGAACTCCGACCCTCGCAGTGAAATTGAATCGATAGTCGAGAGTCTCAGGTAGCGTGAGCTCACAGATGCGGCGGTAGAGGCGACATCGATCCCGCCTCGAGGGCACGGGAGCCCCCAGTCCCGTGACGAGGAGCTCGCGGCAGTTGAACGGCGAAAACACGCGCCGCACGCACTCCTGTGTCTGGTAATCCGTGGCGTTCCAGTTTCCGACCCGCTGCTCCCAGTAGAAGAGGTCGACCGGATCGAATCCGAGTGTCGTCGGGATTTGCGATAGCCACTCATCGATGGCCTCCTCGGCGCGCTTCGACTCGAATCCACAAACCGAAGCGAGGGCGGACGCCTGGACGATTCGTTCCTTGTTGCGGACACTCAAAAAATAGCTGCGAACGATTTCTGACGCCGTGCCCTCGACAAAAAAAGCGTCCGGTGGTGCGAAACGTCGGTAGGAATAGGCGTTCAGTCGCCCTAGACCGGTAACCATGTGAGAAGCGAGACCATCGAACCCCGCAAGAAAATCCTCTGGAGGCTCGTCGCAGCGTTCCACCGAGTAAGGAATCGAGAAACGCCTCGTTAGCTTGTGACACGTGTCGATGTCGAACGACGGCACGCCTGGATACGCCATGGTGTACGTCTGGATTTCTCGATGCAGCGGTTTGGCCACCGCCAGCAGAGTGCGGCTGTCGTAGCCGCCCGTGAGAGCGAGATAGAGCTGGAAGCGGCGCGCCGCGGCGCGCAAGAGCCCGTCGAGCATTCGGGCCATGGTTCGCGCCGCGGACTCGACGTCGACTGGAGCGACAGACTCCAGTGGCCAAAACCTTGACGGTCGCTTGTGCTCGACGTCCAAATAGAAATTCGGCCAGCTATGCCGCACTTCGGGATACGACGTCAGCGCCCCCGGCCACCAATCGCCCGCCGGCGTACGACGGAATTCGGCGATCAACGCGTCGTCGAGCTCCAGGCCACACTCCATGGCGATGATCGACGGAAGGCTACTGACCCAGAGGTGACCGTCGATCTCGGCGTAGTGGATCGGCACCGACCCAGTCGCGTCGGGATAAATCCGAATGCCGCTTTTGTCGCGGGCGATCAGAGACCATCTGCCTCCAAGGGTGGCCGTCGCTGCCTCGAGCGCCGCGAAGTTCGAAAACCGTTCGAAAAGCCGGTTCGCGACGTCCTCATTGGTGAGCTCGGGATGATCGGCGTCGAAGAGTTCGCCGATGCAAAGAAGTTGCCGGTCCTCGTCGCTTCGCGCGCAGACAGACAAATCCGGGTGGGCAGCAAAGACGTGCTGTGCGACGCCGCGGGTGGGCCATTCAAAGCGCGTCGGAGCACGCGGGCCAAATAAATACTGTCGCCGGAAGAAGTCGATTTCCATGGTCGTCGGGCGGTCTGCGTGCTGCTCAAGCGGGGCTGTTCGAAATGTGGCCCGCTATTGTAGCCGGAACTATTGTGGCGGCGTCCACAATTCGTACCGGGGCACGATCAATCCCTGACGAGTTTTCACACGAAGATGACTTCAGGCACGTTCCCGACTTCCACTGCGACGACCACTTCGCTGAGGATCCGCGTTTCGCGCTCCGCGACTTCAAGAACGAATGGCATTCCGACTCGGACGTCCCCGGCGAGTGTCCCCCGGAATTTGTCTCCCAAATCGAGACTCTCCTTGGAGCTCGAGAACCGCTGCATGACCATCGTGTTGGTATCGCTCTCGTCCAGATGCTCTCTGACAACCCAGCGACAGCCCTCCTGGTCCATCTCGGACAGCCAGTAGATCGTCCCGCCCTGCGTTTCTATCCGACAACTCGAAGGGTCGCTCTCGGAAAAGACATTGCCTTGCGCCTGTGACTCAGTCATGGGTTCCCCCAATCGAAGTATGTATTCTCTGGTTCGCGGCGCACGCAGATTCGTGCAATCGCTTCCTTCTTGAGCCCGCACACGAGGTTCGGGACGCCTAAACTCACCTGCGTCTTTCACAGAGACAGACCGTGACATCGTCTGCCGACCTTACGAGCCTGACGGCTCGGGCCTCGCGAGGAGTCTGTGAAAATTGCGGGCTAACGCAGCTATCGGGAATCGCCACCGCGAACTTGAGGGACTGAGGTGCGAAGCGGGCGACGGTTGCGGTAAAGCTGTAGCCTGCGACCAGTGGTCCAGGGCCGAGACGAGTGCGGCGAGCGACTCAGGCGCGCCCCAACAGCCGGCATCTTTGCGGAACAAGCTGACTCGGCGCCAGCGCTAACAGAAAGACCGCAAGAGAGTCCATCGGCTCGCCGAAGCACGCGGTTTGACCCGGTCAGCGCTCAGCTGCCGTGTCGGCGCGCCTGCGGTTACTGACGCACTCTTCGCGGTCCGCGCTTGCCACTGGCTCGCAGGGCGCTGCGGGCGGCGGCGCAGCACCCGTTCCCACAGAGATAGAACGTGCCGGAAAAATCTGCCGGGCGGAATCTCACCGAACGACCGCACGCACCGTGGCCCAACAGCGGCACGACAACACCGCCGTACAACCAGGCGCGACGGGGAGACATCCCACGAGAGGGAGGTCACCTGGAAAAAAAGAGGCGGGGCTGGGAAAAAGATCCGTTCTCCGCCAGCCCCCCGCTCTGACGCAACGGCACGGGGAATACACCCGACGCCGTCACCGTGCGCTTCACCTCTCTATCCCTCTTTCAATCGCCTCCTTGCCGGACTCTCTGAGACGAGATCGCTGAGCTTCGCTCTGTCGACTTGTCTCAGTTTGTCATGCTGCGCGCTTCATGCCAAGACTCGCAGCTAGCGAAAGTGACTGCAGTGAGAAGTGAAGTGAAAGCACTCTTCAAATGTGGCCGTGATCGTACCTGTGTACCGATTTGATGTCAAGCAGTCTTGACACGATGATTGCGCCGGCCATTCGACGCGCATCTCTACGTTCTATCGCCTTTCCGCCATCACCTCCTTGAGGATGCTTTCTGTGTTCGCGCAGACTCTCCTTGACTGATGGTATTCGTTCGTCAACCGTAGAGACGCGTCAAGCGGCATCGGTTCGTCACGGACAAGCGCGATCAACAGAGTCGTCAGCGACGCGTTCTGTCTCCAGCCGCACCCAGCGTTTGCGGTCGCCAACGCAAGGCGCCACTTCTCGACTAACGCATTCCTCCAGGCTGTAACCCACGTGAAGCTCTCTGTCGTCATCCCGGCCTACAACGAAGAACGGTGCATCGAGTCATCGCTGGCAAGGGTGACGTCGTTTTGTTCGCGGAACGCAGAGAGTTGGGAGGTGATCGTCGTTGACGACGGCAGCTCCGATGCCACCGCGGCAAGGGCGGAATCTTTCGCCGGCGTTCGCTGCCTGCGCAACGGCACGAATCAGGGCAAGGGGTACTCGGTTCGCCGGGGTGCGCTGGAGGCGAAATTCGACTACGTCGTCTTTACCGACGCCGACCTCTCTGCACCCATCGAGGAAGTACGCCGACTGATCCGCGCCGCCGACGAGGGCGCTGATCTGGCGATTGGCTCACGGCGCTTTGACGTCACGACGACCGTACGTCGCACCCCTCTACGGCGGCTCATGGCCGCCGTTTTTCGCCTGCTCGTGAAGGTCTTGGTCGTCCGGGGTATCGAGGATACCCAGTGTGGGTTCAAACTCTTTCGCCGTGACGCGGCGCGCTACGTCTTTTCGCGGCAACGATTGGGCGGCTGGGGGTTTGACGTGGAGCTACTTTATATCGCGCGAAGCGGGGGTTATCGAATCGTCGAGGAGCCGGTGAGCTGGACGGAATCGGAACAGAGTCGTCTTCAATGGCACACCCCCTTCACAATGGCCGTCGATCTCGTCCGTATTCGTTGGAACGCGTGCCTCGGGCGCTACAAAGCTCCGAAGGATCGGGCCGCGGACGAGCGCTAAAGCTCAAGCCGGAAATCGAAATTGGCGCGACGCGACCACCCTCGGAGTGGCGAGCGCTTCTTCACGTCGCTGATCACCAGCAGCTCCACCAATACCCGTGCACGGGATAGTAACGATGCCCGTAGTACGGGTCATGATAATAGCGGTGGACGTCGACGCGGTAACGCCGCGTCTCAAGCATGTAGTCGATCACCGCGTGATCAACTCCAGCTTCATGTAGCCGAATGACTTCGGCAGCGTCGAGCTCGTAAATCGTCCGTGAGTGAGCTATCCGGTCGATGATCGTCTGCGCGGGCGTCTCTGCCTGCGACAGGCGGACCACCTCGTCGAGAGTCACAGGCTCCGGCAAAACAACCTGCGGGTAATGACAAGAAGCGAGCAGCAGGCAAGTGGCCAGTAGACAGCATCGCAACATTCGGATGGCCTCGAAGGATCGGTGAAAACCAGGACCGCCCTGTTTGATTCTATCGTTTCGCCGCAGGAGCAGCCACAAAATCATACCCGCAAGCTCTTCCATGCTGCCGCCGGCCTTCGTCGACCCTTGCCTAGCGAAGCGACAGTCGGCCGGCGAAAGCTAGAGACACGTCCGCTCTTCGCTTCTTCCGATAGAGATGCGCAGCATCCTTGAACGTCGGAACATCTCAACGCCCCCAGCCTCGAACGTCGAAGAACGAAGGGGGTCCACCGACACCCGTTGGGCGTCTTTCCGCCCCCGCTGTGGGCATTTCGTGAAGGTTAGGATTTAGTCATCGTGGAACCGATGAGCAGCACTCTCAGAAAAGAATCTCTCTGCAAGCCGTTGCTTCTGTGGGGATCAATTCTCGCGCTCGCGCTGACACCGCTGTTCTTTGTCCCCACATCGAGCCTGCAAGCAAACGAGGCAACGGCAGCCGTCCATCGGGTCAGTCAAGATGCCTTCGCAGCCATCTACCTCATGGGCAGCATCCTCGCTTTCACAGTCTCGTACTTAACACTCTCGCGCTTCGCGGCTCTTGGTAGCCGCCGCTACCTGTTCATGGGTCTCGGTTTTTTCGTCGCTGCGGTCGAGAATCTGCTACGCGGACTCTTGGCGCAGAATCCTCTCGAGCACACGGACATCCCGTTCTTACTAGCGACACACATCTCAGCGCGCATTTGCACCGCGATCATCCTGTTCCTGGCTTTTGTCTTCACCCGCGAGCGCCGATCACGCGACGAAAACCGTCACCGCGTCATCTATCGTAGCCTAGGGTTCGTCACCGCTGTCGTAGGGCTGATGTCGCTTGCCATTACGCCGCTCGTCGACCTTGCGACTCTTCACACCGCACCGACGCGACTCATCGACGTTGCACTTCTCGCGCTCTACTGCCTGGCGTTGCCTTTCGCTGTCGCACTCTACCGGAAGGAACCTGGTGGCTTTGAGTCATCGCTCGTCGCCTGCCTCATTCTCCTGGTCAGCAGCCAGTTCTATTTCTGTCGGTCTCAATACTTTTTCGACCCGCCGTCCGTCGTTGCGCAAAGTCTAAACCTCGGCAGTTACCTGGCGCCGGTGTTCGGCCTCTCCTACAGCCTCATTGCGAAGCATCAGGAACTGGAGGCGCAACGCCATCGACTGTCGAATCAGACCGCGCTCCTTTGGCAGCAGTCCCAGGGCGTCATGAAATCCAACAAGATTCTCGCCCAGCAAGCGGAAGATCTCGCCCAACTCAGTGAACTCAAGAGCCAGTTCGTAGCCAACATGTCGCATGAACTCCGCACACCGCTCAACGCGGTCATCGGTTTCTCCGACTCGCTGCTCCACACCGACGACGAAGATCGGCTGAACGAGTGGCAGACCGAATACGTCAGTAAGATCAAGCTGAGCGGCGAGCGACTCCTCGCTCTGATCAACGACATCCTCGACCTATCGAAGATCGAGGCAGGCAAAGACGTCGTCCATCCGTGCCACTTCTCCGCGGGCGAGTCCGTCTCGTCGACGGTGTCACTTCTCGAACCGCTGTTCAGTAAAAAACCGAATGTTCGACTTGAGATCACAGTCGCCGACAACCTCGAACCCGTGTACCTCGATCGCGACAAGCTGGGACAAATCGTGACCAACTTGGTCGGTAACGCGTGCAAGTTCACCACTCATGGCGTCGTCTCTGTCGGTGTCCACCAAGCGGAAGGCAAGCTCTACCTCACGGTCACCGACACGGGTATCGGGATCGCGCCGGAGCACCAACGAAGCATCTTCGAGCCTTTTCGACAAGTTGACGGACGGTCGTCCCGTCAGGCCGGCGGCACCGGTCTTGGTCTGGCGCTCGTCAAGCGAGTCGCGGAGCTGATGCAGGGTTCCGTCTCCGTCGAAAGCGCGATCGGTGCTGGCAGCACGTTTCGTGTCGAGCTTCCCGTGAGATTCAGCGAGCCGCCAGAACGCGACGATGCGGCACGCGACGATGCGGCGCGCGGCGATCGTCTCAGCCGAGACCGACACGATCCAGGAGCAGTCACGACAGCGAAGAACCACGAGACATCATGCACCAGCTGACGGGAAAAATCTTGGTGGTGGACGACGAGCCTCTCAACGTCGACGTCTTCGCAGCCACATTCCGCAAGTCGTCATTAGAGATCCGTGGCGTTCATTCGGGTTCCGAGGCACTGTCGTGCGTCGAGGCGTGGGAGCCTGATCTTTTCGTCCTCGACGTCATGATGCCTGAGATGGACGGGCTCGAGCTTTGCGACCACCTGCGATGCGATGAGAGGTTTACGACGACTCCGGTCCTGATGCTCACGGCGCGTTCCGACAACGACGACATCGTCCGAGGATTCGAGGCCGGCGCCGACGACTACGTCACCAAACCGTTTGTACGACAAGTGCTCGTGGCACGAGTTCAGGCGCTGCTGCGCGTGAAACGCAACCATGACGCGCTCGTGCGCAGTCAGCGCGATATGGAATCATTCGTCGCCACCGTTTCGCACGATCTCAAATCGCCTCTCGCCTCGCAGATCGGTCTGCTCGATGCACTTTCGCAAGACCTAGGAGCGCCAGAAGCTCCCGAGATCCTCGCGCGGCTGACGTCCAACGCGAACTACTGCCTCGAGTTCGTCAAACAGTTGCTGGAACTCATGTGCGCCCAGCGTCCCCTGGCGGAGCTCCGGCCAGCGACCATTCGTGAGCTTCTCGATTACGCCTACGCTCGACTGGCGACCGATTTCGAAAGAACGGGTGCAAAGCTCGAGGTCGAGGACGAACCGCTGGAGATTCTCTGCGACCCAAACCGGTTTTCGCAGGTCTTCGAGAATCTCATTCACAACGCTATGAAGTATGTCGCCGAGGGTGTCGTGCCCCGAGTTTCCGTGTCGTGGAGCGAAGACGGCCACAGCACAACCATTCGAGTTGCGGACAATGGCATCGGGATCGAACCTACCGACCAGGAGCGCATCTTCGACTCCTTTGTCCGTCTCCATAACCGCGACGCCTACAGCGGCACCGGAATCGGCCTCGATATCGTCAAACGTATCGTCGAGGCTCACAGCGGCCGGGTCGAAGTAGAGAGCGAACCGGGCGCAGGATCGACATTCGTTATCACGCTATCCAAGTCGCGGCAACCCGCCGCAGATGCACTCACACAATAAACGATGACGCAGCCGTACGGGGTGCCACCCCAAAACCCACCGAGAATCCTCGTCGCAAGCGGCGACGCGGCCGCGGCTGGCTCGCTCGTGTCGTATCTGCGACGTATGGGCTTTGGTGTTGAAACAGCCCTCGACGAGTCCGCGGCTCGCGAGCTTTTGGCGACCACGCCCGAAGCGATCGTCCTCGACCTCCACCTTCCGGGCGCGGGAGGCGCCGCCGGTTTCGCGCTCCTCGCATGGCTGCGATCGCGTCCAGATCTCTACGGTCTGCCGGTCGTGGTTTACCTACCCGACGAGAACCCCGCGACTTTTCAGAAGGCCCTGGAAGCCGGCGCAACGGTCTGTCTGCAGAAGTCGCAGCCGCCCGAGTTCCTCTACGCGCACCTGACGCGCCTGCTCAACTTTATTCCCCCTCCGCCGCCCCAAAACTACTACGGAGCTCCTGGCTCGATGCCGCCGCCGCAGCAGCAGCCTATGGGCTACCCGCAGCAGCCGCAGGCCTTCACGCCTCACGCGCCAGCACCTCCAGGCGCCGTTCCCTATCCCTACACGCAGCAGCCGGCTTACCCGACGCCGGCGCCGCCGCCGCAGTCATGGGGCTATCCTCAGCAGCAGCCGGGACCTTACCCGCCGCAGCAAGGCGCGGGATGGGCGCCGCCACCTCAGCCGCCGCCGCCTGGAATTGTTACGGGTCCAGCGGCTCTTGGAGTCGAGCCGATGCCCGGGGCGCCACAGACAAGCGACGCCAAGGATGAGCCCGTATCGATTCTGCTCGCTGACGACTCTCCCGACGAACGCTTCGCCATGGCGGTGCGGCTACGGCGCAAAGGATACACCGTACTCGAGGCGACCGACGGGCGTGAGGCACTGAGTTTGGCGGCCGATAAAAAGCCGGACATCATTTTAACCGACGTCCACATGCCGGGAATGACGGGAATCCATCTCGCCCAGCGCGTCCATTCCGATCCGAAACTCAGTAAGATTCCGGTCTTCCTCATGTCCGGTCTCGCGCAATCGATCTCGAAGATGCAGATCAAGAACGCTAGCGCGACTGGATTCTTCGAGAAACCGCTCGACTTGAACCTGCTGACGGCGCTGCTGGAAAATGTTCGGCGGCAAAAACCGTCGGGGGGCACGTTTGCCGAAGAGGCGATGAAGAAACTCGACGAGATCTTCTGACACAGGGCTCGCGGCGCACACTCTCGAGTGTGCAGCAGGCGGCGACGTTCGTTAGGGAGACTCGGTGGGCCTCGAGGCGGGACGGGAGCCGCGCGTTGGAGCCTGGAGACGCCGGCGGTACACGCGATCGACGCTAGCCGGTCGGGCTCTCAACCGCGCTCGTCGACGGTGTCGGCGGGCGATGCATCCCGGCGCCGATCGTCGTCGGCGGCGTCCTCAGCAGCATCCTCGCAGGGAACGCCACCACCGCCAGAGACAGCGGGGCTCTCAGCTGCCTCGGCACATTCCGGCGCACTGTCGCCGCATGAGTCACCCGCTGCCTCGGAGCTGACGACCGATGCTCCACCACCGTCGACATCCGCTTCGTCCTTGGTCGCCGCGTCACAGGCTTCGCGCTTGCCGTCCTCGAACTCGTCGGCAAGATCTTTGGCCGCCGCTCGAGCCTTGCTCCAGAGCTCCTCAGCTTTCTCGTCGAGACCTTTCTCGCGCGCCTTTTCGAGCACTTGTCCAGTCGCCCGCCCGATCCCTTTCGCCAAACGTGAGAACAAGGATTTCTTCGCCATGACCGGTCATCTCACTGTTCCGCCTCGGTCCGCTCGTTCGCTCAAGGCGAATTGGCCCGAGCAGCGGCGCACACGCGACCAACGAAAGCGTTCGAGGTCTCTACTCATCGTAGCACTTCGTCCGTTGTTCTCCCACCACCGGAGCGCGCAATGCCTTGACGGGCTCACGCCGAAACGGTCTACTGCCGAGTCAAACCAGCTACACCAACCCCTTGTGAACGATCAGCGAGAAGGCCATGTCCCGACACGCGTTCAGTCGACTTGAAGCCGACAGGGAGCTACTGCAGAAGGCCCAGCAGAAAGGCACGCTGGCAAGCCTCGGTGCCTACACCAAACTCTCGGGACCCGGATGGCTGCAAAGTGCGCTCACCCTCGGCGGCGGCTCCCTGAGCAGTAGCCTCTACCTCGGTGTCCTCGCCGGCTTCTCGCTCCTTTGGCTGCAGCCGTTTGCGATGATCCTGGGGATCGTCATGCTCAGCGCCATCGGCTACGTCACCATGTCGACGGGCGAGCGACCATTCTATGCCATCCACCACCATGTCAATCCAGTGCTCGCATGGGGCTGGGCCCTCGCATCCTTGGTCGCGAACATCGTTTGGGTCATGCCCCAGTACTCGCTGGCGACGGGTGTTTTGCAGCAGAATCTCATGCCAGAACTCCTAGGCGGCTTCAACGGCAAGGTCGTGATCGCCGCGAGCATCCTCGTCCTCACGACGGCGATCACCTGGAGCTACGACCGCGGTGGGCTCGGTGTGCGTCTCTATGAACTCTTCCTGAAACTGATGGTAGCGCTCATCGTGCTTTGCTTCGTGGGGGTCGTGATCACATTGAGCACGTCCGAAGAGGGTCTTGATTGGGGCCGTGTGTTCGCTGGTTTCGTCCCCAACTTCGGCGCTATCTTCGAACCTGCGGCAACGTTCAAACCCCTCCTCGATTCCACCGGCGAGTTCTCCGGTTGGTGGAGCGAGCGCATCGTGAATCAGCAGCGCGACGTACTCATCAGCGCCGCTGCCACGGCGGTTGGCATCAACATGACGTTTCTCTTTCCCTACAGCATTTTGAAGCGCGGCTGGGGCAAAGAGTTTCGTGGCCTGTCGAAGTTCGACCTTTGCACCGGCATGCTGATTCCGTTTCTGCTCGCAACGAGCTGCGTGGTGATCGCGTCGGCGACCCAGTTTCATACCGTGGCACAGCCGGGTCTTGCTACGGCCGGCGAGGCGACAGGTCGGCAGCGGGGTGAATACCATCGAACGCTGCGCCAGCGCGTGGAGCAAGAGGCCGGCAAGGAACAGCTCGAGCAGGACATCTTGTCGTCAGCGCGGGCGGAGCTGGCCAAAGCAAGTGAGGCGACGAAAGGTGTCGTCGCAGCCGGCCTGCAGATCGCGTCGAGTGACTTCGCGCAACCAGAGGCGGAGCTTCTGGGTCGCATCAAGTCTCAGCTCGCAGCATTGACTGCGGACTCAAAAAAACAGTTGAGCACGCAACTCGGCCAGGAGACCATCAAGCGCCTCAGCGACGCCTCGACGGCAATGGACGAAGTGAGAGGCATGTCGCCGACGTCGATTGCTGCGCTCTCTAAGGCGCTGGATTTACGCGCCGAGACCGTAACACCAGAGGCAACGAGCCGACTCCGCGATCGCATCACCAGCCTTGCCGACGATCGACGCTCCGAGCTTTCGTCGGGTCTGGGTGCTGCCCTACTGAGCGACTTCACGGGCGAAGCCTATCTCCACCGCAAACTCGAATCCCTGCCGCTCGCAGATCGTCAGATCGCGGCGACCCTCGTCAAGCGCGACGCTGGCGACCTCGCCAAGTCCCTGACGCCTCTTCTGGGCAACACGTTCGGCAACGTCATCTTCGGGATTGGCGTGCTCGCGATGGCGCTCTCGACGATCACACTTCTGATGCTGATCTCGGGCCTCGTGATCTGCGAGATCTTCAACCTACCGGCGACCGGCTGGCCCTATCGCCTCGGCTGTTTGGCGGCCGCGACCGGAGTGCTCGGTCCGTTCCTCTGGTCGAAAGCGGCGTTTTGGCTCGCCATTCCGACGTCGGTGTTCGGTTTCATTTTGCTGCCGATCGCCTACCTCACGTTTTTCCTGCTCATGAATCAGCGCAGTCTCCTGCGCGAGGAGATGCCAACGGGGGGCCGGCGCGTTCTCTGGAACCTCCTCATGGCGATCGCCGCGGGAATCGCGACGCTGGCAAGCATCTACATGATCCACCAGAAGGCCGGCTGGTACGGAATCGGTGGGGTGATCGCGTTCGCCGCGGCGGCGCTGGTGGTCCACATAGCGCGCGGCGGTCATTCCACGGATGCTCGTCCGGGCTAACAGCCGTCTGGGAGTTCGATTCGTCGCGAATCGTCGGCCCGAAAGCGAACGAGCGTTTCGTCAGCTCGCGCGCGACGACGATCCCCACGGCCTCTCAGCGTTGTCGCGAGCTACGCCTAGCCTAGCGGGGTGAAGCATGTTCAGCGCGCGCCAAGAGCCCGCTAGCAGCTGGGTCGTCGATGAACTTCTCGGCGCGCCAATCCCAACGCAGCTCCCTGCCGAGGTCGAGCGCGATGTTCGCCAACTGACACAAGCTCGTCGTGCGATGGCCGATCTCCACATCCGCAATCGGCCGCTCGCGCGAACGGACGCAGTCGAGAAAATTCTGAAAGTGCCCAGGGCTCGGCGGTAGATCCTCCTCACGAGCGGCCGACGGTAGATCGGCCTTCTGACCGTCGACAAAGAACTCGTAGTCGTGAAACCAAGTCTTCAGGACACCGGCTTCGCCGTAGAAGTTCATGCCGTAGTTGCGGTCGGCCGCAATGTCGCCGCCCTCCGAGGGCTGCGTCCAAGTCATGGCGAAATCCGGATCGGAGAACTGCCAGCGCGCTTCCATCGACTTTGGGAAGTCGTAGAGGTTTTCCTGTTCGTATTCGCCTTCGGCGGCGACCGCGTCCGGGCCTTTGGTGTCGATGTCCATGGCATGTGTGACGACGTTGAGCATGTGGACGCCCCAGTCGGTCATGTAGCCGCCGGCATAGTCACGGCACCAGCGGAACTTGAAATGGACGCGCTCAGGGTGATACGGCACGACAGGCGCTGGTCCCAACCAGGTCGCGAAATCGAGGTGCGCCGGCGGCTCGATCGGCGGTGTGCGCGGCTTGAACGGATTCTCCCACATCCAACTCTTGACCGTGTGGACCTTGCCGATGCGCCCGGACCGCACGATGCGGGTGATCTCGTGCATTTTTGGATGGGAGCGATGATGGATACCGACTTGGACCACCCGATCGTGTTTTCGCGCCGCCGCAACCATGTCTCGCCCCTCGCTGAGAAACGTGCACAGCGGTTTTTCGACGTAGACGTCCTTGCCTGCCGCGCAAGCAGCAGTGGCGATCGCAGCGTGCCAATGGTCAGGCGTGGCGATGACGATAGCGTCGACATCCTTGAGGTCCAGCAGCCGGCGATAATCAGCCGTGGCAAGCGCGCCACGCCAACACAGGGCGTGGGCCTTATGAAGGCGCTGCTGGTCGACGTCGCACACCGCCACCACTTCGCTCCCTGCATTGCGCTGCGTCTGGCGCAGCAAGCTCGTGCCGCGACCGCCAACACCGACGTGCGCAACGAGGACTCGCTCGCTTGGCGGCGGGTTGATCGTCATGGCTTTCAACGCACGACACGGAACCGCGCCGGTGGTGGGTATAGCGAAAAACGCGGTGGCACCAAGACTGCGCTTGAGAAAGCCGCGGCGACTCGTTCTCCTGTGTTCCATGTCTCTCCCTGATTTGACGAGATCTAACGCTAATGAATCGCTCGCGAAAACTGCCTGCGAAGAATCCGCTGCTCTTCGAACGCGCTCATTCTACCAAGAGCCCCGCGCCGGTTAGCGTCGAAAAGAAACCTTGGCCTTGAATCCTCCGACCCTGCACCGCATTTGGCACGCCGCGATCGACACAGGAGGCACGTTCACCGACTGCATCGCGATCGACCCGCACGGCCGCTTGCACCGCGTCAAGGTGCTTTCCTCGAGCGCCGTTCGCGGCGTCATCGAACGACACCTCGCTTCGACGGCGTTGCAGATTCATCCCGACGCCATTTTCGCGACGGCCTCCAGCGCCAGGGAGCAGAGAAGTGACGGCGTCGTTGGCCTGGGCTTCCAGGCGCTGGGACTCGAACACCCGCCGGTGACGGTCGAGTCTTTCGACGCTGCGTCAGGTCGGCTGACCCTGAGCGATGCGATTGCCGAGTTGCCAGCGGGCGCGACCTTCGAGCTGGTGTCGCCGGAAGAAGCGCCGCTCTTGGCGCTGCGCCTGGCGACAGGAACCGCGCTCGATCGCGAGCTGCCGCCGTGCGCGCTCCGCGTTGCCACCACCCGTGGCACGAACACTCTTCTTGAACGCCGCGGCGCCAAGGTCGCCCTCTTCGTGACGCGCGGCTTCGCCGACCTTCTCGAGATCGGCACGCAGCAGCGGCCCGATCTCTTCGCACTCGACATCGAGAAACGACGCAGTTTGGCGGCGACCGTCATCGAAGTGGACGAACGCGTCGCGGCCGACGGCGAAGTGATTGAGACGTTGGCTGCGGATCAGCTCACGCCGCGGCTCAGTGATCTCGTCGCGGGCGGCTACGACAGCGCCGCCATTGCCTTCCTCAACAGCTACCGCGCGCCAGAGCACGAGCTGCAGCTCGCACGGATGCTTGAGTCCGCGGGGTTTCGGCACGTATCGGCATCTGCGCGGCTCGCACCTTCGATCAAGATCTTGCCGCGCGCCGAGACCAGTGTCGTCAACGCCTACCTCGGTGAAGTCGTCAGCACCTACCTGAATGGCATCGGAAAAGCGGTGGATCGCGACAGACTGCACGTCATGACGAGTGCGGGCGGGCTCGTCAAGGCCAGCGAGTACGAGCCGAAGGACAGCCTGCTGAGCGGCCCAGCCGGCGGCGTCGCGGGCGCCGCGAGTGTCGGTTCTGTGAGTGGATTCGATCGTGTCATCAGCTTTGATATGGGAGGCACTAGCACGGACGTCGCCCGTTACGACGGCGAGTTCGAATACGTCTTCGAGCACCGCGTCGGCGACGCACACCTGATGGCACCGGCGCTGGCCATCGAAAGCGTCGCTGCTGGAGGAGGCTCGATTTGCCGCTGCGAGCACGGGCGTCTTCACGTCGGTCCGGAAAGCGCTCGCGCCGACCCAGGACCTGCCTGCTACGGCCGCGGCGGTCCGCTGACGATCACGGACGTGAACCTGCTTTCCGGTCGCCTCGATCCGGCGCGGTTTCGCATCCCGGTGGACGTCGGGGCCGCAAAGCACGCACTGGCCGGAGTGCGCGAGACGCTCGCACGGCAGACGGGTGAAAGTCCCACCGACGAGACTCTTCTCGACGGCTTCCTCGACATCGCGAACGAGCGCATGGCCGACGCCATTCGCGCCGTGTCGCTCGGGCGTGGATACGATCCCGCCGACTACGCACTCGTCGCCTTCGGCGGCGCTGGCGGGCAGCATGCCTGCGCCATCGCCTCGCGGCTGGCGATCACGCACATCGTTGTGCCAGCGGACGCGGGCCTCCTGAGTGCCAGTGGGATTCTCAGCGCGGCGATCGAACGTTTCGCTGAACGAACGGTGCTCGAGGCGCTCGACCAAGTCGATGAGCGCCTCGCGACGCTGCTCCGCGAGTTAGAGTCGGAGGCTTTTCGAGCCATCGCTGCGGAGGGCTCAGACGCGCGAAAGGCGCGGGTGCGGCGACGGATCGCACACCTTCGTTTTCTCGGTCAGGACGAGGCGCTCGCGGTCGAGCTCGGCGCCGAAGTAGCACCGCCTCGTGAGAAGCAGGCGGAGGCTGAAGCTGAGGGTGAGGCTGACGCTAAGAGTGACACCGACGCTGGGTCATCGCCTGAACAAGGATCGCGCGGAGACAGCGAACGTTCGAGCCACAGGGTCGAGGGTGGAAGATCGAGCAGCGGCGCGGGGCTTCGTGCCGAGTTTCTTCGGGCTTACAAGCAGCGCTTTGGGCACCTGCCGGAACAACTTGAGATCGAGCTCGTCTCACTGCGCGTTGTCGTCGCCACGGATGCCAGTGCGCAGGTGTCGGCGGCGCCTCCGAGGGAGTCGAACGCGAACGCGCCGACCGAATCGCCCAAGCCGCAGGCCAGAGTGCGTGCACGCTGCGACAGATCGTGGCAGGGAATCGGTGTTTTTGAGCGCCAGCCATTGGCACCGGGCACGGTGTTGCGCGGACCCTGTCTCGTCGTCGACGACTTCAGTACGACACTCATCGAGGCGGCGTGGTCCGCACGCGTTGACGCGCACGGTTCGCTCCTTCTGACGCGGCCGACGGATTGCGCCCAGCAGGCTCTCGGCGCGACCACGTTCGAGTCGACGTCTGAAGCGGTCCTCCTCGAGCTCTTCACCAACCGCTTCGCGGCCATCGCCGAGGAGATGGGCGAGATGCTGCGCCGCACGTCGCTGTCGACAAACGTCAAGGAGCGCCTCGACTACTCGTGCGCCGTGCTCGATGCCGACGGCGAGCTCGTCGTCAACGCGCCGCACATTCCCGTCCACCTCGGCGCTCTCGGTCTCTGCGTGCGGACGCTCCGCGACCATTTGGAGATGCGGCCGGGAGACATCGTCGTCACGAACCACCCTGCCTACGGCGGTTCGCACCTACCGGACATTACGGTCGTGGCGCCGGTTTACGCGCCAAGCTCTCAGGCGGGGTCTCCGGAACGAGAAGACCACGTGCTCGTCGGGTACGTCGCCAGTCGTGCCCACCATGCGGAGATCGGCGGCATCCGCCCGGGCTCCATGCCGCCAGATGCGACGCGCCTACAGGAAGAGGGCGTCGTGATCCCGCCGCTTCGACTCGTCGAAGGCGGCAAGGCGCATTGGGATCGCGTCCGCTCGCGCCTTCAGGGTGGAGCGTATCCGTCGCGCGCCGTCGGCGACAACTTGGCAGATTTGCACGCGGCGGTCGCTGCGAGCCATCGCGGCAGCGCGGCGCTCGAGGCTCTGGCCCGGACGTACGGCGTCGACTCTGTGACGCACTATATGGATGCGCTCAAGGAAAACGCCGCGAAGCACGTGCAGCGCGCCATCGATGGACTCCTGAAAACGTCCTACGAAGCTGTGGAGCACCTCGACGACGGTGCTCGACTCAAGGTGCGCATCGAACGACTTCGAGAAAGGACGTGCATCGATTTTTCCGGCACGTCGGCGACGCACGCCGGCAACCTCAACGCGACCCCGGCCATCGTCCAAAGTGCTGTTCTCTACGTCCTTCGACTGCTCGTGGACGAGCCGCTGCCGCTGAACGACGGACTCTTGCGCGCGGTGGAGATTCGCCTTCCGCAGGGGACGCTTCTCAGTCCGAGCTTTCCAGCCGACGACGCTGCGGCCCCGGCCGTGGTCGGCGGCAACGTCGAGACCAGCCAACGTTTGGTCGACACACTTCTGAAGGCGTTCGGCCGCTGGGCGTGCAGTCAAGGGACGATGAACAACGTCCTCTTCGGCGCGGCAAACTTCGGCTACTACGAAACTGTGTGCGGCGGCAGCGGGGCGGGAGAAGGCTTCCACGGCGCCAGCGCCGTACACACCCACATGACGAACACGCGCATGACGGATGCCGAGGTGATCGAGCATCGCTATCCGGTGCGCGTCGAGCGCTTCGCGGTGCGGCGTGGCTCGGGGGGCCAAGGTCGCTGGCGTGGTGGCGACGGTGCGCTGCGCGAGCTGGTTTTTCTGGCGCCGATGGCACTGTCGATTCTGAGTCAGCACCGCACGCAAGGCCCGTACGGCATGGCCGGCGGCGAGGCGGGCACGCCAGGCCGGCAGCGACTCGTCCGTGCGGATGGCAGCGTCGAGAAACTGACGTCCGTCGACGGACGCGAGGTTTTCCCGGGCGACCGGCTGATCCTCGAGACGCCGGGGGGCGGTGGTTATGGGAGCAGGGAAACCGAGTAAACCCTCAAGTCGATGTCACAGAATGGCCGCCGAATTCGCCGCGCCGCCGTGTCCGACGCCGTGCCCATGGCCAGGTCATGAGCGCCCACACGATCGTCACGATCGCGATTTCCGACAGTAGGTAGAACGGCCACTCCCCGAGGCGGTCGAGCAGGGTCCCAGGCGGCTTGGCACTAACGTACAAGTAGTTGGTCTTGAAGCAGGCGTTGAACCCCAGCATGATCACGCCCCAGCCGAACGTAACTGCGAGTGCTAGCCCGTAGTGCGACCAGCGCGGTCGATGGCCGAGCCCCCAGGTGAGATAGATCGTCGCGAGAACTACAAGCACGTGCGAAAACCAAAACATGAGGAACTGCACGTGCGGAAAGTCGAAGTCAAGAACCGGCGTCACCAGCGCCTGGGACGTGAGCGTCAGGCCCCAGTAGTAAAGAAGACCGCAGGCCCACGGACGCTGCGTCCACAGGGCATAGACAGCAAGCATCCAGGCCAGGTCGCAGAGTTGAAACGGCAGCGAACTCCCGACGTCCCAATGCTGGGGCAGCATGGAATAGACCTGGAGCGCCAGCTGCACGACGAGCAGCAGCGCGCCAACGCTCGCACAGGTACGCCGGGCGCTCGACCCCTGGCGCTGGCGACGTCCGATGAGCACAGCGGCAACTGCGAGCAAGGCAAAGATCGCGAGCACCCAAGTGTGGCTCGGTCCGTAACGCTGAAACGGAGTTTCGCGCAGAAAGAAAGCGGCTCTTTCCATGGCAACAACGTGCGCTTCTTCGCTAGCCTAGCAGCCTGTTGAAAAAGTGCTTCGAGTCGAAAACTGGTCTCGTCGCGTCCAGATCGGGCGTGGCAAGCGCAGGTAATCTCCGAGATTTTCGAGTATTGACGCGGTCGAGCTGGGCGTGAAGAGGCCAGTTTCTCGGCCGAATGACTCTTTCAACGGGCTGCTAGGCCCGGCGACGATCTCACCCTCCTGGGTCGCGGCTGCTTCGGTTCGGCGCGTTGCGCTGCTCGAGAACTCTCTCACCGCTGATCAAAAGCCGCAGCACACTCGAGTCGCGATCAAGCCACAACCCGGCTGCGAGCGCAACGAAAACGGGCTCGAGACGCGGAGGCGTGCGTCCAGACACGCGGGTCCCCCACATGCGCCGTCCGTCGTCGGCGCACGCTTCCAACCTTTGGAAGGCGCCAGGCGGCTAGCTCTCTTTCTCTCCCCACGAGCCAATGGCGGAACGACCTTTCGGTTGCCTTCCCGGCCGCACGCGCCCTTTCACGATCGGCCTCGGCGTCGAGTTCGGTTAAGATGCCGACGGTGAGAATCATGTTTTCAACCCGACCCTTGCTGCTACCGACCGCGCTCCTTGCGCTCCTCGCAGGCGCGGTCTCTGCGAGCCCATCCGACGCAGACGTTCGCGTTCAGATCCTCGAAGGCATTGACCGCGAGGAGCCGTGGAAGGCGCTGGACGGTGATACGCCGGACGAATTTCGCATCCCAGCGTTCGCCCTCACCGGTGTGCCGCGGACGTACTCGGCTCAAGGGCTCATCGTCGACCGAAGCAATCCGTTTCGTTTGCGAGCCACCGCGCGCCTTGAGCTCCCAAGCGGCAAACAGAAGCTTCTTCTCCGGTCACTGAACGCGGCGCGGCTCTTCCTCGACGGCGAGCTCATCGCCGAGACGCGCTTTCTGGTCGGCAATGCCGACGGCCATGAATCGGTCCCCGACATCCCCGACTCGGGGCGCGGAGTTCGCCCGCTGCCAGCGGGCCACACGGAAACTATCGTCGACCTCGAAGTTTCCCCGGGGTCGCACCTGCTGCGGCTCGAAGCGATCGTCGGCGGCAAACGACTGCGCACCGAAATCGGTGAACTGGTCGTCGCGGTGGCACCGGCCGACGCGGAAGCGAGTCCCTTTCGCGTCGTCAGTCCGAGCGCTCCGTTTGAACTCAGCGACGCCTCTTGGCACTCCTACCAGCTCAACTTGCGAGCTCTGCTCGACGACGAAAACGCCACAGCCAGACGCCGCGCCGGGCGGGCGCAGGAAGAGTCCTGGCGCGAGCGCGCTGCGGCCGCACGTCGATATGTCGATGCCCTGCCGCCACTCGACATCCCGCACCTGCCGGCTGGCACACCGGCCCACAACGCGATCGACCGCTTTGTTGGTCAACGTCTCGTCGAGGCCGGCGTCGAGCCGCTACCGCTCACCGACGACTGGAGCTTCTTGCGCCGTCTCAGTCTCGACGTCAGAGGCACGGTGCCGCAGCTCAGCGAAATCGAGTCGTTCGTGCGGGACGTTGAGACCCAGGCCGATCGTCCCGAAGCTCGCGCGCGCTGGATCGATCGCCTGATCGAAGATCCCGCCTGGGCGGATCACTGGGTGAGCTACTGGCAGGACGTCCTGGCGGAAAACCCAGGCATCTTGAAACCAAAGCTGAACAACACCGGACCCTTTCGCTGGTGGATCCACGACGCCTTCCTTGACAACAAGCCGATCGACCGATTCGCCACCGAGCTGATCCTCATGCAAGGAAGCGTCTACGGCGGTGGGCCCGCGGGCTTTGCGATGTCGACGCAGAACGATGTTCCGATGGCGGCAAAGGCGCACGTTCTCTCAACGGCGTTCCTTGGCATCGACCTCAAGTGTGCTCGCTGCCACGATCCGCCCTACCAGCGCTTCGAGCAAAAGGATCTCTTCGGCATGGCTGCCATGCTGCACGGCGAAGCCCTCACGGTGCCGGCGACGAGTAGTGTGCCGCGCAGTCCCGAAGAGCTGGAGCGCATGGTCGTATCGGTAACGCTCGAGCCAGGGTCGGCTGTAGAGCCCACGTGGCCTTTCGGACATCTGACGGTGACGGATCATCTTGAGCGGGCAGTCGACGTACCACGCGAGGAAGCGTCCGAAGCCGTGTCGCACCGAAGCACCCGGGAGCAACTCGCTGCCCTCATCACGGCACCACAAAACGTCAGATTCGCGCGCGTCATAGCCAACCGCCTCTGGAAGCGGTTTATGGGCCGCGGTATCGTCGAACCGGCGGATGATTGGGAAAACGCCGCGGCGGTATCCCACCCGCAGCTCCTCGACTACCTGGGCCGCGAGCTGGTGCGCAGCGGCTACGACCTCAAGCACCTCGCGCGCCTGATTCTGAGCTCTCACACCTATCAGCGGCGAGGCCTTTCGAGCGACGCTCCAGCCGAGGTCGCGGCGCTCTTCGCCGGCCCGATCGGCCGCCGCATGAGCGCAGAGCAGCTCGTCGATTCGCTCTTCCATGCGGTCGGCAAACAATTCGACTGCGAGGAGCTCAATCTCGACGTCGACGCGCGCCGCCCGATCGAGAGCTTTCTCAATCTTGGCGTTCCACGGCGCGCCTGGGAATTTGCCAGCCTGTCGAATGAGAGAGATCGCCCGGCACTGTCGATGCCCGTGGCGCAGAGCATCGTTGACGTCCTCACGACGTTCGGGTGGCGCGACAGTCGCCAGGATCCGCTCACCGTGCGCGAGAACATCGTCACGGTGCTGCAGCCGCTCCTGCTCGCCAATGGAATCGTCGCCAACCGGGTTGCGACGTTGTCAGAGGGCAGCGCGTTGACAGTGCTGGCTCTCGAAGAGCGGAGCGTTGACGAGCTCGTCCGCTGCGTCTTTCTGTCAATCCTGTCGCGGCCGCCGAGCGGCGACGAGGCTGAAGTCTTTGGACGCCTCCTCGGGCCCGGATTTGACGCGCGCCGCCGTGCACCATCATCGGTGTCGACGACAGCCACCGCCGACAAGCATCACGCCGTCTCCTGGTCGAATCATCTCTCAGCGGAGGCGACTCGAATCAAGATCGCGCTCGAGGAGCGCGCACGACACGGCGACACCCCAACCCCGCGTCTGGAACCAGAGTGGCGGGAACGCATGGAGGACATGGTGTGGGCACTCCTCAATTCTCCAGAGTTTCTCTTGCTGCCGTAAGCTTCGAGTACGCTGGTCGGAATGATATGCATGAACACGCACGAACGTTTCGCAGGGTAGCAAAGTCCACAGCCCTCTGATCGAAGTGGATTCGACGCGATGAAACGGAAAGACTCACCACCGGCCCCACGAGGGATCTCGACGCACGGCGTCGCTGGCTCGACAAGAGCAACGGCACCACCCGCGAAGAGCTCCGATGCGACCACGTCACGGCGCACGTTTCTCTCGTCGACGACGGCGGCAGCTGTAGCCGCGGCATCCCTCGCTCAGCCCGCGCAAACACGCGCCGCTCGTGAGCAAGGGGACGCTCGCCATGTACGAGGAACGGCAGAACATTGCATCTTCCTCTGGCTGGGCGGCGGCGCTGCGCAGGTCGACACCTGGGATCCGAAGCGACGCGGCGATCCGGTCAAGCGCATCGCCGGTTCGCACTACCCATCCGTGCCGACAGCGATTCGCGATGCACGCGTCTGCGCGCATTTAAGTCGTAGCGCCCCGCTGCTCGATCGCGCCGTGCTCGTGCGCAGCGTCCACCACGACGTCATCGACGAACACGCCGCAGCGGTTAACCGCATGCACACCGGTAGGCCGACGAGCGGCACGATCGTCTATCCGTCGATCGGCTCGATCACCGCGCACGAACTCGGCAAGGCCGCTGAAGGGATTCCGCCCTACGTCGTCATGGGCTATCCCAACCTCACCCGCGGTCCAGGCTTCCTGGGGCCGCGAGCCGGCTATGTCTACTTGACCAGCACGGACTCCGGCCCGGCCGCGCTCACCCGGCCGCCTTTCGTCACGGCGGCGCGCCAGGAGCGTCGATCGCAGCTTCTCGAACAGCTGACGCGTGGTTACGTCGAACGCCAGCGCGATCGGGCGATGGCGCGGGAGTACGTCGAGGTCGCGCGCGAAGCCTTTCGACTCACCGGCCGCGACTTCATGAGCGCCTTCGAGCTCGCGAAAGAACCCGCATCGCTGCGCGAGTCCTACGGCTCGGAGTTCGGCCAGCGGTGCTTACTCGCGCGTCGTTTGATCGAGCGAGGCGTACGCTTCATCGAGGTCGCCCACAACTTGAACTTCATCAACGGCACCGGGTGGGATACTCACAATGAGGGACAGGAGAAGCAGCACATTCTGATCGAGGAGCTCGACAGAGCTTTTTCCACCCTTCTCGTCGACCTCGAAGCGCATCGCCTGCTCGAAAAGACGTTGATCGTCATTTCGACGGAGTTCGGGCGACCACCGGAGTACGACAAGCGCGGTGGACGCGGCCACTACTCGAAGGCGTTCAGCGTCGTGCTCGCTGGGGGAGGCCTGCGGACCGGGCGAGTGGTGGGGACAACGGGTGAGCTCGGAAAGGAAATTCTAGCACAGCCCGTCTCTGTGCCCGATCTCTTCGCGACGATCTTCGCCGCCCTCCGCATCGACCCGAGCAAAGCGCTTTACGCGGGCGAGCGACCGGTGCCGATCACCGACATGGGAACGCCGGTGGCTGAGCTCTTCGCGCCCGTCTAACGAGGTCACTCTCAGCGCGCACGCACTTCAGCCGTGTCGACGCCGCACGCGTTTCAGTGCGCCTCAGCGCTCAGCGCCGATTGCAGTCCCTCGACGCCGCCCGCGCCGACCGGCACCGTCACGGTTGAACCCGAAAAGTCGTCGCCGATCGACTCCTGCCGGCCGCCCAGGTGCTGCGCCAGGAAACCCTCGACAATGGCGAAAAATGAGAGCCGATTCTCCGGTCGCGCGAAGCCGTGACCCTCGTCTGGGTAAAGCACGTACGTCACCGGAATCCCCTTCGCTTCCATGGCGGTGACGATCTGGTCAGACTCGGACTGTTTGACACGCGGGTCATTGGCACCCTGACCGATGAGGAGCGGCCGCTGGATGCGATCGACGTGCGTCAACGGCGAGCGCTCCGCCAGGAACGCACGTCCCTCGTCGGTGCGATGGTCGCCGACGCGCGTCGTCATCATTTCGATCATCGGTTGCCAGTAGGGCGGAATCGTCTCGAGAAGCGTCATCAGGTTCGACGGCCCGACGATGTCGACGCCGCACGCGAAGCGCTCCGGCGTGAACGTCAGCCCGACCAGCGTCGCGTAGCCGCCGTAGCTGCCGCCCATGATGGCGATCTTGTCAGTGTCGGCGATGCCTTCGTTCACCGCCCAGTCACAGGCGTCGAGCAAATCGTCGTGCATGGCGCCGGCCCACTCGCGGTTGGCGGCGTTGACGAACTCCTTCCCGAATCCCGTTGAGCCGCGATAGTTGACACTCAGCGCCGCATAGCCGCGGTTGGCGAGCCACTGGTGCGTCGCATCGTAACCCCAGGTGTCGCGCGCCCAGGGTCCACCGTGAACGAGAAGCACCATTGGCAACGGGCGATCTGGTTTGCCGTTGCCGTCCGGGTCACTCGCGACGGGCAGCGTCAGGTAACTCACCAGCTTCTGACCGTCGCGTGCCGTCAAAACGCGCGCGTGCTGCTGCGCGAGCGGCAGACCTTCGAGGTCGCTGCGATTCGTGAAGAGAAACGTCGCCTGTCGCTGCTTGCGATCGTAGAGCGAGTAGCGCACGGGCCCATCGGCCTTGTGGTGGACGACAATCCACAGGCTGTCGTCGAGCGTCCGGCTGACGACTTCGACTTCCCCGTCGGCCAATTTCTCGAGATAGTTCAGATCGGCCGCGATCGCGTCGTCAATCACCGTCCACTGGACTCGGTCGTAGTTGACCGCGACCGCCTGCACGTGCTTCTCCGTCGGATGAACCATGGCGCGAGAAACATCCGCTCGCTCGTCCTCCAGAATCAGCGCCGACTCCGATTCTTCAAGATTACGCAGAAACAACGCACCCGTGTTACGGCCGCGGCTGTCGAGCAGATAGAGCTGGGTGCCGCTCTTGTCGAAACCGACAATATTGGTGGTGAGCGCGTCTTCCATGGCCACGTCTAGAAACGGCGCCCAGCCGTCTGCCGTGCGCTCCAAATACTCCTGACCACCGCTCGCATTCATGCGCGAGGCGAAGCGCAGGTTGTAGTCGTCGTCAGTGACGAAACCAGAAAAGCCGTCGTTTTGCATCACCAACTCGCGCTCGCCGCTGGTGATGTCAATGCGATGCAGATCATGAAACTGCTCGTCACGATCATTGAGCTCGACGAGGATTTCACTCGGAAACTGTTCGCTGACGTTTTCGACACGCGCCGCGACCTTTTCAAACGGCGTCAAATCGCGGCGCTCCCCGCTGTCAAGGTCGACACTGTAGATATGCCAGTTTTCGTCGCCGTCCGCATCCTGCTGATAAAGGATATGGCGGTTTGTGTAGGCCCAAAAGTACTCGCGGATGCCCCGCTTCTTGTCGTCCGTCACCGGCCGCGCGCCAGCGACATCGGACGTCAAGCCAACCCAAACGTTCAGGACGCCGTCCAGCGGCGCGAGGAAGGCCAGATGGCGCCCGTCAGGACTGAGGCGCGCCGCTGCCTTGTCGGGGTTGCCGAAAAGGATCTGGCGCGGGATGAGCTGAGTTTCTTCGCGCTTTGCGGACACGTTTTTCCCCTCCTGCTGCTCGTTGGATCTCGCCTTCGTGATGGAGTGCGCACAACCACACGCGGCCGATAACAGGCACGCGGCCGTCGTCGCGACGACTCGATAGCGGGATCTTCGACAAGGTTGGCGTAGAACCTTGAGCCGCGCCTTGCGGGCTACCGCGACGGCCCCGCGGCCGCGACGCGTCTGGCGTGCGAATCCGCACGCGCCGCGCGACTCCTCACCGCACCGCCGGCCAGAGCTCGTACCACGGTGCTCAACCACGGGTGATCACTTCGTCAAGGTTCAAGAGCACCCGTGCGATCGCGACCCAGGCTGCCCCGCGGGCTAAATTCTCCCCCTGAAGCTCTGCGTCCTGCCCCACGAGCGCCTGTGCGGCGCTTGGCGAGTCGCGATACCGACTCACGAGATCGTCGTAAAGACGGAGCACTTCCGCCTGCTCCGCTGCCGTCGGCAAACGCGAAACGCAGCGTAGGAAGACCTGCCGACTCCTCGCAGTTGGCGACGCTTCGGCGGCGTCGCGAGTGAGAAGCAGCCCAAGCGCTTGACTGCACTCGAAAAAGACGGGGTCATTCAGCAGCGTGAGGGCCTGCAGCGGCGTGTTCGAGCTGCGACGACGCACGCACGTGACGTTCGAGTCCGGCGCGTCAAAGGTCATCAACATCGGATAAGGTACGGTGCGCTGAAAGAAGATATAGAGGCCACGTCGAAAACGATCCTTGCCGTTCGATGTCGGCCAGCGCACCGAGTTGGCGTAACCGAGTTCCTTCACGCCTTCGGGTAGCTGCGGCCGCACACTTGGTCCGCCGAGGGCGCGATGCAAGAGTCCGCTCGACGTCAAGAAGACGTCGCGCACAGCCTCTGCTTCAAGTCGCACTCGATTCTGGCGCGCCAGCAGTTGGTTCTTCGAGTCAACCTCGAGCAGCTCCGGCCGGAGGTCCGACGCCTGACGGTAAGTGGCTGAGGTGACGATGAGCTTGATCATGCGCTTGAGGCTCCAGCCCTCACGGCGATAGCGCCGCGCCAACCAGTCCAAGAGCTTTGGATGGGTCGGCTTCTCGCCTCGGACGCCGAAGTCCTCCGGTGTGCCGACAATGCCAGCACCAAAGAGTCGCTGCCAAATGCGGTTCGCTGCAACGCGCGCAGTGAGCGGATTCTGCGGATCCATCAGCCAGTCGACGAGGTCGATTCGATTCGGCACCTCACCGCGTGGCGCGAATTCCTGCAAAACTTCCGGAGTGGCGGGCTCCACCGTGACGCCGCGGTCGAGAAAGTTACCACGAATTAGGACATGGGTGTCGCGCCGCGGCTCGTGCTCCGCAATCGTCTGCGCCTGCGTTGAGGGAGGCGGTGGAGCGGCGCGCTGCGACAGCTCGATCTGTCGGCGCAGCCGCACGAGCTCCGAATCGACACGCTGGTAGTAGTCGGCGATCCTTCTGACCTCTTCATCACTTCGCGCCGCAGCGGCCTTCGTCACGATCGACGCGACCTCAGGCGGTGGCGTTCGCCGCGCCGGCGACGCGGTGCTGAACCGCAGGCGAAAACGTCGGATCGTTCGCGACTCGCCAGCCTCCTGCTCGAGTCGCACTCGCAGCCGCGTGCCGCCTTCGAAGCCTACAGGCTCGCGGCTTTCGAACGAGATGAAGTGCGCCTCGTCGCTGCCCGCCGAAGGCTGCCAGCCGCTGCGACCATCTGCGTCGATCGCCAAACGCGGTGCATGCCCCTCCCGTTCGCTGCTCGCCGCGGCGGCGAGCAGCTCGACCGGCTGCGGGTCTTTCGATTCGTCCGCCAGTGGCGCCGCCTCGAGCGCGAACCGTGTTAGGGCGAAGCTTCCGTCCTTGCCTCGCCCTGCGCGAGCCTCGCCCACGCCGCCGGTTGCTCCTTCGGCAACCGCGGCTATGACGCCAGCGACGTCGACGCGCACCGATCGGATGCCGGACGCGGGAGTGTCGAATTCGACGGTATAGGTCTCACCGCTCGGGCTCTCACCGCCGGCGACGATGAAACCATCAGCCTCGATCGAAAGCGTGCTCTCGCGGCGCGCCTTGGCACTCTTCGGCAGAGCAATCTGCCAATCGACGAATTCGCCTGTTCGCTCCCACTCCCGACGCCGTCTTTCGATGGCCTCGCCGTCTACCTCCGCTCTTTCGAACGCTTCAACAAGTTCTGCGTGCGCCTTGTCGTGAACGTCTTTCGCCGCCAGGTAGGCCGCCTGCTCAGCCGGCAGTGGCGCGGAAATGTTCTCTTCCTTCACAGTATTGAAGAACGCGAACAAGCCGTAGTACTCCCGCTGGCTGAGCGGGTCGTACTTGTGCGAATGACACTGGGCACACCCGACCGTGAGGCCGAGCCAAACGCTCCCTGTGGTGTTGACGCGGTCGACCGTCGCCTTGATGCGAAATTCCTCTTGGTCGACGCCGCCCTCGGTGTTCGTGAGTGTGTTGCGATGAAACCCCGTCGCCACCCTCTGCTCGAGACTCGGTCTCGACAGCAAATCACCGGCGAGCTGCTCGAGCGTGAACTGATCGAACGGAAGATCGGCAGCGAACGCATCGATCACCCAGTTGCGGTAGCGCCAGGCGTGCGGTCGCGGGCGGTCCTTCTCGTAGCCATCGCTATCGGCGTAACGCGCTAAGTCGAGCCAATGTCGACCCCACCGCTCGGCAAAGTGTGGCGACGCAAGCAATCGGTCGACCACGCGCTCGTACGCCCCAGGCTCTTCGTCCTCGAGATACGCGGTCACTTCTTCAGCTGCTGGAGGCAGACCCGCGAGATCGAGCCAGAGGCGACGCATGAGCGTCTCACGGCTTGCTGCCGCGGACGGCGCCATGCCCTCCGCCTCGAGGCGGTGCAGAACGAAGCGGTCAATGGGATTCCGCACCCACGCTACATCTTCGACCGCCGGCGGCGCGGGGTCATCGACCGGTTGAAACGCCCAGTGGTCGCTCTCGACTCCATGGTTCTCTGTGCCGCGCGGCCATTCAAACCCAGAATCGATCCAGGCGCGCAGCGCCTCGATTTCACGGCGGGTCAAAGGATCCCCCTCAGGCGGCATCCGCTCTTCAGGGCTCTCGGACGTCACCCGTCGAAGGACGTCGCTTTCGGCGCTCTTGCCGGCAACGATGACGACGCCGCTATCGCCGCCTTCGAGCGCCCGATTGCGACTGTCCAGACGCAGACCGCCCTCTTGCTTTTGCGCGCCGTGACAAGAAAAACAGCGCGAGCCGATGAGCTCACGCCCGGCGTCCGCAGGACTCTTCTCACTCGCTCGCAGCTCACGCACCTCCTGTTCGAACGCAAGTACGAAGGCGAACAGTCCGACAATTGTCGTTGCCAGAAACCGCGTGTGTACGTTCATGGGATCTTGCGCGAAGGTCGTTGCGTCAAATGTTGTCGTCAAGGAAGTTCGGACGGATTCGAACCTCCGAGGCCTCGCCAAGGCCGCTTCCCGAAAGACGTCACGGGAGGCACCGTGAAGCAAAGAAATCCGCTTTCAAAAGCCGTAACTTTAGTGGACCATAGGCGTTGTTTCATGTCCAGTTTCCGACCTCGTCACAGACGCTCGCCGGTGAACCCCGTAGACTCTAACTGCCTTTGCACGCAGACTCTGCGGCGGGCGGCACCACCGCTCGAGGCCCGATCAACGGGTGCGATCGAGCCACGTGGACCGTCGATTCGCGGCGCCAAACGCCCGACGCACTGCCGCTCCGAACGGCGCGCTCAAGCGCAGCCGCGCAAGAGCTAAGTCGATTTCGGCCGAAGAAGACCTCACAGGCTGAACGTCGCGGCGAACGAGCCGGCGCGTTCACCTCGACGTCGGTAGGCTACGCAAGACGGAGACTCCGAGACAGACGTCGCGCCATGAAGAGTCAATGCACCGATTCCACTACTGCGACCGCGGGTTCGCCCGGCGTACTGGAGCGACCCGAGAGCGAAACCAACACGCTCACGCAGCGTGATCGCCTGTGGAACGTCGTCGTCTGGAACGACCCGATCAACCTCATGTCCTACGTCACGTATGTCTTCCAAAAGCTCTTCGGCTACTCTCACGAGAAGGCGTCACAACTCATGCGCGAAGTGCATCATCAAGGCCGATCGATCGTCGCTTCCGTCGAACGTGAGAAAGCAGAGTACTTTGTTGGACGGCTGCACGAGTACGGTCTGCAGGCGACCCTGGAAAAGCCAGGTGAATGATGCTGAAGGTGAGACGCGGCAACGGTGGCGATTTCGAAGTGGAGATTCCTCCAGGTCTCGTCGACCCGCTTCGGACTTTGCCGGCGAAACTGCGCTTTTTGATCGAACGACCAGATTTCAGCAACAAGGTCGTACAGCGGCTCTTCCCACCGGCGTATCACGACCGCGAGCGTGCTGACGAGTACCGTCGACTGCTCGGTTATGAGCTGGTGCAGCGAAAGTTGGAGCACCTCGAGCTCTTCGAGGAGTCCCTCGCGCAGTGCCGACGGCGCTGGAGAGGGGCTAAGCTCGTGGTCCCTGCGAAGCGTTTCGACGCCTGGCTCGGTGCTTTGAACGATCTGCGACTCCTCATCGGCACTGAACTCGACATCACCGAGGACTCGTGGCAAGCCCCCGTCGACGAAGACGACCCGAAGGCCGAGAGTTTCATGCTGTTTCATGTCCTGAGCATCCTCGAGGAGGCTCTCGTGTACGCCACAGGACTTCTGCCAGAGCCACCTTCCGGAGACGACGACAAGCGGCGCTGACGGACAGAAGCAGAGGCAGAGGGCGGCGGGAGACGCGGACGCAGAGACAGGGGGCAAAGGCGAGGACGGACGCGCTCGGCCACCGTCAACTCTTTGCGATCTTGCGCTGTGGCGTGCGTTTCGGTTGTTCGTCCGGCCAGTGCGCGACCTTCCAGAGGTAGAGGCAGGCCACGCTGCGATACGGCGACCAGCGCGCCGCGACGGTTGCGATTTCGCCCGCCGAAAGCTCTCTGCCTTCAACTCGCTGGACTGCGGTGCGCAGTGCCAGATCGCCGACCGAAAAAACGTCGAGGCGCCCGAGTGAGAAGATCAGAAACATTTCCGCCGTCCAAACGCCGACGCCCGGAATCTGCGTCAAGCGTCGAATCACCTCGTCGTCATCAAGTCGCGCCAGGCGCAAGCGTCCAAGGCCGCCCTCAGTGAACGCCGCCGCGAGCTCGCGTAAATAGCGGACTTTCTGCCGCGACAATCCGGTGGTGCGAAGCACCTGATCGCTGAGCCCGAACAGAGCGTCCGCGCGTGGTCTCCCTGACGGAAAGAGCGCGGCGAAACGCGCATAGATACTCGCCGCCGCTCGCGCGCCGATTTGTTGTGAGACAATGGACCGCGACAGCGCGACAAAGTAGGGTCGCTGGCGCCGCAGTGTCACGTGACCGATGCGGTCGATCCAGTCGCCCAGCTTCCGATCACGACGCGCCAACTCGAGGGAACCCTGGCGCAGACTCGCACGCGTCAGCCGTAGCTCGTGGCGACCAGTTTGAACGCGCCTTGAAGCCTCGCCCATAGCGCCGGAGTCCGTTGTCCGCGTCCTGCCTCTCTTGCCAGCGGTCACGGCGTGTCAGGGATGGTGTTGAGCGTGTAGTAAGCCAACTGCGGAAACATTCCCTCGGATCGTAGCGGCTGCAGCCGCAGCTCGTAGACATACCCCGGTCGCAGGCTCGACACCGTGAGGCGAACTCGAGTGCGATCCTCGCTCAGCTCGACACGCTCGAGCGCGACGCGATGTCGGTCCTGATCGGGACTGTTGTAGCCGCCCTTCCAGACGCGGGTGAACGCCGCCAGGGCGTAGTTCTCCGGTGCTGAGGCCAGTGTCGGATCAGCCGCGGATGTCAGGTCGACCTCGAAACCGGTGGCGAACGCCCGCACTTCGCGAATTCCAAACGGAAGAGAATTAAGATCGAAGCGCAGACGCACTACGGAGCCGATGTTACTTCCACCACCCCAACCAGAGTCACGTATCGACCCGACGTAGATGGTTCCGTCCGAGCGCGCCGCAGCGCACAGCGGACCAAGGAATCCGTCGGCACCATCACGCGCCTCGCTGAACGGATAGCAGGCACCTTGGTACGTCGTGCCGACGCGCTGCAGCGTGAATCGCACAAGTCGCCGATTGTCATACTCACAAGCAATCCCGTGCGAGGTGAACGGTCCCAGAGCACCTTCCGCCTCGAGAAAGTGAATGCCATTGACGCTCCGCATCCACGGATGCGGAATCTTGATTGCCGGCGGCTCACCAACCTCGCCGCGATCAGACTCTGGATCGTGAAGACTCGGCACGCCGTAGATCTTGCCAGCACGCAGGTGGTTGATCTCGTTGAATGTGTTCCCAACGCCTTGGTTGTCGGTAAAGAAGATCTCGCCGGCGCGATTTTGGGCCACCCCAGTCGGGTAGCGAAGCCCTCGCGCCACCTCCGAGACTTCGCCCTTGGGGTCAACGCGGATCGCTTTGCCGCGCCAGCGTGAAGTGGAACGTGAGCGGCCTGCTTGGTTGTAATCGCTTCCCAGCGCCAAATAGTAGCCGTCGTCACGCCGCGCAAGACCGAACACCCAGTCGTGGTAATCATGCGTCAGGCCCCAACCAGCGCCAACAATGACAGCGCGATCAAAAAAAGCGTCGCGATCCGAATCAATGAGGCGCACCAGATCTGGTTTCTCGCTGACAAGGAGATCGTCGCCGTCGAAGAGAAGACCGAACGGCGCAGCGAATACATCACTGATCGGTTCGGCGCGATCTTCCGCGCCGTCTCCGTCACCATCGACCAGGCGCACAATCTCGCCACGCAGCGAGCTGACGTACGCAACACCGTGGGCGTCGAACGCGATGCGTGTCGGCATGACAGTTTGGGGAAGTCGAAGGCGTTCAGCGCGGAAACCAGGGACGATCCCGGCGTCGACCTCGACGAACTCGGTTGCCGCCAACGACGCAGCGGTGGCAGACGACGCATCTGGCTCGATACCAGCATTTGTCGCCGCAGCGGAAACGGGTTCCACCGCCGCACGAGAGCGTAGCGCATACTCAACGACGAACTCCGTGTCCGACGCGGAGAAGGCAAACACCCGAGCGAACTCGGTGTCGCGAGCCGCCGTGTCGTCTCCCGGCCGTTCGTCCTTAGCAAACAGCTGCGGCACGTCGGCGACTTGCAGTTCGCGCCGCACGACGTCGCCGGCCTTGCTCCGCACCGCGATTTGAGCCGCCCCGCTCGCCGACGCGACGCCAAGGGACGCGGATTGACCCCGATGATCCTTGACGAGATCTGGCGGCAAAGCGATCAGCACTGCTGGTCGAACAACTTGTGAAGATGGGCTGTTCGCCAGTTGCGGGCTCATCGCGAGCTTCAATCGACGGCGGATCCCACGTCGCGAGCCATCGTCAAAGGCTTCAACGGTCTCTCGCACTCGCAATTGAAACGGCGCAACGTCGTCTCTGGGCGGCGCGAAGCGGAGCGTGTAGTCGAGCTCAACCACGCCGCCGCGACGATGTCGCCATTCATGCAGCTGGCCCACGCTTTGCCCCACACTGCCGTCCTTCGCCTCGGGCATCGGCAACGCGACGGCACCGCCCGAGAGCTCGACCGCTAGCGGCGGCGACGATGGAAGCCGCGGCAGCACGGGAACTCCGACGGGCTCCCAAAACCATGTCTTGCCACGCGTGTACTCACCGGCAAAACCGCCGACCCACCAAGCGCGCGGCGCGAGCTGATCGAGGTCGTAGAGGACATGCTGCCCCGAGGGTGTCCCGACAGCGAAAGCGCGGGCAGTCCAGCCGTCGCCGAAGGGCGGACGGTGTCGAAAGACGTCACGGACGATGACCGCTCGGCCATCCGGGAGTGGCTGCAGGCGCCGCACGGGAGCGCTTTCGGGCGGGGCAGAAAAACGCGGCGAGTTGAGAACGTGCCAGAGCGCCTCCATTTGGTGGTGTCGATTGCCACCGAGAAGGGAAGACATGCCGTCCGGAATCGCCGGCATCTCGATGCCGGGTGCGACGCGCGTAGGATTCTTCATCCAACGGTGAAACCAGTCGCGACGATGCGTCTCGGCGATGGATTTCAGATTCGGACCGCGCGCGTTCGGCGCAACGCCACGCGGCACAAAGGCACCGAGGTCGTGGCAGGACGCGCAGCCAAATCCAGCGGCGCCGAGTAGGCGATGCCCGGCCACAAAGAGCTCGCCCGCCGGCGGCAGCGCGCGCTGAGGAGCGCTGGCCGGAACACGATCTTGTGCGGTAAAGTACTCTTCGATCAGACGCGCTTGACTCTTCGGCAAGTGATGAAAGTGCGGCATGCTCACGCGCAGCCAGCCTCGCCGCTCCGGCGCATCTTCCGCGACGCGCGCCGCAATCACGCCGTCGCGGAATTTGTCTCCGACTGCATTCAGCGACGGCGCCCGCAGCGCCCCCTCGAGACCGCGAAGGCTCGGCTCGCGCGCGACGACTTGTGGAATCACGGTGACGATCCCCTCGCCGGCGCCGCGCCGATGACAATTGAGGCAGCCCTCGTCCTCGAGGAGCTGTCGGCCGAGCGCGGGTGAACTCGCGGCCGTATCGGGATGCACATTGCTGAGGAACACCTTCAGCGCGTCCCGGTCCGCGTCGTCGAGAACAAAGTGAGGTCGGAACGAACCGAGCGGCGGCGCGACAAGGCAGCTTCGGCGCCAGTCAAGCCGGCGCGCTGCACTCAGAGGCGGTGCCTTGCTCTTCACACCCGCCGTGCTCCCCACACCACTCGATGCGCGCGGCCGATCGCCAGGCAGTTCGTGGCAGGCACCGCAGCTCCACGCGTCGACGAGCTGTCGACCCATAGCAACCGCCTGCTCCTCAGCGGCGCTAGCGCGATCGCTGTGGTGCTTAACGACTGCCCGGGTAAGAAACGCTGCGACATGCTCGCGCTCGAATTCATGCCAATGAAACTCCGGCCGATGGACTCGCTCTGGGTGCTCGTCGTCGTCACCGAGATAGCGGATGATCGCCGCAGCGTCACGATGCTCCCCGGCGCGATCAAGAGCACCGCCCAACGGGCTGGAGGAAACGCCGAGGCCGTCCACCGAGTGACACGCCAGGCAACCAAGCTCGTAGACAAGTCGACGCCCTTCAGCAGGGTCCGGCGTCGGCGGCTTGCCCCGCTTCTTGTTGTTCTTCTTGCCGGCGCCGGCGTCATGGTCATGATCGTGGTCGTGATGGTCAGACACCGACCTGGGCGTCGCCGACGCCTTCAGGTACGCGGCCATCGACTTGACCGCATTCCGCGACAGATGAAACTCCGGCATTCGACTGCCGGCATGGGCTGTGCGCGCCGATGCGAGACGAGCCAAGAGATAGTCGTCTCGTAGCTCCGCGCCGACGTGCACGAGAGACGGCGCGCGGCGCGGTGGTAATAGACCAGGAATCTCGTGGCAGGCAGTACAAGCGAGACGGCGCGCCAGCGCTGCGCCGCGCTCGAAACTTTCGCCAATCTCGTGTCGCACTCGCGACGCTGTACTCGCGGCGTGGAAAAGCGTGCCAACGCCAAGAGGTTCTGGTGCCAGAGCCGCTGACTGCCAATAGACGCCAAGCTCGCGTCGCTCGCTGGCGCTCGTATAGTCGACTTCGATCTCCGTTTCACCGTACTCGAGCGCCACAGGTTTGGATTCAAGCCAAGTGGCATCAGCGTGCGAAGCGTCGAAGATGATGCGGTCCGCAATCCGTAGCCGCACGCGGCCCGCGACTCGTAGTCGAAACGTGTACTCGCCGTCGTCGGGCACGAGTACGTAGCCTCTCCAAGTCATGCGAAACGGCCCACGGTCGAGTCGCAAGTCTGGCGCCCCGTCATCCCAGCGAAAGACGAGCGTCGTATCGACCCGGTAAGCGAACGGTGTCGCCGCGGCAGGGTCGGCGTAGATCGACGCTGCAAGCCCTGGCTCGAGGTCAACGTCGGCGGCGAGCTCTTCGGATGCGACCACCGGCGCACGCGCGAGATCGCCTGTGAACACAATCACAGACGCGGCCGTGAAGACGAGCGCCGGAGCGAGGCGCGCGGTGTGGCGTGTCAGCGACACCCGGCGCACGCGAGAAGAATTGAGCACGACACCTCCCAGCAAAGCGATCAAGGCAAGTTCCAAACTGAATCGAAAAGTAAGAATCTGAACGCTCCGTCGACCCGAAGGATCGCGAGCACCGCTGGCGACCGCTCTGCCTCGATTTTCACAGGCGCGCATCACGTGCCACGGGAAGACGAAGACGAAGCCATCAGGCAGCGGGCCTGCGACGATCCCCGTCGTCACCGGGAGTACAGAGTACAGCCGCTCCTTGACGATTGCCAGCCGAGGCGTCGTTCGTTCACGCCCCCGCGCTCACGATGTCGAACAAGCTCCATTTCCTCATCCTTTTTGTTGGCCGCTGTACTAAGATGTCTCGATCAGGGCGACGAATTCAACTCGACGACGTGGAGTCCCATGCGCCTGTTCACTCTCATTCTTCTCCTCGAACTCTTGAGCACTCTCGCGCCCAAACTGGCAGTGAAGTTCGGGTTTCCCGAACATCGCCGGCACGCATACCTCTCAGCGGCGCCGAAGTTGCTCGCAGAAAGCCTCAGCCTCGGCGAGCACGTCTACGGACCCCGGGCGACGCTCCGTGGCCTCGAGGGGCGCGTCGTTCTCTTCGAAGTCTGGGGACTTGGATGCATAGAGTGTCGACGCACGATGCCCGATCTCATCGAACTGCAGGAGAAATACCGCCACCGCGGGCTCGTGATCATCGCCTCGCACAATCAACGCCTCGCCTCGGAACGCGTGATCGAATACGCGAAGAAAGAAGGTATCAACTTCACCGTCACGTCATTCGGTAGGATTCACCTGTTCAACCGACTCGAAGGCATGCCAGCCGCCTATTTGTTCGACCCAAACGGACGCATGGTGCGAGCGGGGCGTCCGCGAGAGATCAAGGAGCGCGTCATCCGATTGCTCGATCGTGAACCTCACTGGCTGACACGCGGACGAACACTCGGGCCGCTCAAAGAATTCGACGCCAAGCTCAAGGCGCGCCCGGCGTACGGTGAAATCCTGCGGCAGCTTGAGACACGCCGCGGCGAAGGCGGCGAGGTCGAAGACGAAGCGACGTTTTTGATCCAACGGCTACGTGGCTACGGCCGCAAGCGTCTGCGAGACGCGAAGAGACTCGAGGTCGGTCAACCGCAGCGAGCGCGGTCGGAGTATCGCGAAATCGCGGCGTGGTGGGCGGGTGACCGCATCGCCGACAAGGCGAAAACGCGCCTCAAGGATCTCGAAGCCGAAGCCAAGAGCGCGGGCACGAGGAACGAAGAGAGCGACACCGACGGCGACGGCCGGAGCGGAGCAGAAAGGGAGTAGAGCTGTGGTTCCCAGGCGATTTAACCAGCTTGGCGGTGTCGGAATCGCTCTCCTCGCAATGTCGTTTGCAGGCGAATGCGGCCCCGCCTCGCTCGCCGGTGGCGACGACGGTTGGCGCGGCGCACACATCGACAGCGTCGCTGGCAGCGGCAAAGACGCTCTCGATCTCTTCGCAGGCACGGCTGAGGAGGTGAACATCGCGCAGCCGTTCGGCGTCGAAGTCGGCCCGGGCGGCGCGCTGTACATTTGCGAAGTGGGCAACCACCGCGTGCTGCGTCTCGAGAGCGGCCGCGTCACTACCGTTGCGGGTAGCGGCGAGCAAGGGTACGCCGGCGACGGTGGGCCGGCAACCAAAGCGAAACTCAACGAACCTTATGAGCTTCGATTCGACAAGGGGGGACACATGTTCGTCGTGGAGATGCGCGGCGCGGTCGTCCGCCGTGTCGACGGCGCGACGGGCACGATTTCTACGATTGCAGGCACGGGGAAACAAGGCTACTCCGGCGACGGCGGGCCGGCGACAAAAGCCGAGCTTCGCAGCCCGCACAGTATTGCCCTCGATCGACATGACAACCTCTACATCGCCGACATCGGCAACCACCGCATCCGCCGCGTCGACTTGGAGAGCGGCCTGATCGAATCGATCGCCGGCAACGGCGAACGCAAGCAGCCAGTCGACGGCGCAGTCGCTACTGGTCGCCCGATGATCGGGCCACGCGCGCTGCACATCACAGGCGAAACGCTATGGATCGCGCTACGCGAGGGTCACAGCGTGTGGAAGATGGATCTCAAGACGCGGAGGTTATCTCACATCGCCGGGTCCGGCACGAAGGGGTATCGCGATGGCATCGGATCGGAGGTCATGTTCAACGGCCCCAAAGGAATCGTCGCGGACGCGGAGGCAATACTTTACGTCGTCGACACCGAGAATCAGACGATCCGCCGTGTCGACAGCGCTACCGGCACGACGACGACGGTTGCGGGCGGCGGACCCGACGCACGTGGTGACGGCGGCGACGGGGGGCCTGCGCTGCAGGCAAAAATGGATCGCCCACATGGTATCGCCGTCGACGCCGACGGAGTTCTCTACGTCGGCGACACCAACAACCATCGCGTCCGCAGGATTCGGCGCTCGACCTCACGCTGAGCCGCGCCACGCGCGCGCCGCAACGATACGCGCACGGTTTTGCGCGGCTGTGTCTGATCCTCGGGGCTTGGCGGCTTCACGTCTCGCGATGGAGGTGGTGCGAAACGGCGTCGAAGATACCCGGCGCCAGCCCAAGCCCGGAGAGGAGCTCGTCACGCCCATCGGCGGAGACGAGGCGATGGCGGGCATCAAATACGATCTCTTGCGCCCGCTCCATGAACGCACTCACACCGAGCTCGCGACTGAGGTCGATGAGCTCCAGCGTCGTCTTCAACTCGGCCGGCGCCGGATCGGCGATCAACCGGCTGACGGCGTCTGACAGCATCTCGCCGAAGATCTTGCTCGACCAGCGAGTCTCGATGCGATAGCCCCGACGACGAACTTCCGCAGCGATCTCAAGCGCTGCCTCGTATCGCGACGGATCGAGACTGCGGTTTTGGCGTCGGATCTCATCCTCGAACCGCTTTCCGAGAGTGAACTCGGCGGCGACTCGTAGCTCCGCCGGGATCTCGAACCCGGCGCTGTGCAGCATCTCAAGTGTGCGATGATTCTCCTGATAGAGGTGCGCGTACTCCTCGGAAAAGCGTCGGATCAGATTCTCGAAAACGATTTTCGAAATCCTCGCCCGACCATCCGGCAAGACATGCTCAAGCCCATACTCGTCGGGACCGAATTCCTGCTCAGTCATGCGCAGGATGCGCGGCAACGGATCTTTGTGGTAGGACGCCCACAGATCGGTTTCGCCGCGGCGAAACCGATCCATTCCCGGGAAGGGCCTAACCGCACAATAGAAGTCTACTCCGCCGAAATGAATCGCCGCAAAAATCGCGTCCAGCTGCTTCGTAGTTCGTCGCGCCTCGAGACAAACACGTCCTGTCGATAGCGTCAGCCGCCCCAAGCGCTGGCGGCGAGAGTCGCGAATCTCGTAGGAGTGGTCGTAGATCTCACCGCGCTGAGCCGGCGCTTCTACGAGAGTTGAAAAAGCGATGTTCGCAACAATGCCTCGGCGGGTGACGCGCGACGGATTGACGAAACGGCGAAAGATGTCCGCACCGTTGCCATACTCGGAGACGTTGCTCTCGGCGACCGAGAGGCGGTCGAGAAAGTCGTCGCGGATGGATTCTTTGCCGCTCTCGTCCCACAGATCCAGGACGCGACCGGCATACTTCATCACCTGCAGCGTCTCGATCCCTGAAAGATCCGAGAAAAACCATCCACAACTCGTGTACATGAGGAGAGCATGCCGCTGCATTTCAAGCAGCGTCAGCACTCGCGATTGATCCGCGGCACGCAGCCGCCGGCCGACGAACCGGCGCAGGAAGTCTTCTGGTGGTACTGTCGCGTCGAGAAGGACGTCAACGTACGCATCTCGCACATCCCACGGGTTCTCAAACAGTTCCGATGCATCGGTGGCAAAAAGGTCGGCCGCCCGATCTCTCAGATGATCGAGGGCTTCGCGTAGCGGTCCGCGCCAGGCTTGATTCCACCCCATTTGTCCACCGGTGTTACAGCCACAATCGCGGCACCAGCGCCCGACTCCGTGGGCGCAGCTCCAGGCGGTGCCTTCACCGTTCGGACCGGCTTTAATTTCGACTTCGTGTGTCGGCGGGTGATGCTCAAGGTACTCGCCATAGTTTGTGATCCAGAATCCGCGTGCAACCGCTTCATGCTCGAGCGCATAAGCGAGTGAGCGATCGCCAAAGTGAAAATGGTGCCCGTAGCTTTCTCCGTCCGTCGCGGTCTGCACGATGCGCCCCTCGCCGCCGTGCGACCGGCTGAGCAAATCCACAAGCGCCTGACTGCTGGAGAGCCCGCCTTCGAACGCAATGGCGCGGGCGATCGTGCCGTCGTAAAAGAAAACCGCGATCGAGCGCCCAGATCCGTCGCGATGCATGTACTTGTAGGCGATACCGGGGTCGATGCTGCCATCGCTGACGTCACGCCAGTCGCTGCCGCCTCCCGAACGCACCCGCTCGGCTTGGTGCGGCGAAAGAATAACGTACTTCAGTCCCTCGTCGATGAGCGCCTCGATCGTATCGTTGTCGCAAGCGGTTTCGGAAAGCCAGAGGGACTCCGGCTCACGCTTGAAGCGCCAACGAAAATCCGCCATGCCCCAGCGGATTTGGGTGCGCCGGTCTCGCTCGTTAGCAAGCGGCAGGATCATGTGGTTGTACGCTTGAGCAATCGCGTTGCCATGACCACCATGCCGTTTGCAGCTCTGCCGATCCGCCTCAAGAATGCGCCTGTAGACGCGGGGATGAGTCTCCTCAATCCAGGAGAGGAGCGTCGGTCCGAAGTTAAAACTGATGTTCGTGTAGTTGTTGACGATGCCCGAGACGCGGCCGTAGCCATCAACGATGCGCGCGTAGGCATTCGCTCGGTAGCACTCGCTGTAGATCCGTTCGTTCCAGTTGTGAAACGGCGCCGCACTTTCTTCCCTCTCCACAAGTCCGGTCCAGGGATTCTCACGCGGCGGCTGATAGAAATGACCGTGAATCACAAGTGCTGTTGTCATGGCGGAGGCTGCGCATGGGGTTTCGCCGACGGGCGGCTGATGAGTCGACAAGGTCGACGGCGATGGGTCGTGCCTGACTCGCGGCTGGACTCGTGGACCTCAGATTGAACGATTCCACTGACCCAACCACTCCTGATAACGTCGGCACATGGAGCTTTCATTCTGAGTCGAGGCCGATAAGACGAAGAAGTCCGCGAAGCGGCACGTGGATCCAGTACGGCCGGTGGTCGAGCTCGTATCCTACTTCGTAGAGAACCTTCTCCAGTTGAAACGCCTCAAGCCACGCGGTCGACGCGGCGGCATCCGCAGGCAAAAGGTTCGTCCCTTCAAGCTGCTCGCGGTGCGTCGACACGAAACGGCAGCACACCGCGCGCTCCCAATCGCTCGCGAGCGACGCCAGCTCGGGTCGTTGATGACTGGCGACGGCCGCGGCGTAGGAAAACGACCGCAGCATGCCCGCAAGGTCGCGAAACACCAGCGAGCGACGTCGCCGCTCCGCGGCGCTTCGGTTCGGTTCGCCCTCGAAATCGAGCACCCAGACTCGCTCGTCGCGCCAGAGAACTTGGCCGAGGTGGAAGTCGCCATGGCAGCGGATCGCCATGATCGGCTCGAAGCCGAGCGGATCGATGGCAGCCAGCTCAGAGAGTGGCCGCCGCAGCCGCTCTTCCTCACCAAGGAGGCGCTGGATCAATTCACGCGCCGGCGGCGCCGCGGTGCGCTCCACGCCTCGCAGCCGCTCGACCAGCGCCGCGATCTGCGCGTCAAGCTCTTCGATCATGCGGGTGCGGTCCGAAGCAGCCAGCTGCTGCGGACGCATCTCCGGGCTGGTCGCGCGTCCAAACGCTAGATGAAACGCCGCGGTCGAGATCGCGAGCTGGTCGACGAAACGCGGGGACTGTGGCATGAGCGCGCTGCTCATCGGCGGAACATGACTCGCCACGGCGCGCGTCGGGGCGTCGTCGCGATCGCTCGCGTCATCTGCTGCAGAGTCCAGAAAACTGCTGAGGTTTCGCTGCGTCAGAGCCCAGCCATCCTCAGCACCCTCGATGTATTGCGAGATGACCGCCAACGTCGAACAGCTGCCATCGCTCGCTGTGAACTCGAGCGTGCGGTGGAGGCGTGGTACACAGGCGACACCCGTCGACGAGAGATAGTTCGTCAGCTCAACCTCTGGGTGAACTCCGGCGGTCAACCGCCGGTAAATCTTGAGCAAGCGATCACTCCCAATCCGAACAAGAGAATTGCTCGAATCCACGTCTTGAGGCATCAACCGTTCGACACTTTCGTCGCTGTCGCCCGACGTCGCGCCACCACAGGCGCGCCAACGAAGCTCGCCGTCTGCTGTCTTGATCGGCTCGTCGCAGCGAGTCGCGACGAGCGCCGCCAGCCCTTGCTCTGCTACTGCGTCCAGGAGCAGCGCCGCATGACTACCGAGTTCCACCGTGCCGACGATCAACGCCGAGCGATCCCCGATCGAGTCAGCATGTTCGATCGCAGCGCCGTCACCTGCGCGCCCGCCGGCGGGAAGCACTGGACTCAACGACAGAGGAACGAAATAGCGCACTTCCTCCCCGCCTGCTGCAACGACTCGACAAACCGAAACGAACAATGCTCCTCCTGTCCGCCGTTCGACACGGTGCCAAACCTCGACAGTGACGTCGAGTGAATCGGCATCGCTATCGAGGAACCACCTCTTCCCGCATAGAAAGTGAGGCAAAGCATGCCGCTCGAGCCATCGACGCACGGACTCGTCGAGACGGTCGAGACTCGCTTCTGAGGTGGAGAGAGGTGGGCTATCTCCCGACGGCACGTCCGCGTCGTTCGAGTTCATTTCGCTGTCCGCAAAGCCTTCAACTGAGCCACTCCTCCCCCGATCCCGCGACAGCTGCACCAAGCTCGAACGCCGAGGCTGCTTGGTGGACGATTTCGATCGCGATGCTGAGCGACGCGGTTGCCGCCGGGGACGGCGCGTTGCACACATGCAGGAATCGCGGCCGCGCCACGATAACGAAGTCATCGACCATTTCGCCACTGGGACGGATTGCTTGGGCCCGCACGCCCGAGCCGCCGGGGACGAGATCGTCGACTTGAATCTCCGGGATCAAACGAGCGAGCGCGGCGACGAACGCCCGCTTGCTGAATGACCTCGCCAGCTCTCCCATCCCGGTGCGCCAGTATTTCAGCGCCATACGCCAAAACCCGCCGTACCCAAGCGTCTCGAACATGTCACCGAGACGAATCTGCGACTTTCGGTACCCCTCGCGTGCAAGAGCGAGCACCGCATTCGGTCCAGCTTCGACGCCGCCGTGCACCAGGCGGGTGAAGTGAACACCCAGAAAAGGGAAGCGTGGATCTGGAACGGGGTAGATCAACGCGCGGACGAGATCGTGGCGATGCGCTGCCAGTTCGTAGTATTCGCCACGGAACGGGACGATCTTCATCTCAGGGGCGGCGCCTTCGAGCCGAGCGACGCGATCTGAGTGCAGCCCGGCGCAGTTGACGACGAAACGCGCTCTCAAGGGATCGCGATTCGTTTCGAGAACGACTCCGTCCGCTTCATGACGCACTCTACTCACCTTGGTCTCGAGGCGCACTTGACCGCCGCAGCCGCGGAACAGCTCACCGAACCGCTCGGCGACGCGGCAGTAGTCGATGATCCCAGCGCTCGGCACGTGGAGAGCCTGCACCCCCGCAACGTGCGGCTCGATCTCCCGCAGTCGTTCGGGGCCGATCAATGACACACCTGGAACGCCGTTCGCTTTGCCGCGTCGGTGCAGCTCTTCGAGGCGCGGCAACTCCGATGCGTCGACGGCGACCACAACCTTGCCACAAACTTCGAAGGCAATCTCATGACGGCGACAAAACTCCTTCATGAGCTCCGCGCCAGTGACGCAGTTGTGAGCCTTACGTGATCCAGGCTTGTAGTAGAGGCCAGAGTGAATGACGCCGCTATTGTGTCCCGTCTGGTGCTGCGCTAGCCCGGACTCCTTCTCGAGCACGACGAGACGCAAGTCGGGATAGCACCTACTCAGTCGGTACGCAGTCGCGAGTCCGACGATACCGCCGCCGACGACGGCGATGTCAGCGTGATGTTCCGGTGGTGCCGCGCTCATGAGTCCGCGTATCATAGATCCATTGGGTCTCCCTCCACAGCTTTTTCCACCGCTAGTAGTGCAGGTGTTTTGCAATGCGCCGATCGACGCCGACACGCCTTTCCCGACGCCACTTTCTCGTTAACTCAGCACTCGGTGTCGGAGGTGCAGCCGTTGCACTGCCAGCAATGGGTGCGCCGGTCCCGGATGGCCCGCCACCGTCTTCGCGGCGCGGGGATGTCGTCAACGTGGCTGCGATCACGACGGAGTACAGGCCGTGGTCCCACGCCGACGTGATCATCGGCCGCTTCATCCAGGGGTATAGCTTGGACGTCGAACCAAGCTGGACGCCTGTCAAGGTCCGCGCGCTCTACGTCGAGCAGTTTCCCGAAACGGATCTCAGCCGTGCCATCTGCAAGGCTTATGGAGTGCCGATCGTGCGTTCAATTCGTGAAGCGATTCTCGATGCGCGCGGCGGGTTGGCCGTCGACGGCGTGCTGCTGATCGGCGAACACGGACGCTATCCGTACAACGACCGCGGCCAGCATCTCTACCCGCGGCGGCGGTTCTTCGACGAAACCGTGGCGGCGTTCAAAGAAGCAGGCGCGGTCGTTCCTGTCTTCAACGACAAGCATCTGGCGCCGCTGTGGGAAGACTCGAAACACATGTACGAGACGGCGAAGGCGATGGAGATTCCTTTCATGGCCGGTTCGTCTTTGCCGCTTGCGTGGCGGCGGCCGTGGGTTGAGATTCCCCTGGGGTCTGAGATCGAAGAAGCGGTTGGCGTTGGTTATGGCGGCATCGAAGCGTACGGATTCCACGCCCTCGAAACGATGCAGTGCATGCTCGAGCGGCGTGCCAACGGCGAGAGCGGCGTGCGTGCCGTTCAGTGTCTGGAGGGTGAAGAAGTGTGGAAGGCGATGGACGCCGGGCGGTTTTCGCGCGAGCTCCTCGAATCGGCACTTTCAAGACACTCACCGCCACTCACACGCAACTACCGCCAGGCGGACCGGACGGCAGCGTTTTTCATCGAATACGTCGATGGACTTCGTGCTACATGCGTCATGCTGCCGAGTCTAGCGTCGAACTTCCTCTTCTCGGCGCGGCTGAAAGGCTACCGTGAACCGGTGTCAACACTCGCTTGGCTGCAGGAGCCTCGGTTCGGACACTTCTCGTACTTGTCGAACGCGATCATCCGCATGTTCATGACGGGAAAGCCCTCCTACCCCGCCGAGCGCACCGTGATCACCTCGGGGGTCATCGCGCGCGCGATGGATTCTCGAGCCGAGAACCACCGACGCATCGAGACTCCCGATCTCGCCATCAGCTACGAGCCGATCGACAACGAAATGGGCGCCTATCGCCACCCTGACGCTGCGAATGATCGCCACGGCGGTTGGATCGAGCTCTTCAACGGCGAGAACCTCGACGGCTGGTTAGTGCGCGACTACAAGCACAAGCCGCGCTGGGAGGTGAAGGATGGCATTCTCACCGGAAGCGGCGGACAGGGCTACATTGCGACCATGGAGGAGTTCTCCGACTTTGAACTCTTCGCCGAGGTGAACATCTCTGACACCGCCGGCGGACGAGGTAACAGCGGCATCTACTTTCGCTGCCAGTTTCACGACGACCTAACGGTTGAGTACCCGCGTGGCTACGAGGCTCAGTGCGACCACGGCGATGCCGCGAACCCGACCGGCAGCATCTACAACCTCGGCCGCCGGGGTGCACGCGCCGATCTGCCGAAGGTCGCGGACGGCGAATGGTTCACGCTACGCATCAAGGCCGAAGGCAAGCGGATCCGCACTTGGGTCAACGGTGCGGCGGCCGTCGACTGCATGGACGACGCGCATCGATACCGGAGCGGCTACATTCTGCTGCAGCAGCACCATCGAAGTGGTCTCGTTCGTGTCCGCGAACTACGCATCCGCCGGTTGGGCTAACGGGCCCGGCCCAGACAAACAGCAGCGCCGCCGCGGGAAAGCAGCCAAGCCCATATCTGCTTGGCGCCGCTTGTCGCGCGACGTCTACATGGATCGCGTCTTCATCTCCGCAGGCATCTCCAGCTCCTGCTCGTACGTTCGCCCGCGGATCGGCGCCTCGCGATGAGCGCACGCCTTGTCGTATAGGAGGTTTCCCCACGGCGTCGGATACTTACCGGTCAGGCAACCAAGGCAAAGCTGGTTCTCGCCCGCCCCCATGGCATGGACGAGCTGGCGCACAGTTAAGTAGCGCAGGCTGTCGGTGCCGAGTTCACGCGAGAGAGTCTTCAATTCCTGAGGACTCAAATCGTCACCGCCAGTGCGGCCAAGAAAACGCGGCGCGAATAGCTCGCTGACCGTCGACATGTCGATACCGTAACTGCACGGCGCCATGATCGGGGGACAAGCGACGCGCACGTGCACCTCGCGGGCGCGACCCTGCTCACGAAGCATCCGCACGATCACCCGCAGCGTCGTCGAACGAACGATACTGTCCTCGACAAGAAAGACCCGCTTACCGGCCAAAACTTCAGGCAAAGCCGAGAACTTCCGCATGACTCGCTCGGTCCGATTGCGACCTTCGATGAAAGTACGTCCGACGTATCGGTTTCTGATCAACCCCTCACGCGAAGGAATCCCAAGTCGGTACGCCATGGCGTCGCATGCGGCTTTGGCGGTGTCGGGGACAGGCACGGCAACGCAATCTTCGGGATCGGTGTCGCGATCCTCGGAAGCAGCAAGTGCCTCGCCGAGTTGCGTTCGCGTCAAGTAGACCGCTCGACCGTTGATGTTTGACGCCACGTTCGAGAAGTAGACGTGCTCGAAGAAACAAAAAGCGCGGCGCGGTGCCTCTGCGAAGGTCGCGGTCCGTACGCCCTCGGCGGTGACGTGGACGAGAGTGCCAGGCTCGACCTCACGAACGTCCGAAAAGCCGCGGTTCTGAAGCGCGACGCTTTCCGATGCCGCCGCGAAAAGGTTTCCCTTGATGGCGTAGCAGAGCGGTCGAAAGCCGTAGGGATCGCGAGCCACGACCAAGTCGCCGTCGCCGTTCAAGAAGACGAGGCTGTAGGCACCGTCGATATGGTAGGCGATCTGTTGCAGCACCTGCACTACGTCCGGCTTCTGCGGTCGTTCGAGCGCGTAACAGATGTGGTGCTGGAGGATCTCTGTGTCGCTCTCGCGCACGAGGTGATAGCCCTTCTCGACAAGCTCGCTTCGCAGCTGCGAGTAGTTGGCGACGTTGCCATTGAAACCGAATGCGAACCACTTCCACTTGCGTCCATGCGAGACTTCGAACGGCTGAGCGTAGGATGGGTCATCGCGGCCGCAAGTGGCGTACCGCACATGGCCGATCCCCGCTCGTCCCGAATACTCGCTGAGGATCGACTCGAATTTCGCCGGGTCCGGGAGTGTCAGATGAAAAACGTCGCTGACGCTGCCGACCTGTTTGTACGTATCGATGACCTGCGCCGCATGCTCATTGTAGCGGGTGATCCCCGCCGCGAGTTGACCCCGATTCTGCAGGTCGATGAGCATGTCAGGAAGGAGGCGCACGACGTTGACACCGGCCTCCACGAACTCTCCCGGCTCGGCGTCGTCGGGGACGTGATCCATACGGTAAACCGCGGCAACGCCGCACTCATCGTGAATCGGATCAAGCACTGCTCACCCTTTTCGTTGCTGCTCAAGGCGTTGAGGCCCGTCGCGATCGCCGCGAGGAGGCCGGGTGGAGAACCGGGGTGCTGAATGTACCGCGTAAAGAGACCGCCGACAAGGCACGAAACCCTTCTTGGACCCGAGCGCCTGAAAAAAATGGTCTCCGTCCCAAACGCTGCAATCAAACGGCAAGTCAGAGCCACGATGGCGTCAATGCCGGTGTTTCGGGACGCCGCCGCGGGCGGCTCTCACGTCTCTCGTGGCGTGCCACTGGCCGCGCCGAGCGCGCTTCGGCGCTTCACGGTCGTTTTCTGCGGGCGCGGGGTCAGTGCGTGTTCGGTATCCGATAGCCGCCGAGTCGGCTTCACGAGCGGTTCGAGGACGCCGCGAACGTGCTGCGCGTCAACTCTTCGCGATAATCGTCGACCCACGTTTGCAACCGCTTGCCAGGACAATCTGTCGTCCCGAGCCCATGTAGTGCACGAATCTCCCGGTGTGTGTAGACCTCGCCCGGCGCGATCGAAAAGCGTTCCCGCAGACGGTCTAGGCATCGCTTGAGCGCCAATGTCTGGGCGGAGGTGAGTCGCTGTCGGTCGAAGTTTCCGAGCGCCAGTACGCCCACATTGCCGACATTCGCGCCACCGGGTCCGGCGTGGGCGCCGACAAGGTCGAGTGACCGTCCCTGCCACACGCGCCCGGCGCGGTCGACGATCAGATGGTAGCCAATGTCGACCCACCGTCGTTTCTGTTGGTGATTCTGTTGAATGCCTCGGATCAGCCGCGCGGTGGCCTCCCGCTCGTCCGACGAGACGTCCCGGTCGCCGACGTGGTGCACGGTGACGCGACGTGGGGAGGTTAACGGCTCGGTGGCGTCGCTCACCGGCTTCGCCTTCCAGTCCTCGCGTGACAAATCGAAAAACGGTGAGCTCGAACGCGAAATCCTCACGGCGCGATGATCGTCCCCGCTCGGCGCTGAGGTTTCGCCTAGATCCGCCGTCACGGCGCGCCGTTCGCGCCCGCGCCAAAACACAAAGTAACCAGAAGATGCCGCGATGGTGAGAGCCAACGTCAGCCACGCACCGAGGGAGGGTGCGCGAGCGTTTGGCGGACCGACTCGGACGCCATCGGTCGGCTCAGCTTCGCGCTCGATTTTCTCTTCGTCTTGATTCACGTTCGCTTCCCCTCAAACAGCCGCCGGCACGAATCCTCCCGCGGCGCCATCACTCTATCGAGCGGCCGAAGAAAAACAACACGGCGGCGACCGATGCTCTGCTGACGTTCGTAACGAAAACGTGCGGGTCAATCCGGCAGCAGGTCGAGCTGCGCCGCGAGGGATGGATTGGCCGCATCCCTCGTCGACAGGATCGGATCGTTGAGCGGCCAGTCGATATTGATGTCCGGATCGTCCCAGATCACGCCGAACTCGTCCCCGGGGGTGTAGAGGTCGGTACACTTGTACGCTACTTCAGCAGTTTCGCTGAGAACGCAGAAGCCGTGAACAAAGCCGGGCGGCACGTAGAGCTGGAGAAAGTTCTCGGCCGAGAGCTCAAAGCCGACCCACTTCTTGAACGTGGGCGAGCTTCGACGCACGTCAACAGCGACGTCGAAGATCGCCCCGCTGAGCGCCCGCACGAGCTTGCCTTGAGGTCGCTCGCGCTGAGCGTGCAAGCCGCGCAGCGTCCCGCGCTGCGAACGCGAATGATTGTCCTGCACGAAAGTCGCTTCAATGCCGCCGGCAGCGTATTTTTCGGCATGATAGGTCTCCAGAAAGAAGCCACGGTCGTCCCTGTAGACATCAGGCTCTACAAGGATGACTCCTTCCAGGTCGGTCGCTGCGAACTTCATCTCAGCCAACCTCTTCCTCGACAACCGTGAGCAGATACTGCCCGTAGTTGTTGTTCTTCATTTCCTGCGCGACTCGCAAGATCTGTTCACGATCGATGAAACCCATGCGCAGCGCGATCTCCTCGATACAGGCCACTTTGAGTCCCTGCCGCTCTTCGATCGCTTGAATGAACGTCGAGGCTTGAAGGAGCGACTCGTGCGTGCCTGTATCGAGCCATGCAATCCCGCGTCCCATGCGCTCGACTTGCAATTGGCCGCGATTGAGGTACTCGATGTTGACGTCCGTGATCTCCAGCTCACCGCGGGGGGACGGCTTGAGGTTCGCCGCGATATCGAGCACTTGGTTGTCGTAGAAGTAGAGCCCCGTGACCGCGAAGTGAGAACGCGGCGCTTGGGGTTTTTCTTCTAGGGAAACGGCGTTTCCCTCGGCATCGAATTCGACGACGCCGTAGCGCTCGGGGTCACTTACACGATAGCCGAAGACGGTGGCGCCGCTGCTGCGACCGGCGGCGCGCTGCAGGAGGTCGGCGAAACCGTGACCATAGAAGATATTGTCACCGAGCGCCAACGCGACCGAGTCATCACCGACGAACTCGCGTCCGATCAGAAACGCCTGTGCCAGCCCTTCCGGATTTGGCTGCACCGCGTAGCTCACCTCGATGCCGACGTCATGGCCGTCTCCGAGAAGGCGCTGAAACGAAGTCTGATCCTCCGGCGTCGTGATCACAAGGACGTCGCGGATGCCCGAAAGCATGAGTGTCGACAAGGGATAGTAAATCATCGGCTTGTCGTAGACCGGCACCAGCTGCTTGCTCACCCCTTTGGTGAGCGGAAAGAGGCGCGTCCCTGAGCCGCCCGCGAGAATGATTCCTTTCATCATGAGACTCCGCTGAGTTCTTTTTCGTTTCTTGATTGAGTCGAGCTTGCAGTGCGCAGCGACGTGGAACAGTCGGATTTGAGCTCGGCTTGACGCACGAGGCGAAACGCCTGCGATAGGTTCGACGCCAGCGGCATGGCTCGCAACAGTCCAGCAGACTCGAGCGCGCGCCGGCTGCTGCGGGACGGAGAGGCGACGCAGAAAGCGACGCCGCGTTGCCGCGCGGTCAGCAGGCCCGACACGAGCGCTGAGACCCCCGCAGAAGCCATGTGCTCAACCTCGGAAAGCTCCACGATAACCGCTGGCGCCGTCGAAGTCAGCTGGGCGACGAGGGTCTTCGCGTCATCTAGAGTCGTCGCGTCGAGTGAACCCCGAGCGCGCAAGATCCATGCGTCACAGCCCCGTGCTGGAGCGATATCGAGCCCGAGGCCGCCGCCGTGACTTGGCGCGACCGGCCGTGAAGGGCGCGGAAAGATGCTGCCGCCGCGGCGAAGGCGCCAGGCTATGAACCGCGACAGGGTGACGAGACCGTAGCAGCGGCCGCCAGGTCGCGTGGACCGGGCGCCGATCGCGAAGCGAAGATCCGCGGCAGTGGAGCCTGGAAAGTCAGTGTAACAGCGTCCGATGGCGTCGAGGAAGTGACCGTCGGAGTTTCCTAGCCGCGCCAGGTCGCCAGCGTTACGCTCTGCCTTACGATTCGCGAACACCTCAGTGAAGTTCGAGTTCTTCGTCTCGATCGCGTCGAAGGGCAGCTCGTGAACCAGATCGCCAACGCCCACCAGTCCACTCCAGCGCAGCCAACTTGTGTACGGATGCGCGGCGACGGCGATTCCACCTTGCGCGTGGATCGCGCCGATCGTCTCGGCGGCGGACATACCAGGCGGGATTCTCTCGGAAAGAAAGAGCGCGAGCACATGACCGTCGCTCGACGACACTTCTTCCCCAACGATGATCTCGAGATCGCCGTAAATTTCCGGATGTTGCGCAGCGAACTCCTTCGCATGCCGAGCACCATCGAGTGTGTCGTGGTCAGTGATGGCCAGAACGCGACAATCCGGCCGCAAGGCGTAGTAGTTGAGCACGTCTTCCGGCGCTGCAGTGCCGTCGCTGAACGTCGTGTGGATGTGCAGATCGGCTCGCGACCAGCCGCGGGGAAGAGTGTTTGGTGCCATATGAAGTGCGCCGGACGCGACGGCGTCCGAATGTTGTAGTGAGATTGCGAAAGGCGCTGCCGCGCTCAGCGCGCTGTGGCGGCAGAAATCGTGAGCACGGCGCATTGAGCTTGCCAGGCGGTTTCCTGCGGTCTGCGCGAGGGAGACACGCCGCAGATGAGACGGGGGGATTCGACGCGGCGGGGTCCACGTTTCTTCACGGTTTCGCCTTCGGTGGTCGGCGCCGAGAACAAAAGCCGCGAGTTTTTTCGGACGGTGGAGTGGCCCGCTTCGTTCGATGTCTATCGACTCCGACAGGCGGACTGGCCTGTCGAAAACCGCTGAAAAAGATCTTGCGGCCGAAAAACTACCCTTTCGCATCCGAGACCCGCGGGCTAGATCGGACGGCGGCGGCCAAACTGAAAAGAAGGATGTGGAAAGCGTCGCGGTCCGGACCAGCAATCTGGGGCCAATTTGGTTCCCCCGAACCGCTCCGAAAGCGCAGACCCGCCCGCTAAACCCCTGGTTCTTCCGTTAGGCCGAGACGCTCACGTCGATACTTGCCGCTCTGGACGTCGCCGCACCACTCGGCGTTCTCCAAGTACCACTGCACCGTGCGACGCATGCCTTCGTCGAAACCCCACCGCGGCGTCCATCCGAGCTCGTCGCGGATCTTCTGCGCATCGATCGCGTAGCGCCGGTCGTGGCCGGGTCGATCGGTGACGAACGTTTTCAAATCGACGTAAGACTTGAGGTTTCGTCCGCCGACGCGAGGATTCTCAGGCGCTGGTTTGAGCTCGTCGAGCAGCTCGCAGATTTTGTCGACAACCTGCAGATTGGTGCGTTCATTGCCGCCACCGATGTTGTATTTCTCACCGAGCCTACCGCGCTGCAGCGCCAGAAGTATTCCTTCGCAGTGATCCTCAACGTAGAGCCAATCACGCACGTTGCCGCCGTCGCCATAGATCGGCAACTGTTTCCCCTCGCACGCGTTCAGGATCATGAGCGGGATGAGCTTTTCGGGAAACTGGTAGGGCCCATAGTTGTTCGAGCAATTCGTGATGACGACAGGCAAGCCGTAGGTTTCGTGATAGGCGCGCACGAAATGGTCAGCCGCCGCCTTCGATGCTGAGTAGGGCGAGTTTGGAGCATAGGGCGTGGTTTCAGAAAAGAGTCCAGTGTCGCCGAGGCTGCCGTAAACTTCGTCCGTCGAAACATGAAGAAAGCGGAAGTCGTTGGCGCTCTTCCCGCCGCCCGACGCGAGGTAGCTCCGTGACACTTCGAGAAGCTCGAACGTGCCGCCGACGTTCGTCGTCAAGAACGCGCGCGGCCCGTCAATCGAACGATCGACGTGCGATTCCGCGGCGAAGTTCACGACACTCGTCGGACGCGTTTCGCGAAAAACGGATTCCATGGCGGCGCGGTCCGTGATATCCGCCTCGACAAATCGAAAGCGCGGCGTGTTGGCGACGTCCTTGAGACTGGCTAGGTTGCCCGCGTAGGTCAAACAATCGACGATGACGACGTTCGCATCGGTGTGGGCCAAGACATGGCGGACAAAATTCGAGCCGATAAACCCGGCGCCACCCGTAACGATCATCGTTTCCATGCAATCGTGCTCCTACTAGCTCCGCGAAAGACGCCCGGCTCGTGCTGCGTCACGTCGACGCGCCCGCAGAGTAACGGAGCGGGTGTGCCGGAGCAAGCCGATCCTACCACACCGCACGCAGAGGCGCCGCCGACCCGTTCGCGGTGGAGCGGTCGCGCCGTCGTTGATCGCGACCGCGCCTGGCTTTTTTTCGCATTGAACTCACACAAGATTTCGTATCGTGTCGTCGCGAGGAGCTTGACGACTCGACCCGAGGTGTGCTTCCTGCACAGTAAAGATCGCGTCGGCAGTCCTAGCCGTCTGACGAGAGCGTGCTTTGAGCTGAAGACCGGTCGCTTCGCGTCCAGATCTGCCGGCGCGAACGCAGGTCATCTCCGAGCCCTCTTCTGTAAGGCATTTGGCGGGGCTCGCCGCCGCGGGAAAAGGCCGGTTGTCAGCCCATGCCCTTTTTTCAACGGGCTGATAGCTCGAGTTTGGCCATTTCGCGCCGGCCTGGCCGGACGAGTTTCGCGGGAATTCAAAGGCCCATTCGACTTTTTAGTACCCTGAGAACCCTTGTGCATGTTCAAAAACTCCTGTCCGGCCCTTCGGGGAACGCCAGGAGCGCCGATGCCTGCGCCCGTCCTCCGCCACGATCGCAGCGGGATCGCGTTGTCGTCGCTCCTTGGCCTCGACGCTCCTGGCGTTCCCAGGCTCGACGCGAAATGGCCAAACTCGAGGCTAGCGCTGGCCACGGCGCGACTTACGGTGCCGCTGTAGGAATCTTGCGAGAAGTGGGGGTTGAACTTGCTCGACGCTGCGTCATAACGAGAGATCCATGAGTTCCCAACACCACACAAACCCGTACGGCCTGGCGTATCAGCCGAATGCGCGCCCGGAGAACTACAACGTCGTGGTGATCGCCATCGACGACCTTCGTGCCGATCACCTCTCGGCGAACGGATACGGGCGCGAAACGACGCCGCACCTCAAACACCGCCTGGCCGACGCAACTCGATTCACCAACTGTCACTCGCCCGTCGGCTGGACGCTTCCCGGCTGCGCTTCGATCATCACCGGGCATCTACCGGACGATCATGGTTTAGTCGACCACAACCATAAGTTCGCCAAACCGAAGATCGGCCACTACCTAGGCGACGACTACTTTCGCGTCGCGATAACGAACAACGGCAACACCGTCAGCGATCAGATCGACCGCGAGACACTCGAACGCCTCGGTCTCAAACGCCGGCCGGCGAAGTGGAAGTTCTTCGACTGGAACAGCGGTTTCGACGAGTTTCACTGGTTTCCGCGAGAAGACTACCTGCAACCGTTCGAACGTGCCAACGAGCTCCTCGAACGATTCACTGCCGCGGAGTTTGATCGACCGTGGTTTCTTTTTTTTCACACCAACGTCGTTCATGACTACCACATGCATCGCCAGTGTTACCTCGACGGCGCGCGCTGGCTCGACGCACCGATCGACCCATCGCTTCACGTTTTCCGCGACGGTCCGGAGGTTTGGCGTGAACCGCCGTCCGCGCTCGGCCCGCGGCGTCTTCACGAACAGATCGTCGCCAAGTACGACGGTGGCATTCGTTTCATGGACGAAAAGGTCAACGACATCCTCTCGCGCGTGAACTTCGACGACACCCTTGTCATTTTTACGAGTGATCATGGCGAGGGATTCGACCCGGAGCACGGCCGCGTGCATCACTGCGGGCGACTGCACAGCGATCTGACCTACGTTCCACTCATCGTCTGGCTGCCTCCTGCGCTGAGGCAGCGTTTTGAGCCGCCCGCGACAGAGGAGCGTTTCTGCTCCACGATCGACATCACACCGACGCTGCTGACACTGCTCGGCGACGCGGTTGCGGGATTTCCAGGCAGTTTCCTCTTCGATTTGCCGACGCATCGTCGACTCGAGGGCTGCGACCGCGGCTACATCTATTGGAACGAAGACTGCTTGCGAGAGAGCTATGACACGTGCCGCATTGAGATTCGCTCGGAGCTCACCTATCCGCTCAAGAGGATCGCCGCGCGGAAGAACGACACGGTGCGCGAGTCGGTCTACAATCTCGCTTACGATCCGCTCGAACATCACAACCTCGTCGACCCGGCGCTAACGCCAAGCCAATCGGTAGAATCGATCAGCTTCGTCGTCGTCGTCAACGACTTCGAGGAGCTGCGCAACAACCTCTTGAGTAGCCCCATCGTGCACAGCGACCGTCACCAATGGGTGATTGTTGACAATCGTGACAACCGGCGTTCGACAAGTATTTCGCAGCTCTACCACGAGGCCCTTGTGGACGCCGATCATGACCTCGTTTTCTTCATGCACCAAGACGTCTATTTGCCGCATGGCTGGGAATCGCGCACCGCGGCAGCGCTGCAGGACCTCGAGGACATGGATGCCCGCTGGGGTGTGATCGGCGCTGTCGGCGCGTGTCCGCCGATCACGGGCGAGTCCAAGCAGCTCCGGGGTCGGTGGTGTGATCCGAGCGGCTACCACTTCGACGGACCCCTGCCGCACGAGGTGCAGGCACTCGACGAGCAATGGATCGGAGTCCGCAAGAGCCGCGGCATCACCTTCGATGCGAACCTTCCCGGATTCCACTGCTACGGTATCGACATCTCCCTCAGCGCGCGCAGCCGCGGTTTGAAGAGCTACGCCATTGACTCGTTCGTATGGCATAAGTTTCGTGACGCAAGCGGTCGGCTCGTCGGCGGGCGCGCAGACTCTCCTAAGATCCAACGGCGCTGGTCGCGCGAGTTCATGGCTGAATTCATGCCCTCCGCCGACTTCGTCAGGCAAAAATGGCGCAAATACCTTCCCTTCCAGACGACGTCTTGGAACTGGGACGCCGACTCCTCGGCAGCCCGGTCTTCCTGATCGGCTGCGCACGCTCGGGCACATCGATCTTGGGTGAAGCCCTCGCCGCGCAGGAGCGGGTCGCGTACCTCTTTGAAGCCAGCCGCATCTGGAACGAGCTGGTGCCACCACGCGGCGATCATCGCCTCGAGGCAGCAGACGCGACCGCCGAGGTAGCGCCGACGATCTATCACGCTCTCGCTGACGCCCGCCAGGAACTTGCTGGCGATCTCTTCGTCGAGAAGAATCCGAAGCACGTGATCCGGATCCCGTTTCTCCGCGCGCTCTTTCCGGCGGCGCGATTCGTTCACATCATCCGTGACGGCCGTGATTGCGTCGCCTCGCTCATGTTCCGCAACCGCGGCTCGACATGGGGACACCTGGAGATTCCCGGTTGGCAGGATCTACTCGCTCGCTACCCGAAGGAGAATCACATCCGCTGTGCTCATCAGTGGCGCTTCGCAGTCGAGACCGCACGCGCCGACGCCGCAGCTCTCGATCGCGATGCGTACCTCGAGGTGCGCTACGAAGCACTCGTGTCGCATCCGGCGGCCACGGTGGGCTCCGCGCTTCGATTCATGGGTCTCGACACGACACACGACGTGACCAAGTTCCTAGCGAAGATACAGAACGAAACCGCTGGCAGCTACCACGCCAAGAAACAGGTGCGACACTACGTCGAAAACCACAAGCTCCGGGTGGGCCGCTATGCGGAAAACCTCTCCGCGGCTCAGCTGCGCGACGTTACCGACGTCTGTGGCGACCTTCTGGCTACCCTCGGATACGAATGAGTGAGAACGATCGATCCTTCGGCGCATTGCTATGACTGAGCCTGTCTCAACACTTCACATCAACACTGAGCCGACGTGGCGTGGCGGCGAACAGCAGACGCTTTACCTTCTGCGCGGCCTCGTCGCACGCGGTCACCCGGTGTCTCTCTGCGCCCAGAAAGGCAGCCCCATGGCGACTCGCGCCCGGGAAGCCGGCATTTCCACGCAGGAGCTGCGCATGCGCGGCGAGGTCGACGTTGTGGCGGTCATCAAACTGGCACGGGAAATGAGGCGACGCCGACCAGACCTCGTGCACTTTCATACCTCACACGCGCACAGCTTAGGCGCCCTCGCGGCGAGCTTGCTGGGACGCCGTCGTCCAAAGACTCTGCTGACGCGTCGCGTCGACTTCTCAATCTACCGCCACTCCTTTCTCGGGCTCAATCATCTCAAGTATCGCGGCGTCGACCACATCGTCGCGATCAGTCGCGCCATTCGCGATGTACTTCTGGCCGACGGCATCGCGGCCGAACGGATCGACTGTGTGTCGAGCGGGATTGACCCAGAGCGTTTCAATGGTGTTGCGCCGTGCGACCTCCGCGCCGAACTCGGAGTTCCAGCGGAGACGAAACTCATCGTCAACGTCGCCTTCTTCGCCGATCACAAAGGCCAACGCTATCTCGTCGAAGCTGCGCCCAACATCCTGTCCGAGTTTCCACAGTGCGCCATTTGCTTGGTCGGCGATGGCGGTCTGCGGCCGCAGCTCATGCAGCTCGCCAAAGATCTTGGTGTCGCCGAGCGTGTGTTCTTCCCCGGATTTCGCCGGGATGTGCCCGAGATTCTCAAGGCCGCGGACATCTACGCTATGCCGAGCCACAAGGAGGGACTCGGCACCGCGATTCTCGATGCACTGATTTGCCGACTTCCGGTCGTCGCGACCCGAGCTGGTGGGATTCCAGAGATCGTCCACGATGGAGTCAACGGCTTCCTCGTGCCGGCTCGAGACAGCGTCGCGCTTGGGGACGCGCTCCTGCGTCTCCTTCGCGACCCGGCGCTGGCGGCCGCTATGGGAGATGAGGGACCGCGGATCGTCGCCTCCGAGTACACGGTCGATGCGATGGTCGAAGGCAATCTGGCCGTGTACGCAAAGCTCCTCAACCGCGATCGCGGCGCAGAGAGTGTGGCCGCCGCCCACAAGCGAGAGTGAACGGAGGAGTGCCCGGGCGCGACGGGAGGCTATCGAGGCGTCCGCTCAAGCGTGACGCTGACGTCCACCTCCTCACTGCGGAGCGCGTCGACGGCAAAGAGCATGTCGGGCAAGTCGGCAGCGCGCCGCCACTCGAGGTATCGAAGGTCGTCGACGAGGAGCACCGACGTACCTGAAAGCGGCGGCGACAACTGGACGTACATCATGACCGCGTTGGGCTCCAGCCCGGCGATCCCGTCGAAGAGCCAGCTCGGTGGTTCGAAGTGAATGCTATGCCAGGCGTCGTCATTGTCGATGTCGAGGGGAAACTCCTCACGGCGGAGCAGATTGGATTCGGGGTCAGTCGTCGGGTCCGTGTCGTCGAAGTCGTAGACATCGAAACGCACGCTCGGAATCCCGTCGCCGGTGAGTCGCGCTTGCATGTGGACGCTATATCTCGCCTCACCGTCGCTCGGGAGATAGACCGTGTCAACACCCACCGTCGACTCGACGTAGCTGCGGTGCTGTGGAAACGTAATCCGCGCAACCGGCCGCACAAGCACCGCGGCGCTGTTCGAGGCGCTACGACGAAGCCGCAGGCTGCGCACACCGGACGGCGCGACGTCAAGGACTTCGATGCGTTTGAAGGTGTCGTTCGTCTGCCACTGCGCGCCGCCGCGAGCCTCGGCGTCGGCGAGATCGTCCTCGAAGCTTCCCCAACCGAAGAGGTCCTGGCCAAAGAAGAGAGAATGCGGCAGCGCGGTGTCCCCTGGTCCGCGCGACCGAATCAGGCGCGAGCTCGCCACATCGACGACGTCTTCAGCGGTCAAGTCGAACGCCACGTTTTCGAGCACCGGCGAGCCTTCGAGAATGAGCGCAGAGTTGTTCTCGAGTTCAAAATCCGCCGCGACTCCTGAGACGCTGCGCTCGACGCTGATCACCCCAAGATCCGTGCGCTCGGATCGCAGTGGCTGCACCGAACGCTCGCGTACCATCTGGATCAGCTGCTCCGCCGTCGCGCCGCCGAGCGGCACGGGACGGTATCGCTCAAGGGCAAACGGATAGAACCTCGCCTCGATCACCGCGTCTTCTTCAAAAATCACGCGCACGACGCCCGAAGGAAACGTGGCAAGGAAGTCTTGGTCAAAGATGAAGTTGCCGAGGCTGTAGGCGATGAGCCGCCCTTTGTACCACTCGAAGCCTTGAAGCACATGGGGGTGGTGGCAGATCACCAGGTGAGCGCCTCTGTCGATCGCGCGGTGCGCCGCCGACTCGGTCAGCTTCGACTTGACCGGCAGGAACTGAAACCCGCTGTGGAGCTGCACGATGATGAGATCGCACCCTTGGGCTTTGAGCGCGTCAATGTCCGCCTCCATGCGGTCGCGGTCGTAAGGATTCGCCCCGCCATGCCCGCGCCGCGCGACCCAATCCTGCAGCTCGGGGTAGACCGCCACGAGGGCCGCCCAATAGTCGGTCAACTCCGCCTCGGCGAGCCCGCCCTGGTGCGTCTTGAACTCGCGCCACGCCGCGCCGATGCGCTGCGACGCCGTCGGCACGGTCAGCGTCGGACCGGTGAATCCAAAGCTGCGCTCCTCGTACTGCCACGCCTCTTTTTCGGGGAGCGACGGCGGCGGGTCACCGAGCGGCAAACTGTCGTTGACGAAATCGCCGTTGACACTGGTGTACGAAAGAGAACCAATGAGATAGCCGTCTTGCACAAACGTCTGGCGTGCCTCGGCCTCGGCGACATCGCGGCCAGCCCCGACGCACGGGAAACCGGCGTCCTTCAGCGCGTCGACGGTCGACGCGACCCCGAGATCGAGCCAGTCGCGCGCGTGGTTGTTGCCGAGCGTGATCACGTTCGGGGCCAGCTCGTCGAGCAGGTCGACGGTCTCTGGCGGTGAGATGAGGAGAAACCGCTTCTTCGGATAAGCCTGGTCAATGGTCAACGTGCCGACGACGGTCTCAAGGTTCAGCGACCGAACCCCGGCGGCGCGAAAGAGAGGCGCCGCGGCCGCAACCACCGCGCGCGCGCTGTCGCCGCCGTCGCCGGGCGTGACCACCGCCGTGTCGTCGCGGACGGGGTCGATGTAACGCCTGCCGAGCATCGCATCACCCGCGAAATGCATGCACACCCGGCGCTCGCCAGCCGGTCCCACGTCCTCAACCATCGTCACGCGCACCTCGCTTCCGACCATGCTGCGGTCGAGGACAACGGGCGATGAGAAATAGCCCTCGGCCTCGACGACGACGAGAATCGTCTGGTCGATCTCGACGAGCGAGAAGCGCCCGTCGCTGTCGACCACGCCGCCTGTGGAGCGCATCGCCGTCGGTTGCGGTCCCGCCGCGGTTCCCGCCCCCGGCGTGCTCAGACCATACGCGATGTACGCGGCATCGCTCACGGGCTGATCGTCCCCATCGACGACAACAACGTCGACGGCATACTCCGGCACGCTCAGAAGAGGAGGGTCCAACGGCGCACTGCTCGGCGCACGCTCCGTCGAGTCACACCGCAGGGCCGAAGAAGCGACGGCCACGAGACAGCAAAACGCATACTTGGAACTTCGTAGGCAGCCCATCGAAAGAGAGTACGATGGGTGGAATTCTTCGACCAGCCGTTCGACCAGCCGTCGAGCCCGCGGTCGCAGCGCAAGACACCTACTCGTAGCGCAGCGCGTCCACGGGCTTTTTGCGCGCCGCGCGCCAAGCCGGGAGCGCGCTGCAAATCGTGGCCACGACCACCGTTGGCAGGATGATGGACAGCAGATCCGAGGCGTGAAATTGCACCGGGATGCGGTCCATGTAGAACACCGTCAGTGGAAACACCTCGTACCCGGTGAGGAGCTTGACCCAGCGCTGGATCGTGTTGACGAAGTACGCAAACCCGAGGCCGTAGACCGAACCGATCAGCGTGCCGACCAAAGCAAGCACGACGCCCATGCGCAGAAAGATGCTGGCCGCACCCCACTGCGTCGCTCCCATGGACTGCAGGACACCGATGTCGCGCGTCTTCTCAACGACCTGGACCGTCAAAATGATAAAGATCATGAAGCCACCGAAAAGAACGGTGAGCCCAAGGATCAAACCCGTCAGCGCCTTCTCGACTTTCAGCGCTTGAAGAAGCGCGGCCTTCTCGTCGAACCACGTGCGCGTCGTCGAGAAGAAAACGCGTTCGCGCTCCAGCAGCTCCCGGATCTCGTCGCGCAGCCCAGCGAGGCTCGCGTCGTCGCGACGATCGGGCTCAGCCGCGATGCGCACACCCGACGCCAACTTCTGGCCTCGATCCGTCTGCAGACCGAGGAATTCATCGGCGACATCCATCGACATGAGCAGACCTTTCCAGTCGAGTTCGTAGATCCCGGTTTTGAAATAACCGACGACGCGGAACTCGCGGCTGACGGGACGCTGGGTGGTCGGCGAAAAAGCGGTGAGCGAAATCCTCTTGCCCGGATAAAGCCCCTCTCGCAGGGCCTCGCGGCCCGCAAGAATCGGCGGCAACACTTCCTTCGGGGGGTCGGACCCACGTGAACGCCACAATCCGTGCTCGACCCAGTCGGCCGCGAAGTACTCGGCAGCCGAACGCGGCGCGTCGGGCCCGAACACGAGCCGGTTCACGAGCGCCGCTTCCACGTACTTCGTAAACTCCCCGACTTCACGTTCACGCTCGAGATCAAAAGCGCGGACAAATCGGGTCTGAAGCTCTGGGCCGTACGTGAGCTCGTTGCGATAGAGCACCATGATGTCGACAAACGGAGTGGCCGCCTGAACGCCTTCGACGCCGGCAACCAGTCGTGCCACGCGCTCGGGGTCGCGCAGGCCGATGTACTGAGTACCCCGCACAGACAGATCTGCACTGGTCCCGCGGATCTTCTGTTTGTGGTCCGTTCGGAACCCCTCCATCACCGAGACAATGATGATCAGAAGCGCGACACTCGACGCGACGACTACCAGGGCAGCGAACGGAATCGCCCGGGAGAACAGATACCGCACGCAGAGAAACCACTTGTACATGAATTACAGTTCGCTCGCGACAGCAACCACGGCGGCCAGCACCCCGAATGCGGGTCCAGTGTAACGATTCGGTTTCGATCTGCTACGCTCGAGTTGGGCCATTTCGCGTCGCAGCTGGAGGCACCGGGAGCGCGGAGTTTCTCCGGGTAACAAGAATCCTCACGGCTCTTGATTCCCCGCAAACGCATTCGGCTGGCTGCGGACAAGCTCGAGGCTATGGAAGATCTTCGGTAGCGAGCGTGGCGCGACACTTTTAGCGAATCGGTGCCCACGCGCTTGTGATACAATCCGCCTTTTGTGATCAATCCCCCCCGAACCCGTCGGTAGCGTCCCATGCAGCGCGTTCTCTCTTCCGAAGCCCTCTCCCGAAGCGGGGAAACCGTGCGCCTTGCTGGCTGGGTGCACAACATCCGCAGCTTTCGCGAGGTCAACTTCTTCATCCTGCGCGACGCAGGCGGACTCATCCAGACGGTCATTGACCCCGAAAGCGAAATCGAAACGTCGGGGATTGGCAAGGAGTTCGTCGTTGAGGTGGAGGGCACGGTGCGCGCGGACGAACGAGCGCCGGGCGGCGCTGAAGTCCACCTCTCGCGTCTCAAGGTGCTTGCCGTCGCCGAGGAACCGCCACTTGAAATCAATCGCCCGGCGGTGATCGCCAAAACGCATCTCGACAAACTTCTGGACCATCGACCGATCTCCATCCGCGCACTCCCGGTCCGGGCGGTCTTCTCAGTGCAGGCGTGCCTGGTGCACGCGTTCGGCGAGTATCTGCGGTCGCAGCGATTCGTCGAATTCAAGAGCTCGAAGATCGTCGCCACCGGGACCGAAGGCGGCGCCAATCTCTTCTCCATCGACTACATGGGACGACCCGCCTTCTTGGCGCAGTCACCGCAGTTCTACAAGCAGATCATGGTCGGCAGCGGATTCGAACGCGTCTTTGAAGTCGGTCCAGTGTACCGAGCCGAAAAGCACGAAACCTCGCGCCACCTGAACGAGTACACGTCACTCGATTTCGAAATGGGCTTCATCAACGACGAGCAAGACGTCATCTCCATGCACACAGGCGTCATTCGACACATGTGCGCGAGCGTCGCAGAGCGTTGCCGCAGCGAGATCGACCTCCTCGAAGCCGAGGTTCCCGTCGTCGGCGACGAGATCCCTCAGGTCACGTTCCAGGAAGCCTCCGAAATCGTTGCCGCGGCCGGCCATCGGCTGCATGGAATCGACCTCGATCCGGAAGCGGAGCGCCGACTGTGTGACTGGGCCCTGGCCGAACACGGTAGCGACTTCTTGTTCGTCGTCGGCTTCCCGCTCGCCGGTCGACCCATGTACACCGGATTTCGCGATGACGATGCGACCGTGTCGCGCAGCTTCGATCTACTTTTCCGTGGCCTCGAGATCACCACGGGAAGCCAGCGCATCCACGATTACGCCACGCTCGTCGCCAAGATGCGCGAGCGCGGACTGGTGCCGGATGAGTACGACAGCTACCTGAGCGCGTTCCGCCACGGCATGCCGCCGCATGGTGGACTCGGGCTCGGGCTTGAACGCTTTACGATGCAGCTCGTCGGATTAAGAAACGTCAAACAAGCGACGCTCTTCCCCCGCGACCGCAGTCGCCTGACGCCGTAGAGACGAAATTCGACCGACTACGCCAGTCCGAGACGAAGGCGGGCTTCCTACGGTTAGGACTTTGCGACGAACAGGATGGGCTGCCCGAGCGCCGCGACAGCGCGTCACGACGCTCAGTGTCGACAATTATTGTCACACGGCAGCGACAAGCGCCGCCGGCCGGGCTCGTAAACTCCTCTATTTGTGGAATCTCCGACTTCTCGGAACGACGACCGCGTGAGGCATGCCGGTTGCCGATAGATATCCTATACTCCTGCAGGGCAGTCTTTTTCGACACCCCGAACCGAACCCCATGCGAGGCAGAAGTTGAGTACATCGCGACGCGGAATCCTACCTGCCGCCGGATTCACTCTAGTCGAACTCATGATCGTCGTCACGGTGATTGCGATCGTGACCGCCATGGCGATTCCGGCCGTTTCCCGCTCCCGCATGGGTGCCAACGAGGGATCTGCGGTGAGCTCGATCAAAGCGATCATCACGGCGAACCAGGTCTACGAAACCCGTTTCAACTCGTACGCCTCGCAGCTGACCGACCTGAGCGACTTGGGGATTATCGACGAGGTCCTCGGCGCAGCTGACGGGCCTCCGGGCAAGTCCGGATACGTTATCGACTACACCGGCACGCGGACGCAGTTCGAGCTCAACGTCGACCCCGTCGTGGATGGCGAAACGGGCATACGCCACTTTTTCGCTGACCACAGCGGCATCATTCGCTTTCGCGAGGGTGGTCAGGCGACCAGCACGGACACACCAATCGACTGACGACGATCTCGCTCGTCGATTGATTGCCACCCCCCGGGCGCAGCGGGAAATCATCAAACTCGAGTTGCAAGCGGCGCGACTTGTCGGCAACATCGCGCTCTGGTGTTCGGCGCGCGGCAGTTCCTGACGCTGCGCGACCCTTTCCGACCCGCGCCGCAGTGCAAAGATCGCCACGCTGAGAAGCCATGCCAAGCGGAATGAAGCCGTCAACCTCTGCGCCGTTTCTGCTCGGTTTCTGGTTAGCTGGCAACCTAGCAATCTTCGGTGTTGTCAGCTCTACGTTCTATGGCATCCCAGTCGCCCTCGAAGTGAACCAGAAGTTGGCCGAACGCGCTGGCTTCGACCCAGATGATGAGGCGGCGCGCAAAAGTAGCCCCATCTGGGTGTTCTCCAGCGAACTCAATCGCCTCTTCTTCCACCATTGGAACCGCATTCAACTCGCGATCGGGGTGTTGACGCTGATCGTCCTCCTGGCGCGCTGCCGTTGTCCGGGGGCGCTCACGTGCGCTGTGCTCGCGCTCGCGGCTGTCGGCGTGCTAGCGTTTTACTTGGAACCGCGACTCGTCGAGCTCGGACGCTCGCTCGACTTCGTGCCGCGAGAGCCCGAGAGCGAGTCGCTTAAAAAGTTCCATCTGCTGCACAAGATCTACACGGCGATCGCGCTCATCGAGGTCGCGCTCATCGCCGTCGCCTCACTGTGCGTCTGGATCACCAACCACAAGCGACTGAACGCGGGCGCCTGATCTCGTTGCGTAGCCTCTACGCTCTTCGTGGCCTTCGTTTTCTTCTGTTCGATCCGTCACGCGATCAGCGATTCCAGGCTTGAGTCTATGCTCCTTCTTGAACAGAAGGTAGCGAAGAAAACGACGGAAGACCTGCGAACTCTGCCTTTCGATTTCATAAGTCCGCCCGAATTGCCCTCTCCCCTCGCAGAACAAGTGTCGAAGTTGGGCTGGCTAGGACGAGGCAGCTCAGCTCTACTCAGCCGCCTCGAGCTCTTCCGGACCGTCAGCGTCGAGGAGCACCACGGGTCGACGCGAGACGGCATTGACGTTGCCGCGCAGGTACAGTCGCTCGAAGACCAGCGGCGGTAGTGTCGGCTGTGCTGAGACCATGGACTCGTCCGGGCCTTGGTCTTCAAGCGCCGGTGGGACGACAAGCAGTCGAGATGCCGTCAGCGCAGCCCCTGGCTCGAACATCTCCGCCCGCTCGGTCGTAACGTCAACGTCAAGGTGCGTCGCTAACAGCGATGCGGTGTCGCCGCCTTGATCCAAAACGAGGATGCCGGGCTCAGTCCCTGGAGGGACGACGTAGATCGTGCCGGCGCCGCCGACGGACTCGGAACGCGCCGGGTCCTCAAGAAGAACGCCGCCACGCGCCTCCACGCGCCGCAGCTCGAACTGACTCCACTCGGCGCAGCGGATCAGAACCCTCCCGCCGCCACCGCCGCCCGGTGCGCCTGCGTCGGTGGCGACGACATCACCGCCGCGAGCGACGATGCGTCCACTGCCGGACAAACGCTCGCATTCCAGCACGACGCTGCCGCCAGCACCGCCGCCGCCCTGAGACCACGGCGCCCCATCCCCGTCAGCGGCGATCACACCGTCCAGGTGTACCTCACCGGCACGGATGCGCACAACACCGCCTCCACGTCCGCGGCGTCCGAACGCTTCGGTCGCCGACGCGCTCGGGAGCCCGCCGCCGCCAGGAAACGCTGGCGCATCGAATGCATCGAACGGCAAGCTGTCCAAGTCGAGTGTGAACGCGTCGCGCTGCACGTCCGAGGCACCGCCGGCGACCGCAACTTGCGGCGCGCCTGAATCCCCGCGCCCTCCCGGTCCGCCGTGGCTTCCACCCGCAGCGGTCGTCGCTCCTGGCGCATCGACACCGCGCGGCAAGGCGACGGCGATAGAGGCTTTCGCTTCACACCACGGCGCCTCGAGGTCCGTGCCACAAGCTGCGAAGCCGCAGCCGCTGACATCGATCCTGCTTGCGTCGTCGAGCTCCAATGTCTCGGTAACTTCGAGCACAAGCTCGCCCACCTCGGCGCAGAGTCGGTCGCTCAGCGTCACGTGCGAGCGTTCCAGGGAAAGCGCCAGAACATGAAGCGGGCCTTCGAGCGCAAGGGTGGTGTCGCGGAGCTCGAGGCGCTGGCGCGAAAAGTCAGTGAAGCGCGCCGGATTCGTCCCCACCGCGATCTCGGCGGCATCTCCCAACCCATCGCCGTCACTGTCCGCATCACGTACTGAAGTTCCGAGTCGTACTTCAACGCCGTTGCCGATCCCATCGCCGTCGGCATCCTCGTCGCCGTCGGCAACGCCGTCGCCATCGCTATCGGCCCGCAGAGGTTGGTAGCCGATCGCCAGCTCAAGCCCATCGCTGAGGCCATCGCCGTCGCCATCCGGCACGAGCGGGTCCGTGCCGAGCTCCGCTTCTTCGCGATTGGTAAGACCGTCACCGTCAGGATCTTCGCTGCCGTCGTCGACGCCATCTTCGTCGGTGTCGTAAAGCTCCGGGTTCGTCATGGTGCTGACAATCTCGTAGGCGTCCTCGAGGCCGTCCCCATCGCTGTCTGCAAGACCGGGGTCGGTGACGAAACCGTCACTCCCGGGAACGACTTCTTCGCCGTCGTCAATTGAATCCATGTCGGTATCCGTCTTGGTCGGATCCGAAATCCAGCCGTCAGCGCCCGGAATGAGCTCTTCAGCGTCATCGATTCCGTCGCCGTCGACGTCATCGTCGATCGTGTCAGGCACGCCATCGCCATCGCTGTCGGCGTCCACCAGCAGTGCAAACGAGCCGACTCCAGCGACGTTCCCTTGAAGATCGATGCCAACGGCGCTGACGAACAAAACGTCACCAGGGAGAGCGCTCAGCGCTACCTGGTCCTGAAAAGTAAAGGGCGGCAGCGTGTCGCCGCGGCGCAGCTCGGCGTCGACGAAGAACTCCACGCGCTCGAGGTAGACATCATCGGAGGCACGAGCCGTGAGGGCGAACGTCTCGCCGGGCAAAAAGGCGCTACGCTCACTGTCGAGCTCAAGCGTTCCCTGTGGCGCGACGCCAGCTCGATCGCCGCTGCTGAGAACCTGGACAGCGGAGAACGAACTGCTCTCAGCGGCGACAACGTACTCCTGGCTGAAACTAAGCTGCTCGATACCGCCGTCGTTTGCCGCCACCGAGCCGGCGGGAGTGATCTTGCCGTCCGGCTCGATCCGGTAGAAGAGCGCGAGCGTGTCAGCGTTCGGCGTGTGCCAGGCCAACTGGTTGCCGCGGACGGCGACAACATCGGCCGGATCGCCCGGTCGTTCGGGAGCCGCGGTGTCGATCACTTGCAGGTCGGTCGGATCGGCCGCCGAGATTGCAAACAGGCCGGCGGAGCCGTGCGCGACGTAGACGAACTCGTCCGTTGCAGCGACATCTTGAAGCGGGCCGGCGGCGACCGGCAGAGCGAACTGTTGGCGCTCGACGATAGAAGTCGGGGTTGACGCGTCGACAACGAGGAGTCGATTCGCACTCGGCCGCGTCACATACACCAGCGGCGCGCTGACGGCGAGACGCGTGCCCCCTGAGACACTCATCGAGTCGAGCTCCGTCAGTCCGCCGCCGGCGCCGCGCGTGAGCACGCGTAGCTGGGTCGTGGTCAGCAGATAGATTGTGCCACGATCCGCGACGACCGCCTCGGCAGTTGCGAGGTCATCCCGCGTCTCGACAAACTGTGGGACCGACGGATCCGTCAGACTGAAGACATGGAGACCGTCGCCACCAGCGGCGACGTAAAGCCATTCGCCGTCTGCCGCGGCGCTGCGAAGATCGCCCGAGAGTTCCTGATCGTTCCGCAACGGAACCGAGTAGAGCGGTACGACGATTTGACGCGTCCGTAGTCGCCCAGTTGTCGTCAACACGTAGACGTGGTCGGTGACGCTGGTGGCCACCGCGGCGATGCTCTCAAAGACTTGAACCTTGAACTCAGGAGTAAATGGCGGTGACGACTCGTTGGGGTTTAGTGGGTCGCTGCCGCCGAATACCTCAGGTCCGTCGAGAACTCCGTCGCCGTCCGTGTCGTTCAGTGCCGGGTCCGTACCGACGTCGTTGACCTCGCTGGCGTCACCGAGGAGATCGTTGTCCGAGTCGTCATCGTTGGGCGCCGTGCCGAGAAGGAATTCCTCAACGTTCGTCAGCCCGTCTTCGTCGAGGTCATCGTCGGCATCCGTTGGATCGTCGGGATCAAGTCCAAACGCCACCTCCCACGCGTCGGCGATTCCATCGCCGTCGCTGTCGAGCGCGATGTCGACGACGACAAGAAGCTGCGCCGCCTCGCCGTCCGAGAGCACACGAATCCAGGTCGACCCGACACTCTCGGCGGTAACGAGTCCGCTCGGTGAAACGTTCGCCACACTCGAATCCATCGACTCGAAATCGACTTCCGATCCGAAGCCGAACAGAAGGACGTCGACGTCGACGCCTATTCGCGTTTCGGCAAGCACCGACACCTGCGCTGTCGCACCCGACGCGCCCAAGGTGATCGTGTTCGTCCCTTCGGGGCCCACCGCGCGCAGGTTGTAGAGCCGCCCGGCCGCCTCCAACCCCGCGGCATCCAGAGCGGCTTGGAACCCAAACTCGGCGGTGAGACGGAACGTCTCTGTCACCAGCGCCGCCGCGGGTCCAAAGACCGCTCCGACGTGATCGCGCATGTCGAAACGGACCCTGAGCGGCACGTCAGTCGGAAGGCTGTCGAGACGATACCCGGGTCCCGAGCCAACGGCCGTGGGGTGAGATGCGGCTGCCGTGGCGTGGAGCTCGCGGCGCGGTGGACTGAGGCGGACATCGCCCGCTGCGAGCGCGTCAAACGGACTGACATCGTCCTGCGCGACGAGTGGCGTGGTCGGGGCTAGCGAGATCATCGCGAGTGCTAGGAACATCGCCTGAGCCGTGGATACTCTCCTCGTACGTCGCATCGTCATGGGGCGAATCCTTGCTGTGAGTCGCGATCCCGCACCGGTTGACACGGAATCCCAGACGTCTCGGACGTTTTGCAGTTGAAGCTCGTCGAGGCGGGAGCATGCGAGCGCGGCTGAACTCCGCCTCGTGCGTTCGACGCGACGCTCGATCGTTCAGCGCTGCCGCCGAGCGGGTAGAGCTCGAAGAGTCGAGCGCGTACATCCGCGCCGGTGATTTCGCAGGGTCCCGCCGCGCCGTCGAGGCAGGCGCCAAGGATGTCATGCTTCGACACCACGTTCATCCGAAACGGTTCGAGATAATCCGCCTGCAGGCGCCTCGACACGCCACCGAGTCGACCGGCAAGACCACGAACGCGCGGTTGCAGGTAGGCGTTCAGTCCGAGTCGCGTGGGGAAGACCCCGTCGTCGGGCGTCAGGTAGCGGCCAATCTGTGGATCGAAATGGCGCGCACCGACGAGGTGCATGCCGACCTCGAAGTCGTGGTAGTGGCTGCCGAACGTGACGACGTTCTCAACGGTCGAGAAAGCCAAAGGAGATCCCACGGCGTTGCGGACCGTCGGCTTGCCATAAGCGTCATACGCGACGCTCTCGATGATCGCGGCATCGGCGCCGAGGACGGCACTGACGGAGTCGGAGCTGTCGTGAATCAAAGCCTCGGTGAACGCCGCGCCGGCCTCAGGTCTGAACACGCGGAACGCGGGGCGCCGCTCGACCTCGCCACTTCGCTTGTAGAGCTCCTCGAAGATGTACTGCCGCACACTGCCACCGCGGCGCTCTTCGATCAAATCGTCTCCGAAATGGAGGAACGCGAGCTCACCGGTGGGCTGGCGGAAATTCACTGGAACGATGACGTTCTTGGCAGTGCGACGTCCGCGCCCACGGAAACGCGCGGCGTCGTGGCAGCCATACGCATCGTACTTGCTGCGCGCCACCGACACGCCGTCGCGCTGAACATCCAGCAGACGACCGAACGCGTCGTACACGAAGTCGACAGCGTCGGTGCCAACGAAATTCCCTGCGCCATCGTAGGTGAAGAATTCTTCTTCGTCGATGTCGATGTAGAAGTCACGGAGCTCGCTCACAGCGATGCGGACGATCGAAAAATCGACCTCCAAAAAGCGCCAATTGAAGTTCCCGTCCGTGAAGAAGACGATTTTCTCGAGCGGTGCCGCCGGAGGCGAACGAGGGTTGAAGACGTTGGGAAAAAAGCTCTTGAGGAAATACGTCGAGTCGTAGCGCCAGACGTCGCCCCTCAGCTCGGCACTGTGCAGCGGCAATTCGTACTCGCGGAAACCACTGCGATCCCGCCCGTACTCGAACGACCGAAGGAGCTCACCGCCCGCTGTCGAGTACGTGATCTCGACGAGCTCCCCGGCAGCGTCGTACCCGAACATGCGGTCGATCCCATCCCCGTCGGGCCTCACGAAGGCGACGCCGACGCCGTTCCACAGCGACTTCTCACGCAAGAGACCGGAACCGAAGTGCCGGTAGCTCGCCAGCGGTACGCTGGAGTCTTCCAAGCCCGTGACGCGGTTGAGGCTGTCACGTGCCGCCGTGACGACGCGGCCGTCCGGGTAGCGAAGCCAAAGCCGTGCCCCGGTCAAGTTGTGGTGCGCCTCGACGGAGCGGTTGCCGACGAGCTCCGAGACCACATTGCCAAAGGAATCGTAGGCCACCTGCACACTGGCGTCGTCGCTCTGGTCGTCCGGGTCGTTGTTGTCAAAGAAGAACGTCGGACGGCCGAGCCCATCGTACTGAAATCGCTGCAGCGTCGTCCCAGAGATGCCTGCCGCGCGTTCGACTCGGCGCTCCACGACACGCCCACCAGCGTCGAAGGTGTGTTCGAACCGCGTCCCGTTGCCGTCGACGATCGCTCGCACCGTGCCGTCCGCATCACGTTCGTAATCCGCGAACGAGCCGTCTTCCCAAGTCTTTCGCTGGACACGCCCGGCTGCATTGTAGGTCAAATCGACACGCCGACCCGTGTCGTCGGTCCAAGCGGCAAGCCGGCCGTCGTCGTCGTATTCGTACGTTTCCTCGATAAGGCCATCACGGTTGAACGGATTGGTCGTATCGAGAGACGCGCCGCCTTCGCCGTCGCGCCGCAGTTCGTGCTGCGCCAACACCGGACGACGGAGATTGTCGTAGCGAAACCGCAGTCGATTCCCAGTCGCGTTCAACTGCGCCAGCTGCACGGCGCTCAAAAGCGATTCGTGCGGCGCCAGTTCCGGATCGTTCTCGACATTGAGCGATGAACCCTTGGCGTCGCTGATCAGGAGGCGATTGCCGGCTGAATCGAACCTCTGGCGCCAGACGCCGCCAGCCGGATCGACCAAGACCTTCAAGCGATTCAACTCGTCGAAGATTCGGACGATGTTTTGCGTCTCACGGAACTGCCCACTGACGTCGTAGTCAGGATCGTCAATCCCGGGAGTCGCCAGCACGTCCGGCGTCAAGAGTTCGCGAACCTCACGCACCGCATTGCCATTGGCGTCGCGTACATACGTGGTCCGGCTCACCCCGCCGCTCCGAGCTTCCTCGAGGCGGCCAGCTGCATCGTAAGCCCACTCGCTGACACCGGCGGCGGAGTCGTCCTCCCGCACGACGCGATCACTATCGTCGTACCAGAACTGCCGGCGATGGCTTTCGGTCACCGGATTCGCCGCCAAGTCAAGAGCGCCGAACCGCCAGGCGACGGACTCCGCCACTCTGCCGCGCGCGTCGTAGCTCGACGCTCCGCGCTCGAGAAGCACGCGGCCGAAGTCGGTGGGTGCGCCGCCTGTCGCGGCGCCTGTCGGACTTTCGCCGCCGGCAGTGCCGAAGAAGAATTCATCGGTGACATGGCCTTCTACATCGCGAGCGAAGAGATGCGTCGACCCGAGCGCATCGACCGCCGCGATGACGCGGCCAAAGCCGTCGCGCACCTCTCGCTTGCGCTCTGCTTCGCCATCGCCGTCGAGGTCGGCTGCGTCAATGGTCTCGACGACGCGACCGGCCGCGTCGCGAAGGAACGTCACCGCATCTTCCTCAGGTGAACCTACGCCACGTGCGTGCTGAACGACAAGACCGCGTTCATCGTGAGTCCACGCGTCGTTTCGCCCGGCGGCCAGGTTCTGTAGCTCGACCAAGCGGCCAGCCCGGTTATAGCGTAGTTCCACCGTCACCGATTCCACGACTCCGTCTTCACCGCCGAAGACTTCTCGAACGATTCGTACGGGCCGACCCAGAAGGTCATACTCGGCGCTGGTCTCGAGCCAACGGTTGTCGCTGACGAGAAAGCTGACACCGGCGTCCGTGGCGCTGAAGTTCTCAAGCTGAACGAGTTCGAGGTGATCGTCGGCGTCGTAGAGGAACTGTCGACGATATCTCAGCGGCACCGGCAGACGCTCCTCGACGAGCTGGCCGAGGGCGTTGTGAACCAAGAACCGCTCGTTCCCCTGCGGATCGACAACGCGGGCTAGAAAGCCCCATACATCGTAGTCAAAACTCGTCACCAGTTCGCTCGCGTCTTCAACGATGCGACGCGCCAAGAATCCGCCGGTCGAGCCGTCAAGGTCGCCGCCTGGTGTTGTGCTACCGTCGCCCTCGGGATCGTTCTCCGGGTGGTACTCGTAGCGTAGGCTGCGGCCGTCCGCGTCCTCAGTGCGCGTCACTTGACCAAAAGCGTTGAAACGAGTCTGCCTCACAGATTCTGCACTGCTGCCGTCCGGGCGCGGCGTCGGTGGCAGAACCTCCCGCACGATGTTGCCGTGCACCAGCACTTCACTACCGTCACCGTTGAGATCACCAAGGCCAAGGGCGACGCCAGCATGAGCCAACGCGGCAGCCATTTGCTCGTCGCTGGCGCCGGCGATCATCGCCAGCTGCGCGACGGAAGCGCCTTCCTGATAGTCCATGAAAAACGTGCGCCGAAAATCGCCGGCGACAGCACCAGCGGCATTACCGCGTGGCGGAACAACTTCGATGGCAACGCCGTAGAGCGGATCGCGTCGGTACGTTTTCACCGCGACCGAAGGCGTTGAATCGAGGCCCAGGCTCGCTGCGCCCGGGGCCCCATGCCGTTCTTCCCGCACAAGCCCGTTCTGAGCCGAGCGCAACGGGGCACTCTCGTCGTAGGTGAAGACGACCCGCTCACCGCCCGGATCAGTGCGAGCCAAGAGAAGACCTTCGCGGCTCCACTGCCAGCGCGTCGCATAGAATGGCGGCGCCACTCCGGGAGGCGGCTGCGCGCGCGAAGGATCCCGCGGCCGCACAGCGTCAAGCGTCGGCGATGTTATGACGCGCTCCTCGAGCGGTAGACCGGCGCCGCTCCACGTGAACTCGGTCACGAAACCCTCGTCAGTGGTGATCGTCGTCATACCCTGAGCGCCGAGAAGAAACGATTCCAGTTCAGCCGCGCTGTCGCTCTCCGCGCCAGAGGAGCCGCCACCAAAGAGTTCATACGCGAACTCCACTGAACCTGAGACCGCGACACCGGAATCGTTGGTGCCGCCCCACTGCTGAGTGACGACGCGGTCGAACGCCGCCGCGCTGGGGTCGTCCTCATAGAGAACGGTCACTCGGGGTAGATCGGTGGACGACGTTTGACGCGGATCGATGATCTGCGTCAGGTTATGGTTGGATCGCTCGTCGGCAAAGCCGGTCGTATAGATGTACTCGGTGCGCTTACCGGCCGGAAAGTCGTTTCCAGATGGCGTCCCGACCACTGCCGGGCGTGTCACCGCAACCAAGTCACCACGAGAGTCGTACTCAAACACGACGCTGCGGCCAGTAAAGTCGGTGACCGATTCCACGCGTCCACGACTATCGTGCTGGTAGACGATCGTACGCCCCAGCGTGTCACGCACAGTATCGATCAAGCCGTCGCCACCACGCGCGAAGGTTAACTGGTTGCCACTACGATCGCTGATCGATTCCAAACGGCCGGCGGTCCCTGTCGCGTCCAGCGGGTGGTAGCGATAGCGTGTGCCGTCCGACAATCGTTCGACATAAAAACCTTCCGAATCGACGAAAAGTCGGGCGAATACACCGATCGGCGACACGAAGCTGCCGCTCGAGCTGTCGAGAAGAAACTCGTCGAAGCGGCCGGCGCCGTCAGCGCGCACCACGTTGCCCGGCACAAAAGCTGAGAGCAGACGGCGATCCTCATACTCGTGCTCCCAGTTGTGACCGAGCGAAGCTTCGAAACGATGGCGACTCTCGTAGCGCCGGCGCAGTCGATACGGCAGCCCCCGACCGGGGATCTCGAGGTCGATCTCGTCGAGATAGAACTCTCCGGAGTGAGAATAGACCTGAAAACCCGCGACGTGCGAGGCGGAGCGCGCGCCGACTTCATTCCAGCCGGGCCGGGCGAATCGAAAACCACCGCTCACCGAGCCGACCTCGCCAAGGGGCGGGCCGCGGCGCGAAGCGATGTAAAAGCCGCCCGTCGACACTTGCGCAGAATCCAACAGTCGCACGGCAAGACGATCGTCGCTCACCAGACCTGGCTGCATCTCCACGAAGCCGCCGTGCGCGGCACGATACTCGAAGAGCGGCACCAGCTCGCCGGCGCGCGCGTGGAGTTGTGGTAACGCGAGCTCGAGCCCGGTCAGCTGCACTTGCACCGGGAGGATCGAAATCGCGCCGAGCGGATGCAGCGCGTCCGACACGCGACCCGGCAAGGCGTCGAGATGCGGCGCGCTGAGCGCGATCGTCATCGCGTCGGCGCCGCCTGGGAGCGTCGCGCCGCCAGCGGCGAGCTCGAACCTCAGCCCCGGCACCGCTTCGAGGGTGGCGAGAACGTCGCGCCCCGGAAAGAGCGAGACGCTCCTGCGCCGCGGCGAATCCACTTGGCTACGCTCGAGTGACAGCTGTCCGACCCAATTGGACCGGCCCGCAATGGTCTCGGCGCGAAACCGCGACCCGAACGTCTCGGTGGGGTCTCCGACTTCCACCAACCCGACACCGACCGGTGCAGCGGCGATCACGAACGCGCCGTCGGTGCCGGTCGTCACTGCAAGCCCTGGTTCTCCGGGCCATCCGACTAGGCGAACGCTCACACCGGCGTACGGCTCGCCGCGCTCGTCTGCAACGAATCCTGACAAACTGGTATCGGTGGCGGCGCCCTGAGCTACGCCACGCAGGGTGAAACGAACGGGGTCGACTCCGGCACGCGAGGCCTGAATCGTGCTCGTGGACTCCTCGCCAGATGGCACCGAGGCGCGAACCGACGCAACGCCCATGGCGTCGGTCGTGCGCACAGTGAGGCGCACGCCGTCGATCAACGCCGGGCCGTCAATCACTCGGAAAGCGATGCTCTCGTCGGCAAGCTCGCTGCCGAACCGGTCGAGCACGCGCACACCGAAAGCCTGCGGCGCCTCACCACCGAGCGCCGCCGTCTGATGCCGGGGTCCATGCGGCACGAGCACCGTGTCTAAACTTGGAATCACCTCGATGACGTAGGACTTGGGGCTGGCGAGGACGCCGACAGCGCGTATCTCGACGACGTGGCTGGCGGCCCCAGCACCGACGCCCGGCGAGAGCGAGACCGACGCCTCCCCGGCGCCGTCCGTGTCCACCTCGGTGCGCCGTTCACCTCCCGGGAATGAGCCATCGCCGCCGAGCACATCGAAGATGACAGGGCGCCCAACAAGCGGCGTGCCCGCGGCGCTATCGAGACGCACCGCGAGCAACTGTGGCAAAGGCGTGCCCGCATTGACGGTGCGCACCGGTGCACCCAAGAGCACGATCGCCGGGGCAGGATCGTTGCCGCGGACGACACGGAGATTCCGTGCTGTCTCGTTGCCCCGCCCGTCCGTCGCAACCAGCGCCAGATCGTTCGTACCGATGGCGAGAGGAACGTCGACGGTGAACGTGTCTCCTGCGATCGCCGCGACCACACCAGCGACCGTCAAGTCGATCGCCGCGTTCTGGCGCGGCGCGCCGCCAAGGTCCCATACGCGGCCCGAGATGCGAACGTTCGTCTCTTCGGTGCTGTGCCCGGAGGGTGATTCCAGAGCTGTCGATGGGGGGAAGAGTACCTCGACGCGCGGCCCGGCTGTGTCGACCACGAGTGAGCGTGATGTGTGAGCCTTGAGTGTGCCGGACTGCGCGGTCGCGACGACGTCGTGGACGCCAGCTGGAAGAGAAAGCTCCATCTGCCAGGTGCTGCCAGTGACCTGCGCGCTCAACCCATTCACCATCACGGCACTGCCAGACGGGGTCACGCTTCCCGACATCAGAATCTGACTGGAAGCGACGACGATCGATGGATCGCCGGACGGCGTGTCGATCGTGATCACCGGCAAGGTGTCGTCGACGTCGACCGGAATCGAAAGCTCGCCACTGTTGCCGACGGGGTCGCGAGCCACGACGAGTATCGCTTGCGGTCCCGGCGCCAGACGCACGACGGCAGAGAAGCTGCCGGCACCATCGACGGTGGCCCGCACCCCGTTGATGTCGACCGTTGCCGCCAGGTCGTCGACGTCTCCAATCACGGTGACGACACCGCTGAGAAGATTCGCCCCCGCCGTCGGCTGGCTCACGGTCAAACCGGGAGGTGTCGTGTCCGGATCCGAGACGAGCGCCGGCTCGAGTGTGGGCAACGGCTCACCGGTGATCGGGTCCGTCACTTCGCCAGGTTCGACGCGGACGACCCGAACGGTCTCCACAGCGCTGCCCATGGCATTGGTCGCCTCGACGACGATGTCGCTATCGCCAAGCGCGACGTCGATGAGTGTGGAGAACGAGCCTTCGTGCGCCACGGGCGTCCCGTTGACCGTCAGCGCCGCGTCGGCGTCGGAGACGACGCCAGAGACGAGGACCATAGCCGAGGAGACTTCGGCGCCGTTGGGAGGGGAGACCACGTCGAGTAGTGGGGCTCCATCGGCGCCGGCGCGCACGCGCACCGTCACCTCAGTTTCGACGGTGCGAAAGAGCACTGACACCACCGCCTCGCCGACTCCTGTCGCGGTCAAGACTCCGAGCGCGTCGATCTGAACGACCTCCGGTTGCGTGCTCGAAAACGACACCGTCTCGAGGTCTTCCACCGGCGTCGTCGTGCCCTCGTCGTCAACCGCAACGATGCTCAAATGCAGCGTCTCGCCGACGACGTGAAAGATCACCTCACCTGGGACGACAAGAAGCTCCGCGGGAGGGTCGCGGCCGTTTTCGCACGGCAGATCAAGTAGCGGGTCGGTCGTCGGGTCGACCCCGAGCCCGGGATGCGGCGGTGGCGGCGCCGGGCTGTTGCTCACGAAGAGCCAATTGAGAAGATAAATGCCGTCGGAGATGTCGAGATTCTCCGAATCGTTCGCGTCGCACGCGTCGGAGCATGCGACCGGGTCAACGTTGCCGACAAAGAGAAAATTGAGTAGGAAGATCGCGTCGCTGATGTCGACGTCATTACTGTCGTTGCAATCGGCACGCACGAACACTCCCTGCGCCTCGACCGTCAAAGGCGTGGCCCAAAGAGCCAGCAGCAGCGCGGCGAAGCTGAAGCGCTGCAGAAGTCTCAGCCCAACAAACTTTTTCGACGCAGCGGGGCGCGCACCCGCCGACACGCAGCCGGTGATGCCAAGGCGCTCGATACTCTCCGGCGGTGCGCTCTGCGTCGCACTGCTTCGCCATGTTCGAGAGACGACGGGCTGGACCCAAACGTTGTGCACAACTTTTCGCGGCACGCTAGCGCCCAGAGCTCTCACGGCGGCGAGAGATCCTCGACTTGAGCGCTGCGACAGACATGCCGTAAGGATCACGGCGACGTCTTTGCTCGCGTCCTGTTAAGTCAATTTGTCGACGGAGAGTGTGGGAAAGAGACGAACGACCCAAAGGCCGCCATTTTACCCGCCAGGTGCTGAAATAGCTGCTCTCACCCGCCATGCCCGGCGCGTCCTCGCGTGCGGCGCGGGGGCGCACCGGGAGCGCGCCTCGTTCGTGGACGAATCTTGTTGTCCAAGGGCTTACGCTGCCGTAGGATACGTCGTGTCGTGCAGTCCCCGACCTCTGCGTCCGGGCGGCCTAGGCGGCACCGAACGAAAAACGTACGCTCTAAGGTCACGCGAACGGCGCCGGTACACCTGCAAAGGTGGACCTGGACGCGGGGTCACGTGCGTGTCTATGGGCGCGTCAGAAGTGAACTGAAGAAAAACAACTGCAGAAGCTGTCGACAGGACGACGGCTGCTAACAGCCTGTTGAAAAAGTGCTTCGAGCCGAAAACTGGTCTCTTCGGCCGAATGACTTTTTCAACGGGCTGCTAAACCGAAGAGAAGAGAACGATCGCGGCGGCCACAGCGTCGTCGCGAGAGAGGACCCAAGAGTTTGGGGAGTCGTCTGCTCCCAGCGGCACGTGCCCTCACTGCGAGGCTCTCATCGCGAGGCGGCGCGGCAAGCTTGGCGGACGTCTATTCAGGCTACGGCGGCCGCAGCTCATGGGTAACCGCGAGCGGTAAACCGTCGTGGATGGCAAGCAAAGGGACGAGGGATGGTCAAAGCGAAAGCGCGCATCGGCCTGGAGCCGAAGATCGACGGTGTTGATTGCGTCGAGCGTGTCGCACACGGACCGAACGCGGACCTGTTTCGGGCTCGCGTCGGCCGCCGTACTGTAGCGGTCAAGCTCTTCGCCGGCGAAAACATTGACCGGGACACCCTGTCAAAGTTCGTGCGCGGAGGCGAAACGGCCGTGCGCCATCCGAATCTTCTCCCAGTCCTGGACGTCGGCGTCGATGGGCGCGGCCGGCCATTCTACACCATGCCGCTGATCTCTGGAGATCCACTCAGCGCGGTGCTGGCGGCACGCAGCGGTGAGAGGCGGACGGCGCCATCGCTTTCTCCTCTCAGCTTGACGCCCTCGCCGGCGCACATGGCTACCATCGCACGGGAAGCAGCCGCGCTGTTCGCGGATGCTCTCGACGGACTTGAGATTGCTCACGCTGCAGGCGTCGCTCATGGCCGGCTGCACCCGGGGAACTTAATCCTCACGCCTGCCGGCCGTTTGGTGATCACAGACTTCGGCCGCGCGGCAGCCAAAAAAGGCGCGACGACGGCTGGCGACCATGCGGCGCGCGTGCTCGCTGACATCCATGCCGTCGGCGTCGCGCTCGCTCGCGTCGTCGAGGCGGAATCCACACCCGACGGCGATAGCGCCGACGAGCGTCGCGACGGGCGTGACAGACCATCCGGCACGGTGACTGCGGGCGTTCCCGACTCCCTGCTGGCATGCATCGCCAAGGCGTCGGCAACAGACCCGGAGCAGCGCTACCACAGCGCCGCCGCATTCGCCGCTGATTTGCGGCGTTTTCTTCGTCACGAACAGCCTCTTGCCTGCTTCGAGTCCTTCGCCGCGCAGATCGACGCGGTGGACGCGTCGACCGCGGCCGAATCGCAAGAGGCTGGAAGCCGCGACGGCGCTGCTTCGACCTCATCTCCGACTGTTGCACGCCGCAACCGCCTCGCGTCGCAGCTCGCCGAGCGCGACATCGCTTTGAAACAGGATCGAAAGACGCAGAGTCGGGGAACGGAAACGGAGGCAGAAGAGAGAAACGGAGACGCTAGCGCGGCTGCTTGCGACAGCGAGCGCAGTCACGACAGACGCTCGCATGACGAACTGATGGCTCGCGAGCGCGCCGCGCTCAACGCTGAAAAAGATGAAATCCGTCGCCGGGAAGATCGCCTGCGCAAAGCTGAGGTCGACCTCGGCGCGGCGCGCGCGGCGGTGATTGAAGCGGCGAACGAGAACGACGAGCTCCGCGACGAGCTCGAGGCGGCGCGGCGCGACCTCAGTGCCACCATGGAGCAGATGGACGTCGACTCCAGGCCGGAACAGTTCGCCGCGCCAAAGCGGGTGTCATTTGAATCCGCAAGCCGTGCGCGCCGTATGCCGGAAGAGGAGAGTGGCGACGCGAGGCTCTCGAGCGAGGCGACTCTCAGCCCCTACTCGCCGGCACTGCCGTCGCCGCCACTGCGGCGCAAACTCGCATGGTGTGGCGCGATCGCCATCCTCTTTGTTGCCGCGGCGTTTGCCGGCAAGACGTTTTCGGCGTACAAAAAAGACCGCGACGTTGCGGCGAGCCTCGAGAGTCTACAGCTCCGTCTTGCGGCTGGTGACTTCGCATCAGCGCGGAGCAAAGCCTACGACGTGCGCGACGATCGCCTGCGCTTGCCGCTCACAGAGCTCGTGAGCGCTGCCGCGGCTTCGAAGACTCTCGAAGACGCGATGGCCTCCGTGATCGCCGAGCGGCCGGCCGATGCCGCCCTGCACCTCCGCAACCACGAAGCGCGAGGTGCGGGTCCGTCCGCGGCCTGGGAAGACTACGCGACGCATCTCGAAAGTGTTGCTCGCGAGAGAGCTCGAGATCCGGTCGAGGTCGGCTTGGACGCGACGAGCCTCAGCCGGCGGCTCGGCGCCTTGGCGATGCTGGAGCAGGAGATTCGCTCCGGCGGCAGGCAGTCGCTCGATGCGCTTCTGGCACTCCGCGCTCTCGACACACGCCAGCCGCAGCTCTGTCGCCACGCCCTAGCAGTACTCGCACATGCGCCGACAAGTCGACCGATCGTCGACGCCCTCGATCTCCGGTCAAACGCCCCGGCAGTACACCTCGACGCCGGAACATTCGCGGCACTCTTCACCGCGTTGGAGGCGATCGGCGACGCCGATGCCATCGCTCTGTTTTGTTCGTGGTCACTTCACGAGGTGCGCGCGCTGGAGCGACCTGATACGCAGATTCACCTGCGACCCAATCTGTACGTGACGTCAACCAAAGTAACGGCCGAGCGCCTCCGCGAGCGTTGGGTCCGCTTCATCGCGGCCCATGATCCAGCCGAGTTGGTGCTGCGAGCAGATGAGTTGCGTGACCATCCGGAACTCTTCCCAACGGTCATCCAAGTGATCGCGGCGTCGCAAGCAGCGGATGCAGATCGGACGCTCGCTCGCATTGCTCGACTGGACCTGCGGAGCGCTGGCCAGGCTTCGCTCGAGGGACTCGCTCGACTCGGGGCGACCGATCAGCTCTTGGAGTTTGCCATGGGCGCCTACCCTGTCGCCTTTAGACTGGCAGCCATCGACACGATCCGTCGTGGATTTCTCGGCTCCTGCTTCAACGAGATACGAGCACTTGCACTGACAAGCCCGAGCAACGATGTGCGCACGGCGGCGTTCAATGCCCTCCGCGAACACAGCCATGCAGCAGCGGTCGAAGTGATCCCGCGGGCGATCGACGATCTCGTGCTGAGGTCCACAGCGCTTGAATGGCTCAGCAGCCTACCACAGCGGCAGAGCGTCGCGATCGCGTCCAAGCTGCTGGGTCACGACCAACGGCTGGTGCGACAAGCCGCGAGCGACGTCCTCCGAGCAGCGACGCCGTTACGGGCGGCAGCGCCGTTGGCAACCCATCTTTTCGATCGTCGCACTTGGATTCGCAACGACGCGCGGCGGATGATTCTCGACAAGGCCGATGAACTGAAGACGAGCCACGACCTCCTGGGCGTACCGCTGGCCGCGGGGCTGCGCATCATGGCGACGCTGGCGGACGAAGACTATGGCACAGCCGAGCGAGTGCGCGAAGCGGCGGCGATCGCGCACGACGCAAAGAGCGCCTGGATTCGCGATTTCATTCGGCGCGGCAGCGCGTGGAGCACGAGCGCGCGGTGAAGCGAAGGGGACGCCGGCGATCTCGCCAGGGGCTCGCTGGACCGCAGAGTCGAGAAGGGAAGAAGAAAGAACGGCAGCTGGACGCTATGCTATCTGGTCGCGTTAGATGCTTTTCGTCACCGTCGGGCGCACCCGCTCATTGCACGAGCTTCGTATGACCAAGACCTGTACCCCGTCGAGGCTCACCTGCCTCGTACTCTTCCTCGTCGCTGCAGTCGTCGTGACCACGGTTGACCTCTGGTCGAAGCACGCTGTGTTCGAGTTTCTGCAGGTTGAGACGATCGACCCGGCTGGGCTTCCGTACGTCTCGCCGTACACGCAGACCCCATACGAGATCTGGCCAAACTTCTTCTGGCTCGAAGCCAACTACAATCACGGTGCTTTCAGCGGCTGGTTCTCCGGTCACACCCGGACGCTCGCGGTTGTTTCCGTCGTTGCACTTCTGATCATCCTCGCGGTTTTTCTCTACTCGCTGCGTCGAGGTGGGGTTCCAGAACGACTGTTTGCGCTCTCTATGGGACTCCTGTGGGGCGGCGCCGCCGGCAACCTCTACGACCGCGCCATGCTCGGGGGTGTACGCGACTGGATCCGTTGGCATGTGCGCATCGACGGCGAGTACCCCTTAAACTCGTGGCGCATCAACCCTTGGCCGAACTTCAACGTCGCCGACGCGGCGATCTGTGTTGGTGTCGCGCTGCTCATACTTCGCGAGATTCGCGTCGCACGGCAGAAGCGCTCGCAAACTCAGTCGGCGGAGACGGAATCAAATCCTTGTTGATCGGCGACCGGCATCCTCTCGAGGCGCGCGGCACGGGAGGTCATTCCACCCAGTCAGCTAAGAAAACGTTCGTGTCGTGCGGCTGACGGTTGAATCTGTTGGACGCCCAAACGAGCTGTTTCCCATCGGGAGAAAACATCGGAAAGCCGTCGAAGCTCTCGTAGTAGGTGACACGCTCGAGATCGCTGCCGTCGACGTTGATGAGGTAGAGGTCGAAGTTCCGCCCCTTCGGGTCCCCCACATTCGACGCGAAGATGATCTTCTCACCGGACGGATGAAAGAAGGGGCAAAAGTTCGCCGCTCCGTTGCTGGTAACCTGAGTGACGCCGCTACCGTCCACGTTGGCGACGAAGATCTCCAACTGACTCGGCTCTACTAGCCCCTGCTGAAGTAAACCCTGATACTTGTCGATCTCTTCTTGGGTCTTCGGTCGACTCGCTCGGTAGCAGAGCTTGGTCCCATCCGGCGAGAAAAACGCGCCGCCATCGTAACCGAGCTCGTCGGTGACTCGCCGCTGGTTGCTGCCATCGGCATTCATGACGTAGAGCTCGAGGTCCCCGTCGCGGACCGACGTGAACACGATGAGACGACCGTCGCGCGACACCGTCGCCTCGGCGTCGTAGCCGGGCGTCGCAGTCAGACGACGGAGGTCCGATCCATCCGGATTGGCGCTGAAGACATCGTAGGACGGATAGATCGGCCAGACATATCCCTGCGTGCGCGGGGGCGGTAGCGGACACTTCTCATCACCGAGATGCGTCGACGCGTAGACGATGCGCGAATCATCCGGATAGAAGTAGGAGCACGTCGTTCGGCCCTTTCCTGTCGACACCATACGCCGCTCCGAACCGTCGATCCGCATGGTGAAGATCTGATCGCAGCCAAGATCGCCGTGCGTCGACTGAAAGATCAGCCGCTGGCCGTCGCCGGAAAAATAGGCTTCTGCGTTCTCGCCCTCGAACGTCAGTTGGCGCAGGTTCCGCAAGCGGGTTTCACCGGCCTCGGCGGCAAGCGCCCCAGCTGAGGAGGAAGTGGACTCGAGGCTATCGCTACTGCCGCACGCGGCGAGGCCCAAACAGCCCGCGACCCACACCACCGCAGCGACCAGTCGCAGCAATTTCCGGGGATTCGATGCCAACGATGCGACGGCGATGTTTCGAGACGAGATCGTCATGGTGTCTCTCTTCGATCGTAGGAGGAAAGGAATTGGTGCAGCTGATTGCTGATGAAGTCGGATGTGTGACGGAGATTCTTCTCGACTTGATTCAGCGTCGATGCCTGAAGCGGCTGCTTGAAGGTCCCCACGTTTTCTATGTAGAGCGCGCGAGGATCGCGCACGTAGGACTCAACGCGCGCATTGAAATTCTCGGTGTGTTCCTTGGTGCCCGGAAACACAAGGCGAAAGCCGAACACACTCGTCGGTCGGCCGATGAGCTGCAACTGATCCGGCTCGACACGAAACACGCTCCGTGCCAAGTATTCCGTAGCACTCGGAAAGCTATTCGGCGTAGTGATCACCCGCACCTTGTTCTGCTGCACCAGGAACGCCTGAACGCCCAGCTTCTCAAGCACGACGCGCAAAACCGCAACGGCTTTTTTGGCGAACTGCTCGACGGAGATTCCGGTGTGGTCGTCCGTCATCTGGATCCGATCACCAAGGAGATTCAGATGGCTGAAACCTTCGCGGTCTTGGGACTGCGTCGCGATGCGAGCGCCCCCTTGGATGCGATTGAAATCCTCGTATCCGCACGTGCGGCACACCTCGTGATACACTTCGCGCAGCTGCTCGGCAGAGTGCACGACTGGAACGTGCAGAAACTCCGCGATCAGGCTGATCGTTCGCGGCTCGCTGAGCAACGTGTGGTCTCCTCGTCTGTGGGCACAAAATCAGGGCCGTCCATCATGCTAAAGCAGCGATTCTGCCAACACATGCGCCGCGGGTAAACTCCAATTCACAAGCAAGTTAGGAAACCGGGATCGGTGCCGCACGTGAGTCGACGCGCGCCACCGGCCGACCCGAAACCGTCCATCGTGAACGCTGCTCACTCGAGGATCAGTCCCCAGTCCTTCAATTCGTCGCCGATATCGCTGAGACGCTTAGCGTTCTTCACGCCCTGAATGGCAATATACCTCTCACCAAGACGGTCAAAGGGCAGGTCGTGTCGTGCCAAGACCTTGGAGATGCGATCGGTACCCGACTTGGTTTGAGAGTGGAGCAGAAGCACTTTGCGGCGACGAACAATCTCGACTCCCTGAGTCCATTCGCGAAGCGAAAAGATCACGTTCGGCGGCACGACTCCGAAGGCGTGCTGCTGAAGAAAATCGCCGATGCGCTGCGATGACCAACCGGTTGCAAGGGCGCGCTTGACGCTCTCGCGACTGAGCTCGTAGCGTTTCACGTAACCCGATTCAAGACGGTCTGCGAACTGACTAACGCTCCAGTTCCATTCATCTGGAGCCTCGGGAAAGACGAGGATTTCGAAGTCGGGATTGACGATCAGCTGCGGGCCGTCCCCGAGCTCAGGTAACTGATCGAGCTCCAGAATCGCAGCGCCGAGCCGAGAAAGCCGTAGCGAGTAAAACGCCCCGCCCCGGAAACCTACATCGACGAAGCCGACAACAGCCAAACGATGCAGCAACCAGTAGGCGAGATCCTGACGTAGCTCACCTAGCGAGACGACGAGTTTTCGATTCGTAAAATTGTCCTGACGCACCTTCTCGTAAAGCGCACGGACATCGCCGTCCTCAAGGTCGAGGAGGTACCTGGCGATCACGCCATCGACAAGCGATTTGACGACCAACCACTGACCGACGCCGTTTCTCGCCAACTCGGCGAGGAAAATCTCTCGCAATCGACGTTGGTGAAAACTCCAACGCTCGCCAGTTTGATCGTTCACGTGGGCATCGAACACGACGCGAAGCTTCTCGGGCAGCGACTTGCCTCGCCACGCGCGGATCCTGATGTTGTCAAACGTCGGGCGTTGGCCTTCACGTTCGAGCCACCGAATCCGTTTCGCAAGCCCAACGAGAAGGGAAACCGGCGAGGTGACCAGCTCTTGGTGGTGGGCAATCGTCAACTTGGGACCGAGTCGGTCCTCGACCTTCTTGTAGACGGTGCCGGCGCGTGTGAAGACTGCGTTTTCCGCCGCAAGCAGCGAGGGCAAACGGTCAAGATCGATAATCAGATCGACCCCGAGCGATACCTCGGAGTCGTTCTCATCGAAGGATTCGGCGGCGCGGTCGAAGCAATAGTCACAGATGAGCTCTTGGTAGATAACGACTGCCTGCTCGTCGAGATCGAGACCGTAGTTCTTGAGCGACACAAACCCTGTCGTGCCGAGCGAGCGAGACTCGAGCTCCGTGCGCCAACCGTCGTGGCAAAAGCCGCCCCCAGTGGACAACGTCCCGTCGCCGTCCAGCTCGGCTTTGCATTGGCTCAGCGTCAAAATGCCGCCGTTGTCCAGCGCGGCCGAAGTGAGTTTGCGAAGATGCGCGTTCGGTATGGCGTCGAGTCGTTCGTTCAGTGACGCGGCGATCTCAGTCTCGTCCGCCCCGGACTCCGTTTCCGGGGCGGGCGGCGCTCGCCCGGTCCGACTGAGCATCTGCATGGGGTCGCGCTCCTCCAGTCGAATGCTCGAGCGAAGAGTCTGCGCAAGCTCGCTCGGAATCGCGACGCGCGGCGACGAGTTTCCCGGCTGACGACGGGGCTGAACCACATAGCCGGCCGCGCGGAGCGTCTTGAGGATCGCTTCGATCTCGTAGTCCTCGAGACTGCTGACCTGGCGGTCTTGCCGCAGTTCATCGATCGACGTGCAGAAGCTGTCGCCGGCGAGCAGGAGCGCGACCAAAAAACCCTGGTGCGAGCGGCTCAGATTCTCGAACCGTTCCCTGACCAGGCACGCATCCGTCATGGCGACGAAAAGATTCTGCCGCAGTTCATCTTTACAGCTAACCAGACGATCGCTTGGGAACCAGTAAAGGTACCAGCTCTGCAGCTCGGCCTTCGTCAGATCAGCAAGCGTTTGCTTCAGGAGCGTCGCCGACATCCACCAAACGTCCGCTTCGACTCAAGTTCTTTACCAATGTTGTTACCCAACAACCTACTCCCCTGCGAGACACACAGGGCTCATCATTATCGGTCTTTCCTGCCGACTTTACGAGAGCCCCCACGCCGATTTTATCATTGACAAAGCGAGACAACGCGCTCGTGCGTGCTGCCAGTGATCACCGCGTAGTTTCGTCCACGACGGCACGAGCAAAGGCAGACAACTCCTTGGTTACGCCGTCCCTCGGTGGGCAGCAAGCAAGCAAGCGACCACTCTGACGGCTCAAAGCTGCTTCAAAAGCAACGTTGTGCACATTCGAGAGGATCTGTTCGGAGAGCGCCGGTAGCTGGCCCAACTCGGCTAAGCGCTGTCCTGCCGCCGACGGGTGCCTTGGTCAATGATGGTGAAAGAGTAGCCTTGTTCGGTGAGGAAACGCTGTCGCTTCTCCGCGAATTCCTGCTCCGGAGTGTCGCGCGAAACAAGCGAGTAAAACACGGCGCGTCCACCTTTGCCCTTCGGACGCAAGATGCGTCCAAGACGCTGCGCTTCTTCCTGCCGTGACCCGAACGTCCCGGACACCTGAATAGCAACGTTCGCATCCGGCAGATCGATCGCGAAGTTGCCAACCTTGCTGACGATCAACACCGGAACTTCGCGGCGACGAAAACGCGCGTAGAGCTGCTCGCGCTCCTGGTTGGACGTTTTTCCGGTGATCAACGGCGCCCCTAGGTGCCGCTGGATGGCCTTCAAATGATCTAAGTACTGGCCAAGAACGAGGACGCTGTGCTCTCGGTGCTCACCGAGGAGCTCGCGGACAACGTCGATCTTCGCCGGGTTCTCAGAAGCCGCGCGGAACTTCTCGCGCCCATTGAGATCCACGAAGCCGTCGGCGATCTTGTCGGTCAGCGGCACGCGGATTTCGACACACTCGGCGTTCGCGATCCAACCTTCTGCCTCAAGACTCTTCCACGCGATGTCGTATTTTTTGGGGCCGACCAGGCTGAAGACTTCTCCCTCACGCCCGTCCTCGCGAACCAGAGTCGCGGTGAGCCCCAAACGGCGCGTCGCCTGAATCTGCGCCGTGAAACGAAACACTGGTGCGGGCAGAAGATGAGCTTCGTCGTATACGATGAGACCCCAATTGCGCGCCGTGAACAGCTTGTAGTGGAGCAGCTCTTTCGTGCGCCGGTCGCGGTACGTCATCATCTGGTACGTGCTGAGGGTGATCGGGCGAATCTCCTTCACCTCACCGCTGTACTCGCCGATCATGTCCTCCTCCAGGTCGGTTTTGTCCAGCAACTCCCGCTTCCATTGCCGCAGCGCGGTCGTGTTGGTCGTCAGGATCAGCGCTTGCGATCCCACCCGCTGAAGACACCCGATGGCGACGATCGTCTTTCCTGCCCCGCAAGGCAAAACCACGACCCCACTGCCGCCCGTCGCCCTGCCGAAGTCGTAGAACGCTTCCACCGCATCGCGCTGGTACGATCGGAGGTGGAATGGCTTGCCCCCGCGTGCGACGTCACGCAGATTCATCGCGAGTGGCGCGCCGTCGACGTACCCGGCTTGATCGTGCACCGGGAACCCAAGCTTCAACAGCGCGACTTTGATCTGACCGCGTGATTCGGGCTTGAGGGGTAGAACTACGCTGGCATCGGCTGTCAACGGACTCGAACGTTTGGCGTCGAGCAACTCGAGTGCCTGGTCGCTGAAGAACTGCCGCAGACTCTTCGCCCTGCGAATTCTCTGGAGCGCATCCTCAAGTGTTGTTTCAAGACACAGCTTGCCCTGACATGAAACAAGCCGAACTTGCCCGTACCGCGCCATCGACAGAGAAACCTCGTCTCGGACATTTCTTGGCACGGGATACTTCGAGTATGTCGTGAGAAGATCGTTCACGTCGGCCACCGCGAGCCCAGACGCAGCGGCGTTCCATAGGGAAAGAGGCGTGATCCGGTAGACGTGAACGTATCGCGGACTCTTCTCGAGCTCTGCGAAGCGAGCCAGTTTGTCGCGAACCTCCTTGAATAGCGGATGCTCCACCTCGAGGAAGACCGTCTTGTCCGGCTGCACGATCAATGGATTCTTGGAGCTTTTTTCCATGATGTCTCCCCCCGCCACTCTATTTCTACGACGTCGCGCGCGAGCCGATCGTCCGCACCCTTCACGTTCGTCGCGGTGCAGGCGGATCAGGTCACCTGGTAGCACCTGCGGTCGAACCCGGCTCGCTTGCGACCCGCCTCGAATTTCGGGAGGGGTTCCGAACCGGCTGCGCTATGAGGCAAAACTCCCGCTTGCCACCGTCTCCCGCAACGACGATGCGCGCGTCATCAATTCTCATCCTTCTCCGTGGACCCTCCCTCGTCTGGACGATCGGCAGGCTCTTCGTCGGCTGCGTTCGCTCCCGTCTCCGTTGTCGAGCTGTGCGCATCCGACGCGTTCTCAGAGCCGCCACCGTCCGTCCCTTCCCCCGTTGATTCCTCCTCTTCCTCCTCGCGTACGACCCTTTCCGCTGTTGTCAGGGTATCGCCGTCGCGGACGTTCATCAATCGGACACCCTGAGTCGCTCGACCGATGCTACGCAAGTCACTCGCAGCCATCCGCATGAGGATGCCTTGACGCGTGATCATGACGATATCATGCTCATCGGTGACAGCCTTCAGAGCGACCACGCGACCGTTACGATCGTTGCTCTTGATGTTGATCGTACCGCCGCCATTTCGTTTCTGCAGGCGGTATTCAGTCAAGTCCGTCCGCTTGCCATAACCGTTCTCGCAGACCGTCAATACGGTCAGCCCCTCGATCTTGGGGTCGGCAACGACCATGTCGACAACGGAATCGCTGTCTCGCAGCGAGATGCCGCCAACGCCGGCGGCAGTTCGTCCCATCGGTCGTGCGTCCGAGTGCTTGAATCGGATCGCCATGCCGTTCTTCGTGCCCAAGACAATCTCGTCTTCACCGCCGCAAATCGCAGCTCCGATCAACTCATCTTCATCACGAATCTTGATCGCGATGATGCCGTTCTTTTTGGGGCGAGAGTACGCGGACAGAGCTGTCTTCTTAATCGTGCCCTCACGTGTCGCCATAATAACGAACCGCTCGTCGTCAAATTCGCGCACGCACAGCTGCTGATTCACCGTTTCGCCAGGCTGCAATTCGATCAGGTTGACCAGTGATCGGCCACGCGCGGTCCGCGCCATATCCGGTAAATCGTACACCTTGAGCCAATAAACTCTGCCACGGTTCGTGAAAAACAGGATGTATGCGTGCGTCGAAGCGACGAAGAGGTCCTTGACAAAGTCACCTTCCTTGGCGGTCGAGCCGGTAATCCCTCGGCCGCCACGACCTTGACTTCTGTACACGGTCAGGGCGGTACGTTTGACGTACCCTTCCTGGGAAATGGTCACAACGACGTCTTCTTCGGTGATGAGATCCTCGATGGCGAGGTCTTCTTGCCACTCGATAATCTCCGTGCGACGCTCGTCGCCGTATGTCTTGCGAATGTCTTCGAGGTCTTCAAGGATGATTTGAAGCACTAGGTTCTCGTCGGCGAGGATCGCCCGGAAGCGCTCGATTTGCTCCTTCAGTTCCTTGAGCTCGTCTTCGAGCTTCTTCCGCTCGAGGCCAGTCAGGCGCTGCAAACGCATGTTGAGGATTTCTCGCGCTTGTATCTGCGAGAAATCAAAGCGCTGAATCAAAGCAGCTTCGGCTTCGTCGACGGTTGCCGACGATCGAATCAACTCGATGATCTCGTCGATGTGATCGAGGGCTTTAAGAAGCCCTTCGACGATGTGTGCACGTTCCTCGGCCTTGCGGAGCTGAAAGCGAGTCCGGCGTCGAATTACTTCGATTCGATGCTTCTTGTACTCGTTCAGCATGTCCTTCAACGTCAACGTCTCGGGTCGACCGTTGACCAAGGCGATGTTGATGACGCTGTAGGTCGCCTGCAGCGAGGTGTACTTAAACAGCTGATTGACAACGACTTCTTCGTCGGCGTCTGACTTCAGTTCGATGACAAGACGGACTTTCTTGTCGCTTTCGTCTCGGACGTCGGAAATACCCTTGATGTTTCCATCCCGCAGTGCCAACGAGATCCGTTCGATGATGTTGACCTTGTTCTCTTGGTAGGGAAGCTCAGTGAAAACAATCGAATTCTTTCGTTTCCCCTCTTCGATGTGGTACTTCGAACGGATCTTTATGTGGCCGCGGCCGGTCTTGTAAGCCTGATGGATGCCGGAACGGCCACAGATCTGTGCACCCGTCGGAAAATCCGGCCCGGGAATGTACTGCATCAACTGTTCGACGGTGATCTCCGGGTTCTCAATCACCGCTTTGATGCCATCGCACACCTCGGTGACGTTGTGCGGCGGAATCCGCGTCGCGAGCCCGACAGCAATCCCAGTCGATCCGTTGCAAAGCAAGTTCGGGAACCGTGCTGGCAGGATCGTCGGCTCATCGAGACGGTCATCGAACGTCCGCATCGTATCGACCGTCTCCATGTCACAGTCCTGGAGAAGGTCGACGGTGGCGCGGGCCATTTTCGCCTCGGTATACCGCATCGCTGCCGGGGGGTCGCCGTCGACAGAACCGAAGTTGCCCTGTCCATCGACCAGCAGGTAGCGCGTGCTGAACGGCTGCGCCATACGCACCAACGTCGGATAGATCGCTGAGTCGCCGTGCGGATGGTAGTTACCCATGCACTCGCCCACGATCTTCGCGCACTTCACATACCTCGCCCGAGGCTGCAGGTTGAGGTCATCCATCGACACGAGGATCCGCCGCTGTGACGGCTTCAATCCATCCCGCACGTCGGGCAGTGCGCGGGAGATGATCACGCTCATCGCGTACGTTAGGTACGACTCTTTGAGCTCGTCCTCGATATCGTGATCGATGATTCGCTCTTGGCCGAACCCGCGATCGTCGTTGCCGTTTCCCTGATCAGCCATTTATAGAATTCTTCCATTCATTCGTTCGAGACGACTCGATGTGTCGCGAACGTTGTACCTCGAACCTTCGTTGTTCACGTTCTCCGTGCCGCGGACTGCAACGACGCACGCGACTCAAATCAATCGCGTCGCTGAGTTCCTTCGTCGCTGCCGTCGAGACACGATTCGATCTTCTAAATGTCGAGATTCTTCACGTCGAGTGCGTGATGTTGGATGAATCGTCGCCGCGACTCCACGTTCGTTCCCATCAAAATGCTAAAGTGTTCATCCGCCTTATAGGCGTCTCTCAAAGTCACCTTCAGAAGGGTTCTCTTCTCGGGATTCATTGTCGTGTCAAAGAGCTCTTCAGCGTTCATCTCTCCGAGTCCCTTGAAACGACTGACCTCAGAACCTCTCTTTCCTAGCTCCTTGACCTCCTCCAAGATTCCGACCAAATCGAAAATCGGAATGCGTTTGCCGTCAGCGGTCACCAGGTGCGCGAGGGCCTCTCGCTCCAATCGCTCGTCTTGATGTTTTGCGGAGCGGAAAACTTTCGTCGAAAAGTGAAGTGCCTCGATCTCAGTCACGACACGCACAATCGACTCTTGTTCGAAAAGTGTGCACAGAACGATATCTGACTCTTCCTTCTGTTCGAGAAAATCGTCTTCCTTAGCAACCTTGAGGGGCTCCGTGCGTTCCGCCTGCATCCTTTCGATATACGCGTCGCGTTCACCCTCGTCGAAGAAGAAGACGCGATGACTTTCTGGACCACGACGGAAACCTTCGATGCCGATGAACCTGGGTAGCATGACCTCGTCATCGCGACGATGCTTGATATACTCGTCGAGGTTGGTTCCCTTCCGCAGCAGCGATCGCTCCAATCGGCCCAGTCGCCCGATCGCGGCGCACAAACTGCGCACGTCTTCTGACGAGAGCTGCACCTCGGTGCCGGCAACTTCGAGATGGGCACCTTCCGATCCTTGCGAAATCAGTCGTGAGTCGAGAGCCGTCTCATCTTGAATGTAAGCCGTCTTCTTGCGACGCGTGACTCGGTAGAGCGGTGGCTGCGCAATGTAGACGTACCCTTCCTCGACGAGCTGCGGCATCTGGCGAAAGAAGAACGTCAGTAGCAGCGTGCGAATGTGAGAGCCGTCCACATCCGCATCCGTCATGATGATGATCTTGCCGTATCTGAGTTTCGAGATATCAAAGTCGTCCCGGCCGATCCCAGTGCCCACCGCAGAGATAATCACCTGAATCTCTTCGTGACTGAGCATCTTATCGATGCGGGTCTTTTCGACGTTCAAGATCTTGCCGCGAATAGGAAGGATCGCCTGATAATCACGGATGCGACCCTGCTTCGCTGAACCGCCGGCTGAATCGCCTTCGACGATGTACAGCTCGGTCTCGTCACGATTTCGGCTAGAACAATCGGCGAGCTTGGTCGGTAGGTTCCCACTGGCAAGAACGGACTTGCGTCGAATGTTCTCACGCGCCTTTCGTGCCGCCTCTCGTGCAATCTTTGCCTGCACGGACTTTTGTACAATCGACTTCGCGACCTTCGGATTCTCTTCGCAGTACGTGCCAAGCGAGTCGTTGACGATGCGTTGAACGATTCCCTCGACTTCGATGTTCGACAGTTTGACCTTCGTTTGACTCTCGAACTTCGGATCCGGCAGCTTGACGCTGACGATGGCCACCAAACCCTCTAGATAGTCGCTACCGTCAGGCAGATCTTTCGTGTCTTTAACGACCTTGTTTTCTCGACCGTACTTGTTGAACGTTCGAGTCAACGCTGACTTGAAGCCGCTGAGATGCGTTCCACCGTGTATCGTGTTTATGTTGTTAGCAAATGAGTAGATGTTGTCGACCGAGTACTCGAGGTTGTACTGAAGTGCCACCTCAAGCGAGACGTTGCTCTCGTCGTCTCGACCTTCGAAATACACGATGTCCTTGTGCGCGACCTCTTTCGTCGAGTTTTGGTGACGGACGAAGGCGCGAATTCCTTCCTCATAACAAAAGTCATCCGACTTGTCGGTACCTTCCTGCGCGACCGTGATGCGAAGACCCTTGTTGAGAAAGGCCAATTCACGGCAGCGCTTACTCAGTACGTCATACTGAAAATCTATGGTCTCGAAGATCGTCGCGTCAGGAACAAATCGAACACGGGTCCCCCGCTGTGTGGTGTCCCCTTTGTTCTCCACATCACTTGTCGGGACACCGCGCGAGTACTTCTGCACGTAGTGCTCTCCATTGCGAAAAACGTCCACTTGGATGCTGTCGCTTAGTGCGCAAACAACCGAGACGCCGACGCCGTGCAGACCTCCGGAAACCTTGTAGCTGTCATGATCAAACTTACCGCCCGCATGAAGGACCGTCATGACCACTTCAAGACTGTTCTTTCCTGTCTCGTGACGACCAACGGGAATCCCACGACCGTTGTCACTGATCGAGACGCTCCCATCTTCATGTAGCTGCACCTGAATCGTGGTACAGAATCCCGCCAACGCTTCGTCCACAGCGTTGTCGAGTACTTCGTAAACGAGGTGATGCAGCCCGGCCGAGTCCGTTCCACCGATATACATGTCAGGCCGCTTCCGCACGGCCTCAAGTCCCTCAAGGACTCGAATGCTACTTGCACCGTAGTTGCCGTCAGCGGCGCTCATCTGCTTGTGTACCTCGAATCGTAGCGGGTTCGATTCCATAGAATGAAACCGAGAATTCTTTCCGGCCGACACCGTTCGGCTCCCGATGAAAACCACCCGTGACCAAAAGCGTCTCGCTTTGCTTGCTTCGCCATGAGCTTCCTTTGCATGCACATATCGCCGAACCTCAGAACGCACCCTGGCGAAATCTGATCTTCCTCAATCCTTTCAGTTCTTCGCACCCACGTAAAACCCGCAGCAGCTCCTGGCTGTAAAAGGTTGAGAGCTCGTTCAACAGAGGCGAGGAGCTGACCGCGACGATCAGTTCACCACGCCGAAAGTCCAGCACTCGAGTCTGGTCGCCGGCGACCTCACTGACCCCCACCGCGCGTACCGCCTGACTCCACGCCTCGAAGACGCCGGCGAGATGAACGCGATCTTTGGCGCGGTTCTTACGGAGCCACCGATCGATCATCGGACCGATTGGCGTAAAGCTGTCCAAAGCAGACCGCTTGCGCGCGATCCGTTGACTCAGTCGTTGCAAGTCGCTCGCGCGCTCAGAGTCGCCAGGTGCAGAAGATATCGACCATTCCTTCAAAACTTGAATCTCTCAGAAAATCGGCGAAGAACCCCACCACTTACTTCCACGTCGTCGACAGATCGATGTCTTCGCCGCACCGAAGACCTGAACACTGTCACCCACGCCGTCGCCCAAAAACCCCAGCTGCGTACATTTCTTTCACGGCGTCAGCACTGGCATGACCATATGACGATAGTTGCCGCGACCACGAAAAGTGGCTGGCTTTTCTCCCGTCGAGAACTCGACTCGAACCTCCTCTTCCGGTAGGCAACGAACCGCGTCAATCAGGTAATTAGGGTTGAAATGGATCTGAATCGCATCACCCTGCATTTCAACCGGCACTTCGATTTTCGAATCACCAATGTCTGCAACATTCGTCTGCAAGCGACAGACGTTGCCGTCAAAAGAAAACACGATGGATGCCGTCTCCTTGCTCGTCATGAGACTAGCAGCTTTCACCGCGGCGAGGAGCTCACCACGTGACACCGTCACTTTCACTTTCGTGTCTTGCGCTACAATCAGGCGGTAGTCCGGAAAGTTCCCCTGGATCAACTTCGCGCTCAATCCTCCGCGCCCAAAACGCACGTGAATATCCGGCTCACGAAGTCCGATTTCGACCACCGGTTCGCCTTGCGCCAAGACCTTGAGAAGTGTGTCAACGACACGATTCGGAACAATTCCACGCACCGTGAGATCGCCCGGATTGTCGACCCGCAACCGATCGTAAGCGAGTCGCTTGCCATCCGTCGCAACCATGGTCAATTGATCGCTTTCGACCTCAAAGAAAACGCCTGTCAGCTGGTACCGCGCAGAATCATGCGAGGACGCGACCGCAACGCGACGGAGGGATTCGACAAACCCATCGCGTTCCACGCGCCAAAAGTCCTCACCCTCCGACTGTGGGAGCAAGGGAAACTCGGCTGGATCAACCCCGACGACGCGTAGGTCATAACCGCCGGCGTGTAGACAGGCGCCAAAACCCTCGTCCTCCTTCTCCAAGCTAATCTTGCGCTCCGGCAGCTCACGGATGAGCGCTGCGAGTCGATTCGCTGGCAACGCCAGTTCGCCGCCTTCGAGTACTTCGGTGTGCTCAATGGTCACGTGCGCGCCGAGATCAAGGTCCATTGCCTCAACCTGAAGACGCTCGTCGTTGGCCCTCAGAGCGAAATTGAGCAGAATTGGCTTTGCCTTCTGACCCGGAGGGATGATTCCCAACAGCGAGTTCAGAGCTTCGGAGAGTTCGGCTCGGTCACATTGAATTTTCATAGGATTCTCATAACGTTCGCTGCCCGGATCGTTTCTTAGCCCCGTCCACTACCCGGTGTGCAGCGCTCGAGACTCCACGCTCTTTCACTCGGCACTCTCGCTGATCGCCGCTGGCGTGATGCCGGTATCCGCAGAGTCTGTACTTTGGTTCCGCCTCAAGAGTAAGTACACGAACTGCGCCGCCGCGAAGATCAGCACGAACGCTCCAGCAAGCGGCAACACACTCTGGCCAGTGACCGGACTGCCCCACGTCAACTCTGAAGCCAACCATGTCGTGACGTACGTCAAGAGCCACAAGAACCATACGAGGGGCGACTTCGCCGAATGAAACCAATGGCAACAAAGCAGTTGTGAACATCCCACCACCCAGAGGAGATGGAGAGGACCGTACCAGCTCTCCAGCAACTGAGCGCTGAAGAGCGCTAAGTGTGATCCGAGAAAAAGTCCGGTCACACCCATCCAACAAAAGATTTGGCACCGACTTAGGGAAACTGGCGTGAGCACTCCGATGCCTTTCGTAGGGGCCGCGAGAGGGGTCTGATCAGCCCCGCAAGAACCTAAAAAATCCAAGCCGAAATTATAGTGTTTTGGTTGTTCAAAAATCAACCAAAAAGACCTTACTTAAGATGTTATTTTGAAAAGATTTACAGAAAATTCGTTGGGCTGCAAATCGATCGTGGAGATTGTTGTAAGTATTTTTAATATATTGAGTTATGGAGGCGCCTAAAAAGTGTGCGGATTGGTCGTGCTTTTCTTCTCTTAAGAAAGAATTCATCTATCTGATTCGTCATCAGATTTATGAGTGCTGTCGGACACTGCTTTGGCGCCGGAAAAGATGACATAAGATTATGTGTATTATAGACTTAAGCTTATTCAGACGATGTGGAATTCGCGTCGAGATCGACCCGCATCGGCGTCGTTTTGGTGACGGCAGTCGGAGTGCTTTCTTTGGGCGTCCCGGAGGCCGTCGAGGTGCGACGGCGTCGACGGTCCACTCGTCGCCGGTGTCGTCGAACGTCGACCGGATTTCCACATCCACCCGGAGCCGGCGCGGTCAGGTGCGCGCGGCAGCGCTGGCTCGTTTTTCAAGCGCTACCAGCAGAGCCCCGGTCTTTGCCTCCCGTGCGGCTCGTTCTTCAACGCGATGCAGCGCATAGTGAACTGTGCTGTGATCGCGACCGCCGAACTCTCCACCGATGTCGGCGAGCGAAAGGTGAGTGAGTCGACGGGCAAGATACATAGCTACCTGGCGTGGAAAAGTCGACGCCCGCGCCTTTGAACGCGACACTAGCTGCTCGTGGTCGACGTCGAAATAGCTTTCAACCGTCTCACAAATGGCGCTGAGCATCGTCCGCTTTTCCTGGCGCACGCCGTCGAAAAGATCGTCGAGCACCGTCTTTGCTAACTCTAAAGTGACCTTGCGGCGTCGCGCTCTGGCAAGGGCCAACAACGAGTTCAGCGCACCGGTGGTTTCCGGGAAATTGCCACAGATGGTGCGCGCCATGAGGTGCGCCACTTGGCGTGGCAGATCGACCCTGCGGCGCCTGGCTTGATCGATGAGGAATCTCTCTCGCGTCGCTTCGTCGACCTCTTGAAGGTGGGTCACAAGTCCCGACTGCAGCCGAGAGCGAATGCGTCGGGGAAACCCCTCGTAGGAGCGCGGGGGTTTTAGAGTGCTTATGAGCAACCATTTGCGGTGGTCTGAAAAACACTCTAGCAGATCGAAAAGCTCACTTTGAACCCAATCAACATTCGCGATCTCATGGACGTCATCGATCGCGAGTACATCGCAACTGTCGTAAGCGGACTGGAGGAGCGGTTTTGTCGCCTTCGAATCCAAAGCGTTGCGAATCTGGCCGGGCAAATCGGCCCCGCGCCAGTACAGCACTCGTTTCTGCTTCCCCAGATGCCAGCGGCAAAGAGCTCGCAGGAGGTGAGTTTTCCCAGTGCCGTGGCTGCCGTGAACGAGGAAGGGGCTCGACTGGCCTGCGTCTGTACAGTTGTCGAACGCGGCCAAAAAAGCGTCGTCATTGCACGGCCCGCGCACGAACGTGCTGATGGAATCCGTGGCCGAGTCACCAGGGAGGCGGGCTTGGTTCGTCCCCAGCGACGCAGGATCCAACGAATCTCCTTGGATTTCCGCGCCGTGCCGCGATCCTGCTCCACGTTGATTCGCGTAGGTCGACCAAATGCTGGGTTGACTGGCACCCCAACCGAGGATTTCGCCGTCGGTCGGAGGCTGCGCCTCCCCTGCCGGACCACCGAAGCGTTGTGAACTCACGGACCACCTGCGTCGCGAGCGACCTGGTATGACACCGATAGGCGCCGTACGAAACGGGATCAAGCTTGCGGACGCGTCCACCTCGCGATGCAAACCGCAAACAAACTCAAACAGCCAAAGTGCATCGACTTGTCAGGCAGCGCCTGCAAGACCGTGCCGACTGTTTTCCCGCCATTTGATTGAGCCTTCGGGTAGAATGCGGATCGTAGCATGGGTGGGATGGATGCGTCAATACGCAACGTGTCTCCCCGTATTTCGATCCCTCCCGCCGCCCCGCCGACGATTTGGTTTCGCAGACACGACGGCTCGGTTTCTTCGTGACCGTTGTCGGCGCAAGAAAGAAAGCCAACGATGCAGAATGACCCGCCGAGCCCGCGCGAAGAAACACCCGCGGGTGCTCTCTCGCCGGACGATCTTGTTCCGGTGGAGGTTTGGCGGCTCGCCGTCTCTTCCCGTGAGGGCGAAGACAGCGTCGTGATCCTCAAAGAGAGTCACGGAGAGAGTTTGCTTCCCATCGCCGTGGGCTACTGCGAAGCCATGGGGATTGACCGCGCCGTCGAGGGCCGCACCGGTCGTTTTCCGCTTCGGCCGCTCACGCATGAGCTGCTTGTGGTCCTGACAGGACGCTTGCGGGCCCGCATCGAAAGGGGCATAATCACCCGCCTCGATCAAGGAACGTTCTTTGCTGCCTTGGTCATCGGCCATGCAGGCGGCGAAGAGCACGTCGACGCGAGACCGAGCGATGTCATCGCCGCGACACTTGAAAGTGGTAGCGTTCTCTACGCCGCGCGTTCTCTGCTCGAGAGCGACGATTAACAGGAACCGTGGCACACACACCCGGGGCCAAGACGTGGGACAAATTGAGCGAGACAAATGACGCGGAGAGGTGGCTGAGCGGTCGAAAGCGGCGGATTGCTAATCCGTTGTAGAGTGATTTAGCTCTACCCCGGGTTCGAATCCCGGCCTCTCCGCCATTTTTGTTTCGTTTTCGAAGCGTCCCGCTCGAGCATCTCTTTCGAGCACCGAGGAGTAGCTTCCCTCTGCTACTGGCGAGCGTGACTCGGCGAGGTACGCTTCTCTTGGCTACTGGCACCAGCTGTCAGTCGCTCGCGCTTTCCCCAGCGCCGATGGAGGGTAGCCGTACACCGAGGATCTCGGCTTCGCAGACAACGGCGCCCGCGACGATCCCTTGCGTCAGAAACACACTGCGCGTCGGCCGCAGAACCTTTGGTTGGGCGAGAAGAAAGAGCCGATCACCTGGCCGCACAGTATCGCGAAAACGCGCTTTGTCGATGCCACCGAAGCCGTAGAAGCCGGCACAGTCTATCGCATGGTGGGAGTAGAACGAGCACAGCTGTGCCGAGGCTTCAAGCATGAGAACCGCGGGTAATAGCGGATCTCCTGGGATGTGACCGCGTATCCAGAACTCCTCGTCGGTGACGTCGTGCAAGCCGACGATCTGCTCCCGCTCGAGGTCAAGGTGCACGATCGCGCTGAGCTGTTCGAACTCGAAACGCTGCGGATTGACCGCGCGGATTTCGGCGCGGCTAAACTGCACCTGATCGAGGTTGATGTGCTGGAGGTCGAAAAGAAGTTTGCGGGCCATCGCCGGATTTCTTCGCGCCTGCGAATCGTCGGATGAATGACTCGAAAGTTTAGGAAACGACTTGAATCGCTGGCAACCAAAAAGCGCATCGTCCGAAGAGCCGAACATCCGGATTCCAACGATTCCGCTTGCGAACGTTTTGACTTGTCCCGAAGATGCTTTGATACAGGCTTCGGGCGACGTCGTCATGCAGCCTTGACGTTCTGACAACTTCGGTGAACGATGAAAACGACGATGGAAGATCTGCGCAGCCGATTAAAGCGAAAGCTTGGGGCGTGCATTCAAACAGGGCGGATCACGCTCAGTTCGGGACGGGAAACAGACTTCTACTTCGACGGGCGACTCGTGGCTTTGGAGCCTGAGGGATCGACTCTCATCGCGCAACTTGTGCTTGAAGAAGCGATCGCCGCGGGAGTCGATGCGGTGGGGGGGCCGACATCTGGGTCAGACCCGATCACGTCGAGCGTCGGCGTGTTGGCGTATCAACAGCAGGTTCCCTTGCAGCTGTTTTACGTGCGCAAAGCGTCAAAGGAGCATGGCACCCGCCGCAGCGTCGAGGGCCCTCCGCTACCGTCGGGTGCGCGCGTCGCGCTGGTCGACGATGTGCTCACCACTGGCGGGTCGCTCCTGACGGCCCGCACTGCGCTGCTCGCAGAGGCGGACGTACGCGCTGACGTCGCCATCGTTGTGGTCGATCGTGAAGAAGGCGGTCGCGAACGTCTCGCAGACAGTGGCGTCGAGGTCCGGTCGCTGTTTCGGAAGGCAGATTTTCTGCCTTGACGCTGTTCTCGTTGCCCCGGATAATCCGACCCGCATCTCTCTCCGACGTGAGAAGAGCCTTGATCTGTGGGTGTAGCTCAGCGGTAGAGCACCGCGTTGCCAACGCGGATGTCGAGGGTTCAAATCCCTTCACCCACTCCACCGAATTCGATTCATGGAGCTAGGCGGCGACGCTTGGCTCTTTTTTTTTTGCTCCGGACGTGCGCGTGGCGTTGCTGGTCCGCCGTGCTCACTCAAAAGCGAGTGGCGTTCCGTCATTCCAGAGAAGATCACGCACGACGACCACCGTCGGCGTGAACGGTGGCAGCCGGGTTGGATCGTTCAACTGGGGATCGAACTGCCAGTCCCGCTGCGGCGCGGCGTAGACGTACGGCGCTCCCCAGGGGCTCTTGGCCACCGCGCTTGCAAACAGGCGGGCGATGGACCCGCGGAGGCGCAGTGTTCTGCCGCGCCAGTCTTCGTGGAGACGAAGAAGGTTCTCGAAACGACTCGCTGGCCGTCCGCTCGCATTGACCGTCGGGACGTCACCGGTAACGATGCACATGTGGTAGCGTGTCGAGGAGGCCTGCGGGACGGCGCCAGGTAACTTCGAATCGTTCCAAGCGTTCGAGAGGAGATTCACGGCGTCGGCGATGACCGCGGCAGGTTTCGGCTGGACGACATTGAAGTCCCCTTGAATGTAGAGCGGCGCAGGCGTGACAAAGGTGAGTGGCCTTGCCAGTTCTGCGCCGTTTTTCAGGCGAAAGCCATTAGGGCGCGCCGCGGTGGCGTCGGTCCGGTGGGCGTAGATCAGCCCGTTGGCTGGCAGCCTTCCTGCCATCGTCAGCAGTTTCACGTCGACGTCGGTGAAATGAACGTAGGCGTCCTCACGCGCATCGAACAGGACCGACTCCTGCAGCGTCCCCTTGGGTAGAAGAACCTCACGCTCGTTTGCATCGAAAGCGCGACTGCCCACAAGGACGAGGTCAGCGTGTCGATGGTAGAATCCGCGCTCGCCGTTTTGCTGCAGCGCTTCAATGACCGTCCGGGCGGGCACTTCGGTGCGTCCAACGCCATGCTCGGCATCGGCGACGGTGCCCTTCCAGCGCTCGGGGGCGTCCCAGCGCCACTCGGCGCTGCGGGAGTCGTTCGCTGCGTCAAGGCTACGGTAGTGGCGCTCAACACCGGCGACGCGAACCGCGACCTCTCCCGCTCTGCCGCTGTGCGAAAGGCTGCCGGAACACTTCAGATATTCGCCGTCGACGAGGAGTGTCTCGCTTCCTCCCAAGCGTAGGTCGCCGTTAGCGTGCACTCGTCCGATGAGAGTCGAGGCGCGCGATGGTGCGATGTTGAGATCGCCGTTGCTCAAGACGCCGAATTGAAAGAGCGGCGTGCGCGCGAGCTCGATGACTCTTTCGACGGTGGCGCGGGCGCGGCTTTCCTCAACGTGGGCGGTGACGCGATATCGCTGTGAAACAACCTGCGCGCCATCGTCGCAGGTCGTTCGATCTGCAGGTCCGACCGCGGCGACCTCGTACTCGAACGATGCGCCCGCGATGAGAACGGCACCGCCGAATGGCACGGGCTCGAAATTTGGCGCCGCTTCCCGAAGGCGCTGGATCGCGGCCGCGACAACGCCTTCGGCCGCCGCGAGCGCGCGTGTGTGCTCGAGAGTTGTCCTGGCCTGCTTGCCGAGCTGATGGGTGGACGTCACGGCGGCACCGATCGCGAGCAAGACGAGAACCGAGATGACCAGCCCGAGGACCATCACCGACGCCCCGCGGCGATCGATCGCGGCACTCGCCGGGGAGCCGCGCGACGCGGTGACGAGGCGACGCGGCCGCAGGTCGACGTGTCGGTGTCTCGGATGATGGCCGGCGATTTGGAGCATCCCGTCGTCCTTTCAGTTCCGCATGAAGACTGCGCCGGCCAGCCGCGGCGGGCCTTGTGATGCTGCGGAGTTGCCGCCGCTGGCGTGGAGGTCGATGGAGATCGAGATTTCTCTTGGATGGAGCGATTCGTCTTCGAGACCAGTGCGGAACTGAACGGCGTGGACACCGCGGAGAAGAGAGAGGACTTCGTCGTCGTCTCGATAGATCGAGAGGCGACGGCCGCGGAGCTCCACAGAGTAGACATTTGGGCTCCATTCGACCTCGCCTGTGATCTCGTCGATCGCGAGCCCGTTGCCGTCGCGGTCGTGCGGCAGGCAGAATTCGAGACGAGTTCCGTCGACGACGACTCGGGGGTAGGTCCTGTTGTCGCGATCCACCCGGCCCGTCTTGCGGAGAACGCGACGCAATTGGGGCGGGATAGTCGTGGTCTCCGGAAGCGAATCCGTGTCTTCGCGCGCGATGCCGATCATGGAACTCGACTCCCTGAGGACCGCGAACATGCTGCCGATGAGCGCTGAGACAATCAAAAGGGAAACGGACGCCTCGAGAAGTGAGAAGCCGCTAACGCGCGTCGGTCCGCGACACCGCTTCGGTGCGTCAACCCAATGTGAGCCGGGGAGCCGCGGATCGCGAGGTTCGGACGGACGATTTTGTTTTCGCGGCAATTCCATAGTGGTTCAGTCGGTTCAGTCAGCCTTCAGCGTCGCGATTTCGAAACGGACCTCGCCGACGTCAGAGTTTGTCCACACGACTTCGAGCGACACTTCAAGGGGCGCTGCGGTGAGGTCGCCGTAGTTGACGATCATCTCGCCACCCTCGAGTGCGGGGAGTGGGCGTGTTGAACCCTGCGGCCATCGCTCGAGAAGCTCTCGGCGCGACGAGACGCGCATCCTGGCAAGCATCCGCTGCGCCGCCGCGGTGGCGTGCTCGGTCTCGCGGTTCATGCGCGCTTGGCGCGCGATGGGAACGAGCACGAGCGTCGTCCCGAGAACCACAGAGAGTAGGATCGTGACCGTGATGGAGACTTCAAGCAGGGTCAGCCCGCGGCACCGACTGACGTACCGATCGGCGCACCGACCCGCGTGTCGACGCTGGGGCCCACGCGCATGCGGCGGCGCGTCGAGAGAAGACGAGAGAACGTCGCCGCAGTGACTCCCGACGTATTCCACCTGCCGTACCCCACGAATCCAACGACGGCCGACGTGACTGAGCATCTCGCTTGATCGCAACGCTTGCACGATTGCCTCCGTTTTCCGGACCGTCGTCCGTTTGCTGCGGTTCCTCTTCGTTCCATCGGTCGGTGCGTTTGCTCGGCTGCACCGGCATGCCGATAAATCGTGCCGCAGCGCAGTGGCAGCCTCGAAACGGACCCGCAGCTGCGACGACAGAGCTGCGCGAACTGTGATTGCCTTGGCGGGGAACTTTCAACGTTGGAAGCGCTGACGCCCAGGTCGGACGTGGAATCGGAGCGCACGTCGGCACAGCGAGCGGCCAGATCTCAGTCCGCTGCCTGTGCACTTCTCGCGGCGCGCCTGGCTTCCTGGCGGCGGCGGATGTTTTCTAGTCGGTCATCGGGCGTCGCCGCGATGAGGCGCCGGGTGTAGTCCTGTCGAGGTGAGGAGTAGATAGCGTCGGACGGGCCAGCCTCGACAATCTTGCCCTCGTTCATGACGAGCATCATGTCGGCCATGAACTTGACGACGCTGAGGTCGTGGCTGATGAAGATGTAGGTGAGGTCTCGCTTCTCTTGCAGGTCTTTGAGCAGGTTGAGAACCTGCGCCTGCACGGACACGTCCAGGGCCGACACCGATTCGTCGCAGATCACAAACTCCGGCTCGACCGCCAGTGCGCGCGCGATGCAGATGCGTTGGCGTTGGCCGCCGGAAAACTCATGCGGGTAACGTCGCAAGTGGTCGCTCTCGAGGCCGACTTCGCGCAGCAGCTGCGCGGCGCGTTCGCGCCGGTCGGCGCGTGAGGAGCCGAGGCCGTGGATCGCCATCGGCACAACGAGCGCCGTCTCGACGGTTGTGCGCGGGTTGAGGCTGCCGTAGGGGTCTTGGAAAATAATCTGCAGCCGACGTCTGAAAGCGCGCAGCCCGCGGCGCGGAAGTGCCGTTAGGTCGACGCCGTCATAGGTTACGCGACCAGCTGTCGGTTCGATGAGTCGCAAGATGGCGCGCCCGGCCGTGGTCTTGCCGCACCCCGACTCGCCGACAAGGCCGAGCGTCTGACCGCGGAAGACGTCGAACGAGACTCCGTCGACTGCGCGGACGTGTCCCACCGTGCGCAGAAAGAAGCCGCGCCGAATCGGGAAATGGACTTCGAGGTCGCGGACGTGAAGCAGTGGCTCAGTGCCGGCGTCGATGAACGTTGCGTCCGGCGGCACCGAGTTGGCGTCGGCGTCCATCGTCTCGATCATCGGCTTGGGATGGAGCAAACGCCCGCGGCCGGTGTGAGCAAGACGCTGCAGGGTCGCGTCATCAACTTTCTTCTCGCGCACCTCGATGCGGCCGTCGACTTCGACAGTCTCCATGAAGTCCTCGACCGTCGCGAGTCGTCGGTTCTCCGAGCCGGGGTGTGGGCGACACGCCAAGAGCCCTTTGGTGTAGGGATGCTGCGGCTTTTCAAAGATGTCGAGCACAGTGCCCTGCTCGACCACCTTGCCGCGGTACATGACGGCGACGTCGTCAGCGATCTCCGCGATGACGCCCAGGTCGTGCGTGATGAAGAGGACCGCCATTTGCCGCTGGTCGCGCAGTCGCCGCATGATGTCGAGGATCTGGGCCTGGATCGTGACGTCGAGCGCCGTCGTCGGTTCGTCGGCGATGAGGAGGCTTGGGTTGCAGGAAAGGGCCATGGCGATCATGACGCGCTGCTTCTGACCGCCCGAAAGCTGGTGCGGGTAGGAGTCGACGCGCTGCTCCGGGTCGGGCATGCCGACCTGCTGGAAGAGATCGATGGTGCGCTCGCGTGCTGCGCGCTTGGAGATGCGCTCGTGCAGCAGCACGGCCTCCATCACCTGACGTCCCACTGAGATCACCGGGTTCAGCGAGGTCATCGGCTCTTGAAAGATCATGCTGATCTCGCCGCCGCGAATGGCGCGCAGCTCGGGCTCGGGGATCTCGAGCATGTTGCGTCCGCGGAAGAGAACGCTGCCGCCCACGACGTCCGCGTTCGATGCCAGCAGGCGCAAAAGCGAAAACGCCGTCACCGATTTCCCGGACCCCGACTCGCCGACCACCCCTAACGTGCGTCCCGGATGGATCTCGAGGGAGATGTCATCGACGGCTTTGACGACGCCTGTCTCGGTTTCGAAGTAGGTCTTGAGGCCGTTGATTTCAACCAGCGGCGGCGCCGGCTGGGCTGCGTCTACCATGTGTCAGCTGCTCATCGCTTCGTCGTCACTTCGATCCTTCGCGCAGACGTGGATCCGTCGCTTCCTGAAGGCCCTCGCCGATGAGGTTGTAGGCCAAGACCGTCGAGAAGATGGCTAAGCCGGGAAAGAGGATCAGCCACCACATCTGCAGATTGCTGCGCCCGGCGCTGAGGACGACGCCCCAGCTCGGATTCGGCGGCGGTGTTCCGAAGCCGAGAAAGCTCAGCCCGCTTTCGATGAGAATGGCCGCAGCGATGCCAAAGGCGATCGGCACGAGAACAGGCGCCATGGCGTTCGGCAGAATCTGGCGCACCATGATGCGGACGCGACTCATCCCGAGGGCGCGCGCTGCAGTGACGTATTCCATCGTCTTGAGCTTGAGAAACTCGGCGCGCACGAGGCGAGCGATCCCGGTCCAGCTCGTCATGCCGATGACTCCCATGACATGCCAAATGCTGGGGTCCTCAACGATGGCCAGTAGAGCCAGGATGAGAACGAGCGCCGGAATGCACATGACGACTTCGATGATGCGACTGACGACGACGTCGACCGAGCCGCCGAAATAGCCGGCGATGGCGCCTAGGGTGATGCCCACGACGCTGGCAATACCCATCGACACGAATCCAACCAAGAGCGCAATGCGCGTTCCATGGACCAGCTGCGCGAAGACGTCGATGCCGGCTTGATTGGTTCCGAGTGGGTTTAGCCGGCTCGGGGCGCCCTTGTCGAGCGAAGGGTTCCCCGGCCGGTCTTCCCATTCGCCTTTGCGGACGCGGCGGTACGGGTCTTGGTAGACGAGCGGCCAGATCGCCCAGCTCTCCGGGTCTTTCTTCTCGAGGTTTTGCGGATAGATGCGGCGGAACTCGTCGCGAAAAAAGACAGGGTTTTCCCAGCGTGGGTTGAAATAACCGAGCGCCGGAAAGTAGATGGACCCTTTGTACTTACAGATCACTGGTTTGGTGCCGACGATCGCCGGAGAGAGGAGCGCGACGAGCGAGAGAAACCCGACAAAGATGAGCGACGCCATGGCGAGCTTGCGGCGCCGAAAGCGTACCCATGTCTCGGCCCAAAAGCCACGGCTGCGGGTGAACCGCGTCGTCGCGGAGTCCTTGGTCTCTAACGTCGGCGGGGGTTCGTTCATTTCTGTGAAGGAAGCTGCCAGATATCGCTAAGTATAGCTAACGCGTGGGTCGACGACGCCGTAGAGCAGGTCGGCGATGAGCTGCGCCACGAGTGTCAGCATCGAAAACACCAGAGTCAGCCCCATGATTGTCGGGTAGTCGCGTCGCGTCAGCGACTCCAAAAAAAGTTGACCCATGCCCGGCCAACTGAAGATGAACTCGAGGATGATCGCGCCGCTGACAAGCGACGGCAGCGTCAAGCCGACCAGCGTCACAAATGGCACAAGGGTGTTGCGGAAGGCGTGGTGCCAGATCACCCGCGCCGGGCCAGCACCTTTGGCGCGAGCAGTACGGATGTAGTCTTGACGGATGACCTCCTCCATGTTCGCTTTGACGAAGCGTGAGAAGTAGGCGAGGCCACCGTAAGTGTAACAGACAAGCGGCAGCGCAAGGTGACGCAGTCGGTCGAACGCTTTGCCGACAAGCGAGAGCTCCTCGTAGTCCGAGCTGTAGAGTCCACCAGCGGGCAGTTGAAATCCCGTGCCCTCGAGCTTGACGTAGAAGAGGATCAACAAGAAGAGCGCCGCAACGTAGGATGGCAGAGAGTAGAGCATGTAGAGGATCACACTCAGAGCGCGCTCGTCGAAGCGTCCGCTGCGGACGGTGGCGAACAGCCCCATGGGGATGGACAGCAGGTACGTCAGAAAGAGCGACGCACCCGAGAGCAACAGCGTCGGACCGATGTGATCGCTGATGATCTGAAGCACCGGCTGCTTGTAGGCGATCGAGTGTCCCATGTCGAGGCGCAGAAGATTTCCAAGCCAGACGAAGTAGGCTTGGTACCACGGTTTATCCAGTCCGTAGATCGCCTTTAGCCGCTCAAGATCCTCGGGACTGATCTGGCGACTGGGGTCGACCTCAGCCATGTCGAGCGTCAGCGCCGTTCCCGGCATGCTGCGGATGAGGCCGTAGATGACGAACGTGATCAGCAGGAGCGTCAGGCAGCCGATGGCGAGGCGCCGCAGAATGTAGATCAGCATGAGGTCTTTTGCGTCACCGCCTCGGCTCGCTGCGCCGGCGCCCGGACAGGGGCGAAAGAGCGTGACTCTGAGCCGTCACAGGTCTTTCGGTTTCCACAGCGCCGTGTCCCCCGGACTGTAGCTGTACGGTCCGCGCGGACTGAAGTTGTAGCCACGAAGCTTCTTACTAAAGGCGAAGAAGGAGTTGCGGAAGTAGAGCCACGTGTAGGGCTGATCTTCGTAGACGATCTCGTGGATGCGGGCGTAGTGGCGTCGCCGTTTCTCGAAGTCGAACTCCTTCCGGCCGACCTTAAAGAGACGATCGACTTCCGGATTCGAGTAGCTGCCGTAGTTGCGCTCCTTGCCGGTGCCGAAAATGTTGTCGGAGGTGTCTGGATCCGCGCCTGCACCCCACCCGGCGAAATAGGCCTGGAACTTCTTATCCAGCGTCGTCTGCATCAGCACTGCGAACTCGAGCGGCCGGATTTTGCAGACGACTCCAATCTGGTCGAGGTTCTCGCGCAGGAGGTTGCAGATCGCGATGCGATCGGGAACGTTTGACACCAAGATAGTGAACTCGAAGCGTTGGCCATCTTTGTCGCGCACCCCATCGCCGTCACTGTCGACCCAACCAGCGGCGTCGAGGAGTTCCTCCGCCTTGTCGAGGTCTTGTGTGTACGGCGCGGGTGGATTCTCAGGCGCCCAGGGGGATGTCCTGTGGAAAATGCCGTTACAGGCTTCGTTGAGTCCGAAGCGCAAGGTCGTCAAGAGCTCCTCGTGATCGAAGGCATAGGACATCGCCTGGCGTACGCGTTTGTCTTTGAAAAACAGCGAGGCGCAGTTCCACCCGAAGTAGAAGTACGTCCACTCGAGACCGTGCGCTTTGGTGTTCTTGTCATAGAAGTCGGCGTCATTGGTCTGCGTGCGCCACTGCTCCGCCGAGAGGAGCATCTCGTCGAGATCGCCGGCTTTGGTACGGAGGAGCGCGACACTTGGATCCGTGATGACGCGAAAGGTGACTTCTCGGAACGGCGGTTTGTCGCGGACTCGTTTGCCGTTGTGCTCGTACCAAGACGGCCGCCGGCGCAAGACGATTTCTTGACCCTTGGTGCGCTTGACGATTTCGTACGGCCCTCCCGAGATCGGGGCGTTTTCGTATTTGACGAGATGCGGGCTGTTGGCCAGCGTCGGGTCTTCGAGGGCCGATTCAGCATAGATGTGTTTGGGGATGACGCTGAAGTTAACATTCCAGATGTTGGTCGCGAGCGCTTCTTTGTGGAAGAAGACGAGTGTGTGATCGTCGTACGCCTCGATCCACTTAATCTTGTCGGTGCCCGATCGCTGCGCGGGGACCGGGACCTCTTTGGTCATGATCAAGCGATAACTAAAAACGACGTCATGCGCCGTGATGGGCGTGCCGTCCGACCATGTCAGGTCGTCGCGCAAGATGACCTTTTCGTAGAGACCGTCGGCGCTTGCCTGCCACGAGGCGACCGTGTCTGCACTCGCGAAAGGTTTGAGCGTCCAGTCGAAGCTGAAGAGCCCGAAGTTCATGAGGCCGATCACCCAAACCTCATAGACCGAGCTCATGAGGACGGCGTTTGTCGTCTTGATGTCCTGCGGCAGGTAGCGTCGAAGCTCCGCGTCTTCGTCGACCGCCTCGGGCTGAGCAGGAAGCCTACTGAGCGCGCTCAGGATTTTGGCGTTCGCTTCGGGAGAGTCGTTCTTCAGGCGCAGCGCCTCCTCGACGGTGGCGAGTTTGGGTTCGCCGGCCTGGCGCTGGCGCAACAGCTCGATGGAGTCGAGCACCGGTCGGTCCTGCCAGGTCACCTTGGCATCGAGCTCGGCGAGCGTCGGTGGTTCGAACGGTTCGAGCATATTCCCAAGCACGACTTTCTTGGCCGCAGGTGTTGGCGTCGTCGAATCCGTGCAACCAAGCGCTAGAACGAAGAGGAAGAGAGTCGAGAGGCGAATCGTGTTCGGCTGCATGTTCAAGAGCTCCAGTCGCAAAAGAGAGGACGCGCGCCACTGGTTCGGAGCGCACGCGTCAGGTCGCGGAGCGGGAATCGAACCTCCACGATGAGAGCGAAGTCAGAGTCTATGGGACGGTTGTTGCCAAATCAAGAAACGCCGCTCCACTCGACGAGATTCTACGTCGGTGCGCTTTCGACGACCGACAGCTCGCAACAAAGGTTGCCTGGTCTGACCCTGAGGAGCCCGCGGTTGCCGCTTGCCCGCGCCGGCGGCGTCGGGTATCAAAAACGCAGAGAAGAATCGACGCCGCAAAGAGCTTGTGACGAGAAAGGAAGTGATGACATGGCAGACGGACAGGTCAAAGGTCACGACATCGGCGTACTGCTCGTGCGTCTGGCGCTCGGGGCGATCATGATCGCGCACGGCCTCGGCAAAGTGGCGTTCGAGAGTTCGCCGGGAGTCCGCGGCTTTGCGGGGTACCTCCAGGACATGGGTCTCTCGCCGTCGGTGAGCATGTACGCCTCGATCGCCGCGATCGCGACCGAGATCGTCGGCGGCGGCCTCGTCGTCATCGGAGTGCTGTCGCGCCTGGCGAGCCTCGGTATCGCGGCGATCATGATCTTCGCGATCTTTAAGGTGCATCTGCAGCACGGGTTTTTCATTCCGCTGCGGGTCGACGAACCCGGAGATGTCAACTGGGGGATCGAGTACAACGTCGCGCTCCTCTCCATGGCGCTGCTGATTCTCCTCAGCGGCCCGGGCAAGCTGAGCCTGCTGCCGCATGGGTTTGGTCGGAAGAAGGGCTGAGGTCGGCGGAGAGTCGGACCTCGATTAAGGAAACGCCCACGCAGACCGAGTCGGAAACGGCGACCGGGAAAGCGCACTGAAACAGCGCCCGCTACGATTGCAGCGGGGCGTAGGAGTTCCCTTAGCGGGTGAGTCCTCCGAGGAGTGCCAGCCTTCGAATCCGGCAAACTCTCCCGCTATTGGGCGCACGATAGTAGCAGGCACTCTCCGAGTGCGTCCGGTCTTCTCTCCGGCGACGGCACACAGGAGTGTGCCTGCTACGTTGGGAGACGCGCACTCCTGTCGAGCCCGCAGCTGTCAAAACGATCGTAGGAGACTTCACCCAAGAACGGGCGGGGAGACTCCACTGGAAAACCCGAGCCTCTGCTTCCGCCTCTGCCTCTCCTCCCATCCGGCGGCCAGTTCCAGAAACATCCCTTCCGCCGCCACGCCTGATCCTTCAAACCCGACGCTGATCACGCCGCGCCGCGTGACGGCCGTTTTTGTCAAGAGAGGCTCCGAGAACGGTCGACACACAGAGTGTCACAGCATTCCGGAAACCGGGGTTCCAAGGAGAACTGACCTACCATGCGTTCCATCAACGTTATGATCATGATTCTGGCGGGCGGCATCGGGGAGCGCCTCTTTCCCCTGACGGCAAATCGCTGCAAGCCGGCCGTACATTTCGGCGGCAACTTCCGCATCATCGACTTCACGCTGATGAACTGCGTGCTCTCCGGCTATCGCCAGATTCATGTGTTGACGCAGTACCATGCTTCTTCGCTCAATCGCCATCGCGTCGAGCGTTGGAACTGCTTGTCGACGGAGCTTGGTGAATACATCCACCTCGTGCCGCCGAAGCTGCGCGGTGCCAGCGGTGTCTACAAGAACACGGCTGACGCGGTTTACAGGAACCTCGAGCTGATCGATCGCTGTCGTCCCGACGTCGTTCTGGCGCTTTCCGGTGATCACGTTTATCGCGCCGACTATCGCCGCTTCGTCGAGGCGCACGTTGAGCGCGATGCGGACGTCACCGTCCTCACCGGCGAGGTCGGTGCCGAGGAAGCTTCGGCGTTCGGCGTCGTTCAGTTGTCGCCGCAGGGACGCATCACGCGTTTCGTTGAAAAGCCAGACGATCCAACACCGTACGCGCTGGACGGGCGCTGCCTGATCAACCTCGGCGTTTACTGCTTTCAGACGCGGTTCCTCGTCCAAGCACTCATTGAGGACGCCAAGCGCGAAGATTCGTCGCACGACTTTGGCAAGGACGTCCTGCCACGCGCTCTCAGCCGCGGCTACATGTCGTCGTGCCCGCTCGAGGTCGTCACGCCCGACGCGACGCCGTACTGGCGCGACGTCGGCAGCATCGACTCGTATTTTCAGGCCAACATGGACCTCCTTTCCAACCCGGCCGCCTTTGAGCTGCGGGATCGGCGCTGGGCGTCCACGTCTCGGTTTCGCGAGTGGGTGCCGTCGCGCCAGACTCTCACGGCGACGATCGACGGCCGCCGCGTCCACGGCAGCAACTTGATCGCCACGGGCGTCCGTGTCGACGACGCCGAGATCGTCGACAGCGTGCTTTCGTCCGGTACGCGCATCGAAACCGGCGCACAGCTCCACAAGTGCATCCTCTTTCCGGGTGCCCACGTCGGCCGCGGCGCGCGTCTGCGCGGGGTGATCGTCGAGGAGAACGTACGCATCCCCGACGGCGTGTCCATTGGATTCGACGACGTTGCCGACGCCAGCCAATTTGTGGTTTCGCCTGGTGGCGTTGTGGTGATCTCGGAGTCCGAGGAAGCCAATCGTCGGCCGGCACCGTCACGCATCGAAGTCGAAGCGTCGGCGCACGATTTCGATGCGGTTGGCGACGACATGGACGTTGCCATCGAGTCGCGCGAGCTGCCCGTCTGAGAGCTTCGAGCCTTTTCGTGAGATCGGCAGCGCCGCGGTGTGCTCGCGGAATCTCGGGCACGGTCACTCGGCAGGGCGCGTCGTAGAAAGCATTCGAGCCCGGCGCATGGATCCGCGTCGATCGGACTTCTGACCGGCACAGGTGCCCGTTGCGGTTCGGTCTTCCGTTCGCGGTTCCGTCGACGTGATGGACTCAGACAACGCGGCGGGGGCCTACCCGTGGCTCGGTCGCTGCTGTTTGTTGATTCGTCTATTCGTTGAGGAGCCGCTCGACGACGCGCCGGAGCGTTCGGTTGTCGAGTCCACGCGGGTCGGCGATGTAGTACCCGATGCGTCCTTGCCGATCGATCACGACGCACGAGGCCGTCCCGACGGTTCCATGAAGCGCGCGAAAGAAGGTGTGCTTTTCTCGGTCCGGATCGTACCCAGCCGGAATGTCGAGGCCGAGCTCATCGAGCTCGTCCCGCATGTTCTGTAGCTTCTCGGCATCCGCGGCTGCATCGGGACGGCCGAGGAGGAACCCGACCATGACGAAGCGCAGGCCCTTGTCCTTGTATTCCTTGTAGAGCCGTCCGGCTTCCACGGCAAAGGGGGTGGCGGCTCTTTCGCGCGGTCGCCGAAAGAGAATGATCACGACGTTGCCGCGTTCCTCCGCCAGGCTCAGCTTTTCGTCAGTCGCCCAGTACTCGCCGAAGTCGAGATCAACCTGCGGGACTTTTCCGTGAAAGTCTTCCAAGAGCAGAATGTGATCCAGCGTGCGAAAGTCGAGGGTGATTTTGACGACCGGATCGACCGCACCGCCGGATTGCTCCAGCTCCGCAAGGAGACTCTGCGTCTCGGCCGCGTGTTCCTCGAAGGCGGTTTTTGCACCGTCAGCATCGCCTAGCGCGTAGCGAACGTACCCGATCCAGAACTTCGCGACGTTGGCCCACTGACTGAACTGAACACGCATGGAATCGCGCGTCGCGGTGTCGACGCGCAGTGGATATTCGACGAGGATACGCTCCATGAGCTGCTCCACTTCCTCAAGTCGCCCGGCACCGCGCAGTGCTTCGAAGAGGGAGATGTTGAACATCGCGTAATCGTCGGTATCGACATTTTCATCGATCACACCACGCAGGAGGGAGATCGCTTCTTCGTATCGCTCCAGCGCAATCAGCGATCGAGCTTGCTTGAAAAGAACGTTGTTCTTGAGACCGTGCTCAGGAAACTTCTCGAGAAAAGTCTTCGACAGCTCCAACGCGCGCAGCGAGTCACCCGCGCGCTCGGCCAATTCGAGTAGCGAGCGGACAGCGTCGGCGACGGCGGCTGGGAGGTCGCAATCGAGTCCGCGTTCAGCGTAGTGCCTGATCTGTTCAGAGTACGCCTTGATTCTCTCGGCGCGCTGCGTTGGCGTCAGTTTCTTGTTTGAGCTGGTTTCTTGGCGATAGCGATCGATGCGCCCCATGAGCATGCGACCGTAGAGGCTGGCGACCTCGCATGCGGGCTGTGAGTCCCCGCACTGCTTCAGAAACGATTCGCACAGCGACAGACAGCGAACCATGTCCGCATTGATCAAATCCGCTGGTCGCTTGAGGTCGAGGAAGACGCGCGGCACCTGCGCGCTGAGAAGTCTCATCTCCCTGAGTTCTTTGGCACAGCTTGCCGGCAGGTCGTCGTCGGCTGATGGACTCTCCGCCGGCGCATCGCCGCCCGGTGATTTCTGCGCAGCCGCCGGCTTCTCTGCGCTAGACTTCTCCGTAGCGGCGTGAGTAAGGTCTTGTGTCGCCGGTGTTGTCTCCACTTCCGGCTGCCCGTTGCCCGCATCTGAAGCGCCGCGAGTGCAGCCGAGCGCCGTGCCGAGCATCGTGGCGAAGAGCGCCACCGTCAAGAGCTGCGAAAAGACACGTCGGAAAGAGAACATTGAAGTCAGATCCTCCGGCGGAAGCGATCGGTGAGAGGGGATTGATCTTGAGGATGGTGGGCGACACGGTCGGCCGCCGGCAGCAGCCCCTACAAGGAGGGCCGTAGTTCTTGTACCGTATGCGGCAGCCCTTTCGTAGGAAAAGACCCCTTTGATCACCCGAGCGGGAAGGGACCTTCGATGATACGACGTCGCGCCCGCAGGGCAAGACTGGCACGGGATTCGCACCTCCGTAGAGCGCTGGTTCGCACGATGCGACCACCGAGGCGGACCGATGCGCACGCCGACACCATATCATCTGGACGCAGAAACCTACCGGCGGCGGGCGGCCTCGTGCACCCGTGGCGGGCTCGGCAGGATCGGCCGACTCTCCGCCGCATCGCTGGGGGCCTCTCGTGAGCGACACCACGGGAACGCCCGACGCTGCGGACGCACCGGCCGGCGATGCCACCGGGCGCCAGCCACCGCCGGCGCGCGACGCGACATCGAGCCGCGCAGTTTCCAGGCCATTCGTTCTTCTTGCACTTCTGGCTCTTCTTCTCTCCTGGAACGCATGGGAGCGCGACTTTTGGTCACAGGGTGAAGTCCGCGCCGCCGCGGTGACGCGCGACATGGTGCGCACGGGCAGCTGGGCTGTGCCGCAGCTGGGGGGCGAGGCGTTCCTCAAGGGGCCGCCGCTTCTCTACTGGCTCGCCGGCGGGCTGGAGTCCGTGCTCGGGGCCGATCCGCGCTGGGTTTACCGCTTGCCCGTAATCCTCGCCGCAATCCTGTCGCTTTGGCTGACGTACTGGGCCGGCGTGCGGCTCTTCACGCCTCGCGTCGGTATTCTCGCCGCTCTTGTCCTGGCGTCGAACTACTTCTTTTTTCGTTCAGCGACGTGGTTTGACGACGATTTGATGTTCGCGGCGTTTTGTCAACTCGCCCTCACGGGATGGGTTCTTCACGATGACGCTGGCGGCGCCGGCACATGGGATGTCCTCGGTTGGCTTGGCCTGGCGGCAGCTGCACTCGTCAAGAGCCTGCCGCTGGCGGCGCTGCTCGTCGTGGGAGTCTGGAGTTTGTACCTGTTTTTCGGCGGCGGTCTTGAGGCGCTCCTGCGAGGCTACGGCGCCGTATTCCGGACGCGTGGCGCACTTCTTTTCGCGGCTCTTGTCGTTCCTTGGTACGCCTTGGTCTTGACGCGTCACAGCGCTGAGTTTTGCTCTTCGCACCTAGTGGCGGAGCACTACGCAAGGCTCGTCGGTCGCGGCGGCGACGACGGTCGTCCGGTCTATTTCTATCTTCTACAAATCGCTGTTGGGTTTCTTCCGTGGTCGCTGTTCGCGCCGGCAGGAATCCTCCACGCCAAGGACCGTCTGCGTCGGTCTGGTGAGCGTTTCGCGATCATGACGGTGCTCTTTCCGTGTGTCGTTCTCTCGATCGCGAGCGCCAAGAATGGCGGATACGTTTTGCTCGCGTGGCCGGCGTTGTCGCTCCTCGTCGCGGCGGCGGCATTCGAGACGCGGGAACGATTCTCGCTTTGGGAAGGTTTTTTGAAGTTTCTCAGCGTGCGGGCCGCGCGCTATCTCTTGTTGGGGTTTTTCCTCGCTGCACTCGGCGTCGCCGCGCTCTTCGTCGTCGACCTTCTCGTCGCTCGCGCACTCACAGTTGACGCCGCGGCCTGGGTCGTCGGCGCCGTCAGCGCGCTGCCGGCCGACGGTCGGGAACGTTTGGCGCTTGAGCTCGGCACAACGCGAAGCCTCATCTCGGCCCTCCTACTGGTGCTGCTCGCCGGCGCGAGCACGTTCGTCTATGCACGACGGATGAGGCGGAGCGCCGCTCGTGATGCCGCGCCAGAAGCGATGTTCGAGCTCGCCGTCGTGACGCTCTTCGTTCTTTTTCTCAGCAGTTTTTTCTACTCCGGGTTCAACACGTTCAAGTCGAGCCGCGCCTTCATGGCGCGCGTCGAGTCACGCGTCGGCGATGCTCCACTAGCGATCTACGGGCCGCCGCGCAGCAGTGTCTACTACTACCTCACGCGTCCACCCCAGCGTCTTGCTCGCGTCGGTCGCGCGGCCGATGCGGACGCGCGCCTCGAAAGGCTGCGCGAATACGTGTCGCAACCGCGCGCAGCCTTCCTCATCGGCGCGACCGCGGATGTACAGGTTCTCCAGCGCGACTATCCGTCGCTGCGCGAGCGGCTCGAGGTCGTCGATCGAGGCGCGCTTGGCTGGTCGCGCGAAGTGGTGTTGGTGTCGAATCGGCGCTGAGCTCCCTTGCTTGAGCGCGCGCCTTGCCTCGAGTTTGGCCATTTCGCGCCGGCCTGGCCGGACGAGTTTCGCGGGGGTTCCGAGGCCCTTTCGACTTTTTCGTACCCTGAGAACCCTTGTGCCCATTCAAAAACTCCTGTCCGGCCCTTCGGGGAACGCCAGGAGCGCCGATGCCTGCGTCACTCCTCCGCCACGACCCGAGCGGGATCGCGCCCGAGTCGTTCCTTGGCCTCGACGCTCCTGGCGCTGGCAGACTCGACGCGAAATGGCCAAACTCGAGCTTGCACGCGGATCCTTATCGATCGCGCCGCGCTCGCCTGCGCCGCTCGCGTTCGCAGCCGTGCGGTGACTTTAGGGCGCGCGGAGATCGTGCTGCAGCATGAGCTCCGCAACGTGCTCCGGTTCAACGAAAAAGAGCGTTTCGTTGTCGACGCTGTCGAGCAGTTGTGGATCCCACACCCCGCTGCGCTCCGACACGGCGACTCTCAGGCTGTCCCAGCGGCCATCTACGGCTTGCAGCGCGCGCAGTCGGTCACTGAGCTGGCTCTGCGTCGCAAGCTCGAGGTGGAGGAGGACGATCTTGCCGCCGCTCCGCTCCTGGACGGCAGGAAGGATCACGATCGGTCGAGAGTCGGTCGCGCCGTAGCCGAGGAACAGTTTTCGGCTTTGGACGCTGCCCCATTTCGTGCCGCTGAGAGGTTGCGGTTCCTCACAGCGTGAGAGGATTTTCGCCGCGCAACCTTTCTTCTCGAGCACCCGCACCGTCGAGTCGGGCGTCGGACGACCGAGCGGGTCGAGTCCCTCGACGCTATAGAGTGTCGCGCCGGCAACGCGGTGCACCACCGGTGCGAAGGCGCTGAGAAAGTGGCGGTGCGAGACGGCGATTTCCGCCGCGTCGAGACCGAGCTCGTGGTAGGCGTCCCAGAGGACACCACCGATCTGTTCTTCGCCGCGAGAGATGCCCACGGTGACGGTCTTTGCTTGATGCTTGATGGCGTCGATCGGTCGAGCCAACTCTGCGATCGCTTCGGTGAGGTGCGCGATGACCGTTGCGGGTGCGCTTTCCTCCGTCAGCGGGAACGCGTTCAGTGGCATTCGTCCCAGGAGAAACGAAATCGCTTCTACGAGGCGCGCTGCGACACCGACGTTGAGCCCGCTGTCGATCTCCCCGGCGCGGAGAGCGCGGTCGAACTCGAGCAGCTCCTGCGTCGTGTGCGGCGGCAGGGCTCGCACCAGCTGCGACGGCGACTCTTGGCCCGGGTCGCGCTCGACCGCGCTGTCGACAAGCGCAGCGCGCACGCGCTTGAGAACGTCCGCGAAAGCGTCTAAAGCCCGCGCGGCGTGGAAGCCGAACAGATGGCCCACCATTGTCGCCAGCAGGTAGCTCAGCTCGCCGCGTTCCGCGGGCACCTTGATGCAGCCCGCGGCGTAGGGGTCGTATCGCGTCTCGCCCTCATCCGTGATCACGATCGGAATCGAACAATGTGCCTTGAAGATCGCGACCTCTTTGACAACGTCGGAAATTGTCGCCTCGGGGATGCCGCTAGCGCAGACGAGCACCAGGGGTTCGGCGGAGAGATCGATGTGCTTTTTATCTTCAAGAAAATCGGACGCTATCGACTTGTAGCAGAGCTCGCTCAGCTTGATGCGGATCTCGTCCGCAGCGATCTTCGTGGCGCCGCTACCAACCACCGCCCAGTACCGTCGTGTGACGGCGAACTCGCGTGCTAAACGTTCGATTTGGCTGCTGAGCCCCAGCGTTCGCTGCATCGCTTCGGGCAGGTTCTGGAGGCTGCGAATCTCATCGGCGATGTCGCTGGCCGGCAGCGCGCCGAGGCGATCCGCGAGAGCCAGGGCGAGCACTTGGCCGGCGACGTTTTGGGCGTAGAACGCTTTGGTCGACGCCACCGACATTTCGATGTCGCGGCCGTCCGACGTGTAGAGGACGCCGTGGGACTTGTAGACCAGGTCGGAGTTGCGGCGATTGACGATCGCGATCACCCAGCCGCCGCGCTCGCGCACCATATCCACCGTGCGGTTCGTATCCGTCGTCGTCCCTGACTGCGAAATGGCGACGATCAGCGAGTCGGAGAGGTCGTCGTTCATGTGATGACCGGAAAGCTCCGTGGCTTTCATCGCGCAGATTTCGAAACCTGGCTCGCTGGAGCGGAGTGCCCGGCGCAGCAGATGCGCGACCCCTTGGCCGGCGACCGCGGCCGTGCCCTGGCCGATGACCACCACCCGGCGCACGCGGCCAGTGCGCATCGCTTCGAGTAGCTCGGCAGGCACAACGTCGTCACCCACCAGGCAGCGGGCCGTGCCTCCCTGAACTTCGAACTTGCCGCGGAGAGTTTTTCGCACCGTGTCGACGGACTCGGAAATCTCTTTGCTCAGAAAGTGCGTAAACTCGCCGCGGTTGATATCGCGTGTCGTGATTTCGGCGCGCCGAAATCGATTCTCCTCGAGCGGCGCGAACCCGGCGGAGGTTGACAGCGCCAGCGTTTCTCGTGCATTCGCCTCGGCGTGGACTTTGAAGATCTCGCCTCGTGGGGAGACCTCACCTTCCGCTTTGACGTAGTCTTGAGCCATCTCGACGACGCCGTACATTTCCGAGGCGACGACGATGGCTGAGTCCCCGACGCCGAAGAAGAGTCCTTGACCACTGCCCTTCTGTGCGAAGAAGAACTCCCCTGGCCGATCCGCCGCCATGACTCCGATGGCCATGGAGCCTTCGAACTCGTCGAACGCGCGTTCGACGGCGACGGCGAGATCGCGGCACTCATCGTAGTGATGCTTGACGACAACGGGGATGATCTTGGCGTCTGTCGTGATGTGTTCGTCGAGTCGGGTGCCATGCTTCGAGCTGTAGGCGCGCAGGAGTTCCTGATAGTTGTCGATGTCGCCGTTGAGCACAGCGACGATTTCGCCATCGCCGCGGACCTGTCCGTTCTCGGCGAGGGTGGCGCTGTCGACCGGATGGCAGTTTGGCTCAGAGATCACTCCGTTCGATGCCCACCTGGTGTGAGCGAGACTTTGGATATCGACGTCAGGCTGGGCGAGGGCATGCTGAAACAGCGCATCCGTCTCGATCGCTTGTCGCAGGAAGGCGACGTTGTCTCCCATGCGGCCGATTTCGCGTGCCACCTTGAATGCAAAAAGCAGTGTGCGGTCGCTTGAGTCAGGCTGGACGACCGCCCCGTGGGTGAAGCGCGTCTGCTGCGTTCGAGCCTCGAGCATGTGGCGCCATGTGTCATCGTGAGCGGGGATGTCGCAGCGGCTGTCGAGGAAACGGCCTAAGGCTTCCGCCGTCGGAAAATGCACGTAGATGGAAATGCCCGCGGAGTCTCTGCCGCGCACCTCGAGTCGGTCGAGCCCGGAGAGGATCAGCTGGATTTGCCAGGCGTGGCGGAGAAGGCGCTCCTGCGTGGCGGCCGGGCCTGAGCTCACGAGACGTCGGACCTCATCAAAGTGGCCGAGGCAGTCCGACAGAATCTGCCACTCGATATCGCGACAGCCGATGACGACGCGGTTGACCAATTCCCAGTCGAGCCCGGCGGGCAGATTTCCGCCGCCTGCGAGCGACTCGAAGTCGTTCGCGGCGCGGCCGAAGCGCTCTGCGCAGTCCCTCAGTTGGTCTTGCAGTGACGGACTCTGCAAAGCCGCCAGAAACCCGTCACGCTGCACCCAGCGATAGGAGGCCACGCGCGTCGCCTCCAGCTTGGCATCGAGATCCGCGCCGTTGGTGCCAGTGGGAAGGTTCTCTTTCTCGGTCGCACGCGCAGCGCTATTCAAGAACGTATCCGCAGCGGAGAAGAATTCCTCGTTCGCGGCGTGCTGCTCGTCGCTCTTCGACGAGACGAAACCGAAGATTCCACACATGTGTTGCTAGACTCCCGGAGCAGACTTTATCCTCGCCTCTCTCGTCGCGGGTGGCTCAGACGCTAGGAGGCAGTTGGTTCGAAACGCGAGTTTCCGCCGATTTGGGGACGACCTGTTGGTACGTGCCGCATCCGCGTGGTACCTCAGGCCCTCTACTGGTCAATCGGCGTTCCGTCTCGTGGATATGTGGAGATCTTTTTCTCGAAAGGGTGACTCACCGCCGGTGCACCGCTGAGGACCTTGCGTTTCCTTCATTTGGCGCTGGCGTCCGGACTGGCGGTGGCGTCTACGCCGCCGCGAAAGTCGATCAGTTCCGGAAAAGCGTTCGAGTCGAGGAGGGCGGTCGAATCTTTGGCACCTTTGAGAAAACGATCAAAAAACGCAATGCTGTAAGCGTTGATAACATCTTTAGCGTTCTTCGGCTTGGTGAAGTGCACTTCTCCTTTGTCGCTTTTCTCAACGCCGATCCCGTCTCCGAAGTTCGGGTTGATGGCTGCCATCTCGGTGAAGGAATAGTGTCCGCCTTCCCGCAGCGAGAGGAAGAAGCGCGGACCTGTCGCGGTGTTGTAGTACTGAGTCGACGCAGCGTTGCCGAACGGGCCGACCGTTCGATCGAGCCCGCCAACCATGACGAACACTGGAATCGTTGGCGGCGGGCCGACGGCCAGTGTCATCGCCAGGGACGCCTTCACGCGTGCGTCGTTCGGTAGCAGCTCACAAACGGTCATGCCACCGAACGAGTGTCCGAGAACGCCGATGGCCTCGACGTCTACGGAATCATGCAGCCACTCTGCGCGCTCACGAGACCGCCGCAGGAGTTGATCGACCACAAACTTCACGTCCTGCGGTCGATCCAATCTCGAGCGCTGTCGGCCTTCCCCGTTGTACGGAAGATAGCGATCCTGAAGCACGGTTACGCCGCAGTTGCCTGAATGATCGGGAGCCGCGACGATGTAGCCGTGGCTGGCGAGATGTTCGACTTGGAAGGTGTTCTGGTGGCGAAAACCACCGTTTCCGTGCGAGAAAACAAGAAGTGGATAACGCCCGGCTCGTCGGCGCGCGTCGCGGACCGCCGTGCAGACGAAACGTTTGTTCACTTCTTCGAGCTCGCCCTGGAACCGCTTGACGATCTCGCGCGCTGCCTGCTCGTGACCGCGGAAGTAGTCCGTGAACTTGTTTGTCTCCGCGCCGTCGGCAACGATGGCGGGGTACCAGATTTCTGTGACCAGCGTGCGGTGTCCACCTGTGTACGGGTCTTGGCGTCGAGTGTCGACCAGCTCGATCGTGCGCACGCCGACCGCGTAGGGTCCGGGCTTCGCCGCCTCGCCCAGCACACTGGCTGCCACAGGTGACGCAGCCGGGGGCGATTCGGCTTTCGGTTTATCCGGTGCCGCCTCCAAAACCGAGCAGACTGAGTTGGCTAGTACGAAAAGCAGTAACATCGAGGCGATCAATAGCGCCGGTGGTTGCGAGTCGTGAGGGCTCATGTCGCTTCTTCCTTTTGCTGGCCGTCTCGTGAGACGCGAAGCACGAGGCGCCCGAGGACGCCTCCGCCGCGTAGTCGTTCGTGCGCGGTGTTGACTTCTTCGAGCGGCAGGACATCGGTGACGACCGACCGGATCTTGCCGGCGGCGGCGAGGTCAACGGCACGCTTGAGATCGCGCTTCGGCCCGCACCGCGAGCCGATGAGTTCGAGCTCGTTTTGGGCCAGCCGTTTGCCACTCAAGGAGTATTCGTCGGACGTGTAGCCGACCACTACCAGGCGGCCTCCGACCTGGAGCGAATCCACCGCGGCGCTGAGCGTGTCGCTCGTGCCGACGATATCCAGCACGCACCTTGCGCCGGCGTCGCTTGTCAGGCGGCGGACCGCGGCCGCGACGTCTTCGGCGCCGGCGTCGATCGCTTCGTCGGCGCCAAGGGCGAGCGCGTGCGCCGATTTGGCGATGCCCTTTTCCACCGCGATAACGCGGGCGCCGGCTAGCTTAGCGAACTGCACCGCGAAGGAGCCGACGCCTCCAACGCCGATGACGACGACCGTTTCACCGAGTTTGATCCGCGCGCGGTCCACAGCGTGGAACGCTGTGATCCCGGCATCGCAAAGAACGGCCGCGTCTTCCCACGAGATGGTGTCAGGAAGGCGTACCAGCTGGCGCGCCGGAACGCACAAATACTCGGCATAGGCTCCTTGCCATCCCTTAACACCGACAACACCGTCCAGCTCGGGGCACAGTTGCTCGCGCTCGCTGCGGTAGTACGGGCTCTCAGGCGGCACCAAGAAGATGTACGGAATGACTCGATCACCCTCCGTGAACTCGAGCACATGATCGCCGACGGCCGCGACCACACCCGCAGGCTCGTGCCCCATGATGAATGGCAATCGCGGCGTGTATCCGAAGCCTTTGAGGAGTTTTAAGTCGGTTCCGTCGACACCGCACGCCATCACGCGCACGAGCACCTCATCCGCGCCAGGCGTTGGTGTCGGCACCTCCTCGATCGAGAGAGGTTGATCGAACTTGCGAAGAATTGCAGCTTTCAAGGTCACGTTCCCGTACGGCGACCGGAGGGTTCGAATACTACGGTCGTCATCCTACCCGCCCACCCCGGGTCGATTCGATCAAGTTCACCCGCTTCGAGCTGCGCACCTGTCGCATAACGCCGAGCGCCGGCGCGAGATCAATCCGATTCTCGATCCTGCGGCACGCCGCCGAGCTGCACCTTGATCTTTAGCGACTCATCGCCGCGTTTGACGTCGAGAATCACCTCGGTCCCGGGATACAGCGGCCCGAAGTAAGCCTGCAGCTCGCCGAACGACCGGACGTGCATGCCGGAGAGACCGTGGATGACATCGTTCGGCTGGATTCCCGAGAGTGAAGCTGGTCCGCCCGGCTCGACGTTCGAGATGCGAACACCCGCCTCCGGTTGATCGTCCGAGTCGACGACGACTCCCAGCCACGGGTGATCGCTTTCAAAAAGCGCCGCGATGATTTCGATGCTGCGATCGCCGCGCTCGATTCGCACCGGGATTTTTGTGCCGGCCGGATAGGTCCCCAGGACTCCGAGGTAACGATTGCGCGTGGTCACCTTCTCGCCTGCGATCCGGATGATGCGATCGCCGGCGACGAACCCGAAGCGCTCCGCGGCCGACCCGGCGGTGACCTTGACGATCGGCAGACCGTGGCGCTGGTTCGTTCGACGCATACCCACGCGCAGTCCATTGATCTTACCGTGACGTACGAGACCACCTCCCGCACGTTTCAGAGGTTCTAAGAAGCGCTGCACTTGGTTGCTGGGGATGGCGTAACCGATTCCTGAATTGATCCCGACGCCGTACGGGTTCTCGATTTTGCCGTTGATGCCGACGACCTTGCCGTCGAGGGTCAACAGGGGCCCGCCAGAGTTTCCAGGATTGACAGCAGCGTCGACCTGGATCGCGTCGGTGTACGCTTCGGAGTAGCGATGCAGCGCGCTGACGATTCCCGTCGAAGCTGCCGGTTCGTAGTCGGGCGGCGACTCCGGCAGAAAGAGTTCGCGTGAGCCGACAAGAAACGGATCGCCAAGCGCGATGACGCGATCGCCAACCTCGAGGGCGTCGGAGTCGCCGAACTCAAGTGCTGGGACTCCGGGTTCACCGTCCAGTTTGAGCAGCGCGAGGTCGCCGCCGGGGAAGTGTCCGACGACGGTCGCCTGCATCTCACGACCACCTCGCAGTTGAACTTCGACCCGACCCACGAGGACGTTCGGATCTCCTTGCGAGACGACGTGCTCGTTCGTGAGAACGTAGCCCTCTTCCGAGATCACAAAACCGGAACCGCCCTGAATGAAGACGAAGCTCTTCGCGGCGCGCTCGATCGTGGCGCGCATCTCCTCTTCTAGGCGACGCAGATCGCCCAGGTCGCCGATTTTCTGATCGCGCTCGACCTCCACCGCTTGCAAGCATACGGTTGGTGGCGCGAGACAAGCCGGCGCCAGCAGCGCGGCGGCGTGCAACACCGCTACCCAGTAGCTCGCGGCGCGGCTTCGGATCGTGGTCGGCGGCGTCACGGTTTCTCTCCTAAGGCGATTTCCAGCTCGAGGATTTTTTCCTGTCGCTTCACCTTGACCTGCACGACGTCGCCCACTTCGTGGGCTAGGACCAGTGCTTTCAGATGGTAGAAGTCCCTCACCGCCTCGCCGTTGATTTCGAGAAGGATGTCATCGGCGATGACGCCAGCCTTTGCCGCCGCACCGCCTTCGACGACCCGCCCGACGTGCGAGCCCTCCGGGACCTCCTTGCCGATCGAGATGACGCCGAGCATAGGGGGTTTGATGTTCTTTCCTTCGCGCAAGCGCGGCAGAATCCGCCGCAAAGTCTTCACGGTCGTACCGAATCCGACGCCGGAGTTGATGCCCCATTGGGGTTGGTGATGACCGACAAAGCAAGCGATGCCGACGAGCCGCCCCTCCAGGTCGATCAACGGTCCGCCGACGTTTCCGTAGTTGAGCTTGGCGTCGGTCTGGAACGCTCGGCCAGCGTTGCGCCCGAGCGCGCTCACGATGCCTCGCGTCACGGTGGTGCTGCGGGGATCCGGCGAGCGGCCGACCGCGAACACGATTTGTCCGGCCCCGAGACCCTTGGAGTCGCGCCATGGTTCGAACGACGTGGGCTCTTGCGCGTCGCCCGGCAGCTGTTTCGCTCGCAACAGCGCGACATCGTCCTGTGCACTCACGGCCAGCACCTCGGCGCTCGAGGTTTCGCCGCTTGCGAACGTCACACTGAGAGACTCGAGCTCTCCGACGACGTTGTAGAAACTCGTCAGGATGTGCCCGCCACCATCGATGATGAAGCCGGTGACCGGGCCGTCGGGTCGGCGAAAGTAAGACCGTGCCTCGCCGCCGCCGAGAACCTCGCCGATGCGCGCGGCGGGCAGATCGGTGCCCTCCCTTCGCTCGATCTGAATCGAAACGACCCGCTGCTCGACGCCGGCCAGAAGCTCAGCGACGCTGGTCGGGGCATCAATGGGAGTACCGAAAGTCGGGTGCAGTGGGAGTAGAACCCCGACTAGGGTGAGCGTCAGTATCTTCCCCAAAGTTGAATCTCCATGCTGCGCTCTTCTTCGTTCCGTTTCAGCTTGAGCGTCAGTTTGTCTCCAGGTTTCTTGCCGCCGAAGATTGTGCGGAACTCCTGCGTCGACGTGACTCTTCGATCGTCCGCCTGCTGGATCACGTCGCCTGGCTCAAGCCCGGCGCGCGATGCAGGACTGTCCGGAACAATCCTAGTGACTCTGACGCCGAGTTTTTCCTCGGCCGCCAGCTCGACCCCTAGATAGCTCAGTGAGTCGTTTTTGCTCTCCTGATCAAACCTCTTGTCGCCGCTGGCAGCCAGTAGGCTTGGCTTGAGGATGTCGACCGGCACCGCAGCTGCCAGCCAACGGTTCGGTGAGTAGTTGAGAGTGATCACGCCGAGCAGCTCGCCGCGTGCGCTCACCAAGGGTCCACCGTCCATGCCGTTGTTGACTGGAGCGCTCGTTTCGATGACACGGCCGATGTACGTCGACTCTCCTTGCGTCTCGCGAAGGGAGAAGAGACCGCTGATGACTCCCGCCGACATGGCAGCCTGGTCGTCCTTTTGAATGCACTCGAACGCGTTGCCGAGGGTGTAGACCGGCGCGCCGAGAGCGATGGCGGTGGAATTCCCCAAGCTGAGGTAAGGCAGGTCGCCGCCGCCTTCTCCGGAGCGCTCGACTCGCAGCAAGGAGAACTCAGTTGCCGATTTGGTTTCGATCAGTTTGGCGCTGACGACTTGTCCACCTTGTAGATAGACGCGAATGCGGCGCGCCTTTCCGGGGACCACGGTTGTCGAGGTGAGGACCAGGCCCTCTGGTGACACAACCGTTCCAGTGCCGAAGAAAGAGAACTCAGAGCCGCCTGTCCCCGGGGCGCGGCAGGTGACACCGACGACTGCTGGCGACACATAGGCGTAAACTCGCACGGCCGGCGAACGCTCCGCGGCCGGGAGAGCGTCACGAGCATGGACTATGACGGCGAGAACGAGCGCGGCGAGCACGTGGAGCCGCCGGCGCCGGCGAGAGATCAGCGTTTGGCGAGCGATCTTGATGGCGCACTGTCCTTTCTTGCGTCGCGACTGCCGCAGCGCGAGGTGCGCATTCATCCTGAAGTCTGATGGCTTCGGCGTCAACCAGACAGGGGCCGGCGGCCTCGGCTATCTCGCAGCTCGATGGGGGTCCACATGCACGGTGAGCGGCGACAGTGCGCTGTGTTGGGGGCGATCATCGGTCGGATGATTTCGATCCGAACCGACGCCGCGAGGGGGTTTGGACCCCTGTCGAAGCTGGTAGGCTGGAAGGTCGTCGCGAAGACGCGCGCCGTCACGACATCGGCGACGCACAGGCGACGACATTAACCGGATGTGGGACGGCCGATTTTTCCGTGTGATCGGGCGTCCTTCGCCCCACTTGGTGCAGCGGTGTGCGATCGCGAGGTGGCACGGCGATTGCAGACTCAACGGCAGCGTTAGCTTTCGACCGACATTCTGATCCGCTGAGCCACTGGGGCCTGGCGGAACGGCCCAAGCCGCGGGCGGGAATCGGGCCACTTGTTCTCGTCCGTGGCGTCTACCGATTCGTGATACCCAGACCATGCGTGAAACCGCGAAACGCGCCGGCGACCTGAAACCCGCCGATCCGTCGCCCGTCCGCGAGGCCGATGGTAAGGACGCTGTGCAGCCGGATCTCGAGCCGCAGGAGCCTGAGGCCCCGAGTCTCAAACCGCAAGACCTCGAGCCTGAAAACGAGAGAGAATCGGCGTTGCCGACGACGCGGCGAGCGCGTTCATCCGGTCAACCTCGGCGACCCGCAGGATGATCTTCTCGCCACGAACCTTCGGCTTCGGGCTGTCTGCGTGCCTGCGGAGCATTTGCGAGCGCACTCGCCGGAACTCGTTCGATCGGTTCGACGTAACCGACAACGGACCCGAGTCGGCCCTCGGCAATTTGTCCCTCGAGGCCGTACGTTCGCGCAAGGGATCCGAAGCAGCCACCCTTTTAGGATGTTATTCATCCGAAAATATCTGCCACTAAGATGCAGAATATCCGAACCGGCGCGTCTCGCACTCGGAAACGGTCCGCTGAGCGTATGGCCCCGAAGTTGCATATTTCGCGACGCTTCGGGCGAGACCCAGCGGTCGCGCAGGGACGGCGATAACGGAGTCGACGGCGGTGGCGACGCAGCGCGAGGCTCTTCCGGAGTTCGTCGTAGGAGGACGAAGATATGCGGCGCCTTGTATCAATTACGCACTTCCCGTGTCTCGTCATGCTTCTTTGGGTCGTCGGCGTCACGCCGACGTCGAGCGCCGAGGACGCGCCGGCGACCGCGACGATAAAGAACGATCCTTACTGCGTGGTCCAGATCGGCAGCGACGCAGTCGAGATCGTCCGCAAGTCGGAGCTTCCCGCGCTCAAGAAGAAGGTGGCGGAGGCGAACAAGCAGGCGCTGAAAGCCTACTCGGAAGCCCGGAAAGCAGCGAAACGAGCGAAAGAGAAATTCTCCGCGGCGAGGCCTCGAGCGAAGAAGGTGAAGGTACTCTCGGCGTCACTTAAGACCGAGTCGGAGGCGAAAAAGCTCCGCGATGCGACCCTCGCGAAGGTCAATGGATACGTGGTCGTTCTGGCTGGTCTCGAGCTCCACGTCCTGCGAAAGTCAGAGGTCTTCGATCTCAAGAAGGACCTCAAGCAGCGAGACGACGACGCGGTCGCGTCGTACAAATCCGCGCAGGCCGCCGCGAAGCAGAGTGGTGAGAAGTTCAAGCGGAAGAAGCCGACCCAAACGAGGGTGAAAGTCCTGGCTTCGGGTTTCCGGACAGAAACCGACGCGGCGCGTAAGGCCGAGGCGCTGCTCGAGAAGAACAGGAAGCTCAAACCCTCCGAGGGCCTCGAGCGCGTTCTCGAGTCCGACGGCGACCGTGCGGACAGTCGCGAAGAGGGCGAGGAGGATCAAGACGAAGAGGATGAAGAAACCTCGCCTGGAGAGAACGGTGAGTAGCCTCGAGCGACGAGGCGTCGGCCGTCGAATTCTCCGGCTCTCCAGTGAGTTCATAGTGGCTCGATGAGCACCACTTCTTCACCAGCTCCAGCGATGTTCACTGACGCAGGTGCTGAACCCCTCGTCGCGGTGGCGCTCCACGACGGTCATCAAGTGCGCGACGCGCTCGTCGAGCACCTCGCGGTCCACGCTGCGGCGCGCTTTCGGGAGGAGGATCCGTTCACGCGGGAATGGACGACCGTTGCCTCTACGCGCATCGTGGGTCTTCGATCCCGTTTCGAAGTGGACCTCAACCGTCCGCGAGACAAGGCCGTGTACCTGACGCCCGAAGCGTCGTGGGGGCTTCGGGTGTGGAGCAGGGAGTGCCCGTCGGACGAGGTGGAACAGTCGCTCGCCCAGTATGACGAGTTCTACAGGAGAGCTGGCGAGCTCTTTACCGCGATGGCGTCGATTCACGACCGTTTCGTCGTCTTCGACCTCCACTCCTACAATCACCGTCGGAACGGCTTCGACGCGCTTCCCGCGCCAGCGAACGAGCACCCCGAAGTCAATCTCGGCACGGCGACGATGGACCGCGAGTTATGGGCTCCTGTGGTCGATCGCTTCGTCGCGGAGCTGCGCTCCCGGCCGTTCATGGGCAGGCGAATCGATGTTCGCGAGAACGTCAAGTTTTTCGGTGGACACTTCGCCCGATGGGCGCACGAGAATTTCGCCGAAAGCGCATGCGTCCTCTCTATTGAATTCAAAAAGATGTTCATGGACGAGTGGACCGGTGAACCCTATCCTGACCACATTGAAGCGGCACGCGACGCGCTCGCCCGCGCCATCCCCGGAGTACTCCAGGAACTCGACCGAATTGACGCATCGCGAGCGCCAGGGACTTCCCACTACAACGGTTGACGGGGCCATCGAGACGATCCGCTCCGGCCTGGCGAACGGCGTTCCCGTGCGCTGTCGTCTTCCTGAAAAGGGCGTGCTCGTCATCGATCGACCGCTTCCTTTCCTCGTCGTGCACCGAGTGCCACCGGCGAATGACGATCGAGGAACGGATCGGCTGATTCGATCGGAGGCGTCGTACCTCGTTGCCCCCGGAGACCGCTCGCACCATCGGTGGGTGTCTCGCCTCGTCCGAGAGGTCGTGCGAGAGCTCGCATCACAATTCGACGGGTGTCTCCTCGTCGAGCTGTGGTCAGATCCGACGGGCGATGCGTCTTCCAACGCATCGAAAGATCTCCCCCTGGAATTCCAGATCAAGGTCGCCTCCTCCCTCGCCCGGAATCGCGAAACGTGGTCGGTGCTCGAGCAAGCGTTCGGCAAAATTCGCGTCCTGCAGAGGCGAGCGATCGTGACGACCTCGGCAACCGCTCGCATCACTTCTGGGAAGTGCGCACCGCTCCTCACTGCGCGCCAGGCGGCGGATCTCTCGTGTACGGTCGCGGGAGTGGTCGTGCCGCCCGTCTACCGCGCGCCGGGCACCGATGAAGTCTACCCCCTCGTCCTGCGGACGCTTCGTCGCCAGCTTTCGCGCGCTCTGAAGCGCGGCTTTCATCAGTTCTGCCACGAGTCGACGCGCACGGCACCCGCGAGCTTCCTCGCTCTGGGTCGCCGTGGATTTCTGCGCGCTGTCGTCGACGTCGACGAACAAGTCGCGAAAGTGAGCGACTCTTTCGATTTCCTCCTCAGCGTCACCCCGGTCGATGTGAACGCGGTGTGGCGCAAGTTCGATCGAGAGCATTTCGAGGTCGAGCCGAAGTTTACCTATCGCCCGCTCTCGCAAGATCCGGTGCGCCTCAAGCGAAAGCTGTTCGAGATTCCGACCGAACGGATAGAAGACCCTGTTCTCGAGGGGATCTACCGAGAGAAACAACTCGAGCTTGACCGAAAGCTGACAATGCTCCTTGAGAGGTCGACGTCGAAGTTCCTCTACAGCAGCATTCAACTCTTCGAGGCGCCGAGCCCGGAGCTGGTCCTGCTGGCGCAGGAGATCCTGCGGTCGATTCCTCCCAAGAGCCGCGATGAGAACAAACGAGAATCCCTCGAAGCCGAGCCCTTTGCTGCTGCGGCGCGAAAGGAGATCGATCAATACCGGAGCCGAGTGCCCGAAATGAGCTCGAAGGTCGAGGTCCGCCCCGACCTCGCCTCGACGATCATGGTCTCGAAAGGAAACCTGCTCATCGGCGGAAGCGCGCGAGTGCCGGTTTCGCGGGTCGCGGCCCTGCTCCAACACGAAGTTGGCACCCACGTTGTGACCTACATCAACGGAAAGGCCCAACCGCTCCGTATGTTCTACGGAGGTTTCGTCGGATACGACGAGCTCCAGGAAGGGCTCGCCGTTCTCGCCGAGTACCTCGTCGGTGGAATGAGTCGGCCGCGACTCAGAACGCTCGCCGCTCGCGTCGTTGCTGGACACTACCTGGTCGATGGTGCCTCGTTTGTTGAGGCGTTTCGAGCGTTGAACCACGAACACCGCATCCCGCAGCGACAATCGTTCGACATCGCGGTACGAATGTACCGCGGCGGGGGCTTCCTCAAGGACATCGTCTACTTGCGCGGATTTCAGAGCGTGCTCGAGTACATTACGAGCGGCGGGGACCTCGAACCTTTGTTCGTCGGCAAGATCGCACTGCGCCACCTGCCGGTAGTTCGAGAGCTGCAGCTCCGAGGAGTCTTGCGAGAGACGCCGCTTCGACCCAGTTTTTTGGATCTTCCACAGGCCGATAAGAGACTCGGGCGCCTCCGCTCGAGCGGCTCGGTGCTCGACCTTATCCAGACGATTTGACGACGATGATAGCCACGACGAAGCCACCGACAGAGACGAAAGTGAGAGAACTTTGCGCATAGGATTCTTCATCAACGACATCTCTACGGAGCAGACGACCTACACGACGACACGGTTGGCCTTGGCAGCCACGAATCGGGGCCACGAGGTCTGGTATATCGGCGCGAGCGACTTTGCCTACGACCCCGATGATTTCCTTAAGGCTCGCGCTCGGTCCGTACCGCGAAGCAAGTACGCGACGACTGACGTGTATCTCAAGGATCTTCGAGGTCCGAAGGGAGTAGAGGAGCGCATCACGGTGGACGATCTGGACGTCCTGCTCCTCCGCAACGACCCGTCCACCGATGCCGTGAGTCGCCCCTGGGCACAAAACGTTGGAATTATCTTCGGCCAGTTCGCCATGCGCCGCGGCGTCATCGTACTGAACCATCCCGCGACGCTCGCTCTCGCTATGAACAAGATGTATTTCCAGCTTTTCCCCGAGGAGGTACGACCCACGACGCTAGTGACGAAGGATCGTCGGGAGATTACCGCGTTCGCCAAGGAGTACGGCAAGGTCGTCCTGAAGCCGCTTCAGGGGTCCGGTGGAGCGAACGTGTTCCTCGTTCGGCCCGAGGATATCCCGAACCTGAATCAGATGATCGACTCGGTCTCGCGCGACGGATACGTCATCGCTCAGGAGTACCTCGCGGCGGCCGAGCACGGCGACACGAGGCTTTTCATGATGAACGGTCGGCCCCTCCGCTACCGGGGACGCTACGCGGCCTTTCGGCGATTGCGTTCCGAAGGAGACATGCGCTCGAACATCCACGCCGGGGGGACCAAGGCGAAGGCAGAGATCGACGACACCGTATTGAACATCGCGGAGATCGTTCGGCCGAAGCTCGTCGCCGACGGGATGTTTCTCGTTGGGCTCGACATCGTGGGGGAAAAGCTGATGGAGATCAATGTGTTCAGCCCGGGGGGGCTCGGGAGCGCGCAGAAGTTCGAGAATGTCAAGTTCACCGGAGCAGTGATCGATTCGCTCGAGCGCAAGGTCCAGTACGCGCGGTTCTACAAGCGACAATTCAACAACGACGAGATGGCGACACTTTGATCGGCACTGTTGGTCCAGCTGCCGACCAAAGCGCGAAGACACCGCACGCGCGTATGGGATTTCGAACGTGTTGCGGCCAAGGATCCGAGCAGTCATCGAGGTCCCGAAAGTGCCGAAGGGGCTGCTTCGTACACCCTCGAGGCCGACCGTTTTTCTGTCGGGGGAAATCACAGCTTGATGATGGGTTCCATCCGAAATAGACCATGTACTTCCGCATGCAGTGGAATTCACGGTCAGGAGCCCTCTGATGCTGATTCGCGCCTACTTGGCTGCCCGTAGAGCAGAAGACCGCAAGCGATTGCGTGCATTGCTACGTGCCGAATCGGATGTAAGTCTGCAGTCGATGAGATCGAAGTCGCCCGTCTGGGAGAGGCTGATCGCGCAAAGGGTCGACCTATTGGTCGTCGACCTGCGCCTCGTTCCAGAGCCGGTCGAGAACAGCCTCGCGACTTTGGCGGATCTACCGGACGCACCGGGCGTCGTCGTGTTGTCGTCGAACGAGGAGTCGGAGCTTCACGCTCGTCTCCTCGCGGCCGGCTGCCTTGCCGTGCTGGATACTTCGCTCGAGGATACGCTCCTGAAGGACGCCCTCACGACCTTGATCGAACGTCTTCGCGGCGAAGCGAACGCCGCGCTCACCCCGCCGCAACTCGACGAGCAGCCGCGACTGAGTGATTTCGTCTCGGAGAGCCCGGCGATGGTGGCGTTTCTGCAGGTGGTCCGTCGTGTGGTGGCCGCCGATGCCACACTTCTACTCATCGGAGAAACCGGTGTGGGAAAGGAGCGCCTCGCTCAGGCGATGCATGCCGAAAGTCCGAGATCCGCCGGCCCGTTCGTCGCTGTGAATTGCGGGGCCATTCCCGAGGCGCTTCTCGAGAGCGAGCTTTTCGGGCACGAGGAGGGCGCGTTCACTGGGGCGACACGCACCCGCCGCGGTTGGTTCGAGCTGGCGCATCGTGGAACGGTGTTCCTCGATGAGATTGGCGAGATGCCGCTCCATTTGCAAGTGAAGCTCCTCCGAGTCCTTCAGACGCGGGAAGTTGTGCCAGTGGGGTCGGAGAAGTCCATCAAGGTCGATGTCCGGGTCATGGCAGCGACGAACCAAGACCTCGAACGCGGAGTGAAGGAAAAGAACTTTCGCGCCGACCTTTTCTACCGCCTGAGCGTCGTGACGCTTGAGATTCCCGCCCTTCGCGATCGAAAAGACGACATCCGCACGCTCGCACAGAGGTATGTCGAGTACTTTCAGTCGCGCTTCGCGACGGGTGTCCAGGGGCTCTCCGATGAGGCGATGTGCGACCTCGAGGAATACGACTGGCCCGGAAATGTGAGAGAACTCGTCAATGTCATCGAGCGTGCGATGCTTCTTTGTCCCGGGACGCGCATCACTCCCGAGTATCTTCCTGACGGCATTCGGTCGAGGAAGACGGCGATCGGGAATCAAGAACTGGTCGCTGCGAGCGTCGTCGTCCCGCTGCCGAAGAATTGGAAGAAGCGTCCGTACCGAGAGGTTCGGAAAGAGGTCATGCGCTCACTCGAGCGAGTTTACTTCTCGGCGCTGCTCGAGGAGACGGCCGGGTGTATCGGGAAGACTGCCGAGCGCGCCGGTATGAATCCTCGAAACCTTTTTGAAAAGCTGAAGAACTGCGGGCTTCGGAAAGAAGAGTTTCGAACCTCAACACGCTGACGGCGCTGTTCCGGGACGACTCGGATCTCGGAGCTCCGAAGCTCGAGTCTGTCGGTGTCCGCCATCTTGACGCGACGTCTCACATGGCGAACTGCGACGTGAGCGTGCCGCCGGCCGAACATGGTTGCGTGCAGCGCCCAAGGACGACAGAATCCTTTCAGTAGTGTGTTGACGCCGTCTGAAGCCCCGTCAGGAGCCTCACGTGAACACGAAAGCAAGACTGCCATGGGCTGAAGAGGCTGCCGGACGCATCGTCGAGCGCCTGGGGCGTAGCGGTCGGCTGTCGGTGCTCACAGGCGCAGGTGTCTCGGCGGAAAGTGGCATCGCGACGTTTCGCGATGCGGGGGGACTGTGGGAGCAGCACTCCTTGGAGGACGTCGCGACGCCCGAGGGGTTCGCGCGTGACCCCGAACTGGTGCTCAGCTTTTACAACGCGCGCCGACGCGGGCTGCACAAGGTCGAACCCAATCCGGCGCACAGAGCGCTGGCGCAGCTTGAGGCGATGCTCGGGGATCGTTTCGCGCTCATCACGCAGAACATCGATGATCTGCATGAACGCGCTGGCTCGGAGCGAGTGCTCCACATGCACGGGGAGCTCTTCAAGGCGCGCTGCGTCGACTGTGCTGCTGTCAGCGCCTGGGCCGCGGATATCGTTCTCGGTACGAGCTGCAGCGACTGCGGCGCTCAGTTGCGCCCTCATATCGTCTGGTTCGGCGAGATGCCCTTCCACCTCGAACGCGAGATACCTACGGCGGTTGGGGCCGAGGTCTTTGTCAGCATCGGCACCAGCGGCACGGTCTATCCCGCGGCCGGATTCGTCGGCGAGGCCAAGGCGTGCGGTGCGCTGACGGTCGAGCTCAACCTTGAGCCGAGTGAGAACGCCCACCTCTTCGAGCTGCAGATTGAGGGGCGAGCAGGTGAGAGACTGCCGCAGCTTGTCGAGGCGATCGCATCGCTGCTGCGTTGAAGTGTCAGATTCGCAGCGGGCGCGACGGCGAAGGATCTCTATCGTCCGATCGCCTTGCTTGATGGTTACGAGGTCGCCGTCCGTCGCCACGGCAAGACATAACCCGACTGCTCGATGCGCATGGTGTAAAGATTCTTCCCGGCAGTGACGTAAAGCGTCTTCGCATCCGGCGGCCCGAACGTAAGGTTGGTGACCAGGTCTTCGGGAATCGGTATGCGCCCAAGAAGAGTCCCTTCGGGGCTGACGATATAAACCCCGGCGGGGACGTCGAGGTTTTCACCGGGGCCGCGTGCCGCATTGATTCCTGCGGCGATCCAAAGATTGCCGGTCGTGTCGAGGCGCATGCCATCTCCTCCGCGTCCTGGAGCGAAGTCGTAGACGAGCCGTCGATCCGCCAGCGATCCATCCGAGGCGTCGACCGTGAACGCCCAGATCCTGCGGTGACCGCCCGCCTCCGGGTTGGAGTCGACCACGTACAGGGTGCCGTCGTCCGGAGTGATGGCGAGCCCGTTCGGCTTTTGCACGTCCTCTTTGCCAAGGACGCGGCGCACCTCGCCACGCGTGTCGACGCGATACACGCCTTCGACATCCATTTCGCGTCCGCTCTGATCGCCGTAGCGAGGGTCCGTGAAGTAGATGTTGCCGCGAGTGTCGATGCAGACGTCGTTCGGGCTGTTGTAGCGCTTGCCCTCGTAGCGGTCGGTCAGCACTTCGATGCTTCCGTCGCTCAGGTTCGTTCGCGTTAGCCTCCTGCCGCCGCCCGGACCAAACTCGGCGCCCTCACACGTGACGAGTCGGCCCTCGTGATCGAACATGTTGCCGTTGGCCCGTCCAGAGCTTTCGCGAAACGTCGTTAACTCACCGCCGGCCGAAAGACGCAGAATGCGGTTGTTGTGGATGTCGCTAAAGAAGACGTTCCCGTCGGGGTCGACGGCCGGTCCCTCTGTGAAGGCGGCGATGCACGCAGGGACAACGTGACTCCCCTGATCGACGAGGTCGGCTGGCAGTGGCGCGTGCGCGGGTTGGGTCGTTGACATGTAGCATCCTTTCCCCGAGTTCGGCTATGTCGCGGCGAGTCCATGCTGATCTTTCGCCGACGTCTTCGAGTCTGTGCTGCGACAGGGAACCGCTCGCGCGTTCGTGGAGTCGCGAGATCACGACGCTGATAGAAACCGCTCGATCGGCAGGCGTCAAGAATTGCCTCGGCGCGATGGCGCTTTGGCGCGCACGCTTCGACCGCTGAAACGAGTGTTCACAAAAAAAAGCGAGGCCTCCGAAGAGGCCCCGCCAGCACAAGGGGTCATGATGCCGATTTCGTCGCATCAGAACTTGAAGTCACCAGGGTTGCCCGGATCGCGCGGATCAGGGTCGTCGTCGATCACGTCGATGATTTCGATCACGAGGCAGGCGTCGAAGCTCTCGCAGGTGAGCTCGTCACGCGTCGGGTCGAACCCGCAGAAGATCGTTGCCGGCGCCGGGGGAGCCTCACCGTCGCTGAAGAGGTAGTTGAGAAGCGCGACCGGGTCGGCCACGTCGACCTGGCCGTCGTCGTTGGCGTCTACCGCGTCGATGCAGGTGGGCTCGTCCGCCTCCGTGCCACCGAAGAGCCAGTTGAGGCCGAAGACCGCGTCGGCGATATCGCGGCCGCCGTCGGCGTTCATGTCGCCACGACGAAACGGCGCGTTCTCCGGTTCCGGGTCGAAGCACGGGGAGTCAGACGCGAGGAAGTAGACGCCGTGGCCGGACGACACGACCATGTCAGGGAGGCCGTCCTCGTTGAAATCGTCGAGGGCCAGATCATAGGCGCGTCCCGGAACGTCGTAGTGGAACGGACCGACCGCGTTGCCGGCGCCGTCGCCGAGGTAAATGCTGACGTTGTCGTCGCCGACGAGAAAGTGCGTCAGTGCGAAGTCCAGGTTGCCGTCGCGATCAATGTCTCGCATGTAGATCTGAAACGGGTTGTTGTTCGCCGGCGCTTCGACCGGACTTCCGAAAGTTCCCGCGCCGGTGCCGAGAACGCGGACGAGCGTGTGGTCATTGCGGGAGCCGAGGATATCGAGGCGACCGTTACCATCTAGGTGCCCGACAGCAATGCTGGCGAAGTTCTCCGCGTGGCCGCTACCCATGTCGATTGGGTTGGGGCCACCGAAGCCGCCCGACTTGTCGTTGAGCCGGTAGTTGACCACAGAGTTGTGAACACCGCTCGGGTAGACGAGGTCGAGGTAGCCGTCCTTGTTCATGTCGGCGAGCTCGATGTCGTTGCTGTCGCCGCTACTGTAGGTCGTCGTGTCAAAGCCTCCGGCGGGCTTTCTCAGCGCCACGGTGAGGTTGTTCGTCAGCAGGTTCACCGTGACGAAGTCGTCCAAGTTGTCCTTGTTGAAATCGCCCGTGGCAACGCGCCAGGGATTGTCGCCCGTGGCGACGTGCGAGTAGCTCCACCAGGGCTTTGACGCCGCGCCCCAGCGGATGCGGACGCGATCCTGGTCGGCGTCCGGGGCGATGATGTCTTTGTATCCGTCGTTGTTGAAGTCGGCGATGGCGACGTCGGTCGGGGTCTCGCCCATGGTGTAGTTGTAGCCGCCGCTGAAGCCGCCGTCGCCGGTACCGAAGCGAATCCGGATGGTGTTCGAACCTGTCGACGCCGCGACGAAATCCTTGTCGCCGTCGGAGTTGAGATCTCCGGTCGCAATGCCGCTCATCTCACCGCCGAAGTCGGTGATCAGGACCGGGGCTCCCAGGGTCACCTGACCGTCTGCCTCGGGACAAAAAACTGGGTCGACGATAATGATGCCGCCCGTCGCCTTGCGGGAGGCCGCGGCGAGGACGACGAAGAGAAGAACTGCCGCCAGCGGCGTCGGGCGGGCGCTAGATCGATGGAACTGTCGGAAACTGAACTGACTGAACATGACACACACTCCTTTGGGTTGAGGCCCTGACGGGCCGTTGTTTCCTAAATGAACCGACCACGGGTACCGGGGGGAAAGACGGCCGGCGCGGATCAGGAAATTCCACAACTCCCAGACGGAGTTCACTTGTTGCCGTCTGTGAGCGTCCGCTGGCGAGACTTCATCGAGAATCACTTCGCGGCGCCGCGGCGTCAGCGCCGGCGTTGCGGCCACAGCCGCCAGGGCGGACTTGCGAGGCTCCAGGTGACGATCGCCCGTTTGGCTTCCCTCGCGCCCGCGCTGTGACCGGTTCGGGGTTGGGACGTCTTCTGGACAGAGACGGCGTCGCGCCGGCGCTTTCCATTGGGGTTGTCAACGTGCAAGAATAGCCAGACCGAAACGTGACCGGCGGCGTGCTCCACTTTGCCCGCCGCGCCAGCGGAGAGATCGATGCACCAAATCGAAGTGACGACGCGAAGCAGTGAAGCCTCAACCGCGTGGAGTCCGCGCCCAGTTCGGGCATCGCGCAAGACCCTCGGGGCCATGCGACCGCTCTGCTGCGCATTCTTCCTCGCTCTCGCGAGCGCGCCGGCGTTAACGCCGCAGACCAGTTCGCCTCAGCTCGAGGCACTCGTAGACCAGCTCACCGAGCACATCAAAAAGGTCGACCCACACAACTTTCGCGTCCCGGATTTCGCCGCTGGCAAGGAGTGGTTCAACTCTCCTCCGTTAAGCTTCGAGCGCCAACTCCGCGGCAAGATCGTCATCCTCGACTTTTGGACGTACTGCTGCATCAACTGCATTCACGTCCTGCCGGATCTCGCCTACCTCGAGCGCAAGTATGCTGGCTATCCCGTCGCCTTCGTCGGCGTCCACTCCGCCAAGTTCGAGAACGAGAAGGTGTCGGAGAACATTCGCCAGGCCGTGATGCGCTACGACATCGAGCATCCGGTGATCAACGACGATGAGATGGCGCTGTGGCGTGCCATCGGCGTGCGCAGCTGGCCGACTCTTGCCGTGGTCGGACCGAAGGGTAATTTGCTGCTGATGGTGTCAGGAGAGGGTAACCGCGATGTCCTCGACGCGGCGATCATCGCGGCGCTCGAGTTCTACCCGGCCGAGGCGTTTCGCCACGATCCAGTCCCCCACCGACTCGAACGCAGCGCGTCCGCAAACGAGTCGCCACTTAGCTATCCAGGCAAGCTGGCGGTCGACGCCGAGAGGCAGCGGCTCTACATAAGCGACTCGAACCATCACCGCATCGTCGTGACGGACTTGGCCGGGAAGTTCATCACCGCGATCGGCCGCGGCCGGCGCGGCCTCGACGACGGTGACTACGCCGCCGCGACGTTCCACCGTCTTCAAGGACTGGCGGTGCACGGAGAACACCTCTACGTCGCGGACGCGGAGAACCACGCGCTGCGCCGTGTCGATCTCAAGGCGCAGACAGTCGTCACGCTTGTTGGCGACGGCACGCAGGGTCGCGACTACGAGGGCGGATCCAGCGGCAGCACGCAGCGCCTGAGCACGCCGTGGGATGTGGTCGTCGCCGACGGCGTCGTCTACATCGCCATGGCCGGAACGCACCAGATTTGGAGTTACGATATCGCCCAAAACGTCTGCCGTCGCTTCAGCGGTACTGGGCGCGAGCAGAACCTGAATCATACCGACCGCCTTGAAGCTGCCTGGGCCCAGCCTTCCGGATTAACGATCGGGGATGGTTGGCTCTTCGTCGCCGACAGCGAGAGCAGCACCGTGCGTGGAATTAGCATCGGCTCGGGCGAGACGGCGACGTTCGTCGGCGGTGTCGACAGTGAGCCCAGGAACCTGTTTGCCTTTGGCGATGTCGACGGCATTGGCGAAGCGGCACGCCTGCAGCATCCTCTAGGGGTGCTGTGGATCGAGAAGCTTGGGCGCGTACTGGTAGCGGATTCGTACAATCATCGCCTCAAGCTTGTGGACCATTCGGAGCGGCGCGTCGACACCTTCGCCGGCTCGGGCGTCGTCGGTTCGAGCGATGGCGAGGGCGCGAATGCCCAGTTCTTTGAGCCGTCCGGCTTCGCGCTCGACCCGGGCGGCGACCGCGTCTTCGTGGCGGACACCAACAATCACAGCATTCGCGTCTTGGATGTTGCTAGCCGCACGGTCTCGACGCTCGAGCTTGACGGAGTTCCCGCGGCCGTGCCGCAGGATGACCCTCGCAGCCGCCGTCTCGCGACGCTACCGGGGACGGTGCGTGTGCGCGCCGTGGCCCTGCGTCTGCCGCCGGCGGGTGTTGCCACACTTCGGGTGCACCTTGAACTGCCGGCGAACTATCACTACACCGATGGCGCCTCGAGTCGCTGGCAGGTGGTCGCAGCTGATGACGCGCCGGCGACGGTTCAAAGCGGCGCCGCGCACGGCGAGCTCGTAAAACAGGTGGAAACGGCCGAGGTTCGAATCCTCGCCGCCCCACAGTCGACCGCAGGTACGCTGCTCGTCGAGGCGCTCGCGTATTACTGCCAGGCGCAGGGGGCATGTCAACTCGGCGCGGTGCTCTTCGAAATCCCGATCGAGGTGACAACGGACGTGGAGGAACGAGAGCCGGCGGCGGTCGAGCTGCGGCACGTCTTCCCGGAGAAGCCGGACGCCTTGGGCTTCTTCCCGCCCGCGCGCCTCGAGACACCGGTGGCTCCCAGCGCACCACAGGAGAGTGAACCGCAGGACTGAAGGGAAGCGGGTGACGACGTTGCGTGCTCCCTCCTCAACCTTCTTCGCCGCCGCAGCTCGCCATGAAAACCTCGAACGCTGGCTCGGTCGTCCACCCCTTGCGTCCGGCGAGATCTCGGAACGCCGCCGGCAGCGGCGCGCTCAGTGTTTTCTCGGCGCCAAGAATCTCCGGCGGCAGCTCGATCTTGCTGGCGTGGAGAAGGAAGTGGTTGAGGTTGAACGAAGTCAGAAAAGCCTGCGCTGGCTTCGCTTTGCCGTAGCGCTGATCACCGGCGAGAGCGCGACCGGCCTGCGCGAAGAGCGCGCGCACCAGATGGCGACCGGTCGAAGTCGTCTTCACCGCAGCGAGGCTGAGTCGATCGTCACTACACACCGTTGTGTATTCGAGGCTCGCTTTGCTTCGCGGTCTCGACCTCCTGCCGCGCGGCGTGAGGGAGCCTTCGAGGGTTCCGGCGGCGTCGAGTGGGCCGGCGACGACTGCGGCGTAGTGGCGTACCAGCGTACCTGCAGCCAGTGCGGTCGTCACGGCGCTGGCGATTTGCCTTCTGAGGCCGAACATGACGGCGCCAGAGGCCTCGAGATCCAGAGGCTGTACGGGATAGACATCCTTTCCCGCGCGGATATCCAGGACGCCCGGGTTTGAGCGCACCCACTCGTTGATCATCTCGGCCAGGCCACAAGGATGGGTCGGGTCGCCGTGAACCGGAATGCCCGGCGGCTTGTTGACGCAGAGAAGCCCATGACCGTGGAACAAAATCCACGCGGCGTCGAACGCTGACGGCGACGCGGTAGGATCTGCTCGTGTTTCATCGCTTTCGGGCATGACCTAACTTCGAGTTTGGACTTTGCGCGCCGGCCGGGCGTTCGGTCCGATTCCTTTTTGGCTCGCCCCATCTCGTGCTTCTCGACTTCCGCGAGCTTGGCGAGAATCTTTCTCGTTGGCGCAAAGCTCCCGAAGCCAGTCGGCAAAGACGGAGTCGCGAGAGGCGTGGGCGTACACATGCTTCACGGTAGCTACTGACCGAAATAGAGCCCGCCGTTGACGTGAATCACTTCGCCGGTGATGTACGACGCTGCCGGCGAAGCGAGGAATGCAACGGCGCCCGCGACGTCTTCGTTGGTGCCGGCACGCCCGCACGGGACAGCAGCGACCATACTGTCGAACGCATCTCGTGGCGTGTGAACGGCGTGAAATCCATTGTCGATGAGCCCCGGAGCGACGGAGTTGATCGTGATTCCCTTCGCCGCATACCCCTTCGACAATGTGCGCGCCAGATCGGAAACCGCCGCCTTCGCTGGCCCATAGTGAGGCGTTGTCGGCGCGCCTCCGTTGTGTCCGGCGATCGAAGATATGTTGACGACCCTCCCTTCGCCGCGAGCGACCATGTGCGGGATGACCGCCTTGGTGACGAGGACGACGCTCGAGAAGTTCAGACGCAGTACCTGCGTGAGCAGATCGTCCGTGACTTCCTCGAGGTGGGCGCGCTGCACGAGACCGCCAGCGTTGTTGACGAGGATGTCGATCCTTCCCGCGCCGAACTCTAGCGATTCTTGGACCAGCCCCTGGATCTGCCTTTCGTCGGTCACGTCGGCGGCGACGGCAACGGCGCGGCGGCCGAGGCCTTCGATCAGCCGCACGGTGTTCTCCGCATCTTCGCGGCTGCTCAAGTAGTTGACGATCACGTCGGCGCCGTTCTTTGCCAGCTCGATCGAAATCGCGCTGCCGATGTCGCGGCCGCCGCCCGTCACGAGCGCAGTCTTTCCGGTAAGATCAAACGACATAGAAATCCTCGAGTTCCGAGTTGTTGCTCTTCGACGAGACCACAGTATCCACGACGACGAAGAATTTGCAGCCCCCGCTTTCGCCTCGACATTCGTGCGTCGACGCGAGCCGCCGTCGGAGGGGCGAACCTACGGCCCGCGTTGCGGCGGCAACCGACGCCCGACTCGAGACTCCAGGAAGTCCGCCATCTTGACGATGCATCAGGTATCCATCGTTGGCGGGTACCTCTTCTTATCGGCCATCGCTTCGAGAGCTCGGCCGACGCCCGGGAGCGGGCGCCTCGAGCCGCAGACCACCTGCCTTGCCGACGCCGCAGAATCGCGAAACCCCAGAGAAAATCTTTCAAATGAAACGCGGAACTGAGAGTACGGACGGTGCCATGGCAGGTCTTCTCGACGCGGTGCGATCGATCGCCACTGCTAGTCTCTACGTACGCGATCTGTCGGACGATACGTTCATCGCTGTCAGCGAGGGTTGGCTGGCGCTCACCGGTTATGAGCGAGCCGACGTTGAATCGCGGCATGGTTTTTGGCGCGAACGGATCCACGAGGAGGACCGCAGGAGCGTCGAGCGTGCCGGTGCCGGGCGCGACGGCCACCACGAACTGCAGTACCGATTCCGCCGAGCCGACGGCGGCTACGTGTGGATTCGCGACATCGCGGCGCCCGGCGCAAAGGCAGCGGACGCGTCCGCACCGAACCAGCTGCAGGGTTCGTGGGTCTCGATCGCGACCGAGAAGTCGCTCGCGAACGAGCTGGCGTCCTCCCGGCGAGCGCTGGACGATCTCAGCAAGAAAGCCGACGACGTCGCCGAGAGTAAGTACGCCTTTCTTGCCACCATGAGTCAGGAGATCCGTTCCCCTCTCTACGGAATGACCGGAACGCTCGAGCTGCTCCTTGAGACGGAGCTCTCCGACGACCAAGAACGTTTGGTGAAGACCGTCCTGGAGTCAGGCGAGAATCTCCTCAGCCTCATCGACAACACGCTGGACATCTCCAAGATCGAAGACGGTACGTTCTGGCTGCAGCAGATCGAATTCGATGTCCGCGAGCTCGTCGAGGACGCCGTCGACCTCTTCGCCGCCAGCGCGATGCAGAAAAATGTCGAGCTCGCTGGTTCCCTCGCGCCAGACATTCCGGCGCGCGTGCATGGCGATCCGGCGCGCCTCGGCCAAGTGATCAGCACACTCATCCAGACAGCGGTCGACTCCATCGAATGGGGTTCCGTTCTCGTCACGGTCGCGGTCGACGAAGTGACCGACGGTACGGCGCGGATTGTCTTCGAGGTCGAGGATAAAGGCGTCGGAATCGACGTCTCATCACAAGAGGAAGTCTTTGATGAGCATTCTCAACCTGCCAGCCGCTACCACGGCGCGGCCCTTAGCATGGCCATTTGTCGTGAGCTCGTGCAGCTTATGGGCGGCCACGTGACCGTCGAAGCGAACGAGGATCGTCGTTCTGCCCTCCGTTTCTCTGTGCCGCTTGAGATCATCAGGCCCGCCGTCGCGCACGCACAGCTTGCCGTCGAAAGGGTTCTCGTTGTCCAGCAGGAGGACATCACGTCCGAAGTGCTGGCGCGGTACTTGGTCGAGCTCGGCGCGAGCTGCACTTTCGCGCGAACCACTCAGAACGCACTGCGAACTCTTGCAGAAGCTTCTGAGTCTGAGTCTGGAGGGTTCGACGCGCTCGTCGTCGATGTTGGTTTGGCCCGCAGCGATGAGCTTCTCGCCGGGCTGCGACGAGGTCCGCATGCCCAGCTTCCAGTCATCGGGTTGCATGGGCCGAAGGTCGATGCGAAGAGCGCCGAGTTCGCAGCAGTCAGTACATGGGTGCCGAAGCCCGTGCGCCGTGAACGGTTGATCGAAGCCTTCGCCGCCGCGACAGGCGCTGCTGAAGTCGTGAGCGCGAGTTTGGGTCGAGTTCTCGTCGCAGAGGACCGTGCGCTCCAGCAACAGTTGACCCGCGATCTCCTCGAGTCGCACGTTGACCAGCTTGAGTTCGCCCCGAGCGGAGACGAGGTACGGAGCGCACTCTGCACACAGCCGCGGCGCTACGACGTTGCCTTCGTCGTACCCAAGCTTCCCGACGCGGAAGGTTCTGAACTCATCGCTCAGTTGCGCAGCTGGGAACATGCGAACAAAGCCAAACCGATGAAGATCGTCGCTCTCGTTGGCGACGTGCCAGACTGCGAGCGTGAGGCCTACATCGCAGCAGGGGCTGACGAGCTGCTCGCGAAGACAGCCGCCGAAAGTGAGGTGTCGCGGCTCGTCGAAGTGCTCGGTATTGGTGGGTCCGCTCCCCAGACCTCGCGTCCGTCAGCCTCTATGGGACCGCCGATCGATGCGGAGCTGCTGAGTCAACTGCGGAGCTTTCTCGCCGACGATTTCGGCCTCCTGGTCGAGGAGGCGGTGGTCGAAGTTCCCGCGCTGGTGAAGGAGATCGAGAAATCGGCGCAGGCGTGTGACGTCGTGCGGCTGCGCGACGTGACGACGAAGCTCAAGCGGCTCTGTCATCACATCGGGGCCGAACCACTTGCAGGAATCGCTCACGAGCTGCTCGTAACGGACGACGATGGCCAGATGAGCGGCGTCGACAAGTGGTTGCACGCCACCCGCGTCGAGGCGGGGCGGCTTGTCGACATGCTGCAAGACCTCTTGACCAAGAAGACGGCGGTCGAAGAAAGCTAGGCCGCACTCTGCGCCGCTACCCCTGAGGATCTTGCCTGTGTGCAGAGATGCCTCTCGCGTGGCAGGTCCAGGGTGAGGCACGACCCAGGCAGGGTGAGACGACGCACGGGAGTGCCTCGCGCTGCATGTGGTCGAGGGCGAAGCAAGCGCTGTGTTTTCTTCGCCGAGCGATTCGTCGCTCCTAGCGCTAGGTGCGCATTTCTCACCAGATTCCTACTGCGAGCCGTAAGTCGCTCCGTGGACTGCGTCCGACTTCACGCTTCGATCCTCAATGTGCAGGAAGCACGCCTGCGGTCGAATCGCAAAGTCTTCCTTGCCACGACACGACTTACGGGTGAGAAACGCGGGCTGGAATTCTGGCGCGCGGCAAGGCTTGCGCGGGCGCGCTGCTGTCGGTAGAAGCGACGCAGGAGGATTTCCATGGCTCGCCGCCGCCGCACGCGTTCGCCTTTCGCAGTCTTCACCGCACTCGGCATTGTCTCTGTGTTCCTTCTCGGTGCGCTGTTGCGTTTCCTCGCGAGTTGGCACTGGGTGTGGTGCTATCTCGCCGCAGTCTCGCTCACCGTGTTTTTCTATTACGGCATCGACAAAGCGCTGGCCCGGAGTCAGGCGCGCCGACGCATCCCTGAGAAGACGCTCCACTTTTTTGCGCTGATCGGTGGAACTCCCGGCGCATTTCTTGGTCAGCAGCTTTTTCGCCACAAGACGGTCAAGAGTCGCTTTCGGCTTGTCTTTTGGCTTGTCGTCGTCTTTCAGCTTGGTCTTGTCGGCGTTTGGCTTTGGTGGAGTTGAACGGCGCGCTGAGCGACTTGGCCGCATCTTCGTTCGTGGTGGCCTGCGGAACAGTCGGTGGACACCGAGCCTGCACGGGACCCATTTTTGTTTTTTTTGGGCGTCCGCAGTTTTTCCGCGGCGTAATATGGGGGGCCGTGAATGATGGAGGTTGTACAGATGAGAAACACGCGGAACCGTCGATGGTCGGCGCTGCGCCGGCTGTGCGCACTGAGCCACGGGCGTTCGAGGCCTTGGTTCTGCGGTCGGTTACAGCAAGCCGGTATTCTCTTTGTGCTCGCGACGGGCGCCGGCTGCGTGTCGAACGCCGAGATCGACCAGCGTATGGATGAGTACTTTCTGACGCAGGAGATGGTCGAAGCTTGGTTCGATCGCGAGATTGCCACCGAGACCGATCCGCAGATTCAGAAAGATCTGAGGCGCCAAGCGAAGGCCACGTCCCTTCGACTTGCCGTGGCTGGTCTTCTGTTTGGCTCGCCGCAACCGCCGTTCGAAAAGATCGAAGCCGCGGTGGCGCAGGCGCGGGAGATTCAACTGCGGATCCTGCGACGGCGAAACGAGCGCAGCGGCGCTCGCGCAGACACGCCGGTGGCGACACGAATGTCACTGAGTGAGAAATCTGTTCGCTGAATCGGGTTGTTCAGCGGAGAAAGAGCAACGAAAGGAGTTTGACGTGAGACGAAGTGTGCCGTTTTTCCGCGTCGCGGGAATCGTTTGTTTGGGCGTCTTGATCGCAGCGCCGTTCGCAGCGCTGGAGCGCGGCCCGATCGCCGCGGCAGACGCCGCCGACAAAGGGCGCGTCTTCGAACAGCGCGTCTACTTCTGCAATTCGGGTCTGCTGGACGATCTCCACGCGCGCTTTCGAAATCACACGAACTATCTCTTCGTCAAGCACGGCATGAGCCTCATCGGCTACTGGACGCCCGTCGACGAGAAGGACACACTGGTCTATATCCTCGCGTATCCAAGCCAGGAGGCGCGGGAGAAGTCGTGGCAAGCGTTCCGGGATGATCCGGTTTGGAAAGCCGTGTTCGCCGCGTCACGTGAGAAAGCCGGTGGTGCGCTCGTCAAGAAGGTCGAGTCGACGTTCCTACGCCCCACCGACTACTCGCCGATCCGGTAGGGCGCCCCCGGCGGGGTTTGAGTCGAATGTTCGGCCTGCGACCTTTTTGCGGTTGGCCCGTTGCCGTCGCGGTTTAGTCCCGCACCTCAGCGCCGGGGAATCGAGCTGTCGAACTCGCGGCAGGCTCAATTCTGGGGTCGCCAACCAAGAGGGACCGACGAGCGATGGTAGACCGGTGCCCTTCATTCGGCGATTTCCCGGTTTCGGTCGATGCGTGTGGCATAATCGGTGGGGAGAGGTCAGAGCCGGCGCGGGAACGCCCGAGCTCGAAGGTAAGCGAGGACGCGGAAAGCCGGAAACTATGCACAGTTGTTGTCGTTTTCGCTTTGTTCCAACGCGGACGATCGCTCGTCCCACCAAACGGTGCGTCAGGCTGCTCGAGGCGCTGACCCTGCTCCTGTGGCTGGCGAGCGTTCGATCGTCTGCGTTCGCCGACGAGACGTTCTTCGTCTCGTTCGGTAGCGAGTGGCGGTTCTTTCGAGGTCTTGAGGAACCCACACCCGAGTCGCCTGCGGCCTGGCGCAGCGTTGATTTCGACGACGCAGCATGGGACGTCGGTGCAGCGCCGCTGGGTTACGGTTTCGACGAGCTTGGAACCGACCTCAACGCGTCCGAGCCGCCGATGGAGGGGAACTACCTCTCCCTCTACGTGCGGCAAAGATTCAGCCTCTCGGAGCTCGATCGCATTGAGTCGTTGGAGGCGCGCGTCATCGCCGACGACGGTGCCATCGTTTGGCTCAACGGCACTGAGATCGCTCGCATCAATGCGCCCGGCGATCCAGGCGACCACATCCCATTCGATGAACGGGCCGCGCGCGCGCAGCTGAATCGGCGGGCGCACATCTTTCCGCTCGAAGACTTTCGTGATCTGATCGACGAAGGCGCGAACGTCCTTGCGGCCCAGGGCCTCAATCGATCGCTGACAAGCAATGACATGCGCCTCGCCATCGAGCTCGTCGACCGCTTCGGACCGGACCGCACGCCGCCGGAGCTTGCCGGCGTCGTACCCGTGCCGCAGACGACGACGCGAACTCTCCAGCTCGTGCACGTCGACTTTGGCGAGCCAGTGAGCGGTGTCGATGCGCTCGATCTGCTGATGAACTCTGCACCGGCACTGAAGGTGCGATCCGATCCGAGCGGTCGTCACTATCGTTTCCTTTTCGCGCCGCCATCGCCGGGTGCCGTCGAGCTCGCCTGGGCGCTCGACCACTTGATTCTCGACCGCGCCGAAATACCGAACGCGTTCGCTGGCGGCAGTTGGAGCTACCGCTACGCGCCTGACGAGCCGTTGCCGGCGGTTGTCATCAGCGAGGTCAGCGCTGCCAGTGGCGCTCTCCGCGATGAAAACGGCGACGGCGCCGATTGGATCGAACTACAGAACGTCGGCGATACGCTGGTCGACCTCGCGGGCTACGCGCTGAGCGACGACCCGGAGCGCCCCGATCGCTGGCGTCTGCCGACGCTACGCCTCGAGCCCGGCGCCTTTCTTCTCGTGCTTGCAACCGGCAAAGACCGAGCCGATCCCGCTGCGGAACTCCACGCCAGTTTTAAACTGGATCCCGATGGCGACTCCGTCTTCTTGTTTTCAAACGACGCGCCGCGACAGCTCGTCGCCGCGCTGCGTGATTACCCCGAGCAGCGCGGTCAACTCTCTTACGGTCGCAAGCGAAGTGGTGAACTCTCCTACTTCGCAACCCCCACGCCGGGCTCGCCCAACGTCGAGGAGGATGCGATCGATGGCGGCTTCGTCAGCGATCCCGAATTCAGCGTCGAGCATGGTCACTTCGAGGAGGCTTTCAGCGTTGAGCTCAGTTGCGCCACGACAGACGCGGAACTCTTCTACACCTTGGACGGCAGTTGGCCGACCCCGGAGAGCGCCCGATACTCCGGGCCTATCGAGATTGACGGCGAGCCTCGACGCGGTGCCGCTGTCCTGCGTGCGACGGCCTTCAAGTCGGGAATGGTTGCCTCGCGTACGATCACGCGCACCTTCATTTTTCCGACGCACGTGCTGACACAGCCCGCCGACCCAGATGGTTTCCCCGGCACATGGCGCGGCGCGGCGCGCACGTTCTACGGCATGAGTGCAGCGATCGTGAATGATCCGCGCAACGCGGACCTTTTTCCGGAGGCGTTACTGGCGCTGCCGAGCGTCTCGATCGTCGCCGACGTCGAAGATCTCTTCGGCGGCACCGGCCTCTACTCGAACCCGACGAGTTCCGGCATCGACTGGGAGCGCCCTGGCTCCGTCGAATTGATCGACCCGACCGGGGAGGAGAGCTTTCAGGTCAACTGCGGCCTGCGCATCCAAGGCGGCGCCAGCCGCGGTCCCAGCAATTCGCCGAAGCACAGTTTTCGCCTACTCTTCAAATCGGACTACGGGCCGAGCCGGCTGTCGTTTCCTCTCTTCGGGCGTAGCCGCGTCGAAGAGTTTGATACGTTGATCCTGCGTGCCGGCTACAACAACAGCTGGATTCACAGTGACACCTCGCAGAATCGACGCGCCACCTATCTACGCGACCAGTGGGCTCGCGACACGCTGCGCGACATGGGCCAGCCGTCGGCGCGTGGTCGCTTCGTCCATCTCTATCTCAACGGCCTCTACTGGGGGATCTACAACCTCGTCGAACGTCCGAGCGGCCCGTTTGCCGCCGCCCATCTCGGCGGCAGGCGTGAGGATTGGGACGCTCTCAACTCTGCGAGCCCCGTCGATGGTGATTCCGCGGCGTGGAGGCAGCTGACGAGCGACGCGCAGGCGGCAACGGGCGAAGACAAGGAATACTTCGCGATTCTCGATCGTCTCGACGAGACGAACTTCATCGACTACATGTTGACGAACTACTATTGCTCCAACTCCGACTGGCCGCACCACAACTGGTATGCAGCGCGACGTCGGGTCGTCGGCGCCGGGTATCGATTCTTTAGCTGGGACGCCGAACGTATCCTCGAAGGGCCGAACGAGTCGGCGGTCGGCCGCAACGACTCGAACTCGCCCGGCGTGATCTCGGTCCGACTGCGCCAACATGCGGAGCATCGCGTGCGCTTCGGCGATCGGGTGCAGCGCCACTGTTTTGGCGGCGGCGCCCTGACGGCGGCGGCGGTTGCAGCGCGCCTGCGCAGGCGCGCCGACGAGGTCGAGGCGGCCATCGTCGCCGAGTCAGCGCGCTGGGGAACCTTTCGGCGCGAGAACGTACCGCTGACTTATCAGGAGAGCTGGCTGCCGGAGTTGCAGCGTCTTTTCGAAGACTATTTTCCCGTTCGACTTCCGGCCCTGGTCAGGCAACTGCGCAGTCGCGACATCTACCCGCAACTCGACGCGCCTCTCTTCTCCAAGCATGGAGGCGAAATTCCCGCTGCGTCCGCGCCGCTCTCGATGGCGCTCCCCGAGGCGAGCCCGGCGATTGACGTCACGATCTATTTCACGCTCGACGGCAGGGATCCGCGCCTCGCATTCACGGGCGAGGTGTCGCCGTCGGCGATGGTGTACACCGGAACCTTCTCCGTCACGGCACCGACGACGGTGAGCGCGCGAGCCTTTGGACTCGCAGATGCGGAGGCGACGGAGCTGACGTGGAGTGCTCTCACGCAGGCGACTTTCTTGCCTGCGGCGGCCGGGCCGGTTGAGGATGTCGTCGTTTCGGAGATCATGTTTCACCCGCGCTCGAGTCCCAGTACCTCTGCCACTGACGACTACGAATTCGTCGAGCTCTACAACGCCGGCGGGGATACGGTACGACTGGGTGGACTCGAGTTCTCGCGCGGTATTCGCTTTCGATTCGCGCCGGACGACTTCCTCGCGCCGGGCGAGCGCGCGGTCATCGTGGCGCAAGTCGACACGTTCCAGGAGCGCTATCCTGGTGTCCCCATCCTCGGTGCCTACGGTGGTCGACTGGCGAACGACGGCGAGACGCTCACGCTTTCGACCGCGGACGGGAGCACGATTTTTTCCGTCGATTTCGACGACGAAAAGTTTTGGCCGGTGGCTGCCGACGGTCTCGGTCGCTCTCTCGTCCTCGAAGAGCTCGATCGGTCGCCGTCCGATCCGCGCGCCTGGCGCGCGAGCACCCACCGAGATGGCTCTCCAGCCGCGCCTGAGCCGCCGCCGAGCCACGGCGCGGTCGTGATCAACGAGGTTCTGCATCACGCCGCAGACCGAAGCGGCGGTGCGATCGAGCTCTTCAACCCGACCCGTTTTGCCGTCGACCTTGGTGGCTGGTTCATGAGTCCGTCGCGCCGCGACGAGGACGATCTCAGAAAGTTTAGGATTCCGCTCGGCACAACGCTGCCAGCCGGCGGCTATCTTGTGTTCAGTGATGAGCTGTTTCGTTCGTTCGATGGTGATCCGGACGGGTTCGCACTTGAGCCGCGCGGCGGCGAGATCTTTCTCGTCGCAGCCGACAGTAGCGGCGAGCTCGACGGCTACATCGACGCGGTTGAATTTGGCCCGACGCCGCCGGGGGTGAGCTTTGGCCGTGTGGAGACGAGCGAGGGCATCGAGTTTACCGCACTCGAGCGTCCTTCCCTCAGCGAAGTCAACGCCGAGCCGCGGGCTCCCGAAGTTGCGATCAACGAGATCCACTACCATCCCGTCGACGGCGACGATGAATTCGTGGAACTCTTCAATCCAGGATCGACCGCTGTCGACCTCGCCGGATGGGAGCTCCGGGGCGTGTCTGCGCCGGACGGCGAGCCGCAGTTTCTCTTCCCGCCTGGCGCCGCGGTGCCGCCGCGGTCGTATCTTCTCGTCGTTCCGGGGGATCCGGAGGCGTATCGGTCTCGCCACCAGATTCCGACCGACGCTGTCGTCGTCGGACCGTACGGCGGGGCTTTGAGCAACGGTGGTGAGCGCCTCGCGCTCCTCAAACCACTCTCCGATCCGGCTGGTGCAGCGGAGGTTGTGGACAGCGTTCGCTATGACGATCGCGCGCCGTGGCCGGTCGCTGCCGACGGCGATGGCGCCAGTCTCGAACGCGTTCGCTCCTGGAGGCTGGGCGCGGAGGCGCTGAACTGGACTGAGTCGGCCGACGGTCCGACCCCCGGACGCGTCAACGCCGCGGCGCCACCGATCGATCCAGCCGGTGGCCTGCAGCTTCCCGGAGACGCTACGGAAGACGGCCTGCTGAATGTCTCCGATCCCATCCGGCTGATCGCACACCTTTTCGGCGGCGCCGACGTGCACGCTGCCTGCGGTGGGAGTGAGGGCGAGCGCGCAAGGGCTGCGCTTGTCGATGCCGACGGCAACGGCGCGAGCGACCTCGGGGACGTAATCTATCTTCTCAACTATCTGTTTCGGCAGGGCCCCGAGCACGCGCTCGGCGGGCGGTGCGTCGCGCTGCGTGGATGCTCGGCGACCTGTGTCCAGTGACGCGCTCTTGCTGACGCCCATGCGATGCCGCAGAATGAGCGCTATGATACGTTCTCGAGCTTTTGGCGGCCGACGACGATTTCGTGCGGCGTCTTTCCATCATCGGGCGTCGTTCGTGCTGCTCTGCATCGTCGCGTTTGCCGTAGTGCTCGGTGCCTCGCGTCACTCCCATGCCTGCTCGATTCCTGTCTTTCGATATGCGCTGCAGTTCTGGGAACCGGACCAGTTTGAACTTCTGGTCTTTCACCGCGGCGCTATGACGGAGGCTGCGGAGACGGTCGCTCATGCGCTCGAACGCGCCACGCTGACGGGCGACCCGGTCAACCTGAGCGTCCGCCGCATCGATCTCGACGGCGCTGTGGAGCCAAAGGCGCGCCAGCTGTGGGATTCGATCGGCGACTCGACGCTGCCCCACGTCGTCCTCCGTTTCCCCGCGCGTTACAGTGGGCCTGAGGTCGTTCACTCCGGCGCACTGAAGGACTTTGATCTGGCGCCGTGGCTCGACTCGCCCCTGCGCCAGGAGATACGGCGCCGGCTGGCACGGGGTGATTCAGCGGTCTGGGTTCTCGTCGAGAGCGGCGACAGTGACAAGGACGCCACGGCGCAGAAGGTGCTGGAGGATACACTCGCGAAGCTTGAGAAAAGCCTCAAGCTGCCCGAGCTCGCGGCGGCAGACATCGGCTTGAGCGAGTCCGGCGCGGAAGTCAGTGCGCCGCTAGCGATCAAGTTTTCTGTGCTGCGCATGCGCCAAGGGGATGGGGCGGAGAAGAGCCTCCGGGATCTGCTCCTGCGCAGTGAGGCCGATCTGGCCGAGCTGACGGACCAGCCGATGGTGTTCGCTGTCTTTGGTCGTGGCCGCGTCCTGCCGGCGCTCGTCGGTGCGGGCATCAACGAAGAGAACGTCACGAGTTCTGCCTCATTCCTCGTTGGTCCGTGTTCTTGCCAGGTGAAAGAAGAGAACCCTGGTTTCGATTTTCTCGCGCGTGCAGATTGGGCGACGCTGCTGGCGCAGGCAAATGCTGGCGCGTCGTCGTCGCCACCGCGACTCGATCTAAGTTCCTCGGAACGTGGACCGTCCGGTGCTGGGGGAAGTCATTCCGCACGGAACGTCTCGGACGCCTCGGTCGTCGCCGCCTCGGGTGGCACGATCACCGACGCTGCTGCGGCGGCGTCAGAGCGCTCCGGCAGCACAGCGTCGAGCACTGCGAGCTCAACGCCGGCGAGTGACACGTTCTTGAGTCGGGTGCTGTTCCTCGTTGTTGTCGCCAGCGGCGTGCTCGTCTTGACCACCGCCCTGATCCTCAAGAATTCCTAGCGCCCTGTTCGGCGTGCACTAGCCAACATGACAATGCCATCATGAGTCTCGCGATCGAAGAAGTGACCAAGACTTACAAAAGCGCGGAAGGACGCCCGATCGCGGCTCTGGAGGACGTCTCGCTGACCGTCGACGCGGGAGAGTTTGTTGCCATCATGGGTCCGAGCGGGTGTGGCAAGACGACACTTCTTCTCGCTGCTGGCGGGTTGCAAGCTCCGGATAGCGGTGCGATCCGTCTCGGTGGTACGGACATCTACAGCCTTGGGACGGAGTCGCGGGCGCGGTTTCGCGCGCAGAATATCGGTTTTGTCTTTCAGCAGTTTCATCTCGTCCCGTATCTCTCTGTACTCGACAACGTTCTCGCGCCAACGCTTGCGAGTGAGATCCCACGGGCACGCGAGCGTGCCCGTGAGCTCCTTGAACGCTTTGGACTCGCGTCCCGTTTGACCCACGTTCCAGCGAAGCTCAGCACCGGTGAGCGCCAGCGTGTCGCTTTGGCTCGAGCACTCCTTCCGAAGCCGCAGCTATTGCTGGCGGACGAGCCGACTGGAAACCTCGACCGCGAGAATTCTGACACGGTGCTTTCCGACCTGCGCGATTTCGCCGCAGGTGGCGGCGCCGTCCTCCTCGTGACCCACGACACTGGTACTGCAGAACGCGCCGACAGAACGCTGCAGCTCGACCAGGGACGCTTGTGCGCTCTCTCTGACGCGGGTGAAGGTGACGGCAATTGACGAGCGCTTCCGCAGTCGACTGGGAAAGTCTGAAACCTCGTCTGCAGGTCAGAGGAGAGCGACGGCGCACAGATCGTTTCGCGCTGCCGCTAGCCTGGCTTCACCGGGGTGGTTGGCGCGGCGCTAGGCTAGCCAGGAGGTTCGAAGGAGTTGAGACGCGATGACTGCCCACTCCATCTGTCCATGATTGCGGTGCACGGAGGTCGACCATGAAGGTGAAGGTCGAGTACTCAGCGCAGATGCGAAAGACGATCGGACGCGCCAGCGAGGAGCTCGAGATCGCCGCTGGCGACACCGTCTGCGATCTCATTGGTTCGATTGCGCGCCGCGAAGGCGAGCCGCTGCAAGGATTTCTTCTCGGCGCTGGGGGCGAGCCGAGTCCGTCGATCTTGCTTTTTCTCAATGACGTTCAGGTCGAGTGGTGCGAGGCACCGTCGCTCGCCGACGGTGATGTGTTGACGATCGCCTCGCCGATCGCGGGCGGCATCGACACTTGGTGGGGTCAATGAGCCAGGACAAGTCAGCAGATCGGTTCGGGGCGGGCCACGGCCACGACGAGCTCACCGCGGAGGAGCGAGCGACCTATGAGTGGCAGATGTGGGTGGACGAGTTTGGTGAGCGCGGCCAGGAAGCGCTGAAGCGTTCGACAGTGTTGATCTCGCGTGTCGGCGGTCTCGGTAGTGTCGTCGCCTATGAACTCGCTGCCGCCGGCGTCGGGCGACTCGTCTTGGCGCATGCCGGCAACGTCAAACACAGCGATCTCAATCGTCAGCTCCTCATGACCCATGATTGGCTGGGAAAACCGCGGGTCGCCTGCGCCGAAAGACGTCTCAAGGAGCTCAATCCGCGCCTGGTCGTCGACGCCGTTGCCGAAAACGTCTCGGAGGAGAACGCTGCCCACCTCGTGGCCGAGGCCGATGTCGTCGTTGACTGTGCGCCTCTCTTCGAGGAGCGCTTCCTGTTGAACCGCGAAGCGGTGCGTCAACGTCGGCCGATGGTCGAGTGCGCGATGTACGAGCTTGAGGCGTACCTGACGACGATTCGAGGGGGCGAAACGCCGTGTCTTGCGTGCCTCGTGCCGGAGCGGCCGCCGGCGTGGACGCGGGAGTTTCCGGTGTTCGGCGCGGTTTCCGGCAGCGTCGGTTGCCTCGGTGCGATGGAGGCTATCAAGCTTCTCGCGGGCTTCGGCGAACCGCTCACCGGCAAACTGTTAGCTTACGACACTCGGAGCATGCGGTTTCGCGTCGCGACGATTCAGCGCAACCCACGCTGCAGCGTCTGCGGTGACGCCACCCCCGCAGAGTGAACCTCAACTGATCGACGGAGGAAATCAGCCGAGGGGAGCGTTCCTCTCGACGCTGGAGCCCATGCGTTTTTTTGTTCTCTTCCTGCTCCTTTCACTGCTGCTCGCCGTACCGTTCCTTCTTTGGGGCGAGTTCTTCGAGACGAGTTTTTCGAAGGAGCGAACGCTCTCGTGGTTTGAGCGCTGTGGGCCGTGGGCGTGGGCAGCCGGTGTGGCCCTGCTCGCCGCCGACCTCGTGTTGCCGGTGCCGTCAACAGCGGTGATGGCGGCGCTCGGCGTTGTTTACGGGACGCTGCTCGGCGGACTGATTGGCGCTGCAGGGTCCTTCTTCGCCGGGCTGCTAGCCTACGGCCTGTCGCGCGCCGTCGGCGAGCGGGCGGCGATCTACATCGTCGGTGAGAAGGATTTGGACCGCGGCAAAACGTTTTTCGCCACCGCCGGGGGCGGCTGGGCGGTGGCTCTCTCACGCTGGCTACCGCTCCTTCCCGAAGTCATTGCATGTCTCGCTGGCCTGGCACGCATGCCGCTACCGCGGTTCTGCGCCGCCCTTCTGTGCGGTTCGCTGCCGATGGCGCTGGTTTTCGCTGGGGTTGGCGCCTCCGGACGAGAGAGTCCGTGGCTCGCAGTCGTTCTCAGCGCCGTTCTGCCCCTGGTGCTCTGGCCGCTCGCCGCGCGGCTCCTCCGCTCACGGGTCGATGGGGTCGACGGCGGCGGCCGGGGGACGGCGGAAAAGATTTCCCAAGACGACTGAAGGGCGCGCTACGGCGACGCGAAGCGGCTAGCCGCCAGCCTGCCGCTTCGCGTCGCCGAGTTCGATCTCATGCAGCTTGCCAGCGTCGATGTGGAAGATTTGGTGGCCCAGCTGCCTGGCCTCTGTGCTGCTGTGCGTGACGTGGAGCACGGTGACACCGGTGTATTCCTGGACCTCCTTGAGCAGGCCACAGATCTCGTCGTGGGTCTGCTCGTCGAGCGCGTTGAGCGGCTCGTCAAGGCAGAGGAGACCAGGCCGACTCGCCACAGCCCTGGCGAGCGTGACGCGCTGTGCTTCGCCGCCACTTAGGTTCGCGGGCATGCGATCGAGGAGATGCGCGATCCCGAGAAGCTCTGCGAGTTCGTCGACGCGTGCCGCGATTTCGCTCTCGGGGCGCTTGCGGACAACCAGCGAGAATGCGATCTGGTCGCGAACGGCCAGCGTGGGAAAGAGCGCGCGGTCCTGCGGCACGTAGCCAACGCCTCGCTCTCCCGGCGCTAACGTCGTGACATCGCGACCGAACAGGAGAATACGGCCGGCTCGCGGCGTGCGAAGGCCGCACACCGTCTCGAGGATCGACGACTTGCCGCAGCCGCTGCGACCCATGAGGACGCCGTACGATCCCGCTCGCACGACGAACGAAACATCTTGCAGCACGAAATCCCCTTGAACGATCGACAAGCCTTGGACGTCGATCATGCGTGCAGTCTCCGCAGGCCGAGGAGACGAGCGACCACGAGCACGACCGCTGCGAGCACCACCATGATGATCGACACTGCGACCATGCCCTCGGTGCGGCCCGCCTGCATCTCAAGGAAAACGGATGTCGGCAACACTTCGGTGCGGAACGGCACGGAGGCGGCGAAGACGAGGATGGGACCGAACTCGCCGAGGGAACGGGCCCAGGCAAGAGTCGCCGCCGCCAGCAGGCCATTGCGCGTTTGCGGCATGACGACGCGCATGAACGCTTGCGGTAGGCTGCATCCCAATGTCAGCGCGACTTGTTCATAGCGCTTGGGAATCTGGTCAAACGTGACGCGCATGGTCCGAATCGCGAAGGCGCAGGCGACCATGAACTGCGCCAAAATGACTCCCGGCACTTCGTAGACGACCGCGTCGCTCACCCAGCGCGGCACGTAGCGAAACAGAATCAACAGACCGATGCCGACGACTAGCGGCGGCAGGACGATCGGGATGTCGAGAATCGTGTCGATATAGGCTTTGCCGCGGAACTCGTAGCGCGACATCAAGTACCCGATCGGCACCGCGACCCAGAGCGCGAGGAGAGTCGTGATCGTGCAGGAGACGAGACTCAACATGACGGCGTACTGAATCGCGTCGTCTGCCAAGACGCGGAGAAACTCGCTCAGCCCTTTCTCGCTCAGCACCAAGAAGTGACACTTGGCGAGCATCATCAACACGATCAGAACGAGATAGACGCTCGACAGAAGCACGAGGCAAGCAATGAACGGCGTTCCGGACGCCACTCGATGCGTTGGGTGTGCGCCGCCACTTGCGGGCGAACGATCGGAACGACTGGTCTCGGCCGCCGCGTTTTCGTCGCTCATGAATCGACGGCGATGGGCTCCCCGCGCCAAACGAATCCGGTCGACTCAAAACGCTGCTGCGATTTACTGGAGCGAATCGCCTCCATGAGGCGACCGATCAACTGCGGATGATCCGCGTCGCGCCCGAGCGCCATATTCTGCACCGCTTTAGCCCGCGGATGTTCGATGGCGACGATCTTGAGCGTCGAGCTGACGTTCTGACAATTGGCGCGGTAGACAAGGGCGACGTCGAGTTTGTCGTGCGCTTCCATCTTGAGTATCAAGTCATGCGCGGTCGCCCCGTGAGCGACGATATTCGGCTGCACCCGTTCCCAAATACCGACATCCTTGAGAAGGTCGATCGACAGCTTGCCCAGCGTGCTGGCTCGCGGCTCGGTGATGCCGATGTTGAGGCCTTTTTGCGTTAGGTCGTGGAGCGTTCGGACTGTGACGCCGGGTCGGTCGCGCACCAGCAGCACGATGTCTGTCTCCGAGACGTTGGTCGGGTCGAGGAAGAGATCTGCGACCATGGAGAGATAGGACGCGTCGCAGGTGACAAAGAGCTCGGGTTTGAGCGGTGTCGTTTGAATTTTGCCGACGAGAGTACCACAGCCATCGTAGCTGCGCTGAACCTCACAACCTTCTCGCTTCTCGAACTCGAGAAGCGTCGGTTCGAGGGCGTCGCGATTCACGCCGCCGGCGTAGACTGTGATCTTGGGCACCACAGCCCATGCGTCACCGGCGACCGCATCGTAGCCGTGTTGCTTGAAAATCTCTCCGCCCTTCGTTGGAGCTGCAAGGTACCGTGCCAGCCTGAGCGCCGTGGCCGGAGCTTCGCAACTCTTGAGCACGGCCACCGAGATCGTTGCTACGGCGGGCTCTAGCTCTGCCACCGGAACGATCTCAAGATCGAATTGCCTCGCCGTCGCATCCCAAATGAATCCGGCATCCACCGTGGGCGAAGTCTTCACCGCCTCTGCTGCCGCCACGACCGTCGGCTGCATCGTCTTGACCTTCTCGTTGACGTCAGCCCAGCGCCCTGCTTTCTCCAAGAAACCCTTCGTCTTGTGTCCGGCTCCAGCCTCGGTGTTGCAGACGACGAAATTGACGTCGCTGCGCAGGACATCGTCGAGGTTGCGGATGTTCTTCGGGTTGCCTTTCTTTACCGCGACGACGAGGCGGAACCTTGCCAGCGGGATCGACTCGGCGAAGAGACCTTTCTCGCGCCCACGTTCCACATAGAGGGCGTCCGCGGGAACGTAGAGGTCGCCTTCTGGGCGCAGCGCGATCGTGCTGAGCAGCCCGCCGCTGTTGTTGTAGATCAGGCGGACCTGCGTCCCTTGCTCCTGAAAGAACTGTTCGGTCGCCGCGACAACCGGGGGTCTGATCCCGGCAGCGCAGTAGACGGTGAGTACGTGTCCACCGTCGTCAACGCGGTGCGAGCTCAAGCGATAGAGCAGGAACGAGAGCGCAGCGAGAAGGACGACCGAGACGACGAGAAACGGTAGGAACCGACTGCGTTTTGTGTACGCGACCGCAGGCTGCGACATGGTACTCGGGTGAAGGCGCTGGGAGGAGAGAGGGTCCGCACGTAGACCCGCTCACCATACCAGTTCGCTGCGGTCGCGTCAAAGAGGCCTTGGTCTAACCTTCGCCGCGAATGCGCTTCCACTCGCGGACCAGCGAGAAGACGAAACCCTCGTTGTCCTCGTCGAGATCGAACAAGTTGTAGTGCACGACCGATTCGCCGGACTCGAGGCGCAGTTTGACGCCCCACGAACCGACGATCAGCAGAGCGGCAAGAATGGCGACGACACTGCTGACGCCCCAGCTCCAACCGCTCGATTCGATGAAGATCTTCGCGATGACCGCGATCGCCGCGAGACCGATCCCGAGTAGCAGGGAGACGCCGTCGAGCTGCTTGACGATGCGGATGTCGGTGATCTCTTCGAGCTCGTGGCGGGCGACGAGTTTGCCATCACCTGTCTCGCGACGCAGCGCGCCGTCTTCGAGGATGAGGCCGGACTTTTGCAGCGTCAGCTTGACGTGCGGAGCCCGATCCCTCGCCGTTTTCGATTGCGTTTCGTTCGCAGTCAGGGTTGCCGTCTCCTCTGCCATAACGTCGTCGCCTTTCTTCTTTTCCGTTACGCGACTTTGCGTGCGTTTGGCCTTTGGCGGCCGGATCGACGCTCGTGCTCCCCGCGCGACGCGGCGCATCAGGGTGCGGTCTGGAGGCGACGAGGTGTCGCCCGAAGAAGTCTCCGCTGGTCGCCGAACCTCGTCAAGGGCCTATAAAGCGACGCTCCCCGCTGTCGCTCGCGCGAAGTTAGCCTGGTGACGCACGCTGCGGCGTTTTGGGTCCTCGCCTGATTCCTCAGGCTTGAGAGACGCAGATCCGCGTGCGGTTGTTGGGGGCGCCTCGATTCTGCGGTAGGATGGCGAAGCGAAAGGTTATCGGTCGATCTCAACAGGGCGGAACGATTCACGACGCGCCGATCACGGCAGCCACTGTGCGGAGATCGAACTTGTCAGAGCCAGATTCAGCGCAGGGTCGTCCGTTGCATTGCCGTTGGTTTGCTGTCGATTCTTGCCCCACCGCGCGCGAAAAAGAGACGCTAGGAAACGCCTTCGACCTGGCGCGTGGCACACCGTTCGCGACGTCTTCGCCGTCTTGCGGCGGCCTGACTGCTCGACGCCTTTGCCGTCGTCCCGGTGTGGGTCGCTGGTGGGGAATCATCGTCGTGGTCGGCGTCTGCGGAGTGCTGAGCGGACCCCTGCACGCGCAGCTCTCATTGGCCATCACGGAGTTCGTCGCTGCCAATGCCGACGGTCTCCGCGACGTCGATGGCGATGCCGCGGACTGGATCGAGATCTACAATTTCTCGGGCACGCCGCAGCCGCTGACGGGGTGGAGTCTGACCGATGCCCGTTCGGATCCGCGCAAGTGGGTCTTTCCTGACGTCGAGCTCGCGGCGCGGTCGTTTCTCGTCGTCTTTGCTTCGGGCAAGGACAAGCTCGCGCCTGACGGCGAGCTCCACACGAACTTTCGGCTGCGTCGCGACGGCGAATATCTGGCTCTCGTCGACCCAGGTGGCGACGTGATTTCAGAGTTCGCGCCGCAGTACCCTGCGCAGCACCCGTTCGCAGCCTTCGGCCCACGACTCGAGACGAGAACGCTGGGCGAGTGGCGCAGCGGCGATTTGAGGTACCTCGTGCCAACCGGCGAGGAGCTCAGCCTCGAGTGGGTGACTCCCGATTTCGACGACAGCGCATGGAGCCGAGCGCCTGCGCCCATCGGCTTCGATTTCACCGAAGAGTTGAAGGTCGCTCCTGCGGTGCGCACTGACGTCAGCGAAGGCATGCTAGGCGTCAACCCCACCCTGTACGCGCGCCTGACGTTTGAAGTGGAGAGCGTGCTCGACGTGTCTTCCCTTCTCCTGCGCATGCGCTTCGACGACGGGTTCATCGCGTACCTCAACGGTGTTGAGGTGGCACGCGCGGCTGCACCTAGCGAGGCGGGATGGCGCTCCACGGCGACCTCCGAGCGGCCGGGGGCGCTCGCCGTTCAGTTCGAGCACTTCGCTCTACCGAGCGCGATCGAACACCTACGCACAGGAGAGAACGTTCTCGCGATTCATGCGCTCAATGCGATCGCGGCCGACCCGGACTTTCTCTTGGCACCGGAGATCGAGGTCGTGAGACTCCTGGGACTCGACGCTTCCGAGCACGAGTTTAGTGCCGAGCCCACGCCGGGGGCAGCGAATCGCCGCGGCTTTGCGCACGTGGCGCCGCCGCCAACGGCGTCGCACGCCGCCGGGGTTTACCATGACGCCTTGTCGTTATCCTTCGCCTCGTCGCTGGCAAACGCGACGATTCGCTTCACGACGGATGGCTCCGCGCCGACCGAGTTTTCGCCGGTTTTTTCAGCGCCGCTCCTCGTCGATGTCGACACAATCGTCAGGGCGCGCGTCTTCGCGCTTGACCATGTGCCGAGCCCTATCGGGACGCGCGAGTTCATTCTGCTCGACCCCGAGCTTCTCGACTTCTCGTCGAACCTGCCGGTGTTCGTCCTTAGCACTTTCGCGCGGCAACTCGACCGCCGCGAGTTCGCGCCGGCGCTCTTGGCGCTCTTCGAGCCGGAGGAGGACGGCGGGCAAGCACGTCTGGCGGCGGCGCCCCACCTGACCCACTCCACCGGGCTGCGCGTCCGCGGCTCGAGTACGGGTCGCTCCGCGAAGAGCTCGTTCGCCGTCGAGATCTGGGACGACGACCAAGATGATGAAGCGCTGGAGATTCTTGGCATGCCGGCGAGCTCGGACTGGGTTCTCTACGGCGCTCTCGACTATGATCCGGCGCTCATCCGCAACGACTTCATGTATGCGCTCAGTAACCGCATCGGGCGTTACGCCGTCCGTACTCAGTTCTGCGAGGTCTTCTCCAATCCACGCGGCGGGCGCACATCGATGGCGCACTACATGGGCGTCTATTCATTCATGGAGCGCATCAAGCTCGGCCCTGAGCGTGTCGACGTCGAGCCTCTCGGGCCGGCCGACAACGCGGAGCCGGAGATCAGCGGCGGCTACATGCTGAAGATCGACCGCGGCGCACCTGGAGACGTCGGCCTCGGCGCCGGCGGGCAGGGAATGCTTTTCGTCGAGCCGAAGCGACCGACCGCGGCGCAGAAGGCGTGGATCGAGTCGTACATCAACGAGTTCGCTGCCGTCCTCGATAGTGACGGGTTCACGGATCCGCAGAACGGCTACCACAAGTACATTGGCGTCGACGAGTGGATCGACCACCACATCCTCAACGAGTTCGCTCGGAATCCGGATGGTCTCGCGCTCAGCACGTATCTGTACAAGCAGCGCGGCGGCAAGCTCAACTTCGGCCCGATTTGGGATTTCGATCGCACCATGGGTTCTATGGACGGGCGCTCGACGGACCCCTACAGTTGGCGACCCGGAACGTTCACCGATTTTCGCTGGTGGAGTCGCCTCTTCACCGACCCCGCCTTTTGGGAAGCCTATAAGGCTCGCTGGGGAGAGCTCCGGCGCGGCCCGATGCGCACCGAGAATCTGCTCGCGCTGGTGGATTCGCTGGTCGAGACGATCGGCGAAGCCGGTACGCGCAATGAAGTGCGCTGGTTTAGCTCGCGCATACCTGGCAGATGGATGGAGGAAGTCGAGCGGCTCAAGAGCTGGATCGAAGCCCGGGTCTTTTGGATCGATTCGCAGTTCGTTGCGCTGCCGCAGCTGAGCCATCCCGGCGGTCGTGTCGACAGCGGCTTTGAGCTTGAGATCACAGCGGACGATGCGGGGGCGATCTACTACACGCTCGACGGCACGGATCCGCTCGTCGACTTCGCAGTGTCGCCGAGCGCGACGCGCTACAGCGGGCCGATTCGCATCACGCGCAACGTGCGGGTGACGGCGCGCAGCCAGACGGGCGACGGGCGCTGGAGCGAAGCGGTGTCGGCGCCGTTCGTGGTCGAGCTGATGCCGCTGGTTGTCTCCGAGATCATGTACAACCCCCTTGAAGGTGCCAACCTGGAGTTCATCGAACTGGTGAACGCCGGCACGGAACCGGTGGACCTTGCGGGCGTGCGATTCGTCGCTGGGGTCGCATTCGACTTTTCGCGCCTCGACGACACAGCGCTGGCCCCGGGCGAGTATATCGTGGCGGCCCGGAGCGCTTCTGCGGTGAAGGCAAAATACGGAGACGTGGTGCGCGCCGTCGGGCCAGTGGGGGGATCGCTTCACAATAGCGGCGAGGAGATTGTGCTCTTGGGACCGCTCGGGGAGGAGCTGCAGCGGTTTACTTACGACGGAACCTGGTTCACCGCTGCTCGTGAGCAGGGGCACTCGATTGTGATCATCGACCCCAGCGGGCCGCCCTCCGCATGGAGCGAACGAGACGGCTGGCGGGCGAGCCTCGAGCCAGGCGGCTCACCCGGTCGATCTGAGGCCGATGAAACATCATCACGACGACTCGTCGGCGACGTCCACGCCGACGGCCGCCTCAACGTCGCCGACGCCATCGCGATTCTTCTTCACCTGACACGGGGGGGCATCGACGCGTCGTGCAGCGAGGGGAGCAGCCGCAGCTTCGTGTTGGATGCTAGCGGCGATGGGAGCGTCGATCTCGGTGACGCCCTTCACCTCTTGAACTACTTGTTCCGCGGCGGCGAGGCGGGTGCGCTGAGCGACGGTTGCCGTGTGATCCCGGACTGCGCCGCGGCCTGTCCGTGAAGCGGTAGAATCCATGCGCTGACGCCGAGGGCGGTCGGCACGATCGACGAGTCTTCCGTCCTGCCGCCTCGTGATGCGACGGACGTCTTCGATCGCGTGCTGAGGGGTGGTTCTTCGATTGCAGCGTCCGCCGCGCCTGTCGTACCCTGTGAGACCCGCCCACCGATCGACCGGGGCTGCACACCGCCTCCCGGTCGGGCGCCGGCGGGCCGAGCTCGCGCGGAGCGCGTGCGGGCCGATCCAACGACGCAAAAACCTGTAGGAGATCACCATGGCGACGACGAACCTGTTTGATTTGAGCGGCCGCGTAGCACTTGTCACCGGTGGCAGCAAGGGACTCGGTAAGGCCATGGCGCGTGGCTTCGCGACTGCCGGTGCGGACGTCGTGATTTCGAGCCGTCACGAGGACGAGCTTCAGGCGGCGCTCGAAGAGATTCTGGCGGGGACGGGCTGTCGAGGCGAGTACATCGTCGCTGACTTGAGCGAACGTTCGGAGGTCAATCGACTCGCGGCCGCGGCGACGCAGAAGATGGGGCACGTTGATGTGCTGGTGAACAACGCTGGCAGCAACGTCCCGGAACCTATCGACGCCATCAAGGATGAGAATTGGGACCGCATTGTGGAGCTCAACTTGAGCTCGTGCATGGCGCTGACGCGGGCACTCGTGCCGCAGATGAAAGAGCGTGGCTGGGGCCGTGTCATTCACATCTCTTCGGTGCTCGGACTCGGTTCGAAAGAGGCACGCAACGGCTACTCGGCGACGAAGTCCGGACTCATTGGTCTAGCCAGAGCAAGCGCGCTCGATCTTGGCGGCACGGGCATCACGGTGAACTGCATTGCCCCTGGACCGTTCCTTACGGACTTGCCGATGAGTCTCCTCAGCGACACCGAGAAAGAAGAGTTTGCCACTCGCACGGCGCTCGGGCGCTGGGGTGAGCCCGCGGAGATTGCCGGTGCCGCGCTCCTCCTTGGGAGTGACGCTGGCAGTTACATCACCGGTGAGACCATCGTCGTCGATGGCGGCGCTCTTGCGAAGGCGCTGTAACGCGTCACTCGAGTTCGGCCATTTCGCGCCCACCAGCTCAGCCGCGACGGCTCGCGTCACGTTCTCTTGAAGACCTTGCGGAGAAGGCGATCTTCGAGACGGGGGCTCGAGATGATCGGATGGACTAGTGTCCTGATTCAGAAGTTCGTTCAATATCGAGTCGGTCGAGACCGGTGTCAACGGGCTGTCAACCGACGGCCGCGAAGAGCCTCAGCAGAACGAAACAAAGGGAACGAAGTCGCTGGACTGCTTGTCTGTGTTGCCTTCGTTTCCTTTTGGTGGCGTGAGACTTCTTGCTCGAGCAGTCGGCTCACCGCGCTGTGTTGCCGCCGCCAATCCGGACGCGAAGCTTCCTACATGCTTCACGAGTAGCTTTTTCCGAACCCCTGAATCGTCTGCAGGATACGCTGCGCGCGGGCGACATGCGCGGGGTCGGTCTCGCTCTCGACGTAGAGTTTCAGAAAGCGGCGCGACTTGTTGAACGTTCGATTGAAGAAATGAATGTAGCCGAGGTTGAAGTACGTCTCGCTCGTGATGTCTTCGTTGGGATGCGTGGCGACGTGATGTTCAAACACGCGTGCGGCTTTGTCGAACTGCTTGCGACGTAAGAAGTGCTCGCCCAACTTCCGCTCCATGTCGCTCTGAAACTCCGCGCTGCCGGTGCGTTCGATCGATGCGATGTACGCAGCGTAGGCACCGTCGAAGTCCTTCGCCTTGAGGAGCTCGTGGATCGTTGAGGAATCTGCGGTCGTCTGGCCCGCGTCGTCGTCGAACTCAGCCGTCTTGAGCGCTTCCTCGTCAACAACCAGTGCGTACTCGCGATCAGTCTCGACTTCCGTCTCCTCCACTTCGCCGGTGAGCCGATCGGCAACGTCACGAACTTTGATCTTCGTGGTCGAATACTTGGCCTTGGAGCTGCTCTTCTCTTCGCTCCCTCCGGCGTCTTCGTCGTCGTCGAGCTCGAAGAACGCGGGCTCACCGCGTGCGTTCTTCGAGCGACCCAGGAAGATCCACGCCATGACCGCCACGATTCCAGCGCCCAGGATGGTGACGATCCAGACGCTGTTTCGACGGATGAACTCGACCAGCTGCTGGAAGTGCCGCTTTGTGCCTTGCCTTGAAGTCGAGGCTTTCGTCGCTTCGCTATCGGCCGCCGCCGACTTGTTTTTGGAATCGCCGCGCGGATCTTTTCCTTCGGTCCGCCGTTGAGCGCGCCGTTGGCTCGACTTGGCGGCGCGTCTTTGTTCCTCGCGCTTTTTTCGAGCGGCCGTCGGATCGAGGCGATTGCGCAGTCGCTCGCGGGCGTTCCGACTGGCGGCGTCGCGCTTGGGCTGTGTCGCGTCGCTTCTTTTCGGTTGTGATTGTGCCAGTAAGACGCTAGAGTTCCGACCTTGGTCGAGCGGCGTGAGCCAGCACAGCGACAGGGTCAGCAGAGTCAGGATGGGTGGGGCTGCATGGCGGAGTCGAGTCATCGGGCGTTTGCGCCTTGGAGCTGTCGTTGGGAGTGGAGCGCCGAGCGGTTTTCTGAAGCCGGAGGGCGAATTCGTTGCCCAATCACTACGGGCCGCCGTTTTCCGCTGGCTCCGTTCTCGGCTGGATCGGACTGTCGGGAAAGGTTTCCGAAGATTGGGAATTGGACTCTGGGAAGACGTTCTGGAGTCAACGTCAGGAGCGTGGCGTCCGGGGAGTCATTTCTACGGTTCGCGCGCTCGGAGGTGGGGGGAACACCCTGCGCTCGGGTATTCTTAACCCGATCATACCAGGAACTCCACCGAGCAGAACTGCACATTTCTTGAAGACTCCGCGAAACTGAGCGTATGTCTCTCCCGGTACTCGAGTTGCGAGGCGTGGCGCAGCGCTACGGGCGTCACGAGGTCCTCCGTGAGCTCGACTTGAGCGTCGCGTCGGGCGAGATCTATGGCCTTCTTGGTCTCAACGGTGCCGGCAAAACGACCGCGCTCCGTCTTCTTCTCGGCATGATGCGCCCCGATGCTGGAGAGGTTCGGCTTCTTGGTCGAACTGCCCGAGACGCTGAGGTCCGGCGTCAGGTTGGCGTCTTGTTCGAAGACTACGCCGCCTATCCGTACCTCACCGGGCGGCAGCAACTCAGAGCGGTGGCGCGCCTCCATGGTGTTTCCGGAACCGAGCTGCGCCAAGCCGTGGAGTTTTGGCTCGACCGCGTCGGCCTGGGCGGCGCAGCCAACGAGAGAGTTCGGCGCTATTCGCTTGGCATGGTCAGGCGCCTTGGGATCGCGGCGGCCCTCGTGCACTCACCGCGGGTCGTCTTCTTTGACGAGCCGACCAACGGCCTCGACCCACAGGGGATCCAGGAGCTGCGGGAGTTGGTACTGGCGCTCAACCGCGAGTCACAGACGACCTTCTTCATCTCGAGCCATATCTTGAGCGAGGTCGAGAAGGTGTGCGATCGCGTTGGGATTCTGCACTGCGCGCGCGTCGTTCGCGAAGGCACGATCGCAGAGTTGACCGGCGTGCCGCGTGCAACCTCCGGGGGCAAGGGTGCACGACCGCGACGCTATTCTCTGCGCGTCGACGACACCGCGGCGGTGCGGGGAATTGTGGAGTCGATGGAAGGCGTCGAGTTGCTCGCGTCCGAACCGATCGCTCCAGGGCCCGACACCCGCCGTGGCGTCGAGCTGATCCTGACGCTGCCGGAGACGGCGGCCCCCGAATTGGTGCGCAGGCTTGTTAGCGCCGGCGCCTCGATATACGCGCTGACGCTGCGCGAGCGCAGCCTGGAAGATGTTTTTCGTGCTGTCGTCACCGCCGAGGCGTCCGCGCCGAGCGGCGGCGATGTGACGCCCGCCAGCAGGGGGTCGACGTGAAGCTGCGTCAGCTCTTGTCTCTTGAGGCGACGAAGATGACCCGCCAGCGGCTGTCGCAGGTGACGCTCTTCGTACCGCTCGCGCTCGCCGCCAGCCTGCCGCAGCTCTTTTGGCTTCTTGAGAGCATCGCTCCCGAGGGCGGGTTCGAAGTGCTGACGCGGACGTTCGAGCTGACCCTGCTGCTCGCCTGTTATCTCTTGCTGCTGCAGTCGGCGGCGTCGGTGGCCGGCGAGTACCAAGACGGAACACTGCGAAACCTTCTCGTCACTCCGGCGCGGCGCAGCGAAATCGTCCTGGCGCGATGGATCGCATTGAGCGTGACGGCGCTGATCGTTCTGGTCACGGTCAGCATCGTCGCGGCGGCATCGACGGCGCTGCATTTTTCGTTCGACGATGTCTATGAAGAGGCGATCGAGCCGCTCGCCGAGGCTTCAGAGTTGCGGGACTTCTCGGTGGTGAGCATTCTTCACCTGATCCTGCCCCTCTGTGCTTTGGTATCGTTCGGGCTTTGCCTTTCGTTTTTTAGCTCGGCGCCGGCGCCGGCGGCCGCGGCTGCTCTCGGCGGTCTGCTCATCCTCGATATCGTCAAGTCCATCCTCCCAGCCGGCAGTGCGGCGCGGCGTTACTTGGTGAATAGTTACTTGCCAACGCTTTTCGACGAGACATCCTATCTGCAGGGCACCGCCGCCTACGCGAGAGGTTTTGCGGACCGCTTGTGGCTGCCCGACGCGCCGGAGCACAGCTTCGCGGTGATGGTGCCAGTCGCCACGGCGGTGCTGTTTGTCGGCGTTTCGCTCCTGCTCTTTTCACGACGCAGTTTTGTCAAGTGACGGATACCCCCGGCGCCACCAACAAAGTGACCGCGGTAGGACCAGTGACCGGTAGAACCATCGCTTCGCTCGGCGGAGAGCTTGGCGTGTTCGTCTCGTCGTCGGAAGGGGCCGAAAGGTCTTTGGAATACAGTCAACGCGCTCGGCGTTGCCGGCGCACAACGGCTGAGCTCACGGCGAGCAGTGGAACTGCCGGCCGGACCTGTGGGCACGCGGCGCGGCGCGACAGACACCACCACCAGCCCTCGAGAATGCGCAGCCCATGACTCCCGCCATCTGCAGCTTATCCCTGATCCTCTGGACGAGCGCGCCAGCGCCTGAGAGCTACTTTGGGGCTCACACGTCGCTGCCGCAATTCTCGGCGGAGGTCGATGAGTTTGACGGTGACGACGAAGTCGCGGGCGGCGTCCTCGTGTTTGCGGTCGTGGAGAACTCGCCAGCTGCGCAGGCAGGACTGCAGCCCGGCGACCGCGTTGTCGCCTTCAACGACCACCCTGTGCGCAGCCCGGCGCAGCTTCAGCAGCTCGTGCGCGCCACGACGATCGGCGCTGATGTCGTCACCCGTGTCGTCCGCGATGACCGTCTCCTCGATTTGAAGTCCCGGACCGTGCGGCGGCTCGTGCCGCGGATCGAGCCCTCTGTGCGCGGTCATATCGAGTCGCGACGGCTGGGAGTTGTCGTCGAGGACGTGCGTGCCGCGGCGAGCGAAACAGCCGGGCTTGCAGGCGTCCGCGGCGTGCGCCTGCGTCGCCTGCTCAAGGGCAGTCCCGTGTCGCCTAAGAGACTGCGGCGTGGCGATCTGATACTCGCGGTTAACGATGAGAACGTGTACGGCGGGGAAGATTTTCTCGTCCTCGTGGATCGGCTCGGCGGCGGCGAGAAGGTGGAGCTCGGCGTGCGACGCGGCGAGCAAGATCTCAATGTCAAGCTCACGACCCGCGACCCGGGAGCGCACATCGCGGAGTTCAGTTTGCCGCTTCTTATCGATTACGAGCGCGAGCCGCATCGTCGTCGCACGAAGTTCGGCCTGTTGCCGTTCGACATGATCAAGTACGAGCGCAACGAAAACGAGCGCGAGTACTGTATTCTCTGGTTCATCTGCTGTCAGACCGGCTCGAACGATGAGCTCGAGGAGATGGAATGAGTCCGGGGCCGTCAGCTTTTCACCGCCGGCGAGGGGCGGTCAGCTCGAGACGATACCAAGCTCTTCGAGCTGCCTGCCTGACGATCACGCTTGGCGCTGCTCCGCTCGCCTTCCTTGGCGCTGCCGAAGAGATCTTCGTCGCCGGCGAGATCTCGGCGCTGCTTCTTCGTGACATCGATCTCGATGGGCGTGACGATATCTTGGTTTCGTTTGCTGCCTCGGGGCAGCGTTCAGTGGCGCTGTTTCGCAATCAGAAACGGTTTTCGGCCGCGCCCGACCAGGTGGTGCCGATCGATCCGCAGGCGATCTTTTTCGCGGTGCGCGATTACGACCCCGCTCCCGGGCTGGAGCTCGTTCTGATGTCGCGCTCCAGCGGGGTTCTCCTGCCGCTCGTGGGGACCGCGCCGCCGCGTCGTCTGCTCGCCTGTGAGGCGTTTTTCAATCTACCGAGCCGCGAGGAGCTGCCGGCCTGGTTTTCGACGCTGCCGCTCGATCTTGACGCCGACGGCACCGAGGACTTCATCGTCGCCGAACGGGATCGTCTGAAGCTCCTCTTTGGGCCGCCACGTCCGGCTCGCGACTTCGCATGGGGCGGTGACGTTGGAATCGATCTCGCGGTTCAGTTTTACACACTCGTCGATGGGCGCCAGGAGCGCATTCGTCGATCGGTGGCGGACTTTGCCGGTCTGTCAGGCGACGACGACTACCTCCTTCAGAGCGCCGGCGCATTTCCTTTTCCGATCTTCAAAGACTTCGACGGTAACGGTCTGACCGACGTGATCGTGAAGACCGCAGGTCGCCGCCTCGACATTCACTTTCAGACGCAGCCGCGTCGCTTCTCGCGGCGATCGCTCGGCGAACAGAAGTGGCTCAAGGGGACCTCGAGCGTGTCGTTTCGGGACGTGAACGGCGATGGCAAACTCGACGTGATCGCTTCGCAGCTTCTCCTGCGCGACCTCGCCACGGAGGTGCGGGTCTATTTACAGGACCCCGCCGACGAGGAGCTCGGCCTCGGTCGCCCCCACCAGATTCTGCGTTCAAGCGGCTTCTTCTCGCGGCCGCGGTTTGGGGACAGCAGCGGGGACGGCCGCGCCGATCTGATCGTGACTCCGTACCGTGTGGACCTTCTCGAGCAGCTGAAGCGTGAGACGGTTGACGAAGTGGAGATCTCGTACCAAGTGTACGAAGCCGCCGCGAGCGGCGGTTTCAAGAGACGGCCAACGATGCAGCGCGATTTCGTCGTCCGCACCGGCGTTCTTGAGGCGAGCGACGAGGCGCCGATCGTCTGCGATCAGGATTTCGATGGCGACGGCCGTGTCGATGTTCTTTACATTGACCGCGGTGGGCTCCTTCGCCTTGAGTGCGTGCGTGGTGAGGCGAGCTTAGAGGAGGAACGTAGCGCTGCCGCGCGAGTTCGAAATCCCCGCCGCATCCGCACCGGAGATCTCGACGCGCGCCCGGGGGTCGAAGCTCTTCTCGTGTTCGAGCGCTCAGTTCAGATTCACCGGTTGCAGAGCCCATGAGTGCCGGATCGCAGCGGCGAGTCGCCCGAACGCTGATCTCCTGGGCCTGTGTTGCCGTGTCGTTCTCTGCCACTTTTCGAGCGGCCGGCTACGCCGCCGAGGCGGATCTTTCCTACCGGGCCGTGACTCTTGACCTCGGCAGTTACGTACGCCACCTGCACTGGGGAAGCCGCCGCGGCACGGGCAAACTCGATCTCTTCGTCTTGAGCGGCAACGCCGTGCGCATTTGGTGGCAGGGAGCGAGCGGATTCGGGCGTCGCCCGACCGAAGCGCTCGAGCTTCCCGAGGCGGAGAGCATCGTCGATTTCGGCAACCTCGCCGGTGACGCGGGCGAAGAAGTGGTCGTTGTGACGCGGCGGGGAGTGTTTGTCGATCGCCGCCATGAGGGCGGTGCCAGCGAGCCTCCGGCCGACTCAAGTGCGAAGGATGCGGAGCGTATCACCCCCGACGGTGCGTTTCGACGTTGGCGACTCGAGCGCAGCGGCGCGGGCGGCATCGGTGGTCCAGTGGTGATTCCCTTCGAGCCCACGGTGGCGCCGATTCTTGTCGATCTGCTGCCGCCGCACACGCATCCCGAGGTCGTTGTGCCGCGTCAGCGTCGCTATGAGATCTATTCGCCGCGCGGCGACGTGCTCCGAGGCGTCGCCATGCTCGAGGCGTCGCATCGCGTCGTCGTCGATCCTGGCGGCGATGAAATCCTCGATCCGATGCAACTCGAGGTCGACGTGCGAAGCCTCGAGTTCGATGACGTCAACGGTGACGGACGCGTCGACATCGTCGTCGCCGACGGTGACAACCGTAGTTTTTACCTCCAATCGCCGCAAGGATTTTCGAGCGCACCGTCGTTTCGCTTTGACATGGAACGCCTGGCGCTGGGCTCGAGTCGCCGGAACCGACCGCAAAAGCCTCCGTCTCCCGGGGACATTGAGCTCAACCCAGCGCTGCGGCCGCGTTTTCACGCCGTCGACTTCGACGCCGACGGCCGCCAGGACTACATGATCGCCTCCGGCCAAGTCGTGCAGATCTACTTCGGCGGCGCCGCTGGCGCTGACTTTGGAAGGCCGCACTTAGCTCGAAAACTCAGCGGTGAGGTGCAAGGTGTGGGCAGCTTCGACGTCAACAGTGACGGTCGCCTCGACGTCGTCGTGGTGAAGTTCGATTTTCCCAGCGTCGCCAGAATCCTTGCCGCCTACTTCATTTCGATGCGGCTCGACTTTGAGGTGTTGGCGTACTTCAACCGCGACGGAAGGCGTTTCTCTCGACGGCCGGATACCAAGCTCGTGTTGACGCTGAAGGTGCCGCCGCTGCGCAGTATTCTGGAGAATTTCGACACGTTCGCGTCCGAGTTTCTCGACGCTGTTTCGGAGCAGGTGAAGTACGCAAAGGGTGACGTCAACGCAGATGGCCTACCTGACGCTGTGTTCGTCGACCCCGACGGCTTTGTGCGAGTTTTTCTAGGGCGCGCCTCCGACGCGGAGCGCATGGCCGACTCGCATCTGCTCGGCGACCTCTTTTTTCGCAGCGATCAACGCGTTTGGGAGCTGGAGGAGTTTCTTGCCCACGTCTCCGGTGCCGCGCGCCGCGTTGCCCGGGAGCGATTGTCAGATCGGCGCCCCGACGTCTTCCTGCCGATCGACCGCGACTTCGCGAGCCACCGCCGTACCGCCCTGCGTCTGCTTGACGTCAACGCCGATGGTCGGCTGGACGTGATCCTCTGGCTGCGGGGGACACTCAAGATTTTCCTGTCGAACGGCCCGCAGGAGTAGGCAGAAGCGTGGAATTGGGCCGTTCGCTGGGGCTCCGGCGATGCTATAGTGTGGCGGCTTTTTTTGGGCGCTTGCGCCGCCGCGGAGCGCTGACCCCACCCGAGACGGCGGAGCTATCAAGAGCAAGAGGTAAAACGAACATGGCTGAGAATCAGGAAGCGGCGGGCGACGCAGCCGCGGCCAGCGAGGTTGCCGACGAAAACACCGCCGCCGTCGTCAGCGAGCGGCCACCGCTGGTGATCAAACGGGGCACGCGGATTCAGATGGGGCCGCGGCGCGGTCGCATCGATCAAGTGCGCGGCGACCCTGTCTACGACGTGCGCGTCAAGTGGGAGGGAGAGAAGTACCCGCAGTTCCTTCTCTACCAAAGTCTCAAGCGCCAGTACGAGCTCGGAAACCTTCGCTGCGAGTGATGGAGCGCGGCGGCGTGCAGCTCCGGTCCTGCGGCGGCAGCGCGCTGAAGGTTTCCGAGCTAGGCGTCGGCTGCTGGCAGCTCGGAGGGCGCGGCTGGGGGCGGGTGTCGCAGCGCGATGTGGTCGCAGCCCTAGTGCTCGCTTGTGAGCGCGGGGTGAATCTTTTTGATACGGCTGCGGTGTATGGCTTCGGCGTCTCCGAGACACTTTTGGGGCAGGCGCTCAAACAATTTCGTACGGCGGCGGTGGTGGTCTCGAAAGGCGGCCTGGTGTGGGACTGGCGCCGGCGCGTGCGCCACGACGCCTCGCCGGAGAGTTTGCGCCAGCAGCTCGAGGCGAGCCTCGTGCGCCTGGGGCGCGATCACATCGATCTCTATCTGCTGCACTGGCCTGATGCGCAGACGCCGCTGGAAGCATCGGTTGAAGCCCTCGATGGTTTCGTCGATGCGGGGTTGATCCGGGCGTGGGGCGTCTCGAACCACAGCGACGACCTGGTCGCGCAAGCAGTGACCGCGGCGACCCCGCGGCCAGGAGCGGCGGCACCGGTGATCGAACTGCCGCTCAACGCGCTCGATTTTTATCCCCGTGCCTATCGCACTTCGGCGGCAGCCGGCGCCGAGCTCATGCGGCTGGCGGTGGCCCACGGCCTCGGCGTGATTGCCTTCGATGTGCTGGCGCGCGGCTACCTGGCGCGGCCAGAAGTCTCCTCTCCGGGACGACGCGACGTGCGTCGTGAGGACGAGCGATTCTGCGCACCGCCACTGCACCAGACCGTTCAACGAGCACGCTTTTTCGAACTCGCGGCCGCGCTTGGAGTCGCGCCCGCCGCGCTCGCGGTGCGGGCGACGTTGTCGCGGCCAGGTGTGTCGTCGGCGCTCGTCGGTGTGAAGTCGACGCAGCAGCTCGAGGAGTGCCTCGGCTACTCAGAAGTCGAGCTGCCGAGCGAGCTCAGGAGCGGCGTGCTCGAGCGGCCAGAGGACTAGCCCAGCACTAGCAGCCCGTCTTGCGTGCCGGCCGTCAACCGCAGACGCGGTTTCGAGTTGCGGGCACGCCCCGAGTTCGAACGCGGTCGTCCCATCCCATCTGCGCGAGGCTAACCGAACAGCTCGTCGCGCGGCGGCGGGGCGCTGACCTGTTCCAGCCAAGCGATACACGCTGCGAGGCTTTTCTGCTCGGTGACCGTCCTTGTCGGCAGGAGCCAAAACGGAAGCTCGTTGAGAGCGGGGATGCGCTCTCTCCAGTCAAGCTGTCCATGACCTGGCAGGCAGGAGGGGGCATCTTCGCCTGCGCCCGGCGCATCTCCCGGCGTATCTCGCAGTGTCGCACCAACGACGGCTTCGCCGAATTGCCGCCACGCTGCTGTGTCGACCTCCTCCCCCACCTTGGATTCCTCCTCCGCCGCCGCAGACTCACGGGCGTCGGCAAGCGTGTCCGGCCACACCCCGATCGGCGCGCCGCGAAACTCGTGCAGTAAGCGCGTCGTCTCGGCGCTGTTCGGCAGCATGCCGAGCTCAGCCACAGGCGTCACGAGCAGCTGCACGCTGGCCCGTTCGGCAGCGCTGAGCAGTCGATCAACGCTGCTGAGGAACGAGTCGAAATGGCGCTCGGCGAGCTCATGGCGGCGACGGTTCGCCACGGCTCTCGGCGAGCCCGGGGAATTGACCCAGGCGTCGATCCGAACGCTCGGCAGAAAGACGTACCCGAGCGTGAATGCGCTGGCGAAACGGATCGACTCGGCGCCGATGTTCTCCGCATCGCGCTTGTCTTCTCGGTGGAGAGTTCCGAGGCGCAGAGGACACGGCATGCCCGGGTGGAGGCCGCGCGGTAGCGGCGTGAAGAGCTCGCAGCCGAACAGAACGCCCGCAGGGAGGTCGGTGCGAAGTCGCTGCCAGTCGCGCCGGTAGAATGGCTGTGACAGGACCACGGATTCGCAGCCGGCGTCGAGGCAAGTCGACGTTTGTGCGTTAACGTCGCTGGCGTCCGAGTGGCGAACCGAGGCGATGATTCGAGGCATCGAATCGCATCTCCCTAAACAGCCCGTGACCAAAGCCTTCAAGAGGCGATCGATAGTGCCCGCTGCGGGCGAAGTTTGCGACGACAAAGCTTGGTGTCGAGCGACTGTCGTGTTGCACTTGCCCTCGCCGGCGGGCGCTTCAAGGCGCCGGACCGTGGACTACTTTGTTTCGAGACTTGTTCTCTTGCCACGTCACCGAGAGTGGTCCGTCCCTGTTCTCTCCGTTCCCGACTGCGGTCCCTCGCGCGACCGGCGTCGTTCGGCAGCCGAGCGTTCGGTTCACCGCGCTGCCAGCCTTTATTTGGCTCTGCAGCTGACGTATAGTCAGGGACTCGCGGTCGCGCCCACGGGCCGTGTCCCGGCGCCCGTTGCGGTGATTCCGCTCCGCCCGTCACTCGTCTCACGTGACTGATCGCGTTTCGTATTCTTCGTCATTTTTCTTCGAATAGATCCTTTCGCAGCGAGGTTCGGCAATGGCAGAGTCCCAAGACAACGCTCGTTTCGCCCCACCGTCCGATTTTGCCGCGCGAGCGCACGTCGGAAGCCTCTCCCAGTACAAGGAACTCTACGCCCAGTCCGTGAAGGATCCGGAAGGTTTCTGGGCGGAGCAGGCGAAGCGCCTCGACTGGATCGAACCTTGGTCGAAGGTCCTTGAGTGGGACTTCGACGAACCGCGTGTGGCGTGGTTCCAAGGCGGTCAGCTGAACGCCAGTGTCAACTGTCTCGACCGACATGTCGACGCCGGAAACGGCGACCGCACAGCCATCATTTGGGAGGGCAACGACCCTTCTGAAAGCCGCACGTTGACCTACGCGGAGCTTCTCGGCGAGGTGTGCCAGTGCGCCAACGCCTTGCAGGAGCTTGGAGTGAGGAAGGGGGACCGCGTCTGTATCTACATGCCGATGGTGCCGGAACTAGCGGTGGCTGTACTCGCGTGCGCCCGCATCGGCGCCGTCCACAACGTCGTCTTCGGTGGGTTTAGCGCCGACTCGCTCCGCGATCGCATCCTCGACAGCGCGTGCGCGGTCGTTCTCACGGCGGACGAGGGCGTGCGCGGCAACAAAACCATCCCGCTGAAGGCGATCACCGATGAGGCGCTCGAGGGTGCCGACTGCGTTCAGCACTGCCTCGTGGTGCGCCGCACGGGCGGCGAGGTCGCCATGAAGGCCGGTCGGGATCACTGGTGGCACGAGACCGTGACGCCGATGTCGAAACGCTGTGCGCCATCGGTTCAAGACGCAGAAGATCCCCTCTTCATCCTTTACACCTCGGGCAGTACGGGCAAGCCGAAGGGGGTGCTGCACACGACGGCTGGGTACTTGCTCTATGCCTCGCTGACGCACGAGTTGGTTTTCGACTACCATCCTGGGGACGTGTATTGGTGCACCGCCGACATCGGCTGGATCACCGGACACAGCTACATCCTCTACGGACCGCTCGCCAACGGCGCGACCACGATGATGTTCGAGGGCGTGCCGAACTATCCCGACTTCGATCGTTTTTGGGAAGTTGTGGAAAAACACTCGGTGAACATTTTTTATACGGCACCGACAGCGATCCGAGCGCTCATGCGCGAGGGCACCTCGCACACCGAGAAACACTCCATGGAGAGTCTGCGCCTGCTCGGGACGGTCGGTGAGCCGATCAATCCGGAGGCGTGGCGCTGGTACCACGACAACGTCGGCAAGGGGCGCTGCCCCATCGTCGACACGTGGTGGCAAACCGAGACTGGAGGGATCTTGATCAGTCCGCTCCCCGGCGCCATCGACACCAAACCCGGGTCGGCCACACTCCCCTTCTTTGGCGTCAGGCCGCTCCTCGTCGACGACGAGGGCAAACGGCTGCCGGCGGAGGGCGAGGCGCGCGGGAACCTTTGCATCGACTTCCCGTGGCCATCGATGATGCGCACCGTTTACGGCGACCACAAGAGGTTCCGCGACACGTACTTCGTGCAGTATCCCGGTTACTACTTCACGGGTGACGGGTGTTTGCGCGACGCCGACGGTTATTATTGGATCACCGGGCGTGTCGACGACGTCATGAACATCTCAGGCCACCGCCTCGGCACGGCAGAAGTCGAGAGCGCACTGGTCGCGCACCCGGCAGTGTCTGAGGCGGCGGTCGTCGGGATTCCGCACGACATCAAGGGGCAGGGGATCTACGCCTACGTCGCACTGACCGCCGGCGTCGATGCAACCGATGCCCTCCTCCAAGAGCTCGTCCAGCACGTACGCACGGTGATCGGTCCCATCGCCACGCCCGACAAGATCCAATTCGCCGCCGGTCTGCCGAAGACGCGCAGCGGCAAGATCATGCGTCGTATCCTACGCAAGATTGCTTGCGGGGAGGTCTCGGACCTTGGCGACACCACCACCCTTGCCGACCCTGGCGTGGTCACCGACTTGTTGACCAACCGCGTCCAGTGAATCTTTTTGTGACGCCTGCGCCTTTGACGTTTTTTCTTGGCAAGTACCGGTAAGGTCTTACAATCCACAGTCCGGAAAACGGCAATCCGGGAAAGAAGTGAAGTCGGTGATCTCAACCAGGCCCCTCGATTGTCGGGCCGAATGTTGAGGTCACCAAGGTCGAGCGAACGTCGAGCGAGCTCGTGAAGTGATTTTGAGTCGCGGCGCCGGTGCTCCCGGTGCGTGGTAGCGGCCTCGTCGTGAGGGATGCCTACCGGCGACCCATGCCGCTCGCGTCGCGCCGAGCAGAGGGACTCCCCCATGAAGTCAGTCTTCTTCTTCTGTGTGATCTTTCTCTCGATGCTGACGGTGTTTCTCCTTGCCACCGGCGAAGTGCAGCGATGGTTCACTGACACCGGCAGCGGATTTCCCGAGTTTGAGCGCGTTCGTGCCGACGACGACGCGGAAAACCTTCTCATGTTCCCCTGGTGGGACACTGAAAACGGCCGCGTTGGATTTCGCATTCGGGCGGAACTCAATCAAGAGGACCTCGGACAGCACCAAAAGATCGATGACATCAGTCAACTGACGCTGCGCAACGGTGTGCTCGAGATTCCCCACGAAGGACTCGAAGTGTCGCCGAGCGAGGGCGCGGAGGCGACTGCTCCAGACGCTGAGCAGTCGATCGTCGTCGAGTTCGACACAGCCGAGTGGTCTAAGGAGAGGAAAAATGTGCTGCTGCGCAGCGGTAAGGGGCGCACCGAAGACGGCTACGAATTCCAGTTCGAGACGCTTTCGTTCGCCTATCAGCAGGGTGATGATCACCAGGATTCGATCGTGCGCTCCGATCGGCCGGTGAGTATCGAGAATGAAGCGTTTTCGCTTTCTAGTCCTGCTGGGCTGGAGGGCCGGCTGGTTGCCGGCGAGCTGCGTAGCATCCGTTTTCTGCCCCCGGTGACGGCGAAGATCGATCCCAGCCGGGCTCCGGGGTTTGCGCCCGGGCTTGCGGCAGAGGGCGGAGACAAAGAGAACGAGAAAGAGGGCGGGCACGCCAGTGAATCCGGGGCCGCGACGCAAGGCGGCAAGGACGCCAAGGAGAAGCGCGGTTTCGTTGTCGTCACCAGCCAAGGGCCACTCGACCTGGAGCGGCTTCCGGGCGCTTCGGCCTCGGCGGTCCGGGACGGCGAGCACACCGCGATCACGTTTCGCGACGACGTCGTGATCCGCTCTGCCCCGGTCTCGACCGCCACCAAAGCCGCGGCAGCGTCTGGTTCGCGGTTCGAGTGCCAGCTTCTCGAGCTCTTTTTCGTCAAGAGAGGTAGCCGAGTGGTGCCCGATGGGGCGCGGGCGACCTGGCCGGGCGGCCGGGTTAAGGCCTATTTTCAGCCGGAAGGTGGCCGCGATCGGGATCTCTATGTGATCGACGGCGAGCGACTGGAGTGGCGCACCACCGCGGGCGCGGATGGCGACCCAGCCTCCGCCGTGCAGGAGGCTTTTCTTCTTGGGCGACCCACGCTCACGGGTGGCGCAATGCAATTCGAGGCGGAGCGGGCGACTCTGGGCGTGACCACCGGGCACGTGCTTCTCGCTCGCGTCAGCGGCACGTTTCGACGACCGGAGCCGAAGCGTCCGAAAGCGCACGGCGCCGGAACCGAAGAGCAGCGCCGGTCGCCCTTTCCATCGGACTGGAACGTCGAGGCCGACGAGATCGAATTCGTGTTCGACGCCGAGCGGCGACTTTCTCACTTCGTCGCGCGTGCCGAAGATCCGGGCGGGTTACGTCTCGTCAGCCGCGAGAGCGAGGACGGCGTAGATGGCAGCGCGGAGCGGGACGCAGCGGGGATGAGCTTGGACGCAACGCATCTGCGCTACGATGTTGGCGAGCGAGTGGTGACGATTTCTGGCAAGGGGGGCGACAAGCCAGTCGTGAAGCAGGGGCCGAACGAGATGAAAGCGGAAGTTCTCAAACTCCTTCTTGCCGAAGAGGTCGCGGTGTTCGAGAACGATGTCCACGCTATCATCGGCGATCCGGAATCGTTCGCGGCGCTGCGTGGCGAGCCTCCTACGGCCGAGCCTCAGCCCGCGAATGGCGAGCCCGAGAGTGCCGAGACAAAGAACCAGACCGCCAAGGAGAACCGGAGCGGTCTTGGGCGACTCCTGGGCGACGGCGGACAGGGGGTGATCGAGCTGCACGCCGCGTCTCTGCGCATCGGCGGCGCGGACGATCGCATCGGTGCGCTGAGCGCCAGGGGGACGCCGGTGCGCGTCGAGATCGCGGGGCGCCGGCCGCGGGTTCTCGAGGCCGCGAAGCTTGACCTCCTCGACGGTCAAGTGATTCTCGAGGGTGATGTGAATCGGCGCGCCCGGCTTGAGGTCGGCGACGCCCGGCTGCAGGCGGGACGAGTACGCTTCGAGGAGCTGCACCTCACCGCGATACTCGAAGAATCGGTTTCGCTCCAGCTGCGCAAGTCGGGTAAACGCCTCACGGTCCGCGGCGGGCGTGCGGAGGTGCAGTTTTATTCGCAGGAGGAGATGAAGGGACGGCAAGAGTCGACTGGGCCGCTCCGGGATCTCGATGAAGTGAAGCTACTCCATGTTGAGGGCGACGGCGACGATAGGGTCGAATTCGCGGGCGGCGGCGACGCGGAGGAGCCGACGCTGCGCGCCAGATCGCAGACCCTTCTGTGGGACGGGGAGACGCGCGAGCTGCGCCTCTTCGGTGACGGGGAGCAGGAGATTCGTCTGGCGAGCGACCGGCTGGACGGGCCGGTTTTCGCGCGGGAAATCCTCTACCGCGCGGAACAGTCGCTGATCGAGCTTCGCGGCAGCGTGCGCGGTGAAATCGCCTATCGCGTCGACCGCGAGCGTCCTTCGAAAAGCGGGCGTCGTCAGAAACTGTCGGAGCGTACCCCCACGCACTGGAAACTGGAGACCAGCCGTCTCGAGATCCGCCTCGGCGATGGCTCAGGAGACGGCACGTCGTCGAGGGGCGGATCCTCAAGTGACGATGCGTCAAGAGACCTTTTCGTGGAGTCCGTGCATGCGCGGGAATGGGTTCACCTGAAGAACGCGGAGCTGCAGCTGCAGCTCCTCGGCGATGAGCTGCGCTTCGACGCTGGGTCGAACAAGATCCACGTATTCTCCCCCGCCGGCAGGCCACAGACGTTTCAGCGCGGTACCTCGTTCGCCGCGCCGACCGAGACGGTTGCCGGTCAAGACGAGTCGGGAGGCGCCCCAGCTCCAGCATGGAAGACCGACAAAATCATCGCCCAGGAGATCTGGCTGCTGCCCTACTCGAATGCGCGCGCCCAGTTGGGGAGCCCGAGCCGTTGGCTTCTGATCAGCTTTCATCACGACGTCAAGGCGACGTTCCACCCAGCCGGTGAGACGCTGCTGTCACGGTCGGAGGGCGCGTGGAAGCTCGATGCCGAGGACGAGTTGACGCTACAGATCGATCCGGAGCGCGACGCCGCACACGCCGTGGTGAGCGCCCGGGCCGTCGGCAACGTTGTCTTCAAGGCTGGCGATAACACCGCCACCGCTGAGACGGCTGAGTACGAGGGGCGGAGCCGCGACATGATCCTTCGGGGCCGTCCGGCACGGGTCACATACGACGGCACGACCGTCGAGAAGCGGGTTTTCCGGCTGGTGTACCAAACGGGAGGCGGGTTCAAACTGGAGTCGCGGCCGCACCCGCGCAGGTCATAGTCCGTCTCATTCGATCCCAATCCTGGGACCGAAAGAATCTCGGTAAAGGATTCGCTCGGCGAGCAAAAGCCCAAGAGACCTTGGCCTCCCGGAAAACTCGTTCGGCCAGGCGGGTTCGAAAAGGCCCTGCTCGAGGTTAGACTTAGGAGTTGTCGATCGCGGTCCGAGACGGGCTTCGAGTCGACTCGCTCGCTTCTGGGCGGTGGTCGTCGTGCCGCGCCGTCGCGGGGCAGCCTCAGCGAACCTGCGGAGTGATCAATTCATGCCTTATCTGCGTTTTCTTGGGCTCACCGTGCTGATCTGTCTTCCTGGCTGCAAGTCGTTCGAGCCAGCGCTGTTCAACCACGGTGACGGGCTCCGGTCTCAGACCGTCTTAGTGGTTCCGTTCGCTGAGATTCACCAGGATCGCTGGTATTTAGAGTCGATCCGCGGCGCTCAGCTGGCGCGCAACCTACAGAAGTGGGCGGCGCGCAATGGCGACGCCGACTTCATGGACACAGGCGACGCGAGGCCGATACTCAACGCGATTCGGGACTGGACCGAGTCGGCGATCACTCGTCGCGACTGGCAGAAGCTGCTCGCTGGCGCCGAAGTCGACTACGTCGTCGTCGGAGACATTCTCGAGTGGCGTCCGCGGAGCGATCGCACGATCGGTCTCCTTGACGCATCGATTCGGGCGCATTACCGCGTCCTGGACGGCGCGACCGGGCGAGAAAAGTACTTCGGAATCACGAACTTGCAGTTGGGGGGGCTCGACGACGACGCCGACATCCCCATGCTCGAAATGGGGAGCCATCAGCAGAAAGTGGAGGAGCGGCTGCTTGTAGGACTGGCCAGGAAGATCGGCCAGGAATTGTATGGATACTACCGGCACTGACGCTAAAATGGCAGAGGTGACGTTGTCTGAGCGTTTTCTCGGGCAGCGATCCAGACAACTCGAGAACTCTCTCGAGGCTCTATCCCTCCACACACTGAGTTGCGTCGTCGCCGGGGTTTCTCCGTGAGGCCTTGCCGGTAGCAGGTAGAGAAGTGGAGGCGCCAGAGTCTCGTCCCGAACGGTCGGGAGGTTTCGGGCGGGCCAGCCTCGTCGAAGCTTTCAGCTGATGGCCGCGGGGACCCTCGGTTTGGGCCATAGCCCAACGGTTTCCAAGGTGATGCCATGCAGACGATTCTTCTCTCCTTTGCGTTCGCCCCTGGTCCGTTCGAACTGGTCGTGATTCTTTTGGTCGGGCTCTTGCTCTTTGGCAAGAGGCTCCCCGAAATCGCCCGGAATCTGGGCAAAGGCGTCGTCGAATTCAAGCGCGGTTTGAAGAACGTCGAGGACGAGATCGAGCACGCTGAATACACGCCGCCGCCCAAGAAGCTCTACCGGGACGACGAAACGGGCTCGCAGGCGCCGGCTAACGGACCGACGACCTCGTCCGACGGCTAGTCGTTTAGTCGTTACGCTGGTCTGGCGGTTTTTCCCGCGTTAGCGACCGACTCGTAACCGCTCGCCCAGGGCGAGCGGCAGCCCTGCCTTTTGCACCTTGTGGACGACCGAATCGATGTCGTAGCGGAAGCGGTGCAGTTTGACTTCGCGTGTTTCGGTATCGAAGGTGGCGCAGCAGGCACGAGGGTCGCGATCGCGGGGCTGGCCGACGCTGCCGACGTTGACGATGATCCGCGTTTCGTCGCGCACCTTGACGCTCTTCTCCAAGCTATAGGAGATGAAACTCTCTTGGATGAAGATAATTGGCACGTGAGAGTGGCCGATGAAGCAGACGGGTGCCTGCATCTGTGCCATGGAGAGGGACGCGTCATAGCTGGTTTGGACGTAGTCGAAGAGCTCAGGCGAGCACAACGCGCCATGGACGATGTCGAGGCCATCTAGATGGTGAAGGAGCGGCAAGGCTGACAAGTACTCGACTTCGGCGCTCGAGAGTTCGTTTCGCGTCCACAGGGTCGCTTCACGAGCCAGCAAGTTGAATGTTTCGATGCTGAGCTTGTCGGCGACCGCGAGATCATGATTCCCAGCGACAACAAATTCGGCGACACTGCGAATTCGCTCGACGCAGCGCGCTGGCTCCGGGCCGTAGCCGACGATATCGCCCAAGCAAATGAATGAGTCGATAGACTCGCCCCTCAGCCCGTCGAGCACGGACTCGAGGGCGTCATAGTTGCCGTGGATGTCTGAGAGAATGGCGTAGCGCACAGGTCGCGGCTCGTCATTAATTGTGAAATATTTAGAACTTATGCACCAGGGGCTGGCGAACTTGCGGAGTCCGCGAGGCCTGCCTCAACTCAGCATACAACGCGAGCGGAGACGCAACAAAGGTGACGAGGTTATCAACCTCAACGCCCGCTTTCTCCGTGGCACGATAATTGCTAAGGATTGTCTCGGTCCGAGCGAGTACGAGATGTTCCACGTGGAACAAATGGTGCTCCGAGACCAAATGTTCCACGTGGAACAATCATCTCGTGGTCCGGGCGGAGGCTGTCTGAGCCAGTTCTCTGAGAATGTTCCACGTGGAACATTTGTTCTACGGACCGAAATGCCCGAGATGTTCCACGTGGAACAATTTGGGTTCTATCGCGAAACGGGTCGCGATTGTTCCACGTGGAACAATCCCTTTTCGCGATGACGGCAGTATGTTCCACGTGGAACAATGGTGCTCCGAGACCAAAATGTTCCACGTGGAACAATCATCTCGTGTCCGGGTGTGGAGGCTGTCTGAGCCAGTTCTCTGAAAATGTTCCACGTGGAACAATGCATGTTCTACGGCCGAAACGCGCCCGAGATGTTCCACGTGGAACAATCTATTGCGAAACGGGTCGTGATTGTTCCACGTGGAACATCGTTTTCGCGTAGGACGGCAGAGTGTCAGTTTTCCGGGATCACGTTCCACGTGGAACAAACGCGCAGTCATGTTCCACGTGGAACAATGGTGCTCCGAGCCCAAATGTTCCACGTGGAACAATCTCTTTTCGCGATGACGGCAGTATGTTCCACGTGGAACAATGAGCTACGCGCGCAGGCATGGTTCCACGTGGAACCATGGTGCGCCGAGACCGAATGTTCCACGTGGAACAATCATCTCGTGTCCGGGGTGTGGGCGCGGTCTGAGCCAGTTCTCTGAAATGTTCCACGTGGAACAATCCTTTTCGCGATGACGGCAGTATGTTCCACGTGGAACAATGAGCTACACGCGCAGGCATGGTTCCACGTGGAACCATGGTGCGCCAAGACCAAATGTTCCACGTGGAACAATCTCGTGTCCGGGGTGTGGGCGGTCTGAGCCAGTTCTCTGAAATGTTCCACGTGGAACAATGCGTGTTCTACGGCGCAAAACGCCCGAGATGTTCCACGTGGAACAATGAGCCACGCGCGCAGGCATGTTCCACGTGGAACCATGGTGCGCCGAGATGTTCCACGTGGAACATTTTCGTTTGCAGCGGACCTCGACTCTCTGGCAAATGTTCCACGTGGAACATCTTTGGTTCCCCCCGAACACAAACCTAGATGTTCCACGTGGAACACCTCTCCGGGTGGCTTGAAACGCGCCCTGAGCGCCACTAAGATCGAACCAGGCTGTTTCTCCAGGAGTTCCCGGATTGGGCACCATCATCACGGTTGCGAGTCAGAAGGGCGGCGTTGGCAAGACCACGTCCGCCGTGAACCTAGCGGCGAGTCTCACCCTAGCCCACCAGGAAGTCTTGCTGGTGGACCTCGACCCCCAGGGCAACGCGTCGAGCGGCGTCGGCGTCGAGCCGGGCCGATCCCCGGTTTTGTCTCAGTCCTTGGGCGGGGATGGAGATCTGCGGCCGCTGGTTTCTCCGACCTGTTTCGAGCACCTTTCGGTGCTCGCTTCGTCGGCCGAACTGTCGCACCTTGATTTGATCCACTCGGTACAGACGACCGGACTGCGGCGTTTTCGCGATCAACTCGCGACACTCGCTGCGGACTTTGACTACGTCCTGCTCGACTGTCCTCCCTCGCTCGGCGGTTTGCCGACGATCGCGCTCGCCAGTTGTCGATGGGTTCTGATACCGATCCAGTGCGAGTACTACGCGATGGAGGGGTTAAGCCAGATATTGCCAATTATCAAAAAAATACAGAATGATATAAATCATGACTTAGAGATCGGAGGGCTGCTTTTGACCATGTACTCCGACGAATTGGAGCTCTCCCAAGATGTGTTGAGGGAAGTCAAGGGGTACTTCGGCGACCAAGTCTTCGAGAGCATCGTGCCGCGCGACGTCGTCTTGGCCGAAGCCTCAAGCCATGGTCAGCCGGTCTACTTCTATGCCCCGCTGTCGCGCGGCGCGTGGAGCTACATCGAACTCGCCAAGGAGGTGCTCGAACATGGGTGGGCGTAAACTAGGACGCGGACTCGATCTTCTCATTCGAAAGCCTGCGGAGCCGCCTCCACCGCTTCCCGAAGAGACCCCACGAGTCGCCGAGGCGGGGTCGGGCGCGGCGGTCGAGAGCGACGAGTTTCAGCTCGTATCTGTCGACCCAAGAGCGGTGCGCGCGAATCCCGATCAGCCTCGTAAGCAGTTTGATGAAGAAGAGTTAGAGGCTCTCAAAGCGTCGATCTCGCAGGACGGGATCCTGCAGCCGCTTGTCCTGCGACGCGTCGACGACAGCTACGAGCTGATCGCCGGGGAGCGCCGCTTGCGCGCCGCACTCGAGCTCGACCTGCAGCGCGTTCCAGCAATGCTGACGGACTTCGACGACGACCGCTTGCTCGAACTTGCTCTGGTCGAAAACATCCAACGCCAGGACTTGAACCCGATCGAAGTCGCCAAGGCCTACGCGCAGCTCATGGCGACGAAGAACTGGACGCAGGAGGCGCTTGCCCGCTCCCTCGGCCTGTCGCGCTCAAGCGTTGCGAACTCTCTGCGTGTGCTGGACCTTCCGGAGGACATGCAGGTCTCACTCGCAAAGTCGCAGATCAGCCCCGGGCACGCGAAGGTCCTGCTTTCCATCGACGAGGAAGAGCCGCGCCGCGAACTCTTCGAGCGCATCGCGGAGGAGCGCCTGACTGTCCGCGAGCTCGAGGAGGCCCGAGACGCCGCGCCGCAGCCAGCGCCTGCTGGCGTGGAGGCGAGCGTTCCCCCGTCGTCCCACCGTCCGCGTCCCCAGAAGAGGCGCGCCGACCTGCGACGCCTCGAAGAGGAGATGAGCGAAGCCATTGGGACGAAGGTGTCGATTCAGGAGCGCCGCGGCGGGCGCGGCAAAGTCACGGTGGAGTTTTACTCCGCAGACGACTTCGCCCGGATCCGCGAGCGCCTGACTGGCAGCGACTGAAGCGCGTTTCACGCCTTTTTTTCAGGGTCGAGGCAGCGTCGAGCCGGCGCCTGTGGAAGGTGAGCTCTGGTCTTTTTTGTCCATGCGTTCCGACCGAGTGTGTGGATAATGTCCGGGCTCGAGCGCCCTCCAGGTGACCTTCGACGTCACCATTCGGTGCCGGACGGAGCTGCCCGTTTCCGCCCGAAATCCCGCAAGGGGCGTCGACACTAGCGCCCGACGCGCCATCGCGCCTGGGCGAAAACACCTTGGACGAGAATCGGTTGCGTCGCCTACATGAAAGCTCTCTCGGTGCGTCTTTGTGGGTTTGTTCTCGCTTTTGCTGTGACCGCCCGGACGGCCGCGGAGTCCGACGTTCCCGCGCCGTCGAACTCCACGGCGGAATCTGCGGCAGCAAATCCGGGTGGAAGTTCCGCAGCCACCCCGCCGGCCGCTGACAGCGACTCCCACAACGTCGAGCTGGCACTCGCCGAGGCGGTGCGCATCGCCGTCGAGCACAATCTCGACGTCAGACTGGCGCGGCTCGACGATGCCATCGGTCAGCGCAGTGTGGTCATCGCGCGGTCGGCGTTCGACCCGTTTTTCAACGTCTCGGCGAGCTTCGCCAAGAATCGCGACCCCACGGTCTCGTTCCTGGACGTCGGTACTGGAGTTCAGGGCGTCACCGTCAACCCATCTGAGATCACCAGCTATTCGGCGGGGCTCAATGGCACATGGCTCACTGGGGCGACTTACCAGCTGCAGCTGCAGCAGAACGCTTTCGATCGCCCGGCCGCCGCCGCCGGTGGGATCACCCGGCTCAACCCGATCAATCGCACCGACGTCGTCGCTGACCTTCGCCAACCCCTTTTGAAAGGAGCTTGGTTCGGCGTCAACAGCGCGGAGATTCGTATTGCGCGCAACGATCTCGATTTGACCCGTTACGAATTCGAGCGTTTGCTCGCCGACACCATCTACGAGGTCGAAGCAGGCTATTGGGAGCTCACGTTCGCCCTGCAGAACCTGGCCGCAACGCAGAGTTCTGTCGCCGTCTCAACGCAAAACCTCGACAACGCCCGGAAGAATCGCGAGGCGGGAAGGTATTCCGACAACGATGTCCGCATCGCCGAAAGCCAGCTCTATCTGCGCAAAGTCGAGTTTCAAGAGGCGGAGCTGCTGGCGGCGAACGCACGGGATGCGCTGCTCAATCGCATCAACTACGCTGGCGAGATCTCGCTCCGTCAGCGCCGCAGCAGCGGTGATCGGCGCGGCTCGTACGACCACCTGCGTGTGCGGTGCACCACGGAGCCGAGCCTCGAGATGCCGCAGCTCGACCCTGATGCGGCAGTCGCCCTGGCGTTCGAGCTGCGCCCGGAGTACCGCCAGCTTGCGACCCGCATTGGTACGCAATCGATCCGCCTCGAGGTGGCGCGCAGCGAGCTTCTCCCGGCCCTCGATATCTTCGGACGCTGGACTCAGCTCGGAATGGAGGAGACCTACGACGATGCCTACCGGAGCCTAGGTCGAGGGAACTTCTACGACTGGCTCGTCGGGGTTGAAATGTCGGTGCCGCTGTCAAACCGCGGCCCGCGCAGCCGATACCGCAATGCCCGCAGCGAAAATGTGAAGCTCTACCTCGAGCGTCAGGCACTCGAGAATTCGATCGTCCTCGAGGTCGATCTCGCCGCTCGGACCCTGCGGAATCTCCGCGACCGCTCGATCGACTTGGACGCCCAGGTACAGGTCCAAGCACAGCTCCTGGCGGACGAGCGGAGCAATCTTGCGGCTGGCCGCACGATTCCCTACGCCGTCACGGTGGTGGAGAACGACCTCGTCGCGAGTCGCACGGCAGCACTTCGAGCCAAGGCGGATCTTGAGATCGCCAAGGCGGACTATTATCGCGCCACGGGGCAGCTTCTGCGGCGCTACGGCATCGTCGTCCTCGAGAGCGACTGACACCGCGCGTGCTGCGTTTCACACGGCGGCAGCCGCTCATCTCCCTCGGAGCTTGACGACCACCTCGACGGTCTTGCCATCTCGCCGCAGCTTGATGATCACCTCGTCTCCGGGAGAATGCTGCCGTAGTAGCTCGGTCCAGTGACTGACGCTGTCGATCTCGGTGTCTCCCCAGCGCAGGAGGACATCGCCCGCTTTGACGCCTGCGGCGGCCGCCGGCGACCCCTTGCGGATGTCCTCGAAACGTACACCGCGTTCTGAGAACGCATAGTCTGGCACCGACCCGAAGACGACACGGAAGCCACCGGCCCGGGGGCGCGGAAACTCCACCCGCAGAGTCTCGATTTTGCCGTCGCGGCGCACTTCGAGTGCCACCTCGCTGCCGGCCTCTGCAGCTTGGACGGCTTCGACGAGCTGCGTGAAGTTGCTGATCGGTTCATTCCCGAAGCGGACGATCACATCGCCGGCCAACACGTTTCCTTTAGCGGCGGGTGATTCCGGCTCGACGTCGGTGACGCGGGCGCCTGGCTCGCTGAACTCCGAGTCGATGTGGACGCCGAGCTTCGGGCGGCCGCCGCCGTGGCCCGCCAGCGAAGTCGTTTCCTCGTTGAAACTGGGTGCCGACGGCATGGTCCGGACACGCTCAAGCACCGTCCCAATGACGTTGACGATTTGCTCGAGCGCCGGCAGGTTGAGCCGATCGACGTCATCTTCCGGCGTGTTGTAGTCGGCATGAATCCCTGTGAAAAAGAAGAGCGCCGGGATCTCGCGGCGCAGGAAGTGGGCATGGTCCGAGCCGCCGCCGCCAGGACCGCGGGTGCGATTGAGCTCGACCCCGCCACTTCCCTTGGCGACTTCGTCAAGCAGCTGTAGCAGCTCCGGGGAGCTGTCGCTGCCGATCACGTTGAGCACGGTGTTCTTCTTGGCACGGCCGATCATGTCGAGGTTGAGCATGGCAACGACCTCGTGGAGCAGAGCGGAACCGGCGATCTGCTCCACGCCGGTAGGTGCTACCCAGGTGCGATCGCCCGCTGGAGTCTCGACCTCGAGAAAGCCGTGATGCGTCCCACCGGTGGCGGTGACGCTGGTGCCCGCGGGGACGAGCTGCGTGCCATCGGCACCGGCGGCAGCGAACGGATCACGGGGGACGGCTTCGCTCAGGCGGAGGAGCCGCGGGGTACGCACCCAGTGGCGACTTCCCAGCAGGCCGATCTCCTCGCCGGAGAACAGGACGAAGATCACGGCTCGGCGCCCTTCCTCCGGGGTCGAGGCGGCGTCGGTCGCGTGCGCCATCCTGGCCAGCTCCAGGACCCCGGCGACGCCGCTGGCGTTATCGTCGGCGCCATTATGGATTTTTCCCACGTTCTCCGGCTTGACCTGATCGCCAAAGCGGCCGATGTGGTCGTAGTGTCCACCAACGACGACGGTCTCCTTCCCGAGCGCGCCGCTCCCAGGCAGCTTGGCGGCGACGTTGCGCAGGAGGGCGTAGCCGAGTCGGGTCTCAAACTTTAGTCGCGTCTTGGGGATTTCGAAGCTGGCTGGCTTGAGCTCGTTCTCGATGGACTGCACGACCTCCGCGAGGCTGCGTCCGGCGCGACGAAGGACTGCGTCGACGACGTCGGCTCGCGCGATGAGTGCTGGTAGGGTGGGGTGCCGCGGCGCGGCGCGGCGCGCGAAACCTTGGAGATTGCGCACGCTCGCGACTTCGCTGCGCGCCAGGTTTGAGTCGGGAGGGGTGACGAAGACCACCCCGGCGGCGCCGTGCTTGCGGGCGTTTCGCAGCTTGCTGAGAAAGGGCGCGTGTGGGCTCCCGCGGCCGCCGAAAGGATCAACCCCGCTGCCCGCGCCGGGCACGAAGCGCAGGACGATGACGATCTTGCCGGTGACGTCGATGCCGCTATAGTCATCGTAGGCGAGCCCTTCGTCGCGCTCATCTTCCGACGTGGTGATGCCGTAGCCGGCGAAGACCAGGGGCGCTTCGACAACGCGCGCGTCGCCGTAGGCGAGCGGCATGGCGTCGATCCACGGCGCCCACGTTGTCTCGCCCTGCTCGTCGCTGAGCTTGGCCCCGAGCTGGCGACCGAAGTCGGCGCCGAACGGCGCGGTGAAGTATTGAAAGAAGCTGCCGTGATCGCCGGCTGGCTCAAGTCCCATGGCCGCGAGCTCCGTCGCCAAGTATTCCGCCGCGATCTCTAGGCCGGGTTCGCCGCTGTCGCGACCACCGAGGGCGTCGCTGGCAAGGAATGAGACGTGCTCGTGAAGGCGCGCCCGGTTTGCCTGTGCGGCCGGTGCTGCAGCGTTTTCGGGCGCCGCGAAAACGCTCCCGCGCAAGGCAACCGGGAGTTGTGGCAGCTGTGCCGCGATCGTCAGCGCACAGGCTAGAGCAGCGAGGGCGGCGCCGGGAGCGCGACGCAGCCGCTGGCGCACGGACTGGTGAGGCTGATCGTGTAGGCTTGGCTGATAATGTGGCATGCAACTCTCCGAGCTGTTCTTCCCGCCGTTTGAATCGGCACTCGCCGGCGATGGCGAGGTGATCATGAAAGCGAAAAACGCTGGTGGGTCTCCAGGCGGGCCCGGCGTCAACGCCTGCTTCGCCGCTTGTTTTATGGTACCTGAAATCTTCTGTTTTATCCTACCGGGGCCGGGCGACCGAAGGTCGAGACCCAGCCGGTATCAAGCCCTGGGCGCGACGCTGTTTCGTCATGTCGCGCTGGGCTCGGGCACGACGATAGCGAACCTCGACGGCAGCACCTCGACCCTGAAATGATCGGCACTGAGCCAGACATCACCGTCCACGAGAAGGGGTGCCGGGCGGTCGAGTCGCAGCTGTACGGGGCCGTGGGTTTGATGGTAGGCGATCTCCGGACGATCCAGATGCTCACCGCGCGATATGGCCCGAAAGACCGCGAGAAAGGAATCCGCGTCCGCACGCACATAGCAGATGTCGGCTTTTCCGTCGTCGAGCCGTGCTCCTGGGCAGGGAAAGAATTTGCCGCCGAGTGAGCGCTCGTTACCGACGAATGCGGCGACGATGTTCTCGTCGCTCGAGGCCCCGCCGGGCAGCTCGAGGCGCAGTCGGAGCGTGGCGCGCCGCAGCCCTTCCGGCCGCCGGAGCGTCGTCAGTCCTCGCGCCGCCAGCAGCCGATAGATCTGGGGGCCGAGCGGTTTGAGAATGGGACGAAGCCAGCGCCGCCGGCGGAGCCGGTCGTACTGCGCGGCGATCTCCGTTGCGAATCCGAGCGTCGCCGATTGCACCGACAGCCGCGTCGCCTGTCCGTTCGCCCCCGGTGCGGAGAAAAGGAGAGCGTCGATACGGCGGAGGCGCTCGCCGTGGAGGGCCAGGTGGAACGCCGCCGCGGGCTCGAGCGGCAGGGAGAGCCCGCGGCAAAGGTTGTTACCGGTGCCTGCGGGAACGATCCCCACCGGGCAGTCGGTGGCGCTGCGGCCCAGTCGATGGAGCCACTCGAAGGCCGCATTGACGCTGCCGTCGCCGCCAATGACGATCACCCGGTCGGGGGCGGCGATCGAATCGATGCCCATGCCCGCATCGCCACTGCGGAAATCAAGCGCGACCCAGTCGAGCTCCGGGCTCGGCGAGCGAGCGCTTGGACTCGGCAGCGGCAGCCGGCGAAGCGCGGCAGCAACGCGGCCTCCTTGGCGAGAACTCGGATTGTAGAGTACGGCGTAGCGCATCGATTTTGGCGGTCTCCTTTTCTCTTCAGCGCGGATCGTTGCCGCCGGTCGACACTGACCGCGACCAAGGATGACCGCGGTGGTACGGGCCACTCGCAGGCCGCGTGACTCCCCAACCGCGAGGAAGGTGGGCGTGTCTCCCCGCTGCTTGACTCATTCTGCACTCCTCCTGTGAATTCTGCTCGCCCGACCCCGGCAAAGCTCGTGCGTCGTCCGCTGATTCTCCTGTTCCTTGACCGCCCCCCGGCCGCTACTATAATCCGGGCGGTAGTTGATCCTTCCTTTCAAGATTCCGCCGTGCTTTGAAGCCGGCCAGGAGACCAAGCTCACTTTGGGCCGACGCCGACACGCGACTCAAGCGACCTCCAAGCCAAAGTCTTCAGACGGGGCCGCGGTGTCCGGGAGCACCGACGAAAGTGAGGAGAGATCGAGCGACGGTGCGCACGTCATTGCGTCGGCTCGTTCCGCGCCGCGGCTTTGGCCCTTGGCGGTTGTGCTTCTGATCCAGGCGAGCTACATCGCGCTGATCTACTTCGTTTCGGGGGTCTACGCCTCACCCGGCCATTTGGAGGCGCAGGATGCGGTGGCGCTGCCGCAGCAGACAGCCGAGCTGTCGGTGCGTATCCATCGACAGCGTGCGGCGCTGGTGAGCACGCGGGCAAGTCGAGACGTCGCGAGCGTCGAGCTGAGGATCGCCGGCCCGCGGCCGGCGGCCCATGACCTCCCAACCGACCACGACCACCCCTCGGCGCACGACGACGAGGCTCACGGCGAAGCAACCCGCGGCGCGCACGATTCTGGGATTGAGGACGGTGCGGCGCGCGACGCCAACGGCGGCAGTCCGAGCTTGGCAGCCGTCGCCTCCACGGACGCTGACGGTGTCGCTACCTGGTCGATTCAGGCGCCGTCGACTCCGGGGGTCTATGCTTTTGATGTCGCAGCGTCGCCCGGTGGTCCTGCTCCAGCGACGCTCCTCCTGGCGGTGACGGCGGCGGACAACCCACCGCTCCTTGTCAGTGTGGAGGCTCTCGACCCGCGCCTCTCGCCGGCGCCGCTGCTCAACGTCACGAATCCTGTGGTACTTTACTTTCGCCGCGGTGTCGGTGAGTGGCGTCCGAGGCGTCCGCAGTTCGCCGCCCTCGGGCCGCGGCCGATGGTCGCGTGGCCCGCCGATGAGAGTGAGCTGCGGGAAGCAGCGACGCGCTTCGCCGGTAGGTTCCAGCAGCCGGTCTGGGCCGTGAGCGCGAACGTTGCGGAGGCGCAGAGGCTGAAGCTTGCGGGCATCCAGGTGGTGCTCCTGGGCGTCGCGGCACCCGGCACCGGGATCGAGAGCGTGCCTTCGTGGGAAGCGGTGGTCGACCGCGTCCAGTCGCGTCAGCGCTGAGAGCTTGGTGACGACCACCCGAAGCGCCACGCAGGGCTGGTGCGTTGTTTCACGATGGGGCGTTTTCGACGTCTGATTCTTCGGGCTCGATCGGCGTGATCGCGAAGGCGACACCACTGCGCACGAGAATTGCAGCGACGATCTCCGCGACCGTCGCGGCGATATTGGTGCAAAAGCGTTGGCGCTCGATGCTGGCGAAGTCGCCGAACGGCTCCGTCAGAGTGTTGCAGATCGTGCATCCGCCCTCGCCGCCGGGGCCGCGGTCGACACGTTCCTGCCAGGCGCGCCGATAGTGGCCCGCTGCCGCGCGCAGCGCCGGGGTGACGCCCGCGGTCGGATCGGGGTCGCCGAGGAGCTCCCCCAGCACGAGCTCGCCTGCTTTGATCGCGCCGCATTCACCTTCGCCCGTAATGCCGCCGCGGCGTAGCGACTGATAGGGCGGCGACGGCAAGTTGAAGGTCTCGGCCAGAGCGATGCCGCAGCTTCGGTGCGGCGTCACGCGCCCTTCGTAGAGAACGAACGCTTTGTCGCGAGCCGCCGCCACGAGAGACTTCTCTGCGGCGCTGAGTGGGCGCTCGAGGTCGGCAGCGTTCGACGCAGGTGGAGGCGGTGGACTGTCGGGCGAGTTTGGCATGTATTTGGTGTTTCGGATCGAGACGACGGCAGAAACGACGCCTTTGGCGCCGGACATTCTTCGCGTGGCCGTCGGTTGAATGATACCGTCGAGGGGAGCTACGTCACGGATCGGAGCAGGTTATCACAACGTCTTGGAGCACCATAGCCTCCTTGCCTGAACTCGTCCGCGCGTGTTCCAATGCGGCGGCACTTGGACCCCAGAATCCACCGAGTCTTGCCTTTTAGGGTCGTTGAGCATCGATGAGATTTGTCACCGCCACCACAACATCCGACGTTCCAGCACAAGCTGCGCGGGAGCTCGTTGACGGAGTTCAGGCTGAGCTTGGGTCTGCGACGCGGGACCTCGCGTGTCTGTTCATGACACCGCACTACGCGCACGAGCTCGAGGAGATGGTGGAGTCGCTCCATCGCGATCTGGCACCTGAACATCTGGTCGGCTGCACCGCTGAAAGCGTCATTGGCGGCGGCGAGGAATTTGAGCGCGGACCCGCGGCGACGCTCTGGGTCGCTTCGCTTCCGGGCATCGAGGTCGAGACGACGCATATCCGTTTCGAGCAGACGCTCGATGGATACCTTTTCGCAGCGCAGCCGCAGTTTCCTCCGGACGCGCGCGGTCTCGTCCTATTTTGTGAGCCGCATTCGTTTCCGGCACATCTGTTTCTCAAGCAGCTCGCTGAGTCGCACCAGGAACTGCCGGTGGTTGGGGGCATGGCCAGCGGATCGCGCTCGCCGGGCGAGAATCGCCTCTTCCACGGCGGTCGCGTGCACGTCCATGGCGCCGTTGCCGCGCGCCTCTCGGGGCCGATTTGTGTACGGCCTGTCGTCTCGCAGGGGTGCCGACCCATCGGCAAGACGTGCGTGGTCACCAAGGCGGACGACAACGTCATCTTCGAGCTTGGTGGCCGTCCGGCTCTCGAGCAACTGATGGAGATCGTTCGAGGCCTGCCGTCGCACGAGCAGACGCTCGTTGAGCAAGGGCTCCACATCGGCATCGCGGTCGACGCAGGAAAGAACGAGCAACGCCGCGGCGACTTCTTGGTGCGGGCGGTCGTCGGCATCGACCGTGACCGCGGGGCGGTCGCGATTGGCGATCACGTCCGTCCCGGGCAGACGGTTCAGTTTCACATTCGTGACGCCGAGTCGGCGAGTGAGGATCTGAGAGAGCTCCTCGACGTGGCACGCGCCGAGGGTGCTGCGCCGCGCGGGGCGCTTCTCTTCACCTGTAACGGCCGTGGTCGGCGCCTCTTCGACGAAGAACATCACGATGCTTCCCGGGTCTTTCGCGGCTTCTCTCAGGTGCCGCTCGGGGGTTTTTTCGCAGCCGGTGAACTCGGCCCCATCGGCAGCCGGAACTTTGTGCACGGGTTCACTGCCAGCATTGCGCTTTTCGAGCACCAGCAGGAACGCCAGGACCACCGGCGAGACAGGATGCGACCGTAATGCTTCCAGGCCGTACGCTTTTGTTTCACCCATCCATCGCGCTCTGATTGAGCTTGGCGCTTCGAGCGAGGCGCATCACCCTCATCGGAATGTTTCAGTTTCTGTCTCTGTCTCTGTCTCCTTCATAGACTCCGCGAATTCTTGGAATCAGGTCATGCTGCCGCGAATGAACTCTCGTCTTGAACCCACCGGCCGGCTTCTTCTGGGCCCCGGTCCGTCCAGCGTTCACCCCCGTGTCTACGAAGCGCTCGCCAAGCCGCTGGTCGGCCACCTCGATCCGCAGTTTTTGGCGCTCATGGACGAGACGCAAAACATGCTGCGCCATCTCTTTCAGGCGACTCACCCACTAACGATCTCGGTGCCGGGAACTGGCAGCTGCGGCATGGAAGCGGCGTTCGTCAACTTCGTCGAGCCCGGTGACGAGGTACTCGTCTGCGTCAACGGAGTCTTTGGCGGGCGCATGAGCGACCTCGTCGAGCGCCTCGGGGCGCGACTGCACCGCATTGAGCGGCCGTGGGGCGAGGTGTTCGAGGCCCAAGAGATCGCCGACGCCCTCAAACGCCACCCCGACACTCGTTTCGTCGCGATCGTTCACGCCGAGACGTCAACCGGCGCTCACCAACCGCTCGCCGAGATCGGGCAGCTGTGCCGCGATCAGGACAAGCTCTTCATTGTCGACGCAGTGACATCGCTGGCCGGTGAGGAGCTTGAAGTCGACGCCTGGAACATCGACGTCTGCTACAGCGGCACGCAAAAGTGCCTCAGCTGCCCGCCCGGGCTGGCGCCGCTGACCGTCGGTCCGCGTGCGCTTGAGAAGCTCGAGAAGCGTGCCAGCAAAGTCCCGAGCTGGTACCTCGATCTTGGGATGATTGTGCGCTACTGGACGGAAGGGGAGCGCGTCTATCACCACACTGCACCCATTTCGATGAACTACGCACTCCACCAGGCACTGACGCTGGTCCTTGAGGAGGGTTTGCCAGCGCGCGTAGCGCGTCACCGCCTCAACTCGCGGGCGCTTGTCGCCGGTCTCGAGGCGCTTGAGTTTCGGCTGTTCGCGCAGCCCGGTCACCGTCTGCCGATGCTGAACTCGGTGTGGATACCGGACGGTGTCGACGATGCCGCATTGCGCCGGCGGCTGCTGGAGAGCTACAACATCGAGGTCGGCGCCGGCCTTGGTGAGCTGGCCGGAAAGATTTGGCGCATCGGGCTCATGGGGGAGTCGAGCCGCCGCACGTCGGTGTTCACGTTCCTCGCCGCGCTCGAAGCGTGTCTCGCCGATGCGGGAGGCGCCGGTGCGGTCGGTCGCGGCATCGACGCTGCAGCTTCGGTGTATCGTCAAGCCGAGGCGGCGGAGCGCTGACGCTCGCTGGCACTGTTTCTGCACCATTTTTCGTCGCGCTCGGTTAAACTGAGTTCCCCATGGCCGCCGGAAGCCTCGTCAGCGGGCGACTGGTCTCGGGCGGCGGGAAACGAAAGGAGATGAGCGAAATGATGCAAACAACCCTGGTTCGCAGCTCGCTGCCGCTGGTGGCTGCGGCGCTGCTCGCAACCGTACCGATCGCCGCGGCCGACGCCGACGGTTCGAAGAAGGGGGCCAAGTCGGTGCACGCCTTCACTGTCAAGACCATCGACGACATTGACTACAGCCTCAAGAAGCTGCAGGGAAAGGTGCTGGTCATCGTCAACGTCGCCAGCAAGTGAGGCCTCACGGACAAACAGTACTCGAGTCTCGAGTCACTCTACCGCAAGTACAAAGATCAGGGCCTTGAGGTGCTCGCCTTTCCTGCCAACAACTTCGGTGCGCAGGAACCCGGCACGAATCTGCAGATCAAGTCGTTTTGCGCCGGCAAGGGCGTCAGTTTTCCGCTGTTCGCCAAGATTTCTGTCAAGGGAGGCGACCAGCATCCCCTCTACAAGTACCTGACGGACAAGAAGCGCGGCGCAAAGATCGGCGGCGACGTGAAGTGGAACTTTCAGAAGTATGTTGTCGGCGTCGATGGCAAACCGATCGCGCGCTTCGAGCCGAAGGAGGATCCCCTGTCGCCGAAGGTGATTCAGGTTATCGAGACGGCGCTGAAGCGCGTACCGAACTCGGTGAAGAAGAGCAAGAAGGGGAAAGCTGACTGAGCGGCATGGAAGCTGAGCCTGGTGGAACGGTGCGGCGGCTGTCACGGGCCGCCCACCGCCGCATGGTCGAGTGCGCCGAAGCGGACTATCCTGAGGAGACTTGCGGCTTTCTCTTTGCACGCGCCGCCGGCGGCGACGGCACTTCTTCCGACGGTGCTCTCGCTGAGGGCGATCTAGAGGTCGTCCCGATGGAGAACATTCAGAACCGTCTCCATCGCGAGGATCCGAGCTTCCACACGCGCGACGCAAAGACGGCCTACTGCTTCGATCCGCAGGAGATGCAGCGAGTGCTGCGGCGCTACGAAGAGGCCGGCCAACCACTCTGCGGGATCTACCACTCCCACCCGGATAACGACGCCTATTTTTCGGAAACCGACAGCGCCGCGGCGGCGCCGTTCGGCGAGCCGAGTTATCCGGGCGTCGTCTACTACGTCTATAGCGTCCGCAGCGGCCGCGTCGCCGCCATGAAGGCGTTCGACTGGAGTGCCGACGCCGAGGCCTACGTCGAGATCGAGGTGGCGGTCGAGCCTGGAAGTTAATCTGTCTCCAACGAGAATGTACCGCGCGGCTCCGGTCCTTCTCACCACGAATCCAGCGCTGGGCTGCGGCCCGCAACGACGTCTAGCGCACGAAACCGCACCGTGAGAATCGCCGGGCTGCTGGTAGAATGAGCTGGGACAGGAGCCGCGTGCATAATGCCCCGAGCCATTCAATGATCCTTTGATTCTTCCGGTCCGCTCACGAGGACCTCGTGCAGTCGGATCTCTCTCGGGTCGTCAACGGCGGCGCCGACAGAGACGCACGGGGTCGGCCGTCCGTTTCTGTCGGCGTTCAAGGTTTGCGGATGCGTGTGCGGCTCACTCGACCGGCGTCGGGGCGCTAACGACGGTGACGTCACCGGAGAGCGCCTTCATGAACTCGACGAGATCTTTCTTTTCCTGGTCGGTGAGCTCGAGCTTTTTCATCTCGGGGTCGAGGGTGTCGTTGGGATTCCCGCCCTTGACGTAGAACTCTACCACGGCTTCGAGCGTCGCTTCGCTGCCGTCATGCATGTACGGCGCAGTATCGGCGATGTTGCGCAGTGTCGGCGTCTTGTAGGCGCCGATCTCCTTAGCGTTTCCTGTGATTGCGCCGCGCCCCGCGTGGTCCTTGGTGAAGTCCGGCTTGTCAGCGCCGACGCCAAGGTTGTGGTACTTCTCGTCGGTGAAGTTGAAGCCTGCGTGGCAGATCGAGCACCGTCCCTTGTTGTTGTCGCGGAAGATCTCCCAGCCCCGCGCCGCGGACTCGCTGATGGCCGACTTGTCGCCGGACTGAAAGCGATCGAAGGGTGAGTTGCCGCTGACGACGGTGCGCTCGAAGCTGGCGATCGCCTTGGCGACGCGTTCTTCACTGACGGTGTCGTCACCGAATGCGGCCGTGAAGAGCGGCTTGTAGCCGGCGATGCCGCGCAGGCGTTCCATCGCTTCGGGCAGCGGCAGATCCATCTCGATCGGGTTGGCAATCGGGCCGAGCGCTTGGTCTTCGAGATCCTTCGCGCGGCCGTCCCAGAACTGCTCGGTGCTGAAGAGGCGATTGATGATTGTGGGGGAGCTGCGCCCGCCCTTCTGATCGCGGACTCCCGTGGCGACCGCGGCGCCGTTCGACCAGCCTTTCTGCGGGTCGTGACAGGTGGCACACGAGACGGTGTTGTCCTTGGAAAGTCGCTTGTCGAAATACAGGTGCCGCCCGAGCTCCACCAGCGCCGAACCCTTGGGTCCCTTGAGCTCGTCGGCGTTCGCCACCTTCATGCCGAACTCGTCGAGGCCGAGCGGCAGCGCATTGAGCGGCGCGACGAACTCGCCTTCTTTGGCAATAGGAGCGGGGCCGCTGCCCGGCTCGCTCTTGCCGCCCGGGGTACAGCTGAGCAGTGAAATGGCTGCGACGGGTACGATCCATCCCTTCAGTATCGCGTGCATCGTTCCTTGGTCCTTTCCTGATCCTAATAGGTTGATCGTGTGTCTGCGGTCTTGGGACGTTGTGCCTCGCGTCCTTCTGGCTCGCGGCAACTGAACTGCCTGGAGAAAAGTGAACGCTTCTCGCGTCGCCGCGATGCGCTACGAGGGCTACTGAGGCGACGGAAACTTGATGTTCAGCTGCGTTTTTTGGCCGGCTTCGATCTTGACCGTGCCAGTCTTCTCCTCGAGCGCTGCGTTGGTGTGCCACACTTCATGCCAGGCGATGTACTTGTATTCACCCGGTGGAATCTCGTCGATCGTGAGCCTCCCTTGTGCGTCGGTGACGGCGATGTAGGGATTCGAGTGAATCACCACGTAACCGCGCATCCATTTGTGGACGTCACAGTCGACGCGCATGATGCCTGGACGCCGCAAGGGGCGCGCCCGCGGCGGTGGATCGCCGGGTGAGAGTGGCAGGTTGAAGAATTCACGATTGTTGATGTAGGGATGCGTCGTGTGGAGGATTGGGTCTTCGTTGCGGATCGCGAATTCCATTCCCTGAACGGCAACGCCGACATGTGGTGCGAAAGCGCACCCTCGATTCGAAACCGTGATGCTTTCGGGCGGCTTCTTGGGCCCCGCCGCGATGCCTTCAAGCCTGACGACGAGGTTTTTGACGCCGCGGGAGGCCGGGTCGACAATCAGGTTTTCGGTCACCACCTTGTGATTGCAGAAGTCGACGTCCGTGTTCACCGGGACCTCCGACTGCGTCGGCAGGTCATCGCCGTCGAACAAAACCGTGACAGCAAGCTCTCCGGTTGCGCCGACGTCCTTGACCTCGTAGCCGCTGCCTTTGAGGCCGCCGCTCAGTGAGTTTGCAGCCGACTTCGCCGCCTCGCTGGGCTCGCCCGTCGTCGTAGTCGTCTCCGACGGTGTTTTCTCGCCCGGTTGCCGTTTCGTGCAGCCGACCAAGCATGCACACAGCGCCGTGGTCGCAGCGGTTAAGAGGATCGAGCTGTTTCGCATGTGTCTTTCGCGTCGAGTTTTGGAAACGTGAGGTGCCCGCGTGACCTTGCAGGCCGCCCTCGGGAGAAGGCGGCACGACATGGGGTATAACACGGCCGCCGCGAAGCGCGCAACGGTCGAACGACTCGTGAACAGACGCGGAGTGGCGCAGAGCGCCTGCAGCTCGATTCCCGCCGCAGCGCCTGCGACGAGTGGCGAGCCGTAGGCGTCTCTTGCCGTCACTCTTCGCAGGCGCTGGAGATCCTCGTCACGGTCGAGCCGTGATCGAACTCATGTGGTGAAGAGCAGCCAGTTGAGGACCGCCCAGCCGACCAGATTGCCGAGCGAAACGGCGAGGAGCCAGCGGTTGATCGGTGATTTCGGCGTGTAGGCGCTGAATCCTTGCCACCAGAGCACGATGGCGTGAACGAGAATCGAGACCGGCAACAACTTCCATAGGAGAGTGACCGGTGCGTTCCACTCAGAGGCCGGACCCGCGGCCCTTCTTGCCAGCGGCAGCGCGACCGTAAGTCCCAGATGCGCCAAGGCCCAGAGGAGATACCACGGGCTGACGTGGAATTCGAGCAGATAGGATCCCGGCGATTCGTCTTCGAACTCGACGTCGGCGGACACTTGCGGCCCGGGCGGCGAAACCGGGGAGGGAGGTGGCGCGTCGGCTTCCGTCGCCGGCCGGCGCTGCGCCCGCGCGGGTGACGGCGCGGGTGACGGTGACGGCGCCGGTGCTGCATCTTCGCCGTTCGGCACGCCGCCGGCCTGAGCGGCGCTACCTGGGTTGTCTGCGTTTGAGGGGTCGGGTGTCACAACAGCGGTTCTCGTATCGAAATCTGATGGCGATCTTCGGCGCCTGCGATAGACTCCCCGAATCAATCAGGACAATCAATCCAACCGCTCGGAAATCCCTCATGTCACGTGCCGTTCGTCTCGATCACGTCCGCCGTACTGACCCGATCATCGCAGAGCTGCTTGAGAAGGAAGAACGCCGTCAGGCGACCACCATCCGCCTCATCCCGTCGGAGAACTACGCTTCCAGCGCCGTCATGGAGGCGACCGGCACGGTCCTAACGAACAAGTATTCTGAGGGATATTCAGGCAAACGCTACTATCAAGGGCAGGAGTTCATCGACCAGATCGAGTCGCTCGCGCAGCAGCGCGCCAAGGAGCTCTTCGGGGTCGAGCATGCCAACGTTCAGCCCTACTCAGGCTCACCCGCGAATGCTGCCGTCTACCTCGCGCTTCTCAAGCCGGGTGACAAGGTGATGGGAATGAGCCTGCCGTTCGGCGGTCACTTGACCCACGGCTGGCGCGTCAATTTCTCCGGCATCCAGTATGACGCCGTGCAGTATGAGGTACACCCTGAGACGCACCTCGTCGATATGGACCAGGTTCGCGACCTCGCGCTCAAGGAGCGGCCGAAGGTTCTCTTCACCGGCGGTACGGCCTATCCGCGCGTCTGGGACTTTTCCGCCTTCGCTGAGATAGCGGACGAGGTGGATGCTGTGCTCGTCGCCGACATCGCGCACATCGCCGGGCTGGTCGCTGCCGGCATTCACCCCTCGCCAGTGCCCCACGCGCCTGTGATCACGTCGACGACGCACAAGACGCTCCGCGGCCCGCGCGGCGGAATGATTCTTTCGACTGAGGAATACGCGCGCGCGCTCGATCGCGCGGTTTTCCCCGGTCTCCAGGGAGGTCCGCACAACCACACCACCGCGGCGCTGGCGGTCGCGCTCGCCGAGGCCAACACCGATGATTTCCGCAGCTACGCGGCGCAGATCGTCCGCAACGCCAAAGCACTTGCGGAGACGCTTCGCGGACACGGCTTCCGCCTCATCTCGGGCGGCACCGACAACCATCTCATCCTCATCGACACGACGCACGGTAGTGCTTCGCGCCCCAGCGTCGCGGGAAAGCCGGCGGCGCAGGCGCTCGAGAAGGCCGGGCTCGAGTGCAACTACAACACCGTACCGTTCGACCCGCGCAAGCCGTTCGACCCGAGCGGTATTCGCATCGGCACACCGGGCGTCACCAGCTGCGGCATGAAGGAGAGCGAGATGGCACGGGTCGGCGACTGGATGGAGCGGGCGCTCGCGAACGCCGGTGACGAGGCGGAGCTCGCCCGCATCAGGGCCGAGGTCGCGGAGCTCATGGCGCAGTTTCCGCCACCAGGGATCGGCTAGTGTGATGAGTGCATCGTTCGACCAAGAAGTCTCACTCTAACGGGTCTTCGCTCAATCCTTCGACCCTGACTCGGGCGCCGGCTCGACCCAGGTTACCGAGAACACGTCGGCTCGCTGCAAGTCGGCGTCGAGGTAGTACGCAAGCGTCGTTGGCGGTCGCCAGCAGAACGTTGGGAACTCATTCGGCGGCGGGCATTCGACGATCTCGAGGCCGTGGACGTCGTCGACTGGCGCGTCGAAGACGATACGGAACTCTTGACTGGCGTTGTGGTGCCACCCCGCCAAGACGAGCTGCTCGTAGGCGACGATTTCCAGCGTTTGGCCGCGGAACTCGACAGTCGCCGCATCGAAGTGGCGGTTGCCTGTCTCGCCGGCCACACCGCGGCCGAGAAACGTATCGAGCAGAAGCAAGTCGACGTGGGTGCCGTCCGCCATGTCGAGCGCGTAGGGCCTTGGAAACGTCGGGCTCCAGATGTCTGCGAAGACGCAGGTGTAGAAAACGAGTCGCTGGCGATCTTCCTCGGGGAGGGAGAGGCGCTCGATCCGCAGCAAGCCGATCGCTGGAGCGCCAAACGCACCGTCCATCACGGCGCAGTCAAGGGCTTCGGTCGCGCCACTGTCCTCCGGTCTGTAGTCAAACGTGACCAAGAGCTCACCCTCGTCGGCATCAAATGTCTGGGTGTACCGGAACGGATAAAAGGCTTCCGCGTCCCACTGGAACGTGCCGGGGCCCTGCGGGGTCGCCGGCTGCAAGTCAGCGCCGAAGCTCAGCGCGGCGATCAGGTCCACGCCCGGCGTCTCGCCGCGCAGGAGTGCGTAGGTGCCGGGACGAAGCGTCAGCTTCGAAAGCACCGGCAGGCGCGACTCGATCGTGGTGAACGGCTCGCTCCACATCGAGACGAGCTCGAGTTCGTTGGCGACGGTAAAACGCAGCACGTTGTCCGCGCAGCCGATGGACACCTCGCACGAAAGTTTGTCGCGCGTCGGGTCTTCGCCGCAGCTGCGGTAGGGTTCAGGGAGTGGCGGCCCGTCGACGAAGAGGTGTGTGAGCAAGCGGATCGGATCGCTGACGTCCACATCGCCGTCGTCGTTCACGTCGTGGGCGTCGAGGCAAAGCGGCGACGCGCAGGGGCCGACGCTCGCCTCAAAGAGGTAAAGAAGCGTGCAGATCGCGTCGCTCAGGTCGATCTCCGAGTCGTCGTTCGCGTCGCCGCGCTCAAAGTTTGCCTGGGCCGCGACCGGGAGAGCCGTGAGGGTTAGCAGCGTCGAGATCGTCGCAAGCTGAACGCACCTCCGGTAGGACCGTCGAATGAACCGTCCGAGGGTGGGTTCGCGGTTGAGTCTGTCGCACAAGTTCACGGCGTCCCTCCTGTGCCTTGGCTTGCACCATTCAAAGATGATTGTTGGGCTGCGATTTTTGGGCGGCCGATTCCCCGCGGCTCAGCCTTGTTCGATGCTCAGCGCCCGCGCCTACGACGGCAAGTTTTTTCGGGCTGCGACTGGCTGCTGGACGCGCTGGATCACGGGGCGACTGAGCTGGTTGACCGCATCACGACCGCGGGGGCAGGTAGATCGGAAAGCTGGGATTGGCCCACTGGGCGGCGACTTCAATATCGAGTGCGCCGCGTGGCGCGTAGGCCAGCGGCCTGAGTGTCACGACTCCACGGAGGCGTTCGTAAACCGCTGTGACCTCAGATTCCTCGAGTAGCTCTTGGGTAGAGCCGGGATCGACGATGAGCGAGAAGCCGTAGAGGGTCTCGTCAGGGGTCCTGATGCGGACGAGGTCGCCGGCGAAGTATTCGCGCGTCGCCCGTCGCATGACCAGCTGGACGTATCCTTCCGCGCCGAGGTCCGCGAAGCGTTCGGGAAACACCGAGACGAGAAACGGATGGTGAAATCGATGGCGGTTGACGTTCTGAAAGGTGACCGGGAGCAGCGATGGATCATCGCGCGCGGGCGCGAAGAATTTCCCGAGCCGGTCGATGTCTTCAAAGATGGTCAGCGCGACAGAAACCGCGTGAAACTCCGCCGGGCTGGTGAGGCGAGCGAGGAAGTCCTCGTCGGTGGCGCAGGGCGAGCGGTCGCAGGCGAGCGTGGAGGATTCGTCGGCTTCGCCGCACTCCGGGAACGGTGCAGCCGGAGCGCTACCGCTGACGAAGAGGTAGTTCAGCAGCGTGATCGCATCGCCGATGTCGGACTGGTCGTCACCGTTGGTGTCCGTTGCCGCCACGCAGCCGGGCGTGTCCCCCGAGGCGAAAAGATAGCGTAGCGTAAAGATCGCGTCCGAGATTTCGATCTCACCGTCACCGTTTGAGTCGCCGCGAATGAATGGCGTGGCGGCGGAGGTCGCCCGCGGCGCGAGAAGCAGGACCGTCACAACGCCGAGCGCCACAGTCGTCGCTGCGACGCCGCGGCGAGCGGAGTTGTCGCGACGGAGCGCGCCTTGGACTGCGCGGGGCGTCACTTCCAATGCTTGTCTTCGCGGCGCGCACGGTCTCCGATGCGTGACCGGAGAACTGACGGGCGAATTGAGCCGAGACTTCACCTGGAACCTCACCAGTAGGTCAACGTTAACCTCGAGAGAGGCACCATTCAGCGACCTCCGAGGATCCATTCTCGCACGCCCTGGCGGCAGTGCAACGACGGTTTGACCGCGGCCGCGCCTCGCCTCCATCGCTTCGTTCGCAGTCGAGCGGCCGCTACCTCAGTTGCCGTCGGCGTTTCCTTGTGGTGGCGTTTTCTTCGTGCCGTCCGCGTCCAGCGCTTCGAGGACCTCAAGAATCTTCTCGGCGCTGGGGCGATCGCTGTACTTTTTTCCCCGGTGGGCGAAGCGAAGTACGCCTTCGGCGTCGATGACAAACGTCGCTGGTCGGTTGGACCACTCCGTGTGGATCTGCATCTGGAAGGCGACACCGTACGTGGCGCTGACGAGATGGGCGGGGTCAGCCAGGACCGGAACCTTGAGGTCTTCCGGTTTGTCGGCGGATTCTTTGAGCATATGCTTCACACGATATTTTTCGTGTGGATCGACGATCAGAATCTGCGCGGCGGCGGCGAGGCCAGCATTCTTGGCGGCGCACAACTGTGCGATCTGCTTGTGGCAGACCGGTCATGTATCGCCGTAGACAAAGATCAGCACGACCGGTCGGCCGCGAAAGCTGCTGAGGCGGTACGATCCGCCAAGCGCGCCCTCGAGCGTGAAGTCGGGCGCAGCCGCGCCAACGCGTGCGGTATCGAGCCGCGTGAGATCGAACGCCGCCAAGTCGCGCCGGATTTTGGTGTTCATGGCTTTCCCGCGCCGTTCGATGGCGAACGTGACGTGCTTGCGCACGTCCTTGTTAGCGTCGGTCGCCTTCACGGCAGTCAGGCGACCGCTCTGCTTGAGGTTGCCGAATTTGCCGAGAGCGTCGACGGCGTAGAGTCGCGCTGCCGCCACGGGTTCTGCAGCGAGTAACTCCTCGATCACGCCACGATCGCGCTCATCGCCGAGGAAGCTCAGGGCCTGGGCGGCAAAGACGCGTACCTCGGCATCCGAATCTTTGAGTGCCGCCGCGAGTGGCGCGCGGGCGTTGTCGCCGGCACGCGCCAGCTGTCGAAGGGCGGTGACGCGGACCTTCCAGCCGTCGTCGTCCCCGTCTCGCATGTGATTCTTCGTTGCGGCCCAGCCTTGACGGAAGTCGTTGAGAGCTCGGTCGGCGTCCGGCGTCTCCTGCGACTTCGCGTCTCCAGGTGCGGCGCCCTTGGGATCCGTCGCGAACCCGAGCTGCGAGTTGACTGCGACGAACACGCACGCCAGCGCGCCGGAGAAGACGAGCGCTGCGAGGGGTCGGGTGCGCACGAGCCGCGAGTGCTGAGGCCTGATCATGTCTGACTCCTTGAGATTGTTTTCTCACCGCTGGGTAACAAGAACAACGGAGAAATCACCGCGATCGGTTCCCGGGACGCGCCGCACGTCAAGCGGGCGGGCGGCGACGGCCGTTTTCAAGCCTCTTGTTCCTGGCCCCGAAGAGAGCCATCTGGGAAAATGCTCGTTGAGGAAGACGCTGACCCACTGGAGAGGTGCTCAGACTATGAAGCTGCGTTTGACGGGTCGGCCCGCTGGCCGCTGCGCGGCAGCGGTCGCACTCGTCGCCTGCGTTCACCTGCGCGTCGCTGCTGCGCCTGACGCCTCCCCGCCCCTGCCGCCGGCGGAGACTGGAAATCTCTACGTCTCCAGCTTCTTGACGGGCGAAGTGTTCGTTTATGGTCCTGACGGCGCTTTTCTCGATCGTTTTTCGCACGCGGATCTTGGCGGCACGCGGGGACTCGCGTTTCGCTCGGCCGACGAGCTCTACGTCGGCTCGCAGTTCACGAACCGCATTCTCGTTTTCCGTCCTGACGGCACGTACGTGCGTCAGTTCTCCGGCGGCGGCTTGGCCGCACCGACGAGCTTGGCGTTCCGTGGCGATGAGCTCTATGCGTCGTCGAGCCGCACGAACGAGATCATCGTTTTCGTCGACGACGCGTTCACCCGCAGTTTCACGGCGCCCGGGCTCTTTGAGCCGAACTGTATTGCCGTTGACGCCGATGGTAACCTTTACGTCGCCAGCGGCGGATCGAACGAAGTCCTCCACTTCAAGAGCGACGGCGAGCTTCTGAACCGCTTCAGAGGCGGCGGTCTGACCAGCCCCATGGGGATCGCGCTCCACGGCGATCGTGTCTACGTCACTGGTGGCGGCAGTAGCACCGTGGCGCTTTTTTCGCTCGACGGCACGTTTTTGCGCAACATTGACACGCGGGAGACGATTCCCTCGCCGCAGGGGATCGCGTTCAACCGCCGCGATCAATTCGTCATTTCGTCTTTTTCAAATCATCGGGTCGCCCTCTTCAGCGACGAAGGCGACATGTTGGGCGTGCGTTTCGAGGAGCGCGGCGTCGACGTGGCGCGAAGCATCGCCTATCACCCGGTAGCGGTCGAGGTGATTGACTTTTGGCGCGGCGATTTCAACTTCGATGGGGGCCGGGACATCAGCGACGCCATTGCGATCTTGAACTATCTCTTTGTCGGCAACTTCGCTAGCCGTTGTCCCGACGCGGGGGACACCAACGACGATGGCGCGGTCGACATCTCCGACGCCTCGTACCTGCTCTTGTTCCTGTTTATCGACGGCGCCGCACCGCCATCTCCGGCCGCCGACCCCGGTCCTGACCCGACCGCCGACGAACTCTCCTGCTTCGCCGCGCCGTAGGCGCGAACAGAAACGGTCGTGACCGTTTCTGTCTCCGTCCACCGTCTCCGTCCACCGTCTCCGTCCACCGTCTCCGTCCACCGTCTCCGTCCACCGTCTCCGTCCACCGTCTCCGTCCACCGTCTCCGTCCACCGTCTCCGTCCACCGTCTCCGTCCACCGTCTCCGTCCACCGTCTCCGTCCACCGTCTCCGTCCACCGTCTCCGTCCACCGTCTCCGTCCACCGTCTCCGTCCACCGTCTCCGTCCACCGTCTCCGTCCACCGTCTCCGTCCACCGTCTCCACCGTCTCCGTCCACCGTCTCCGTCCACCGTCTCCGTCCACCGTCTCCGTCCACCGTCTCCGTCCCAACCAGCTCCGACCGCTGTTGGAACACCGTTTGCTCCTCTCTCCGCCCCAGGCGCTCTGCAGTCGACATCACAGGTTCTTGTGAGGGCTCCTCGTTGACGTTGCCCCGGGCGCGACCGCCGATTCGCCGCTGTCGATCTCTGCAAGTGACTGTGAAAACCCGTGATGCGTCCATCGTCGAGCTGCAGAATAGGAGAGTCTGCTGCCCGCGTCCGAAATCCTGACAATCGACATCGAGCCTCAGCCTTTCTCGCCCGGGGCCTCGGGCGTCCTGCGCGTTCTCTGTGCCGGCCGAGCTTTGACAAAACCCCCCGACTTCCGTGAACCGCGAATTCGACCCCAAAACAGATCCTCTCGACACGACTCGCGCCGAGGCGACGCGCCTTGAAGTGGATGGGCTGCCGAAGCTCGTCTTTCGCTCCGGTCGGCTGCGGGGCAAGGTGGTCGCGATTGATCCCGGCAAGAAAGAGGTGACGATCGGCCGCAGCCCACGCAACGACATCGCCATTGACGACGACACCATCTCCAGTGTTCACACCAAGGTCGCGCAGGCTGACGACGGACGCTACTACGTCGAGGATCTTGGCTCGAAGAACGGCACGTTCGTGCGCGGCGAGCGCGTCGAACGTTTGGCTTTGAACGATGGCGACGTCTTCTGTGTTTGCAAACACGGGCCAGAGATTCAGCTCACCCTCGGCCGACCGAAATTGCCATCCGTGCTCGAGTGCACTGCGTCGACGTTTGTGCGCACGAAGTCGCTCGAGTCAGCGCTGCGGGAGATTGTTCCCCGGCGCCTGTCCAAACCGCCACTCGAGCTCACGGGCGTGCGCCAGCTCGTAGAGTATGGTCTTGAGGCGGGAACCCGCCGCGAACGGCGCCTTCTCCTCGGGCTCGTCGGTGCCGTCGCGCTGGTCGCTATTGTGGTGCTTGGGTGGGGGCTCCACTTGGCGCTCGATCGCCACCACGACGACCACGCGTATCACGAGCATCACCAGGCGCATCACGACGCGCATGCGCCGCATGACGTGCACCACGAGGGCGGCGATGTCGGCGCAGCACATTCGAGTGGCCACCTGTCCGGCGCGGTTCAATCAACAGGTTCTGCCGTGCAACTCCCCTCGCCGTCTCAGCCGGCGCCGACTGTTGGGGTCGAGGTCGCCCTGGAGCCCGTCTTCGGCAGTCTTTTCTTCACGTATCGAAATTCCGACGCCCGCATCGGCAAGATCCGCGTCACGCGTCGCAGCGACGTGCCGCTCCGCGCCGGGCGCGTCCGATTGGAGTTTGCTGGCGACGCGGCGTCGCTTCTTTCGGAGCCCTTTATCAAAGACCTCCCGCCGCTCGAGAGTGGCGCGCCGTTTGACATCGAGGTGATGCCGAAGTTCTCCGCAGCGATCCTTGCCGACGTCAATCAAGAGGTGACCGCTGTCGTCTCCGTCGAGGATGAGGGGCGCGAGATTGCGCGCACCGAGCGCGCCCTTCTCGTTTACCGTCGCGACGTGTTCAACTGGCGCGACCCCCGTCGCATTGCGGTCTTCGTCGACCCTGACGACCCAGCGGTCCGTCGCCTCATGCGCCGCGTCTGGCAGCTCCGCCCCTTGGCGCAGCGACAAGAGTTTCCGCCTCCCAACCTGGTCACCGCGTTGACTTTGCTCAGTGCCCTGCCGGATCTGGGCTTGACCTACCTGCGCGACGCTGAGAACCCGATCGGCATTGCCATGGATACCGCTGCCAACGACCGCGTCAACGTGCCGCTGGCAACGCTTCTCGCAGGCTACGGCGACTGCGACGATCTTTCGGTCCTGGGTTGTTCGCTTCTCGAGGCCGCACGCATTCCAACCGCCTTCGCCGTCGGCCGCGGTCACGTCCTCTTTCTCTTCGACAGTGGCGTGCAGGCAGCAGATCTTGCGAACACCGCGTTCGATGCGGACACGGTCGTCACGCATGGCGGGCGCGTCTGGGTGCCGATCGAAGCCACCGATCTGGCGCGACCCGGCGCGCAGTTCGCCACGGCGTGGGCCGCCGCCTCACGTTGGCTGCAGCCGATCGCTGCCGGAGAGATGGAGATCATTGAGGTGCGCGAGGCGTGGAAGCGCTACGTGCCGATGAACCGCTCGGCCACGGAAGAAGAGCTCCTTGAGCTGCGGGGCGTGCTGGCGAGGACGGACTCCGGAGCGCTGGCGACAAAGATCGATCGGTCGCTCGCACGGCTGAAGGATCTCTTTGCGAGCAACCTCGCCGTTCGCGTCGAGGAGATCAAGCGCGACGAGTCGAATCCATACGTGCGGGATCACGCCGTTGCCGTTCTTTACGCGGAGAGTGGACTCTTCGAGGAGGCTCAGCGGACGCTCTCTCGCGCGCTCTTCGAGACGGAGGAGCCGCCTTCGTCGAGTCGCGCCCGCGACCTTCTCAGCGCCCGGGCAGAGAAGATCGATCCGCCGGACGCCGTACCCGTGCTGCTCGGCAACTTGGCGATGAGCTTGACCCTGCTGGCGCACCGCGAAGACGGGCTGGATCGGGCCGCGAACTACTCGCAGCTCGCTCTCGAGCACTTGCCTCCCGAGGCGATCGCGGAGCGCGGCGAAATGATGCTGCGTCTGGCCCTCACGTACCGGCTCCGCGGTGATCTTTCACAGGAGCGGTCGTGGCTGAGCCGGGCGCACGACTTGGATGCGTCGCTCGAAGAGGTTTATGTCGAACTGACGCAGCCGGATGGCACGGTGAGCGGACCAGAGGAAAGAGTTCGCGAGTTCCTGCGGGGCGCGGTGTGGAAAGACGTCCGCCTGCCGTCGAAGTGACGTGTCGGACGTGCGGTCAGCGCGTCTCGACTGTAGACGGCGGTGGTGAAGCCAGTTGCGTTTCAGTCCGCGGACGACGCAGAAGTCCTAGGGTCGTGCGTACGAGCCGCGGTACCCACGTGGCCTCCAGCGCATCGCTCAGCGTCCGTACGGCGACCTGAAGTCGTTGCCGCTCGATCGCTTTGCGAGCGGCCGTCTCGGCGGCGAGGGACGTGCGGAGGTGGCGCGTCTCCTCGAGGGCGCCGCTGAGCTCTTCTAGCGTGCGGTCCGCCAGCGCCGACAGCCTCTGGCTCTCTCGCGCCTTGTCAGCCAAACGCGTTTCGGCAGCTTCGCGCTCTAGCGTCATTGCGTCCAAGGCGAGCTCGAGATTCGCGATGTTGTCGCGCTGCGTCGCGAGTTCTTTCTCCCACGCGCTTTCACGTCGGGCGTAGAGAACCGCGACCGCGGCGATCGTCACGGCGACCGCAGTGGCCACGGCTAGCTTTTTTCCCCAGCGTCTTGGTAGCCAGTGCGGGCCGCGCTCCGCCAGCAGCAGCTGACGTTCGAGCATCATCCCTGCTTCGCCATCGAGCGCGGCGGAGCGACTACGCTGGACTTCGCTCATCGGTGAGAGGTCGTCATATTCCGGTACGGTCTCGACGGCGGGTCCAAAGAGTCGTTCGTAGTTCGACGCGCTTTCGTGAGGGTCGAAACGTTCGCTCGAAGGCTTCGCTTTCATGGAACTTGTCCTCTGGTCTTGCCGTGGCACACAGCCAGGAGTCGGGCACCCTGATGATTTATCGGTCACTCAGACGACGACCTTGAGCGCATTTTCGGAAATTCGCTGATCGGGTCCACTGCCATCACAGGGCCCGAGTTCTGAGCCGTAACGAGTTCATACGCTTCGCTTCCACCGCGTCAGACATCTGCGCCGCCCGCGTCACCTCTGGCCGTAGCTTTTTAGGTCGTTCGCCGTCAAGCGTCGGTTCGACGCCCCCTATCGCACATCGTATTTTTCTTCGATGGGTGCGTCCTAACGCGCGACTCACGAGTCATTCGGCCGAGATCGGCTCGAAGCACTCATTCACCTATGCGATAGCCCTCGAACTGCCCGGAGGATTTCTTCTGTGAGCGAACGAACCCGAACTCGGAGCAGGTGGGTGGTTCTGCCGCTCGCCATTGTTGCGATCGGCGCGACCTTTGTCGCCCGCGTCGCCGTTGGAGACGAGCGCGAGCCGCTGGCTGGCGAGGGGGTCGCACCCGCGGACGGCAGCAGCAGCGCCGACGAGCCCGCGACGAGTGCAACGTCTCCCGACGCCGTTGACGCCGTGCTGAAGGAGGTCGGCAAAGAGCTGGACACGAGCTTTCTGCAGGTCCGCGGGCTGCTGGAGTCCGAACACGACGCGCTCATGGAGCAGACGGCCGAGGCGAGCACCCCGGCTTTCCTTGGCGCCGTCGAGGCCCTTGCCGGAGCTGGAGCGGATGATCGCACCGCAGCTTCGCGCCTAAGTGCCGAGCTCGACGCGGCGAGGGACGCCGTCGGCATCGAGCGTCTCTTTTTCGTGACGCAATCGGACCAGATCTTCTCGGCGCCCGAATTGCCCGCCGACGAGCTGACGAAGTCGTCGCTGGTGAGCGCGCTTACGTCCTCCGCCGCCGCCGCTTTCGGCACGCCGCACCGCAACCAGACGGCCGCGGTTCTCGCACTGCCCTACCCCGACGAGTTCACCAGCCCACAGGCTTCTCCCCGGCTCTTTCTGGTCGCGGCAAAGGCTGTTTTCGCCCGGCCCGACGCTCCGTACGGCGTACTGCTGGGAGTCACGTCATTTTCGGCGCTGCGTGCGAAAGCCGACAGCATCTTCGTCTCCAGCGCCGCGAGTCTGGACTGGAACGTCGTCTGCCTGACTGGCGTTGAGGCCCCATACTTTGCGCTCGGGCCGCACTCCGGTGAGCTCGTCCCCAAGCCGATTCTCGCAGCGATCGAGAGCGAGGCCTTGAGCGCCGTCGTCGGTACTCAGGACGGTCAACCGTTCGCCTACCGCTGGGGCGCGGTCAAGGACACCAGTGGCGAGACCGTTGGGGCTTGGGGTGTCGCGGCCAATCAGCGTTTTCTGAAAGCACTCATCGAGAGTGGTGTCGACTTGAGATCACACAGTGAGAGCGCCAATGGCGTGAAGCCCCGACGCGCGAAGCCCGGAGCGGCGCTGATCCTCGCCGCCGCGGCGGGATTTATCGTCGTTCTCTTCGGGCTCGTCTTTTGGCTGCTGCGTCGCCGCCAGTCTGTCCCAGACGGCTTTGAGGAAGACTTCGAGGGCGACGATGACGACTATGAGCCTGAGGAGCACGAATCAGTGCCGCCGCCGGCGCCGAAAGCCGCCAACGGTGACCTGATGACTCAGTTCGAGCTCAACTGGAAGACTTTCGCCAGCTACACCCAGGATCTTCTGCGCCAGTCGCTCAAGGAGATCGAGGAGGCACCGGAGCGCGACCTCAACGCTGTCAAGAGCGGCGTCGAGAGCACAGAGGCTGCGGTCGCCAAGATTGCCGAGGAGCTCAAGGCAGTACGTTCCGAGATCGGCAACCCCACGAACGGTAAAGACGAGATGATTGCCCAGGCGCTCGTCGAACTGAAGAATCAGTTTTCGATCGTGCGGGACGAGTCGCGCAATTCGCTCAATGGCGTCGTCCGTAAGATCACGGCCGCGATGAACGAAAAGCTGGGCAAGGGCGGTGGCGTGCGCGACGTCGTCGTCGAGGCGGTGCGGTCGCAGACAACGGAGAGTCAGCGACTTCTCGAAGTGCTCAACGACACCGTCGTCGGTCTCACCGAGATGATGGGCGACCGTCAGGAACAGGAAACGCAGCGTCGTCTCGACGAAACGGTCAGCAACGTTACGGCGCAGTGGAAAGAGCACGTCATCCAGTATCAGGAACAGATCCAGGAGCTCACCGAGAAGTGTGAGCAAGCGCAGCAAGAGGTGGAGGACTCGAAAGATCTCGAGCGCGATCTGCGCGCGGAGGTTGAGGAGTCCTTGAGTCGAGAGGCGCAGATGGAGCGTCGTCTTGAGGAGTGGGACGCCTCGAGCGGAGAGCGCGACACGACGATCGAGCGGCAGCGCCGCGAGCTCGAGGCGCTCGAGGCGCAGGAGTCCGCCGCGCGGGCAGAAGTCGACACCTTGGAGCACAAGGTCCAAGAGCTTCAATCGTCCCTCACCCGCCTCAGCGAGCGCGAAGAGAGCGACAAGACGGAGCTCGCGGAGCTGCATCAGTCTGCCGCCGCCGCGTCCGCTCGCGTCGAGGCGCTGACCACAGAATACGAAGAGCTTGAGGCACGCCACGACGAACTGCAGCAGGCGGCTGACAAGCAGAAGCGATCGCAGCAGCGCCATGTTGCCGAGCTTGAGGAGACGGTTGAAGAGCTGCGCCGCATCGTCGGTGAGGACCTTGGGGAACCCGAGAGGCTTCGCGAGCAGAGCCGAGCGCAGAAAAAGGAGATCGACGCGCTGAAGAAGGCGTTCGACGCCGTCAAGCAAGAGAACGACCATCTTCTCGAAGAGAATGCACGGCTCGCCGAGAGCGGCGAGGAACAGGCGCGCATCGGTCAGGAGAAACTTCACGAACAACTCGAGACGGAGCGCACCTTGGTCGTCGAGCTGCGTAAAGAGATCGCAGAGAAGGACGTCGAGGTGAGTCGCCGGGATGTCGAGATCGAGCAGCTGAAGAAGGGTCTGGAGGAATCAGCTGCTGCGAGCGGCGCTGCCGACATCGACCGACTGCGAACGTCACTGCTCGAGACCGGCAAAGAGCTGCGCTCCAGCCTTCAGGAGCGGCTACGACTCAACGCTACGATCACGGAGAAGGAAGCGGACTGGCAGACGCGCCTCAACGACCTGGAACTGCAGTTGGCTGAGAGCGAGAGGCAGCGACGCGAGGCGACGAAGAAGCTCGAAGCCAGCCAGCGTGCAGTGGAGGAGCTCGAGGAGCAGCTTGAGTCGACGCAGCAGACTGTCCGGCCCGACGGCGGCACATTGGAGCGGCTGCAGAATCTCAAACGCGAGAAAGAGCTTCTCGTGCGGTCGATGGATCAGCTGCGCGGCGAACTCGAGAAGGCACAGCAGGAAGCTGAGGAGGTGCGGCGCTTCCACTACACCCTCGTCGACGAGAGTTTGAACACCGCAATCATCGCATGCCACAAGGACCTCACTGTCTTCGGCTGGAATCCGTGCGCGGAAAGGCTTTGGGATCTCAGCGCTTCGGAAACCCTCGGGCACGACCTCGGCAAGCTAAGGCTACCGGAGGTGCTGGAGATCAAGCGCACGGCCTCAGCCGTCGTACGCGAAGGAGTGTCGCGCGAGATCGGCAAGCGAATGTTCCGTGACCCGAGCGGCGCGGAGCGTCACGTGAGGATTCAGTTCGAGCCGGTGCTCGATCGCGACAAGAACCTGCTGGGGCTGGTCATCAGCGCCACGGACATCACTGCTGCTGTCGAGCAGGAGATCGAAGCTCGTCTCCAGGGACTTTTTGCTGAGAGCCTCTCGGAGTCGCTGCCCTCAGCGCTCATCGTGCTCGACAGCAAGGAGCGAGTGACGAGCTGGAACCGCGCCGCGGAGGTGCTGTTCGGGCTCGACGCCGAGGACGCTATTGGTGCGGATCTGTTCCAGCTTCCTACACCACTGAAGCGACAGGCGTTCCGTCGCCGCTTTGAGAAGGTGAAGGAGCAGGCGAAGCCGCGCAAGGTTCGCCTCCGACTCGATCATCGTGGCCGGGAGTCGCAGTGCCTCGTCACGCAGGCGCCCTTCCGCGGTCGAGACGACGACTGCGTTCGTGGGACGCTCCTGGTCATCGAGGCGGAAGAGACGGTGCGGCGAAAGTAGTCGAGACGCGAGACGATATCGTCGTCTGAGCAGCTTCGTACGCTGCCCGACGCCTATCTCACTGGTCAAGCGCAGCTTCGAGGGCGGATCGGAGAGCGTCAGGATCGATGCGCCCGGCGCCGAGCTCGACGTCGTCAAGCGTCACCACCGGTATACGGTATCGGTAGAGTGCGAAGGTGGCCGGGTCGCGACGCACGTCGACCGTGGTGAGCTGAAGATCGTGCTCGGCGGCAAGAGAGCGCGCCACTGGTAGCGCCAAATCGCAGAGACTGCAGCCGGGTTTGGTGTAGAAAAGGAGCTGCTTCACGGTCGTTCCGTCGTTGAATCAGTGACAGCATTCACCACATCGGCGGTATCGATACCGAGCGCTCGTGCGAGAGCGAGGGCGTTCGGGACGAGAGAATCTGCTCCGCATCAGAACATCCGCCCGCGGCGCCGACAAGACGACTCCCGCGCCGCTAGGCGGAGGAACCGAAGCAGCTCGCGTTCACCGCCGGAAACGCTCCGTGCACCGTTCGCGTCAGTCAGAAGTTTGGGCGCGCTCACGTGCTGGCGCGCGTGGAGCTTCGCCGGAGCGGCGCTTTGTGGTCGCATGACTTTTTCTCAGCTCGCCTGTTACCATAGAGACTGCACCCCCGAAGAGCACGAGCGCAACGATTGACGGAAGAAGGAGTCTCGAGGGATGAGTGAGAAGAACAGACAGTCGCGTCGCCGCTTTTTGAAGAAAGCCTCACTTGCCGCTGCGCCGCTCGTCGGGGGGCTCCCTGCGGCTTCCTATGGACGCGTCGACGGTGCCAACGAATTCCTGCGGCTGGCCTGGATCGGCGTCGGCGGCCGCGGCACGTCGCTGCTCGATCGCGCTTTGCGCAGCGTGTCGGTCTCGACGCTGCGGGTCGCCGCGATCTGCGACATCGATCCCGCGGCGCGCGAGCGTGGCATCAAGAAGTGCGCGGGCATGCGTCCTGATGCTGTCCATGACTACCGCGAACTACTCGATCGCCAGGATATCGATGCGATCTTCATCGCTACGCCCATCTACCTGCATCGAGAGCATGCTGTTGCGGTTGCGGCCGCAGGCAAGCACGCGTACTGCGAAAAGCCTCTCGGACGCACACCGCAGGAAGTCAAAGACGTCTACGAAGCGGTCAAACGCTCTGGCACCAAGTTTCAGGTCGGATTTCAGTGGCGCTATCAAGGCGGTTTTCTCGCGTTCGTCGACGTCGTCCAAAGCGGTCGCATCGGCAAGGTCAATTTCATTGATGCGAAGCGGCACGTCGGGGGCTATCCGACGTCGGGCTGGTACGTCGATCGCAATCTCTCCGGCGACCTGATCGTCGAGCAGGCGGTGCATGAAATGAACGTCTTCTGCTGGATGCTGCGCTCGCACCCGCTCCGCGCCGCCGGGTTCGGTGGCATCAACGAACTCAACGGCGTGCCGAAGGAGCGGACGATCATGGATCACTACGCACTGACGTACGAATTCCCGCACGATATCACGCTCCACTACAGCCACTGCGTGTATACGCCGAGCGGCTTCGGTGGCCTCCTGTTCCAGGTTTACGGCAGCGACAAAAAAGGAGCTTCGCTCGATGGCGGGCAGCTCCATGTGACGCAAGATCAGCGTCGCAAGAAGATTGAGCTCGAGCCGTGGGGCGACGCTACTGAAGCGGCCATACAGTCATTCGCAAAGTCCATCCGCGAGGACCGCGAGCCACTGGCGAATGTCGATGCCGGTCGCGCCGCGACGCTGATGGCAATCTTGGGTCGCACGGCGATCCATGAGCGTCGTGTGGTCGATTGGGCTGAGGTAGCGATTTGATCGCAACGGCGATGCTTGGCGCGGCGCTGGTGACGACGGTGACGTCAAAGAATCGCGTGCGCTGGGTCCCCGACGCTCGCGTTCGGCGGGCGACCTCTAGTCGTTGCGAGTCAGTCGGACGAGAACGGGCGCCTCTGCCGCCGCTCCGCGCGCCCGGCGAACCGCCGCCGCTGTCGAGATTTCGCCGCTTCTCAGGCGTGGACGTGCGCCTCGTACCAGTCGACGGTCTTCGTGATCCCTTCGGCGAAGCTGACCCGCGGTTCATAGCCGAGGGCGTCGCGGGCCGCATCGATGGACGCCAGTGAATCGCGCACGTCTCCGGCGCGCGGTTCGGAGTGATCCGCTTCGGACACGGCGCGCTCACCGATGCGATCGCGGATGAGCGTGAACAGCTCATTCACCGAGTGCGATCCTCCACACGCGATGTTGTAGGCCTTGCCGCATGCCGCGGTGGGGCATTCGATCGCATGCAGATTCGCGTCGACGACGTTGTCGACGAAGGTGAAGTCTCGAGTCTGTTCTCCGTCGCCGTGAATGGTTGGCGCTTTGCCGGCCAGCAAGTTCGCGGTGAAGGCTGGCACCACGGCGGCGTAGGCTGAGTTTGGGTCCTGCCGCGGTCCGAAAACGTTGAAGTAACGCAGGGCGACCGTCTCGAGGCCATAGGCTTCGAAGAAAACGCAGGTGTAGGCCTCTGCGGCGAGCTTCGTCACCGCATAGGGCGAGAGTGGGCGTGGCTGGAGCGTCTCGGTCTTGACGCGTTCAGGAGCGTTGCCGTAGACGGAGGACGACGACGCGAAAACGAATCGCCGCACGCCCGTTTCACGAGCGGCGACGAGGAGGTTGAGGGTGCCTGTAATGTTGACGTCGTGGCTGGTCTGAGGGTCCTTGACGCTGCGCGGTACTGATCCCAGCGCCGCCTCATGAAAAACGGCGTCGACACCGCAGCACGCCTTCACGCAAACCGACGGGTTGCGAATGTCTCCATCGATGATCTGCACGTTGCGCTCGATCTCATCGAGGTTTTCGCGACGGCCGGTGGAAAAGTTATCGAGAATGACCGTTTCGTGGCCAGCCGCCAAGAGGCGATGGACCAAGTGCGAACCGATGAACCCGCCACCGCCCGTCACCAATGCTTTCACCGCTGGTTCTCCTTCTCCGCCGATCAGTTTCACCCAAGAGACGTACTGACGTCGTCTCTTTGTCTTCGGGTTTTGCAGTCGGGAAAGTTTAGCCAGGTGCGACGGTCGAACATCCGGGTAGAGGGAAAACGAACGCTTTGCGCTGCGGTTTCGCCACCGCGACCATCCGATAAGTCTGCTGGGCGAACATCTGCTCGCCGAAAAAAGACCTAAGGGTGCTGGCACTGTCGTGAATGCCATCAATTCGTCTTGACCCCACAGCCCGTTCTCAGCTATCGTAGGGCCGTGAATGAGGAAAGCACTTCTGAAGGATTGCCCAGGGTCGTAAGTTCACGTTGCGCGGATAGAACCCTAAATTCATCCTGCCGTGGGACTGATCGCGTGGACTAGGGCGCGGGGCTGCCCTCCATCGAACTTCGGTTCGGCTTTATAGGCCTTTTCGGTCGACGTTCTGCTGTCATGTTCCCTCTGTTTCGTCAACGTGTCAGCCGACGCGTGCTCGCGTTGGCGCTGGTCGAATTCTGCGTGCTCGTCACCGCTGCAGCCGGGTTCGTGATCGTGCGCAGCGATGTCGTCTCGACGGTGGACACTGTCTCCAGACTTGCGCTGCCGGTGTTTTCGTTCGCGGCGGCGACGCTGGTTCAGTTTTCGCTCGCGTCGTTTGGGCTCTATGTGGCGAGCAGTATGTATTCGCGTCGACGTGTGCTCATCAGCCTGGCCGGAAGTTGGGTGCTCGTCGCAGTTCTATTTACGCCGCTGTGCGTCTCCTTCGCGTACGCAGCTGGCGACGCTTTCGCCTTCGGTGTTGGAAGCCACTTGCTTCTTGTCACGTTCGTCCTCGGAGTGATCTTGCTGGTGCGTCTCGCCTTTCTTCGGGCCACGGGTGCCGCATCGTTTCTTGGCAACGTCCTCTTGGTCGGCTCGGACGAACACACAGGCGACATGCTGCGCCAGGCCTACAACAGTCATGGCGGTCACCTGCGGGTAGTCGGCGTCGTCGATGGCGCGGGTGCGACGTCGGGCAGTGAGTTCAACTCTGTACCGCCTGTTGGTTCGGTTGAGGACCTTGAGTCGGTGGTCGATGAGATGGGCGTCGACACGTTGATCATTTGCATGCCCTACCAGGACGAACGGCTACCATTCGACGCGCTGATGAACTGTCAGCTGAAGGGCAAACGGGTGCTCGATTCTGGCAGCTTCTATGAGAGCCTGACGCATCGCGTTTTGGTGTCGCGGATTGACCCTAACTGGATTCCCTCGCCGGATTGCTACCGCCTGAGTCGCTTCCGTTGGCTGATGAAATGGACGTGCGAGTGGATCGTCGCGGCGGCCGCCCTCCTGCTTGCACTCGTGCCCTTGACGTTGGTCGCACTGCTGAGGCGACTGACCTGCCGTGGACCGCTCTTCTCCTACGAAGAGCGCGTGGGCAAGAATGGACGCCAGATCAAACTGCACCAGTTCACGATAGCAGGCGCGACTTCGGCCGTTGGCCGTGCCATCGAGCGTTGGCTTTCGCATTCCGCTGTTCGGACATGGCCGCGCCTGATCAATGTATTGTGCGGGCAGCTTTCCTTCGTTGGACCGCGACCTGAAACGCGCGGTCGAGTTGAGGAGCGCATGACCGTCGAGCCCCTTTACCATCACCGCCACTTCATCCGGCCCGGGATCATCGCCTGGGGGGACATCTACTCGGTCGTGCCAGAACCTACCGATCCAGCGGAGATGGCTCGTCTTCAGCTCGGCTACGATCTCTACTACTTGAAGCACATGACGCTGTTCTTCGATGCGTTGATCGTCTTGGCGTGGTTTGTGGGCTGGCGAGGCTCGAGCCGATCGACGAATCGTACCGCAGGCGGGCGGTTCGCCGTGCGCTGAGAGCCCCGGCGGGCGCGATCTGACGCTGGCGGGCGTGGAGAGAGGGGCATTGGGCGCGCGCACGAAGGCGTTCTGAACGCAGGAGGTCGCCGCGTCCGTCGAGACTCAGCGTGCGCGACGTAGATTCGCCGGGGAGACGGGGCTTTGGGCGTCGGCTTTCGTCGTCGCCGAGGCAGATACCGTCTCCGGCGCCAGCGCCCACCCCGCGGCGCGGCCGAGCTGCGTCACGCCCCCGGGCCAATAGGCGCGCTCAGCGAGGAACGGATTCAGATAGGCGTACGCCTGGTCGGCCCCCTCCCAGCCCTCACGCATCGCGATGAGGATCATCAGGCGCGCGGACTTGCCATGGTGATCGAACCATGCCTCTGCCGCGTTGCGAGATCCCTTGATGCCGCGTTCGAAGAGCTCCGCGTAAGTGTCGAAGTAGTCGATCGTGTCGCCGGAGCGAACGCCCACGGGGTGAACGTTCACCATCGGTGCACCAAACTCGCGTGGGTAGTCGGGGCTGAGGAACATATCGAGCGTGAAACGCACGATGCGGTCACGCACGGCGAGTCCACCGCGGAACCCCTGCGCGTTGGCGTGGTCGATGGACCAAGCTAGGTACTCGCGCTGCCATGTCGAGATATAGACATTGTTGGTACTGTCTTTGAACTTGCCCTCGAAGACGGTTCCCAACGGCGGCTGGTGCGATGCCGCATAACGATCAAGAAACGCAAGGTTGTTGGTGACGATTCTCCCGAAGTACTCACTGTAGGGCGAGGCGTCGGGAAGGTAAGCAGCGCAATCGACTAAGTTGCGCAGGCCCCAAGCGAAGCCGCGGGTATCGTTGTGTTTTTCGATGAGACCTTCGCCGCCGCCGCGGTCCTGTTTGCGCGTTCCAGGCCACGTCGAGAGGACGACGTAGTTGGCCCAGAACGCCATTTCATCAGCGAAGAAGCGATCACCCGTTGTGAGATACGGCACGTACGCGAGCGAGGGCTGGTGATTGTTGTCCGGCCTGAGCTCGCCCAGTCCCTGCTTCATGCCGCTACCGCCTCGCGGTTTGTTTTCCGGTTCGCTGCGCGGATCCATCCAGTAGTTCGGTCGTTCATCGAGCCTGACAAGCGAGAGATCAGGGTTACGAACGTGAACCGGCCACGAACCAGCAAGCTCACCTTGTCGTAGAACCGTGCGTTTCTGCGCCTCGGTTCGGTGAGCCAAGAAGATCGCGGTCCAGTCTGGGTACGGCGCGATCTCGCTTCGGCCGCCCGGTGCTGGCATGGACTTGTTGAGTCTTCCCGCCGTCAGAATGTCAAAGTCCGAACGCCGGTTCTCATCGACGATGAGCGCCGACATGTAACGAGGCAGCGCGCCCGCGGCGAAGCATGGTTCGAAGTCTGGCGTCAAGCTCGACAGTCGTTCGCCGACGAAGAACGTCCGACGCCATCGCGTAAGGTAGGGGTGAATGACGCGTTCACGGGCGAAGAGCTCTTCGCCGCCGGCGAGGACACGGACGGAGTAGGCGACCTGGCCGGCGATCGGCTGATCCAAGACGTTCTCCACGGTCACGTCGACGCGATACGAGTCGTCGCGGTAGTACCGAACGTCGAAGATCACGCGGAGGAATTTGTGGGCATCACCGACAGCGGAAGCCGGTGCGACGATGGCCCGGCTTTCCACCGCCAGGGGTCCGTGGAGCCAGAGGTCCCCCGTCGGCGGTGGCAGTCTCGCACTGAGAGCTGCGTCGCTTGTGTTCACCTGTACTACGACGTCCGGCCACGACGTCGGCTCGAACGAATCTCCCGGGGGGGCATCGGCGTCGAGCACCAAGTAGCGGCCAGGACGCTCAATGCGTGCTGTCAGCACTGCGAAGCGAACCGAGCCGTCGTCCCAGCGATTCTTAATGTCCACTTGGGTTTCGAGCTGGCCGATCCGCAGGCCGCTCGGCGCGGCGCCGCGTGGCACGACCTGGCCGAAGGTCGCCCAGCCTTCAGTGAGCCTGATCGAGGCGACCGTACCTGCCTTGCCGACACCAGCGCAGCTGAGTAGGAGAAAGGCACTCACGAAGAGTGTCTGCGTCGTCGGTGGTCGACGGGTCGTCGGCACGTGTGTCGTCGCTTTCATATCAGCTCTGGAATCTCAGTGAGTCGTCGCCTTTTCGCGGCGCACGGTGTTGACGATCGGGGGAGCTCTCCTTGAGTCGGCGGACACTTACGGTTCAATTGAAGGTTAGGGAAGGATTGGGGGTACTTATCGAACCGTGGCTGCGGAAGATCATTCTACGTCGTGATTCCTCAAGGCACCTCGAACCGCGCCTCGGGACTCAATTGGCTCTCATTGCCGCTCGAGTCGTAAGCGACGATCGAAACGTAGTAAGTCCCGGGTGCTAGCCGATCGAGGACGATTTCGTTCGTTTTGCCGACGTCCGTCACGACCTCGTAATTCGCGGGCTCACGACCGTCGTAGACGCGGTAGCCCGCAAGATCTGCGAGCGGCGATCCATCTTCGTCCAACTGCGAAGTGTCCCACGTCAGCGCCAATGAGTGTCCGCTCTCGTCGGTGCGCGAGACCGGCCCGTCGCGCTCACTGTTTGCGCAGCCCAACCCCAGAATCAGAGGCACGATCAGTAGCCGCCTCACTTCTCTCTCCATCCTTTTTTCTCCCTGCTGCGTGCTGTTGGGTGCCCGCCGATTGTGCGGTCGCAGGAGACGTTGCAACCGTCGTTCCAAGGCGCTGGCCCAGCCTCGCCGCAGTAACTAAGTGAGGCGACTTGCATGCGTTACAGCGTGTGCGACGGTGACCTCGGAGCCCGGCGCACGATGGTAGGAACGCGTTGGACGTCGACGGTGTTCTGCGACTGAGGCGAAGCTCAACCGATTGGGCGCGAATGATTTACCGGCCGAGCCGGTAACGATCGGGGCGGCTAGGGCGAGATGACATGGTGGGCGCGCCTCGATCGCCGCGCGGTCCGCTTTGTCGGGAAGCTCAACACCAACGACCGGACCCAGGACGCGCGCCCTCGTGTGCACGACGAGCGCCGGAAAACCCGACACACCTTCGACGAAAAGTTGCCGGCACCATGATGACGGTGACGATCGCCGGCTGTCGCTGATTCGTTAATCGGTTGAGCACAAAGCAGTAGCGAACATCTATCGATCGCCGTGCGAACTGTGGCCCGATGTTTGCTTAGGACGTGCCCGGTACAAGATCGCCGTTTGGAAGGGGGGTGTCTTCCGTCGGCGTCCCGTTTTCCAGCCGAATGACTCTGTTCAACAGGCTGCCACGGTTCTCCCCAGGAAGTCCAACAGCGTGTACGACCAACGCAAGACTGTTCGCGTCACAGTCGCTGACGTGATCCGAGTGCTGTGTTTCCCTGTTGTCTTGTTTTCGTCAGCGGCCTTATCCGCTTCAGATGTGGACCTGAGCGGTGAGATGACTGGCGACTGCAACCTTGACCGGCGTGTCGATATCTCCGACGCCATACAGTCCCTGACGTTTCAGTTCCAAGACAACGAGGTCGAGATCTGCTACGCGCTCTGTGACGTGGATCGTGACGGCTTGTTGTCGGTGTCGGATGCGATCGCACTGTTGAACGTCTTGTTCATCGATGAAGGAACGTTGCCACCGCACGCGCAGCATCCGGTGGAGATCTGCGATGGTCTCGACAATGACTGTGACGGCGAGTTCGACGAAGGCTGCTTGGACACCAGCGGTGCCAGCCTCGGTCTCGCCTGGGACGCTGTGTCGACTGACGCGGACGGAGAGCCTGAGAACCTCCGCGGTTATCGGCTCTACATCGGAGTTGAGCCGGGCGACTACATGTGGGTGCGAGAAGTCGGGGCGCTGCCGCAGGCGCGAATCGAGGGATTGCTTCCCGGCCAGACATACTTCTTCGCGGTCAGCGCTGTCGACATTCACGACAACGAGAGCCGCCGTTCTGGCGAGGTCGCGGCCACGACCTCAATGCCGTAGCAGCTGCGGTCTGACTCAGCGAACGATACTTTTCAAGCCGGCTCGAGCTGGCTCTTGTGCGGCGGCGCTTCCAGCTCTTGGCGCTGCACTGGAGCTGCGGGCGAGTTCGCGGCTTGAGCGGCCAACCGCTCCATGCAGATGGTGAGCATGAGATAGTGCCACAGCATCTCGTTGTACTGCATGTTGAGGAACGTGCCGCCCACGGCAAATGACCAGAGCGCGCTCTCAAGTGCAACCGCGAAGCGGCTGAGGGTTTGGAGATCCGCCCGCTCGGGGTGACGCTTCGCGAGACGAGCCACGCGACGGCAGCTGCGGAATGACTGAGCGAAAACCCACAGAAAAAGAATGAGCCCGGGATATCCTAGCTCAGCCAGAAGGCCGAACCAGACGCTGTGTACCGCGCGCTCGTTGCCGTAGAGGCCGAGGGTCGGATCGAACTGGTCGTATGCCGACTCATAGCCTTGAAAGCCAACTCCGACCCAGGGCGAGTCTGCCGCCATGTCCTTGGCGACTTCCCAAAGGTGAAGGCGGCTGAGAGCCGATGATTCCTCCTCTTCGCGAAACGTAACGATCGTCTCCATGCGTTCCCAGAACGCCGACGGAAGGAGTGGCAGAACGATGCAGCCGATGAGGACAAACGACGCGAGGATACGCATCTTGCGTCGGCTGCGCAGCCAGAAGAAGCCAGCGAGGGCTCCGCAGGCCAGGAAGCCACCGCGCGAGAAAGTCGTCAGCGCACGATAGACGATGCCGATGGTCACGAATCCGAAGAATCGCCGTGCCCACGTCCGCGTCGCTGTTTGGCCGAGCACGACAACGACTGGGGTCAGCATGAGCATGCCAACTGCGACCATGTTGTTGTCCCCGAGGAAGGGGATGGAATTCGTGTTGGGTGCGCCGGGCTCGAAGATCATCGACGTCCAGCCTTGCTTGCAGCTTTCCGCGGCCAGACTCAGCGCGATGATGAGCAGAGTCGTCTTGAGACGCGCCGCGGAGTCAACGAGCACGACCATACAGTACGAGATCAGCATGATGCGGAGGAACGGCTCGTACCACGCCCAGCTGACGTCGCGATCTGCAGCCAGCCACGTCGAAAGACCGCAGTGCAGGACAAAGAAGAGTACGACGGTGAGACGGCGATTCCAAAAGAGACGGCTTTTCGAGAAGAGGGTCGTTACGACGACGCAGACGCCGAGCACCAGGGACAGTCGAAGCGAGAGAATCACGCTCGACCAAACCCACTCTTCAGGCCTAAAGTACGCGTTCCACAGATAGAAGAGCAGGGTGGGGAATGCCCCATGCAGCGCGTAGAAGGCGCCGACAACGATCATGGCAAAGGCGAGTATCGTGCGCATGACTGTTAGACTTGGGTTTGCTCTTCAGAAGTCGCGCTTGCGTGTGTCGCGGCGTCCGATCCTGAGTCGGCACGCGCGATCACAGCCGCAGGTACGCCAACGGCGACCGAATGATCGGGAATTGGTTTGGTGACGACGGCCCCGGCGCCGATGACGCAGTATTTGCCGACGTCGCGTAGGACGATCGCGCCGCTGCCGATCCACGTCCCTTCTCCGACGCGGACGCACGAATACTTGTTGTCGCGCGCACGAGGGGGCACGCCTGGCTCGACTGCATGGGTGTTGCCGCCGCTTGGAATCACCACTTGGTCGGCAAGCATGACGTCACGTTCGAGATGGACCCAACCGAGGCTGCAGCCTCGGCCGATATAGACATGCGACGCGAGAGTTGCTTCCAGCTTGCTGAAGTGGGAGCCGCAGCCGATCTGTACGTGGGGACTGGCGTCGCGCAAGACCTTCGAATAGACAGCAGCTCGAAGGTAGATTCCCACGTAGCCTGTCATCCGCGCCAAACGTTCGGTGAGCCCGAGGAACGCCTTGTCTTGCCCAAGAAGGCGCCGGGCAACGCGGTAGCGAAAGAGTGCCGCGGAGGCGTAGAGACTAAAGGCAGCGCGCAGGAACGATCTCATGAATCTAACCCGATAGAGTTGCGATCTTTCTTTGGTCTTGCTGAGGCTAGGCTTGTGTCATCCAGGGGTGTCGGCGGACTGGCGGACGAGCTCGACCGTCTCTTCTTCGGTGGTCGCCGGTGGAGACGTTCGCAGTCCGTCCAACCAGCTCTTCAGCGACCAGAGTGCCCAGAGGGTCATGCCGTGATTGTGGCTGCCGTTGAGATGTTGGAGCCATACGGCCCGAGCTCGTTCGCGGTCGATCCAGCCCAGGTCGCTCCCTGCCGAGAAGAGCGAATCTTCGAAAGACTTTCGGAGTGCGGTTCTGAACCAGTTGTCGATCGGCATGTGAAACCCGCGTTTGGGTAAGTTTCGAACTTCCGCTGGTAGGTAGCGCCCAGCGAGCTTGCGCAGGAGATGTTTCGAAACTCCGGGGCGCGTTTTGATGCGCGACGGAATCGACAGTGCGAGTTCAATCACGCGTTTCGACAGAAGGGGTGAACGCACTTCAAGTCCGTGTGCCATGCTCATGCGATCGACTTTGACGAGCACGTCCTCGGTCATGTAGAAGCCGACATCGGCACGCATGATGGCGCCGAACGCGTCGCCGTCGGCGCCGGCGCGGTACACCTGGCGGATGTGTTCTTCGACGGCCTCTCCCTGGGCCGCGATATCAGGAGCGAGTTCGCTGGCAAGCGAAGGCGCCGTAAAGCAGAGGTCAGCGTAGAACGCTGCGTCTTCGTCGATCGCGATGTTGCGGAACACGGTGGACAGCCTTAAGACGCGCGGCAGATCGTGACGATCCGGCCAGACGCGCGCTAACCAGCGCATGATGCTGCGTCGGAACCAGGACGGCAGGCAAGCCCGCAGTTTCGCGTCGCGTTGGTGCGGAAAATAGCGAAAGTCGTAGCCACCGAACGGCTCGTCGCCTCCGTCTCCTGTGAGCGCCACCGTGACGTGCTCTTTCGCCGCCTTCGAGACGTACCACGTCGGTATGGCGGAAGAGTCAGCGAACGGTTCACCAAAGTGCCGCGGCAGTTGTCGCACAAGTTCCTCAACTCGGGGGGTGACCAAGACTTCCTGATGGTCGGTGTGGAGGTGCTGTGCGACCTGACTCGCGGCTTCGAGTTCGCCGGGTTCGCCGTCGAAACTGGCGGTGATCGTCTTCACCCCCGGGCCCAGCTGCTCCGACAGTAGACTCACCACCAGGCCTGAGTCGATGCCGCCGGAGAGAAAGGCCCCGAGCGGAACTTCGCTCATGAGTCGATCGGTGACCGCGGCGCGAAGCTCGGCGTCGATCGCTTCGACGGCCTCCTCTTCACTGTAGTCGTTGTTGACGCCAACGGTCGCTGGGTCCCAATAACGGCGTTTGTGTACGCCGCTGGCGTCGACGACGCAGCATTCGCCGGGCCGGAGTTTCTCGACGTCGTTGTAGATACTCCAAGGCGATGGTACGTAACCCAGACGCAGATAGAATGCCCAGGCGGTTGAGTCGAATTCTCCTTGCCAGTCCGTCGCGGCGGTCAAGGCGCTGAGCTCTGAGGCGAAGTCAAGGATTCCACGTCGCCATCGCAGATAGAGCGGTTTCTTGCCGACGTGGTCACGTGCTAGAAACAGAGTGCGCTCGCGTGTGTCGAGGAGGGCGAACGAGAACATGCCTTCGAGGCGTTCGACGCAGCGATCTCCCCACTTCGCAAAAGCGGCGAGGATCACCTCGGTGTCCGAGTCGGTCTGGAAGTCGTAGTCTCCGACGAGCTCGTCGCGCAGCCGACGGTAGTTGTAGATCTCGCCGTTGAACGTTATCCAGAACCGCCCACCCACGCCGCTCATGGGCTGTTGTCCAGTTTTGAGATCGATGATCGCCAAACGCCGATGCCCCAGGACGGCAAGGGGAGTTCGATCGACGATGCCGCCAGCGTCCGGGCCGCGATGAAGAACCGATTGGGTCATCGCGGCGACTTCCATCGTCGCGTTTGGCTCGAGTCTGGCTTGTGGAGAGAATCTGCCAGCTATTCCGCACATGATGGCTCTTCAACCTCGTGCGCCCGTGACCGCTGCCGCGTCACCAGTTGTTCATAGATTGAGACGTACTGAGAAGCGATGCGCTCGATCGAGAAACGTTCCGCCACTCTGCTGTGCGCGGCGTCGCTGAGGCGGGTTGCCAGTTCGCCGTCCGTGAGGACGGTTTCGAGGGCTGTGGCGTAGGCGTTGACGAATTCTTCAGGAAGCGTTGAGTCGTCCGTCGACACCTTCGCTGGCTGCTCGACAAGGACGGCGCTTTGACCGTCGCTTAGAATCTCAGGAATGCCGCCGACGGCCGTGGACACGATCGGTACCCGTGCAACCATGGCTTCCAGAATCGTCATCGGGGTACCTTCGCTCAACGACGACAGCGCGAAGACGTCGAATTCGGGCAGCAGGGTTTCCACATCGGATCGTTGGCCAAGGAAGTGCACGTGGTCGCGAACCCCCAGGGCGTCGACGTGCTGCTCGAGACGTGCGCGCTCTGGGCCGCCGCCGACGATGATCAGTGCAACATCCGCATGCCGCTTTGTTAGCTCCGCGACAGAAGAGATCAGCAAGCGCTGATTCTTGATTGGATCGAGACGGCCGACGGTCCCGACGAGCCGCGTCTGTGGCGACGACTTCAGTTTTGCCAGCGCTGCCGTTGTGCGTGGTTGGCTTTCGGTACTGTGCGGGATCTCCACACCGTTGTAGATCACGTCGATCGAGTCGGCCCGAAATTTTTCGATGTTGACAAGACTGTCGCGAACGCCGAGCGACACGGCGGTGATTCGATCCACCAAGCGACCGAACACGCGGTTGAACATTTGCCTCTTGAGCGAGCAGACGTCCGGGAAGAAGCGGCCGTGTTCTGTGAAGACCAAGGGCACCCGCGTCGCGACCTTCGAGATAACGCCGTAGACATAGCAGGTGAGCTGGTGAGCGTGGATCACGTCGAAGCCCTCACTGCGCACGTGGCGTGAGATGCGCCCCGGCAACTGGCGGTCGAAGCCCTGACGGCGTCCGTAGACGACAAGCGGCACGCCTTCTTGAGTCAGCTGCTCGCCGAGTTCACCGGCCACGTCGAGGCAACCAACCGACACGTCGATGCCGCATTTGCGATAGTGGCGAACAAGACGACAGACCATGGTTTCGGTGCCGCCAATAGGCAGTCCGTGAACGAGTAGCAGTAGTTTCACGTCGGCGTGCTTCGAAGTTGCGGAGCCCAAAAAGGTGCGACAGCGGCTCGCGCCTGCAACGTTTGCGGGTTGAAGGCGTGTAGCAAGGTTGAGCCACGATGGCCATCCGCCGTCCTGGGCGCGGCGTTTCGACCAGAGAAGTATACTCCGCGTACCGCAGCGGAGCGGCGTCGTGCACGCTACCGGCCGAGCCGATATTCCGGCGTCCGTTATCGGGACGCGACGTGCGGCACGTCAGTGGGCTGAACGGTCTGGCCGCCTTCGACGAGCTTCTGGAAAAGGGCTTCGTACGACGCAGCCATCGAACTGGCCGAGAACTGCTCGTAGACGCGAGACTTTGCCGCTTGGCGTAGCTGGTCGCCACGCCCTCGGTCTTGGAGATAGGCTTTCAGCAGCCTGGCGAGTGCCTGTGTGTCCCCGGCCGGAAACATTTCGCCTGAGACGCCGTGCTCGATGGCTGCAGCGATTCCCGGGATGTTCGAACCGACGCACGGAACGCCTGCCGCCATCGCCTCGAGCATGGCTCGAGGTGTTCCTTCGCGGTAGGAAGGAAGCACGAAGAGGTCGAAACGTTTCAGGAGTGATAGCCGGTCCTGTCGAAAACCGACGAGGCCGATGCGCTCGGTCAGTTGCTTCAATGCGATTTTTTCGCGCAGCCGACCGTACTCGGGGCCGTCGCCGATCATCGTGCAGTTCCATCCGTCCTGCGGCAGCTCCGCGAGTGCGTCGATCAAGACATCGCAGCCCTTGCCGGGGATCAGTCGTCCGATGAATCCGATCGACAGCTCGTCATCGTCGCGCTGGGTGGGTAGAGGTCCGTCAAGCGGCACTGCAGCCTCGACGTCGTTGAGGTCCACACCGTTCGGAATGAGGTGGAGTCGATGCTTTCGAATGGGCACGAAGCGGATGTCGTCGACGAGTCCCTGAGAGAGAGGGGCGACGGCGTCAAATAGCGGAAAGCTCCACTTGTTCAGGCAGTCGACGAGCCGTAGTTTCCAGCCACCGGTTGCCTCCCAGCCGTGCGGTGTGGTCACCCATTTGCACTTTGAGCGTCGCATGCTCATACAGGAGATCAGATCCTGCCTTGCCCCATGGCTGTGAACGATGTCAATCGAGAGATCGGCAATCGCGCTTTTCAAGCCGGCGACACTCGAGCGGATCAGATTCTTTCGAGCGTCGATTTCGAGCGTCTCGAAGCCCAGAGCCTTCGCTGTTTCGAGGAGTGGCAGGGAGCTCTGATCGCCATCCTGGAGGCCGGCCACGACCGTCTCGACTGCCTCGGCGTGCAAATGCTTGATCAGTGTCAAGATCCAGCGCTCGGCCCCGTACATGCTTGCTCCGTACGCGAACTGCATGACGCGAATCGGCCGCGGTAAGGCGTTTCGCTCCATCGAGATCGTGTTCGTCGACATCACGGGGCTCTACGAGTGCGATAAGGTTTCGTGGTCCTCTCGACTCTTCTTCGGTTGTCGCGAACGAATCCCTGTTCTTGTAATCCAGGCACTGAAGGCAGCTGCTCTGGCGGCACAGTAGATCGTGTAGACAATAAAGTGCTCTGGGATCCGGAGGGGTCTTCGCTTCTTCACGAAACTCCTCAGCGTCAGAGCTGCCGGAGGGAGGCATGCGATCAGAAGACCCGCGGCGAGAAGCGTCGGACCCCGCTGTGCGGCCAGGAGTACGGCACCAACCGCAGCTGTGACATAGCCTGTCGTACTCGCGAGTGGCAACAGAAGGCTCGGGAGTTCCGCAATCGAGACGCGTCCCCCCTTCAATCCATCGTAGCTGTTTTTTCCGTGCCAAATCTCCTTGCGAAAGAACGCCCCAATCGTTCGCGGCTCCCGCAGGTGGACAGCGCGGACGTCGCTGGCGTAGACGATGGTTCCGAGTTTCTGTAGCCGATAACAGAGGTCTGCGTCTTCGCAGCTCTCGAGCTGTTCATTGAATCCGCCGACGCTCAGAAATGCATCGCGACGAACGATGAGGTTCGCGGACGGAAGCCACGCCGTTGGCGCCGGCGGCCCAGGTGGCCGTGCGGCCAGAAAACCCCACGTGCGCTGCATCCACGTGCCGCTGGCTGGTGGTGCAGGATAGGACCCGCACGCGATGATTGGCTGCAGCTCGGTCTGCTCGAGCACGGCTGCTGCTGCGGTCAGCCAGTCGGCGCTGGCGCAGCAGTCGGCGTCGAGAAAGGCCACGTACGAAGCAGACGTGGCGCGGACGCCTTCGTTTCTGGCCGCGGCGATGGTTGTAGCGTGCTCGAGGGTGACGACGCGGACGCCATGGCGCTGGGCGACTGCGTTGGTGTCATCTTCTGAGCCGTTGTCGACCACAACGATCTCGAGTCGCTCTCGAGGGTAGTCCAGCCCGTCCAGCGCCTCGAGACACCGCGGCAGGAGCTCGGATTCGTTGCGCGCTGGAATGACGACCGCGAACTCAGGCGTACCCGAGGCGCCGCAGCGCATCGCGTCAGGTTGGCGAGCCTCGCTGGTCACACCGACAGCCTTTCCGGTGTCTTCGTGTTTGAGTCTTCCCCGCCATCGACCGCAACCTCTGCACCGATCACGCGACGGGTGACTGCCTGCGTGCGGGCGCAGATGACGTCCCAGGTGTAGTTCTCCAGCACCAGCTTACGCCCGAAGGTTCCCATCGCCTGGCGTTTCTCAGCGTCGGCCGCCAAAGTGGTCACTGCGTCGACGATCTCGTCGATGGACGTCCCGTCGATCCGCAGGCCGCTTTGACCGTGTCGAATTGCGTCCGACGTGCCACCCGAGGCGCCGCCGATCACGGGCTTTCCGCAAGCGTTGGCTTCCAGAAAAACGATGCCGAACCCCTCGATATCGCCGCCCGGAAGCTCGCGGTTGGCCATGATGAAGATGTCGCACGTGTTGTAAAGACGCGGCAAGCTGTCGACGTCCACGGCCCCGAGGAAGTGGACTGCGCCGCCAACGCCATGCTTGGCGACAAGCTCCTCGAGATGTTCCCGCTCCTCGCCATCGCTTGCGATGACGTAAACGAGATTGGGGACCGCCTCCAGGATGCGCGGCAGGGCTGAGATGACCTGGTCATGGCCTTTGCGGAGCGTGAGACGCCCGACGCTTAGAAGAACGACTTTGCCTTCAAGTCCCAAGCGCGAGACGAGCTCGTCGTCGGGCGCTGCCGGACAGAACGTGTCCGCATCAACGCCAGGGGAAATCTGCGTTACGTGTTCGGTGCGCACTCCTGCCTTTGCGAGTGTCTCAACGGTAAAGGTGCTGTTCGCGATCACGGCGGCGGCGTCGTCGTAGACCGGTCGGATGGTCGGTGCGAGCTTTGGGTCACCCTGACAGATTGTGATCTCTTCGCCATGGGCGTAGATCACGTACGGGACGCGAAGCGTCTTGCTGACGATCCGCGCAATGTAGCCCTCTGGCAGGTTTTTACCGACGTGAATGATGTCAATCTTGTGGCGTAGCACGATCCACATCGCCGAGACGAGCATGTTCAAGTACATCAGCAGCGAGTGGGGACGAAGGAACCAGTAGCGCTCGAATGAGCGTCGCACGACGCGCCGGATGCCACTCCGAGTCGAATCTGATTCGATCGATTGGTCGAGATCCCGCGTCCCGCGGTACTTCTTTGTTAGTAGAAAGACGGTCTTGTCGGGGTGGCGGATGTAGGAGTTGTGCAGCCAGGTGATGCTGCCGCCGATCTGTGGCAGGTAAATCTCTGAGATAACGAGGACTCGAGGGTGGCGCTTCATTGGAGGCGATCTCATGTGGTGGTTGAACTGACAGTTTCGTCCCTCTGCGCCGCGCCACCCGCAGTGCAGCGCTCGAGGAGCCTTTCCAGCTTGGCGATCTGCTCCGCCCAAACGTAGTGAGACTCTACGAATCGCCTTGCGCTATGCCCGAGAGCTTGCCGCGCGTCGTCGTCGCGCAGAAGACGAACGATCTCGCTGGCGAACCGGCGCGGATCGTCTTCGACGAGTGCGATCGGATCGGAACTTCCATCCACCCCACGGAAGGCAGCGCTCGTGCTGATGACCGCCTTTCCCATCGCCATCGCCTCGAGGACCTTGTTCTGGATGCCGCGCGCCAGGAGGAGAGGAACCACGGCTATGGCTGCGCGCTGCACGTAGGGTCGAACGTCGGGCACTCGACCTGTGACCGTGACACCGGCGCGATCGCCAAGGCGAACAACCTCGCTCGACGGGCGCGATCCGACGATTGTGAATCGAACGTCGGGGTAGGTCTGCCGCACCAGTGGCAGAACGTCGTCGCAGAAGAACGTCACGCCCTGCACGTTCGGAAAGTAGTCCATGACCCCGGTAAACACGAGCTCTCTGTTTGTCTCAGTCTCGTCTCGGTCGGTTGGCTTGAAGTATTCCAAATCGACACCGTTTCGAAGTACCTCGAAGCGCCCCTCTTTCAGAAGGTTCTTACAGTCGTCGCACTCCGCTTGGGTTCGCACGAGCGTGTATGCTGCTGTCGCTGCAACACGCTCTTCATACGCCAGTAGACGCCGGTGCTCCGAGCGATAGACAGCAGACTTCGGCCACTGCGCCCACTGCGAGTAGAGCTTCCACTTCTGCGAATCGAGATCGACGAAGTCAGCGATGTGGGGCGTTTCGGGGAGGATTTTCGCGTATTGCGCCATGGAAGACGAGAACGTGACGACGGCGTCGAATCGAGGCGCTTCGGCGGCGACGCGGATTTTCTGCGCGAGCTTTTCCGAACGAAAGTAGGCCACCGAGAGGGGTTCCCGACGGGCCAGAGCGAGGAGAGCGTTCCGTTTTCCCGTGGACGCGGAATGCCGAGCGGTGATGACCTGAATCCCCTGTTTTTCGAGCTCAAGGGCGTTGCGCGCCTCGTCATCCGATTCGACCACAGTCGCTACTGTGACTTCGTGCGAGCCCACCAGCTGACGAATTGCGTTGTAAGAGGCGATCTTGTCGCCGCGGTCAGGGGGAAAAGGGACTCGCTGGCAAACGTAGAGTATTCTCATGGAGCGGTTCCAGTGTCAGTTTGCCAGCTTGCGTCGCAGAACCGGCCCGAGTCGATTGGCCAGCCAAAGTGGAAGGCGACTCCACGCGCTCACGAGTCTCCCATGTTTGGATGGGTTCAGGTGATGCTCCGCCTCCTGCGCAACGCCGAGAGCGTCGTGCGATTTCCATTCGAGCTCGTAGGGTTGGGCTCCCCACTGTTTCTTAAAGGTATACGTGCCGGAATTCTGAGCCGATCGGCCAAAGTCGAATCTCTCGAAACCGTCGTCCACGGCATCGGAGAGGATGCGCCAATACAGAGAGTGATTCGGACAGCTTCGGAACGACTGACGCAGGGACGACGCCCACGGAACTGTCAAGGTCGACCGAAAGCCGATGGCGATGGCACCCCCGATCACACGGCCGTCCCTGTCCTGCGTCAGATAGAGCCTAGCCTTCTTAGCGAAGCTTCTGAACACTTCGCGAAACAGCGTGAGATCGTGAACGGGCGAGCCAAGGTCTCGCATGTTCTCGCAGAATACGGCGTAGAAATCTCCGAGGCGCGACGGGCTCTCATGAGTCGTCTCGAGGCCTTCCTTATCGCTCTTGCGCACTTGATTGCGTACCTTGGGGCGAAAGGACCGCCAGAGTTCGTCGACGGACTTTGGCAGGGATAAGACGAGAGTTGCGCGCGGCGCGTCTGCGGTCGCAGTTCGATTGGTCCCAGACCGAAGATCGATGCCTCGCGCGTGAACTTTTTCTGCAACTTCGACCGCAGCTTGCCAGAGCGCGCCGCGGGCTTCTTCAGTTCCAGCAAGCATTCCGGCTTGATCGAGGAAAGGCACGGACACAACACGTTTGCCACCTAAGAGCCCGCCCATGTACACCAGCGGCAGGACCCCCTCGACACGGTTTTGCCGTGCCGCGTAGAGGTAAATGCACCGTTTATTGTAGGCGTTTTCGAAGATCTCTTTCCACTCGAACGAGTGACCGAGGTTGGCGTCGGGATGGACCTGGACGAACAGATTCCACAGCGGCTCGTCAGCTTTTTCGGCCGTCCAGACTCGAAGTCTTGCGTTTTGCTCTCCAGTGCGCGTCGCCGCCGTCGCCTCGACGTTCACGGGTGCATCGGTTTCGGAGACCACTGCAGGACCTTGGAGAGACTCGGTCGGACGGAGGGGCTCGTTCATGGAGTTGTAATAGAGTAGTTCTTGGGTTTCATTGGAGGCGGTCAGGGTCTGGCCGCCACGCCAGATCGGTCACAACGAGTCGAATGGGCTGTTAAACCGTGAGTTTTTTCCCGCTGATCTCAGGACTTCTTGGCGTTCTGACGAGCGCACTGGTGCTCTTGAGTCGGAAGCTGGGTCCTCGATCACGAGCTCTCAGTGCATACTTTGTGCCGATTTCTTGTATCGGCTTGGTCGCTGCGGGTGCTGAACTTGGCGAGTTTTGGTCCGAAGATGTCGCCAAACGGCTGTGCCTTGCACTCTTAGTGGTGGCGCTCCCCGGTGCTTTGCTTTTCGGTGTCGTTTACCTGCGCGACGATTTGACCGAAGTCGCGAAGTGGTGGATACCTGTCACCACGCTGGCCTATGCCGTCGCGGTGGCTCTCGCAGCCGTCTGTTTGGTATCCCTTGTCCGAGATGTGGACGAAAAGCAATTCGTGTTTTTCACCGCGTTTTATCTACTCGTCGTCGCGGTACTCGTCCTCAGTCGGCTCGAAGCCATGCTCCGCAGCGTGCACGAGCACATTCGATGGCGCATCAAATACTTGGTCGTCGGGATCGGGGCGATGCTCGCGACCATCGTCTATCTGTCTTCGAAGATGCTCGTCGTGACTTCGAGCATCGAAGAGGTTCAGATGACGGTTTTTAGGACGATTGCGCTCGTGCACATCGGCACAGTGGTCTTCGTCTTTCAATCCTGGCTGCGTAGCGACATTCGCCGGCGCATCAAGGTGTCGCAGACTCTCGCGTACGGCTCCGTGACTTTGTTCGTGGCTGGGGTTTATCTGACCATGATGGGGGTCGTCACACACTGGAGCCGAGGACGGCTCCTCTTCGGCGACATCGAAGCGGAGACGCTCGTCTTCGTCGGAACGATCGTTCTCCTTTGCATCGCGCTGTTATCGCGCACGTTTAGACAGAGGGTTCGGAGCTTTGTGCGTCGCAACATGTTCGCAGGCAGGTATGACTACCGCCTCGCTTGGATCGACGCGGCTACTCGAATTCATGCCAACGATGCGCCCGCCAATATGGCTCAAAATCTAGCCGACATCATTCAGAGTGCCACGGGAGTCACGACAGTGACGGTTTGGCTGAAAGACAAAGGCCAAGAGGATCTCAGCTTGTCGGTCTCCAGAGGCGCTCCGGAAGCGGGCGACGGAGTTTCGACTGCCGACGTGTACGCCGAACTAAGCACGCGAAGCGAACCTCTAGGACTCTCGGAGGCGAGACGACTCGAGAACACGACTCTGGAAGAGTTCTTGGAGTACTGTCGGTCCGTGCTTCTGGTTCCCCTTGTGTCTGCCGAGACGATCATAGGCGTGATCACGATCGGATCCGAGCGAGGGCGCAGGGAATACGGTTGGGAGGCCCAGGAGTTTTTCAAGGTGGTTGCCGGGCACGCTGCTGGCGAGCTCTACACTTCGGAGCTGCTCGCCGGTCAGGTAGAGGCGAAGGAGGCCGAGGCATTCAAGACGTTCTCTACGTTCCTATTGCATGACCTAAAAAACTTTGCTTCCACATTGGCGTTGGTCGGAAAAAACGCGAGCAAGTACGGTGATGATCCGGAGTTCTTGCACGACGCATTCCATTCCGTTGTCAACACAGCCGACAAGATCAAGAACCTTTGCAACAGCTTGCGTTTCTTCTCCAGTGGTCTGGCATCCGACCAAAGTTTGGAGGACCTGAACGAAATCGTTCGCAGCGTCGCGGAGTCTATCAAGATCGGCGTTGGACCTGAGCTCCGGCTCGATTTGGAGTCGGTGCCGAGGGTGTCGCTCAATGCGGCCGAGATCGAGCGCGTCATCCACAACCTCGTGCTCAACTCACGAGAGGCGACGCCCGAAGGCGGTTTGATCACGGTTTCTACCCGTCGCGCCGAGGATGCGGTGGAGCTGGAAGTTCGTGACTCGGGCTGTGGCATTGAACCAGAGTTTTTACGGGTGCAGTTGTTTGTTCCCTTTCAGACGACGAAGAGCGACGGGCTTGGCATTGGGCTGTTTCAGACGAAGAAGATCGTCGACGCTCACTCCGGCAGCGTCGAAGTCGACAGTGCGATCGGCGAAGGAACGACTGTTCGCATCCGGCTGCCTTTACCAGGCGACGACGGGGTCTCGACGGGCTCGTCGAAGAAGCGATCGGGCTGAGAAACCGGCCGTGGACTATGCTCGAGTCAGCGCGGGAACTTGATTTTCGGCGGCGGTGCCGTGAGGATGCCAAAGCGTTGGACGGTTGTGGCGGCACCTAGATCGACGGAGAAACGTTTGCCGGAATGTGATGACGCCGACGAAACCGAGGCGCGAAGAAGACACCGAGAATGCGGTGCTACTCGCCGTCGACGACGACGAACAGATTCTCAAGCAGATTAAGTGGGCCTTTAGCGACGACTACCGCGTGCTGCTAGCTGGGTCCTGCGACGAAGCTCTTGCGGTGCTCGCTCAGCAGCAGGTTGACATGATCCTGCTCGACCTCGGTCTGCCGCCGCATCCGCGGGAGGCTGTGGAGGGTTTTCGTGCGCTTGAGGCGATCCTGTCGCGCGACCCCTTGGCGAAAGTGATCGTCGTATCAGGAAACTCAGAGCGTGAAAATGCCCGGCGCGCCATCGAGAAAGGCGCGTTCGACATGTTTCCAAAACCGATCGATGTCGACGCGCTGAAGATCGTCCTGTCGCGCGTGCTACATCGTCTCCAGCTCGAGCGTGAGAGTTTGGTGCAGCCGCCGGCTCCTGTGCTCACCGGTGAATCGGAGGCGCCGTCTGCTGCCGGCTTGATCGGTGAGAGCGACGCGATGCGCCAGGTCTACAATACGATTCGGAAGGTTGCGTCGACGGACGTGCCCGTTTTGATCACTGGCGAAAGCGGCACAGGGAAGGAGCTTGTCGCTCGGGCCGTTCACGAGGCGAGCCCTCGTAAGGGCGGGCCGCTTGCAGCCGTCAATTGCGCTGCCATTCCGGAGAATCTCATCGAAAGCGAACTGTTCGGGTACGAGAAAGGAGCCTTTACAGGCGCGGACGAGCGGAAACTAGGGCGGCTAGACGCGGCGAAGGGTGGCAGCCTCTTTCTCGATGAGATCGGTGAGCTGGAGCTCGGCCTCCAAGTTAAACTGCTACGCTTTTTGCAAGAGAAGTGTTTCGAGCGCGTCGGCGGCAACAACACGATCGAGCTTGACGCACGAGTGATCGCCGCGACCAATCGCGACCTTGGCGACGCAGTGGAGTCGAAATCATTTCGTGCTGATCTCTACTATCGGCTGGCAGTAGTGAAAGTCGCGCTGCCCGCCCTGAGAGATCGCGGCGCCGATGTGAAGTTGCTCGCCGAGCATTTTTGTGCGCATTTCTGTCAGGAAACTGGCAGCGACCGCAAGCGCTTCTCCTCCGCGGCGCTCACTGCGATGCAGAGCTATACGTGGCCTGGAAATGTGCGCGAACTGCAGAATCGTGTCCAGCGTGCAGTCGTTCTTGCGACGGGTGCGGTGATCGGAGTTGCCGAACTTGAGTTGGCGACGGGGAAGGATGGATCCATGCCGCGAAAGGCATCGCTCAAAGCAGCGAAGGAAGAGCTTGAGCGCGAGATGGTTGCCAAGGCCCTTGCAGACAACAACGGCAACATTTCCAAGACGGCGCGCCATCTCGGCATCAGCCGTCCGACGCTCTACGATCTGATCGCTCGCTACAAGCTCTAACCGGATTCTCCCGAGATTCCTACCGCGGCACCGTAAGTCGCGTCGTGCTAGCGCGAATGTTTCGCTGGTTCCTCGGCCAACAGCACCGTTCGTGACGTTCGCCGGGGCTGTTGGGGTTTGAGGTTATGTGCAGGTGCTCTCGGCGTCGGTAGGCCGCACCTCGCAAGCGGAGCCGAGTTCGCTTTGTGTGTCCTTGCGCCGTCGTGTTCGGGGGTTCGAACCCTCAACGCCGGCAGATGGCTACCCAGTTTCTGCAACCGGACCCGTCACCGTTCGATGTTCCGACATTGCGCCGACAGGGCCGGGCCGGGAAATCAGCATCCGAAAATCTTGCCTTGGGAGAATCCCGACCGGACGTTTGCCAGAGCCAGGGCCGCGGCGCACGACGTACTGGGCCCATGTGAGCAAAAACGTGGCAGTGTTGTATCGTTCTCTGGACGACTCTCTCATCGCTCCACGATCGTTCGCATCGACGCCGCAGTCCTGTTGACGCGAACACACATCGGCTCAGCAAACGATCGATGACGACAACATCCATAACCTCTCGACCGCAGGCATCGTCGATGGAGGCGCCAACGGCGCGGCCGCCGAATCCGACGACAGCGGCACTCTGGGCCCTGCTCGCTCTTGGGTACGTGGTCCTCGCGTGGCCGACACTTCGTCTCTGGGCGGTCGATTGTTGGTCCGATCCCGATCTTTCTCACGTCTTCGTGGTGCCGCTGATCTCCGGGGCGATTCTTTGGTCAATGCGCGATCGACTCAGATCTGCTGACGAGCGCGCTGCTTGGCAGGGATCGTTCGTGATGGTCGGCGCGCTCGCTGTTTTCTTCGCAGGACGGGCTGCTCTCGCCAGCTCTGTGGAACGCGTCGGCGTTTGGTTGCTCGGCATCGGCCTGGTGTGGTTTTGCCTCGGCCGCAGAGTGGTGACAAGCGCCTTCTTTGCTCTCTTCTTTTTGCTGTTCGCAGTTCCGCCGCCATTCGTCGTCGTCAGCGTCTCGCGCGTTTTCCTTAAACAACTCGCGATTCGCATGTCCTCAGACGTACTCAGTCTCTGTGGGTTCGAGTCGCGGCCTCTCGGAAGCGTTTTGGTTGTCGAGGGGCATCAATTGGAAGTCGCAGACGCCTGCACTGGCATTCGATCGCTTTTCGCCATCGTGACGACTGCAGTGCTCTTCGCGTATCTACTGCGACTTGGTTTGATCAGGGGTGTTTTTCTGGCTGCGATTGCCGTCCCAGTGACTGTGGTACTCAACGTCGCGAGGATCTTGATCGTCGCGATCGCGCTCGCAGCGTTTGGAGTGGACCTCACCGGCGGTTCTGTCCACGCCGCGCTTGGCGCCGGTGTTTTCCTGCTGAGTCTGGTGTTTCTCTACGTGAGTTGTCGCGTCCTCGAGTGGCTCATCCCAGACCGCCAGGTGCGGCCTGCAGGCGAGCCGAGCTCAGTGGCTGACGCGTCGTCATCGTCTCGAGCGTCCCCATGATGGTGCGACTTGTTCTCGCTACAGTTCTCATCTGGGCCGCCGCGCTTGTGCGGCTCGGGTTGAGTGAGCCGCACGTGGCTGAATCAACGGTCAGTCTGAAGAGGCCGTTTGCGGAGTGGCCTCATGGACTGCTCGGTAACGACTGGAGCGAGCGAGACGTCATCATGGACGTTGACGTCGTCACCGCGACAGGCGTCTCTGCCTATTTGCAGCGCGAGTATCGCCGCGGCGGCAAGACGTTCGTCTTTTACGCCGGATTCGTCGGTGGTCGCCGACACGGTGCTATCCACCATCCAGCGATCTGTTTTCCGGGCCAAGGTTACCGTCTGCAGAGCGAGGCGGTCGTGGAGATACCGTCGCCGACCCCATCGGCAACTGGCGGCGCTCGCTGGTGGGAGGCGCCGATTCGGGTCAAGGAATTCGCCTGGAGTAGCGCCGCGGCTTCGCAGTCGTCGAAATATACGCTGTCGACTTTCGTCCTCGCGGATGGTTGCGAGCCAGATGAATGGGCTGTTCGTCGCCAACTAGCGACCGGCAGCGATCACTTCACCATCGTGATTCTGAGCGGCCCCGACATCGGCTCGCTCGGCGAGAACCGACGAGTCTATTCGAAGCATCTGCGACGACTCCTACTGACATTGGCGGACCATCTTCCGCCACAGAGCACGCTTGGCGGCGAACCTGAAGAGGAGGTTTGACGAGGTCATGGTGGCGAGGTTGATCGTCTCGGTCCTGCTGGTAGGCGCGTGCTGCGGTGCGGTCTGGTATGTCATCCGTGAGGCTCCGGGGCGTGAGATCGTTGAGTTGCGCCAGGTCTCTGAGTCTTTGCTGGAGGACCTTGAGGACCACCTCGCCGCGGAGGAGGTGAACGCGGAGATCCTGGCGATTTTGCCTGACTCTGTTCGAGACCTTGTCTTTCGCGGCCGCGTCAACGAGCGCAAAGGTACAAACGAAGGTCTGCAGACGGCCCTGAAGTTGTATGACCGAGTCCTCGACATGGGGCATGAGCGCCACCTCGGCGTCGCCCTGCTCAAGGCTCGCGTCTTACGAAAGTTGGGTCAGCTACATCTTTCGCAATCGATTCTTCTCAGCATCGTGGATTCTTTTCCGTACCAAGCGTACATGCAGCTTGGCCACGTGGCTCGGCAGGGACTCGCGACGGAGCAAGCGATCGAGCGTTACGCCCATGCGCGTTCGATCGCGACGTCTGCTCTCGAGGAAGTCCGCGCGCTGGTTGAAAGCGCCCGCGCGGCGGCCGCCGCGAGTACGGCGAACACGGGCGCATCGCGAGCCGCGGATGGGGCGCCTTCGGAACCGTCGCCAGCAGGCTCCACAACGTCAGCAGCCGAACAGTGGCATCAGCGTGCGCGGTCGTTCCTCGACGACGCCGTCGATCGATTGGATCGTCTTCGACCAGCGGATTCGGTGGACGAGGAGAGGATACGTCTTTGGCTGGGCGCGATCGCGCGGGAGCAGAGCGAGTTGAAGCTGACGGGTGAAACGCCCGCCCGCGACATGGTCGAACGGCTTCAGCTCCGGGATGCGGACCATAAGGGACTCGTCTCCAATCACCAACCGCGCCTCGCGATCATGAAAGGAGTCCTCCATCTCTACAGTGCGCTTGAGGCTTCCACAGAAACCGTCGACTCGACCGGGATTCGCGAGCGTTCGCTCGACGCGATGAGCCGTGAATTCTCGACTGCTCTCCGGCTCGACCCGGCTCAAGCGCGGCAGCTCTTGAGCGAGTCTCCGGCTCCTCGCACAGACGGCGCGCCGCCGCGCCGCGTCGCTGATCCGCACCATGTCGACCCGCATCGTGTCGACCGGCACCGATACCTCCGCGATCTTCGCGTCATCGCGCTGAAGGTGCTGCGATCTCCGCTCTCTTCGCGATTGATCTTGGACGACTCACCGCTGCAGCTAGCTCGCCGCATCGAAGATGCTGCGGCCAACGGAGGTGGCGACACGTCCACGTTTGCGCTCCTGCGGGCCTACGCCGGACTCAAATACAAAGGATCGCAGCACGCGACTGTGAGGTCCACGGCAGTCCAGGAGCTGCGCAGATTCCTGTTCGATGCCGGGCCGCGCTCTGCTGTCGAGCTCTTGGCTGTTGCTGAGAACCTGCTGACGAACGACGTGCCCTCGCCGCTGCTTGTGGATTGCCTCGAACAGCTATCCGAGAGCGTCGAGGATCCGCTGCAGTTCCTCGGCCGACGTGTCGACCTGTTACTCCGTGTGCGACAGCAGGTCGGCGGCCTCGAAGAGTGGGCAGGGAAGCGTCTCGAGACCGTCTTTGACGCCGCGATTGGGTCCGCCGACACCGCAGCGAAGGAACGAGCCGTACTTCGCGCCTACCGAAGGGTGTACGGACTTCAGCCGGCGCTGCAGCTTTGTCGTTCCCGCGTTGAGGATGTTCCGGGTGCCGGGCTGCGGCTCCTCTTCGGTGATTGGCTCGCCCAGCGTGCGTCGCAGTCCGGTGGTGACGCCGAAGAAGCTGCAGCGACGGATCTCGCCGAGGCGCTGGGGCATTACATCGTTCACTTGGTGGATTCTCCGACCGCTGGCGAGAGGGCTGCCGACCGCGCCGCTCAGCTGCTGGCAACCGCCGACCGCCCTGCCCGCGGTGTCCCTGCTCCAGTCCGGCGATTGTTCCCGGCGGCAAGCGAGTCGCAGATCGAAGCGTTCTTCGACGCGGCTTGCCACTTCCTCACCGGCAGATTCGAAGAAGCCCTCGCCGCTTCCCAGCCGCTCGATCAGATCACGACGTTTCAGCCCTTTCTCTCGTTTCTTCGCGGTTCGTGTCACGTCGGTGTTGCGTCGCGACTCGAGAGCGGCGACGCCGCGCGCAGTGCCACCGAGCGTGCGGATCTCGAGTTTGCGCGCGAGCGGGAGCTGCAGTTCGCACGGCGTGAGTTTGACCGCTTCCCACAGTACCTCGCCAACGCTTTGGAGCTCCTTGAGCTAGATCTTTCTGAAGGCACAGCGAGCTGGAGCACCTTGGCGCTGCGTCTTGATCAGCTCGGTGACGACCCACGAGCTGGGTATCGCATCCATTGGCTCCGCGCGCTTCTTATCACCGGGAGATTCCGAGACGCGTATCACGCCCGGGACGTCAAGAACTCGGAAGTCGCCCGTCTCCTGATCGATCAGCGAGAGGCGCTCCGTCTGACGCTGACGCTGGCTCCCGGTTTCACCGCCGCGTCGCTGCTTCTCGCCGAGTCGTTCGTGATCTGCGAGCAAGAGGAGCGGCGGCTACGCCGCAGCGAAGGCCGTGGACGGCAACTCTACGCGGCTGACTATGGCCGTGCCATCAGCGCCTTGAGGGCCGTCGCCCATCCGACGCCGAGCGTTCTCCTGCGGCTCGGTCAGTACCTGGTTGCCAACGGGGATTTCGAGGCGGCGATGCCCGCGCTCGAGTCTGTGGCGCGGTCGCAACCTTCCAGCGAGGTGTTTGTGCGACTGTTCGATCTCTACCTGAATCGCGATGAGGCAGCGCTGGAGGCGATTCTGTCTGAACGACCGGCGACGGAGAATTTGCAGACGCTCCAGGATCGGTTCCTCGCGGTCAGCGATCATGCGTACTTGAGGCATACATTTTTGGGTCAGCTGTACGGAAAGCGGGCATCTACCGCGTCGAATGCCGCCACGCGACGCGCGTGGGCGGAGCGGCAAGTCGAGAGTTACGAGAACGCGCTGCGTGCCGCTGAGAGTAGTGGCAGGGTGCTGCCAGTGAGTCTTCTGAGCGACCTAGCCAGTCGTCTCGTCGAGGACGACGACCCGAAGCGTCGGGAGCGTGGCCTGGAAATTGCAAATCGAGCAAGGGACAGAGTGCTCGGGGCCGACCAGGCCGCGCAGGTCTTCGAGACCTACGGTTGGGCGCTCTACCGAAACGGCAAGTTGCTCGAGGCAAAGCGAGTCTATGACGAGCTCACGAAGACGACCCGACGACCACGAGCGCTGTACAAGTATGCAAGAGTTCTCTTCGATCTGAAGGAGTACAACGAAGCTTCAAGTGTGCTGACGCTGGCGCTGAACTCGAGTGAGTTCGTGGAGCGAGAAGAGGCACGTCGGTTGCTTCAGGAAGTTCGACTGCGCAGCGCTGAGAAGACTGGGCAGAAAGCCAATTGAGCGTGATAGGAAAATGAACCTCGAGAATCTCAAAGATAAAGCTCTACGGATCTGCCTGACACCGCCCGAGCTTCTTTACGTTGTGACGCGGCACTGGCTCCTGATCGCGTCGCTCTTTTTTCTCGGCGGGACGCTGATGTTCGGCAAGGTGCTGACAGATACGACGATGTATCGCGGCAAGACGCGCCTGCTCGTCAACGGCAGCGCCGGTGACGCCGTCGAAAGCGGTCGACGTAACACTCGAGCAGACGACGACCAGTTCCTCCGATCGCAGCTCGAAGTGATGTCCAGCGATTCCGTCTTCCGCAAGGTGGTGGTGCAACTCGGCCTCGATCAACTGCCTGCCAAAGAGGACACGTCCACAGGAGTCAAACGATTCGCCAAGCAAGTGCGACGTCTCATGACCTCGTGGAGGTCTTGGTTCAGCTCGAACGAGATTCGTGACTTTGGCGAAGAGCGAAACACTCAGCTTGCGATCAGGTACTTTCGGGAGCGAGCGTCGCTGACGTCCGATCCCCGCACTGGGATCGTCGAAATGGTTCTGGTCAACTCCTCGCGCGACGCTTTGAAGTCCGAGCTCGAAACATGGGCGCAAGCCTACCGGGCTCGCATGAGCGAAATGGCGAAGGACACCTACGACAGTTTCTTTCACTCCCGCACGGAGTATTGGAAGAGCATCGAAGAGGCTGCGCAGGAGAAACTCGCCGCCTTTCAGCGCGACAACCCTGACGTCTCAGAAATCGCCCTTCGCACACTCACGCAGGAGTCCGTCGACCTGCAAGTGCTTCGTAGCGAGCTTCAAAGGCGACTTGAGACGGGCGACTGGGACCCGGACGCGGATGCTCGCGATGCGAGCGCGGCGCCAGTCGATCCTGCCTTGTCCGCACTGCGCAGCCGCAAAGTCGATTTGGCGTTGGCACTCGCTGACGCACGCAGCCGCTACAAGGCCGATAGCTATCGCGTCCAAGCGATCGAGAGGCGACTCGCCGAGGTCGACAAGCAGCTTCAGGATCGCGAGGTCGCCTCGGATCCGCAGTCCAGCGAAGAGGAGCTGACTGACCTGCAAAAGGAGTTGCTCCTCAGAGAGCAGATTGACCGGCTCGCGCGGCAGCTCAACGAGAAGATGGCCAAAGAGGTCGCCCTCAAGGCCCGACTCGAGGAGTTGAAGGACTTGGAGGCTCACTACCGCAAAGCGAAGTCGGTACGCGAGGACTACGCCAACGGCCTGCTGCAGCTTGAGGATCGGATCGACTCGGACGGCAAGGTCCGAGTCACGGTTGTCGATCCTCCAGTCGTGGCGACGCGGCCGCTCAATCCCGACCCGGCGCGGCAGATTGCGATTGGCTCGGGTAGTGGCCTTGTCCTTGGCCTACTGCTCGCGTTTGTGTTCGAAATGCTGAACCGCAAAGTTCGCTTCAAGAACGACGTAGAAGAGGATCTCGGTGTCAGTGTGATCGGCGTCGTACCCAGGAGATAACAAAGACCATGGCTACAGCAACTCACGGAGGAGAACTGGCTCCGACGCTCGACGTCCCCACCGCACGCGATCGCTCGGTGTCTCTCTTGAAAGTCTTGCAAACGGCGAAGCTTGACGTCGCCCCGCGCTGCCGGAGCCAACGCGGATTCGTTCGTTTCCTCAAGCGCGCCGCGCGCGACGAACGCTTCATGAATCACGTTGAGGGTGTCCGAGACGCGCTTGTTCAACTCGCCGTCGGCGATCGAGAGAATCACGGCGGTGTCGTGCTGACGATCGCCGGTGTCAACGGCGGCGAGGGAGCTAGCACGCTTTCGATTCTTCTGAGTCTACTCCTCGGTAGCAGCTCCACGCGCAGCGTCGCTTACGTCGACGCGCAGTTCCAGCCCCAACGCTTCGCCGCCCTGGCTGAACTCTTTGGGCTGTCGCGCGGGATCGAGCAGTTCGAGGCTGAGTGGAGCGAGCTTGAAACCCACCGCGCTCGAGGCCAAGAGAACGTCCTCTTTCTGCGCAATCCTGAGGCCCCGAAGTGTCTCGACTTCTTTTCCGATCGTGAAGTTGGCGCGTTGCTCGCCGACCTGCGGCAGGAGTTCGATTTCACGGTGATCGACATGCCCGGAGTCCTCAAGGACGCATCGAACTTCTTTCTCGCCCCGAACGTTGACGGCGTCTACGTCGTCGCGCAGCCCGGCAGGACGACGGTCGACGACCTGAACCGCTCTGTCTCGGGAGTGCAGCAGGCCGGTGGTGAGGTCAAAGGCGTCGTGCTCAACCAGCAGCGCGCTCCCCGCTGGGCCCGCCTTCTCTGGCGCGACTTCTTCTTCTAACAGCCCGTTGAAAAAGTCATTCGGCCGAGAAACTGGCCTCTTCACGCCCAGCTCGACCGCGTCAATACTCGAAAATCCCGAAGATTGCCTGCGTTTGCCGCGGCCGACCTGGACGCGAAGAGACCAGTTTTCGGCTCGAAGCACTTTTTCAACGGGCTGCTAAACGGCGTACCTGCCCCAGGTGGCATCACGAGGGGAGCAGCGCGTTTCAGACGCGACGTTGAGAGCGACTAGAACGCCCCTGCCGTGGCGGCGCCCGTGATGATCGAGCTCGAGCCGGCGAAAAGCGTGAAGATGTATTCGCGCAGGTAGTTCACGACGCCGCCGAAGAACGTGCGACTGAGGATGATTTGGTCCTCAGGCAGCAGGAACAACCCTTCCGAGCGATCGTTGAGATCGACGCGGTAGCTCGTCGGGTGAAGCGGGTTGACGTAGGGACGCCACAGGAGTGCCCAGTCGGTGTCGCCTGTCACCCGCATGCCCCCCGCCGTGGAGATGGCGTCTTGGAGGGTCATTCGCAAGGTCATGGGGTAGCGCCCAGGGCGCTCGAACTGACCGACCATGTAGATCCACTCCTCAGCGGGCGCGACCTGGATTTTGATTCGGTATCTCGCAGCATCTGACTCGTCTTTGAGCTCGTCAGCCAGCCCACCGAGGATCTCCTCTTCGAGCTGCTGAATCGTTTTTCCCGCCAGCTTCGGATTGTCGACATGACTCATGTCTGAGCGGCCGTCGGGGAGAATAAAGTTCGAGTCGCTCAGGAGTGCCCCTTCGGTCTCCACTGCGGAGTCGAAGATCTGGACCGTGACCTGATCCCCCGGCCTGAACTGATAGAGCGTGTGCCGCTGGCGCAGCTGCGCCGCGAAGTCGTCGTTGATCGCGGACGGAGTGGCGACGGCGCACGATACCGCGACTGGAACTACCAGGAGAAGGAGGATGCTGGAGGACTTCACCTGACGACGCCTCTTGAGTTCGGTTGGGAAACGGTCTACGGCTACCAACTGCAGTTATCTTCGGCTTATCGACCCCAAGACTTGATAGGTTCCCATCACTCGACCGGGGACGCGACGATGCGTCGGGCGCGCCGCCGGGATCGGCGTCACGCCGTACCGGCCCTGACAGCCCAGGCAGTGGGCCCCCGGGGAGCGTATTTGCGGCCTCTGAGAGGCTGGAAAGTGCCCTCGGACGCATGTTACGATTCCTCCCCCTCTGCGCTCCGGCGCCGTAAGAAAGAGTGCCGGTTTTCGCCCGCCGCGGGGCGTGGGGTCTCGTCGTCCAGCACATCTACCGAGGACCACTTCCTTTCTGGGGATCACATTCGATCATGATTGGCTTTGCGATACGTCGAGCGTTGTCGATGGGACTTGTCTGCGGCTTAGTCCTTAGCGTCGCAGGCTGTTCTCCCGACGGCGAGTCGAGCGGGCGGCGATTTCTCAGCATTGGGACAGCCCCGATCGGCGGCGCGTTCGCTCACGTCGGCGGGACGCTGGCCGAGGTTCTCAATCGCCACTTGAAAAGCGATCGCGGTTGGGATTTTCAGACGCAGGGAACCAAAGGGTCGCAGGAGAATATCCGTCGGCTCGACAAGGGCGAGCTCGACTTCGCACTGTCAAACGCGGCCATCACCTACTTCGCGGCGAGGGGTGAGGCCTCCTGGGAGCGGCCACAGAAGATCATGGCTGTGATGACGCTGGCACCGAACGTCGCCATGTTTATCACCAAGAAGGATTCTGGGGTCCAGACGATTGGAGACCTGAAGGGCAAGCGCGTTGTCGTTGGGCCGTCCGGAGCAGGCTTTAAGATGTTCCTCGAGCCGATTTTGAAGGCGCACAACGTGTCGTACGATGATTTCGATCCACTGCACAGCTCTCAGAGCGGCGCGGTCGACATGATCGCGGATGGGAATGCCAGCGCAGCGTTTCTCGGTGGTGCGGTGCCGACGGCCGCGGTGACACAAGCGTGCAGCGCCCACGACATCCACTTCGTGCCGTACGACGCCGGCGCTAAGGCGCGATTAATCGAGGAGTACGCCTTCTTCGAGGCTGCGACGATCGCACGCGACAAGTACTCCGATCTTGAGGCTGATTTCGACGGACTCAACGTTGGCTCGATGCACGTCATTACGCGGGCAGACCTCGAAGACGAGGTCGTCTACCAGGTGACGAAGACGCTGTACGAGAAGCGCGAGGAGATCATCCAGGCCCACCCCGTCGGTCGTGTGATCGAGAAGCGAGCCGCCATGGATACGGGCGTGCCGTTTCACCCAGGCGCTCTGCGGTTCTATGCAGAGCTCGGACGCTAGCCTCTTATGTTGATTCCGCATGCATCGGGGAGCAGGAGCGCCCAGGACGGATCGTCAGGCGCGGACCCTCGATGGCATGTCGGGCACTGACACGGATGATGCGGCAGCGCAGTAGGAGAGTGCGTTGAACCAGGAAGGCTTGCTGGAGCGTGTGCGCGCTTACCTCGTACCGCCGCTGAGTGTGCTGATCTGCATCTTCACGGTCATCGAGGCGAATCGTCCGAGTCTCGAAGAGGCGTCGCAGCGTGCCATTTTCTGCATGCTCGGGCTTATGCTCTGCTTCCTTCTTTATCCAGCCCATCCCAAACTCAAAGAGAAGAGGTGGCTCAGGTGGGTCGATCTGATCCTCGTACTCGGGGTACTTCTCTGCTGCGGCTACATCGTCGTACAAACGCAGCCCTTCTTTCGCTCGTTCTGGATCGGGTCGACGTCCCTCGGCGATCGTGCCGGTGACACTCAGCCGCTCGACTTTTGGGTCGGCGTCGTGGGTCTCGTGCTGGTGCTCGAGGCGACGCGACGCTCCATTGGCTGGATTGTGCCGCTTCTCGCCGTCGCAGCGCTTCTGTATGGTCTCTTCCGCGCCGAGATGCCCGATTGGTTGTTCCCGTTTCGGAGCCTCAGCCTTGAAGACGTTGTCGCGAGCACGTTTCTCAAAGGGCAAGGTGTGTTTGGGAAGCCCCTCGGCGTCATGTTCAAGTACGTCTTTCTGTTCGTCATCTTCGGCGCCTTTCTCGAAATCACGGGGGCGATCCAGTTCATCATCGACTTCTCAGAGCGACTCTTCGGTCGCACACCGGGAGGTCCGGCGAAGGTCTCGGTTCTGGCGAGCGGCCTCATGGGATCGCTCTCGGGGAGTGCAGTCGCCAACGCCGTGACCACCGGGACGTTCACCATCCCGATGATGCGAAGTGCCGGATTTCAGCCGCACGTGGCGGCTGGGATCACTGCGGCGGCGGCCTCCGGTGGAGCACTGGTGCCACCCGTGATGGGGGCGGGCGCCTATATGATGCTCGAGTTCATCGAGGATGTGACGTTCCTGCAAGTGGCGACGGCCGCAGCGATTCCAGCCGTGCTCTATTACTTCTCCATCTTCATGATCGTCCACTTCTATTCACGCCGCATGAGTGGCGGAGAAGATCAGGGCCGGAGCGGCGACGACAAGGAGTTGCCGTCCGCGTGGCAGATCCTCTTCAAATTCGAGGGCGTCGTATTCCTTGCGGCGCTGACGACCCTTGTCGTTTTTCTGTGTCTCGGACGTACACCGTTCATGTCGGTGACGCTAGCACTCTTGGTGATCGTCGTACTCGGGGTCATCCATCCGGCGCGGAAGGTGACGTTTCGGACGGCCTACGAAGCGCTGATCAAGTCGGCTCGCAATGGCGTCTCGCTTGTGGCTGCCAGCGCTTGCGTCGGCATCGTCATTGGCATCGTCGACGCGACGCGCGTCGCCGACGCCTTTGGTAGTGATATCAAAGCGGTCGTCGACTCGAACCTCTTTCTCGCCCTTTGCGGCGTGATGCTCTGTTCCATTGTCCTCGGAATGGGCGTTCCGTCCGTGGTTTGCTACCTGCTCATGGCGACGATGATGGGTTCGCTGTTGACCCAGCTGGACGTGCCGCAGCTCGCAGCACACCTCTTTATCTTCTACTTCGGCATGATGTCTATGGTGACGCCACCGGTGGCTCTCGCCGCTTATGCCAGCGCGTCGCTAGCGCAGTCGAAGATCATGCAGACCGCCCTTGCGGCGTTTCGCTTTTCGCTCGTCGGTTTTACCCTGCCGTTCATGTTCGTCTATCAGCCGGCGCTTCTGTTTCTTCCCGGAAAGGACGGTGTCTTCTCGCTGTTGACGGTGTTCACGGCCACAGCTCTCGCCGCCGTGGGGATACTGTCGCTCGCCGCGTCACTTGCCGGCTATTTCAAGGCGCCACTTGGGTGGGGTGCGCGGGGCGTCTTGTTACTCGCCGCAGCGCTTCTGTTGTCGCCGAACGTTGAGATTTCTGGTCAGCAGATCGGTTTGGTGACAAACTGCATGGGAGCGGTGTTCTTTGTCGCCGTGGCGGCCCTGAACTGGCGCACGGCGAGGTCGGCGCAGGCGACGGCGTGATTGGAGCCCAGACACGATGAAGGTGCTCACGGTCCTCCTTCTTGTGGCTCTGATCGTTTTGCACCAAGACTCCTGGTGGTGGGAAGATTCGCGGCTCGTGTTCGGCTTCCTGCCGATCGGCCTCGCCTATCACATCGCGCTGTCGATCGGCGCAGGTGTCGTTTGGTGGCTCGCCGTGAAGTACTGTTGGCCTCGGTCGCTCGAGGAACCGAACTCGCCGCGGCATGACGAGGAACCTTGACATGACGCTGGGCATCATTCTGGGTTATCTGTGCGTCGTGGTCGTGATCGGCCTCGTCAGCGCGTCCCGCTCGCGGCGAACCGGCGGAGATTTCTTCATCGCCAGCCGTACGATCGGCCCTTTCATGCTTCTCATGTCGCTCTTTGGCACCACGATGACGTCGTTTGCGCTCACCGGGAGTTCGGGCCAGACGTTCGTCAAAGGGATCGGTGTCTACGGCATGTTGGCGTCGTGGTCTGGAATCATTCATCCACTCGTGTTCTTTCTCGTTGGTGCTAAGGTTTGGTCGCTGGGGCGACGCCATGGCTATCTGACGCAGCTTTCTTTCTTCCGTCACCGCTATCAGTCCGAACTGCTCGCGGTACTCCTTTTTCCGCTGCTCGTCGGATTCGTCGTGGTCTACATTCTGATGGGGGCGATCGGAGCGGGCCGGACGTTGCAAGCGGTCGCCGGCGTCCCGTATCCGGCCGGGGTTGGTCTCGTCTGCTCGATTGTGCTTGTCTACGTCTTCTGTGGCGGCATGCGCGCCACCGCTTGGGCGAATACGCTGCAGACTCTGTTTTTTATGGCGATGGGGGTTCTCGCGTTCGTCGCTATCACCACCGACCTGGGTGGCCCGATCGCCGCGACACGCCGCGTTGTCGAGAACACAGACCCAGAAGTGGCGCGGCGCGCGACGCGAGAGGGGATGGACCAGCTGGTGTTTCTCAGTTACGCCTTCATCCCGGTCTCGGTCGGCATGTTTCCGCACCTGTTCCAGCATTGGCTGACCGCCAAGAGCGCCAACAACTTCAAGTTCACCGTTGCGGCGTTTCCCCTTTGCATCATGATCACGTGGGTCCCATGCGTCTTGATCGGTATGTGGGCGACCGCGGAGATTCCGCTCAGCAGCGACCCCAAAGTGGTCAATTCGGTTCTGCCTCTGATGGTGAAGAATCACTCTGGCGAGTTTCTCTCCGGTCTCATCGCGGCGGGGATTCTGGCGGCGATGATGTCGAGCATGGACTCCCAGTTCTTGTGCGTCGGCACGATGTTTACGAGTGACGTTTATCTTCGACTACGATCCCGCGAGCAGCTCTCAGAGGCACATGTCGTATGGGCGGGCAGAGTGTTCGTTCTTCTCGTTGTCGTCGCCACCTACTTCGCCGCTCTTGTCATGCCAGTGCAGATTTTTCCGCTCGGCGTCTGGTGCTTCACCGGGTTTGCCAGCTTGTTTCCTCTTCTGCTTGGCGCCGTCTACTGGAGGCGTGCGAACAAGTATGGTGCCATGGCTTCCGTCGTCGTCGTCGCCGCGCTGTGGATTTACTACGCCGGCGAAGCCATTCATGGCGGACTCTCTCTCTTCGGAGTTCTGCCGGTCGTGGTCTTGTTCAGCGTCTCGACGCTGGTCTTCGTCCTCGTGAGTTTGCTCACGCCTCGAATGCCCGCGGAACACGTCGAGAAGTTTTTCTAACCGGTCGGTGGACCGTTTTAACCTCGCACGACGACCGCTTATCAGCCTGTCTCGGCCGAATGACTTCAACGGGCTGTTAGCCTCGATTCTCGCGCGACACGCGCGCCAAGTTCGACTCGCGATACGAGGCGAGAAGATCGCGCTTCGAGACGGCGCCCAAAAGCTTTCGTTCGATGCGATCGCTGACGACCGGAAGACGTTCCGCGTCGCTTTCAGCCAGGAGCTCGACGGCTGTTGACATCGGGTCGTCGACTGCCACGATCGGAAAGTGCGAGTTCATGATGTCCGCGGCGATCACCGTCTCCAAATGATCACTTTGTCCGAAGAACGTTTTGATCTCGTGGAGTGATACGACTCCGAGGAACTCGTGGCGCTGATTGATGACGTAGAGACGGTCATGCTCCTTTGGGCTACGCAGGAAGGCGTCCATGACAGCTTCAAACGACTCGGCGGCTTGCACGGTTTGGACGTCAGTGCGGAGAAAAGTCCGCACAGCCGGCTGTCGAACCCAAAGCGGGGGGCGGATATTTGGTAGCAGAATGCCGCTGCGGCGCAGGGACTCTGTGTAGAGTGATTCGGTTCGCAGTAGTCGAGCCACCACAGCACTGGCGATCGAGGCGGCCATGAACGGCAAGATCACGCTGTAGTTTTGGGTCATCTCGAAGATCATCAGAATCGCCGTGATCGGCGCCTGCATCGTCGCCGAAATGATTGCTGCCATACCGACGAGCGCATACACCGACGGTGGCGCGGTCGTCTCCGGAAAGAGGGCTCTGACCACTAGCCCAAAGCCGACCCCAACGATGGCCCCGACGAACAGCGACGGCGTGAACAGCCCTCCCGGGATGCCACCACCCCGGCAGAGCGCCGTCAGAAATAGCTTCAGGAGGGGCAACACAAGGAGGAATCGAATCCACGCCCAGGCGCTCTCGTCGCTGCTGACAAAGTCACCCTCGAGCACGGCGTTGACCGTCTGATAGCCGTTGCCAAAGAGTTCCGGAAACCAGATGCCGACGATGCCGAGAATCGCCATAGCCAGAAGCGCGCCGAGCGATTTCAGCGGCAGCAACCAGCGAAAGATGCTCTGAACGCCGCTAAAGACGCGTACGAACGCGACGCTGACGAGTCCGACGATCCCTCCCAGCAGAAGTGCGAGCAGGATCTCCCAGTGGTGCTCGAGGTGGTACGTCGACAACAGGTCTGGAGGAATGACGTAGGCGGGGAACTCGCTGATGAGTGATCGGGAGATAGACGTCGAGATCACGCAACAGATGATGATGGGTCCAAAGAGATCGAGTGCCAGGCTGCCAAGGAGCACTTCCATCGCGAAGACGGTGGCGCCGATGGGTACGTTGTAGGACGCAGCAATTCCGGCGGCGGCTCCCGAGGCGAGGAGAATCTTGACGTGATGCTCACGCAGGCGAAAGGTGCGTCCGCACCAGGACCCGAAGGCCGCGCCGGAGTGCATCAGGGCGCCTTCGCGGCCAAGCGACGCACCCATACCAACGGCGGCGATCGAGATGAGCGCGTTGATCATCGTGCCGCCGAGAGGGATGCGCCCGCCACCTACAGCCAAGCTTTCGATCAGTCCGGCAGTTCCTTTGAACGCGGTCTGTCGCTTCCAGATCATCAGCGCCGCAGAAACGAAAACACCGCCGAGGACGAGGACGAGCACGCGCCGCGCCGGCGACGTTTGTCCGATTTCGTTGATGTCGCCCCAGGCAAGGGACTGGATATCGCTCAGGATGTGGACGAGCAGCACTGCGACGAGGCCCGCCACGATTCCGATCACCGGCACGAGTAACCAGTACCGCTTTTCTTCGGGCAGGAGGCCGCGCAGGGAGGCCGCCAGGAGGCGGTCGACGAGGCGGACGAAAGGCGCAGTCGCACTCTCAGTTTTCAACGTTCCTAGCCTCGACCTCTTTTCTACGTGGCTCGCGGAGCAGGCCGCCTGAAAAGTCTTTCGGCCGAGAAGTCGCCATCGTTGCGCTGTTCAACGTGCGACTGCCGACCAGCTTGGCGTGCGTCGATGCGCTCAAACCCCGACCGGAAGACTCGTGCAGCGGGTTGCTCGAAGCACTTTTCAACAGGCGGCTAGACGCGATTCTCACGACGATGCGAGATCAGCCCTTCCAAGTGCTTCCGCATGAGCTCAGGTTTGTGCTTCTTCAGTGTTCTTTCGATCTCGTAACCGTCGACGCTCCTCTCGCCTTTTTTGATTTCGTTAGCGGCCGTCTGAATGCGATTGGCGGCAGCGATCAGATCTTCCCAGCCGGCAGCCGCCTCATCGTAGGGATTGTCGGACATGCGTGGGTCTACTCCTTGATGAACTTGGACGGTTCGTCATTCCGTCTCGTATCGACTCGTGAGTTTGTTCTTCCTATAAATAAGATCGTTCCGTGACCGAAAAACTAGAGGTTGATCGGACTAGAAAAAGATTGTATACCGATGGCCCTCTCATTAGTGAACCGCCTATTCGAAAAGTTGGCTAGTCGGAGAATTGGAGGCTGTGGCCCCTTGCTCGGTCGATGATCAGGCCGCGCTAACGGGTCTTCCTGCCGTCAGTTCGAACGATCTACGCGGACTAGCGGAACTTTTGGTTTTCGGTGCTCGGATCGCCGTTTGGAACCTTGGCACCGGCGTCACAGGCGGCTTCGCGAGAGTTTGGTGGCGAAGGGAGGATCGATCGATTCGCTAGAAACCAGGCTCCTGCCGCTTGCGAAGTCTTTTGGTGACTGCCTCGCCATCTCGGGTGCAGGTGTGGTCTTTCGTTCAACAGCCTGTTGAAAACGTGCTTCGAGCCGAAAACTGGTCTCTTCGCGTCCAGATCGGCTGCGGCAAACGCAGGCAATCTTCGGGATTTTCGAGTATTGACCCGGTCGAGCTGGGCGTGAAGAGGCCAGTTTCTTCGGCCGAATGACTTTTTCAACTGGCTGTCAAGAGCGCCGGCTGTTCCAGCTGCGTTCCTTGACTGACATCCGTGACTTCGGGGCGTGCCTCAGTGGGTGTCCAAGACGATGAAAGGAGGACACCAGTGCCCATTGCAACGAATCTCCGCGACTCGGTGGAAGAACTCAAGAAGGAGCGCGATCGCATCGACGCCTTGATCGAGCAGCTCGAGGCGATGATCAGCGAACTTCCTGGAGGAGCCACTCGGGCGGCGCGTGGCCGAAAGAAGAAGAAGACCAGGAAGGTGTCGTCGGCGCGCGCTGGAAAGAAGACGAAGGCGACGTCGAAGGGAAAGCGAAAGAACGCTCCGCGCGGCCTGATGAAGAAGCTCATGCATCAGGTACTGAGATCTGCTGGGAAGCCGCTTTCGCCGACGGTCCTGCGCGACAGAATCATTGCTGCCGGCTACCCGGCGCGTGACCGCACTGTGTTTTACACCGCGGTCTACAACGCGGCGAAAAAGGATCCTGCGGTGAAGAAAACGAAGGCGGGGTTCGCGCTGCGCGGTCGCGCAGCCAGCAAGGCGTAGCACGAAGGCGACGTTCGGGTCATGCCGGACGAGAGCGGCCCGGAGCTTTTGACCATGCTCCGGGCCAGCGGCAAGTTTTTGGTCTCCAAGAGCGCCTGGAGCCGTGGAGGACGGGGGTGATGCGGTTCCGCGCAAGAATGCGCGGCGATCGCGTTTGAAGGCGTCTACAATTCCCGTATCCTACAGTCGTGCCGAGTCGCGGCGCGCTGGTGGGTTGGAAAGTGACCCCTGATCCCAAGAGCCGGCGAAGAAATGACGGCGAAGAACCGCACCTCTCGGTGGATTACACGATGCCTGCGTCATGCGGGCTTCGTCGTTGGCGCGCAGCTGAGTGCGCTGCGTCCGAAAGCGAGGAGCAAGGCGCAAAGCCAACGCGTCGCGTGGCGCGATCGCCGGTCACTTCATCGCCATCGTGTCGACAATCGGTCACTCGCGCAGACCGTGGCTCTCACACGAGTGTGCGCTGCGGTCTGGGCATTGAGCTGCGCCTGCGGCGCGGCCTGGCCGGCGCCTTCGGGCGACTCCAGGAAGAACACTTTCTCGCCTCCCGAGGAGTGTGGTAAGTGCCACCCCCAACACTACCGCGAGTGGCGTAGCTCGGCGCACGCTTACGCCACCGTCGACCCGATTTTTCAGGCGTGTTTGCGTAACGGGCAAAAAGTCACCGGTGGGCGTGTGGGCAAGCTGTGCCTCGGTTGCCACGCCCCCCTCGGTGTGGAGACGGGAGAGCTGCGTGCGGGGCTCGACGGATTGAAAGGAGCCTCGGCTGTGGCGAAGGCGGGGGTTTCGTGTGAGGTTTGCCACCGTCTCGAGGTCGACCACGGACGCGAGCACGTCGGCAACGCTAGCTTTCGCTTGCGCGACGCCCGCGAGAAGGTCGTCCTTGGACGATTGGTCGACCCTGTTTCGACGCCAGCGCACAAGTCGGTCAAGAGCGAAGGCCTCGGGGAAAGCGAGTTCTGCGGCAGCTGTCATGACGTGATCCAGCATGGCCGTCCGCTCGAGAAGAGTTTCGCGGAGTGGTCGGAGTCGATCTATCGAACGCAGCGCCGCACCCGGTGCCAAGACTGCCATATGGTGCGCTACAGCGGCCAAGCTGCCGTGGGTGGTCCCTACCGTGAGGGTTTGCGTCGCCACAACTTTCCGGCGGCTACAGTGCCGCTCATACCGTTTCCCAACCGAGGTTATCAAGAGGAGCAGGTGCGAGCGATTCTCCGCACTGCAGCTCGCCTGACGGTTGCGGTGCCGCGGCAGGTCGCTGCGGGCTCTGCGCTCGAGATTCGCGTCGACGTCAAGAACAGCGGCGCCGGCCACAACCTGCCGTCCGGGCTGTCGACCTTTCGCCAAATGTGGCTAGAGGTCACCGTCAAGGACGACCGTGACGCGCTTGTGTTCGCTTCGGGGCACCTCGATGCGCTCGGAGACCTCATGGATGAGCACAGCGAGGTGGCGCCGCACGGCGACCCGCATCTCGTGACCTACACCGACAAGTTCGTCGATCGCGACGGCAACGAGGTGAGTTTCTTTTTCGAGGCCGATCGTGTCATCGAAAGATCGCTGAAGCCACTCGAAGAGCGGACGTCGAGATACCACGCAGCTGTGGCGCCAGACTTGCTGGGTCGCCGGCTACGTCTCCGCGTGCGGCTCCTGTTCCGTCCGTATCCGCCCCACGGGCTCAGATTCCTCGGGCTCGACGAGCTTGTAGAGCGCTTGCCGATTTGGGTCATGGATAGTTACGTGAGCGAGGGAATCGAGGTCGTGCGCACGGTCAACCGCTCGAGGCGGCACGAAGTCCCGAAAGACTTCGCGCAGATCCAAGCGGCAATCGACGCGGCGATCGACGGTGACGAGATCGTGGTCGCACCGGGTCGTTATGTTTTGCCCTCGCCGATCGATTTTCGCGGCAAGGGCGTGCGCGTTGCCAGCCTGCGAGGACCGCATCGAACCATCCTTGAGCTGCATCCCGAGGCGGCGCGCACCGACCGTGCTAGCGTCGCTCTCTTTCAAAGCGGCGAAGGGCCAGAGGCGCAGCTCGTTGGTTTCACGCTCCGCGGCGGGCGCGGAACGGCCATTCACGGCGAACGTGACCGGGTTTCAGGTCGGCGTCACGGCGGTGGGGTTTTCATCGATCGATCGGCGCCTGTGATCGAGCGCAACCGCATCCTCCTGTGCGGCGTGACGGATGGGTTTGGTGGCGGCATCGCTAGCTTCGATGGTAGTCCCAAGATTCTCAACAACGTCATCGAATCGTGCTGGGCGGAGCGCGGCGGCGGTGTAGCGATCGTCTCCGGAGCCGGCGAGGGTGCGGCGCGGTTCGTTGGCAATCGATGCGACGGCAACTTCGCCGTCTTCGGTGGCGGCCTTCTCGTTGCGGGGGGTCGGTCTGTTAGGGTCATCCAAGTTCTTCTCGCCGGCAACCGAGCTCGCGAGGCTGGCGGCGGCGTCCACGTCGATGGTGGCGTCAGCTTGCGTCTCTCCGGCGCGACGCTGGTGCGCAACGAGGCGGAGCTCGCGGGTGACATCTCCGTTGCAGCGGGCGCGTCGGCTGCAGTCGATAGCTCGATCGTGTGGGAGAACGAGCCGCGCGGCAGCACCGCGACGTTTCGTTTTAGCGTCACGGACGTCGGCCAGGCGCAGGCGGATGCTTCCAATCGTGTGGAGGTACCCCTTTTCCGTGACCCGAGCGGCGCGTGGGAGAGCCGCGGGCGGGTGCCTCTTGAGCTGCCCGCAGCAGCCGGACCGCTCGCCAGCATGGTGTGGGTCGGCGGCGACTACCGTCTCGCGGACGGTTCGCCCGCGATTGACGCCGGCGATCCGACGACACGGACGGATCCCGACGACTCGCGCGCCGACGCTGGCGCATTCTTTATGGAGAAACCGCTGAACGCTTTCATTCGCGGCGACGTCGATGGGGATGGACTCGTTGGCTGGAACGATGCGCTCGCCGTCTTCGCGATGGTCGCGGATCGCCAAAGTCCTCGCTGTGCGGACGCTGCCGACGTCGACGATGACGGCGACGTCGACGACATGGATCTTCTTCACGCTGTAATGTACTTGCGCGGAGGCTGGGTCCCGCCTTCTGCGCCTTTTCCGGAGTGTGGACTCGACCCGACATTCGGAGAGGGGCTTGGCTGTAGCGAGAAAGGCACGACGTGTCTCGACGCGCCGCGTTGAGCTGCGCCGCTGGATGCGAGTTGCGTTTGTCGCGTCGGGCCGGCGATTGAGCAGGTGGACGGAGTTGAGTGGACGTTATAGGATGGTGATAGGATGTTCGGTGCGGCATGCGCGCCGGCAAAGTGGCTAGTTTCACTCGCGGATGCGGCCGAGGCGCGATAGCCTAAGGGGAGACAAGAGTGCCCTTGCCGTGATTCCGCGCCGGAATCCTGCGACGTGCAGTCCGCACGAGAATCGACGTTTCTCCAGCCGCGCGGCAGGCAGTTAGGATGCTGATATGGTCAAACAACGAATCGTTCGCCTGATCCTTGCCGCGTTCACGCTTGCCTGTCTCGATTCGCCGGTCGTCGCTGATCTCGATCGGGACGAGCTCAACGAGAAGGAGGAGGCCGAAGCCAAGCCGGAGCTCGGCGGCATCGGCGGCAGCGACGACGCCACGGATCAGTACGAGAATCTCGCCCGCCGCGGCGAGAAGAACTTACGTGAGATCAACCGACTTCTCGAAGAGATCCAAAACAACCTCGGAGAGCGCAACACGGGCCAGCAGACGCAAGAGAAGCAGAAGCAGGCTGTCCAGCGTCTCGAGAAGCTGATTCAGGAATTGGCCGAGGCGGCGAAGGCATCGAAAGGCGCTGGGTCACAGTCCCAGCAGCCGAAGCCTCAGCAGCCATCCGAAGGCGAAGAGAACAAGCAGCAGCAACGGCGCCAGCAACAGGAGTCGATGCAGAACCAGCGGCAGAATTCCGAGAAGAAGATGTCGCCCGAGAAGCAGCCGAACGGCGAGCAAGAGCAGAACGATCAGGAAGATCGCCACACCGGGCAGCGCCGTGAGGCCACGCAGGACGATGTCGATGCGGACGCCTCCGCAGACCGACCGCGTCATACCCAGCGGTGGGGTAGTCTGCCCTCCAAAGTCATGGAAGCGCTCTCCTCGAGCGACAAGGAACCCCCGGCGCAGTATCGTGAGATCATCGCGCGCTACTACACGAAGTTGAGCGATCACTACTCCGGTCGTCGCTAGCCTGTGAACCGACGCGCGGCGAGAAAGTCAAAGCCTTGCGGCGGGCTACCGTCGCTCGCGAGTTCAGCCAGCGCCTCGCCGAGCGCTGGCGTGAACTTGAAGCCGTGGCCAGAGAGACCGGCCGCGAACGCGATGCGGCGCGACGTGGGATGGCGGTCGACGATGAAGTCGGTGTCGGGCGACGTGGTATACAGGCAGATCGAGAAATTGCGCAGCTGCTTTGTGACGCCGGGCAAGTAGCGAGAGGCGAACTCTTCAACCGGTTCCCGATCGCTCGCACGCAACTGGCGATCGACGGCGAGCGGGTCGTCCACAGGATCGACTCCGGTGTGCTCAGCGAGTTTGATCGTCGCTGCGTCGGTCGACGGGAAACCGTAGAAGAAGTGTTCGTCGATCTCGTAGCAAAACGCGGGCATCCCTGCGGCGGATGCATGAAGAGGGTTCTTTGTCTCGTACCAGAGGAGCGGCTTGCGCTGGACCTCAAGCGGGATGCGAAGATCGTGCAGGACTTGACTGGACCACGCCCCGGCGGCCACGACGAGGCTCTTGGCTTTGAAGTGGCGCGCTGTCGTGCTCACCGTCACCCAGTCCCCTTCCACGGCCCAGCTTTCGACGCTTTCGCCGATGGCCAGTTCGGCGCCGCGCGCTCGAGCCGCTTCCACGTGCGCGTTGACGCATGCCTCGACGTGGAGAAAACCTGCCTCAGGCTCAAACAGAGCGGTTTGCTGGTCGTCGACGTGCAGCCCCGGAAATCGGCGTCGCACGTCTGCCGCATTGAGTTCTTCGATGTTGATGGAGTACTTGGCGGCGGCCTTGGAGACTCCCTGGAGCACACTTCCCCCCTCGTTGCCGACGTAAACGAGCCCGGCGGGAACGAAAAGCTGTGTGCCGCAATCGGATTCGAGCTCCTTCCACAGCTCGTAGCTTCGCTGCGCCAGAGGAACGTAGTTGGGGTTCTCCAAGTAGGCTTGACGGATGATGCGCGTCTCGCCGTGCGAGCTGCCGCGGTCGTGGCCAACCGGAAACCTGTCGATGCCGAGGACGCTGGCGCCTCGCGCCGCAAGGTGGAAAAGGGCGGCGCTGCCGACCCCTCCGACGCCAACAACGATGGCATCGTAAGCTTCCATGTTGAACCTTCATTTCTCAGTAGTCGTGCGACAATGTCGACGTCAGCGCGGCGACACTTCCGCCGCGGTCAGGGAAGCCGTATCCTAACCTGAATCGCCGTACCCCCCAAAGGTCTCAGCATCGGAGCCCGAGTCGTGATCGGCCACCTCCGTTCACCTCTTCAGCGCTGTCGACGACGTGACGGGAAGTTCCGGTGATACAGTGAAAACCGGCGTGCCCGCAAACCGTGACGGCGAGGGGATCGTTTGGCGACGACGGTCTTGAGCGAATGAGACGGAGACAACGCATCTTTGTTCGAGCGATCATGACTCTCGGGTGTGCGTTGATGGCCGTGCTCTTGTGGCTCGGGTGGGATGATCTCTTGGGCTTTTACTACCTTTCCGCACTACGTACGGATTCAGCCCGACTCGAAAGATACGTCGCCGGCGCTACGCATGGCTCGCCGCAGGAGTGGGCCATCGACGAATATCTCAAGTCCCGCGGCGGCAAAGAGGCTCTGTTTGCTTCGTTCGTTCGCCACCTCACCGAGGAGGTCGACTACACCGCGGACAGCCCCGCAACAGCGCTCAGCGTGTTCGATGGTGGCCGCGCTTGGTTCGACACGACTTACTCGGGTCGCAAGCTCGGCGTCGGTGGGACTTTTTGCGACCGCCACGAAGTGTTCACCGCGCTCGAGCGCTGGCTCGGGGCGCTGGAAGGTCAATCGTTTCGAGTCCCCGGGCTCGACGGGTTCGTCGTCGCCGTCGTCTCGAGAGAGAGAGCCGTGACGCTGTATCGCACGAGTGTCGCAGCCGATCGCCTCGGCAGTGTCGTCTTTAGCGGCGACGCAGAATACGTCTGTCGGGTCCTCCGTGACAAACGTGTCGACACGGATTAGTGAGATGTTCATCAATGGATCCGGCGACACGGGTATGGGGTCGACATTTCTCGGTCGATTCCGCATCATGTACGCGTTCGGGTGGGGTTACAAAGCCCGAAGTCGTTGAGGAAAAAGTTGGACGCGGACGCAGTCCGTTCGAGGTTCTCGTTCGGCGCAAGGTTCGGAAGGGTGAAACGCAGGACAAGCAGTCCGGTCTCCGCCGGCTGCGTCGCGGCTTCGGCCACGACGGGCGCGGCGCCGACAAGTTTCGGCGCGTGACGCATCGCGGAGTGTCCGTGACAAGAGTTGTCGCTACCGCCCTAAGGACTGATTGTGAGCCTTTTGGCCGCATGAGTTGAATGCCGCGTTGTCGGTCAGCTGGAGAGTTGGCGCAACGCTGTAGGTGGTGTCCGCGGCTGCGGAGTGAACGTTCAATGGTGTTGGGACTGTACGAGCGTCAGAAACTGGGCGGAAATGCTCCGTTTCGATTGACGACTCGGCGATGGTGATTTGGGAGAAGATCGTGTTGAGGACAAGTCCGTCCGAGCTCTTGTGCCGAATTGTGAGAGCGGTGTCGATCCATCGTCGTTGGGGCCGCGAGATCAAGGCTTGCGTCGTGCCGGCAGCGGTCTGGATCATCGTTGCTGCTGCAACTGGTTGTTCGTCCACGCGGCAACTGACCGAGTCGGACCAGGCTCAGGCGCGTGGTCCGCTGCCCTACCACACGGGAATCTTTCTCGATACCGAGAAGCTCGGCTACCACCGACCGCCGGAACAGGACGAACTGGCGATTCAATACGTCGGCGATGATGCGCAGCTTCTCGAAGTCGTGCGTGCTGCGCTCGACGGTTCAGTCGTCACGCTTTGTGAAGTTCTCGACGCGAAGACGCGGTCAGAGGCGAGGCAGCAGGCGGAGGGTCTGGACCTTCTGGTCGCGATCGGGTTCGACAGCGCCCCCAACTTTTCGGAGTACGATCGCTCCGTCGGCTGGGGGGCACTCGAAGTCGCAACCTTCCTTTTTGGGGGGATCCCGTCTTGGTTCGTGCCGACGGTTCGCTACAGCACACCCGCACGTCTTCGCGTTGAGGTGCTAGAACTTCACCAGCCGAAGGCAAAAACCTGGCTGCAAGGCGACGATGACGACGTGGAGTTCGACTGGCTCCAGGAAATCAGCTCCGCTGGCCAGCCCACAAGTTTGTGGGATAGGTCACGCCAGGGTCTTGATTATGCGCTGACGATCATCGCTCCACCGATGTTGGTCGTGCCAGGAGACCCGGATCACCTCAGCAATTCGCTCACCGAAGGCGTCAATGACGAGCTCGCGGGAACCGCCAGCGCAACGATCAAAGATCGAATTCTCCTACATGAATGGACGAGTCCGTTGTCGGTGGTGTTTCTTTCTCCGGACCCGAATGAGATCGTCGTCGGCGATACGATGGATCTGCGCTTGAGCGTGTCGGCGCGGGAGGGTGGGAGCTTGCGTGAGTTCAACGTGCTGCGCGTTTCGCCCAACGCTGACGACTTCGAGTGGCGCGCCACGTCGCGGCAGCTCGAAACGCTGAACGCCGCGCTGGCAAAGCGGGTCGATCCAACCGCAGGGGTGAAAGTGCGTGTTCCTTTGCCGATTCCAGTAGTCGATGGCGGCAACCTGGTGAAGGTCCGCGTCGTTCACGAAAGTGGTGAGGACATAGTGCGAACCATGTTCTACGTCAAGTAGCGGACGGGCGCGATCGATGAGCGCTGAAGTTGAAACGCGCCCCGAGCGCGCCTTGTTGTCTGCTCGCTTGCGAGCGCCAGTCTACGAACATTTTTTCATCAGTCAGATAGCGGGGAGTGAGGAATGAGGTTGGCACAGATCGGTGTTGGCACCGTCGCTCTTTTGTTCGCATTGTTGGCGCTTCCCGGTTGTAACTCTGGGCTTGGCGTGCTGCTCTACCTTCTTCTCGAGGACGACGATGACGACGACGATGGCGGTGGTTCGACCGCGGTCGGCACGGCCGTTCTCGAGTTCATCGGCATCGATAACGCGCGTTCAGCGCCGCAAGAAACGGTACTTCGCGTTCGTCTGCGAAACGACGCTGGGCAGCCGACGGAAGTCCTGATCGAACAGCGTGAAGTCGGATCGACTGCGGATTTCACACCCATTTCGATCGTCGAGCCGTTTCCGGGCGCCCTGACCGATCCCGGCAAACTCGCGGCAGTCTCGACGACGCCGACGGGCGAGCTTCACAGCATCGGTTGGGATGCTTTGAACGATTTCGGCGACAGCAATCAGCGTCGAGTTTTACTGCGGTTTTCGGGCGAGCTCGAGGCACCGGTCGAGGTGGAAGTCCTCGTGGGGAACGACGCCCCCGAACTTCGAGATGTTACGTTTGAGCAGCTTCCGGGCGAGCCGGTCGTCGTTGGCGTCACTCTTGTCGATTCGGCGAGCGACCCCGTGAGCGTGCAGACGTCGTTTCAGCCCGGTGGCGGGACTGAACTCGATCCCGACGCGTATGAAGACGCGACGACGAGCGGCGAGACGATGGAGCTCGAGACCAGCGCCGAGGGCATGCGACACGAGTTCGAGTGGCAAGCTGGCCTAGATCTCGGTTTGGTCGATCGACCGGCGGCGATCCGACTCGTACCTGTCGATGTCGTCGACGGCGGCAGCGGACTCGAAGGTGACGAGGCCTTTGACGAACTCTTTCTCGACAACAACCTGGAGCCAAGTGCCGAGTTTGATCCTGGTGAGGTGAGCGCAAGCGGCGACACTCGACGCGGCGTATCACTGCCGGTTCTCGTGCGCGACCGTGAGGGCAATCCCGTTGATCTTTTCGTTCAGTGGGCGGGGGACGGTGATGACTTCCCGGAGCTGCCAGAGGCGCTGACGACGGACGCCGTACTTCGCGCCGCGGTTCTCGCTGATCCCGCAGAGAGGCGTGCTCTTCGCCTCGCGACGCTCAAGCCTTCGATTCTCCGTGGCGCCGTGGAAGCTGTGATTGATGACGATTCGGTTCTCGCCACTTGGATCAAGCGCGAGGCGGAGCTGCGCGGGCTTGTGGCGCTGGACTTTCTCGTCGGACGAAACGCCGCGGTGGATCTTGCCGAGGGCGGAAGCGAGGAGCTTCGTATTTGCTCATACGACGCCGGTACTGGCCTGTTGACTTTCGAGCAGCCGTTGAATGTCGCACTGCCGCCCGGCAGCGTCCTCACGATCGAACTCGGCGTCGCGACCGGGCTGCCGACGTCCGACGAGGGTGTTCCCCACGTGTTCGTTTGGGACACCAGCGTGGACCTGCCTGGCGGCGGCGAAACCGCGTTTCGCGTCACGCCTTTCGACCGCACCGCGTCGATGGACGGAAGCGACGACTGCGGCCGTGTCTTCGTCACAGACGACACCACGGTCGTCGCGGGAGGACGTGGCGCTGCGACGCCGGGCGCGCCTGCGAAGTCAACGACCGGGCCGTTTCGTGTTGATGACGCGATGGTCGTGCCGACGGCGCCGGTCGATAGCGTCGTCGCCTTGCGCCGTAAAGATCTCGACGGTGATGGCTCGACCGACCTGGTGTTCGTCGCGGCCGGGTCGGACGCGATCGTCGCCAAGTTGCAGACGAAACCGGGGCGCTTTGACGAGCTTAGGCTGCCCGACGCAAACCTCAGATCACCGGCTGGACTAGCGGTGATGGACTTCGACGGCAACGGCCTTGTCGACATCGCGGCGACGTCGATGGAGACGGCCAAGGTACTGCTCATCCGTCAACACGAGGGCAATGACTTCTTTTCGGACCGGGTGGTCCTCGACGCCGCAGACTCCTTGTCCGAGCCGCGTGGCCTCGCAGCCGCTGATGTTGACGGTGACGGCGGACTCGATCTGTTACTTCTTCACAGCCCCGAAGGAGGTTCGCAGCTTGTGGTTTTCCGCCAGGGCACACCCACGTCGAGTGGGTCCGAGTGTCTCGTTCCGGAGGAGGGTTACACGGCGTGCTTGTTTGCTACGCCGGAGGGAAGTGCTGACCTTGGCGTTTTCACGCATGCTGATTTGGATGGTGACGGTGACGTCGACGTCGCAGCCGCGGGCGGAGACAGCATCGTGGTCTTTGTCGGGGACGGCGCCGGCTCGTTCGTCAGCTCTGTCGCAGTGACGGCGGCGGCGGCGGAGTTCACCGCGATCAACTGCGTCGACGTCAATGCGGACGGAAGTCGAGACCTCGTTGTCATCAACGGTAGCCAGTTGGAAGTCTATCCGCAGCTGGCGAACGGCGACTATGACGCGAGCCCACTCGTGTTAGCCAGTGAACTCGAGAGCGATGGCGTGACCGGCGCCGAGAGGCTCGGCAGCGGCGACTTCGACAGCAACGGCGTCGTCGATTTTCTCGTGCTGCAGCGTGCCGCAGGTGGCTCAAGTGGCTCCATTCTCGCTCTTTTCGGCGACGACCTCGGTCTCTACTCAGGCTCGCCGTTGCCGCTCGCGGCTGACGGCATCGCCGACGTTCAGTCCGAACCGGCAGCCGGTGCTCTCTCGATCGGCTCCATCGACCCTCGCCGCGAGCCAGGCGTCGTCGCAAGCCTTGGCAGCGGCCGTAGCCTCTTTCTCTTTCACGCCGCCGGTAGCGGTAGTTTTCGTGAGCCCGCTCAGGTTCTCTCCTCCGAGGATCCCGTCGGTGAGGCGCCTGTCGCCTTGGCGGCAGCCGACGTGATGGCCGATGGCCGGGTCGACCTGTTGACCGTAAGTCGGGAGTCGGGAGAGCTGACGATCTGGGACCAAAAGGCGATCGGCGATTTCGAGGCGAAGAGCGTCGCTGTCGGCGGTGATGAAGCCTCCCTCGGTCCAATCGCACTGGCGAGCGGTGACATCGATGGCGACGGACGTGGCGATGTCGTCACTGCAAACATCGACGCCAACAACCTCAGCATTCTTCTCCAGGATGCAAGCGGCGGGTTCAACCAACCGACAGAGCCGCTCGCTGTCGACGGTCTCGACGGACCACAGAGCGTCGTCGTTGCTGACCTCGACCTTGACGGACGACTTGATCTGTGCACGGCAGGACGGTTCTCGAACACAGTTCATACGCTCCTGCAAGACGATACCGGAGCCTTCGTCCCGGACCGTGAACTGGCCAGCACCATACCGAGCGGAACGAGTCTCGCAGCTCCGGTCGCACTTCTTGCAGTGGATGTTCTCGATGGCGATGGCGTTGTCGAGGTCGTCAGCGCCAACCACGACTCGCACAACGTCACCATATTCCCCACCTCGGCGTCGATCCCTGTGGCGATCGAACTCGGCGAGGGTGTGCGCCCGATCGCTCTTGCCGCCGGTGACGTCGACAATGATGGCTTGGTTGATCTCGTCACCGCGAACACCGTAGGGCCACTCGCATCGCTCGCGCGCCAGGAGTCTCCCGGAGCGTTCACCGTCACCACTTTGGCAGCGGCGGAGGCGGGACGTGAAGCAACCGGTGTAGCTGTCGCGAATCTCACTGGCGATGCATTCGCCGATGTGGCGCTCTCGCTCGCCGGGGATCTCTCGAGCACGATTCGTCTACTGCTCGCTCGCGACTCCAGCGTCGCAGTGGAGCCGTTTCGACTCGACCTCGAGGATTTGGACATGGATGCCCCGGTTGGCATCGTCGCGGCGGACATTGACGGCGACTGTGAGCTCGACGTTGCGGCGCCGAATCGGCAGAGTCGGAACACGGTCATTTTCTACGGTGGTCGATGACGCACGTCGTGCACCTGCATCCTTCTTCGCGGAGAGTCTGCAAGGGAAGTGCCTCACGCCGGCGTTTTCTTTTTCGCCCCACCTTTGCTGCTCTGTGCGGAGCCTAGAACGCGGCTCTTGATGCCCACCGAGAGCTGTACAAGCGCGAAGATCACGAGCGCTGCGAGAGCGTGCGTGAAATAGAAGGAGAAGACGCCCCACCAGGCGGGAAAGTAGAAGAACTGAGCCCACCAGCCGCGGCTCATGACGGGGAATCCCATTCCCATCCACTCGGCGAAGTAGACGACGAGCCCGAGAGCGATCACGACAACGCCGGCCCAGAGAAACTCTTTGCCGCGGAGACGAAAATTGGCGAACACCGGCGCGAGGATGTAGAGGAGTAACAGGTAGCCCAGCGGCCTGGCGCGAATTTCGCTCAGCCAGCTGCGAAGTCCTCCGAGGTAGTGGCGCAGATCGAGTTCAATTCGACCTTCGAGCCACTCGTATGGGTAGACGCTCGGCAGCTTCACGAGATCGGCGCGGACGAGACCGGCAGTCTGCAAGTTGTACACCGCGACGACGAACACGGTGTAGAAGAGAGCGTGCGACACGAGGAGGAACAGTGCACCGGCGAAGTACGGCACCTTGTCCCGGTCCACAGAGATCACGGGGCAGGCGTCGCGGAGGGGCTCAGAGCGAATCTTTCCCCCGATGCAAAGCCAAGAGGCGGCCGTGTGCACGACGACCGTCAGGAACGTGCCGGGCAGGAAGAGCACCTTGAACCAGCGCCGGTCCCGCCACGGCCCGATAAGCTTTCCGATGCACAGAAGCACGGCGCTGTAGATTCCGAGCCATGCAACGATGTGCAGCATTTCTGCGGGACTCCAGAGTGGCAGTTTTCTCAGGCGTCGAGCCGTCACTCGCGGGAAAACGAGCTTTGCATCCGCGGATGCGTTACGTCAGGATGCTCGCTCATCCATAGAATCGGCTCAGGAGCTACTGATCATGACAAGCACGGTATCGTTTCGACAGGAATCGGACACCATGGGCACCGTCGAGGTGCAGGCTGATCGCTACTGGGGCGCTCAGACGCAGCGGTCTCTGCAGAACTTTGAGATCGGTGAGGAGCGCATGCCGCGTCCTATCGTGCGTGCGCTCGGCATCGTCAAGAAGGCTGCTGCCCTCGTCAACATGGAGTTCGGCAAGCTTGACCGTGGACTTGGTGAGGTGATCTGTCGCGCCGCCGACGAAGTGATCTCAGGCGACCTAGACGACAACTTCCCGCTTGTCGTCTGGCAGACCGGATCCGGGACGCAAAGCAACATGAACGCCAACGAGGTCATCGCCAATCGCGCGATCGAGCTTCTCGGTGGTGAGGTCGGCTCGAAGACACCGGTGCATCCGAACGACCACTGCAACATGAGTCAGTCGTCGAACGACACATTTCCAACCGCGATGCACATCGCCGCAGCGGAGCAAATCGTCGGTGAGTTCGTCACCTCGTTGCAGGATCTCCATGGCTCGTTCGATCAACATGCGAAGGCTTTCGCCGACATTGTCAAGCTCGGTCGCACACACATGCAGGACGCGACGCCGCTCACTCTCGGGCAGGAATTCTCCGGCTACGCGCAGCAGATTCTCTACGGTGTCGAACGCGTCCAAGGCGCGCTGCCGCGGCTTTATGAATTGGCGCAGGGTGGCACGGCGGTTGGCACGGGCCTCAACAGTCCGGAGGGGTTCGATCGACAGTTCGCGGCGGAGGTCGCCAAGCTGACCGGTCTCCCGTTCGTCACTGCGGTCAATAAATTCGAAGCGCTCGCCGCGCACGACGCGTTGGTCGAGGTTTCCGGCGCACTCAACACGATGGCGGCGAGTCTGATGAAAATTGCCAACGATCTCCGACTGCTCGGTTCGGGGCCGAGGTGCGGGCTGGGCGAGCTGCAGCTTCCGGCCAATGAACCGGGATCTTCGATCATGCCTGGCAAGGTGAATCCGACGCAGTGCGAGGCCTTGACGATGGTGTGCGCGCAGGTGATGGGAAACCACGTCACCGTGACGGTTGCTGGGGCGAGCGGTCACATGGAGCTGAACGTGTTCAAGCCCGTCATGATCTTCAACGTCCTGCAGTCGGTTCGTCTCTTGGCCGACGCGGCGCGTAGTTTCAAGAAGAACTGTGTCGATGGTCTGGTTCCCGACCGCGAGCGCATCGCCAAGCTGGTGAGTGAGTCGTTGATGCTCGTCACCGCTCTGAATCCGCATATCGGCTATGACAACGCCGCCAAGGTCGCCAAGAAGGCCTACAATGACGGCACGTCACTCAAGGAGGCCGCTGTCGCCCTCGAGTTGCTCACGGCCGAGCAGTTCGATCAGTGGGTACGACCCGAAAGAATGGTCGGCCCAACACCGCGATAGTTGCCGCGACCTTTTCCGCACTGATCGAGCCGGCCTCGCGCCGCACCTGTCTATGGACAGCTGCAGAGCCCCCCGAGGAAGTCCTCTGTCGCGTCGATGCCGCACTCCACGGGGCCTGGCGACCGCGGTGGCTCCTCGCCAGCGAACAGAAAGTTGAGGGTTGCTACTGCATCGGAGAGGTCGAGGATGCCGTCATCATTCGCATCGCAGGCGTCGTCGCAAAAGCCTCGCTCTCCCTCGATGAAAAGGTGATTGAGGTTGAAGATCGGGTCGGAAATGTTGACCCTTGCATCGCCATTGCAGTCGCCGCGCCGAAACGTCGGCGTACGCCGCGAGCAAGACGGGCGAATCTGAGGCGACGTGTAGCCAGCGTCATTCTTAAACACCAACACGACCTCATCCACCGCGGTGACGGTGTCCGAACCCACTCCAGGCGAGGATGGTGTCAACGCTTCAACCGACGTGGCGCCTTGGCCGATGCTCGCCGTCAGCTGTGCGCCAGCGAACGTCAGCTCGCCGGACGTCCACGCGTCGGCTCCTGGCTGCCAAGTCAAGCGGAGCATGCCGCCCATGACCGGAATCAGCTCACAGTCTAGGTCGGCGACGGGCTCCGGGATTGGGCTCGACTCCAACACTTCGAACTCGACGTTCACCCAAGGCGAAACACGATCGCCAAGACGACCGCGCACGCCGAACGAATGCTGCCCCGGAGACGCCGTGACCGTGCCGCGACCGTCGGCGCCGTCGCCATCGCCAGCAGCCACCGGCTGCGTGACAACGTCGTCGACGGCGAACTCGACGGCTTCGTACATCTCGGGATTATTCCAAGAGACCCGAACATGTCCCTCGCCGGTCGAGCTGACCGCTGGATAGTCGACTTGGCAGACCGCAACGTCTGCCGGGACTTCGAGATCTTCGATCTCTTGAGAGTTTGCACCACCGCACAACCCGAACAGTAACCCCCCGGCGATCGCCGGCACGCCGAACATTCGCACCGTCATTTGAGCCACTCCTGATTCCACCGTTCTTCCCAAGTTCGGGCTTGATTATACTAACAACCGGCGCCGTTGGGTCCTGCAACGTTGCGGTTTTTCATGCGCCTTGGTTCAGCGGTTGTTAGGTGCGTTTTGTTTCGCGGCTAACCCGTGCGGCGCATCCGGCTGGGCGCGCCTCGAACGGAGATCGACTCACGGATGACGTCTGAAGAAGCCTCAAGCGTCTCTGCAGTTTGCCCCAGCGGCGCGCTCGTCCGTCTCGTGAGGGGCGACATCACCGAGCAGCACGTCGACGCCATCGTCAATGCCGCGAACTCGGGCCTCCTCGGGGGTGGTGGTGTCGACGGCGCGATTCACCGCCGGGGCGGACCGGAGATTCTCGCCGCGTGCAAAGAGATTCGCCTACGCTCCGGCAGGTGCCCCACTGGTGAGGCCGTCGTTACTGTGGCAGGACGACTACCATGTCGAAGCGTCATTCACACCGTCGGACCCGTGTGGCGCGGTGGCGACCAAAGAGAAGAGGCTCTTCTGCGTCGCGCCTATGCGTCGAGTCTCAGAATGGCCCACGAAGTGAACGCTCGCACTGTGGCGTTCCCCTCCGTTTCTACCGGTGCGTATGGCTACCCAATCGCCGAGGCGAGCATTGCCGCTCTGGACGAGGTCGCGCGCTGCGCTGCGCTCCACGGCTCGTTTACCGAGGTTAGGTTCGTGCTCTTTTCGTCGGCCGATTTCGACGTCTACCGATGTAGCCTCGAACGGCTTGCGAGCAGCTGGACTTGAGCCGCTGAATCCGTACAGGAGTCATTGCGAGATCTCAGCGCGATGCGGGCGCGGATCGCCGTTTTTTTGCGGAATCACAGCCGTCTCGGTAAGCCTCGGAAGTAACATGGAGGATTCTCTCGCGTCGCGTCGCGGGCGAGCACAGTTGACCTGCATTCGTCGAGCGAACCGTTTTTGGCTCCGTTCGCAGGCATTTGGTGCCGCGTTCGCGCGACCGGCCGGCGCGTGGGCACCGGAACGCATGGAGTCGATGTCGCAGCTGTCGAACCTCCTGAGTCCGCATCATTCCCAGCTTGTCACCGTTCGGGAGATTCGTTTTCATGTTGTCGTCCAGGCGCTTTCTTGCGGAAAACGCCACCGCCGCTCGTCTCCACGCGCAGCTCTGCAGTGACCGCTTCATTCACCTGATCGACGACCCGGACGATTTGGCGCGGCTGCGGCAAGACGTGCACCGGATAGCGGCGGACATGGATGACCCCGACCGTCCGCCGCCGATGTTTTGGACGGGAATTCCTTTTCCCACGCGAGTCTCGCCGCCGTCCCACGGTTACTGCCTGGTGATTTCCGTCGGCGGAACGAAAACCACCTTCGCCCTGATGCGACTCGATCGAGGCGAGTTGAAGATTGTCGACCGCCGCGGCGTCGACGTCGCCGGTGCGGATGTGGCGCGTGTCAAGCGGGACTTTACCATGCCGACGCCTGGTCCCGAGCAGGCCGCCAGCGGTCGCGAGATGGTGCAGCAGATGGTGGCGGCGATCGCCGCAGCGTTTGCTGCTTGCAGGAGCGCGCTGGAGCGCACCGAGCACGTCCTGCTGAGCTGGGGCTACGCTCACGAAGTCGTGCGCTGCGCGCCGACGGTTCTCGGCGGAGTGACGGCACGCGTGACGCAGATGCAAAAGGACCAGGAAGTGTTCGACGCCGATCTGCGCGGCTGCGACATCGGACAGCTCTTCTCGTCAGCCTTGCTCGAACAGACAGGGCTCGATCGTCCGCTCACCGTGGCGAACGATGCGGTCATGGCCCTCCACTATTTTTTGGTACCGGAGGCCGTGAAACGCTTTCACCAGATCGGCCTCTTGATCAACGGCACGGGAACTAACTTCGCCATTGCAGAACCATACGTGGAGCCGGCCGGGGTTGATTTCGTCCCGCGAGAGCCGAAGCGAACCGGATTCGCCGATCCGGTGCCAAGGGGGATGAGGCGTGAACGCTACTTCGTCAACTACGAGACCGGAAGCATAGAGCTGCAAGCGACAGCGAGCGCGCTGGACGCTGACAGCCGCTATCCGCTCGAAGAGAACGCACTCGCGGGCGGCAGAGCGTTCGGACACGGGTTTCGGGAGATCCTCCGCCGTCACGTGGGGGAGGACTTCGCCGCGGCGCTCGAAGCCGCAACGGCAACAGGGGGCGCACTGAAGGGGCCGGAGGTGTCGCTGATCGCATGTGGTGGTCCGGAGGCGCTAAGTGGCGTGTTTCCGCGATGGAATTTGGACGAAGAGGCCGCCTCGATGGTTTGTCTTGCAGCACGCGCCGTGCTCGAGAGATCAGCGCTCCACGCAGCCATGGTGCTCGCCGCAGTAACCCATCGACTGCAGTTCGGGCTTGGATCGGACGATCGCGCCGACCTTCTCGCCGTCGAAGGAAGCGTTTGGTCGACGCACGGGTACTGGCCGCTGGTGCGCGACTTCTGGGCGCGCCTCGTCGCGCCGGCTCAACTCCGGGTGGAAGAGGCGCATGAGCCAAGCTTCGATGCCAGTTTGCCCGGACCCGTTTATCTGGCGGCGAATCATTCCACCGATGGCCGCCACTAACTTTTCCCCATCCGCTTGTGAGTTTGGATGTTGTGCGTTGAGCCTGGGGGTGTCGAGCGTTGAGCATCGTGCTGGGGCGCCGGAGCGGGTTTTTTTGGACATGGGCAGGCCGCGGGCAAGCCGTGTTGCCGGGACGAAAGCCCCAAGGCGCTCCCGATTGCGTTCAACTCGTTCGGCCGGGCCAGGGCCCGAACGACCAAGCCCAAACGAATGGTTTCTGCCAGGGTCGATTCCCGCCGAGCAGCCGGCGAAAATGGGGGCGCGAAACGTGTCTTTTTGCCCCGGAGAAGCGACTTCGTGGTCGGGTCTCGCAGGTCTTCGGGGTGGTGTTCGGGTGGTTCGTTCCGAGCCCGAAGCGAAGTCGAGTTGAGCCTGCCGTTCGTTGCCGTAACTCCGCCCTGCGAACGATTTCTCCGCGGTCCAGCATCAGTTCGCCGTGCCACCACACGTCTTGAGAGGTTCTTGACGCTCTTCGCCACAATTTGCGGGCCGAAGCTTGAAAAGGGCGCATCGCGACCAGTAGAATCGCTACCGCCTTCCCTGTTTTCCCAAACAACACAAGCTTTCCTCCTGCCTGGAGTGGCCCCCACGAGAGGTCCACGACTTGTGTTCCCGCTTTGGGGAAGCCGTATGCCTCCTGCGTACGGTCACTGGAATCGGTCACTGGAAACGGTGACAGCAGCTGAAAGGTAAAAGGTTAAGAGGAATGGGTATTCCGTCGATCCGTCTATTTTGTCGCCGTCTCTTCGCGTCTCGACTTGTCGCGTTCGGCATTGCAGCCGCAGCGTGCCTCGGTGTTTCGAGTTGCGACAACAACGAGAGTAGCTCCAAAGTTGCGCCTGAGTTGTTTGTCGCGCCGGTCGCTGAACCCGCCAGCTCGCAGGGACTCCGCGTGCTGCTGGACAAGTTCGACATCTTGGCTCCTATCGATCCGAGCCTCCTGCGCAGCGAGGTCCTGTCGCGTCAAGCGGACCTGCGGGTGCTTGCTGAGCTTCCCGACAATGACTTGCTTCTTTACGAGGGTCAGAGCCGGTCTGTGTTGACGATGTCTCAGTGCCTGAGCGGCTGTGGCCCCGAGCCGGTCCGACTTCATTACAGCGCCACGGGCCTCAGCGAGGCGCAGGGCTCGCCGCAGTCAAGCATCTCAACGAGCGTTGATCCTGTTCTGCTGCGCAACGGCTGGGTGCTCGCTTTTGATTCGAATACCCGCAACATCGTTGCCTTCAAGAAGGCGCCGACCGCCGCGGTCACCAACGATAACGGTGTCCCGATCGACCTGCCGTTCCGCCGCGCATCGAATCAGATCAGCGCCAACTTCGGCCAGGGTAACGGCCTCTTCATGTCGATCGTGATTTCTGGCGAGCAGCTTGATGCCGACCTGGCCGCCAATGTCATCACGCGCATGTTTGAGATCGAGGACAACAAGGTCGTTGTTCTCTTCGCGACTCTGCCGTCGATGCATATCCTGGATCTCCGCGAGGAGATGGTGACGGTGGACTACGACCTCGATATCACCTCGCCAAGTGACTTTGACCGTGTCGAGGTTCCGCAGCTGCGTGGTCGGATTGAGCTTTTCCCGCGCGATCCATCGAACCCGACCAGCGTGCGCGATCAACCGTTTCTGTCTTTTCGTACGATTTCCGAGCGCGTGACCGACAGCCAGCTTGTGAACGTGTCGGATTTCGCCCCCGTGACGCTCCCCGACGATGGCAGTGCGCTCTTCTTCGACACCGAGACGTTCACCTTCTTTCGCGTTCGGGCGATCAAGCAATTTGATCCGAGTTCCGGAACGGAGGTGATCACCGGCGGATTTCCTGTCTTGGCCGTCAGCAATCTGACGCTCTTCGAGACGCTGCGGGAGTCGGCCGGTCTGACGTCGACGAGCGGACCCTTCACCATGACACGGTCCTTCTTCCACCCGACCAACACAGAGCTTTGCGTCATGGAAGAAGAGACGAACAACATCGTTTGCTACGACTACACGCGGCCGAATCCGGTCGATCCGACCGTGCGAGCGGATCGAAACCTGCGCGTGTTCGTCTCGTCCAACAATTTAGCGTTGGCGTTCGACCCACAAGGCATTGGCGGCACCGGCAGCGAGCGCGAGCTCGTCTTCGCGACTGCGGACGTGCGCGAGAATCGACTCGCGTTCGATCGACGTCAGGACCAGCTGCTCAGCATCAGCTACTCCTCCGGCAACGTCGTGGTCACCGCTCGTCGCGCGGACTTGATCCAGGCCACAGGCGGTGCCCTCGCCGACCTCATCATGCTGCGACCTCTGACGGAAGAGAACGTCCGCATGTTGGACGCCCAGGCGGTCGCACTGCTCGAGGCGCCGCTAAACTACGAAGCGTTCCCGGTGGAGTTCTCCAACTGAGCGCCCTTGCGGGATAAGCTGATCCGAGTGCAGCGAAGCATTTGCGGTTGACAGAACCGTCGTGGCAAGGATGCTACGTCACGTGCGTGGTCTCGCGGACGATGCCGCTCGGGCTGTGCGCGGCAGAATTTCTGCCCGCGTTGCTCGTGTGTCGCGGGAGCGGCACTGCTGGGCCCTTAGCGCTGACGCCGGCGCGCCGCGTGGCCTCGCTGCGTTTCGGCTCAACATCTCGAGGTGTTTCTTTGGGTAAGAGAAAGGGAGAATCTACGGGACTCGGCTACTTGCGTCAGGTTCGCCCTGAGGCGATGGAGCACCTCCTCAAATTCTTCGCCGAGTCGGCACGGAACCTCGATCCGAAGACGCGGTTTTTGATCTCGATCGTGACCAAGGTCGTCAACTTCTCGCCGCGCGGTCTCGAGCAGTATGTGCGCCGCGCCATGGCGGAGGGAGCGTCCGCGAACGAGGTGATCGATGCGATCCTTTGCTCGTACCCGTGCGCCGGCCTGACTCGTGTCGTCGACGCCATCGACGTCGTGCTGGATCTAGGGATCGATGCCTTCGATGTCGACGCGGTGAACGGCGCCTTGCGGGGGGCGTTGCCGCCGGGCGATCCGTCCGAAGCCTCGCCCCAATGGTGTAACGTCGGCAGGGCGGACGAGGTGCCTGCCGACGGCGGCCTCCGAGTGCAGAAGGGCGTGTTCGATCTCGCGCTCTTTCGACTCGACGACGCTTTCGTCGCCATCGACAACGTCTGTCCCCACCTTAAAGGTGGTTCGCTTGCGGCGGGACACGTCGATGAGGGTGTCGTCAGCTGTCCCTTTCATGGTTGGAGATTCGACCTCAACTCCGGGCGCTGTCTCAGTCGCGAGGGTGCACGGGTGCGGACATACGACGTGCGCGAGATCGGGGGAGAGCTGGAGGTTCTGCTTCCCTCGCTGCCGGAACCAGAAAGCGAAGGAGTCGAGACGGGAGACCGAACGAAATAGGTGCGCTGCGTGGTCGTGGGACTTTGGTTCGCGGTAGGACGATTTGACCACATCGCCTGTGCAGTAGGAGCGAAGTGACGGGTGTGAGTAAAAGCGACGGAGCGGCAAGCATCGAGTTCGATTTCCTGGCACCCGCGCGGACGGTTTTCGGCTGGGGACGCCGCCGCGAGATCGGTGCGCTCGCGGCGACGCTCGGACGACGCGCCTTTCTGATCGAGGGGTCGCGGACGCTGCGCGATCGCGGCGTCGTCGGTGAGCTGATCGATGCTCTCAGGGAAGCCGAGCTGACCGTCGTCGAGCTCGGAACCGTGACTCGAGAGCCGCTTGTCGAGGATATCGATCGTCTCAGCTCATCGCTGCGAGCGCAGGGAGTGGGCGACGCCGACCTCGTCGTCGGTGTCGGCGGGGGAGCTGCGGTCGACGCCGCTAAAGCGGTGAGCGCCATGGCGACGAATGCCGAGAGCCAGACCGTCAAAGACTATCTTGAAGGCGTTGGACGTGGGCTTCAGCTGCGGGCGGCGCCGTTGCCTTTACTGGCGCTGCCGACGACGGCCGGGACGGGCAGCGAGGCCACGAAGAACGCGGTGATCTCCCATCCGAATCCGGCGTTCAAAAAGAGCCTTCGCTCGGACCTGATGGTCCCCCGCGTCGCGCTCATCGATCCGCAGCTGTCGGTCTCCGTCCCGGCGACGACGACTGCCCACACAGGTATGGACGCTTTGACGCAGCTCATTGAGAGCTTCATCTCGAGGCGGGCGAAGCCAATGGCGCAGGCGCTTGCGCTTGAGGGGCTGCGCCGCGGCGCGCCGATGCTCTCCCTCGCGGTCAGCGACGGGAACTCGCGCCCGGCGCGCGAGGCGATGTCGTACGCCGCTTATTTGAGCGGGTTGGCGCTCGCCAACTCCGGGCTCGGCATGGCGCATGGCGTCGCCGCCGCGCTTGGTGTGCACTGCGACGTGCCGCACGGTCTCGCGTGTGCTGTGATGCTGCCTGCGGCGCTGCGCGCGAACGCCGAGGTCTGCGGCGAGCGTTTGATGGACGTCGCGGCGATTCTTTGCGGCGAGTCCTTTGCCACGCCGGCGGCCGCGGCCGCGGCCGCCGTAGAGAGCGTCGAAGCGCTTTGCCGCGAGGTTCAGATTCCGCAGCGCCTTAGCGACGTGGGCGTGCAACCCGAGCAGCTCGCGGACATCGTTGCCGGATCGCGCGGCAACAGCATGAACGGCAACCCGCGGGAGCTCAGCGACGGTGAATTGCTGTCGATTCTGGAGGGAATGCTGTGATCGTTGCCGCGGGTTTGACGCCGGCGTGGCAGCAGATGCTCGTTTTCGACTCGCTCGAGATCGGTGCGGTGAATCGAGCCCAAGAGGTGTACAAGTGCGCCTCGGGCAAGGTGACCAACGTGGGCCTGGCGCTTCACTTTCTTGGTGGTCCGAATCACACCCTCAGTGTCGCAGGAGGGGTCGCGGGAACGTCGATTCGCCACGAGTTCGAGCAGCTTGGCGTTAGCTGCCAGTGGCTCACCACGCGCAGCTCAACGCGCGTCGCGATCACCGTCATGGACCGAGGCTCAGGCGCGACGACCGAACTCGTGGAGAATGCATCGGGACTGGAGAGCTCGGAAGTCGAAGCGTACGTCAGCGCCTACGCCGCGGCGATCGAGAAAGCCGAAATGGTGATTCTGAGTGGGTCGCTACCACCCGGAGCCGGCGAAGGATTCTATCGTTCGCTTCTCGAGAAGACTCCGCCCGGTTGTCGCGCCATCGTCGATGCTCGCGGACCGGAGCTGCAGGCTGCGCTCAAACAGAAGCCGTTTCTCGTCAAGCCGAACCGAGAAGAGCTCGGAATGACGGTTGGCGGCCCGCTCGAAAGCGATGAAGACTTGAGAGACGGCATCGCGAAGATTCAGGCCCTTGGTGCCGAGAATGTGTTGGTCAGTGACGGTCCAGGGCCGCTGTGGCTAGGCCAAGGTGACGCCCTCTACCGCTTGCAGCCGCTCAGCGTCGAAACGGTCAACCCCATCGCCTGTGGGGATTGCCTGGCAGCAGGCGTCGCCTGGGCCTTGGCACGCCACAGACTCGACCTGGTCGAAGCCGTCCGTGTCGGCATCGCTGCGGCTGCTGCCAACGCTGCGGCCATGCTGCCGTCACGTCTCGACCCTCAGCGCGTTCTCGCCGCGAAGGAGGACGTGGAGGTCGACCGCGTGGCGTGATCGAGGCCCGTCAGCGCTCGAAGATCGGCAGCAGCTGTCTCGGTAGCTGCAGAACGATGAGCGCCATGGCCGTCGCTTGGGTGTCGTTTTCGCGTTGGCTGGCTTTCCATCCGCCGTCAGGCCGCTGTTGGCGAAGAATCTCCTTTTGGATCACGTCAAAGTAGTTTCGCCAGGAACGGCCGCCCGCCTGAAACATCGCTTGCGAGCAGTAGTAGTGGGCGTAGTAGGGAAAGAGATTCCAGGATTCGTAATGCTTCTCGAGGTATTCGAACCCCCGTCGAATGTTTGAGGAGTTGTAGTCACCCAAGCTGTAGAGGATGCAGACGCCCGCAGCCGAGCGCGGAAAAGCGCTTTCCGCGAGGAGAGGTGGATCCCCTGGGTTGCGGCGGTAGCCGAACCCGCCGTCGGCGTTCTGCGCGCTTTGAATGTAGCGGCGAGCTCGGGAAATGACGTTCGCGTTGACCGCGAACCCCAGGTTGCGTGCGGCTCGCAGCGCCATCGTCTGACAAACGGTAATCGACGTATCGCTGCCGCCGACGACATGTCCGCCGCAGCCCTCGTGCGGTTCATAGTCCCATCCGCCGTCGCGTCCCTGCGATTTCTCGATGACGGCCACCGCACGCTTGAGCACGTCGTGGATCCGTTCCCTTCGCCGTGACATCCCGTAGAGTTGAGCGAAGTAGAGGGTCGCGAAACCATGACCGTACATGCGACTCTTGCCGTCCGCAAAGTAACCGCACTTGCGTTGCCGGGCGATGAGCGCGTCTGTGCAGGATCGCACCGCTGCTGAGTAGGATTCAGGGCCGCAGCGCTCCGTGTAGCCCCCCGCCAGAAACGCGAGGCCTACGAGAGCAGTGGCCGCTACCGGAACCTCGTCGTCGAATTCGCCGCTGCGGCGTTTCTTTCTCAGCAGGTGACGGAACCCGTTATCCACTGCGAGCCGCACCTTGGGCGAGAGGGTGTCACGCTGAACCGTGCGCCCGACCGTAGGTGAGTCCTGCGCTGTCGTCAGCGCGGCGGAGCTCCCCACGAAGGCGGCGAGGCAAACCGTGGTTACCGCTCGGTGCTGTCCCATTCCGTCCTATCCGTCCTATCCGTCTCGGTCCGTGAACTGGTGTGCGCGAGTGGAGTTCATGAGCTTCACGAGTCCCTCAGATTCGTCTCGGTCACGTTCGCCCAGCTAGGGGAACTCTATGTCCCGTCGCCGCAGTCGCAGTCGCGACCGTTTCATGCGTGCCTCTGGATCGGCTCGCAGTCAGTGTTATGATACGCCAATCATCGCCCCTGCGCTCAAGTTCCGATAGACATCCAATTTCGGCCGACCGTCCGTTGGCGGATCTACGGAGTGATTGTGTGAAAAATTCCGCTTCAGAGAGTTTCGCGGTTGCAGCCTGTCAGACTGATTTTCCTTGCCCGCGATCGAGACAAGAGATTGGTTCTCGCGTCGCTCACATGCTTCAGATGATCGACCACTCGGTCGTCGGCTACGAGCCGTTTTTTCCGGTGCGACTTGTCGTATTTCCTGAATTCGCCCACGCCGCCCCGGTTTATCCGACGGCCTCCGAGCTGCGGCAGCATCTCGCTGTCGAAATCCCGAACGAACACACGGAGCGCTACGTGGAGAAGGCCAAGGAGCTCGACGTCTACATCCAGACGGGCACGTTTCTCGAGGTCGATCCTGCCTGGCCCGGGGCGGTGTTCAACACAACGTGCCTGATTGGGCCCGACGGACTGCTTTCGCGCTACCGCAAAGTGAACCCATGGATCCCATGGGAGGTGCACGCGAGTCCACACGATCTGGAAGGCTACAACGAAGAGTTTTTTCCGGTGGTCGAAACCGAGATCGGCCGCCTCGGCGTGGCGATCTGCTACGACTGGCTTTTTCCCGAGGCGATGCGACAACTCACGGCCGCAGGAGCTGAAATCCTCATTCGCGTCTCAGCGTACATGGATCCATGGGGCGCCAAGGCGCCGATGGATTGGTGGACGGTGATCAACAGAGCACGAGCCATTGAGAACCTTGCCTACGTGGTGGCATCGAATCAGGGCGCACGGCTGAAGAATTATCCCCCGTTCTCTTGGCCCGGAGGTAGCATGATCGTCGATTTTGACGGTCGGATTCTTGCTCAGGCCGACGAAGGCGCCGGAGAGAAAATCGTTGTTGCCGAGGTCGACGTCGGCGCGCTGCGACGCGCCCGCCGGCAGCGCCGCGGTCACAACCACTTGGCTCACCTACGCTCGGAAGCGTACCCCGTGTACCGCCAGAAATACTATCCAGCTCACAGCTATCCAAGTGCTCGTGAGTCGGGGGGGGACCGTCTCGTCGAGGACAACGACCAGCTGATCGGCGAAGTGCTCCAGCGCCATCCCTACAGGCCAGGCGGCGCCCAGTCGTAACGCTCAGCGACGGCGATAAGACGGGTGTTTTTTATTTTGCCAGCACCCGCGAAATTGTTAGCTTACCAGCCCGCTGACAAAGTCATTCGGCTTGAAGCGCCTTTCTCAGCGGAGTGGACCAGCCGTCTGAATCCAAAGCAACGACTAGTGAGTGCCTGTGGCAGAGAATGACCAGGTCGTGACCTGCAGCCGCAGGCCCTTGCAGCAACGTGGCACGTCGCGCTTTCGCCCTCGCTCCTCGGTCGGCCTCGACTGCGGTACGCGGGCCATTCCGATCGCCCTGGGTTTCGCAGACCGATGCGGATGAACATCGAAAACCTACAAGAGGATCCGGAGTTTCGCTCGTGGCTTGAGCGCTTGATCGAGAACAAGGTTCGAGACGAGCTCGAGCGGCAGAACGCGCGCCGGTTTCTGAATTCGTTCGCGCTCATCTCCGTCAGGCCGAACGATCCGCTCGCCAGTTCGATCGCGCGCAATCTGGGGAAGACGCTCGTGGACGCCGAGTTGCTGGTTTTCAGTGATGGCGAGAAGAAGACCGTCATCAAAGAGAACCTGCGTGGTAAGCATGTCTTTGTCATCGCGACGGTCGGCGAGGACGAGGATCCAGACGTCTCGTTCGCCAACACCTGCAAGTTCATCGCGACGCTGCACCGAACTTGCAAAGTGGCCAACATCAACCTCGTCTGTCCATGTCTGTGGTACCAAGCGCAGGACAAAACCCACGCGCGGCGCGAGCCGGTCTCTGTGCGTGACGTCGCAGACGATCTGATTCGGCGCGGCATGAACCACATCATGGTCGTCGAACTCCACGCCGAACAGATCGAGATCGCCTTCGACAGCTTTGACCATATGAAGATGTCGCCGCTCTTCGGGGACTACATCGGCCGCCGTTTTCAGGGCCGTCACGGAGAGCTTGTGCTGATCGCACCCGACGACGGTGGCGTGCGTACGCGCGAGGAGATCTACAAGAATCTGGACCCGCGTTTGATTGCTGGCCAGGCATCGGTTCACCAGCTCCGCAAGCGGCGTGTTGTCGATGAGAAGGAGTTGCTCGACTTCGTTGGTGTGGTCGACGGCAAGATCGGCGTGATTTTCGACGACATGATGCGCTCTGGAACGACCATGTTTCAGGCGGCCTCGGCGGCGAAAACTGCTGGCGCGCACCGGGTGATCGGTCTCGCCGCGCACTTTTATGGAATCGACAGCGAGAAACACGGCTCGTTCGAGTCGCGGCTGGCTGAGTCCGATCTCGACGAGCTCGTGGTCGGCAACACGCGACCGGATGTCGAAGCACGAGTGCTCGCCAGCGAGTCGCTCAAGCAGAAGATGACGATTCTCGATGTGGCGCCGTATCTGGCGCGAACCATCCGCAACTACGAAACCGGCGGCACCATCAAGGACATGCTCGGCCGGCTCACGGACAAGTCGGAACTCTACGGTTTGATCCACGAGGCGGCCTCTGCCCGCTAACGAGAGTTGGTAAGATGTGAGGGTGGGTCGCGCGCGGCGGCAGTTTTTGCTTGCGCCTCGGCGCGCCTCGTTGGTCTAATCGCTTTTGAGTCTGGGGAAAGCGGGTGAGGGATGACCCGTTTTGTCCTCGCAGTGGATCTCGCTTCGCAGCGAGAGGTGCTTTGACGCTCGGAGCACTCGTCGGGCCTGACTTTCTTTCTCAAGTTGCAGGATGAGAGAAGTACGGGCTCCTGTTCTCGTGCCTGCCTGGCCGTTGGAGGTTGACGTCATGCGCCAACTTTTTGTTGCTAGCGTGTTTTTCTGTAGTGCGCTTTGCGGTGCGCTCGGGGCAACGGATCGAGTCGTCGACATCGATCCGGAGCGTTGTCAGGCGTTGGCCGACGAGGCCTTCGCCAAGTGTGTCGAGTCAGGGAGTGACGTCGACTGCGAGGCCGTTCGCGCCGACATTCTGGCGCGGTGTGAGCAAGTTGTCGACGAACCGCCGCCAACGGACGATTGTGAGGCGGCGTGCAAGCGCAAGGCCGAGGCTGCACGCCAGCTTTGCGCCGACGGTGGCGGCTCTGAAGAGATGTGTGCGGAAGTGTATGAGGCCGCACTGCGCGCGTGCCTACAGCACTGCGGCGACGAACCGACGTGCGAGGAGCGCTGCCGGCGTCTCGCCCACGAGGCGGTCGAGCGCTGCGTCGCCGAAGGCGGCTCTGAAGAACAGTGCCAGCTTGTCTACCGGCGGGTGCTCGAGGAATGCCTGCCGAAATGTTCGGATGAACCACCAACGTGCGAGCAGGTGTGTGAACGGCGTGCGGCCGAAGTCTTTCAGCGCTGCCTTGAGTCCGGCATGAGCCGAGAAGAGTGCGCAGCCAAAGCCGAGGCCGCGCTGCGTGAATGCCTTGGGACGTGTAACGACGACCCGCCACCGCCAGACGATTGCGAGGAGCGATGTCGCGCCCGTGCGGCCGAGCTTCGCGATCTTTGTATCGCGGGTGGTTTCAGCGAGCGCGAATGTCAGGTTGTCTTCGAGGCTGTACTCAGAGCGTGTCTACGGCGCTTCTGCGCGCCGGAACCGCCGACCTGCGAGCAGCGCTGCGCCAATCGCGCGCGGGAGTTTGCGGAGAAGTGCATCGCCGAGACGGGGGATGCGGAGGCATGTAAGGCGCGTGCGCGTCGCCTCCTGCGTCACTGCGTCGCCGGCTGCGATCCCCAAGACCCGCCGACGTGCGAGGACGGTTGTCGCCGCCGCGCGCGCCACTTCTTCGAGGAGTGTGTGAGCGAAGGTGGTGATCCTGAGGAATGTCGTGAGAAGGCCGCGGAGATCTTCGGCGAGTGTGTCGACCACTGCGACGATCCGCCACGCCCCAGCTGCGGCGAGCGCTGTCTGGCCGGTGCGCGCGAGATTCTGGAGCGCTGCATTGCCGAAGGTGGTGATCCGGAAGAGTGCGGTGCGAGAGCGCGCCATTTCCTCCGTCGTTGCCGCCACGAGTGCGAGCATCCGGATCCGCCGACCTGCGAAGATCGTTGCGACATCTTGGCGCGCAAGGTGGTTGCCGAGTGTACCGCAGATGATGGGACGGTGTCGGAAGAGTGCGCCGAGCGAGGTCGCATCGCGCGTCAGCGGTGCCTGGAGGCATGCGACGAGCCACCTCCTGAGCCACCAACCTGTGACGATCGCTGCGAACGACGAGCTCGCTACGCTCTTGAGTTGTGTATCGAGAATGGTGGCGATCCGGCCGAGTGCGAAGCGAAGGCCGCTGCGCTATTCGAGCGTTGCTCGAAGTTCTGCGATCATGGACCGCGTCGCCGCTGTGTGCGGCGTTGTCGTCACCTGGCCCGTAGCGTTTACAGCGAGTGCATCGAAGCTGGTGGTGATGCCGATGCTTGTCGCGAGCGCGCTGGTGCGGTTCTCCGCGAGTGCGTCAGCACCAACTGTGTCCACCGTCCGCGACCGTGTCGCGTGCGTTGTGCGCGCCGTGTGCGCATCGAGTATGAGCGCTGTCGCGAGCGCGCTGTAGCTGCGATTCGCGAGTGTATCGCGGCTGGCGGCGATCCGGAGCGCTGCCGTCGCCGTGCATGGCGGCGTTGCAAGCGCCACGTAAACGAGTTGCTGGCGCGTTGCCTCGAGCACTGCCGTCCCGATGACGACGATGAGCCACCGACCTGTGAGGAACGATGCCTCGCAGCAGCTGAGGACATTCGGAAGGAGTGTCACGAACGTGGTGGTACCGATGAGGAGTGCGACGGCGTGGTCGCCGAGTTCCTGGAACGTTGCGGCGAGCGCTGCGATGAGCCGGAACCGGATCCGTGCGATTTCGACTGCGAAGCTGCTGCCGGGCGCGCCCTCGAGCGTTGCCTGGACGAGGGCGGCGATCCGGAGCGTTGTGCAATACGCGCCGAGGATTTCCTCATGCAGTGTAAGGATCGTCTCGGTGAGCACTGCGACGTCGAGCGACTCGAGCTGCGACTCGAAATCCTCGAGTTCCAGCGCGGTGATGCCAACCTCGACGGTGGCGTCGATATCGCGGATGCGATTGGTGTCTTGACGGACCTCTTCGTCGGTACTCAGGTCATTCAGTGTGAGGATGCAGCTGACTCCGACGACAACGGTTCGATCGAAATCACCGACGCGATCCGTGTGCTTCTGCGTCTGTTCGTCGGCGGCGAGCCGCTTCCGGCTCCTTCGAGTGAGCCCGGATTCGACCCCACGGCGGACGACTTGTTCTGTGACTGACGGTGTTGTCGCGATGGGCCCTGGATTCGTTTTGAATCCGGGCTCGTCGCGGTGATTTGATCCCGAAATCACGCTCCAACGAAAAAGGGCGGGAGGGCACAGCGCGCGCCCTCCCGCTTTTTTCATTTGCTGTCGGCTTCGACAACGTGGGGCATCTCTCGGGACTCCTCCGTCTTCCTTCGCTGCGGCGGTGAGAGTGAGCTACTTCACTGCGAGCACGGCCGGCGATGCCGAAATTCCTTAGGCGATGGTTGCCAAGCGCGGCGGTTTTTTGCCGTCATTGCTTTGCAACATTGCGATCGATGCGGCAGAATCCGCCGACAACGACGGTGACGGACCGGGACTCGCGGCTGTGACGGTTTTCATGTCGGGTTCGTGTCTTGTCGCTGGCCCGCATCGCGGCAGCAGCCGATTCCGCATGGACATCCGGTTGCGTTGGCACAAGCCGAAGGAAAGGGAGTGATGAGAGAAGTACGCATCGCCGAGGATCTCCACGAGCTCGCTGCGAATCTGTGGTGGACCTGGAACGAAGAGGCCGGTCAACTTTGGGACCGCGTCGCTCAGCAGTGGCCAGCGCGAAGCCGCGCTCGCCTGCGTGCGTCGCCTCCAGCGATGGCCCGCAGTCTGGACCGCGCTCGTCTGCGGCGATTGACGGCGAACGATGACTATCTGCGTTTTCACCGCCGGGTCATGGCTTCGCTGCGTCGCGCCGTGCGGCGACGTCCAGCCGTGGAGGGTTTGTCGCGATCGCGACCGATCGCGTACTTCTCTATGGAGTTCGGAGTTCACGAAAGTTTGCCGATCTTCGCGGGAGGACTCGGCATCCTCGCGGGCGACCACGCAAAGTCTGCGAGCGACCTCGGGCTGCCCATGGTCGGCATTGGCATGCTCTATCACCGGGGTTACTTTCGCCAGGAGCTTGACGGCACGCGGATGCGAGTGAAGTATTCGGCGCTCGATATCGAGAATGCGCCGCTCGAGAGAGTCCGCGGCCGGGATGGCAAGGAGCTTCGCGTCAGCGTTGAGCTTCCGGACGGCGTCGTCCGTGTGCGCGCCTGGCGTGCGCGCGTTGGTCAGGTGGATCTCTACTTGCTCGACACTGACGTCTCCGGCAATCGGCCGGCGCAGCGACGCATCAACAACTATCTTTACGGCGGCAGTCGTGAAGATCGGATTCGTCAAGAGCTGGTGGTCGGAATCGGTGGTGTGCGACTGCTTGCGGCGCTCGGGATCGAGCCGAGCGTCTGGCACATGAACGAAGGACATGTTGCGTTCTTGGCACTCGAAAGATTGCGCCGGATACGCCAGGGCACGAGGCTCGATGTGGTCGAAGCTCTGGAGGCCCTCGCCGCCGACACGGTGTTCACGACGCACACGCCGGTGCCGGAGGGCAATGAGACGTTCGACATGTCGCTTGTCCGCGGCTACGTCGAGAGCCACGCTGAAGCAGCAGGCCTGCCGGTTGACGAGTTTCTCGACATGGGTCTCGACGACACAGGCGAGCGGCCGATTTTCAGTATGACGGTGTTGGCACTGCGGCTGTCGCGTTTTCGTAACGGCGTGAGTGCCCTCCATGGGGAGGTCGCTCGCGGCATGTGGAGCTTTCTGTGGCCGGCGCTGCAGACACGTGAAGTGCCGATCGGCTCGGTGACGAACGGCGTCCATATGACGACTTGGGTGGCACCGCAGATGGCGTCGCTGTTCGATCGTCACGTCGGAGACGATTGGCGGGAGCGACAAGCTGAGGCAAAACTCTGGAAACGCGCCGCGAAGATACCTGACGCCCAGCTCTGGACAGCCAAGCAGGAACTCAAAGGTGAGCTCATCGGTTTTGTCCGCGAGCGCGAGCGAGCGCGGCTGGCGCGCGCTGGATGGAACGAGAAGCGGATCACGAAGCATGTCGACGGCCTACTACGACCAGACGCGCTCACGATTGGGTTCGCACGTCGTTTTGCGCTCTATAAGCGCTCGGCGCTGATTTTTCGCGACCTCAAACGTGCCGCGCGGCTCTTCGGTTCCGAGCGGCGGCCGCTGCAGATCATCTTCGCCGGCAAGCCCCACCCGGAAGACCCCGAGGGCAGGAAGGTTTTCGAGAAGGTGGCGCGCATCGCCGCTCGCAAGGAGTTCCGCGGCCGTGTTGTCCTTCTCGAGAACTACGACACAGAGGTGTGTCGCTACATGGTGCGCGGAGTCGACGTCTGGCTCAACAACCCGCGCCGACCGCTTGAGGCGAGTGGCACGAGCGGCGAGAAGGTACCGATCAACGGTGGCCTCAACGTCAGCATCCTCGATGGTTGGTGGTGCGAAGGCTATGCGCCAGAAACGGGATGGGCGTTCGGCAAGACGGAAGCCTATGACGATCTCGCGGTCCAAGACCGAGACGACGCTGCGGCGCTCTATAAGGTGCTCGAACGTGAGGTCATTCCGCTTTACTACGAACGGGACCGTCGCGATCTGCCGCGCGCTTGGATCAAGAAGCTCAAGAGCTCCATGGCGCGTTTGGTGCCAGCGTTCAGCAGTCATCGTATGGTGCTCGACTACGTGGAGCAGTACTATCTACCGGCGCAAGAGCAGGGGCGTGCGCTCCGTGCCGCGGGTGGCAAGTTGGCGCGGGAGCTCGCAGCTTGGCAAGACGACGTGTTTCGCAGCTTGCCACTCGTTCACTTTCGTAGCGGGAATCTGAGCCTGAACGGCGCGCTCGTCGTCGAGGTGTTTCTCGGTGGACTCGACCCGCGCCGCCTGCGCTGCTGGGATGAGGACGGCCGTGACCACCGCGTCACCGTCGAACGCCGCGACGGTGCTGGGCTCTATCGGCTACGCATCGAGCGCCCAGCCGGCGTGACAAAGGGCGGCCGGAGGTGGAAGCTACGGCTCTTTCCGACGCACCCGAAGCTGCCGCAGCCGCAAGAGCTGGGTTTGGCGATCGATCTCGAGAGTTCGTAGTCCGCCCGACGGCACTGGGAATGATCGGCAGTGGTTTGCGCGCGTGTGGTCGACGGTGTGCCCAGCCGGTGGTGCCCTCTATCGCCACTCCTTTCCTGTTGTTGCGGAAGCGCAGCCCTTGGTGCGATGATTCCACCGCGCCTGTCGAGCGGGTGTTTCGTGCCCTAGGCTCATGCGCGATTGCGATTGCGTGCGTGAGAGTGAGAGTGAGAGTGAGAGTGAGAGTGAGAGTGAGAGTGAGAGTGAGAGTGAGAGTGAGAGTGAGAGTGAGAGTGAGAGTGAGAGTGAGAGTGAGAGTGAGAGTGGGGAACGCGGGTCACCACGCCCCGAATCTGGTCGCCTGCTCTCGGCGGTGCGCTAAAGCGGGACGAATTCGAAACGAACACCCAAAACCTTCAACCGGGCTTCGGATCCCGGAAGACTCGTCTTTAGCGCTTCGCGACTCGCCGGCCGCCGACGGAGACCAAGTGCTTCAGCGTGCGCACGTAGAGCTTGCCACTCGCGACCGCGGGCGTGCTGTGGCTCTCTTCCCCGAGAGGCGTTCGCCCCAGGAGCTCGAATGTGCCGGTCGCTGACACGACGACGACTTCTCCCTCGTGCGTGACACAGAAGAGCCTGTCGTCGATGCAGACGGGTGAGCCGAAGTATCGGCCCCCGACGCGCTCCTGCCAGTGGATCTCGCCGCTCGCCGCGTCGACGCACGAGACGATGCCTTTGTCGCTCCAGAGAAAGAGAAACTTACCTTTGACGATTGGTGTCGGCACGTACGGCGCTGAGCGGCGGATTTTGTAGGCTAGCTTCGACTCGGTCACGTCGCCCGTGCCGCCGAGATGGACGGCGACAAGGTAGTTGCCTCCGCCGCCGGACCCAGTTGTGCCGATGACCAGACCAGCGCCGAGAAGCGGTGACGACACCGTTCGCTTGTCGAACACCTTCGCTTCCCAAACGACTGCGCCGGTCATGACGTCGACGGCGGTGAATCCCCGCTTGTGGCTTGTGTAAAGCGCACGTGGATTGCCTTCGGGCGGTGTGTAGACGCACGGCGTGCCGTAGGAAGTGTGGCTGCTCTCTCGGTCGAGCCGCCAAAGCTGGTCGCCGGAGGCGGCATCGAACGCGGCGAGATAGCTCTCGTTCTGGACGTCTTTCGCCACGAGCACGCGACCCTGAAAAACGACCGGTGAACTGCCGGCGGCGTGACGAGTTTGGTACGGTCCCAGATCTTTTGTCCACTTCTCCTCGCCAGCGTGGGAGAACGCGGTGAGCCAGCCGGCCTTCGAAGTGCCAAAGACGAAATAAACGCGCTCGGCGTCAACCGCAGCAGAATGGCTGGCGTAGCTACTGAAGTTGTGCTTCGCCTGGGCGTCGGTCTCCCAAGACTTCTCCCAGACGAGGTCGCCGTCAGCGGCGCGAAGACAAAACGCGATGCGCCGATTGCCGCCCTCGGCCGCACCAGTGAGGAAGAGGCGCCCTCCCCATTCGACCGGCTGCGAGTGCCCCTCGCCGGGCAGCTCCACGCGCCAGTTCTGCTCGAGCTCAGTCCAGCGGCTGGGGATTTCTGGACCGGTGGCAAGCCCGGAGCCGTTGGGGCCACGAAAGCGTGTCCACTCCTGCGCGCTGGCGGCTGCGCCCGGCAGTGACGAGGCGGCGATCGCAAGAAAGGTGGCTGCCAAGAAGAGCGGGGAAAAGGCGTTGAAACGACTGGACATGCTCGACTCCCATCCGTTGAATACCGCTCGCGCGCGTCGTACTGTCGACACCGGTCGACGAACGTCGACGAGATGCCACGCCGACCCGGGTCGCTGGCAGACCCTCGAGTTACGTCGCGGTGATCGATGCCGCTGGCGGCATCTCCTTCCCTTGAATGCCGCCATCATAACCTGCGATTCTCGGCCGTTTCCACCGCACAATCTTGGCTCGAGGGTTGACGCAAGGAGGTCCACTTGAACACAACGCTCACTCCTGCTCACAAGTTGCGCACGCTTCTTGATGCGCCTGGCGTTATCTCGTCCGTCGGCGCGCACGACGTGCTCACAGCACTCATCCTCGAACGAGCGGGTTTCGAGACCGTCTTCATGGGCGGATTCGGCGCCAGCGCGAGCCTCTATGGCCTCCCCGATCTCAACTACTTGGGGATGTCCGAGATGGCGGACGCCCTGCGGCGGATGGCGTCGCGACTGTCGGTACCGGTGATCGGCGACGGCGATACGGGTTACGGCGGCGTGCACAACGTCATGCGCTGCGTGCAGGAGTTCGAGCGTGCTGGTGCGGCGGGAATGATCCTAGAGGATCAGGTATTCCCCAAGCGCTGTGGTCATTTCGAGGGGAAGAGCGTGATCGACGTCGACGAGATGGTGCGTAAGTTCCGCGCCGCGGTGCGGGCGCGTCAGGATTCGGACTTCGTTTTTGTCGCTCGCACCGACGCCCGCGCCACCCACGATTTGGACACTGCCATCGAGCGCGTCAATCGATACTGCGACGCCGGCGCCGACGTCGCCTTCATCGAGGCGCCAACCAGTGTTGGCGAGCTTGAGGAAATCTGCCGACGTGTGCCGCACCCGAAACTCGTCAACATGCTTTCGTTTGGGAAGACACCCATCCTTTCAGCCGCCGAGCTCGAGCAGATGGGCTACAAGATCGTCGTCGCACCGATCGCGTCGCTGCTCCTTCTGACGCGCGCCATTCAAGACCTCGCTTCGTCATTTCGATCGGATGGGCATGCACGCTCGTTGTTCGACCGCATGGCGAGTTTCGATGAGCTCAAGGAGCTTCTGGGCCTGGATGAGCATTTGGCACAGGTGCGCGAGTTCGAACCCTAATGCGCGCGAAAGTGACGGCAAGAAACGCCTGCGGCTTGCTAGCTTCGCGGGCGTTGGGGTCCGATTCGGACGGTAGCAGCGACAACTACCGTCGGCGCCGCAGCATTCGTCTCGCCACTCAATCACACCGCGTCGCCGTCCAGGCACGACAGACGTACGGCACGCTCACGGCATCGACTCCCGCCGCCTCAAGGAGCGATTCGATCGCGCCCATGAGTTGAGGGTAGCGCTCCGGACCGGCGGCGACGCGGAGACGGTTGTGACTCCGCCATAGCTCGGCGAATCGTCGGCGCTCCATCCGAACAGTGTGTTCTTCCTCGTCGAACGCGTCGCCGTAGAAATCGCCCGTTGAGGTCAGGACCTTGTCCCAGTCGCGGTCTCGATATGCCGGTTCGAAGTCGGGCACGAGGCGTAAGATCGTTTCCCAAGTCGCGGCGACGATCGGTTCTCTGTCATTCTGACGGTTGTTCCACAGCACCGTCAGCTTGCCGCCCGGTCGGAGGATGCGGCGAAGCTCCGGCAAGGCTTTCGCTGGCTGTGCCCAGTGGAACGCCTGCGCTGCCACAACCCAGGCTTGAGACTCCGTCGCCAGTCCACTCGACTCGAAGGTGCTGCGAACCCACCGCGTCGGCGGCTCTTCGGGCGCCAGTCGACACATGGCAGCATTGGGTTCGACAGCGGTGACCGCGAGACCATGAGTGGCGAGTAGTCCGGTGAAGATCCCGGTGCCGGCGCCAAAGTCCGCCACCGGGTCTCCGGCTACGATCTCCGCACGCCCGATCAAACGCTCGAGCAGCGCGCTCGGGTAGCCTGGTCGCGACCGCGCGTAAACCTCTGCTTGCTGGGTGAAGTCCCCGAGCCCTGGTTCGGGCGGCGTCTGCGGCCTTCGTTCTGGCATGGGAAGTTGAAGCCTTCTTCAGGAGGGTCGAGAGATCTTCGCCGCATCTTAGCATGCCAAACGCACTTGATCCTCCGAGTCCCGCAGCTTAAAAGTGCTGGATTGTTCCGATTGGAAGAGTCAGGCGTTCGCTGCTACTGCCAGCGACGCTTCGATACATGTCGCGCCGCTCGCGATCGCGCTGACGGTATTCCAGCGCGTTCGAACCGCTGAAACGGAGGACTCCATGACCACTCTGCGTCCTACGCCTTGGGTCAGCGTTTTCTTGGGCGGCACCATGGTGTGTCTCGGCGCGGTGGTTCGTGTGTGCGCACAGGGCGAACCTCCAGCGCCTGTCGTTGTCGATGTCGCGGCGGAGATTCATCTCGTGCCGACTAAACCGGTTCTGGGCGCGACCGAGGCGAAACGGCGGAGTGTTCTCGCTGCGTCGATCGAGGGCTATGTCGTCGAGTACCTGGTCGAAGAGGGGGCTTGGGTCAAGAGCGGCGACGTGATCGCGCGACTCAGAGACGACATTCTCAAACTGCGCGTCACGGAAGCGAAGGCCGGGATCCGTGAGATCCAGGCACTGCATCGCCAAGCGCAGCTCGACCTCGAACGTGCTCGGAAGCTCATCGGCCGCGACGCAGTGACTCAAAAAGAGCTGGATGCATCGGTGACGGCGGAAGCGTCGCTAGCTCTGCGGCTGCCGCAGGCCGAAGCACGGCTTGCCGTGATTCAGGCGGACCTCGCGAAGAAAACGGTTCGTGCGCCGTACGCCGGCCAGATCGTCAGGGAGCACACACAGGTCGGCGAGTGGGTCACCCGTGGCGGTGCGGTCGCGACAATCGTTGATCTTTCGACCGTGTATGTGCGGGTGAACGTTCCCGAGCGCGAGATTCGATTCGTCCGCCGCGGTCAGCAGGTAGAGGTCCGCATTCCCGCGGCGTACCCGGGTGACTTCAAAGGCAAGGTCGTCTCCGTGCTTGGAGAGGGGGACGCAGAGGCACGGACGTTTGCGGTGCGGATCGAAGTTGACAACGACGGCCACATCAAGGCGGGAATGAGCGCCACTGTGGATGTACCCGCTGGGGCTCCTCGCAAGGCCTTGGCTGTATCCAAGGACGCGATGATCGTGCGAGGTCGTCAAAGTTTCGTTTTCGTCGTTGGCGATGGCGGCCAGGCGGACCAGAGGCGCGTCGAGGTCGGCAGTGCGAGCGGTAGTCGCTTCGAGATCCTGCAGGGTCTACGCGCGGGAGAGCGCGTCGTTGTGCGCGGGAATGAACTCCTGCGTCCTGGCCGCAAGGTGAGGCTAGTGGAGAGCGCCGCGCCGACGGCGCCTGCGAAGAAAGACGTCACCAAGAACGTGCCAGAAGAAGGTGAGCCGTGATCGCGCTCAGCGTTCGCAAGCCGGTGGCGGTTCTCGTCGGTGTCGTGTTCGTTGCGCTCTTCGGCACGCTGAGCTTGCTGCGCGTGCCGATTCAGCTGACGCCGGATGTCGTCAAGCCTGAGATCACCATCGAGACGCAGTGGCGCGGCGCCAGCCCCCACGAAATCGAGCGGGAGATCATCGACGAGCAGGAGGAACAGCTCAAAGGCGTTGAGGGCGTCGAGCGTATGACGAGCGAAAGCCTCGACAACCTCGGTCGCATCATCCTGCGCTTCCCGCCAGGCACCAATATCGACACAGCACTCATCCGCGTGTCGAATCGCCTCGAGCAGGTACCCGAGTACCCCGAGGATGCCGACAAGCCGGTGATCATGACGACGAACAAGACTGACAACGCGATGGCGTGGTTCATGCTCTATCGCCTCGAGGGCAATGATCGACCCATCGATGGCTATTACCGTCTCGCCGAGGACGTGGTCAAGCCCGAGCTCGAACGGGTGCCCGGCGTCGGCGCGTCGAACGTCTATGGTGGCCGCGAAGAAGAGCTGCACGTCGTCGTCGATCCGCAGGCACTGGCGGCGCGCGGCATCACCGTTCCCGAGCTCATGCGGGCCGTCGACCGTGAGAATCGCAACATCAGTGGCGGGGATTTCAGCGAAGGCAAGAGGCGCTATAAAGTGCGCACGCTCGGGGAGTACGTCGAGCCCGAGGACGTTGAAAACATCGTCATTGAGACGGACGCCGGGCGCCGGGTGTATCTGCGCGATATCGCCGATGTGCGCGTCGGCATGAAGAAACGCGATAACTTCGTGCGTCAGCGTGGAACGCCGACGATTGCGATCAATTGCGTGCGCAGCATTGGCGCCAACGTGCTGGAGTCCATGCAGGGCGTGCGCGAAACGGTTGAGGCACTCAACCGAGACGTGCTCGATGCCGAGCAGCTGCGCCTCGTTCAGGTCTACGACGAGACCGAGTACATCGAAGCGTCCATCGATCGCGTCGTGGATAACCTTCTCATCGGCAGCTTGCTCGCAGTGATCGTTCTTTTCGCGTTTTTGCGCAGTGTTGCCAGCACGTTGATCATCGCGCTGGCGATCCCGATCAGCATCGTCGGATCGTTCGTGCTCATGCACGCGCTCGATCGCAGCATCAACGTCATCAGCTTGGCGGGGATGACGTTCGCTTCTGGCATGGTTGTCGATAACGCCATCGTCAGCCTGGAAAACATCTTTCGTTTGCGCCAGGCGGGGAAGTCGCGCTTTGAGGCCGCGGTTGAAGGTGTGCGCCAGATTTGGGGCGCTGTTCTTGCCAGCACGCTGACGACGATCGCCGTCTTTTTGCCCATCTTCTTCGTCGATGAGAAGGCCGGACAGCTTTTTCGGGACATCGCGATCGCCATTAGCTGCTCGGTCGGATTGTCGCTGTTTGTTTCAGTGACAGTGATCCCATCGCTGGCCGCGAAGTTGCTCGTGCGCGTCGGTACCGCCCGCGCGGTCGGTGACGTGGCAGCATCGCGGCGCACTCTCGGGTCGAAGCTGGGCAGGCTGTTCGTCGCGCCGGTTGAACTCCTGACACGCTCGCCCGTCGCCAGCGCTGTCGTCGCCTTGGTCCTGACGGTGGTTTCACTTCTGGCTGCCCGTTTGCTGACACCCGACGCCGAGTACTTACCGCAGGGCAATCGCAACTTGGCGATCGGCATCCTCGTACCGCCTCCCGGCTACAGCATCGACGAGCTGTCTCGGATCGGCGGGCAAATCGAGGAGCGATTAGCTGAGCGATTCGAGACGGGCGGTGAACGGCCTGCGGCCAACGTAGTGCGCGCTGCGGCGAGAACTGAGGACCCAGATCGCGACGTCGAAACCGCCACCAGAAGCGCACCGGAGGCAGGGAAAGCCGACGCAGCTTTGCCCGACATTGGCATCAGCCACTTCTTTTTCGTCGCCAATCAAAGCTCGGTCTTCATGGGCGCCAAGGCCGCCGATTCAGCACGCGCGGGCGAGCTCGTGCCCGTGATGCGTGCAGCTCTCGGTGATCTACCGGGCCTGATCGCGATCGTCCAGCAAGCGAGCCTCTTCGAGCGCGGCATCTCTTCGGGCCGACGCGTCGATATCGAGATCACCGGGCCGGATCTCGACCGCCTGCTGCAGCTCGGCGGCATGGTGTTCGGCCAAACGATGCAGCTGTTCCCGCCGCCCGAGGGCAACCAGGCGCGCCCGATACCCAATCTTCTGGCGACCCCTGAGGTGCACGTCGTCCCAGATCGCGAACGCGCGCGCGACCTCGGGCTCGATGCTAGCGACATTGGGCTGACGATCGACGCGATTCTCGATGGCGCGAAGGCCAGCGAGTTCAAACTTGCGGGTCGCGAGATCGACCTTTCCGTCCTCGGCGGCGCGCGCGGTCGCGACTGGCAGACGCAGGACCTCGAGAGCATCCCGATCTACACACCCTCGGGAAAGATGGTGCCGCTCGCGTCGGTGGCGAACGTTACGGTGACGCGTGGGCCGCAGCAGATCAACCACCTCGATCGTGACCGTGCCGTGACGATTCAGCTAGTGCCGGCCAAGAACGTTCCGATCGAGCGCGCGGTCACGACGATTCGGGAGCAGCTCGTCGCTCCGCTGAGCGCTGCGGGTGCGATCGAGCGCCCATTTCGACTGCGTCTCGCGGGCACGGCCGATGATTTGGCGCAAGCGTATACCGCGTTCAAATGGAACTTCTTGCTCGCCGTGGTGATCACGTACCTCCTCATGGCAGCGCTGTTCGAGAGTTTCGTTTATCCATTCGTCGTTCTCTTTAGCGTTCCGCTCGCTGCGGTCGGTGGACTGATTTGTTTGGCGCTCGTGCATGCCTACGTGCCGAGCGTTCAGTTTGACATTTTGACCATGCTTGGATTCGTGATTCTTGTGGGCGTCGTCGTCAACAATGCGATTCTGATCGTCTACCAGACCCTCGGCGGTGTCAGCGATGGTCTGTCGCGACGCGATGCCATCGTTGGCGCCGTGCAGCTGCGCGTGCGGCCGATCCTCATGACAATGTTGACGTCAGGCTTTGGTATGTTGCCGCTCGTTGTCTTTCCCGGCGCAGGATCGGAGCTCTATCGGGGGCTCGGCAGTGTCGTCGTGGGCGGGCTGGTCGTCTCGACGCTCTTCACGCTTGTTCTCATTCCGTGTCTTTTGACGGTTGTGCTGGCGATTCAGGCTCGATGGTTCGGCGCTCAACCGCGGCGTGGAGCGCTCGCGACTTCATGAAGTATCGACCGGCGATCCAATCCGGCGCCGCTCGCGCTGCGCACGCGGGAGCTGTGACCTGCATCCTACCGTTCGTTCTCGCTGCGTGCGTTGCTCTGCCACCGCCGCAGGAGTGGCTTGGGGACGGTCCGGGCGATGCGCCGGGGCCGGCTGCCATGCCGGTCGGCGACTCGGTGTCGATCGAGCGTCTGGACTGGTCGACCGCGCTCCGTCTGGCTCGCGAGCGTAGCCCTAGCATCGAGTCGGCGGCGGCACGACTTGAAAAAGCGCGCCAGATGGTTCGCGAAGCGGCAGCTCTCGCCTACCCAACGCTGGACGCGCGTGCCAGCTGGGTGCGTTTTCTCGAAGCCGCGGATTTCCGTGGACGATCGTCTTCGGAAGTCGGGGGCGCCGCCACCAGAACGCGTTTTTTCACCGGCCGCGGCTCGGATATCTACAGTGCTGGTGTCGACGCGAACTACCCGATCTTCGACGGCGGTCGGGTCTACTACGGTAAGGAGGCGGCACGTTCAGCTGTGCGATCCGCGCGGGAGGAACGCGAAGCAGTGCGTCGCGATCTCGACCGGCAGGTGTCACTGGCGTTTCTCAACGTTCTCCTGAGTCGCGGCGCGATCGAGATTGCAACGGAGTCTCTTGCTTTCACCAAGGGCGAAGAGACGCGTGCAGCGGCGCGCGCGGAGGCTGGCGAGGGTCTCAAGATCGACGCGCTGCGTTTTCGTACGCGTGCCTCGTCGGAGCAGCTGCAGCTCAACCAAGCGCTCGCGACTCGGCGCGTGCGCATCGCGATTCTCTCAGAGCTCCTGGACGTCCCGCTCGCGGAGGACGTTGAGTTTGTCGAGCCGAAATCGGCGTTCACACTCGAGGAGCGCGACTCGGCGGCGCGCGCGCTCGCCCATCGGCCTGAGCTGAAGGCAGTCGCCTGGCGTGTCGCTGAGCTCGAGCAGGAGCTGGCTCGCGAGAACGCGAGTTGGTGGCCGACGTTTTCATTCTTTGGGTCGTACGGCGTGCTCAATCTTGACTCACTCGACGTCAGTCAGGCGACCGACGAGTTTCAGGTTGGCGCAGCGATGGCGATGAACTTGTTTGAAGGCGGTGGCACCACGGCGCGTGCCGCGGTAATCCGCCAACGCGTCGCCGAGGAGCGGAGCGAGGAGCGAAGGCTGCGACTGGAGATCGAGCGGCAGGTGCGCGAGGCGGCAATCAACGTCGAAGTGGACGCGCGCAACGTCGAGGTGAGCCGAGAAACCGTCCGGCTTGCCGAGGAGGTTCTCGACCGCGTCACCGCGCGCTACCGTGCAGGGGAGGCGCAGGTGCTCGACGTCACCGAGGCCGAGCTCGAGCGCACCCGCGCGCGGTTGGCTCTGCTGCGCAGCCGCGTCCATCACGTACTGTCGCAAGTGCGGCTCTTGCACGCCGAGGGTGACGATCTGATGCCGGCGATCGAGGCGTCGATGGACCTTCGTCGCCCTGTAGGGACAGGCGCGGAGGACCGTTCGACTCAGAGTGCGCAGCCAGCGGACGACGGAAGTTGATCGATTCGACGACTTGCGCGTCTCGGTGTCTGCAAGTGCGCCTCACCAATTCCTTGACCGCATCCGGCGTGTGTCATGGCTGCTCGTTGTTCGCGGTCGTCGTTTCACCCTCCTTCGCTTCGTGTTCCCGGTGCCGTCGTTTCTCTTCGGCGTCGAGGATCTCTGACTCCCGGCGGTAACGACCGAGCTCGGCGCTCTGCCCACGGCTCTCGTAGATTTTGATGAGCGCGTCGAGGCAGCGGCGGGCGTCTGCGAACCGGGCGTTGTCTTTCAGGGGCGGAAAGGCGCCGACGAGGAGCTGTTCGCCCTCGTCGGAGCGCCCCATGGCAGTGAGACATAAGCCGAGGTCCATCTCCATCGAAGAGATTCGGTAGTCATCGGCGGGAAAACGTCTCCTTTGCGCCGCGAGCGCCTCGCGAAAGAGAGGTTCTGCCTCGTTGAGGTGCTTTTGCTCGCGCAGCGCCCGCGCTAGCGCCCGGGTCGGCTCCGGCCAGCGAGGATCGCTCAAGCGCTTGAACACCTCGACGGCGTGCCGGAACAGCGTCACGGCTTCGTCAAGCTTCGCGGGGTCGCGGTAGATCGCCAGACCGAGAGAATTTTCGACCTCGGCGACATAGAGGTGTTCCTTGCCCCGGCGAAGAGTCTCGACGTCGCGCGCTTCGCGCAGGAGAGGTTCGGCGCGGGTGAGGTCGCCTTTTCGCTGATAGAATGTCCCAAGGTTGAAGAGACACGTCGCGATCTGGGGACTGCTCGTCTCACCGAGTTCGCGGAGCATGTTGAGAGCGAGCAGATGGTAGCGTTCAGCTTCGTCGTGTTGCCATTTCCACTGCAGGCAGATAGCTATATTATCGAAGCACGCCGCGACCTCTGCATGCTTGTCTCCGAAGACGCGCTCATTGATCGCGAGCGCCTCGCGAAAGAGCCGCTCGGCGGCGTCGGGTTCGTCGCGGTGGAGAGTTGTGTAGGCGATGGCGTTGATCGTCTTCGCCACATCTTTGTGCGTCTCCCCGTAGGCCTGCTTGTAGATCATGAGCGCGCGGTCGAAGAGAGGGGAGGCTTCCTTGCCCTTACCGCGCTCGATGAGGAGCTCCCCGAGCGCGTGCAGATTCCAACCGACGTCGGGATGGGTCTCTCCGACGATCTCGCCGCTGACTTCGACGACTTCACGGAGCAGATTCTCCGCTTCATCGTACTTGCCGACGTCGCGCAGCAACTCCGCGAGATGCGTCATGGCCGTGGATACGTCATAGTGTTTGCGGGTGCCGCAGCGGCGTTCCGCTCGAAGGAGGGCATCGCGCAAGAGCTTCTCCGCTCTTTCGAAGTCACCCTTGTACTGGAGCATGCGACCGAGATGGCTCATGCTCTCTATGGTGGTCGGGTCGTCACCGCCCAGCAGTTCCTCGCGCAGCGTCCACGCTTGCCGCAGCGCTGACTCGCTTGCCGTCAAATCCCCCTCATGCCGGAGCAGTTGCCCGAGGCTATCGAGGCTTGCCGCAACGAGCGCGTGGTGTTCGCCGAAGAGCGAGCGTCGCTGCTGGAGCGCGGCGGCGATCGCACCTCGGGCGCGGCCATAGTCCGACTTCTTCAGCAGCACGACCCCGAGATTGTGCTGGCTCTCGGCGGCACCCGCCAGCTGCGCGGGTCCGGCGCTGCGCCGAAGCTCAAGCGCTCGCTGCAGTTGTTGCTCGGCTTGATCGTAGAGGCCGAGACCGGTGTAAGCCACACCGAGCGAGTCATGAAGCGCCGCTGCGGTCGTTGGCTGATCCGTGAAGGAGTTTTCGACCTCAGCTGCGGCCCTGGCGAGAAGATCGATCACCTTGACGTCGCGGCCGCTTCGTCGAGGATCGGTGGAAGCGAGCATATCTCTGAGAAAATTTGTCACCGTTTCGGCCGCGTCGAGTCGCTGCTCGGATAGCTCGTGAGCGCGCGTGGCGACGATGGCTTGCCAGGTTGTGCCGGCGACACCGAGAACGAGCGATAGAATGACGAACGCCGTGCCGCAGACGAGTGCCTTGTTGCGACGGGTGAACTTCCGTAGCTGATAGAGTGCGCTCGGCGGGCGCGCGAGAATTGGTTCGTCGCTGAGATGGCGTTTGAGGTCGGCTGCGAGCTCAGCGGCGGATTGGTAGCGCCGCGCTGGCTCCTTCTCAAGCGCCTTTTGAACAATCGTTTCGATGTCGCCGCGCAGGGTGCGTACGGTCGTGCTGATCGGTGTCGGTTCGACTTCGCGGACGACGCGAACCGCGTCGTGAATCATCTTGCCGGAAAAATCGTACGGCAGCCGCCCGGCGAGAAGCTCGTAGAGCACCACGCCGAGGGCGTACACGTCGGAGCGCGCGTCGAGCTCTCTCGGATCGCCTGCGATTTGCTCAGGACTCATGTACGGCACCGTGCCGATGAGCTCACCGACACTGGTCTGCATCGTCGTCAGTTGGACGTCCGAGTCTGTTGCGCGCGCGATGCCGAAATCGAGAACTTTGGGTTGGCCACTGAGATCGACAAGAATGTTCGCCGGTTTGAGATCTCGATGGATGAACCCCCTGAGGTGGGCGTGCTGCACCGCGTCGCACACGTCAACGAACAAACGAATGCGCTGCCGAGCTGACAGCCGATGTTCATCCGCGAATTCGTTCAGCGTGAGACCGTCGATGAACTCCATCGCGAAGTATGGCTGCTCTTGACCGAGATCGTTCGTCGCCGAGCCGGCTTCGAAAATCTGTGCGATGCCGGGATGTTGCAGTCGGCCAAGAACTTGTGCTTCATACTCGAATCTCTTCATCACCGATGGCGAGAAGAGGTCTGCATTTGCCACTTTCAGCGCCACGGTGCGGCGAGGGTTTTCCTGCTCGGCTTGAAACACGGTGCCCATCCCGCCAGCGCCGATCTTGCCGCGAATGCGGTATTTGCCGATGCGTTGCGGTAACGTGTGGGGCGGGTCTCGATCGGCGAACGTAGCGGCGCCCGTTGAGTCGAAAAGCGCGTCTTTGAGTTCTCTCGCGGGCTCGAGCGCTGCGTCGGCGAGCACGCCATCGCTACGTTCGTGCTGCTCGAGAAGCTCGTCCACCTTGAGGCGAACGGGCGACCCAGGCTTCGACTTGGCGTCGAGAAAGCCGGCTCGATCGGAGGTGGGCAGTTGCCGTGCCGCATCGAAGAGTTCGTGGATCTGCTGGAATTCTTCTGGGGTCATGGCAGGGTCCTGAGTGGGAAAGAACGGGAAGCATCCGAATGATAACGAAGGAGTGCGCGCGAACGGTAGATTTCGCGCTTGCCGTCAGGGAAAATGGAGGTGAGCGCCCTCTTCCATGCGAATCGTCCGCGACAAGATTCGCTAGAAGGCTGGGCGAGGAAGGAGGAATGGGTGCATCCGATCTCGCCGATCGTGACCCGAACGCTGCAAAAAAAAGGTGGCGGAGAACGTCTTCGCTGCCGCCTGTTCTTGTTCGTCTTTTTGCTGCATCAATGGGGATTCAGTCTCGCCGCCGCTGGGCAGGAGTCGAGTGAGCTCGAACATTTCGAGCGTCGCATCCGGCCTGTTCTGGTCGAAAACTGCTACAAGTGTCACAACAGTGTCGATGCCGCTGAAGGTGGGTTGGCGCTCGATTCGCGCGAGGGGTTGCGGCGCGGTGGCAGCTCCGGAGCTGCGGTTGTGCCTGGGAACGCCGAGCGCAGTCTCTTGGTGGCCGCGCTTCGACATGAGCGTGACGATTTGCGCATGCCGCAGGACGGTCCGAAGCTCAGTCCGGCAGTGATCGCCGATTTCGTCACTTGGATCAAGCGCGGCGCTGCCGACCCGCGCGATGCACCGCCAAGCGCTGAGGAGCTGCGGCGAGCGACGGCGTGGGAGACGGTTCTCGAGCGCCGCAAAGAGTGGTGGAGTTTTCAGCCACTGACCGCGCCGCAGCCGCCGGCGGTCCCTGGCGAGGTCTGGTCAGAGCATCCCGTAGATCGTTTTTTGTATGCCAAGCTCGATGCCGCCGGTGTCGACCCGAGCGCTGACGGCGATGCCAGCACGCTACTGCGGCGGCTCACCTTCGTGCTGACTGGGCTACCCCCCGCCGTCCACGAGATCGACAGGTTTCATACGGTGGATTCGGCAGGTGAGTTCTCAGACGTGGTCGATGAGCTACTCGGTTCGCCGCGTTTCGGAGAGCGATGGGCGCGTCATTGGATGGATTGGTTTCGCTACGCAGAGTCGAGTGGCAGTGAAGGAGACCCGTCCATTCCTTACGTCTGGCGTTACCGCGACTACCTCATCCGTGCCCTCAACGCGGATGTCGGCTACGATCGTTTGATTCGCGAGCACATCGCAGGAGACCTGCTGCCCGATCCGCGCATCGATCAGGAGCGCGGCATCAATGAATCGGCGCTTGCCACCGCACATTACCGTATGGTGCAGCACGGTTTCTCGCCGGTGGATCCGTTGGATGAGCAGGTACGCTTCACGGAAAACCAAGTCGACGTTTTGTCGAAGGCGATTCTCGGACTGACTGTCTCTTGTGCACGCTGTCACGATCACAAGTTCGATGCTATCAGCCAAAAGGACTTCTATGCCTTTTACGGCATCATGGCGAGTTGCCGGCCTGCTGTGATCACCGTGGACACAGATGCGCGGCGGCGGATGCATCGCGAGGCGCTGGAGGCGTTGAAGGCGCGTCTACGCGACGAGTTGGCATCGGTGTGGTTGTCGGCGACTGACGGAATTGCAGCGGCGCTGGTACGTGCGCCCGAGCCGGCGCCGGCCGCGGAGCGCGAGGCGCGCGCCAAGCGCGAGCGGGAACGACGACGCGAGGGGAAGAAACCCCTGCCACTCGATGTGGAGGAGCGCTGGCAGCTGGCGGTCGACGAGGCCGCGGCGAGCGATGGACGCAGTCCGCTGTTCGCCTGGACGACTGGACGTCATTTGGCCGGCGAAGCACTCGCCAAGGCGCTTGTCGATCAACGTCGGCAGTGGGAAGAGCGAACGGCGATCCAGAGCGGACGGCTGCGAGACGGAGGCTGGGACCTGAGGACAGGCGACTACCGGCGGTGGTTTCGTCACGGCGTAGGTCTCGGCGACGCGGCCGAGCAGCCGGGCGCATTCCATGTCCTCGCGGAGGGCGAACGCGTCGTTGCCAACATCTATCCTTCTGGCGTTTACAACCACATGGTCTCCGCGAAGCACAACGGTGTTTTGACGTCGCCGACGTTTACGATCGAAGCGGACGAACTGTGGGTCCGGGTGTGCGGCGGCGAGGGCGCGCGCGTGAGGTACGTGGTGCAGAACTATCCGCGCGCGATCGGTATCGTGTTCAAGTCGAAGCGGCTGAGCAGCGAGGATCCGCAGTGGATCCGGTGGGATATGCGCTACTGGAAGGGCGAGGCAGCGCACATCGAGATCGCAACGGTGGGTGACTTACCGGTCGAAGCACGCTCGAATCCGCGGTCGTGGTTCGGGATTAGTGACATCGTCTTTCGGCAGGGCACACCACCCATCGATGAACCCGGTGCACCGCTCGCGAGCGTGGTTTCGCCGTCCGAGGTGGCGTCGACTGCGGCGGCTCTTGCAGAGCTTTACACCATGTCGCTGACGCGGGCGATCGAAGCATGGCGGCGCGGCGACATCACGGATGCGCAGGCAAGCTTTCTAGGGTTCTTCGTGCGGCACGGCTTGCTGCCGAATCGTCTCGACGAGTTGGCGAACGTGGCGCCGCTCGTGGCCGAATATCGTCGTCTGGAACAAGAGATTCCTATCCCGACGCGAGCGCCCGGGGTGACCGAGTCGGTCGGGTTTGATCAACCGCTCTTCGTACGCGGCAATCACAAGCAGCCGGCGGCGCCGGTGCCGCGCCGATTCCTCGAGGCCTTTGGGGGCAAGCCTTACGAGACTGCACTGAGCGGCAGGCGTGAGTTGGCGGAGGATCTGATCTATGGCAGTCCGCTGGCGCCGCGTGTCATCGTCAATCGGGTTTGGCATCACGTCTTCGGGCGCGGTCTCGTCGCCACGTGCGACAACTTTGGGCGACTGGGTGAAGAACCCAGCCATCCAGAGTTGCTTGATTACTTGGCGGTGCGCTTCGTTGAGGATGGCTGGTCGATCAAGAAACTCGTCAGGCTGCTGGTGACCAGTCGCGCCTTTCGACTCTCGGCGCGGTCGAGTGAAGCGGCCGTGCGCCTCGATCCGGAGAATCGGCTGCTTTCGCATGCGAGCGTGCGGCGACTTGAGGCTGAGGCGATTCGTGACGCGGTGCTCGCGGTGAGCGGTGAACTCGACACGACCATGTTCGGTGCGAGTCAACCCGGGACGAGCCGGCGGCGCAGCGTGTACGTCGAGGTCCGTCGGAACAGTCTGGATCCGTTTTTACACGCGTTCGATGCGCCGAGTCCGTTCAGTACCCAGGGACGGCGAGCGGCGACGAACGTGCCGGCGCAGTCGCTGATGCTTCTCAACGATCCGTTCGTCTCCGAACAGGCGAAGGCATGGGCGGAGAAGGTTTTGGGGAATCCGGCGCTCGCGGACACGGAGGCGCGACTGCGCCACATGTTTGTCAGCGCGCTCGGCCGCGCGCCGGAGGCTGACGAGGTCAGGGAGCTCGTGCGGTACGTCGTCGACATCGACCGCGCCGACGGAGCCGGGGATCATGAAGCGGCGATTTGGAGTGATGTGGCGCATGGGTTTTTCAACTTCAAGGAGTTCATCTACCTGCGGTGACGCGAGGGTGGCGAAACACGAGCGACGACGCATCGACGGGTGAATCGACGTTCGCGGTTGAGACAAAGGCGATGCTGATGACGACGATCAAAGAGAATGCGACGGAACGCGATTCTTCCCGCTTGAGTGTGCCGGCGACGCGGCGCGAGATGCTGCGGCGATGTTCGCTCGGCTTTGGCGTGACGGCCCTCAGTGGCCTTTTGGCCGAGTCCGCCCGTGCGGCCGCGTCGGCCGGCAGTTCGGCGGGCGCGATCGGGCACCTTCCGCAGCGAGCGAAGAGCGTCATTTTTTGCTTCATGTCTGGTGGAGTGTCACACGTTGACAGCTTCGACCCGAAACCTCGACTCGCACGTGACGCAGGCAAGCCTTTGCCGCTTCGCATCGAACGGACACAGTTCAACCGTAACGGGAACATTCTTCCGTCACCCTGGAAGTTCCACCGCTACGGTGAGAGCGGCATCCCCGTGAGCGATCTTTTTCGCCACACTGCGAGCTGTGTCGATGACCTCGCGGTCATTCGCTCGATGACGAGCCAATTCAGCGAGCACGCGCAGGGGAACTACTTCGTGCACACGGGATTTCCGTTTCTCGGGCACCCGAGCGCGGGCGCCTGGGTGACGTACGGCCTTGGGAGCGAGTCACGAAACCTGCCTGGATTCGTCGTGCTGCGCAGCGGCGGCTCGGGGATTCCGCATGGAGGTGTGGGGCTCTTCGGGAGTGGCTTTCTGCCCGCGACGCATCAAGGTTCGATTCTCGACGCGAGTGCCGACGAAGCGCTGCGCAACGTGCGGCCGCGAGAGGGGGACGTCGCACAGCGGCGTCGTTTGGGGTTGATTGCCCGGAATGACCGCCGGTTTTTGAGACGCGTCGACGACAACCCGCACGTCGAAGCGGCGATCGAGAACTATGAGATGGCATATCGCATGCAGGCCGCCGTGCCGGAGCTTGTAGATCTCAGCGGCGAGAGCGAAGCGACGAAGAGACTCTACGGCGTCGATTCACCCGACAAAGGCAAGGCTGGTTACGCGAGGCAGTGTCTTTTGGCGCGCCGACTCGTCGAGCGTGGCGTGCGTTTCGTCGAGCTGACGTGTCTATCCTACAACATAGGCGGGGGTAACAGCGCCAACCCGTGGGATCAGCATGGGCAGCTAAAAAAAGGGCACGAGAGGATGGCGTTTCAAGTCGACCAGCCGATCGCAGCACTGATCAAGGATCTCAAGAGTCGCGGCCTCCTGGACGAAACGCTGGTGATCTGGGCGGGCGAGTTCGGTCGCACGCCGTTCTCGCAGGACACCGACGGACGCGATCACGACCCCTTCGGCTTCAGCATCTGGCTCGCCGGCGGGGGCGTACGTGGCGGCACGATTTACGGTGCGACGGACGAGTTCGGCTACCGCGCCGTCGAGAGCCCGTGCACGATCTACGACTTGTGGGCGACGGTGCTGCACCTGCTCGGGCAGAACCATTTCGACCTCACCTACCGCCATGGAGGGCGCGACTTTCGCCTGACCGACGTGCACGGGCGGGTGTTGAGTGAGGTTTTGGTCTGAGCCGACCGATCCCCCGTGACCGACGTGCTGTCCTACAAGGTCTTGCTCAGCTGTTGCGTACTCGCGACAACTGTTCACATACGGACGTCCGAATTTGACATCGCCGTTTTTTTGTTCGATTTGTGACGATATCTTGCTGTCTGTATGACCCGGGAGCGGAAAAAAATGAACCTCGGTTGGGTACGTACTCGTAGGAGAACGAACCTCGGACGCGCTCGGACGTATAAGACGGGAGAACGAACCTCGGATGATGAACCGGAGAACGAACCTCGGACGGGTTGACCGGTTGACGCACCCCCAACCCCCCCACGAAAGCGTGGTATCGGGTCTTGCCTTGTAGGGCCCACCGCTTCTCGGCGCGTTTCTTTCCAAACAAACCGCCTGGCGGGACCAACGATCGCGGCAGTCTCTCCGCTTCTCGATACGAGCTAACGCGTTTGCACCCACGACCGCAGGGTCTTAGGCTCTCGAAGCGACCCGCCCGACCGCCTCGTCTCCCTCTCTCTCCACTCCTCGGCACGTTGTCCAGTTGATTCCTCGCAAAACCCCTCACGCCCTCACGTTTCTGATTTTGGTGCTCGCCGCCGCCGGTGTCGCTCGCCGCTGGGTGCGGGTGTGGCACGCCGGCCGGTCGAACGCGCCGATCGCATCCACCATCGCCGCTGTGCAAGGCGCCTCTCACGTTTCGCCGTTTCGGGGTCGCGACGTCCGAGCCCTTCGCGGTGTGGTGACTGCCGTCGATCGACAGGGTTTCTACCTACAGGACCCACTCGGAGATGGTGATGATGCAACCTCGGACGCGATCTATGTCCGCACCGGCGTGACGCCTGGGGTTCACCCGGGCGATGCCGTCAGTGTGGCCGGACGCGTCGCCGAGATCTACCCCGACAACTACAGCTCGGGAGGTCTGTCCGTGACAACGATCGTGAGGCCCCACGTCCAAACACCTCAGGTGCGGACGACCTCTCGCGCCTCCGATCCGTCGTCGTCGCTGTTGACTCCGCGATCACGTCTCTCGTTCCGCTCGGCCTTGCGACCATCCGGCCAGCCTGTTCCCCTCACGCTCGAGGACGACGCTCACGGCCGCAGCGTCGAAGACCCGCGCGTGCGTTTCGACCCGATGCACGATTGGCTTGATCGTCTCGAGAGCCTCGAATCTATGACTTTTCGCGTCCACTCCTCGACGGTCGCGGGTGTCCGCACCATCGCCGGCACCATCGCGATCTGCCTGTGTGACGACGTTGACGCCGGCTGGCGCACGTCTCAAGGCGGCGTGCTCGCCCGCAGCGACGTCGCGCCGGTTGACCTTTGGGTGGTGGCACCGGCGTCGCCAGCGGTGACCGTTCCCGAGGCTGACGTCGGCACCCGCCTTGAAGCGTTCGACGCCATCGTCGACTACTACCGCGGCCGCTATCGGCTTCTTGCCATCGAGTCTGTCTTGATTGCGTTGCCAATCGAGGGTGCGCCAGTCGAGGGTGAGCTTCACTCCTCGGCGCCCCCTGGCGCGACGCCTTCATCTTCCTCGTCGTCCAATCGGCGGGCGCTGGTCAAGGCGCCGCGATCACTTCCTACCCCACCGCCCCCGCGCAGCACCGCCCCCGGCGAACTTCGCGTTGTCTCCTACAACCTGTACAACCTGTCGCCGCACGACACCGACCGCCTCAGCCGCCTGGCGCGACACATCGTCGACGACCTTGAGGCGCCAGACCTTCTTGCCCTCCAGGAGATCCAGGACTCATCAGGCCCCCTCAACGACAGTGTCGTTGAGGCATCACTCACGTTCGATGCACTCACCAGCGCTATCGAGACTCACGACGGACCCAGCTATCGCGCCCTGGCGATCGACCCCTGCGACAACTGCGACGGCGGCCCACCCGGAGCGAACATTCGGGTGGCGTACCTCTACGAACCGCGCCGCGTTGAACTGCGCGACTCGCTCAGCGCAGATCTCGCGGCGGAGCTGCCATCACCGCCGCCGCGACACCGGCATATCGCCGCCGTACGCCTCTTTGAGAACTCCGCGGCGTTTCGACGCAGCCGCAAGCCCTTGTTGGCTGAGTTTTGGTTTCGCGGTCGGCCGATCATCGCGATCAACGTCCATCTGCGCTCGAAGCTCGGCCGCGCACCACTCTCCGGTCGCGTGCAACCACCGCCCGACGTAACGCTCGCGCCGCGCCGACGGCAAGCCGAGGAAATCGCGGCCCTGATTGATCGCCTTAGGAGGATGGATCCGCCGCGCGATGTGATCGTCCTCGGCGACTTCAACGACGACCAGGCCTCGATTACGCTCCACACTCTCACTGCGAGCGGTTGGCTGACGAATCTGACCGAGACACTACCGGAGCATGGGCGCTATACCTACATTCACATGGGATTAGCGGCCGCCGTCGACCATATCCTCGTGAGTCCGTCCCTGAGCCGCCGCGCCGTCGCCGCCGTGCATCACCTCAATTGCGACTTCGCCGCACGCGCGAGCGATCACGACCCTGTCTCAGTGCGGTTTCGCTTGGCGCCTTGAAGTAGCGAGTGACTCCTCTGTCGCACCGTAGCGCGACCACGGACTACGAAGGGAAACCCGACGTCCTCAGAACATACTCGGAACACTCTCGGAGCACTGTGTAGCTCGAGGTGCAGTCTGCCAGGTGCCGAAGAAATGAGCGGGCGAGGCGCTTCTCGGGTGTGGATCCCCTAACGCCCACGTGCTCCCGGAGGACAACGTGTACGACGAAACACGGCCGACGACTGTTCCGCGTCCACCGCGCGCGACATCATGGCCCGACGTCCACTCGTCGACCGACGACTACGCGCGGCGCTTTGCAGGTGCGGCCGGGGAATTCCTGCTTGCGGTTCAAACACGGGAGCTTCTACACCTCCTGGCGCCTTGGCGGGGGGGGCGCGTCTTGGACGTCGGCGGGGGACACGCTCAGGCTGCCGCGCCGCTCGCCGCAGCCGGCTTTGACGTCACCGTCCTCGGCAGCGAGCCGAACACTTTCGATCGCGTGCGCGCGCTCGACACGGCCGATCGCATCACTTGCGTCCAGGGCGATCTCGACGCCGCGAGCCTTCCAGCCAGAGACTATGACGTCGTCATCGCGCTCCGCATGCTGGCACATGTCCAGCAGCCGCAAGAGTTCCTCGCCGGTCTCTGTCGCGTCGCCCGCGATGCCGTGATCGTCGAGTACCCTGCCGTCGCAAGCTTCAACGTTCTGGGGCCTCTCCTCTTTCGGCTCAAACGTCGCGTCGAAGGTAACACAAGACGCTATCGTTCGTTTCGTAGCACGGAGGTGTGCAGCCCGCTCGCGGACCACGGTTTCGACATCACCGCGACGTCGAAGCAGCTGTTTTGGCCGATCGCACTGCATCGCCTCTTCAGGCGACCCGTGCTCTCGCGCTTGCTTGAGGCACCGCCCCGCGCCATCGGCCTGACGAGATGGATCGGTTCCCCCGTTCTCCTGCGGGCGACGAAGACGCCCAAGTCGAGTTGCACGAGCGAGGCGCCATGAAGGTATTGATCACGGGCGCGACGGGATTCGCCGGCGGGCATTTGGCGCGCCATCTCGTAGCTGCGGGATACGACGTCGCTGCACTCGCGCGCCCGGGATCCGCAACACGGCCGCTCCTCGATCGGGGCGTGGACGTGCGCATCGGCGAACTCGCAAACGCAGCGGACGTGGTTCGCGCCGTCGCCGGCGTCGAACAGGTCTATCACCTTGCCGCGTGCTATCGCACGGCGGGCCATTCACGACAACACTACGAGGCCATCAACGTCGGCGGTACGCAGAACGTTCTCGCGGCGGCGCGGAAGCACGGCTGCGCCCGCGTCATTCATTGCAGTACTGTCGGCGTGCACGGCGAGATCAAGCGATCACCAGCCGATGAGAACGCGCCGTTTGCTCCGGGAGATGTTTACCAGGAGACGAAGCTCGCTGGAGAAGAGTGCGCGCGTGCCGCCCAGCGCGCAGGGCAGGCGGTGGTCATCTTTCGTCCCGCGGCTATCTACGGACCGGGAGATCTTCGACTTCTCAAGCTGTTTCGTACCGTTCAGCGGCGACAGTTTCGGATGTTTGGCGCTGGCAGGATCCATTACCATCTCATCTACATCGATGATCTTGTTCGCGGGATCGAACTGTGCGGCAACTCGGACGCCGCAATTGGCGAAACGTTCATTCTGTGCGGCACGGCCTCTCTGAGCTTGAACGAACTCGTCGAACTCGTTGCGAACGCCGTCGGTGTGCCGGTTCCGCGTGGTCGCATTCCGCTTCGATGGCTTCTCATGGCGGCCTCACTTTGTGAAACGTTTTGCCGGCCGTTTGGAGTTGAACCGCCGCTCCATAAACGGCGTGCAGAGTTTTTCGTCAAGCATCGATCGTTTTCCGGCGCGAAAGCGAAGGCGCAGCTCGGGTTTGAACCGCGAACGACTGCACGCCAAGGCATTCTATCGACGGCGCAGTGGTACCGTGCGCACGGCTACTTGTCGCCGCAAGGTAGAATCGACGAGCGCGTTTCAAGCATCGCCCGTGCCGCGACGGTCGAGGAGAATCCAGACAGCCCCGACGAGCGCAAGAAGCAGGCTGAACAGATGACAGATCAGCCCCGCTGAGATGCTGATGCGCGCCGGCACGCCAGCATCCGCAAAGAAGTAAACCAGCGCGCCCTCGCGCACTCCGAGCCCGTTCAGTGAAATCGGCAGGAGGACGAGAAAGAAGACGAGCGGCACGAAAGTGAGGCAAGTCACGAAGTCTGGGTTGGAGCCGCAGGCGCGGTAGATGCACCAGAACATAGCACAGCGGACGCACTGAACCACGACCGAAAGGAAGAGCGAGACGACGAAGACTCGACGCACCCGCTCTGGGCTGCTCAGCGCAACGACCGAATCGACAAGGCCGTTCAACCGGCGGTGGCGCGTGCTCGCTGCCCGCCACCGTATGAGCTGCGAACGTAGTAGGAACATGGCCCCAGCGCCAGCCACCACGACGATCTGAAAGGCGCCGAGAAAGACGAGCCAGCCCGTCGGCCTGCCGCTGAGCTCACTGACACCCACCATCACCGAAGCGAGAAGGAGCATCGAGTAAGCTCCGAAGGCGCGATCGACGAGGATGCTCGCAGTTGCCGCGCGGCCGCGACCCGTTTCGCGCGCCAGCTGCGCACCTCGGGCCAGGTCGGCGCCGAGGCCACCAGGGAGGAGCTGGCCGATCGGCGAGCTCATGAATGTGATCCGCGTCAGGTCGAAAAACGACACGCGTACGCCCTCGGCACCGAGGGCATATTGCCAGCGTAAGACGGCCAGAAATCGCTGCGCGATGAATGTCGCCAGTGCCGCCGCGAGCCAAGGAAGGCGTACGCTTGCTAGTGTCGTCGTCACTTCCTGAAGAGGCACGAGGCGCAGGACGAGCACGAGCAGCGTCAGGCTGACCGCGGCGCGCAGGTAGAGCTTTCGGCGTCTCCGCCGCTTCGGCGGCGCGTTCGACTCGGCTACAAGTGCGGTGGACGACGTTCCGCCCAACTGCGAGGTTTCGGGGTTGGAGACGATTTGACCGTGGAGACGCTCGGGCATTCCTACATATCGACCAAAACGTCGCTCAGCCGTCCGTAGACCAGGAGGTTTTCGGTCCGTTCGAAGATCGATCGCCGGCAGACTCACGCCATCCTCGAAGCCAAGTTTTTTCGGTCGTCTCACTCGAAAGCGCCGAGCCTGCATGAGATGGCTAGTGCGTAGAGCCGATAGAGATGAGGTTCACGCATCCCCTCACAGTCTGCCTTAGACTTTGCCGTGAGAGAGAATCCGCGCCGCAATTGATGTCATACGCCGCTACGACCGTCAGCGATCTCGGAACCGAAGATCGACCGCAGCGCCCGCGAACTGGCCCCACCGCCTCCGCACCGTCGCACCGCTGGGTCGTCGGTGCGATCCTGGCGCTGGCCGCGTTCATACGCTACTGGGAGCTCGCCAGTGGGCTGCCTGCGCTCTATGTACATGACGAGATCATCGAGGTCCACCGGGCTCTTAGCTTGGTGCGCGGCGATCTGGCGACCGACTTTGTGTCGCTACCGGGGAACAAGGGCTTCTTCTTTCTGATCCTGGCGTTCGAGTATTGGGTCGTTGGCGCGCTCAACGTTCTGGCTGGTGAATCTTCGTCGATGGCCGCCTACGTCTCGAGTGCCATGGCGGAACCCGGCCAGGCGGTGTTTATCGGGCGGGCGACTGCAGCGGCGTTCGGAATCGCGTCGGTATTCCTGATGTACGCGATCAGCAGAAAGCTGTTCGCGGACCCGGCGCTGGCTCTGATCACTGCGATGGTCTGGGCAGTGGCACCGATGCCGGCTTGGATCGCCCATTGGCTACTCGTCGAGACACCGCTGGTCACCCTTGGTCTTTGGTCGTTCTACCGGGCTCTCGTCATGCTCGAGCGACCGACCGCGACAAACTATCTCTTCGCAGCTGTCCTGGCAGCGTGCGCCGCCGCTTGCAAGGTGTACGGTGCCGGACTCGTGTTGATCCTCGGCGTTCTACATCACTGCATCAGTCGCCGGGAGGGGCGGCCATGGTGGAACACGTGTCTCGACCGTCGCATCGTCACGGCGGCCGCTGCCTTTCTTTGCGTTTGGGCGATGCTGTCACCGCTGCTTCTTCTGCAGATAGCCGCCGCACTCGGCTTCCGTGAGTCACTCACGCGCTTCACGCCGGCTTCTGACTTTCCACTCGAGACGCATCTGGGTTACTACCTCACGATCCTGCGCTGGAACGTCGGCAATCTGATTCTGCCGTTCGTCGGCGTCGGCTTGTGGGCCGCCATCCGTCGACGCTGCGCTCCGGTCTTGGCGATCGCCGTCTTCACAGCGACCTTCGTCGGCATCATGGGACTTTGGCGCACGAACACACTCGTCTACGCTCGGTACATGCTCCTGCCGTTGCCGTTCGTTTGCTTGATCGCCGTCTACGGACTCGAGGTGATCGTCGACGCTTTGAGTCGCCTCACGGCCTCACGATGGGCTGCGGTGGGACGGTTCGTCACGACGCTGGTCTTCCTATACGCCGCCGTAGGTAACGGCTTCGAGTCGCTGCTCGAATCACCTCTCTACAGGAGGCTTCCGACTCCGGTGCAGCAGTTGGCCATGACATGGTTCGAGCGTGAAGTAGAGCCTGGGACCAAGGTACTGATCCGCGGCGAACAGGTGTGGCCTGGCCACCAGACGCTCCCACTTCGTGATTTGCGAGAGAATTATCTCGAACGCTACCGTCAGCTCGAAGCGACGCGACCGCCGGTACGCTACCGCGCGGTACTACAAGATTTGGCCGGGCAGCCGTACGCGCCACGGTACGACCTGACCGTCGTCGATCGCACCGCCGATTGGGACTCTCCCGAGCACTACCTCGCCGGCGGCATCGAGTATGTCGTCATGGACAAACGGTTCTCACAGAATCTATCGCGGCAGGCGGCGGTCAGTCGACTCGAGTTCTACGACACACTGGCGTCCTCTGCTCACTTCTCACTCGTGAAGACGTTTCACGGTCCGGATCTTCAGGGTACGCCGAAGACGATTGAAGTCTATCGTGCCAACCGAGGCGAACGATGACTTCTGTACTTGGAACGGCCGCGCCCAGCTCTCGCGCGCTGCCGCCCGCGTCGACGGCGGAGTTCTTGCTGGACGCTCATGTTCATCTCCATTCTGACGTGAAGCCGGAAGACCTGCTGGACGCCGCAGCGACCAACTTGCGACGCCTCGCGTCGAGAAACATCGACGATCTCGATCGCACCGCGTTGTGTTTGGCGTTGACCGAAACGCACGGCGCACATCGTTACACCGAACTGGCGCAACGCGTCGGCGAGCGGGTGGGTGAGTGGAGAATCGAATCTACCGGTGAGGATTTCTCGCTGCGACTGTGCGGCCCACACGGGGTGGCAGTCGTCCTGTTGGCGGGACGGCAGCTGGCAACGCGAGAAGGTCTTGAGCTCCACGCGCTCGGCATCTCACCCGAGATGGCCGCTCAACTGCCCTGTGACGGGACTGTTGACGCAGCGCTGCGCGACGTCATTGCTTGCGGTGCGACTCCGGTTTTACCCTGGGGCTTCGGTAAATGGACCTTGCGGCGGTCCGCGCGGATCGTGCGGCTGCTGCAGTCCCACGTTGACCGTCTCTACGTCTCCGACAGCGCGCTGCGTCCGCGTGGTCGAAGCTGCGGCAAACACTTGGCGCTGGCGCGACGGCTTGGAATTCCGGTGCTCGCCGGTACCGATCCTTTGCCACTACCGGGAGAGTTTCAGCGTGCCGGCACCTATGCGTGCTGGCTTGCCGGCGACGCCGGCGAGCAGCCGCCGGGAGCAGCCATCAAGAGTCTTCTCGCGCATCGCTCACAGCCGCGCATCGTCGGGGTACGCTGTGGCCGCATCGCGGCGTGGAGTCGAGCGCTGCAGATGCAGATAGCGAAGCGGCGCCGCGGTCGGGTGTCTAACCCGGTTACGTGAGCACCCACCGGTGACAAGAACACCCTTGGCGGCTGAAGCGGAGGAGGAAGGCGCAGTGCGGCGCTACTCGGAGGCAGCGCGCCACTGACCTGGGGGTTACTCCTCGGTCGTCGGTTCGATCAGCCTCGCGTCAGTTCCCTCGTGGGCGCTGCGGCTTCGTCGTTGAGCCCGGCAAGAAACTCGCCTAGCGCGCTCCGATAGTTTTCCAGGCTGTAGCGCTCGGCGACCAGAGCGCGGGCGGCTTCTCCGAGGCCGCGGCGAAGATTCTCGTCTCGACTCAATCGCCGCATGGCTTCCGAGAAGGGCATCGGCTCTGGTGCGGCCAAGAGTGCCACGCGCGAATCAAGGACTTGAGTGTGCGTCGGCAGATCCGTGGCCAGAACAGGGACACCGCTGCTCAAGTAGGAGTAGAGCTTCATGGGCGTGTTGTTACCCTTGGTGCGCGGCGACACGAGGACATCCGCTTGACACAGGTAATGCATCAGTGCTGCGACCGGTCTTGGACCGAGGAAGTGGACGCATTCGATCAGCTGTAGTTGAGTGCATCGCGTCGTGTAGTGCTCGATGTCATGTGGGGTGCCGCCGATCACGACGAGATGAGCGTCGAGTTCGTCGGCCCTGGCGAGGGCGAAGCTCTCCAACAGCAGGTCGATGCCTTGGTAGGCTTCGAGATTGCCGACGTAGAGAAACAGCTCTCCGGTCGTCTTCAGCGTCGCGCGGATGTCTTCGTTGTCCGTGTCTGCGCCTTCCCCCGACTCCGCTGGTGGCGTCAACGGCACGTCGCGCAGAATCGTCGTCTTCGCAGCACCGCAGCTTCGAGCTAGTTCCTCCAGCGCGTCGCAGACCGCGACGATGCCCCGCGCATTCTTGATCGCGCTGGCTTCGATCCGTTGCAGGAGTGGCCTCATGAGACGAAATGCTCGTGTGCGCTCTTCGAGTTGCTGCGCAATCGACGAGTCCATGTCGTAGACGTACGGTACGCCCCGGAGTGCGGTGACGAGGCGTGCCATGAAAGCGGACTCCTCGACCGCCCAGATGAGGTCGTGCCGCCGCCGCCAAGTTCGCCGCCACACAGCGGCAAAGAAGAACATGTCGCAGACGATCTTTTTCCACGAGAACCCGGGCCGAACGTTGCGTATCCAGCCAGCGCCGCGAATGCGTTCGATCGTTACGCCGGGGTAGCTCACGTCTTGCCCTTCATGAAACGTCAGTACGTCGACGTCATGACCGAACTCGGACAGCGTCCGCAGAAGAAGGTCGACCGCGAGGGGGGTGCCGCGCTCCTGCAGGAAGGGGTGAGGTGCGAGGAGGAGTATCTTCATCGCTTCTCCCACTGAGTTGACGTCCGGACTGCGGAGACTGCATCGATGTTGCCAGCCTGCGGGTCGGTTCCGCTGGCGGCATCGCCGCCGCTAGGAGCCGCCTTGGTTGCGACCGGCGGTGAAAGATCGACGCATGCGTTTGGGCGTCCGTCAACGACATCAGCGCACGCGTCGGAGACGAACTCGCGACCGAACGAGAAGGGATGCAGAGCCTCCTTCAGCGCTGCGGTCTCATACTCGCGGCGCTTCGAGGACCAACCGAGAGCCGCGCCAAGCCGTGAGGCAGCGTCAAGAACGCGGTCGTCCTCGTGCCACGCGGTACGACGCAGCACGAGGTCGGTGAGGTGGATGACGGACTCCGCGGAGGCGAGAGCTCGCACGCGCTTTAAGATCGTCGGCGAGCTTAGGGCTTCGCCGAGATCAGGCCAGAGATTCGGTGCGGGGCGCAGACAACTGAGGCGCGCGACGCGGCAGCCACGCTGGCGACCGAAGGCGCGGTCTAGTGCCCGGCTTGCCACGCGGCGGGCGGTCGTGAGTTTCACCCCTGAGATGCTAAAGAGTCCTGCTGGGCCGTGGGCAGCTCCGTGGTCGACGATGACCGGACGGCGTGACGGACGACCGCTGCCTTCCGCCGACGCCGGAAGGAATCCCGCCATGACGCGCGCGACGTCGTCCAGGCACGCGTTGAGACTCGGTACGGCATGATTGAGCGCATTCACGAAGCGCTCGACGTCGGCGCGTTCGATACGCCGCGCGTCCAGCGACCCCGTCCACGGCAAGTGGCATGTGCCGGCCAGAAGTCGTCCACGCCACGGCACGAGGAAGTAGGTCGGCGCGCCGCGTTCCCTTGAACGTACAGCGAGTGCTGACGGACTCGGGGCGCGGCGGTTGAGCAGAACGTTGAAGGCTAGCGACGGTCGGAAGAGCGCCGGGACATCCCGATCGCAGCGAGCCCCGAACTGGCGGCACCACGGTCCGGCGCAGTTGAACACCGTCTGGCTTTCGAGGCGCAAATCGGCTCCTACGGCGCGATCGCGAGCGAGGACGCCGACCGTACGGCCGCGGTGAATGAGAAGTTCGCGGACTTCGGTGTAATTCGCCGCGTCGCTGCCGAGGCTCCGTGCCCAGCGCAAGATTTCGATCACCAGTCTCTCCGGGCTAGTGATCACGCCGTCGTACCACAGGGCACCGCCCCTCAGGCCTGCGCGGGGCAATGCGTCGCATCGCGCGATGGTCTCGGCAGGCGATAACACCCCGCCGCGCGGCAGGATGCTTCCGAAGGCGCTGCCGGCAGTCAGAGCCGATGGACCGACCGACGACAGGAACTCGTTTGCCATCAACGCGAGGCGAACGATCGCCGGGTGACGGATCGAGTCGCGGTAAAGTGGCATGAGACACTGGAGGGGCTCGATGCAATCGGGAAATGTGTCAAGGAACCAGGCACGCTCAATCGCCGAGACGCGTGATCGTCGCAGGTCGGCTTGCTGCAGGTACCGGAGTCCGCCGTGGACGATGCGCAGGTGGTTGGACGTCGTCGCGGCACCGAAATCGTCCCGTTCGGCAAGCAGCCCACGCAGCCCGCGGAGCGACCCTTCCAGAAGGAGCATCGCGCCGTAGATGCCACCGCCGACAACGATGAAATCGTACGGCTTCTCGCCGGCCGTTGGTGGCCGCGATGGGATCAGGCAGTGTGCACCGTCGCCTGCGCCGCTGGCCATGTCAGCGCGTGACCGTCGGCTCGTCTTGACATGGCACGCCACCCGGCTCGTGTTCGACGATCTTCTCGATGCGATACTCCCGCAGACTGCGGGCGTGGAAGAATATGATGAGTTCGCCGAGCAGTCCGAGCGAGAAGAGCTGAATGCCGAAGACGACGAGAAGGATGGAGACGAGAAAGAGAGGTCGGTTTTCGAGAGCCTGGCCAAGAATGCGTTGAACGACGAGAACGGCGCTCAAAGTGCTGCCGACAAAGATGAAGGCGCTTCCGAGTAGTCCGAAGAAACGCAGCGGCTTCTTGGTGAACTTGGTGATGAAGAAAAGGGTCAAGAGATCGAGGAGACGGCGGAGGTAGACGCCGAGTCGGTAGTCCTGCTTCGAGATTCTTTCGTCGAGATGTCGAGTCTGGATTTCACCAACTCGAAATCCCTGCATGTGGGCAAGAACCGGCAAGAAGCGGTGCAAGTCGCCATAGATCGCGACGTCGTCGAGCACTTGCTTTTTCATCGCCCGCAGCCCCGAATTGATGTCGTGGAGGACGACGCGCGTGATGCGGCGCGTCAACCAGTTGAAGACTCGTGATTTGCGTGCGTACGCAGGTGGATCGACGCGCGGTTGTCGCCACGAAGCGACGTAGTCGAGCGAACCTGCCTCCAGTTCGGCGACGAGGGGGCCGATCGCCCGCGGGTCGATCTGTAAGTAGGAAGGAAGCGCGACCACCCACTTGCCGCGAGCTTCGGCACACGCTGTTGAGAGGACGCTCGATTCCGTGAACGCCTTGTGCAGAAAAAGCATCTTCACTGCGGCGTCGCTCTCTTCGATTTCCCGGCGGAGTTCCTCCACGACTTCTTCCGACACGCCGTTGCTGACGACGATGAACTCGAACGACCACTTCTGCTGGCATGCCGCGCGCAGATAGGCTCGAAACGTCTCGTTGAGAACGCCGTCGTTTTCAGAAAACGCCCAGATATAGGTGACCTCGACCTCTGACTCGTCGCGTGTGGGCCGACCAGCCGCTGTCGCTCTCTCAGATTCGTTTGACAGCGCGGTAGCCATGTCGAGCTCCGGTCTTGACAACGAGATCCCCAAGGAGGCCCATGACGATCATGTGAAAGAAGAGATACGCCGAAAGAATGCAGAGACCCGGGTAGACGATGCCGACGTTCCCGCCGACGTGAGCGAAGCGCAAAGCGATAGCGCCCAGGGATAGGGCGGTGACGGCCAGAAAGGGCAGCGACAGCCCGCAGAACCACTGCAGGGGTTTCTCCGACGAGGCGATGAGCATCTTCACCGTCCACAGGTCCAGAATGACTTTGCCTACACGCGACAGACCGTACTTCGACTGACCGCGAGTGCGTGGATGATGCCGCACAGGCAGCTGCGCGATGCGAACACCGGCGAGTGACGACATCGCCGGAATGAATCGATGCATCTCCGAGTAGAGGTGGATTTGTTTGAAAATGGACGCGCGGTAAGCCTTCAGCGAGCAGCCGTTGTCGCGAACTCTAATCCCCGTGATGCGACCGATGACTCGATTCGCGATCATCGATGGAAGACGGCGCGTCCAGAACTTGTCCTGGCGCTGCTGACGCCAACCGGCGACAAGGTCGTAACCTTCCTCCAGCTTTTTGATGAGGCGCGGAATGTCCTGTGGGTCGTTCTGAAGGTCGCCGTCGAGAGTGGCGATGTACTTGCCACGGGCCGCATCGATTCCCGCCTGCATCGCCGGAGTTTGACCGAAGTTGCGCCGCAGTTTGATAACGCGCAGAGCAGTTTCGCAGCCCGTCTCAGATGCGAGCCGTTGAAACGTCGCATCGGTGCTGCCATCGTCAACGAAGATGATTTCGCACGTCCACTCGGTGTCGCGCAATGCGGCTGAAATGCTGCGCGCCAGCTCGATGACGTTTTCTTCTTCGTTGTAGACGGGGACGACGACCGATAAGTCCACCGGCAGATTCTCCACTCAATTGGCCCGGGTCAGCGCCGACCGTGCGCTGTGACCGCACATCTCCATTGGATGTGTATCACGGTGGAGAGAAGCCGTCGATCGAAGTGCAGTGCCGCGTTCATAGCGCGCGGATAGTGCACGTTAGCGGTCGATGAAGACCGCAATCGCGTCGTTATCAGATCGGCGGGCGACGGTGTCGGTGACAGCTGCGACTGAAGAGGCGGTCAGATGGGCTCGTCGCCTTCCCTCAGAGCCGTGTCGATCTCCGCGAGGACGGACTCGATCTTCTGCGGTGACACCTGTTTCGAGTTGCGGAGGATTCCTTGGATATCCCAGAGCGTTTGCCGCAGGCGATTGGCGCGCTCGCCCGCGTGGGAGTCAACGTCTTTCAGTTGGCGCGTGAGGTCGCGGTAGCGCTGCTCAACGCTACGATACTTCGATTCCCAGTTCTGTGGATCGCGCAGTGCGAGGTACTTGCGGCTGATCACGACACCTGCGTAACAGCCGAAAGCGAAGACAACGACGAACGGGATCAGTTTGAAGGCGAACATCGGGGCATGTTTCCAGGTCGAAGGGCGCCGCGTCAGGGCAGGCATGGCAGCTGAGCACGGCAGCAACGTCATTGTTCGGGCGGGTGCCGCGCGTTGAGCAGCCGGTTGAAAAAGTGTTCGAGCTCAGTAGCGGCGAACGCGTAATTTCCGAGCCCCTTCTATGAGATACACACGGCGAGGCTCGCCGCGGACGATCTGGGGGTGAAGGGGCCGGTTGCTCATCCGAACGACTGATTCAACAGGCCGCTAAACATCGTACTCATGGCGCCGCGTTCTGGGAAGGTCACGGGCGGCACGAACTCGCCGCTGCGGCGTGCGGTGTCCGAGCGCGCGGCTTGCCGGATGTCCTGAGTGGCTCGTCATCGCTTGAGATGCCTACGCCGCTCGGGCCGGATCGTTCGCCTCCCGTGCCGCGGCAAAAGGCGGCGCGATCATTCGTCCTCGACGTTAAACTTTCGACCGTCGATTTCCACCACGTCGCCGCCGGCCAGCCTGCGTCCACGTCGCGTCTCGACGCTGCCGTTGACCTGGACTCTTCCGGCTTGTATGGCAATCTTCGCCGCACCGCCGGTCTCGACGGCCCCCACCAGCTTCAGGAATTGATCGAGTTTGATTTGCATGACGATGAAAGAAGACGGTTCGCACAAAGTGCGCCAAGTTCGCGAAGATCGAGGCGTCTGACGGAGGGCCAGAGAACTGGCGGACCCGATCTCAAAACGGCCAGGACGTGTGCGGCGCGTTGAAAGAGCGTATCGCATCTTCGACCGTTACCGCTGCCGAAGAAAGCTGCAGTCAACAGCCCCTTCAATTCTCTGACTCGATACTGCTGCTGATGCTTAAGGACACTTGTCCACCGTCGGCGCCCGCCGGTTCGCCGAAGCGAGGGCGGCGCAGACGCAAGCGCTTTTCAATCTCAGGGTAGCCGCTGGTGAGGAGAGCTTCGCGTACGGCAAGCAGGCGAGTGATGCCTAGCGCGACGCATGCTTCCTTCGTGCGCCGCATGCCGTGGCGCTCCGCGCCAGGACGCAAGAGCTCGAGAATGCGATCGAGCGCTTGTTCGGTGAATCCCAGCTCGAGGTCGAAGGCCCCGACGCGAGATCGCAGCTGCTCGGCGGCATCGCTGAGTCCGGAAGTCAGCGCTGCTCGCGCTTCCGCTGCCACCCGCTGGCGTGCCGCCGTCAATGTGTCGCGCTTGCGTCGCAGCCGCGCCAGCAGATCGAGAGTGTCCTGCCGCGACGGGTTGACGCGGGCATGAGTCGTCGTCACATCCCCACCGCCGACGTCATGGCGCAGTGTGAGGACGAGGCTGTCGTCGTCGTCAAGGCGTTCGAGCAGCGGCTGAAGTGCGTTCCTGCCTTCGATGTCGAGTACGGTGCCGCCGGGGGCGAACGTGACAACGGTGGCTTCGTCTTCCACTTCTTCCTCGTCACCACCCAGTCCAACAAGGCCGCCTAGCGCGCCGGCGGCGCGAAACGCGGAACCCTGAATGGCGTTCCCGATCAAGGAGTTCAGCGCGCCCACGGCCGCTCCCGTCGCCTGCACCGCCGAGAACTCCCCGCCCGGAAGGGAAACAGGCACGGAGAGGTCGAGAGCGCCGTTTTCATCGCGCAGCACGAAGAGCACCACGTCGAGCGGCGCGGGCAAATGAAGGTAGCGAAAGATAGGGCCATCGGGCCCCTCTGAGAGCCCGAGATCGGTGAAGCGTACACGCGAATTCGTGTCGATCGTTCCGTCTTCCTTGATGCGGACGGTGACGCCGGTGTCGAAGAGCCCGTCGGAGAGTGTCATCCCAGCCGCGGCCGCGGGGCCGCGCAGGTTCGTGAGCTCGAGGGCACTGATTCCCGCCTTGACCCAGCCTTGCAGCTTTGGCGAGAACACCAGTCGACCGCTCAGGACGATCTCCTCGAAAAACGGTCGCGCCTCCATCGAAGTGGAGTCTACTTCGTCCCCGGAGATTACGGCGACCGCATCGCTGACAGCACCGACGAGCATGCCTTTGTTCGCCTTACTTGGAAGCTCGACCTTGCCGGAGCCCATGACTGCGCTAAAGCGGATCGGCAGGGGCTCGCTCAGCGCCCTCGTCGTCGCGCCTCGCACTTCGAGGTCGAGCTCGGTGAGGGGAACCTGCATGGGCGGATCGGAGACAAGATCTTCGAAAAGAAAATCGATGCCGCTGACGAGGACCTGGTCGACGCGGATCTCGGCGGTCGTCTCTTGCTGACGGCCGACCATCTCGGACTGTCTGCCATCCGCGCTGACGTCGCCGGCAGTGTCGCCTCCTTGGTTCGCTGAGTCGCCGTTTGCCGGGTCGCGCTCTTCGGTATGAGCGCCCCGAGCCTCGGAGGCGGCAAGTTCGTCGCCGACTTCCGAGGTGGCCGTGGCGCCTTCTGGCTCCTCGGTTGCCGCGGTTTTATCTGGTTCACCCGTTTCTTCTGTTTGCTGTGTGTCCTCAGTCGCGTCGGTCGCATCTTCTGGCGCTGCTGCGGCGAGCTTGAGTGTCAGTCCTGCCGCCTCGATGCCTTCCTCGACATAGCGCAGAAGCCCTTGAGGTTTGGTCATCTCAATCAGTTTGATGTGGACGTTTCCGGAGGTCGGGTCGAATCTGGCAAGGTCGACCTGCAGCGACTCGAGACCCGCGAGTGCGCGCGGCTCGTCGGCGCTCGTCAGGCGCACTCCTTTGACCGTCAAGTCGGCACCGAATCCGTTGCGGAAATCGAAATCGAGTGCGTGTCGGCGTCTGGCTCGCAGCGTTGTTTCTATGCGGGCCGCAAAGCGTCCGTCGTTCAGTCCGTCGCCGTCGAGCTGAGAGCTGAGGCTTGGAAACGCCCGGAGCAAACCACTTCCTTCGATGCCGGTGACGAGGACATCGACAGCCGCGTGAGGCTCGATCGCAAATGGAGCTGATTCCAAACGCACCATGAACTCTGAGACGAGCGGCGAGACTTCGCCGCGCAGCTCAAGCACGGCTGGGTCGCGCTGATCTGGCTCCGGGCCGAGGAGCTCGATCTGATCGGGATTGTGGAGGCGGACGTCTTTGACTTCGATGGCATCGCCATCCGGTTCCGCCTCGCTGCGAATGACGAAGCGGCGCAGGTTGAGATCGCATCGCGCCAGGCGCACGAGCGGTGGGAGGGACCGAAGCGCCTGCACTGCCGTCGTCTCCGCCGCGGCGATTGTCGCCTGCGCTGCCGCCGCTGGCTGCCCGGCGACTCCGGTCACCGGCGCCGCATCGAGGCTAGTGGCCGCCGTCGGGACAGCGCCGGCAGCGACTGCGGAGGGCTGGCCTTCCGGTACCGCACCGGCGGTCGCCTTCGCGGCGTGCTCGATCGACGTCGAAGAAACGTCGCCGCGCGGACGATGCATGCTCGTTTCGTCACCGTTTTTTCTCTCGCCGCGGTTTGCCTCACTGGGCTGCGCTGCAGTCAGGCGTAGCCCGAGGAGATCGATGCCGCCATCGACTCGCAAATGCATGCGACTCGCGAGACCGTCGAGGGCGACTTCGTCGACCTCGATGAACCCGCCTTGCGGATCGAAGCGCGCCACTTCGACGCGCAGCGAGTCGAGCTCCAAGAGCGGTGAGTCCGGTGCCGCTTGGTCGTGAAAGTTGAACGCGCTGATCTCAGCTGCGAGCCGCTGCCCGCCGTCAGCCGCGGCGCCGACGACAGCGCCCAGGTCGGCCTTCAGCTGCCCGTCGGCAAGCGTCACGTCGATGCCACTGCCCTCGAGGTACGGCGCCATGGCACCGGCTCGCAAGCCGCGCGCGACGAACGCCAGCTGCGTGGATTGCTCGTCGAGGCCGAGAGTGACGTTCCCCTTGAGGGAGAGCTCATCAAGCGTGTCGGCGATCGCGACGCGAACGTCGACGCTTCCAGGTTTCGGACTAGCGGCGCCAATGTCCAGTTGATCGACCGCGACGTCAACACGAACATGGGTGTCGACAGCCGGCGTCACGACCGCGTCGGCCCAATCGACTCGAGCTGCTTCGACGCGCAAACGTTCCAGTTGGATGGAGGCGGCTTCTGGACGCTCGCTTCGGGTCTCGACGTTTGCAGCTGTTTCATCGCTCGCGGCGTCGGTCTTCGTGGCTGCGATCTGCTGTGGAGGCGTTCGATCGCTTGCCTGACTTGCCGTCGGCGAAAGGGCGGAGTCCCGGTTGGCTCCGTCCGGGCCTTCGCGACTGCTTTGCGGCGGCGCCAGAATCAATCCCGCTGCTGCGATCGAACCGTCGGGCCGCCGTTCGACGTTCGCGCGCGGGCGTACGAGTTCAACGTTTCCGATTCGGAGTGCAGCGCGCTGCGCTACGACGTCTTCGACCGCCAGACGCTCGATGGCTACGAGTTCGGCCTCGCCGTCGGTCAAGCGCACCCCCTCGAGGCTCAAGCGCACGGCCGTGCCTGCGTCGTCGTCACTGTCTTCGGAAGCGATCGGCTGCGCCGCCGCACGCAGACTGAACTGTAGTCGACCCGCGGTCAGCGCCGAGGCGAGTCCCGCTTGCTCCAGATAGGGCTGCAGCGCGGCGGCGGTGATTCCGTCAGCGTCGACCGTCATACTCAGGGCGGGATGTTGGGGCAGGCCGCGCAGCTCGCCGTCGAGGGTGAAGTTCTCCACCGCACCGGGGAGTCGAAAACCACCTTTGAGCTGCGCCGCGGCGTCTGCATCCGAGGCCGCCGTGACGGCATCGACGGTGACATCTGCGGCTCCGAGTTCGAGGTCGACGAGCTGCAGCTTTGCCGCTGGCTGCACAGCCTCGTCAGTCCAGGCGAGCTCGGTGGCGGCGAACTGAATCCTACCGACATGGAGCCGCGGTGCCTCCCGGTGATGAGGTGCCCCCTCGGCGCCTGACTTGGTCTCACGGTTGGCTGCCGTAGCTGCAACCGGATTGGGTGCAGCTTCTTCCTTTGCGTCGCTGATGCGCGTGGTCATGCTGTCGTGTCGCGAGACGCCATTTGGCAGTACGCGGATGCCGAGCGCGGAAAGGACGCCGTCTTCGCTGCGCGCTGCCGCGCTTTCGAGACCGACGATTTCGATCGCGTCAATGTCGATCGCTAGACGTCGCGTCGTCGTCTGGGTCGCCGCTGCTTCCGTCGCAGTGCTCGAGTCTTGCGCTTGAGTCGGGTTCGAGGCGGACTCTAGAGGAGCGATCTGGATGCCCGAGACCTCGATGCGATCGAGCGCGGCGTGGCGCGTTGGGCCGTCTTGAAAGATCAAATCCTTGAGTCGCACCGCGGCTTGGACGCGCTCCGCCGTGCGTTCAAAGTCCGCCGAGAGGCTGCACGTCAGCGCACCGTCTTCGAGCTCATGAGTCAGCCCCGCCGCTGTCAGATAGGGCGTGACCGCGTCGGGCGCGATGCCGTTAGCTGCCAGCGACAGGCTGAGCGAGGCGGCGCTGCTGGAGAAGCGGCCGCTGCCGTTCAGCTCGACGGATCCCGCGACGTCGGGAAAGCTCAGCTGTGTGCGCAGGTTCCAATTCTGCTCTGGTGTGTCGGGCTTAGAATCGATGTCGAGCGTCGAAGAAACAAGCCGCGCCTCCAAATGCGTCGCCGGCTGCGTCGAGTGATCGTCGAAAAGGCCTGCGAAGTCTTCGAGAGAGAGTCTTTTGAGTGTGACGGTGAATGACGTGCTCGCTACGTCATTGGCGGCGGCAACGGCGTCGCCGTCACCGTCACCATCTCCGGACGCTCCCGTTTCGTTCTCCGGAGTCGGTGCTGCGGAACCGTCGGAGCTGCTCGCTTTGTCGTTGTCGCGAACGACGACGTCGGTCGCGGCAGCCGCATCGGCGTAACTGTCCGGTTGGTCAACGTCACTGCTGGTCGCGCCGCCAAACTGCAGTCCCGCGACCTCCAGCGCGCCGTTTTCCTGTCGCGCGGCGCTCGCCGATACGCCCGCGATCGAAGTCTCCTCGATCGTCAGGTGACGTTTGGTCAGTTCTGCGATGGTGACGATCAGTCGCCCGAGCGACGCAGCTTCGTTGCCGTCCGCCTGCAGCGTGAGGCCGCTCAGCTCAAGACTGCCAGCGACGGCCGTGCCGGGCTCGGTTGGCTCGTCCGATTTGGCTGCATCGGTCGTCGAATCAGGTGCCGGCAGTGCCTCGAGGTGTACAGCGCCGTCGAAGCCGAAATCGATGCTTTGTGCATGGGCGCGGGCACCCGCGGCATGGAGATATCCCGCCAGGGATTTAGGCTGCAGACCGCGGCCGACGACTTTGAAGTCATAGTCGAGTTTGCGATGATTCGACGTACCGAGCGCTTCGACGCGCAAGCTTTCGAACAGCGGCGGCGAGGTGATCGCGAGGTCGAAACGTGTCGGTCGTGCCGTCGAGCCGAGATTCGAGATGCGCAGGTTGAGATCGAGTCGCGTGTCGATCGGCGGTGACACGCTCAGGTCGCGAAAACGTGTCTGCACATGCTGCAGCCGCAGCGCGTTGAGTTCGAAGGGAAGGGCGAGATCGATGAGCTGGGCTTCGTCTGCAGCGCGCTCCTCTGTGGTCGTCGGCTCGGGCTCGGGCGGCGCATCGTCGCGGCGAAGAAAGCGTTCGAGCCCAGGGAAGGCGCCCGTCGCATCTCGTTCGATCAATACGTCCATGCCGTCGACCTCGACGCGGCGAACGACCAGCCGGCCGAAAAACAGCTGCGCGATCGCAACGTCCGCGCGGCAATACTCAAGCTCGACCAGATCATCTTCGACGCGCGCGTCAGCGTCGCTGGCTGGCGGATCGACTGCTGTCGTGCCGTCCGCTGAATCGTTCGCCGCAGCGCGGCGAGGCGAGATGTTGAGGTGCCACAGTTCAAGGTCGCCCGTGAGCAGGTTCAAGTGAAGACGCTCGTACTCGCAGCCGAGATCGTAGTCGGCGAAGGAGCTCCGCAGAATCGACGGAAGCGCGAGCCAGAGCGTCACCCGTAGGATCACCGCGATGACGACGAGCGTGACGAACGACCACCAGAGGCGACGCCTCCAGCGTCCCCGCTTCTTCGTCGGCGCGACCGGTGGTTGCGCTTGGGGTTCCACCGTCGAAGCAGCTTCGCCTCGAGCGCCGTTAGGAGGTTGGGGCGTGGCGGCGCTGTCTTCAGGGGGTCTCGAGTCGGTCACTTCGGAGCTCCTGCGCCCGCGGCCTGCGCATCGCTTGCCGCCCGCGCCAGCGCAGCACGGCGCTTCTTGGTATCCGCCAGCGGGTCGTAGCCCGGCGGCGCAGCATCGCGGTCGTCGAGCCAGTCGAACGCTCGCAATCGCGCCGCGGGCGAGTTGTCTTCGAGGAAGACCAAGTTCTCTTCTCTGAGCCGATGATAGAACTCCTCGACGGAGCGAGAGCGTGCGACGACTTCGGCCAAAGTCGAGGCATCGCGTCCGACTTCGCCGGCGTGTCGGAGAATGATGCTCTCCAGATTCGGCGCCATCCGATCGGCCTGGAGGCGCTGCGCGAGGACGCTCGCGGCGCCGCTTTCGAGCAGCCACGCGAGGCTACCAATATCAGCCGGCGGCGTTTTCTGGCGCTGCGCATCGATCTGTTGCCACAGCTCCTTGAGTGTGAGCACGTCCGCCGCGAGAATCACATCTTGGCCGAGCGGCGCGCCGCTGTGAACGGCGAGGTAGAGAAGCGACGGGCGCAGATCTCGAGCGCGTGGAAGTTCTCCAAGAACGTTCGTCATTGCCGACCACTCCGAAGCGGCGGGAGACGGCGCCGCAGCTTTGCGCGCCGCATCGCGCGCTTCGCGTTCAAGGTCGTCCGCACATTGGGCGACGACACGCACGTGCTGAGTGCGCGCGAGCTCGTCGAGGTCCTGTGGCGTGTCGACGCGCAGCAGGACGACGAGCCCGGCAGCGTTTCCGACAGCGAACGGTGACGGCAGGGCGATCGCGGTGCGGGCAGCTTTCGCGACCGGACGCGCATGGAAGAGAACTTGCTCCCGTTGTCTCACGATTTCGTTTGCCGCGGAACTGCCGGCGGCTGCGGCTTGGCTACCGTTGCTACCGTTCGATGTGGTCGCGGCGTCGGGCTCGATTTCGGGCAGTTCATCAGGCTCCAGACTCGCGAAGCCATCGAGAAAAAGGGCCACACGGACGGTGTCTCCGTCAACTTCGGCCGATGAGCGCGTCACTTGAATCTCAACGGCGCCGTCGGAGCTAACGGCGGCTCGGTCGTCGGCGCTGCTGGACTCGTCGGCGTTGGGGCGGATGAGAAAACGCGCCGTGACCTTCTTCGGCAAGGCAGCCTCGAGGTGCTTTAGACGCTGCCAGCGTCCGCCGCTCTTCTCGAGAAGCGACAAAAGATCTGCGGGGGAATCGAACGCGCCGATGCGGGCGTCGCGCGTCAGGCGCGCCGCGGGCAGGATCGGGATACCGCCGCGCGACACTGACACCAGTTGCACTTCTTCTTCGAGCGGCAGCAGCACGTCGAGCGGCAGGCGCTCGAACGCGAAGAGCTCGGCGACGACGCGCAGAGCGTCCTCCAGCTGCGGCGCTTCCTTGCGTTCGAGCTGCGGCCCCGAGAGTGCTGAGCCGCGAAAGTGGCTCACGGTTGCCTGCAGCTCAGGCGGTTGCAACTCCGGGGGCGGCGGTGGACCCTGACAGGAGATGCAAATGCTAACGCAGACGGCGGCCGTCCATCGGCTGACGTTCGGCACTCGGTCTCTCTTGAGCACTCTGACGATAGCCCTCTCTGGCGAAGATCCTCACGACGCAGGTCGTGACCCGACGCAAAAAGCCTGTTCACGAGCGACTGTCACAAAACGACAGTCACAACGACTCCGATCCAAAGGTCCCCGCCGCACGTCAACTCAAGAGACCAAGTTTGGATCAGTTTCGGGTATGCGTCAAGGCTTGTAGAGAGTCAAGACGGAAGCTTCGGCGGATGGCGCCCCTCCAGTCCGACGCTCCGGGGTGTGCCCAGAATCGTCCTCGCGCACGCTACGCAGCTCAACCGGCAAGCTGGCGCCGTGACGTGAGGAGGTGCTCACGCGCACGTGCGCCAGGCTCGCAGATGGAGAAGACGTTGGTCGCCTCGCGGCGGCTAAAGCGACTTGAGGTATTCGACCAGGTCGTCCTTTTCATTCGCCTCGAGTCCTAGGCCGAATGTCGTGTCGTAGTGCGTCACGACGTCGAGAAGCGTGGCGAAACGCCCGTCGTGATAGAAGCCACCTTTCATGTGCGTCCAGAGCCCCTTGAGCGGCGACGTGCGGTAGCCTCGCTCGGGAGAACGGTTCGCCTGAAAGTCATCGATGCCGATTTCCTCCGGCGAGTGGAGATTCCACCCGGGCTCAGTGAAAAGCGGCGGCACGTGACAAGTCGCGCAGTTCGCCTTGCCGCCGAAAATGGCGCGGCCGCGCGCTGCCGCATCGGCGTCGTAACTTCCGCGTGGCGGCTTTGGGGCGCGTAGCGCCAGCTGGTACATTTGCAGCGCCGGCAGCTTTGCGGTCACCAGGTCGTTGTCGGTGCGAATGTTGCCGAATCCGTTCGCGGCGGCAACGGGAAATCGCTCGGCGTCGTTCAGGCGTGGGTCGTAGAGCGTGCCTTGACCGCCCATTTCGAGAACCGCGACGAACGCGTTCCAGTGGCTCACCCCACCCCAGCCGGTCCACGTGTGCAGGTTGACGCCGGCGAGTCCAAAGGCCGGCGGAATCAGTACGGCTGCCGGTCGGTCGTCCGGACGAAATGCCTTGCCGTCAAGAAGAAGGCTGGCGTCGAACTTGCCGGGGCCCCAGCTGCCCAGAACTGTGCGCACGGTCTCCTCATCGACATTCAACAGCGTCGTGAATGGGCTCAGGTCTGGGGCCAGCGAGATGATGGTGCCGACGTTCAGGTCGCGGTTCGCCCAGCCGTCGAGGCGTCTGCCGATTCCTGGTGCGAACGAATCGTCTACGGTGGAATGGCAAAGGGCACATTGGATGCCCATGGAGACGATTTTGCCCTCGTCGTCGAACTTCCCTGTGACACCGACGACAGCGTTGAGACGGAGAAGAAGGACGGTCACCGCCGGATCGGTCAGATCGACCTCGCCGGCGAGCAGTTGACGTTTGACGGCGCGCGGCAGCGCCTCCGAGTCGACCTTGAGACCGACAGCGAGAGCGGTTTCGGGGCTGACCCCCGGGCCAACGCCACCGAGCGCCTCCCCTGCCAGCGCCTCGTGAAGCCGCAAAGTGTCGCCCCAGAACACCTCGTCGCCGAAGGTGTCGTAGCGGAAGATCCGGCGCCCTTCGCGCACCGCGTCGGCGGCAGCAAGGACGACGGAGTCTGCTGCGCGCCGGTGATGTCGAGCCTGAGTCGATCGCAGGCCCGGGCGTACGCGCTCGCGGGCCGCGGTTGAGGAGATGGAGAAGATCGTCCATAGGATCGCTAGAGGCAAGACGAACAGGACGCATCGACGCAGCTTGGTGCTGACGGAGCTTGAACTCGAGGCGGCGGGATTTGGTGCGTTACGACTTTGACGCGATGACATAGACATAACACCTCTTCAGGTAAAGGTCTGAGATTTGGCAGCGCGCGAAAAAAGGCGCGTCGCGACTGCGGACGGCAGCCGCAGCGAGCGGCTGACCCCGTACCGTTTGGATCCGCGTCGTGCTGAAAGGTGACACGTTTTTTTCGCGATTGGATCCGCCGGGACGGGGGCTGGCTTTTTCCGTGTCGTTCGTTCGCACCAAGCGAGCGACAACAATAGCTCGGTACGAGTTAGCCTGCAGTTTGTGTGGCGGGAAAAAGAAGGAGCGCTGCGACCCTTCTCTTCGTATTAGATGGAAGGCGAAACATAGCAAGCAGAAGCGCCGAAGTCTCCTCAAGCCGCCGGAAGTGCACCATGGTGAGAGCCAAACCAGAGACCTGCGACCTCGCCGCCCTACGGCTTGTCGCCGACGACGATCTGATCGAGCGCGTCCGATCGGGCGAGCTCGATCTCTTCGAGATCGTCATGCGTCGCTACAACCGTCGTATCTACAAGATTGCGCGGGCATTCGTGCGTAGCGACGTCGACGCCGAGGACGTGATGCAGGAGACCTACCTGAGAGCGTTCGCGAGCCTTGAGCAGTTCGCGGGGCGCTCGAGCTTTTCGACTTGGCTCATCCGCATTGCCATCAACGAGGCGCTGCGGCGGCGCCGACAGAACCAGAAGGTGACGCTGAAGTCTGACTTCGAAGAGCTCGGTGACCTCGCGGGTCTGCGTGGTTCGCCGAACGCTCTGCCTGAAGAGGGGGTGCTGCGCGCCGAGCTTCGCGGCCGCATCGATGCGGCGATCGAATCGCTGCCGATGCCCCACAGGGTCGTCTTCGTCATGCGCAGCGTAGAGGGTCTGAGCACGCGCCGCACGGCGCGTTTACTTCGCGTCAGCGAAGACGTCGTCAAAACCCGTCTTAGTCGGGCACGATCTCATCTGCGAAAGCAGCTCGAGCCTTACACGCGGATCTCGAGCGCCGACGTTTTCTGGTTCCACCTCGTGCGCTGCAACCGCGTCGTCAGCGCCGTCCTGCGCCAGTTGCGAGAGGTCCGACAGTCGGGCTAGAGAAAAGGCTGGACTTACAGCCCAGGAAGCGTTTTCGCGAGCGCGATCTGGCGCTAAAATAGGCTCTTGTACAAAGAGACACCCGGCGACGAGGTAATCGCCTACCAAAGCTTGGTCGAAGGATCGAATGCCCATTCGCGATCACACGAGCGCACCGTCACGATTCGAACTGAGACGCGCGACGCGGCGAGTCGGCGTCATGCGAAGCGATGACTTGAGAAGAGTCAAGCTCGTTGCCGCAGCGCTGCTCCTCGAGCTGAGCGCCGGTGTCGAGCGCATAGAGGCTGACGAAGCGCAAAGGCACGGGGACGCCCCCATTCAGTTCAATCGCGACATCCGCCCACTGCTGTCGAACAACTGCTTTCAATGTCACGGCCCCGACGAGGGCGAGCGTCAAACCGACATGCGGCTTGATACGCGGCAGGGTCTTCTCGCCGCTACCACTGACGGTGAGGGCATCGTCGTGCCACGGAAACCTGAGAAAAGCGAACTCTTTCAGCGCGTCACTGCCGCAGATCCGAACGTGCGCATGCCGCCGCCGGATTCGGGAAAGGAGTTGACGCCGGCTGAAATCGCACGTCTTCGCCGCTGGATCGCCAGCGGCGCCGAGGTGCAGGACCACTGGGCGTACCTGCCCGTCGTCCGACCGGCGCTGCCGACGGTGAACGATCCGGCCTGGGCGCGGGGCGCGATCGATCGCTTCGTACTCTCGCGGCTCGAGCTTGAGGCACTTGCGCCATCAGCGCCCGCAGTGCGGCGGACACTCGTGCGTCGGCTGACGTTCGACCTCACGGGACTGCCCCCGACTCTGGCGGAGGTGCGCGATTTTCTCAGTGACGACAGCCCGCACGCCTACGCGAAGGTGGTCGATCGCTTGCTCGCCTCGCCGCACTTCGGCGAGCGACTGGCGACACATTGGCTTGATCTTGTGCGTTACGCCGACTCCGTCGGCTATCACGGCGACCAACCGCACGCAGCGTCGCCCTACCGCGATTACGTCATCAATGCGTTCAACGCCGACAAGCCTTTCGATGTGTTTACGATTGAGCAGCTCGCCGGAGACCTTGTCACGGCGCCGACGATCGAGCAGAGGATTGCGTCGGGTTACAACCGCCTCATCATGACCACGGAGGAAGGCGGAGCGCAGCCGAAGGAGTATCTGGCAAAGTACAGTGCCGATCGTGTGCGAACCACGGCGAGCGTCTGGCTCGGCTCGACGCTCGCCTGTGCCGAGTGCCACAACCACAAGTTCGATCCGTTCACGATGCGGGATTTCTACCGCTTCGCCGCGTTTTTCTCCGACCTCGATGAGCGCGGTGTCTACGGCGGTCGCGGCTATCGGCCGCCGGAGATCTTTGTGCCGACGCTAGAGCAAGCTCAGGAACTCGAAGCGCTGACCAGGGAACTGGAACACGCGACCGAGGCACTCCAGCGCTCGCTGCCGGAGAAAATGCCACCGGATTTGGAGCGCGTCTTTGCCCGCGCGGCGCATCGGCGTTCGTCGAAGCAGAGGCAGGCCGTTGAGCGTTTCTCGAGGGAGCTCCCGCCGGCAGCGGCCCAGCTGCTCGCGGCGCGTGAGGATGTCCTGACGCGAAAGCAAAAGCACGAGGAGATCATCCGCAAGTGTATGATTTCCGTGCGCGCCGAGACGCCGCGAATGACACGCGTTTTGCCGCGTGGGAATTGGCTGGATGAGAGCGGCGAGGTCGTGACGGCCGCGGTGCCGAGTTTTCTCGGTCGCCTCGATCTTGGCGGTCGCCAAGCGACGCGACTTGACCTGGCGCGTTGGCTGGTTGCCGATGACCAACCACTCACCGCTCGCGTTGTCGTCAATCGTCTGTGGAAACTGTTCTTCGGGAATGGACTCTCGAGCGTTCTTGACGATCTCGGGGCGCAAGGCGAATGGCCGACCCATCCGGAGCTGCTCGACTGGCTCGCCGCCGAGTTTGTGGCGAGCGGCTGGGATCTCAAGCACATGATCCGCCTCATGGTGCACTCGGCGACCTATCGGCAGTCGTCGATACCGCGGCCCGATCTTCTCGCGCGCGATCCGTTCAACCGGCTGTATGCCCGGCAATCGCGCTGGCGTCTCGAGGCTGAGTCGATCCGCGACACGGCGCTCGACGTCAGTGGACTCCTTGCCCGGCGTTTAGGCGGCGCTGGTGCCAAGCCCTATCAACCGCAGGGCTACTACGCACATCTCAATTTTCCCACGCGCGTCTACGAGTCGGATCGAGGTGCCAATCAGTACCGCCGCGGCGTGTACACCCACTGGCAGAGGACGTTTCTTCATCCCATGCTGCTCGCGTTCGATGCCCCGGCGCGCGAAGAGTGCACGGCCACACGGCCAATCTCTAACACGCCGAAGGCCGCGCTTGTACTTTTGAACGATCCTTCCTTCGTCGAGGCGGCTCGTGTGTTCGCAGCAAGGATCCTGGCGCGACCCGCGGACGACGCCAAGGCACGGATTCGATGGGCGTGGGAGCGCACGTTGGCCCGGCCGCCCAGCGCGCACGAGTTGGAGCTGATCGGGACGCTGTACGAGCGCCATCGGAGACACTACGAGGCCCATCCCGAGGCGGCGCAGCAGCTGGTGAGCGTCGGGCTCGCGGCGCTGCAGGAGTCCACCGACTCTGGCGAGCTGGCGGCGTGGACGTCAGTGGCACGCGCCCTATTCAATTTGAGTGAGACGATCACGCGCAACTAGACCTAGCCTGGCCTCGAGTTTGGCCATTTCGCGCCGGCCTGGCTGGACGCGTTTGCCGGGATTCGACGGCCTTTTGGACCAAGGACGCCTTTCGATGTTCGAAACTGCAACGACGCCTCTTCAAGCCGCGCAGGTAGCCCTCAGCCGGCGCTCCTTTCTGCGAGGCGGCGCGAACCTCGGCGCTCTGGCGCTCGCGGGGCTTCTGCGTCCCGGCATCTTCGCCGCTGCGCCGGGGTCGCCAATTCACCAGCGGCAACTCGACTTCGCACCACGTGCGAAACGAGTGATCTTTCTCTGCATGGCCGGCGGACCGTCGCACTTGGAGACGTTCGACTACAAGCCGACCCTCGACCGCATGCATGGCCAGCCGATGCCGGAGTCCATCACGGCCGGACAGCCGATCGCGCAGCTCCAAGGCGAGAAACTTCGGTGTCAGGGACACATGCTTGAATTCGTACGCTGTGGGCGCTCCGGCCAACTGATGACGGAAGTTTTTCCGCACATGGCAAGTATCGCCGACGACATCTGCATCGTACGGTCGATGCAGACCGACCAGATCAACCACGATCCGGCGCACACGGTGATGAATACCGGCACGTCGATCTCGGGTCGCCCGAGCATGGGTTCGTGGGTGACGTATGGACTCGGTAGCGAGAGCGAAGACTTACCTGGTTTCGTCGTGCTCACTTCAAAAGGTGGACGCAATCCACAGCCGATCGCGACGCGACAGTGGCATAGCGGCTTCCTGCCCGGTAGCTTCCAGGGTGTGGAGTTTTTGTCCAGTGGCGACCCGGTCCACTACCTTGGCAACCCCGGCGGCGTCGACCGGCAGCGCCAGGAAGAGCTCGTGCGGACCGTGCAAGAGCTCAATCGCGAGCGCGATCGCGTCGTGCGCAATCCAGAGATTGCGACGCGCATTCGGCAGTACGAGCTCGCGTTTCGCATGCAGATGAGTGTGCCCGAGCTGATGGACCTGTCGAACGAACCGCAGAGCGTTCTCGAGATGTACGGCACTCAAGGAGCCGACGGTACCTTTGCGGCGAACTGTCTGCTCGCGCGGCGGCTCGCCGAGCGCGGCGTGCGATTCATCCACCTCTATCACCGCGGTTGGGATCATCACAATGATCTCGTGCGCTACATGAAGATCTGTTCAGGCCACGTCGATCAGGCGACCGCGGCGCTGGTAACCGATCTGAAGCAGCGCGGCATGCTCGACGACACGCTGATCATATGGGGCGGCGAGTTTGGGCGCACGCCGATGGCGCAGCTCAACAAGGGGAACGTCGGGAGGGATCATCACATCCGCGCCTTCAGCATGTGGATGGCAGGCGCCGGGATCCGTGGCGGCATGACCTACGGCGCGACCGATGATCTCGGATACACGTCCGTCGAGAACGTTGTGCACGTGCACGATTTGCACGCGACGATGCTTTATCTGCTCGGACTCAATCACGAGAAGTTGACGTTCCGCTTCCAGGGCCGCGATTTCCGTCTCACGGACGTCAGCGGGCGAGTCGTCAGCGACATCGTTAGCTGAACTGATCGCGGCGCCCTCGATACTCGTACACATCTGAGCTCGTGCCCCGTAGCCGACTCGATCTCCTTGCCTCTGTTTCCGCGTCTGCATCCACCTCTTCCACCGCCGCCTCGCGTGATCGACGCGCGGCGTTCGCTGCCGGAATCCTTATTGCTGCCCCGGTTCGTCGTCGTGCGCATTCGATGACGCCGTGAGTTTGATGAGCGCGTCGGCATCGACCGAGGTGAGGTCGTCGACGGCGCCGTGGGCGCCGGCGGCGAGGAGCGCTTCGGCGCTGTGGCGGCCGGTGCCGACACCGAGGACTCGACAGCCGCTGGCGAGCGCGCAGTCGACGTCCCGCGGCGTGTCGCCGATGATGAGCGTCGCCTCTGCCGTCACTTGCGCGTCGAAGCGCGTCGAGTATCGCTGCCAGGCGAGTGGGACGAGTTCGCGCCGCGTTGCCGCTTCGTCCCCGAACGCGCCGACGTGAAAGAGATTCCAATCGAATCCCGCGACGCTCAGCTTCATGCGCGCGGCGTCTTCGTAGTTGCCGGTGAGAAGGCCGAGAACGACTCCATCGCGGGCAGCGAGCTCGGTCAACAACCTTTTGACACCTGGCATGACTGTCATGCGCTCGGGAAAGCGAGCCAGCTCCTCCTGCAAGTGCTCTACGTACACCTCGCGAAAGCGTCGATGCTCGCGAGCGCTCGGCGGACCGGCGCCGCTCTGCTCGAGGGCGGCTCGAAAGATGAGTGGATCGAGGCTGCCCCCCGGATCGATCCCGTCCCAGCGGATCGGCTCCTCGTAGAGCTGTTCGGCGGCGCGTGCCATGGCGCGGAAGCCCGCACCGCCAGAGAGCAAGATCGTGCCGTCGATGTCGAAGAGCAGCAGACGTTCGGACATGAAAGGGTGGTCGAGATGAAAGAGAGATGGACCGTGGCGATTAGTGTCGGACTACACCCGTGCACTTGCAGCGCCGCGGCGCGAACGGTTAACCTAGAAGGCGATTAGTTTAGAGGGAGTCAGGCACGAACTGAACCGCCCGCAGGTACGTTGTCACTGTTTTTTCCCTGGCGCGGCTGCCGACTTGATCGTGGCGTTAGTGCCGAAGCTGAGGCACCGCGCAGCAAGTGATCCCGTGGCAGACCCCGATGAAAGGACCTCGCATGCCCAAAGTTCTGCTACCGATTGGCGACGCCACGGAAGTGCTCGACACGATGTATCCCGTATTTCGCCTGCCGGAGGATGACTTCGACGTCGTGGTCGCCGGGCCGGAGGCGCGACGCTATCACATGGTGCTGCACGAGATTCCGCCTGGATGGGACATCACCGAGGAGCGACCAGGCTACCACATTGACGCCACCGTCGCGTTTCGTGACGTCGACCCGAACGAGTACGCCGGGCTCTTCGTTTCCGGCGGGCGGGCGCCCGAGTACTTGCGTTACGATGAGGACCTTTTGCGGCTGACGCGACATTTTTTCGACGCGGGGAAGCCTGTCGCCGCGGTGTGCCACGGGATCGAAATCATCACCGCAGCTGACTGCATCCGTGGCCGCACCGTGACAACGGTCGCGAAGTGCAAACTCGATTGTCTCCAGGGCCAGGCGGAGTACGTCGACGAGGCGGTAGTCGTCGACGGCAATCTGGTGACGGCGCGAACGTGGCACGACAACACACCATTTCTGAAGGAGTTTGTCGCCATGCTCAAGCGTTCCGTTGCGAGCTGAACGTCGGCAGGCGCGAGCCAGAGCGGTGGAACAAATCGGAACGAGAGATGCCGTGCCACGCGTACGCTTTACAGGTCATTTGAAGCGGTTCTTTCCTGGGCTCCAGGAGCTCCAGGTCGACGCCGATACGGTGCGAGCTGTCGTTGCTGCCGTCGACCTTCAGCATCCAGGGTTGGCATCCTATCTCGTTGATGAGCGCGGCGCACTGCGCAAGCACGTGAACATCTTCGTCGCGAGCGAAATGGTCACCGATCGCGTCATGCTGGCAGATCCTGTCGGCGCGGACGACGATGTTTTCATCGCGCAAGCTCTTTCCGGTGGAACTTAGCGCCAGCAGGCCGTGTTCAATGCGCGCTCGCAATCCCCATGCAGCGCGAGCTTTGTGGAGGAACGAATGAGCGACGCAACACGATTACTTGTTTCGACGCGCAAGGGATTGGTGATTTACGAACGTCGTGGTGACGCCTGGCGGTTCGCGCTCGAGGCTCACTTGGGCATTCCTGTGGCGTACTCCACGCTCGACGCGCGTTCCGGCGTTCTATGGGCGTGTCTGGACCACGGCCACTGGGGACAAAAACTCCAGCGTTCCCGAGATGGAGGTCAAGAGTGGGAGGAGGTCGTCGCACCGGCCTACCCGGAGGGCGCGGAGATCAAGCCTGGCGAGCCTGCGACGCTCAAGTATCTTTGGGTCCTGCAGCCAGATGCGACGAGCGGCGGCCAGCGTCTCTACATCGGGACGGAACCAGGGGGGCTCTTTCGCAGCGACGACGGCGGGGAGCAATTTCAGCTTGTCAGCTCGCTGTGGAACCATCCTTCACGGGTTGGTAGCTGGTTCGGTGGGGGACGTGACCACGCCGGGATCCATTCGGTGGTGATCGATCCACGTCAGCCAGAGCGTGTTCTGGTCGGCGTGAGTTGTGCGGGCGTGTTCGAAACGACCGACGGCTGCAAGTCGTGGACGCCGCGCAATCGCGGCGTCACCGCGCCGTTTTTGCCTGACCCTGACGTCGACGTGGGGCACGATCCCCACTTGCTGGTAGCCTGCCCGGCACAGCCGGACATTCTTTGGCAGCAGAACCATTGCGGCATCTTCCGCAGCACCGACGGGGCGAAGAGCTGGAGCGAAGTCAGCGAAGAGGGCGGACCCGCACGCTTCGGATTCGCGGTGGCGGTCGACGCTGAAGATGGCGACACCGCATGGGTGGTTCCGGCGCTCAGCGACGAGCGGCGCGTTGCGATCGACGGCGCGCTCTGCGTCTGTCGCACGAATGACGGAGGTCAGTCATGGCAATCGCTTCGGCGCGGACTGCCGCAAGAGTGTTGCTATGACATCGTGCTACGACACTCTCTCGACGTCTCCGGCGACACGATGGCGTTCGCCACCACGACCGGGAACCTGTTCGTCTCGTCGGACGGCGGCGAGTCGTGGCAGTGTCTGAGCCATCATTTGGCTCCCGTCTACGCCGTGCGCTTCGCCGTGTGAGTAAGGAGTGTGAACACCGGCGGCTTGCCAGTCGGCGAGAGGCAGATTCCTTCACACGTTGGGAACGTGCCGCGCCTTGGGTTTGAAGTCTCAGAGTACGTCGCGCAGGGACGCGAATTTGCGTGAAAACCACGCCCTTGCATTCGTTTGCTGACCTGCAATAATCTCGCGCTGAGCCTTCGCGACTTCCATGTCGGCGTGAGAAGAGGGTCTGAGTTTCAGCATGTCGCCCCAAACCGACCAATCCGGCACGACCTCGACGTCGCGGTTGGGTCGCGTCGTCATCATGGTGATCGCGATCTCGGCGATCTGGCTTGCCTTTTCCGGCAAACTGGATCTGCTACACCTCTCCTTCGGGGCGCTTTCGGTCGCCTTCACTCTCGCCATGTGTTGGCACCTGCTCGTACCGCCTGCAGATTCGCAGCGGAGCGACTCACAGAGATTTCGCTGGAGTAAGGCGGCCGGTTATCCGATCTGGCTGACTTGGCAAATCATGCTGGCCAATGTTCATGTCGCGCGCTTGATCTTGAGTCCACGGTTGAGCCTTGAACCCGTCGTCTTACGCTTCAGCTTCCCCGTCGACTCAGCGGTCGCGAAAGCGACGCTGGGAAACAGCATCACACTCACCCCCGGTACGTTCACCGTTCGCATTCACGGTGATGAGTTTGTCGTTCATTCGCTCGACAAAGCGTCGGCCGCGTCGCTCTACGACGGCACGATGCAGCGTCGAGTCGCCGAGGTTTTTGGGTGGACATTGGCGACGGCTCCGACAGTAACTACGGAGCAGGGTTTCGAAAAGATCGACGACGTGGACGGAGAGTTCTGACGTGCTCGACAACATTCTTCTGGTGCTGTCGCTCGTGTTGGTTCTGGCGCTGTTGTTGCCGTTCTATCGCGTGCTCAAAGGGCCGACCGTCTTCGATCGGATGCTCGGTGTCGGCATGATCGGCACGAAGACCGTGATGCTGATCTGCCTCGCGGGTTTCCTTTATCAGCGCCGCATTGATATGTTCATCGACATCGCCCTGGCGTATGCGCTGCTCAACTTCATCGGCGCCATCGTCGTCGCGAAGTACGTCGACCGTACACGAGGGGAGGCCCGTTGACTTCACCGCTTGAGTGGATCGGGGCTTTTCTCGTCGCGTCTGGCGTCGCCTTTTCGCTTGTCGGCAGCGTTGGTTTGAATCGTCTCCCCGATTTTTATACGCGCGCCCACGCCGCGACGAAGCCGGACACGCTTGGTTTGTTTCTATGTATGTCGGGGCTTGTGTTCTTGAACCTTGTCGACTTCGAGCTGCCGCGCGTCGTTGTCATCGCCAAGTTGATTGTCATCGTCATCGTCGTTGCCGTCGCCAATCCCGCCGCTGCACACGCACTGGGACGCTCTGCGCTGCGCACTGGCGTGCAGCCTTGGTGCGGGGGCCTGGGTGATCGACCGGGCGGAGAAGGCGAACACGACGAGGCTGAGCGCGATCGCTCGGAGGAGCCGGTATGAGTTTTCTCCTTTTCGTGCTGTTTCTACTCGCGATCGTCGCCGCTCTCGTGGCTCTTCAGGTCAAAGATCTCATCGCTGCCTCGGCGCTCCTTTCCGCATTCAGCTTCACGGTTGCTCTTCTGTACATCGCGCTGGGTGCTGTAGACGTCGGCTTCAACGAAGCGGTGCTCGGCGCCGGGGTCACCGGGCTCTTCTTTCTGGCGGCGGTCTATCACACGCGAAGGAGATCCCTCGATTGAGAGCCGTCGTCAAACTGCTGCTGATCACCATGGGGCTTCTCATGGCTTACGCGGGCACCGGCCTCCCAGAATTCGGTGATCCGAAGGCCCCGGCAGCTCAGCACGTCTCGAACCGCTACATTCAGAACGCCTACCACGACGCGAAGACCCCCAACATCGTCACCGTGATGATTGCGGACTATCGTTCGTTTGACACGTTTGGCGAGACCGTCGTCGTCTTCACGGCTGGGCTAGCGGTTTTCTTTCTATTGCACGTCGTTCGCCGCACGGAGACGACCGGCATCGCAGAGCTTGTGGCGCGCGACCCAGGGATGATTATCGGTGTGTCCACGCGCATTGTCGTGCCGATCGTACAGATCTTTGCCTTCTATGTAGTCTTCCACGGGCATTACAGCCCCGGCGGGGGATTTCAGGGCGGCGCGTTGCTAGCTGCGAGCATCCTCATGCAGCGCGTTGTGTTCGGACGCGAGCGGAGCCAGCGAGGTTTTCCGAGTTGGCTGGCACTGCCGTTCGGAATGATAGGCGTCGCGCTTTTCTTGGCGACGGGGCTCGTGTCGATGTTGAGCGGCGGCGAGTTCCTTGCCTACGACGCTGTGCCGCTCCAAGTTGACCGTCCCGCGCTGCTGAGGAATGCCGGCATCCTCCTCGTCGAAGTGGGCGTCGCATTTGCGGTCATGGGGATTCTCGTCTCCATCTTCGACGACCTGACCGGTCAGAAGCGGCTTGCTGATCCGGCGCTCACGGCGACGCCGCGCGAGGAGCAAGGATGAACGCGATGTCGATGAGCTGTCCGTTCGTCGGATTCGTTACGGAAGGCTTCCAGGGTGGGTTCGAGTCGCTCGTGTTTGTGGCCGAAACGAGTGTCGACGTCCAGCGGCTCCTCGAAGGGCAATGGGCTTACCTTCTCGCAGTCGTGCTCGTCGTCATCGGGCTCTACGGCATGCTTCTCAAGCGCAACTTGATCAAGAAGCTGATCGGGATGAACATCTTCCAGGGCGCCATCATCCTCTGTTACATCGTTTTCGCATACAAACGCGGTGCTTCGGTGCCGGTGTACGACGGCAGTGTAGACGTGGATCACTACATGAATCCCATTCCACATGGGCTCATGCTGACCGCGATCGTCGTCTCGGTAGCGACGACCGGCGTGGCGCTTGCGCTGCTCATCGTGATCTACCGCCGCTTTGGCACGCTGGAGGAAGGCGAACTTCTCGAGCGGCTGCGGGAATCGGAGTCAGGAGGAGGCTCATGACGGCGCAGACGCCTCCTCTTCGGACAACGCTTCTTCTCTCGACCGATCATGCTTGACCTCGACGCACAACTCCCAGTGCTGATCCTCCTTTGTCTCTTCGCGGGTGCGGTCGTGGTGCCGGCGATCGGTTTCGTGCGCCGCAGTATGGTGCACGGCACGGCCTTCGCTTTTCTTCTGTGCTATCTAGTCTTGGCCCTCCGCCTCTTCGTCAACGTGCTGGGCGGTGAAGCACTTAATTACGAGCTGGGTGGGTGGTCTCCCCCCATCGGTATCGAGCTTCGCGTCGACATGCTCAGTGCGCTGATGATCGTACTCCTCGCGGCCGTGAGCGTCGTCGTCTCCATTCATGCTCGGTTGAGTGTGCGCCACGAGCTCGGCGACAAGGAGACGCCGTTCTATTCCCTGCTTTTGATCATGCTCGTTGGCCTAAGCGGCATGGTTCTCACCGGTGATCTGTTCAATCTGTACGTTTTCTTCGAGGTGAGCTCGCTATCCGGTTACTCGCTGATGGCGATCGGGAGCCGCAAGGCGCCGGTGTCTGCGTATCGCTATCTGCTGGTCGGCACCGTCGGTGCGTCGTTCTACCTGATCGGTGTTTTCTATCTCTATGTGCTCACTGGCAGCCTGAACATGACCGATGTGTCGCAGCGCATCGGTCTCATGGCCAGCAACCCCGCGCTTCTCTTGTCCATCGTGTTCATGGTCGTCGGCGTCGGCCTCAAGATGGCGCTCTTTCCGATGCACCTTTGGCTGCCGGATGCCTACCACTACGCGTCGAGCACCGCGACCGCTGTGATCGCACCCGTGATGACGAAGGTGTCGGCGTACGTTCTCATCCGCATGCTTTTCTTCGTGTACGACAGCGATCTGGTGCGCGAAAGCGTGCCCGCAAGCCAGCTCCTGACGTGGCTCGGGGCTGCAGGCATCGTGGTCGGCTCGCTCATGGCGATCGCCCAAAAGGATGCGAAGCGAATGCTGGCGTACAGCTCGGTCGCGCAGGTTGCGTACATCGCCGTAGGCATCGGGCTCGGAGAGCGATACGCGCTCATCGGAGCGATGCTCCACATCGTCAACCACGCGACGATGAAGAGCTGTCTGTTTTTGGTCACTGCCAACGTTTCGCTACGCGTCGGCAGCCATCGTATTGCGCGCTACAGCGGCCTGGGAAGGAAGATGCCATGGACGTTTCTTGGCTTCACGGTCGCGGCGCTGGCCATGGTCGGCATCCCGCCGACGAACGGCTTCTTCAGCAAATGGTATCTCGTGCTCGGTGGCATCCAGTCGGGTGCGTGGGTGGTCGTCGTGGTGGTGCTGGCGAGTGGTCTACTGACGGGTGTCTATTTCTTTCGGCTGCTGACGAGAGTGCTTACCGAGGCGGAGAAACCACTCTCCGGAGAGTCTGCTGCTGAGTACGAACACATCCGGGACGCGCCGTTCACTATGTGTTTGCCGGTCGTCGTCTTGGCAGCGGGGATTTTGCTCTTGGGGCTTCTGAACGAGTGGATTGTCGTTGAAGTGCTGAACAGGGCCTTGCCGCCGGGGCTAGGTTGATTCGAGCGAGAAGATGAGAACAGCGAACTCGGAAATCGAACTCACATGCCGACGATCGAATCTCTGACACCTGTCGCCGCCGTCTTGGTGTCGCTTGTAGCTGTCGTGCCGATCGTCGCTTGCGGTCGTTGGCGCAACGTGCGTGAGTTTTGGACGCTCGCGGCGGCGACCATCAAGCTGGTGCTCGTTCTTTCTATGCTGTCGCCAGTGCGTTCGGGGTCAGTGATCGTGTGCGAGCTCTGGCGCATATCTCCTGACATCAACTTGGCGCTGCGAGTCGACACGCTTGGCTATGTGTTCGCGCTTGTGGCGAGCCTTCTCTGGCTCGTTACGTCGTTCTATTCGATCGGCTACATGCGTGGTGCCCACGAGCACAAACAGACGCGCTACTTCGCGAGCTTCGCGATCGCGGTGTCGTCCACGATCGGCATCGCCTTCGCAGCGAACTTGCTGACGTTTTTCGTCTTTTTTGAAATCCTGACACTGGCGACGTTTCCATTGGTGCTTCACAAGGAAACTCCCGCGGCTCGGGCTGCCGCGTACAAGTACCTGGCTTACACTCTGCCGGCGGGTCTTTGTCTGCTTCTGGCGACGGCGTGGTGCGTCGCCGCTGTCGGCGACGTCGATTTTCGACCCGGCGGTTTCCTCGGCGGCTCAGAACTCGGCCGCACCGAGCTGCAGCTGCTTTTCCTGCTGATGATTCTTGGAGTCGGAGTCAAAGCCGGCATTATGCCGCTGCATTCGTGGCTACCGTCGGCGATGGCGGCACCGACGCCAGTCTCCGCGCTACTCCATGCCGTCGCCGTCGTCAAAGCCGGCGTCTTCGGCGTTTTCCGCGTCACGGGATTTGTCTTCGGTCCGGAGCTCCTCGAGACCATCGGTGTTTGGAACGTTCTTGCCTGGGTCGCTGGTGTGACGCTCACGGTCGCCTCACTTCTTGCCATGCGGCAAGACAATCTGAAGCGACGCCTCGCCTACAGTACCGTGGGGCACCTGAGTTATATCGTCCTTGGCGCGGCGCTGCTGACGCCCTCTGCGTGGACCGGATCGGTTATGCATCTGATGTTCCACGCCACGATGAAGATCACTCTGTTCTTCTGTGCCGGAGCGGTCTACGTGCGCACGCATATGGAGAACATCAGTCAAATGAACGGCATAGGCCGACAGATGCCCGTGACCATGGCGGCGTTCACGATTGGCAGCCTGGGACTCGCGGGTGTGCCCGGCGTGAACGGCTTCTTGAGCAAGTGGAACCTTGCGATCGGCGCGCTCGAAGCGGAGCGGGAGGTGTTTCTGTGGCTGCTTCTTCTCAGCGGTGTGCTCAATGCGGCCTACTTCTTTCCGATTGTTCACGGCGCGTTTTTCAAGCGCAGCGAAGCATTTCCGCGCTTCGGAGAGGCGAGCCCGCTGATGGTGATTCCCCTCGTCCTCACGGCGCTCGCGTCGGTCGCGCTTGGAGTGTTTCCGAACCTTGGCGTCCACGCGTTCGACTTGGCGCAAGCGGTTTCGTTGTCCGTGATGGGAGGGTCGCCGTGACCGGAGGGAGGCGATGAAACTCAAAATGCCCGGAGGCATCGGCTGGGGATTGGCGATCGTGTGCGGCGGTATCGCGGTCGCATTGCCGTATCTTTTTCACGTCGAGCATCACCGCGGCTTTTGGGAGAGCATCCCAGGTTGGTGGGCACTCTTCGGTGCCGTCGGCTGCGCTGCGATCATCTTAGTGAGCAAGTGGCTCGGCGCGGCTCTTCTGCAGAAGCCCGAGGATTGGTATGACCGCGACTAGAACGTTCGACCTGCGGCAGCGCCGCCGGCAACTGATGAGCCGTGGGTGGCACAGTGACCGAGCAGCGCTCGACTCGCGTTGTGGGGCGCTGAAAGTCGGCGCGCTCGTTGTCTTTGCATGCTTCGTGTTCTTGATCTCGTTTGGCATGCCCGTATCGGCTCAGCTCCCGGACGCTGGGGGCCTCGGCGAACCCGCTGCCCTCCCGGCCGCGGCTGCAGGCGCGGCGGCTAGTGATGTCGTCGACACCGCACACGGCGATTCAACTCGCGCGGAACTCTCGCGACCGCCGCTGCTCGACGCCGCGGGACGCTGGCCGCCGGCTCTATTCCTGCTGCTTGCCGGAGCTTTGGTGTGCGTGCTGCCGCGTTTTTTGCGCGCGGTCGTGTGCGTCGCCGCACCGGTGTTTTGCGTCTGGTATATCCTGACGCAGCTCGCCAGCGGCATGAGTATCACTTACCCGCTCATGTCGCAGTCGCTCGAAATCCTGCGCGTTGATCGACTCAGTATTCTTTTTGGGGTGATCTTTTCACTTGTCGCAGCGATCGCGGGTGTCTTCGCGTGGCACATGAGCGAGCGACGTCAACAGAGCGCGGCGCTCCTTTATGCCGGCGGTGCGGTCGGTGTCACCTTCGCGGGCGATTACCTGACGCTCTACGCTTTCTGGGAGCTCATGGCGATCGCGTCGACGGTGCTCATTTGGGCGCGGCGCGCTCCGGCGTCGGCGGCAGCTGGCCGACGTTATGTGATCTTTCACCTTGTTGGCGGTTCGCTGTTGCTCGGCGGGATTCTACTCCTCGGGCAGCAAACCGGTTCCTTCGCGTTCGATCATCTGGACCCGCACGCCGGCGGTTCGGCGGCGTGGTGGATTCTTCTCGGGGTTGCCGTCAACGCCGCCATTCCGCCGCTGGGGCCGTGGCTTCCCGATAGCTATCCTCGCGCGACAACGACGGGCGCGATCTTCTGCTCAGCTCTGACGACGAAGACTGCGGTTTACGTTCTCATTCGTGGTTTTCACGGCTGGGAGATCTTGGTGGTCGCTGGGGTTGTGATGGCGCTCTACGGCGTTGTTTACGCTGTGCTGGCGAACGACATCCGTGAGCTTCTCGCGTATCACATCATCTCGCAGGTGGGGTACATGGTGGCCGGCGTCGGATTGGGGACGCAGCTGGCGGTGAACGGCGCAGCAGCGCACGCCGTTTGCCACATCCTCTACAAGTCAGTGCTCTTCATGGGCTGCGGGGCGGTGATCCACACGACCGGAAAGGAAAAGCTCACGGAACTCGGCGGCTTCGTCACGCGGCAGAAGCTTATCTTCGCGCTCTACATGATCGGCGCGTTCTCGATTTCCGGCTTTCCGCTTTTCAACGGCTTCATTTCGAAATCGATGGTCACCGCGGCGGCACACGAGGTTCACGTCGACTGGGCGTTTCTTCTCCTCATGTTGGCGTCCGTCGGGACGTTCTTGCACACAGGACTCAAGCTCCCGTATGGCATTTGGTTCGGTGACGACGCCGGCATTCATCCGCGCCCGGCGCCGTGGAATATGGTGGCAGCTCTAGCCGTCGGTGGGTTTCTGTGCACGCTGCTCGGCGTCCAGCCGCATGTTCTCTACGCCTATTTGCCGTTTGAAGTTTACTGGGAACCGTACACAACGGCGCACGTCGTCGAGATGGTGCAGCTTCTCCTCTTCACGTTTTTTGTATTTTATCTTTTCATTCCGAAGCTGCACGGACAGGCGACGCTGTCGATCGATACGGACGTCGTCTATCGCAAGCCTGCACCTCTGATAAGATTCTTGTTCGTCGAGTTGGTGGGACGGACGTTCGACGCGGCGCAATCGTGGGCAGTGGCGGCGGCGCGGCGCCTTGGTGCCATCGTCGAGAATCCGACCGGAAAACTGCCAGGTGCCTTGCCTCGCAGCGCCGGCGACGAGCCCGGATACGACGAAGATCGCGACCGCCGGCCGTTGGGCGTGTCGTTGGCATTGACCTTGCTTGCGTTCGTTGTTTTGGCGTTGTGGACCATGCTCTCAGGCTGCGCTGGCGGTTAACAGCCTGTTGAAAAAGTGCTTCGAGCCGAAAACTGGTCTCTTCGCGTCCAGATCGGCTGCGGCAAACGGAGGCAATCTTCGGGATTTTCGAGTATTGACGCGGTCGAGCTGGGCGTGAAGAGGCCAGTTTCTTCGGCCGAATGACTTTTTCAACGGGCTGTTAACCCGCATTTCTCACCAGAATCCGTAGCGAGGAGCCGTAAATCGTGTCGTGGCAAGGAAGACTTTGCGATTCGAACGGAGGCGTGCTTCCTGCACATTGAGGATCGAATCGTGAAGTCTGACGTAGTTGAGTCCGACCGAGGAGGGAGGACGAAAGCACGATTTACGGCCCGCAGTAGGAATCTGGTGAGAAATGCGGGTTAAGATCTGTCGGGGATACCACGCTCGTTGGCCTTGGGTCGGAGATGAATGGATGGCGCTACGACTGATCGAGCTGATCATCCCGGACGCTCGGCGCGCACAGGTGCGCGAAGCTCTGGACGACGTGTCGACGCTTGGGGTTTGGTCGCAGCCGCTCGACGACGACGAAGTCCGGCTGAGCGTCCTCGTCGAAACCACCAAGAGCGAGTCCGTGTTGGATCTTCTCGAGAGGCGTCTTGCATGGACGGAAGGGTTTCGCATCGTGTTGCTTCCGGTGGAGGGGACACTGCCTCGGCGCCCGGAGCCTGAGGGCGATGCGAAGGCGAAAGACGCAGGCGATGGAAAGTCGCCAGGACCGTCGTTGCCGCAGCGGATTAGTCGCACAGAGCTGCTCGACGATCTCGCCACCGGTGTCAAGACTTCGAAGGTCTACTTCGCTTTCGTGTTACTTTCGACAGTGGTCGCAGCGGTCGGTCTGATCCGTAGCGACACGGCGATCGTCATCGGTGCCATGGTCATCGCGCCGCTCTTGACACCGAACATGGCGCTGGCTCTTGCGACCACGCTCGGCGACTTGTCGCTCGCGCGCAAGGCGCTGACGACGACGTCACTTGGGGTGTTGACGGCGTTTGTCTTTTCGCTTCTGCTCGGTGTGCTCGTTCCGTTCGATCCAGCGATGGAAGCGATCCAGAGTCGTACGAGCGTGAGCCTCGCCGACATCGCTGTCGCGCTCGCTGCGGGCAGCGCCGGTGCGCTCGCGTTCACGTCAGGCGTTCCGGCTGGACTCGTCGGCGTCATGGTCGCGGTGGCTTTGTTGCCGCCGCTCGTTGTCACCGGGTTGCTTCTCGGCGCCGGCGACTACGGTACAGCGGTGGGGGCTTTGCTGCTCGTGACCACCAACGTCGTCTGCGTCAATCTGACCGGTGTGCTGACGTTTTGGGTGCAGGGGATTCGCCCCCGTACGTGGTGGGAAGCAGACAAAGCGCGCAAGGCGCGGAACATCGCGCTGGCGCTCTGGGGAACGCTACTTGTCGCGCTAACCGTACTGGTGGCGGTGTCACAGAGTCGTGGAAGCTAGTTCACTTTGTGGTCGTGCAGCGACGATCGGTCGGCGGTGCGAACGTGCTCTCGGTCGCGACAGGGCAGAGCGGGGCCGTAGCTTGCGCTTGACACCGCGACTCAACTGGATTAACTTTTGGAAAATGACGTTTCGCGATACTCTGTCCACTCGAGGATCATGGGGTGCTGCGAATTCATGGCGGCGCGACACCTTTTCCGCCGGAATCCCGACGGGCGGAGCCGGAGGGGACGTGCAAAGCCGGTCAGGGGGCTTGGATGTTGTCACCTCACTTGCGCCTGTGTTCCGTGGCACGGCCGAAGAATAGCTGGATTGCTCGCGATGCGATGTGCTGCGACGCATCGTGCGCACGGCGATCGCGTGCTGGGCTGCGACAAACCGGACGCTGTTTTCGTGCTGCCGCGGTCGTGTTGGTGGCGGGGATGACGGCGTCGCTCGCCGTGGATTGCCCCGACGGTCGGGACGTCTCAGCCCTGGCGGCGCTGGCGAGTGGGGATGCCGATTGCAACGGCAACGGCATCCCCGACGCGTGCGACATCACACCGGTGGTGACGTTTGATGATGACCCGGTCGAGCCGCTCGGGTTTGAACCATCGTGGCTCGAGGCGGCCGACTTCGACGCTGACGGCGACGTCGACTACGCCGCGGTGGACGCCGCGAGTGCGCGGCTTGTGGTGCTGAAGATGAAGGATGGCGCTGTCGCCGATCGCACGAGCTTGGCCGTCGCGCGGCGCACTTCGCAGGCGCGCATCGGAGACGTCAACGGTGATGGACACCTCGACATCGTCGTAGGCGGTGGACAGTTCTTTGTCGATGGATCGACGAATTCTTTCTCGGTGTTCTTTGGCGATGGCGGGGGCGGCTTTGCAGCGACGACACGGCTGTTCAGCGAGAATTCCGGTGTTGTCGCGTTCGAGCTTGCTGACGTCGACGCCGACGGTCGCGACGACCTCATCTTCTCGGGCTTTCGGGTGCGTGAGGTCGGAATCTCGCGCGGCCGCGCCGACGACTTGTTCGCGCCGATCCAAAACGTGGAGACGTCAACGACCGCGAGAGCGATTGCGCCGGCGGACTTTGACGCGGACGGCCACGTCGACATCGCGCTCGCCGTGCTGTCGCGCAATGTGCCGGGCGAAGACGCTGCGGCGATCGAGATTCTCTGGGGGAGTACGGAAGGCACGTTCGAGAGCAGCGAGGTGCTACTCGAAGCGCGGAACGTCCTCGACATCGCTGCTGGAGACGTGGACGGCGACGGCCGCATCGACCTTGTCGCCGACACCGACGTCGACCGCTTCTATGCGCTCAAGGTGGTAAAGAACAACGGCGCGCGGCAGTTTCGCTTGGCGGAGTCCCGGTTCCACACGATCAAAGCTCTGCGTCTCGAGGCCCTGCAGCTGCAGCCGCGAGGAAAGTTGGACGTGCTGATGATGACGATGGATCGCCAACTGGGACATTATACGTTCGACGACGCTGGTCAGCTCGTCGAGCGGGCCACGGTGGGAGCCGCGCGAGTTTATGGCGCTGCCGCGTTCGCCGACGTCGACGGTGACGGCGACGATGATCTCGCCTTCACGCACGCGGGGGGACTGTCACATTTCCGCAACCTGAACGGTCGGCTCCGCGCCCGGCAGCAGGACTACTTCTACGGCAATCGCGCCCTTCCCGGACCTATCGTCACGGGTGATTTTGACGGCGACGGTCACGTTGACTTTGCGACGTCACAGAACGGCGGCGATTCCGTCGAGTTCTACTGGAACGACGGCACCGGGGTGTTCGACCGCACGGCCGTGCGGGTGGGGCGAAACCCTTTCTCACTTTCTGGAGCCGATTTCGACGGCGATGGGCGTGTCGATCTCGCGTGCGAGGTGAGCCCTGAACCTGAGCACCGACCGTATGAAACTATCGTGGTCATCACAATCGGTCCTGGCCGTTTGCCGACTGTCACCGAAGTATTTGCCGCGCCAACTCGCCAAGCGCTTCTCGATCTAGCAACAGGCGATTTCAACGGCGACAATTTACCTGACCTAGCACTGACCGCGGTCGGTGATCCGAATATCAGGATTCTGTCGAACGAGGGCTCTCTTCGCTTCGCTGTATCCTTCGAAGACGCGACACCCCACACGCCCGCTCACATCTCCACTGAAGATTTTGATGGCGATGGTAATCCGGATTGCATAGTCCTCGGACGCGCGCGGAGCGAGCTACTAGTCTACAAGAACGTCGGCGGGAGTTTTGACGCGCGTGAAGAGATTCGTTTCGAGCCTGAGATGCAGGCTTCTCGATTCGATTTCAGGGATCTTACGGGGGACGGTGTTCGGGAGGTGTCGTTTTCAAATGGGACCCCGGGACGCCTGTGGATGTTCCGACAGTCGGCTTCCGGTCACATATTGACTCAGGAGTTGGCGGGTTTTTCCGTGGCCTCGTCGGCACCGGTCGCCGCGCTTCAGGGGTTTGGTGCCGATCTCTTCGTGGCAACTTTTCAAGGCCTATATGTTCTGGTCAACGAAGGATCTGCCCGTTTCTCACGTCGAGTACCGCTGTCGAACGAAAACTCTTGGTTCGTGGAAAGCGAAGACTTCAACGGCGATCGGGTACCGGATCTTGTATTCGCGGCACTCGCGGGAGTAGACAGCGCTTACGTTCGTCTACTGAAGGATGTCGATCTTAGTTTGGTGAGCCGGGACACGGATGGGAATGGTATTCCTGACGAGTGCCAAAGCGACCTAGAGCTCTTCGTGCGCGGTGACGTCAACGCGAACCTAGAGATTGAGTTTGTCGACGCGATGCAACTCCTCGATCACCTTTTTGACGGACGCCCGGCGGTACCGTGCCGCGGTGCCGCTGACGCCAACGACGATGGCCGGATCAACCTTAGCGATGGTGTTCTACTCTTGACGCACCTCTTTCGAGGTGGCGTTCTGCGTCCACCGCACGGCTCCTGCGGTTTCGACCCGACCGCGGATGGGAGCGCGCTTGGCTGCGACTTCCCAGGGTGCGCGCCGGAGTGAGGTTGCGCGGTCTTCGGGGTTGTTTCGTTTGGGTTCTGATCACTGCGGGCACACGAAGTCGACGCATCCGAGGTTCCCCGGCTCCTCCGGCGCCTCCGGATCGAGACCGCAGTCCGGGAACGGCGCGGGTGGCGGGAAACCAGCGACGAAGAGGAAGTTGAGAAGGGCTATGCCATCGCTGATGTCGAGGTCGCCGCTGTCGTTGACGTCCAAGGCATTGAGGCACTCGCGGCCGAACTGTCGCGAAACGAAGAGGTAGCTGAAGATCTGGATGGCGTCGCTGACGTCGATGCCGCGATCGAGGTTGGTGTCGCCGCGGATGAACGGCGCGTCGAGAAAAAGCTTGCCGCGGAAGGCGGCGAAGATCTCCGGCGTCCGCGGTGTGCCGTTGAGGAGCAGGTTGTCGCCGCCGAGCTCGACGAGGTCGTCAGTGAGGAAGAACTTGAGCGCGAAGACGAACTTGTCCTCGAAGCCGAAGAGTTCCTGGCGCTCGGAGTGCTTGTAGGCGACGAGGTGGTAAAGCAGGCCGGCGGCTTCATCGGGCTCGGCGATGCCGAGCTGCGTCGGACGACGGCGGAAGTGCTCGTGGAGGCGCCAGAAGACGTCGCCGACCGACTCGCGTCCGCGGCCTGGATCCGACGCCGTCTCGTTCAAGCAGAATCCCCACGCCTGCGGACGATCTGGAGCCTCGAAGCCGATTTGACACGAGTCATTGGTCAGTGCGGCCAGACTGTCGGCGATTCCCTCCTCTATGCCTTCGGGGTCGGCTCGCTGCGTTCTCATCAGGTCGAAGATGAGATAGTGGCCGAATTCGTGCATGAAACGCGTGGGCACAGCATCGAAAGTTCCTGGGGTGCGGAGAAAACCCTGATGTAAAGGGCCCGAAACCGCCGTTAGGATTTTGCTGCAGTGTTCTCCCGCGCCCACGGCTGAGAAGCCGTCGACCGTCTGGTTTGGCTGGACCGAGACACAATGAAAAGGATCCGTGTCTCCAACGGGGTGAATCTGAAAGCGAGCACTCGCCGTACGAGAAAACGTAAGCATACGCATCGCAGCGTGATACGTCTGAAGCCACCAGTGTCGCAGCGGGCCCTGTATTTCGTCGCCTTGGTGCTGTGGATACTCGAAAAGGACTGAACTAGACGTCGGCCCAGCAATCACTTCACGATCGGGAACACCGTCTTTGTCGACGTCGTCCGCCGTGTCAAGATTCCGAATTCCAAATTCGTCCGGGACCCAAGGCTGTACCTTCACCACCGGCCGGTAGTCCCGCCCACTCCCATCGGCGCGTTCGACGAAGACTCCGTGTTCGAGTGACGCGGTGATGATCTCCGGTGTTTCCTCGGTTTCGATAGTGAACGTGCCGTCGCGTGCCGTGGTTGTGAGTTCGTTGCCGTCCCCATCTCGCAGTACGACGCCGTCGAGCGGGCTCAGGACTGTCGTCAGGGTCTGCGGTGTGGAGTAGATGTCGTCGCGCGCGGGCGACCGTCCCTGCACTTGACCGTTCGCCTCGAAGAACTTGACCGTCCGCACGCGCGCGTAGAGCTCGCCGTCGATGGCGCTGACGAAGTGTTCGGCGTTGCCGTCGTCCGCTTCGGTCGTCGCCACGCACCAGATGGGCTCAGCGCTCTCGAGCGTGCCACCCGGGAATCCGAGCTGAAGCTCGCTGGAGTGGACTGCCGCTGCGGTCAAACGAGCCGTTGCTTCAGCTTGCTCGCGGCCGATCTCGGACGTGACCTCGGGCGGCCGACGCAGCAGATACGCCTCCAGCCAGTAGAGGCGGCCGTCTGGTAGGATGACGACGCGCAGGTGAGCGCCGCGCACCGGCAGTCCGCTCGATGTCGTCTGGCGGAACACTGCAATGCGATTGGCACCAATGCGAAAGAGGTACGGCGCTTCGAGGTTCTCCGAGCCGCAGCCAAAGAAGTCTCGGTTATCGTCGACAAAGACCTCGAGCGCTTGCACGAGCTCGACGCGCGCCTCGTCCGACGGCCAGGCGTCGGCGTCGAACGGAGGCGCAATCGTCACCTCGCCGAGCGGGTAGACCAGCCGCGGCGTGCGGAGATCTTCGTCCCAGACCACTTGCCACTCTCGACCGTGGCGCGACCAGAACGCCTCGACCGGCGCGGGCCCACTTTGAGCCTGCCGATACACACGACGCACAGTGCCAAGCGGCAGGTGATAACTCGGGCCATTGAGCGTCAGCTCGACGCTCGACGTCGTCTCGCCCGGGGCTGCCAGTGCCGCCGCACACGGTATCGCGACGAGTCCAAGGATGGTCAGGCTGACGCCGTGGACGTCGATGCGCGCCGTGGACGTCGATCGCGTCTGTCGAGCCAAGCCTGATGTGAAAAAAAAGTCGACAGCTCTTCTCCAAGACCAGCGCAGCATCGCGATGTCCCCCCGTCGATTGTGCGTTCGCTTGAGTCGCGCGTCGCAGCGCGTCGCTGGCGCGTCAAAATTAAACCGTACGACAAATCATGATAACAATCAATATTTGTCTTGTGCTGCGCTGCGGCCGCTTTGGCGCCGCTCGGAGCCCGTGCCGTCCACTCGCCTCTCGATGATGGGCTCGAGGAGGTCCGGGCGCTGCCAGGTGAGCAAAAGCATTTGGTGTCGGCTTCGCGATCACCTCATCGGCGGTTTCGAAGCACGAGTGCGGACCTACAGAGGTCGCCCTCCTCTGCGCGTCCGCATCGACAAGAGCAGGCTGCCGCACGTGACATAGAGCGTGCGCCGATCTTCACCACCGAACGTGCAATTGGTGATCGTGTCCTCAGGTGTCTCGCGAAACGCCACGCGTTGACCCTTCGGCGAGATGACATGGATCCCGGGTTTCGTCTTCAGCGTCTCACTCGTGCCGCGCGTCTTGTGAAGGCCCGCCGCGACGTAGAGGTTGCCGTCGCGATCGATACACATGCCGTCGCCACTGCGCCCAGGATAGAAGTTGAAGACGATGCGACCGTTCTCCAGGGTGCCGTCCTGCCTCACGTCGTAAGCGCGGAGATCCCGGTGGTGGTCGGCGTCCGGGTGCGCCTCGATAAGGTAGAGAATCTTCTCATCAGGCGACAGCACGATCCCGTTTGGCATGTGAACCCGCGGCCACGCGAGCACCTGCGTCACCTCACCACCCGGGTCGATGCGGTACACGGCGTTGACGTTTCCTTTGGTCGGGTCCTGAACGCCTGGACGTGACGTGAAGTAGATGCGCCCCTTCCGGTCAAGACAGAGATCATTCGGCGCGGCGAAGGGAAAGCCATTGTACTTCGACGCGACAACCGTGACCTCTCCGGTCTTCATGTCGGTGCGGGTGACGCGGCCGGCACCGCCCTCGCACGCGAGCAGTCGTCCTTGTGGGTCGAAGAGAAGGCCGTTCGCCTTGTTGGACTTCGTCCGAAAAACGCCGAGCTTTCGCGTCCTCGGACTCCATGTGAGAATCTTTTCTGCAGGAACGTTGGTGAAGAAGACGGTGCCGCCTCGGTCAACCGCTGGTCCCTCGGTGAAGACCTCGTTGTCTTCGACCTTGGCGAGGACTTCCACCTCCGAGAGGTAGTCGTCACTCTTGAGATCGGAGTCGTCGCCGGCAAGTAGCGCCGACGTTGACGGGCGGAACAGAGCCGCTGATGCCACGACGCCCGTCATACCGGCGCTGCGCGCGAGAAAATGCCGCCGCGACACGGCGTCGTCGATTCTGTTCGTGCTCTTCAGTTGCTCGTACATGGGTTTTGCCTCGGCTATTCTTCTTCGATCTGACCGTCCACCGACGGCGTCGGACTCACCCGTCCCTGGGTTGGAACTTGCGCAGATTCTTGAGTACCTCACGCGCGATCGGCATACTGCGAAAGACGTAAACCTCGCCGGGGATGTCCTCGAGTTCCTCGTCCTCAACGTGGAGCTCCTTCGACAGCGCCAGGATCATATTCTCCGGTCCGTGGCTGCGCAGAAGCTGCAGCCGCGGCGCGACACTCGAACGTCGCCAAAAGCCAAGGATTTCCATGTACGCCTTGGTCTGCGTCGGCGTGTGAACGAAAGCATGGTCGGGGATGAGCACTCCCTGTCCACCGAGATCGACAATCTCTGCGGCCGCGCCCATCTCCCAGTCCGACTCAAGCTTGGCGAACTGAGCTTCGAAGGTACGGACCTCCTCCGGAACGTACTGACCTTGCAGCTGTGTCACGGGCTCAAGCCCGTCTGCATCGCTGAGCTCGAGAGTCGTCGCGAGTCGTTTGACTCCCCAGCGCACCTCGGCTTTCAGTTTCCAACGCGGCACGTGAATCAGAGCTGGAAGGAGCTGAGCCATCTGCAAGCCGTACCGTTGTGACGATTTGAAGAGCGACAAAGGGCCGTCAAGCCTCAGGCGATAGCCACCGGAGGGGATGCTCTCGATCTCGTGCAGGAGTCGTAGGAACTTGATCTTGCGAAAGACCTCGCGGCAGCGCGTCGTGGTCACGTCGGCGAGTTCAACGACGAGCTGCGTCGCGCGCAGGAGAACCGCCTGCACCAGGGCGACGTTGTAACGCTTGAGCAGCCACTCGGGAGTGCAGCGGCGAAACTCTTGCAAGAGTTGTTCCGACTTCAAATCGGCGTAGAGGCCGTGCTCGAATGCATCGTCTTCGACGTCGAGTTCATCGCATACAGAGCGCTTGACCTCCGCACGCCGGAATCCCCACGACTCCGGGTTGGTGTAGACGTCCGCGGCAGCGCGAAAGGCTGCGCGCCGCAGCTCGGCCGGTTCGACGGCCGAACTCGTCTCGAACTCACAGCGATCCAGGAGAAGCTTGGCGAGCCCTCGCTGAAAGATGAAGGACGTGCCGACACCGACCAGGTCCTTCAATTCTTGCTCGAGCTCGCGGCGCGGCTTGCCCACGTGGCGCTCGAAGACGTCGACCAGCGTTGTTGCGAGCTCGAGCAGCGCAGCGTCGCCGGCGCTTACGTACTGCGGTCGCAACCTGCCGCCCCGCTGCGGGACTCGCACCAGATCACTGGTAAGCACTATGTTTTCTCCGCCTGCTGCTGACGAATTCTTCGGACGTATCTTCGGTGACGACTTCGTAGAGTATGGCTCTCTTGTCTTCGGCGCGCCTGAGAATGCGTCCCAGGCGCTGGACGTGCTCGCGAACGCTGCCCGACCCGGAGAGAATGACGCCGATGCTGGCCGCCGGCACGTCGACGCCCTCGTTGAGGACCTTCGACGTGACGAGGAAAGGGTAGTCGCCGGCGTTGAAGTTCTGAAGGATGTCGTGGCGCTCTTTGACTTTCGTCTGGTGGGTGATCGCGGGGATCAAGAAGCGGCGCGAGATTGAATACACGGTGTCGTTGTCGCTGGTGAAAATGAGCACCCGCTCGTGTCGATGCTGCGCCAACAGTTTTTCGAGTGCGTGTAGCTTGGCACGCGAGGCTTGGGCGATTCTTTTCTGCTCGCGGTAAGCGAGAAAGGCGCGGCGACCGTCTTCGCTGCGCGAGCTGAGCATGAGAAAGCGCGACCATCCATCTGGGCTGCCGACGAAGAGGCGGTTGCGGGCGACGAAATCGCGGTAGGTCGTCCGCGCTTGGTGGTAGCATTCTCGCTCCTCATCGGAGAGGTGAACCCGCAGCTTCACGGTCTCGTAGTCGGCCAGGTACTCGCCGGCGAGCGTCTTGATCTCCTGACGAAAGACGGTGTCGCCGACCGCGTCGACGAGGCGTCTCTCCTCTCCATCCTCGCGCTCGAGCGTCGCCGTCAGGCCGAGGCGAAACGGCGCCACGAGAAACTCAGCGGTCTGCAGATACGACGGCCCGGGCAGATGGTGGCACTCGTCGAAGACGACGAAGCCGAATCGATTGCCGAGGCGTTCCATGTGCAGGTAGGCCGAATCATAGGTCGACACCGTCACCGGCTTCGGCTCATGATAGCCGCCGCCGAGAAGGCCGACCTCAATACCGAAGTTGCTGCCGAGAACACCGTACCACTGCTGCATGAGGTCGATCGTCGGCGTCACGACGAGCGTGTCGCGCTGCGCCTGCAACATGGCCAATTCGGCGACAAACGTTTTGCCTGCGCCCGTCGGCAGGACGACGACACCACGGCCTTCAGCTTGCCACCACGCCTCGACTGCGGCCTTCTGGTAGGGAAACGGCTTGCGGTCGATCTGCAGTTGAACGCTGAGCTCTCCGTAATCACGCACGCCGTCCTCATACGGTATCCCTTGTCCCCTCAGCTCGGAGACCACGTTGCGGTAATACCTTCCCGGGGTGCGCCAAGCATCGACGCGTGCGTCAAACGCGGCGCCGGCAAGCGCGAGTGGCTCGACGTCGACATCACCCCCGCCGCGAATGAGGATGGTCCCGCGATCGTAGCTGAGTGCGACAGGCATGAAGCTGAGACGTGATGGCTGAATTCGGTGCTGCGGCGAGGAGGCGCGTCAGGGTTACGAACGAGTCGAAATTTGAAGACGCCGCATCCGTGCCGGGCGAGCCCTGTTTCAAAGGGCTGCCTGAGCATCTTCGGAGTGGGGACGTCTGCGGAGTCGCTGAGTCGTCACCGCAGGCTAACGTGGCCGGCTACGTCGTGCCACTAGGTTCTTGAGAAGGTGACGGCGACGCGTCCACGTCGATGGATGCACCTATCCCGCATTTCTCACCAGATTTCTACTGCGGTCCGTAAGTCGCGCTTTCGACCTCCCTCCTCGGTGGGACTCAACTACGTCAGACTTCACGCTTCGATCCTCAATGTGCAGGAAGCACGCCTGCGGTCGCCTCGCAAAGTCTTCCTTGCCACGACACGACTTACGGTTCCTCGCTACGGATTCTGGCGAGAAATGCGGGCCGACGCCCCCATTTCTCACCAGAATCCTACTGCGGTCCGTAAGTCGCGCCGTGGACAGCGTCAGACTTCACGCTTCGATCCTCAATGTGCAGGAAGCACGCCTGCGGTCGCCTCGCAAAGTCTTCCTTGCCACGACACGACTTACGGTTCCTCGCTACGGATTCTGGCGAGAAATGCGGGCCGACGCCCCCATTTCTCACCAGAATCCTACTGCGGTCCGTAAGTCGCGCCGTGGACAGCGTCAGACTTCACGCTTCGATCCTCAATGTGCAGGAAGCACGCCTGCGGTCGCCTCGCAAAGTCTTCCTTGCCACGACACGACTTACGGTTCCTCGCTACGGATTCTGGCGAGAAATGCGGGCTAGCACTTCGCCGACGCGCCGGCCGCTGGTCATAGCCCAAGCGATGTGGAGCCCATGTCCCCAGAGCACCTGACCGCCCAGTCCATTTTGCCCGACGGCATAGAGGCCGGGAATCGGCCGACCGCTTTCGGCGTCGAGAACGCGACAGTCGATGTCGATCGCAGCGCCACCCTCGGTGGTCGTAAAGTATGCCTTGGCGGGACCGAGCAGGACCCAGTCGCCACTTGTGAGGCGTTTGCGACCATGGGACCGCCCCCACGTGTCCGTGTGCTCTGCCTCGAGACGAGCGTTGTAGCTTGCAACTTCGTCGACCAACCCATGGGCGTCCAAACCGCCGCGCCGTGCAAGCTCCGAGAGACTTCGCGCCCGCAGCGCAATGTCGGGGCGCAGTCGCAAATAGTCTTGTACGTAGGCGTAGGCGATTTGCGGCGCCGTGGAAATGAAGTGGGGCCACTGGCTGTAGCGCTCGATCAAGTCGCAGTCGAGGAGGAAGAAGCATTCCTTACCCGTCTGCAGCGCCGCGGCTGTCTCCCGCGCCGGCGACTCGAGCTCATTCACGAATCTTCGTCCCTCCCGGTTGACGAGAATCGCACCGTCTGCGAGCACTGCGTCCTCAGGGTGATGCCACGTGACGAGGACGCGACGAGCTACCCGCTGCAGGACCGATCCGGGGACGAACGAGACGGCGCGGCGAATGACGCCGGCAAGCACGCCGCTCGACGGGAGAGAGTCGAGGCGGCTCTTTCCAGGGGGGCGCACGAAGCGGAGTTCAGGCCCATAGGTGACATCCATATTGACCAAACGGGCGCCGACGCTTTCGGCGAGAACGTGCCCGTCGCCGGTGGCAGCGGTGTTGATCCCGTCGATGCGCGCGAACCCGTCGCCTTTGAAGCGCGCGATGAGCTCCGCGGAGGCGGCGTAGTCTCCAGCGGCGAGGGCGACCCCGAGGCGCGCCGTGGTCTCAACGTTTTTGCCTTCGTGGAAGAGTTTGACACCGACGACCTTGTCGGCGCTGCGAAGGATCTCTGTCACCTTGGCGTCATAGTAGATGTGCCCTCCGAGCTTGATCAACCTGCGCTTCAGTACGTCCACGTAGGCGCGTCCGTTCGGAATGACGTTGTGCATGCGCGCGGCGCGATTGGGAGGCTCGGGACTTGGGCCGTGAAACGTCAGGCCCATTCCCTTGAGCCACTCGAGGGTTGCCGCCGCGTCGGAGAGAAAGCTTCGACGCAGTTCCACATTGCCGCGCGTCTCGATCTCCGGCGGCGCGAACTTGGCAGCGTCTTCGACGTGTGCCTCGACGTCATCACTTATGTTCGCGCGCTCTTGTTCTGCTGTGTTACTGGCGGTGAAGGAACCGACTGCGAGTCGCGTGGTGCCGCCGGCGTAGGGCAACTTTTCGAGCACGACGACGCGCACGCCGTGCTCGGCCGCGCTCACCGCCGCGGCGAGTCCACTGCCTCCGGCACCAACGATGATGACGTCATAGGAACTCTGTACGCTCATGGTTCAGTTTCTGAGCCAGCCGTCCAGAGCGGTCGTGGCACGAGATCCCGATTCACCAGAAAACCCAGAAGCTGAGATAGAGAGCGATCAGAACGATCACGACACCGAGGACCAGCGGCAGCGTCGAGCTGCGCTCGGGCTCGGCACCGACGTCCACGCGCTGCGCTTGCAGCTGGCTCTCGCGTAGCCAGCCGCTCGTCTCGGCGTGAAGGAGCTCACCTTTCGGTTCCAGTCCGCGCGCTAGCGAGACCAAGAGCATGGTCGCGGCCGTGACGACGACGCTGGCGAGCACCGTTGCTTCCGGGGTCAGAAGTGCCGGGGGAAGAATCAGCGCACCGCCGTTTCCTGCCAACCAGCGTGCCACGAGAGCCCAAGTTCCGTAGCCGAAGCCGACGATGATGCCGATGGCGCCCGACGATCTATGAGCGCGCGTGAGCGTGCCGACCAGGTAGACGACGAACAGTGGCATGACGAAGGCGCCGACAACTTCGACGTAGAACTCGAACATACCTTCCTTGAGAAAAGGGATGTACACGAACGATCCGAAGATCACGAATGGGGTCGTCCAGCGTCCGACGAGCAAGTAGTGTCGGTCATCGCGGTCGCGGACGAGTAGGCGACCGTAGACGTCGCGTGTGAAGAGCGCGGAAAGCGTCGAGCCGATCGAATCGTAGGTCGAGAGCGTCGCTGCGAGAATGCCCGCGACCACGATGCCTTTGATGCCGAGCGTTGCATAGTCACGCACGAGTGCAGGAAACACGGCATCCGCCGCGAGCTCAGGTGGCACTCCGAGCGAGTCCCGGGTTGGAAACAGAGCCCGGCCGATGACGCCCATGGTCAGATTGAGAAAGGACGCGGCGAGCATCGCGACGCCGGCAACGACAATCGACATCTTGAGGTCCCATTCGCTTCGCGCTCCGAACATGCGCATCGATTGCGTGTGATTGACCACCGAGTAGGCAAGTCCGAGGATGATCAAGCTGACACAGACGAGCCAACCCGGTATGCGGTGTTCGATCGCTTTGAGAGTCGCGTCGTACGAGCCTCCGTAGCGGAGTTTCGCGTCAACTTCTCCCTGCGAGAGATCGCTGACGTCCTCCCTTTCGACACGATCTGCACCGATATGAAGGAGCTGCTCGGCGGCAGCGGGATCTTCCTTTTGAATCGACGTTCTGATCCCCTCCCAGCCGTCCACTGCTTGCCACACGACGACGAAGAGAACGATGCTCGCAAGGATCATGATGATCGATTGCAGGGCGTCCGTCAGCGCCACGGATCGAAGTCCGCCCACCATTGTGTAGGCCGTGGCGATGGCCGCCAAGAGAACGACCGCTGACCAGGCGGATCCGGTCGACCAGCCGCAGACGACTGAGAGCGTCAGAAAGAGCGAATTGCTCATAATGCCGAGGACGGTCGTGCGGTAAAGGACCTGCACGATGACCGACGTCGCTCTGGCCGCCGGGCCGAAACGCGCCTCGAGATACTCGGCGTTGGTGTACATGCCGGCGCGGTACATGCGGATGGCGATGAAGTGCACCATCAGGAACCAACCGCAAACAACGCCGACCCAGTTGACGAGGAGCACGGAGAGTCCTTTGCGATAGGTCACGCCTGCGTCGGCGACCAGGTCGCTGGCGTCAATCGCTGTCGCATAGAGCGACAGCCCGACGATCCACCAAGGCAGGGTGCGACCTGCTAAGAACCAATCGCTGCTCGTCTTGGTGTCGCGCGCTCGAAAGAGCGTGTAGAGGATGATCGAACCGTTAAGCAGGATGACGATCAACCAGTCGAGCGTAGTCATAGAGAGTTCGTCAACAGGATGGGTTCAGGTGGGATTCTCTTCGTGCAGCGCGTCGCGGCTCGTAAGAGCGTCGTCGGAGACGCGAGAGGACCCGCAGGTTACGCGGAATTTCGCTGATTGTCCCGCGCTTTACGAGAAAATCTTGTCGTTGACCGTGACGCCAAGACCAGCGCCTGAAGGCGGCATCACCACCGCGCGCTGCGGCGTCGGTTCGCCGATAAAGATCGGCTCGATTTCCGCCGCCGGTAGCGAATCCCAGCACGGCAGCGGAAAGTATTCGACCATCGGGCAGCAGGGAGTGGCTGCCGCGAAGTGTAGGTGCGTGATCCCGTAGGCGTGCGGGATCAACGTCACACCAGCCGCAGCGGCGATCGCTGCGATCTTGCGCCCCTCGGTGAAACCGCCGCAGCGGCGAAGGTCTGGCTGGACGACATCCATCGCCTGTTTCTCGATGATCTGTTCAAAGCCGAACTTGGTGTACTCGTGCTCGCCGCCGGAGACCGGGATCGAGGTCTCTTGCCTCAGCTTCGCGTAGCTGTTGAGATCGTCGGGCATGAAGGGTTCCTCGACCCACGCCAGACGGTAAGGCTCAAGCCGGCGGCACATCTTCTTGGCATACGTGAATTCCCAGCCCATGTAAGCGTCGGCCATGATCTCAACGTCAGGGCCGACAGCTTCGCGGACGTTCGCGACGTGCTCCTCGTTGCGTTTCATGCCGGCCGCGCCGTCGCCAGGCCCGCAGGGGAAACGCATTTTCATCGCGGTGTAGCCTTCGGCGACGTAGGCTCTCGCTTCCTCGTGCACCTTGTCGTGACCCACAGGATGGAGGGCAGAGGCGTAAACGGGAATCGACTCGCACACCGGCCCGCCGAGAAGCTCGTAGACCGGCTTTTCAAGCGCGCGCCCCATGAGATCCCAGAGCGCGATGTCGATGGCGCTGATCGCTTGCAGTGCGATCCCTTTGCGGCCGTAGGGCAGCGTGGCGCGGAACATTCGGTCCCAAAGGCCCTCGACCTCGAAAGGGTTCTGTCCGACGAGAAGTCGACTGAGATGCCTCTCGACGATGCGCCCTGTCGTTTCGCAGCCGTCCTCGCACCACCCGGTGCCGATGACGCCGGCATCGGTTTCGACGCGGACCACGGCCATACCGGAATCCCAGAACCAAGAACCGCGCGTCGCCTTGAACTGGGTGTAGACGTCGAGCGGTGTTACCAGCGGCAGAGTCTTCTCGCGTTCAGCGAGGTGTCCCCAAATGGAACGCGCAGCGTGAGAGACTTGGACGCGAGTGATTTTCATTGGCTTCTGCAGCGTTTTCGATGGTAGCGGTCGATCTGACCAGAATTCATCGGCGCGCTTGTGCACGTTCGGAGTGTGCCTGCTACTGTGGTGCGCCGAATGATAAACTCGAGGTGAATGGACGGCGAGGGTTACTGCTCTTTGGTTTGCTCTTCGCGTTGCCGAGCTCGGGCGCGCCGGTAGACTTCCTTTTTGAACGTTACGATCGGACCCTCGCGCTCGTCCGCCATCATGTAGAAACGGTACCCGAAGTGTTTCTCGAGCGGAATGCCGAGTTTGTCCTCGATCGCGCGCTGTGCCATCTGCCGATTGATCAGTTCTGGGTCGTCTAGTAACTCGGTCAAGCCGAAGAGCGCGAAGGCCGGCTTCGCTGTCGCGAACGCGTTGATCACTGCGAGGCGCGTCGGCGCGTGACGGCTTTCCACCCAATTGACACCAACGGGTGCGTTGGGCAATAAATAATTCTTGGCGATCTTCTCCCGGTCGTACTCTTTGCCGTACCATTCTTTTAGATGGGAGAGCGTCCAGTTGATCGGTTTGTCGAGGTGACAAAGATTGCATGCGTTGGGCTGATTCGCCTCGATCATCGCCGCGTTCGTCGGATTGAAAATGCGGTGTGTGCGTACGACATCCTGCAGGCCTTCGTTGATCTTGGGCATGTGACAGTTCATGCACCGACTGCCTTCGCTTTCCAGCTTGTGGTGCGTGTGCTCCATCAAAATGGTAGTGTCCGTAAACTGATCGTGGCAGTGGATGCACGAAGCATCATCTTCCTCTGGTGTGCGGCTCCACTCTTTGCCGATCGTTTTGTGCGGATTGTGGCAGTGCACGCAGGTTAGGTGCTCCATCGCCATCGATTCCGCCTTTTCAGGGTCATAGCAGTGGCCCCGGGAGGCGTCGCTGAACTCCGTCGAGTTCCAGGTGTCGATGCCGGCCGCGAATTGCGGTCGCGCGCCGGCATGGCACCGAGCGCAAGTCCAGTTGACATTTCGCGACGTATGTCCCCACACCGCATCACGGTTCTTTCCACTCGCAAAGACGTGAGTTCCGGCCGGGAAGAAGTACGGCATGCGCTCGCTGTCCTCGACGTGATAGCGCGCGCCGTTGTGGCATGCCTCGCAGCTGATCCCCAGGTTGACTGCGTATTCCTCGGCGGGAAGGCTGCCGATTTCGACCATGACTGCCTGCGCTTCGCGGGCATCCTTCGGCTCTCGACTCGTCTTGTCCGTGACGACACGCTCGAGGAGCTGAGGATGTTCGGAGTGGAGATAGCCCGAAGCGAAAAACGAAATATCATGCGGCGCGTGAGCCTGGGTGCGCGCAGTGCCGTGACGGCGCAGCAGCCAGTCGCCAGCTGGCTGCGTCGTGTGGCACGAGGAACAGCCGATATCGTAGATCACTTTGCAGGGCTCGACGAACGGATCGTCGCGCAAGCGATCGGGGCCGATGTGGCCATCGACATGCACGAGTGGCACCCACCGCTTTTTGTCGAGCCAGTAGCCGAACGGCAGGACGTGGTCGACGCTCCACATGGCGTGGTCACGTGGTTCAGGGCCTTCGACTTGGAGGCCAACGTAATACTGATAGAAGCGCGAACCAATCGTGCGGGAGATTTCGTAGACGCGGCGCAGGTCACCCTTGACGAGCGTCATGCGGTACGCCTTGCCATGGCGGTGAAAGGTGGCGCGCCCTCCCATGTACGATATGAACGCGTTCTTGCCACCGGAGAAATCACCTTTGACCGTCTCCGGAGTCGCCATGGCGTTCATCCAGCGGTGCGCGTGCTCCGACCACTGGGCATAGTTTTGCTCATGGCAGTCCCGGCAGGATTCAGCACCCGCGTAGTCGGAACGACGAATGTTGCTGACGCTGCCGGCGTCCAAGGCGCGGCGGCGCACCGACTCGGCGACGTCTCGCCACCAGACGACACCGTTGCGCTCGTTCGCTGGCGGCAGATCCACCCACTGTGGGCTGTTGAAGAAGATGCCGAAGCCGCGCTTTCCGGTGGCGGCCGATTCGAAGGGGGTGGCGTAAGGATCCTTTGACGAGCGATCCTGCGCCAGCGCGGTGCGCGTTGAAACGCCAAAGATCGCCGCGTCACCAGGTCCGCTCCTTGGGCCAGTGTGCCAATCAAGGTCTGCAGCTGCGACCCAAAGCGCGAGTGCTGCGCCGCAGGTGACAACCACAATTCGACGGCGATGACGTCTCACGTGCGAACCGATCTCGACTCGGTGAGTGTTCACTGGGCGTGACCAAATGAGTGTGAGCGTGTTCCGGAAGGCACGCTCTATTTTAGCAAGACTTGCCCTGCTATACCACGAGTGTGTCGACTTCGCCCCCCTCGATTCTCCTCCACCTGTCGCAGTGTGATCGCGCGCCAAGAGACCTTTTGCTCAAGCTCATGGACAAGCGGCGAAGCGCTGGCAATCGAGGTTGTCCGCGGTGGTGTCGTCGCCGCAACTGCCGAAGGGTGTAGGCAGCAGTCCCGCACCGACGAAGAGGTGGCGCAGGATCGCGACTCCGTCGGAAACGTTGAGTCTGCCGTCGTCGTTGGCATCACCGGCACGCACACACGTCGGCGTCCCGCCTTTTCGAAACAGGTAGTTGAGTACGAACAGCGCATCCCCCAGGTCAATCTCACCACTGGCGTCGGCGTCGCCGCGCTGAAAACGTGCGTCCAGCCGCTCAGGTGCGAGCGTACGGTCGTAGTTGTCGATCGTCGGAGTCACGATCACGTCGAAGTTCGCGTCGAGGAGTGAAACCGAAGCGGTGGTGCCAGCGAAGGGATCCGGCGCAACGATCTGGACGACGCTGACGGAGCTCGGAAGGCCCGAGGCATCCAGCGGCGGATCGAGGACAACCCAGTAACGGACGCCGGTGTTGTGGCGTGCTGCGGAATAGACGAGATCCCAGTAGCTGTCGACGCGCCGGCGCTGGCCACCAAGCTCGACCTCGGCGTGCACCAGCGCTGCGGGTGCGGTATCAAAAAAGTTCTCAGCTTCCTCAAAGCGCTCCTCGAGCCGTATGCTGCCGAGGTCGCCGAGGTCGATCGCGATCTCCCAAAGCGGCAAGTCGTCGTAACTGCACGACCCGAAGTGGAGAAGAGGCAAGTCATTGATCGAACCGCGAAGCGACTCCTCGCCGACCAGCGTGACGAAGAACGCATCGTTGAGCGTTTGCGTCGCGTCGATCGCTTCGTCGCCGCGGGCGCGGTATTCAAGCGGCTGAGTGAGAGCAAGATCGATCGCACTGCCATCGGCGAGTACGAAGGACTGACGGTAGGTGAAGCGGTAGAGCGTGATGTCGCCGTCGCCAGCCACACGGAGAACTCGCAGAAGACCGGGCGATGCCGGCACGGCGCTTTCCTGATCGGGACCGAGGCGGAGCTCGTCGACGAGATCGAGGCTTATCGTGTCGCGTGTCGTGTCGAGCTGGAATCGGCCGCTGCGCAGCTCGACAACGCTCTTGAGTCGGTACTCATCCTCGAGTCCGCGGTTGGAGCCGGCGAGATGAAAGACGCCGCAGGCGCGTGACCCAGGCGGGATCTCGAGCTCGAACGACGGCGTCGGTGGGATCGGTACCGAATGCAGAAACGGTCTCACTTGTTTGACGGCCAAGCTGCCATCCGGCTCGAGCTTGATCTCCATGTCGAGGAGAACTTCGTCGCGACTGTGCGTCCCGAGCTCGAGAGGAAAATTCGCATCGATGTGCCACATGAGCCGCCCGAGTTCCGAGAGCTCCGCATCGGAGAGCACCCACTCCCCTTCAGGAAGCAGAGTCGAGCCCTGAAGAGGCCGGATGATCCCGAGGACTTCACCGTTGAGCACTTCGAGCACATCTTTTTCGGCAAGCACGCCCGGCTCCGGCTGCACGACGCTCGCTTCGCCGACCTGGACAGTGACGACATAGCGTCGATCGAGCGGGTTCGACAGGTTGCCGGTGAACGCGACGCCGTTAGCTGCTTCATCGAGAAAGGCGCGCGAAACAAGGATCCCCATGCCGACGCGGAGACCGTCGGCGTCGGACTCTGGCACGCCGAAAAAACTGCGCTCCTCGTAAGCTCTGAAGGTGTAGAGACTCGTCCAGACTTTTTTGAGTGCGCGCCGAATCGTTCGCTCACCCGATTTCGAAGCGTCGCAGAGTGACGGTCCTTCATCGTCTGCGTCGAGAGTGTCGTCGGCGCATACACCGGTCGATTCGTAGAGACCGGCGCCGTTGAACTCGAGCGCATCCTCGACATTCGACGACGATCGGAAACGCACGCTCGTGCGCGTCGACCCGAACACGTCACCGATGCGCTGCACCAATCGCTCGACGAGTGCGGGGTCAACCTCGCCGTGCTGCCGTGCAAAGTCGCGGAACGCGTCGAGTGCTGCGAAGCGGACCTCAGAATTGCTTTGAAACTCGTCTGAAGAGAAAAGCTCGAGGAGATGTTCCTCGTACGTCACCTCGCGAGCAGGATCGAGCGCGGAGGGCATCCGGTTGCCGCGCATGAACTCAAAGAAGTAGCGCGCAGGGATCGCAAATCCGTGCTCGCGGTACTGCGCCCACGGTCCTTCCAGGATGCGACCGAGGCGAGCTAGATTGGATGCTTTGCCCCCGAAGCGCGCCTCCGGCGGCGCCAACGTGCCGCTTAGATCCATGTCCCCGAGGCTCGAGAGCTCGTCGAATTCGCGGTCGATCTCAGGGAGTGTCGAAAGTTGCGGTCGGCTGTCGCTCCAAAACTCCTCTGCCTCTTCGACCGTCGCTTCGCGGAGGCGGAATTCCGTCGCTCCGACCTCGAGGCGGATGAGCTTGCCTTCGAAAGGGCTGAACGCTACGCGGGCCTCTTCGACGAAGGCGTTGGGCGTGTTGCGCCTCGCTGTGCGGATAGCGAGGTGACTCAGCTCCCCCTGTGGCGTGCCGGTGATGACGCCGCCGACGACACCCTCGATATCGGGCGGCGCCTCATCCAGAACGAGGATGTTCTGAAACCCGATCTGGCCGTTGTCGTTTGCGGCCTCGAATCCATCGGCGTCGAGCACGCGCACACGTCCGAACCCGACTGCCTGCGTGTACGGCACGTACGCGTTTGTTCCGGAGCCGTCGTCAAGGAAGACGGGGAAGCCGGGGTCGCGCCACGCTGCCGCCGCTTCGCGAGCCGGGCGCGTGCTCGGGAAGTACCCGAGAGGCTGCAGGGAGAACGTGGCGCTTAAGTCGGCGCGCACGGCTGCGACTTCCTCGAGGCTGAGGAGCTCGTCCTCAGACGAAGGGTCGGTGAAGACGTCGAAGCCGTACGCCAGGCCGTCCGCCGTGCGGAGGCGGCTGATGACGCCGACAAAGTATTGGCGCTCGGCCCGCCGCGCGACGAGGCGATTGAAGTCGTCGATCGTCAGTGCCGGGAAGCGATCCGGAAAGACCGCGGCGAGGAATTCCTGGTGCAGCTGGAATCGGCGCGAATTTTGGTAGAGCGTCGGCAGAAGATCCGCATCGCCGGTCGCCGGCATGACGTACTTGCCGGCACGGTCGACGATGCCAGCGCCGCGCGACGCCACGGAGATGCGCTCGAAATCGAGACCGGTGCAAATCGATTCGAGAAAATCTTCGTCGAACGTCACCGTGCGCACTTCGTTCAAGAACACGGTGAGCTGCCGGCCGTCATGATCAGTGCTGACGACGTCAACGTTGCCATCAAGGTTGAGGTCGACCCCGAGCGTGCGCAGCGGGATGTCACCGACTGACAATGTCTGCGGAAACGAGAAGGTCCCATCGCCGTTGCCGACGATGATCGAGACGGAGTTAGCTCGGAGGTTTGCGGTCAAGAGGTCAGCGTGGCCGTCGCTGTTGATGTCGGCCGCTGTGACGGCTCCTACCTCTTCGCCGACGCTGTAGAACTGAACACGGTCGAGCGTGCCGTCGCCGCGATTGAGAAAGTACGCGATCGTCGCTTGGGCGCCATTCGGTATCACAAAGTCTGGAGCGCTGTCGCCGTTCAGGTCAGCGCAGGCGATCGAACCGGGCGGCGCCGTGATGTTGTAGCTGTCGGGTGGATCGAACGTGCCGTCGCCGCGGTTCGCCAGCAGCGAAAGAATTTGGGTTTGGCCGCGCACAACAGCGATGTCGATGTCGCCGTCTCCGTCGAAGTCGTCAGCGGCGAGGCCGCGATCGCCAACGCCGACTGCGGTATCGCGTCGAGCACCGAACGTCGTGTCACCAAGTCCCTTGAGGATCGTCACTGAGCTGTCGCCGGAGTTCATCGTGAGGACGTCGGGCACGTCGTCGCCATCGACATCGCGCGCGAGAACGACGATCGGGCTGGCGCCAACGTCGTGAAATTTGGTGTCCGGGAAAGTGCCGTCGCCAGGGTTCTTGAGCACGACGACTTTGCCATCGCGCGGGGAGGTCATCACAAGATCCAGATCGTCATCGAGGTCGAGGTCGCTCACTTCGACGAACTCGACGCGGCTTGTCGGAGTCTCGTAATCGAAACGCGTCAGCGTGCCGTCGCCTTCGCTCAGGAAGACCGAGGCGAGAAGATCGGGACCGTTCGCCGTGATCACATCCACTCGGCCATCGCCGTTGACGTCGCCGGTAGCGGCCCCGTGCGGCCGGCCGTCGGGAGCGATGCCGACAGGAAAGTGACCGAAGAAGCGCAAGTTGAACGTTTGTCGCTCACCGTTCCAGAGAAAATTAACACTGCTCAGTTCCGGGGTCAGAAATGCCACGTCTTCGTCGCCATCGCCGTCGAAGTCACCTAGTTGGATCCGCCGAAACTCAACGGTTGTTAGGTCGGTGAGTCCAAAATCGCCGCGATCGTTGTTCGTTAGGAGAGTGACGCTGCGGAAATCAGCGTTGCCGACGATGAGGTCGATATCGCCGTCACGATCGAAGTCACCGGCGTTCACGGTACGGGCTGTTAGCGCCAAGTCGGTCGGCGAGGCGAACTCGCCGGCTCCGCTGTTGGTCCACCACGTGAGCTGTCGGTTGTTGATCAGCACCAACAAATCGAGATGGCCATCGGTATCCAGATCGACGAGCTCAACACTGGAGGGGCGACCGGGAAGAGGAAAGTCCGTCGTCACGAAAAGTCCTTCACCGTCGTTGGTAAGAATGGACGCGCTCGGGGTGGAGCGCTTCGGGATGACGAGATCGATGTCACCATCGCCGTCAATGTCGCCGCGCCGGATCTGAATCGGTGTGCCGCTGACCGCGTAGGAAATCGCCGCGCCGAACGAGCCGCTGCCGTCATTCGCCAACACTGATACGAAACCACCCGTCGAGTTCGCGGTGATGAGATCGGGGCGATCGTCGCCGGTCACGTCGTCGGCGACGATCGTACGCGTGAATTGCTCGACCGGTAGCGTCTCTGCTGTGGCAAGAGTGCCGAGCCCGAGGTTGCGAAAGAGGAGGAGCTGCGTCGAGTTCGCCGTGACGACATCCGCGGCGTTGTCGCCATCGATGTCAGCGACAGCGATCGATGTACCTTCCGTGAGCGCATCGTAGGACACGGGAGGTGCCAACGTGCCGTCCTCTCGACTCAAGATCACAGAAACAAACGACGCGCGTTCGGTTCCCGTTTGGCTCAGGACGACGAGGTCTGCAGCGCCGTCGTCGTTGAGGTCGCCGATGGTGCTTGCCTGCGGCGTCTCGGGTACCGACATTGGCTCTGGGTCGCGCACGCCGAAGTCGAGCCCGACGCCCTCGCACTCATCGGGCAGTCCGTTGCGATTGCAATCCTCACTCGCAAGCGATTGCAGGTCGACGACGTCTTCGACACCGTTGGCGTTGCAGTCTGCGCTGCGGGCGAGGTCGATCGGTAGCAGGCAAAACGTGGTTGCTACGATCGGCAGCACGGGCGAGTCGAGCAGCGACCAAGACCAGCGTCGAGGTTTGCAAGCGGGGCGTCGACGGGTGCGCGCGTCCAAAGACATGAACTTAGGTCGCATCATGGCGAATCGCAGGGTGAGTGTGCGAAGCAGGAAAGGAGATCGGGTGTCGTGTCCGCGCCGCAGCCGGTGAAAGGTGCTGCAAGGTCGCCGCGGCCGGCGAACAGATGGAGAAGAATCGTGACCCCGTCCGTGACGTTGAGCTTGCCATCGTCGTTGGCGTCGGCTGATTTGACGCAGCTTGGGGCTACGGCGCGGCCAAAGATGTAGTTGAGAGCGGCAAGTGCGTCAGAGAGATCGAGCTGGCCGCTCGCGTCGACATCGCCGCGCCGAAACGGGGTTGGCTCGGCCTCGGTCTCGCGTCGGTCGAAGGATGTGACGTCGAGCGTCTTGAGCGGCTCAAGGTCGACGCCGAGATAGCGAGCGGTCGCCACACTGGTCGAAGTTGGCTCTGCAAACTCAATGGCGCGCACGAGCCCGCCGGTTCCATCCACGGCGACGGGTTCCGCGAGGACGATCCAGTAGTGCACGGCGAGGTTGTGGCGCGACGCCGAGTAGACGAGGCGCCAGTAGTCGCGGATGGTCTCTTCGTGACCGCCGGGCAGCGACACGGTCGCGCGCTGGAGGCTCGCAGGGTTCGTGCCGAAGAAGCGGGCTTCATCATCGGAGAAGCGTTCGTTGAGCGTTAGTGTGCCGCCGTCGGCAAGAGTGACATCGATCCGCCACAGGGGCAAGAGCTGGTGGCGGCACGAGCCGTAGTTGACCAGGCGCTGTCCGTTGACGCGTGCCTTCAGCGGCTCGAGGCTCGCTTGAGTCGTGAATTCTGCATCGCTCAAGACGCGTACACCTGAAATCGGTTCTTCACCACGCGCCTCAAACTCGAGGGGTGCGAGAAGCTCGATCTCCAAGACGGTGCCATCGTCGAGGCCCCAGCGCTGCGCGAAGGTGAAGCGATACTTCGTCAGCTCGCCGTTGGGTATGCGCCGCAGACGAAAGCGCCCGCTCTCGAGCGGCGTCGCGACTTGGCGCTCAGGTCCGAAGCGGACTTCGTCAAAGAGCTCGGCGGTGAACGAGTCCCGCGTCGTTGTGAGCGGGATCGTTCCGCTGCGCAGCTTGACGTTGCTTTTCAGCTCGTATTCCTGACGCGGACCACGATTCACCCCCGCCTCTTGAAACACCCCACAGAGCTCGAAGCCCTCGGGCACCTCCAGCGTGAACTCCGGCGTTGGCGGCGGAGGCTCCGAGAGAAGGAACGGACGCACCTGCTTCACCGCCAGCTCTCCGTCGCTCATGAACTTGTACTCAACGTCGAGCAGCACCTGAGAGCGATCGAAACGCCCCAGATCCAGAGGAAAGTTCTCATCCATGTGCCACATCAGGCGCCCAAGCTCACCCAGCTGCGCCTCACTCACTACCACCTCTCCCTCACCCACAAGCGTCGAGCGCACCGCACGGATCACCTCCACCACTTCACCTTCAACAAGCTCCAGAACGTTCGTCTCCGCTAAGACACCCGGCTCGGGGCTCACCACACTCTCCTCTCCAAGCTGCGCCGTCACCACGTAGCGCCGATCGAGAATGTTCGACGTGTTCCCCGTAAACGCCACTCCCTGAGACGCCTCACCTATGAACGTGCGGTTCACCAAGATCCCCATCGCCGCGATCTCTTGGTCAATCCCGAAAAACTCTCGCTCCTCGTACGCCCGGAAGTTCCACAGACTCCTCCACACCCGCTTCAGAGCGCGCGTGATCGTGCGCTCATTTGTCTCCTCGGAGTCGCACTGCGACGGGCCCTCCTCATCGCCGTCAAACTCATCGGCTAGGCACCCGCTCGTTGAGTTGTAGAGACCGGCGCCGTTGAACTGAAGGTCGTCCTCCACGTTCGAAGACGAGCGAAAGCGCACACGCGTTGTCTCACTTGTGCCCATCACCTCGCGCACTCGCGCTGCCACCAGCGCGATCACCTCCGCGCGCACAACACCCTCATCGCGCATGTGATCGCGCAGCATGTCCAGAGCTTCGAAGCGAACGCGAGAGTCCGTCTGAAAGCTCTCATCGACTAAAAGCTCCTGCACGTACTCCTCGTACGTCACCTCTCGACTGCGGTCGAGGAAAGACTCCAGGCGGTTCTCGCGCATGAACTCCACGTAGTAGCGCATCGGGATCGCAAAACCCTTCTCCTGGTACTCGGCGTACTCCCCCGTCAGGATCTCCTGCAGACGCGAGAGGTTCGTCGCCTTCCCCCCGAAGCGAGGCACTCCCGAAAGACCACTCGACTCCAGCTCCGCGATCTCTCCCAGCGTCAAAAGCTCCGAGAACTCGCTGTCGAGCGTCGGCGCTACCTCCAGGCTTGGCCGGCTCGTGCGCCAGTGCTCCTCCGCCTCCTCCTGGCTCGCCGCGCGGATCGTGTAGCCCCCCGCTGTCACCTCTAGGCGAACCAGCTGGCCGTCCCACTCCCGAAACTCCTCCAAAGCCCCGGAGACGTACGCGTTCGGCGTTCCTCGACGCGCTGTGCGGATCGCCAGGTGACTCAGCTCCACTTGCCTCTGACCTGTCACCACGCCGCTGAAGACTCCTTCGATGTCCCGTGGGGCGATCTCTAAGACCAAGATGTTCTGAAAGCTGATCTCCCCTGTCTCACTCGCAGCGCTCAGTTCCTCTTCCGTCAGCACCCGCAGGCGCCCGAAGCCCACACCTTGGGTGTACGCCTCGAAGTCCACAGGGCCGCTGGTGGTGTCGAAGAAAATCTCAAACTCCGCGCCGCTCCACTCAGAGGCGCGATCGCGCGCCGCTGGTGTGTCTGGGAAGTACCCCAGCGGCTCCAGCGTGAACGTCTGGCGCAGCTCGGCGTACACCGCCCCCACCTCCTCCTGCCTCAGAAGCTCCGTGCTGTCAGAGCCGTCCACAACCACCGTGAAGCCGTACGCGATCCCGCCCGACTCGCTCTCGCTCCCCGGTAGGCGAAGCCGGTTGATCACACCAGCGTAGTACTCGCGCGTGGCGCGCCGTGCCGTCAGCGCTGCGTAAGCCTCCGCACCGAGGCTCGGGAAGCGGTCCGGGAACACCGCTGCCAAAAACTCCTGGTGCAGCGCGAAGCGCCGAACGTTCTGGTACGTCGTCTCCAAAAGCCTCCCGTCTGCAGGACGAGCAGGCGTTATGTACTTACCGGCGCGGTCGACGATGCCGCGGGACGTCGCCGTCGTCATGTCGACGAAATCGAGTTCTGTGCACAGGGCGCTGAGAAAATCCTCTGCTGCGACGCCCGGAGCAGACTTGTTGAGAAAGATGTTCGCGTCGCTCGAGCCGCGGTTGACGACAACCACGTCAAGGCTGCCGTTGGCGTCGAGGTCGATCGGTAAGGAAAAGCGGGTACGCGAGCCACCGGTCAGCTGCGTGAGAACGATCGGAAACGTACCGTCACCCTTGCCGGGTAGAAACGACACTGTGTTGTTCGCGTCTTCCTGTCCGGCCGCGAGGACATCCAGCGTGCCATCGCCATCGATGTCGCCGACCGCAACAGAGAAAGGCGCGGTTCCGGCATCGAAGGTACCGCCATCGATGAGGACGCCGCCGCCCTGATTGAGAAGCGATGTCACGCTGCGTGACTGATTGTTCGCGACAACTACATCGAGCCAACCATTCTGATCCAGATCGGCGATTTCCACCCAGAGCGGGCTCCCGTGGAGGCTCACTGACTCCGCCGGCGCGAACGAACCGTCGCCTTGATTCCACAGCAGCGACGCATCACTGCTGGTGCGGTTGGCTGTCACGGCATCGATGTCGCCGTCACCATCGAGATCGCCGATCGCAAGGCCCCAAGGATTGGTTCCCACCGGAAACGTCTGCCGCTGGCCGAGCGTGCCGTCGCCGAAACCTGGATGCAGAACGACCACGCTATCGCCCGTGGCGATCAATAAGACGTCGACGTGGCCGTCGCCGTGGAAGTCGGCGGCGCGACTCACCCATGGGGCTTCACCAGTGCCATAGTCGACGGGCGGAGCAAAGTTGGTGCCATCGTCGAGGTTGAGGTTGACGGCGATCTTGTGCGCCGCGCGGTTGCCCACGATGATGTCTTGCCTGCCGTCTTCGTTCAGGTCTGCGCCGACGACCGTCATAAGATGCCCACTCGTGTGGACGTGCCGGACAAGGGGCGCTCCGAGGACACCGCTGCCATCGTTACGGAGGATGGAAAACGACAGGTCCGGACCGTTCGCCGTGGCGACGTCAAGCAGACCATCGCTGTCGATATCGACCGCTGTGACCGAATGAGCTTGACCGCCGAGTGGCGCTAGCGACGAGCTGACGCGCAATCCTCCGGGCTCACGGTTCCACAGAATGGCGACACGCGGTGGGTCGATGTTGGCGAGCGCGATGTCGTCGTCGCCGTCGCCGTCGAAATCTCCAGGTAGCGCCCAGAACACGGTGACATTGATCTCCTCGGCCGGGATGAACGACCCTCCAACGTTCACGAGTGTCGAAATGCTACGTCCGCCGCCGACGCTGACGACGATGTCAACGTCACCGTCGCCATCGACGTCGCTCGGGGTGGTGGAGCGCGGGTTGACGTTGTGAACCAAAGGTTCAGTGAACTGGAAGTTGCCTTCATTGAAGAAAATCGACAGTGCGCGCCGTACGGTCACAAGAAGATCCGCGTCTCCGTCGTCGTCGAAGTCTGCGGTGTGGACCTCGGAGGGACCCGAGCCACCGGCGTCGATGGACCCAACCGAGACAAACGTGCCGTCGCCCTGGTTGCGTAGGATCGAAAGGTCGTTCGTGTCGCGGTTCGCGACGACGAGATCGCCGTGGCCATCGCCGTCGAGGTCTTCAGCGCGCACGGCCGTCGGTCGCTCGCCGACGAGGTGTTCGACGGCGTCGGCGAAGGTGACGCCCGCGCCGGTCTCGACGTTGGCGAGAATCACGAAGACTTTGTCGTCGACGCCGTTGGCGGCGAGCAGATCGCTGGCGCCGTCGCCACTGACGTCGCCCGCGGCGACGACGCGCGTGAACGCTGGCACCGCGACCTCAAGAGGTGGATCCCAGGTCCGGTCGCCGCGATTGAGGAACACGAGGAGCAGGGTTGAGTTGGCGGTCGCCAAGTCGCTTCTGCCGTCGCCGTTGAAGTCGCCGGCAGCGATGCTCGTCGCGTCAGTCCCCGCGTCGAGCGGAATCGCCGCGTCGAACTCGCCGTCGCCGCGGCTCGAGTGAACGGTGATAATCGAGGCCTTCGACGTCGGTTCCTGACTGAGGACCGCGACGTCGTCGAGGCCGTCGGCATTGAAGTCGCGGTGGACCGACCACACGGGTCGCGGCGTCGGAACGAAACCACTCTCCTTGATCGAGAACTGTGGAGGTTCGAACTCGCACTCGTCGGGAATGAGGTTGGCGTTACAGTCAGCGCTTGTGCCGTCCGCAACGTCGGTCGCGTCCTCGACACCGTTGACGTTGCAGTCGGCGGCCTTGAGCAAGCGAGGCGTCTCGATAGCGACAGTGACGAGGACACCGAAGAGAAGTATCGCAGTCCACCATCGCGAACGGCCGAAAGAGTGGTTGTCGTAGAAGTTCATGGCAGCTCGAGTTGAACGGTTCGATGCAGCAAGATAGCAGGCACGGTCCGAGGCTAGGAATTCTTTAACGTGCCGTCGTAACTCACGGTCACGTCGGGACGGCATACAGCAGTGGGCGACTACTTTGAAGATCGAGTTGGTGACGGTACGTGCCCATAGTAGCAGGCACACGCCGTGTGCCGTAGCGCTCTTTCGTTAGTACGATCGCTCCCATTGAGGGTCTATCTCACGCTCCTTGCGAGCCTCGCGTGAATCTTTTTTCTTGGCGCCAAGAGCGCAAGGTCGCAACGGAAGTGGAGACGTGTTTGAGCGCCTGACGCTTCTCTGCCAGGTCTTCGTTGACTTCGTTTGCTTCGTTTGCTGCCGGTGAAGAGATGAGAAGAAGAACTGAACAAAAGGAAACGAAGTCAACGAAGGGCGGCCGCGCAAAGTAGCAGGCACACGCCGTGTGCCGTCCGGAGGTGATGGTACGAAGGCATGTTTTAAATCTTCACAGCCTCGCCGCGTGCCGTCGCTCAGTCTCCCGTTACGGTATACAGAAGTTTGCCTACTACGTTCCGGACAGGTCCTATGGTTCCTCGCGGCATAAGTCGGGGCAGCTCGCCAGCGTGGTGCACCCAGTTCCGAGTCGCGATGCGGCACCGGAGCCAAAGAGATAGTTGAGGGTGTCCACGGCGTCAGCGAGATCGACGCGCGTGTCGTCGTTGACGTCGAGGAGCGCCGTGTTTCCGGCATCACTCAGGCACGGAGGCGCTGGTGCGCCGATGACGAAGAGGTGGCGCAGGAGTCCGATCGCGTCGGAGACGTTGAGGCGCCCGTCCTGGTTGAAGTCTGCGACGACCTGCAAACCACCGTTGAGTTCAGCTTCGAGGCTGCCGTCAGCCCACTCGAGTCGCGGGTTGAGCCAATCGCGGATGTGCTGCACCTCGTCGTCCCACGAGATGAAGGTTTCCGGAGGCGTCCAGCGCTCGAAATTGCGCCTCGCTGCTTCCGCGCCGATTTCTTCGACGACTTCATCGAGCAGGGCGTTGACGTTTTCGGTACTCAGCGGGCCGCGGCGCAGTTCGTGCCAGCGCTCAACGTAGCGCTCGAGGAAGGCACGATCTTCGAGCAGGTACTGCCACCAACCGAAAAAGCGGACTTCCGACCAGGAATCCGGCGTACCACGCACGCCGAGCGAAATGTTGAAGTCCCAGATCGGCCCGTACTCGAGCTTCTGCCCGCGCCGTTTGAAGAAGTAGCTGCTCTTTTTGAAACCGTCGGCGTTGCGAGAGAGCTCGTTGAGGATATGGTGATCGATCCACGAGTCAACGTCGATGAACGCGGGGTAGCCAAGCTGCAGATCACCGACGTTCTCACTCACGAGCGCGTCGGAAAAATCGCGCAAATGTCCGACAAACCACGCAGCTTGTTCCGGCGTCACCTCCGCTTCCTTCGGATAGACCCAGGCGAGATCGATGCCAGCGACGCCAAAGCCTGTGTCGCCGGCGTCAACCGGGTCGATCTTGACCATGTAACCGCCGGTGACTTCAGGCTCGGCGTTGTCGTCTGGCCCGAGAGCCTCCACGTCGACGCGCTCAGGGCCGCGCTTGATCTTTTCCATGAAGACGTAGAGGCCAACGTAGTCGTCCAGCGACACCTGATCGTTCGACGTGCTCGTGAACACTTCGCAGAAACGGGTCCGCACGGCGTAGCGCCCAACTTGGCGGCTGAGACGGTACATGAAAGCGTTGCGGCTCAGCGATCGATCTTGAAACGGCGCATAGAGCACCCAGTCTGACTCCTCCGGCATGTCGAAGAAGGCGACGTCGCGGTCCTCACCGCGATCGTTCTGGATTTCGACGCCGAGCGACTTCTTCGGGTTATCGCGCGTGCTGGTGCCGCGCTGCTTGATGATGCCGCGCGCGGCGATGCTGCGTCCAGCGTCGAGCGTCGCACGACCGGTACCGTCCGGCTCGACGAGCTGCAGGTGCATCGGCGTCTGGCCGTTGAGAAAGATGCCGCCCCCGAACGTTGAAATCACGAAGATTGGCAGGTTGGAGGAGAAGTCGGCGGCGTCGGCTGCGATGGCGAGATAGGACTCTTCGTCGATCTCGCTCGGCACGAGGTCCGGGCCGTACGTGCGTGCACGGATGCGCGTCGTGGTCGTGCGCACAAGCGGCTGCGTATAGAGCGGAGAGTCCTGTGTCGGCACGCTGCCGTCGGTGGTGAAATGGATGCTGGTCTCTGGGGGCGCCGTCAGCTCGATCGTCATCTCGCCAACGAAGTGCGTGCTGCGTACCGAGAACATCGGCTCGGGGGCGATCCCGCTCTGACCACTTGGCGGATTCGGCAGCCCCGGCGTCGGTGCCGCGAAGTAGCGCGGCGTCTCACCAACGCTTGTCAGCGAGACACTTTCGAGGCGCGGCACGAAGAGGAAGTCCTCGCTGCGGAAACTGTCGTTCATGGCCTGAAACGCCAGGATGTTGACGCCCTCGACGAAAAGATCGCTCGCCCCAGCGAGGGAGATTTCTTCTACTTCGAGTGCTTCGTCAACGGGCCTTGGTGAGACCGCCTGCGAATTGACGCGGGTGGCGTCAGCGTTTCGGCGTGCCACTTCCACGCCGTTTAAGTAGGCGACGAAGCCGCTTTCATACTGCACGAGGAGGCGTACGAGCTTCGGCTGGTCGCCGGCCCCGACGACGATCGGATAACGAAGGAAGATCGACGCGTTCTTGCCCTGCATGAGCTCGCCGACGTCGGTAGCGATGAGATCGCCGAACGTTGGCATCGCTTTTTGATCGTATCCCAGCGTGCCGCTCACTTCCGCCCAGCCGGAGTCGTCGAGACCCGGCAAGTTCCAACCTTCGGGAAGATCCGAGCGGCGCTCGGTCACTAAAGCACGCCCCATCGATGAGGATTCTACGAGCGCCGCGGTAGAGGTCTCCATCGTGAGGCCGAACGATGCGTCCACCCGCTGCGCGGGGTACTCTGGAGCGAAACTTGAAACCAAGTCGCCGGCGGGAGAGAAAAGACCCAGGAAGTCGCCACCGCGCGCCAACCTAAAGCTCGTGTGCAGCTCCTGTGCGTTATCGCGTCGATCCTTGCCAGAGGCGAAGACGACGAGAAACTCTCCCGGCCCAAGCGTGATATCCGGGACGATCCACTGCGCGGGGTCGGCGGCATCGTCGCTGAGGCTCCAGCCACCGAGCTCAACTGCGACCTCGGTGTCGTTGACGAGTTCGATCCAATCCGACGCATCGCCGTCGACATCGACCAGTGTGTTCAGATTTGACGCCATGAACTCGCTGATGACGACAGCGTTCACCTTCGCTGTCGTGAACGCCAGGACGATCGACGCGCCCCAAGTTAAGCGCCTCAGTGTGCGACTGCGGATCTTCACGACGCGCATCCCCCAAACTGTGGTTCGACGGAGAGGCCTATCCGTCAGACTCCGTCCAACAACGAACAAGGTGCGACCTGCGGCAGTTCCGTTCAATCTTACGGACGGGGCCCGTAGAGCGAAGCGGCTTCTTGCCGCCAGTGACGGTTCAACGGGCTGCTAACAAAACGGCCAGCGCTCCATCGGCTCGAGAGCCTGGGAACGCTGGCCGTTTCCAAACGGTTCGCTACGATCGTGCGGAGTTCCGCCGAACGCAGCTAACCCATCGCTACGTTACGGTGTGCACGACTCTGGGCAGACTTCGACGGCAGTGAGCAGTCGACAATTCTGGCCGAGCACGTGCGGTGGGTTGCCAGCACCGGCGAACTGCCAGTTGAGCGACGCCACCGGATCGGAGATGTCGTGACCTCCATCACCGTTGAAGTCGGCGAGCTGGACACCTGTCGCATTCAATCCGACTCCAGCAACCAGGCAATCCTCAGCCGGAATGCCCGCGAACTGGAAGTTGAGGTCTGCGACCGGGTCGGAGATGTCGACGCCACCGTCGAGGTTGAAGTCACCAGGGACGAACGGCTGCTTGACCGTCGAACCCTGGTAGTCCGAATCCTCGGGCACGAAGAGCGGGTCGTCCGTCAGCATCAGGACGTCGTACTTCGTGGTATTGCCACCTTGGCGACGCGCGAAGACGAGCTCGTTCCCGCCGTCCTGCAGGTTGAGTTCGTGACCCTCCCAGCGATCACGCCCCGGGCCCTGAAGCCTCTGCCAGCACCAGAACGGACTACTGTCTTCCTCGAAGATGCGGTCGTCGTTACCGCGGCCACCACCGGTGAAGAGTCCGGTGTCCGGATCGAACGAGTCGATGTCGGCATCGAGGTCGTTCGGGTCGTCACGGGCGACACAGTGGTCCGAGGTATTGAACGGGTTGATCGTGCGTCCCCAGAGATACCAGACACCCGCGCCACCGCCGGCGAGGCTGATGTCGGGGAAGTAGCGGAGCAGCTGTCCTTGCTGCGAGCCCGCGTTCGGGGGATCGTTCGCTGGATTCGGCGCCGGGCTCATGTAGCCACCGAAGGCACCGCCGTACTCGCCGCCCTGGAACGAGCTGTTGCCAGGCGTGTACGTCTCCCGGCGCCAACCGAGGTCGCCGGCCGCTTCAGGCTCTCTCGAGCCCCAGTCCTCGCCTTCCCACCAGATCTGCACGCCGCCGTCGAGCTCGGAGACTCTGCAGCCGCCCGCCGGTGTCGCCACCAGCGGCTCAATCGTGAACTGGTCGGAGCTGACGGTGCGGGCGCCACCAGCATCCGGGCAGAGAAGGTTGTCGGTGACCTGCACGGTGACGATCCAGTCGCCTTCCCACAGGTCAAGATTGTGCTCGGCGCCCGTGCGGGTGTCGGTGCGCTCGACGAGAACCGGAGGATCTTCCGGCGTTGCGCCGGGCACTTCGACTTCGAAGGTCTTGGTGTCATCCTTCTTGGGGCCGCGTACGACGCGGGCGCCGGTGTTCTGCTCTTCAGCAGTGTACATGTACCAGAGGGTGTCGCCGTCCGGGTCATCACCGCCCGTTGCCGTCGCTAGGTAGGTGGTGGCGGAGACGACGACGTCCGGACTCTCGGCGGCTTTGGCAACGGTGATGCCGGTGACGGTCGCGTTGCTGTCGGCAGGGCACGCGATCGGCGCGGCCATGTCGGACTCGAACACGGCGGTGATCTCGTCGTCGCTCAACGGACCGTCGTAGAAGCGAACGTCATCGATGACGCCGTTGAAGTAGTTGTGATTCTCCGGTGGATCCGGGTTCTCCGGCGTTGGCGCCGGGAAGTTATCCGGCGTCGGTGCTCCGGACGGACCGCCAATACTGACGTCGCCAGGGGCTGGGCGCAGGCGGAAGTAGTTCGTGCCGCCGCCTTCGCTGCAAGTCGGGTCGCCGGGGTTATCGATCACACCGTCGATGTAGATCGAATAGTTGCCGGTCTCGATGCGGTTTTTCTCGAGGAAGACGACGCCGGTACCACCTTGGTGCGGCTGCGGGAACGGTAGCTTCTCGCAAATGAACTGCATGTCCATGACCAGCGCGACGTGGTGCGGATCACCGTCGTTCACCTCGAGGACTGAGTTCAAGCCGCCGAGGTCGCCGATGATGGCGCGGACAAACCCGTTGTTGGGACGCGGCGGATCAGCCGTCGGATCCGGGTTGCGCTCCGTGCCGAGATGCATGTACTTACGGCCCGGGTAAAAGTCCTCCCGGTTCTCCGCGATGATGATGCCATTCGGGGTGTCGGCATCGGCATCGGAGCGAATCCATGCGCTCCACGTGAAGCTATTCTGGAACTCGAAGCTCGCCGAGTCATCGACGACGGCGACGCCATCGACACCGTCGAGCACCAGGCCGTTCGTGTCGACCAGACCGGCGCCGAAGCCGGCACCGCCTGAGAGCGTAGCATTACGACCTTGAGCACTCGAATCGGCCGCGGTCGTACCCGATGTCTCCTCGAATTTCCAATGACCGTGGTTGCTGGCTTGCGCGAACAACGCACCCGGCAAGCTCACAAAGAACATTGCGCATAACAAGAACGCGAAAGAACGCATAGGACCCTCCCTAAAAACCTACGGCGAACAACAACCTTTCCACGGTTGTTGACAATCGTTCCCTGTGTCGTGCTTAGTGCCCGTTTTCCCGCGCGCAAGACGGATTGGAGAGTTCGTTTGCGATCGGAAAAAGGACCCAAACCCTTCGCACTCCGTTCGCGAATATGAGAAACCAACCAGGGACCCGTGTCAACCGTCAACTGTATACAAACCCTTCGAACGCCCTTCCCGCGTCGTGCGGAGTGGGTCGGGGTTTGTGAACTCTTTGCGTCTGCGCGCGCGGAAAAGGGAATCTGCTCGCGACAAATTGCGTCTTCTGTATACTAAGTACAATTCCCGCGAATCGATGAAAGCGCGGGTTTTTTCAATCGACCTTAGGCTGCGTATCATGAAACGCCCAGCGGATCTTAGAGTCCAGCCGGTTCAGCGCGTGACGCTCACCGATTCGGTGTACAAGAATCTCTTCGAAGCGATCGTCACCGGTGCCTTTGCTGGCGGCGATGAACTCAACGAAGTCAGTCTGTCACGTCAGTTTAGCGTCAGTCGGACGCCTGTTCGGGAGGCTCTGCGGCTGCTCGCTGCGGAGGGGCTGGTGGACATTTCCAGTAATCGCAGCGCCACGGTTCGCCGGATATCCGAGCGTGACATGAGCGAGATCTACCAGATTCGCGGCGTTCTCGAGCCACTCGCCGCCTCGCTCGCCGCCGAGCGTATGCCGCGGGGAGAGGCGAGGCGGCTGCGGGAACGATTGGAGCGTATCGCGGGCGAGTTGTCTGGCCCGGACGAGGGTGAACCTGGGTTTGCGTTGCGTGACGTCGACTTCGACTGCTCGTTTCACGCGGCGATCGCTGGTGCCAGCGGGAATCGGCGTCTGCGCGACGATATCTTGCGTCACACGAACGTCATCCGCTTGGTGCCGCGTCTCTTGGCGCAAACCGCGGAGCGTACGCGCCAAGTGTACGAGGAGCATGACCGCGTCTTGTCGGCGCTCGAAGCGAAGGACGCGGAGGCCGCACGGCGTGCCATGGAGGCACACGTTGCGTCGGCGACCCAGTGGCTCGAGACGGAAGGTCAGCGGCTTTTCCGTGTGCGCGACGAAGCCGCAGCGGCAACTTGATCAAATCTGCCCGGCCAGATTTCGCATTGGGTGGAAGTCGGTGACGATCAGACGACCGGCGCTCTGGTTTCTCTTCTGCACTGCGATTGGCTGTGGTCGCTGCGTGCTTGCCGAGGAACACCCACATGTCCGCGCGCGGGCAGCAGGGCTGGTCGTAGCGTTCGAGTCGTTGGCGCCGGGCGCCAAGAAGTTCTCTCGCGCTGCAGGCTCGTTCCTGACGCGTGATGCGCGCGTCGCGCGTCTCGTCGCGTTGTCACTTCCGCGTGGGTTTGCGCCGACGCCATTTCTTGCGTCGGGTCCGTTTCGGGCAACGTGGGAAGGAGCCCTCGACGTCGAGTTCTTCGACGACTTCACGTTTTCGGTGCAGGGTCAAGGTCGAGTCTCGCTTGAGATCGATGGCAACACGGTGCTCGCCGGTGAGGGTGATGACCTCAGCCGCCTCGAGCCGGCCACAGTGGAGCTCGAGGGTGGGCTGCGTCATCTCGTCGTGCGCTATGAGACGCCGCCCGACGGCACGGCGGATTTCCGGCTCGAATGGGCGTCGATCGATTTCCTCCCCGAACCGATTCCGCCAACTGCCTTACGTCATGACGCGGATCATCCCCTCCTCACCGCGAGTCGCGCGCTGCGGCACGGCCGCGAGCTGTTCGCGCTGCGGCGCTGCGTCCGATGTCATCGTCCAGCGAATGAGATGACCACAGCGCGCATGCCTGAACTCGACGCCGACGCGCCAGCGCTCAGCGGTGTTGGCAGTCGATTGAAACAGCGCTGGATGGAGGAGTGGATCCGTGATCCGCACGCGAACCGCTCAAACGCCACCATGCCGCGCTTGGTCTCGGAGCGCGAGGCGACCGATCTTGCGGCGTTTCTCGCCGCGTCTGGCGGTGACGAGAGCCAGCGCGAAGAAAAGGCAAAAGATGGCGGTGCAGAGGCTGTGACCGCGACGGAAGAGCGCGCCACGGTCGGCAAAACGCTCTTTGATCGTCTCGGCTGCGTCGCCTGTCACGTGCGTCAGGCGCTGGCGGGCGGCGTCGATGGGCGCGGGCGCATTTCGTTGGCGCACGTACCGGCAAAGTGGCACGCAGCGGCGCTGCAGCGATTCCTTCTTCGGCCGGAAGAACATTATGAATGGATTCGGATGCCGAACTTTTTGCTCTCGGAGAGCGAAGCCGAGGCGCTGGGTGCTCTTTTGATGGCGGAGACGGAGACGGAGTCAGAATCAGAGACGGAGTCAGAGTCAGAGACGGAGACAGAGTCAGAGACGGAGACAGACACGGAGTCAGAGTCAGAGTCAGAGACAGAGACAGCGTCAGAGACAGCGTCGGACTCAGAATTGGATACAGACTTGCCGACGCTCACTGTATCTGAATCCGGTTCTGTCTCTGACTTTGATTCTGTCTCGGCTCCCGACTCCGACGCCGACTCGGCCCCGCAAACGCCCTCGCCGACTCCCACCGACACCCCCGTCGCCCGCGGCCGCCTCCTCATCTCCACCCGCGGCTGCCTGCAGTGCCACGCGTTCGATGGTTTGGAATCGCGCTACGACCCCGCGCCAAATCTCGCGCAGCTGTTCGCTGGGGATTGGCGCCGCGGTTGTCTGAGTAGCGGTGAATCCGCCGTCGGTCGAGCGCCGCGTTTTGACTTTGCGCCGGCGGAGCTGGCGGCGCTGCGAGCGTTTGGGCGTGTGGGCGACGCATCACTTGCGCGCCTCAGTGAGGTCGAGTTCGCGGAGCGTCAGATCGCCGCGCTGCGCTGTCAGAGCTGCCACCCGCGCGACGGACGCGTCGACGATTGGACGCAGCTCACCGTTGGCGACGACGAAGCCGCCGCGGTTGCCATCGCGCTTGGGGAGACCGAAGGCAAGATCTTGCAGATCCGTCCGCACCTGACCTGGGTGGGCGAGAAACTCCGCAGCGACTGGCTGGCGGCGTTTCTTGGCGGCGAGGTGAAGTATCAACTGCGTTCATGGTTTGACGCTCGCATGCCGAAGTTCTCGTCGCGCGCCGAGCTCATCGCGCGCGGCCTGGCGATGTCGCACGGGATCGCGCCGGTGCCTCAACCGCTGCCGTCGAGCGATCCGGAGATGGCGAAGATCGGCCGGCGTCTTATGCTGCAGGACGGTGGCTTCGCCTGCGCCGCGTGCCATGACATCGGTGCGCACAAAGCGGTTGGCGTTTTCGATGCCAAGGGGACTAATTTCATGTACGTGGCGGAACGGCTGCGCAAAGAGTTTTTTCATCGCTGGATGCTCAATCCGACGCGACTGGCACCGGAGACGAAGATGCCGCAGTTCGCTGGCGTCGACGGGCGTTCACCGCTGAGTGGTTACTACGACGGCGACGCTCGGAAGCAGTTCGAAGCGATCTGGCAGTACTTTCTCGACGGGCGTAAGATGGCGCCGCCGTAGAGACCGCTTTCCGAATCTCGCCTCCATCTTCCCATTCGAAAATCCCGTGTTGTTGAGTCCCCCATGTCGTTAACACCATCGTCACGCGGGTGGGCGCGCACGCCTGTCCAGTCTTGCCTCGTCTTTGCAAAACTTGCCGTAGGCTTCATTGCCCTCGTGCTGGCGGGCGAGCTATTTCTCGCCGCTGCCTGCGGTGGACTCGACGCTGCGGGAGCGGCGGAGACCACTCCGACGGGCAAACGATGGGTCGACATGAACTACGGGCCGTTTCTGACGGCGTCGATCGAAGCGCCACGCCCTGAGCGCAATATCGCGCAGAAGGGGCTGGCTATCCGCGTGGGCGGCACGACGATGCACGCCGCCGGCAGTGAAGATGCCGCGACGATGCTTTTCGACACCGACCTGCTGCGCTACTCGGTCGCGTGGAGTGGCGGTTTTCTTGAAATGAGCAACATCGCCTGGGATGGCAGCCACGGCACGCATCCCCGTTTGCAAGGGGACGTGAGCTTCGTCCATCGCGTCGCACCGGGTTGGGCGCGTCCAGGGACGCTCGACGACTTTACGGATCCACGCACGCTACCGTACGGTCCGCTGCCACGGTCGTGGGCGCGTTTCGGTGGGCTTTACGTTCACGGCAGCAAGGTTGTTGTTGAGTACACGGTCGGCGACACGCGCGTTCGCGAACTACCGGGCCTCGAAGAGGCTTGGGGTCTGCGTCTCTTCACACGCACGATCAACGTTGATCGCCTCTCCGCACCCCGTGTTCTGCAGGTCTGCGAACGTGAAGGTGCAGCGGTCGAGTTTCGGTCGCACGTCGGGCTCGAGCGCGTCGGCGCTTTCGGCCGCGCCACCGATCGTTTGGTGGTCGCGCGCGATGGCGAATCAGTACTTGCAGTCGCGTGTCGTGGAGCTCCGCAGGGAGCTCGCTGGGTGGTGACCGATGATGCGGTGCGTTTGCTTCTGCCGCGAAGTGGAAGCGATGGAGCGGCGGAGTTTCGGCTTTTCGTCTGGCGCGGCGCTTTCAACGACCTGCCCAAGTTTGCCGCGATCATTCACTCGGCGCGAGCAGAGCAGGGCCTCGACTTGGAGCTGCTGACGCGCGGCGGTCCGCCACGATGGCCGGAGGTACTGGAGACGCGGGGCAAGCTCGGTCCTGAAAGTCCGGCGTACACGGTGGATGAACTCACCGTGCCGGCGGAGAACCCGTGGAACTCATGGATGCGCCTCGGCGGTTTCGATTTTTTCGACGATGGCGAACGTGCGGCGGTGTGTACGTGGATGGGCGACGTTTGGCTGGTGAGTGGCATCGGCGAGAAGCTTGAGAACCTTCGCTGGCAGCGAATCGCAACAGGGCTGTTTCAGCCGCTTGGTCTCAAGATCGTCGACAGCAAGATCTACGTCCTCGGACGTGATCAGATCTCAATCCTTCACGACCTCAACGGCGACGGTGAAGCCGACTTCTACGAGAATTTCAACAACGACCACGAAGTGACTGAACACTTTCACGAGTTCGCCATGGATCTGCAGCAAAACGTGGAGGGCGACTTCTACTACATGAAGGGAGCTCGTCACGGTAAGGACTCGGTCGTGCCCCAGCATGGGACGGTGCTCAAAGTTTCAAAGGATGGTCGTGAGACACGGATCGTCGCCAACGGTTTTCGCGCTCCGAACGGTCTCTGCATCAACCCCGACGGCTCGTTGATCTCGAGCGATCAGGAGGGTCACTGGACCCCCGCCAACCGCATCAATTGGATCCAGCCGGGCGGTTTCTACGGTTATATGTGGTCGTATCATCGAGGCGAACGGCCAACGTCGCCCGCTCCGCCGCTCTGTTATATCCACCCGAAGTCTGATCGCTCGCCCGCGGCGCAGCTCTGGGTGACCAGCGATCGTTGGGGACCCCTCAACGGCAAGCTGATCTCACTTTCGTACGGCACCGGGAACGTTTACCACGTTCTGCACGAGAGAGTGAGCGGGCAAGTGCAGGGTGGCGTCGTCAAATTGCCGATCGCGATGTTCCCGACGGGAGTCATGCGCGGGCGCTTTCATGCCGATGATGGCCAGCTCTATGTCGCAGGACTCTACGGTTGGGCGGGGAATCGTACGGTCGCGGGTGGGTTCTATCGCATTCGCTACACCGGGAATTCGCTTTGCGTCCCGCTTCGCCTCGAAGCGAAGCGGGACGGCGTCCTGATCACGTTTAGCTCCCCGCTCGACACGCGGCGATCGATCCCAGCGTCGCGCTTCGCAGTGGAGCGTTGGAACTACAAGTGGCAGGAGCAGTACGGCTCGAAGGACTATCGTTTGAGTGATGGCGAGATTGGACGCGACAGCGTCGCCGTCGATGCAGTGCGCGTGAGCCGTGATGGCCGGAGCGTGTTTCTGGCGATCGATGACATGAAGCCGTGCATGCAGATGCGGATCGTCTACCGATTGCGGGCCGCCGATGGCGCTCGCGTCGCCGACGAGATTTATCACACGATCCATGCGCTTGCGGACGGCGGGGCACACCACGATCTCTTCGCCGCAGCTAGTCACGACGATGCGAGGACCGCGACTGCCGAAACCAAGGCCACCCACCGAAGCGCGCCGACCAAAACGGGGCAGCGCTGGCTCGACATGAACTATGGGCCCTACCTCACCGCGTCGATCGAGTCTCCGCGACCGACGATGAACCACGCGCAGAAGGGGCTGGCTCTGCGCGTCGGTGGCGATCAGCGCACGGCGGCCGGTAACGACGCTCACGCGACGCTGCTCTTCGACACCGATCTTCTTCGTTTCGCCAGCGGCTGGACGGGCGACTTTCTCGAGATGGTGAGCTGCGTGTACAACGGCCAGCATGGGACCGGGTCGCACCCTTCCGTGCGCGGCGAGTGTGTCTTCGTCAATCGACCGGGCCCGGGCTGGGCGCGACCAACATCCGCAGGCGGTGGTGAAAACGTCTTCGACGACCCGCGCGAGTTACCATACGGCCCACTGCCGCGCGACTGGGCTCGCTATCGCGGTCTGTACCTGCACGGGGACAAAACCGTTGTCTCGTACACCGTTGGCAGCATGGACGTGCTCGAGATGGGCGAGGTGCTCGAAGCGCAGACGCCGCGTGCCTTCGCGCGTCATCTGCGAGTTGGCCCGGCCGCCGAGACGCACGTGCTGCAGGTGTGTGAGCGCGAGGGGGCTCAAGCGACGATCCTATCGTCTTCCGATGCTCTGCTCCGAGGCGACGCAAACGAAACGTCAGCGAGCAGCCGGGCCGACCCGCGTCGAGTCGTGGACGCTGATGCTGCACCCGCGACGGTGGGCATCGACCGCTGGATCGTTCTCGGTGATCTGTCTGCTGCGGAAGCTGCTAGCGAGGAGCCGTCAGAGCTGCAGGAGAAACTTCTGTTTCACTACAGGTGCGCGTCCGCTGTGGGTCTCAAAGTCGTCAACGCCGTGCGCGATGCGTTTCACGGCGAGATCAAAGGTGTTCGGCGCACGACGACGGGCCACGGCGGTGGTGAGAACGGCGCACTTTGGTTCTACGAGAAGCGCAGCGGTGGCAATCAGGTCATCGTTGCGGATGGTTCGGCGTTTGACCTTGGTGCGAATGATTTCAGCTGTACCGCGTGGGTGAACACCAGCGTCGGCGGCACGATCCTGGCGAAAACGGGCAAACGCTGGGGCCCTGGCGCGAAGTCGTTCTTTATCCGAGATGGCCGGCTCGTTTTCGCTAGTGGCGACGGCGGTGAGGTCACGGGTTCGCGACGTGTCGACGATGATCATTGGCATCACGTCGCGCTGACGTTCGAAGCGACCACGCGGCGCGCTCGACTATTCGTCAACGGCGAAGTCGACGCGGAAGGCACGCTGGACTCGGTCGGTCCAGACACGAGCGAGCAACTTCTTCGCATCGGTTTTACGGCAGGGCGTTTTCCGGAGCAGACGAGGTTCATCGGTCTCGTCGATGAGGTGCGACTCTATGAGCGCGTGCTCGACGCGCGACTCGTTCGCAAGGTTTCGTTGTTGCCGACAGTCGCGCCGCGCGTCGTGGCGGTGGCGGCTGCGGCGGACGAGGCCGTCGGCGCGACGTGGCGTCTCGAGGACGACGCCGTGCGCCTCCGGATCCCGGCGCACGACGAGTCCGTGCCTCTGAAGATTCTCCTCTGGCGTGGAAGACTTGCCGAGCTCGAACGGTTCGCCTCTCACGTCCAGCAGGCAAGAACAGTCGATCTGGAAGCGCTGACGCGCGGCGGGCCGCCGCGATGGCCGGAGAAACTTGTCACCAAGGGCAAACTCGGCCCGGAGACGAGCGCCTACACCGCGGACACCTTGACGTTGCCGGAGAAGAACCCGTGGGATGCGTGGATGCGTCTCGGCGGCTTGGATTTCTTCGCGAATGGCGACCGTGCCGCGGTCTGCACCTGGAGCGGCGATGTCTGGCTCGTCGACGGCGTCGATGGTGATCTCAGCGAACTGAGATGGCAGCGCATCGCGACAGGACTCTTTCAGCCGCTCGGGATGAAGATCGTGCGTGACGACATTTACGTGCTCGGACGCGATCAGATCACGATCCTTCGCGACCTCAACGGCGACGGCGAGACCGATTTCTACGAGACCTTCAACAACGACCATGAGGTGACGGAGCATTTCCACGAGTTCGCCATGGATCTGCAGACCGACGCCGCCGGCGACTTCTACTACGCCAAAGGCGCACGTCACGGCAAGAGGGCGATCACCCGCCGACACGGTACGATCATCAAGGTGAGTGCGGACGGCCAATCGTCCGAGATCATGGCGTACGGTTTCCGCGCCAACAACGGACTGTGCGTCAATCCCGACGGCTCGTTTCTTACCAGCGATCAAGAAGGCACATGGACGCCCGCCAACCGCATCAACTGGGTTCGGCGAGGTGGTTTTTACGGACACATGTGGTGCGTACATCCGGGAGTGCCGCCAACTACGTACGACGGGCCGCTCCTCTGGCTCCATCCGGACTTCGATGGCTCTCCCGCCGCGCAGGTGTGGGCAGAGAGCGACCGCTGGGGCCCGCTCAGCGGAAAACTCCTGTCGCTGTCGTACGGTTTCGGTCACGTCCATCACGTCATGACCGAGGAGGTCGACGGCAAGATGCAGGGCGCGGCGTTTCGCCTGCCTCTCCCCGAGTTTCCGACCGGAGTCATGCGTGGCCGTTTCCATCAGGGGAGCGGGCAACTCTATCTCTGCGGGCTCTTTGGCTGGGGAAGTCAGCGTTCGCATCCGGGTGGTTTCTATCGTGTGCGCTACACGGGCGAGCCGATTTGCATCCCAGTCGGATTCTCGGCGCGCCAGGGTGGCGTGGTCATCCGTTTGAGCGAGCCGATCGACAGGCGCCGCGCTGCGAATCCGAAGCGTTTCGTGGTCGAGCGCTGGAACTACAAGTGGACGCAAAGCTACGGCTCGAAGGACTACAAGTTGAGCGACGGCTCGATCGGCCGCGACCGCGTTCCCATCGACGCGGTGCGCGTCTCGAAGGATGGCCAGACGCTCTTTCTCGAAATCGCGGACATGCAGCCGGTGATGCAAATGCGCGTTCAGTACCGCATCGCAACCGAAAGCGGCAAGCCGGTGCGGCACGAGATCCTGAGCACTGTGCACGCGCTCCATAGTGGTGAGGATCACCTGCAGCAGTTCGAGACCGATTGAGTTCGGAGGTTCAGAGGCACAGCAGGAGAATTCGCTGACGCCGGAGTCGATGGTGAAAGAAGCTCGGCCGGTCGCGGCGGAGACGGGTGTCTCATCGCGACCGGCCGAGCTGGAAGCACGTTGTGCTCGCCGAAGCGCGCGATCAGGCTCCGACGCTGCAAGGAATGGCAAGCACTTGCCGAGCCGAAGGCGTTTCTTGCTGTCTTATCTCTTGCAACGTCAGAGGTGAGGTTCAGAACATTCGTGGATACTTCAGCGCTGTGATCTCGACCTCGTAGTTGATTTCGACGCGACCCTTCTCCAGGTCGTACGTCTCATTGCGGCCGTCGCCGTCGCGATCGTAGAGCGGGCCGATACACGGTCCGCCCCAGATGTCTCGGCAGTCGTCGCAGTCGCCACCCCACCAGCCGTTGACGACGACGCTGCGCGGCATGACGACACGGCGGGCGAGCTGACCGTCGGCGAGGACGATGTCGTCGTAGCCTTCGTAGGTCGTCGAACCGCTGATAAGGTCAGCGACGAAGTACGTCTGCGAATGAAGGCCGATGAGGTCGTTCGTCTCGTCCTCGCCATCCTTTTCCCAGACGCCGAGTTCGACGTAGAGCACCGGGCTGTCTTCACCGACTCCGCCCGAGTTCAGCGTCTCAGGCTGAATACGCAGACCGCCGACGAAAACGCGTTCGTCGCCTTCCTTCATCTCCCAGTAGGGGCTGCCACCCGGGAATCGGCTGGTGTCGCGCAGTTGGCGATCGTCGCGATAGAGCTGCGCGCGTGCTTCCATGAAGACGTCGTTGACGCCTTCGCCATTGCCTGAGCAATCCTCGTAGCCCATGAGCAGGCGGATCGACTTGACGCGAACGTTGTAACCGATCACGCGGGGACTCCCGACGCGTCGCGTCGCGACGTTGACCGTCACAGGTCCACGGTCGGCGTCGGCACCGCCGAGGGTGAATGGTCCTTGCGTACTGCCAATGCCCCAGCCCAGAGCTGACGCGGTGCGGTTGTGCGTGAACAGCCGGCGACCGAGGAAGTCGTCATCCTCGCCGAGAGAGTCCTTGACCATGGACTCAAGAGACTGTGCCAGCGTCGTCGAGCCTTTGCAGCCGGCGTCGACGCCAGCTTGCGTGGCGCCGTAGCACAGGAGTGCGCCGGCTGCGACGTCGACGTAGTCGCTCCACCAGCGGGCCTCGTCGGCTTCGATCGCCGCGAACGCCGCTTCGAACGACTCGGAGTACGTGCCCTCAAAGCTGGCGCAGCGCTGCATGCATGCCTCAGGATCGACGGCGGCCATGCATTCCTCCGCGCACTCGATCGGGTCCATGCGACTCTCGCTGCCGATGAAAAGTGGCACGTCCGGCTTGACGATCGTGTCGTCTGCCGCCGTTAGGTGCGCCGATCCTTCGCGACCACCTGGATAGTGACCGGCAAATTCAACTGGGAAGCTGAACGAACCATCCACGCGTTCCGTGGGCGAGCCGAAGTAGCTGTTGAAGGTGAAGCTCATCTCCGGACTGTCGTCGGAGTCCTCACCATTGCCGATGACGTGCATTTCACTCAGGCGTGAGGCGATGTACGCGGGTCGCACGAACACGGTGACGGGCGCGCTCTGGCAGGCGACCTCGGGGCAGCCGTCCGTGCACGTCGGGGAGTTCTCGTCGACCGGAAAGACCGTGATCTCATACTCTCCCGACGGCGCGTCGATCGGAATCTCGAAGTCGAGGAAGTCACCGAGCTCGTCGTCGCGGCGCGGGCGAGCGTTGGCGCACGCGCAGTGGATGAGCTCGCGCTCGAAGCTGAAGGGGATGACGCCGTTTTCATCGAAGAGAGGACCTTGGGTGTACTTGTAGCCACGCATGACGACTCGGTAGAGACTGCCCGGGAAGGAACCTGCGAGAGCGACGTGATCACCGTCGGTGACGAAGTCGCGACCAGGCCCATAGACGACGGGCACGCTGAGGCAGTTCACAGGATCTTCGCCGCCCACGAACATGAAGTTGAGCAGCGCGAGACCGTCAGCGATGTCGAGGCCACCGTCGCGGTTGAAGTCCGAGTAGGAAAGGAATCGCCGTGGCGCCACCCACGAACAAGTAGTTGAGAATGTTGATGGCGTCGGCGATGTCCCGGGAGCCGTCTCCATTGCTGTCTCCGAGGCGGTCGAGCGCTGCGTCGACGCGCACGACCGACGTTCTGACCTGGTCGCCGCTGGTCGCAAACACGATGGCGCGCGTCCCCTTGGCGGCGTGGGAGCGGATCTCGAACGTGGCGCGCTTTTGACCGCCGCTGACGAGCACGAAACCTGGGACGTCGAGCACCGCGGGTTCAGACGTGTAGAGGCGAACCGGAACAACCTTGCCTTGCGGCACGGTTTGGCGCAGCTCCACGACACCAGCCATCGTCGAGCCATCACCGACCATGCGAGAGTCGTCAAATGTGACTGCGACGAGGTTGCCCGCCGGCTCCAGACATTCATCCGTCCAGTCATACTCGACGAGCTTCGCCTTGGTCAGCTCGGGGCTGGTGTGAACCAGATTGCCCGTGCCGACTTCATACACCTTGAGGATGAAATGATCGCTGCTTTCGATGCTGCACGCGTTTTCAGGCGCGAGCGGCGGGCCGAGTGCGACATTATAGTGACCTTCAGCGTCCGTAAGGGTCGAACCGATCAGATAGAACTCATCGCGGGGTAGACACATCGGCACGACGATCGGGCCGGGATCGGGAATAGGAAAGTCGCCGACGATCTTTTGTGTTTTCGTGGCGTCCTCACGATCGTTGTCGGCGCCAGCGGCCTTCGCAGTCAAGGTCTCCAAACGGCCGATGGAGATTTTGAGGTAGGCGCTGACGCGGTAGCCTTCAACTCCTAAACCGCAGCGGACGATCTGACCTTCTGCGCGGTCGAAAAACGAAAGCTGGGCAGCGACTGGGCGACAAAATATGGCGAGCAAGAGCGTGAGAAGTTAGAGGCGGAAAGCGACTTTCATGGCGCAACTCCTGAAAGAAATGGGATGGGGGTGAATGACCATGGAGGACGAAACGAATCGCGGCGCTCGATGCAGACACAAAAAAAATGCCGGGGAGCACGTAGCTGCCTCCCCGATCGAGAAGGCGCCCGAGGTCGTCGGTGGCGCGGCTCTCGCTCGCCGCGCGAAGCGCCGTGGAGGCACCACTCGCGGGATGTTTGACTGCATTCGTCGCGCAAGATCGGTACAATCGAGGACTCATCGCGTTTGACGCATTCCCCAAGAAATCCGATCGTCGAAAGGGTTGTTCGCTCGACCGTCATGAATGGTCGCGTAGGCCCCTCCGCATGACTAGGAGATGTTCCATGCAGCTTTCAAATTGGGTGACGCTTGTAGCATTTCTTGCCATCGGCAGCGGCTGGATTGGGTGCGACTCGCAAACGAAGAATCCAGAAGTGACAGCAGGGACTCCGAGCCAAGCCATCGAGGTCGAGAAGCCGTCCACCGACGATTCGATGTCGTCGACGGAGAGGAGTATTGAGGCGTACCTGGCAAGCGGCTCGTCAGACGCCGCGGCGTCGCGCCCGAAGAAGGAGGCGACTGGAACCAACGAGCCGGCAAAACCAACCGATCAGGAAGGCGTCGATTTGGCTGATTTGATGAAGGCGAAGACGCACGGTGGTTTTCCTGCCTCTCACTGGGTCGCGCAGCTCGAGGACAAGGCTCCGGCCTCGCGCCTCGAGGCGATCGACGCGCTCGAGGCCATCAAATCGGTCGAGCCGGAAGTCCTGGACGGGTTAGTCGGCCAGCTCAGCGCACGCGAGTCCGGTGTCGGAGAGCGTGCGGCGGAAGTGCTGCGCTCGTTTGGCCGCGCGGCCGCGCCAGCCGTTCCGAAGATCGGAGCGTGGTTGAAGTTGAACAGGAACCCGAGTGCCAGCCGCGCGGCCGCGTACGCGCTCGGGGGCATCGACCCGGAAGGCAAGCAAGTCGTGCCGATTCTCCTCGACGTTTTCGAACGCGAACACATCGCCGTCCAGGACGGTGCTGTCAGAGCGTTTCGCGAGATTGGCGAGCCTGCTTTCGAGGCTCTTGAAAACGCCCTCGACCACCCGAACAAGTGGGTGCGTATGGGCGCGGCCCGGGCGCTCGCCGGCTCGGGGTGGCAGGCTCCGAAGGCTGCCCAGGCGCTCGCAGAGATTCTGCACGACCAAAACCCGAGTCTGCGGCGTATGGCCGCGGTTGAATTCCGGCGGTTCGGCCCAGACGCGAGTGACGCCGTCCCGCACCTCGTCGAAGCGCTGGACGATCAGGAGTGGGCAATTCGACGCGCCGCCGTCAACGCGCTTGGACATGTCGCCGATCCCGACGACGCTGAAGTCGAACGTCGACTGCGGATGATCGCGGCCAGTGAGCACCCCTTCTTGGCGCCGCCAGCGAAGAAGGCATTGGCTCGCCTGGCTGAGGGAAGACCGGAGCGCCCCGGACGAAAGCCCGCTGCTGGCGGCGATTGACACGGGCTACAGTGTCTGTACACTGTATACAGTTTGTCTCGGGGGGAGGTTTGCTCATGGGCGGTTGCTACGGCGCCTGACGCCGGGTCTGAGGTGGACGGCAGCGGAAAGCGCTCCCATGACCAAGAGAATCGAGTTGTTTTTTTGCCTGCGGCCGGGCGTCGTCCACGTTTGTCTTTTCCTGCTTGGTCTCAGCGCGCTGCGGGCAGATTGTAACGTCAATGGCATCGACGATGCCGACGACATTTCGACTGGGTCGAGCGACGACTGTAACGCAAATGGCGTTCCCGACGAGTGTGAGATCGCACCCTTCGCATTCGGTCTCGGCGATGAGAATCTGGCGCTTCTTAAAGAGCCTCAGTTTGTGCGCGCCGTCGATGTCAACGGCGACGAGCTGACCGACCTCGTCGTCGCCGAGTGGAACTCGGATCGAACTTCGAATCTGAGTTTCCTTCCGGCGGTCGCCTCACGCCAATTCGGCGAGCGAGTCGACATACCAGTGCCCGACGACCTCTCGGATCTCGCCGTCAACGACGTCGACTCGGATGGAGACTTCGATTTCGTCACAGTTCACTCGAGCGTCCTGCTGGTGCACGAGAACACCGGTGGCGGCAACTTCGACACCACTCCGGTGGAGGTCGCCGTTCCCAGATTCACGCGGCAAGTGATCGCTGTGAATCTCAACGGCGACGCACGTCTTGACTTGGCGGCGACGAACACGATCGAGGACGCGGTGTTTGTCGCCGTGGCTGACGGTGACGGCTACGCCACGCCGCAGCGATTTGCTGTGGGCGATCAGCCGGTGGCGCTCCGCGCGGCGGATTTCGACGGCGATGGGAGCCTCGACTTAGCCGTCGCCAACACGCGATCGCAGGACGTCTCAGTGCTTTTGAATTCAGGCGCCGGTTCGTTCGGCAGCCCGAGGCATCTGCCACTCGGGGATCGACTGTCGACGTTGGTGATCGAGGACTTTAACGGCGATGGCGCGATCGATCTCATTGGCAGTGGTCGCGCGACGCTCGGCGTTTGGTTGAACCCGGGCGACGGGCAATTTGCGAGTCTCGTCACCTATCCGATCGCCGGGGTGCAGGTCTCTGCGGTCGATGTCGACGCCGACGGCGATCGCGACATCGTTCTCGGCAATCACGCTCTGACCGAGTTGACGCTGCTTTCGAACGGCGGCAACGGAACGTTCGTCACCCGTACGGACTACGCGCTCGATTTCCGCGGTTTCGTCGCCGGCGATCTCGATGGTGACGGCGACGTCGACGTTGCTGCGGGCGCTACGTCGCCACCAAGCGTGAAGTTTCTCTGGAACGGGGACGTGACGACGTTTGCGGTTTCGGCGTCGCACTTTGTCACCGGCGGCCGGCCACATGACATCCGATCGGCCGACCTCAACGGCGATGGATTTCCAGACGTCGTGACGTCGAATGGTGACGATGGGACGTCGTCGATCTTGCTCTCGAACGGCGATGGCACGCTCAGTGAACCCATCGTGCGATCGTACATGGTCACGGTGAACGGCGAAGAACGTCTGGCGCACATGAATTCCATCGAGGTCGGTGACTTCGTGGGTGATTCTGCGCCTGACCTTGCAGCGATCGGGCCGACGAATATCCTGCTCATCATCCCCAACGACGGTCAGGGTGGGTTCGACGGTGAGATCGAGACCTTCCCCGGCGCTGCGGGGGCTCGCTTCCTGCGGTCGATCGATCTCGACGGCGATTTGCGAGCCGAAATTGTCGCCACGAACATTCAGGACAACAGCGTCTCCGTATTCCGTGATTTTCGCAGCGAAGATTCTTTGAGTCGTGTCGACTATCCGGTCGGTTCGACACCGTGGGCGGCGGCGCTGGGCGACTATGATGGCGATGGGCGGATCGACGTTGCGACAGCGAACCAAGCCTCGAGGGACGTTTCGATCTTGATCAACGTCGGTGACGGCACGTTTCAGTCGGCACGAACTCAGCCGCTCGGTTTCTCGCCGCGTTTTGTCACCGAGGCGGATCTGAATGGCGACGGCTTCTCGGATCTCGCTTTCACGAATCCAAGTGGCGGAGAGGTCGTTCTCACGTTGAACCGCGGCGACGCCACGTTCGAGGCGCCGCGTTCATTCGTCATCGGCCGTGCCGTCACCTCTGTCTTGGGTGGCGACTTGGATGGGGATGGCTTCGCTGACCTCGTGACGACGAACGAGCTCACCGGCCCGACCGACAGCGGCAGCATCACCGTACTCCTCGGCACGGGCGATGGCACCATCCGAAACGACTTCACGTACGACACCGACCCAGGACCGCGCTTCAGCACCATCGCCGATCTCGATCTCGACGGCGATCTTGACATTGTCAGCGGCAATCGCGTCGCTCGCACGGTCACCGTCTTTCAGAACAAGATCGATCCGTCGCTCTCTCTGTTTGCGCGGCGTATTTGTACGCCACGCGGTTTCCACGCACTCTCCCTCCCGGCACGCACAAGCAGTTTAGTGGAGCGCGCCGGTAAGTACATAACGCCTGCTCGTCCTGCAGACGGGAGGCTTTTGGAGACGACGTACCAGAACGTTCGGCGCTTCGCGCTGCACCAGGAGTTTTTGGCAGCGGTGTTCCCGGACCGCTTCCCGAGCCTCGGTGCGGAGGCTTACGCAGCGCTGACGGCACGGCGCGCCACGCGCGAGTACTACGCTGGTGTGATCAACCGGCTTCGCCTACCGGGGAGCGAGAGCGAGTCGGGCGGGATCGCGTACGGCTTCACGGTGGTTGTGGACGGCTCTGACAGCACGGAGCTTCTGAGGCAGGAGGAGGTGGGGGCGGTGTACGCCGAGCTGCGCAAGACGTTCACGCTGGAGCCGCTGGGGTACTTCCCAGACACACCAGCGGCGCGCGATCGCGCCTCTGAGTGGAGCGGCGCGGAGTTTGAGATTTTCTTCGACACCACCAGCGGCCCTGTGGACTTCGAGGCGTACACCCAAGGTGTGGGCTTCGGGCGCCTGCGGGTGCTGACGGAAGAGGAACTGAGCGCTGCGAGTGAGACAGGGGAGATCAGCTTTCAGAACATCTTGGTCTTAGAGATCGCCCCACGGGACATCGAAGGAGTCTTCAGCGGCGTGGTGACAGGTCAGAGGCAAGTGGAGCTGAGTCACCTGGCGATCCGCACAGCGCGTCGAGGAACGCCGAACGCGTACGTCTCCGGGGCTTTGGAGGAGTTTCGGGAGTGGGACGGCCAGCTGGTTCGCCTAGAGGTGACAGCGGGGGGCTACACGATCCGCGCGGCGAGCCAGGAGGAGGCGGAGGAGCACTGGCGCACGAGCCGGCCAAGCCTGGAGGTAGCGCCGACGCTCGACAGCGAGTTCTCGGAGCTTTTGACGCTGGGAGAGATCGCGGAGCTGGAGTCGACGGGTCTTTCGGGAGTGCCGCGCTTCGGGGGGAAGGCGACAAACCTCTCACGCCTGCAGGAGATTCTGACGGGGGAGTACGCCGAGTACCAGGAGAAGGGGTTTGCGATCCCGATGCGCTACTACGTGGAGTTCATGCGTGAGAACCGCCTGGAGTCTTTCCTCGACCGCAGTCGAGAGGTGACGTACGAGGAGTACGTGCAGGAGCTTTTAGTCGATGAGAGCTTTCAGACGGACTCTCGCGTTCGCTTCGAAGCTCTGGACATGCTGCGCGATCACATGCGCGATGAGGGTGTTGTGCGCGCGGAGGTGATCGCGCTGGTGGCAGCGCGAGTGCGCGAGGTGATGGGCACAAGTGAGACAACGCGTGTGCGCTTTCGCTCGTCTTCGAACGTGGAGGACGACCTTCAGTTCAACGGCGCCGGTCTCTACAACTCAACGAGCGGGTGCCTAGCCGATGAGTTTGACGGCGATGAGGAGGGCCCGTCGCAGTGCGACTCCGAGGAGACAAATGAGCGCACGATCACGCGCGCTCTGAAGCGGGTGTGGAGGAGTCTGTGGAACTTCCGGGCGTACGAGGAGCGAGAGTTTTTCGGGATTGACCAAGAGATCGCGGCGATGGGGATCCTGGTGAACCGCACGTTCATAGGTGAGGCGTCTCAGGGAGTGGCGTTTACGGGGAACACGTCGAACATTCTCGATCGGCGCTACGTGGTGACGGCGCAGCTTGGAGAGGAGAGTGTGGTGAGCCCTGAGCCCGGTGTTTTAGCGGAGACGAACGTTCTGGAGCTTGTTGAAGGTGAAGTGGTGGAGGTGATCCGTGCGGTGCGCTCGACGCTTGTGGGTGAGGGAGAGGTGGTAGTGAGTGAGGCGCAGCTGGGTGAGCTTGGGCGCCTGATGTGGCACATGGATGAGAACTTTCCTCTGGATCTGGGGCGTTTCGATCGCTCTCAGGTGCTGCTCGACGTTGAGTACAAGTTCATGAGCGACGGAGAGCTGGCGGTGAAGCAGGTGCGTCCGTTCCTTCTCTCGGAGCCTCCGCCGCCAACGCCGGAGTTCACGCTGGAGGTGCCCGAGGGCTTCGAGCTCTGTGGGGTGTTTCAAGAGGCGGGAGCGGGCCGTGGACTGCGCGATGAGTATGATCTCAAGAGCGTGGTGGAGTTCTCTGGGGGAGAGCACGTTCTTCGCAGTGACCGCGAGGTGTTCACCGGTGAGCTTTTCAGCGGTGTGTTCCTGGGCCCATCGCAAGAGCCAGGAGTGGCTGTAGGGAAGGGAACGTACCGCCTGACGCGGTTTTCAGAAGCCGGCGCAGTGACGGCGTATCGTTACACGTACTCGCAGCGCTATGCACTTTCTGAGAGCGGTGAGGAGTACGAGGTGTCGGTGGTGACGCCGTTTGAGTTCCGGGCTCGCGGCGAGGAGACTCTGGGGGGCGGTCGTTTGGTGCTCTCTGACATTGAGTTCAAGAGTCGTCCGAGCCAGGAGCGGGTGAGCGGGCGGATCGGCGGAGCGCCGCGCGTGCGCTACGCATCTTGTGACTTCAGTGACTTACCGCTGTGGGAGGTGATCGCGGTTGGCGAGGACGGGACTCGTATTGAGGCGCTCGAGCGCTTCGATGAGGAGGCGAGCACGTTCGAGACGTCTCGAGCGTCCTTAGAGCGAGCGCGAGTGGAGATCGGCGGTGTGGTGCAGGATCTGAGGTCGTACACGCAGCTGGTGTACTCTGCGTCTCGTCACAACACTGCAGTGGGTTACTGGCTGGTGCTGAACGAGTCGGTGGAGCTTGAGGGGGTGAGCGGCGGTAGAGTTCGGGTCGTGGAGTACGCTCAGGGAGAGGGCGGCGAGTCGGGATCTCTGCGTTACCTGGGAGAGGACCTGAGCGAGCTTGGCCGAGCGAGCGTGAGCTCAGAGCGCCGTGAGGAGCGCGGCGAGGAGGAGCGAGAGTTTCGCCGCGGCGATGTGAATGCCGACGGATTGGTGGATCTTGCCGACGCTTTGGGAGTTTTGAACTACTTGTTTCGCCGCGCGGCGGAGCCGAGCTGCGTGCGTGCGGCGGACGCCGACGACAACGGCCGCGTGAACGTCTCGGACGCCGTGGTGATCCTGCTGCACCTCTTTGCCGGCGGCGGCCCCCTGCCTGAGCCCACCGCCTGTGGTCTCGACACCACCGGCGACTCGCTCTCCTGCAGAGACGCGGCAGCTTGTCGGCCATAGAACGAGATCAAGGCGCCGCCACTCCAGCGGTTGCCGCGAACAAATCGTAGAAACACCATGGTTGTTACTTTGCACCGCGAAGCGGTGAGAATCTCGCGACAGTGATTCCTCACGGCGGAGCGTGAACGGGGAAGGGTGCTCGGGTGAGCGTTCGGATGCGACGACGGAGATTCAGCTGCTACGTACCGGATATCGCGCTGGGGATTCCATGCCTGGTGCACGCGTGCATCGTCGCACTCTTGATCGCGATTGGCACCGCAGCCGCACTCGCCGCAGACTGCAATCTCAACGGCGTCGAGGATGCCGAGGAAGTTGCGAGCGGCGTGGCCCAGGACTGTAACGCCGACGAAATCCCCGACGCGTGTCAGTTTGCACCGACCGAGTTCGGCTTTGGTAGCGACCGCTTACCGCTCATCAGTAGCCCCAGAGGCGTGGCCGCTGCTGATTTCAACGGCGACGGTTGGGACGACCTCGCGATCGGTTCGCAAGATGCCGCAAGAGTGTCCACGTTGACCGTTTTTCTGAGCCGAGGCGATGGGAGCTTCGAGACCGGAATCGAGCACGCCGCCACCGATGACTTAACCGGTACTGCGGTGGGTGAGTTCAATGGCGACTCTGCGATCGACATCGTGAGCGTGAGCTCTGTCGCCGTCGATATTTTTCTCAACGATGGAAACGGTGCGTTCACGCGTGCCCCGGTACCGCTCGAGGTGCCGAAATTCACGCGGACGATCGGCACTGCAGATGTTCTGCGCGGCGGCGGTAACGATCTGATCGTGGCAAACTCCGTTGACGGAACTGTCGGCGTCTTGCCGGGAAATGGGGACGGTACGTTCGGTGCGCTCGTCGACATCAGAGTCGGCGACCGGCCGTCGGCGCTGGCACTCGCCGACATCGACGCTGATGGCTGGGACGACATCGTGAGCGCCAACACCAGCTCGAGAAACATCTCGATCGTCGCCAGCAGCGCGGGCGACGCTTTGGCCGCGCCCATCGTGCTCGACGCGGCTGGCCTTCGACCACTCGCGGTGGCGACAGCGGACTTTGACGGTGACGGCCACGTCGACCTCGCGGCATCCGGCCAACAGGGGACACGCATCTGGCTGCAGCGTGCAAGCGGCGCCGGCGAGCTCGGCACTTTCGACTTCGATGAGGCGATCGTGTTTTCGGCGGGAGCCGCCACGCTGCTCTCTGCGGACTTCGACACCGACGGTGACGCCGATCTTGTCGGTGTCGAAGTCGGGCTGGGCGCCCTCCAGGTCTGGATCGATGCAGGCACTGGAGGATTCGGCGCGACGCGCTTGGCGACACCAGGCGTGCGGCAGTTTGCCGCCGGTGACTTTGACGGCAACGGCGCCGAGGATTTTTGTCTGACGACCGCAGATCCGGACGGCGCCAATGTTTTGCTGTCGGGTCTTGGCAGCGCCACGATCGACATGGAACAAACTCGCGTCGTCTTTGACCGCCTGCCCCACGACGTCCAGGTCGTCGATTTGAACCGCGACGGCAACCTGGACGTGGTGTCAGCGAATGGCCACAGCGACTCGATTTCACTCGCGTTTGGTCAAGGCGACGGCAGCTTTTCGCCCATCGTCCATCACCACCTCGGCAACTGGGGGCACGCGAATTCGATCGACGTTGGCGACTTCGACCGCGATGGTGACATGGATATCGTCACAGCTGATTTTGAGGGGCGGGATACGATTCCAGGCGTCGTCGCCGAGGTGACACAAATCGCGGTGATTTACAACCGCGGCGACGGGTTGCCGGAACGCACGGTAACGTACCCGACGGGACGGGAAAGCTGGATGGTCCGCACTCAAGACCTCGACGGTGACGGGCGCCTCGATCTTTTCACTGCCAACCGCGCCGCGGAGACCGCGACGCTTTACTTCGGTCTCGAGGACGGGACGTTCGGTCGTCGTGAGGACATCCCGGCTGGCGACACTCCAGCGGCGGTGTTTGCTGCCGACCTCGATGCGGACGGCGACGCCGATCTCCTCGCTGCCAATTCCGTGTCGGCGCGGGTGTCGATTCTCGTCAACCGCGGCGTCGGCAACTTCGATCCACCGCACACCATCGAGGTTGCGCTGGGACCCAATTTTGTCAGCGCCGCCGACGTCAACAGCGATGGTCGCGTCGACGTTTTGACGACGCACGAACCCTCGCGGTCGGTCGGCGTACTCCTCGGGCGAGGTGGTTTAGAGTACGATCCGCCACTCAGTTTTCCACTCCGCTCCGCTCCGTTTTCGTTGACGGCGGTGGATTTGAGCGGCGACGGCTTTCTCGACCTGATCGTACCGCATGGCGGCGAAACGACGGTGCTGCTCGGACGCGGCGACGGTACATTTCCGGTCTTTTTTCAATACGTCGTCGGCGCTCAGCCGCGCTTTTCCGCCGCCGGAGACCTCAACAGCGATGGTGCGATGGACTTCGTCGTCGGGAACCGTTTTACGCGCGACATCAGTGTCTTCTTGCAGCGCCGAAACGCGACGGAGTTGACGGCCGCGTTTCTTGACGGGATTTGCACGGCGGCGGACTTTCATGCACTCTCCCTCCCGGCACGCACAAGCAGTTTAGTGGAGCGTGCGGGCAAGTACATAACGCCTGCGCGGCCAGAAGACGGTGCGCTTTTGGAGACGACGTATCAGAACGTTCGTCGCTTCGCGCTGCACCAGGAGTTTTTGGCAGCGGTGTTCCCCGACCGCTTCCCGAGCCTCGGTGCGGAGGCTTACGCGGCACTGACGGCGCGGCGCGCCACACGGGACTACTACGTCGGTGTGATCAACCGCCTTCGCCTTGCGGCGAGCGAGAGCGAGGCAGGCGGGATCGCCTACGGCTTCACGGTGGTTGTGGACGGCTCGGACAGCGCGGAGCTTCTCACTCAGGAGGAGGTCGAGGCGGTGTACGCCGAGCTGCGCAAGACGTTCACGCTGGAGCCGCTGGGGTACTTCCCAGACACACCAGCGGCGCGCGATCGCGCCTCTGAGTGGAGCGGCGCGGAGTTTGAGATTTTCTTCGACACCACCAGCGGCCCTGTGGACTTCGAGGCGTACACCCAAGGTGTGGGCTTCGGGCGCCTGCGGGTGCTGACGGAAGAGGAACTGAGCGCTGCGAGTGAGACAGGGGAGATCAGCTTTCAGAACATCTTGGTCTTAGAGATCGCCCCACGGGACATCGAAGGAGTCTTCAGCGGCGTGGTGACAGGTCAGAGGCAAGTGGAGCTGAGTCACCTGGCGATCCGCACAGCGCGTCGAGGAACGCCGAACGCGTACGTCTCCGGGGCTTTGGAGGAGTTTCGGGAGTGGGACGGCCAGCTGGTTCGCCTAGAGGTGACAGCGGGGGGCTACACGATCCGCGCGGCGAGCCAGGAGGAGGCGGAGGAGCACTGGCGCACGAGCCGGCCAAGCCTGGAGGTAGCGCCGACGCTCGACAGCGAGTTCTCGGAGCTTTTGACGCTGGGAGAGATCGCGGAGCTGGAGTCGAGTGGTCTTTCGGGAGTGCCTCGCTTCGGGGGGAAGGCGACGAACCTCTCGCGTCTGCAGGAGATCCTGACGGGGGAGTACGCCGAGTACCAGGAGAAGGGTTTTGCGATCCCGATGCGCTACTACGTGGAGTTCATGCGCGAGAACCGCCTGGAGTCTTTCCTCGACCGCAGTCGAGAGGTGACGTACGAGGAGTACGTGCAGGAGCTTTTAGTGGATGAGAGCTTTCAGACGGACTCTCGCGTTCGCTTCGAAGCTCTGGACATGCTGCGCGATCACATGCGCGATGAGGGTGTTGTGCGCGCGGAGGTGATCGCGCTGGTGGCAGCGCGAGTGCGCGAGGTGATGGGCACAAGTGAGACAACGCGTGTGCGCTTTCGCTCGTCTTCGAACGTGGAGGACGACCTTCAGTTCAACGGCGCCGGTCTCTACAACTCAACGAGCGGGTGCCTAGCCGATGAGTTTGACGGCGATGAGGAGGGCCCGTCGCAGTGCGACTCCGAGGAGACAAATGAGCGCACGATCACGCGCGCTCTGAAGCGGGTGTGGAGGAGTCTGTGGAACTTCCGGGCGTACGAGGAGCGAGAGTTTTTCGGGATTGACCAAGAGATCGCGGCGATGGGGATCTTGGTGAACCGCACGTTCATAGGTGAGGCGTCTCAGGGAGTGGCGTTTACGGGGAACACGTCGAACATTCTCGATCGGCGCTACGTGGTGACGGCGCAGCTGGGTGAGGAGAGCGTGGTGAGCCCCGAGCCGGGTGTCTTAGCGGAGACGAACGTGCTGGAGCTTGTTGAAGGTGAAGTGGTGGAGGTGATCCGTGCGGTGCGCTCGACGCTTGTGGGTGAGGGAGAGGTGGTAGTGAGTGAGGCGCAGCTGGGTGAGCTTGGGCGCCTGATGTGGCACATGGATGAGAACTTTCCTCTGGATCTGGGGCGTTTCGATCGCTCTCAGGTGCTGCTCGACGTTGAGTACAAGTTCATGAGCGACGGAGAGCTGGCGGTGAAGCAGGTGCGTCCGTTCCTTCTCTCGGAGCCTCCGCCGCCAACGCCGGAGTTCACGCTGGAGGTGCCCGAGGGCTTCGAGCTCTGTGGGGTGTTTCAAGAGGCGGGAGCGGGCCGTGGACTGCGCGATGAGTATGATCTCAAGAGCGTGGTGGAGTTCTCTGGGGGAGAGCACGTTCTTCGCAGTGACCGCGAGGTGTTCACCGGTGAGCTTTTCAGCGGTGTGTTCCTGGGCCCATCGCAAGAGCCAGGAGTGGCTGTAGGGAAGGGAACGTACCGCCTGACGCGGTTTTCAGAAGCCGGCGCAGTGACGGCGTATCGTTACACGTACTCGCAGCGCTATGCACTTTCTGAGAGCGGTGAGGAGTACGAGGTGTCGGTGGTGACGCCGTTTGAGTTCCGGGCTCGCGGCGAGGAGACTCTGGGGGGCGGTCGTTTGGTGCTCTCTGACATTGAGTTCAAGAGTCGTCCGAGCCAGGAGCGGGTGAGCGGGCGGATCGGCGGAGCGCCGCGCGTGCGCTACGCATCTTGTGACTTCAGTGACTTACCGCTGTGGGAGGTGATCGCGGTTGGCGAGGACGGGACTCGTATTGAGGCGCTCGAGCGCTTCGATGAGGAGGCGAGCACGTTCGAGACGTCTCGAGCGTCCTTAGAGCGAGCGCGAGTGGAGATCGGCGGTGTGGTGCAGGATCTGAGGTCGTACACGCAGCTGGTGTACTCTGCGTCTCGTCACAACACTGCAGTGGGTTACTGGCTGGTGCTGAACGAGTCGGTGGAGCTTGAGGGGGTGAGCGGCGGTAGAGTTCGGGTCGTGGAGTACGCTCAGGGAGAGGGCGGCGAGTCGGGATCTCTGCGTTACCTGGGAGAGGACCTGAGCGAGCTTGGCCGAGCGAGCGTGAGCTCAGAGCGCCGTGAGGAGCGCGGCGAGGAGGAGCGAGAGTTTCGCCGCGGCGATGTGAATGCCGACGGATTGGTGGATCTTGCCGACGCTTTGGGAGTTTTGAACTACTTGTTTCGCCGCGCGGCGGAGCCGAGCTGCGTGCGTGCGGCGGACGCCGACGACAACGGCCGCGTGAACGTCTCGGACGCCGTGGTGATCCTGCTGCACCTCTTTGCCGGCGGCGGCCCCCTGCCTGAGCCCACCGCCTGTGGTCTCGACACCACCGGCGACTCGCTCTCCTGCTACGACGCGGCGGCGTGTCGCTGATGTCCGCTGCGCGTCGTACAAACGAAGCCGTAAAATGAAGCCTTGGGGCTGCCGAGTCAGAAGATAGAGGAACTCAAATGAACAATCGACGGATCCTCAGCGCTTTGCTCGCCGCCTGCGCTTTCTGTTTCTCGCTTTCCGCGACGGCGGCCGATTGCAACCGCAATGGCGTCGAGGATGCCGCCGACCTCACCGCCGGAACGAGCCAGGACTGTAACGCCAACCAGATTCCCGACGAGTGCGAACAAGCGCCGCTCGCGTTCGGTCTCGTCGAAGGTGATTACTCAGTGAGTGAGGGACCCGTCGCGGCGGTGAGCGGGGATTTCGACGGGGATGGCCTGCTGGACATCGCGACCGGTAGCAAGGACAGCACCAACGTCTCGACGCTGACGGTGCTCCTTAGCCAGGGCGACAAAACGTTCGTGCACGCCGGGAACTTCGCAGCGGGTGAGCGGCTCGCGTCACTGGCGGCGGTCGATTGGGATGGAGACGGCGACGTCGATCTCGTCAGCGCAAATTCATCCCTCGTGTCGACGTTCGCCAACAACGGCGACGGCACCTTTGGCGCGCCGCAGCAATACCCGGCACAGTCGAGCACGTCAGCCGCCACCGCCGCCGACATCTCAGGCGATGGTCTTCCCGAGCTTCTCGCCGCCAGCGCGCTGCGCAGTAACGTCGGTGTCTACCCCAACCTGGGCGATGGCACCTTCGGTGAAGCCACCCTCGTTCCAGTCGGCCGTCGACCGATCGCGATTTTCGCGGTTGATTTGAATGGTGACGGCGCGGTCGATGTGACGACGCTCAACCGCAACGACGCCAATCTCTCGATTCTCGTCAACGACGGCGCCGGAGGGTTGATCGCGAACGACCCCGTCGCTTTCGAAGGATTGCCGACAGCCTACACAGTCGCCGACCTGAGCGGCGATGGCTTTCCCGACCTCGTCGCGGCCAATCGTGAACGTTTCAGCGTTTGGATCAACAACGGCGACGCCACGTTCGGTGTGCCGGCGACCCACGACGTTCCGACACACTCGCTCGCTGCGGGCGATCTTGACGGTGACGGCGATGTCGATGTGGCTGTCGGCTCGTTCGCGCAGTCGCACGTCCTTCTCTTCGACAACGACGGCAAGGGGGTGCTGGAAGAGCGCGCCACCATCGTCACCGAATTCGACGCTCTTCTCTCAGAGCATCTCAGCGATCTTGACGGCGACGGCGCTGTCGATCTGACGACGGTGCGTGAGCTTTTCTCTCGCGTTGACATTTTTTGGAACGGTGTTCCCGGCGCTTCCGCTGTGAGCCTTGATCCCGTCACCGTCGTGATTGACCGCGAGCCCCACCACGTTAACTTGTTGGATGTTGATGGCGACGGCCACCTCGATGTCGTCTCGGGCAACGGTGACAACCGTTCGATCTCCGTCATGGTGAACCAAGGTGACGGTACGTTCGCGAGCGGGCGCGAGTTTCCCGTCGATGAGCCGAAGGATTTTATTCGGCTCGACTCGATCGACGGCGGTGATTTTGACAACGACGGCGACGTTGACGTCCTCAGCGCCGATGCGTGGGGCGACGTGTTGCGGATTCACTTCAACGACGGTGACGGCAACTTCCCGACGTGGGACCTTTACGACGCTGGCCTGGGAACGGTGCGCGCCGAGACGGCTGATTTCGACAGCGACGGCGAGCTCGATCTCATGAGCGTCAACACTGAAGGCAACACGGTTACCATCTACACCGGCGTTGGTGATGGCACGTTCAAGGATCGTCGCGACCTGCCGGTCGGCGTTGGTCCGTTCGCTCTCACCACGGTTGATCTCGACGGCGATGGCCACGTCGACGCAGCCATCGCCAACCGGACGTCGTCGGACCTCTCGCTCCTCTACGGTAACGGCGACGGCACTTTCGCCGACGTTGTCAGTCTTGCGGTGAGCGGTGAGGCGCGCTCGGCGGTCGCCGCGGACCTCGACGACGACGGTATCCTCGACCTACTCACGGCCCATCGTTCGCGTGCTTCCATCTTCCGCGGCCTTGGTGGTCGCAGCTACGCACCCGCGCAGATCATCGTGTTCGAGCGGGACGTGCACACGGCGATCGCAACGGATGTCGACGTCGACGGCGTCTTGGATATCGTGACCGCCAACGAGACGACGGACAGCATGTCAGTTCTTCTCGGTTTGGGAGGTGCGGAGTACCTGCCTCCGTTTCATCTCTTTGCCGGCGACGGATTGCGATTTCTCCTCACCGACGATATCGATGCCGATGGCGACCTCGACGTGATCACCGGCAATCGTGTCGGCCGCGATCTCACTGTCTTTCGTAATCGATTCGATACGCTCGTCGGCAGCGAAGATTTTTTGACATCCGTTTGCACTGCGCGCGACTTTCATCTCTACACTGTTCCCACCAACACGAGCAGTTTAGTGGAGCGTGCGGGCAAGTACATAACGCCTGCGCGGCCAGAAGACGGTGCGCTTTTGGAGACGACGTATCAGAACGTTCGTCGCTTCGCGCTGCACCAGGAGTTTTTGGCAGCGGTGTTCCCGGACCGCTTCCCGAGCCTCGGTGCGGAGGCTTACGCAGCGCTGACGGCACGGCGCGCCACGCGCGAGTACTACGCTGGTGTGATCAACCGGCTTCGCCTACCGGGGAGCGAGAGCGAGTCGGGCGGGATCGCGTACGGCTTCACGGTGGTTGTGGACGGCTCTGACAGCACGGAGCTTCTGAGGCAGGAGGAGGTGGGGGCGGTGTACGCCGAGCTGCGCAAGACGTTCACGCTGGAGCCGCTGGGGTACTTCCCAGACACACCAGCGGCGCGCGATCGCGCCTCTGAGTGGAGCGGCGCGGAGTTTGAGATTTTCTTCGACACCACCAGCGGCCCTGTGGACTTCGAGGCGTACACCCAAGGTGTGGGCTTCGGGCGCCTGCGGGTGCTGACGGAAGAGGAACTGAGCGCTGCGAGTGAGACAGGGGAGATCAGCTTTCAGAACATCTTGGTCTTAGAGATCGCCCCACGGGACATCGAAGGAGTCTTCAGCGGCGTGGTGACAGGTCAGAGGCAAGTGGAGCTGAGTCACCTGGCGATCCGCACAGCGCGTCGAGGAACGCCGAACGCGTACGTCTCCGGGGCTTTGGAGGAGTTTCGGGAGTGGGACGGCCAGCTGGTTCGCCTAGAGGTGACAGCGGGGGGCTACACGATCCGCGCGGCGAGCCAGGAGGAGGCGGAGGAGCACTGGCGCACGAGCCGGCCAAGCCTGGAGGTAGCGCCGACGCTCGACAGCGAGTTCTCGGAGCTTTTGACGCTGGGAGAGATCGCGGAGCTGGAGTCGAGTGGTCTTTCGGGAGTGCCGCGCTTCGGGGGGAAGGCGACAAACCTCTCACGCCTGCAGGAGATTCTGACGGGGGAGTACGCCGAGTACCAGGAGAAGGGTTTTGCGATCCCGATGCGCTACTACGTGGAGTTCATGCGCGAGAACCGCCTGGAGTCTTTCCTCGACCGCAGTCGAGAGGTGACGTACGAGGAGTACGTGCAGGAGCTTTTAGTGGATGAGAGCTTTCAGACGGACTCTCGCGTTCGCTTCGAAGCTCTGGACATGCTGCGCGATCACATGCGCGATGAGGGTGTTGTGCGCGCGGAGGTGATCGCGCTGGTGGCAGCGCGAGTGCGCGAGGTGATGGGCACAAGTGAGACAACGCGTGTGCGCTTTCGCTCGTCTTCGAACGTGGAGGACGACCTTCAGTTCAACGGCGCCGGTCTCTACAACTCAACGAGCGGGTGCCTAGCCGATGAGTTTGACGGCGATGAGGAGGGCCCGTCGCAGTGCGACTCCGAGGAGACAAATGAGCGCACGATCACGCGCGCTCTGAAGCGGGTGTGGAGGAGTCTGTGGAACTTCCGGGCGTACGAGGAGCGAGAGTTTTTCGGGATCGACCAAGAGATCGCGGCGATGGGGATCTTGGTGAACCGCACGTTCATAGGTGAGGCTTCTCAGGGAGTGGCGTTTACGGGGAACACGTCGAACATTCTCGATCGGCGCTACGTGGTGACGGCGCAGCTGGGTGAGGAGAGCGTGGTGAGCCCCGAGCCGGGTGTCTTAGCGGAGACGAACGTGCTGGAGCTTGTGGAAGGTGAAGTGGTGGAGGTGATCCGTGCGGTGCGCTCGACGCTAGTGGGTGAGGGTGAGGTGGTTCTCAGTGAGGGGCAGCTGGGTGAGCTTGGGCGCCTGATGTGGCACATGGATGAGAACTTTCCTCTGGATCTGGGGCGTTTCGATCGCTCTCAGGTGCTGCTCGACGTTGAGTACAAGTTCATGAGCGACGGAGAGCTGGCGGTGAAGCAGGTGCGTCCGTTCCTTCTCTCGGAGCCTCCGCCGCCAACGCCGGAGTTCACGCTGGAGGTGCCCGAGGGCTTCGAGCTCTGTGGGGTGTTTCAAGAGGCGGGAGCACGGCGCGGACCGCTGGAGGAATATGAGCTCAAGAGCCGCATTCGTTTCGTCGGCGGTCCCATCGCGCTGCGGACGGATCGAGAGATCTTCGCCGCCGATTTGATCGACGAGCTGAGATTCGGTCCGAGTCAAGAGCTCGCCACGGCCGACGGCGCAGGAACGTTTCGCGTCAACCGGGTCGCCGGCCCAGGTGACGTGACGATCTATCGATTCACGTTCTTGCAGTCGTTCCGCCTCGCCGATGACCGACCGTTCGAACTCCGACTCCTCACGCCGCTTGAGTTCCGTGCGCGCGGCGACGAGCCGGTTGAAGCATCCTTGTTGTTCACGAATGAATTCTTCACGCAGCGACCGAATACCGAGGCATTTCAAGCGCGACTCGACGGCAACTTCCTCGTCCACTACGGCGCCTGCAACTACGACCACCTGGACCTCCACCGAACGCGCGTCGAGCTCGAGGACGGCAGTACGCTGCGACTCGACGAGCGCTTTCTCGAAGCCGACAGCGAGGTCGAAACCGGGCCGGCGGCTCTCATCGACGCAGTCGTCGTGATCGGCGGCACGCGTCAGCGCGTTACCGACTATTGGCGCCTTGTCTACTCCGCTTTTCGCCACAACCAGGGCGTGCGCTATTGGGTGGTGCTCGATCCGCCGCTGAGCATTGAAAGCTTGGCACCGATTCACGCCGTCGAGCTCAGAGCTGCGGAAGATAACCAGCCGGCGAGCGCCGCGTATCTCGGCGCCAGCTTAGAGGTGCTACGTGAAATTGGGGTGAGTGCGTTCGAGCGCACGCGCATCACGGAAGCGTCCGAGTTTGTTCGCGGCGACGCCAACAGCGACGGTCTCGTCGATGCCGCCGACGTGATTTTCATCCTGAACTACATCTTCCGCGACGGCGACCCGATCACCTGTCAAAGTGCGGCAGACGCGGACGACAATGGTCGACTCAACGTCTCGGACGCGATCGGTATCCTGCTGCGCCTCTTCGCCGGAGCGCCGCCGCTCCCCGCGCCATCCGACGCCTGTGGCGAGGATCCGACCGTCGACACGCTGAGCTGCGCATCCGCTCCAGCGTGCTTGTAGTCTTCAAAGTAGCAGGCACGCCCAGACTGTGAGATTCTTCGAGCGTGCCAGCGCAACTCACGGTCACGCTTCTCACACACCTCCGGTACGGCCCACGGCGTGTGCCTGCTACTATAGACACGCCAGACGATTTTCAAAGTAGCAGGCCCACGGCGTGTGCCGTCCGGGGATGTGCGCGAGTTACGACAGCACGTTGAGATAACTCACGTCCCCGGCGTGCGCCTGCTGCTTTTCTTTCGCTCAGGCCATGCACCGCCGCTACTCACTCGAATCACTCGTAGCGCCACTTGCGGCGCCACGGGTCGCGCGTCTCTTCCTGAAAGGCGCGCAGCTTTGTCTTCAGCCGCGCCAGCACGTCGGTATGCTCTCGATCCTCTGCGAGGTTGTGAATCTCGTGCGGATCCTGCTCGAGGTCGTAGAGCTCCCACTCTGGTCGATGGCGATAGGCCTCGACCGTGCGCTTACCGTAGATCGCCTTCGGACCCTTGGCGTAAATGTCGAGCCACGTCGGTGACTCCCAGAGATCCGACGCCGACGGATACGTCAGACCGTAAGCGATGTTCCAGATGAGCTTGTAGCGGCGCTCTCGCACCACGCGCATCGGGTAGTACATGGTGATCTCGTGGAAGGTGTGCGAAGCGTAGACTTCGTCCCAACCAGCGGGATTTTCCATGCCGATGACGCCCAGGAAGGATCGCCCTTGAAGCGGCGGCTCGGTCTGCGGTCGACCCCCGGCGTAGTCGAGGATCGTCGGCGTGAGGTCGACCCAGCTGATCATGGCGCGTGAGGTGATGCCTCGCTGTTTGACGCCCGGGTGGCGAATGATGCATGGCGAGCGCAGCCCGGGCTCGTAGCACGTCGTCTTGGCACCAGGGAAGGCGATGCCATGATCGGAGATGTAGATGAACAACGTGTTTTCCCAGTGGCCCGTTTGCTTGAGCAGTTCCATCAGGAGCCCGAGGCCTTGGTCGACACGCGAGACCGACTCGTAGTACTGCGCCAGCTCGGCTCGGCACACCGGTGTGTCTGGCAGATATGGCGGCACGACGACGTCCTGTGGCCGATAGGTCTGGCGCTCGACGCCCGGGTAGGTCTCGCCGCGCGGTTTGTTGCCGAATCGGTTTGGTGCGTGGGGCGCGTCTTTGAAGAATCCGCCGGAGCGATGTGGGTCGGCCGTGCAGAAGTAGAGAAAGAATGGACGAGCGTCTTTCGCGCTGAGGAAACCGCGACAGTTTCGCGCCATTTCGACCGGGTTGCGGGCGCTTCCCGGTAGCGCGACGTCGAAGCGATACACATCCTCGGGTCCAACGTGATATTTGCCGATCCGCGCCGTGCGGTAGCCAGCTTCGGTGAGCAACACTGGGAGCGACTTGATGTCCCCGTATGTCCGAAAATGGTGGTAGGTGTGTTCGTGGCCGTACTGAGCGGTGCGGTGGTTGTAGAGGCCTGTGAGGATGACACTACGGCTGGCGCTGCAGCTCGCCGTCGTACAGAAAGCGTGAGTGAACAGCGTGCCGTCCGCCGCCAGCCGATCCATGTTGGGAGTTTTGATCGCGGGATTGCCGTAGCAGCCGGCATCTTGACCTTGATCGTCCGAGACGACGAGGACGACGTTGCGCGTGGAGGGCTCCGCGGCGGGGGTTGGCTGCGCGCCGAAAACGAGACAAATCAGCGCCAGCGCCGCGATCGCCCAGGTTCCGGCGAGCTGACTAAAGATGTCCATAAGATCTCCCTTGAGTTCGATTCCAACCCCTGGCGCGTCCGGCACGCGCACCGTGCCGTCTACAATTGGCAGATCATCGGCAAAGCCGCCGAACGGTTCGAACACGCCCGGATAGGACTCGCTGCCGCCGAGGCCGATCCCGGCCGCGACGTGAAGCGCCAATTGGTGTCCGCCGTGAGGTACGCAGCGCGAAAGCGACCAGCCGGACTCACGCAGCACGTCGACGGTCCGCAAGTACTCAACAAGGCCGTAACTGAGCGTTGGATCCATCTGCAGGATGTCTCGCTCAGGGTCGAGCCCGCCGTAGCGAATCAGATTGCGCGTGTCTTGATGCGAAAACAGGTTCTCGCCAGTTGCTAGTGGCGTCTTCGTTGCGGCCGCGACCTGCGCGAGCAGATCGTAGTCGAGCGGATCACCGGGTTCCTCATACCACTTGAGACCGAACGGCGCGAGCGCCTCGCCATAGGCGAGTGCGGTGTCGCGGTCGAATCGACCGTTGGCGTCGACGGCGAGTGCACTCCCGCTGCCCGCGATCTCAAGAGCGGCTTCAATGCGTTCGATGTCCTGCTCGAGAGGGACGCCGCCGATCTTGATCTTGAATTCGGTGTAACCTTGCTCGCGGTATCCTTCGAGTTCTTGGCGAAGTCCCTCGAGTTCTTTGCCGGGGTAGTAGTAGCCGCCGGCAGCGTAGATCGAAACGTGCTCGTCGGCCGCTCTGTCGCCGCCGCGCTCGGCGAGCACTTGGTAGAGCGGTTTTTCTTCAAGCTTGCCGACGAGATCCCACAGGGCCATGTCGATCGCACCGACGGCGACGCTGCGTTCACCGTGGCCGCCTGGCTTCTCGTTCTTCATCATCACATCCCACGCCTTGAACGGATCGAAGTTGTCGCCTCTCTCCGTGAGGAGTTGTTCAGGGGCCGCAGCCAGGAGCCGTGGCACGAGCCGTCGACGCAGGATGTCACGCTGCGCATAGCGTCCGTTGGAATGAAAGCCGTAGCCGATGACACGCTTTCCGCTGCGTTCGACGTCCGTTATGATCGCAACAGCAGAGACCGTCATCTCCGCGAAGCTGATGAACGCGTTGCTGATGGACGATCGAATCGACACGATTTCGTCGCGGATTTCGACAATTCTCATCTCTTTCTGCTCGCTTGGGGATGTTGGTACTTGTTGAGGATTTCGCTGTCGCTCGTGCAGACGGCGAAACGATACTAATGCTCGAGGGAAACCCTTGACGACAAAAAATCTGAGTTCAGCAACACTGGTCGATTGTGTTTCGCGCGGCGTCGACCGCGAAGAGCGCGCACGGCTCGCGCTGAAGCGAAGCGGGAAGAGAAGGGGCGTCGTCAAGACGCAGTGGAGTTCGATACGGCGCAGTTCGATACAGCCGATCGTTTTCGTCGTTGCAACGCTCGTTGGGGGGAGCGCTTTGCTACCTCACGCCACCGTTGCCGGCGAGCTGCGCGTGAACGTCGACTGGAGCGAGTTCCTCGCGCGGCATGATCTCGTTTGGGATCGACTCGCGACGACGTGGTACGAGTCGCCTTTTCTCGGCAATGGCATGATGGGGACGATGATCTATCGTCCCCGGCGCGGTCATTTGCGTTGGGACGTTCACCGCAGCGACGTGCAAGACCATCGCGACAACACCCACGGCTGGTCGGCATACAGCCGCGGTCGCTTACCGATCGGATACTTTGATCTTGTCAGCGTCGGACAGGTCGACTCGGGGACCATGCACCTCGACCTCTACAACGCCGAGGCCCGCGGCGTGCTCCGGACCGACGTCGGTGAAATCGCGTGGCGGAGTGTAGTACTCACCGGCGAGATGGCGATCGTGATCGAAACGCGCGCAACGGAAGGCGAGCGTGATTTCACGTGGCGTTTCCATCCTGCCGAGGCGATCAGTCCGCGCCAGGCGTTTCGCGCCGACTACACGCTCGAGCATCGCCACCAGATGGAGTACAAGCACAACCCACCTCACGCCCTTGAGCTGGCGAGCGACGGTGGGCTTTGCTCGCAGCCGCTGCTCGTCGGCGGGGGACACGCGACCGCGTGGCGTCAAGTGCGCCTCGGCCCAGGCCATCGCTTGCTGTACGTTAGCGTTGATCAGTCGTTTCCGAAAACAGACTACGCCGCGAAAGCACGCCGGCTTCTTGAGCGTGCGCTAGCGACACCGTTCGAGCACGCCGTGGCGGTCCATCGTGACTGGTGGCATCGGTTTTATCCGGCGAGTTTTCTCTCGATCCCCGACACCCGACTCGAGGGGTTCTATTGGATCCAGATGTACAAGCTTGCCGCCGCGACACGTGCGGATGGAGCGTTGATCGATAACCACGGCCCGTGGTTAGAGTTCACCAAGTGGCCCTACGCGTGTTGGAACTTGAACGTGCAGCTCACGTATTGGCCGTGCTACGCGTCGAATCGACTCGAGCTTGGCGAGTCGCTCTGCCGCTCCCTCGACCGCAACTTCGGCAACCTCATCGAAAACGTTCCGGAAGCCTATCGTCACGACTCGGCCGGCATCGGCCGTGCGGCGACCAATGACTGTATCGCCAAGGTCGGTGTTCCCGGCCGCACCGACGTCGGTCAGTACAGCGTGCCGGAGGTTGGGCTCCTGCCTTGGGCGTGTCACAACTACTATTTGCAGTACCGCTACAGCATGGACGACAAGCTGCTGCGTGAACGGCTGTTTCCTCTCATGCGGCGCGCGTTCAACTACTACCTTCACTTCCTCGAGGAAGGGAGCGACGGACGACTTCACCTGCCGGCGACGTATTGCCCTGAGTATGGACTGGCGCCGGATAACAATTTTGACTTGGGACTCATGCGCTGGGGCTTTGAGACGTTGCTGCAGATCTGCGAGCGCCTGGGGATGGATGATCCGCTGGCGCCGGGCTGGCGCGACGTGCTCGAGCGCCTCGTCGACTACCCGGTCGACGAAAACGGCCTCATGGTGGGGCGCGGCGTACCGTGGGCGAAGTCGCACCGCCACTACTCCCACATGCTCATGGTCTATCCGTTCTATCTCTTGAATCGCGAAGACCCAAAGGCGAAGCGACTGATTGAGCGCACGCTCGATCACTGGCTTCATATCGGCGGCGGTAGCCATCACCGCGGTTACTCGTACACCGGACCGGCATCGATGTACGCTGCGCTCGGTGACGGTGATCGCGCGCACCACTTTGTGAACAAGCTGCTCGACAGTGAGGCGCAGGAAGCCTTCGGTGGTAAGTGGATCCGGCCGAACACGATGTACATGGAGTCAGGACCGGTGATCGAGACGCCGCTTTCCGCCGCGCAGTCACTGCACGACATGCTCATTCAAAGCTGGGGTGGCAAGATCCGCGTCTTCCCGGCGCTGCCGGTCGTCTGGAAGGATGTCACCATCCACAATTTGCGCACCGAAGGGGCGTTTCTCGTCAGTGCCGTCCGCCGTGACGGACGGACGGAGTTCGTCCGCGTCAAAAGCCTTGCCGGGGAGCCTTGCCGCGTGGTGACCGGGATGTTTGGCCGGCATCGCATCCTTGGCAAAAGCGCCGCCGCATTGCACGAGCGCGCCGATGGCTCCCTAGAGCTCGATCTTGCGCGCGGTGACGACATCATCCTCTACACCGGCCCGCAGCCGCCGCGGCTAGAGGTCACGCCGCTAGCGGCGGTGCGCGAGGAGCGGAACTACTACGGGCTCCATCGCTGAGTGATCGACCGAGCAGTGACTGGGTGAAGGAGCGCCGAGGAATCCCGTTTCGCGCTCAGCACGTCATCCGCAGCGACCACTCTCTCGTTCGCCTACTTGCTCTCACCGATCGTCTTGATTGCTTCGCCGGCCGACTTGATCACTTCTTCGCCGGACTCTTTGACATCTTCGGCGGCTTTCTCGATCGCGGATTTGGCGTCGTCTGCCGCCTTTTCCAGTTCGCTGGTCGCTGGAACCGTTGCCGAACCTTCCTGTGTCTCTTCGGTGATCGCCTCCGACGTCGCGCTGACCGGCGTCGCGGCCTCTTCGAGCTTCTGCGTCAGCTGGCGGCGGGCGCCGAGGTCCAGGAGACCACTCGCCGGGACGGGCTCCCCGCTTGCGTCGTTCGTAGTCGTCGTCAGCGAGTTCACAAGCCCAGAGGCGTCGTCGTCAGACTTCTTGCCAAACCCCTTAAGGTTTTCTTCGTACATACGAGCGAGCTCGTCACGGCCCGCTTGCGGGATCAACTTGGCCACGTTGTCGACCAGCCCAAGGCAAGCGTCCGAGAGAAACGGCACGAGACGACTGCCATCGACCCAGCCCTGCGTCTTCTCCTTGACGACTTCGATTTTCGATCCGACCGCGCCTTCTTCGGTTTGCCACTCCCGCAGCCCGACCGCGAGGCCGCCCAAGAGAATAACGCCCACACCGAGCGACAGAAGGGCGCCGAGCCAGCGGTTCGACTGACTAAGTTCCTTGTGCTCCATGCGTCGCGTGATGAGCGACAGAACAAAACTCAATGCGGCGGCGGCAAGAAACAGAATGCCGACGAACGCCACGACGAGTGCGGTGTTCTCGTTTTTCGACCGCATCTCCTCCATGAATCCGAGCGAGGCCACATCGGGATGGAATTTCGTGGCGAGAAAGAAGGATGCCCCGACGGCGATGAGAAGAAGAATCTGGCGCGCAAAGCCTTTGAAGTAGCCGTAGAGCAGGAACGCGACCAAGAGGCCAATCAAGACGTAGTCAAGAGCGTTCACGTGGAACCCCCAATGGTTTCAGATGTTGCCGGGCCGCATCGAAGCGGCAAAAAAACAACTGCGCCGGCCGTGACAGTGGGACATATTATCAGATCATGGGGCGGAGCAAAGCGGGAAGCCATCGGGGATTTCCTGAGAGGAAGAGCTGAGTTTCCGTTGGTCAAACGGAGTTCACGCCCGACTTCGTCGCCAGCTGCGCCGCTTCTGGGCTTTCCGCACCGTGGCCAATTCGGAGGTGTTGAAGATGTGCACACGAATCATGGTCTCTTGCCTCATCCTCTTCTTCGCCGGTCACTTCGTTGGCTGCGCTGCGCAGCAGTCAACCAGTCACACCGACGCAGCCGCTCGCGGGGTGGCGCCACCCGACGCGCTTCTTTCGCCTACCGACGGTGACGGCGCGTTCCACAGCACGGAGCGTGCGCCGGGTAATACACCGTTAGAGACCTATCCTGAGAGGGCAGAGGTGCGTCGTCTCCTCCATCGAGCCGCCGCGCTAGTCACGGACGGCAGTTACGAGTCGGCACTCGAGGTTGTCCACCAAGCCTTGCGATTCGATCCGCGCAGCCCCTCGGCACTTCACCTCAAGGCGGAGATCGAGGAACTGTTGCGGCGACTGGACGGTGGCATTCGATCAACCGTTTGACAAACACCTTTCGTTGAACGACTTTCAAGAGGAACGAGCAGATGGCGAATTTGCAGAATCATCCGATCGCCTCCGGTGAAGAGTGGCTGCGGGCACGGAAGGAACTCCTAGCGAAAGAGAAAGAGTTCACGCGACTGCGCGACGAGCTCAGTCAGCTGCGTCGCGACTTGCCGTGGGAGAAGGTCGAGAAGGAGTATGTCTTCGAGGGACCTCACGGCCGCGAGACGCTCGCGGACCTTTTTGACGGCCGTAGTCAGTTGCTGGTGTACCACTTCATGTTCGGGCCCGACTGGGAGGAGGGCTGCAAGAGCTGTTCGCTCATCGCTGATCACTACGACCCGTCGGTCGTCCATCTCAACCACCGCGACGTGACGCTGGTGACCGTGTCGCGAGCGCCGCTGGCGAAGCTGCAAGCGTTTCAAGAGCGCATGGGTTGGAAGTTCAAGTGGGTGTCGTCACTCGAAAGCGACTTCAACCGCGATTTTCACGTCTCGTTCACACCTGACGAAGTGGAGAAAGGCGATCTCTACTACAACTACACGCGAAGCCGGTTTCCGGTCGAAGAGGGGCCCGGTCTGAGTGTCTTTGCCAAGGACGCTGAAGGAACGGTCTTCCACACCTATTCGACCTACGCCCGTGGCCTGGACATCTTCCTCGGCGTGTACAACCTCCTCGACGTCGTTCCGAAGGGGCGCGACGAGACGGAGCTTCCCTACGGCATGGCCTGGGTGCGCCATCACGATAAGTATGACGACGCGTCGTTCGTGGATCCTTACGTGTAGGTCCCGCAAAGTAGCAGGCACACTCCGTGTGCCGTCCGGTCTTGTCTTCCCGTCGCCGACCCCAACGTGTAGTTGAGCGTCCCGGAAAGTAGCAGGCACACTCTGTGTGCCGTCCGGTCTTGTCTTCCCGTCGCCGACCCCAACGTGTAGTTGAGCGTCCCGGAAAGTAGCAGGCACACTCTGTGTGCCGTCCGGTCTTGTCTTTTCCGCGCTGATCTCTGGCGGCGGCATACAGGCGAGGGCTGTGAACTCTTAAAACGTGTCGTCGCTACTCACGGTGCACGGTGCACGGTCCACGGCCGGACGGCACACGGCTTGTGCCTGCTCTTTGGATGGTCGCCCTTCGTTGACGTAGTTTCCTGTCGTTCAACTTTTCTTCTGATCTCTCGAACAGAAACAAACGAAGGTCAGACAGAGAAGCGGCAGGCGCTCGAGGACGTCTCGCCTTTCCGCTGCGAGCTTGCGCTCTTGGGGCGAAGAAAAGGAATTCGCCCCAGGCACCCAAGGTCGCAAGGAGAAACGCTTGACGGGTGCAGATCGAACCAATGACAGAGCACAACGGCACACAGGCGTGTACCTACTACTGTTTCGAGTTGCAGGCGCGAAACGCCAAACGCCGGCCGCAGCGTCATTAGCTGGACGTGCCGGGTCGTAGCACGCGACCAGGGATGCTCGCGAGCACCTGAGCAGCTGCTCGCCAACCGCGCCGCGGCGGTGCGTACGCCAACCTGCCCTCCGGCCAGCGACGCTCGTCGCTGCTCGCGGTCGGCGACGTGTGGCACTGGGCGCGATCGCGTTTGAGTGCGACGAGCGTGCAGCGGTTTTCGCCTTCTGCCCCGGCTCGACCGAATGTGTCATGCAGCGGCAGGAAGCATTCATAGACTGAGGAAAAGCCGGCGTCGCCGAGACAGTTGACGAGTGACGGCCGACTGAGCCAAAAGCTCACTTCATTGTCTGCCGATGCCCACAATTTTTTGAGACGCTGCTCGCGGCTCTCTGAGCTGTGGTGCTCCCGGTAGGTTTCGCCCCAATACGTGTGAGCTCCGTGCACCACGGACTCGGATGCTTTGAGACTAATACGTGTATCGACGATGAGCGCGTCGGTCGCCATCGCGTACATCGTCTCGATGAGGCGAAAGACGTCAGGCGCGGGGAGGTGGTAGAGGATGCCGCTGCACAGAATGACGTCGAACTCGCCGTGTCGTTCGCGAGAGACCGCGCGCACGTCGCCGAGCTCGAAGTGAAGCTTTTCGAGTCCAAGTGCCTCCTTGGCAAACACCGCTTTGGCGTAGTTCGCTTCGCGCACCTCGACGCCCAGGACAGTCGCACCCTGCAGCGCGAACTCGATCGAGAACATGCCGTCGAGGCAGCCGAGGTCGAGGACGCGGCACTCTGAGAGCGGGCGGCGGCTGACATCGGCGGCCATTTGCAGGAGACGAAGAAGGCGAGTGTGCGGCACGCCCCGATTGCCGCGCGTCCAGACGCCGTGCGGTAGCGGAATGTCGAAGGTCCACTCGCCGTGCTCGCGCACCATCTCGGCGAGCTGCGCTTCGAGCGCTTCCCGGGTCTCGAGTTGCACGGTCATACTGAGCTTTTCTCCTGCCAGTTGCGACTCCGGCGTGTGTGCGTTCTCCGACTTCACTCTATCGGATGCTGATCCCGCGAGCTGGAGCGCTACCCGAGACGTCCCCGATCTTCCTTTATCGCCGGGGGTGGTTTGTATACAGTATACAGGTCTTGGCGAGGCAGCAGACTGCCGCGCGGCACTGGACGCCGCCTGGGCGCACTGTCAATGATGTGCCAGCCGGAAGCGCGTCGCCGCAGAACGGAATCCATCAGATCTCGATTCAAAGTGTTGCTCCAACGGTTGCGATAGGAGACTCGAACGACTCGTGCACGCTCCGTCTCGCCTTTTCTTATCCCGTGTCCCTAGCTTTGTTCGTCGCGTGCGTTTGACGACGGTCAACGCCTTGTTGTTTGCATTCGCCTGGAGTTCTCTCAGCGCGGAAGAGCCACGTGAGGTTCAGTTCAGTCGCGATGTGCGACCGATCTTGGCATCGCGCTGCTTCGCGTGCCATGGCCCAGACGCGCAAGTGAGACAGGCTGGTCTGCGACTCGACCAGCGCCAGGAAGCGACGCGCGAGCTCGCTTCAGGGCACCGAGCGATCGTTCCCGGCGACGTTGCTCAAAGCGAATTGTTGCGCCGGGTCACGGCGACCGATCCGGACGTCGTGATGCCTCCGCGGGAAACGAAGCAGACTCTGACCGAGTCTGAGAAACGTACACTTGCCGCGTGGATTGAGCAGGGCGCTTCCTACGAGCTCCATTGGGCGTTTTCGTCGCCCCGGCGTCCATCGCTGCCAGCAACGACAGATCGTGAGTGGCCGCGCAATGAAATCGATGCGTTCATCTTGGCGCGTCTCGAGGCGGAGAAGATGCGCCCATCTTCCGAAGCCGGTCGGACGACCCTCATCCGTCGCTTGTCGCTGGATCTCCGCGGTTTGCCGCCATCGGTGGAAGAAATTGACGCATTCGTCAATGACGCAGCCCCGGAGGCGTATGAGAAGCTCGTCGATCGCTTCCTGGCCTCAGCGCACCGCGGCGAGGCGCTCGCGCAGGAGTGGCTTGACCTCGCGCGCTACGGCGACACCAACGGCTATCACGCCGACAGTGACCGCGAGATGTGGCTGTATCGAAACTACGTCATTGAATCGCTCAGTGGCGACAAGCCTTTCGATCGTTTCGTCACTGAAAACATCGCCGGGGATCTGATCTCCGACGCCAACCGTGAAACTCAGATCGCCACCGGGTTCAATCGCTGCAACACGTTCAACGAGGAGGGCGGTGCGGATCCTGCGGAGTTCCGCGTCGCCTACGCCGTCGATCGCGCCAACACGACGGGCCAGGTGTTTCTCGGCATGACGTTCGGCTGCGCCCAGTGTCACGATCACAAATACGATCCTCTCACGCAGCGTGAGTACTATCAGTTCTACGCGTTTTTCAACAGTGTTGACGGTGAGGTCGGTGCGGGGGGACCGTCGGGCCACCATGGCAAGCCACTGCCGCCGCTTCTGAAGGTGCCGACGCCGGATCAGCAGGTGGAGCTGGCACAGATCGCGGCGCGAACGACCGAGATCGAAACGATCGTCGAGCGCGAATTGAGGCGCGCGGACGACGCGGAGTCGCAGCCGCAGTTCGCGGCCGATTTGGCGCGCTGGGCGCAGCACATCCGACCGGGCGCCACAGACGCGCAACCATTCGCCGCCGGGCTGAAGGTGTGGCTCGACGCTGGCGACCTCGACGGGGATAGAGAGGTTGACGATGGCCTGACGAGTCGAGCCGCCTCGTCGAAGGAGGTGGCAACGGTAGCACGGCCGGCGGCGCCAGAGGCGGTGGGTGCGGAAGCTGCGCAATCGTTGACGAACGCAGCAGACGTCGAGGGCGTGCAGCTGGCGAAGGCGACGACAACCGCAGAGCCGCTCAGCGCTTGGCGCGATCGTTCCGGCTCCGGACTCGAGTTCGTGGCGCGTGGTGAGCCGTTTCTCCGGACGCACAGCTTGTCGGGTCGTCCTGCCGTACGACTCGACGGCGACAAGGCGTCGTTCCGCTCGACGACCGGCGGTGCGGATCTCCAGGGTGACTTCACCATGTTCGCCGTCTTTCGACATCACCGCATCCTGGCGCACCAGTCGATCGTCAGCTGGGGCGGCACCGGTGCGGGAGAGCCGCGTGCTATGTGGAAGTTCTCGGGTCGGCATCAATTCACCTTCCGCAGCCCCGGCGCTGAAGTCAAAGGTGACCGCGAACTCAAGTTGGGAGAAAAGCTTATCGGTGTTGTTGTTTATGACAGCGCCGCCAAATCGCTGCGGTTGGCAGTGAACGGCGACGCGGCGGGCCAAGGCTCTCCTGAGCTCAAGCCGTACAGCGACTATGGCATCAACATCGGAGCGACGGCGCGTGGTAGCTCGGCAGCTGGAATCGATCTCGCCGAAGTACTGATCTACGACGCCGCCCTGTCGCCGGACGACGAGATCGTGGTGGGACGCTACTTGGCGGAGAAGTACGAAATTGACGCGGTCTACCGCGGCGCGCCGCGTGAGATCGTCGACATTGCTGCGATTCCCGAGGCTCAGCGTTCGGCCGCAGATGATCGGCAGCTGCGCGATCACTTTGTGCGTTACGTCTATCAGGGATCACGGGCGACCTTCGCCCCTCTGAACGCTGAACTGCAGAAACTGCGGCGAGAGGCAGAGTCGCTGCGCAAGAGCTTTCTCACTACGATGGTGATGAAAGAGAAGGAGATGCGAAATCCCGCGTTCGTGCTCATGCGCGGCGACTTTCAGAATCCAGGGGAACGTGTCGAGCCGGGGGTGCCGTCGATTTTTCCGCCGCTGCCTGAAAGAGAGCCGCGAAATCGTCTCGGGTTGGCGCGATGGCTTACGCGCGCGGATCATCCGCTCGTCGCCCGCGTCATGGTGAACCGAGTGTGGAAGCGTCTGTTCGGAACCGGGATTGTCAAAACGCTCGGGGACTTCGGCACCCAGGGAGAGTTTCCGAGTCATCCGGAATTGCTCGACTGGTTGGCGCGAGAGTTCGTCGACGGAGGCTGGCGGATCAAGGCTCTGGAGAAGCGGATCGTCATGTCGGCGACGTACCGCCAGTCGTCGGTTGATCGCGGTCTCTACGGGGAATCTGATCCCTACAATCGACTTTACTCACGCGCGCCCCGATTTCGACTCTCCGCGGAGGGCGTGCGCGACAACGCTCTCGCGATCAGCGGTCTCCTGACGCGTAAGATCGGAGGCGCGAGCGTCAAGCCATATCAACCTGCCGATTACTACGCCGACAAGGTGGGGAGAAGGTGGGAGCAGAGCAAAGGCGAGGATCTTTTCCGGCGTGGCTTGTATACGTACTGGCGTCGCACAACGCTCTATCCGACCTTTCAGATCTTCGACGCGCCGAGTCGAGAGGTGTGCACCGTCAACCGCCCGCGCACCAATACGCCGCTGCAAGCGCTCGTCGGGTTGAACGATCCGACATTCGTCGAAGCGGCGCGCGCGTTCGCCGTGCGCATCCTGCGCGAGAGTGGCCCGAGCGTCGTCCAGCGACTGCGTTTCGCTTTTCGCACCGCTGTAGCGCGTCCGCCAACCGCAGCGGAGCTTGAAGTGTTGCAGCAGATCGTCGCCGAACAGAAGGCGACGTTCGACGACGACCCCGAGGCGGCGCGGCAGTTGACCGCCGGTGGCGAGTCGGAGGTTCCTGCGGAGTTCGACAGCGCGGAGCTTGCCGCGTGGACCGCGTTCAGCAGTGTAGTGCTGAACCTTGACGAAGCGTTGACCCGGGAGTGACGCTTCGAGCTGTCGGTCTTGCGACGCCGCGAGCCGCAGTCTCACTGGTGATGGCGACAGAGAAATGTTTCCGAGAAGAACCTTGATGACGTTGCAGGTATCAACAAGGGGGACATCGCGGCGATGACTCGAGACGTTCACCTGATCGACTCTGGTGATCAGCTTCAGCAGGCGCATGTGGCGCGGCGTCACTTTCTCACGCGTGCTTCCTCTGGCTTGGGTGCGATCGCGTTGGCGTCTCTCTTGGAACAAGATGGCCTTCTCGCGCGAGCACCGTCGTCACGTCGTCGGGCCTCAGGCGATCCCGTAGCGCACTTCGCACCGCAGGCCCAGCGCGTCATCTATCTCCACATGTCGGGCGGACCATCGCAGCTGGACACGTTCGATCCAAAGCTCCAGCTCCAGAAACTGCACGGAACGGAGCTCCCCAAGTCGGTGCGCGGGAAGCAGCGCGTCACTCTCATGACCCGCAATCAACTTTCCATGTCGGTGGCCGCTTCGCAGCACGAGTTCGGACGTTTCGGCGCTTCGGGTCAGGTGATGAACGTCCTCTTCAAGGAAATCTCAACGATCGCGGATGAACTTTGCATCGTCCGCAGTATGCAGACCGAGCCGATCAACCACGATCCCGCCGTGACGTTCCTTCAGACCGGCAGCCCAGTTGCGGGCCGCCCGTGCTTTGGCTCGTGGGTGAGCTACGGTCTCGGCAGTGACAACCGAGACCTGCCAGAGTTTGTTGTCCTGCTTTCGAATCCCGGCGGACAACCCGTGCCATCGCGCTACTGGCACAACGGTTTTCTCCCGAGCCGCTACCAGGGCGTCCAGTTTCAATCGAAGGGAGACCCTGTTCTTTTCCTGTCGAATCCGGCGGGGATGACGCGGGCGAACCGTGGCCGCATCGTCGAACGCATTAGCGAGCTCAATCGCCTGCGGCTGGCGCAGGTCGGCGACCCGGAGATCGATGCTCGCATCGACGCGTACCAGCTGGCCTTTCGCATGCAGCGATCCGTGCCACAGCTTACCGATTTATCGCATGAGAATCCGAAGACGCTCGAGATGTATGGCGTCGAACCGGGAAAACCATCCTTTGCCGCCAACTGCCTCTTGGCCCGACGTCTCGCCGAGGCGGGCGTCAGGTTCATTCAGCTCTACGATCGCGGCTGGGATCATCATGGGGGCGTCACCAAGAGCATCGCACGGAAGATCCGCGACGTCGACCGGCCGTGCGCCGCCCTCATCAAGGACCTCAAGCAGCGTGGACTTCTCGACGACACGCTCGTGATCTGGGGCGGTGAATTCGGCCGCACGACCTACAGCCAAGGTGACGTGCACAACAAGAACTTTGGTCGCGACCACCATCCGCGCTGTTTTTCGATCTGGCTTGCCGGCGGCGGCATCAAGGGTGGCGTCACGCACGGCGCCACAGATGATTTCGCCTACAACATCGCGCGCGACCGCGTCGAGGTGTTCGACCTCAACGCGACGCTGCTCCACTGTCTTGGCATGGAACACAAGCGATTGGTCTACAAATTCAAGGGGCGGGATTTCCGTCTCACGGATGTTCACGGTCGCGTTTTGACGGAACTTCTCGCCTAACACATCAGCTAAAGAAAGAACAGACGGTACACAGCGTGTGCCGGCGACCTTGGAGCGTTTACGCACAACATGAGTCAGAATTTCCTGTCGCAGCTGACCGGGTCCTTCGCACAGCCGGCAGCCGAGAATCCGACGGTGGCGATGATCGAAGCGGCGTACCGTCACCACGACCTGCCGTGGCGTTATATCAACTTCGAAGTCTCGCCGGAGAATCTCGCCGACGCCGTGCGCGGTGCGCGTGCCATGGGATTCGCTGGATTCAACTGCTCGCTGCCGCACAAGGTCGCCGTGATCGAGCACCTGGACGGACTGGGGGAGTCCGCGTCGATCATGGGTGCTGTCAACTGCGTCGTGCGCCGGGACGGAAGATACATCGGCGAGAACACCGACGGGAAAGGATTCGTTCAGTCTCTGCGGGAAGCGATTGACCCCCAAGGTCGAAGTGTCGTCCTGTTCGGCGCGGGCGGTGCTGCGCGCGCCATCGGCGTCGAGGTGGCGCTCGCCGGTGCCAACAAGATCACCGTCGTCAATCGGAGCCGCGGCCGCGGCGAAGAGCTCGCGCAGCTGATCGAGGGGAAGACGCCAGCGACCGCCGACTTTGTTGAATGGCGCGGCGACTATGTTGTTCCGGCATCGACGGATATCGTCGTCAACTCGACATCGATCGGGCTCTTCCCCGATGTCGATGCGCACCTGGCGCTCGATGTTGAAAGTTTGGCCGCGTCGATGGTCGTCGCGGACGTGATTCCGAATCCGCTGACGACGCATCTTATGCGAGACGCCGGATCTCGCGGTTGTACCGTGATCGACGGCCTGGGTATGCTGGTGAATCAAGGCGTCATCAGCATCAAGTATTGGACGGGCGTCGACGTCGAAGCGGCCGTCATGCGGGACGCCATTGTGAAGGTTTTCAGTTCGTCATGACTCTTCCCCAACGCTACAACACAATGACGGCACACCAGCTACCGACCATCGTCGGCTGGCGAACTGTTCGCATATTCGTTTGCGTTCTCCTTGCCGCTGTCGCCGTCGCTGAATGTTCGCTCATGGCTGAAGATGGCGATGAGAGCGCAGAGCGGTTCTTCGAGAATGAAGTCAGACCGCTTCTCTCCCGCGCCTGCTTCGAGTGCCACGGTCCGAAGAAGCAGGAGTCTGGCTTGCGCCTCGACGCGCGCGCTGCGCTTTTGCGCGGCGGTCAGAGTGGCATGCCTTCGATCGTCCCTGGGCGACCGAGCGAGAGTCTTCTGGTGCAGGCGGTCGAATACAGCGGCGACCTGCAAATGCCTCCCGATGGTCAGCTGACCGCGAAAGAGATCGCGGTGCTGCGGCGCTGGGTTGAGATGGGATCACCGTGGGGTGCGGGCGAGACCGAGCAGCTTCGCATCCGCAGCGGTGAGATCACGGACGCCGAGCGGAGCTTCTGGTCTCTCCAGCCCATCGAGTCCCCCGCCGTGCCGTCGGTTCGCAGCGTCTCTTGGCCCCGCACAACCGTAGACCGCTTCGTGCTGCGGCGCTTGGAGGAAGCAGGCGTGAAGCCCGTGGCGGCGGCGGACAAACGGACGCTGATCCGTCGGGCCACCTTCGATCTAACTGGACTGCCGCCGACCCCGAGCGAGGTCGAGGCGTTTCTTCGCGACTCTTCGGCAGAGGCCTTCGAGACCGTCGTCGAACGGCTGCTCGCCTCGAAAGCGTATGGCGAGCGCTGGGGGCGCCACTGGCTGGACGTCGTTCGCTATGCCGACACCGCGGGAGAAACGTCTGACTATCCTCTGCCGCAAGCCTTCCGCTACCGCAACTACGTGATCCACGCATTCAACATCGACAAGCCCTACGATGACTTCATTCGCGAGCAAGTTGCGGGGGACCTCCTGGCCGCGGAGATCGAACATGACGTTGGCCGAAGCGAGGAGTACGCGGCACGCCGCACTGCGACCGGGTTTCTCGCGCTCTCGAAGCGATTCGGTTACGATTCCGAAAAATATCACTATCTGACTCTTCAAGACACGATCGACACACTTGGTCAAGCCGTGCTCGGTCTGTCCCTCGGCTGCGCCCGCTGTCACGACCACAAGTTCGATCCCGTGTCGATGCGGGACTATTACGGGCTCTACGGCATCTTCGCGAGCAGCCGTTACTCGTTTGCCGGCTCAGAAGAGAAGAAGAACCGTCGCTCCTATCTGCCGCTCGTCCCTCCGGCTGCGGCGTTCAACAGACGTCAGGCGTTTGAGTCGCGGGTGGCGTTCCTTGAGAACGAGCTGAGGTCACTGGGGATTGCGAAACTTCGGCCCTTCGTTCTCGGGTCTCTTGACGACGCCGATGGTGACTTCGAACTTCAAGGCGAGGCGCGCGGTGGTAGCTACGGCGTCCTCGTCGATCCTTGGCGCTCGCTTGGCCGGCCGCAGATCGAACTTGGGTCACAGAGCCCGTTCACGAACGTCTATCGCTACGGGCGTATGGGGCTCAAGATGCCCGCTGGCGACGGCGGCGCTGATGACGAGCACGCCGTCTGGCAGCGGCTTCGCATGGCGCCCGATGTGCAGCGTTCTTCGGAGCTGGTCATGAACCTTGACCTGCGCCTCACCCATGAGGACGGCGACGCTCCGGGCGGTTTTCGCATCATGCTTGGAAGTCACGCATCGGGAGCGGCGGCGCTCGAGCTCTTTGTCGGTGGAGTGGATGGCGAGCATGGACGCCTTGTGGCGCGCGCCGGCGACGACCCACGAGATGCGGGCGGAGCCGACGGCGCCGATCCGATCCGCGTCGATGTCGACCGGTGGTACAACTTGCAGCTGAAGCTTGACTTCAAAGCGCGCCGCGCTGACGTGATGGCTAGTGTGCTCGAGGAAGGGATCGTGGCGGGGCAGCGCCGGTCGTTCGAGGTTGATTGGGAAGGAGCGATCGACACGATTCGTGTCGACGCCGCTGCCGCGGTCGCAGGTGCGCGTCCAGCGCTGGAGCTCGACAACTTCGCCCTGCGCCGGCGCGAGCTCGCGCCGGCGTCGGAGAAGACAGTGTTCGTCGCACCAGCGGCGCCATCGGTTGGAGTCGGCGACGATCGAGCGGCGACCGAAAGTGAAACCGAAAAGAAGCGCCAAGAGAAGTTGATTCGGCAGCACAAAGACGAGCTTTATGCTTTGATCGAACGCGGTCCGTATGGCCAGGCCTACGGCATCGCCGAAGGGTTTCCGCACGACGCGGCGATTCAGATGCGCGGCGAGCCTGATCGCCGTGGCCGAGTCGTCGGCCGTCGCTGGCTCGAGATCTTGGGGGGCGATGCGATCCGTTCACCTGCCGAGACGAGCGGCAGGGCGGACCTTGCGATCTGGTTGACGCGGCCGGAGAATCCACTCACCGCCCGCGTCATGGTCAACCGCATCTGGCAGCACCACTTCGGTGACGGACTCGTCGCGACGGAGAGTGACTTTGGTCAGCGAGGCGCGCCGCCGACGCACCCGCAGCTGCTTGACCACTTGGCGAGCGAGTTCATGCGAGTCGGCTGGTCGATCAAGGCGATGCATCGCCTGATCATGAACTCTCAGACCTATCAACTCGCGAGCACGCAGGTGGAGGCGAACGTCGCGAAGGATCCTGACGTTCGCCTGCTGTGGCGTTTTCGTTCCCGTCGACTCGACGCCGAGTCGATCCGCGATTCGATGCTGGGTCTTAGCGGCCGTCTGGATCGGTCGACCGCTGGGCCCCACCCGTTTCCCATGATGGCGAAGAAGTTCTATTCGCAGCATGGGCCGTTTCGTGGCGACTACGAGACCCAGCGCCGTAGCGTCTATCTGATGACGCAGCGTACGAAACGCCACCCGTTCTTGTCGCTCTTCGACGGCGCCGACCCTGGAGCTCCCACTCCCAAGCGCACAACGACCATTGTCCCGACGCAATCGCTTTTCCTTCTCAACGACCCGTTCGTCCACGAGAGCGCCGCAGGGTTCGCGACTCGCGTGTTCGAAGCCGAGAGCGATTCGGGGCGGCGCGTTCAGCTGGCCTACGCGATGGCGCTTGGGCGACCCGCCAGCGCTGACGAAATCGAATCCGTACAGCGTTTTCTCGCTTCCTATCGCGGACAACTGGTGGCGTTCTCGCCCGACAGCCGCGATCATGATCGGGACGCGTTCGCTGCCTTCACGCGCACGCTCTTCTGTCGCAACGAGTTTCTTTTTGTCGAGTAGTCCTTTAATAGCTATGCCGCGATCAGAAACAAAAGACCGAACGCTTTCAGGTGCTGCGCAGCACCCGAACTTCGTTTACGCCAACCGTCGTCAAATGCTCCAGAGCTTTGCCGGTGGCGTCGGTGCTCTCGCCCTCCGGGGTATGCTCTCCGATCTCGACGCTGGAGAGACGCGAGCGAACGAAGGTGCAGACCGTGCGATCGATCCGTTGGCACCGAAGACGACGCACCGAGTGGCGCGCGCGAAGCGTGTCATTTTCTTGTGGATGACCGGTGGCGTGTCGCACGTCGAGTCGTTTGACCCGAAGCCGAAACTTGCGCGCGACCATGGTAAGCCAGTCCCGATCGATAACTGGCAGGGACGCCTTGGTACGTTCCGACCGTTTCTGAAGGGGCCTCACTTTGGCTTTCAGCGTGGCGGAGAGAGTGGCATTCCCGTCAGTGATCTCTTTCCACATGTGCGACGCGTCGTCGACGATCTGTGTGTGATTCGTTCGATGTCGACTGATCACACCAATCACTTTGAGAGCACACTCGGGATGCATACCGGGTCGTTCTCATTTGCCAGGCCGAGCCTTGGTGCCTGGGTGAGCTACGGGCTCGGCACCGAGAACCGAAACTTGCCTTCGTTTGTCGTCGTCGCACCGAAGGCGCCCTACGCGGGCAACCACGCTTGGGGTGCTGATTTTCTGCCCGGTTGCCATCAGGGCACGCGGGTTGTCCCAGGCGACGTGCCGATCGCCAACATTCAGCGCCGAACGGCCTCGAGGTTGCAGCAACTCGAGCTCGGGCTGTTGGGCCAGGCCAACGCACAGCATCGGAGTGAGCGCCCTGGCGAGGCAGCGCTCGAAGCGCAGATCCGCGCCTTTGAGACCGCGTTCGGCATGCAGATCGCCGCTCCCGAGGCGTTCGATATCTCGCGCGAGACCGACGCGACGCTGGGGCTCTACGGACTGGAGCGCGGGCAAACGAGCGGCTACGGCTGGCAGTGTCTCGTCGGCCGGCGGCTGATCGAGCGCGGTGTTCGTTTCGTCGAGCTCGTCGACTTTGGCAGCTCCGGCGGCAACTGGGATTCCCACGGAGATATGCAAGGTCACGTGCCGAAGGCGCGCTACGTCGATCAAGCCATCGCCGGTCTCATCGCCGACCTCAAGGCACGGGGACTCCTGGACGAAACACTTGTGGTTTGGACGACTGAGTTTGGTCGCACACCGTACAACATGGTGAAGAACCACAAGGGCCGGGAGCATCATCACCAGTGCTTCTCCTCGTGGCTCGCCGGCGGCGGCGTCAAGCCAGGCATCACGTACGGCGCCACCGACGAGTACGGCATCGATGTCGCGGAGAAGAAGGTGCACGTGCACGATTTCCACGCGACGCTCCTTCACCTCCTCGGTCTCGACCATGAGAGGTTGACCTACCGCCACGCCGGGCGCGACTTCCGTCTGACCGACGTCTATGGCAAGGTCGTCAAGGACATCCTCGCCTGACCTCGAGTTCGGAGACAGAAGCAGAGACAGAAGCAGAGACAGAAGCAGAGACAGAAGCAGAGACAGAAGCAGAGACAGAAGCAGAGACAGAAGCAGAGACAGAAGCAGAGACAGAAGCAGAGACAGAAGCAGAGACAGAAGCAGAGACAGAAGCAGAGACAGAAGCAGAGACAGAAGCAGAGACAGAAGCAGAGACAGAAGCAGAGACAGAAGCAGAGACAGAAGCAGAGACAGAAGCAGAGACAGAAGCAGAGACAGAAGCAGAGACAGAAGCAGAGACAGAAGCAGAGACAGAAGCAGAGACAGAAGCAGAGACAGAAGCAGAGCAGCAGAGAAGAGGTGTGCCGCCAAGGGGCGTTTGCGGCGGCGGTATTGTCGAGCGTAACCGAAGCAGAGCCGGCCTCAAGGGTGCCCTCGCTGCGCTCGGCGCTTCGCGCCCTTGACCCCGACTCTGCTTCCGTTGGCGGGGGTGAAACGCCGCCGCGTCGGGCGTGCGGCGAGAGTTTCACTCAACCGGTTGACCGGAGTCTTCTCATGGGCTTTCTCGCTTTGGATCACTCTGTTGGCATCGTTCGTCAGTTGCGTCCGCTTGTCTCGCGTGTGCGTCGTCACGACTCGAAGCTTGCCGCTCAGCTGCGCGACGCGGGGTCCTCCGTGGCGCTGAATTTGGGCGAGGGCAATCGGCGCTCTGGTCGTGACCGCGGGCATCTCTGGCGTGTTGCTTCAGGCAGTGCCGAAGAGGTGCGTACGGCGCTCCGTGTTGCTGAGGCTTGGGGCTACGTCGATGCGCAGGAGACAGCTCCGGTGCTTGCGGACATCGACGAGCTGCAGGCGATGCTTTGGAAGCTGACGCGCTGAGGTTGCGGTCTTGGGCCCGCCGTGCCTTTTTTGGCGCGGCGGGTTTGAGGCGGGGGAGAGGCAGAACCGGAGTCAGAGACAGACCCGACAGTTGCATAAGTTTTCGCAGGAAGGGCTCAGAAACCCTTTCCCTGAGGTTCGATCGGCAGTTGAGGGACGTCGTGGCGGACCTCACGTTTGGTGCCGTGTTCCCCTCGCCCACGCACACCCACACGCAGACGTACACGCAAACTCTCACTCAATCGCAATCGCGCACGGTCTTAAGGCGCGTCTCTTTTGCAACGTTGGGGACAGAGACGGAATCAGAGACGGATGACGGATAGAGATACAGAACCAGATGACAGAGTCAGCGACAGACACAGATACAGATGCAGAGCCAGAGACGGACTCGGATGACGGAGACAGGGCCAGATACAGAAGTCGCAGGCGCCGTGAGCAGCGCCCGCTACGAAAGTAGCGGGCGCTTGGGCGCCTCGCTCAGCGCGTGAGTCCGCTGAGAAGAGCTAGGAGTCGATCGAGGGTCTGGAGAGGCACTGAGACTTCTTCGGCCTTGAGATCGCCCCAGGCCACCGAGAGCTGCAGGGCAGTCTCGACTTCCCGGGCACTGCCGCGGGCAACGCGATAGAGGTGCAGCCGATCCTTTCCAGCGCGCTCGGCACCCTCCGAGAGATTGAGCGCGACGGAAGAAGCAGCCCGCCGAATCTGCCGATGGAGATCGGGATCAAGCCTCCGAAGCCGCAGCAATGGAGCCCGCAAGTCGCGAATCAAACCGAGACTGACATCAAGAGCGATGAAGCGCATGGGAGACCTCCGCAGAACGTAGAGTGAACAGCTCCGCCGCATCCGGGCGGCGGTACTCCACCCCCCGACGCGGAGCGGAGTGGGTGTCAAGGGCGCGCAGCGCCGAGCGCAGCGAGGGCACCCTTGACGCCCGCGAGCACCGCGTACGCTCGACAAGACCGCCGCCGTACGGTGACCCCAACCCACACGGCCTCCCACACGGCCTCCCACACGGCCTCCCACACGGCCTCCCACACGGCCTCCCACACGGCCTCCCACACGGCCTCCCACACGGCCTCCCACACGGCCTCCCACACGGCCTCCCACACGGCCTCCCACACCCACGGGAACGGCCGACGCGCACGCCGACAAGGCCGGACGGCACACGGCGTGTGCCTGCCACGTTGAAGAGGCGCGCACCCACTCCCACACGGACTCCCCCTCCCACGCCCACGCCCACTCCCCCTCCCACGCCCCCTCCCACTCCCCCTCCCACTCCCCCTCCCACTCCCCCTCCCACTCCCCCTCCCACTCCCCCTCCCACTCCCCCTCCCACTCCCACTCCCCCTCCCACTCCCACGCAAACGCAAACGCAAACGCAAACGCAAACGCAAACGCAAACGCAAACGCAAACGCAAACGCAAACGCAAACGCAAACGCAAACGCAAACGCAAACGCAAACGCAAACGCAAACGCAAACAGAGTGTTTGCCGCTTTGGCACGCCGAATGACGAAACTCCAGCTATCCCGGCCTCACCACCCCGTGAAGAGACCTAGTTCGGCTCAAACACTCAAGGATCTGTGTTGCGTTCGCCTGGCTGTGGACTACAGCTCCCTCAGCTTGATGTTGCGCCATCGCACTTGATAGGGGCCCGTGCTTGCTGGAATGCTGTGCACCTGAAGCCCGATGAAGCCGGCGGCAGTCATTGAGTCTTTGACGTCGGCGACCGGAACATCGTTGATCCACGTCTTCAGCGAGTCGCCTTGGCAGACGATGCGGTAGCGGTTCCACTCGTCCTTTTTGAACGCGGCTCGAGCCGCCGCGTCGGTGCGGTCGGTGCTCAGCCAGCCGCGGCGCGCTTCGTCGTAGATGAACCCTGCTTCGCCGTTTGTCGAGATCTCGACCTGATATCCGTGGACACGAAAATCTTTGTAGCCCTTGAAGCTGTTGCTGCGGATCTGGATGCCGGAGTTGAGTTCGCTATCCACCTTGACTTCGAGCTGCAGCTCGAAGTCACCATAGTGGTTTGTTGTGCATAGAAAGGAGTTCGGGCTGCGCTCGTTTGTCGTGCCAACGATCACGCCCTCTTCTACGGCATAGAACGCAGTGCCGTTGACTTGTCGCCAACCATCAAGGTTCTCACCGTTAAAGAGCGCGACCCACCCGTCATCGTCTGCTTTTGCCGGCAGCGCACGTCTCGTCGCCGTCAGTTCCGTCGGAAAATCTTGAGGGATGTCTGTCAGCGTCACCTTGCCTGTCGCCGCCCATTCGGCGCCGCGCTGCAGCGTCACGTGGAAGCCGACGCCCGAGAGCGCAGAGGTACCGTGCCCGAGGGCCGTATGGAAGGCACGCCCCTTACCGTAGTTGATCGTCATCAGCAGCGGCTCGTGTTCTTCCGTGCCGCTGCTTTCCTTAGACGAAAACGCCGTCGCCAGGACGGTGAGGTTTTTCGCGGGGCCGCGGAGGCTGTCATAGAGCTCGTCCTTGGCGTGTTTCCAGCGCGAGGGAAGGCCAGCGATAATGGGATGGTCTGGTGCGCGCATATCGAGAACGAATTCATGCTGCTGGCCGTGTCGCCCGCCGCGTCCAGGGGATTCGTCGCGGACGAATTTGCCGTCGCGAAACCGTATGTAAGGGCCGGAGGTCTCGTCGCGTTGTCCCCAACCGCCGAGACCAATGATTTCGTTGTACTCCGGCCACTTTGAGAACGCGTTGTTCGCGGCGTGCACGGTAACGAACCCTCCGCCACCAGCGACATAGTCAACGAAGTCCTTTTTTGTCTCTTCCGGCCACTCGGCGCCGTTGTAGTTCGACACGACGACGTCGTACTTCTTGAATTCAGGGCGAAAGCCTTCGAGGCTTCGCTTGCGTGGGGGGCTTGTCGCCACATCGACAGTAAAACGGCCGCTATGCTCGAGAATCTTTCGAAGGATCGGCGTGGTTACTTTCCACGCGTGGTTGTTTTGACCGTCGACGATCAGCGCAGACAGCTTGTCGGCAGCCTGACCTTCGTGGCAACAGGTGAAAACGAAGAGCAGCCCAATGAGTGAGAAGATCCTCTGAGTCATTCCTCTGTCTACCTCAAAACGAGTTGCGGTTGTCTTTCGCTGAATCTGAGCGAGCCTCGGCCGTGACCTTGCTGGCAGCCCGATGCGATAGGCGCTCTGGACTAAGGTTTCGCGGTGTTCGGTGCGTTCTCTTTCGAAGTCGCGATGCGTACGCTCGGGGGTTCCGCGAAATCCCGCCACAGGCGCTCCGAAGTGTGGCGCTCGAACGCGCCGTCGTGAACGTAGTAGCGATAGCGCGAAACGTACTTTTTGCCGGGGCGAATTCTCATCTCACCCTTTTGCATCGGCGCGAAGTTGAAGAAGGGCTCCGATGGGTGGATGCGCATGGGCTGTGGATGTCGAAAGTTGCTCGGGTGGCACATGATCGTCACGCCGGTTGGTCTTCCTTCGACCGTACCGGATATGTCACACCAACGCGCCGTCGTCGCATGTCCATCCTGTCGCGTTTTTCCTTCGCTGGTGTTGAAGAGGCACTTGTCGCCTTCGCCTTCCCATTCCTCAGAGCCTCTGAATCCCATGCCGCCGTAGCGATACTTTTTGATGATCAGCGGGGCCGGGCCGGCGCACTCTTGAGTCGATATGAGGTCGAAGAGGTGAAAATCCTCGAAGGCGTACACGCGAACGTCCCAGTGCTCGATAATGGCGACTTTGGACCCCACCGGTGCGGTCATGTCGATGAACTTGTGTTTCGATTCAAAGTACGCCACCACAGAACCGCCGGTGTAAAAGTTCAGATCCGTGCAGAGGACACGCCCTTCCTTCTTGCCACTGTTCCAGAAATCGACCTCGCGTCCCTCGAAGATTGTCTTCGTCCACGGAAACCAGATGCCATGGTGGTGGCGATGGTTTTCCGGGAAGTCATTCGTGACGACATGCCCTGACGGGTTCCACACCGGGTGTATGTAGCCGTTGCGCTGAAACACCTGATCGTAGCCGTCCGGAGGTTGCTTTAGCGACACGTTGTAGCGCAGGATTGGGCGGCCGCCGTAGCGAAACCGCACATCACTGGCGCCGACAACGCACTGAATGGATGGCACCTTCAACTCGCTCTTGCCGGGCTCCAGCCGATAGCGCCTCGTCTTTCCCGCCGCCAGGTCGTCTCTCATGATCCAGACCAACTGATGCGGGGGGCCGCGAAAACGTTGCGTTCCAACTTCGACCTCTTGATCGCCGCCGAGTCTCAGCAGTCGAACGTCTCTGACATGGGCGATTTCCTTCGGCGGCGTCCAATAGATTGGTACGTCACGGCGGTTGTACTTTCCCGCCGAAACCTCGAGAATCACCGGCTCGAATGCCCGCAGAGCGTTAGGAGCGTTCATGCAGAAAGGGAGTGTGATCGCCCCGACGATGACCGTGAGCAAACGTCGGCCGCGATGCCGATAGGCGGTGCGACAATGTGGGGAGCCAGCCGACGACGGCGAGGAATCACCGCCATCTACGCCTGGCGCGTGCGAGCTGCCCCCCCGGCGACAGATCGTTTGAACGTGCCAGTTCTCCGCGTCACTTTCCCTATTAGTCTCGACGCCGAATGGAGGACTCTCTGGATTCATTTCTGGATTCATTTCTGGATTCATTGACGAGCTTCCATGGAGGAGCGATGCGATATCGTCAGTCCCTTGAGTATAACCATCATCCAGAATTCCGGCATTTGAATCAACGTGCGGCTGGCCTCTCGCGCGACGACTCCGGGTTCGTCGCGAGCGGAGCATCGATTTTCGCGACGCGGACGGTACCATGGTGGTCCTGTCAGCAACGCGACGCGATGCGACCGCGCGAGGTTCTGCCACTAAGAGAACGGGGGACTGACTGCACCATGAAGATGAGTCGACGGGAGTTCGGCCGGCGAATGGCCGGGAGTGCACTCGCAGTTGGTACTGCGATCGGATGCAAATTGAATTCGAGCCAAGCGACCAGTGACATTCCGATCATCGACACGCACCAGCATCTGTGGGACCTGGAGAAGTTTCGACCGCCGTGGATCGACGGCGAGCCGGAAGTGCTCAGGCGCAGCTACGTCACCAAGGACTTCATCGAAGCGACGGCCGGTCTCAACGTCGACAAGGCGGTTTACATGGAAGTCGACGTCGCTCCGGACGACCAAATCGCTGAGGCGGAGCATGTGATCGCGCTCTCGGAGAGCTCTGCGCACCCCACGGTCGGCGCCGTGATCTCGGGGCGACCCAACTCCCCGGAGTTCGAAAGCTATATCCGCCGTATGGCGAAGTCGCCTCACATCAAAGGCGTACGGCAAGTTCTTCACGTTCCGAGCGCGCCGCGCGGACTTTGTCTGGAGCCGCAGTTCGTCAAGAGCATTCAACTCCTCGGCGAGCTTGGGCTCAGTTTCGATCTGTGCATGCGGCCGACAGAGCTAGCGGACGGCCTGCGCTTGGCACACCTCTGTCCGAAGACCCGATTCATTGTCGATCACTGCGGCAACGCGGATCCAAAGGCCTTTCTGCCTCCGGGGCGATATGAAGGCGAGAAGCCATGGCATCAGGTTGCGCAGTGGAAACGCGACATGGCGCAGCTCGCGCGGCAGGAGAACGTCCACTGTAAGATTTCTGGGATCGTTGTGCGCGCACCCAAGGACGACTGGACGTCCAAAGACCTCGAGCCGATCGTCGACTTCTGTCTCGATGAGTTCGGCGAGGACAAAGTTTGCTTCGGTGGCGATTGGCCGGTCTGCAAGCTGGTAGCAACGTACCGCGAGTGGGTTGAAGCACTGCGCAGAATCATTTCAAAGCGAAGTCCCGAAACGCAGCGAAAGCTGCTCTACGACAACGCCGCGGAATTCTATCGGCTCGGCTGAGAGCGGGCGAGAGGTGAAAGAACGCCGCCCTGAGGCAGGCTAACCTTTCGCATCGGCGCAGACGTGACCGCTGCTGCAGCCAAGGTCGTCCTCTGTCGCGTCTGCGCCGCAGCCTGGATAGGGTGCGATCGCCGGGCTGCCCTCAAGGAAGAGAAAGTTAAGAAGTGCGATGGGATCCTCGAGGTCCAGATGGCCCGAATCGTTGGCGTCGAGCGCGTCGTCACAGCGGGCGTCGAGCGGTGCCACGAACAGGTGGCGAAGAATGGCGATGACATCCGTGACGTTAAGGCTGCCGTCGCCATTGGCGTCGCCGCGTCGAAACGCTTCGCGCGCTATCCGCAGCGTACCCCGCGAGACCATGCGGCCGCGCTCCGGATCGTTGACTTCAACGGCGGGCGATGCAGTCAAATCCGGAGTGGACGGGAGCATGACGCGTAGCGTGTTCGCATCGACGAACTCGACTCGCGGCGACGGGGTGCCATCGAAGGTGACGGACGTCGCTTCCGTGAAACCGAAGCCGAACAGCGTCAGTGCTTCACTATGCGGAAGTGTGACGACGTCCGGTTCGAATCTGAGGACACGCGGAATGGTCAGGAACGTCGATCCCAGCACTTGCTCGCGATAGATCTCGGGCCTCTGACGCGCAAAGTCGCGCAGCTCTTCGATGGACTCTTCCCACTTGTCGACCGTGGCGTCAGGTACGAGGTCTGGGATGGTGACTTCCTCGGAGATGTCGGCACGAATGGTCGCTGCTGTACGATCGATCAACGAGACGACGTTCCCGGTCGAGAGGGTGGTTCGGAGCATCTCTTCGACCGCTTCGGCGAAGAACTGTTGGTACTCTAGGCTTTCGAGCAAGCTTGCGAACGGGAAGATGATCGGTCCGCCTTGCTCCATTGCGCCTCCGAAACGATCGCGCGTCGGATCGCGGCTGAAACCGAACTCCGCGTCCCAGATCACGTAGGTCCACCTGCCATCAGCGGCCGCCGATCGCGCGGCGAACCAGTTGTTGAGCGGCCAATCGCCGTTGTCAAGCCAGGTGTTGATGATGATGTAGGGCGTATAGCTGGCGACGTCGACTCGCGACATCGCTTCGTCGAGGAGCGCGGGATCGCTGATGTCGTGATCGCGGAAGAAACGCAGTAGGTCGGACCAGGCTTCCTGCGTTTGCTCGCCGCCGTCCACGATCTCGTTGTTGGTCTTGATCGCATACCACTGATTGCTCTCTGGAAAATGTGCGCTCAAGAATTCAGCGTCCAGGCGTTCAACGACATTGTAAACGCCTCGGTATTGGCCGTTGACGAAGAGGTTCCACCACGTGCCTCGTGAGATCGTGCTGCCGGTCTGGCCATGTAGGTCGCGAGCCAATTGGTCGCGGATCAGGGTGCCGCCGCCCACGCGCAGTCGGTCGTTGAAGTTGGCTCTCAAGACCAGCTTGTCGAAGTCGTCGACCCCGAGTTCGTCGTCGAAGACCGGGTAGGAGAGCTCGCGGTCGCCGTAGAGACCACGAAAGTACATGCGGTACGACTTCTTCGTGTCGAAGTCTCCGCCGCGTCCCCTGCCGCCGTGAAGACGAAGCCCCATACCCGTTGCCACCGCAAGTTCGCCGCTGTTGTCGAAAAGCTCCATATGCGCGGAGCGCTCAGAGGCACGGCCGCTGCCCAACTGATTCAGGTGCAACAGACGAAAGTTACCGGGGTCCATCGCCAGCGACAGGATCGGCAAGTCGTATTCCTCGGCGCCGATAAGGTACGTCCGGGTAGCGATGCGGCCAACGCGCTCGCCGCCTTCGATGACGGCGGCGCGGACGGCGGTCGTTGTTTCGACTTGGAAAGGACCGTCGTACAAACTGCTTTCACTCGTCGGCGCCGTACCGTCGACTGTGTAGTGGAGATCGAAGGGAAACGGCAGCGCTGCCTCGAGAGTGACGGTGACACTTCCGGAATACTCTCCGGCCGCGGGCGCGATCGACGGCGTCGCCGTGAGCCGGTCGAGGTTCGGCTCGCTGCCACCGACGTTCGGCAGGCCTGGAGTCGGCCGAGTGAAGTAGCTGTAGTCGGTCGCCATGCTCGTCACCCGACGCGACTGCAGGCGCGGCGCGAAAAGAAAATCTTGGCTGCCTGGAGAGTCGTTCATCGCCTGCACGGCGAGAACATTGCGTCCAGGTCGAAGAGTTCCCGGGGCGAGGCGAATTGGCACGTCCTCCGGCTCGAGCACAATTCGAGCCGCCCGCGGTGAGGTGGCAGTCGCATTGACACGGGTGCTGTCTGCATTGCGACGCGCGACTTCCACATCACCGAGGTATGCCACAAAGCCGCTGTCGTACTGAACACGGAGAACGAGCGTCGTGACGCTCGCGGGGTCGGCGACTTCGAATGGCAAACGTAAGAAAATCGACGCGTTCTTGGCCTGCATGAGGTCGCCAACATCCGTGGCAATTTCTTCCCTGAAGGTCGGCGTCGCTTTGCGGTCGTAACCAACGCCCGTTGACACATCGATCCAGGCGCTGTCGTCAAAGTCGAGCTCGCGCCATGCGTCAGCCAGATCGCTCGAGCGCTCTGTGACAAGCGCTTTCCCGGGTGCGCCTAGGGGCAGCAGGTCGCTGGCGGCGACTTCCATCGCACGTGCGAAGGAGACGTCGGAGATCTGCAGCGGATAGGGGGCGAAGCGCGAGGAGACGTTGCCCAAGGGGTCGACGAGCGAAAGGAACTCGCCCTCGCCACGCAGCTGAAAGTCAGTGTGGAGCTCGGCGCGCGGGTCTGCGCGGTCCTTCCCGGAAGCGAAGACGAGAAGGAACTCGCCGGGGGACATGATGATCGCCGGTAACGACCAATCGACGCTATCATCTTCGGAGTTGACGAGGCGCCAGCCGCTCAGATCGATGGACTCGGTGCCGGCGTGATAGAGTTCTACCCAGTCGGACGTGGCGCCGTCCTCGTCGGCGAGCGTATCGCCGTTTCTTGCCAAGAACTCACTGATCACAAGCTCCTGGGCGCGAACGACGGAGTTCATCGCTGCGACGGCGAGCGTTGCTGCCACGGACAACAAGAGTGAGACAGACAACGACTTGAGCATCGGATCATGGGGTTTCATGGCGAGCAGGAGAAGGTGCAGACGGGAGCGTTCAGTTTAGCATAGGTTCTACCTGCCGCGCGGCTTCGATGGCTCTTCAGCGACGATCCCGCGAGGATCATCTGGAGTTTGCCGGTTCGAGAGCGGGGCGGCGCGACTGCGACTCTCGCTTCCACCAAAGCGGCAGCGGCGGTTTTGGGATTCGTTTCCAACCACTCCAGTAGGGGCCTTCCACCTGAATGCTGCGCCAGAGCGCTTCCATGCGGCGGCTCAGCTGCGCCAGGCGGCCGCGCTTGAACGCCGCTAGGTCGTTTTTCTGCAGCGGGTCGTTCGCCGTATCGTAGAGCTCGAAGCGCTCAAGTCGTGCCGATTTGATCCAGTCCATTTCGCTCTGCCCGGCGTCGCGCTCACTGAAGTACGCGATCACGACTTCGTCACCGACCCGCAGAGCCATTTGTGGGATGTGTGCATACGAGATGAGCCAGCACAGCGGCACTTGACGCTGTAGAGGGCGCGCATCGAAGAGCGGAGTCAACGTCGTGCCATCGATGACGCGGTCTGTGGGCATTGGTGTGCGGGCGAGATCGCAGAACGTCGGCAGAATGTCGGTAGCACAAACGGGCGTGTCGATCACCTGCCCCGCTCGAGCGCGGCGAGGAAAGCGAAGGAGACCCGGGACGCGGATGCCTCCCTCATAGAGGTAGCGCTTCATGCCGCGAAGCGCGCCAGGCGTCCCAAAGCAGCGATCGCGCCGCGGGTCGTGTCGCGTTTCTCCCCCTGGGTGCTCCGGGCCATTGTCGCTCGTGAAAAGAACGAGTGTATTGTCGCGTAGACCGAGCTCGTCGAGAGCTCGGAGCAGCCGACCGATGGCAGCGTCGAGCTGCGTGATCGTGCCGTAGTAGTGCTTCTTCAGATGGGAAATGTCGACGCCTTTTGTCGGTCGATCGACGCCGCCGTAAGCGATGGACATCGCGGCCGCCTCAACGACCTCGGTTTCATACATCGCGGCGTATTCCCTCGGTGGGGTCACGGGAGTGTGCGGCTCGCTCGAACAGACATACGCAAAGAAAGGACGCTTCGCGTCGCGCTTCTGGAGCCATGCGATGGTCTCGTCGACGATGAGGTCGCAGTAGTAGCCGTTCGACGGGCCAACGGCGTCGCCGTCCCGCACGAAATCGGCCGGGTTCAGCGTGCTATCGCTCGTGTTGGCGCGCGTTGCGAACCACCGGTCGAAGCCGTGGTCGCCCGGATTCGGTTGCGACCCATCGAGCGCGGAAAGGTGCCACTTGCCAGAGAAAAACGTCTGATAGCCGGAACGTTTGAGCAGCGTCGAGATCGTTACCTCTTCCCGGCGTAGATGGCGATCGCCGCTGGCGAGCTTGTACATGCCAGCGCGAAATGGAGTACGACCCGTGAGCAGCGCGGCGCGCGAGGGGGAGCAGATCGAGCTGCCGGCGTAGCATGCTGAAAAGCGTATTCCCTCAGCTGCCAGACGGTCGAGGTTTGGTGTCCGTATGAACGGGTGGCCATAGCAGCCGAGATCGCCGTAGCCAAGATCATCTGCAAGGAAGATGAGGAAGTTGGGACGGCTGTCTGCGCCTAGCTGCGGCAGCAAGAGAATCGCAGCGAGCGCCGCGCGGTAGAATCTTACGGCAGTCGTGCGAACGAGCCTGCGTGGAGAAGTGGGCCTCATGTTGTCACTCTCGTGATCGCGACTGGAGGAAGTTGCGAGGGAATGATAAGTTTGGAGTCTCGGCGCGGCGCACGACGCGCCGATGTGGTCGGCACGTTGCTGCACGTTTTGGTCGTCACGCTGCTAAGCGAGTTCGTGGCATACACAGACTGTGACATTCATAGAACGGCAGCTTGAAACGGAGCGCGAGCATGGTAACACGTTTCCCTACGTCGCACCGATTCATGACTGCCGTTGCGGTTCTTGCCGCATGGGCCGGTGGTTGTCAATCGCCGCCGCCCGGGCGTGAAGCAGCGCACCCCATCGCAGCGCGCCCCATCGCAGAGATCCCCGTTGCGGGAGACGCGAAGAGCGAGCGCACTAGCGATTCCGACGTCGGGAAAACTCCTGCGGACTCGCAGGCGGCGACGGAGGTGCAAGCAGGCGCGGACACACCAGCGCAGCGCGCGGAGCCGAAGATCGCGGTGCCGGAGACTGCCCGTGATGCGGCCGCGTTGTGGGAGTCTCACGGACGCTCGGGACTGCCTCAACTCGCGATCTTCTTCGGTCGTGTCGAACTGAGCGCTGGTGAGCTTGAGCCGGCGTTTCGTCTTGTGCGGTCGATCGCGCTCGAGGTGAAGCCCGGCGATCGGGACGCGGCCGCCGCTGTTCAGTGCATCGTGGCTTTTCTTCGCCTTGGCGACGACGCAGAGCTCGGTCTTTCGGAGCTCGCGGCTCCGGTCTCGGACGTCGGCATCATCCAGCTCGCCGTTGGTCTGCGGCCGGCGAGCGAACTCACTCCCGTGCTCGTGGCGGCAATGCGCTCACAGTCATCGGGCTCTCAGGCAATGGGCCCGAACTTTCGCCGCTGCGCCGCGCTGGCTCTCGCGTTTCTTGGCGATCCTACGGCTCGTCCCGTTCTCGAGGGACTTCTCGACGAGTTCGTCGAGCACTACGAGGCGGGGAGGACGCATGTGCTCGACGCCGCGACTGCCGTCGAGATCGTTTGCCGCTTCGGAGACCCGGCGCTGGGACGTTTTCTCGTCGACATCCTCGAGCTTTCCGACGACCCGAGGGTGCGGAATCCGTGCGGTCGCTGCCTGGCGACGTTGTGGCGCGGCAAGGCGGAGGCGCCACTTGTGCGACTGCTGAGAAGAAACGATGCCGGGAGCCAGCTCGCTGCCATCGCTGGTCTGCTTCGGATCGGGGAAGTGACGGCGCTCAATCGGATCATTCACGCGATGGATCGCTCGGAGCATGTGCGCGTGCACGACACCGTCAAGACGTACCTGCGGCGATACGCCGCCGCACTCGACATGACTTTGTATGACCTCGAAGCGTGGATCCGGAGTCAACCGGCCAAGGCGCTCGTCGCGATCCGTCCGTACATGCTGCGACTGGAAGTGCTGAGCGCGAAGGATCGCCGCCTGAGCCGCGACGAACTGGTGAAGGTTCTAGAGCACTGGCGACAACACGGTACGATCCATACACCCGAGTGGAAGTGGGTGCGCGACCGACATGTTTTGGATGTCGCCGAGCTGGAAGACGTCGAGCAGCTGGAAATGGTGCGGCAGGCGGTCCTGCGGCAGCTAACAGAGACTGCGCTCGCCGAGGCGCGAACGCTGCAGCGGATTCAAACGGCGCTGCGGCGCCGGGCCGGCGCGCAGTTGAATGAGTGAGACGATCGAGTCGCGGCTTCTTCGTCGCCAAGTCGGGGGTGTTCTTAGCGAGTTTCTACGGAAGAATGCTCTGCTTCAAAAAACGACGGCAAAGCGACTCTTAGGGCGCGTCAGCAGGCACTTCAGAACGATCCGCGGAGCGACTTCAAATACGCGAGCAGGTGCCGCATCTCGTCGCGCTTCAATAATTGATCCAGGCCTTGCGGCATCAGCGAGGCGGACTGACGTTCCATGGCGGCGACTTCGTGGCGCTCGATCCTGACGCGGGACAAGTCGGCACCGCGCAGCGTCATCGACTCTGCATCCTCGGCGCTGACAACGCCGCTGATCACCTCGCCGTCCGTCGTCACAATGGCGTACGTTTCGTAGCCCTGAGCGAACGACGCCGACGGAAAGACGACCGCTTCGAGGAGGTCGCGCCCAGCACGAACGCGTCCGATCTCGGTGAGGTCCGGCCCGAGCGTGCCTCCCTCCTGGCCGACGCGATGGCACGCACTGCAGGCAGCGCGGCCGTAGAAGAGCTCGCGGCCACGGGCGGCGTCGCCGCCGTCGAGGAGCGGGCGGAGAGCGACCAAACGCGCCTCGTCGAGTGCCGCAGCCGTTGTGGAGCGCTGCGCGAGTGTCGATGCTGCGCGCTGCACGTCCTCCGGAAAGCGCGCGAACGCGCGGCGGATTTCGCTCGGTCGAAGGGCTGTGGCCGCTGGCGCGGTCCGTAGTGCCAGCAGCAGCGCGGAGCCGACTGCGGCATCGCTGGAAGACCCGAACGCGTGGAGCAGTTGCGACGCGACGAGAGCGTCACCCTCTGTCACCGCGTCGGCGAGGCGCAGGAGCTGCGGTTTCGACAACACCCCCATCTGGCCGAGCGCGGCCGCCGCTTTCAACTTGACGAACGGATCGGCCTCGACGCCGACATGCGAGACGAGCAGATCGAAAAGTTCGTCGTCGAGCACTGCGAGGCGCGAAGCGCACGCGCGCAGTGCCGAGAAACGAACATCGAGGCGTTCACGGTTCCGCCGTGAGAGTTGAATGAGGGCAGCGTCGAAACCGTCGAGACGTTGCATGCGGATCAGATCAATCGCCTGCAATCGCACCGCGATCGAGGAGTGTGTCAGAGCTCTGCTGATGCCTGTGCGCCAAGAGTCGGGAAGCGACGGCACGTGGGCGCTGGCCAGCGTCTCGAGAAGTGTGCCGAGGGCTTCCTCCGATGTGCCCTCCTCCATGAGTGCCGAACCGATGACATCGCGCACTTCGTCTTCGTTGGCAAACGCTCTGAGTGCGCCGCGCAGCGCTGCCGACTCGACACCGGGTGCCAGCGACTGTGGTTTCTTCGTTGTTGCGTCGGACACGCCCAGCCACCCCTTCAGGTGTCTCGCCAGCTCCATTGACCACTCTGGGTGACGACCAACAACTTCGAGAGTTGCCGCACGGAGTGCGGAGTTGTCGGTGTCGAGGCATGCGAAGACATCCTCTACCGCGAGCTGCGCCCCGGATTGATCGAGGGCGACGAGCGCCGCACGTCGCACACCCGCGTGCTCGTCACGCAGGTAGGGACTGAGGTGTTCACGGAGCTCGACGTGTCCGACGACCATCTGGATGAGGGTGTGGATCACCGTGTGTTCGACGAACGCATCCGTTTCGCCATGTAGGAGGTCGAGGAGTTGAGGAATGATTGCCAGCGACTCTGAACGCGGTAGAGAGATGCGCCCCAGAGCCTCGGCGGCTTGCCGACGGACTCCGGGGTCGGCGTCACCGAGTGCGCCGGTGACGGCGTCGGTTGCGCTGCTGCAGCGCAGTGTGGCGACCGCTCTGAGGGCCGCGAGGCGGACTTCCACCTCCGGATCCGCGATGCCGAGAGCAAGAGCGTCACGCGCTGCGTCGCTCTCGATGCGCGCCAGCGCCCATAGGGCGCGCCGGCGGATCTCAGGGTCGGAGCCGTCGCGCAGCGCCGTCGTCAAAGCCGCGGCGCCGTGCTGCGTCAATGCATCTCTGGCTCGGTCTCGGACGACGGGGCGTGGGTCGCCGAGAAGAGCGACGAGGCGCGAAGGAGCGAGTGCCTGCCATGCGATCTCCTTCCCACGCGGGTCTCGACCTGTCGTCGCGTCGCGACGGCGTACGCGCCAGACGCCACCTTTGACTTCGGGCTTGGCGACGCGCGAGAGAGGACAGGCGTGAATGTACCAGCCGCCCGTGTCGACGATCAGGAGCGACCCATCTGCATCCTCGAGGACGTCCGTGGGGTGAAAGTCTGGGTCGGCGGAGCTCAAGAAATCGTGATTGTCGATGAGGTAGGTCGAGCCGTGGCGACGAACGTCATGCCAAGTGACCTTGTGCGGGTTGAAGTGCGCGGTGAACAGGCGACCGCGATACTCCGCGCCGAACTGTTCGCCGCGGTAACGAACGACGCCCGCCGGTGCGACGCGCCCCCAAATCGTCATCGGCGGTAGCAGCCGGCCTGTCCACAGGAACTCGGCTGTCGACGAGTGTAGCTTCGGATAGACTCCACCCTCGACGAGGTGAAGCATTGCGTCGCGCTCTCCATTGCGTGGATTGGTGATGTAAGTCATCGTCAGGAACATCTGTCCGGTACGAGAGAACGCGACTTCGACCGGGTTGTCGAAGCCACCGCCACCGACGCGTTCGAGCTCGGAGCCGTCCGGTTGCAGTCGGTAGATGCCCGAGGCCAGCCCTTTGACCCGGCGTCCGTCGCCGAAGTCGAGCTCATGGCCATGGCGACCGTGGGTCAAGTAGAGTCGGCCGCATGGCCCGAGAAAGGGACCGTGAAGACTCGCCGTGTTGCGAAGATTGAAGCCGGAGACGATGGCCTCACGGCGCTCCGCGTGGCCGTCGCGATCCTCATCGGTGAAGCGCCAGAGATCAGGAGCCGCAGCGACGTACAGTGCCTCTTGGTGCCACAGCACGCCCATGGGGAGGCTGAGCTTCGCAGCGAAGACAGAGCCGCGGTCGTAGCGCCCGTCTCCATCGTCGTCGTGGAGCAAGCGAACGAAATTGCGCGGCGCATCGATCGCTTCGGGTCCGTGCGCGTTCGTGCCATCGGACTCGGCGAGAAAGAGCCGACCGTCGTTCGTCAGATGAGCCAGCATCGGGTACTGGGTCAGCGGCGGTAGAGCCGCCGGCTCGATCTTGAATCCGGACGGCAGGTGAAACCGAGGCTCGTTCGGGTCGCGAGGAGGCACGACCGCATCGGCAGCGACGGCATCAAGGCGCAGGGTGCCGACGGTGACGTCGCCGTCGGCGCCCGCGTTCGACAGCTCGATCGAGCTACGCTCACCGCTGTTGAAATAGAAGACGCCAAGCTCGAAGCCAGGCTCAGGGCGTTTCGGAGTCGACCGTTGGTCGATGACCAACGTGTCGAGGCTGAAGGCGTGGCGGATGGTCACGGCCGCATTGGAAGCGTTTGATTCGCTTGGAGTGTATGACAGGGAGACGCGGTAGAAGCTGGCGCGCGGAAGATCTGGTTGCCATCGGAGAGTGCTGACTTCAGCCACACGCCCCAGCGCGACGTGCTCGGTGCCCCGGACCATCCAGTCGCCTTTCATCGTGGCGTCGTCAGGGCGGAGGAGGATGGTCGTCTCCTGCGCGTTCCTCTCGGCAGGATCGTCGCCGCCGGGCGTTCTTTTGTCGTCAGCAGCGCATGGAGTCGACGTGGAGATGGAGATGATCAGAAGCGGTGTCAGCCAACTAAGAGCCGCGCAGGGCGAACTCCTTTTGCCAGTTCTTTCCGATTTTGAGAATCCAATCATCGTTGCCTTCTTGTGTCGGCCGGGAAAGCGGCGGTTCTGGCTCTGGTTGTCTTCTGTGCAGTTAGAGGAATTCGACGCGGCGTGAGAGGGACTCCGCTGTTGTTACCTCTCAAGAAAAGCGTGGCGCACGGCCGAATCAGATTGTACTGGATTCTCTTTCCGAAGGAGAAAGTGATCGTGCACTGGAGTTGACGCGTGACGGACTTGAAGAGTCGAGCTCGAGTCGTGGTGATCGGCAGTGGCATCTGCGGTTCGAGCATCGCCTACCATCTCACCCAGCTCGGTGAGCACGACGTCGTCGTCCTCGAGCGAGGGCCGTTGATCCAAGGCACGACGTCGCACGCGCCCGGTCTCGTCGGTCAGCTGCGTTCCGATCGGTCGCTGACCCAGATGTTAATGTACAGCGTTCAGCTCTACAGCGAGCTTGAACTCGACGGCGAAAAAGGCTATTGGGGCGTCGGATCGCTGCGCGCTGCGTCGACTCCCGAGCGCCTCGACGAACTCAAGTCGCAGCACGGGTTCGCGCAGGCGGTGGGACTCGAGGCGGAGCTCATTGGCGCGGACGAAGTTGCCAGGCGCTTTCCGCTCGTCGACGCGTCGCGGGTCGAGGGGGCGCTCTTCCTGCCGGGCGACGGCTCTGCAAATGCGATGACTCTCGTGCGCGCTCTGCAGGAGCGTGCGCGCCAAGGAGGCGTCGAGTTCTTCGATCACTGCGTGGTGGAGTCCATCGATACGAGCGCCGGTGCGGTCACCGCGATTGAGACTTCGAAGGGAAGGATCGAAACGGAGATTGTCGTCGTCGCTGCCGGGATCTGGTCACCACAGTTGGGGCGACTCGTCGGCGTCGGGATTCCGCTCGTACCGATGCAGCATCAATACGTCAGAACGGCACCCCTTGCAGAGCTCAGCGGACTTCGGCTGCCGAACCTTCGCGATCCCGATCATTCGACCTACCTGCGACAAGACGGCGAGTCGCTGGTCATCGGCGGCTACGAGAGCAATCCGGCGCCGTTCTCCGTCGACGCGATCCCTGACCGTGCTAACCCGACGGTGCAGGAATTCGATGTCGAGCGTTTCGAATCGCTGCGGCGTGGTAGCGCGGTGATGACGCCGTGTATTGCGGGTGCTGACCTTGTCGATTGCGTCAACGGCCTCGAGTCGTTCACCGCTGATGGTGAGTTTATTCTCGGCGAAGCGCCGAACGTCAAAGGCTTCTGGGTCGCGTGCGGGTTTTGCGCCCATGGCGTCTCCGGTGCCGGCGGGGTCGGGCGTGTCATGGCCGAATGGATCGTCAGCGGCGAACCGAGTTGGGACCTCTGGCACATGGACGTGCGCCGCTTCAGTCGTCACGCCGCCGGCAGCGACTACGTCCGTCGGCGTGCGATGGAGATTTACGGCAACTACTACGCCCTGGCGCACCCGCACCGTGAACGGGAGAGCGAACGTCCCTTGCGAACGAGTCCGGCGTACGATCGCGTTAAGCGCCTCGGTGCCGTTTTCGGTGAGAAAGCGGGATGGGAGCGAGCCAATTGGTTTCAGCCGAACGCCAGCGGCGACCGTCACACACCGACGCGGTGGCGGCCTCGATCTTTTGCCGCGGAACACTGGTCCGAGGCGATCGCAACGGAGCACGCTGTGACCCGCGAGCGAGTGGCGCTCTTCGACGTCTCATCGTTCAGCAAATTCGAGCTCTCCGGCCCGCGAAGTCTTGAGTCGCTCGAACGGTTGTGTGCCAACCGCATCGACCAACCCGTCGGCTCGGTGATCTACACACAGATGTGCAACGCGAGCGGCGGCATAGAGTGTGACCTCACGGTGACGCGACTCGAGGCTGACCGTTTCCGTGTCGTGACTGGGACTGCATTCGGAGTTCATGACGGCGCTTGGATCCGTCGACATCTGCCGGCGGACGGGAGCGTGGTGCTGCGCGATGTCTCAGGCACCTATGCAGTCTACGGTGTCTGGGGGCCGCGCGCGCGCGACTTGATGGAGTCGCTCTCTGACGACGATTTTTCCGACGCGGGATTCCCATATCTGACGGCGGCGTCGGTGACTCTCGACTCGGTGCCAGTCGAAGCTTCAAGGGTTACGTACGTCGGCGAGCTCGGCTGGGAGCTCTACTGCACGGCGGAGTTTGCGCTGCGGCTTTGGGACACGCTGTGGCGCAAGGGCCAAGAGTTCGACGCCGTGGCAGCAGGCTATCGCGCGATCGACTCGCTGCGTCTCGAGAAGGGCTATCGCTACTGGGGCGCCGACATCACGAGCAAGGACACACCGTACGAGGCGGGACTTGGGTTTGCCGTCAAACTTGACAAGGGCGACTTCATCGGCCGAGAGGCGCTACAGAGCGCGAAGGCACGCGGCCTTGAGCGTCGACTCCGCTGCCTGACGATTGACGATCCACGCGCGACCGTGATCGGCGGGGAGCCTTGTTTTCAGGGGGGCGAAGTGATCGGCTACGTCACCAGTGGTGGCTACGGCTACACGGTCGAGAAGTCGATCGCGTTTGCTTATTTGCCCGCGGCCATCAAGCGTGGGGCACTGCTGGAGCTCGAGCTCTTCTCGGAGCGCTTTGAGGCTCGCGTTGAGCGTGAACCCTTGTTTGATCCCAAGGGCGAGAAGATTCGGGCCTAACAGCCCGTTGAAAAAGTCATTCGGCCGAGAAACTACCCTCTTCACGCCCAGCTCGACCGCGTCAATACTCAATAATCTCGGAGATTACCTGCGTTTGCCGCAGCCGATCTGGACGCGAAGAGACCAGTTTTCGGCTCGAAGCACTTTTTCACCGGGCTGCTAAGGCGTTGGCGGTGATGTGGCAACCGCCTGATCCTTCTTTCGCAGCTCTGACGTTTGGCGTACGATGAGCTGATTCAGATCTCCATTGGTAGTCTGCGCCTGCCGGCCAGCGCTTTGCACACAGGGCGCACCGGGTGCGACTCGAGAGTTGCGTGATGAGATCACCTTGCGGCAAGGGATGACGGGGAGAGGTATGGCAGCGCAAACGCAGAGACAAGTGTGGCCTTGGCGTGATTTGAGTTTCGCTTTGACTCTTTCCGTGCTCGTCTGCGCACCTGGTGACGCCGGCGATTGGCCGATGTTCCGGCACGACGCGGCGCGCACCGGGCACACGCCCGAAGAACTTGCCGCGGAGCTCTTCCCGCAGTGGGTTTATCGTCACCCAGAGGCGCCGCGTCCCGCTTGGCCGCGGCGAGGTCGATTGAGCTTCGACCGAGCGTACGAGCCGGTCATCGCCCGCGACATCCTTTGCTTCGGTAGTTCCGCAGACGGTGCTCTGTACGCCCTCGACGCAGCAACCGGGCGTGTCCTCTGGACGTTTCAGACGGACGCGCCGATTCGTGTCGCGCCCGCAATCGCCGGTGACGTCGTCCTTGCCGGTAGCGACGACGGGTTTTTCTATTGTCTCGAACTTCACAGCGGTGAGGAGCGCTGGCGTCTTCGCGCCGCACCCGAGCCGGATTTTCTCTTGGGCAACGAAGCGCTCATATCGCGATGGACTGTTCGAGGTGGTCCGGCGGTGGAGGGCGGTGTCGTATACTTCGCTGCGGGCATTTGGCCGTCGGAAGGGATCCATCTCTATGCCGTCGACATCGCGACCGGAAAAGTCATCTGGGCCAATCGCGATTCGGGCGGCATCCACATGCCGCAGCCGCACGGAGGCGCCGAGGCAACGAGCGGCGTTTCAGCGCAGGGGCATCTCGTGGTCACAGACACACAGATTTTCTTGCCAACCGGGCGCGCGGTACCGGCTGCCTTTGACCGTCGCGACGGGCGCTTTCAGTATTATCACCTGCAGCGCAACGGTCACGTTGGCGGTGCCGCTGCTATGGCTGTCGACGGGTCTCTCTTCAATGGCGGGGTTCGCTTTGCCGCCACGAGCGGCGAACTCGAGGAGAAGCTTGGCCCCGGTGCAACTGCGGCCTTGGCGTCTGGGAGCGGCGTCGTCCGGGCGGCGGGGGACGGGCTCGCTCTCTACCAGTGGGCGGAGCGCGAAAAGGTCGATCGCAAAGGGCGAGCGTTGATGTGGCGTGGACTCGAAGAGACCTGTCGCATCCCGAACGCCGGCGCCGTGTCGGCCGTCATTACAGCCGGCTCGGGCATCGTTTCGGGCGGTGATGGCCGCGTTACTTTGAGCGATCAGATCGAGCAGCGTGTGCTCTGGTCCGCACCAGTAGAAGGTGTCGCGCGCGCCCTGGCGGTCGCTGGGGGAAGACTCTATGTCAGTACCGAAGAAGGCGTGATTCACTGCTTCGGGCGCGAGCGCGTGCCGTCTGCGCCCACGCCGGCATCCACGGCTGCTGCCACGCGCCCAGCGATTGCCGACGACTCGCAGAGCGAGTTTTTCGCAGGCCTCGCTACCGAGACCATCGACCGAACGGGCGTGACGTCGGGCTTCTGCGTCGACCTCGGCGCCGGCGACGGTACGTTCGCCTTGGAGCTGGCACGACGCTCGAATCTGATCATCTACGGTGTCGAGTCGGATCGCGACTTAGTCGAGCGCGCGCGCTCGAAGCTGCGTCGGGCAGGTCTTTACGGGCAACGTGTCGTGATGCATCACCGACCGCTCGACGCGACACACTACCCGAACTATTTCGCCGACCTGGTAGTTTCTTCGCATGCTGCAAGGTCCGCGCGGGAAGCCAAAGGGCGCAGTGAGCAAAGTGGCACGCCGCACGATCAGAAGAGCCTGCGGCGTGAGGCGGAGCGCCTGCAGCGGCCGTACGGCGGCGTCATCGCGCTCGGTCCGCCGGGTGCGATCGAGGTTCAGCGCCGCGGGCCGCTGGCTGGGGCGGGCTCGTGGACACATCAGTACGCCGACCCAGCCAACACGATCTGCTCGCAGGACGAGGTCAAAGGACGCTTGCGTCTCCTCTGGTTCCGCGAAGTCGATCAAGACCTAACGCAGCGTCATGGACGCGGTCCATCGCCACTGTTCGTTGACGGGATGATTCTTTCTGAAGGCCTTGATTCCCTCGTGGCGGTGAGCGCGTACAACGGGAGGCTGCTGTGGGAGTATGCACTCCCCGGCATCCTTCGCGCGTACGACGGCGATCATCTCATGGGTACGGCAGGCACGCACAGTAACTACTGCGCCGGTGACGCCAGCGTGTTTGTCCGTCGCGCTGACGCGTGTCTCGAGATCGATCTTGCCACCGGCAAGCTCAAGCGTGAGATCAAGCTCCCAGAACATCGCGACACACGTGGCGAAAGAAATGCGACGAACCAAGTCGCGGCGACGCCACGGCGTTGGGGTTACATTGCGACGGCCGACGGGCTGCTCTTCGGTTCCGCCGCCGACCCTCAACACGTCGTCACGTACCGCTACAAGCCAGGGGGCGACCTCAGCGCTCAGTTGACCGAGTCGTCGAGCTTTTTTGCGATCGATCTCGACACATCACGAATCCTATGGCATTACAAAGCCGAACATTCGATCCGGCACAACGCGATCGCTATCGGCGCTGGTCGGGTTTATCTCATCGATCGACCGCAGGCAGCCTACGATCGCAAGCGTGGTCGGCGGCCAGAGCAGGCGCGGGACGAGACCGGCGCGCTGTTGGCGCTCGATGCGCGGAGTGGCGAGGTCCTCTGGCGCAATGATCGCGACATCTATGGCACCGTGCTGGCGCTCGACGTCGCGTCTCAGGCGCTCCTCATGAGCTATCAACCAACGGACTTTCGACTCGCCTCGGAGGTTGGTGGGCGCCTCACGGTGTTCGGGACGCCGAACGGCCACAGGCGCTGGGAGAAGAAGGCACAGTATCGCTCGCGCCCGTCGATCAACGGCGGCACGATCTACGCCCAGGGCGGCGCTTGGGATGTGGGCAGCGGCGAAGAGCGGCAGTTCCCACTCAACCGTTCGTACGGCTGCGGCATCCTCGCCAGCGGCCGACACCTCATGGTTTTTCGCTCCGCGACGCTCGGTTACGTCGAAATCGGCGGCTCGCGCGGCGTCGAGAATTTCGGCGGCATGCGACCGGGCTGCTGGATCAACGCCATCCCTGCCGGCGGTCTCGTGCTGGTGCCCGATGGTTCTTCCGGGTGCGTCTGCAGCTACCAAAACAAAGCGTGGGTGGCACTCGAGGGCGTGGCGCGAGCGGATTGAGAGTCGACTTCCATGACCGTGACCATGACCGAGGCCGTGAGTTTCGACGCACGACTCCATCGGCGCCTGAGCATCAAAGAGCCGCGAGGATGATCGCCACGTAAAGCGCCGTCGGTGCCCAGCGGCAGGTGACGTCGGGAGCTCGGCGCGGCATGACGACCGCGATAGCGAACGCCGCGGCAAGGAGCCACCACGAGACGCGGGTGAGCTCGGCGGTTCCGGTTGCCAGGGGTGCCAGCAGCGCTGCCAACGCCGCCGCGGTCAAGAGTCGGCGTGACCACACGAGGAAAAGCGCCAGGGCTTGACTCTCTTGACCGCTTTCGATGCGGCGTTCGATCCATGCGGAGATCAACACGCAGAGGCTCGGCAGCGTCGCCAGCCACAACATCGGCTCGCTGGTTGTGGTGAGAAGAAGCAGAGCGGACGCACCGAGGAATGTGGATTTGGCGAAACGCCAACGTCGATCGGCGAACCCCAGATCCTCACGAAAGCGCCGGTTTTTGAGGTGAGCGAAGAGCGCGAAGGGGGCGAGAAGACTTAGGGGAAGACTTGCGCATGCAAGGTCGCGCCAGGAACTGAGTTGGTTTGGGCTGCTGAGCGGCCAGAAAAGATGGTGCGAGATGTTTCCACCAAGTCTGGGTGCTAGCGCGTGGGTGACGGTGAGGTGCCAAAGAAGAGTGACGCCGATGGCAACGAGCACGGCGATCACGGTGCCGCGGCGCAGGAGGTGATGGAGTGACTTTTCCCCGGCATGGAACGTCGCGATGCCGACTGCTGGGAGTATCCAGCCTCCGACGCCGCCGAGGAGGAAAGCGCCGAGCGCCATCATCAGAGAGAGCGGTGCTGCACCGCGACGCGCTTGAGCGTTGACAGCCTGGCCTTTCAGATAGAAGAAGAAACTCGATTGGACCAGGGCGACGAAGGTGAGTGCCGCGGCCGGCTGTGCTGCGGCGTTCAAGAACAGCAGCGTCGTTGTCAGCAGCGAAGCACTCAGAATACCCGCCGCCTGACTTCCCGTTCTGCGTGCAAACAGATACGTCAGGAGCGACGTCAAGACGCCCGACACGACCGCTAGTATCGATGCTATAGCGGACGCCAGGCGTGGCGTCGCGTCAACAAGACCGCGTGCGAGCGCCGCGACTCCGGCAAATCCATCGCCCGCGAATTGAGCGATATCGGGAGCGCTCTGCGCCGTTGCGATGGCGCGCAGGCGGACCGCCGTCAAGATCAGCGCAGTAGCGATGAGAAGGTCACGAGTCTGCAGCACGGCAGCAAGCGATAGCCGCTTCGAGGCCGGTGCCGGCGGTGCGTTTGTTTCGAGTGCCCCTTGCCTACGTGAAGCGTCGTGATGCGCCTCAGCCGGAATCGCGACGCCCGTACCGGCACCGTCGGTCTGACGAGCGTCTGAAGGTTTTCCGAGGCCACCGATCGCAGTGGACTTCGGTCTTTCGTCGAGCTTCGTCGCGCTACGTACTGCAGTGCTGAGTTCTGTCGCCACCTCGTCGACCGCGATGGACTTCATGCAGTAGCTCCACGTCGAGTGGTCGCACTCGCGCCGGCTGCACGGGATGCAGCTCGCCACCTCCGGGTGGTATGCGACGGTCACGTGCTCGCCGATGGGAGCGGTGCGGTCGGGGTCCTGCGGTCCAAACAGGGCGACGCAGCGCAGGCCCGTGGCGGCTGCGATGTGGAGGCAGCCTGAGTCGCCACCGACAAACGCGTGACCGGGTGCCGGCGACTGCGCCAGGAGCTGAAGAACGGCGCTGATCTCGGCAAGCGAGAGCGTGCCGACTTCGAAGCGCAATCGATCGTGGGCGCTCGGCAGGTGCTTTCGGACTTCCTCGCCGCTGGTGATTTCGTCGGGTCCGCCGCAGACAAGGACGCGCGCGCCAGCATTGAGCAAACGAACGGCAAGCGCTCCGAACCGCTCCGCAGGCCAGCCGCGGACGTCCTCGAGTCGACTCAGCTGTAGAACGACGACACGCTCGGTCTCGAGGTCGATCCCGCGTAGTGCCTCGCCCGCACGCTCTCGTTCGGCTGCCCTAGCGTTTAACCCAAAGCGGGGTGTCGTATCTGGCAGCCCGAGCCAGTCGGCAAATTCGATGGCGCGACGGGTTTTGTTCCCAGAAGAGAGTTTAGGAAGCTTGTAGTTCGTGAAGAGTGGGTTCCAGTGTTCACGGCAATCGCCGCGATGGAATCCGAGTCGGATCCGCGCGCCGCACAGCACGTCGACGACGCCGCTCTTGAGATTGCCATGTAGGTCGACGACTGCGTCGACATTGTGCTGGCGAAGAATACGCTTCCACGTTGGCACTGCCTTGAAGAGCGAACCTCTCGGCAGTGCGATGACCGAATCGAGAGCTCCAACGTCCTCGAGCAGCGGTGTGGAGCCGCCATGTGCGATCCAGCTTAGCCGCACATCGTCGCCGACGAGGTCGCGGAGAAACCAAGCAATCGGCAACGTTGCGACCACATCGCCGATGCTGCCGAGTCGAACGATCGCGACGTGCTGTGCGCTTCGCAGCAGCTGGGCAACTTCTTCGGCCGGGCGAGCCTTGGCGTTCGCTGCTCTGAGATCCATCCGCTGATGCTGGTTCACCGTGGTGTGTTGTCGTGCGGCATTGCCTCGCGAAGAGCTTCGCAGCCGGAAGGCTTACTCCACCTCGGCGAATACACTGAGCTGCACCGCCGCATCAAGCGGCATTTCGTTGATCCCAAGGGCTGTCCGCGTGTGTCTTCCACGCTCGCCGAAGATTTCGTTCATGAGCTCGGAGGCGCCATTGAGAACTTGAGGATGGCCACGGAACCCTGGCGCTGAGTGGACGTTGCCCTCGAGGCGCACGATTTGGCGGACGCGGCTCAAGTCACCAGTGGCTGCCCGCAACTGGGCGATGGCGTTGATCGCACAGAGGCGCGCCGCCTGATAACCTTCGTCGACCGACAGCTCGCCGCCCAGTTTGCCGGCGTAGGCCATCTCGCCGCCGCGCCAGGGCAACTGACCCGAGGTCATGACCAGGTTGCCCGTGCGAATCCAGGGCAGGTACGCGGCGACCGCGGCCGGCGCTTCCGGGAGCTCGATCCCCAACGCTTGAAGACGATCCTCCGGTGTCTGATTCTGTGCCGTCATGGCTGATTCTTCCTCAATGGCCCTTGGATCATGCCGTTCCGACGTGCAGGTCTCCGACCTCGATCACGTATCCATCCAGATCACGAAAAAAGAAGCGTTCGAACGGTGTGTCCCGCTGCGGGTCGATCAGTCGACCGCCATGCTCCACGATGCGTTTCTTGAGTTCAGCGAAACCGCTCTGAGGATAGGCGAATGCCACGTGGCGTCCGAACTCGGCCTCATAGCGGCTGATTTCGAAGTCACTCACTTCGAGGAGATGCAGCTCCGTACCCGCAGCGATCGACAGCCATGCCGCCGGCCGCTCGATGTTTTGCGGCCGCTCGATCGGCTGCCACCCGAACGCTTTCGTGTAGAAACTCGCGGCGCGCTGAACGTCGCGTGTTGCCAGAGTTAGATGCGCGAAGATGGGAGACGTCGGCTGAGCCATGGTAGGTTCCGTATGCTTCAACGGTCGACCCAATCATCGACCGCGGATAGGGTACAAGTTTCTCGTCATGAAAGCACTGCTCGCGCATCCCGAGCCGCGAAATTCGATCGTGGAGCGTCGCGATGGCCGCTCTGCAAGAGGCTGTTTCGGCGCCCTTCCGGCGGTTCCCGACTGCGCGTCGGCGCGGTGGATTTCGTCGCCAACTCTGGTAAGCTACGCCAGGTGTACGGATGGCGACGTGGCTCTTTTCTCTTGGTCTTCTCTCCTCTCCACGCAGACGCATGCAACAATACCTCCAACTGATGCAGCACATTCTCGACCATGGAGTCGAGAAAGCGGACCGTACCGGCACTGGGACGCGCAGCGTGTTCGGTTACCAGATGCGTTTTGACCTCAGCGCCGGGTTTCCTCTCGTGACGACGAAGAAGCTGCATTTGAAGAGCATCATTTACGAACTGCTCTGGTTCATCCGCGGCGACACGAACACCAAGTACCTCAACGACCATGGTGTCAGCATTTGGGACGAGTGGGCCGACGCCAACGGCGACTTGGGTCCGGTCTACGGTGCGCAGTGGCGATCCTGGCGCAGCGCGGATGGTGGCGTGGTGGATCAGTTGTCCCAAGTGATCGAAACGCTGCGCGTGAAACCCGATTCTCGCCGCATGATCGTGTCAGCGTGGAATGTCGGCGAACTCGACCGTATGGCGCTGCCGCCTTGCCATCTCCTTTTTCAGTTCTACGTCGCTGGCGGCGCTCTCTCTTGCCAGCTCTACCAGCGCAGCGCGGACGTCTTTCTCGGCGTGCCTTTCAATATTGCGTCGTACGCACTGCTCGCCATGATGGTAGCGCAGGTTGTGAACCTTCGTCCCGGCGAGTTCGTCCACACGCTTGGAGATGCGCATCTCTATCTCAACCACCTCGATCAGGCGAAGCTCCAGCTTAGCCGCGATCCGCGGGCGCTTCCGACCATGGAAATCAATCCAGACGTCACGGACCTTGAGGCGTTTGATTTCGACGATTTCTCCCTGAACGGGTACGACCCGCACCCGCACATCAAGGCGCCGGTGGCGGTGTGATGCTGTGATGGTTTCCTGCATCGTCGCCATGTCGGAGAATCAAGTCATCGGCCGTAGCGGCGACTTGCCATGGCATCTGCCGGCAGACCTAAAGCGCTTCAAGCGTTTGACGATGGGCCACCACATCATCATGGGGCGAAAGACGTGGGACTCGATCGGTCGGCCGCTGCCTGGCCGCACCAGCGTCGTGGTCTCGCGTGACGGCGCGTTTGCCGCGCCTGGCGCCAGTGTCGTCACGTCCATCGATGGGGCGATTGAGTTTGCCGCTGCTGCTGGTGACGACGAGCCGTTCGTCATCGGTGGCGCGGCGATCTACGACTTGGCGCTGCCTCGCATCGGACGTCTCCACTTGACGTGGGTCCATGCCATTGTCGAGGGCGACGTCTTTTTTCCTGAGTTGGATCTTGCGGCGTGGGAGTTGGTGACGGCGGAGCGTCACGAGGCGGACGCGCGCCATGCGTACGCGTACAGCTGGTGCGTCTACGAGCGGCGATCGGCAGCCGTCCCATCACCCAGCGCGAAGCGAACGACTTCGTAGGTGAACTTCTCCGGCGCTTCGACGTGGGGATTGTGACCTGAGCCATCGATCACGATGACTTCGGCGGTCGGAAAGTGGTGGCGGATCAAAGTCTCGTCTGCAGGTTCGACGAAGCTCGACTGCTCACCGATCAGAGCGAGCACGCGACCGTCGAACACCTCCGTACTTTGAAGCGGCGCCGCGCGAATGTCGCTCAGTCCCGCTGCCAGCCCCGAGAGATTGAGCCGCCAGCGAAACCCTCCGTCTGGGTCACGGCGAAGATTAGTGAGGAGAAACTGACGTGTTGGACGGTCACCAAGGTGCTTTGCGAGCTCAACGTCTGCCTCGCGGCGCGATCTGAGGACGCTCAGGTCGAGGGCGCGAAGCGCATCGAGCTCGCGCGAACCGACGGCATAGTCTTTCGGTGCGATGTCGACGAAGGTCAGGGAGCGAACCAGCGACGGCGCATCGATTGCGAGGCGCATTGCGACCTTGCCACCCATGCTGTGGCCGAGAAGGTGCACGGGGCCAACGCCGAGGCTGTCGATGAACTTCGCCACGTCTGCGGCCAGATTCGGATAATCCATCCCCGCTGCATGCGGCGAGGCACCGTGATTGCGTAGATCCGGCGCCCGGACGTGGAAGGCATGCGCCAAGGACTTTCCGGCGACGCTCCAGTTGTTGGATGAACCGAAGAGCCCATGGAGAATCACCAGCGGCTCCCCGTCGCCGCCGAAGTTCTGAGAATGTAGCGCCACGCACACAGCTGAAGGGCCTCCGGTTGAAACAGCTCGAATTCTTGCCTTTGCGATCCCCTTTTATCGGAAGTGCCGGGAAAAATGTCGAAGCTCTTTATGGGACGAGGTCGATAACAACGACAACGTTCAGTTCGTCTCTCGCACCTTCGAGGTGGCGCGATCTCCAAAGGCATGCGTTTGAGGCTCGCGGCACAGCGACGCGGAGGCGAACTGAGGATCTGATCGATTCTTTTACGTCCGACGGTTTTTCGGGGAGGTCATCATGATCAGGAGACTTTTCTCACTGATCGTCAGCGTGGCAATCCGGCTTGTTGGCCTACCGGCCAGGATCCGGACCGTGCTCCGCGCTGCTCGGCGTATTCGGCGCCCGACGGCCGAAACGCGTGTCCCCGCGTTCAGGAGTCACTCTTCGAACGCGAACAAGGCATCGATTGCTTCGGTGCCGTCAGGAGTAGAGGTCAGAACTTCTTTGACAGTGTGGGGCGACCGGATCTTTATGCTCAGCGGTCCGGGGCCACCGCTGGCGACGGCGGTGACGGCTGCCTGAACGCGTGGCCGTCTAACATTTCAGAGTACGCGGCGCCTCGGAGTTGTCAGGGCGAAAACTCCGGGGCGTTTTTCTTTTCACCTGTTCACGCGCACTCAGAGAATCAGCTCGACGCGGGCTGGCCGTCCGGGGATGAGGCGTCCCGCTGCGATTGCTTCTGGCGAAAGCTTGATTTCGCCCTCTTGCATAGCCTGGTCGACAGCTGCCGTGCAGTGAAGCGATCGCAGCCCCCCCAGCCACCAGCGCCGATCCGTCACGAACAGCAGGTCGCCGCTTTCGGCGCCGAGGTGTTGCAGGTCGCGCGGGTGCAGAGCGACCACCGCCGTCTCTCCCCGTGCGTCACGTGAGGGTGCGCCACGCGTCGTCTTCGACGTCGTCGTCGCTGACGCGGTCTGCGCGCTCTCTGGCGCTGCGCCCTCGTCCGTCTTTGATGCGGCGCCGGTCGCATCACCCGTGGCGCCGACCGCGAGCGTCACTTCGATGTGTCGTCCTGTACTCTCCTTGAGCCGATCAGCGCCCTTGAAGCGCCGCATGGCGGCTTTGAGGCTCCAGATCGTCAGGCCGTTCGTGCTCGCGGTGTTTGGCATCAACATCGTGCAAATGACTGCCAGCACCCCGCAGACGAGGATGCCGTAGAACGCACGCATGAACTTGAAGCCACTGCCGCCGCTCATGCCGTGTGCGATCGGCTGAATCAGCGCCTCTGGAAACGCGAACGAGAAAAAGATCGCAACGCTGCCGCAGAGGATCGTGGTCAGTGCCGCCCGACCACCGAAGCGGGGCCACACACTGCCGAAAAGAATCACGATGACCAGCGGCGGCGTGATCGCTGCAGTGAACGTGGCGTGCGCCACGTAGAGCGACTTGAAACTCATGAAGAGTGGTACGAGGACGACACCGAAACCTGCCGTTGCGAGTGAGATGACACGCGCGACGCGCAGGTAGTGGCGTTCGCTCGCTCGAGACCGCGTCAGCGGCCGGTAGATGTCGTTGACACAGACGGCGCTGACGGCGTTGATCAAAGTGTCGATCGTTGACATCAGTGCGGCGGTGAGCGCAGCGAGCACGAGACCGAAGACGCCGGGGCGAGTCAGAAGCTTAGAGACGGTGACGAAGACGTCTTTCGACTCGTTGACGTCGATCTCACCACGCGCGGCGAGTGCAGCGCCGATCCAGCCGGCACTCGAAACGGCGATCGCCGTCAGCGGCATCATGACGAGCGCTATCCAAACGACCGCTTTGCGGCTCTCCGCTGGGCTCTTAGTCGACAAGAATCGCAGCAGAATGCCCTGGTTCATGAAGTAAAAGGCAAAGCTGTTGGCGATACCGTCCTGCCAAAAAAGGCCGACCGCATTGAAGCCGTCCGGCGTGTTGAAGTCGGCCATGCCGTACTTGTGCGATGTGGGTAGTGCACCCCAAAATTCGCTCCAACCGCCCAGGTGCTGCATACCGAGAAAGAGCACGCCAAAGCCGACTGCGAGAAGCAGAACACCCTGGAGGAGATCCGTCATGATGACCGACGTCTGGCCACCTGCGGTGACGTAGATACCGCAAAATATGGCCGTCACCCAAACGATCTGCATCTCCGTGAGGCCGACGATCGGCCGCAGCGCCACCGCAATCGTGAAGAGGTTGTAGCCGATGTAGCCGAGCATGTAGAGCAAGATGATCACGGTGCCAGCGGCGCGAGTCGCGCGGCCAAAGCGGCGCTCGAAGTACTCCGGCACCGAAAGAATGCGATTGAAGTAGACAATCGGCAGCCACGCGAACATGAAGAGAGGCAGGATGAACCAATCGTTCAAATAGGTGCTGGTCGACGACAGGCCGTAGTTGTAGGCGGCCTCGGAATACTTCAGGAAGCTGTAGGAGCCAACGAGCGTCGCGATGTAGCTCGCTGTCACCAGCCACGCGCTGAACCGCTGCCCGGACGTGAAGAAATCTCGCGTCGAGCGTGTATGGAGTCCAAAAAAGGCTCCGAAGGCAAGGATCGCAATCAAGTAAATCGCGATCACGGCCAGGTCCAGAGACGTGCCCGCTGCCTGCGCGAACCACACTTCAAAGCCGACGAGCGGCGTCATGCTTTGGGTACCAGGAAAACGCTGGCGGCATGCACGAGCGCGTAGAGGGTGAAGCCGCCGATCATGAGCGCCAAGCTGCGCCGGCCGCTACGACTGCTGAGGTCAATGGAACCGGATCGTACGGAAAGATATGTGCCGACGCCGAAGATGATCCCGCCGATTCCGTACTGATACAGAAATGACCAATGGTGCATGGTGGTGGCGTGTCCTTCGTGCGAGCCCCTCCGACTCTGCGGCGGCAACACGTTAACACCGCTCGGGAGCGAAAGAAACGGCCGTGCGGTCATTCCTGGCGAAACGCGCCGTCGCCCAACGGGTGCGCGGCATTTTCCGCGCGTCTCAGAGTCCACTTTCCCGCCGGCCGCTCGGGTCATCGTCGCCTGAGCGAACCATTCGGTTAGGGCAAGGTGCGTGCCGAACGCGGCGCAAATGCCCGGCCCGTCCGCTGGGCCTCTCGAGCGCTGTGAGGGTGTTTTCTGGTCTCGAATCGTCCGCGCCTCGGATACAATGGGTGCAATTGAATTCCCATGCTCATCCGGTCTTTCGTGTGTCCACCTCGAACGCGTCCTGCCGCCGAGGATTGTTGAGCCATGCGGGGAACTGGTCGCAACACGGTTGAACTGAGCGAAGATCATTGGAGAACTGTGGTATGAAATGCACCATCGCGCTCGCGATTCTTTTGTCGGCGGCTCCTGCTCTTGCGGACGAACTCAAGGGACTGGAAGGCAGCAGCAGCTGGGTCACGGCGCTCGCCTACTCACCGGACGGCAAGCTTCTGGCGACCGTGGGTGGTCAAACTCTTTTGTATCGTCCCGGCACCGTGGAGGTTTGGGACGTTGCCCAGGGCGAAGTCATCGCGAAACTTGAGGGCCATCAGACTGCGGTCTGGTCGGTCGCATTTTCGCCCGACGGCAAGCAAATAGCGACCACTGGCTATGACAGCTCAGTGAAGATTTGGTCTTTGGAGAGCAGCAAGGAAGTCGCCTCACTCGAGGGACACAAGAATTGGGTGCTCGACGTAGCGTTTTCACCGGATGGCAAATTGATCGCAACGGCGAGCGAAGATACGACGATCAAACTGTGGGAAGTCGCCAGCGGCAAGGAAGCGGCAACGCTCTCTGGTCACGAGGCGACGGTGCGTGCGGTCGTCTTTTCTCCAGACGGTAAGTCTTTGGTGTCGTCGAGCCATGACAAGACAGCCAAGGTGTGGGACGTCGCGGCGCGCAAAGAGATCGCGACGCTCGGCGGTCACGAGGGTTGGGTCATGTCTTGTGCGTTCGCCCCCAGCGGCAAACGCCTTGCCACGACCGGCGCTGACAACGTCATTCAAGTGTGGGACGGCGGCGGCGGCGAATGGAAGAGCGTTGCAACGCTCAAAGGCCACAAGAACTGGGTGACGTCGGTGAGTTTCTCACCGGACGGCTCGATCATTGCCACAGGCGGTCTGGATCGCCAAGTGAAGCTTTGGGACGTGGCGACGGCCGCCGACTACGTCAGCACTGATTCCCTCGACGGTACGGTTTGGTCAGTGGCGTTTGCGCCCGATGGCAAGAACGTCGCCGTTGGCCTCCAGTCGCGAGAGAACGAAGCCATCAAGCTGCTGCCGGTAGGCGCTTTGCCGCAGCTCGAAGCGTTCTAGAGTTTCGGCGCTGCGCTCGAGCGTGTGACGGCGGGACGTGTGGGATTCGTGACGCCGTAGGTTCGCTCGTGTGAGGATATTGACCCGCGTTGAGGGTCGTCTCGTGGTTGGTGTGTGGCGGACGCGCGGGTCCGCCGGAGCGGAGAGCGTCATGCCGGAGCTTCCCGAGGTCGAGACGGTGCGGCGGAGTCTCGTGCCAGCTTTGGTCGGACGGCGGATCGAATCGGTCGACGTCTTCGAGCGGCGGCTACGATACCCCGTGCGTCCGGCGCGGCTGCGGCGGGCGTGTGACCAGACGATCGAACGTCTCGGGCGCCGTGCCAAATACTTGCTGATGCACCTCGAGGACGCGACAACGATCGTGGTTCACCTCGGCATGAGCGGCCGGTTGCTGACCGCGCCGCGCGGGGCGCCGCGGCCGTCTCACGTTCATGTCACGTTTGGGCTCAGCGGCGGTTTGGAGCTGCGGTTTCGTGACCCGAGGCGGTTCGGGCTTGTCGATGCCGTCACGACCCCCGAGTTGGAACGCGATCGGCGCTTCGCCCACCTGGGCGTCGAGCCGCTCTCGGAGGCGTTCGACGGGCGCTCTTTTCATGAGCGCTGCCGGGGCGTCCGTCGTCCGATCAAGAACTACCTCATGGACGCCAGACAGGTGGTGGGGGTCGGGAACATTTACGCCAGCGAGGCTCTCTTCTTGGCCGGAATTCACCCGCGCCGCGCGGCGGGCAGCCTCAGCCGCAAACGGTGGGAGCGTCTCGTTGCCAGCGTCAAAGAGGTGCTTGACGCCGCCATCGAGGCGGGTGGCACGACCCTCAACGACTTTCAAAGCGGCACCGGCGATGCCGGTTACTTTCAGGTGCAGCTACGCGTCTATGGGCGCGAGGGCGAAGCTTGTCTGCAGTGCCGGAGCAAGGTGAGACGACTCGTGCTGGCGGGGCGTTCGACGTACCTTTGTGGCCGCTGTCAGCGGTGAGCCGCGCGGCGCCGGATCCTCGGCGCCACTATCTTCAAAACACGAAGAGCATGTTCTCGTCGCGTCGCAGCGTGATGCAGTGAGCCGCGCGGCGGCGAAATGCGTCCTTGGACGCCTGTGGGCAACATAGGCTGGTCTGATAGTCCCGCCACTCCTTGGTCTTCGGTTCGTCTCCCAGGTAGCCGTAAATCGCTTCCAACCGCGCCGAGAACGCGGCCTGGTTGAAGAGCCACTTGGCGCTGTGGATGGCGAGCTCGGCGGCGTCGAGATAGTGGGTGCGCTGCTGCGCGTCATCGAGGTTGTTGGCACAGCATGCCAAACAGATGTACGTCGCCAGGTGTTGATCCGGTCGCGCTGAGGCGTCGTCTGCTAGCTCGAGAAAGTACTCGCGCGCCTCGGCAGGATGGCCGACGTGCAGATGGTAGAGCCCCTGGATGCGCTTGCGCAAATTGAGCGCCATGCGGACCTCGGGAAACTCGTCCAGGACTTCGTCCGGAAGCTGCGGGAGGAACGGTTGGACGCCGATTTCGCCGCGCTCGGCGTCTTCGAACAGGAGCACGTTTTCGAACTTGAAGACTTGCAGGAGGAACGTGCGCACTAAATTCGGAATCGTCGGGTCGGCAGACTCGGCGAGCCTGTCAGCCTTGTCGAACCACTCGCACGCTTCATCGGGCCGACTCTGTAGAGAGCGAATTCGGCCTCGCTGCGAGTAGCCGTGAAAATGACGACACTCCCGGAGCTCTGCGAAAGAAGCTTCCAGATCTACGCCATCGAGTAAACGGTCGCCCCAACCTTTCGGTAGAGGGCTGTCTGGGATCGCCACGGCCAACTCCTTTCCAGTTGACATTGTAACGGGAGTCGGCCGTGGGATCACCTTTGAAAAACATCCTCACTATTTAGCTCACGGACACTGATAGTCTTCGCAGCCAGGGTTCGGACTGGTCGTGTCCGGGTCGCAGTTCGGATTATAGGGCCCTGGCGCCGGTGGTGCCGGCGCGCCACTATCGTAGAGCCAGTTACTCAAATAGATGACGTCGGAGTTGTCGATATCGCCGTCATCGTTGACGTCGGCCTGGTTCAAGCAGGGCGGTTCGTCGCCGTTGCTGAAGAGAAAATTCGACAGGAAGATGATGTCGCTGTGATCGACATCCTGGTCGTTGTTGGTGTCCCCGCGTTTTCCGATAAGGAAATCATCGCCGGGAAGGCCCGCCCAAGTCACACTCGAAACTCCACACACCAGCCCGAGAACCAACCCAAACCCAAACCATCGGGACATAACAACCTCCTTGAAAAAGGCACTTCGTGAGACACTTCGAGGTGGAGGGATGCCCGATCAGCTCCGCCGGTCGTCAGGTGGCCAGGCTGACGACACCTTGCGGGGGTCGATGTTTGTCGTCCGAGATGCGTAGACCCAACTCATTCAAACTGATTAAGCACTCGTGAGCGGACGACCACGGGGCATCTCGGGAGCTTGAATGTGCAACGTTGGTTCCACGGTTTTTCTTATGGAGACCGCCTTCTCGGCCGATGTAGTATGGCTGCGAGTTGTCTGTGAACCGTTGGTCTAACGTCGGGCTGTTTCGGCCTTTGGAGAGGTGTTGTTATGGCGTCCAAGCGCAGTCAAGAAGCTGGACGGAAAGCTCCGAACTTGAACGAAGTTCACACTCGTTTGGTAGAGCTTCTCGAGGAATTGCTCAACTGCGTTGACGAGGAAATCGGGCTCGATTCGGCGGCGTTTGCGTCACAGTCGGTGAACGTTTTGGCGTACGCAGTTCGCAATCATCAGTCGTATGCACTCGTCCAGATGCCGATCGAGGAGAAAGTTCCTCTCACCGAACGCCAGCGCGAAATCGCCGTGCTCGCCAGCTACGGCATGAAAAACAAGACCATCGCTTTTCGTCTTGGCATCTCGTCCGCGACGGTGGCGGCACATCTCCGACACATCTACCGCAAGCTCGAGATCAGCAGCCGCACAGAGCTCGCGCACCGCACCAAGCTGCTCAGCTAACGACGCCGTCGGTGCATGGATCCGCGCCCGCTCTATGATCCGCGCGGCGGCTCCGTCGCGGCCCTTAGTCCGCGGAGGAATGCAGCGTAGCCCTTTCGGCCTTCCTTCTCCCACGCCTCGAGGCATGCGGTGCCGACGATGGCGATTTCGGCTCGACCGTGCAGGGCTTCGACGTCGGCAGCTGTCTTGATGCCGAAACCGAGCGCCAGGGGCAGATCGGTTGCCGCGCGGCAGCGCTCGAGAAAACGGCCGACGTCGTCTCCGAGCTGTGTCTTTTTGCCGGTGACGCCCTTGCGTGCCACACAATAGACGAACCCTGAGGCGCGTTCGGCGATGGCCCGAAGGCGTGGTTCAGAGTTTGTTGGTGTCATCAGGAGAACGGGGTCCAGGCCTCGCGCACGCCCTTGGCGATGCAGTTCGTCAGCTTCCTCCGGCGGCAAATCGGCAACGATGTAACCCTTGGCGCCGGCGTCGTGGAGGCGCTTGCAGAACTCGGCTGTGCCCATGCGAAAGATGCTGTTGTAGTAGCCCATGAAGAGGATTGGGAACGTCACCGCCGCGGCAGCCCGCTCCAAGAAGTCGAAGTAATCCTGCCAGGCGAGGTGGTGGTCGATTGCCACTTGGTTGGCTTTGATGAACCATGGGCCGTCAGCGATTGGTTCACTGAACGGGAGCTGCAGCTCGACGACGTCGACGCCCGCATCGCTCATGCACTCGAGCATCTCCCAGTTGGCCTCAAGCGAAGGATAGCCGACGACGGCGTGCGCCATGAGCAGAATGGGGCGCTCAGCGAGGCGTGAGTCGAGGTGCTCGCGCAGGGAGCTGTGGCACGGGGTCATTCGGAACCCTCATACTCAGCGGCCTTCGCGCGCAGGAAGTCGCGCCACCTTTCGTCGCCAAGGGCATCGGCGATGGTGAAGATGTCTTTGTCGCCCCGTCCGGAGATGTTGACGAGCACGATGTCATCCGAGCTGAGCTCCTTCGCTTCCCGCAAAGCGCCGACAATCGCGTGAGTGCTCTCAAGGGCTGGAATGATGCCTTCGTTGCGCACCGTCAAGCGGAACGCCTCGACGACTTCACGATCGGTGGCGCTTTCGAATCGAACACGTCCGACATCATGAAGGTGAGCAAGAATCGGCCCGATGCCGATGTAATCGAGCCCTGCTGACACGGAGTGGGTGTCGTTCATGAGTCCTTCGTTGTTCTGAAGGAAGTAGGTCTTGTAACCCTGGGCCACGCCTGGCGTTCCTTGGCCGCCCGCGATGCGTGCCGCATGCTGACCCGTCTCCAGGCCGAGACCGCCGGCCTCGACTCCCACGAGTTCGATGTCTGGGTCATCAAGGAAACCCGCAAAAATTCCGGAAGCGTTCGAGCCGCCGCCGACGCACGCGTAGACCCGGCTTGGGAGCTCGCCCACCGCATCGAGCATCTGCTGACGCGCTTCGCGACCGATGATCGACTGGAAGTACATGACCATTTGTGGAAACGGATGCGGCCCGCAGACGGTGCCCATGACGTAGTGTGTGTTGGCCATCGATTCGACCCAGTCGCGTAGGCAGGCGTTGATTGCATCCTTGAGTGTCTTGGTCCCGTCGTCGACCGAGATGACTTCGGCGCCCAGCTGTTCCATCCAAAAGACGTTCGGCCGTTGCCGCGCGACGTCTTCAGCACCCATATAAATCGTGCACTCCAGCCCAAAGCGTGCTGCCATCGTCGCGGTCGCGACGCCATGCTGCCCCGCGCCCGTCTCTGCAATGACTCGCGTCTTTCCCATGCGCTTCACGAGCAGGCCTTGGCCGATGACGTTGTTCGCCTTGTGGGCACCTGTCTGGTTGAGATCTTCACGCTTCGCGTAGATGCGTCCGCCAGATGCGATCCGACTGAGGTTTTCACAAAAAGTGATGGGTGTCGGGCGACAGGAATAGGTCGACATGACCGACTCGTACTCGCCCCAGAACTGGGAATCACTCTGCGCTGAAGCGAACGCTTGGCGCAGCTCCGCGATGGTCTCGTGCAGAATCTCGGGCACGAAGGAGCCACCAAACTCGCCGTAATACCCTTCGCGTTCAGGTTTGAATTCAAACAGTTCTCTAAGCATCTCAGCTGTCACTCGTAGCGCTCGGGAGAGCGTGAGTCGAGGTTCCGATCAAGACAGGAGCTGTAGGTCGTACGAACCTCGTCGCTACTTGGTTCGTTCGTTTCGACCATCTTACTCGCTACCGTCGGTTGCAGCGTCGTCGTTCTTGCGTGAGCGGAGAATGTTCAGGCCGGGAACGCCCGTCAGGTCGAGTCGGTAGAGTGCTCCAGGCTTTCCGCCCGTCACATAGAGCTGGTCGAAGTTGGGGCCACCAAAGGCAACGTTGCTGGTGGTCACGTTGCCGCCGGGGTAGCTGCGTTTGATTCGGCCGTGACGGTCTATGACGTGCACGCTCTGCATCCCCCAGTGCGCTACGTAAAGGTTACGAAAGAGGTCGAGACAGATGCCGTCAGGCTGGTTGCGCATCGGGTCGCCACTGGGGTGTTCAGGTAAGGTCACGAAGACGCGGCGATTGGTCACCTTTCCAGGCGAAACGACGTCGTACGCGAGAATGTGGTTTCTCTGACTTTCAGCGACGAAGAGGACGGTGCCGGGGGCGGTGATGACGATCCCATTGGGAAACGCAAGGCCCTCATCCACCAGGTGCGTCGTGCCTTCGCTATCGACGTAGTGAATCGTGCCGATGGGTGCGTCAGCGCTCGATCCGCCGGGGTCGGTGAAGTAGAAACCGCCGTGGCGATCGAGCGTCAAATCGTTGGGACCGCGAAGCGGTTTGCCTTCGCACTCCGACGCTGCTTTGCCGACAACGTCGCCGCTTGCGTCGAGGTGGAGGACGGCATGATGGCTCGCGTCGCACACGAGATGTGTCCCATCCGGGAGGATCTTGTGTCCGTTAGGCTCGCCGGTTTCGGCCCACTGGCGATGCGTTCCGTCGGGTGCAACCACCGTGATGATCTTGCCGTGGGAAAAATAGATATTGCCGTCGTAGTCGACGACGACGCCTTCCGAGTAGTCGTTAGTGCGCACAACTTCCACAGGCGTCACGGCCCCGGCCGAGGGGAAGCTCTGCTGCGGAAACTTCATGCACGACGTGGCGAGAGAGCTTGCGATGAATGCGGTGATCGCCCGCACTGCGACTCCGTGTCGAGTCATATCGAACCTCGTTGCTTGGGTCGTTCCATGGGTCCAAGACATTGAATGATTGAGCGCAGCCTGGGATCATAGCACGGCGAGTCGCGCGGATTGAACCGCCGAATCGACTGTGCCGGCAACGCCAACGGAGGACGAGAAGAAAATGACTGACACGGAGAGTGTCGGCGCGGACGCTCAGGCCACGTTTGCGGATCTGCCACGCCTCGACTTCGCCACTCTGCACCGTCGCCGTCAGCGCCTGCTTCTCCTTTTCGCCGGTATCTTCCTTGGCGCCATGGCGATGCTGAATATCCTCGGCATCACGAAGTTCCTTCAGATTGGCGCGCTAGCCGTCGCGGTGGGCGTTCTACCGTATCCTCTGACCTTTTTGTGCACGGACTTCATCAGCGAATTCTACGGCCGGCGCACGGCGAATTTCGTTGTCTTCGTGGGGCTGCTCGTCAATCTCGTCGTCTTGGCATTCATCGGCCTCGGCGATTTGCTGCCGGTTGCCGGCGGCAAGCCGGCGCCATTTCAGGTCGTTCTTGAGCTCGAAACAGGCACCATCGAAGCGTATCGTGCCGATGGTCAAATGGTCACCATCGAGCCCCGCGGGCCGCAGCACGACCCAGCGCAAGAAACCCTCGTACCGCGTCTCGGCCCGGACGGTCAGCCACTCCTCGGGCGGCGCGACGGATTTCCCATCCTCGACGAAGCCGGTGACGGGCGCCTGCTCTTTCGTCAAGTCGGTCTCTTTGATCGCATCGCAACGACGACGCGCATGGCGATTCTGGCCAGCATGATCGCGTACTTGTTTGCTCAGTTCATCGACGTCTACCTCTTTCACTTTTGGCGCAAAGTGACGCGCGGGCGCCACCTGTGGCTACGTAACAACGGCTCGACGCTCGTCAGTCAGCTGGCCGACACCGTAGCCGTCGTCCTCATAACCTTTTGGGGGCCGATCGTCGCCGGCGACATGGGGAGCGCGGAAGTCCTGAGATACATCTGGGGTGGCTACACCTTCAAGCTTCTCGTCGCTCTCGCGGACACCGTGCCATTCTACCTGGGCGTGCGGTACATCGGTCGTTACCTGCGGATCGACTCGGTGGGGTCGGCGTCGGGAGCCTGAACTCGCCAGCGCCGCAAACGTGACGGCAAGAACCGTCTTCGCCTTACCACTCTTTGGGGGCTGAGGGCTGCCGAATGCGTCGACCGGCGGACCACGTAGCGCTGCGTCGAGTGGCGCCCGGCGCAGCAAGTTCCTGCGTTTTTATCTCCCTTGAAGGATTTCGGGGCCGGTGGCCGATACGATGAGACTATGGCCCCGGTGGGGACGGCCTCGACTGCGGTCGTGGCTCCTTTGCCAGCGACCTTCTCAAGACTTCGCACCAGCGAGCTCGCAGACCCATGAGCGACGACACCCTGAGCCTTTCGAACTCCATCCTGCGGCCTCTTGACGTCGAGGACGAGGCGCTGTACGAGGCTGCCTGCGAAGTGATCCGACGCCGTTTTGAGGTTGGGAGGCACCACGTTGGCGCCGCCGTGCGGACTCGGTCTAGGAAGATCTACGCGGCAGTGCACCTGCAGGGAGTGATTGGTGAGCCTGCCGTCTGCGCCGAGAAGATCGCCATCGGACGTGCCATGACCGTGGCCGCAGATCCGATCGCGCGTTCAGTGGCAGTTCGCCATCCGAAGGCGCACGAAAGAGATGGGCAGCTCTTTGTTCTGCCACCGTGCGGAAGTTGCCGAGAGTTGATCGGAGACTACGGCGGGCCAGAGTGCTGGGTGATCCTCGATGTCGACGGGCGTCTTGCCAAGGCACGAATCGCCGACCTGCTACCGTTTCGGCGCTGGTCGCGCGGCGCGTCACCGCCGCGCTAGCCGACGAGCGTATCCCGACCGTCGCGCACAGCGCTGCGCGGCGGGAGCGTGACGTACCGCCGTCAGCTGAACAGGACTTCCAGGTCGTCCTTGGTCAGATCGCGCATGATGTTCTCATCAGCTGTGACGATCGCATCGGCGAGCTTTCGTTTCGACTCCTGGAGATCGGCAATGCGCTCTTCGATCGTACTCTCCGAAACGAAGCGGTAGGCGAACACTTTTTTGTCCTGACCAATTCGGTGGGCGCGATCGATCGCCTGGGCTTCCACAGCGGGATTCCACCAAGGGTCGAGGATAAACACATAGTCGGCAGCCGTCAGGTTGAGTCCGACTCCACCGGCTTTCAGGCTGATGAGGAAGAATCTGCAGTCCTCATCCTCTTGGAAGCGGTCGACACGCTCCGCGCGATTGCGAGTCTGCCCATCGAGGTATTCGTAGTTCTTTCCAAGCCCATCCATCGTCTCACGCACGATCGAAAGCAAAGACGTGAACTGGGAAAAGATGAGTGCTTTGTGGCCTTCGTCCTCGACTTGCTCGAGCATGTCGATGAGAGCGTTGAATTTGCCCGATTGGCTCTCTGCGTACTCGTCGTCGATTAGGCGTGGGTGACACGCCGCCTGCCGCAATCGCAGCAGCGCTTCCAGGATATGTAACTTGGAGCGCGCCAGTCCCTTCGATTTGACTTGAGCCAGCACCGAGTTGCGACAGCGCTCCTTGAGCTCGTTGTAGATCTTGCGCTGCTCTGTTTCCATCTGACAGAGGATCGTTTCCTCGGTTCGCGGTGGAAGATCTGGCGCGACCTCTTCTTTCTTGCGACGCAGAATGAATGGCCGCAACGTTCGACGCAAGAATGACAGGCCGCCCGCGTCCGAGAGTTCGCCGCCAAACCGTTTCTTAAAGGCATTGTAAGTGCCAAGCATGCCGGGATTGAGAAAATCGAAGAGCGACCAGAGCTCACCGAGATGGTTCTCAACCGGCGTACCACTCAGAATCAGACGGCGCTGGCCGTTGAGGACGCGTACAGCGCGAGCGTTTTGTGAGTCGATGTTTTTGATCGCCTGCGCTTCGTCGAGGATCACGTAAAGAAACGGAATACTGGCAAGCTGCTCGACGTCTCTTCGCACCGTACCGTAGGTGCTGAAGATCACATCGTACTCATCGAGTTTCTCCAGGATCTTGGCACGCTTGGGCCCCAAATAGCTGGCGCACTTGAGGTTTGGCGTGAAGCGCTGGGCTTCTCGTTGCCAGTTGAACACCAGAGACTTCGGCGTGACGATCAGCGTCGTGCCGGTGCGGCCTTCTTCCTTCAGTAGCTGCAGGTGCGCCAGCGCTTGGATCGTTTTGCCAAGACCCATATCGTCAGCTAGGCAACCACCCCACTCCATGCTGTCGAGAAAACGAAGCCAGCCAACACCGAACTCCTGATAGGGGCGGAGCGTACCGTTGAAGTTCTCGGACGCCTCGTGCTCTTCGACGCCTTGGAAACTGTCGAGACGATCTTTTTCGGTGCGGAAACTCTGATCCAATCGAGCCTTGATGTTCTCTTCCACCAGGGCGTCGACCATAGACGACTGGTTGCGGCGCAGTCTAAGTTTTCCGTCATGGACATGTCCCAGCTCCATCCACGCGGCGTTTTTTTCGATCCAGTCCGATGGAAGCACGCCAACGACACCCTGCTTCAGGACAATCATGCGATTTCCTTGCTGCATCGCTTCCATGAGCTCAGGCACCTTGATGCTTTGGTCGCCGAAATGTACGCGGACGTCGACATCGATATAGTCGGTCCCGGTTTCGACCTCGACCTGCATGTCCGTGGGAGGACGGAAAGGCATCCGCTTGCCGTGGAGCGTCCAGCCGAGCTCGAAGAGCTCCGGTGCAGCGACGACGAGGCGATCAGCTGAGAGGCTAAAAGAGTGCTTGCTCTCATTGTAGAGGAAGCCCAGCTGAAGAAGTTCTACCGCGCGAGCGCCCTCGGACTCCAGATTGCGAACGATGAGGCGTCGATTCTTGAGTGAGAAGAACCGTTTGCCAGGACGCGCAGCACGCACCAAGTTGTCGCCGTAACGGAACGTCACTTCGGCGTCGACCTCCTGAGGGCCGCTCTCCAGCTTGAGCTCAGGGCGTGGTTCGATGCCGGTGACATTTTTGATCTTGAGCGCGCTGGGGAAATGCGCTTCCGGCAGCGTGGTTGAACGCTCAAAAATTTTCAGCAGAGACGAAATCTTGCGCTTCGGGACATGTCGAAAACGGCCTCGACGCAAGGCCTTGAGCCAGGCGACTGAACCAGAGAACTCGACATCGCTGAGCTTGCCTGAGCGACGCAGGAGTTGTCCTTTTTCGCCGTCTGTGATCAACAAGACCTGGGATTTGTACAGGAGCGTCTTGTGGCCTCGAACGAAGCGGCACGTCAGGTGGAAGTCACCGCGTTTCTTGATGCGTTCGAGCAAGAGGTGAAAGTCGAGAGGTGGGCGATCTTCCCGCACGATCGGTACCACCCGAGTGGTGCCGGAGTGGAGCAAATAGACGCGTCCGCTTTCGATCAGCAGGGGCAAGAGTGTCCGCCAAGCCTTTTCTGTGACCGTCACCGCGGACGTGTTGGGTGCCGAGGAGCGGACTTTTCCGCGTTTACGCTTGGACTTCTTACGCTGAAGCGCAGCTTTCGACTGGCGCGGCAGACGGAGGAGGATCGACGTGAGCGCCTCGTCTTCTTCGTGCTTGGAGAACCTCGGTAGATGGCGGTCAATGGCCACTGGGAGGATCGCGGAACCGTGCTGGCCCTGCGGGCCTGGTTGTCGAAAGAAGACTCGTACGACTCCGGTCGCGCCGATCGGCGCGTTGGCTTCGACAACATAGATCAGCCCGGCTGGCCCCGGCGGCACTTGGGGTAGCCGTGAACGACCAGAACCCTTTGAACGACGTTTGCCATGGCGGCCACCGGAACGTTGTCCTTTTGATGGACCTCGCTGTCCGTGACGCCGACGGTTGCGATCTTGTGAGCGTCCACCGTGACGGCCTCGATCCGTCGTTGTCGCCATGCCGCCGTTGTTTCTGTTGGTCGCGGATGCGTCGCTCTCGTTCTGTCGCTCGCCACGCGGTGGCGCAGTGCCATTCTTCCCTTCGCCGCCGGCGTCCTCTCGGCCGCTGGTTCTACGCGGAAAAGGGCGACGCCCTCTTCGCGACTCGGTTTTGGCCCGGCTCGCGGGAGGAGCAAGAGTTGCGGTTTCGCCTTTCTTTCCCGTCGTCTTTGTCTCTAGCTGCGCGCCCCGCGAGGCGGCGTCTGCCGCGGCAGTACCTGTCGACCTCTGCACACGATCAGGCGCTGCGACCGCTGCTGTTTGGTCAGGTGCTGCGCTGGCACGCTTCTTTGGCTTCGACTTTTCTGTCGAAGTCTTGCGAACGGTCTTCGCGTTCGATTTCGCCGTCGGTGTTGTCTTGCTGCGACGAGTCGACGCCCCGGACTTCTTCGCCGTCGAGCTAGCCTGAGTTTTTTTCGCCGTGGTTTTCTTCGTTTTCTTCGACGCCGTTTTTTTGGCTGTACCTTGGGAAGCCGAGGCGGTCGAGTTAGAAGACGCCTTCTTACTTGCTTTCGAAGTCTTCTTGCTTGCCGTCTTTTTCTTCGGTTTGGACGGCTTTCTTGTCGGCTGGCTAGGCACGCTGTTCCTCAACAAACTCTCTGAGATGCAATGATTCTGCGGTCATGCGAAGTCGCTTCGCGGCACGAAAGCACGAAACAAGCATCCCTTCGTTACATGTCATTCTACGCTGGCGGGTCATCCCTCTTCTTGACCTCGAAGGCTGTGCTCTCGCCTTATGACGTCGGGTCCATAGAGACCCCGTACCGAGAGCTGTTCACTTCTCCGGTTTTACCGGCTGCTACCCGTGACCCACCTCGATCCCCCATGATCTCCGCCCCAATCCCCGCGAACCGCCCTTGAATCTGAGCCTGATTCGGCGACGCTCGAGCAGAGTGTCGACCGATTCACGTCAGTCGAAGTACCTGAGTCTATGAACGCCTCTCGACTCTACGGATGTGCTTCTGAGCGGTGTCCGTCACCGCAAGTCGTGCACTCACAACCGAAGCGGTTTGGAGACTCAACCCGAGCTGCCAGCGGGCGGGGCTCGCACACGCAGGAGCGGGTGCTGAGTCGTTGAGCCTGCTATCATCCTCGGATTTGCGCCGTCCGCACATGAGGAAATGTTGGGTGTTCTTGCTCCGAATGACCTTTTCTGACCGACACCAAATCGCTGCAGCACGACTGTGCCGTTGGTGACATGCGTCATGCGCTGCAATTTGGCTAGCGCTGGCGCCATTCATTACGGAATCAAACCAAAGACCTACGAAGAGGCCGGTAAATCCTACTGTTGCCGCCGTCCTCGCTGGCACCGCGGCAGACTAAACTCCCCGTGCTTCCCAAGCATGTCAGCGGAAGGCTGCGTTGCTGCGTGCTGCACCTTCCGATCTCCAGCGACGCTGCGCTCAGGGCGCAGGCGGTTGGAGCGGGGTTTCGTGCGTAGGCTCTTCAACCTGTAGCCTACGCCCTAGAAAGGATAGACGTTTCTGCTGACGCCGTCAAGGCCCGAAGCAGATTTTCCGCGTTGACTTGCAGCGGACCGTCGCCTCACGATGGTTCGGGGCGCTCGAAGGACAAACGGAAGAATGGCGAAAGACCGCAAGCGAAGCGTGCTGTTTTTGTGCACAGGCAACTCGTGCCGGAGCCACATGGCGGAGGCATGGCTTCGCGCCCTGGCTCCTGAAGCGTACGAGAGTCTCTCAGCCGGCGCGCGACCGAGTGGTTCTATTCATCCCGTCGCCGCAGAGGTCATGCTCGAGGTCGGGATTTCTCTCGCGGGTCACAGCTCCAAAGACATCCGCGACTTCCTGCCGCCAGTTGGAACGCCTCCGGACGTCGTCGTCAGCGTGTGCGATCGCGCTGCGGCAGATTGTCCCGTTTTTCCCGGGCAGGTTTCTCGACTTCATTGGCCTTTCGAAGATCCGGCAGCGATCGTCGCGGCTGACGAACGCCTTCGGGTTGCTCGGTGCGTCCGCGATGAGATTCGAGGCCGCATCGAGGTTGCCCTAGAGAGCGGCGAGTTCGACGGCTCGTGAGATCTGGCCGCTTGGCGGCGTAGAGCGGCGCGTTTCACTACAGACATTGACGACTGCGTCGTCGAAGTGCAGAGCACGAACCTCTTCGACAAGCGTTACGCGACCGCGGGCGGAACCACGTAGTAAAAAATCGCGAGGTAATGGCAGCCGCTGCCGCAGAGGACGAAGAGGTGCCAAATGGCATGGAAGTACCGGTTGACGTCGCGCATGTAGAAATAGACGCCGGCCGTGTAGAAGAGACCTCCTGCCAGCAGCAGGTACAGAGCACCGGCTGGGACACTCTCAAGCATCGGTTTGATCGCCACGAGGCAGATCCAGCCCATGAAGAAATACGTCGCCACCGAGACAAACTCGGCGCACCGATGGCGTAGGCGAAGTTTGAATACCGTACCGCTCGCTGCGAAGATCCAGATGGCCACGAGCAGAAGCCAGCCCCAGTTTTGCCGCAGGTGAACCAGCGTGAACGGCGTGTAGGTTCCAGCGATGAACAGGTAGATGCAGATGTGGTCAGCAGTCCGTAGCGTGCTCTTCATCGGCTGCTTCTTGGAGCCGTGGTAGAGCGTCGACACCGCATACATTGATAGCAGCGTCGCGGCGTAAACTGAGCAGCCAGAGATTTGCCAGACGTTGCCTCGACTTCCCACCTCGGTGAGCAAAAGCGCGACCCCGGCGACGCTGAGAAGGAGGCCAACACCGTGAGTGACGATGTTGGCGAATTCCTCGCCCTGCAGGCCGTAAAGTGCGCGCGGAGCTGTCACGGGGTGGTGATCCATGGAAAGCGAAGGCTCGCGATCGTGTGTGTGGAGGGGTGGATATCTCTATTGTAGGGCGTGCGTCACGATCGCGCGCGGGGGCACGTTGGCGGCTCACCTTGAGCACGGTTTCTAACCCTTTCAAGGCACCCGCGTTGTGATCGCTCGTTCGACGAAGGCGAGAGAACGTTGGCACGGGATTTGATTCGGTAGATGTGCAGCCCCAAATCCGCTGCGTCTTCGTCTCTCGTCATGCACCGAAGGGTTGCCGCGTGCTCGGCGTCCGGAGGTTTCGCGTCATGGGGATGAGGCGGACGCTCTGGTCTCAAACGACGCGGGCGACTCCACCGCGTCGAGAGTCTCCGGCTCCCTCGAGGTGCCCGGACGCGCTGCGCCGCGCGACGTGGACTCCACCAAAGTAGAGCGTGGGGGCATCGAAACGTTGTTCGCCGAGGGCCAAGCGTCGCGCAGCAGCGAGGACTGTGTCACCCTGCGCACCGACGAAAAGAAAGTTCTCAGAGCTCAGTACGCCATCCTCGTAGTGGAGGCGCGGCTGCTGTAGGGACTCCTGCAGCGACAAGCCGTCATCAACGAGCCACGAGATGAATTGCGGCACGACGGTTCGAATGCGATTTGCACCTCCAGAACCGAGAGCTGTCATCGCGGTGTGACCGTTCCCTTGTCCGCTCTCGACATCGCCGCCGAGGAGAATGCATGGAGCCATCATCGTTCGGAGGCGTTCGCCGGGAGTGAACCTAAGAAGCCCTTCCGGAAACAGATCTTCTTCGCCGAGGAGGTTGTTCATGAAGATTCCCGTGCCCGGAATCTCGTAGCCATTTCCCTCACCGTGGCTGAGCGTCATGGTTGCAACGTTGCCGTCGTCATCAATGGTACTGATATGCGTCGTGTTGCCGACTCCGTCCCCACTGCCGCGGCATGCGGACGGAGGACCCGGATCTTTCAAGATGGACGCCACGCGATTGGTGATTCTTTGCAGCGCGTCCTTCTCGGTAGCGATGGCAGGAGACGCGCGGCGTGCTTCCGCGATGGCTCGCAGAATCGCGGTGAGGAGCTGATACCTCTCTTCGCTACCCAAGCAAGTGGACGCGAGACAGTGGGCGCGAAAAGTCGCCAGCGTGAGGGCTACCAGCGGGCCGCCGAACGACGGTGGTCCCAGAGTGTAAACACGCGTCGAGCCGTAGTCGACGACAAGCGGTCGCTCGAACCGTGGGGTGTAAGCGTCAAGATCGGTCGAGGTCAGATACCCTCCCGCCTCGTAGCTGAAGGCGCTAAGGATTGCTGGACGTAGAGTCGAACGATCGAATTCGTCGTAGCCTCTTGCACCGAGGCTCTTGAGTGTGTTCGCGAGCCGTGTGTTCGTGAACAGCGCGCCGGGACGAAGTCGCTGCGCCTCCGCGTCATAGAAGAGCGCACGTCCCAGTTCCGACGCACGTAAGATAGGCTCAAGCGTCGCGTGGCAGCGGGCTTGGTATTCGGTGACGACGCTCCCACGTTCGAGAAAGTCTATGGCCGGATTGAGGATCGTCGTCAGCGGTAGCGTGCCCCAACGATCGCGGGCGGCGCACAGTCCGCGGATCATCCCAGGTACTGCGGCAGCGCCGCGTCCGATGTGAAACGGCTGCGCGTGCCCGCCGGATTGAAAGTCAACGTTGACGCTGCGGAAGTCGCGCGGCGGAGCGGTAGCTGAGGTGTCGACTGCCCGTTGACCCAGACCTGGTGCCGCCGCGAAGAAGTCGCACACCGTGACTTCTCCACTCTCTCCGTTGCGCCAAAGGAGAACGCCGCCACCTGCAAGACTGCAGATGCTTGGGTCGCCGGCGGCCGTTGCGAATGCCGCTGCGACCGCCGCATCCATCGCATTGCCGCCGCGCTCAAACATCTCTGCGGCTGCGGCTGCGCTCTCCTCCGAGCCTGCGGCGACGACGCCATGCTTGATCATGCTGGGATTCTACCGAATCGACCCTATCAACGCAGCGGGGTAGTGTGTCGGAGTTGGTCTACCGTCCGCGGCGCGCCAAAGAGAAGCAGAGCGCGTCGGGCAGCGATCGGTAGACGTTCCCTAACGCGGTGATTCGGTGGCGGAAAGCACGAGCGGAGGTTGGCCGGGTTGTGGGCTGGGGTTATGATACATGCGTGCAGGAACGGATCCTTGAGGGGCTGGGGACAGTGCTGGAAGGGAGGATCGCAAGGTGATGCTCGTAGCGAAGCGATTGTGTGGTGGCGGTGTTCGAACCGTTTCGAGGTGCATCGTTTGCCTGTTTTTGACCGCCGTGACTGCCGCGCCGAATGTCTTCGCGGCACCAAAAAACGATGCGTTCGTGGATGCAACACTTCTTTTCCGGGTCTCGGGCCGGATTGAATCGACGAACGTCGACGCGACGAGTGAGGCAGGTGAACCGCTGCACGCTGGAGAGCGTAGCCATTCGGTTTGGTGGCGATGGACTGCACCCGATAGCGGTTCGCTTTCAGTCAACACGTTTGGAAGTGGCTTCGATACGACGCTTGCAGTGTATAGGGGCGACTCGATCACCTCTCTCGCGCGGCTCGGCGAAGACGATGATGACCCGTTGGGCGTGCCTTATAGCCTGGTCGATGTAGACGTGCAGAAAGGAACGACGTATCGGATCGCAGTCGATGGATTCGAGCAGTCACAAGGCAGCATACGATTGACGTGGTGGTTCGAGCGCAGCGGCGAGCGTCCCTTGAACGACGTCTTCGACAGTGCGATCCCGATCGAAGCGGAGCGCGGCGAACTTCTCGCCAGTAGTGTCGGCGCAACCGCCGAGCCCGGCGAGCCCGACCATGTCGGTGTTCCCGGCGGCGCGTCCGTGTGGTGGAGATGGCGTGCGCCGCGCGATGGAATTGCGAGCGTCGAGACTGCCGGCAGCACGTTCGATACGCTTCTTGCGATCTATACGGGTTCGCGGGTTTCGGCGCTGCAGCCGATCGCTGCAGACGACGACGGCGTGCTGCGTGCGAGCGCGACGGTCTTCCGCGTCACGGCAGACACGCTGTACCACATCGCGGTCGATGGCTACGACGGCTCCAGTGGCATGATCGCGCTGCGGTGGCAAATTGAGGCGCCGTGTCGACCTGAATTGCCGCGGGCGCCGATTCCACCCGTCGGCAGCGAGGGTGTGCAGCGAGACGTGACGCTGCGGTGGGACGGTTCCACGATGTTGCGCCAGGCGGTCGTCTACGGCGACGATGACCGGTTCGATCTCTACCAGGTCGAGGACCCGAGCCTCGTCGCGGCTGCTGCCTCGACCGCCGCGCTCGTACTTCGCGACAACCTCGTCGACAACGGCGACGGAACGTACACCCTCAGCGGCCTGTCACTGGCAAACGCTGACGGGCTTTGCCCTGGTGAGCCTTTCGGCGACCAGCCGACGCCCGCTTTCTGCTCCGGTTTCCTCGTGGCCCCTCAAATCATTGCTACAGCAGGTCACTGCATCGATCTCGACTGTGCACGGGTTGCCGTCGTCTTCGGCTTTCAGATGCTCGATGCGCGCACGCCGGTCACAGTCGTTCCCGCCAGTGACGTCTACTTTTGTTCCGACTTGATCGGGCGCGAAACCCAAACCGATTTCGACTGGGGACTGTGGGTTCTGGACCGCGCCGTCGCGGACCGCGACCCGCTACGCATCCGGCGCCAGGGGCAAGTTCGTCGCGGTCAGGAATTGGTGATGATCGGATATCCCTCGGGGCTGCCAGTCAAGGTCGCCGGCGGCGCGTCGGTACGCTCCCTCAGCGGGTCCGACGCGTTCATTGCCAATCTTGACGCCTTTCAGGGGAACTCCGGCTCTGCCGTCTTCGACCGTCAGACACTCATCATCGAAGGTATTCTCTACGCCGGCGAGGAAGACTATGTGGACAGCGGGGAATGCCAACGAGTGAATCGTTGCTCCGACACCGGTTGTGAAGGTGAACTCGTCGCCTCCACGGTTCGCTTCGCGGATTTGATCCCGGCCCACGAGGAGTCACTCAGCGACGTTGTGCATTTCGGCAAATGCGGCGAACTCGTTGCCGTCGGCACCACGTCCGATCGCAGCTGGACCGTGAGCGACCTCGACGTGGGTGAGGAGTACTGCTGGCGGGTTGTTCGCAGCGACGATTGCGGCGACATCGAGGGGCCTCTCTGGCGCTTTCGCGTCACCGATGTTGAGACGCCGATGTTTCGGCGTGGCGACGCGGATGCTAACGGCGGCAAAGATCTGTCGGATGGCGTCTCCGTGCTGAATTTTCTCTTTCGCGGTCAGCCGGAGGCTGTGCCGTGTCCGAAGGCCGCGGACTCTGACGATGACGGCGTCGTCAATCTGGCCGACGCCATGGCCATCCTTCTGCATCTCTTTCGCGGCGGACCAGCTCCTGCGCCGCCGTACGACGCCTGCGGCAACGACCCGACGCCAGACGACCTGGAGTGCAGCAGCTTCGCGGCGTGCGAGGGGTAGAAAGGGCGGAGAGAGCGCGTCTCTTTTGCAACAATGGGGACAGAGACGGAGACAGAGACAGACCCGACAGTTGCATAAGTTTTCGCAGGAAGGGCTCAGAAACCCTTTCCCTGAGGTTCGATCGGCAGTTGAAGGACGTCGCGGCGGACCTCACGTTTGGTGAGGTTGACGGTGTGCCGTGTTCCCCCTCGCCCACGCACACCCACACGCAAACTTTCACTCAATCGCAATCGCGCACGGTCTTAAGGCGCGTCTCTTTTGCAACGTTGGGGACAGAGACAGAGACAGAGACAGAGACAGAGACAGAGACAGAGACAGAGACAGAGACAGAGACAGAGACAGAGACAGAGACAGAGACAGAGAGTGTTCCGCCCAAGCGCGGCTTCAGCCTCAGGCTGCGATGTCCACGAGCTGCCGCACGGCCGCTAGCAGCCTGTTGAAAAACCCTCACCGGTCAGTCGCTGCGTGACCGTCGTCCTCCAGCCCATCGACGTCGTCACGAGGCATATGTTATACTGCCGCTTCACTTGAAGAGAAGAGGAGCGCGGTATGTCACTGGGAAAACGTAGAGAGAGCCGCCAGCTGTCGTTTCTGCTACCCGACAGCCTGCCAAAATCGCCAGGCCACCCATTCTATCAGAGATTGAACGGTCTGCTTGCGGAGGCTGGCTTCGATAGCTGGCTCGAGGATCGGTGTGCGGAGTACTACGCCGATAGCGGCCGTCCTGGAATCCCGCCAGGAGTGTACTTCCGCATGCTGTTCGTCGGCTATTTCGAAGGAATCCAGTCTCAGCGTGGAATCGCTTGGCGCTGCAGCGATAGCCTTTCGATCCGTTCGTTCCTGGGACTGCCGATCGAGAAGGAATCACCGGATCATTCGAGCCTGACGAGGGTGCGCAAGCGCCTCCCTCTGGCGGTGCACGAAGAGGTGTTTTGTCGGGTCTTGACGCAGGCGATCGAGAAGAAGCTTTTGAAGGGAAGTACCGTAGCCGTCGACTCTACGACGCTCGAAGCTGACGCCGCGATGAAGTCTATCGTGCGTAAGGACACAGGCGAGAGCTACACCGAATACCTCCGGCGCCTGGCGGAGGAAGAGGGCATGGACGATCCGACGGACGAAGATCTGAGGCGTTTCGACAAGAAGCGCAAAGGCAAGAAGACGTCGAACACCGAATGGAAGTCCACGACGGACTCGGATAGCCGAGTCACGAAGATGAAGGATGGCCGCACGCACCTTGCATACAAAGCAGAGAACACCGTCGACCTGGAGACTGACCTCGTGCTTTCGGCGAACGTGTTTCACGCTGATCATGCGGACAACGACTCGCTGACGATCAGTTTGGTCAGTGCACAGAAAAATCTCATCGAGAGCGGTAGCGAGGCCGCGATCAAAGAAGTCGTCGCTGACAAGGGCTATCACAAGGCAGAAACGCTAGCCGACCTCGACGCCATTGGAGTGAGATCGTACGTACCTGAGCCAGAGCGAAAACATCGACGACGCTGGAAAGCGAAACCGGCATCGCACAAGGACGCAGTGTACGCCAACCGACGCCGGGTGCGAGGTGAACGAAGCCGCAGATTACAGCGCAAGCGCAGCGAGCTCGTTGAGCGCACCTTCGCGCATATGTGCGAGACGGGCGGTGGCCGTCGCTCTTGGCTCCGCGGGCTCAGAAAAGTGAGCAAACGCTACTTGATCCTCGCCGCAGCGCGAAACCTCGGAGTCATTCTGCGTGCGCTGTTTGGATTCGGAACTGCGAGGTCACTGCAGCGGGGTATAGAGGGCCTTTCTGGCTACTTTTCAGCCGCATGGCGTTATCTAGAAGCTCTGGTGCGCCATCTTGACGGCATCGATCGAGCGATGACGATTTCATCCGTCAAACTTGCGAGTTGACGGACCGTGTCGCTTAAACGGCGAATCGAGCTCTGAGCCGCGGTTTTTCAACGGGCTGCTAGGCGTACTGCGTCGCCATCGTTTCCAGCGACATCGGCTTGATCTTGCCCGCTTGCCCAGCTTGGCCGAACGCGGTCATGCGTGCGATGCAGACTTCCTTCATCGCGGCCCGGGCTGGCTTGAGCCAGTCACGCGGGTCGAACTTCTCCGGGCTTTCCATCAGCACCTTGCGCACCGCACCGGTCATCGCCAAGCGGTTGTCCGTGTCGACGTTGACCTTGCGGACGCCGTGCTTGATGCCTTCCTGGATCTCCTTGACGGGCACGCCCCACGTCTGCTTGATCGCGCCGCCGTAGCGATTGATGATGTCTTGTAGTTCCTGCGGCACGGACGACGAACCGTGCATGACGAGATGGCAGTTGGGTAGGCGACGATGGATTTCGCGGATGCGCTCCATCGCGAGAATCTCGCCGTCCGGCTCGCGGGTGAATTTGTAGGCGCCATGGCTGGTGCCGATGGCCACTGCGAGTGCATCGCAGCCAGTGGCCGCCACGAAGCGTTCGGCTTCTTCGGGGTCAGTGAGAAGCTGATCACGCGATAGAGTGCCTTCGAATCCGTGACCGTCTTCTTTGTCGCCTGCGAGGGTTTCGAGAGAGCCAAGGCAGCCGAGTTCCCCCTCGACCGTGACGCCGCGGCTGTGCGCTTCGCGTACGACCTCGGCGGTGACGCGCACGTTGTAGTCGAAGTCGGCCGGAGTCTTTCCGTCCTCTTCGAGGGATCCGTCCATCATGACTGACGTGAAGCCCATGTCGATGGCGCTCTTGCACGTCGCCGGACTGTTGCCGTGGTCTTGGTGCATGGAGACAGGAATCTGCGGATAGAGCTCTGCTGCTGCAAGCATCAAGTGGCGCAGGTAATTGTCCTGGGAATAGGAACGCGCGCCCCTCGAAGCCTGGACGATCACTGGTGACTCGGTTTCCTCCGCGGCCTCCATAATCGCTTGGATCTGCTCCATGTTGTTGACGTTGAACGCCGCGATTCCATAGTCGTTCTCGGCGGCGTGGTCGAGTAGGTGGCGCATCGGTACGAGAGGCATCGGGTACTCCTTGATTCCTCGACGCCGAGGCCGGAGCTGAGCGGCTGATTCGAGGCAGATTTTTGTGTCTGGGTTCTCTTGCGATCGGAAGTGCACTTGCGTGCGGTAGGTCCGGTGGCGTCTCACGAGGATGCCCCGGACCTTTCCCAGGCGGGCCGTGTCCGCGAGGCGTTTCGCGGGCGTCCGGCCGCCTGAAGGCGGACGGCTACCTTACCCTTTTCGAGGCCAAAACTCAAACCCAGTTCCCCGGCGGCGGCGGCTCCTCGCTCACTAGAACAGACCATGAGCGAGACCGCGTTTAGCAGTTCCTAGCGCCGCCTGACAGAGACGACTCACATTGAAGTCAGCGCTGCTTGCCTTTGCCGCGGCCCAAGCCGACGACGCACCGGTAGTGCTGCGGTTCTACCGGTTGTACCGAGAGGCGCTGGCCACGTCGCGTGACCAGCATACCCTCGAGCGCGCGGGTCGATTTGAGCGTGTCGAGGGAGACAATCTCAGGGAATTTCTCGACGAACTCTAGGTCGACCATCATCCACGTTGGGTCATCCCGCTTCGACTTGGGGTCGTAGTGTGGATCCTTGGGATCGAACGCGGTCGGGTCTGGGTACGCCGTACGGCTGACGCGCGCCAGTCCTGCAACGCCTGGCGGCTTGGCATTCGAGTGGTAGAAGAGCACCTCGTGACCGACAGCCATGTCGTCGCGCATGAAATTGCGCGCCTGGCAGTTCCGCACGCCGTCCCACGGCGCTGTCCGATCGCGCTTGAGGTCGTCGATCGAGTAGACGTCCGGCTCGCTCTTCATCAGCCAGTAGCGTTTCTTGGCCATGCGTGGTGTGGTCCTTTCTGCTCCGAGATTGCTCAACGCTTGTTATGTCATAGAGATGCGAAGCGGAGTGATTCTTCGCAACTCCTTTGTGCCGCTCAGTTCACTCCGAGGGCGCCGGGCCGGCGCCAGTGCGGGTTGTTGTGAGCCGTGCCAGCTCTTCGAGTAGGAGCTTGACGGCGAGCGCGCATGTTGAAGTTGGTAGGGTTGGTGCGTGTGGAGAGTTCTCGGTGCCGCCCAGGGTTTGCAGTTGTGAGGGGTCGATCGGCAGGTGGACGAACATGGACCGCGTTCCCGCGCCGGTCGTGGCCGACCAGTGGCGGCTCCAGTAGAGCGTGGCATTGCAGAGATACGAGCCTGCCGACGTAGAGACGCGCGCCGGAATTCCTGCAGCGCGGAGGATCTGGGCGCAGCGGGCAAGCGGCAAGTTCGAACGGTACGACGTCGGCCCACCCTTGAGAAGGGGGCGTAGGTCGCCAGGGTCTTCGTGTGGTTCGCGATGGAGGTTGAGACCGATGGCTTCGAGTGCGACATCAGAGCTGTGGGCCGCCTGACCCAGGTGCAGTGCGAAGTCGGGCTTGATCGCGAGATCAGCTTCGAGGCGTTCTCGGATCGAGGCGAACTCAACCGGGTAGATCCGCGTCGTCAGGTCGATCGTCGGTGGCCACGAGCCCGCGAGAGCCTCGAGGCACAGCGCGCTGGAGTTCGTCTGCCAGTGCGCAAACGGTTCGAACGCGGTGAGGAGAACGCGGGTGCTCGCTGGGGGCTTCATTGATTCGTTTCGCTCTTGCGGTCTCGAGGTCCTCTAGCAGTCTGTCAGCTGCCGAACGGCAGGTACAGAGTTCGGATGGCGATCTCGAATAGCGGCCAAAACACGGTCGGAAAGCACTTCCACGCGATCAGCAGCCCGAGGAGTGACCACATCGGCTCGCTGAAGAAATCCTGAAAGCGCGTCGCCATCCGTTTCGGCAGAAAGAGCACAGCTACGCTGCTGCCGTCGAGAGGCGGCAAAGGTATGAGATTGAACGTGAACAGGATCATATTGAGCGAGAAAAAGACGCTCAGCAAAAGAGCGACATTTTCGAAGCGGCCGAGTTCGCTTGCCTGAGCGATGCTGCTGAAGGTGAGGCTCTCAGGTGGCGCGAACACATCAAAACCGATGCCGATCGCGAGGAGGGCGCCCGTGAGAATCACAAGCGACAAGTTGGCCAGAGGACCGGCTAGAGCCATCAGCGCTGCCCGTCGCGGATGGTTGTAGGACCAGAACGGATCGTACGGGGCGCTGGCCCAGCCGATGCAGTACCCGGACAAAAAGAGCGACACGAGAGGAACCACCACCATGCCCACCGGCTCGCGCCGAATGTGCGGCAAGGGGTCGAGAGTCACTTGGCCGCCCAAGTAGGCCGTGCGATCTCCGAGCTTCAGCGCGCTCCAGGCGTGCGCGGCTTCGTGGAGCGTCGCCGAGATGACGAACACGCCATACCAGACGATGCCGAGGACTAGATCGTTCGTAGCCATCCGATACGTATCCCGATGAGACTCAGCGTGTCTATCGCTAGGCTAGGGTCACCTCAGCACGGGAGGCTTCCATTCGACAGTCGTTACCCGCCCATTGTCAACTTCGACCGGAATCGGCGATGGTATCCTCTCGGCAGAACCACCGCGGAGTTCGTGTGACGCGCGCTCCGTGATCGAGCGATTGCCGTCGTCGCCACACGAGACCACGCCTTCGAGACGGCGTCACGTCTCGGCCGAGCGTCGCGCGGCGACCCGTCGTCGCCAGCTCTCCGCGCTGCTTCGCCGACCGCGCATGAGGAGAATTCGCTCCATCAAGAGATCCAGCGTCGCTTCTAAGCGGCTCGCGGCCTGCTCTTCACCATGGTGCGAGAGCACTCGCGATGCCGCCTCAAGCGTGCAAAAGTGGTTGCGGTCACGAGCGCGTCGTCCTTGCCAGCGCGGTGGGGGTTCCGAGGCGGGGAGCGCGACGTGCTGCAGGTCGATCAGTCCCGGCACGCGTGCGAGCATTCGCCTCGCCTGTCCCCAAGTGCCGTCCAGAAGCACGTACGTCAGCGGACCCCTTCCTGCGGTCGCTTCTGGTTGGCGGTCCGCGGTGGCAGCGCCTGCGAGCGGAAAAAGGATGAAGCTAGTCGTCGGATCGAGTGGCGCGATCGTTGGCGCTGCGCTGTCGTGCTCGCGATCCTGCCGCGACTCGCCATGAATGTACAACGCGCTGTTCGTGAGTGCTCGATGCACCCAGCGGCCGGTGTTACTTTGGCGGGGCAGCTCCGAGGCGTGCTGCACGACCACGAAGCGGGTCCGCGACGCGACGGGTCGTATGAGATCGCAGACGCAGAGATGCGGCGCGAAGTAGCAGTGGCGACAGCAGGCGGAATCTCTGAGGGGCTTTGCAGCTGAGCGCATTGACACCGGCAGTCACTCGTCGGTGACGCAGCCCTCCGATGCTGATTTGACCCGCTGAATGTACTTGAAGAGGGTGCCGCGTTGAGCTTCGTACGGTGGAGCGCTCCATTCGCCGCGGCGTTTTTCCAGCTCCTTGGCATCGAGTTCGACGTCGAGGCGATTGTTGATTGCGTCGATCGTGATCTTGTCGCCGGTTCTCACGAGTGCGAGCGGACCGCCCTCCTGTGCCTCCGGAGTGATGTGGCCAACGATGAAGCCGTGGGATCCACCTGAGAAGCGGCCGTCGGTCAACAGCGCGACACTGTCGCCTAGGCCAGCGCCCATGATCGCCGAAGTGGGCGTGAGCATCTCGGGCATACCGGGGCCACCTTTTGGGCCCTCATAGCGGATGACGACGACGTCTCCCGGCTTGATGGCGCCCCGCTCGAGCGCCTCGAGCATCTCTTCTTCTGAGTCGAACACGTTCGCCGTGCCCGCGAAGCGCTCCCCTTCCTTGCCCGTGATCTTCGCAACGGCGCCTTCGGGTGCGAGGCTGCCCCTCAGGATCTGCAGGTGTCCGGTCGGCTTGATGGGGTGTGCCATGTCGTGCACGACGTCTTGGCCGCTCTGGAGATCTGGAAGCTCCTCCAAGTTCTCGGCCAGGGTTTTTCCAGTGACCGTCAGGCAATCGCCATGCACGAGGCCTTCCCGAAGGAGCATCTTGAGCACACCTGGCAGCCCGCCGACGTTGTGCAGATCTTCCTGTACGTACTTGCCGCTTGGCTTCAGATCGGCGAGGTAGGGGACGCGGTCGCTGACGGCTTGAAAGTCATCGATTGTGAGCGGCACGTCGACCGCTCTCGCCATGGCGATCAAGTGGAGAACGGCGTTTGTTGATCCACCCAGGACGATCACGGTGACCAGTGCGTTTTGAAACGCCTTCGGTGTCATGATGTCCGTCGGTTTGATGTCGCGCTCGAGCAGCTCGCGGATCGCCGCCCCGGAGCGAAAACACTCGTCGAGTTTGCCTGGGTCGACCGCAGGGGTCGACGAGCTATAGGGAAGCGACATGCCCATGGCTTCGATCGCCGACGCCATCGTGTTGGCTGTGTACATACCGCCGCAGGCGCCGGCCCCCGGGCAGCTGTGCTGGACGATGGTCTTGCGCGTCTCATCGTCGATGCGCTCGCTGATGTATTCGCCGTATGCCTGAAATGCCGAGACGATGTCGAGCTTGAGGTCATCGCACAGCCCCGGCTTGATCGTGCCGCCGTACACCATGAGTGCCGGGCGATTGACTCGACCCATGGCGATCAAGCAGCCGGGCATGTTTTTGTCGCAGCCGGGAATCGAGATATTTGCGTCGTACCACTGGGCGCCCATGACGGTCTCGATCGAATCGGCGATCAAATCGCGTGACTGGAGCGAGTAGCTCATCCCAGGCGTACCCATCGAGATGCCGTCGCTGACGCCGATGGTGTTGAATCGCATGCCGACAAGCCCCGCGTCGACCACACCTTCCTTCACCTTGGCCGCGAGATCGTTGAGGTGCATGTTGCACGTGTTGCCTTCGTACCAGACGCTCGCGATCCCGACCTGGGCTTTGTCCATGTCGCTTTCGCTGAGGCCGGTACCGTAGAGCATCGCCTGCGACGCTCCCTGGCTTTTGACTTGGGTGATGCGAGAGCTGAATTTGTTGAGCTTTTTCGTCATCGATTTGTCTTGTTCTTTTCGTCCCTATCGTTAGCCAGCATTGTTCGTCGTGGAGAACGCCGCTCAGACATCAGATGATTTCTCCGCGCCGAATCTGTGGATCGTTGTCTGGCGATACGTCTCGCCTGGGCGCAAGAGAGTTGACGGGAATTCAGGCTTGTTCGGCGAGTCCGGATAGTGCTGCGTTTCGAGACAGAAAGCTGAATGCTTCTGAAACGTTTTGCCGCCGGCGCCGCGGATGCCGTCCAGGTAATTGCCGGTATAGAGCTGAACGGCAGGCTGCGTCGTCCACACCTCGAGGACACGTCCAGTCGCAGGTTCGACCACACGTGCCGCGAATGTCGGCTCTGTTTGTTCGTTACCACTTCGGTCGAGGATATGACCGTGATCGAGAATATAACAATGGTCGTAGCCGACGTCGAGCTCGGCGATGCGAGCGCCAATGCGCGTGCTACGCGTGAAATCGAGCGGCGTCCCGCGCGCCTTCAGCAGCTCTCCCGTTGGCACGAGGTCGTCGTCCAGGGCGAGGACATGGTCGCCAGCGATCAGAATCTCGTGGTCGTACACGGTGCCTGAGCCGGGGCCGCGCAAGTTCCAGTAGGTGTGGTTCGTCAAATTGACATGCGTCGGTCGGTCCGTTTGCGCCTCATAGTCGATGGCGAGGCTACCGTCGTCGTCGATGGAATACGTTACCGCGACGCTGAGTGCGCCAGGGTAGTTCTCTTCGCCGTCCGGGCTGGCGTAGTGAAACGCGATACCTGCACGCTGGGAATCGACGACCTCGGTTGCCGCCCACACGGCTTTGTCGAAGCCGCGTCGGCCGCCGTGGAGATGCGTTCCTGGCAAGTTTTCGGCGAGACGGTACTCCTTACCGTCTAAGCTGAAGCGCGCTCCGCCGATGCGGTTGGCATAGCGCCCTACCGTGGCACCGAAGTACGGGTGCTCGGCCTCGTACTCTGCCAGCGTATCGAAACCGAGCGTCACTTCTTCAGAGTGGCCGTCGCGATCGGAAATCTTCAGCGACGTCAGGATGGCCCCGAAGTTGATCACCTTGGCGACCACCCCGCTCGGGTGAGATAGTGTGTACTCGCGGATCTCGTCCCCACTTGCCGTTTCCCCAAAGGCTCGGCTTTCGATCTTCATGTCTTCGGCTCTATTTGAGCGTCATCGCGCCACCGCGTTTGCCGGGCGTGGCCCTTGCCACGGTACGCCTCCGGTGCGTCGGATGTGTTCTCGGAGCGCTGCGCCGAGCTCTCGCATCTTCACTGAATGGAGTTGGGAGAGATCGTTTTGCTCGCGCGGATCGAGCCGAAGATTGTACAACTCTTGGGGTGCATAAGGCGAGTTTTGTAGCAGTTTCCAATCGCCGCGGATGACCGCTTCGATCGTCTTGCCACCGTACGCTCTGCCGCCTTCGCGTCGTGTAAAGAAAACGTCGCGCGCTGGATAATCCACTTTTTCGCCAAGAAGCGTCGGAAGAAAGCTCCGACCGTCGATCCCGGCAGCTGGTTGGGCACCCGCCGCCGCGAGCAGAGTCGGAAAAATGTCCATCGTCAGGGCGACTTCTTGGGTGGTCGTCGCCGCACCAATGTGTCCCGGCCAGGCTGCGATCGTTGGTACGCGAATTCCACCCTCGTATACGCTCTGCTTGCCGTCGCGATAGGCTCCGTTGTTGGCGCCGACGCGGAGCAGACCGCCGTTGTCGGACGAGAAGATCACGAGAGTGTTCTCTTCCAACCCGGTCTTTTTCAAAGTGTTGAGTACCTTGCCGATGCCGGCATCCAGGTGTTCGATAAAAGCTACGAGACGGGCTCGCGTCGGCGAGATGCCCTTCTCTCGTGCGAGGACTTTGTCGACCCACTCCTGCGGCGGCTGAATCGGTGTGTGAGGCGCGTTGTAGGCGAGATAGAGAAAGAACGGAACAGTTGATCGACTCATCTCGATCAGGTAGTCAGACGCCCACGCGCTGAACAGATCTGTCGCATGACCGGGAGGATCGATGACGGTATCGCCCCGGCGCATGTAGTTGATGCCGTGGCGGCGATGGTTGTAGTAGTCATCCATCATGTCGCCGAGAAAACCGTGGAAGAGATCGAAGCCTCGATCGTGCGGTCGATTCGGTTTCTCGAGGCCGAGATGCCATTTGCCCACGAGCGCAGTGTGGTACCCAGCTGCCTTCAGAAGTTGCGGCAGGAGAACCGCGTCAGCGCTGAGATAGCCCCAGTTGTTCTCGGCGTGGGTACGGACGACGCCGGGGATGCCGACCAGTTCGGGATATCGCCCCGAAAGGAGTGCGGCGCGGGTCGGAGAGCAAACCGGGCAGTTGGCATAGAAGTTCTTGAACGACATACCGCGCGCCGCCAGTGAATCGATGCTCGGCGTGCGCATGTCTTTGGAACCGTATGAGGACAGGTCGGCGAAGCCGAGGTCATCGACGAGAATGACGAGAAGATTGGGTCTCTTCGGAACGCCCTCTTGAGCCATCGTCGTCGCTGTCGTCAAGAGGAGATAACAAACGGAGAAAACCAAAAAGGTGGCGAAGTGACACTGTCGAAACATGGATGATGCAACCTCGATGGATGTCGACTCTGTGGTGGAAGGTGCGACGTGAGTGGTAGCCCGAGCGTCAGTCGCCTAAAGTTAACAACCTGCCTGAAAAAGTGCTTCGGCCGAATGACTTTTTCAACGGGCTGTTAAGAGGCGGAGCACGTTTTGGCTGTCTTCGGCCGCTTTGACTTCGGTGTTCTTCTGTAGGATTTTGCCGTTCCTTCCGATCACGAATGTCCAGCGCTGTGCGGTTACGCCGCGCGTCAACGTCAACTTCTTACCGTCAACGGTGCGCTCGATCGATCCTCCTGGACGTAAAGGCACGCCGAATCGCCGTGCGACGCTGCCGTCTTCGTCCGCAAGCAGCCGAAAGTTGAGATCATAGACGCGCTTGAAGATTTGGTGGTTGGCGACGCTGTCGCCACTGACGCCGACGATCTCCGTGTCCTTGCCCGCAAACGTCGCCAGTGCGTCGCGGAAGCCGCAGGCTTGCTTCGTACAGCCGCCAGTCATGTCGGCAGGATAGAAATAAACGACGACGTTTTTCTTCCCGAGGCGATCGAGTAAACGCCACGTCTCGCCGTTTTCGTCGACGGCCTCGAAGAGCGGTGCGAAATCACCCACCGCGACACTGCCTGCAGGGGTTGTCGACTTGTCGCGGTCCGTCAGTGGCCGAATCCAAACGCTGCGAAAGCTCACAGCCGAGCCGTGATCCTGTAGGAAAAGAGGTTTCTTGTAGAGGGGCTTGGCAGGAACGATTGAATTGGTCGGACCGTAGATCGTGACGTTGTCGTGAATGAGGACGCCGTTGTGGAACACCGTGAACGTGCCGCGCTTGACCTCGTTGCCGATTGAATCGAAACGCGGAGCCCGGAAGATGATGTCGAAGCTCTCCCATTCGCCTGGCTTACGGCTGGCGTTCACCAAGGGGGGATGCTGCACGTAGACGGCGCCTGCCTGCCCTTCCGGACGCACCTCGCGCATGTAGGAGTTGATGATCTGGATCTCGTAGCGTTCGTGAAACTTGATGCCGCTGTTGCCTTTATGCTTGTCCGCTTCGACATCGGCTGACGTACGCCATTCGACGTGGAACTGACAGTCCCCGAACGCGTCTTTGGTCGAGATGCTCCCGCTGCCGTTGCTCGTGACGATGCCGTCGGCGACCGTCCAGCGCGCTGGCCCCCGATCTTCAGTACTGACCCATTTCGAAAGGTCTGTGCCGTCGAAGAGGACGATCGCGTCGGAAGGCACACGAGCGGGTTGTTCGGCTGGAGGGCCAGGATTGACATATCGCGGCGGCGGAACGTCGAGCCGTTTCTTGTCAGCGTTTACGGAGCCAGAAGTGAGCGAAATCGTCAGCAGAACTGCGAGCGACGCGAATCGATGCAGCAAGACTCGATGGATAGAGCTCATCGGCGTACCTCAACGAGATGATTGGGCAGGAGGGATTGTTCTCCACGCATCGATCGAGTCGCGGAAAACTTAGCCCGCATTTCTCACCAGAATCCGAAGCGAGGAGCCGTAAGTCGTGTCGTGGCAAGGAAGACTTTGCGATGCGACCGCAGGCGTGCTTCCTGCACATTGAGGATCGAATCGTGAAGTCTGACGCAGTCCACGGCGCGACTTACAGCCCGCAGTAGGAATCTGGTGAGAAATGCGGGTTACATGGGAGACCACCACTCTAACCCGCAGCTGTCCCGGATTCTACCGCCCGGCAGCCCGGTGTTGGCCGGCATCTCGAGTTGCTAAAGGCCGCGAAGCGACAGCGGCCAAACTGGCGAGTCGCCAGGTCTGCGCATTACTTCTGCGGCGAGTTCTTGCGGTGTTGGCTCAGCCAGGCAACGCTTGCGGCTGGCAGCATTTCGTGACCACCTTCGAAAATGGTCAGGCGAACTTTTCCTGCGGATCGGCGCAGATGGATTACGCGCCCGTACGTCGGGTCGACCACCTGGTCAGACGCCTGAGGGTTTCGCAGGTGACCGTTCTGGCGCGACAGGTCTTTGATGTCGCCGGCTGCCACCACTTCGCCTCCGGCCGCCGCCGCGACGACGTTGTACGCCGCGACGCTGTGCCACACTGGAACCGAGCCGCGGTGGCCGTCGTGGACTCCTGTGGCAATATCGAGCGGCACGTTCGTCGCAGCCTCGAGAAAGTGGATCGGGGAACGCTGGTAAAACTCGGCTGTCACCTCCGCGCTGGTTCCAGGAGCGCCGCCGCAAACGCGTCGCATCATTTCACCGTAGCTCGATCGAGCTTGGAACCGGTGCCACTCCGTGAGGTCGCTGATGCCTGCCCAGGCGCTCGCGGCCGTCCACACTTCAGGATGACGGGCTACCATCAGCAGTGTCATGTGCCCGCCGCCCGAGACGCCTGTGAGGTAGACGCGTGAGGCGTCGACTGCGTGATGCTTCTTTGCCCACGCGACCGCGTCGAGGATGTCGCGGCGCGCCTTGTCGGAGCCGCAGGCGTCGGGTTGATCGTTGCGGCCGCGAAAATGAGGAAAGAGATAGATCCACCCCCGTTCAAGCGCCGCCCGTTCGAGTTCGGTGTGGCGCTGCTCGAGTCCGCCACTCCATGTGTGCAGAGCGACGAGAAGCGGCACGGCGGGGCTGCGTTTGTCGTAGCCGGGCGGAAGGATGATCCAGCAAGGCTGCTCCGTGCCGTCGAGGCTGCTTGTGATGATGGTCTTCTCGCGATGCGATCCCGCGGGAAGTTCGTCGTCCGCGGCGGACCCAGGTTCGCAAAGCGTGAGCGCACTAAGAAGCAAGCTGAGGAATCGAATTGACGCCACTTGTCGGCTGGTCGAGAGGGAACTACGTCTCACTATCCGCTATCCTGTCGTTGTGGATGTGTGGAAGAACCGCTGCGGCGACGCGGTTTGCTGCGATCGTGGGTGGGAGTGCGGCGGGGAGGGGCTAACCATCAAGCTACGCAACGAATCGCACGTAAACAAGCGGAAACGACTGCGCGTCGCTCACTCGTGGAAGCGGTCCACCCATTCGGGACGCGGAATGTGACAGGTCTCGCGTCGCCCGAACCAGCGGTAGCGGTTGCGAGCAATCCAGCGATAGACGGCGTCGCGGACGAACACGGGAACGACGCGAAAGGCGGCGAGGAGTTTCCACGGCAGCGGCAACTTCGCAAACACGCGGAGGATGGCGGTCGAGTGTGTCGACACGGAACCGTCGACCTCGACGAGGACGACGCTCTCAAGGCTATCCTGAGGCAAGTCGTGGCGGTGCAGGAGGCCGCGCGCGAACTCCGATTGGAGCGGTGCAAAGTGGAACAGGCCGCCTCGGTCGCGCTTGAGAACGAAGAGGACCGTTCGGTCGCAGAGGTGGCAGACACCGTCGAAAAGCATGACTGGATGTTCCAGTCCGCTGCCAGCGGGTGATTTCATCGATGGCTTAGACCCGGCGTCCATCTTCTTCTGCTTCGAAGTTAAAAACCTAACAGGTGGGAACGTCGTCTCTTCCCAACCGCGGAATCGCGGCGGCGATCACAGTCTTTCTACCGTTTTCGCCACGGCGCCGCTCTCCCTCTCTTCGTCTCAACTCAGCATCTGACTTCACTCGTGCGGCTCGACCGCCAGAAACGGCAGCTGACCGTCCGGGCTTGAGACGAGCCGCGGAACGAGGTCGCAGACTTCGGTGCGCAAACAGTACTCAAGGTCCGCTGTAGGATAGTTGGTGTTCGTCGGATCGAGAAACTTCTCCCCCTGCGGGTGGCTGCGAATCGTTTCCCAAGCCGCTTCGAGGTCGAAACGCCTGCCCTCGATGAGCGCTTCGACGTACGCAGCGGCGAGATCATCCTCGGGCGACGGTATCTCTCCGGCGGTGCCGAGCGCCAGGAGCGACACCTGAGCAGGTCGAGCCCCGTCGATGTAGCTCTTGACGGCGTGCGCGTTGAGAAAGGAGCCGCAAATGACCTCTGACGCTTTCTCCCAGGCGGCGACGAAGCCGCGACTGCCCGCGGAGGTGGTGAGGACGACCGTGCGCCTGGTCAGATCGATGCTCGCCGTCTCCGTCGGTGAGTTCCCGAGATCGAAGCCTTCTGGTGGAATGCCGCCGCGCTCGCCCGCCAAGACGTAGTCAGGGTGCGCCGCTTTGACCTCTCGCGCTTTGGCCACGGTGGCGACAGGAATGACCCGATCGGCACCGCGGGAGAACATCGTGACGATGTGGGAAGAGGCACGAAAGACATCGAAGACGACGGCGAGTCCGGTCGCGCGGCGGGCGCCCTCGACGAGCTGAAGTTTCTTGATCTGCACTTGCGCTGGAAGGAGGGGAATCGTTCCGGAAAAAGTTGATCAGAACGAGGCGAATCGAGGTGTCGTCGATGCTGCTTCGGTGCACCTACTCGCGTCATGCGCCTCCGTCGCCCAATTCGAACTATACACTTTCAAGCTCGTAGTAGAAACTCATCAGCGCTCCGGGTTAGTGTGGCGCCTACCAGAGACGCGGTACTCGAGACGCTCGCGAAGCGCTGAGCGTAAAGACTTCGATTGCTGAGAGGTCCCCCATGAACACGAATCACGAAGAGCAGAAACAAGAGCTCACGCGCCGCTCCTTCATCGGCACCGGAGGATCATTGGTCGGCGCAGCGGCGCTTGGCGTCTCGCTGAGCGGATGCGAGACCAGCGCTCAGCTCTCCGGCGCCTCGAAAGGGTCTACGGACCTCGGTGAGATACCGCGTCGGCTGCTCGGACGCACAGGAGCGAAGGTCAGTCTTCTTGGCCTCGGTACTGCGTGCACTGGTGAAGGGCCTCAAACCACGGCCGAGTGCGTCGAGGTCTACAGCGAAGCGATCGACCGCGGTATCAACTACATCGACACCGCGCGAATTTACGGCAATGCCGAGGAGGCGCTGAAGGGGGTGCTGAAGACGCGGCGTGACGACGTCTTTTTGGTCACGAAGTGTTTTACGGACACGGCAGCCGAAGCGCAGGAGTCGTTCGAGACCTCGCTGCGCACCATGGGCGTCGATCACGTCGACGTTCTGCATTTACACTCGGCGGGCGATCGTGACCTCGATCGTGTTTTGGCGCCTGGCGGCGCCTGGGAGTATCTCCTCAAGATGAAGGAGAGCGGGAAAGCACGCTTCCTTGGCATCACCGGGCATAGTCGTCCTGCGAATTTTGTCCGCATGCTCGACACCAAACAGGTCGACGTGATGATGGTGGCCATGAACTTCGTCGACCGACACGTCTATGGTTTCGAGGAAAAGGTCCTCCCCCGGGCGCGAGAACTCGGCACCGGTGTCATGGCCATGAAGGTGTTCGGCGGAATCTTGGGTGGATTCGCATTCAACCGCCAGCGTCGTCCGTCGCAGATGAATCCCGCATTTCTGCAGATCGCGGCGCGCTACTCGCTCAGCCTTGAGGGTGTCACCGGCGTCGTGATCGGGTGTCACGACACGTCGGAGCTGCGGCAGAACATTCGTTACGTGCTCAACGCTCCGCCACTCTCCGAGGCGGAGCTCGCGGCTCTGAAGTCGCACGGCGAACGGCTGGCGGCAGAGTGGGGCCCGCGTTTCGGGCCGGTTGTGTAGTCGGCGTTAGGATCAGAAGCAGAGACGGAAGCAGAGACGGAAGCAGAGACGGAAGCAGACGGAAGCAGAGACGGAAGCAGAGACAGAAGCAGAGACAGAAGCAGAGACAGAAGCAGAGACAGAGCAGAGACAGAAGCAGAGACGGAAGCAGAGACAGAAGCAGAGACAGAAGCAGAGACAGAAGCAGAGACAGAAGCAGAGACAGAAGCAGAGACAGAAGCAGAGACAGAAGCAGAGACAGAAGCAGAGAAGAGGTGTGCCGCCAAGGGGCGTTTGCGGCGGCGGTATTGTCGAGCGTAGCCGGAGTGCGGACGGGGTCAAGGGTGCCCTCGCTTCGCTCGGCGCTTCGCGCCTTCTGAGAGTGACCGCACCCCGTCCGCCCTGCGGCTCGGGGAGTGAAACGCCGCCGCGTCGGGCGTGCGGCGACAAGTCACTGGGCCGTTGACCGGAGTCTTCTCATGGGCTTTCTCGCTTTGGATCACTCTGTTGGCATCGTTCGTCAGTTGCGTCCGCTTGTCTCGCGTGTGCGTCGTCACGACTCGAGGCTTGCCGCTCAGCTGCGCGACGCGGGGTCCTCCGTGGCGCTGAATTTGGGCGAGGGCAATCGGCGCTCTGGTCGTGACCGCGGGCATCTCTGGCGTGTTGCCTCAGGCAGTGCCGAAGAGGTGCGTACGGCGCTTCGTGTTGCTGAGGCTTGGGGCTACGTCGATGCGCAGGAGACAGCTTCGGTGCTTGGGGACATCGACGAGCTGCAGGCGATGCTTTGGAAGCTGACGCGCTGAGCTTGGGGTCTTGGGCCCGTCGTGCCTTTTTTGGCGCGGCGGGTTTGAGGCGGGGGAGAGGCAGAGGGAGAGACGGGGACGGAACCGGAGGCAGAGACAGACCTCAACGTTGCAAAAGAGACGCGCCTTAAGACCGTGCGCGATTGCGATTGAGTGAAAGTTTGCGTGTGGGTGTGCGTGGGCGAGGGGGAACACGGCACACCGTCAACCTCACCAAACGTGAGGTCCGCCGCGACGTCCTTCAACTGCCGATCGAACCTCAGGGAAAGGGTTTCTGAGCCCTTCCTGCGAAAACTTATGCAACTGTCGGGACAGAGTCAGAATCAGAGACGGATGACGGATAGAGATACAGAACCAGATGACAGAGTCAGCGACGGAGACAGAATCAGAGACGAGATGACAGAGTCGGAATCAGATCCAGAAGTCGCCGTGAGCAGCGCCCGCTACGAAAGTAGCGGGCGCTTGGGCGTCTCGCTCAGCGCGTGAGGCCGCTGAGAAGAGCTAGGAGTCGATCGAGGGTCTGGAGAGGCACTGAGACGTCTTCGGTCTTGAGATCGCCCCAGGCCACAGAGAGCTGCAGGGCAGTCTCGACCTCCCGGGCACTGCCGCGGGCAGCGCGGTAGAGGTGCAGCGGATCTTTCCCAGCGCGCTCGGCCCCCTCCGAGAGATTGAGCGCGACGGAAGAGGCAGCCCGACGAATCTGCCGATGGAGATCGGGATCAAGCCTCCGAAGCCGCAGCAATGGAGCCCGCAAGTCGCGAATCAAACCAAGACTGACATCGAGAGCGATGAAGCGCATGAAAGACCTCCGCAGAACGTAGAGTGAACAGCTCCGCCGCGTCCGGGCGGCGGTACTCCACCCCCCGACGCGGAGCGGAGTGGGTGTCAAGGGCGCGCAGCGCCGAGCGCAGCGAGGGCACCCTTGACAGTTCCGAGCACCGCGTACGCTCGACAAGACCGCCGCCGTACGGTGACCTCCCACTCCTCCCACTCCTCCCACTCCTCCCACTCCGCCTCCCACTCCGCCTCCCACGCAAACGCAAACGCAAACGCAAACGCAAACGCAAACGCAAACGCAAACGAAGAGCCTGCCACCTTGGCGGCCGAATGGCGAAACTCCGACTAGCTCAGCGCCAGACCCAGGCTAGAACACCGTCCGGCAACGAACACGGGGTCCCATCGCGTGCGTCCGCTCTCACGGCGACGGTTTCCCCGCCTCTGACTTTTGAAACCGCTGCTTCATCCGACCCCAAAGACGCTGCAGCCAACGACCGCGGACGACCTTCTCGGTCGTTGTCTCCGCCGAGGCGTCAAACAGGTGACGCAGATCATCGACGAAGGCATCGTAGGATTCCAGCACCGACTCGTAATAGCCCTTTTCGTGGATGCGCCTGAACGCCGTCGCGTAGTAGTCGATGAAATTGTCGTCGATCAGATCGAGCGCCACTTTGGCCGCACCGTGCGCGGTCTTGCCGGCGCGCACCATTTGTGTGAACGTCATCATGGCGACAGCGTTCGACACCTCGAAGAGGGAGCGCCCTTCGAGGCGAACTGTGTCCTGGATCTCATTCCAGACGCGCTCGATGTCTTTTATGGGAACGAGACTCGCGAGGTCGGTCGTCTGCGATTGCTCGCGGAGCTGGGCGACCATGGCCCGCAATTGATCCACTGTGACGGGTGGTGTGTCGAGACCATCTGCGAGGGTCCCCGAGGTCTTTTGTAACGCGTCGAGGAGACCATCGACGTTTTCGATCGTATCGCTTTCGTCGATGACGCCTTGCTGACGCAGCTCGTCAACGAGCGCGTTGAGATAGGAGCGTGCGCCGAGGGCCACGTCGCTAAAGATGGCGATCACCCAAAGCGGTGAAACGTGCATCACGGAGAGCCCGGCGATGTCGATGACGTTGCCGACGGCCTTCTTGACGACGAATTGATCATCTTCGCCGCTCGTGGTCTTCGCGTCTGCTTCGGGATTGTCTTTGTCACCCGAAGGTTTCAGACGTCCGACGTCATCGGCAAGAAAACCGAGCATCTTTTGCACCGTAATGTCGTAGAGGCGGCCACCCTTGAACGCGTCCGGCACAACGACCTTGGCTGCGTCGCGGACCGTGCGGCTGGTAGTGCCGATCATCGCGCGAGCCAACCGCTCCGGCACGCTCAAGCCTTAGACGGCAGCGTCGACGGCGGCCGACAACGCGTCTGTTGCCCCATCTTCGGGGCGGTTCGCCTCTGGGGACGCCTCATTCTCCAGTTCTCCGGAGCGTACGGAATCGCCGCTGCTCGCGTCCATGTTTGCCTCTTGTGGCTGGGTGGGATCGTTTGCTGGCATGTGAGGTCACCTGCTGCGGTGGTCGCCGACCGGCGTACTGCTCGAATAGACGTTGTGTTCCGCGGGTCGTTTCAAATCGTTCCCTAAAATATCGGCCATCGGGGTTCGAATTTCGCAGGAGATTCTTGTGGAGCCAAGACACGGAAGCCCGCACGCGTACACGATCGCCTACTCCCCACGCCCACGCAATCGCCCACGCCCACCCACACGCAAACCCAAGTGCGAGGCAGATACGGCGTCAGTCGCACCCAGAGTACGGACGAAGACGCCAACTCCTCGGCCCACGGAAGCCGAATGACTTTTTCAACGGGCTGCTAGGTCACAACCCCGATCGTCAGCAGCAGGTTGGCGTAGATGCGCTGCTCGGCCGTCGCCACGGTTAGGGCCACGTCTGGTGAGGCCGCGGCGTCATAGAATGTGAAGCGCCCGAGGCGTTCCAGCTTGACGTCGGCTCGCGCCTCGACGAGGAGCGATCGGAACTCATCCCAGATTGGCGGCTCCACACCATCCGCAGGATCCATGACCGCGGCGCTCTCGACAGGAATCGCTGCTGAGTCCCACAAACTCTGGCTCGTGAGCAGCGACGAGTCTCAGATTCACTGACCCGGAAACGCCCCGGCATACCCCGCCGAACCGACCGTCCGATCATACCCCGCCTACCCCGCGCCCCCCGTTCGACGCTGCGCCCTGGACCTTCGCTCGACTCCTCGCCTCACCTCGAGTAAAGAGGGGAGCGGAGAGACCGGTGTTGGTGCACTTCTCTCCGCAAGTCCCCGTACGGAGAGAGCGATGCTACCCCATTTGGTCAACGCGATACAGAGCTATGGCGAAGCTGTTCGCCGCCGTGAGATCCAGCCGACCTGTAACCGCTGCCCGAATTGCAGCGGGGAGCCAGATCGGTTCCGCTACCGCGGTCACCGAGAGCGCGTGTTCCTCGTTATCGTCAGGCGTCTGGTCGAACCTGTCCTGTCGCTTCTGAGTCGCTGGAAGTGTCCTCTGTGTAAGCGCTCCTTCACGCTCTACCCGCCCTTCGCGCTGCCGGGGAAACGCTACGTTCGCGACTGCGTTTTCGATCACGCTCGGCGCTACCTCCAGATCGACGAGCTTTCGTATCGCGAAGCCGTCAAGGTCGAACACATGCCCGTCTTCCACGAGGGTGACGACAGGGGAGCGATCGACGAGCGCAGCCTCGCGCACTCAACACTTCATCGTTGGCTTTCGTTCTTTCGCTCTCTCAACGCCACGCTCCTGGAGGCTCTCCGCCTCATCCGAGAGCGCTCGGCGAGGTCCGACATCTTCCGCAAGGTCTTCGCCGTCCGTCCAGCCAAGTACCGAAGCGAATCACGGCGGGACACTCTCGTCGCGGCACTTCGAGCTCTCTCGATCGACCAGGTGTTCCGTTCCCTCTTCGGCCGATCGATCTTCCCCGACTTGGCAACCTCCGCAGCCTGGGCGTGAGCGAGAATCACGCCTCGCTCGCCCCATGCGAGGTGTGATCATGAAAGCGAAAGATCTCGATTGGGCTATCTTCTGGGCGGCTCTTCTCCAGCCCGTCGTCATCGGCGAGGTGCCGGAGGAGGAAGCCGCGCGATTTCTCCGCGAGCTCGCCAAAGAAGAGCGCATCTTTCCCGACGGATCGCGACGCAAGCCGGCTCTTTCGACCCTGAGGCGGAAGCTTCGCATCTATCGCGAGGAGGGCTTCGAGGGTCTTGCCCGCAGGCCGCGAAGCGATCGCGGGAAACCGCGTGCCCACGGCAAAGAGCTCGTCGAGAAAGCCGTCGAGCTGAAGCGTGATCAGCCACTGCGCTCCCACTTCGCCATCAACAAGTTCCTCCAGGCTCAGCACGGAAAGACCATTCCGCGTTCGACCCTCTTCCGCTACCTCAAGATCGCCGGCGCGACGCGGCTGAAGCTCGGTGTCGAGAGGAGGAAAGTCCGGAAACGCTGGACTCGTGACTCCACCCATGCCCTCTGGGTCGGCGACTTCGCCGATGGACCCTACGTGCTGCACGACGGCGAAGTCGTCCCCACCTTCCTCTGTGTTCTCATCGACTGCTACAGCCGCTCGCTCGTCGAGGGGCGCTACTACCTTCGGCAAAATCTCGAGGTCTTGATCGACTGCTTGCTGCGGGCGTGGGCCAAGCACGGTGCTTCGGACGAGCTCTATGTCGATCAGGCGAAGGTCTATATCTCCAAAGCGCTCAAGGCGGCATGCCTTGCCGTTGTCACCCGGCTCATCCATCGCGGCAAGGGCGATCCGCCACCGGGTGGTCTCGTCGAACGACTCATCGAGACGATACAGGGCCAGTTCGAGGCCGAGGTCAGAGCCGGCGAGATCCTCACTCTCGACTCGCTCAACGGAAGCTTCGATTCCTGGAAGACCGTGGCCTACCACCGCCAGGTCAACACCGAGACCGGCGAAACACCCGAGGCACGAGCCGAGGCCGGCCTCAAACGGCCTATCCGACACGTCGACATTCAGCGCGTCACCGAGTTCTTCATGTGCCGCGAGACGCGGCGCGTTCACCCGGACTTCTCCGACGTCCAGCTCGATCGCCGCTTCTATCGCGTCGACAAGAGTCTGCGCGGTGACAAGGTCGAAGTCCGCTACGATCCCTTCTCCGCGCCCGACACGGTTCTCATCTACTCCAGCAACGAAGAGTACCTCGGAAAGGGCGTCCTTCACGAGCGCGAAGAGGGCGAGGACGCCGGTGCTCCCGCCCCTCCCGCCAAAGCGAAGCACAACTATCTGGAGCTTCTTCGCCGTGAGCACGACGAGGAGCTCAAGAAGCGCGCCCAGGGGATCGACTACCGTCGTGTCATCGCCTCTCGCCAGTGGCCCTTCACCGACTTCGCATGCCTTCTCGGCCGGCTCATGGGGCGCAAGGGCGCCCTCTCGAGCTTCACCGCCGAGGAGCTCGAGGAACTCAAGAAGTTCTACAACCGTACTCCCAGCCTCACCGAAGTCCTCTTGCTGAGGGCCTTCGAGAAGGCTCCGGAGAAATCCATTCCCTACATCGCCTACGAGCTTCAACGACTCGCAGGCAGAAAGGAGGACTGATGTTCACCACCCATTTCAAGATGACGACGCAGCCCTTTCTCGAGCGCGCGCCCGTCGAGCAGATTCTTTCCGACGAGCGCATCACCCAGGGACTCGCTCGACTGGAGTACCTCGCCAAGTCGGGCTCGATCGGCCTGGTGACCGGACTCACCGGGGTGGGGAAGTCGTCTCTGGTGAAGCTCTTCGTGCGCTCGCTGAGCCGCAACCTCTACGACCCGATCTATCTCTCGCTGACCTACGTCGGGGCAAACGGCATTCTGAAGCTCCTGGTTTCCAGCCTCGGCGAGCAGCCCCGCCGTGGCAAGGAGCGGCTCTTCCTCCAGATCCTGGATCGCGTCGGGGCGAACGAGCACACGACAATCCTCGTCATCGATGAAGCGCACCTGCTTCCTTCGGAGTCGCTCACCGATCTGAGACTTCTGGTCAGCTCCGGACTCGAGGACGGCCCGCCATTGAAGATCCTCCTCAGCGGACAAGAGACCCTGAGAAAGGAGCTTACCCGAGCGCGCCACGCCGATCTCACGCATCGGCTCAGCGTGCGCTACCACGTGCCGCCGCTCAGCAAGGAGCAGACGGTCGAGTACATCGACTTTCAGATGCGCGCAGCCGGCGCCTCGCAGAAAGTCTTCGAGCCTGAAGCGAAGTCGCTCATCCACGACTACTCAAGCGGCGTGCCGCGGCGCATCAACAACATCGCCACCGCCTGCCTCATTCAGGCCGCGAGCAAGAACGTCCAGAAGATCTCCGAGGCGCTCGTCAACGACACCGCCCCCGAGTTCCATCTGCCCTGAGAACGGAGACTGACGCGCCATGTTCCACAAGACCCTGATGCCTCGAGTCAACGACTTCGCCGAGTATCCTGAGCTCGCCGTTTTGATGACCCTCGCGACGAACCTCGAGATCGCCCTGTTCGCTCTGAACGCCGCGTACCCCGATCTCGACTTCGACTACACGCAACGCTCCTCCTACACCGAGCAAGACGCCTATCTCGCCGCCTTGGGCGCTCAGCTGCGAGCGCTCCAGATCGTCCTCGAAGAGTATCTCGAGAGCCTGCAACGAATCCGATATTTGAAGGCGCCGAGCGGTGGAGGTGGCGTCGCATGACAGGACGATTCTCCGGCAAGCTCCTGCGGTCGTTGAGAAACGATATACCGATCGCGTGGCTCCTCGATCTGCTCGGCGTCCCCGCGAAAATCTCCGAGGGCTACGTGCGCTTCCTCTGTCCGCGGTGTCGCGAATTCAACACCGCGACGAAGGCGTCCACCAACCTCGCGCGTTGCTTTCGCTGCGAGACGAACTTCAACCCGATCGACCTGGTCATGATCGTCAAGCGGCTGAATTTCGTCGACGCCGTCGAGTTCCTCGCCGAGCTCCGCGATCGTCGCGGTGACGCTCGCGCCACGCCTCGCCCTTCGTGATTCCCCGGGTCGTCGTGCCGTCCGGGACACGACGACCCGCGCCTTCTCGCCTCGCAAATCGCATCTCGCACCCGCGAATCAGCACCATGCCATTTAATCTGGGATTTCCGCGCCAGATACTGTGGGACTTAGCAAATCGCCGTTAGGAGGGCTTTGAGCGCTTGCGTGCAGCTGACGACGCCTGGAGCCAGGTTGAGCTCGACGAGCTCGGCGTTTGGGCCGAGCTTGGTCGCGAACGGGAAGTTGCCATCAGCTAGCAGCACCTTCGAGCCGTGCCCGGCACGACCCAGGGCTGCAAGAATGCGTGGGTGGATCAGCTCGTGTTTGAGCATGACATGCGATCAGGCGACGCCTAGGTTCGATGCCGCAGATTCCGAACGCGCTGCATTCAGTCCCCGAATCTCGGGATCTGTGAGCCACACGCCTGGATCGGCACGATCTTTTCCAGTTCCTCGCGCGGGATCGACGGTCCGGCGCGCTTGCAATGTTCATTGAAAGCCGCAGCCAAATCGTTGGCGATTTCGACTGGACCTCGCCCTTCGATCTCGTGACGCTGCAGGATCTTGGCAACCTTCTTTTCCTTGAACAGGGCGATGCAGGGAGAAGAGGGCTGGTATTCGCTCATGTAGCCACGTGCCCGTTCGACGGCGTCGCGTTCCATGCCGGCGAAAACCGTCGTCAGATGGTCAGGGATCAGCTGGTTTTGCAGCGCCAGCATGACTCCGGGCCTGGCGTTGCCGGCGGCGCAGCCACAAACCGAATTGACAACCACCAAGGTCGTCCCTCCCTGGTCCATCACCGCATCAACGTCATCCGCGCTCAGCAGCTCTTTGACACCAACGAGCTTCAGTTCCTCGCGCATCGGGCGCACGGCTTCGGGGTCGTACATTGGCTGACCACCGAGGATATTCAAATTCATTCCGATATCTCCTAGTGAGACCTTCCTAAATCTTCTGGCGCGAGAGTTCCGGTCGAGCTCGCATCACTTTGTAGAAGGACGGTTTTTCTTTTTCTTGCTGCTGCGCGGCGTCCGAGTTGTCGCGCCCTGCTTCTTGCGAGCGGCAGTGCGTCTCGTCTTCGCGCCGCCTGACGGCGTGGTTTTGGATTTGTCTTCAGCTCCTACCTGAGACGCCTCTCGGGCTACAGATACTCCAGTGTCGTGACGGGCCTTTTGGCACTCGCGCGCAAACTTTCGCCGGAAGGACTGCGCCGCTGCTTCATGAGACAGGAGCAACTGCACAAGACCCATGACTTTGTGTCCGGTGGTTGGGCTCAGGAGGTGCTCCATTTTACAGGCGTCGATCTGCGCCTGTTCGTCGTCGACTCTTAGAATCGTCGTCAAGAAATGGATCAACGTGGCGCGATTGTACACGATCTGGCGGGCGACAGATTCGCCCGATTCGGTGAGGCTCAAGTGTCGAGCGCGATCTTCTCTCACGAACCCGAGGTCTTTCAGGCGGCGAACCTCGAACGATACGGCGCTCTTCGTGACGCCGAGCTCGTCAGCGATATCTGTGATGCGTGCGTAGCCGTTTTCCGTGTGCAGGTCCCGCAGCGTCACGAGGTAGTGAGCCATCGAATGCGAGATCTCGTTGGCGTTGTACTCCTTCCAGGTCGAGTTGGGGTTGCCCATGCCGCACCTGGCTGTATGGAGATCACCGCTACTGCTGGCTTTCGAATGCGCTTTGTTCGACACGATTCGTCGGGTTTCGTGATCTACTGATCCTGGGGTGAGGCCGATGTACGTACACGACGCGGCCAAACGTGCCATCCTCGTGAGAGGAACGATCACTGCATCTTTCAATCTCCGGCGGGATGTGTCAAGGAGTCGATCGCTGCGCGGTCCTGCACAATGGCTGCGCACGAACAGCGCACCGTCCTGTGCTCGTCAGCGACGACGGCGTGCCTCAGCCTCGTCTGCCGCCGCACGCCGCAGCAGCTCGAGCGCGAAAATGACGCTCTGCTCTCGAACTGCAGCTCGATTGCCCAGGAACCGTCGCTCGTGAGTAGCGGTTTGGATGACTCCGTCCCGATCCCTGCTCAAACCGATGTAGACGAGGCCGACAGGTTTCGCATCGCTACCACCGCCCGGGCCGGCGATCCCCGTCGTCGAGATGGCAAGATTCGCTTGGTAGCGCGCACAGGCGCCGCGGGCCATGGCTTCACAGACGGGCTTCGATACCGCGCCGTGGGCGTCGAGGAGGGCGCGTGGTACTCCCAGAAGCTTTTCCTTCGCCGAGTTGGCGTAGGCGACAACGCCGCCGAGGAAGTACTCCGACGAGCCGGGATTCTCCGTCAGGGCGGCTGCGATCCCACCGCCAGTACACGACTCCGCTGTCGCGACCGTCAGGCCGAGCGGCGCGAGGTTGGCGTGGACGACCTGCGCGTGCGCGGTCTGCTGCACGGCTCCGGAAGCGTCGAGGATACCTTCCGGCAGCGGCACGATCTCGCGTGCGAACTCGTTCTCGATGAGACGCTTCGCTGATTCAACGAAACGAAAACGGTCGCCTTGGTAGGCGACGACTTTGACGAGCAACTCGCCAGGACGTGCCGCGATACCATATTCGACGTGGTTGAACTCGATCGCCAGCTGCTGGATGCGCGCTTCCGCGACGGACTCGGGCACGCCGATGATCTTGGCGCGCCAAATGCGCGGCGGTTCGATTTCGAAGCGTGCCTCGAGCCGCGGCCGGACTTCTTGCTCGTAAAGTGCCTGAAGTTCTCGAGGCACGCCAGGGAGCACGAACAAGAGGGCTCGCGTGGTTTCGAGCGCCATGCCTGGGGCTAAGCCCACCGGATTGAGCAGGACGTCCGCCCCCTCAACGACTTCAGCCTGTTTGAAAAAATTCGCTGGGATGTCGTCGTCGCTCGCAAATCGGCGCCGAGCGACCTCGTGCATTCTCCGGCGTGCTTCTTCGTGCCGATAGATGGTGCGGCCGAAGACTTCGGAGACAATGGCGACCGTGTGGTCGTCAGCTGTCGGCCCTAGACCTCCCGAGACGATGACGACGTCCGCGCCTTGGGACGCGCCGTCGATCGCCCGCTTGAGCAGTTCCGGCTGATCCGGGACGAGCTGGATCTCATCGACGTGAACTCCAATGCTTGTCAGCTGGCGGGCGAGGTATGGGCCATTAGCGTCGTGTGTCTCGCCTCGAGTCAGCTCCGACCCCGTCATCAGCACGATCGCGCGTGGATGCAATTCAGGAGACTCCCACTGATCGCGCTCGGTGAGCGTCGCGGCTCGGTCGGGGGTGACGACCGGTCATGCGTCGAGACAACTTGAGAGAAGGCACTTCATGTCGTCGTCGGTGGTGTCGGTGGCGCACTCGAGCGGCGGTGACGGCACGAAAATCGTGAAGAGCGCGTTGAGCACGTGGATCGCGTCGCTGACGTCGATGTCGCCGTCGTCATTGGAGTCTGTCGCATCGCGGCAGACCGGCTCGATGCTCAGATCAACGAACAGAAACTCGAGCGTAAATAGTGCGTCTGAGACGTCGACGTCGCCATCGTGGTTGCTGTCGCCGCGCAAGATTGGTGGACCGACGAAGCTGACGCTGACGTCGACGAACATCGCCGACGATCGCTCGCCATCGCTCACGGTGACGCGGAAGCGGTACTCGCCTTCGTCAGTGAAGAGAATCGACGTCGACGCGGCGGTGGGCTCCACAATCGTGTGGCCGCCTGGGCCGCGCACTCTCGACCATTCGAAACTCAAAGGCGCGCTGCCGTCATCCCCATCCGTGGAGGCGCTGGCATCGAGGATCACCTCAGCCGGTTCAGCTGTGATCGCGACCTCGGCTGGGTCCGGTGTGGTGACGACGCTGGGGACCGGCTCCCGATTGATTTCACTGAGGGGGATGACTCGATAGAGTCGCCCGCCCAAGCTGCCGATGTAGACCTCTCCGCGGGCGTCCTGCCCGAAGCACGAGACGCTACTGATGTTGCCGTCGATTCCATCGTTCATGGCGTTCGTCCGGTCGACGACGTCTGCCACCGGCGCGTTGGGCGCGTCGGGATCGAACTCATAGTTGAACGTCGCGACCCAGCTGTTGCAGAAGTCTGCAAAGAAGTACGCTCCGTGCAGGTCGGGAATGCGACAGCCGCGGTAGACGACGCCACCGGTCACCGAGCAGCCCTGAATGCGGCCACTACCGTGCGGGTAATCAAAAATCGGGTCGACGAACGGTCCGAGAGCGTCATGCCGCGACGGACTGCAGTTACTGACGCTGCTTGGCTCAATGCCCTCCCGGGTTCGCCATCCGTAGTTCTCGCCACCGACGCTCGACCCTGGCGCGTAGCTGATCTCCTCACGGCGATTCTGCCCAACGTCGCCGATAAAGAGTTCGCTTGTCTCAGAATCAAAGCTGAATCGCCACGGGTTGCGTAGGCCCGAAGCCCAAATCTCCGGCAGGATTCCTTCGACCCCAACGAACGGGTTGTCCTCCGGAATGGCGTAGACCGGTTCGGCGTCGGGATTGAGATTGCTGACGTCGAGGCGAAGCATCTTGCCTAAGAGCGACAAAGGATTCTGTGCCAAGTCGGGAGGATCGCAGCCGCTGCCGCCGTCGCCCATGCCGACGTAGAGGAAACCATCGCTGGGTCGGAACGCGATCTGACCGCCATTGTGGTTGCCCGCGACTTGATTGACCTCGAGGAGGATTAGCTCGGATTCTGGATCGGCGACGTCTGGGTCGTCGGTGACTTCGAATCGCGACACGATCGTGTTGTCCGAGTTCTTCTGCGTGTAATTGACGAAGAAGAACCCGTTGTCGGCGAAATTGCGATCAAACGCGAGCCCCAGCAGTCCCTGCTCGCCGCCGAATTCGACCAAACCGGAGATTGCAAGCAAAGGGGTCTCGTCCACTTGGTTGGTGGAAAGGCGGAGAATCCGGATGTCGCCGCGCTGTTCGACGACGAAGAGGCGCTCGAAGTCACCGGGGATCGATTGTATATCGACCGGGCTGCGCAGCGCCGAGGAGACCAGCTGGAGCGTGATTTCGTCTCCTGCTACCTGCGAACAATCCTGGCCGCAGATTTGCGCGGAGATCGTGAGGGTCAGTAGGAGAGCGCGGGTTAACTGAGGCATGACTCTCCAACTAGTAACGGATGGATGTTCACTCGTCAACGAGCGGACAGTTCGAAACTTCGCATCCGAAAGCGTCCGCTGACGAATCCGGTCCACAAACGTTCGGCGGTGGGATGGGCGCGCCGCTCGTGAACAAGAAGTTGAGCGTGAAGATCGCATCGGAAATGTCCTGTCCGCCGTCATCGTTGGAGTCGAGCGCATCGCGGCACCGGTTGCTCTCTAACGCGCCGCCGAAGAGATCCTGAAGGGTAAAGATTCCGTCAGAGATATCGATGCTACCATCAGAGTTAGCGTCGCCCCGAACGAAACTGCCTGCAGCCACCACCCTAAGGAGGATCTCGACCGTGCGAGAGGTGTTGCCGTCATCCACCGTCAGCCGGTAGCGATAGGTGCCAGGCACAGTGACTTCTATGCTGGTGCTTGGGGCGTCTGGATCGTCGACGGCGCCGCCCTCGGGGCCCGACTCTTTCTGCCACGAAAAAGAGAGAGGGGACGTTCCGTCATCGCCGTCCGTGGAACCACTAGCGTCGAGTGTGACGCTGACAGATTCTCCCGACAGCTCGACCACCGGGCCAGGATCCAGAGTCAGCACGACGTGTGGGGGTTGGTCCTCATCTTGACGCGGAGCGATCCGCATGATCAGTCCCGACCCGTGGGTCGCGATGTACATCTCTCCTGCCCCATCGGTGCCAAACGTAGAGATCGAATCGACGCCGACATTCACACCTTCGAGGAGATTGCTCGTGCGATCGATCACTTCGGATACCGGATTCGGCTGCCCAGCGCCGTTTGCCGCGTAGCGGAAACTGGCGATCCAGTTGTCGCAGAAGTCTGCGAAGAAATAACTGCCGACCAGATCCGGCATGCGGCAGCCCCGATAGACGACGCCACCGGTGACCGAGCAGCCGTTGAGCAGCCCATTCGATCGACCGTAGACGTAGATTGGCTCACGAAGCTGTCCGATCGTCGGCCAGAGGGAATCGGAGCAGCCACTGATCGAGCTTGACTGATCACCCTCACGCGTCCTCCAGCCATAGTTCTCGCCGCCATCGCTTGAAGCGGACTGAAAGTCGATCTCCTCGATGCGCCACTGGCCGACATCACCGATGTAGAGGTCTCCTGTTTCAGAGTCGAAAGCGTATCGCCACGGATTGCGCAGTCCGACCGCCCAAATCTCATCAGGCACTTGCGCGTCATCTACGAAGGGATTGCTTGCAGGAATACCGTAAACCGGGTCTCGCTGCGGATCGATGTCGTCGACGTCGAGGCGAAGCATCTTGCCGAGCAAAGACGAGGGCCTCTGGGAGTCGTCAACGGGGTCGCAGCTGCCGCCGCCGTCTCCAGTCCCAATGTAGAGGTAGCCGTCGACGGGACTGAACGCCAGCTGCCCGGCATTGTGGTTGAGATTCGTCTGTGCGATCTCCAGCAGCACCAGCTTCGACGTCGGTTCGGCGCGATCAGGGTCCGCCGCCGAAACCTGAAATCTGGCGATCACCGTCCGTTCCTGTCGCTCTCCGGCGGCAGCAGGACGGATGTAATTGACGAAAAAGAAACCGTTTTCGGCGTAGTTGGGATGAAAGGCCAGACCGAGTAGGCCCCGTTCGTCGCAGCACGCCACGTCAAGGTTGAGGAAAGGATCGGCGTCGATTGAGCCGTCGGCCAACCGGATGATGCGGATCGTTCCGGTTTGCTCGACGACGAAGAGCCGAGCCGTATCGCCGGCAGGAGCCTGGATGTCCACCGGTGCGACGAGACCGCTCGCCACGGGCTCTAAAATCAGATCGTCGCCAAGAACGGGCTCGATGCCTTGGCAGTCGGCAGCCCGCACTCCGGTCGCGGCGAGAAGCAGGCAGAACAGGCTCATTTTGGTCAAACGATGATTGGACATGCGGGGCATGGGCGGAGCGCCGGAAGGGGGATGGGGAGTGAAGTCAGGTGCGACGACGCTAAGGCGTAACTGGTGTAGGCGCGCGCCGTTGACGGAGCTCCCAACTCTACCCCAATACAGCGAAAAAACGACGGCAAAAAACCGCTTCCCGGGAAGAGCCGCGAGCCGGCGGTGAGCCCTAAGCCCTGGGCAAGACGCGCGCGCTCCGGGTGCGCCGACGCGGCACGTTGGGGTTGAACCGATTAGGGCCCGCTGACGACGGTCAGCATGGCGGTCGCGCGCGTCAGCGCTCTCCGGCGCGAAACCTTCGCCGACGAGCCCCTCCGGTGACGGAATAGCGACGCCAACATCGCACGAACCACTAGCGATGGCGGTCGCGCGGACACGGCGATGGCCTTGCGCCTGTCAGGATGAAATTAGGTTTTGCCCGCGGCTCGGAGGGAAAGCTATTCTACTCCTCGCTTTTCTCCAGGCCGTGAAGACTGCGCCTTAGGAGCTTCGTGCGCTGCGCTTCGTTGATCGAGCACACGACCTTGGCGTTCTCGCCGTACTAATGATCCATCACGCCATCTTGGGAGACTTCATGTCTTCGCAGTCCCGATTCTCATCTCAAGTTGCGCAGAGACTTGAGCATTGGAAACACAAGCTCGTCGATCTGTCGCGTCGCAATCGGTTGGTCCACTATCGGCCGGCGTCGAAGAGCAGTGTTCGCGTCATCGATGAGTTGCCGCCCGAGATTTTCCGCATGACGGTGCTCAAACGCGTCTCGCTCACACTGACGCCCGGGGATCCCGACTCTAGCGCTGGCTCCGGTGCGAGCCAGTCACAGCCGTACGAGCCGTACGAGCCCGACCAGCTCGAAGCGCATCAAATGGATCGCGCGCTCAAGACCGATCTCGAGAAAGAACGACTCGGCACCAATCTGCTGCACATTTACCGTAAAGCGCGTTCGATCGAGGAGGAGCATGGTTACAACACCCTCTTTCTCGCTCTCGGGTTCCTCGAGTGGTACGAGTCCGAGACCTCCGATGAGCTCATCCACTCGCCTCTCGTGCTTGTGCCCGTCGAGCTCACACGGCGGCAGGCTGGGGGACAGTTTCATCTACGGTCGCGCGACGAAGATCCAATTCTGAACCCGGCGCTCGAGCAGCGGCTGACTCGTGAACTCTCGGTGCGCCTGCCGGTTCTGCCTGACGATCTCGACGATTTCGAGCCGCGCGAGTTCTTCAACGAGCTCGCTCTTTCGGTTGCGGTTCAGAAACGCTGGCGTATGACGACGTCGATTTATCTCGGCCTTTTCTCGTTTACGAAATTCACGATGTACAAGGATCTCGAGGCTCACCCCGAGGCTTTCGCGACGCACTCTCTCGTCGCCGCGCTTGCCGGTGATGTTGAGTCACGCCAAAGCCTGCGCGCGCCCATGGCTCCTCGCGGCGCCGAGCTCGACCAGCTCGATCCGTCTGCTTGTTTTCATGTCATGGATGTCGACTCCAGCCAGCAGGAGGCCATCGAAGCTGTCAAGAACGGCAGCAATCTTGTGATCGAAGGGCCGCCGGGGACAGGTAAGTCGCAGACGATCGCGAATCTGATCGCCGAGTGCCTCGCAGCTGGCAAGAGCGTCTTGTTCGTGAGCGAGAAGATGGCAGCGCTTGAGGTTGTCTATCGACGACTCGAGAGGTGTGGGTTGAGTGACTACTGCTTCGAGCTTCACAGTCACAAGACGACTCGCCGCCGCGTCATCGAGGAGCTTCGTCGGGTACTCGACTTGCCGCCCGAGAAACGGAGCGTGAAGCCGGAGGTGTTAGAACGACTCCTCGATGCCCGCGAGACACTCAATCAGTATGTTCGCGCGCTGCACGCGCCGGTCGCACCGCTCGAAGAAGCACCTTACGATGTCATGGCTCTGCTGTCATTGAGGCCGGAACCCGAAATGACGGCCGACATCTTCCTGCGTGGGGCTGGTGATTTCGACGCGCCGCGGTTCTCTGCGGCGCGGGAGGCGCTTGTCGATCTTGCCCGCGCCCTCGATCGCGTCCGTCCGTGCGACGAGCATCCTTGTAGAGGGATCGGGTTAACGGCGATCGACTACGAAGGTCGCCGCGCTCTGCGGCGACTCCTGGAGCGAGTTCTCGAGGCTCACGCAACGCTCGAGCGCGTTGCGGGCGACGTCGCGGCGCAGCTGCAGACCGACCCACCGACGACCATAGCGAGTGCGCGAGATCTGCACACGCTTGCTCGGCTGTTGGCGACCAGCCCGCGGCCGAGTATGGAGCTGCTAATCGGTGAGGCGTTCGAGGCGCTCGAGCCAGCCGCCCGGCACGTAGCGGAGCTCGGCGCCGATCTTGAAACGTCCACTCAGCGGTTGTTGACGCAGTTTCACGAGACGATGCTGAGCGTCGATGTGGAGCCTGTTTGGCGTTGGTGGAAAGACAACGCGCGAAGCATCCTCCGGTTCGTGAAACCAAGTTTTTGGCGTCACCGGAGGGCAGTTCGTTCGTGGACTCGTTCAAAGCTTGAGCACGAAGAAGTCGTGAACGGGCTTGGCGAGGCGGTGCGCCTACGGTCCGTCCGTGCGGAGATCGAAGAATTCGACGGCACGGCCTTCACTACACAGTGGCGAGGCGTCCAGACCGATTGGGCGGCGTACTCTAGCTATCTCGATTGGATCAAGAGTTTTCGCGAGCTGCGCCAGCGCGGTCGTGTCTCCGATGCGATCTTGACCTTGGCACTTGATGGTCACGACGTGGGAGAGATCCGCGAGCGACTTGAGAGTGCGTGTACGGCAATGGAAGAGGCATGGGACGCGTTTGTTGAAGGCGCGGACTATGCCGATACCGACCTCGAACTTGAAGCTCTACGCGACCGGCTGGAGGGTTTGGAGGAGGGACTTGACCGCCTGGACGATTGGGTTCGGTACCGTCACCAGTTGGCGCATGCCAAGGCTTCGGACGCAGCGTCACTCGTCGACGTGGTCCACGAGGTCTCCACCGATCAGATCGGGGAGGTTTTCGAACGCTTCTTTTATCGATCATGGATCGAAGAGGTCTTGCCGGAGATTCCCGAGATCCGCTCGTTCGACGCGTCGGCGCACGAAGACTTGATCGAGAAGTTTCGCGAACTCGACTCGAAGCTGATCGAGCTCAATCGCATTCGTGCTCAGCGCACGCTCGCGAGTCGGCTACCGGATCGCGACTGGGAGGCATCAACGGGGTCGGATCTTGGACTCTTGCAGCGTGAAGTGCGCAAGAAACGGGGTCACGTGCCGTTGCGGAAGCTCTTCGCTCGGGTTCCACGGTCGCTGCGCCGCTTGAAGCCGTGCATGATGATGAGCCCACTCTCCGTAGCGCAGTTCCTCGAACCGACCGCCGAACCGTTTGACATCGTCGTCTTTGACGAGGCCAGTCAGATTTCTACCGAGGACGCGCTCGGAGCGATTGCCCGGGGAAGACAACTCGTCGTCGTCGGCGACAGCAAACAGTTGCCACCGACGCCGTTTTTTCGCAGCGAGCTCCCGGACGGCGAACCGGGCGACGAGGAAGTCGGGGAAGGCGACCTCGAAAGCGTGCTAGACGAGTGTGTCACGGTGTTTCCCCACCGAGCGCTTCTCCGTTGGCACTATCGAAGCCGAAGCGAAGCACTCATCGCGTTTTCGAATCATACGTACTACGGTGACCAGCTCTTCACCTTCCCCTCGCCCCGCGACGGCGGGGCTCAACTGGGCGTCCAGTTCGTGCATGTTTCTGATGGCGTGTACGACCGCGGCGGCACGGGAAAGAATGCGATTGAAGCTGCACACGTCGCGGCAGCCGTGTTTGAACAGTTGAAGGAGTTTCCTGACAAGAGCGTCGGTGTGGGAGCATTCAGCGTCGCGCAGCAGGAGGCGATCGACGATGCGCTCGAAGAGCTGCGCCGTGAGGATGCATCGCTCGAGAGTCATTTCGACCACAGCCACCCTGAGTACTGTTTCGTCAAGAATCTCGAATCGATCCAAGGTGACGAGCGCGATGTGATTTTCCTCAGTGTCGGCTACGGGCGCGACCCGGATGGACGTATGTCGATGAACTTCGGTCCGCTGAACCAACAGGGTGGGGCCCGGCGACTCAACGTGCTCGTGACGCGCGCGCGAGAGCTCGTGCGTGTCTTTTCGTCGATCACAGCGGAGGACGTCGATCTCAGCCGTACTGCGGCCGAAGGTGTCAGCAACCTCCGCTCGTACCTCGACTACGCACGACGCGGCACTGACGCCCTGAGAATCGCTGGCGAAGCGGACGCCGCTGACAGTGACCCCCTCGCTGTTTCGGTACAGCGGCGTCTCGAGGCGGAGGGCTGCGAAGTCGGCTTGAGCGTCGGATACTCGGGTTATCGAGTCGATCTCGCCGTGCGCGATCGGCAACGCTGGAGTCTCGGCATCGAGCTCGACGGCGCGACGTATGGTCTTGCCTCGACGGCGCGCGATCGCGACCGACTTCGTGGGCAAGTGATGGCACGACTCGGTTGGCGTCTGCACCGCATCTGGTCGCCGGAGTGGTTCCGCGATCAAGAGCGCGAGTTTTCGCGGCTCCTCGGTGCGGTCAAGGCTGCGCGTCAGGAGTCTGATGATGGCGCGTCGGACGAAGAAGCCCAGGTCGGCTCCTCCGCAGACGCTCGCACCGCCGACGTCAAGCTGACAGGTGGCACGGCCCAGGTCGAGGAGGAGGCCTTCTTCGAGGAGAGCACAGCCGCAGAGGATGCCGCCGTGATTCCCTACGAACTGACGGAGGTGAGCGAGTTCGGGGACAATCAAGCGTTCTTTCGACAGCGAGTCACGAGACTGGTGCGTCTGCTTCGCGACGTCGTTCGCACCGAAGGGCCGATTCATACCACCGAAGCGATTCGACGTGTGGCGCAGCACTGGGGCATCAAGCGTCTGACGGCGAAGGTGACCGACGTGATGGAGTCGACGATCGCCAAGTGTCTGCGCGAGGAGAAGATCGTGCAACGCGGTGATTTCTTCTGGCCGCCTGGGTTGGACCAGTCGCCGATTCGTCGCCGCGACTCGAGCGCGCCTCGCGATCCTGAGTTGATCGCCCCCGAGGAGATCGCAGCCGCAATCACCCTGATCCTCCACAAAGAGTATCGCGTCGCGGGCGCCGGCTTGATCGACCGCACGGCTCGTATCCTCGGGTTTTCGCGCACCGGATCGAGAGTCAAACAGCGACTCGAGGACATTCTCGAGGATCTACTGCGCGCCGGCGAGGTAGTGGAGAACGACGGAGAGTATCGTGCTGCTGCTGCCGCACCGGCGAATCTGGAGAGCGACCAACAGATTCAGGCCGAAGGCACCAGCGAAAGCACGTCGAGTGAAGACCAGGGCGACGGGAAGGACGGCTGAGCGCCGCGATGCTGCGGTCGTTTCGGTGCTCTTCGTCCGTCATGCCTCCTTGGTGGAGAACGCGCTCAGGAGTGCGGGCCGTAAGATTTCAGCGTCCGATACTCGCCACCGGAGCGTTCTGCGAGCAGTCGGAGCAGCTCCGAGGCGCGGCCGACTGAGATCGTATGGATGCGCGCTGGCAGGATCCGTCGATTGTTTGCTGCCTCGACGGCGCCCAGAAACCTTCTCGTCCGCGGTGAATCGAGCCCGTGATCGCGTCGACCTCCATTCAGGCCGTCGGTGAGCAGAAAGAGATTGAGCGAACTCGATCGTTCATCCCACGGCGAGGGGCCTCCGGAGTCAATCAATCCGTGCGGCTGTTCGATGTCGGTGTGACGCAGTACGTAGATCAAGGGTTCGAGGATGTGTGTGCCCGCGCGATTTTGCAGGCTCCCGACAAATTCGAGAGCAGCCCGACGCTCCTCCCCCGCGAGTCGGGTGGGTTGAGATCGCCATTGGCCAAACGAAGCGTTGAACCAGAGCACGTTGGCACGCAGCGAATCCGGCGCACCTCTCAAGAGGCGAGATAGTTCAGCTTTCGCGACATCGACACGCCTTTTAACACCCTCTCTCACTCGCGGCGGCGGTCGAAGCGGGCTCTTGCGCTTGGGCGCTTCAGCGTCCTCCCGTTGGCGCCGAAAATACGGCATTGTGCGAAGCATCGAATTGGAAACGTCGATCAGAAAGATCGCCCGATCGGAGAGCAGCTCGATGCCAAAGTATTGGCCGTAAGACTTCGGGGGCGCTTCAGAAACCTCCGGCCGAACTCGCGTCCGGCCGTGTCGCTTGGTGTTTTCATCCGCCGTCGCCGGTAGATCGCTCTGAAAACGGAACTCCGCTTTCGCCTGCTTCCACCACCTCTGCCATAGCTCGCCCCGTTCGCCGAAATCCTTCCCGGTGTGGAGATGGAGGAGTCGCCGCGCATCGATGAGCTGTCGAACGTGGTAGCGCTCGCGAAGAAAGTCTATGAGGGCGTCGATCGCTTCGATGCGCCTCGTTGACGCGAGAAGGCGAGAGGCTTCACGGCGGATGTCTTGTTTCCAGTGGCCGAGTGCCGAAACCATCGTGCCCACCGCTTCCTCTCTTCGGCTGCGCCCGAGAGCCCGCAACGCGACAAAACGAAGTACGGGGTCGTCGGCGGCGAACGTGCGCTTCGCGAGGGCCATGGCTTCGGGTGTGCTGTCACCCACGAGCTGCTCCAGACGACGGCGGTCGAATTTCTCGCGAACTTTTGTCGTCGGCGTACGGAGGTAGCGCTCGATCGATTGGGCAGAAGCTTCGGAACCTAGGAGCGCGAGCGCTTCGAGACTCATCGCCTGGACGCGACTGGAGGCGTGTTGGAGGAGCGCTTCGAGGTGAGGTCGTGCCGCTTCGATCTTCAGGATTCCGATCGTCTCGATCAGCGGCGCAAGACGCGACGGGTCATGTGCCAGCTCTCTCAACGCCTCGTCCTCCAGCCACTGGCGAAGTCGGAGTTTGCCGACATGGCTCTCAAGGGCATGAATCAACCGTTCGCCGAAGGGCGCACGCAGGTCATCGACGGCGCGGGCCGCCGGAACGAACGCCATGACCAAATCCCTGAGGTTCGTGACTGTCGTCGCTTCCGCGCTGGGGGCGTCTGAAGACGCCTGGGCGCGGACAGTGCTATTCAAATGCGGCAGCAACGCCGCGAGCCAGATCAAGATCACTTTCATGGATGAGTCCTCACTCGTGGAAATGCACGAGGCACGAACTCTTCTCTCTCAGTAACAACCATACCGACTGTTTGGGAGCCGCCACAGCTCGAACTGGTCCGTAGCGCCAGCCAGATTAGTACGAATCAAGCTTCCGGGTCTCTCCCGCGAGAGCCTTCGCGCCGTTTCCCCAAAGGCGGAACCGCCGCTTTGACAATCGCCGCGGTGCGGCAGAGCCTCTACTCCGCGCCACGCCCCGTGTCGGAGCCGAGGCCGAGCAGTCGCCGGTAAACGGCGTCGATGAGTTCCTCTGGCGTCGACGTTCCCGCGGTCAAGCCGACCGCTGAGAAGGCCTCGAACCATCGCGGATCGACGTCCGCCGCGGTCTGGACGTGGAATGCCGGCCGGCCAAGCCTCCGCACCTTACGGACCAGCTCCCGCGTGTTGTTCGAGTGTTTACCGCCGACGACGATAACGGCCTCAACTTCGCCGACGAGAGCGTCGATCGCCTCCTGGCGGTCGCGCGTCGGCGTGCAGATCGTGTCGATGAATCGCAGTTTCGCGCGCGGGTTGAGTTCACGAATGCGCCGCTCGAGTCGCGCGGCGGCGGCTGGCGACGTTGTCGACTGACACACGACCCCGATCCTCTCCCGGTTCCAACAAACGACGTCGTCGAGGCTTGAGACGACGTCGTAACACTCCAAATCGTCGACGATGCCGATCACTTCTGCGTGCCCCGGTTTGCCCAGAATTACGACGAAGTACTCCTCACTTTGTAGCTGCATCGCGGCGCGATGGACCGCACGAACGAGCGGGCACGTCGTATCGATCAATGTGCGTCCCGTCGATCGCAGTCGTGTCTCCTCCTTGCGACTGATGCCGTGCGCAGTGACGAGAACCTCCTGTCGACAATCGTCGGGACTCCGGCGCGTTTCGGGGAGCGAGTGGAATCCACGCCGACCGAGTTCTTGGACCAATTCTTCGTTGTGAACGAGCTCGCCGTAGATGCTCACATCTTCTGGCCGGGTGACTTCGCGCGCGGCGGAAATCGCGTCGCGGACCCCAAAACACATTCCCAGGGCGCTGGCCTTAACGACTCGCCACGGTTTACGGCGTCGAGCTGAACCGTCGACCGCCGGTGCACTGGACGCAACTTTGGGGGCGGGAGGTCGTAGAGGGTTTTCCATAACGATGACGCGTGGTCGTTTGGTCCGGGTTTCGATGAGGGGTCAGGAATTGAGCGCCCAGCCAGGAGGAAGGGACCTCCGAGCTGTCGACTTGCCCCTCCAGGCTTTGCGCGCTGCCATCGCGTCGCGCAGGACCGTCTCCAGGGCGTTGACGTATTCGAGGAACCGTTCGCGGCCCGTCGGAGTTAACCGACACAGAGTTTGCGGGCGCCCACTACCAGACTCCCGCTTCCAGATTTCGAGGAGGTCGGCTTCCTGCAAAACCTGGAGATGTCGACTGAGGTTGCCGTCGGTTAGAGAGCAGAGCTCTTTGAGATCGCTGAAAAGAAGACCCTCAGGATGCGATACGAGCGACGTCATGATTCCGAGTCGTGCTTTTTCGTGGAGCACTCGGTCAAGTCCGGTGTACGCGAAGCGTCCCGAAGGCAGGGGGCGTTTGCGGTCAGCCATTGTGCCTCTCGATTTTCCAATAGAGAACAGTGGCCGCGGCGAGCTGTCCCACGCCAAACGTCACGCCCATGGTCCAGGGCGCGAGACTTTGTCCACTTGGGGCTAACGCCAGAAGTGCAACGGATGAAATCAGGTAGAAGAGAGCGACCCACCCGGTCGCCCGCGGAAGATATGGGCGGGAGGCAAACACACCCAATGCAAAGATTGCTGACCAGATTCCCGGCAGTACCGGGATGCATTCGACGGCCGCGCGACCGACGCCGATGGTGACGAGGGTGCCGGCAGCGATGCACGGCAGAAACTGCCCGAGAACTCTGCGGGCCTGGCGCCGCATGTGCGGCGAGCCCTCGAAATATCGCGTCACGATTCCGATCGCTGCGATCGCAAGGCTGACGCTCGCGACAACGGCCCAGAACACCACGTATTCGAGCGGTGTCGACGGGTCGACGAAGAGCGGTTGAGTTCCGGCGCCCGCGAGCGCCACCGCGCCGGTCAGCGCAACGGGTATGGACCGATAACCGCGATAGACTTCACCCCGATCGAGGTGCTCGTGGATCTCTTCGATGCGGTTGATCGCTTCGCGGACGTGCATGGATTGCCTGAGGCCTCGATTCAGTGCGCCGCAACCTGGTTGGGAGCGCTATAGTTGCCATCAGTTGAAGCTGAAAAAGTCGTTCGATCGACCTGGACACGACAAACGCCGGTGTCGACGCCCAACGTGTTCAGTCGGCTATTACTTTACATTGCAAAGTTAAGCTGTCAAGCATATCTCCAGCGGACTCCCGCAAAGATCGATGCGCACCGCACGTCAGTCGATCTCGTCGCGCCTCAGATGTGTCGACTCGAGTAACATCGTCGCTTTCATGTCCTCTGCGTCGCGCCGCTGGAGAGCGTGGACCAACCGCTCCGCGAGACCGGAACGGACCGAGGAGGCGGCGGCGACGACGAGGACTTCACGTCCCGAGCGTTTGACAAGCGACTCGACGATACCGATGCCCACGTCGAGAATACGGGCTCTGTGTGCGGGAACGGAACGCGGCGCGCCGTTGGAGGCAATTTGCTCGCGAAGATTCTGAAGGTCACCCAGCGAGACGTGCGGCGCGCCGACGAGCGAGGCTAACGTTTGGCAGATGCCTCCGGTACCGACGACGTCGGCGTCCGGTAATACGCCGGCGGCGTCGAAGTCCGCTAGGGCGTGCGCGGCAGACTGAGGATCAGCGTAGAGGGATCGAATGCACCCGAGTTTGAGGCTGCCGAATCGCCGCGCGACCCCGCCGTCAAACCAGGCCCACTCGGTCGTGGCACCGCCGACGTCACAGAGGAGTACCGAGGGCGCGCCAGGGCGAAAGCCCTTCGCCATCAATCGCGCTTCGTCGACGCCGCTCATAACACGGATGCGGACACCGACTTCGTCTCGAACTCGTTTCTCCAGTTCGTGCGTTCTGGTGAACTCTCGGAAGACCCCCGTTGCGAAACACAGAGACTTGCCCAGCGGCACCGGCGATGAATACGCGTCTGCCTCTCTCAACGTGTCGACGATATGCTGGACGGTTGAATCCACTAGTTCGCCGTGGCGATAGAAGTCGTGTGCGACTTCCCACGGAATCTTCCGGGTCTGAATCGAACTCTCGCTTCCGGTCGAGAGTGAGACGACGTAATGCTTCAGCGAGTTTGAACCGAGCTCTAGAAGCGTGAAAGATTGTTCGCTCATGCCCTACTCTTCGCTCGCGCCTGCGAGCTGCGGTTATCAGCCTGTTGAAAAAGTGCTTCGAGCCGAAAACTGGTCTCTTCGCGTCCAGATCGGCTGCGGCAAACGGAGGCAATCTTCGGGATTTTCGAGTATTGACGCGGTCGAGCTGGGCGTGAAGAGACCAGTTTTCGGCCGAATGACTTTTTCAACGGGCTGTTATGCCACAACTTTGAACGAAACTTTTTGGATCGAGTTGCGCCCCGATTTCGCGAACGGCCGCGGCATTGGTTGCGCGACACCGTTAGCGTCAATCGTGCGACATCGAAGCACATAATCGCCGACGGGGATGTCCTTCAACAGTGCTGCCCAGTGTGCTTTGGCGTAGCGCATGGGCCACTTCTTCGGTCGACTTGTGGCGGCTTCAAAGCCGAGTGGTGCCGGCCGAATCTCGGTGCCGATGCCGCTCCCCCAATCCTTTGGGGGCGGAAGGATCGTCGCGTCCCGCCACGGTGCCTGGGTGAAGTGCGGGTCGTCGGCCGGTGGCTCGCGCCCCGCCGGTTCCCACCAGTACTGAACTTTTGCCAGACCCGACACGCCAACCTGCGCCAAACCGGTGATGGCGATCGGCTCTCCGACCAAGGCGGCCTTGGGACAGAACACGCAGCGTGCGAAGGTCTTCATCTTTGTATCGACGTCATTGTTGCCGCGCTCGTACGTGTCGTTGGCGTTGAATTGATTGGTGAGTACGACGCGCTGCAACCATTTGATTGACTTGAAACCATACGCATCTGGTACGAGCATGCGTACTGGACCGCCGCGCTTGCCGGAGATCCAGTCGCCGTTGAGCTTGTAGCACAGGATGACGGGATACTCCCCCGGTGGATCCTCGAGTACGCGACCAATCGGCAAGGAGCTGCGAAACATCTGCTGCGGATCGTCGTTGTGGTATCCGTAGTAGAAAACGCGGCGAATGTTCTCCACTGGCCTCGCCATCCACAAGACGTCGCGCAGCGGAACACCTTCCCAAAGTCCCATGCCGAGCGGCTGGCCCATGTTCAAGCAGGTCATGATCTTTAGGTACTTGACGGCACGGGTCTTGGCGATCTCCATCAACGCATCGAAGGTGAGTGCGGTTCCAAGCTCCTTTGCGAGCGGGCGATCGACTCGAGCCTTCGTCTCTGGATCCGCCACCACTTCGAGTTGCCACGACTGGCGCTCGAGTCCGACCGCGAGCCGCTGCTCTGGCGGCAACTTGTAAGGCAGAGGGTTGCCGCGTTCGACCGTGCCGAAATCCTCTGGACGCGTCAGATATTCAAGCTTCGCGATCGCGTCGTCCAGCTCTGACGAAAACGTCGAACCTCCCCGGCTCGCTTCCTGCGCGGCGGCACGGAGAAACGGCACGCTGGCGACGAGAGCCCCCGCGGCGCCAAGGCCGACAAAATATCGGCGCGTGACCTCGAGATGTTCTTGGGCGAAACGTGTTTCACTCTGGGGGCGCGTCATGCTCTATCCCAATCGTCTTTCCTTCGGCGGATCGATCGTCATGGCTTTACCATGAAGTATCGGGCGATGAAGATGGAAGTATCCGGCGATCCGAATTTCCGCAGTTCCGCTCCAAATCTTTTAACACGGTGACGCCCTCAACCCCAAGAGTTCGTCGGCTGACCCGGACCAGCCGGGCACGGGGTCGAGCGAAGAAAGGTACGCGTGCTGCGCTTGCAAATCGTGTCACGCTCCGACATAACAGCAGCGACGAGTGCATCTCGCGCGACCGATCGTGGTGGCAGACCGCGGGTGGTAGCGCGTTGGACGGGTTCGCGTGTGAGCGAGGGCGATGGCGCTTGACTTCTCAACCTGACGGACACCTATCAGATCAGGATTTGATCTCGCGGTGGCGCCACCAAAGCGCACCGCTGCTGCCCCTTCTCCATGCGTTTCATGAGCGCGATGGATTCGTTTCAGAAGCTGCGATGACATCGATCGCCAAGGGTCTTCGCATTCCGCTCGCCGATTTGTACGGCACGGTGACGTTCTACCATCACTTCGCCAGAGAGCCAGGTGGTCGGGACGCGCCGCGAGTTTGCACAGGACCGGTTTGCGCACTCCGCGGTGGACCAGAGCTTGTGGACCAGCTGCGCTCGGAAGGTGCTCAGACGATGGCCTGTGCTGGACGCTGCGACGAGCCAGTGCCGGTGATTCGCGGCGATGATGTCTGGGTCGGCTCGGCGGCTGATCGTCTGCAGCGACGCACGTCGCCATTGCCACCGCCGAGCCCGGGGTACCCGGGGTTCGAGGAGTGTGTCTTTGCTCACTTGCGACGATCCGATCGAGCCACGATCGCAGGCTACTCCCAAACCGGCGGTTATGAAGGGCTCGCACGCGCGGTCAAGGATCTGCGACCTGAAGATGTGATTGCAGAGCTCAAGGGCAGCCAACTCGCAGGCCGTGGTGGGGCCGGCTTTCCCACCGGCGCCAAGTGGCAGGCAGTGGCTGCCGCTTCGCGTTCGCCGAAGACGATCGTTTGCAACGCCGACGAGGGCGAGCCCGGCTGCTTCAAGGACCGCGCGATCATGGACCACGACCCTCATGCAGTGATCGAAGGGATGTTGCTCGCGGCTTACGCCACTGGAGCGGCGCGCGGGTTCATCTACCTGCGCTACGAGTACCCGGAGACCCGTCGCATTCTCGAGCGAGCCATCGGCGAGGCTGAGCAGGCAGGATGGCTGGGGCCGCAAGGGCTCGGTGGGCAGACTTTCGAACTCTGCGTGCGACGTGGCGGCGGTGCGTACATCTGTGGCGAGGAAGGGTCGCTTCTCAACAGCCTCGAGGGGCGGCATCCGTTTCCGCGCAATCGACCGCCGTATCCCGTGACGCATGGCTACGAGGATTTGCCGACCGTCGTCAACAATGTTGAGACGCTCGCCGCGTCAGCGCAGATCGTCCGCCGCGGCGCCGATTGGTACCGCAGCCTTGGCGTGGGCGAGCATGCTGGGACGAAGGTCATTAGTCTTTCGGGGGACGTGGAGCGTCCTGGAAACTATGAGGTTCCGATCGGATTGCCGCTCAAGACGCTGATCCATGATTGGGCCGGGGGTGTGCCGCGCGGCCGGCGCGTGCAGGCCGTGACGATGGCAGGCTTGTCGGGCGGCTTCCTCGCGGCGGCCGATCTGGATGTCACGCTCGACGAGCCGAGCGTCCGCTCCAAGGGCTCCTTTCTCGGCGCCGGCGGCATCATCGTCTACGACGACACACGTGATATGGTGGCTGCCGCGCGCGCAGCGATGCAGTTTTTCGCTGCGGAGTCTTGTGGCAAGTGTTTCCCATGTCGCATCGGGACGCAGCGGCTGACCGAGAGGCTAGCAGGTACCGCCGGGCCGTCCCAGGTGTCCGCGTGGACAGAAGAGGTCCGCGACATCGGCGCGACCATGAAGGCTACGAGTGCATGCGGCCTCGGAACAGCGGCGCCACTCATCACTGAAAGCTTGCTACGCTACTTTCCTGAACAGCTTGCGAGGCATTTGCAGCCGTGAGAAGATGGAGCGCTGCCGCTCGTGGACGGCATGAGCGCGCTCACCGACCTGCGTCTTTTCCGCACGTTTCGGTGCCCGCTGTGTCAAAATCCCACTGAGTTTCGATCTACGCTTTGAAAAAACGTCGACAAGACGACAAACATGACGCGCGAAGAATCATTGAGCGACCAAGCGCCCGCGCCGCCGCCACAGGACGGCTCGCAGCACACCGAGACTCTGACTCTCGACGGCCGTGAGGTAGCGTTTAAACCCGGTGAGACGCTCTACGAAGTTGCCGCTCGACATCGGATCGACGTGCCAACGCTCTGCTACGATCGGCGCCTCGAACCGTTCGGTGCCTGTAGACTCTGTGTCGTCGAGGTCGAGGGGGTTCAGAACCCAGTAGCCTCGTGTACGGTTCAAGCGACTGCCGCGATGGTAGTGAAAACACAGACCGCGCAGCTCGAGAAACATCGCAAGGTTCTTCTCGAGCTCGTCGCCTCAGAGAATGAATGTGTCGACGTCGACCCCCTCAGCGGTTACGCGTCGCAGGAGCTTGCGAGCCTTGTCGATCGCTACGGTGCGCGTACGGGGAGGTTCGCTGGTCGTCGTTCGGGCCGCAGTCGCGACGACGATGACAATCCGTTCATCCGACGTCACTACGACAACTGCATCTCCTGCTACCGCTGCGTTCGCGTCTGTGCCGAGCAGGAGGGCGACTTCGCGATCACTGTGAGCGGACGTGGTTTCGAGACCTCCATCACAGCGGAGTTCGACGCGCTCTTGAAGGATTCCTCCTGCACGTTTTGCGGCCAGTGTGTGCAGACCTGCCCGACCGGAGCGCTTGCCGATCTGAAAAGCCTCAGATCGACCGACGTCCCGGGGGCGACGCAAACGACGCGTACGGTATGCCCCTACTGCGGGGTCGGTTGTTCCGTCGACCTCATGACGCGAGGCGATCGAGTCGTCGGGGTTCTGCCAGCTATGGATGGACCTGCGAACCTTGGCGCGCTCTGCGTCAAGGGACAGTTTGCCTTTGATTTCGTGCAGCATCCTGATCGCTTGACGACGCCCCTGGTGCGCGGGACTGACGGGAATTTGCGCGCTGCTTCGTGGGATGAGGCTCTCGACTGTGCGGTGAACGGCTTTCAGCAATCCGTCTCGACTCACGGCCGCGAAAGCGTTTATGCGATCGCCTCCGGGCGGGCTCCGAGTGAGGGTGCCTACACGATCCAGAAGTGGATCCGTTCTTCCTTTGGTACCAACTACGTCGACAACTGCAGTCGCGCCTGACACGCCCCGACGGTTGCCGGTCTGGCAGCTACGATCGGCCGCGGAGCGATGTCGAATCCTCTCGCGGACATGGAGAAGCCCGATGTGATTTTTTGCATCGGGACCAACATGACAGAATGCCACCCGGTCGCCGCCGCGCGATTGAAGCGAGCGCTGGCGCGCGGGGCGAAACTGATCGTAGCTGATCCTCGACGCATCCGTCTTGCGGAGCTGGCCGATCTCTATCTGCCGATCCGAGTCGGCAGTGACGTCGCGCTTCTGGCGGCAATGGCTCACGTGATCGTTCGCGATGGACTCGTCGACGAGCAGTTCGTCGCCGACCGCACGCGCGGCGCGGCCGAGTTTTTGACGCATGTTGAGTCATTGACTCCGGAGTGGGCCGAGTCGATCACCGGCGTTGATGCCAGAGACATTGAAACTGCAGCGCGTTGGTACGGCGACGGGGAGCGGTCGGGCATCTACTACACGCTCGGAGTCACGGAGCACATCTGCGGCGTCGACAACGTGCGGAGTCTCTGCAACCTAGCGCTCCTGACCGGCAATCTCGGCAAGGAGGGATGCGGTGTCAATCCAATGCGTGGTCAGAACAACATTCAAGGCGCCGGCGACAGCGGCGCGCTGCCGAACAACTACCCCGGTTTTCAAGCTGTCACCGAGCCGGAGAACCAAGCCAAGTTCAGCGCCGCGTATGGACGCGAGATCGATCTCGAGAAGGGGGTCACCAAGGTCACCGCACTGGATCTGTGTGGCGACCGAATCCACGCTATGTTGATCGCCGGTGAGAATACGGTCGTCAGTGATCCCGATCGCAATCATTGCCAGAAGGCGCTCGAGCGCCTAGACCATCTCGTCGTGATGGACATTTTCTTGACGGAGACGGCAGCACTGGCCGACGTCGTGCTGCCGGCAGCAGCATGGGCGGAAACCGACGGCGTATGCGTCAACACAGAGCGCCGCGTTCAGCGCCTCCGCCAGGCAGTGCCGCCTCCGGGCGAGGCTCGACCCGATTGGTGGATCGTGTCCGAGATGGCCCGGCGTATGGGAACGCCAGGGTTCGATTTTGCTTCGGCGAAGGATGTGTTCAACGAGCTCTGCAACTTGTCTCCGATCTACGCCGGGCTCGATTGGGACCGCATCGAGAACAGCGAGTTCCAGTGGCCCGTGCCCGAGAAGGGGCATCCGGGAACGCCGATCCTTCACCAGGGGGAGTTTCTGAACGGGCGCGGCAGCTTCTCGGTTGTGAACTACCGTGACCCGGCAGAAACCATCGACGAAGAGTATCCCGTGTGGCTAACAACCGGCCGCCGGCTCGAGTCGTACCACACGCGTACGCAGACGGGGCGAGCTGCCGGTATGGATTACCTGTTGAGCGAGGAGCACCTCGAAGTGCATCCGAGCGACGTTGAGGCGTGGGGACTGAGCGACGGCGAGTGGTGTCGTCTTTCGAGCCGTCGCGGTGCCGTCGACATAAGAGTCCAAGCGACGCCGCGTTCGCCGCGCGGGACGGTCTTTGCGAGCTTCAGCTTCAACGACGTGCCGGTGAACGTGCTGACCGGATCTGGGTATGACCCGATCACCGAGACCGCAGAGCTCAAGGTGTGCCCGGTGCGCGTCGAGCCTCTGTCCACAACGTCGGTAGAGAGATGACGGAATCCGATGGTCGCCGCGCAGCGAACCATGTGCGCGGAGGCGGAGGCAAACACTCGCACTCCCACGCACTCGCACTCGCAAACTCCCACCCTCACTCCCACGCGCACGCGCACGCGCACGCGCACGCGCACGCCCACGCAAACGCAAACGCAAACGCAAACGCAAACGCAAACGCAAACGCAAACGGAGGCGGCGACGCAGCCGCTACAACCACTCTTCGCCGTTTCGCAGACGTTGGGGTCTAGAGACTGACACGATCATGACAAAGCTTCTCGTCGAGCTGCCGGTCGACGACCGAGCTAGCCAAGAGTTACTGCAGCGATCGGATCTCGACATCGAGCGCGTCGAACCGGTCTACGAAGTGCGATCGCTGCCGCGAGATCGCATCGAGGACGTCGATGTCCTGTGCTGCGTCTATCCGCCAGCGAACCTCGAAGACATGCGGCGACTGAAATGGATTCAGCTCGCGACCGCCGGGTACGAACAACTTTACTCGCTTTCTTTAGCCGAGCGTGGCATCCGTGCCAGCAACGCGCGCGGAGTTTTTGACGTTCCGATTGCGGAATGGAACATCGCCATGATGGTGAACCTGAAACGTAATTTGCGTCAAATGATCCGTCATCAAGATGCCAGACGTTGGGAGATCGCCGACGAGTTCCAAAAGGGGATTCATGGCGAAACGGTTGGGCTGTGGGGATACGGCGGCATCGGCCGCGAGACGGCGCGCTTGGCGCGTGCGATGGGGATGCGTGTGCACGTTCTGTCGCGCCGCCGCGGGCCTGTTGCCCGGCAGCAAGATGTCTACACCGCTCCAGGTACAGGCGATCCGAAAGGTGAATTACCACACCGCTATTTTCAGTCAGGGGAAGAACGTGAATTTCTCGCGGGGCTCGATTTTTTGGTTTTGGCGATGCCGCTGACGCGAAGTACCGAGGGGATCGTCACGGCGGAGCATCTTCGCGCGCTCCCACGGCACGCGTTCGTTCTCAACCCGGCGCGCGGACGGCTCATCCAGGAAGCGGCGTTGATCGAGTCGCTCGAGAAGAGTTGGATCGCCGGTGCTGCGATCGATACCCACTACGCCTACCCGTTGCCAGCGGAACATCCGCTTTGGGCGTTTCCGAACGTGATCCTCACGCCGCACGTTTCTGGTTCGCCTGCAAACCAGCAGTTCGGGGAGCGCATGTGGGGGATTCTGACGGAGAACGTTCGGCGCTTTCTGGCCGGCGAGACGCTTTTGAATGAGCTGACCGCAGAGCAGCTCGGCGGCGCTTGAGGTAAGCGTGGTCTCAGCGCCAACGCATGGCGAGCTATTTCGCCGTGTAGCCGCCGTCGACCATGAGGCATTCACCCGTGATGAAGGAGGCCTCAGACGACGCCAAGAAGAGAACGGCGTTGGCGATTTCGCGCGGCGTTGCCAAACGCTCAATCATGTGGGCGCCGCCGAAGTCTGGGTGAGTTTCAGCCTCCTCTCGGGTGAGTCCCATCTCCTGCGCCATGCGTTCAACAATCGGGGTCCAAACAGTGCCAGGGCAGACGGCGTTGACGCGGATGCCGTCGGCCGCAAGGTCGAGCGCCAGGCAGCGCGTCATGTTGGCGACCGCAGCCTTCGACGTGTTGTACGGCACAAAGTCGGGCTGAGCGATAAAGCTTGAGATCGAGCCAAGGTTGACGATCGCGCCACCGCCGCGGCGCCGCATCGGCTTCGCCGCATGCTTAGCCATAAGTGCTGCGCCCAAAACATTGACGCGTAGGATTCCCTGCCAATCGTCGACAGTCGCGTCGTCGATGTTCTTCAGCACGAAGATAGCCGCATTGTTGACGAGTACGTCGAGGCCACCAAACTCGTCAACCGCAGTTGCCACAGCCTGCTTGGCGCTTGCCTCGTCTCCCACGTCCGTGTCGACGAACAAAGCGCGCCCACCGCGCTCCTGTATTTCACGGGCGGCCGCTTTCCCCGTCTGTTCGTTCATCTCCGCGACCACGACAGCTGCCCCCTCCTCGGCGAGCCGATCGCAAATCGCCTTGCCAATCCCTTGGCCGCCGCCTGTGACGATGGCGACTTTGCTTTCCATGCGACTCATCGATTCAAACTCCGGCGAGATGCCTCATTCTATCGGTCGGGTAACCTCTGTCAAGGAACCCGGCCGATCGGTGCGATTCATCGAGGCGTTTGTTTTTGCCTTTCCAGAGGAATCAGCGACGATGCGACGCGTTGATCTAAAAACTCGCTTCGACAAGTTGGAATGTGGAGATCGAATCATGAAGATCGTCGTTTCGGGTTCAACCGGACTCGTTGGCGAACCACTGTGCGCACGACTGCGAGAGCACGGCCACGGGGTGCGGCGACTCGTGCGCCGTGCGGCGCAGGCCGCGGATGAAATCGCATGGAATCCAGCGGCCGGTGAACTGGACCGAGCGTCGCTCGAGGGGGCGGAGGCGGTTGTCCATCTTGGCGGCGAAAACATTGCGGCGCGGCGCTGGACCCCAGCGCAGAAAGAGAAGATCCGTGCCAGTCGTGTCGATTCGACGGCGCTCCTCAGCCGCGAGATCGCAGCGCTGGCGGCTCCTCCGCGTGTCTTCGTCGTCGCCTCTGCGATCGGCGTTTACGGCGATCGCGGCGAGAGCGTGCTCACGGAAGAGAGCGAGGCCGGCGAAGGCTTTCTCGCCGAGGTGTGTTCGGCATGGGAGTCCGCGGCGGCGCCGGCCGCGGAGGCCGGGGTGCGTGTTGTCCACTTGCGCTATGGCGTCATCTTGAGTCCGCGCGGCGGCGCGCTGCGCAAGATGCTGACGCCGTTCAAGCTCGGCGTCGGCGGGGTGCTTGGCAGTGGCAAGCAGTACATGAGTTGGATCACTCTCGACGATGCCGTGCGCGCGACCGCCCACGCGGTCGAGTGCGGCACGCTGAGCGGCGCCGTCAACTGCGTCGCCCCGAACGCCGTCACCAACGCCGAGTTCACGCGTGCAATGGCGGCGGTGCTTCACCGCCCTGCGGTTTTGCCGATGCCGGGATTCGCGGCCCGCCTAGCGTTCGGCGAGATGGCGGACGAGCTTCTCCTCGCCAGTACGCGCGTGCAGCCCACAAAGCTCGCTGCATCCGGTTTTGCGTTTCTTCACGCCGAGCTGCAGTCGGCGCTGGGTTATCTTTTGCGGTCGAAGTAGCGCCGCCGCGTTACCGACCCTAAGATGGTGGCGACGACCCTTTGGCGTGAGGCAGGATTCGCAACGCTGCAGTTGATTTGTTCGGTCGTGGAAGTGCGCCCCGCAGCTTCGATGCCCACGTGTTCGATGCCGACATGTTCGATGTCGCCGTGAACGTCTCTGCCGATCCGCCGTTGGCAGAGCTCTGCAGCGAGCTTTTCGAGGTCTCGAAACCATGAACGCGATTCGCGCCGATCGTCACCGTGCGTCTTGCTTCTCCTCCCTTACGCTCCTCGTCAGTGTCGCCGCGTTCGTCTTTTGCTGCATAGCCAAAGCAGAGGATTCTTCGGCTGACTACGCTGATCTCATGCGGCGCGCGGAGACCCTCTACGCCGAGGGCTCCTACGCTCGAGCGCGCGACCTGTACCTCGAGACGGCGGGTGCGTTCGAGCTTGCGGGCGCGGCACGGCGCTGGGTGGAGTTTCGCGTCCTGGATTGCCAGTGGCGCTCGCTCGCAGGCACCGAACGTCGCGACACGACGCGAAGCGAACATCCCCGCTCAGAGCTCGCCGTCCTCGCCGGCGCGGCAAAGCGTACAGAGGACCGCGATCGGATCTGGGCGGAGATTCAGGAGTCTCTCGGCGATTACCACCGCCAGCCCCAGTTGCACGATTGGCAACAGGCATGGGGCCACTACGCTAAGGCCCTCGAGTGGTGGGCGGGTTCGTCAGACCTCGACGCGGCGCGTCAGCGTTATCTCAAGATCGTGTTCGATGCGGCGTCAGACGATGGGTATCGTTTCGAGGCCGACAAGAAGGCGCGAAGCGAGCTGCTTGCTGCACTCGAGAATGCCGCGCAGATTGCCGTGACGCCGGCGGAACGTGCCACCGCGCGCTTTCGTCTGGCCACCGTCTTGAAGTCCGAGGAAGAAGACTCTGACGAGGAGGAAGACGTTGAAGATGGCAGATGGGCTCAGGCTGAAGAGGCTGACGACCGCTTTCAGAGAATCCGCCGCGTGGCTCGGGAATTCGAAGCAGTGCTCGCCGAGAAATTCGCCAGCGAGTGGTACGACGACGCGCTCTTTTTGTACGCCGAGTGGCTGAGCGATCAGGGCGACGTTGTCCGAGACGACGAGGGCTCGTGGAGCATTGTGCCAAATCACAAGAAGGCCTTGTCACTGCTTCGACGGCTTCGTGCTGAGTACGACAAGGGCGAGACGCGATTCTACTATCGAGCCCGAAACCTGATTGAACGAATCGCGAAACCGTCGCTTTCGGTTTCCGTGGCGAGCTTTTTCTTGCCCGACTCCGAGATTCAGTATCACGTCAGATCGCGCAATCTCGACGCCATCTCGTTCGCGCTTTACAGCGTCGATCTGACCGCTGATGTGCCGGCCCACTCGCAGCAGGGTTATTGGCTGAGTCGTATTGAGCTTGCCCGGCGTCAGGCGGTCGCTGAATGGAGTGAGACCACCGGCGATCAAGGCGATCATAGAGTCCTTCGCCTCTCCTTTCGGCTCAAGACGAAATTGAAACCGGGTGCCTACGTTCTCGAGGCCACTGCAGGCGGGATTCAGGGACGCGAGTTGTTGCTGGTGTCCGATGCCAGTCTCGTTGTTAAGACATCGCCGAGCGGCGTGCTCGCCTACTTCTGCGACGTGATCACAGGAGCGCCGATCGCGGGCGCCAAGGTGACGCTGCTCGCGGCGCACCCCAAGACGCCAAGGATTTGGGAATCGAGCGCTCGTGCGACGAACAGTGACGGCATCGCGACCTTTGCGGTCACGTCGACGCCGCGCAGGTACCGTTTCTTTGCGGCTCGTCACGGCTCTCGCCAGGCTTTTGTCCGGCTTCACGACTCGGAGCTCGGCGCGCTACCAGCGCGCTGGAAGATCTACGCCTACGCCGATCGCCCCGCGTACCGGCCCGGGGAGACGGTCGAGTGGAAGATGATCGCCCGTCTTGAGAAGGACGGCCAGCTATCGACCCCCAGCGGCAAGGAAGTCGCCTACGAAATCAGAGGTCCGAGCGGCAATCAGATCTTCGCGGGTTCGTGCAAGTTGAACAGCTTTGGGAGCTACTGGGACCGGCTCGAGCTCACCGAGCCGATGCAACTCGGTGAGTATCGCATCATGTTTCGCGACGGGAGAAACAAACGACGGCGGTTCGGTGGCGCGACGCTGTTTCGTCTCGAGGAGTACAAACTCCCGGAGTTCAAGGTCGCCGTCACGACGCCGGAGGAGAACGGCCGGCGAAAAGTCTTTCAGCTCGGCGACGAGATCGACGTGAAGGTCGCGGCGGACTACTACTTTGGCGGCCCGGTGGCCGGAGCGGACGTTGAAGTGGTCATCTACCAGCGTCCACTCGAGACTTCGTGGCAACCACAGCGGGAATTTGACTGGTACTACGCTCCGGCACCACGGTGGCGCGACTGGGGCGGGACCGCCAACGCTATCGAACGCCGGCGCATGAAGACCGACGCGACCGGGCGCGCGGTCGTCAAGTTCCGGACGCGGCGAAGCGGCGATCACGATTTCGAGTATCAGTTGGAGGCCCGCGTCGTTGACGCGTCGCGCCGAGAGATCATTGGGAGTACCTCACTGCGCGTTGCCCGGCATCCCTATAGCGTCCACCTTCGGCCCGAGCATTCGCTCTACCGCCCGCAGGATAAGGTGTCTGTCGTGATCGCGACGCGCGCCGCGGAAGGCAGCGCGGTTTCGGCCTCCGGCCGGCTCCGTGTGATGCGCGAGGGCAACGTGACACGAGAGAACAACGGCGAGTCCAGGGGAGACCGCAAGGAACGCTCGCCGTCCGGGGCGCATGGCACGGAGTCGCGTGCACTTGGTGTCGTGCCGCGCCAGGTCATTTTGGAAACAAGTGTGACGACCGACGCCAGCGGCGAAGCGACCGTCACCTTCGTTGCACCGCGGGACGGGTATTACCGCATCGCGTGGCGGAGCTTTGACGATCGTTCTGGACCCATTGAGAGTGAGGCGACGGTCTGGGTCGCAACCGAGTCGACGCGGAACCTCGGCCACCGCGCCGGCGGAGTGAACATCGTTCTCGACGCGGATTCCTATCGCACCGGAGACACCGTGCCCGTCATCCTGAGCGTCGAGCGACCGAACAGTTACGTCCTCTTTCGCGTCGAAGCCGATGACCTCTACGATTACGAGCTTCTCCACGTCTCCGGGAACGTTAAGCTCATCGAGGTTTCGATCGAAGCGAACCACGTTCCGGAGGTGACGCTTTCGGCGCTAGCGGTCTGGGAGCACGCGCTCTTCAGCGACGAAGAGCGCGTCCGGGTGCCACCGCGAGAGAATTTTCTCACCGTCGACGTCACGTCCGATCGTGAGGAGTACGAGCCGCGCCAGCATGGCCGATTGAAGGTGACGACGCGCGACCATGAAGGGCGACCGACGTCCGCTGAGGTGTCTCTTGCCCTCTTCGATGCGTCGATCCTTTACGTGCAGCGGGACTACGCCGTTGACCCGAGGCGATTTTTCGTTCCCAGCAGGCGATGGGTCCGCGGCACGATGCGATCGAGTTTTGGTGAACTTTCTTACGTACAACTTGCTCTCGACGATCTGCGGGCCCGCGCCGAGGAGTGGCGGCAAGAACGGTGGGATGTGTTCCATGAGTCGGACGCCGAGGGCATGGAGACTACTCAGTTGGCCGCAGTGGGGGAAGGCGACGCGGTCGAAGTACGTACCGATTTTCGCTCGACGATTGCCTGGCACCCGGCGATCGTCACCGACGCGAATGGCGAGGCGACCATCGACGTCTCATTCCCCGATGCGCTGACGTCGTGGCGAGCGTCGGCACGCGCTGCGACCGACGGCAATCGCTTCGGAGTCGCCGAGACGACGACGCGCACGAGCTTGCCGTTGATCGTGCGGTTGCAAGCACCGCGTTTCTTCGTCGTCGGCGACAAGGTCGTCCTGTCGGCGGTGATCAACAACAACACCGACGCGCCGCTCGACGCCACAGCTGCGATCGAGGCGGACGGACTCGAGATTCTCGGTCGCTACGCTGCGGACGAGGTCACGAGCGCCGAGCGAACTGCGAGGATTGCCGTACCCGCCGGCGGGGAAGCGCGAGCCGATTGGCTCGCGCACGTCACCGAGCCGGGGACTGTACGCGTGCGCGTGCTCGCACGCAGCGACGGCAACGCCGATGCCATGGAGAAAACGTACACTGCGTATGAGCACGGCATCGAGAAGTCGATCGCCCAGTGCGGAAAGATCCGCGGCGATGACGTGACGCTCCGGTTTCAGTTGCCCCAGCACCGCCAAGGTTCGTCGCGGCTGGATGTCCAGGTGACGCCGAGCTTGGCAGTGGCGATGCTCGATGCGTTGCCGTATCTGATCGACTATCCCTACGGCTGCATCGAACAGACGATGAGCCGTTTCTTGCCTGCCGTGATCACGCTGCGCACGCTGAAGGGGTTGGGGCTCGATCCGATGGACACGGCCGCAAGAGCGTTCGGTGGCATTGGGGAGGAATTTCGAGACAAGACGCACGGCGGCGACAAGCAGTACCTCGGTCGTCTCGACGAAATCCTTCAGCTAGGTCTCGACCGTGTGTACGCTTCCCAAAGTGGCGACGGCGGCTGGGCCTGGTGGCCAGGGGGAAGAAGTGATCCTTTCATGACCGCCTACGTCGTCTGGGGGCTGTCACTGTCGGCTGAGGCCGATCTTGACGTGCGGGCTGAGGTTTTGGACGCGGCGCTTAAGTTCCTCGACCAAGCGGTCGTAGAAGCCGAGTCGAGTCCTGACCTTGCCGCGTGGATCCTGCACGCACTCGCGCGCGAGGGTCGGCGGCGCCAGCGCGGTGAGATCGGGCGATTTCAGAAGCGCGCGTTCCGTGTTTTGTGGTCGCAGCGCGATCAATTGAACGCGTACACCCGCGCCTTGTTCGCGCTGGCGGCGAAGGATTACAACCTTGAAGGTAGGGCACGCGCTCTCGCGCGTTCGCTGACCAACGGTGTTCAACGCGATGCGACGCCTGGCACATCGGTGCTGGGTTCCGCCGGTCAGGTATCTTCGCACAGCGCCTTCGAAACGGCACACTGGGGTGACGCCGACGGCTACGGGACTTGGTCGAACGGTGGCGTTGAGGCCACGGCCTTTGCGCTTCGCGCCTTGCTTGCGATTGATCCCGGGAGCGAGCTCATTGAGCCGGCGTCGAACTGGCTCCTGCAGAACCGCCGCGGCGCGCACTGGTCGAACACTCGCGACACCGCGATCGTTGTCCTGGCGATGAACGATTACCTGCAGCGCAGCGGCGAGCTCGAGACGGAGCTTGAGTACGAGATTCAAGTGAACGGCCGCGCGATTGCCCGCCGCACGGTGTCCCCGGCCAACGTGTTACGTGCCCCCAGCGTCTTCGCGGTGGACCCCGAGCTCCTCCGCCCACGCGACAACGTCGTCAAGATCGTGCGCCGGAGAGGCCGCGGCCCGCTCTACTTCTCGATGACGGCTCGCTTCTTCTCGCTTGAAGAGCCGATCGAGCCAGCGGGAAACGGGATCTTCGTGCGGCGCGGGTACTATCGCATCGTCTCACGCCCGACTCTCTTGAAGGGACACGCTGACGACAGAGTGGAGCTGGGCGACGGCGAAACCGTCTCTAGTGGCGAGCGCGTCGAAGTCGTGCTCACGATCGAGGCGAAGAACCGCTCTGAGTATCTTGTTTTCGAGGACCTGAAACCGGCAGGATTCGAGACCGTCAGGGTGCGTAGCGGCGCGTCGCTCCGCGCCCGCGAGCTGAGTGTCCGCGGCGTCGAGGTGCTCGAGCGGCGTGTCGCTCCCAGCGCGAGTGACTACACTGGCCGCACGCGGCGGGTGCACCAGGAGCTAAGGGATCGCAAAGTAGCGTTCTTCATCGACCAACTCGAGGGCGGAGTGTGGGAGCTCAGATACGAGCTGCGCGCCGAGGTGCCAGGTGAGTTTCATGCACTCGGTGTGCTCGGCCATGCGATGTATGTGCCGGAGATTCGATGCAACAGCGCCGAGGTGCGCGTTGGCGTCGTAGATTCGGAGTGACCACGCAATCCGGAATGAGTAGGTGCCGTGCTGGCCCGCGCGATCACAAAGGCCGGCGGAGGCGGCGCCAGCGGTACCAGTAGAGAAAGAACACACCCGGGCCGAAGGCGCAGAGCATGACCGAAAGCCCTGTCGCCAGGCCTGCGAAGGTCAGAACCCCGGCGCAGCAGTAGTCGCGCGAGCGCGCGACGATGTGCGTCGGCACGGCGACTAGGAGTTCGAGGATGCTGCCGCAGAATAGGTAGCGACACTGCCGCGCGACGAAGTGGCGCGGCCTCTCGGGCGAACGAGCGCCGAAGAAGAAGACGCAGGCCCAAACGATCCAGGTGAGAAAAAAGATGTTCACCGCCGCGATCCAACCGGCGTCCCGGGTCTTCTCCTGGACTTGGAATTCGTAGAGCGAGAGGAAACCGCCGGCGGCGAGGAGGCCAATGAGAAAACCGGTCGTGACGATGGGCCACAGGAGTGAAAGTCGACTCACTGGGCGACGGCTCGCGACCTTCACCGGCACCACCAGAAGCAGTACCTGACTGAGGACCAAGACCCCGAACGGCCCCCAATAGCCAACCGTAGCGTAGACGACGAACACGTCGCCAAGATTGCCGATGCTCCCCATCTCATCGAGGAAGCCGATCGCGATCACCGGCACCGTCAGGAGAACGAGAAGCAGGCCGTAGAGGCCGACGACGATCACCGCCCAGTGCAACATTGGCGCATTCCCCGTTGTCGCTTCCTTCCGAGATGAAGCCGCTACCGCATCATACGTCATCGGGTATGCAAGTGAAGCGGGCTCGTTCACAAAACAGCCCATGCCGTGCCGCGGACTTTTGACATGCTTTCGCTTACCGTCCTGCCTGTTGAATACCGTATGATCCACTTATGAAACTCATGAAAGATTCGACCGCCACGACGGCGCTCCTCACGCTTAGCCTCGTGGTTTGGACTTCCCACGTTGCATTCTTGGCGGCTGACGACCAAGCCCTCGAAGTCGCCCCGGGCCACAACCTCCTGACGGAGAGCGACGCCGGTGAGCGCGCAGTGCACGTCGGCACCGCCGTCAGGCCGATCACGTTCCGCGACATCGCCGGGAGCGGTTATCGACTCGAAGAGCTGACAGAGCGGGGCCCGGTCGTCTTCGCCTTTGTCTCCAGCTCTTGCCCGCTCGCGGGGCGCTACATCGAGCGTCTGAAGCGCCTACACGCAGAGTTTTCGCCACGCGGCGTGTCGTTTTTCAGCGTCCACTCGAGCGCTGAAGAGACGGAAGCGACCGTCGGCAGTTTCGCAGCTGCCGCAAACTTCCCATTTCCCACGGTGCGCGACCCTGAGGCGTTCATCGCCCTACGCCTCGGTGCTACGATGACACCGCAGGTATTCGTTGTCGATCGCGAGCGCGTCCTTCGCTATCGCGGTGCGATTGACGATCACCGCTACGAGACGCGCGTCAAGAAGCGCTTCTTGGCGTCAGCACTGCGCGCCGTCGTTCGAGGCGACAAGATCGAGCCGGCGTCGACACAGACGATGGGCTGCACGCTGCATTTGCCGAAGCCGGGCGGCACCGGAGAGATTACTTACACGCAGCACATCGCAGCGATCCTGCAAGCTCACTGCCAAGACTGCCATCGACCTGGTGAGGTCGCCCCCTTCGCGCTTTTGAGCTACGACGACGCCGAGCGCTGGTCGAAGGAAATCAAAGCCTACACCGCGGCGCGCGTCATGCCGCCATGGAAGGCGGCGCCGGGCTTCGGAACTTTTCGTCACGATCGTAGCTTGGCGCAGCGTGAGATCGATCTGATCGCGGCGTGGGTCGATGGCGGTACGCCGCGTGGTGAACCGCAGCACCTGCCGCCGCCGCGTGAGTTTCCTGAGGGCTGGGCCCTGGGTGAGCCGGATTTGGTGATCGAGATGGCCGCGGAGTACCGTGTGGCGCCGGAGGGCGAAGACGACTACCGCCACTTCGTCATTCCGACGCAGTTCAGCGAGCACAAGTTCATTCGCGCCGTCGATGTGCAGCCAGGTAACCGCAAAACGGTACACCATGTGATCGCCTACGTCGACACGAGCGGCGTGGCGCGGGAGCTCGACGCCGCGGATGAGGGGCCCGGTTACTCTCGTTTTGGTGACGTCGGCTTCGAGGTCGCGTCGGTTCTGGGCGGCTGGGCGCCCGGAGATCGCCCGTTTGTTTACCCACCGGGCACTGGTCGCTGGCTGCCGAAGGGCGGCGACGTCGTCCTCCAAGTGCACTACTATCGCACCGGTGTTTGGGAGGCTGATCGGACGCGGATGGCACTCTACTTCACCGAAGAACCGGATCCGATCCCCGTGCGCTGGGGCGTCGCGATCAATCAGGAATTCGAGATCCCACCGGGCGCTGAGCGTCACGAAGTGAAGGCACGATGGCGCGTGCGCAAACCGATTTATGCCCTCGCAGTCTACCCGCACATGCACCTCCTCGGACGTGAAATGAGGGTGACAGCCCAGCTTCCCAACCAGAGCTCACGGCCGCTCGTCTGGATCAAGGACTGGGATTTCAATTGGCAGGGAGACTATTTTTTCGACGACTTGATCTACCTGCCGGAAGGTACTGTCGTGGAGGCCGTCGCCTACTACGACAATTCGCAAGGGAATCCGAACAATCCTACGACCCCGCCGCGCGCTGTCGGCTGGGGTGAGAAAACGACGGACGAAATGTGCATCGCGTTCGTTTCGTACCTTGATGCCCGCCAGTACGAGCGTAAGCAAGCGCAGAGACAGCGCCAGGAAGACGACAGAACCTCGGCGCGCTCTTCGAGCCAGTAGGCGCGTTCGCCCCGGTGCTCACACGCCGTCGTCGCGTCGCCACGGGTTGAGTCGAAGGAAATGGATCGAAAGCGTGGCCGTCGCGTAGCAGTGGTGTTGGCTCTTGGCGCTCTGATCGCAGCTGCAGCGTCATGGATGGCGCTTCCAGGACGTTTTCTAGAATGGTACTACCGGGACGACTTGTTTGCTGCGATCCGCGCGCGGGACCCGGCAGCTGTTCGGAGCCTCTTGGCTCAAGGCGCCAGTGTGGATCTCCCCGACGCGCGTGGTCGTACACCGGTGTTCGTCGCCTCGGAGCTCCTGGCTGATGATGTTGTCCTCGCGCTCGTCGAGGCGGGCGGAAACGTCGATAGCGTCGATGCGGCGGACACGCCTGCTTTGGTGGCGGGGTGCCGTCGCCTACACCGCAGCGCAGCGATCCAGCGCAGCTCTCTTCGTAGCCGCGCCAAGAAGACCGTGACCCGATTGCTGCGCAGTGGAGCGAATCCAAACGCGTGCGACGCGCAAGGCGTCACAGCACTCATGCTGGCGGCATCCATCGGCTACGCTAGCATAGTTTCTGACCTGCTCGAAGCCGACGCCGACGTGGACTTCAGGGACGAGCGCGGTCGAACCGCACTCCACTGGGCTGTCGAGGCCGGTTGGCCCCACGTCGTGCAGGTCCTTCTCATTCATCACGCCGACCGCACCGCGGCCGATGACGAAGGTCGTACGGCACTCGATCGCATTGGCGCCATCGGCGACGTCGACAAGCGACAGCGTGTGCGCGATCTGCTCGAGAGTTGGTCGCCACCAAAGCGGCGCCTGCCACCGGGAAGAGGGGCGAGATGAAGCGTGGCCTCGTTCCCGCAGATCGTCTTCTGAGTAGAAGGCACAACCCCGCGTGACGCCAGGAACGCGACCCTCAGAAGACTCACATCCTCTCTGTGGCGTCTGGTTTTTCGCTGGCTACGCACACAGGAGGTCGTGCGCTCTGCGTTGGCGCTGGGCGCCAGGTTTATCTTGCCGCCGCTGTCTCTGCCTTCGCCTTGGGCGGAAGACCCAACATGCGACGGAGGTCGTTCTCCGCGATTGGCACCGATGGCACCCCCCGCTCTGGCACCTCTGCCTTGGTGATCCAAACAATGGCGTTCAGCATCAGCGTGCGGAAGTCATCGTGCGCGAAGCTCCACAGGTAGTGGCCGCCGGTGAGGCCGAAGCCACGCCCGCCGTCCGGCCGTTCGGTGGCCCACGCCAGGTGCTGCGGTTGGCCGAGCGTCTTGCGGACGTGAGGGTTGCCGCTCCTTGGGCCGTCTTTGCGCTTCAGTGATTCAGGAGGTGGCACGGCGGTCAAGATCGGCGTGACCCGATCCATGTTGTCGCGAAAGCGCATGAAGTAGTACCACTCGTCGTTGAGCGTGAACGGCTTGACGCCGCGCGTGATCGGGTGCGCCGGTAGCGACTTGATCTCCGCCGTCCAGTGTGGGTTGACGGACCAATTGAGCTCGAAGTAACCACCCAGCCAGTCCAGGAAGTAGTTCCCCGGCTCACCCTTTTCGATTTCGACGGCGAAATGAATGCAGGCCAATCCGACGCCCTTTTTCATGAGCGCGTCGACCTCGGCGGCATGACCCTCGCCAGCAAAGATCGGATGCCTTCTACTCGTGCCGTCGCTATAGACGACGATCGCGTCAGCGTTGTCGAACGCCGTCGGATCGTCTGGCCAACCGCCGGCGTAGAGCACCGCGTCGATGTTGCGAAGGCTTTCGTTCAGCGCCTTGACCATCACCTGGCACCCGGCCAGAAACTCGTGCTCGCCACGCCCATGGCTCGCTCGCCCAGCGACGAAGACAACCTTCTTGCGATCTGGGAGCTTGAGGCGTTTGAGCCGAATGTTGCGGAACTGCACTTTCATCGGCGGTCCGGAGTGTAGCTGCAGCGCCAAGATTCCACGATCGCGCCGGTCAAGCGTTCCCATATCGATCACGTCGGACATGATCTGTCCGTTGATCTTGTGGATGAAGCGATTGCCGCTGGCGATGATGTGATACTCGTTCCAGTCGTCTTTGCGGATATGACCTTGGAGCGCCGCGCCGTCTCCGAGGCTGCCAGTGACCTGACGCTTCTTCCCTTTGTCGTAAACGATCGTGCGCTCGCCACGTTTTGCGAGGATGCCGCGGCCGCGTTCGTGGTAGTGGGCACCGGACCAGACATCGCCCGCTTCGAGGTCGGCCTGGTAGCCGGCGACAACGTAGTTGCGCTCCTCTTTCGAGCGGTATTGGATCCCGGAGTTGCCACCCTCGATTCTGTATTCGAGCTTGAGCTCGAAGTCGTCGACTTCGCCCTGGGTCCAAATGATGAATGTGTTGCCGCGGGTTGGGTTCCCCACCGTTGTCTGACCCGTGATGGCACCGTCTTCGACGCGCCAAAATTTGCTGATGCCCGACCAGCCGTCGAGGTCGGTGCCGTTGAAGATCGACTTGAACCCGCCATCGTCCGCCGCGGCTACTGCGGACAGACACAAGCTAGTCGCAACGGTGACGCACAAGAGGGAAGTTCGCATCGTGTCATCCTTGTTTTAGGTTTCTTTGCAGCCCTGCCGCGCGAACCACATCGAAACATGTGCGCAGGGGAGTCGTCAGCTTGTCGACGAGGCTCAAGAAGTGACTGAAGCGTGCTGAGCGTCAAGCGGCGATCTTCTGCCGATCGGTTCGACGTGCAGATCGGGAGAGCCCTTCCCTGGGAAGACTACCTCGACGCCGTTGGGATTGTAAAGAGGCGCTGAGCGCGCAGCGTCGATTCGAGTGCTTGTTGACGCGACCCCTGCGATCTCACGGCTCGTCGAGGGTGCCCGCGTCCTCGGCCAGGGCGTTTCTGAGAAAATCGCCGCGCGTGCGAACAAAATTGAGCATGCTCGAGGTCGCGTTCGTGATGCGATTGCGCCTTTCGGTGAGATCTCGGCCGAGGTACGTCTCCATCAGAGTCAAGTCTTCGAGAAGACTCTTTTCGATGGGGCCGCGGAGCGCGGTATATGCTTCTTCAGTGAGCTTGCCGCCCGGTGAGATGTGAAGACTCAAAAGGTCGCGGTACACCTGGTCGAGGTCGGACTGCAGATGATGGCTTCGACTGATGAGATTCGGGCGCCAATTGTCGATCGTGCACGGCCCAGTCGGAAAGATGGGAAACGACACGATCATTTCCGGGCAGCGAAACGTCCCATCCATATCCCAGGGAAAGAGTTCCCACTTTCCAGTCGGCGTCAGGTCGTTATAGAAGTAGAGATTGTTGTGTGTGCTATCGGTGTGGCCGGTGAGGGCAATGCCGACCGAGTAGAGGCAGACACTGTCGATGTTGATTTGACTGAAGACCAGGTCCCGAACGACCGCCGCGTCCTCGGTGTCGAGCTGCGTCGTGATGGTGTCGATGCTGACGTCGCCGGAATGGGGGTTTGTCCGTTTGATGAAGGCGTTGCGATCCAGTTTGTAGAGATCGCCGTTATTGTCTAGGTCGTTGAGATCGAGAAAGCGCTTATTGACTTGTTGAACGATCGTACGCTGGGAGTGGCGTTTCTCGGAGTCGCTCGGCATCGTGTAGTCAATCACGCGAAACCAATCGGTCCACGATGCTCGCGCACCGATTTCACGAAAGACCTGAAACGCAAGGTGCTCGACATGGGCGCTATCGGCGAGGGCTTCGATCAGGTTGATCGTACGGTCGTCGCGAAACTCCTGTCCTTTGAGGAACGTCAGGTTGTGACCGTTTTGGGGGTTGAGATTGGACATCCGCCGTCTCACCTCGGCACCGTCGTAAGCGGTTGGAAACGCGTCGCCAAGATCCTGAATCGCTGCACCGCTGACCGGCAGGCGGAAATCAACGAGCGCCGTTTCCAGTCGCGGGAACAACCAAAGGAGCGGCAATTTGGTTTCGACTTCCCCATCGAAGACGAAATAGCTGATGAACGCACCTTGGTCGGCCGGATGCGGCAGGATCGTCGTTTCGTCGCTGGTTAGCTCCACCAAAATGTTGGCGCGTACGATCACTTGCGATGGCGCTGGTGGGATGGTGGCGCGCAGAGTCACGGAGCGTTCCTGCGTGGAGACCACCTGCATTGTCGCGGTGTCCATGTCAGTGAGAACGTCGGCGGCGGTTTCCCACCGTAGCGTCGCGGCTCGAATGGTATCGGGCGGCGCGTCGAGCACCACGGTGAGGTTGACGCTGTCGGCCGAGCGCGGAGCTTCGGGCTCAACATCCACGGCTGCGATCGTCGGATGCGTCGGCGTGCCGAGGGTCGTGTTCTCAAGCCCAGGTGTTCCGCCGAGCGCCGGCCCGGTTTGGCGAAAGGAAGTTCGCCAGCTGTGGAAATCATCGGCTGGTGCTGCGTAGTCGATGCGCTCGAGCGCCGGCCCATAGCCGTCGGCGCCGATCGGCCAAGGTGGACGATCGTTGTAGCGGACCGACTCGATCGTGCAGTTGCCGTTCGACAGCGTCAGACGTTCCCCGCCGTCAGCCAGCGTCCCTTCGAAAGGTCCGACCTTGAGTGCGTCCAGCGCCGGCCAGCGGCTGAAGTCGGGATAGGCTAGGACCACAAGGAAGTCGTTCGGCGGTACGACCGTCCCTTCCGGCATCGTGAACGTGATGCCATTGGTGAATTGGTAGCCGCTGACGTCGATCGGAATGTCGGTGCGGTTGTAGAGCTCGACGAACTCGCGTCGCCGGTCGTTGCCGCGGGGATTGTAATTGATTTCGCTAAAGACGATGGCGTTGGTGGCGTCTGCGTCAGGCTGATCCGCGCAGCCCAAGGGGTCACAAGTCGGATCGGGACCATCTCGAAGCGCCCCCGGATAGGGGAGCGGATCGCCACCGGCGAAAAGTAGCAGCAGCGTGCTCTGGGCGTCGGCGAGGTCGAGGGCGCCGTCGTCGTTGGCATCGGCTGCATCGTCGCAGCTGAGTGAAACGTCACCACGAAAGAGCGCCAGAATGTGCGTCACTGCATCGGCCACGTTGACCTGACCATCACGGTTCGCGTCGCCGCGCACGAAATCGGCACAAAGGCGCGTGCTACTGGTAGAAACCAAGGCTATCGCGACGATCGCAGCGTGACCTGCCGCTCGTCTTATTGACATGAGATTCCTCTTGGGGGTGGGGGAGGGAAAGGTCGAGTGTACCCCCCGTCCGGACGAACCACAACGTTCGGTGCGATGTTCGGGGAAGGGATCGAGGACGCGAGGCGCGGGCGAGCCTTGCTAGCTCGAGTTTGGCCATTTCGCGCCGGCCTGGCGGACGAGTTTCGCGGGGATTCAAAGGCCCATTCGACTTTTTTGTACCCTGAGAACCCTTGTGCATGTTCAAAAACTCCTGTCCGGCCCTTCGGGGAGAGCCAGGAGCGCCGATGCCCGCGCCCGTCCTCCGCCACGACCCGAGCACGATCGCGCCCGAGTCGCTCCTTGGCCTCGACGCTCCTGGCGCTGGCAGGCTCGACGCGAAATGGCCAAACTCGAGGCTAGGCGCTGCAATTCCTTTTGCAACGGCAGTCAGATTCCGTGTCCGTGCGACTACCAGAGCAAGTAGAACGTCAGATACACAGCTGCGGCCAACAGAACCAACGCAAACCAACGCGGTTCGAGTAGGCGCGGCACCTCGCTCTTGAACGGATGCTCGCGCAGCTCGGGCAATTCTCGCCGGCTGCGCTCAAGCCACGTGTCGTTCGCCTGTTCCACGTCGTTCGCCTGCTGCCGCGGCTCACGCCCGAGCACCACGGTGACCAAGGCCATAGGTGTCAGCGTGAACAGCAGCGACCAAAGGAACGCGACCCACGCACCCGTGAACCAAGGCTGCAGCCAGGAGAGGTCTTTTTCGCGGTCAATCAGCGCGAGCACGCCATAGGCGCCGCCGCACAGAAGCCCCACGAGCCCGCTACGGCGGTGCACCCGCGAGAACACTCCGGCGACATAGATCGCCAGTAGGGGCGTCACGAACACCGGAATCAGCGTCGTCAGCGCTTGGATCATCGTTGGCTTTTTGGCGATGAAAGGGATGTAGCAGAAACCGAGAGCGAGAACGCCGATCGTGAAGTAGCGGCTGGCAACAACGTAATGCGCATCCGGTGCGTTGCGCCGGATCAGCCGCGCGTAGAAGTCGCGCGTCAGGAGGGCCGAGAGTGCAGAGCCCATGGAGTCGAACGTGCTGATGGATGCAGCGACAATCGCCGCGACCACGACACCACGGAAACCGGATGCCAGGTATTCACTGACGAGGCGAGAGAACGCGGCGTCACCCTGCTGAAGGTTTGGAAACAACACTCGAGCAAATACGCCAAGACTCAGACACACCAAAAGCATCGGCATACTGAGTGCAGCCCCAAGCAGAGCGGCCATTTTCATGTCCCACAGAGAACGACAACCCATCAGCCGCATCGTCTGAGTGTGATTCACCGTCCAGTATCCACACGCGATGATTATCCAACCGCAAGCGATCACGATCGGCGAGGTCTCGCCATTTTCGCCTCGGTAGCCACTGACTCGTGAAAGTTGTCCGAGATCATTCTTCTCCAATCGCGACACCATCTCGCTCCACCCGCCGACGACATTCCAAACGACCACGAAGAGGACGAGAGCACCGGCGATCATGATGAGGCCTTGAAGTGCATCAGTTACAACCACGGATTTGAGGCCGCCCCACGCCGTGTAGATGGCGACGAAGATCACGGCGATGACGATCAAGCTCCACGCTGCGAACGATGTCAGACCGACGAGCTGCGTGAGCAGAAGATACACAGCCCACGTCATGAGGCCGAGCATGGTGCTACGATACTGCACTTGGATGAAGGCGCTGAGAACTCGGGTAGTGGGACCAAAGCGCGCTTCGAGGTACTCTGCATTAGTGAAGATTCCGCTGCGGTAGATCGCTGGTACGATCCAGAACGCTGCGAGCACTGCTCCGAGCACGGTTCCCACCGAGTGCACCGTAAAGAAGTGAAGCCCGTTGGCGTAGGCGCCGCCGACCATCGAGGTCAGGTCCGCGTTGTCGACGTTCGTTGCGAACATCGAGATGCCGACCATCCACCACGGCAGCGCACGCGCACCGAGAAACCACTCACTACTCGTCTTCGTACCGCGTGCTGATACGAAGCCGTAGATGACCACGGCGCCATTGAGAAGGAGAACGACGATCCAATCGACCAAAGTCACCGGCGAGGTTCCTCAGTATCGGCTGCGGCGGAATTGATCTCCGGAAACTCGCTCTGGTAGGTAGCGGTCGGTGATGGGTCGGCATTCGAGTGGCTGGCTTCAAAGGCTCCGCCCTCAAGCCGGCGGATGGCGTCGGGCCAAAACAGTTCTAGTTCGCGTTCCTGTTTCGTCTGCACCGGGATCTGATAGTGGCGGTTGGTGTATTTCAGCGGTCGCCCATCGGCTTCGCGATGATTCACGAACTGTCGATGATTGTCGAGGCGTGCTCGGACGCGCTGGATGCCAAGCTCGCGCGCACTTGGAAGCCGACTTGCCGCCTGTTCGACGAGGCTCGTCTTCACCTCGACCCCAATGCTGCTGCGGGCAGAGCAGACAGCGGCGAGCGTCGATGTTCCTGTGCCGAGAAACGGATCCAGAACGGTGTCGCCGATAATAGAGAACATCTGGATCAGCCGGTACGCTAGCTCAAAAGGAAACGCACCGCTGCGGCTGCGAGCGCTAGGGTCGATGCGACTTTGCGCCGCCCCCTTCAGGTCGAACCAAACGTCGGAGAACCACTGATTGCGCTCCTCCCAGAAGTACGCACTTCGGCGCCGCAGCGTCTTCTCGTCGTCGCTGTCGAAGTGTCGTTTTCCTCCCTTGCGAAAGACCAGAATGTACTCGTGCTCGTACGTGACATACGCCCCCGGGGGGAGCATCCCGGAGCCAAGAAACTTGTTCGGCGCATTGGTCTGTTTGCGCCAGATGAGATCAGGAAGCGCAACAAACCCAAGGGCGGTGGCGCTCGTCACGATGCGACTATGATTCGAGAAGAGTTGAAATTCTCCGGAGAGGGTGCGTGTGGCATCGCCGATGTTGATGCAGGCGATGCCACCCGGTCTCAGCACACGGAAGCATTCACGCCACACTTTGTCGAGCTCGAGATGCATGAGCTCGAACGCGCGCCGGTAGTCATCCGCCTCGAGACTCTTGCCAACCTCCTCGTTGAGCTCGGCAAATGCGCCGTCCCACATTTCGACCATCGGGTAGGGTGGCGACGTGACGACGAGCTCGACTGAGCCGTCGTTGACGCTCCGGAGCTGCCGTGCGTCGCCAAGTTCGATGCGGTGCGTGGTCTTCATAGGCAGCTCATGTCCCCGGCGTAGCTGATGGATGGCGTTAGAGTTCAACAGATGGACAGAGTCTCGACAAGCAAGATCATGGTGGTGGTCGAAGTACAGGACTTGTTCTGGGCGCGGCCGACCCCGACCGCCCGATTCGTGCCACGGGTCGAAACCGACGACAGGCGAGAACTCTGTAGTGGGAGCCGCCAGATTTTGATCGATCGCGCGGTTTTCGGCGCAGTGATGTCGAGACCGTACCGCTCTGACCCGGAAGCGGAGTTTCGGTAGAACGTCTCAACGTTCAGTCGCGAACTCACTTGATCCACTCCCATTGTGGCGGCGCGTTTTTTGCAGCCTCATCGCTGGCGGAAGGTGGTTCCGCTTGAATCTGAGCCTGCAGCATTCGTGAGGAACGATTCTTGCCACCCACGAGGCGATCCGAACGTTGGGTCTTCGCTCTTGGAACATTGCCGCGCGCTTGGGCTACCGCCGTGGTCGTGGGCCTCGCGCTGACGCACGCTGCGTGTAGAGACGGGAGCAGCGGTGGGGGCGAGTCGTTCGGCCTCACGTCGAGAGCGATCGTTGAGGGTCTGACGTTTCCCGACGGGTTGCCGAGTCCGACGCCGCTCACTCCCATCCGGCGATTCCCGCAGTTGACGTTCTCTGCGCCGGTGTTCCTGACCGCACCTCCGGACGGAAGTGACCGCATCGCGGTGGTCGAGAAGGCGGGTGTGATCCACATCTTCCCCAACGACGACGCCGTGACCGCCACGACCGTGTTTCTGGATCACCGCGCCGTCGTGCGACCGGACGGTGAAGGTGGACTTCTCGGCTTGGCTTTCCATCCAGACTATGCGACCAACGGCTTTTTCTACGTCTACTACACCTTCGGTCCGACTTTCGACTCCCGCGTCTCGCGTTGGCGAGTCGATTCTATCGACCCAAACCGCGCGGACGCTTCGTCAGAGGAAGTCCTTCTTGAATTCGATCAGCCATTCGCAAACCACAACGGCGGCATGATCGCTTTTGGTCCCGATGGCATGCTCTACATCGCTACCGGCGACGGCGGTGGCGCGAACGATCCGTTCGACAATTCGCAGAACCTCGGCAACCTTCTGGGAAAGGTCCTGCGACTCGATCCGGACGGTGGCGTGCCGGCGGACAATCCATTCGTCGGCATGCCGACTGCGCGCGGGGAGATCTGGGCGTACGGTCTGCGAAATCCGTGGCGCTTTAGCTTCGATCGCGCCACCGGGGACCTCTGGCTGGGCGACGTGGGCCAGAACGGATTCGAAGAAGTCGATCTGATCGAGAGAGGCGGCAACTATGGATGGCGTGTCTACGAAGGCAACAGCTCAGCGATCAACCCGTTCGATCTGCCGGCCTCTGATTTTGCCGCACCTGTGATCGCCTACGATCACTCGTTGGGTGCGAGTGTCACCGGTGGGTACGTATATCGAGGATCGCGGTTGAGCTCGCTCGTCGGGTCCTATCTGTACGGTGACTTCACCAGCGGCAACATTTGGGCGTTGGTCTACGATGGTGATCAAGTCATCTCGGCCGAACAGGTGGCAACGCTCATCACCCCAAGCTCATTCGGCGAGGACGAAGCTGGCGAGGTCTATGCGGTGTCGTTCAACACTGGCGAGATCTACTGGTTCGAAGAGAATTCCCCGCCGCCAACGCCAACGTTCCCCCAGCTGCTCTCGGAGACCGGACTGTTTACCGATCTCGCGTCGCTCACGCCAACTCCCGGGCTCATCGAGTATGACGTCAACGTGCGCTTTTGGTCGGACGGAGCGGAGAAGAGGCGGTGGATGGCTCTTCCAGGGATGAGTCGTATGGGGTTCACGATCGACGCGGCGTACGAGTTTCCCGTCGGCACGGTTCTGGTCAAACATTTCGAACTGCCGATTTCTGCCGTGGAGAGTCGGCGTGTCGAGCTGCGTGTCTTGCTCAAAACAGCCGCTGGATGGGAGGGTTATTCCTATCGGTGGCGCGATGCGCAGAATGACGGTGACTTGATGGTTGGGTCCAATACCGAGGACTTTACGATCGAGACTGATGGCGGCGGGACACGTCAACAGACGTGGTACTACCCCAGCAGGTCGGACTGCGGGCGGTGTCACACGGCCGCGGCTGGGTTTGTTCTTGGCATTCGAACCCGCCAGCTGAATCGTGATTTCGACTACGCCCTGCAGACGGACAACCAGCTCCGGTCGTGGAATCACATCGATCTATTCAAAACCTCGATAGGCGATCCGTCGCTCTTCGGGCGACTCGTCAACCCTTACGATCCGACGAGCGATCTTGACGCACGAGCTCGTTCCTACTTGGCAGTGAACTGTTCTGGATGCCATAGACCCGGCGGGCCGACTCCAGTGGGTCTCGACTTTCGCTACAGTACACCTCTCTCGCTCATGGATGCAGTTGACGTCCCACCGAACGCGGGCGACCTTGGACTACCCGACGCCGCGATCATTCGATCGGGGACGAAGGAGTCGAGCGTGCTTTGGGAGCGCATGCAGCGAACCGATGGGTTCCGCATGCCTCCTCTCGGCACACTCGAAGTCGATACAGATGGGGTCGACTTGATCGGCGAGTGGATCGACGCTGGCCCAACGTCGTGACGCCCAGCAAACGGTCGAGCTGCGCGGCGTTCGCGCTGAGCCGACCGCACGTCACAACTCTACTGGCACTGACGGTACGCCTCGCAGCCGAGAAAACCGCTGTCACCCGGGGATTCTGGATCGAGGCCGCAGGCGTTTCCCGGAGCGCCCGGCGGTGGTGGCGGCGGCCAACCTAAGAACAGCGTGCCGAGGACGTAGACGCCGTCGGTGATGTTGAGCTCGCCGTCGTTGTCGACGTCGGCGGCGTTCAAGCAGGTGACCCCACCTGAGGTTGTGAACAGGAATCGCAGCAGGAACAGCGCATCGGAGGCGTCGAGCGTTCCATCGTCGTTCGTGTCGCCACGGTGAAACGGAAGGTCGCCGTCACACTGGTCGTCGTCCGCACGGTTGCCGTGAGGCTCACATTCGTCGGGAACATCGTTTTTGTTGCAGTCGCTGCTTGTCCTCGTGACGACGATGTCGATGTAATCGCGCACGCCGTTACCGTTGCAGTCGCCCGTTGCCGCGGCGCGGACCGCGCTGTCGGTATGAAGCGATGGGAACGTGAGCTCCGTCGCAGCGTCAAACGCCGGAATCGCGGTGGCCGTCAAGAGCTGGCGCAGGGCTGCCGGTGTTAGGCTTGGATCGACCTGCTTCATGAGACAGATCGTCGCCGCGACATGGGGAGCCGCTTGGGAGCAACCACTCAGGTCGCGACTCGAGCCATCAAGCCACGTACTCGTGATCACCTCTCCTGGTGCCAGATAGTCCACGGTGTGGTTGCGGTTGCTGAATCTGGAGATCACCGTGGGTCGTACATCGATCACGGACGCGACCGAAATCGTCGACGTGTAACAGCTGGGAGAACCGGTTCTGCTGAGGTGGCTTGAGTTGCCACTGCAGGTCGTGAGCGAGATCCCAAGACGGTTCGCTTGCTCGCATGCAGCACGGAGCGGCGGGAAGACATCGTCGCAGAAACCCTCGAAAAGGTCGTCGCTCGCGAGGCTCATGTTGATCACATCGACAGTGATACCGTTGTCGGCGAGATGCAGGTCAATGACGTGCTCGACGCCGGCAGCCCAGTCGCAAAAGAAACCGCGCCTGAATCGATCGAGAACTTTGATGGAGATGAGATTGACGTCCGGTGCGATGCCGCTGGCGAGTTCGCTGCGTGCCACGATGATTCCAGCTACATGGGTGCCGTGGCCGTTGTCGTCGTCGGCGGTCGGCCCGACATCTTCACCTTCGCTGAGGAATCTCTGCTGGTGCACGACCGAGCCAACGAGGTCTGGGTGGTCGAAGTCAACTCCGGTGTCGAGGATGGCTGCGAAGCGACCGGCTCCAGTGACTCCGCGCTCGTGGACGCGATCAGCACCCAAGGTGCGGCCGCTTTGAATGAGGGCTCCGGAACCGCGTACGTTTGGAATGACGCGTCGCACCAAGCTCGACTCTTGGAGCGCCGTCAGTACTTCTTGTTTCTTTACTTCGATAACAAGCGCTGTCGAGTATCGATAGCGATAGCGGATCTCATAGCCCTCCTCCGGCAGGGCTCGAAGCGTTTTTTCTTGAACTTCAGATATCTGCTCTCGCCGCTGCTCCACGTTGACCGAATCGACGGTCGCGTCTTCAACCAGAACGGTCGCGCACACCTTCCCGGCTTGCACAAAATCGTTGCGCACGACCGCAGCGATCTTCGCCGTCGACGTTTCGCCGCCTGAACTCGGAGGGCCTAGGGAACTCAGCAGGCAGGCCACAAGAACAAGGAGGCCGCTCGGCTCGAAGTGTCGTCTCAATCGCCATCCTCCCGTGCGTCAGACGCGAAATGGCCAAACTCGAGTTCCAGTTAAGAGCTGCAACTTGCGTAGCCCGAGCAACCCAAGCCACCGCCGAACACCGCTTCGGGATCTACACTACACGCCTGCGAAGGTGGGCCCGGCGCCGGTGGGGATTCTCCGTCGGCGAAAAGAAAGAGCAGGATGAAGAGCGGGTCGGAGATATCGATGTCGCCATCGTCGTTCCCGTCCGTCGCCTCGAGGCACGCTGGTGCGACAGGGTCGACGAAGAGAAGATTTAGTATGAAAAGAGGATCCGAGATATCGAGTTCACCGTCATCGTTCGCGTCGCCGCGGTGAAACAGTGGAAGCTCAGTGCATTCGTCGGCAACGCCGTCATTGTTGAAGTCGTGCAGCACCCCGTTTTCGAAATCGCATGCGTCTGGGACACCATTGGAGTTGCAGTCTGGCTCGCCCATGCTGATCTCGTCACTGTTGAGGACTCCGTCAGCGTCGCAATCGTTTTCAAAGAGTAGTTCCATGGCGGCGCTTGCGTCGACTCTCTTGAACGTAAGTGCCGTGGGCGCGTCTGGCACATCGACGCCGCTTTCTTTTAGCGTGTCTTCGACGACCGAAGGTGAGACGAGGGGGATCGCTTCGCGCATCAAACATGCTATCGCGGAGACGTGTGGCGTGGCAGGAGAGCACCCCGAGAGCGTAGCTTGACCGCCACCGAGGCCGGTGCTCGTGATGCTCTGACCGGGGGCGAGGAGATCGAGAAGAGCGTTGCGACTCGTGAAGCTGGAAATTACATCCGGAAGAGCACCGCTGACGGATCCCACGGAAGTCGTGGACGAAAAACAGCCCGGAAGCGTCATTTCCGTGGTGCTTCCGGTGTTGCCCGAGCAGGCGAATACAGAGATACCTAGCTCTCGCGCCGTGCGGCATGCGTCGGCGAATTCCATCCGGGAAGAGTCGCAGACGCCGTCGAACGTCGCGAAGGTCACAAGGCTCATGTTGATGGCGTCCACCTCAACTCCGTTATCTGCCAAGTGAGTTTGAATCACATACTCAACCCCGGCGGCCCAATCGGATTGAGATCCGGTGTTTTGGTCGTTCAAGACCTTCACGGGGAGAATCATGGTGCCCGGAGCAACACCGACGGGAGCGTCGACTCCTCGCGAGCCGATGATCCCCGAAACGATGGTGCCGTGACCGTGGCCGTCCACGGCTCCGGGGGCATAGTCGCCGCCGAGATCAAGAAAATGAAATGCGAGATCTGAGAGAACTGCCCCGGCGAACGAGGGGTGAGTGTCATCGATCCCCGAGTCGAGGACAGCGACTACAGTGCCGGCCCCGGTCCAGCCATCGCTGTGGAGATCATCGGCGCCGAGAAACGGCACGCTTTCTGTGAGACCGCCCTGCCCTGTTTCGGGGCGTCGTAAGCGTTTGACGTCCTGTCGAGATTCAAGCGCACGGAGTGTGTTTTCATCGTGTATCTCGAGAATCATGGACGGTGAGAAACTGTAGCGGTGTCGGATTCGGGATTTTGATCCGCGGAGTGCGTCGACGACACGACTCTGCGTCGCAGCGAACTTTTTGGTTCGAGCGGCAAGTGAATCGCCAGGGCGTGCTTCGTTGTGCAGATTCACAATCACGACACTGCGACCACGGGCCCGAAGTTCATCGACGATTGCTTGTCGATCCGCGACCTTATCGGCGGCGAAAACCGCGCCGCCGTTGACGACGAGACCGAGGCAGAGTGCTGCGAACGCCACCGCGCGGTTGTGAGCAGGGGTGCAACTGCGACGAATGAGATTCAAAACGGCGAGAATGGTCGAGGATGGTTTCATCATCAGCTCGATGCGTGTACAGACTCAACAAGAATAGAGGGTGTGGGGGCGTTCACCGCTGACGTGAAATCTGCTTCGAATGGTTCGCGCCCGTGGGGCTGGACGATCCCGATTGTACCACTCAAGCACCCCCTAACAAGGCACCACCGGCGATTGCTTTTCTTGCGGACATCATCAAAACGACGCGAAGACTTGCTGGCTTCACTTTCCTAACCCATACTACTTCCCGATTGATGAACGCGAACCACGGCGATCGTAGCGACAGGAGCGTAGACGTGTGAGTCAGGCTTGGTACTGCTGCGGATGCAACGTCAAGCTCGAGTTAGAAGAGAGGGTTTGTCCGCTGTGCGGCCAGGCGCCCGAGGTGCTTCCAGCGGACAGCACTCATGACGTCGTGCTCGACGTTCTGGGGCGTGAGTCCAGTCTCCCCGGCGTTGTACCGGGAGATCTTGACGGCTATGGTCTCGTCGGCGAGACGTTCGCGCACTACCGCATCGAGGAGTTCATCGGCAAGGGCGGTATGGCGCGCGTCTACCGCGCGCACCACACCACGTTGATGCGGAAATGTGCCATCAAGATTCTGAGTCCGCGCATGGTCGCCCGCGACCCGAGGTTCGTCGAGCTCTTCTTTTCTGAGGCGCGTAGCGCAGCCGCTCTTGTGCATCCTCACGTCGTTACCGTGCACAACATCGGCGTACACGACAACTTCCACTTCATCGAGATGGAGTTCGTCGATGGATGTTCGATGGGGCAGCTTGTACAGGAAGGCGGAGCTCAAGACGTGGCACTGGGGACGCATCTGATTCTGCAGACCTGTCGGGGACTGGCTGCGGCTCATGATCGAGGGGTGATTCACAGAGACGTTAAGCCTGCGAACATTCTGTTGACACGTGAGCAGAACGCGAAGTTGGCTGACTTCGGGCTCGCCAAGCGAATCTATTCGGGACGCACCAGCCGAATCGTCGAGAAATCGCTGACCGGAACGCCCCACTTCATGGCCCCAGAATTGTTTCGCGGCAAATCGGCCCACCCGCGCAGCGACGTGTATGCCCTTGGGGTCACCTACTTCAACGTACTCGCGGGGCGCTTGCCATTTCTCCGTGAAACGATCAGCGAGCTCATTCACAATCACGAGGTCGCTGCAGTACCGAGTCCTCGGCAGGACATTGACGTACCAGACGAGGTGACGAAAGTTCTCGAGACGAGTATGGCGAAGCGTGACGAGGACCGCTATCCAAACGCCCACGTCTTTGCGGAAGCCTTAGAGGTGGTGTTGGCCCAGCTCCGAGATCTCGACCACTTCGTACGTGACGCGTTGGAAGAGGTGACCACCGAGTGCGTCGGGGAGAGCGGGTGTTACCAAGCGACAGTGAAACTGCAGCACGGGCGTTCGCAGAGAGTGTTCGTGGAAACCTCTCAAGCAGGGCCTTCCGCGGATCGTCTGATGCGCATCTACAGCGTCTGCGCGCCTCTCTCAGAGGGCTACTATCGTCGAGCTCTCGAATTGAACGCCAACATGCCGTATGGGTCGATCGCGATTCAGTCAATCGACGGTCGGCCGCATTTCATCATGGTTGATACACACCCGCAGTGGACATGTGGCGCGGAACAACTTCGCCGAAGTGTACTCGCGATCGCACGCTGGTCGGACGACGTCGAGAAGGTCCTCACGTCGACGGATCGATTCTGACCTTTGGTTACCTGATCGCCGCGCCAGCTCGTGACCTAAACCTGTTCCTCGAGCTCGCGTTGCCGCGAGTTGAGCATGGTCTCCACCAGTGGCATTGCGTGGTCAACGATTTCTGGATCGAATTGGCGCGCTTTCTCTTCGCGAAACACCGCGATCAGCTCCTCGGGCGTCCGCGGAGTACGGTAGGGGCGGTTGGTGAGCATGGCGTCCATGCAGTCAGCAACGGCGATGACGCGACTGGCAAAGGGGATTTGCTTTCCACGCAGGCCATCGGGATACCCAGAGCCGTCCCATCTTTCGTGATGATGTCGTACCCACTTGGCGATCACAGACATGGAGTCCATCTGGCGAATGATGTTCTCGCCGATGATGACGTGACTGCGAACGGTCTCAATCTGACTTTTTGTGAGTGTGCCTCGCTTGAGTAACACCGCGTCGGGAATGCCGATCTTGCCGATGTCGTGAAGCAGTGCAGCTGTGGAGATGTCAGACTTCTCTGTGGCTGCGATGCCCATGCTCGTCAAGATCTGGCGGGCGTATTCCTGCACGCGAAGGCAGTGACCCTGTGTGTAGCTGTCCTTTGCTTCGACTGAACTGATCATCGCTTCGATCGCTTGCAAGTGCTCGCGCGAGAGTTGGTTGCGGGCTTGGAGCAACTTCTCCGCCATCTGATTAAACGTGCGACAGAACTGGGCGATTTCATCGTGTCCGTTCACAGGCACTCGAGCAGACAGATCGCCGTCGCCGATTTCCTGCGCCACACTTGAGAGGCGTTTGAGTGCCCGAAAGGGGGCCTGAAGGAGGGCTGTTCCGACGACGACCATCAGGATGAATCCGAGCGCGAACACGAGATAGATCGAGCGGTTAGCAGCTTGCATTCGCGATTCGAGTTGCCGCCGAGCGACCAGCATCTCGATCCAACCGACAGGGCTCGAGCCGAAGTGAATCGACTTGCTCACCGAGAAGAAGGGTCTGCCGTCGATGTCGACTTCTCGAACCATCGCAGGGGGCGAGGCGCCGGTCGGCGGCACTCCTTGTGGCGCGGGAGCGTATTCCGCGGCGTCAACAGGAAGCGACGAGAAGAGAACCTCGCCACTCTTGTGCCTGACGATAGCGGCGTTCGCGCTGTGCCGCAGTAGCGTTTGTGTCTGCAGGTGGACCTGCATCCGATCGTTTCCGGCTACGGCTTCAGCGATCGACTCCGAGAAGTAGTTGGCGAGATCGACGGAGTGCTCCCGCGCCTCTTGGTTCACCGCCTCGCGCATGGTGCCCGATAGAGTCGACCAGGTGATGAAGAGCACGATCAACGACGAGATTGCGGAGATCGCCGTCATTCGAAACTTGAGGCTACTCAAGTTCGGCCGTCGCATCCGGTAGTCGAGCACAGAACGCCAATTGAACATCGCGTGTCTTCCGTGAGGTGCCACCTGTCTGCGTCCCGTGGACGTTCATTTGGTGGCGGCCTTCAGAGGCTCCGCCGCTCCAATGTCGCTGGCTCGCGCGACCGTTGGGACTCTCTTTCAAGAGTACGGGGTCGCGTTGAGAGGGGCAAACAGCCGAAGCATTTTCGGCCTACGCAGTGCCGCGGGCGTGCATTTCGGCAACAAGGTTGGAATCGCGGCTGCTCCAAAGCCGACGTAATGGGCATCAGTGCCCTCTTCGATTCCGCCTTTTAGCCGAAGCGTTACCGGCCCGCCCTAGTTTCACTGCCGAGTGGGCCGAAGGTACCTGGTTCGTCAAATGCACCGAATTCTGTGTTGGTTGCTCCTCGCCGGATCGATCGGCTCGACCGTCCTGTCGTGTCGACAGACCAGTCGCATGTACAGTACGACTGCTGAGCGGTTCCATGTGCAGGGGGGCGAAGTCGTCTGGGTCGACAACCTCACCGGCGCAGTTCACGAGCGACTTCGCGACGGCGCTGCGATTGGGGTCGGCGGCGTCGGGTGTCGCGTTCTTCTTCGTCAAGGAAAGCTTCTCAGGACGTTCGACGTTCCGCCGGGGAGCCAGATTGTGCTCGGAAAGAAGGGCGACTATGTTCTCAACGGAGATGAGTTGCGTCCGAGGCCGTCAACTGATGGTTCATTTAGAGGTGACGAAGAAGAAGCCTTGATCAGTGCTGTCGATGAGGTCCTCAGCCAAATCGATGCCGGCGCTGTGGTTGAGGCACGTGAACGCATGGAATCGCTGACGACACGTTTTCCGGGCAGCTCGGCTGCCCGCATGATGCGGGCGCTGCTAGCACGACGCATCCCGCAGCCGCAACCCGAACGCGCCGATGCAGCCGGCATCGTCACGGAAGGCAGTGTCGAAGAGTTCCTTCAAAGAGGTCTTGAACGGCTTGCAGAGAATGACCGAGCGGCGGCACTGAAAGAATTCGAAGAGGCGTTCCGTCGCGACCCAGCGCATCCTGAGGTTGCCGAGCGGCTTGTGGCGCTCTTGAAGGACACAGGACTCCAGCTCTACAGTGGCGGCGAAGTGAACGAGGCGATGAAGCTTTGGGAGCGTGTTCTGGAGATTCGACCGGACGACGCCGAGACGCTTCGGTTTATCTACCGGGCGCAAACGGTTGAGAAGCAACTCTGAGTCGCTCACAGACGGGAGGGGCAACGCAGATGGTACGCGAGCGTCAGTGTCGCAGCGCCAGTGTTTCGGCCGGCGTAGTCAACGGTTGCCGACCGGGAGATTCAGCCATTCGAGGATGCGAGAATCCATCCAGCGCAGTCCCACGCTATCGTGCGACCTTCCCAAGAAGCCCAGGTGGCCGCCGCGGGTCGTCTTGTGCAGCTCAACATGGGCGGGTCGATCGATGTGGTCGAGCGAGTCGATGTCGATCAGAGGGTCATCAGCCGCAAACAGCAGAGCGGTTGGGACTCGGATGTTGGGAATGAGAGGTGCCGAGCTCGCCCGTTGATAGTAGTCCACCGCATTCAGGAAGCCGCACTGAGGTGCGGTGTAAAGGTCGTCGAATTCGAAGAGCGAGAGTCGTGACGGGAGCCGAGGAATCCCGAGCTCTGGAAAGCGACGGTGCCGCTCATGGACGCTTCGACAAAGCAGTCGTACGAAGTAATGTTCGTAGACGCGAGCGGCCGGACGGGAGATCCGCCAGGCGCACGCGAGTAGGTTAACCGGGGGACACAAAGCGATCACGTGGCGCAGGCGCCCGAGCGCACGGTCGCCGAGCTCGCCCACCATCTTCAGGACGATGTTGCCGCCGAGAGAAAAGCCGATTAAGTCGATCGAGGAGTCGGGGGTCTCCCGGCGCAGCTGGTCGATGGCCGTCAGAACGTCGCGGCTCCTCCCGCTGTGATACGGCCGGCGTGCCAGTCCTTCCCCCGAGCCGCAGCCACGCAGATTGAGTCGCACTGCTCGCACGCCGCGGTCGTACAGCTTTCGCGCCAGCCGAACCTGGTAGCTCGAGCCGTGGCAGCCGCAGAGCCCGTGGACGAGCACTGCGGTGCGATCGCCTTCGCTCCAGCGCGGCGGGGTCGCCACCTCGAGCGCTAGTCGATCGCCATCGCCGAGTGCCACTTGCATCGTGCGTGACGGCGGCGGGCGCGCGAACGACGCGCGAGCGCCGAGCAGCGTCTGAACGTGCCGGTTGCGCAGTAGGAACAACGGGCGAAAAGCTGATTGAGGCTGCGTCACATACACGTCGCGGACCGTCTGCGAACTCTGGATGAGGCTCACGTTCTATCGGCGGCGCCGCTTCTGTCGATAGTCGACCTCACCCGCACGTAGCCAAGTCATCGCTGCCGTGAAATAGTCTCGAAGGGGTTCGTTATCTGCGAGCAGTCGCTCGACTTCCAGTTGAACTCGTTGTGCTTCCGCTGTCTTGTTCGATGCTTCGTACGCGTCCGCGAGCAACTGCATTGTCGTAGGGTCAGCGGGATCGATCGTTAGCAGTCTCTCGCCGAGCTTGATCGCTTCGCCGGCGCGATCGGCGAGTGTGTATGCAACCATCAGCAATTGACGAGCTCGGACGCTCTGCGGATAGTAACGCGTCGCCTCACTTGCAACACGTACTGCTTCGCGTTTGTTTTTCTTGAGCAACAATCGACTCAAGTAGACGGAGCTGACGAGCGCTGGAACGCCGGATTTTGCCGCCGAGCGGTAGAGACCGGCGGCTTCGGCGAATTCGCCGCGCTTCTCGTGAATGAGGCCATCGTAGAACCGCGCTAGCGTTCGCCCAGCGTGCCTTTTCTTGCTCAGTTTTGCGACTACCGAGCCTGCCTCTGCGATCAGCGCGTGGTCGGCGGATGCTCCGGTGCTACCGATTGAAGCGAAGCCTGTGCTCTTGAGGCAGGAGCGAACGAAACCCATTCCCGAGGCAACCTGGAAGGGTCCTTTGAGTTCTCGACGGTAGGCTGCTACCGCGCGATCGAAAGCGTTGTTCGCGGCGAGACTCTGGCCTGCGCGGAATTCTTCTTCTGCCGCGGCCGAACGAACCCTCCGCGGTGGGAGATTCTGTGCAAACGTGTGAGTTGGTTGGGGTATCGCGAGGAGTGTGTAGTGCGCCATTTCGGCGCCGTCTGCAGCCACGACGCGAACGACGATGTCGTCCGCTGATGCGTCGACGTCGCGGCGCCAAGTCGTCTTGGGATCGAGATCGAGGCGAACGTGGTAGAGATTCTCTTGAGCCGACACAACGAAGACGGCGCAGTCCCGCAGTCGTTCTGCTGCGGCGATGGCGATGCGGACGATGTTTCGCCGACCACGAGCGACGCTCAGCGCGAGCCGCCTATTGGCGAAGACGCAGTTTTCCATGCCCCGAATCTGAAACCAGGAATCATTCGCCTCGATCGCGCTCAGTTCGGGCTGTAGCGAGTGGATCCCCCACGGGCCTATCGGCGATCCAGTTGTCGTGAAGTGGAGTCTCGGATCCGTCGCTGCGACGGGAGGTCCGTCTACGTGGAGGCGAACGCCCGGAAAACTGTGTCGATCGAACACACGAACGGCACCCATCTTGGCGCGACGGTCATAGAGGCAGAGGAACGACCGCGAGGGGTTCAGACAGGTTAGATCAAGCCCCACATCCGGAGTTAGATGGCGCAAAGCGGAGAGGTCGTCACCGCTAGCTGGCCGCACGGCGACAATCCGTTCCTCATCGTCCGAGCGGCGAACACACCAATCTGACGGCAGGGTCCATTCGGCACTCTTGGTGCGGTCGTGCGCGGCGATCACCTGCGCGTCAAGAGACCACGGAAACGGGCTCAGGTTTTCGAAGCGGTACTCGAGGTCGAGTCGCGCCGACTCTGGTGCCAGTAGGACGCGAAAAACAGCTCGCTGGTCGATGGCTGGTGCGGTGAACGACATCGCGACGCCGACGACACCCGCTGGGCGTTCGATCGACGCCCAGCTCCACACGTCTTTGAAAGTGTTGCCGTTGTCACTGAACGGAAAGTTGACCTCGATTCCTCCTAAGTTCCACTCGTGACTCGAGGAGGTCTCGTCCGTATGGAGTTCGAGGTACTTGGCTAGGTGAAAGAGTGACGACTTCGTCGTCTTGTTGTAGACGTCATAAATTCGACCTCCCAACTGCGGCAGTAAGCAGCAGCGCAAGTACTCGTTCTCGAGGAAGACGGCGTCATGCGAAACGGGACGGAACTCGCTTGCTCGCTCCTGCGCCGGGATCGTCGCGTTGTAGGGACCGGTCAAGATGACCTGCTTGCCACTGTACACACGGGCAGGTCGCGGCGGCGCGGCTTCAGCGGTTGTCACCAGAAGCGCGCAGAGTGCGCAGATGACGGCGACGCGGCCCCTCACCTTGAAGGTGGCACTCGCCGTCTTCACTGAGCGTTGAACATAGGGTGAGATAGATCGAGAGATTGGCTGCATGGCTTGATCAATCTTGCCGGCGCACCTCGTCGGAGACGTGACGGGAAATCGGCAGGCAAGTATAACCGATCGCGGCTACGTTCAGCTCCCGTTGGCTGCCGTGGTGGCGAACACCTTGTGCGGACGCCATAGGTTTTTTGCCGGATCGAAGCGAAGGATAGCGACGAAGCGGCCGTCAGCTCTCATGCCGCGCACGAGAGTATCCGGCGCGGGGTCGTCGATGAGAGGGCGCGCGAGGGAGCGACCGTTGATCGCTGCCTCGAGCTCCTCGCTTGAGAGCGTCGCCGACGGAAAGTCGTCGAGGCAGCTGTCGAACGGCAGGATGATCTCATCGAGGACTTTGCTGCGGTCGCCGCTCTGGAAGTTGGCCTCGACCGTGTCGAGATTCGTCGACAGATTCAGCGTGAAAGGCCCACTTGCCTCGCGAACGAGTTGCGACAGGTGCGCACCACACCCGAGTGTGGCGCCGAGGTCGTGCGCGAGTGATCGTACATAGGTGCCGGCTGAACAGACGACACGGAACTCGACGAACGGATCCTGCCAGCCGAGCAGTTCGAGTTGATGGATCACGACACGCCGTGGAGCCAGAGTCACTTCAACGCCACGTCGCGCCAGTCGGTGCGCCGGTTGTCCACGGTGCTTGACGGCGGAGTAGACCGGCGGCGTTTGCTCGATCGGGCCGCGAAATGTCTCTAAGGCGCGCTCCACTTCCGCGTTCTCTACACCGTTGGTCGCGGCGGTCTTGAGGACTTTGCCCTCGGCGTCGTACGTGTCGGTGGTCTTGCCGAGCTCGGCGACAGCGCGATACTCTTTCGTGTGTCGGGTCAGGTACTCGGCGAGCCGAGTGGCCTTGCCAAGGCAAACGACCAAGACGCCACTGGCGAGTGGATCCAGAGTTCCGGCGTGCCCAGTCCGCACACCAATCAGCTTGCGCAGGCGCGCGACGACGTCGTGAGACGTCATGCCTGAGGGTTTATTGATGTTGAGAATGCCGTCGATCTTCGTTTGCTTTGTTGCCATCTGATCTCTTTGTCGTCGCCGCAATGTTTGCGCCGGATCTCCTCGTCGATCGTCGAGAAAGGTGTTCGCCGGGGGTGGATTGACTCCGCGCCAACACCTCAAACCAGCGACAGGCACGGATCGGTCGGCCAAGGCGCGACTCCAACCGTCTTGAGTCTAAACTGACGTCCCCAATCCGCGGCGGTCCGTTCACTTCTTCCACACGTCTCAGTCGCTTGAGAAGTGACGGGTGGTAGCCTCCGTACTCGACGACCAGCTGTCCGATTTCGTAGAGGCTGTAACGCCGCGGTCCACCCAAGTGGAAGAGCCCTTTCAGCCGTTCCCGCATGCACGCGAGTACGACGTCAGCCACTTCTTCACAGTCGATGCAGCTTCGCCACTCGTCGACAAAGAGCGTCGCCGGCCGGCCGCGGCGAAAACGGCCCTCAATCCAGTCGACTGCGCCCTTGGACCCGAGAAGTGACTCGCCCATCGGCAATCCGAGCCGTAGCGTTAGGTGAGACGTTTCTGAGAGTTCGCGTTCAGCCTCGGCATAGGTTTCACCGACGACGCTGATCGGACGCGGCGCGTCGATCTCGCGATACCCACGACGGGGCGTGTCCTCACCGTCGAAGACCAGGTCGGTGCTTAGGTAGATGATCGAACTCTCGTCGCCAAAGATCCGGACGATGTTTCGCGTCCCGTCTCGGTTCATCGCGCGAGCCCATCGAGGTCGTTCTTGGCACACGTCAAGATCGCAGACGCCGGCAGCGTGAACCACGAAGTCGGGTCGGAACTCGTCACGGAGCTTTGCCAAGATCTCGCAATTGGTGATGCAGGCGCTACGGACGTTGGGCGCTTCGGGTTGGCGCGACTTCGGTGGGCGGATCGCGACAAGGTTTTTGGGGCCAAGCTCCGTCGACAGACGGCGAAAGATCGGCCAGCCATGAATGGACGTGACACCGGTGACAAGAACTCGCGGGCCCCAGTGCGGTTCAGCTGAGCTCGTCGGTGTTTGCGAGAAGGAATCAGTTGAAGTCACGTATCGTTCTTACGGGCTCGCGCTATCGTCCAAGCTCGTCCGGCTACGTCGGTTCGAAACGTCTCGACGTTGCCCTGGTCTGCTACGGTCACGTAACAGGTTCGCCCGTCCGGTCCACCGAAGGCGATATTCGTCGGATTCTTTCCCGCCAGTTTCACCTCACGCAGGACCTCCCCATCGGGCGAGACGATGGCGACGGTGCCCTTCTGATGTCTCGTGATGTACAGATTGCCAGCGGCGTCGCAGCGCATGCCATCCATGCCGAAGTCAGGGAACTGAATCAACAAGCGTTTGTTGAGTACGTTCTTCTTGTCATCGAGATCAAACGCCCAGACGTTTCTCTGCACCGATTCATTCACGTAGAGGACCTTGTCGTCGGGGCTCACTTCGACGCCGTTCGTTGTTCCCATCCCCGCGCGCAGGAGCGTCACCTCACCGTTCGGTCGTATGCGCCAGATGTTGCCAGTACTCGCACCCCAGTTGGGATCGCTGGCGAACACCGTGTCGTCACCCGCGATGGATAGATCGTTTGGTTGGTTCATCTCGTCGTTGTGAGCCAGCGTGGTGATCTCGCTCGTGCGCATGTTGACTTTAAGAACATTGTGATTGACGTAGTCGGCGATCAGCATGTTGCCGCGACTGTCGAAGCGAATGCCGTTCCCCGTGCTACCGTTGGGAAGACGGAGAAACACCGTCGCCCGACCCTTCGGTGTGACCATGCCGATCGTCATCTGCTGCTTGAAGTTGACTGCGTACAGATTACCGTGCGCATCAACCGCCGGACCTTCAGCGCCGCTAGTAAACGTGTGTGGGGCGGTGAATGCCTCAGCGACAAAAAGCTCTTGCTCAGCCGCGGTGACCGTCACCGAGGCACCGGAAACGAAGAATACGATCGCGAGAGCGAGCCGACACCTCCACGGAGAACCACTGCTAGATAGGAGCGTTGGCGTGGTGACGTCGCAGGCGCGACTGCGCTCGTGGCTGCGCTGCTGGAAAGTGGGTTGTTGGTTTCGCGTCTGCATATTTGATCCTCCTGATGTCGCGGTCTTCGTCGTCTGTGCAAGTTCGGCGACGCGATCTCTTGTCGTTACTCGTCTGGTGTCAGGCGTGACGCTCCGCGAACCACGGACTCGACGACCACTCCGCCGAGCGTGGCACCGTAAAAGCTCACGCTCGCCTCGTATCCGCCGCGCGTGTACTGTTCTTCAGAGAGCATATAGCTGATCCATTCGTCTGCGAGACCTCCGATCACGGGGTACTTGGCCCCGGTGGCGGCACCGACTCGCTCTTTGATCGTCGTTCCGAGGCCGGCTGCCAATTCTCCTGGGACGCCGGCGATCAACAGATCGTTGAGGCGCAGCGACACCGATCGCGACTCCGGAGGCACCATCCGTTCGAGAACGACGCGGATGATCTTTTCGCTTAGCCCATACTCCGCGCCGCCCGTCTGCAAGAAATCCGGATGCCAAGTTCGATCAGGCAGGCCGATGGGTTCGGCGTGCGTATGAAAAGTTTCTAGCGGGCGTGGGCGCAGCTTTCGCCACTCCTGCGTCACGATGATTCCCAGTTCCCGACCGTATCTTTCGGCGCGTTCCCAACTGCTCGGCCCAGAATCAGGGCGCGCTCGCGGTGCTTGGTCGCCCTCGGCGCCGTTGTAGTACATGGCTGTTAGCGGCTCGCCAGCGAGGGCCTCCACGGTGCGCTGCAGATGTCCCGGCCAACCACCCGAAAACATCATGTCCTTGGCACCCATGAAAGTGGGGTGCGCAGTCCAGTTGACGAGCACGGCGAGTGGTTTGAGCGTGCTGTCGTCCACATGATCGATTCTCGTGACGGTGAGATCCTGGTCGGTCTCGACACTGTCGTCGCGGCGGTTCCGGTTCCAACCTTGAAGCTGAATGCGCGTCGTGGCAACGCCGATTGGGACGGTCTTTGCTGTCGCTCGCGTGACGACGTCGGCGAGGCGATCCAGCGTGAACTCTAGGAGCGGCCGACTGAAAATGCCAATTTGCGGAATGTTGAAAGCATTCTTCTCATGCAGAGCGTTCATTTCCATGCTCGTGTGGGCATGGCTCGGCAGCAATAGCAGTTCGTCGGCCTTCCAACCTCCCGTCTGTAGCCTACGAACCAAGGCCGCTTTGAATCCCGGCGGGAATCCGAGCATGTCTGCGGTCACCAACGCGAACCTACGTTCGCCGGCCACGAACACGAGAGCTTTGGCGACGAGGCGATCGTGCACGCCGATCGCCGGTTTGCTCATGCGTGCGCCGTAGCCGCCAAGTGTTGCCTTCAGGTCCTCGGGAGGAGTGATGTCTACGCGTGCGACACCGCCTTCGACGCCGGCGAAACCGGGACGACTGATCAGAAACAGTACAGCGAATAACACCTTCATCGCGAGCAGTGGACGCATTGGTAACTCTGGGTCATGTTTGAACAGGGCCGGGGGGGAGTACGAAGGGTCGATAACGTTTTGCGGCGGAACGATTCGCCGCTCGGGGCGGCCGCCCGGGTTGCGCCGTCAGCGTCACCTCATCTGAACAGGAGAGCCTCGGTCATGAAAGGAAAACTCAAGAGCGTCATCATCTTCGCTGTGGCGATCAGTGGTGTCATCGGCTGGAAGTTCTACAACAAGAGCCAAGCGAGTAGTGAAACGAAAGAGCAGGTCCGGGCGTTGCTCGTCGCGTTGCCGGAGTATCCTGCGCATGCAGACTACTTCAACGAGCTTCTTGATCGGTCGCACGAAGACGCGTTCTCGGCTGCCTACCAAATGGGGGGGCGTCGCCGAGGTGCTTCGTTCGATGCCGAGAAATACCTGCAGGTTGTGTTCGCCAACATGGTGGAGCATGCACGGGCCGACGGTCGCGCTGACCTCGTTGCGGCGCTCACGAGTGGTGCGCACGGCGAGGTCGCTCCAGCATCGGAGACGGAATCGACACCGGTGGAAGGCAGTTCCACAAGCCGTTCGTAGGAACAGTTCTTGTTTGCGAGGCTCGACCTGGCGTCGCGTCGGCGTTTGAGGCGATAAGGAAGAACGTGCCCCAGCTATGATTCCGTGACACCGGCTGACGTCGGATCAAGCGATCAGATCCTCGACGACCTGGCCGTGAACATCCGTCAAACGGAAGTCACGCCCGGCGTGGCGGAAGGTGAGCCGTTCGTGGTCAAAACCGAGTAGGTGAAGGATCGTCGCGTGCAGGTCGTGGACGTGCACGTGGTCTTCCACCGCGCGGTAGCCGAAGTCGTCGGTCGCGCCATGGACGTAGCCGCCGCGCACGCCACCCCCCGCGAGCCAGAGGCTGAATCCCCAGTGGTTGTGGTCACGCCCGAGCTTTGGGTTGCCAGTCCCTGGCTGCGGCAGCTCGACCGCTGGGGTGCGACCGAACTCGCCGCCACAGATGACGAGAGTCTCGTCGAACAGGCCGAGTTGTTTGAGGTCGCTGAGTAATGCTGCGATGCCCTGATCGCACTCGCGCGCCAGTCTGCCGTGATGGCGCTCGATCTCGCGGTGGCTGTCCCACGGTTGCCCGTTGCCGTGGTAGAGCTGGACGTACCGCACGCCGCGTTCCACTAGACGGCGTGCGATCAGTAGCTGCCGCGCCTGAAGGCTGTCGCCGTAAGCAGCTCGGACGTGTTGTGGCTCACTGCTGATATCAAACGCGTCCGACGCGGCGAGTTGCATTCGGAAGGCGAGTTCGAAAGATTGAATCCGGGCTTCGATCGCCGCGTCCTCCGGGCGCTCTCTTTGATGACGTCGATTGAGATCGGCGAGGAGGTCGAGCTGACGGCGCTGCGCACTCCGCGGGACGTGGTGATTCGTGATGTTCTCGATGAGCTTCTCAACGTCGGAGTGCTGCGTGTTGATGTGGGTGCCTTGAAAAATGCCGGGCAGGAACGCAGCGCGCCAATTCGAGACGTCTGCCACCGGCAGGCCTGGGCACATAGCGATGAATCCCGGCAGCTGCTCGTTCTCCGAGCCGAGCCCATACATCAGCCAGGCGCCGAGACTTGGCCGTGATAGTCGCTCGTCGCCGCAGTTCATGAGCCGCATCGATTGTTCATGATTCGGCGTGTTGGCGTACATCGAGCGGATGATGCAGAGGTCATCGATGTGGGCGGCTGTCTTGGAAAAGATCTCGCTCATCTCGATGCCGCTCTGGCCGTAGCGTTTGAAACCAAAGGGGGATGGCAGAGCGCCGCCTGTCGGGCGTTCGGTCGCCAAGTTGCCCGTTGGAATCGTCTTGCCGGCGTATTTTCTCAGCAGTGGCTTCGGATCGAATGTGTCGACGTGAGACGGGCCACCGTTGAGATAGATATGGATGACATGCTTGGCGCGTGCTCTGAAGTGTGGCCGCTTTGCCGTCAGCGGATTGCCTGCCTTGGACGCGGTCGTCGCGGGCGCTGCGTCGACGCGGTTGCCGTCGAGCAGAGCGGCTAGACCGAGCATGCCGAAGCCAACGCCTATACGCTCGAGCGCAGCGCGGCGAGAAAACGGGGATGCGTCGACGTACGGCGGGCTCGCCACCGGTCGTTGTTTCGGCGGAGTGTTTGGGCTTGGTTCAGTGGTCACTTGTCTTTCCACAGGGGCGGCCTGTCGGTTCCCTGGACAGCGCTGCGTTTCACCCCCTCCGTTGTACCCGTCCGGTCGCCGCTGATCAATGAACGTCAACGACGCTTCCGTGCCGATGGCGAACAGACCTTCACAGGGCGAGCGCCGGCGACCTGTCCATCACTTTGGCGTCGCTTCGATCTCGATTGTGGTAGGTGCGCCGTGCGCCACCTCGATCTCCACAGACGCCTGCAGATCACCGTCCGCGTGGTGCACATGAAGCTTCCACGTTCCCGCGGGCACGGAGTCGATTCGAAATGCTCCCGCCGCGTCGGTGACGGCGAAGGCGCGATGCTCAAAAACATAGATCCAGGCACGCATCCATTCATGGAGATCGCATTCGATGCGAATCGGTTTGCCGCCAGTTGCGCGCTGAAAGCGATGCTCCAGAATCGTTCCCCCTGGGCTACCGAGATTGAACTCATGACCGCGCGTCCAGGAATGGATGTTGTGATTGGCGATGTCTGAGTTCGTGAACTCGATCGGCTGCCCGCGACGCAGCGCCAGAACATGTGGTACGAACATCCAGTTGCGTTGATCGAGACGAAGAGGTGGCAATACGCTCTTCGCCTCGGAGTCGTCCGGAAAACTGTCGACCCAAACGGCGGCCTGGCTCAACCCTCTCGTCGACTCATCGACGCGGATGGTGTGGGCCGGCAGTGTTCCGGCTTCCGGCACGACGATCGTGGACTTCGTGGGCAGTTCGCCGCGGTAGACGACGCGACCGGCAATCGAACCGACGCCGCGCCTCCGGTGCCCGCCCGGTTCCTCCGCCTCGGCGGGAGCGACCGAGCTGGTCCGGACCGCTCCTTCTTTTGTATCGTGTTCTTCCTTCGGGTCGTTGTTCGCTGCGAGTGCAGGTGGGTCGGCAGGAGTCGATGACGGAGATTCGCGTCGACTGCAGCCGAGTGCCAGAAGGAGCCCAAGCACCAACCACAAGCCCGGAAGAATCGACGACCAGCCACCATTTCGTCCCACAGTACCCCTCGAGTTCGGCCACCTCGCGTCAAGCTGAAGAGTGCCAACTAACATCAATCGACGAACATCAGTTCGTTCGTCAGCAAAAGCACCTGCGCCAATTGTCCCCAGGGCGCCAAGGTGTCGACGTCTTCTCGATTCCGATTCTCCTCATCGAACGCACGACGCGCACGTTCAATAAATTTCATGGCGCCATTTAGCTCGGCCGCATTGGGGTCGCGACGGAGTATGCGGCGGTAGAGTGAAGTCACGCCGCGCGAAGTTTCTTTACGGTGGCCGTGGTTGCTGGCCTGACGTTCACCGCTGGCTCGCGCAACCGACTCGCCGAGCGCTCTCGCCTGGGTGACAACGAATTCGCTGTTGAGTCCAAAGAGTGCTTGCTGGGGCACGGTCGTCTCTGGTCGCTTTGCGACCGACTGATCCGGCACGGCGAAATCGAAGGAGCGAAAGAGTCCCGGCAAGTTCTGTCGGTCGACGAGGCCGTAGATGGTGCGCCGTCGGTTCTTTGGATCGGCCGCAATGTCAACGGGACGTCCGAAGAGGCGTCGATCGAGGCGACCAGCAACCGAAAGCAACGTGTCGCGCATCGACTCGAAATCGAGACGGCGACGGTGCGCCCGCCAAAGCAGACGGTTGTCTGCATCAACCGCCGCGCACGACTCTCGGTCGCGACTCGCTTGTTGATAAGTGCGCGACAGGACGATCTCCCTGTGAAGTGCCTTGATCGACCAACCGCTATCCACGAAACGTGCGGCGAGATAATCGAGTAGCTCCGGGTGCGTCGGTGGGTCACTGCGGACGCCGAAGTCGCTGGGAGTGTCGACGAGCGGACGTCCAAGGTGGTGCATCCAAACGCGGTTGACGAGCACCCGGCTCGCGAGCGGGTTGTCTCGACTCGCGATAGCTTGGGCGAGTTCGAGGCGCCCACTACCGCGTGTGAAGGGCGTGCGGCGACCCTGAGTCAAGATCTCAAGAAAACGTCGCGGCACCCTTTTGCCCGGCTCGCGCGGATTGCCGCGCACGAAAACCCTGGGATCGTAAAGTTCCGAAGCATCGACGAGTACCATGGCGCGGGCTGGAGCGGCAGCGTTCTTCACTGCCATCTTATCGATCTCCAGCAACAGATTGTGGTACTTGCCACGATTGACGCGAGCCATGTAGAGGAACGTTTTTGTCTTTGGGATGTGCGTCGGACTTTCCCGCGAGGTCAGCAGCGCGAGAAGTTGGCGACGAGCCGTCTCGTGGGCGTCGTTCCTGCCGCCGTTCGCGTCGTTGCCATGCGCCGCGTCCTCCTCCGGCCCACCGACCGTTGGGTCGGCCTTCAACTTCTGCGCCTCGAGGTAGACGTTGGCGAGAACACTTCCATAGAGCTGACCTACGTCCCCGCGGCTTTGGATTTCGTCTTTTTCCAAGGCCCGTTGAAGGATGGGATTGATTTCGCCCTTTCGCGTGCCTGGCGGCACATTTTGCCATCGTGCAACGATGTCACGTGCCCGCACTTTGAGCTCTTCCTCCGGCAGTCGCAGAAGGTCGTGCCACGGTCCGAAAACGGGATCGTCGGGGCGCGCACGCGCGTTGATGAGGCGCCGCCAACGCGCGATGATCTGCGGTCGGAGGTCGTCTGGCGAGAGAGACAAAAAGAAGATCGAAGTCTCAAGAATGTCCGGTTCGGTCGTTGCCACGTGAGTTAGGTAATCCGGAGTTCGGCGACGAGCTTGGTCAGTGAGCGCGACGCGCTGCGAGTCGATGTGTTGCGTCAGTTCTTTGCGTTTCGCCGCGACTTCCTTCTCGAACTTGATGGCGTCCGGAGTCGTTGCCGCCTCGATGAGCGGTTCTTCCACCGGCCGTTCGCTGCTCGCGAACACGCCGTAGAGGGAGTAGTAGTCCTCGGTGGGAATCGCATCGTATTTGTGGTCGTGACAGCGTGCGCACGAAACGGTGAGTCCGAGCAACCCGCGCGTCACGGTGTCAATGTGATCGTCGTAGATGTCGTGCGCATTGTTGTCGAACAGACGCCCGAGAGTGAGAAACCCCATCGCTGCAAGTCGCCATGCTTCGCCCTTCGTCTCGGTTTGATCGGCGGCGAGTTGGTCGCGGATAAACTCGTCGTAAGGGAGATCCTCGCTGAAAGCGCGGACAACGTAGTCGCGATAAGTGTAGGCGAACGGGCGAATTGCATCTTGGCCGAGCACCAACACGAGGTCCTTGGTGTCTGCGTAACGTGCGACGTCGAGCCAGTGCCTTGCCCAGCGTTCCGCGTAGGCTGGCGAGGCGAGCAAGCGGTCGACGACTTTGGTGATCGCTTCCGGAGAAGAATCGTTCGTGAATTCGTCGACGGTCTCAAAGCTCGGTGGCATGCCGAGGAGGTCGGAGTAAAGCCGCTCGATCAGAGTGCGTGCATCTGCTCGCGGCGAGGGTTTCAGGCCCGCAGCCTCAAGCCGCGACAGGATGAATCGATCGATCGGCGCTTCGCCCCACTCGGTGTCGTTGACCTGAGGAAGGTCAGGGTGCACGACCGGCTGGTACGCCCAGTGATCGCGTGCATCGCTGCCCGCTCGTGGCGTTGTGCGTGAAGCTGCACGCTCTGATTCTATCGCTGCTCCGTGGCGTGGATCCGGTGCCCCGAGTTGAATCCAGCGCTCAAATTCGGCGATGACCTTAGCCGGAAGTTGGCGCCTCGGCGGCATCTCTGGTCCCTTGTAGCGCAGCGCAGAGAGGAGCAAACTGGCGCTGGGTTCCCCGGGAACGACAGCAGGTCCGCTGTCTCCCCCGCGGCGCATGGCAGCGCGGGAGTCGAGACGCAGCCCGCCCTTCAAAGATTTTGCGTCAGCTGAGTGACACTCGTAACACTCACCTGCGAGCACGGGGCGGATACTTTTCTCAAAGAGTTCGATGCCTGCGGGGTTGTCTTCTGGGGCTTGCGCCAGCCAGCAGGTGAACAGGGCGATGGCTGCGTTGGTCACTCGACGTCTCCTTCGAGACCATTGTCGCGGATCGTGGCATGGATTTCTATGCGGACCTGTTGTGCTGCCGGGCCGCGTTGTGCGCCCGTACCTCACAGAAGTCGATCACGCAGCGGACACGCGGAGACACGCGATCAGGTATGACGCCGCCGGGCGGCACTCACCGTTATTTGGGGTCGTCGTCAGGTCGGAGCGATTTGCGGTAGTTGACGCACCGATCAACAACTTCGAATCCGAGCGCGCTGTGCGCGGCCTGCGAGTCTTCGCTGTCGATCCACGTGTCGGAAGCGAGTTCGACGCAGCCATGTTCGGCGGCCCAAGCCTCGGCTCGCGCTACGAGCGCGCGGCCGACCCCTTGCCCTCTGTGCTCCGGGGTGACATACCAGCCTTCGATGAAGCCGCACGGTTTCGACGGGTCGCAACCATCGGCATGAGAGCGTAGGCCGATCTCGATGAAGCCGATGGCTACGCCTTTCTCCTCGGCGACCATGATGGCGACGGGTAGCGTACTGCAGGGGCATCCGGACAGAGTCGCTTCGACCTCGATTCGATGCTGATCCGGCGAGACCCGCGGCCAGAGAGTTGAACGAAGAGTGACGACTGCGTCGCGGTCGTCGATCCGGGCGACTCGGATTTGCATTGCTATGATTGAAGTCCACTCGTGGCGACGAACGTGTACCGTGGGGTGTTAACACCACTTTTTCAGGTAGGGTGTCAACGTTCTTCATCGACGACTACACCAGTCACCGCCATGAGATTGCAGCGCGTGGAGCGCTGCGAACCCTTTAGATGCTTTGGGTCGATGATGATTCTTTGCACTCTCTTGGAGAGGGCCGGCTCAACGAAACTCTCGAACAGCGCCGCGTCCCTTCGGGGGCGCAGACCGCGGCGATCGTGTGCTCCCATGTAGTATCGCTGCATGTCGTTGAGTGCGATGGCGGAACCTGTTCGCAGCCCCCCGCCAGCCGTGTCTTCGAGGTCAAGGCCGAAGTCGTCGCACCAGTCATCGACTTGCACGGTATGTGCGCTTCGTGTCCCATCCTCGTACTCGAGCGCTAGGGGCATGTCAATGTCACCATTGCCGCATGACGCGAGAAATCGAAGTACGGTGTAGCGTCGGTGCGGCACCGAGATCCGCAGCACACCACTGTCTCCAGGGACGAGTTGAACTGCATTCCTTTCTCCGTAGGCTGCTAATCGGTGGATTCCCACGATGCGATCCTGTGGTAGACCGACCGCCCCTGCATCGTCACCAGACGGGAATCCCTCTTCGACGAGCAGCAAGCCCTCTGCGTCGAATTTCCCGTTGTCGTCGTCGTTTTGGTTCATGACTACGTCGCTCGTGAAATACGGCGCGAGCTCGATGCGGACGACTTCGAATGAATACTCCCCTGTCGTGAAGCTGCGCTCGGGACTCAACAGTTCGGAGCCCAGTGATGTGTGAAAGCCGACGCGCCAGCGATAGGTCGTTTCTGGCCGCAGGAGTCCGCGGGGCGTGCGAAACCTGCTCAGCGACCCAATGCTGGTCATATCGACGACAAGACTTCGTTCGAAATCACCACCCTCCTCGCCGATCTGCCACCGACTTGCGACGTGTCGGACGTCATCGTCGAGATGTTTCAGTGGCTCGGCTTCGAGGACGGCGCGATCGCTGCTCACAACCGCCTCCAGCGTCCGTGGTCGCGGTGGGGTTACATAGGCCTCGATTCCGGCCGGAGCACCTCGCGAAATCTCCTTCATCAGCATTTGCCTAGCGACTTCTTTCGTCTCGCTCTGGACAAGATTCTCCCAAAGGCGCACGAACGGGAGCGGGTCCGAGCGGTTGTGCGCGATCGCCGCTCTGAATGCCTCGACAGCTTCCACGGGAGAACCCTCGTCTGCATGTACGCGCCCCTCGAGATATGCCGCGAGCGATTGATTCTCCTGCGCTTCGAGAGCCCGGCGAAACGAATCAAGACGGGCGCGATCCTCCTCAGCACTGCGTACGGGCCAGGCGACCACCTCGGGAATCAACGAGAAGTCACTGCTTTGGACGCGGACGTTCAAGCCGACGAGAGCGATGAGGTTGTGCCCTGGCTGGACGACGTGGCTGATATCGATCTCGACAGGTGCGATCGGTTCGGGCGCGTTGGAGACAGTGTTCGGATCGAATCCCGCCGCCCCCGACAGATTGACGCGGGCTGCACCAACACGTTGGCCGTTGACCCACGCAACGAACGCATCGTCGGCGATGACGCGGAGTTTCACGGTCTTGAAGCGCGCGAGATTCGGGATTTCGAAGTGTTTGCGAACGCAGACGCTATCGTACGCGTCGCGCATATCCTTGAGCTCCGTCGCGTCGTCGCCGTCGCCATAGCCGAAACCGCTTGGTGCTCGTTGCCAGTCGATTTCCTCGCTCGCTCCACCTACGGAAGCATCGTCGCGAATCCACGACAGATTTTCGTCGTCGTGTTCCGTGCCGCGGCGAAAGTCCCATTCGTCACCTTCCTCTACGAGATACTCGGGGGCGCTGAGTGCGGCGTCAACGGATGCGCAGGATGCTAACTGTGGCAGAATGGCTCGGCGATACTCGCGTAGGCGCGGAGCCCAGATCGTCGGTGCTCCGGGCAACGTCATGGCGAGCTCCAATGTTCTGACGGCCTCGACTCGTCTGCCTGCAGCGAACTCGAGCCGCGATCGCATCGCCAAAAGGAACGGGTCGCCCCTCGCTTCCAGTGCGCTACCAAGGAGCTGTTCAGCGAATGCGAACGCTTGTTGACCGTGGCGGCGCTCGAGGGCGCACCCAAGGACCTGCCACGGTTCCCAGCGAAGTACGTCGCGCTCGTCCCGACTCCTCTCTTGCCAGCCGCGTACGAAGTGGCCGATGAGTTCGTCGAGCGTCGAATCGGAAAGCGTTGCCTCCGGGGCGTTGAGGTAGCTCATGAGCTGCCTGACAACGACCTGCTCTGCCTGCTGGGTCGGCGGCCACTGAATCGCGAGCATTCGGTTGCACCAGACCAGTGACTCTTCGTATCGATTCAGGCGGGCGTATGCGAAGGCGAAGTCTCTTAACCGCCAAATGTTCTTTGGGTCGGTTGCGAGCACGACGCGATAGTATTGTAGCCCTTCTTCGCACCGATTGACCTGATACGAACAGAGCAGATCACCGAGCGCTCGGTTCGCCCGCCAGTTGGTCGGTTCGGCGTCGACCGCGCGGCGCAGTAGAATCTCTGCGTTCTCAATGTCGTTTTGCAGCGCCAGCCAGTTCGCCAGCACGGTGAGGATGGCAGACGGGACTTCTTCGTTGTTGATCGAGCGGATGAGGTTCTGGAGGTCTGGAACGTCGTTCTCAAGAGCTTCGTAAAGACGGGCCCGCCAACTCGTCGGCCAGATGGCAGTCGCCACGGCGGTGATCGGTCGCCAGTCGTGCTCGAGATGTCTGCGCACGAGTGCCCAGTCGTCGAGTGAGAAGGAGAGATCGTCGTCGTCGGTGAGACGGGCGCTACCTAGCAGTTCCGCGGCTCGCGTCGCAGAGAGAGTGAGGAGATCGACTCCCAGCAAGGACTCAAAGGCGGCTGCGTAAGCAGCATCGATCTCACGAAAGCTTCGTTCTTCACTTTGGATACCAAGAAGGCCCAAGAGAAAGGCGTGCCGCTTTCGACCGGCTTCTATGGCAGTGAGCAACTCGCGTATTTCTGCGCGGATCTTCGGATCAACATCCTTCGTGGCTGCCGCCTGGGCCGTTCGCGCGGCCTCCAGGGCCGCGGCCCAACTCTCAAGTTCGTGATCGGCGGAGGTCTCGGCTCGAACGTGGAGACGGGTGACATCACGAATCGCCTCGCGTGCCCGCGCGTTAGCCAAACGGGAGGCTTCATGGCGCTCGAACGCGACCCAGCCGACGCTGACGCCGACCGCGACGAGGGCGAGGAACGAAACAAGCAAGGCTACGGCGCGTGTTGAAGCTCGCGCGGCGCGAAGCTCGGACTTTCTCGCCTGCTCCTCAAGGGATTCGAGATACGACCTGACGGCGTGCGACACTGCTCTGGCGTCGCGCAGCCGTTTGCGCGGATCGAACTCAAGGCAGCGCCTGGCGAGTTTGATCAGGCGTGGATCTGCGCCGCAAGTATCGAGACGCAATGCTGCACCGTCTAACCAGCCACTCTGCGCCTGCACATGGACGTGCTGGATCGTGTCGCCGACGTAAGGCGGTTTACCGGTGAGGATTTCGCAGAGAATCGCACCGAGGCCGAAGACGTCCGAACGCTCGTCGAGATCATCGACCTTTCCTCTCGCCTGTTCCGGCGGCATGTAGGCAGGTGTCCCGAGGACAGAGCCGGCGATTGACCGGGGACCGGAGTTGCCGGACGGACTGGTTTCAACGACGCGGGGGTTGCCATCCTGGTTGAGATGGGCCGGTTCTTTGGCGCCACCGCCGCTAAGGACTTTGGCCAACCCCCAGTCCATGACCTGCACCTCTCCAAACGCACCGACCATGACGTTACTTGGCTTGAGGTCTCGATGGATCACGCCGCGCGCGTGTGCGTAGGCGAGGGGCTGACAGATTTGCTCGAAGATGCCTAGGAAACGAAGGCGATCATCGGCCGGACTTTCCCTCTCTTCGAGGAGCCGGGCCAAGGTCTCACCTTTCACGAGCTTCATCGCGAAGTAGGGTTGCCTGCCGGAGAAAAGCCCCACCTCGTGTACCGGCACGATTCCAGGGTGTTGGAGTTGACCGCCGATCTGCGCTTCCTCCATGAAACGGCGCGTCATCTCGACGTTTCGCCGGTAGTCACCCCTTAGGACTTTGAGAGCCACGTCGCGGCCGAGATCTTCATCGCGAGCCTTGAAAATGGACCCAACACCACCGCTGGCGATGCGACCAGCGATGCGGTATCGACCGATCTGCGCTGGAAGTTCTTTCGGTTCAGCCCACGGCTCGATGCGGCTTGGTTCGTCGTTGGTTTCCGGCAGGGTGATGCGCGGGATCATGCCCGTCGCTTCGCCCAAGACCTGAACGACGCTGCGGCGGGGCGATTCGACGGGCGGCGCGCCGTCGTCTTCGTCCAGGATGATGTCGGTAGGGGCAGAGAACGCGGCGCTGAGACCTTTCGCGAGTCGGTCGTCGTCCAGAATCGCTTCAGGGTCGACGGGCGTCGTGTCGTCGTCGGATCGGGAGTCGTTCATGAGGTGTCTTGCCTTTCACACCTTCTCCGCGTGGCGATGCGTTTTCGCCGCGGAAAAATCGAGCGTTTCGGCTCTTTCGGCGGATCGAACCAAAGAACCGTGCTGGGGCATCTCTCATCCGAGGAGGTCGATCAACGCCACACACTGCCGCTGGACGTCGGCTGCGTTTCCTGGGTGATGCCGTGCGACGACTTCAACAAGAGCGGCCTCGAACTCGCGTCGCGCGCGGGCGTATTCCTTGTGCAGGCGATCCGGAGCGACCTCCCAGCGCCGGGCAATTTCGCGGATCGGAAGGTCCTCTCGAAAGCGAGCCTGGAGGAGCTCGACGCGGCGCATGGCGTCCGCCCCATTGGCCTGCGCTCGTTCCTCCTGCAATCGCGCCGCCTCGCTGAGAATTGCCGTGGCCCACGCCCGATCGAAGACCCGGGAGAGGGACGGAGCATCAGCTTCGAGATCGTCGGGGTCGACGACGCACGGCGGACCGTCGCGCCGCGCCGAGCGTTCAAACCGCAGCGCCACGATGCGTGTGACACCGTAGAGGAAGGCACGAAACCCGCCAGCCCGCTCACGCTCGAATCGACTGAGTGTACCGCGCTCGCGAAAGCAGTCGACGAAGACTTCCTGGACTGCGTCGTCGAGCTCCGCCATGTATCGCGTGCCTTGCCACCGCGCCCGCAGATAGGAGCGAATCACCGGCGCGTAGCGCGTCGCGAAATCGTCGCGAGCACGAAGGTGTCCCTGGGCGGCGGCTTGAATCACGTTCCAGCAAGTCGAATCGGAAGAAGCCATCTCAACTGCTAATTTGAGCGATTGCGCTCTGAACCGTCGTGCGAAACTTCTCGTCCTCGTCTTCGAGCATCGTCCGCAGGGTTGGAATGGCGTCGGAGGCCGCTGGGCCGAGCGACGCCAGGAGAAGAGTCGCACAGATTCTTACTTGATAGTCTTCGCCGGGCCGGCTCGTCGGCGACTCGATCATGTCTACGAGCAGTGGCACCGTCGCTTTTTGGTGGCGCTGAGCGATGTGTGCTATCGTCGAGTAGACGAATTCAATCGAGGCATTATCGGATCGTGCTACGTCTGATTCCGTCTCGATCAGTGAATGCAAGAGGCTCAATAGTTTCCGCGCGGTCTCGACGTCGCCGTTCGCGCTGAGCCACTCGAAAGCTGCTTCCTGACGTTCCATAGAGTCGACGTAGATCTCCTCAAGAAACAACTCATTGGCTAGGGCTGGCATCCCGACAGCCGCGGCTTCCCTGGCGACTGTGTCTCGAGTTTCTTCGTCGCTTTCGTGAAAGCGACTCCGGAACCAAGCTGAGACGACTTTCTGTCCACCAAGCTCGACGAGGCGCGCGGCCAGCCGCTGTTTGCCTGTCGTCCCTTCACGTTCGAAGCGCCAGGTTGTCCACTCTCGCACGAGCGGGCGCCTCACAAACGTGCCGGTCAGGACGACGATCGCCGTGGCGGTAAAAACGAAAACCGTCGTCTTTCGTCCGTTTCGTGGCATGGAACGGTCTCCTGGAGGGCGGCGAACGACTTTAGGCTCTCACCTGTGCTTTGGCGGCCGCAAAAGAAATCTCAAGAGACCTCTTGCATTTGACCGAACGTTCGGTATGATCTGTGCACAGGGACCTAGTAAGGTCAAAACCAAGAAGACCAGAACAGAAATGCCCACGACCCGCGTTGAACCCGATCATCTGATGGACCGCCTGACCGAGGTGTTTCGCACCGTCGGCTATGACGGCGCCACGCTCAGCAAGCTCTCCGAGGCGACTGGGCTTCGGCGAGCAAGCCTCTACCACCGCTTCCCGGGTGGCAAGCAGGAGATGGCGGAAGCTGTTCTTTCGCGTGCTGGGACCTGTTTTCAGCAGCACATTCTCGGCCCGCTCACCGGGCCGGGGACGCCCGTGGAGCGGCTCGAGACGATGGCCCGGGAGCTCGACGACTACTACTGCCGCGGCCGGGCACCGTGCCTGCTCGACACTCTGTCGTTTGGTGAGGGCGGCGACATTTTTGAGACGCATATCAAGGAGTCGTTCACCAAATGGATCGGTGCGTTGGCCCAGCTTGTCACTGAGGCGACGAGTTGTTCGAAGGCCGAAGCACGCGAGCGCGCTGAGGAGGCTGTGGTCCGGATTCAGGGCGCTCTGGTGTTGGTACGTGGAACACGAAGCAGCAAGGTCTTTCGACGTGTCCTCCAGTCTTTGCCTTCCGTGCTGCTCGAGGGAAGGAGGTGATTCGACCAGCGTTAACTCTCATAGATTCCGGAATGTCATTTCTTGGAACTATTTTTTTTGGAACTACGTGTTACCGAACGTTCGGTAAAAAGCAAAGACAGACCCATGAAGGCAGCCATCACATAGAAAACCCAGTTCCCCAATCAGGCGTAGTTCCAGCGAATCCAACAGGCTGGTGTTGCGCTGCAGGCATGAGCGAGAGGAGGTGTCCAACGACATGAGATCCTGCGACTCGAGGCTTTGGGTTGCGAGTCAGGACCAAGTTTGAGCACACACTGTTGCGAATCTTAATCACACAAAACGGCGGTCGACCAGCCGCCATTCAAGGAGACAAGACATGAAGGCTTTCTACACGATTTCAGCCGTCGCCATTCTCAGTGCCGTGACGATCGGTTGCTTTTCGCAAGCCGAATCAGCCAGCCCGGGAGCACCAGAGTTGATCGAACAGACCGAGCCAAGCCGCGCCTACTTGCACGCATACAACCTTCCCTCCCACGGCGTCGCTATTGACGGCTATTGCCCCGTCGCTTACTTCGCCGTGAACAAACCGGTCAAAGGCAAGCCCCAGCACGCGTCTGTTCACAACGACGTTACCTACTACTTCGTCAATGCGGACGCCAAGAAGGCGTTCGATGCTGACCCAGAAAAGTATTTGCCGGCCTACGGCGGCTGGTGCGCGTTCGGCATGGCCGTGGAGGACAAGTTCCCGATCGATCCAGAGAGCTTCAAAATCGTCGACGGAAAGTTGCTCCTCTTCCTCAAAAACGATGGCGTCGATGCTCTTCAGCTCTGGAACGACGGTGACGAGAAGGCCCTGCTTAAGAAGGCCGATGCCCACTGGTCGAAAGTCCAAGGGTGAACGACGGCACGTCCGCCGGGGCGCGCCCGCGAACCTTCGGGGTTGGGCGCGCCCCTCGCCAGTAACCCAACGGGTTCCAAAGGATGACGGTTGTGCGGCGATCGTCGATGAACAGGTCTCAGGGCCGTATCGACTTTGGATTCACGGACATTCGTTCGAACCACCGCCGCAAGGAACCCCGGTCGAGAGCCACGTTCGATGCCGACTGCCCGGAGGCGGCATCGTGCGCGGTCTCTTCGTTCGACCTGACCTCGAGAACATCTTCGACTACCGCGAAGAGCAGCTCCGGCGTCTCGAGTCTGAAACGCTGGGCTGCGACTTGTCCGACGATCCTGCCGCCACGTCTTAAGAGGGTCCGCAGCCGACTTCCGTCTTCGTCGATCGCGCTCTTCCCTTCGCTCTGCTCGCTCAGCGTGAGCATTAGGCGCTCGCCGATCGCCTGGCGCAGCCACCTGTTGGTCGCCCCATACTCCCGGACCACGTTGCCGTTGGGATGGTCGCGCACGATTCGGCGCATGTTCGCAAGTGTCTGATCGTGGTCGTCGCCGTAGTACGAAGACATGACCGCGGCGTTGTAGAGAGCTTCGTCGGCGAGTGTGCTGTGCGGAAATCTTTCAGCGAAGGCTTGGAATCCGAGGCCCATGGCAACGCCGCGGCGGCCGGCGCGCCAGAGGCAGAGCGGGACCGAGTAGGCGACGGCTTCCGTCTCGCTGTAGCCCGGGTAGCGATCGAGGATCTCCAGGAAGTGCATTGCCGCCTGTCGGTATCCGGTATGGGGCGGCAGCGCGGAGGTTGCCTCCTCGAGTGGGCAGGGGGCGACATTCCATCGTCCCTCGGGAGCTTCCCTGCCGTCGAAGACGCTGGCGAAAAGTGACCTCCCGTCATGGAAACAGATGCGTGCGGCCGCGTGGAGAAGTGCTGCGCTGCGCTCGGGGTCGGTTTCACGCCAGGCACGATCTTCGTACCCCGCGAGCTGCCGGCAACCCATGAGTTGCTGCGCCGCTGCGTTCCAATGCATGTCGCGCCGCCACTGCGATTTTCGTACACCCAGGCACCAACGCGCCTCCAAGACTTCATTCTCGCCTGGTGGGTCGAGCCAGGTCGCCAACTCTTCGCGTGCCGCCCCGTCCACGTCGAAGAACGCTTCGAAGTACTCAGTAGCTAGAGAGTAACGCTGCTCGCGAAGGAAGTGGACAGCCGCGGCATACGTCGAAAGGGCGCGCAAGTGCGGCGGGCAATCGGTGCGTAGCCATGCAGCGATCGCGTCACCATCGACGTCGACGTCGAGAATGTTCTTTATGTTCACGATGATGCGCTCGCGGCAGTCTCCGTCCGGCGCATGAAGAGCCCGGTGAAGAGTTTCAACCGCCTGCAAGGGTCTGCCCCGTCTCAACTCGGCGGCGGCGACGCGGCACCAAGCGTCGTCGGCCGCAGGGTGACGCGGATAGAGCGAGAGCCAATTGCGCAGCTCGCTCGCATTCTGGTCGTCAACACGGCTCCAACGTTTGACGAGCCCGGTGCCCCAGCTGACCTTGCTGTTGAAGTAGTGCCCCACGATCCTTTCGTACGCCACGACACCCTGAGCGAGTGGCTCATTCGGATAGTGCTTGGTCAGCAGCTGGAGCGCACGGATTTGTGCCTTCGGGTGGCGGTTGTTGCGTGCGTACTGTGTGAGGTAGCGCGCGCCGACCGGATGGTTGAGCTCCGCGAGGCTCTTGAGGCCGTCGCCCGTGCGGCGAACGACGCGATCATTGTATCGTTTGGCTCGCAGACTGACGATCGAGTTGGAACCAAAGACTCCAAGAACGCAGAACGCGGTCACAGCTGCCAGCACAACGAACACGCGGCGCGATCGACGCCGTCTTGATCCAGCAGGCATCGCGACTCTCCTTCACTTCTCTCGAGCCGTGCGCGCGGATTCTCTTCGTCCTCTCGTCAGACGATTCTAACGCCGGCGGCGAGAAAGCGAAGCAAAATGGGTGCTGGACTGATGCTCGGCGAGTACCGGGCGATTCGCGCCGGCTGGATCGACTTCCTTTGTTTCCTCCGTTCCCTCAGCCTTCTTTTCAGGCAGGCTGTTGAGACCTTCCGAGTGCCGTTTTGGTGGTCGCAACGGACATCGAAACAGGAGGCAACAAAGGAAACGAAGAGGTGCGCCGTCGGCCACCGCCATGCGGCAGGCCACGCCCGCTAAGCGCCCAAAGCTTGGACGTTAAGAGACCTGGTTCCGCTCGAAGCATCCTCTACGGGCTACTCACTCGACTTCGTCGTTCGCCTTACACGAATTCACGCGGCGACTTCGCTCAGTTCGTGTCCGTAGACATCGGTGAGGCGAGAATCACGGTCGGCCTGGCGATAGGTGAGGCGCTCATGACCTCTCTCTATCGGGACGAATGCGCCGAACCGCCGCCGGACCCTGCGATTGGTTCGTGGGGGCCGGCGGCGCGGAGATTTGGTCGCCCCTCAGAGCGCCCAACCCTGTCGGTACGGTGGCGCGACGAACGCGTTCGCAGCACTCAGGTTGGTGAACTGCATCCTGTCGTGGTCCCAGCGGAGTTCTCGGCCCGGGAAGCGGATGGCGATAGCTCCGAGAAGCGCGACTTCGGTGAGTGGGCCGCCGTACGCGAAGTCGGACCCCGCTTTGCGGCCGGTTCGAATCGCCTCGAGCCAGTCCCAGTGGTGGCCCTCGACGCGCGGGATCTTCTTCTCCGGCTGCTGATACTCCTTCATCTTCGCCTCAGGGATGATCGCGCAGCCGCCAGCGCCGTGCGAGCCGTGCATGATCGCACCGTCCTCGCCGTAAACAACGGCGCCAACGCCGGGCAGTTTGCGATCCGGCTCCAACTCCTTCGGGCGCGGCGGTCGTTCGCTGCCGTCGAACCAAACGAGTTTGACCGGACCACGCTTGCCCTTGGCGGGGAAGTGGTACGTGACTTTGGTGCCGCGCGGGTAGACGTCCGCATGCTCCTTTGGGTCGTAGCCCTTCACTTCAGCATGCACCGACGTCGGCGCACCCAAATCGAGCGCCCAGAACGACGGATCAATCACGTGGCAGAACCAATCGCCGATGCATCCCGTACCGAACGGCATCCAGCCGCGCCAGTTCCACGGCACCCACAGCGGGCTGTAGGGCCTGAACTGCGCCGGCCCGAGCCAAAGGTCGTAATCGAGACCTTCTGGGACCTCTTTCTTCTCCTTCAGCTGCGGCAGTTTGTCGATCTGGCAGTAGACCTCACGAAACGCGTCACAGCAGGCGTGAATCTCGGTGACGTTTCCAATGGCACCATCCCAGATCCACTCGCAGAAGTTTCGGATATGGTCGGAGGAGTGCCCTTGGTTGCCTAGTTGTGTGACGACGTCGTGCTTTCGCGCCGCCGCCGCCATGGCACGGACTTCGTGCACCGAGTGCGCCAGCGGCTTTTCGCAGTAGACGTGTTTGCCACGACCGATGGCGTCGAGGACGGCAACGGCGTGCGTATGGTCCGGTGTGCCGACCGTGACCGCGTCGATGCCCTTGTCGAGCTTGTCGAGCATGTCTCGAAAGTCTCGAAAACGTTTCGCCTTCGGAAACTGCTCGTACGTTTTCGCCGCGCGTGTGTCGTCGACATCGCAGAGGCCGACGATGTTGTGTTCCTTGCACGCTCTCACGCTCGCGCCGCCGCGACCGCCAACGCCGATGCACGCGACATTGAGTTTGTCGCTTGGAGCCAAGCGCGCTGGACCGCCGAGCACTGACGCGGGGGCGATCTGGAAAGCGAACGGCAGTGCCGCAGCGCCGGTCGCGGTGCGCCGCAGGAAACGCCGGCGACTGATCTGACGATTGGATGGAGCAGAGGCTGCGTGGGACATGAGCTTCTCCGAGGTTTCAGTTTCATGCTAGCGGTCGACACGGCGTCGCGTCTGCCGGCGCCAAGAGTGCGACAACGTGGGGAACGCGGCATTCGCAGCTCGCGCGACTTTTCGATGGATTGTATCCGTTTCTGCAGTGATACCCAGGTGATTTCGCGTCGCCGACGGCCTCGAGACTGGCGGACGCGCGCGGGTGTTGGTTATCTTGAGAGACTTTGGGTCGTTCGTTCCCGTTTGGGACCGCTTGAGCGCCACAGGGCGCCAGTGCCGGCCTTTCTTTTCTATTGGTAGTTCTTAGTTTGGCGCCTTGGAGTCTCGAATGAAGACGCTTCTCTCCTTCCTCATTGTCAGCTCATGCGCGATACCGCTCAGGTCGGCGGACAGCTGGGTCGATTTTCGTGGCCCGACGACTCAGGGACATGTCGACGTTGACGGCTTGCCACTCGAGTGGAGCGAGTCAAAGCATGTGGCATGGAAGAGCGCGATCCCCGGGCGCGGCTGGTCGACGCCGATTATCTGGGGCGAACAAATCTGGGTGACGACCGCTGTTGGCGGTGAGGGTGAGGCTCAGTCGCTCCGAGCCCTTTGTATCCACCGTGCGAGTGGGGCCGTGCTCCATGACGTCGAAGTCTTCAAGGTGGGGAAGCCTGATTCGATCCACTCGCTGAACAGCTACGCTTCACCGTCGCCAACAATCGAGGCGGGTCGCGTCTACATCCACTTCGGTACCTACGGCACCGCATGCCTGGCGACGACGAACGCTGAGGAGTTTTGGCGTCGCGATGACCTGAAGCTGTCACACCAAGTCGGTCCGGGGTCGTCGCCGGTCCTTGTGGGGAACCTCCTCATCGTCAACATGGACGGCACGGACCTTCGGTATGTTGTCGCGCTTGACAAGCGGACCGGGGACACCGTCTGGAGAACCGATCGGTCGAATGATGTCAGCGCGCGCCCTACAGACACGCACAAGGCGTTCTCGACTCCCATCGTCGTGCAAGTCGACGGTAAGCCGCAGCTGATCAGCTCGGGCGCGCACGCGGTCATGGGGTACGAGCCGACCACCGGGCGGGAGATCTGGCGTGTTCAGTACGATGGCTTTTCCAACGTTTCGCGGCCGGTGACCGCCGATGGCTTCGTCTTCATCAATACGGGATACATGAAGCCGCAGCTGCTAGCCATTCGCCTTGGCGGTCGCGGCGACGTCACGGAATCTCACGTCGAGTGGACAGCGAAGCGTGGAATCCCGGCGAAGCCATCGCCCATTCTTCTCGACGGCGTCATCTACCTCGTCGAGGACAAAGGAATCGCGGTCGCTCTCGACGCCGCGACCGGGAAGCAGGTTTGGATGGAGCGCCTCGGCGGTCAGTTCTCTGCGTCGCTCCTCTACGCTGGGGGCCATCTCTACTTCTGCGATCAGGAGGGCAAGACGACGGTCGTCAAACCGGGACGTACGTTCGATGTCCGTGCGGTCAACCAGCTCGACTCCGGTCTGATGGCGTCGCCGGCGGTTGCGGGCAAAGCACTCTTCCTGCGCACCGAGACGCACCTTTATCGGATCGAGAAACGAACCGTCGCGTCTGACTAAGGAATCGGTCGCTCGCCGGGCGACCATGGGAAGCAGCGATCCCATTCAGGTATACTTGGATTGTTTGAAGTCATGCTCGTTCGATGCTCTCACCAACCTTCGCTCACACGCCAAGTGCTCGCCAAATTGACGACTTCTCAGCCGTTCGTTCGCCGGATCGATCTTTCTTTGGCGGCTCTGCTCGCGCTCAGCCTTGCTCTGAGCGCGTTGTCCGCGACAGTCGTGGCGCACGGCGCCGAGGCGACGCAGCAGCACTGGGCGTTCCAAGCTCCGGTGCGTCCACCGTTGCCGCCTGTGCGTCAGCAGCGCTGGGTACGGAATCCGATTGATACGTTTGTCTTAGCTCGACTCGAGGCGCAGCGAATGGAGCCGGCGCCGCAAGCCGACCGCGTCACACTTCTGCGTCGACTCAGTCTCGACCTGACGGGATTACCGCCCACGATCGACGCGGTCGATGCGTTTCTCGGGTCTGACTCGGTGGCGTCTTACGATGCGGCGGTGGAGCGCCTTCTCTCTTCGGCGCACTATGGTGAACGATGGGGACGTCACTGGCTTGACGCGGCGCGGTATGCCGACTCCGACGGCTTTGAGAAAGACAGACCGCGATTCGTTTGGTTTTATCGCGACTGGGTTGTCGACGCGTTCAATCGTGATCTTCCTTACGACCGTTTCATCATCGAACAAGTCGCCGGAGATCTGTTGCCGAATGCGACACAGCGTGAGCGCGTCGCGACAGGTTTTCTGCGCAACTCTATGAACAATGAAGAGGGTGGGACGGACCCTGAGCAGTTCCGGATGGAGGCGCTCTTCGACCGCGTTGATGCCATCGGTAAGAGCATCCTCGGCCTCACGATCCAGTGCGGACAGTGCCATGACCACAAGTACGATCCACTGACACAAGAAGACTACTACCGTCTTTTCGCTTACCTCAACGGCGATCACGAAGCCAACATCGTCGTCTACACGCCAGAGGAGGAGGCGCAGCGTCAGAGTATCTTCAGACGTGTCGACGCCATCGAGAATGGTCTACGCGAGCGCCACCCTAAGTGGCGTCAACGCATGGCCGAGTGGGAGGCTCAGGCGCAGGTTGATTCGACTGAGTGGGTGGTGGTCCACCCGAAGATCGTCGAGGTGTCTTCGGGTGGACAAAGATTCTTGCCACAGGAGGACGGTTCGCTTCTAGCGCAGGGCTACTCGCCCGTGAAGAATCAGCCGGAGTTCATCGTCACGACAGACGTCGAGAACATAGCGGCGATCCGTTTCGAACTTTTCACCCACCCGAACTTGCCGCTCAGTGGGCCAGGTCGATCGATCTACGGAACAGCAGCGTTGAGTGAATTCCAGGTCGAAGCGGCACCGCTCAGCGCGCCCGATCGTGGCGTCAAAGTCGAGTGGGCGGGCGCCACTTCCGACCTCGAGTTGCCCGAGGCGCCGCTCGACGCGCTTTTCGACAACCGAACGGACGTTCGCCGTGTTACCGGACCGCCGCGATACGCGATCGACGGCAAAGTGGAGACGGCCTGGGGTACCGACGCCGGCCCGGGTCGCCGCAATGAGGCGCGGCAGGCAGTCTTCAAGCTCAAGAGCCCGATGGCGCATCAAGGCGGCTCGAGGCTGCGCATCGTTCTCCTGCACCGCCATGGCGGTTGGAACAACAACGACAACCAGAATCACAACGTTGGTCGATTTCGCATCTCCGTCACTTCAGACGTCGACGCTACAGCTGACCCCTTGCCACGTCGCGTGCGGCAGATACTGGGGCGACCAGCCGCCACTCGATCGGCGGCCGAAGAGGCTGCGGTCTTCAGCTATTGGCGTACGACCGTGCCGCAGTGGCGCGCGGAGAACGAGAGAATCGAGGAGCTGTGGAAGCAACACCCCGAGGGCACGTCGCAGCTCGTCCTACAGGCGCGAGATCGTCCACGACCAACCAGTGTTCTGGAGCGCGGCGACTTTCTCAAGCCGACGCGCCTTGTGTCGGCGGGCACGCCGTCGTTTTTGCATACGCTCGACAACGACGCACCTCCGAGTCGTTTGACGTTCGCCAAATGGCTCGTCGATCGACGGGCGCCGACGACGGCTCGGAGTTTCGTCAATCGCGTCTGGCAAACTTACTTCGGCCGTGGTCTGGTGGCGACAAGCGAGGACCTCGGGACACAATCGGAGTCGCCGACGCATCCGGACCTGCTCGATTGGCTGGCGGTTGAGTTCATGGAGAGTGGGTGGAGCATCAAACGTCTTCATCGCCTCATCGTCACGTCAGCGACTTATCGCCAGTCGTCACGTGTGACGCCTGAACTGCACGAGCGCGACCCTGACAACCGCTGGCTTGGGCGTGGCGCACGGCTTCGCGTAGAAGGTGAAGTGGTCCGAGACATTGCGCTGGCGGCGAGCGGGCTTCTGAAGCGCAAGCTTGGCGGCCGCAGCGTGTATCCTCCTCTGCCGGAGTTTCTGCTCAAGCCTCCCGTCAGCTTCGGGACGAAGACGTGGCACGTTGAAACGGGTTCTGAGCGTTACCGACGCGCGCTGTATACGTTTCGGTTTCGAAGTGTGCCTTATCCGATGTTGGAGACCTTCGATGCACCAAACGGCGACGCGTCGTGTGTCCGCCGGACGCGTTCGAACACTCCACTTCAAGCGCTGACGACGCTCAACGAGCCGCTGTTTTTGGAGTGTGCGCGTGCGCTGGCGCAGCGAGCGCTGGAGGCGGAGGCAGAAGACGATGCGGCGCGGGTGACGTTCGCTTTTAGGACGTGTGTGAGTCGGCATCCGACCGCCGCGGAGAAGGGCGTGCTGCTCGATTTGCTGGCGGCTGAACACGCCGAGCGGCAACCATCCGACGCGTCCGCCGTGGAGCTCGCCGCTTGGACCGCGGTCGCGCGCGTTATCCTCAACCTTGACGAGACGATCACCAAAGAATGATTCCTCCGAAGTCATCACTTTGTTCCAGTTCCATCGCCGTGGATCCACAGGCACGCTCGCGTCGCTGGTTTCTCCAAGAGTGTGGCGTCGGTCTTGGAGCGATCGCGCTCGGGCAACTGATGGCGCGGACCGCGGCAGCTGCTCCGCCGTCGAGACTCGCCGCTGTGGACCCGCTCGCAGCGCGTGAGCCACCGCAGCCGGCGAAAGCAAAGCACGTTATCTTTCTGTTCATGGCCGGAGCGCCGAGTCACCTCGATCTCTTCGACTACAAACCGCAGCTGGAACGATTCGATGGAAGGCCGCCGCCGCGCGAACTCGTCGACGGCTATCGCGCCGCGTTTATCAATCCAAACGCGAATCTTCTCGGTCCGAAGTTCCCCTTTGCGCGCTACGGCGAGTCGGGCGCTGAGCTGTCGAGTCTGCTGCCACACCTCAGCGACGTCGTCGATGATGTCGCCATCGTGAAGAGCATGGCGACCGACGCATTCAACCATGCTCCAGCGCAGATTTTCATGAACACCGGGGCGCAGCAGTTCGGCCGCCCGAGCATGGGGTCTTGGGTGACGTATGGTCTCGGCAGCGACGCCGACGATCTGCCGGCTTTCGTCGTCTTCAGCTCTGGGCTCAAGGGACCGAGTGGCGGCAACTCGTGTTGGGGCAGCGGTTTTTTGCCGACGGTGTATCAGGGTGTGCCGTTTCGCTCGAGTGGCGACCCGGTTCTCTACCTGTCCACTCCCGAGGGCATCTCTGCGGCGACGCAAGCGAGGTCGTTCGGCGCGATCCAGCGTTTGAATCGTTTGCGCTTCGACGCCGTCGGCGACGCGGAGATCGTCACCCGCATTCGATCCTTCGAGATGGCCCATCGCATGCAGACGAGCGCCCCGGAGTTGATGGATTTGGCGAGCGAGTCACCGGAGACGCTGGCGATGTACGGTGCGGAGCCAGGGAAAGCTTCGTATGCGAACAATTGCCTACTGGCACGTCGTCTTGTCGAGCGAGGCGTCCGGTTTGTGCAGCTGTTTCACGAGGCGTGGGATCAGCACAGCAATCTTGTCGGCGGCCTGAAGAGAAACTGCAGCGCTACGGACCGCGCCAGTGCAGCATTGATCAAGGACCTGAAGCAGCGTGGGCTGCTCGACGAGACGATCGTTGTCTGGGGGGGCGAGTTCGGTCGCACGCCCATGGTCCAAGGGGGTAGTGACGGCCGTGATCACCACCCCCGCGCGTTCACGATGTGGCTCGCGGGTGGTGGGATTCGCGGCGGCATGACGCTCGGCGAGACGGACGACTTCGGTTTCAACGTCGTCGACGATCGTGTTCACGTCCACGACCTCCATGCCACGCTCCTGCACCTCCTCGGCTTTGACCACACCGAGCTGACGTTTCGGTTTCAGGGGCGTGACTTTCGCCTCACTGATGTCCATGGCGAGGTCGTCGAGCAGCTGCTGTGAGGGCGCAGCGGCGTAGTGGGTCCTTCCCCGATCTTTCGGAAGTTCAAATGCCGATCGGTGTCGACATCGGTCGGTGAACAGCCGAAGCTCGGGGGTCATGTGGGCGGCTGGGAATCGACTTTATGAAGCCGCCGATGGTCGTAAACCAAAGTTTCGTAGGTTGTTGTGCGCTTCAGGATGAGGCAGCCTGGATCGTGGAACGGCTCTTGCTTTCGTTGAACTCGTCGGCGTCGTTATCCGCCATGGTGCGGCGACGCTCGCGAGTTCTGAGGAAGCTGGAGCTGGCCGGGGTTGAAAGAACGGCTCGGAATTCTCGTTGGTGTCTTTGCGGCGCTTTTTTCGTGCACGGAGCCGTTTTCACTCGGCTCAACACGCATGGCGCCCGGGATCCGCAGCGCGGCTGGGGGAGGGGCGCCGGCTCGCGAATTGGCGATTGGAGCGGCATCTTCACCTGCAGCTAGCGGCGACGTGGGCCTGAGTGACCTTGATCTCGGGATCCGCGTAAGCGTCGAGGGCAGCCCCGTAGATGCCGAGTCGAGCGGTGGCGTCGAGCCCGCGACCATCGCACCCGTTGCCGGCTTTGAGGAAGCGGCGGCAGACTCGAACGACGTGCGTCCCGCCGCCAGCGACGGGTTCTTCGTCGACGCTAGCATCGCTGCGGAGTTTTCTCATCAGGCCGCGATACTCCTCAGTTCAGGGGAATTCGCCGGCACGGCGCCTACCGTTTTCGTGGATGTCGTCACCGCGCTTTGCAGTCGGGTCCACCTCGTCTTTCTTGTCAACGGTGAGGCGGATTATGAACTCGTGAATCAACTCCTCAGCGCGCGCGACCTTGATCCCGACGCCTTTACGTTCTTCGACGTAGCTCACGACACGATGTGGGTTCGCGACTACGGTCCGTTCGTGCGCCAGACCGTAGACGGCTCCGCTGCTATCTTTGACTCGGCCTACACGGACGACGAGCGGGAGAACGACGACGAAGTGCCGGCGACGTTGGCGTCGCTTCTCGGCATGCATCTGGTGCGTGTGGCCCTCGAGCTCGACGGTGGCAACTTGATCGTCAATGGCCAGGGGCTTTGTGTGTCAACCACGAAGGTGTTTAGCGAAAACTCTGCCCCGGGGTCAGAGGTGAAGCGCCTGATGCGCTCCTATTTCGGTTGCACCGAGATAGTTTTTCTCGAGCCACTCGCAGGCGAGGACACGGGACACGTCGACATGTTCGCCGTGTTGATCTCCGAGCGTGTCGTGGTTGTTGGCGAATACGACAGCGATGACGATCCGATCAATGCGGCAATCCTTGATGCCAACGCCGCACGACTATCGCGTGTGAAAGTGGACGGCAAGCCACTACAAGTAGTGCGTTTACCGATGCCGAGACCTCCAGAGAGTTTTTGGGACGAAGACACGGAGGAAGACGAGGACGTCGAGCTTGAGGAGGTGGAAGACGACGAGCTTGAAGAGGACGAGGTGTGGCCCACGTACACGAACGTGGTCTTCGCCAACGGACGACTCCTGGTCCCCGTCTATGGGAACGATCCGCCGGAGCGGCGAGCTCTGGTTCTGTCGACGTACGGTCGCTTGCTTCCCGGGTGGGAGATCGTTCCGATCGACGCTACCGAGCTCATTTCATCGGGGGGCGCTCTTCACTGCGTGACACGCCATCTACCAACGCTCGGTGCACTCAGGGTTGCGCCGGCATGCCCCAGAAAGTGACACCGCGAGTCGTCGTCGCACTTTCAGTTCCGCCGTGGGAGCCGCGTACTGAACGCGAGGTGACCGAGACGCATCGACCTCTGGTGTGCTCATTTCTTTCCGATGATCTCCAAATAATCTCGATAGGCCGCCTCGAGGTCGAGTTCGATTTCCGACGCAGTGGTATGGAGGAGGATTCCCCAGCGCAGCCGAAAGGGCTCGCCTCTCTTGATGACCGTACGGTTCTTCTTGAGCTTGGCGCGCTCGGCTGGCGGAAACGCGCTGCGAAAGTCGACCTGCGCGAAAGGATTCGCGACCAGAACGCCGTAGCCGCGGGCGTGGAAGCGGCTGACTCTGAAGTTGTCCGGGTGCGGCATGAGGCAGACGCCTGCGAACTTGCCGTCGACGATCCCGGCGTAGTCGCACCATCGCGCCGGTTCGCCGTAGGCGTTGTTGTAGCCACGCTCGTTCAGTTGCCATTCGCTGTTACGGATGCGTCCACCTTCTTTGGCGTTGACGTTCATCATCGCTTGAACGCGGATCGCCATTCCCATCTCCTGCTGATCGCCGAAGACGAGGTCCTGCGTGCCAGACTGAAACGTGCTGTCCCAGAGGATCAGCGTGCCGTGCGGTCGGGAGAGGAAGGTATAGCGCACCGTCTCGGTGCAGTAGATTTCGCCGTCTCCATCGAGGCAAAGATTGAGGACAGCGAAGGTCCCTTTACCGGAGCCGCCTTTCGGTTTGTCGATGAACCCAGCATGAAGGACCGGCGACTTCATGCGCCAATGGTCGTTGCCGCTGATGTCACCGAACGCGTGATAGAGCCTGGATGAAGAGCGCCATGGTCGTGGTCAGCCTCGTACTTGGGAGGGTTGTGAATAGAAACCTGGTGCCCTCCGGGTGCGTGGACCTCCTTGAAAAACGGACGGGTCGTGCGCTCATCCCCGAATACGTAGCGCGCGAGTTTCTCTTCGCCTCGCATCACGACAAGTCCATCGTCGAGCGTCCGAAAGTAAATTTGCGGCGGCTCGCCGGCTTCAGTTGTGGGGCCGAGCGCTGGAGCAGCGACGTGCAGACCAATCGCGAGTGTGATGACAAACTGACGCCGCATGGGTAGCCTCCCTGAGTGCTTCCTCGTTATCCTGTGCGTAGAAGTGGACTCTGGCGATTGTAGCCGTGAGATGTGCTCGAGCGGAACGATGGGGCGGCTTTTTCGACCGTGGCCCATCCCGATCTGTTGGCAAAAACCCCTTGTGAAGGCTTCGGCGAGTCGATGAATGATCTCATGACGAAACGATCTGCGCAGTTGCCGTTCGGTGTCATCTCGATGGTTCGACACTTCCTGGCGAATCTCTCTGCGACGATCTTGCTCACCATTTGTTTGCAGGCATGGGGAACGAACCTGATCTTCGCTGACAACTGGCCGGCATGGCGCGGCGCTACCGGGCAAGGACTTTGCTCCGAAACCGATCTGCCGACACGCTGGAGTACTGAAGAGCACGTCAAGTGGAAGGTCGCACTCCCGGCAGCGGGCAACTCGACTCCGATTGTATGGAATGAACGGGTTTTCCTCACTCAAGCCACGGACAAAGGGACGAAGCGCTGGACTCACTGTTTTCACCGCAGCGACGGTCGTGAGCTTTGGAAGAGGATGGTCCCCTATAATGCGGCCGAGCCGACGCACGATGGCAATCCGTATTGTTCGGCGTCGCCGGTGACGGACGGAGAAGTCGTGATCGTCTCGCATGGTTCCGCCGGAGTTTACTGTTACGACCTTGACGGCGATGAGAGATGGCACCGCGACCTTGGAACGTTCCATCACGTCTGGGGCAATGCAGCGTCGCCGATGATCGAGGGTGAAGTTTGTATCGTGAATTGTGGGCCAGGGGAGCGAACGTTTCTCATCGCGCTCGAGAAGACGACCGGGGAGAAGGTGTGGAAGATGGACGTTCCCGGCGGCTTGGCCGATGGTGACTCGAGTACGTGGACCGGTTCCTGGAGTACGCCGGTGATCGCGGCGGTGGGTGGGGAGCGGCTCCTCTTCATGAGCTATCCGGGAGTTTTGTACGTTCTACGCCCGCAGAGCGGGGAGGAAGTCTGGCGTAGCGAGGGATTGGGCAAACTCGTCTACACGTCGCCGCTCATCAGCGACGGTGTCGCCGTCAGCATGAGCGGCTACAAGGGGCCGCTCATGGGCGTCCGAGTTGGCGGCACCGGCGATGTCACCGCGTCGCATCGCCTGTGGCACTTCGAGCGCGGGCCGCAGCGCATCGGTTCAGGAGTGATTCACGACGGTCACATCTATGTTGTCAACGACTCTGGTGTCGCCGAGTGTCTTAAGCTGAGCACAGGCAAGCGAGTTTGGCGTGAACGCCTGGGCGCCAAGTCGTGGAGCTCGGTCGTCCTGGCAGGAGATCGGCTTTACACTGCGGATCAGGAAGGCAACGTTTTCGTCGTCCGGGCTGCCAAAGAGAAATCCGAGGTCGTGGCCCGCAACGCTCTCGGAGAGCGTATGCGTGCGTCGGTGGCAGTGTCGAACGGCGAGCTCTTTCTGCGCACGTACAGGCACCTTTGGTGCATCGCCGAGACTGACCGTGATCGCTAAGCTAGACCGCTTCAGCGCCGCATCACAGGTCGATTTCGGCGACAACGGGCAAATGGTCGGACGCCGCCCGCGCTACTTTTGTGCGGCTGACGTGGACACGGTCGATGCGAGCGGGGCCTCGCACGAAGACGCGGTCGAGGGCCCGGAGCGGGCGGACCGCTGGGAACGTCCGCACCTTCGTGCGTCCACACTCGTACCCCTCGGGTTCAAGGATACCCGGTCCCAACCTCCCCCAGACGTCGTTGAAGTCGCCGCCGATGATCGCCGCCGTGTCGTGCCGTAAGTGGTGGTGATGCTGCCATGCTAGGACACGCTGCAGCTGCCGCCGCCGCTCGTACTCTGCCAGACCAAGGTGTACGTTGAAGAGCCAGATGCGCCGGCGGTGGCCACGGGCCGAAACCGTCAAGCGTGCGTGGAGGGCACCGCGTCGCTTCTTGAGCGGCATCGTGAGGTCGATGTTTTCGGAGTGCTCCAGACGCATGCGGCTGAGAAGCGCGTTACCGTAGTGCCCACGCTTTAGCCGTACGTTCGGAAAGTAGGCGCGATACTTGTAACCGAGAGCGTCGCCGAGCAAATCGACCTGACGGTCGCGTCGCGATCGTGGTACGCCTTCGTCGACCTCCTGCAGGAAGACGAGGTCCGCTTCCAAAGCCCGTAAGACCTCGATGACGCGCTCGGGGCGATAGCGCCGGTCAACGCCACCGATGGCTTTGTGGATGTTGTAGGTGACGAGTCGAAAGCGTTTCATCCAATCGATTGTAGGAAGTCAGGCATGCCGCGACGGAAGCAAGCTGTACGGAGGTTACTTGAGGTGACGTGCGTACCGCGTGCGGCTTCGCTGTCGTCGTTCTTCGATCAACTGTTCACTTCACAACCGCCTTCTCGACCGTTAGCTTTTCGAGCCGCATGGGCACTGGCTCAGGGAGCTCCTCGAGCGCCCGCACGACCGGCTGTCCGCCCGCCGATTGATCCAGCTCGATGGCCGGGTCGCCTAGGTCTTCTCGATAGAACCGTTCGCTTGGAAAGATGTCGGCTGGGTAGGTGAAATTCTCCAGCGTCGCGAGCGCTGCGCAGTGTGCCGCACCCACGGCACTCTCGAGCATGCCGCCGACCCAGCAGGGGATGCCGGCATCGCGGCAGATATCGTGGATGGCGACTGCGTTCGTCAGACCACCGACGCGCCCCGGTTTGACATTCACGAACTCGCAGCTCTTGATCGCAATCGCTTGCCGGACTCGGTGCGTCGAGATGATACTTTCATCGAGGCAGACCGGCGTCTTGATCGCCCTCTGCAGCTCTGCGTGGTCAATGAGGTCGTCATGATCCAGGGGCTGTTCAATCATCGCCAAGCCGAATGCGTCCACCTGCTTGAAGATCGGTAAATCAGAGATGCGATAACCGCTGTTGCAGTCGATGTGAAACGTATGGTCTGGAAACTGTTGCCTCACCGCGGCGAGCATGTCAACGTCCCAACCTGGCCGGAATTTCAGTTTGACCCGTGGGAATCCCGCTTCGATCGCCGCCGCGATTCCTTCGAGCAGATCGTCGAAGCAGTCCATGACGCCGAAGTCTGCACCGACGGGCGCTTCGTCGCGCCTGCCGCCGAGCAGCGTGTGCAGCGGCCGGCCCTTGGCGCGGGAGTGAAGACTCCACCAGGCGGTGTCGAGGATCGCTTTGGCGAACTGGTTGCCCTTGTAGATCGCGAGGCGACTCTGGAGCTCTGCACCTGACGTTATGTTCTGCCCGAGAAGCGCCGGCGCCAGCCAGTCTCGAGCCACCCCGAAGATCCCTGCGGCCCACTCGGGGCTGTAGCACGGTGCGGCGAAAGGAGCGCTCTCGCCCCAGCCGTATAGCGAGCCCGAGCACATTCGACAGAGAACTGCGTGTATCGCGGCATCTTCACCGTACGCCGTTCGCCACGGATAGATCAGCGGCATGGCCACGTGATGGAGCTCTATACGATCAATCTTCATTGTCGTCTCTCTCGTTGGTCGTCGTGCTGTAGTCGTCGCGTCGCTGCGAGGTTTTCATTCGAGCGGTCGTGTGCTACAAGTCGCAGAACGGCAGGCAAGCGCGCGACTGATCGCCGTGAAGTGGAGCGACTTCCTGACGCCGCTGCAATAGTCTTGCGTGGAAAATCTTCGACTTGGGACGACAACAGGACCACATGTTCGGATCACACCTTTCAGTTGCTGGCGGTCTCGAGAACGCACTGATCGAGGCGCAAAAGCTCGGCTTTGAGTGCGTGCAGGTGTTCACAAAGAATCAGCGACAATGGCACGCCAAGCCGCTGACCGACGAGCAGGTCGCCGCGTGGAAAAAGCATCTCAAGGGTAGCGGCATCAAGAAAACCGTCAGTCACGACAGCTACCTCATCAATCTCGCGTCGACGAATCGAGACACGAGAGAGAAATCGATCCGGCTGTTCGTCGATGAAGTCGAACGCTGCGAAGCGCTCGGGATTCCTTACCTGGTCACCCACCCGGGCGCGCACCTTGGCCTTGGAGAGAAGAAAGGGCTGGAGCGCGTCGCCAAAGCGCTCGACCGCGTGCACAAGTCGCTTGCGGGATATGATACGCTGACCTGTCTTGAGATCACGGCGGGGCAAGGATCAAGCCTCGGCTATCGGTTCGAACACCTACGCGAAATCATCGACCGCGTACGCGAACCCGAGCGGCTGCGTGTTTGCTTCGATACGGCGCACGCGCTTGCAGCAGGATATGATCTCACGTCTGCCGCTGGCGCTAAATCGGTGTTTCAAGAGTTCGATTCGGTTCTTGGACTCGACCTGCTCCGCGTCTTTCATCTCAACGACTCGAAAGTCGAGCGCGGCAAGCGCGTCGATCGACACGAACACATTGGATATGGATACGTTGCACTCGCTGCGTTCGGTTACATAGTCAACCACGCAAAGTTTCGCCGGGTACCAAAGATTCTCGAGACACCAAAGGAGCTCGACGACCAGGGCGAGGAGTGGGACGTCGTCAACGTGCGGGCGCTTCAGGGTCTGATCAGATCAAAAGCGAAGAAACGAACGGCCGCGCGATCAGGTAGGACTCGGTGACCGAAGAGAGAACCGTCCACAAGCCCAATCGTCGCGTCTGAACACCAGCCAGTGTCGACGCGTTCAGAGGGTCGACCCGAGATCCTGCCAGCGCACGACGCGCGGCGTAAAGGAAGCCGACGTTCGGTCGTACATCGCCTTGCGGCCCATGATCGCCATGAGTGTGCTGATGCGCCCGGTCTCATGGTTTGAATCGGGGAGTTTTCCTGTGCGCAGCGAGTCGGCGAAGGCGACGAATTCTTCCCGCGTGCCGTCCATATACCCCGTGCTCGGCTTGCCGATTTGCGTGCCGCCTTGACCGCGCACATACTCCGTCGCTTGGGTCATGTCGTAGCCCCCCTTCTCGGTGGCGATCCAAAGCTTCTCGCCGCTTTGGTTTCCGCCTTGCTCGTCTCCGAATGGGCCGGGCATGCCGAAGAGATGCGTGTACGAAAACAAAACGTTCCCTGGGAACTCGAAAATGACCGCCGACTTGATTTCGTTGAGGTGCTGTGGCGGATTCGGTCCTGGATTCGGCATCGGCGCCCCGATCGCGACACAGTGGAGCGGGGCCTGATCGCCCATTACCCAACTCATAGCGTCGAGGTGATGAACCGCTTGCTCAACGAGACGGCCACCGCCCTTGTCCTGGTCGAGGAGGCTGGGCACACGCGAGAAGTGCCAGTGACCTTGAAGCGCGTACACTTTCCCTAGCTTGCCAGCGCGGACGCGTCGCGCGACTTCTCGGTGACCGGGGATGTAACGGCGCTGACAACCGACCTGAAACCAGCGGTTCGCCTGACGCGCCGCGCGCACCATGGCATCGACCTTCTCAACGGTTTGATCGAGTGGCTTCTCGGTGAAACAATTGAGTCCAGCCTGCAGGACCGGCACGACAACCTTGGCATGGTTTTCGACCTCAACGACAATAGAGATGCCGTCAAGCTTCTCTTTGTCGATCATCTTGCGAAAGTCCTTGTAGCCACGCGGATTGCTCTTGTGCGCGATCTTCTTAGCTTTGGCGAGGCGGTCGTCGCGCAGTTCGCAGACCGCTGCGATATGGACGTTCGGTACCGTCGCTAGTGCCGTGAGGTCGGCCGACCCACGGCCGCCGCAGCCAATGGTGCCGACGCGAACGACGTCGTCGCGCCCAAGAACTCCTGGGCCGACGATGGCGGGAACGGCAAGGGCGGTCGCATTGAGTGCCGTGGTTCTCAAGAAGCGGCGGCGAGACAGTCGAACGTTCGACTTTGATTCCATAGTACCCATCCTCGAAGAGTTCGCTGTCGGATCAGCGGTGTGTCAACTGTGGAGGGTCGGTGGCAACGGAAAACGCTAGCGAACCGCGCCACGACGCGCAGTCATTCTACGGCGGCGTTCGTGCTATTCCCAATAGCTACCAGCTTCAGCGTTTCGTCACGAGGAAGATTCCCAGTGCGATCGCTGCTCCCGCACAGAGGAGCACCGATGAGAGATCATCGCCGCGAAAGAGCACCGCCCACAAAACGCCAAACAGAGGCGTGGTGAAGCTGAACACTGCGATCTTCGTGGCCGAGTATGTCTTGAGCAATTGGGCCTGAATCGCAAAGCACAGCCCGCCGACGAAGACACCCTGGTAGACGAGTGCGAGAAGCGCCGGACGGGTGAAATCGGTGAGTGACACCTCCTCCGTGAAAGCACTGGCGACAGCTAGCAACCCGACGCCGATGATGTCGTGCCACAACATGAGCTTTCCAGGCTCGACTCGTTTGAGTGCGGCTTTCGTGAAGACAATCTTGATTCCCAGGAGTACCGAGCTGATGAGTAAAATCACGTCACCGAGGAGCGAGGGTGTGTCGCGGGCGATGTCTTCTGCAGCGGTCGGCGCTGCGGATGTATTGAGGACGAGAAACATGCCGGCGGCGGCACAGGCGAGGCCGAGCACACGTCGAGGCGCCAGGCGGTAGGTCGCAGTGACGAAATGTTCGATCAGTACGACCCAAAAAACGAAGGTGTTGATGAAGAGCGAGCCATGCGAGGAACTCGATTTTTCGACGCCGACATGAAAGAGCGCGATTTGGACGAAGAGTAGAAAGCCCGCGATCGAGATATCTCGCCATTGACCGCGCCGTGGTAGGAGGTGATCGCCAAGGACGAAGCACCAAATGAACATGAAGAGGGCTGCGAGGGCGAAGCGGATCGCGGCGACAGCGATCGGTGGCAGCGTGTCCACCGAGTAGCTGATGGCGACTGGAGTGCCACCCCAAAGCGCCGACGTCAGCAGGCAAAGGCCAACGGCAGTGGCGGTGAGGTTCGCGTCGGGGGCCGCGATCGGTTGTCGCGGGGGGTCAGACATTGCAGCGGCTGCCATGGGTTTGAGTCCGCCGACGCGCGTGGACCTTGTTGGACTCACGTGCGAATGAGAGCATCGGGCTCATTCCAGAAGTGCGCGCGCCGCAGTGCACGCGGATCGGAGAAACTGAGCTACCTGAGCGTACTGCGCACCGCCATCCGCAGTGCGGTCGACGCTCGAACCCGTCAGTACTGCAGCAAAGAAACCTTCCCGATGCCAGGTACCCCCTCCGGCCAATGCAGGCAGAGAGGAGGCACTGGGACGGGGGTAGGGACTGACGTAGAAGTACGGCTCCGGGAACGTTGAGTCGCCGGGCGACAGCCCCACGCCGACGGAGCGGCCGGCTTCGGCGCCCAGCTCGGGATCGAGAAGGATCAGCGACCCGATGTCGAAGTGATGCGGCCAACAGCGTGGCGAGGTCGCCGTCGCTTCAGTCTCGGCGATTTCACGCAGCATGGTGAAACCGTTCTCGAACCAAAGCGCGAGCTCGGACAACGCAGACGGATCAGCGAGCGAGAACGGGGCGCCAGAGTTCACCGGATGGCTTGGCATGTCGTAGTCGCGAAGCTGCAGCTTGGCGTCAAGCTGCGTGCCGGTGCGGCTGGCGACGGTCGCCCTCAACCAATCGAGCGCGGCGGCGAGCGTCTCGTGTTCGAGAGCCTTCCTCTCGAGAATCTCCTCGTTCGAATCGAGCAGCACAATGCTGAAACTGCGGACGCAGAGGCCGGCGTAGAGACCTGAAGGGATCGAGTGCGACATCAGCGCACCACGGGCGTCGCTCCAGCCGAAATTGCTTTGGCTGTCGTCGGCTCGCCTTGGAATCATCGCATCGCCGACTGCCGCGATTGGCTGCGCAGCCCAGTGCAGCTGTACGCGAGCCTCGGAGAGGGCGGTGGGCGCAAGAGAACCAACTTGTTTCCACGACGACGATGTCATCAAGCTCCTCTCGGGCTTCCTTAACGTTTCGAGCGTTTGATGCTCTTTCGCGCAGCGATGAATTGTCGCAGCGCAGAGCGAAAGGCTTTTGGGGGCGCTACTACTCGCGCGACGAGCAAGGTGCCTGGACGGAGAGTTAGATACTCGGCGCGAATGATCTGCACTCCGCCTTCATCGTCTTTCGTTTTGAAGGTAAACGCCTTTGCCGGGCGCAATGAGCTCGACACGTTCTCGGTTCGAGTCTTCGGGTCGGTCTTCTTTAGCTCTTTCTCCAACGCTTTGAAGTAAGGTCCCGCGGCGATCTGTGTAGGGCCATCGGCCAAGTTAAAATCGATCTGTGGCATCCCGTCTTCGACATCAACGGTGCGAAGGAAAGCCCGATGGTTCGGGTGTTCCTTCTCCCTCTCTAAAGGAGCGTAATAGCTCGGTAGCCTGACAGTCACACCGTGAGGTTCCAAGTGAACGACGTTCGACCGCTGCCTCGCCTTGCGCCTCTTTCGCGTCTCTGCGGACTTGCCGATCGTTGTCGTGAGTTCGATCTCGCAAGTACCCTGCCCTTCGATCTTGAGATCCCTGGAACTACCCTTCAACTGGAAAGAGCCTTCCAGTGACAGCGAACGGACCCGTCCTTCGTCAGAGCTGGCGACAATGTGTCCCTTGAGTTGATAGCGGACGCTCACCTCTACGCCTTGCACTTCCACGCTTTCGCTGAACGTGGCCGAACCTTCGAATCGTGAAACTGCGTTCTCCGCCTTGAACGAAACGAGTTTCATCTTGGCGGTAGCTTCTTCGATCGGACCCTCATTGCTCAGCAGAACCGAAGCGATCCACGATAGATCCAGCTTGTAGGTCTTACCCACTTGAGCTGCGCTGGGAAGGTCGATCCAAACGCTCGCGCTATACTGGTGGCGAAGCATCTGATCGATGAATCTTTGAGGGAACGCCCGATCTCCGATCACTTCGATCTCTGCGTCGCCGTCCTTCTCCCTGAACTCCACCTTGGATCCGCCCAAGGGTGAATCCGCGATGCCGATGTTCGTTGTCGTCCACGTCTTCACGTAGTGTCGCACTGCTTTGACGTGCTCTTTCGTCAAGATCTCGTGCGTGTCCACGAATTCGAGCTCGTCAGTTGACTTCGCTTTCATCGTGTGAGACTTCTCGCCTACGCGTGTCTCCAGCTGACCTTCCACGGTGAGTGTGCGTTCACAGAGAAGTGGACGGTCGACGGGAATTCCGAAGGACGTGTCGACACGTTCGGAATTGCCTTGCGGCGCGTCTGCCATGGCGCTGAAGTCGAGAAACACAAGAATGACGGTGAAACAACGCGCGATGAGTGCGCACTGCCATGACGTCTTCGTTTGTACCATCGCCAGATATCTCCCGCTGCCACTGGATCGTTCTGTAAGTCTCGACTGCAGCAAATGTGCCCGAGAATCGGGTTTCGCGCAACGGTCAGTCACGCCTTGTTGCGCGTTGCGGCGCACACGTCGGCGGTAGTGCTATCGAGGCGGCGCTATCGAGGCGGCGCAAAACTCTCGCTGACGCGCGGTCGACTTTCTCTTCGGCGGGGAGCTTCACGCGGAAGATCTCGCGGATCAACTGCGGTACCCAAGGGCGCGCCACGATACCTCAGTGAGGCACCGCTGCCGCAAGTGGACGATACTGGAGCGCATAAAACATCTCCAGGTAGCGATGCGTCTCTTCGCGCTCCAGGTTGGTGACGTACTTCCAGAAGCCATAGATTCTCGACAGCGTCATCAGGCGGTCGGCGTAGCGTGACCAAGTGTACCTCTCCTGCACGCGCTCCACCGCTGCCGCAGAGAGACGCTCCCAGACAGAGCCGTCGCGTCGGCACTCGTCTAGGAAATCAGCGATCGCATCACTCGAACTCTCGCCATGATTTGGATCGATGTGGAAACCCGATACGCCGTGCTCAATGATCTCGAGAGGGCCGCCATAGCGTGTGGCGAACGTCGGTAACCCGGACGTCATAGCTTCGATGACAGTCAGGCCAAACGCCTCGAAGAGCGCGGGCTGGACGAACACACCGCGGCGATCCGCGACGAGGCGATACAGCTCTCCGCTCATGTTCTTTTCGAGTTGCACTCCAAGCCAGCGCATTTCAGGATCGAGCGCATGCTGATCCATGAGGCGATGCATGCGCTCGATCTGAGCGCGCTCGTCATGGTCCTGACTCAACGCTGGGTCGACGTGGCCGGCGACAATCAGAAGGTTGGCGAGTTCTCGCAGGCGCGAATTCTCTCCGAACCACTCCACCAGTCCGGTGACGTTCTTGATGTGGTCCAGCCGAGCGATCGTGAAGATGATCGGCTTCGTAGGGTCTTCGAAACATCCACGGGTCTTGGGATGATCGTTCTCTTTGAATACGAGTGACTCCAGCTCGGCGAGGACGTCGTGGAAGCGATGCTCAGTTTCAACGTACGGGAAGTAGACGTCGGGGTTTGCGCCAGGAGAAACGATGTTGAACTTTGGGTCGAACATGTCGATGCCGTCGACGACGCGATACAGGTCCGGCAACGTGAAAGACTGATAGCTTTCGTACTGCCCCACAGTCTGTTCGGTGCCTGCGATCTCTTGGTAGGTGCTCGTGATGATGAAGTCCGCTTTGTTCATCGCGATGAGGTCCGCGGTGAACTGGCACGCGAAGTGGTAGTCCGCGTCGTTTTCCTTCCAGTAGAGGTCGGAAAAGAGGTACTTGGTCTTCTCCAGGGCGTGGGCGATGTTGCACTGCGTGACATGAAGCCGCCTGGAGAGAATCGACGCGACCAGGTTGCCGTCGGAGTAGTTGCCGATGATTAGGTCTGGTCGTCCGCTGAGCTCGGCGATGATCTCTTTCTCCGCTTCCTGCGCGAAGCGCTCAAGAAAAGGCCAGATCTTGAAGCGCGAGATCCAGTGGGGGACGACCTCACCGCTTCCCGAGCGAAAAGGTACGCGCAAAATCTTGGCGTTACTCGTGCCAACAATCGGCTCGAGACGCTGATCGCACGTCGTTCCTTGCGCCTCCGGAATCAGGCGCGTCACCACCAGGATCTGCGGCACGATGTCGAGACCCTGCTCATGCACACGGCGCACCATCTCCTGCTCGAGCGCGCGTACTTGATCCAGAATGTAGACCACCTGACCGCCTGTGTCCGGAAGGCCAAGAACACCCGCCTGGGCGAAGTAGCCGTGCGGAGACAGGATCGCCAAGTTGAAGATCATCGGAATGCGACTGAGGAATCTCTCGAGTGCCTGCGGTTCCGGTGCTTCGAGAATGTCGAGAAGCAGCCGTAGGTTCTCGTCGATGAGAGCGACCGTGCGCCCCCAACCTGGCGCAAATCCGAGTGGCTGCAATCGTGCGGCTACGTCGGCCCACGTGGCGTCCGAGTTTTCGGACGCGAGGACGTCCAGACCGTGGCGTAGCGTGTCGCGAAGCGCTGGAACGTCGCGCACGAGGTCGGTCAGCATGAGCTGCTGCCCACCGCACTGGTGGACGCGTAGGAAGTCGAGGAGTCGCCGGTCACCTTTACCAAGCTCGTCGAAGAGCTGACTCGACAACCGGCGATTGAGGAATTCAACCCCACGCCCGATCGATCGCGACTCCTTCAATTTGGGAAAATCGCGATTGAACGGCGCCAAATCGATCTCGAGTGTCAGGGTGGATTCGGCTTGTTGACTCGCAACGCGTTCCTTGAAGCGAAGGAACTCCGACACACTGATCGTCTCCCGCTGCCAGGCTTCGACATGAAATCTAACGTACGACCACGTTGCGATGCGGTCGCGAAGCGCGATGTAAACCCATGGTGCAGAAATGGCCGCCTCTTGGCTGAGCTTGATCGAAGAGGCGAGCGAGGAATCGACAAGATCGGCGTGGCCGTTCTCGCTGCAAAACGTTTCGAACGCATCCCAAAGATCTGAGCTGAGCAGAAACGGTTTGTCGAGTTTGACAAGCTGCCGGAGCAGCGCGAAGAGAACGTCGTCGTCGGAGTTGAAGTGATCGCCGGAGAGGCTCATAGCGTCGACTCGAGCTCGTCCTCTCGCTCAGCTTCCGTCTCGTCCGTCGGCCGCGTCGCTTCTGCCCCGTGAGGATCGTGGTCGTTGTCCGACCTAAAGAAGCGATAGTGCTCGATCGCCTCCACGATTCCTGACGCGTAGGGCGCCGAGGCGAAATAGATGTTCGGCTGTCCTCGCAACTTCCCGAGCTCAGCGCTGTGGTTGCCGACCACGACGGCGAGAGTTTCGCCGCGCAGCATCTCCTCGTCGTTGCCGGAATCGCCGGCGACGAGAATTCTGTCGATTGCAAGATCCCACTTCATAGCTAGGTGTCGCAGCGCTTTTCCTTTCGACGCACGAACCGGTAAGACATCGAGATAGGCCTCATGTGAATAGACGACCTTTGCTGCCAACTGATGTTGACGGAGCGTCCTCAAGATATCGCGCACCGCCGGCATCTTCTTCGGTTGTGCGAAGTAGCTGATCTTATGTTTTCTCTGGTGCTCGCTTGGCTGCAGCTTGAGACCTGGAATCGCGGCGAGCGTGGCACGGATCTCCTCAGGATTCCACCGATAATCGATGTGTCGCTCCCAAGCGCCGTCATGGGTCAGCTGCGAGCCGTAATGAATCTCAGTTCCGACGGACGTCATCCAAACATCGGGATCCGGCACCCTCCACTTACCCAGAATCCTTCGTGCGCTCTCTAAACTGCGGCCGGTCGCGACGCCGAGCCCGACGCGTAGATCTTGGTCCGCCAAGAGCTGCAGGAGTTCGCGCAGGCTCTCTTCCTCGCCGATGAGCGTGTTATCGATGTCGGTGATCAGGAGACACTCCGCAATCGGCAGTCGATTTCGATACTCAGATGTCGGCCGCCGTTTCGTCGCTTTGGCGAGCAGCTTTGATATCTCGCGCAGATAGAGGCTGGCATGACCGGTCCACGAGTAAAAACGGTGGGCGCCACGAATTCCGCGGCGCGCCCACTGTCTCCAGCGTTGGCGATCGGTGAGCGCATCGTAGAGCGCTGACCCGAGAGCTGCCCGATCGAGGGGATCCACTAACGCACCGTTTTTGCAGTTCTTGACGATGTCTTGCGGTCCGCCATCGTTTGTGGCGACGATCGGCAGGCCGCTCGCCGCGGCCTCGATCAGCGTCAGGCCGAAGGGCTCTGTGAGCGCGGGATTAACGAAGACGCCCTTTCTCTGTGCTACGAGGCGGTAGAGATCTGGGACGTCATCCGGGTCGTGGTGCTTCGGGTAGGCGACGGATCCGTGGAGATCGTAGTCGTCGATCAGATGGATGACTTCCTCGAGCACCGCACGTGACTCGCGATCCATACCTTTAATCGTCTCACGATTGCCGAGGACGATGACCAAATTGGCGAGCTTTCGGAGTTCGGAGTGCTCGCCGTAAGCGTGGATCAGCGTGCTGACGTTCTTGCGCGGATCGGGGCGGCAGAGCGTCAGAATCGGCGGCTTTCCTGGGTTCTCCAGAAAACGGTCAACTTGCTGCTGAATCGCAGGTTTGGCCGAAAAGCGCGCTGGGGGATGAAAGCGGTCCAAATCGACGCCGGGAGGAATCACGCGCATGCGGCTGGGGGCATAGTCGTCATAGAGACTGTACTGATCGTCGACTTCCTGCTGAGTGCTCGCGATGACGCATGCAGCGTTGTCGAGTGCTGTCTCCTCGGCTTCGATGCGCGCACGCATGCGATACTGGCGCTCGATCGACTCGGCCGATACGCCTTTCTCCATCAGTCGCATCCTCTTGACGCGACCGAGCGAGTGCCCAGTGTGGACGAGAGGCACACCCAAGTACCCCGAAAGGAGTGAGCCAACGTATCCGGCGTCGGCATAGTGGCTGTGAATCACGTCGGGGATCTTGCGAACTCGCCGGAGGTACTTGAGAACTTCGTCGGCGAAGTCATCGAGATGTGGCCACAGAAGTTCTTTGCGGATGTAGCGTCTCGGGCCGCACGGTAAGCGGACGAGGTACGCATTCTCGCAAAGCTCCTCGCATTCTCGTGAGTAATCGGCATCAACTTTCTCGTCTTCGACCTTGCGCGTTAGAAGGTCGACACGCCCGACCTCAGGCCGTGCGGCGAGCGCTCGGGCGAGTTCGAGGACGTACTTCACCTGTCCGCCGGTGTCCGCGTCCCTGCCAAGCTCTGGCTCTAGGCTACGAATGAGTCCGTGGATGCTGATGAGCTGAATGTAGAGCCCTGGGGTTTCTGGGTCAGACGTTTCAGAGTCGACCATGTTTGATTCGTTACTCCTCTATTCCCCAGGCTTCACCTCGGCCCCGTGACCGTTTCGTGTTGGCGGCTGCCACGCCACCGCTTTCGTTCACGATCCGTGAATTCGATGCTCTCTGCGTTCACACGAGACGCACCAGCGTTTCGAACGCTGAGTCCGAGCATGACGCAAGACGGCGAAGCCCTTGCGCGTAGACGATTGGTCAACGTCGACTATACTATCCGAACGACCTGACCCGCTCACGCCGAAATTCTCGCCGCCATCTTCCGAAGCGGCGCCACGTGTCGTTCGCAAAGTTCGATCAGGGAGTGTGAGATGTGGATCGCCGGTGTCGAAACGAACAATTCGAGATCCTCCCGAGCAGAGGCCCCGTACAGACGAATGGTCCTCCCGTACAGACGAAAGGTCATCGCCTCGTGATCGACTCAGCTATCGCGCGATTGTCTCGATTCTGCCGACTCTGCGTCGGCTTGTTTGCCGTCGCCGGCCTCATCCTGTCGCATGAATCGGCGTTCGCCAAAGAGGCCGCCTCACGACCCAATGTCGTTCTGATCATCTCCGACGATCAGGCGTGGAACGATTACGGGTTCATGGGCCACAAGGTCATTCGCACGCCGCGACTCGATCGTCTCGCTTCGGAGTCGGCGCTTTTCACGCGCGGCTATGTAGCGACCAGCCTTTGTCGACCATCTCTTGCCTCGATCATCACCGGCCTCTATGCCCACCAGCACCGGATCATCGGCAACGACCCATCGGTGCCGAAGGATCGCCCGAGGAATCCACGCCGGGACCCCGCCTATCTCAAGCGCTGCGACGAGATGATCAGCCTCATCGACAAGGTGCCGACGCTGCCCCGCCTCCTGTCGAAACGCGGTTATCTGAGCCACCAAAGCGGAAAGTGGTGGGAGGGAGACTTTTCGCGTGGCGGATTCACGCACGGCATGACGCACGGCGACCCAGCCCGCAAGGGTCGCCACGGCGACGAGGGGCTTAAGATTGGTCGTGAGGGTATGGAGCCGATCAAGGAGTTCATCGACGCCGCTGGCGAGCGGCCGTTCTTCGTCTGGTACGCTCCATTCTTGCCACACAATCCGCACAATCCACCTGAGCGTCTGCTGGCGAAATATCGATCTCCTGACCGCCACGAGAATCTGTCAAAGTACTACGCTATGTGCGAATGGTTCGACGAGACGTGCGGCGAGCTTCTCGACCATCTCGACCGGCGTGGTTTGACGCAAAGAACGCTCGTCATCTACATCACCGACAACGGCTGGATTCAACGCACACCAGAGACGCCGGTGCCGCCGAGCTGGCGCTGGAGCTACGCACCGCGCTCGAAGCTCTCTCCCTACGATGCTGGCGCACGCACGCCCGTCATGCTTCGCTGGCCTGGGAAGATTCAGCCGGCGCAGCATCAAGGACTTGTCACCTCGCTCGACATCGCGCCGACGATCCTGTCAGCATGCGGCATTGGGCCAGCCGCTGGGATGTCCGGCATCGATCTCCTCGAGGTGTGTGCGGGCAAAGCCAAATCACCGAACGCCGTTTTTGGCGAGCTCTTCGCTCATGATGTGATCGACATCGAGGATCCGAGCAAGACGCTTGTCTATCGGTGGTGCGTCACCGATCGATGGAAACTGATCTTGCCTGAGCGGGGCATCGCCGGAAGATATGACCCCGTATTTCAGCGCGGCGACTTCACCCCCGAGCTCTTCGACATCCGTGCCGACCCGTTTGAGACACGAGACCTGGCGGCGAGTCATCCGGACGTGGTTTCGCGGCTCAAAGCAGAGATCGATGCCTGGTGGCGACCGGGAGGCGGTCAAAGCGCGAAGTGAGGCTGTGATCGACAGGTAGTGGCTAAACTCTGCCTTAGAAATCGCGCGTGTAGCCAGCGGTCCAGCCGCCGTCGACCGTGACAATGTGGCCGTTCATGTAAGTATTCTCTGGATCGGCAAGGAAAAGCGCTGCGACGGCGATTTCGTCTGGCGTTGCCGGGCGTCCCAGCGGCACGTGGTCGAGCATCTGTTGGACGCGACTGTGAAACTTGCCGTCGTCGCCGTAGAAGAGCTTCCGGGTACCGTCGGTCAACGTCGACCCAGGCGCAATGCCGTTGACGAGAATGCCGTGTGCACCGAGCTCGATCGCCATCGCACGGGTCAAATTGACGACACCGGCCTTGGCGGCGACAAAGGCGCACTGCAAGCGAAGTGGGACGAGTCCAGCAATCGACGCGATGTTGATGATGCGGCCGCTCCCTTGCTTCCGCATGCCCTGGGAGACGATCCGGCTGACCTCAAAAAGACCCGAGAGGTCGACAGCCAAGATGCGGTCCCACTCCTCGCGCGGAAACTGCTCCACTGTGACCCGATGCGCGAGCGTGTTGACGCCGGCATTGTTGACCAGGATATCGAGCTTGCCGCATTCCTTGGCGATCGCCTCGACTGTGGCGGTGATCTGTGCTGAGTCGCGAACGTCCATCGCGCGCGCCTTGGCGTTCGGCCACTTAGACGCAGCGTTCGCCGCGTCGTCCGCGTCGAGATCGGTGTAGTAGACGACCGCACCCGAGTCCGCAAAGCGATCGGCGATCGCCTGGCCTATGCCGCGGGCGGCGCCTGTGACGAGCGCGACGTGACCGTCAAGATTGGATTGCATTGTCGATGGTCCTGTATCGATGATCGCTACGGCTGACACTGCCGCGTTTGGATGCGTCGACCCGTTGGTTGTGCCGGACGGAGTCCTTCAATTCTCGCCTGTCGTTGTTTAGGAGAATGAGGCTTGCGCCTTAGAGTATCTCACGGCCATGTTCTGCGGCGCGTTTCTGCTGATAGGCAGCGCGGATGTCGCACTCTCGAATGCGTCCGGTCCTGCCACTTCCTTGCACCCGTCGCCAATCGACGCCGAGCTGTGCCGAAAGGCGTGCTGCTCGCGGACTGATGGTGATGCCGTCGCGCTCCAGTGGGGTCCTCGCACGCGCTGGTCGCTGCTGCATCGCATCGACCGCGGGAGTCTTCTCTGGTTGCACGACGACGTGATCATTCGCGGCGGAACTGACGCTGGCAGTCGCCTCCGCGGTCGGTAAGCTCGGCGCTTCTTCCCCAGGGGCAACGATGAATGCGATCACCTGTCCAACGCGCACGATCTCACCGCCGCGCGGAGAGCCCGGTGGCAAGCGGAGCACACCTGAGTCGTTCGCTTCGATCTCTTCGGTCGACTTTTCGCCCTCCAGAAGAAAGAGCGGTTCCCCGGCGACCACCGCATCGCCGTCCTGCTTGAGCCATTCGACGAACGTCCCTTCTTCCATGGTCCAGCCGAGGCGCGGTACGAGAATTTCATTGGCCATTTTTTGCTCTGCTTTCCGGGGCCGCCTTCTTTGTTTCCATTCTCTCAAGTTATCAAGGAACTGTCGATCGTGACAACGGCGTGTCACGTCGCCGGACACGCCGACAGCAAGAGTGCGCCGATTCTTGTGGACTCGCAACACCGCCGAAACGCCAGACAGGGAGTGATGCCAGCGAGTTCGAGTTTCCTCGGCCTAGGTTTTTGCCCGGGAAAAACTCTCCGTGTGGCGAAACGGGGGTAGAATCGCGACGTTCGCGATCCTTCTGCGGAGGGTGGACGTACCTCTTAGCGGCAATCGGGCGAAGCGCGAGTCGAAACCCGAATGGAGTTTTCCAACGAGCCGCTAGGCTAGTCGGCTGTTAGCTCGAATTCGGCTATTTCGCGTTGGATTGACCAGAAGAGCGTACCGGGGCTCCTATGCTTTTTGGACTCTCCGTTACCCATAGAAATCGGTTGAGAGTCCCGTCGGTGATGCTGCTCGTTACTGCCGCTGTCGTCGCGACCGACTTGGCGCGGCAATCCTTCGCTCAGACCGTCACCGAGATTCACTACCACCCACCGGAGGGTGAGGAAGAGCTCGAGTTTATCGAGATCACGAACGAATACTCCGGACCGCAAGACCTCTCGGGTTTCGCGTTCGTCGAAGGGATTCGGTTCGTCCTACCACCGGGGACCGTGCTGCGTGGCGGTGAGTCACTCGTTGTGTGCGCCGATGCAGAGGCGGTACGCACTCGCTATGGCATCGACAATGTTGTTGGTGACTTCGAGGGCCGGTTGGACTCTGGCGGTGAGCGTGTGACTCTCGTCAATCACGTTGGCGTGGTCGTGCTGACACTGCGCTACGATGACGACGGCAAGTGGCCGCTTGCACCTGACGGCGCCGGGCACACACTCGAGCTACGCAAGATCTATCTCGACCCTTCAGAGCCGGAGAGTTGGCGACAGAGTTTCGATCTGGGCGGCACACCTGGACGCTTTGACTCGCCCCTCCTGCGGCCAGACGTACCGCCGCCTGAGGTGCACATTGATCACGGCGATTTATGGCGCTTCGCCAAGGGGACGGCGCCGTTTTCTACGCCCACCGACGGTTGGCGGCAGATCGACTTCGACGATTCTTCCTGGCTCGTCGGTGCTTCCCCGTTCGCCGGGCCAGACGTCGAGGTAGAACCTCTCGGAACGCTTCTCGACGATATGGTCGACAGTTATACCGGACTCGCCGTGCGGCACCGATTCTTCGTCGAAGCCGGCGAGATCGCGTCGCATCGATTCTTCTTGGCGATCTCTTACGACGACGGATTCTGCGCCTTCCTCAACGGCGAGGAGTTTGCGCGATCGAATTGCCCGCTGGACCCGACGTTCGAGAGTCGCGCTGCGGGCAGTCATGTTGCCGATGTTGAAGAACGCTTCTTCGTTCCACCAAGTTTGCTTCGCGGCGGCGAGAACGTCATCGCCGTGCAAGGCCTGAATGTATCCCGGCGGCAAGGTGATTTTGTTCTGGCGCCTCGACTGACCAAGGAGTCGACCTCGCCCGGTGAGACCGTCCTCGTCGATCACGGGCATCGATGGCGATTCGCGAAGGGGACAGGCCCGTTTTCAGAGCCGAACGACGCTTGGTTGGATCCCGACTTTGATGACAGCGGCTGGTTGAGTGGACGCTCCAGTTTCGGTTTCGGCGATGAGGAGCACGCAACGGTGCTCGACGACATGCGGGGCAACTACACGTCGATCGCACTGCGGACGAGTTTTGAATGGACGGAGGAACTCGATCAACAGGACGGGGACCTTCTGCTCTTGGTTGACTACGACGACGGATTCTGTGCCTTCCTCAACGGCACGTTTGTCGGACGCGACGGGTGCCCCGAGGAGGTCGCGTGGAACTCTGTTGCCACGCGGGTACGGGAGGCCGGCGAGGTGACGGCGGTTCTATTGCCGCGCAAGCTTCTGCGCCTCGGAAGCAATTGGCTGTCGCTCGTCGGCGTCAATACCTCGCGCGCTGGCGATGATTTTAGCCTGACCCCGCGTCTGATGTTTCGCCGTTCCAGCTCACCTCCAACACTGCCGGAATTCCCGGTGGTGTTCAACGAGCTGCAGCGCGGCAGCGCCGCCGACGGCGGCTGGGTTGAGCTGTACAACACTGCTTCCGAAGCCGTCGACCTGAGCGGACTGCAGCTTGCTCGCGATCCAGACAGCACCGCACCGTTCGTGTTTGCTCCCGGTGAGAGTATCGAGGGCGGCGGCTTTCTTGTCGTGGCGGCGGCGGGCGCTGGGCTGGACTTGGGGCCGGGCGCTGAGACGGTGCAGCTATTTGTGTGGAACGAAGACGGGCTCGTCGTTGCAGCGGCGTCGTTCGACCATGCCGCCGCGATCAATGACCCCGCCGGAGTCACGGAGGCGCTCTTTCCCGACGGCGGTGGCAGGGCGTGGGCTACCACGACGCCGACACCGGGGAGCGCGAACGAAATCGATCGCGTCGCAGACTTGGTGATTCACGAGATCTTTTATCACCCACCGCTCGAGCGGGAGGGGGAGTTCATCGAGCTGTTTCACCGCGGTTCGGTGCCGCTCGATATCTCAGGCTTTCGCTTCACGAAGGGGATCGAGTTCACTTTTCCGGGTGGTACTATCGTCGCCCCCGGTGATTTCGTCGTCATTGCGAAGCAGCCGGAGAACCTCGAGCGAACGTACAGCCTGACCGGTGTCTACGGGCCTTTCGACGGTGTCCTCGCTGACGCCGGGGAGAACGTGCGACTGGTCGATCGACTCGGGAATCTAGTTGACGAAGTGCGCTACTTCGATAGCGGTCGTTGGCCTGACCTTGCCGACGGCCGCGGTTCGAGCCTGGAGCTCGTCGACCCACGGCAGGACAACGATCACCCTTCAGCGTGGGCGGCGAGTGATGAAACTGGGAAGGCCGAATGGGAACAGTTCACATTTGCGGCGAACGACCTCCGTGTCTCCCGTGGGCCGGACCTCAACTTGTATATGGGATCACGCGGCGTCTGTCTCGTTGACGACATCAGGCTCGTACGCCGCGGCACGACGCGAAATCTTGTCCCGAATCCAAGCTTCGAGCGTGGCGTCGAGCCATGGCGAGCTCTTGGAACGCACGTCGAGTCTGAAGTCGTCTCGGGCGATGCGCCCGCTGGGGACGCGGCACTGCGCGTCGTGGCCACCGGTAAGGGAAATCCACGCTGCAACCGCGTCGAGATCGAACTCGACGAGCGACTGGTCGACGGTAGCTTCGACGTTTCGCTCTGGGCAAAGTGGCAGAGCGGAAGCTCGCTCCTGCTTTTCGAGAGCGACTATGCCGCTGGGCCGTACCGGTCGCCGTTTGAAAACGGCGGTATGAACGCAAACATGTCTGCGACTCCGATCGCTGCTCGACTGCGTGTCGCGGTACCGCTCGATTTGGGTACACCCGGTGCTGAGAATTCTGTCAGTCGACAGCTCCGACTTGCGACCGGGGAGGTTAACCTCGGTCCAATCATCCGCGATGTGCGGCATGTTCCAGTTTCGCCACTGCCGAATGCATCGGTGACTGTTTTTGCGGCGATCTCTGATGCCGATGGGGTGGGGCGCGTCGAGGTGTTCTACCGCGATGAAGAAGAGGATCAACAGCAGGGCGATGGATTCGCTGCGGTGGCAATGGTTCCGGTGAGTGCAGCCGACGACACAGGAGCCCAGATCTATGCTGCCGAGATCCCAGCGGTTTCGTTTCCGACAACCAAGAGCTTCTATATCGAAGCGGTCGACTCCCTCGGTAGTGTCGAACGCTTTCCCGTCGATGCGCCTGACCGTCGCTGTGTCTACCGAGTCAAAGGGTTCGATAGTGAGCGGGTGCGCGTTCTCCTGACTGATGAGGCCGACTTCGATCTCTTCTCACGTCACATATCATCGAATCGCCGTGTCGATGCGACGTTCAGCCTCGATGACGAGCGTGTCATGTACAACGTTCAGCTGCGTTATCGCGGGAGCCCATGGGGACGAACCGTTCGCGAAGGACTCCGCGTTCGCTTCGGCGGTGATGATGCGCTGATTTTTGGGCGCAAGAACGTCAACCTCACCATCCGCGACCGACTCGATAGTGTTGGGTACCTTCTTACGGGACACGCCGGTACGGCTGAGAAACGTGTCCTGGTTTCGAACTATCGGTTTCTTTCGGCGCGCTTTCGGGGCGCTCGCATGGGCATGGCGGGGTTGTTCGAGCCGTTCGACCGCACACTCGCGGAGGCGTGGTACGGCAAGGATGCGGCGTCGCGTGCCGTTTTCCTCAAAGGGAACGGCCGCATGCATTACGACAACGACTGCGTGTTCACGTTCTGGGACGGCGCCAGTCTTGTCTACCGCGGCGAGGAAGCGGTGGACTATCGCTTCTACTATGAGCATTCCGCGAACCAGGAGCGTGATGAATGGAGCTCGTTCGCCGATCTGACTCGGGTCATGGATCGAGAGGTTACGTCGGACGAGGAGTTCGATCGACTCGTGGACTCCGTTCTCGATGTCGAAACTTTTCTCCGCGCCGTCGGTGCGCGCGCTCTCATGGGAGGCGGCGATGCTCTCCTCGTCCACACCGGACACAATGGTTTCATGGTGCGGGACCCGAACGACGGTCTCTGGGAGCATGCCCCGTTTGACTACGGCGGCGGTGCCGTCAACCCGACGACGGCGCTTCTCGAGATGCGCGAACCGAACGTTCAGCGACTGCTCGAGCGGACACCGATTCAAAGACGCTACTTGCAGATTCTCCACGAGTTCGTCAGCGGGTACCTCTCGAGTGATTCGCTGCGGATCTATGTCGAAGCGCTGGTCGAAGACATCGGGATCGGCGGCGACGAGCTGAGACGGTTCATCTCCGGCAGCCGAACACAGGTAGCGGAGTGGCTCGGGCAGTTCACGGCTGTGCCGCTGCGGATCCTGACGAATGACGGGGAGAATTATGTCGCGCCGTCGTCAAGCATCGACCTTGAAGGCGAGGCGCCGATCGACGTCGCGGCTCTTTTCCTACGCCGAGGTGGTGAGGCGGCGAGGCCGTTGGACATCGTCTGGCTGACGTCAACGCAGTGGCGCGCCTCGCTGCAGCTCGAGACCGGACCGAACGTCTTCGAGATCACCGGGGAAGACTCGTCCGGCGCCGTCACCGGAGCGGCGTCGATCACGATCACACTCGGATCGGAGTCAACGTTTCGACGTGGCGACGTCAACGACGACGGCCGCTTCAACGTCTCGGACCCTTTGCGAACGATCCTCTTTCTCTTTCGAGGCCAGCCGCTTTTGTGTCTCGACGCTGCCGACGTCGATGACAACGGCGAGGTCGATCTCAGCGACGCCATCGCGGAGCTCAACTTCTTGTTCCGACGTGGAGAACCCCCTGCTGCGCCATATCCGAATGCCGGACCGGATACGAGCGCCGACACTCTCGGCTGCGTTCGCTGAGTCGTCGGCCGCTCGCGAGACGGAGACGGACTCAGCACGACAAGAAAAACGCCGAGGGCGCAGAGGCGCAGAGAGCTGCAGAGAACTGCAGAGAACTGCAGAGAACGGTAAAGCATGAAGAAGGCCTTTTGAAAGAAGGAAAGCAAGCAAAGGAGAAGAGAGGAGACGAAGCTGCCGTCATCAAGCGTGCCCCATGCCCTGCGTTTTTCTCCTGCGCCCCGCAGCCCATTGATCAAAAGCGTCACGCTGCCGCCCCTTGTGCGACGTCATTCTGCCATCAAGTCTCGAATCGCAGCGCCTATGGTGTCGACGCTCGGCACCACCGCGGACTCAAGGGGCGGGCTGTAGGGCGTCGGCGCGTGCGCGCCGTTGAGGCGCCGAATCGGTGCGTCAAGCTCGTCGAAAGCCTGATCGACAACCTGCGCCGCGACCTCGGCGCCGATACCAAACGGCGCAAACGTTTCGTCGACGATGAGCAGGCGACCTGTCCGCGCCACCGACTCCAGCACCGTGTCGCCGTCGAGAGGCGCGACGCTCCGCAGGTCGATCACCTCAACGGAGACGTCTTCTTCCTCCAGCCGCTCTGCTGACTGTAACGCCGCGGGCACCATCGCCGCCAGCGTCACGACAGTGACGTCAGCCCCCTCGCGCGCCACACGTGCGCTCCCGAAGTCGATTTCGTAGTCGTCAACAGGAACATGCCCCTTGGACCCGAGCAAAGCCTTTGGTTCAAGAAACAGCACAGGGTCATCGCAACGAAGCGCTCGCTTGAGGAGTCCCTTGGCATCGTAGGGTGTCGTCGGCACAACGACGCGCAGGCCAGGGAAATGGCCATACATCGTGTAATAGCTGCCGGAGTGGTGCGTCGCCGAGGAATGAGCGACGCCGATGGAACCGCGCAAGAGGACAGGCATTCGCAATCGGCCGCTGCTCATGTACTGCATCTTGGCGATCTGGTTCACGATCTCGCCAACTGCGTCGAGGATAAAGTCGGCGAACATGAAATCCACGACAGGCCGCGTTCCGGTCATCGCGGCACCCGCCGCGAGTCCGACGAAACCACGTTCGCAGATGGGTGTATCACAGAGCCTCTCCGGTCCGTAGAGGTCGTAGAGACCGGTCGTCGAGTTGAAGTTGCCGCCTCGTTTGCCGATACCCTCACCCATGACGAAGATCTTGGGATTGCGAGCCATCTCTTCGGAGAGACCCTCGAGCGTCGCTTGCATGTAGGTGATCTCGCGACTCATGCGTCCTCCCCGGCTGAAGTAGCCGCGAAGACGTGGCGCGTCGCGGTCGAGGGCTCCGGCCACGGACTGGCCTTAGCGAATTCGTGTGCGTCCGCGACGAGTTGTTCGACTCTCTCGTCGATGGAGTCGAGACGGGCCGCGTGGTCCTTCGCATCGCCTGCGATGCGTTCGCGGAGTCGCACGATCGGGTCGCGTGCCTTCCAGTCCTCTACTTCCTCGCGCGTGCGGTATGAAAAGTCGCCCATGCCTTCGGCGTGTGGACGCGTCCGGTAAGTCTTGCACTCTAGAAGCGTCGCCCCCTCGCGCGTGCGCGCTCGCGCCACGGCTTCCTCGGCCGCGCTGTACACGGCGAGCACATCGTTGCCGTCGACCTCCTGCGCGGAGAGTCCCGCGGTGCGGCCTCGCTCAGCGACACTCGGATTGCCACTGGAGTAGGAAAATGGGACTTCGGTGGCGTACTGATTGTTCTCGCACACGAAGAGTACCGGCAGCTTCCAGATCGCAGCCATATTGAGGCCTTCGTGGAAGGCCCCGTTATTGGCAGCCCCGTCGCCGAAGAACGCCACCGCGACTCCATCATTTTTGAGAAGCTTGAAGCTGTACGCTGCGCCGGCAGCCTGCAGAATCGATGGCCCGACGATGCCGCTCGTGCCCATGAGGCCGACCTCGGGTGCGAACAGGTGCATGCTGCCGCCGCGTCCTTGCGAGCACCCCGTGACCCGACCGAACAGTTCGGCCATCAGTTCCTTCGGTTGCACCCCTTTGGCGAGGGCATGGCCGTGGCCGCGGTGCGTACTGAAGACAACGTCGCTGCGCCTGAGGTGCGCACACACACCGGTTGCAGTCGCTTCTTGACCGACATAGGTGTGGCAGGCCCCGTGGATGAGGCCACGCTGGTGGGACCGTGCCAGTTGCTCCTCGCACGTCCGGATGAGCTGCATCGTTTCGTAGAGTTCAAAGAGGACATCGCCTCGCGGAGCATTTTTTTTGGCGTTCATTATCTGCAACTGTTCGGACTTGCGCGAAGGCTACGTTCTCTTGGTGCCTTGCCTACGATTCTTTTGTACTGCTGAGGGCCACGCTCATCACACCCGCGCCCTTCCGCAGCATCTCATTTTGGTGCTTCACCGACCGCGAGCACGAGATTCTTTGCTTCCAAGCTGATGGGGTTCGAGTAGTGGTAGATTCTGCACTTTTCGACTCCATCCTCGACAACGGGGGTCGGCTGCTCGATCACGAAGTCTGCGAAGTCTGGTGCGTTGAAGGCGACGAACGCGAGTCGGATGCAGTCGACGGCCGGTGTGTAACGACGGCTGAGGTCCGGGAACGCGATCGGGCCAGTGTCGACTTGATACATTTTTTTGTCGAGGCTTACGTTCATGGTTTTGGTGGGACACTCAATGACGGCGCGTAGCCCGGTCTCGGGATGCGAGATTTCGGTCTGCGTGACAAGCGGTATGCCCGCCGCCGTCGCGTCGCGGATCGCGTCCCAGGTGTCGAGGATTCTGACGGGTTGACCGAGCTGCAGCTTGAACGTCGGCTTGCCCCATACGTCTTCAGCCTTTCTAAGGTCCCGGTATCTATCCGTCATGCGTGCGTGCCGCCTGAGAATCAAAAGTTCCTTGCCGCCGCCGTAGATCGGCATGAAGTCGTAGTTGTCTTCGACGAACAGGTTCTTCTCCGCGAAGGTGTGTTCGCTCTTGCACGAGCCGCACTGATAGAACACCGTCAACTCGTTGCCTTTGTCGTCGAACAGCACGGTGCGGCTTTCGATCCAAAAGCGAACGGCGTTGGACGATTTCGGATTGCAGAGAAACGAACGGCCATAGTCGAGGCAGCCCGCCGCTAGCAGTTGACGTTTCCCGCCAGGCGCCGCAGATGCCGAACGGGACGTCAACCCGGCCAGCCCTGCCGCCGAAGCGGCGGCTGTGGTCAACGCTGCAGACGACAGCGCTGAGCGTGCGCCTTGGTCGAGGAACTCACGCCGTGAGCTCGTCTTCTCGACGTTTTGGTTTCGTTCGGTTCCTTCGTTCGGCTGTTGCATGGATCGACCTCTCGACTCTTGGCTCTGAGACAACCCGGCCCCGCTTCGCACTCGTTCTAAGGTGCGTTCGTTCCGCAATGCAAGACCAATGCGCGTTAAAGCGCCGCCTCCAGGATCTGCGCTGCGTCGTCGAGCGTCACCTGCCTCGGGTTTGAGGGCGTCGAGTGATCCTCCAGGGCGGCTGCAGCGATCCCATCTAAGTCGGCGACTGACAGACCGAGTTCGCTCAGACGCGTCGGCAGTCCGATAGCCCTGACCAGATCTTCTGCGGCGCAGGCCAAGGATTCGCCGTCGTTCCCGGAACCGACTGCTCCTGCCATGCGTTGCATCTTCTGCGGGCAGGTGGCTGCGTTGAACCGGAGGACGTGTGGTAGAAAGATGGCGTTGAGCATGCCGTGGTGCGGGCGCTTGTCGGTGAGAGAGCCGAGCGGATGGCTGAGACTATGAATCAGGCCGAGGCCTTTTTGGAACGTGAGCCCGCCTTCGAGGGCTGCCATCATGAGCTCGCTCCTCGCGTCGATGTCTTGGTTGTGCTCAACGGCGCGGCGGAGATTCTTCCATGCACGCTCGAGGCCGTCGAGAGCGATCGCTTCGGCGACGGGATTGAACTTCGGGCTCGAAAAGGTCTCGACGCAGTGCGAAATCGCATCCATTCCGGTCGCCGCAGTCAGCCGCGGCGGCAGTCCGAGCGTCAGTTCGGGATCACAGATCGCTGCCTCCGGGATCATGTGTGGGCTGACCAGAGCAAGCTTCGAGCCACTCGCAAGTGTCACCAGAGCGGCACGACCGACTTCGCTACCCGTTCCCGCCGTGGTGGGAACCGCGACGAGTGGAGGCTTCTTTCCCGTGATGCGCTCGAGCCCTCCGCGGATGAGTGCATAGCTTTCGAGAGGCGGAGCATGGGTCGCCAGGAGCGCGATACACTTGGCGCAGTCAATCGGGGAACCGCCGCCAACTGCCACAACGCCATCGCACTCGAGCTCACCGAACAGTTTAGCGCCGGCGATCGCACTCTCCTCATCGGGATTCGTCTGCACGTCTCGAAAGACGCCGGCGAACTCGATTTCGAGGCGTTCAAGCAATCCCGCTTGCTCAACACCTGTGTCCGTCACAAGAAGCGGTCGACGCACGCCGAGGTCGGCCAGGACCTGAGGCAAAACTTTGATCGCCCCGCGTGCGAAGTGGATGCCGGTGAGATAGGAGATTGTCGGTGCTTGCATGCGGGAGACTCTAACTTGCGCTGGGCGCGGACGGCGAGCGAAAACCGTCGGTCTCGGTGCAGTACGAGCGAGCGCACGAAAAAGACCGGTGGCAGGGTTGACGAAGAGCGTACAATGGAGCGTGCGGTGGCTGAGTTGGGCAGCACCGCGTCTAGTCGCACTCTCGACCCTTGGTCCGGCCGCGCTGTGCCGTGAGGGTTTGTGACGGAATTCACCAGCTCCTAAAGTCGCACAATCCAGCGGAGGGTCTATGAGGGTGGGATTGGTTCGATCTGCCGCTCGGGAGGATGACGCGTGCCCTCCGGGTTCAAGACCGTGGCGTCAATGGACGCTCCTCGGTTGCCTACTTCTCGCGGCGGCGACGTTCGCCACAGCGGACGCCGGCGACTGTAACGGCAACGGCATCGAGGATGTCGACGACATCGCCGCAGCGGTCAGCGAAGACTGCAACCTCAACGAGCTCCCCGATGAGTGTGAGACGGTGCCGCTGCCGTTTCGCGGTCAAACGAGAGTGGAAACGCCCTCCCAAGTGCACGCGATCGTCACGGCAGACTTTGACGCCGACGGCAACCAGGACATCGCGGTGGGCTATGCCAACGGATTGTCGATCGCTCTGGACGCCGTCAATTCCGCGAGTGGTGAGATTTCGTTCCTCGACTATCGTTTCGAGGCGCGTTCGCAGGTGTGGCGCGCTGGCGACGTCGATGCCGATGGCGACATCGATTTGGTCACGGTCGGTGCGAATCGACTGCTCATTGCGCTCAACGATGGGACCGGTGGATTCGGCGAAATGCAGTCAGTCCTTTCGCCAGATCACGGCCTTCTCGAGCTTGCCGTCGGAGACGTTGACAGCGACGGCAGAGCCGACCTTGCGGTTTCGAATCGCAGTTCACCTCGGGTCTCCATCGTTTTCAGTCGTGCCGATGGAACGTTTTCCGATTTTCACCACCTTGAGGTCGGTCGCAATCCTGCGGCCGTCGAGCTGACTGATATCGACACCGACGGCGATCTCGACCTTCTGGTCGTGAATCGCGATGACGATGAGGTCTCTCTTTTACTTGGCGACGGGCGTGGTGAGTTTGAGCCGCAGCGACGCTTCGTAGTCCCCGACCGTCCTGAGGAAATTGCCATGGGGGATCTCAACTCAGACGGACTTGTCGACGCTGTCCTGAGGCATCGAAGCGCTGTATCCGTGCTGATGAACACCGGTAGCGGTTTCGATGCAGCACGCAGCCTCCTCTTCCCGCGTGAGTTTCCCACCTCGATTGCTGCCGGCGACGTTGATGGCGACGGTGATATAGATATCGTCGCTGGCTTTCGCAACCCGAACGGTAGCGCGGTCTTCCTCAATCGGGGCGGTGGTGAGTTTAACACAGCCGTTGCGTTCCCGATTGGACTCGAAGGCACGGCGACTTCGACGGCTTTGGCTGACATCGACGCGGACGGCGACACGGACTTTCTGCAGGGGCACGTGGCGATTCCGGCTTTGACGATCGTGACCAACTCTGACGCCAGTCGGCTGATCGAACTTTCCTTTCCCGCAACGATTCCTGCCCAAGGGGAGCCGCACACTGCCGCGCTCGGCGACATCGATGGTGACGGCGACCTCGACTTCGTGTCAGGAAACAACAACGACGGCGACATTTCAGTACTGACGAACCCTGGTGACGGCCGGTTTGTCTTCCACTCGCAGCCTTTGACCGGCGCGAGTTATTTCTCGATGGTCTTGGCGGATATTGACCTCGACGGCGATCTCGATATCGCGTCGTCGGACACGCGCCGCGGAAGCGTCTATGCGATGAAGAACGATGGGGGAGGAGTGTTTACGCCGTCATTTTCAGTCGAGATTGGCGGCAACCCGTTTCACCTCGGCGCAGCTGATTTTGATCTCGATGGCGACATCGATCTCGTTACGTGCGACCGTTCGCGCGGCTTTGTGACGCCGCTTTTCAATGATGGTTCCGGTACCTTTGAGCCACAACCGTTCGCTCCAGCCGGTAACGTGCCTCTGGCAGTGGCCACGGCCGATTTTGACCTAGACGGTGACGTGGACGTCGCTACGGCCAACAACGGCTCCCGAGATGTCGCGGTGCTGATGAACCATGGCGACGGTACGTTCGAGACGCGGGTCACGTACCCGTTGGTTGCCCGACCAACTTTCGTGGTTGCAGCGGATTTCGACGGCGATGGTCACGTCGATCTGGCGACAGCAAACGAACAGAGCCAGAACGTGACGCTTTTTTGGAATCAGCGCGACGGTGGTTTCCAGCCAGGCGGAGTTTTCGGCGTTGCCTTGCCGCCGTATTCGATGATCGCGTCAGACCTCGATGCGGACGGATTCGCTGAGCTCGTGGCCGTGAGTGAGCGCACCAGTTCGATCTCCGTCTTGGTCAACGGCGGCGATCGTTCGTTCTCTCTGTCGACCAAGCACAGGGTAGGAGGGGGCCCACGTTTCGCCGTTGCCGGCGACATCGATGCCGACGGCACCAACGATATCATCGCCGCGAATCGCGTCGGCGAGACGCTCACGGTGTTCCACAACGCGACGCGTTCAGGACCTGAATACCTCGAATCAATGTGCACCGAGCGTGACTTCGTCACTGTTTCAGTGCCGACGGGCGAAGGGACGCGCGACGGCAAGTACGTCGTACCGGCGCGCGTCGATCCGACTCTGCTCCCACCCCTCTTTCAGAACGTGTCGCGTTTTTTGCTCCACGAGGATTTTCTGTCCAAGGCGTTTCGTGAGAGGTTCCCGACACTTGAAGGCGATATCGAGCAGTACAACCAGCTGACGGGTCGTCGCGGCAGTCGCGACTACTACGTCGGCGTGCTCAGGCGTATGCGGGAGGCCCCAAATGCGCGCTACGTGTTCACCGTCGTTGCCGACACCGGTTTTGATCCACGCGAGGTGTTGAATCTCGAGGAAGTGACGTGGGTGTACAATTCCCTGATGAGCGCGTTTGACATCGCCCCACTTGAGTACTGGCCGGACACGGAGCTGGCTCGGCGAGAGGCAGAGGCGTGGACAAACGCGCCGTTTTCGATTTTCTTCGGTGAACTCGGCGGCGGGTTTCGCTACGAGGCGTACACGACGGGCACAGGGTATGGTCGCGTGCGCCTCCTGACTCTCGAGGAGTTCGAGGCGGCGAATCAAACGGGTCTTTTCACGTTTCAGGACATCGTCGTCATCGAGCAGGCTCCGCGTGACATTGAGGGGGTCGTCGGTGGTGTCATCACGGCCCAGCCGCAAGGTGCGCTCAGTCACGTCGCGATCCGAACCGCCCGGCGTGGCACGCCAAACGCTTTCGTCGCGCAGGCGCTCACGGAACTCGAAGAGCATGAAGGCGAACTCGTGCGCCTGGAAGTGTTCGATACAGAATACGCTCTTGAACCAGCTACGGTGGAGGCAGCGGAGGATTTTTGGGCGCGGAATCGCCCAACGCTTTCAGTGGCTCCGACGCTAGATCTCGACTACCGCCGTCTCGACAGCTTTGATGAGATGGACACCGTCGCGACCGACAGCTATTCGCCGGTGGCGCGCTACGGCGGCAAGGCGACGAATCTGGCTCGACTGCAAACGTTTCTGACTGGCGAGTTCGCGCCGTACGGCGAGCGGGGATTTGCCATCCCAGTTGCACACTACTTTGACTTCATGCGCTCCAACGTGATCGACATCGACGGGCGAATACTGACGTACGCCGACTATGTTTTGGAGCTTCTCATGTCGCCAGAGATCCAGTCCGATCCAGCGCGACGCTTCGAGGCGCTCCAGGAATTTCGCTCGCGGGTTCGGGAGGAAGGTGTTGTCGATCCGGCCCTGGTGCAGGAGCTGGCCGATCGCATCACGAGTGTTTTCGGTGATGCGACGACCATGGTGCGGTTTCGATCGTCGTCAAACGTTGAAGATTCACTCGAGTTCAATGGCGCCGGGCTTTACGAGTCAACCTCGGTATGTGCAGCAGACACACTCGATACAGAGATTCAAAACGGTTCGCACTGCGACCCGTCTCGCGACAATGCACGCACGATCGAACGTGCCCTCAAAAAAGTCTGGTCGAGCTTGTGGACATTTAGAGCCCACGAAGAGCGCTCTTTCTTTCAGATAGATCCCGCTGTCGTCGGCATGGCGATCGTCGTCAATCGCGCGTTTCTCGACGAGTCGGCAAACGGCGTCGCGTTCACGGGCAACCCGCGTTCGGCAGCGGACCGTCGCTACCTCATCACCGCCCAGGTCGGCGAGGAAAGCGTCGTCAGTCCCGAGCCTGGAGTGACGGTCGAACGCGACCTGCTCGACGTGCGCGACGGGGAGGTCGTGCGCGTCATTCGTGATCGCAGCTCGTCTCTTCTAGAGCCGGGAGAGTCTGTGGTCAGTGACGAGAAACTCATGGAGCTCGGTCGTGTTTTGGCGCATGTCGATGCTCGCTACGAGATCGACCCCGGCGAACACGATCCACTGAACATTCTTCTCGACTTTGAGTTCAAGATCGAACGCGACGATTCGTTGGCGATCAAACAGGTTCGACCTTTCCTGATTCCCTCGACCGGGCCTGCCACGCCAACCTTCACGCTGGAGATTCCTTCCGGGACTACGGTGTGTGGCGTGTTTTCGAAAGAGCGCCCCGGGCGGTCGCCGCGCACGGAGCTGGAGAACAAGAGCATCGTGCGCTTTCTCCCCGGAGAGTTTCTTTTGCCGACCGTGAGTGACGTGTTTTCTATGAACTGGATCGACGAAGTCGTCTTTGGTCCCGAACAGCTCGTCGGATCACCGGCCACCGACGGTGTCGTACGGATGATCCGTGTTGCCGACGCCGGGGGACAGACGATCTATCGTTTCAATTACGAGCAGACATTCGATCTGCCGACGGGCGCGCAGTTGGGTGTCCAAGTCGTCGGTGTCAGTTTCCGCGGTCGCGGCTCCGAGGCCATCGATGAGCGTCGGGTTTTGAATGAGGACTACGTGACGTTCGAACTCGTGATGCCGGCGGACCTCGACGGTATCACGAGGTTGAACTATGGATCATGCTCGCATCGACTTCTGCCGCAGTTCGAAATCAACGTGACGACAGATGATGGTTCCAGCTTCCGCGTCTACGAGCGTTTTCTCGAGGCGCTGAGCGATTTCGACACTGGTCCTGCGAGTGTCCAGCGTGCGGAGATCACGATCGGTGCCACCCAGCAGATTGTCGATGACTATTGGCGTCTCGTTTACGCAGCGCGGCGCCACAACCTTGACGCAACCTATTGGGTGCTGCTGGATCCTGAGATCGTCGTCGCTGGGATCGAGCAGCCTATCGCGGTCGTCCAAATCGAAGCGCCGGAGCCACCGGAGAGGCCTGATCCGGCCGTCAGTTTTCTCAGTCGCGACCTCGAGGTGATCGCGCGACCCGGCGTCACGAGTTTTGAGAAGACCAGGGTTGTCGCAGTCGATACCTTTGTCCGCGGTGACGCCAACGTCAGCGGCGAGGTCGATATTGCCGATGCGATTGGCATTCTTCGGTATCTCTTTCGTGGTGAGACGTCGGTGACGTGCGTGAAGGCAGCTGACGCCAACGATGACGGCAAGATCAACGTGTCAGACCCCATCGCCATTGTGCTGCGACTGGTTGCAGGCCGCGCACCACTTCCCGAGCCGACTTCCTGCGGTGCAGATCCGACTCCGGACGCACTGCTTTGCGACCTGCCCGCGACGTGTCCTTGACGGCTCTGTTGAGCGTGCAGCGCTCGCGAAGAAGTGTTTGCTGCTGCTGCGTTGGCTGGTTACCGTGGTGGCCGCTGAGCGGGTCGGATCGAAGTCTTCTGCAGGCGCTAGGTTGGAGTGATTCGTGAGTCGATTGCAGCATCGAGTGGCCGTCGTGACCGGCGGCGGTCGCGGTATCGGACGGGCGACCGCGGCGCTGTTTTTGCGCGAAGGCGCCTGCGTCGACGTCTGGGAGGTGTCACCGCGCGGCGCAGATCGAGTGCGAGAGCAGCTGCGAGAGGAGCTGGGCTCGACAGCGGGGGAACGCCTCCACGTCGAACTCGTCGATGTTGCCGATCCATCGGAGGTCGAGACGGCGCTGCAATCCACACAATCGCGGCGCGGCGGGCTTGATATCCTGGTCAACAACGCCGGAATCATCGCCGATGGATTTGCCACCGATTTGACGCTCGAAGATTGGGAGCGCGTCCTGCGCGTCAATCTCACGGGAACGTTTCTTTGCTCCCAGGCGGCGATACCGCTTCTACGCGCGCGCGGCGGCGGCTCGATCATCAACACTTCGTCGATTTCCGCTCTCGGCAACAAAGGCCAGGTCAACTATTCGGCGTCAAAGGCCGGCGTTGTCGGGCTGACGCGAACTCTTGCGAAGGAGCTGGCGCGTGATGCGATTCGCGTCAATGCTGTCGCACCGGGGGTCATTGACACAGAGATGTTCGCACTCGTCCCCGAGAAAGTTCGCAGCAAATTCCTGGCACGAGTGCCGCTTGGGCGGCTCGGTGAGCCGCTCGACATTGCTCGCTTACACCTCTTTCTCGCGAGCGACGACTCCGCCTACATCACCGGACAGACGATTTTCTGCGACGGCGGCGTGTCTCTCGGCGAATGAGGCAAGGGCGTGCGGTGCGGCGCGTTGTGCTAACAGCCCGCTGAAAGTCACTCGGCCGAAGAAACCGGCCACTTCACGCCCAGACGGGCCGCGTCAATACTCGAAAACCCCGAAGATTCGGCTCGAAGCACCTTTTCAGGCAGGCTGTTAACGACGCGCTGGCTCTGGCTGGAACGCCTGCATCGCTGGAATCACCCGCCCGCCGCGCAGAAAGAGTACCTCCTGCGAGAGGATCTGCTCAATCCTTTCCACCGCTGAAAGCGACAGCCACGTCTCCTTCTCGAGGGTGCGAATACTGCCGCGCTCAACGACTTGCACTTGATCGAAGTCGTACATAGTGCCTACCTCCTTTCCGGCCGTCCGGACCATTCTCTACTCGAGGTGTGCAAGGGACATGCCGAAGGCTTGATTCTCGAGCGTCCATAACTAAGTCGTTGTCACGAAACGGATAAAGGGTGCGTGAGGACAAACACCCGCGACCTGCCGCCCAACGCATGGAGTCCACCTGGTGGACAGACGCTATGGATCTGAGCGGTCGCTGGACGTCGGCGAGCGGACGTTACCTTCAGTTCTTGTCCCTCCTGTGGCAAGCTCATAGGTTGGGTTTCATTGGACACATTGAGAGCGAGAGATTTGCATGGGTGAGAAGGCACGCGTCCTGGGTGAGCTCGATCGCGGGCGCTACGAACCAAGATCGGTGCGCGAGGAAGTGCGCGCCAACTTGATCTCTAAGCTGCGCGCGGGGGAGGCGCTGTTTCCGGGCATCGTCGGATTCGACGAGACAGTGATTCCACAGATCGTGAACGCCCTCTTGGCGCGTCACGACATCATTTTTCTCGGCTTGCGCGGCCAGGCGAAGACGCGGATGGCCCGCCAGATCGTCGACCTCATGGACGAGGAAGCCCCCGTCATCGCTGGGTCGCCCCTGCGGGAGCACCCGCTGGCGCCGGTAACCGAGGTGTCCCGGCGTCTCGTTGCCGAGGCCGGCGGCGACCTGCCCATCGAATGGCTGCCTCGCGAGGAGCGCTACGGTGAGAAGCTGGCGACCCCCGATGTCACTATGGCCGACTTGATCGGTGACATCGATCCGCTCAAGGCCTCTCACCTCAAGCTTGATCTCGCTGATCCTGCCGTGATTCATTTCGGCATCATCCCTCGGACCAACCGGGGCGTCTTCGCGATCAACGAGCTGCCGGACCTGGCTCCGCGCATTCAGGTGGGACTCCTCAATTTGCTCGAGGAGCGCGATTTTCAGATCCGTGGCTTTCCGATCCGCATCCCACTCGATGTCCTCATGGTGTTCACCGCCAACCCGGAGGACTACACCAACCGCGGCAGTATCATCACGCCGCTCAAGGACCGGATCGCGTCGCAGATTCTCACGCACTACCCGCGCTCCGTAGCCGATTCGCGACGAATCACAGAGGCTGAGGCGTGGCTCGATCGAGGTGAGGCGTGTCCGCCAGTGGAGCTGCCTGATTTTGTTGCCGAGCTGATCGAGGAGATCGCCTTTCGTGGCCGGGAGTCGGAGTACGTCGACCAGACCTCCGGTGTCAGTGCCCGACTTTCCATTGCGGCTCGAGAGTTGCTCGTGAGCCAAGTCGAGCGCCGTTTGTTGATGCTGCCTGGAAGTGCACCGTTCCCGCGCCTCGTCGATCTCAGCCAACTCGTCCCAGCCGTCACCGGCAAGGTTGAACTGGTCTATGAGGGCGAGCAGGAAGGCGCTTTGAAAGTCGTCCGGCACCTCGTGGGAAATGCGTGTCGTGCCGTGTTTGATCGCCACTTTCCCGACATCATCAAGGAAGGCAGCGAGCCTCAGCTCAAAAGCGATCGATACAAGCCGGTGCTCGATTGGTTCGCCCAGGGAAACCAGTTGGAACTGTCGGATGGGATGTCCGACGACGAGTACGCGCAGGCCCTGAACGCCGTTCCTGGACTGTCTGCACTTGCCAAGAGTTTCCTTCCCGTCTCGAACCCTGCCGCCCACCGTGCGGTGATGGAGCTGGTGCTTGAAGGGCTGCACCAGCACTCATTACTCGCCAAAGAAGACGCGACCACGGGAGTTTCATACTCCGATATGCTCGGCATCATGCTTGAGGGTTTGAAGTGATGGCCCGAAACGTCGAAGCGTTCGCCGCGAGGTAGCCATGAGAATCCGCTATCTCGACTGGAAGAGCGCTCGAGGTCACTTGGGCGAGCGGCTTAGGTTTCTAGAGAAGCTGTTTGCGTATTTACTCGTGCGCGAGGACGGTGACGTCGACCGCGCTCTCGAGCTGCTCGAGCATCTCGGTGAACGACACGACCTGTTCGATGACGAGCTGAGCTTTGAAGATTTCAAGAAACATCTGGAGTCTCGCAAGGTCGTGGCGCAGACCCCGACGGGGTTCTCGCTGACGCCGCGTGGTGAACGTTTCGTGCGCGCCGGTTCGCTCGCTCAGATTTTCTCGAATCTGAAGCCAGGGCGGGGTGGGCAGCATCGTACGCCCCACTCCGGGCGAGGTACCGAGCGACTTTCCGAGACACGACCTTATCGATTCGGCGACGACCCTGAAGACATCGATTTTGTTCGTTCCTACAGAAACGCACTCGAGCGCGACGCTGCCACCGATCTGACGCTACGTGAGGAAGACCTTGAAGTGTACGAAACGGAGCGTCACGTTTCCGTCGCGACGTGTCTACTCCTCGACGTGAGTCACAGTATGATTCTTTATGGCGAAGACCGCATCACACCCGCGAAGCGGGTCGCCCTGGCGTTGGCCGAATTGATCCTGACGCGTTTTCCGAAGGACGCGTTGCACGTGATCTTGTTTGGTGACGATGCACGTGAGATTTCGATCCGGGACCTAACGTACGCGGGTGTCGGGCCGTATCACACCAACACTCACGCCGCGCTGCGGCTCGCGCGCCGCATCTTGCAGCGAAAGAAACACGCGAACAAACAGATTTTCATGATCACCGACGGCAAGCCGTCGGCGCTGTTCGAAGGGAATGAACTCTATCTAAACTCGTTTGGCCTCGACCGCAAGATCGTCAACAAGACGCTCGACGAGGCGGCGGAGTGCCGGCGCTATGGCATTCCGATCACGACCTTCATGATCGCGAGCGACCCCTACCTGATGCAGTTTGTCGAAAATCTTACCGAGATCAACCGCGGCCGAGCGTTCTTCTCGGCGCTTGGTGATCTTGAGCACATGGTGTTCAAGGATTTCATCAACAACCGTCAGCGCCGAGTCCGTTGAGTGCTGTCGTCGACTACCGCATCCTGCTCCTGGCCCAGCAGCGACAGATCGTCCTGAATCGGGGAGAGATGTGCCCGCGCTCGAGGCGATGGATCGGAGCAGGCTCTTGCCATCGGGGAGACATTGCGTAAGATCCGGGGCAAGAGGGGGCCGGCTCGTTACCGGCTTCGAGTCCATCCCTAAAGCTTGCAAACGAATGACAGCCGGCGATTCTGCCCGTCATTTTTGTAGGCGTTGGGGGTTATCAGGGTGGTGAGGACGAGTGGTTGCATGAACGGTTCGTCGGCGGCCTGACGGCGGTGGGCCGGCGAAACGGGTTTCCGATGGTGTGCCCCGTGCCGCATCGCGGAGACGTGTGACCGCTTGAAACCGCTCCGAGACGCCGCCGACCACCGAAGGCAGGGAACATGAAAACCTATCTCACGGAGTTCATCGGAACGTTCTTTCTCGTTTTGACTATCGGGCTCGCCGTTCTCAGCGGCACCGACATGGCGCCGATCGCCATCGGCGGCGTGCTCATGGTCATGATCTACATGGGCGGGCACATCTCCGGCGCGCACTATAACCCAGCGGTGACGCTCGCCGTATTCATACGCGGCAAGTGTGCTGCGAAAGACATCGTGCCGTACATCATCGCACAGGTTGTGGGGGCGTTCGCGGCGTCCTGCGTCGTCTACGTGATTCATGGGAAGACGTTCGCTGGCCCGGCTCCAGGTGCCGGCGTCAGCGCCGGCACCGCGGTGCTTGCAGAGGTACTCTTCACCTTCGCGCTGGCGCTGGTCATCCTGAACGTTGCTACGAGCAAGCGCACCGAGGGGAATTCGTTCTATGGCCTTGCCATCGGTTTCACCGTTTTGGCGGGCGCCTTCTCAGTCGGCGGCATATCCGGTGGGGCTTTTAACCCAGCGGTTGGTATCGGCCCGATCCTCGCTCACGTAATGTTTGGGGAAGGAGGGACGCTTGGGAATCTGTGGATCTATATCGTCGGCCCCTGCGTTGGTGCTGTGATCGCGGCGATTGTGTTCAAGATTCAGGAAGCAGACTGACTTCGCGCGGGGCCACATCGCGTCCGTTTTACGGACACGAAGTGGCCCCACGTGTGATGACACGCCATCGCGGCGACGGGAGGAGTCTTGAACGACGTGACGGCTGTGAGCCCAGGCGGCGCGAGAGGCTCGGTCGCCCGTCGCGTTCGAATCGTGCGTGCTCCTGCCGAACAGTCGTCACCCCAGTGTGCGATATCCATATACCGTCCAGCGATTACGGCCGGGCTTTGTCTTTGTTTCTGTCTTTCCGAGGTCCTCGTCGCCGGTGTCGAGCCGAACGCCGTGTTGGGTGCCATCGCCGCAGCTGGTGACGCCGTTGGAGCCCGCGACGGAGCGAAGTCACAAGCGGCGACTCCCGCGACTCCCGCCGATTCCGGCGCCGTCGCGGTAGCGGCGAGCGGGCTACGAGTCGACTTTGGGCGCCGCGGTGCGTTGATCGCGGGGATGCCGCTCACGCTTCGTCTGCGGGCTGTCGACGCAAACGGACGCGTCGCTTTCGGTTTTCGCGCCAGCGCTGTGCTCGACGGTGTCGTGCACCATGCCGATGGGCGCGCTATCCGTAGCGCTGAGCTCACGGACGGTGAGCTCGTGCTCGAGTCGGTACGCCTCACTGACGGCACGCTCACCGCGAGAGTCACTGCAGCGGACGGTCGACAGCTCTCGCTTCATCGCGACTGGACCGTGCTCCCGGGGTGGGTCTCGCTTCTGCCACCGCTTGTCGCTGTCGTACTTGCCATCGTCACGCGCCAAGTCCTGATTTCGCTTTTCTGTGGTCTCTGGGTCGGAGTGATTCTGTGGCTGACGGTGAATCCGTTCGCGGCGGCGTTGAGGTCGCTCGACACCTACATCGTGGGGGCACTCGCCGACCCCGACCATGCCTCTGTGATCATCTTCAGCCTCTCGCTCGGCGGTATGGTCGGAGTGATCACTCAGTCGGGTGGAGTTCGAGGCATCGTCGACGCCGTTTCGCGGTGGGCGCGTACGCCTCGCAGTGGCCAACTCACGACAGCGGGACTTGGGGTCGTGGTTTTCTTCGATGACTACGCGAACTCGCTCATCGTCGGAAACACGATGCGGCCGCTCACCGACCGTTTGCGCATCAGCCGTGAGAAGCTCGCGTTTCTCGTCGACGCCACCGCCGCACCTGTTGCCACTGTCGGCGTTATTTCGACCTGGACCGCCTATCAGCTCTCTTTGATCCGCGAACAGACTGTGGTGCTCGAACGATTCGAGTCCGAGGCATATCTCTTTTTCCTCAGTTCGATTCCCTTCAGCTTTTACAGTCTTTCGGCTCTGGCACTGGTTTTTTGTGTCGCTGCCTCTGGGCGAGATTTCGGCTCCATGAGGCGCGCCGAGGAGAGAGCGCGTTCGACCGGCGAGTTGACGGCACCAGGAGCTCAACCTCTCTTTCTTCCCGACGCCGAAGTGGCCGTCGCCAGTGAACCGGGCAGGCACTGGACATTGGCGATCGTTCCGATCCTCGCGGTGATTCTTTTGACTGTTGCGGGCCTCTATTGGACCGGCCTACGCGCCCTCGACGCGCAGGCCGGACAAGCGACGCTGCGAGAGATCATCGGCGCGTCGGACTCGTTTCGGGCTCTACTCTGGGCGGCGTTTGGCGGTTCGATCGTTGCTGGCACGATGGCTGTGCTGGCGGGCGAACGGGTGCGCGCTGTCACGGCCGCGTGGGTCGGCGGCGCCCGCGCTCTTGTGCTCGCTGCGTTCATACTCCTTCTGGCGTGGTCGCTGGGGCGGGTGACCAAAGAACTCGGCACCGGGGCGTACGTGCTGGCGCTCGTTGACGGTGTGGTCAGCGCTGGCTTCGTGCCAGCATTGACTTTTCTTGCTGCCGCGGTGATCTCATTTGCCACCGGCACCTCCTACGGCACCATGGCGATTCTGATTCCTGTGCTGCTGCCACTTGCAAACGAGCTGACACTGCGCGCGCCGATGGATCCCAGCACCGCCGCCGGCGTCGTTCAGGCAACCCTCGCCGCGGTTCTCAGCGGCGCGGTTTTCGGCGACCATTGCTCGCCGATCTCCGACACGACGGTTTTGAGTTCAATGGCAGCGGGATCCGACCACGTCGATCATGTGCGAACCCAGCTGCCTTATGCTGTGCTTGCCGCAGCACCGGCACTGGCGGCGTTCCTTCTCTCCGGCCATGGTCTCCACCTTGCGATCGCCCTGCCGCTGGCGATGCTGGCGACCATCGGTGGATTCTGGCTTCTCAGCCGTCCGTGCCGCGTCCCCGACGTGTAGCGACGCCGCTCGAACGACGTGTTCGCGTCGTGAATTCGCGTACGTTTGCGCTGTTTTTGTTCTCGCAAAGATGTTACTCATGACTCCAACGAATGCGGAGCGGCGGGTCGTCAAAGAACAACCATCTCTTTGTCCACAGGGGGTCCACATGTATCGTCTTTTCATCTATTTGTTTGTCGCTGGGTTCGTTTCTGTGGCCGGCTGCGACCAAGGCTCGAAGGATGCTGTCGGGGACGCGGTGAAGGACGTGGGCGAGGCCGCGTCGAAAACTGTCGAATCGGCGGAAAAGACGGCTGATGGTGCTGCCGGAGCGGTTGGAGATGCCGCGGACGGCGCAGCCAAGGCCGTCGGTGGCCTTGCAGACCTCGATCTGGCCAAACTTTCGGACGCGTCGTTCAGTGCTGACAACCTGAAAGAGATGGTCGCCTCGGCGACGCCGGACAGCCTGAAGGGCGTCGCGGACAAGATTGTCACTGCGATCACGGAGCAGAAAGGCGTTGTCACCAAACTGCAGGACCAGATCAAAGGCCTAGGTCTTGGCGACGTCGGGGAGCTCAAGAACAAGCTCTCGTCGGCACAGGACATCGTGAAGAATTTGCAGTCCAAGCTCCAGGTGGTCGTCGATAAGCTCCAGGCAAGCGGCATCGACATTTCCAAGTACACCAGCCTTCTCACGGGTAGCTGATTGGTCTCACGATCATTCCGTATTCCCACGCCCGCCCTGCAAGAAGACGGCAGGACGCTGAAGAGCCGTGCGGCGGGAGTGGGACCTGTCGAACGGCCGCCCCGACTCTGCCGCGCGCAGCGTCGGGGCGGCGATCGCAGTCGTTGCGATATCCTGCCAGCCCACAAACCCGGGGTTCTACGGCGGTACGGCCGGTAGTATGCGGCTCAGCGACGTCCCGTTTTCACCGCGACGCTTTCCGTTCTTCTACGGTTGGGTGATCGGTGTCGTCGGAACGATTGGGATCGTCTGCAGCATCCCGGGGCAGACGATGGGCGTCAGCGTCTTTACGGACGACCTGATCGCCGCGCTTGCGATCTCGCGCGTTGATCTTTCAAACGCGTATATGTGGGGAACGCTGGCAAGTGGGTGTCTGCTGCCATTTGCCGGACGCCTGTACGATCTTTGGGGCGCACGCGTCATGGTCGTCTTCGCCAGCGCTGGCCTCGGAGCCACACTCTGGTTCTTAAGCCAGTGTGACCGCACCACAGAGGGGCTTGTACCCTACTTCCGTGAGTCTCTGGAGCGTCGCGAGGTCGCCTGGATGGTGATCACCGCAGGCTTTTTTAGTCTGCGTTTTTGGGGGCAAGGCGTCCTGACGATGGTTTCGCGCGCCATGCTCGTCAAGTGGTTTCAGCGCCACCGCGGCATAGTGTGCGGTTTCAGCGGCGCTGTCGTGTCGGCGACTTTTGCCGGTGCACCGAAAGCTCTGGCAAGGATCGTCGAGGCTCTTGGCTGGCGCGGCAGCCTGCTCCTGCTCGGTGTTTGGATCGGACTTGGCATGTTGCTCCTCGGTTGGATCTTCTATCGTGACAACCCCGAGGCGTGCGGCCTGCGTATGGACGGAGCCGCTGAGGGCACCGAGGAAGTCTTCGACCGCGATCGACCGAATCCGACAACGGTGCGGGAGTTCGGTCTACTGGAAGCCTTGAAGACCTTTTCCTTTTGGAGCCTCAACTACACCGTGGCCTTGCCGGCGATGATCGGGACAGCGATGACTTTCCACATCGGCTCGTTCGGCCGAAGTGCAGACCTGGGTTTGGAGGAGGCGACTGCCCTGTTCGTGCCGATGGCGATTGTCGCGATCTTCACGTCGATGGTCGGTGGGAAGCTGAGCGATCGAGTACGTATTCGCTACCTCGCATTGGCGCTCGTTCTCGGCGAGCTGATCGGGTGCGCTGGCCTTCTGGCTTTCGGCGTTCCCGCGGGCCGGCGGTTGATCTTCGTCGGCATGGGCATTGCTCACGGGCTGTTCGGTGTTCTGACAGCGGTTGTCTGGCCACGTTTCTACGGGCGCAAGCACCTGGGTGCGATCGCCAGCGTCAATCTTTCGGTGATCGTGTGTGCCAGCGCCGTTGGGCCCTATCTTTTTGCTCGGCTGGAACGTCCGGGCGGTGACTATGGCGTCGCGGTTTTTGTGTCGATGGCACTTTGCATGCTTGCGATTCCAGCAGTTCTTGCAGTTCGCAACCCGCAGACCACCGACGGTTCCTGAGCTTCACTCACTCTGTGAGAGGCGGTCGCTCGACGCTCACTCCCCCTGGCGGTCCTATCAGCCCTTTTTCAACAGGCCGCTATCTGCCGCTCCTGCGTCAGTAGCCAGTCGAATTGTGTGCATCACTCGACGTCAACGACCAGCTCGGTGGAGAAGCTACTCTGATTGCCGACGACATCGATTGCCGTGACAGCGAAGTAGTAACGTCCAGGCGGCAAACCGCTGACGGTATACTCGCTCGTCATCCCGATGTCGATCGCTTCGGCGTAAGCACCCGATTGCGTGCCGTAGAAAAGACGAAAACCGGCGAGATCAGTGAGCGGGGTGCCGTCGGCGCTCAAGGAGGGCGGGTCCCAGTCGAGCATAATCGAGCGGTCCGGGTTGGTGCCCGCGTAGCTCACGGCTGCTTCCGCCGAGAACCGTGACTCGTTGCCACTCGAATCGACCGCTGTGACGACGTAGTAGTAGGTTGTCTCGGGCGTCACGTTCGTGTCGCCGAACGTCGACTCCTTGCTTGTGCCGACGAGGCGGTAGCCAGTACCCGCTGTGGTTGACCGGTAGATTCCGAAGAACGTCACGACGGGACTTGTGTGATCCATCCAATCGAGCACCACGCGTCCCGTGGCCTCAATGGCCGTGAGCTGACTTGGAGGCAAGAGGTCGTCAGAACGCGGGTCGTCGGACTCCGGTGACGCGATTTCGATGGCGACCTCTTTCGAGAGCGGCGATTCGACTCCGTGGAGGTTGACAGCGCTCACGGCGTAGAAGTAGGTCGTACCGACCGTGACGTTCGAGTCCAAATAGGATGTCTCTGCAGTCGTATCAATCAGCCGGAACCCGCTACCCGAGCTCAGTGATCGGTAGATGCCGTAATGATCTATGTCCGGTTCCGCATTCGGCGTCCATGCGATCTGTCCCATCGCCGACGTACTGAACGCTAGGAGCCCACCTGGCGCATCAGGCGCCGCGCCACCGGACGTCCCCGCCGGCACGGTCGCCGAGACGGACGGCGACAGCTGCGACTCGCGTCCATTTGTCCCGACCGCTGTGACGGCGTAGTAGTACGTTGCACTGGGCTCCACGTCCGCGTCGAAGTAGTCGCTCGTTCGTGTCGTCGCGATCAAGCGGAAACCTGAGGACGGCGAAGTCGAACGGTAGACGCCGAACGATGAGATATCGCCAGTTGGCGCGTCGTGCCAATCGAGCGTGACTCCGGAGGTCGTGGGCGTCGCCGTCAATCCGGTCGGCGGTTCCGGGGTGGGGTCGAGCAGCTCAGAACTGAGGGTCGCCGAGGGTTCGGATTCCTGGCCGCCTCGGTCGATGGCGGTGACGAAGTAGTAGTACCGGGTGCCGAGTGCGACATCTGTGTCGCGAAACCCAGCGTCGTTGACCGTGGCTATGAGGAGGAAGCCGGTGTCAGGTGACTCAGATCGGTACACCGCGTATTCCACAACGTCGGCTTCGAGACTAGCGCTCCAGTCGAGAACGATCGCGTCGCGTTCGCCCGTGACCGTGAAAGCAGCAGGGGCGACAGGCGGCGAATCTGCTGGTGTTGCCTCGATCTCGTCGGAGAAGTCGGACGCCATGCCCCAATCGTTCAGCGCCCGAACCTTGTAGAAGTACGTCGACTCGTTCTTAACGTTTGTATCGCGATACTCGCTTCGATCGATCGTGGCGATGACCTGAAACCGGTCGCCTGAGACGGTCGAGCGGTGGACTTCGTAGCCTGCAAGGTCGGTCTCCGCGTTGTCTTCCCAATCGAGGACGACAGCGCCGTCGTGAGAGGAGGCGAACAGTCCGCTTGGGGCCGAGGGCGCCGTCGTGTCGCTGGGTTCTTCATCGACGAATTCGAACCGAGCCGCATCCGCACACGCCGTTTGTTTCTTCTGCGCGTTGATGATGACTTCTCCCTCCTCGTCGAGGCTAAAGGTGCCCAGGAGATTCCACTGCCCGCCACCAGAGCGCTGATTGATTTGGACGTTTCTCGCGCCTTCGGTGGAATTGATCGTCACAGGAACCGTTGTTGCCCTGCCAGTAAACGACGTCCACCAGAGGTAGACGCGATAGTTTCCCGGCGTGACGCCAGGTCGATACACGTACGTTCCCGCGTCACGCGAGTACTGAGCGTCGCCGCCGTAGGGGTCGTGCCCATGCGATTGACGCCAGCTTCCGGTCTGGCTCGTGCCTGCACCGCCGTTGTCGAGAATTACAGACTGCGGGTTGGTGAGCGCCGCGAAACCCGTCGTAGTTTCCTCGCCACCGCGACCTCCGGAGGGGAGAAAACAGACGGCGTCTGCGCTCGTTGCGCCTGTTCCTTCCGCCACCAAAGTGACGCGAGCGTCCTCGGCGAACCAGTAGGTGCCGACGTAATTCCATATGCCGGCGCCGCGCAGTTGGTTGACGCTGAAGCTTGTGGATCCATCAACGTGGTCGATGATGACGGGAACCGAGCCGGAGCGCCCGGGGAAATGTGACCAACGGAGAAACGTGTCGTACGGCGTCTGTGGCACCAGTGTCGCGGCGAAGGTCAGACGACCGCTGGTCGTGGCGAACAGGGAGTTCGGACCGTAGGCGCCGAGCCCCTGTGAGCGCCTCCACTCACCGCTGGTGACGACGTCGGATTGGGAGTTGTCGACGACGAGAGAGTCTTCCGCAGTCGTCTTCGATGCCGCCGCGACCTGACTGTCTATCTCCGCAGCGAAGAGTTCCATCGACGCCGCCGGATCGCTTGGCACGACGTCGACGATCCACGAAAACGACATGGTCCTCGCACCGGCTTCGATTTCCTGCGCTTCTTCGTCGATCGTCGTGACGTTCTGGCGGCGATGGTCGACGACTGAAATGGTGACGGAGTGTGTGCCGACGTCGCTGGCGCTGGGTCTATAGGCGAACTCGGTTGAGTTAGAGTGACCTACGGCCGTGCCGTTCAGCCTCCATCGGTATTCGACGTCGCCTCCGTCGCCCAGCGTCCCTTGGGCGCGAAGCACGAGTTCGTCGCCGGCGCGGACGCGCGGATTGACCAACGGCCGCACTCTCTGCAGGAGCGGAGATGCTATCCCGTCGGAGTCTTCGAGCACGTGTACGAACCACGAATAGCTCAGCGACCGCTCAGTCATGGACTCTCCGGAGGCGCCGGCTTCCGAAAGGACTTGCCCGATGCTGTCGTCGCTCCGACCTAGCAGCTGCTCAAGTGCTGTCGATCGACGCTCGAGCACTTCGACGTCGATCGTGTGGACTCCGAGTCCGAGCGAGCCGCTTTCGACGACCAGCTCTGGTCCTGCTGCGTCCATTTCGACACCGTCGATCCACCAGCGGTACTCCAGTTCGTCGCCTGCGTCACCGTCAATGGCGAGCGCGGTCACGGCGAACTCCCCGCCGGGGGTTACGGTGAAATCGGACAGTGGACCCAAAGACTCCAATTGCGGTGGACGATTCAGCGCCAGCGGCGCCGAAGCTCCCCCGTTTTCCTCGGCGTCAAGGACGTTGACCTGCCAGAGCACCGAGAGCCTCGAGGTTTCGTCTGCTGTGCTCAGCCTGGCCTCGACTTCGTGCGCTCCGACTCCGGTCGTCAGAGTGTCGAAAGCGAAACTGAAGGCGTCCGACTCTGTCAGGGCGCCATCGACGAACCAGTCGATCTCGACGGCCTCCGAGTCATCCGAGTTTTGCGCTACCACCGCGAACTCTGCGATCGCGCCGAGGAATGTCGTCGACCTCGACGCTGCAGGAGTCGTCGACTCGAGCAGAACGCGCTGACGTTGAGGTGGAGCGGACCCGCTGCCTGATCCACCACCACCACCACCGCAACTGAGAGAGGCAATCGAAAGGGTGAACAGGGGAACGAACTTTTGGCGCAGATGTCGAAGAGAGAACAAAACCTCTTCACTCCTTTCCTCAAAGGCACGGGTCAGCCCGTACCTTCCTCCATTCCTTGAACGCAGCCTCATCGAGGCGACGGCATTGCACGGACTCCCGAAGGAGACCGCGCGTCCGCCGTCGAACCACCAATCCCAACAACTGTGCAGCCGAGCCGCACAGTTCCTGTTCACACTCTTTTCTTCTCGTTTGTTTCAGTGGCGGGAAGAACTCCCGTCCGTGCATGCATGAGCAACTACGGGGCCAATCGCGACCGCAGCGGTCTTAAGCGACGGAACCGATGCCTCGAACTTGCCTCAAACTGCACGTCTTGCGGTGGTTGCGTCGCGAACGTGGTCCGGGACGCTCGCCGCGCACGATCCGCGGGTGGGCTTGAACGCGGTGCTCGCTGCGCAGAGCTCTGTTTGATTTCCGGTCCCCGAACAGGACGCTCATTTCTCTAGCCCGCATTGCTCGCCAGATTCCTGCTGCGGGCCGTAAGTCGCGCCGTGGACTACGTCAGACTTCACGACTCGATCCTCGATGTGCAGGAAGCACGACTCCGGTCGAATCGCAAAGTCTTCCTTGCCACGACACGACTTACGGCTCCTCGCTACGGATTCTGGTGAACAATGCGGGCTAGCGAGGTTTGCGCACGTCACGTCGCCATGAGGATTGCAACCTGAGTACCGCAGTGCGTTTGAAGCACCGGGCGCGGACACCAGCCGTCCGCGTTCTCGGCGTGTTTCTCAGTTTGCGGGACAGCTGCGCATGCTGTTGGTTTTCGCGACAGCGCTGCTATCGGACTCGGGGCCGCGAAAGCTGGCGGGCATCACCGCAAAGTGCTATCCTAACGGCCCTTGAAAACTCCACCTCGTGTTACTCAGGCCCACCGAAAGCGGGCGCGAGCACCGAACTCGTGACGAGCACTGTGTTTGCCACGGGGATTTGGAGCTGAGGACACGGGGTTAACCGCTCTTGAGGCGACTTCGAGCGAGTCGCCGATTTCACCGGGGAATGGAATGTTCGAGAGTATCACGCGCCGATTCAGTGACATCGTGCAGCGGATCGGGCCGCGCCAAAAGATCACCGAGAAAAACGTTCGGGAGACCTTGCGTGAGGTCCGCGTCGCGCTTCTTGAAGCTGATGTGGCATTCGAGGTCATCAAGGACTTTCTCAAGCGCGTTGAAGAGAAAGCGCTCGGCGAAGAGGTACTCAAAGGGGTCAACCCTGGCCAGCAGTTCATCAAGGCGGTCCATGAGGAACTCGTCGCGCTCATGGGGCCCGTGGACCCGGAGCTCGCGGTGGCTCGCAAGCCACCGACCGTCATTCTCATGGCCGGACTGCAGGGGAGCGGAAAGACGACAACCTGCGGCAAGCTTGCACTTCTGCTCCGCGACAAGCAGAAGCGGATGCCTCTTCTGGTCGCCGCAGACGTCCAGCGGCCGGCGGCTGTCGATCAGTTGAAGAAACTCGGTGCCGACACGGGAATTCCCGTATTCTCTGAGCCCGAGACGCCGCCTCCCGACATCTGTGCGCACGCCGTCAAGCAAGCCCGCCAGGAAGGCCATGACGTGGTGATCTTGGACACCGCGGGGCGGCTACACATCGATGACGAAATGATGCAGGAAGTCCGCGAGATCGCGACGCGCACGTCGCCAGACGAGGTGTTTCTTGTCTGCGATGCCATGGTCGGCCAAGACGCAGTGCGCAGTGCGCGAGAGTTCAACGAACAGCTGGAACTCACCGGCGTGATTCTCACCAAGCTGGACGGCGACGCCCGCGGCGGCGCAGCGCTCTCCGTCAAGAGCGTTACCGGCAAGCCCATCAAGTTCGTCGGTACCGGCGAGAAGCTCGTGGGCACGCTGGAGCCATTTCGCCCTGAAGGGATGGCAGAGCGCATCCTCGGCATGGGCGATGTCGTTTCGCTCGTCTCAAAGGTGAAGGAACACGTCGATGAAGAGGAGGCCGAGCGGCTGCGCTCGAAGCTGCTGGAAAACACGTTTAATTTGAACGATTTTCTCGGGCAGCTACGCACGATGCGCAAGATGGGATCAATGGCCGACATGCTGAAGATGGTCCCTGGGCTCGGCGCGCACGTCGACGACATGGACATCGACGAGGGAGAATTGGTCCGAGTCGAAGCAATCATTCAGTCGATGACGCCCCGGGAGCGAGTGCGCCCCGAGATTCTCAACACGATGCGGCGTGATCGGATCGCGCGCGGATCGGGCGTGACGCGTATGGACGTCGACGATCTGCTCAAGCAGTTCAGCGCTATGCGCAAGATGATGGATCAGATGGGGCGGGCCGGGGGCAAGGGGCCGCTCGGTAAGATCAAGCAGCTCGCTCATGCCAAACGGCAGATGGGGGACATTGGGGGCATGATGCGTCAGCTTATGGAGTCTGCCCCCGGGGCCGGAGCCGCCCAGCCGCCGCCACCGGACGGGGCGCGTCGCGGCGCCGGGACCAAAGGCTCGGTTGCCCGGCCGTCGCGCGAGCAGATTCGCGAACGACGCAAGAAAGAGCGCAAGAATCGCCGCAAGGCGCGACGCCGCTGAGCCGCTAGGATGGGTGGTGCCCGGGGTCATTGGTTGCAGCTGCGGACGGCCTTTTCCCGGTGTTCGGTAAAGCCTTGCATGGGGTTCGGGCTGTGGCATAATAGGCGTTCTTTGTCTTGTCGCTCCCGTGCGACGAGTAGCCACCGCCTTCGGTTTCGGCCGGTTTTTTGGTGCTGCTGCAGACATCGCGCGGCGTAGCGTTACCGCGTGGATCGTTCGCGGGTCATTCGCGGATAGCGTTCCGCCAGTTCACTCAGAAGCGAGGCAAGCCACATGGCTGTCAGACTGCGGTTGGTGCGTGTTGGTAAGAAGGGGCGCCCATCTTACCGAATTTGTGCCATCGATCGGCGCCGCCAGCGCGATGGCGCGTACCTTGAGAATATCGGTTGTTACGACCCGTTTTGTGCGGACGCCCAGAAGCGCGTTCGACTCAAGCGAGACCGCGCTGAATACTGGATTTCGGTCGGCGCCACGCCTTCGCACACCGTGCGTAGTTTCCTCCGCCGCGAGAGGGTTGAGGGGATCGGAGCGGGTGTCCCGACGAAACCACAGAAGCGCCGAAAAAAGAAGCTGTCGGCAAAGAGAATTGCTGCACGAGTCGTCAAGAGGCGTAAAGCCCGCAAGGGTGCCGCCAAAGCGGCCTCTGGCGCGACGGAAGCCGGTTCGAAAGACAGCTGAAGAAAACAGTGATCGTCGCCCCGAGCATCTTTTCGACGGTGCCTTTCCGAGAGTACGCGCGGCGACCTGAGAGCCCCTGGACCTGAACTTTCGCCATCGCGGTGCTGGATTGACGTCGCGATCGCTCGTGTCGATGTGTTGACACCGCGCTGCCCTCTCGGAAGGGCCGCGCATGGGAGATGAGATATTCAATCGAGCCGACGGAGAGAGACGGATCGCCATGTCGTTCAGCGTCGACATCTTGACCATCTTTCCCGGGATGTTCCCGGCAGTGCTCGGCGAGAGTATCGTCGGTCGCGCCCAATCGTCGGGGCTCGTTGAGATCGACTACACCGACATTCGGTCGTTCGCTCAGGACCGCCATTTGAGCGTGGACGACCGGCCTTACGGTGGCGGACCGGGGATGGTGTTCAAACCAGAACCCGTGTTCGCGGCTGTCGACCACGTTCTGGCGCAGGAGCGCGCGCCGGCGGGTAACACGCGTAAGTTGATCTTGTCGCCGCAGGGGCGACGGTTGGAGCAGGAGCACCTCCGCGACCTGGCGACGGCGAGCTGGGTGGTGCTGCTGTGCGGTCACTACGAGGGCTTCGACGAGCGCATCCATGTTGGCCTCTCGGAGGCAGGCTTCGAAGAGGTGTCGATTGGCGACTACGTCCTCTCGGGAGGTGAGATTCCTGCTATGGTCATTCTCGAGGGCGTCGTGCGTCTGCTGCCCGGCGCCATCGGTGATCCGGAGTCCGCAAATCGGGAGAGCTTCGAGGAAGGTCTTCTCGACTACCCGCAGTACACGCGACCGCCCGAGTTTCGCGGCATGAAGGTGCCCGAGGTGCTTCTCTCCGGAAACCACCCAGAAATCGCGCGTTGGCGACAGGAGCAGGCGCTGCAGCGCACACGGCAGCGTCGGAGCGACCTGCTTGGCGATGGCACCGCGGTGGATGGTGCAGGGCTCATCAGCGCGGGAAACGACAGCAAGTCCGTTTGTTGAATTTGAGCTGAGCTCGTTGAAAAATCATTCGGCCGAGAAACTGGCCTCTTCATGCCCAACTCGACAGCTTCAATACTCGAAAACCTGGGAGATTGCCTCTGTTCGCCGCAGCCGGTCTGGACGGGAAGACCAGTTTTCGACTCGAAGCACTTTTGAGCAAACTGCTAACGGTGAGTGAAAGGATGTCAGATGGAATTACTCAAGAAAGTCGAGGCGAGTAGCCTCAAAGAGTCGGTGCCTGATTTTCGCGTCGGCGACACGGTGGACGTTCACGTGCGCATTAAGGAAGGCGAGAAGGAACGCGTTCAAATCTTTTCTGGCACTGTCATCAAGATTCGCGGTGGACGCGGAATCCACGGCTCGTTCACGGTGCGCCGCATCGTGCAGAGTGAAGGCGTCGAGCGGGTCTTTCCGTTCCACGCACCCACGATTCAGGACGTCGTCGTCAAGCGGCCTGGCCAGGTGCGTCGCGCCAAACTCTACTATCTGCGCAATCGCGTTGGTAAGGCGACGAAGGTGAAGGAACGTGTCGAGTACGGCAAGAAATCGAAGCGCTCTAAGTGAACTACTGTTCTGGATTCGTTTTCTGCACCGACACAAGGTTTCTCGGGGTAGCAACCTCAGAAGGCGCTGAGTCTCGCCGAGCTTGTCGGCTGGGCTCGACGCGAAATGGCCACTCGGAAGCTATAGCTGCAGGAACGCCGGGTACCATTTGATTTCGCAGGTCCTGAGCCGGCCGTTTTCGCGGCGTTCGAACGTCACCGTCACAGCGTCGAGCCGAAGCATGCCGGGTGGGTCGGTGAGTTCACGATAGTATTTCCAGCAGCTGCGACGCAGCGCCCGTCGCTTGCGGGCGTCGAACGCCTCGAGGCCGGTGAAGTTGGATTTCAAGTGGGTGGATCTCGACTTGACCTCCACGAAAACGAGTGTGCCTTCGTCCACCCCGACGAGGTCGATTTCGCCGCGGCCGACGCGCGCGTTGCGGTCGGTGATCGTCAGCCCTTGGGCGCGAAGATAGCGGGCGGCCTCGCGCTCGCCGCGACGCGCAAGTGAGCGACTGACCGGGGTGCGTGCCCATCGCGGCCAGCGGAAGAGAGTTCCTATCCCCAAGTCTGTTACCTCACACTGCCGCCTCGCGCTCGCTGCGACGGTTTCGCCGCGGGTGCCGTGGTCTGACGGACGCCACGGCGTCATCTCCAGCAATGATCTCGGCGGTGATCCCCGAAGTGGCGAGTCCAAAGCGCCGAACGCTTTGAACTCGCCGACTCGGTTACCGGCCACAAGCCGGGGGCGCGCCGGACGCGAAAGGCAGATTGCCCCGACGCCGATATGATAACATGAAGATCCCATGACGAACCTCGGCTCCATCCGTCCCAGGCGACAGCTCGCTACGCCGTTCATGGGTGGGTGTCGGCTGCGTCGTTTGGCGCGGCGACCGAGTCAAGGTTCCCGGCGTCTAGACGCCGTTTGCTTCATGGGAGAACTGATCCTCTCGAAACGACCGAATAGCCGCTAAATGAAGAACTCTTCCAACTCGGAAACCGCGACTCGACGTCTTGACGCTGCGGACGACAGGATTTCTGTGTGCGAAAGCCGGATCGGATACTCTTTCCGGGACGCGACGTTTCTTTCGCAGGCGCTGACACATTCGTCGATCAAGAGTGACGAGTCGCCCTCCAACGAACGCCTTGAATTCCTTGGTGATTCGGTCCTCGGCCTCGTCATGACTGAGTTCCTTTACAACTTTTACGACGAGAAGGACGAGGGAGAGCTCACCAAGATCAAGTCGGTCGTCGTCAGCACCGTGGTGCTGGCCCGTGAAAGCGCACGCCTCGGCTTGAGCGAACTCTACAATGTCGGCAAGGGGGTCGGCCAAAAGCGGCTGCCGGTGTCGCTTCAAGCGAATGTCTTTGAAGCGGTCGTGGCAGCCATCTACAAGGACGGCGGGCTTGAGTTCGCGCGCCGGTTCATCCTGCGGAACCTCTATCACCATGTCTTGGCAGTCGCCAAGAATCAGCACAAGAAGAACTACAAGTCGCTGCTGCAGCAATGGATGCAGAAGGAATATAACCAGACGCCAACCTACGCCGTGATGTCAGAGCACGGACCCGATCACCGCAAGAACTTCGAGGTCGTTGCCGTCGTCGGGAAGACGCGCTACAAGAGCGGACGAGGAACCTCGAAGAAGGAGGCGGAGCAGCTCGCGGCGCGCGAAACGCTCCTCCAGCTCCTGGGTCCGGAGTCGACTTGGGACAACATCGTCTGAATCAACCGGCGCGCTCCTCATGTGTTCTGTCGGCCTAACCCCAGCACCTGAAGAAATGACGAGTCAACACGGTGTGCCATCCCCCGCGCGACGCGACGCTTTGTCGCCACTTTGTCTTCGCGTTCGCGACGACGACCGGTCGCTATGAGTTTCGAACGCGGTGCTAGCGAATCTGCTTCGTCGGGCGACGCAGCGCCGAAGATGGTGTCTGACTCGCGCGATGGAATCGCCTCGCTCTTGCGCCAGTATGCGGAGTCGCCGGAGGTCGCAGCCGCACATGAGCTCGTTGCGTCGGCCGCGGCGCCAAAGCTCGGAGGTTTTTGGGGGGCGTCGCTAGGATTCTTCGCGGCTGCTTTCATGTCCAGCCGTGGAGCTCCACGACAGCTGCTCGTAGTGACGGCAAGTCTCGATCGCGCGTCAGAGCTCTATGAAGAGTTCGCCGCCTTTCTTCCATCGACGGTCAGCTCTTTTCCCGCCTGGGAGTCGCTTTTTCTCGCCGACTCGACGCCCGATGGCGACGTCTACCAGCGCCGCGTGACGGCGCTCGAGCAGTTGCTGCGACGAGATGCCGCGCCAGCGATTGTCGTGGCGCCAATTCAGGCGATCGTGCAGCCGGTCCCGCGTCCTGACGCTCTGACTGAAGAGCGGATTGAGCTCTGCGTCGGCGATGACTTCGGACCGAGAGACTTGGCTGAATCCTTGGCTGCAAAGGGATACCGCGCAACCACGCTTGTGGAGAACTGGGGCGAGTTCTCACTGCGAGGGGACGTGCTCGACTTCTATCCTCTTCAGAGCCAACACCCGCTGCGGGTCGAGTTCTTCGGGGACACGATCGACTCCATTCGCTCGTTCTCGTCGACGACGCAGCGGTCGCTTCCGGACTCTTCGCAGGGATCCTTCCGCCTCCTGACTCTCGACCGTGATTCAATGTTTCAGGACTGCATTCGCGATGAAGAGTGCCTGATCACGGACTACCTGAGCGAGTCGGCCGTCGTCTTTTTCGATGATCTCGAGGCGATCAAGGAAAGAGCTTCGAGGGTTCTAAAGAATCTCTTGCCCTCCGGTGCGGATTCTATCGCTGAGAGATTCTTCGCCCGGGTTTTTCGTCCTCGGAGTGTTGACGTCCACGCCCTGCCTACCGCGCAGTCGGACGAGAGCGTCAATCTGGGCTTCGGTTCTGTTGAACGACTCGTCTCGAGAGACATCTCCCGGATCTGCGACGAGTTGTCGGTGTACGTCGAGTCGGGCGGCGGCGCCATCGTGTATTGCGAATCCGAGGCAGAAGCGAAACGCTTTCGTGAAATCCTCGCCGATCACGATTGTAGTGACTTGCCGCGGCTCGAAGTCGAGCTCGGGCCGGTGAGGCGCGGTTTCGAAATCCGCCAGCTGAATCGATCCGTACTGACGAGCCGCGAGCTGTTCCATCGCCACCTCGTTCAACGAGTCCGACAGCGCCCCATCAAATCGCGCGCGATCGAGTCGTTCGTGGAGCTCTCGAGCGGCGACTACGTCGTTCACATGGTGCATGGAATCGCGAAGTTTCATGGCATGGAGCGATTCAAAAAGGATGGAGTCGAACAGGAGTTTCTATCGCTAGGCTTTCGAGGCGGCGTCAAGATTTACGTCCCGGTCTCGAAGATCGATCTGATCCAGAAGTACGTCGGCAGTGGTGGACGGCCGCCGCTTCTCGATCGTATCGGCGGCAAGAGTTGGTCCAAGAAAAAGGAGAGTGTCGAGACCGCGCTGCTCGACTTTGCAGGAGATCTCCTCCAGATTCAGGCTCTTCGCCATGAAAGAACCGGGATCCGTTTTCCCGAGGACTCACAGATGCAGCGCGAGTTTGAGGCACTTTTTCCGTTCGACGACACCCCCGACCAAGTGGTGGCGACCGAGGCAATCAAGGAGGACATGCAGTCGCCGCGACCCATGGATCGTCTGATTTGTGGTGACGTCGGCTACGGCAAGACCGAGCTGGCCATGCGATCTGCGTTCAAAGCGGTCGAGGGTGGTAAGCAAGTCGCGGTCCTCGTGCCGACGACAGTCCTGGCGCAGCAGCACTTCCGCACGTTTTCTGCGCGCATGAAATCGTTTCCCATGATTCTTGAGGTGCTGAGTCGTTTTCGTACTGGCCGAGAGCAAACCGAGATCCTCGCTGCCGCAGCGGAGGGGCGGGTAGATATTCTCATCGGAACGCATCGACTGCTGTCGAAGGACGTCGTTTTCAAAGATCTCGGGCTCGTCATCGTCGACGAGGAACAACGATTCGGTGTTGAGCACAAGGAGAAGCTCAAGCGTCTGCGGTCGACTGTGGACGTCCTGACACTGACGGCGACTCCCATTCCCCGCACGCTTCACATGTCGGTACTCGGGTTGAGAGACATATCGAGTCTGCGAACGCCGCCGCTCGGGCGAACTGCCGTTAAGACCGAGGTGATCCGATTTGAGCCGAAGCGGATCCGAGAGATGATCATCCGCGAGCTCAATCGTGACGGGCAGGTGTTCTTCATTCACAACCGCATCCATGACATCGACCGCGTACGGCACGAGCTCGAGAGAGCGGTGCCGGAAGCACGCTTTGCCGTAGCTCACGGACGCATGAAGGAAGAAGAACTTGAAGAGGTGATGGTGAAGTTCATCGGCCAAGAGGTCGACGTCCTTCTGTCGACGACGATCGTCGAGAATGGCATAGATATCCGTAACGCAAACACGATGTTCATCGACGAAGCGGATCGCTACGGACTCTCCGAGATGCATCAGCTGCGCGGGCGCGTGGGCCGCCACACCCACCAAGCCTTTTGCTACCTGATCCTGCCGGATCACCGACGGATCAATCCGGATGCGGAGAAACGACTGCAGGCTTTGGTGGAGTTTGCGGACCTCGGTGCCGGATTCCAAATCGCCATGCGTGATTTGGAGATCCGCGGCTCCGGAAATATCCTCGGCCCAGAGCAGAGCGGGCACATCGCCGCCGTCGGATATGACATGTATTGCCGGCTGCTTGAGAAGACCGTGCGCCGTTTACGCAACGAAGACTATGCTGAGCCAGTGCATGTGGAGGTTGATCTTGCGGTGCAGGCGATGATTCCCGATGAGTATCTCTCCAGCGAGGGACTCAAGCTCGAGATCTACCGGCACGTCTCGTACGCACGCACGCCTGAGGATCTCGACGAGCTGGCCGACGAGCTGAAGGATCGCTTCGGGGAGCTCCCCGACGCAGTGAGGACACTTCTCGACATTCAAATGCTTCGTGTCCTGGCGGCGGCGAATGGTATCGAGCGTCTCACCCAAGAGGCGTCGAACCTCGTCCTCGAGGGGCGGGAGACACTCAAGAATCTACTTGAAAACTGCACTCAACCGGTCACGGTATTGAATAGCCGAACGGTGGCGATTCCCCTGGTGGATCGGCGGCGCAAACGCCGCGCCGCCGCCGTCGAGGTCGACGATGAGTTCGTTTTTCGAGTCGCGCTGCGTTGGCTGCAGACCAAGGAGTTCCCGCAAGATCTATTGAGACCCGGGAGAGCAGCGCGTGCCCGTCGAGTTGACGTGAAGAGGTGAAAGTGAACGAGGTCGAGGTTGTCAGCGCCAGTTCCGAAGCGGTGGCGGATTCCTCGCGGGGAGCTTTTGCAATGAGCCTGACGACCCTGAGCGCCGCTCTTCTTTGCGGCACGACGATCTTTGGCCAGGTCGAGCCGCGTGCCGGTATCGTCGCTGAGGTCGGCGACTCGATCATCACACGGGCGGAGCTCGACCAGGAGCTCTTCTATAACCGCACCACGGCACCGGTGACGGTGTCAGGACGCTTGCTCGCCTGGCATCGCCTTCAGCACGAGCATCAGGTGCTCGAGCAACTCATCGACTACAAGTTGATCCTTGAGCGAGTCCGACGCCTTGAAGCAAAGGAAGAAAAGCCGTTCGTCTCCGAGGGAGAGGTTGAGCACGGATTGCAGGCGCGCTTGAAGAAACTGAAGGAGGAGGGATATTCGCCGCGCTCGGTGGATGATCTCTACAAGTATTTCCGCACGAGTTTAGGGTTCGACAAGAAGCGGACTCGGGAGTTTATTCGTAACCGGATCGCCGTCAGTAAATTCAAACACACCATGCATCAGAAGTTTCTGAACGGTTGGGTAGCACCTCAGGAAGCACGCTATTACTACGAGACGCACAAGGATTCTTTCACCACGCCCCTGGAGATTTCGTTTCGGCGCATCTTTCTGAGGGAGGGACGGCTCAACGTTCAAGAAGCGATCGATGCGATCAAGACCGGCCTGAAGGACGGTGAGGATTTCGTCGAGCTCGCGGCCGTGTGGTCGCAGGAGGCCGTCGAAGGGAATCCTGATCTCGCAGGGGCACTCCAGACCAAGGACTTCGAGGAGATCAAACACTACCACCAGCCGACGCCTCAGGTCCTCGCCACGCTCAAGGCGGGAGAGGTCTCCGAGCCGGTTCACACGGCGGTGGGTGTCTTTTTCTACAAGGTTGAAGACGTCGTGCAGGGAACACCTGAATCGTTTACGGAAGCCTTTGATCGTATCCAACAGCTCATTCTGTATCGTCGTCGCCTCGCGATCGATGAGCGTTTATTGCGGGAGGCGAGGAAGGGGGCTCACATCAGGATCCTACTTCCGCCGTTGCCGCCGCGACCTGACACTGACGAGCCAAGTGCGGATTCCGAGACGACAGACGACACGGAGGCCGAGCCTTCTCAGCCAGAGAGCGAAAAGGAAGAGGGTGGGCTCGGAAAACCTGAACCCGAGACGGGCGCGTCACGATCTGGGCGTGAAGAGGCCAGTTTCTCGGCCGAATGACTTTTTCAGGCGGGCTGTTAACGTTAGAAGCCTGTTGAACTCTGTGGACTGTTTGTCCGCCGGGGGCCCTGACAGCGATGACCACGACACATGAAGGATGGCAAATCCCGGGTCGCGTGGGTTGAGACGGTGACGCCGTCGGCAGCGACTGGAGCGCTGGCACGAGAGTACGAGGCCGCACTCGAGCGCAGCGGTCGAGTCTCAAACGTCTTGCGGATTTCGAGTCTCAACCCGAAGACGCTGTCGACGTGGGTGAGGCTCTACCGCGACGTGATGTTCAGTGACTCCCCTTTGACGCGAGTCGAACGGGAGCTGATCGCCGTTGTGGTCTCGCAGGTGAACGGTTGCCACTACTGACTGGTGGCTCATGCAGAGGACCTCCGGTCGGAGGTTACGCCAGATCGCGCCGAATGGGTCCAGGAAGTGCAGCGTAACTGGCGCGATGCGACATTGACCGCCAGAGAAAGTGCGCTCTGCGAGTACGCCGATAAGCTGACTCGCGATCCGCCACATGTGGTGGAGGCTGACATTCAAGCACTGCGCGCCGCAGGTCTGGATGATCGGGCGATCGTCGACACCGCCCACGTGGTTGGGTTCTTCGCTTACGCAAACCGTTTGGTCGATGGGCTCGGCTGTCAGCTGGAACCCGATCGGAAAGCTTGAAGCGACTACTTCACCCGGAAGGGCGCGTTCGACCGGCTCCGGCAGGTATCAGTCGGCCGGCGTCACGATGTAGCCACCGCTTCGATCGTCTCTCTCCAGGTGGAGGAGCTTTTCGCGTTGGGCTTCGTGGAGGAGATGTGAAAACGATCGAAAGCCGAAATACTGTTCGTTGAACTCTGGGTGCTTTCGCTTGATCGTTTGCTTCACCATCGAGCTCCAAATGATATCTCGGTCCTGTCGCACCAGCACACGCAGTGCGTCGAGAACGCGCTCGTAGGCCTGCCGCTCCTTTCCGGCGACACTCTGGAGCTTCTGTTTCACAACTGCCTGCGGCGAGTCGAGCACAATGTCGTCGTAATAGATGAATTCATCGCAGTTGTCGACGAGTAGATCGCTCGTTGAGTTTTTCACTCCGACACCGATGACGAACTTGTCATTCTCCTTGAGCTTCGAGACGAGCGGCGAAAAATCGCTATCGCCACTCGCTATGACAAAGCAGTTGATATGATCTTTGGCATAGCACAGGTCCATCGCATCGACGACCATGCGTATGTCGGCTGAATTCTTGCCGCTGTAACTCTTGCGAGGGATCTCGATCAGCTCGATTCCTTCTTCGTGGAATGAGCGCTTGTACCTGCCGTAGGTTTCCCAGTCAGCGTAGGCTTTCTTAACGACGATCTTGCCGATTTCTACGACGCGTTCGAGCAGCTTTCGAATGTCGAATTCTTTGTACTTCGCGTCGCGGACGCCCAGGGCGATGTTTTCGAAGTCGCAGAAGAACGCAATCCTTGCGTCCTCGGGGTCGAGTCCACCGGGAACATGAGCCACTTGTTCCTGCTTTCGTCTTTGGTCGTTGTCGGCCTATCTGACGTCGCGTCAACAACTCACCCGAGACGGTCGGGCGGTCGAAGATCAAGGCCTCATCCGTCGACAAAGAAGTCACTTAGCCGGCGCGTCGTGCTTGATCGAACGACAGCCGCGGCGACGGTCTCTCCAACTTTCGTAGCGGATTATAGCCGTTGGTCCCGATATCGCCAAGGCTGTGGTCTGGACATTCGCTCCGCGTGTTGTGTGGTCGATCTCGGGAAATCACGCCGTTGCTGTCGTCATCTCGCGCAGCAGATGCGCCATCATCAGGATGCCCCGAAAGTAGTCCTGTAGTCGAAAGCGCTCGTTGGGCGCGTGAGCGCCGTCGTCCGGCAGGCCGAGCCCGATCAAGAGGCTATCAACGCCGAGCTCAGACTGAAACGTGTTGACGACTGGAATCGATCCGCCTTCTCGAATGAACACCGGTTCACGGCCAAACGCGATGGCGAGCGCCCGCGATGCGGCTTGCACCGCCTTTCCTTCTCTCGGAACGAGCACGGGCCGTGCCCCGTGGTGATCGATCACCTCGACCTCGACTGAATCGGGCGCGACCTCTTTCAGAAAGTTCGTTACGAGTGCGGCGATCGCGGCGGGATCCTGATCAGGAACCAGACGCATAGAGAATTTGGCCCGCGCTTCACTTGGAATGACTGTTTTTGCCCCTTCGCCTGTGAATCCACTGACAAGGCCGTTGACGTCGAACGTCGGTCGAGCCCAGCGACGTTCCAGGTTCGTGTACCCTTCCTCGCCGACACTCGACTTAAAGCCAAGCTCGCTTTGAAATGCGTCTTCGTCGAAATCAAGAGCCGCAAGAGCGTCCCTCTCCCAAGCTTCGAGGTCACGGACATCGTCGTAAAATCCTGGGATGGCCACGCGACCGAATGGACCCTGGCACGCCGCGATCATCCGCGCGAGCACGTTCGCCGCGTTCGGCACCGCACCACCATAGGATCCTGAATGCAGATCGGTTTTGGCGCCGCGCACCACGAGTTCGAGGTATGCCAAGCCCTTCAGCCCGTATGTGATCGCGGGGACGTCGGGAGCAAACTGGCTTGAGTCAGCGATCAAGACAACGTCGGACTCGAGACGTTCTTTCTCAGAACGAATGAAAGCCGCCAGGTTCGGGCTACCAACCTCCTCTTCTCCTTCAACCAAGAATTTGACGTTGATCGGGAGCGCGCCGAAGACGTGTTGGGCCGCTTCAACACCCTTGACAAGAGCGAATAGCTGGCCCTTGTCATCCGTTGCGCCGCGCGCGACGACGTAGCCATCCTCCTGCGTCGGTTCGAACGGACCGTGTCGCCACTCGTCGAGCGGGTCCGGTGGTTGAACATCGTAGTGGCCGTAGACCAGGAGTGTCGGCTGGGCCGAGTCGACGAGCTTTTCGGCGTAAACGATTGGGTGTCCTGGAGTCGGGAAAACTTGAGAGGTTAGCCCCATACCCACAAACTTTCGATGCAACCAGTCGGCGCAGTCGCGCACGGCTGTGGCTTGCGACGCGTCGGTGCTGACGCTCGGAATCTTCAAGATTTCAAAGAGTTCTTCGAGGGCTTTCTGGCGTCTCTCGTCGACGAATTCGGTCAGGTCTTTCATCGGGCGATCCTTGAGCTTTGAGGTGCTTCGTGTAGCGCTAGTCGACGTCAGCACGGACAGGCCATCCGGGTCCGCGGCATTTTACCGTGGGGAATTCATGAAAGCCTACCATCAGCGCGCTTTAGGATCGCGCGAGGTCGCGCTTCAGTGTCGGCTGGTCCTTCCGACCGCCGGTCGCGTCTTCGATCGTGGAAGCGTTGGGTCAGGACGGCTGCCACACGGATCCACAGTAACAATTCGTACTCTTCTGCGTCAGGGAACATGTCGACCAGCCTGGTTGCGACTGGCTGGAAAAGCAGCACGTGCTCAATTATCCTGTGAGCGGTTTGCTTTCTGCAGGTTGCCGAATGCCCGAACGGTTCGAGATTTTTGGTAGAGGAGAAACCGAGGGCGTCGAGGCGCTCTACCGGAACCACCGGGACGGTCGACCGAGCGCGGCCTTGATTGAGGATATCGTCCAGCAGCGCATTGGGACGCTCGAGCGGCTTCGCGCTATGCGTGCGGACGAAGCGAGTTTGGTCCTTTCTGAGGCGGTTTCGGGTCTCGAGCGCCGTGTCACGACGATTACCGATGGGACGGCCTCGCCGTTCGATGCGGAGATACTTCTCGCCCAGCAGCTGCGCTGGTGCTTGTGGCTTAGCGACTTGGTCACCGATCAGCTTGGCCGCGACCCCTTTGCGTACATCGAGGACGATATCGACTGGGTCGAACGTTCGACGCGCCGGCTTGGCGATTGGGACCGCGAGCTCCAGGGAGAGGCGAGTCAGCTCGCGGCGCAAGTCGACTTCTTGAAGGAACGCGTCACAGGTCGAAAGTGCTCTCGCTTTCTCGCACCGGTCGCGCCAGCAGTTGAATCGGAGCCGCCGCTCGAACGCGCCTTCAGGCTTTGGTACGCCGTCAGTGAATCGTTCACGCTCGAAATGCGTATTGCCAAGCTCGGCCGCGGCACCGGTGATCCGGCTGCCGAAGCGGGAACGTCGAAAGGCGAGGGGCAGAGCTCGCGGACAGTAGGATCGAGCGAGCTTCTGCGTCTTCAAGAACGGCGCGGTGAGCTGCGAAGCGAGCTGCAGCGGACGCTCTGCGATCTGCAACCAGCGGAGATCGCAGAGTTCTGTCGTCCATGTGCCAGCGAGCTTCTGGACCATTCCTCAGGGCTTCTTACTGAAACCGCCACGTCGCGGGCACGGCACAGAATCGCCTCGCTACGCGCGCTACGCAGTCAGCTCGACTTTTTCCTCAAGATCACGACGCCTGAGCGGGCGACCGTGCTGAGTCAACTCGAGGGGGAGGGGTGCCGAGAGCTCGCACGAAAATTTCGACAGCTGGACCGGCTGCGTTCGAGGACGCTGAACGCTGAACGGGAGGAGGTCGCGGCACATCGGTTGCGACGCTTCTTCGGAGCTTCACGGGTGAAGGTTTGGGAGAACTTCATCCTTGTGCTCGTCTGCGCGTTCCTCGCGCTCGTGATCGCGGACTGGTGGCTTTCCTCACTCCTTGTTGATGACGACAAGACCGTAGGGATGCGAGTCGAGGATTCGCGTGGTGGGTTGCTACCCGCGGGTGTCGCCCAGGCCGAGGGGCGGGTGAACTTGGGGACGGTCGCGGCTTCCCGAGAGTTCGTGGTAACAGAGGCGAGCGTCGATCAGAATCGGATCCGCAGGTGGATACGGTCGCTCCACATCGTCGACCTCGTCTTCTGCGTGATTTTTCAACTCGACTTTTTCATTCGCTGGGGTTTTGCCGGTTGGCGAGGGTGGTTCTTTCGTCGTCACTTTTTCTTCGAGAGCTTGCCAGCTCTTCCTTATGCGCTCCTGCTGCCGTATCTCCAAGGTGTGATCGTCTTTCGCCTGCAGCGTTTTGTGCGGCTTCTCCGTGTTTTTCGTGTGTTCGCGTTTTTCGTTCGTGGTGCCGATCAGGCAGTCGAGCGGTTTCGCCCTGTGATCGATCGCGACATCATTCTCTTCGAAACTGGTGAGACGCAGGAGTTCCCGGAGTCACCACTGAAAATTCGCTTGCTCGATCTCGGCGAGCGTTTTTCGAGGGCGGTTCGCAGCGTATATCGCGATCTTGGCTGGGCCGAAAGGCCTCGCGTGCTCTCACGGTGTGTTCAGGCGCTTGACGTGGAATCGCAGCTCGTCGGTGCTATGTCACTGCCCTATCGCCGCGATCTCATGCACTTTGCCAAGGAGGTACGGCTTGAAGTGCTGATTGGGCGGTGCCTCAATTGCGATGTTGGTCGCGCCTTGACCTATTTTGGACGTGAAGGTGCGCAGCGCATCGCGCAGTGGCTCCGTCGGTTGGACATCCCCATTTTTCGCCGGGCACCGTTTGTGCGCCGCTTGATGCCTGCCGCTCGTATTCCCGACCCGTCCGAGGCTGCGAGTGCGGCCGTGAAGGCGATGGGGCAGATTCTGCAAGAGTTTCTTGGGGTCATGCGGTTTTGGGGAGACATGGCTGGGATCACCACCGGGCCGCAGATTCTTGATCGCATCGCGACCGCGCTCGTCATGGCGACGAAACGCCCCGCGGTTCGACTGTTTCTTCTCGCCAGCCTGTTTCTCTTCTTGGACCTACTCTCAGGGCTCGTCGGTGAGAATTCGTTCATCGGCGTTGCCTCGACGAAAGTGTTTCAGCTGTTGGGTCTGCCTCTCTACATCGTGGGTGGTCTCTGCCTCGTGTTGCTCTTCATGGGTTTCTGGTTCAAGCGCATCGCTGGCGAGGCGCTTTCGGAGCATCTCCGGGTCGCAGATGCCCATTTTCTCACTTTGATCAAGCACTGGAAACTGCCGCGCTGCGAACGTGATCTGCGTCGCATGTACCGGAGTGTCCTGGCTCCAGAGTTTCATTTGCGCGGCATTTCCGGATTGGACGACGCTTCGTCTATCCGTTTTCTTGCGGCACCGGTCCGCTCCAAGTTGCTTCACAACTCAGGCCTGGCGGATACCTCCGTGGAACCGTGTCGGGAGTTTCACGACGAGAGGCAAGCGATCGCTTTGCACTATGAGACTTACTTGGATAGCCCGGTTCTGCACCGCGAAGACAACGCCACGTCGATACAGCTCCTCGGCAACCTCGCGCTTCGAGATCTGCGCACCAATACGATCGGACTTTCACGTCGGCAGTTTCGCAAGCTCGAGCGGCTCAACTTGGAGCGGCAGAGCATCCTCTCCTTAGGACCTTACTTTTGGTTTCGGTTCATCACGGAGAGCCTGGCGATTGAGACGGCGAAGCTCGTCAGGGAGTACAACGCCTCATGCATAGCAATCAGTGACCTGCCGCACGCCACCGAGGGTGAGAAGGCGCGGTTTCAGGCTTTTCTCACTCGGCATCAGGAAGGGCGGGACGAAATCCATGTACGCCGCTCGGCGCGTTCGTCGGCGCGAACGGAGGAGTTCCTCACCGATGAGTTCTCGGCGCTGAACTTCCTGATGCCAGACGACGAGCGCGATCTCCGCATCAAAGAGCGTTTCGGGGACGACGTTTTTCGCGCATTGAAGGCGGATCGACGCGGCGTTGTCCGCGACATTTTCGGGACACGGCCATATCACATGCTGCCGCGCCACGAACGCGTCTTCAATCCTTACCGACTTTTTCACAAGTATCTTGGCGGGGCGAAGTTCTTCCTCCTGCCGCTGGTTTTCGTGCTTGGCGCCCTACGTTTGCTCTCGAAGGCCCTGCAGCAAGTCGTTTTCCTCGTGCGTGAAGTGCTCGGTCGGGAGAGGTTCCGTCGCAGTCAACGCAACCGATTCGCGAGTTTCGACGTCGCGGTGCGAAAGATCGATCGGATGCGCAAGCCGTTTTTCATGGAAGCGCTGAAGCTACGCGCCACGGTCGACATCGATTATCTCGGCCTGAACGTGCCGGGAGTGCCTGAACGCGACAGTCGCGTCACCTACGAGGACGATCTGAACTTCGTCACTGCCACCGAAGCTGAGCGACATCCTGTTGAGGAGGCGAGAAGGAACGCGGTGAGGGACCTTCGACGCTTGCGCGGTTTCTTTTCCCAGCGTGGCTGGACTCGCGACGGTTTTTCGGGCCTCTTCGAAGCGCTCGAGTTGCCAGAGTCGATGCGCGGTGACCGGACGTCAATCCTGCGTGCCCTTGCGACTGCTTTCGTGACGGACCACGGGGGGCTGCGCCAGACGATCACTGCGCCTCAGATCGTTCGGGAATTCATCGACACAGCGCTCGCGGCACGAGAGTCATTCGGTAGTCGGGTCGAACACGCCTTCTTCAGTCTCTTGTTCTTTTTGCCAACGCGCCGCCGCCGCCGCCGATTTCTTCGCGACTATCTGGAACACGCTACGGGTGGGCAGTCACTCGATCCAAAGCGTCGTCAGAAGCTTTGGAGAGCCTTGGCGGCGGCAGACCCGGACAAGGAAGCCGCTTTTGAATCCGTCGTCAGGGTAGCGCAAGAGAAGGCGCTTGGACGCGACGCCACGGTGGAAAGTTTTCGCCAAGTAGCGCACGACCACGGAGTTTGGACGCAGCGACTGATCACCGTGCGCACGATTCAAACGATCACCGTCCTCGACATCGAATGCTATCGCGACCTCATTTGGGTCCTTGGAGACTACGAGTCGGAGGTCCCGAAGCTGCGAGCCGATCATCGAGGCGTTCTGCCGGTGAGCGAGGGGCGCTGATAGACGGAGACAGAACCCCGTCGATGAAGCGGCCGCTTGACGCTTCGTAACCGTGACAACTTCAAGCGATCTTCTTCCTTTACCTCTCTTTAAGATCTTCGCCTTTCTCTCCAAAATGTTTTTCCACAAGCAACCGAGCAAGATTCCTGTTTCCCTCGGCCTCCGTAGCGTTAGACGCCACTCTTGCAAGAGAGGAGCGAATCGAACTTCGAGTACCATCTTCTAACAGGTGGTTCAAATCGTTGAGAAGAGTTTCGATACTTTCGAGGGCATTGGCCCGAACATCCGCGTCCTGATCCAACAGGCTTTGTTTTGCAATCATGAGTGAGTCGAGTGACTGAATAGAGGACAACATAAAGAGAGCAAAGGCCCGGGTCGGGGCCGATTGAGCGCGAACCCCTTCCTTCAAGGCAGAGAGCGCCTCCGGGTTCCCGTTGTACGCAAAGCCAGACAACCCTCGTAGTCTTGCCCGCGCCGTTGCCAAGTCTGAGGTCTCCAAATCAAGAAGATCTTTTAGAATAGCTCCTAGACCGGAGCCTGTTTTGTTGCAGTGCAAAGCAAAAGCTTTTAATGCCCCGCCAGCCATGTCTCTATTCTCCTCGGACGAATCAGTTCTAAGGATTTTCAGCAGTCGAGGCGCACAGAATAGAGCCGAACAGCCAGTAGAAGTAAGGAGACCGAGAAGGTGACGGCGAGTTTCTGCATCTCCCTCCTCTAGTAGATCCAGCACCGCCTGCCGATTGTCCGCTGCCAAACCGCATTTCTGAACGATTCGATCTAATTCATACCCACCACCGCCGGTCGTCGCCAGTATTTCTATTAACCGCGGAATTGCGGTTTCTTGCGACGCAGGATCTCCCCTTCTTAAAGCATCGAGTGCGTGAACGAGCACGGATGTGTCAGGGCTCTCCAGGGCGAGCAGGACGACTCTATAAGCATGTGAGTTTGACTCGTATAAATCTGGAAGTCGCTTGGCGGCGGCGGCGCGAACGTTTCTGTTTTCGCTCTGGAGCTGTTGAGCGACGAGAACAACCAGGTAAACCTTGAAATACAGGGCAACAAAGATAACAACGACCAGAGCGGCAGACGAAACGACAAACAAAGTTCGCTTACTCATTTGACTCGTCCTGTCCAACAATTCGATCGATACGAAAAGCACTGCTGTGACGACGTCGACTTTCCTGGATGATCTCGAATCTCGAAGGAAAGTCGAGTGTTGCATCAGGTCGACTCTCGGGCAACGTCGACCAGACGAAACGCCACTGTCGGTTGAGGATTGAGACGACGTTACTGTGCGCCGTCAACGTCCCGGTGCGGTGTCTTCCTTGGCGCCGGCCACGAGGCGCACGCAGACCAGCTCGCTGTCTGAGCGCGCGAAAACGTCCTGGCCGGCGAACGCCGGATGGGCCCATGTGCGGCCAATGATGCTTGCCCGTCCGAGATCGACGTAGCCTTGCGGTTGCACGCGGCCGAGGAGCAGCTCGCCGCTGGAATTCAGTGCCACGACGTGGCCGTCATCTCCGGCCCACACGATCGAAGCGTGGGGATTTCGCTCTTTCGGGTTCACTTGATAGTCATCGCGCCATGCCACTTCGCCGTCTTGCCAGCGAACGGCGAGGAAGCCGCGCGCTTTGTCCAGCGTGAAGACCCGCTCACCGTGTGCCAGCGGTGTCGCCATCAGGCAGCTCGGCACTCTGGCTTCCCAGACCAACTTGGCGCTGTCGGGTTGCAAGCGATAGACGCGACTTCCGTCCCAATATCCCGAAAGGAATAGGTGTCCTTCGTGAACCAGAGGATTGGCGATCGCGACGTCGAAGTTGCTTGTCCTGAAGGGCGCGGTCCAGCGCACGACGCCGTCGGAGGGTCGCACGCCATGTGCCGCGTCCGCGGTCCAGATGATGATCTGCGTTTCGTCGCCGACGGTTGCGATGACCGGGCTGGCGTAGCCCGGGCGATCGTCGAGGGCGCGCCACCGTTCCTTCCCGCTGCGACGATCGAGCGCGATCAACGTACCACCCGGACGGGCGCCGAGTTGGAGGATGAGCAAGTCGCCATGGACAAGAGGTGACGCCGAGTGGCCCCACTGGGGTGTCTGGGCGCTGAGCTCTCGCGCCGCGTCGATCTGCCAGCGCGGTTCGCCTTTGCGGCGATCGAATGCGTGCACGTGACCAACGGCTCCGACCGTGTAGATCGTGTGCTTCGAGATGGTCGGCGTTGCTCGAGGGCCGCTGCCGTAGTCGAGGTCGCCGTAATCAGCGCTATAGCGAAACTCCCACAGCTTCGTCCCGTCGCGACGATCGACGACGAGGGCGCGCTCCGTACCATCGGTACCGCGATCCATGACCACGACCTGATCCGCCTCGACCGCAACGCCTGCATAACCGCCACCAACCTCGACACGCCAGCGCTCTTTAACGTTCTCCGGCGACAGGCGCGGCGGCAGCTGCACGTCGCGCCACCTAGCTTCCGCTCCTGGCCCTAAAAAGCGGGGCCAGTCCGTTGCTGCTAATTGCGCCGCCGACATGAGGGCAGCGAATGCTGTCAGGGTCCAAGTCGCTCTCGTCATGTTCATGGAAGGATAGGAGGCTGCCCTAGCGACATCGTCTGCTCGCCGCAGCGAGCGCCGGCGCCGGGGGGTAAGGACTTTCGTGCTAGAGGAAACCTCCGACACATTCACCGACGGCGAGCAGTGCCTCCGTCTCGGTCGCCGAAAACTCGTGGGGAGTCGGTTTGGCAACGCCGAGAGTGCCTCGAAGGACACCGTCCACAAGCAGCGGGAGTGCAATGCTTCCTTCTACCTTCGTCTCTTTGGCGGCCGGGCGCGCGACCCCGGATTCGTCCGTCTGTAGGTTGCAAGTCTGCACCGGTTCGAGCCGTGCCGCCGCGAGACCCGCCATTCCCTTACCGCGTGGAATGCACTGCACCTGGCCGAGGATCGACGCCGGGATTCCGCGCTGGGCGACGAGCTCCAGTTCGTCGCTGTCCGAGTGGTAGCGGTGTAGAGTGCCCACGGTGCAGTCAAACGCCTGGAGAATCTTTTCTAGCGTCGTCTGATAAGTGGTCGCCGACGGTTCTCCGGACAATAGGAGATGGAGCTCGGAGAGGAGTTGAGGGCGGGGGGCGTTGGCACTCGGCATGGCTCAGCCCCACATCCTACGCGAGAATCTCTGCCGGCAACATAGCCGGCTTTCGGAATGTGCTGCTAGCTCCACCGACGTTTTGGCAGCGACGCCAGGAGCGAAACAGGGCGCACAAAAAAAACGCGGGCGCAGGAGGTCGAGTCTCCTGCGCCCGCGATGCATGTCTTAACGACTGACTATTTCCGGGTGCGTCGACGACGCCGCGCCAGCGCGAGGGCTCCGGCGCCAAGTCCAAGCAGCGCAACGGTGCCCGGCTCCGGCACAGAACCGATGCCTCCACCGCCACCGCCGGCGTAAACACCCAAGCCGTAGATCATGAACTCATCACCGTAGCTCGGCGCGGTGATTTTGACCATGCTGGTCGGCTCGATGTCGACCGTCGCCAACCAAGTCCCGTCCTCATGGTAGGTTGGGACTTTTGCGCTGTGCAGCTCACCGTTCACTTCGATCTGAAAATCATCGTTCCAGTCCCCGAAAGTGAACGTGATGCTCTTGATTTCCACGACTTCGGAGAAGCTGAACTCGACGGTCTCAGCGCCGCTCCAGCCGTCGGTCAGCATGCCACCGATGCCCAGTCCGCCGAACGACTGGACCACGTTGGCCGCGGCCCCATTCTCCCAGCCACTGACAGTGACCGCCAGGCCACCCGGCTGGGAAGAGAATCTAGCTTCGTGACCTAGATTGTTGACGTCCCAAAAGTGGGGCGAGGCGAAATTGAAGTGAAACTCATCTGCCTGAAGGCTTTGCATGCCAAAAAGGCAGACTCCGACAAAGAAGCCCGGTACGGCTTTTCGCAAAAAACTCATCCTTACGCGCCTTTCGTTCCTCGTGAGGTGTAAACGTTGACGAGCTTTAATTTTGCGGGGCCGAAAAGCCAGTTGCAACAAAAATGCCGAGTCAATACGGTACTGTTTCACAGAGACGTTCCTCGATGTAGTCCGGATCGTGTTCCCGTTTCCCTCTTCACAGAACTTTCCACTTCCCTAACAGTGTGTTGGAAAGCACACCAAAATATCCCAAGCAAACTTTATGCCGCGGCTGCGTTTCGCCCTCAAGCGGTTAGGTAGCCGTGAGTTATGCGGTGGGGCTTGGTTATCGTCTCTCTTTAGGTTTGTGTAAGCCGACCTTACGGAGTTCTGCCAGATAGGCCTGCCTGTCTCTATAACTGACTTTAAACCAGAAGGTTACGGAGTATGTTAGGACTCTTTACACGTCGTTCACGTCCACCGAACGTTGAGCCACTCTTTTTCGCGTCAGGACCTGGAGAACCTCGGGCTGCGTGATGTAGAGTCCTCTCGATCTTGGACTCGAGGTGCACTCATGAGACGTTCGCGCGGTTTGCTTGTTTGTCTTGTCGGAGTCCATTGCGGCCTCCTGCTTTTTGGCTGTCGCTCTCGACCAACCGTTCCGGACCTCGGCGAAATCTACAACCGAGCCGCCCAATACCACGGGGAAGGACGCAATCCGGTCATCGTGATCCCCGGCATTTTGGGGTCGCGGCTCGTCAAGGGCGACGACGGCTCGGCGGTCTGGGGTCTCTTCGGCGGAGACTACGCGGATCCGTCGACCGCCGACGGAGCCGGGTTGATCGCGGTGCCGATGCGCGAGGGCGCGGCGCTGCACGAGCTTACCGACGACGTTGTTCCCGATGGCGTTCTCGACAGCCTCGAGGTGAACGTGTTTGGACTGCCGATCGAGTTCCAAGCGTACATGCAGATTCTGGGTACGCTCGGCGTCGGCGGCTACCGCGATGAGCAGTTTGGCCTGGCGGGTGCGATCGACTATGGCGATGACCACTTCACGTGCTTTCAGTTCGGCTACGATTGGCGCCGCGACAATGCGGAGAACGCCAAGCGTTTGCATGAGTTCATTCTCGAGAAACGTGCCTACATCGCCGCGGAGCTGCGCAAGCGCGGCCTGCCACCGCGGGAGATCAAGTTCGACCTCATCGCGCATTCGATGGGGGGGCTGATCTCGCGCTACTATCTGCGCTACGGCGCTGCGGACCTGCCCACCGACGGCTCGACGCCGGAAGTGACGTGGGCGGGAGCGGAGAACGTGGAGCGAGCCATTCTTGTTGGCACCCCGAACGCCGGATCGATCTACGCGTTCGACCAGCTCGTGCACGGAATTTCATTCTCTCGACTTTTCCCGAAGTACTCCGCCGCCCTTCTTGGCACCATGCCCTCGATCTACCAGCTCATGCCACGACCACGCCATGGCGCGTTCGTCCAGCGCGAGACTGGGCAGGCCATAGAAGACATCTTCGACGCCTCCACATGGCAGCAGATGAAGTGGGGCTTGGCCTCGTTTCGCCAGGACGAAACGTTGGAGCTTTTGCTTCCAGATGTTCCTGACGCGGCAGCCCGGCGCCGTATCGCGCTAGATCACCAGCGCAAGTGTCTCGATCGAGCTCGTCGATTTGCCGCCGCCCTCGACCTCCCTGCGGCGCCGCCGGACGGACTCAGACTTTATCTTATCGCAGGCGACTCCATGATGACGGGTGCCGTGGCGGCGATCAGTCGACACGGAGCCGTGGAGATCGTCGAGACCGCCCCCGGTGATGGGACAGTGCTGCGCTCCAGTGCGCTCATGGACGAACGCGTCGGTTCTGAGTGGAGCCCGCACGTTCGCTCGCCTGTGGACTGGCGCCAAGCGACGTTTCTTTTCACGGATCACTTAGGTCTGACGAGTGATCCTGCCTTCACGGACAACGTTCTCTACATCCTTCTGGAAGACCCGCGGTAACGCGGATCGGCGGCGTTTGATTTCGTTCGCCCGGCCTGGCTTGGCCAGCTGAGCAACACCCGAAGTCGCAAACGACTTCGACAGTTGACTGCGAGGATCAAATGACGGACCGACTCAAGAATCTCACGTATCCCGTGGTCCAGATCTCTCTCGACCTGACGTCCATTGACGAGGCGCTCGACACCGCGTCGATGGCTGTCGAAGCGGGAGTTGATTGGCTTGAGGTGGGCACCCCCCTCATCTTGGCAGAGGGACTGCATGCCGTGCGTCAACTGCGCGATCGTTTCCCCTCGCATCCAGTCGTGGCGGATCTGAAGACGATGGATGGGGGCTATCTTGAGGCTGAAATGATGGCGAAGGCGGGCGCAGACCTCGTCGTTGTGATGGGACGAGCCCACGAAGCGACGATCAGAGCCGTGGTCGAGGCTTGTTGCGACTACGGAATCAAGTGCATGGGCGACGACCTTGGCGCCGAAGACAAACCTGCCAACGCACGATGGATGCAAGATCTCGGTGTTGATTTTATCATTCATCATGTTGGCTATGACGAGCGGCGTTTAATCCCTGACGTTCATCCCCTCAACGAGCTCGAGTCGGTCGTCAAGGCCGTCGATATTCCCGTCCAAGCCGTCGGTGGACTCACGATCCGCCAGGCGATCGAGTGTCCTCGCCACGGTGCACCCCTCGTCGTTCTCGGCGCGCCGCTGGTGATCGATGCCGACGAGTTCAAGACCTCGACGAATGATCTCCGCTCAGTCCTGACGAAGATCGTTACAGAAATTCGTACCACACCCTATGTTCGCCCTTGACGCCGATACACCTCCCCTGACGCGCCGCTTCAATCACCCGGTGCCGATCGCGCGACTTGGTCGTTTGGAGAGCGACTCATGACCCTTGCGGTTGTTCACTACGCTTTGCAGGAGATGGCGGTCGAGCTGCGCGAGTTCGACCGACCATCGATCGGTCCGGACGATGTCCTCTTGCGCGTCGGCGCCGTGAGTGTTTGCGGCTCGGACGTGCACCAGGCGCACAACACGCACACCTGGGCGGTCAATCTTCCCGTTGTGCTTGGGCACGAATTCGCCGGCACCGTCGCCGAGATCGGCGACAGGGTCGACGGTTTCGCTATCGGTGACCGCGTCGTCTCCGAGACGGCCGCTGAAATCTGCGGGCGCTGCGTTCTGTGTCGCCAGGGACGCTACAACTTGTGTCCCGAGCGTAAGGGGTTTGGCTACGGCACCCACGGCGCGATGACCAGCTATGTACGGGTGCCCGCGCGTTGTCTGCACCATATTCCGGACTCGCTACCGTTTGAGCACGCGGCGCTGACCGAACCGTGCTGCGTCGCCTACCACGCGACCTGCTTGAACGCCACGATTCGACCTGGCGATACGGTCGTTGTTCTTGGTCCCGGTCCGATCGGTCTTTTGTGTGCGCGGATGGCGGTACTCGCGGGGGCGTGTCCCGTCATCGCGATCGGCCTGACTCGCGACCAACCGCGCCTGGAAACCGCGCAGCGGCACCTCGGTGCAACGCACGGCGTCGACGCGCAGCGCGAAGATCCGCTCGAACTCGTCCGGTCTCTCGGCGACGGCTTTGGAGCGGACGTTGTGATCGATGCAGCGGGTTCCTCGGCGACGGTGCGGCTGGCTCAGAGCCTTGTGCGTCCGGACGGCGTGATTAGCAAAGTCGGCTGGGGGCCCGAGCCGCTTGATTGCACACTCGATCCGATCGTGCTGAAGAACGTCACGCTGCAGGGAAGTTTCAGCCATACCTATGCCATGTGGGAGAAGGTGCTGCACCTGCTAGCGGCCGGGAAGATCCCCGTTGAGCGGATCGTCGGTTGCCAGTTGCCGCTCACGGAGTGGCGCCAGGCATTCGACGCGATGCACGCGGGAGAGCTGATCAAGGGTGTTCTGATTCCGCAGGAGTAAGGCCTCTGTTTTCGTTCGGCTGGTCCTGGTGGATTGATTCGAAAGGCGGTCATGAAGCGTCCACGCATCTCTGCGTTTCCTAAGTGTTATCTCGACGATTTAGTCGCGGGCCGCATGTCGCTCTTCGACTGGATTGACATGTCGGAGAGTTTGGGTGCCGAGGGGCTTGAGATGTATGACGCCTGGCTGCCGTCCGAACCAGCAGGGCTCGATCGCGTCGCACGCGCCATCGAGGCGACCGGACAGGAATGCCCGATGATGTGTTTTTCTCCTGACTTCACACACCCCGATCCGGTCTATCGACGCGAACAGCTCGAACGTCAGAAACAAGCGATCGATATGACCGTGGCACTCGGTGGAACATTCTGTCGTGTCCTCTCAGGGCAGCGTCGCCCTGACGTCTCGCGGGCCGACGGCATTCGCTGGGTCGTCGAATCCATCAACGCGGCGCTCGAATACGCTGCCGAGCGTGGCGTCATCCTGGCGATGGAAAATCATTTCAAGGACGGAGCGTGGAACTACCCTGAGTTCGCGCAGAGATCGGACTGCTTCTTCGAGGTGATCGGACAGATCGATTCGCCACTCTTCGGCGTGCAGTACGATCCGTCGAATACGGTCGTCGCAGGCGAGGATCCAGTTTGGTTTCTCGAGCAGGTCAAAGATCGAGTCGTGACCATGCACGCTTCTGATCGCTACCTCAGCCCGGGCTCTTCCATCGAAGACATGCGGCAAAACGACGGCACCCTCGGTTACCCGGAGCACCTACAGCACGGCGTGACGGGTCAAGGGTTCAACGACTACGATGCGATCTTTACGATTCTTCGCTCGGTAGACTTTTGCGGCTGGATTTCGATCGAGGACGGCATGAACGGCATGGACGAGATGCGTGCGTCCGTCGACTTCCTCAAGGCCAAGATTGACGAGTTCTACGGAACTGCCGCAACTGAGTGAACGCGTACTCGAACGCAGCACTCCCGCCAAGCGCCGGCTCCCCTTCTCGCGCTCCTGCTGTCTCACCTCTCGGGCAGTCGCTCGACGAGTTGGCGGAGAAGGTCGCGCCGCAAACGGGCCAGTGCGACTTTTCGGCTTGGCTCGGTCGCGGCCTCAATGCGGGCGTTCAACTCGTAGACCTGAAGAAGCGATTCCGCGCCGCGGCGTCCGGCGATCAGCGGCGCGAGTCGACTTAACTCGCCGGCAGCTTCAGCTCGCTCTTTGGAATCCGCATCTGACGAGTGTGCTATCCGCAGGGCATTACCGAACCTCGTCTGCGTTTCGCGGCTGGCGGTGGCAATCAGCCGCTCGAGCAGGGTCTCGACCTGCGACTGCTCCCAGCGAAATACGGCTTCGTTCGGATGCGTTTCAAACCAGCCAGTGTCATTGGCATGCCAGAAGAGCGGTACCCATGTGAACACCGGTCGCTCGTCTTCGAACACGGGTTGGTCGTTTTCCACCTTGTGCCGCCGCACCCACGCCGAAGCGTAATCACCGCCGTCTGCGGGAAGCTCGGCGGCGAATTCCATCGATCCATCAATGCGCTTGAGTCGATAGCGTTTGTCGACGGGTCCGGTCGCCAGCTCCAGTTCGACGAACTTCCACGACTCCAGCTCGTTTGTTTCGAGTTCTTCCATTCGAGTCGCGAAGCTGTCCTTGAGTGACGGTTCCGTGAGGTGGGTGTCTAGAATCGACGCTAAGCCGGATTTCGGCGACGCATCTACGTTCGCTGTGACGTTCGCGTCGGCGCCGTCGCGTCGGGAAGAGCGGTTCGCGCTTGGGGCGGTCGGGCTCCATGTCCGGTCGCGTTCGCGCACTGTCGAGATCTGCCGCAGAGGGAATGTCATGACGCCGATCTTGCCGCGCAGCGTCAGTTCCCGGTCGGTGACGCGGATGATTTTTCCTTCGAAGACGTTCCCATCCTTCAGCGTGACACGATCTGCGAGGAGACCTCCTCCGGAGCTGAGGCCGAGGACGAGGATGAGCCAGGATCCCAGCCAAATCCGTCGGCGTCGCGCTTCATCGATCGTCGCCATCGGGGTACCCAGCCGTCGTGTGAGCATGAGTCCTGTCCTTCGTCGGTCGGGATAAGGAGAGTCGGTGGGAGTCTGGAGAAGAGTAGCATCGAGTCTTACGACCGCCGAATCGCGCCGGGTTATCAGCTGGTCGGGCGGGAGTCCCGTCACATCGGCCGGGTTGCCCGGCGTCCGATTACGCGATCGGGAGACGGGTCGAGACTGATCGCCGAACCGAGTTTTTCTGCTCGCGATTTTTGGAAGTTTGGGTCCTGAGGGGGAAATCGTTCGATGTGATCGGCCCGTCCGGAGATTGGTGAACAATCCGGCGATTTGAGTGAATCGGAACGGCCGTGGCGGCGTTCAATTCACGTTGTCACTCCACTTCGTTGGTACAATCGGGCATGCCGCGAAGATCTTGGGAGCCTCTGAATGTTTCGCAACGCTTCTGGTTTCGCTTGTGTCCTTCTTGTGCTTCTTCTGGCTACGCTCGCGTGGGTGCTGCACCTAGCCGAGAGTGCCCCAGAGCACGGCACAGGACGCGTCAAGACACCTGTGGCTGACAAAGTCGCGCGGCGCGGTCATGCGAGCTCAGACGACTTGACAGCCGACGGCTTCGCGCCCGGTGGCGACCAGCGTTTTCCTTCCGACGCGGGTTTTGAGAGTGCCCCTCCCGCGGCTGTCGAGGCCTCGCCTGATGCTGCTGGCGGTGACCTGATCGCCATGGCGTCTGCCGACCTGCCGGCGGAACGGGCGCAAGCCGACGACGCGGTGGTCCGCATCTACGACGCTGCCAGCGGCGCGGCTGTGACCGGTGCCGCGGCGCGCATGTCCGCCTACCACGGTAGCGTCGACCCAGCCTTCGCGGCGCACCCGCGGCTCGAGTTCGACTCGGGTGTCGTCGCAAGTGATGGGTCACTCGCCGTCCCTGCCTTTCGGCCGAACGATCCCAATCTTCTTGTCCACGTGCAGATCGACCATCCCGACTACGCCGCGGCAACCGTCGTGCTCCATCGACGCCCAGACGATGCTGCGCGCTGGCAACCTCGTGACGTCTATCTTCGACGCGCCTCGACCGCTCGCGTCCGCTTGGTGACGATCGAAGGCGAGCCGCTTGTGGAGGCTCCCGTGCGGGTCACCACCGTGCGTGGATCGTCAGACCTTCGCGACTCTGGAGAGGTGTGGATCGCGCCGCGCTCACGCGGGCAGCTCGTCGCCGCGAACGAATCGACCGTCTTCTATACGGACGCTGCGGGTGATCTGAGACTTCCGTACGTAACAGGCTTTTGCCTTCTTGAGCTGCTCGCCCCGGTTTACGAGCTCGTTCACCATGATCCTTTTTTCGAGGAGCCAGAACGCGGGCGCATCCGCTATCACGCGCCGCTCGATGGTTCGCTCGGGATTTTGCAGGCCGAGCCGCGGCAGCGATATACGCTCACGCTCTTCGATCTGGACGGGGCGATCGTGCGCGACACGCGCGTCGAAGCCGTCGTTCACGATCGCGTCCAGAGCAGCCGCACCGATGAGCAGGGACGAGTGACCCTTGGCGTCGCGGTGCCGACTTCTCTCACGCAACCAACCGTCGCATCGCTGACGACGCTCAGCCCAGACTATTTTCAGCGAACTGTGACGTTTCCGGCGCCGCGTGAGCCTGCCGTTGCAACGCTCGGTGCACGCACCGCGCCGCGCCTACGATTTCGTGCCCTGCGGGTTGTCGACGATGTCGAACGCCCAGTGGAACCGATCACCCCGTCTTCGGTGCAGCTGGCGCACGAAATGACTCTTGTCCGCCTGGACGGTGACGGCGGCGTTCACTACGTCGGCGAGCTGCCCCCAGCAGGGATCGCTTTGGAGATCTTCATCAGTGGTTTCTTGCCACGTTATGTCACCACGCCGCCACTTCCGATCGGCGCTGCGGAGCTCGATCTTGGCGACATCGTTTTCGATCCTGGTTGGACGCGGGAAGTGGATCTTCGAGGCTTGCGGCTCGAAACGGACGATTGCCGTGGCTGCTCCGTCTTGGTCAGCAGCGAGGGCGATCCGCACCTGGTGCATCGCTACGTCGCCGATCGAGCAGAGCGAGTTCTTCTCGGTGGCCTTTCACGCGGTTTCTACACCGTCACGATCGAAGGACCTGATCTGGCAACCCGAACGACCCGCTTCGAGATGCTCGAATCGCTGCAGGCGGCGCCGCTTTCCTTCGACGGAGCATGGGTACATCACTCTCGCGTCCGCAGCGCCGGAGCGGTTCACTCTGTCGCGGAGTCGGAGTTTGCGGGCGCGGAAGTCATCGAGCTGTATCAAGTCGCGGGGACGGAGGGTGAGGTGAAGTCGGTGTCTTATCCGCTCGCTCCCGATGGATCTTTCGGGACGACTTTGGAAATGGAGAACATGGACCTGCTGCGCGTTGGTGTCGTCACACCGCAAGGCCGGGTCGCTCTCGGGGTTGGAGGTGAACCAATCGCCGTCGGCAAAGATCGCTGGCTCTATGAATTCGGGCTGTTGAACTTCCTCAAGCGACCCTCTGCGCGGATCGATTTCATCGCTCCAGGGCTTGGGCGCGTGGAGCCGCCGCATCGCGTGAGCGTCCACGACGCTGCAGGCTTCTCCCAGCTGGCGCGATTTCGTGTGTACGAACGTAGCTTGTGGATCGATTCTCTGCTGCCGGGAGCCTATGACCTGCGCTGGCAAGTTGGTGACGGCGCGGAAGCAACCGTCGGCCTGGTGATCCGCAGCAACGAAGAGTTGCGTGTGCGCGTGGAGCGCTCGGTGCTTCCCGAAGAAACGATCGAGATTCTGGTCGTCGATCGTGACCGTCGGCCGATCGAAAGTGCTGCGGTGTCGCCGAGCGGGAGGTCCTTCGGTGTCGATCGTGATGCCTTGCCACCGGGAATCCACCTAACGAGAATCCGCACGCGTGAGACCACCACGCTGAGGGTCGAGGCGCCGGGGTTTGTTCACGCCACGGCGACGATCGAAGCGGGAGGGGTCGCGCCCAGCGAGGTCATTCTCTACGGCGCCGCACGCGCGAAGGGCCTCGTTCTCGACGCGGACGGACTCCCCGCAGTCGGTGAGCTGTGGATTGACTGGCGGCCTCTGAAGCCAAGTCGGATCTCTTACGGCGATCGCATAGCCGTCGAGCTCACGGACGGGCGATTCGTCGTCGATGAATTACCAGCCCTGCCGCTGGAGTTCACGTTTCGTCTCGCTGATTCGAGCATCCAAGTTCAGCGTACGGCCAGCCTCGTTGCGGACGACGAAATCCATGACTTCGGCACCCTGCCGCTGATCGAAACTCGATCCCTCTCAGGGACCGTGTTCTTGCCGGACGGCTCGCGCGCCGCTGGTGCTGACGTGCTGCTTGTCGACGAGCGTTTCCTTCGCGTGCCTCTTAGGTCGCTCGCGGAGCGGGACGTGCGGTTTCGAGCCACGACCGATTCGCAGGGCGCGTTCGAGCTCCGAGAGATTCCTCTGGCGTTGGACGCGGATCTCCTTCTCGTGGCGCGACTGGATGGTTACGGAGATGCATTCGCTGCTCGTCCAGACCTCGGTGAGAGCAGCTACGAGTTACAGCTCTCGCCGGCAGCTGGCCTGGAGCTCGCCGTTGGCTACTTGGATGCCGCCGCGCGTCCGGAGTTTAGATTCGCGCTCGAGTTTCAGCCAGATCCTGAGGACGTCACGACTCGGACTGAGCTCGGTGAGATCCCAGCTGAGCTCTACGGAGCGAATGTCTACGAGAATATCGAACCGGGCCTCTATCGTGTCACGTGGGGACCGCGGGACGCCTACGAACCTATCGCGCCGTTGACGGAGGAAGTGGTCGTCGTACCAGGAGAGATTCGTAGTCTCCACTTGACGCTCGAAGGCAGGGAACTGCGCGGCACGGCGTCGCTCAATGGTCAAGCCGTCGAGCGCGGTTGGATTCTACTCACTGACGAACCGGGCGCGAGCAGTTCGCGCGTCGGTCGCATCGTCGACAGCCGATTTCTGGTTGTCGACCCTCCCCTTGGTTTTCAGGTCTACGGGGCGATTGTTCCAGAAGGCAAGCCTCAGGCGCAGCAAAACATTGCCCGCGGCGAAGCGTTGCCGCTGCGTGTACCGCTTTACGATCAGGCGCGGCGCAACGGCTTTCTGCGCTTCGACTACGTCGCCTACGATCTCAGACTCAAATTCTCAGAGGAGTTCCTTCACCGCTACCCAGGTGCACAGCTCGTCTACGACCAATATCGCTGGGACGGCAGCAGGTTCGTGAGTTACAAGGCGAGCGAACTGGTCGCCGCTTCATTCGTCGATTTCCGACTTCTCCGACCTGCAGTCTATCGGCTGTCGCTGCGCACGGCGTCCGGTGGTCTGATCGTGGCGCGCCCGATCGCGATCATCGATCATGACACCGAAATCGAGTTGCGCTGATCCCCGCGTCGGCCGACATGTACGGCCGAACGCTCAGGGGGCCGGTGGTCAAAACCCAATCAGCAGCCCTGTCATGATGCCGCGTCCTGCACCGGCGCCGCTTCCCGTCTTGAGCAGCGGGATGTCGCCGCGAACGAACGCTTCGATTTGATCCGTCAGATGAAGTGAAGCGCCCGGGCGAAGGACGAGGTCAAAGCTGGCTTGGTCGACGTCGACGGGGGTACGCCCGGACGATCGACGATCTTTGGCTTTCAGGAGACCGCGCGCGCCGAGGAACAGGGAAACGTGACCGTGGCGCTCGGAGTAGGTGAGGGCGCTTTCCCACAGGTCGCCGGGGCGGCGCCCTTGGTGGCGATCGATCGCTGTCGTGTAGAGGGTTTCGAGGGTCAGCGCTCTATAGGTGTTCCACGTCAACTCAAGCGCACCGCCCGCTGTTGGTCGCCACACACCGCTGCCACGCGCGAATGCGAATGGGGCAGCGCTGGCAGCGTTAGCAGTTGGGGCGGTCGTTGCCAGTCGAGGGATGAGCCGGAGCGCATCGCCCTCCGTTTCCGACGCAGCGAGCAGAAACGGTCGCTGCACGCCGAACTCAAGGTCGCGGACCCCCTCATCCGAGCCGCGTACTCCTGCGACTTTCCAGTCAGCGCGCCGGTAACCACCCGCGGCGTCGAGTTCGATCTCCCACGGCCCCCGCACGGCGGCGCGCAGCGTCACATCGCGCAGTCGGCCGCGGGCGCCGTCGCCGCCTCCCAGTCGATCGCGGTACCAAAAGGAAGACTCGAAGCGGACGCGATCTGGCACCGTATCGAGAATCTGTTGACCGAATCGCCGACTCTGAGGGCCGGTTGGACTTCCGTAAGGCGTCGGTTCAAGGCCGGCGTAACGCGGCGCCGCGCGCTCGCTTCTGTCGTACGGCCTGGCCATCGTGACGGCGGCCGGCGCGGTCGCCTCGCCCGACCAAAAGTGCTCGAGCATGTCGAGTCCCTGCTCGACTGTTTTGGCGCCGTGCGCCGGACCGTTGAGGGCGACGAAGCTTGTCGGGTCCAGTTTGCTACGCGCGTGGTTGGCTTGAGTGACCGCGTAGCCGCTGTAGGCGTTCGCGTGTGTGACGACGAATGTGCTGGCCGCCGGGCTGCGCTGCTTGAGATCGAGACCCAAACGAACAGCGATTTCGGACGACGTAGCCACGATCGCGGTGTCGCCGATGCGCAGGGTTTGCAGCGGTGCGTACTTTGGCCAGTCGATCAAAGATCCAACGAGCCAGTCCAGCGGAAAGAGCAGGTCTGGAATCAAGTTGGGGTTGAAAGGGGGCAACGCGAAGTAGGTCGTCATTGCGCCGAGTTCAACGTCGCTGCGTGTCGCGATCGAGTCGATGTGGCCACGAACCGCTGTGAAGAGCTCAGCCGCTACTTCTTCGGCGAGGCCTTCGGATGCCCATTGACCTGGACGGCGTGGCGACACCGCGTTGAGATCTCCGAGGGCACCGGCGAGGAAGAGACCGAAGCCGAACGTGTCGTCGAGCTTCGAGGCGAGGTGTCCAGGGTAGTCGGGCGAAACGAATCCGTCGGCGGGCGAGAGAATCGGGTGGGCGGCGAAGTTGACGACGACGGCGATGGGATCTCCTGCCGCGTCGACGACTTTCAGAATTCCAACTTCGGGATCGACGGTGGTGCCGTGGCGTCGATTCGCGCTGAGCCCGCCGGCAGCTGCGCTGCCGGCGCCGATAGCGGCCGGCTCGAGAGCATTGACTGCGTCGACTACCGCGTCGGCAATGCGCGTAACGAGTTGACTTCGGAGTTCCTCTTGGAACGGACCGAACATGTAGAATTCGTAGAGTCCGTGATCCACGAAGCCGCCGACGCTCGTGTGCGTGTGGGTGGCGGCCACGAGCAAGTCGTCGAGCTCGACGCCACGCTCGCCCAGACGGACCGCGACGAGGCGACGAAGTTCAGCGTCGGTGATGAGCAGATCGGCGCTGACGACTGCAACGCGCAGATCGTCCACTTCGAGGGCGATGGCGCGGGCGAACACCGGGGTTCGGACACCGGCGGCGACGCCTGGGCTCGGGCCGTAGGTCGCTAGCTGGACTGGACCGGTCCATCCATCGAGAAGATTTCGCTTTCCAACCCCTGCCCGCAGTGAGCCACGACGGGTGCGGGTGCTCCCCGAGACGAGTGGATACATGGTGAAAACGCGCTCTTCAAGTTCGCGGATGCGCTCTTCGTCGTCGAGGAGGCCGGGGTTGTCGATGAACGGTCGATAGAGCTCGACCGGAAACAGGTCGATGAATTGAAAGACGTTCGGATAGACCGGCGGGATATGAAAGTGGTACGACGTTTCCCGTTTGAGTCGTTCGCGGTCCTTCACCCCCTGAAAGAGCATGCGCCACGCGGCTGACATCATGCCGGTACGGTCGGCGCCGGCGCGGCAGTGCATGAGGAAGGGACGGCGGGACTCCTGGGCGCGCAGCGTGACGCGAATCATCTCGAGGATTTTGCGCGGCGTCGGTGGCCTCGCGGCCGACATGCGAACGTGTGTGTAAGTGCCACTACGTGCCTCGATGAACGCCTTTTCATCGGGGTCGGGCTTGCGTTGTAGATCGAGGATTTCGCCGAGATTGACTCGTTCGCTGAGAAACTCGAGAAGCGCGCGGCTTGGCTCGTGGGAGCGATAGGCGATTCCTGGGGCAAGCTCGCCGAGGTTGTCGAAAAGAAAGCGCGTCTTCTCGCCGGCGCTCAGGGGTTCAACGTCGCTCGGTACTTCGAGCGGTGGCAAAGGTTCCGGAACTTCGACGAGCAAGCTGCAGCTGCTCGTGAGGCTCATGAGGCCCGCGACCCAGGCGGCGGCGACCTGCAGGCGTGCACATCGGGATCGACACATATTCAGGCGACTCTCTTCCGCTTCTTCCGATCTTCTCTGGTTCTCTTCTGATCTGCGCTGATCTTTTCTGCCGCTGTCTGCGGCTTCTGACGACGGCAGCGCGCGGCACATGGGCGCTGAATTATAGTGTGCGACGGTCGAGAACTCGAACGAGATCCGAGCCTCAGTCGCGCGCTGTTTCCCTCTGAGTGAGGAGAGCCGTAGGCTGTTCGCCGAGGACTGCACGCGTGTGGATTCAAGCGAGCCGTGTCGTAGAGGTTCGACCCACCCCAGAGAAAGCGACAGGGGCTGTTCGCGCGGTCCTATTGAGGCGCTATCTCGTGACCGTCGATGAGGCCGGACTCGCCCGTTGCGCTGGCTCCGATGAACCGTCATCCTCAGTGTGCTCGTCGTCGACAAGCATCAATGTCCCATCAACCGAAGGAGTGACGCACGTCGTGAGCGATCACCTGCCGGAGCCTTTTCAGTGGCTGCGGGAAGCACCTTTCTTTCAGGCCGGACTGGCGGGCTATTCCGACGCCGCGATGCGCATCGTAGCGCGGCGACATGGTTGCCCCTACTGTGTCACCGAGTCGATCCAAGATGACGTGCTGGTGCACGGGGGCAAGGGGCTCGAGGCAGCGCGGCTTGATCCGGAGGATCACCCGATCGCCGGCCAACTCATGGGCACGTTTCCAGACTCGATCGCAGCGGGCGCCCGGATTCTCGTCGAGCTCGGTTACGATGTGATCGACGTCAACCTGGCGTGTCCGACGAAGCGCGTCCGGGCTCGATGCCGTGGCGGCCTCTTGCTGTCGGCGCCAGACGAAGCCATTGAGATTCTTACGGCGGTGCGCGATTCCGTGGCGGGGCGGAGGCCACTGACGGTCAAGCTGCGTCGTGGCTACGACGACTCGACTGAGTCGGCGCAGAACTTTTACCGGATCGTCGAGGCCGCGATCGACCTTGGCTACTTTGCCGCGACGGTCCATGGCCGGACGGTGACGCAAAAATACGTCGGTCCGTCGTCGTGGAACTTTCTCGCCAGTCTGACCCGTCGATATCCGAGTTTCCGCTTCTTCGGTTCCGGTGACGTCTTCGACGCTGCTGCTATTTTCAATATGCTCGAGACGACGAACGTGCGCGCCGTCGCCGTGGCCCGAGGTGCGATCGCCAACCCGTGGATTTTTCGCCAGGCGCATGCAGTCCTGCATGGTGGCACCGCTGCGCCGCCGACCCGCGCCGAGCAGCGAGGAGTCCTCGAGCAGCACTTTCAATTGGCCTCTCGATTCACCCCGGAGCGAGCTGTCCGTATGATGCGCAAGTTCGGGATTAAGTTCAGCCGCCACCACCCGAACGCGGCCGACGTTGCGCGGGCTTTTATTGCCGTGAAGTCGTCCGCCGACTGGTGGGGCGCTCTTGAGGCGCATTACCCGCAGGGCAGGGTCATCGACGCTGCTGTGACGTCTGGCGTCGACGGTCGTGCTTCGGTTGACCGTCGGAACGCGACTTGTTGATCTGCCGGAGACGCCTAGCAATCCATCTGCGTTCAGACTTGAAGCCCTCTTTTGCCGCGAGATCTTTCGCCAAAGCCTCGTAGCGCTCGGTGATGTCGAAACCGACGCTGTGCTGCATCTTGCGAAGGCACACCGGACAGAGAAACAGCGGTCGTGCGTCCGACTCTCTGAGATGGTTAGAGCCGTTCATGAGACAGTTGTAGTAGACGCAGTGACGCACCCCGAACATGTGACCGATCTCGTGGGTCATCGTCTTGAGGCTGCGACGTTCGATCAGGTGGCGTGCCTGCGAGGTATTCGATGGCCGGCGCGGTGTATAGCGTGCAAAGCTGTAAATGCCGACACGTCGTGAGAGCGATGCTTGGCCAAACACGAAGTTCCAGTCGTCGCGCGGGTAGAGATCCTCGAGCGTGAAGCCAAGCAGACAGAACGCGTCGGGCGGTAGGCGGATTCTGAGGTAACTCAGAATATCCTTTGTCCAGATCTGACGACCAGCGTACTCATGCGCGCGCGTCTTGAAACCGAGGCCATCAATCGGCGTCGTTTTAAGAAGCGTGCATTCGAGTTGAAAGAAGGCGCTCACGTAGGCGCGGAGGGACTCGAAGTCGGGACTCTTGTCCGCGGAGAAGCTGCCGAGTGGCAGCAGGTAGATGCGGCGTCGCGTTGAGTTTGGAACGTGGCGTCGCGCGGCGAGAAAGCGGGGGAAGGATTGCGGTTCTTCTTCACGCACGTCGAGCCAATCGCCGCGACGCGGCTGCCCGAGCGGAGAGAAGTGGTTCGCGGGAAGAAAGGCGCGGCGCTCGCGTGGGGTGAGATCCTCGAGCGAGCCCACGGCTGCGCGACGCTTTGCAGTGCTGATGAACGGAGCCTCAGCAGGGTCTTCGGCGGCGTTCGCGGGAAGCGTGAGCAGAGAGAACGCGACAACGGCAGTGCTGCAGGGGTTGAAGTCGGCCACTGAAATACCTCCCGATCAGCCCTTTCTCGCCACGTCGGGATGATGACGGCAAGCAGGCGCCGCCGCCACAGGTCGCGGCGTGTTTTTTGTGTAAGCTCCCGTCGAGGCAGAGGCGGAGACGGATTGCGGTGCATGCCCCACGCCCACTCCCACTCCCACTCCCACGCCCACGCCCACGCACTCGCACTCGCACTCGCACTACTCGCACTCGCACTCGCACTCGCGAACAGACCGGCTGCGAATCGCGTGCGCAAGCCGGCGACTGATGCAGACACCCCATCAGGATCACGGAAGAGCGTTCTCGCCGGCGTTGTTCCCTAACGTCCCCTCGCCCGTCGCGAACTTTCACCGACGCTGCGCCGTGTCCAACTCTGCAATCGCGAGTTCACCCTGGTCGGATGTGTTGGTTATAATGGTCCGAAGCTGACGCTCCGGCGCGGGTTGGTCGCTCCGTTGGTTTGGTCCAGGGCGTTTTCGAGGATGACTTTGTAGAAAGGGTTGCAACTTTGATGGCGAATGCTGATCTGAGCGCGCGTCTGAAGTTGGTCGTGGCTCTGGGTGCCTTTGCCGTGGGCTTCTCCGTTGCCAGTTTTTCTCCTGTCGCGGCGGCGGACCCGGCCGCACTCGAACGCGCTGGCACCACGATTCTCGCTCAGCGCTGCATCAAGTGTCACAACAGCGAGAAACTTTCCTCTGGACTTGACCTGACGCAGCGCGTGTCCGCTCTGCGCGGCGGTGACAGCGGTGCCGCCCTCGTTCCCGGCGCGGCGCAGGAGAGTCTCCTTTTCGAGAAGGTTCGCGACGGCGAGATGCCGCCGAAAGAACCACTCCCGGCACGGGAGCGCCAAGCGCTGCGCGACTGGATCGCCGCTGGTGCGCCGTGGAGCGAGATCCTGAAGCCCGCGGTGCAGCCCCGCGCGGAGGCCGACTGGTGGTCGCTCCAGCCGCTGCAAGACCCAGCGCCGCCGTCAATGGAGGGGGTCCCGGAAGCGTGGACGCGCTCGCCGATCGATCGCTTCGTCTTTGCGCATTTGCGAGAGAAGGGACTTGAACCGTCACCACCGGCCGATCGGCGCACGCTCATCCGACGCGCGACATACGACCTCACTGGGTTGCCGCCGACTCCGGAGGCCGTCGCCGCGTTCGTCGCCGATTCGAGCCCGGAGGCGTACTCCCGTTTGCTGGACCGTCTTTTGAGTTCGCCGCACTATGGCGAGCGTTGGGGGCGGCACTGGCTGGATGTTGTGCGGTTCGGCGAGAGTCATGGTTACGAGCAAAACCATTTGCGGGCGAACGCGTGGCCGTTTCGTGATTACGTCATTCGTTCGTTCAATGCCGACAAGCCCTTCGATCAGCTTGTGTTGGAACATTTGGCCGGTGACCAAGTGGGAGCCGGCGACCCCGACGTGGAAGTCGGCACTGGATTCCTCGTCGCCGGCACCTACGACACCGTGGACATCGATAACATCGAGGGCATGTTGCAGCAGCGAGCCAACAATCTCGACGACATGTTGTCGACCACGATCGCAACGTTCATGGGATTGACCGCGAACTGCGCGCGTTGTCACGACCATAAGTTCGACCCCATCCTGCAGCGCGACTATTACCGCTTGCAGGCAGTGTTTGCTGGCGTCGTGCACGGCGAACGTGAAGTGGCGACGCCGGAGAAGAAGGCGCAGCGCGACGCCGCCGCGGCGGAGATCTCTGCGGCGCTGGAGGATGTGACCGGAAAGATCGAAGCGCTTGAAACTGAAGCATTGAAGCGTGCCGAAGGCCGCCGTGACGAGCTCCTGAGCGACTTGCGACCGCCGGTGTCGTCGCGCGGCACCGAGGAACGATTCGACCCAGTCAGAGCGCGCTTCGTGCGCATGGAAGTTCATAAGACGGACAGAAGCTCTGCGACCATCGATGAATTTGAAGTGTGGAGCAGCGGCGACTCACCGCAGAACGTCGCGCTCTTGAGCGCCGGCGCTCAGGCGAGCGCGCGGGCGACTCGTAGCTCCGATGGTGACACCAGCTTTTACTCGCCGACGTTCGCCATCGATGGTGAATTCGGCCAGGCTTGGATTTCCGGAGAACGACCGCAGGCGCAGCTGACGGTCGCGCTCGGTAGCGAGCACGTCATTAACCGGGTGTACTGGTCGCGCGATCGCCTGGGCGGTTTTACGGGTGTGTTTCAGGGCGGCGTGCCCGTGAAGTACGCGATCGAGGTGTCGCTCAACGGTGAGACATGGGAGCGTGTCGCCGACTCGTACGATCGGGTTCCACCGCGCGAGAACCTCGTCCGCGAAGTCCTTCTCGATAGAGTTCTCTCGGACGACGAACGCTTGCAGCTTGCAGATCTTAGAGCCCGTAGGGAAGAGGTAGAGAAGGCTCGCGCTGCGCTGCCGAAGATCCCACGAGCCTATGTCGGCAGGTTTCAACAACCCACCGAGCCGGTCCATGTCTTGATTCGCGGCAACCCGATGACAAAGGGTGACGTTGTTCGGCCTGGAAGCATGAGCACGCTCGCGAGTGTGGCGCCTGCGTTCGAGCTCGACGGTGAGGCACCCGAGGGCGAACGACGCCTGGCGCTCGCCCGTTGGATCAGCCAGGACGCCAACCCTCTGACGCCGCGCGTTCTGGCCAACCGTGTTTGGCACTACCACTTCGGCCGAGGGCTCGTCGCGACTCCCAGCGACTTTGGCTTCAACGGTGCACCGCCTACGCATCCAAAGTTACTGGACTGGCTTGCCCGCCGCCTTCACGTTCTCGGCTGGCGACTGAAACCGCTTCACAAAGAGATCATGCTCTCGATGACCTATCGACAGGCGAGCGATGTACGCACCGACGCTGCCCAAGTCGATCGAGACGCGCTCTTTCTGTGGCGCTTTCCAGCGCGGCGGTTGGCTGCTGAGGAGGTGCGCGACTCGATGCTTGCTGTCGCCGGCACACTGGATCGCTCCATGGGCGGCCCAGGGTTTCGACTTTACCGATACACCGTCGACAACGTGGCTACGTACCTTCCTCTGACAACCGTGGACGAATCGACGTTTCGGCGATCGGTGTATCACCAACATGCCCGCTCGGTGAAGGTGGACTTGCTCGGCGAATACGATTGCCCTGACTCCGCGCTGGCTGCACCGCGCCGAGAAGTGACGACCTCACCCCTGCAAGCGCTCACTCTTCTCAACGGCGACTTTGTTCTGCGGCAAGCGCAGGCGTTTGCCGAGCGTGTGGAGCGAGAGGTCGGAGGCTCTGAGCCGGTGCAGCAGGTGGAGCGAGCTTTCGTCTTGGCGTTCGGTCGGCCACCCATGGCGGACGAATTGGAACGCTCGGTAGAGTTCGTCAAAGCTCACGGCCTGTTCGTTTTCTGTCGCGCACTCCTGAATGCCAACGAGTTTGTCTATGTCATGTGATTCTTTGATTCCCCGACGTCACTTTTTTTCCTCGATGAGCGATGGACTGGTGGGCGCTGCACTTCTTTCGCTGCTCGGCGGGAGCCGTGCCACCGCGGAATCGCCACGATCGCAGGCCAAGGCGAAGCGCGTGATTCAGATTTTCTGCCCCGGCGGTGTGTCGCACGTCGACACGTGGGAGTACAAGCCAGAGCTGACGGCCTACCACGGCAAGCCTCTACCGAACGAAGGTAACTTTGTTTCGTTCATGGGGCGAAACGGAAATCTCATGCAGAGTCCGTGGGAGTTTCGTCGCTGCGGGGAGAGCGGCAAGCTGGTCTCGGAACTCTTTCCGCATCTTGGCGAGCTCGTCGACGACATCGCCTTCATTCACTCGATGACGTCGAAGACAAACACGCATGGCCCCGCGTGTGTGTTCATGAACACGGGATTCGTGGCGGAGGGGTTCCCGAGCGCGGGTTCCTGGACCAGCTACGCTCTTGGGTCTGAAAACGATGACCTTCCCACATATATCGCGATGCCCGATGTGCGCGGGATTCCGCCGTCGGGACCGGCGAACTGGAACGCGGGTTTCCTCCCCGCGGAGCACCAGGCGATTGTCATGACGGCTGCGGAGCCGATTCGAAACATCGCGCGTCCGGCTGCCGTCTCACCGCAGTCGGATGCCTCTTCTCGTGAGTTCATCACTTTTCTCAACCGAGCGCACATGCGTCGTCACGCAGGCCGCTCCGAACTGGAAGCCCGGGTCGCCGCTTACGAGCTCGCCGCGCGGATGCAGCTCTCTGCACCAGAAGCGAGCGATCTCAGCCAAGAGTCTCGGATTACCCACCAGCTCTACGGCACCGACGACCCGAATCCGCTGGCCGCCACATACGCCCGGAACTGTTTGCTGGCGCGGCGTTTCCTTGAGCGCGGCGTCCGTTACATCACGCTCTACTGTGGCTCGCGCGCTTCTGGCGTTGACGGGCTACTGAATTGGGACGCCCACAAGACGCTAGAGAAGGACTACGAGCGGCATGCGCCGATTCTGGATCGAGCCTCTGCGGCGCTCATCAAAGATCTCCGTGTGCGCGGTCTTCTCGACGAAACCTTGGTGCTTTGGACGACGGAGTTCGGACGCATGCCGACGCATCAGGAGGGCACGCTTGGGCGCGACCACAATCCAGATGGCTTCACTGTCTGGATGGCCGGCGCTGGCGTCAAGGGTGGGGTGAGCTATGGTGCCACGGACCCGCTCGGGAGAAAGGCAGCGGTTGACGTTGCGTCGGTCTACGACTTTTACGCCACGGTTCTGCATCTCCTTGGTCTCGATCACACCAAGGCGACGTACTACCACAACGGGATCGAGCGACGTTTGACCGACGTTCACGGACACGTGATCGACGCGGTCCTTGCCTGACCCTGGGCCGATTGGCAAGTCGACGCTTGAGAGAGTGGTGAGTCGATCCGAACGACGGGTTGAGACTAGGCGAGGCGAACGTCCCGTGACCCACCGAGACGGCCGTCCAGGTCGCTGCTGCGGCGCCGCTCGCGCCATGCTGCGACACCTTCTCGTCCTGCAACGGAGAGCGCATAGGACGTGAGGACGACGATGAGAACCGGAGTCCAGTTGGAGAAGAAGACCGTTTCGAACATTCCCTACCTCCTTCAGTTGTTGCCGCTGGTTGAACGCCGCGATCCCAGGCCTCCCACCGTGATGATGGTGACGCAAGGTGCGTGCCGGTTGCCTCGGTAAGTCGTAACCATCTGCTGACAGGGAGGTTGAGGAACAACCGCAACGGCGCGGCAGAGGCAGGGGAATCACTCGATTGTCCACAATCGAGACTTTCCGTCGAGGGAAAGCGACATATGGACCTGTCACCCTGTGCGGGAGAGGAAGGGCGCGAGGGAGAGACGCCGGCGCGATCGCGACTCCCGAGACGCTGACGCCCGGGTCGCTGAGGAAACAGTCGCGGGGAGTGGCCGGCAAGCTGCAGCAACTCTCCGAAGCTTCTCGTGACGACCTCGACTATCTCGGCACGATCCACACATTGCGGTAGCGCACGGGATTGCTGTGGTCTTGGAGGTAGACGGGGCCGGGGGACGCCCCTTCAGTCCGCACGATCGCAGCACGGGTAGTTTTCGGTACTTCGACGTCGTTCTGCACGAGGACGCCGTTGTGATACACAGTCAAGCGAGCGTTTCTTGTCTTTTTCCCGTTGCCATCGAACTGTGCCGCCGTGAACTCGATGTCGTACGTTTGCCAGGAGAGCGGCGGCAGACACATGTTGATCGCTGCATCGCTCGTCTCATAGATGCCTCCAGCCTCGAAGTTCTTTCCGGTGAGTCCGAAGGAGTCGAGGATCTGGACCTCGTAGCGCCCCTGCAGGTAGCAGCCGCTGTTGCCACGTCCTTGCCCGCGAGCGTGTGGCATATACGGTGTCATGAACTCAAGGTGGAGTTTGCAGCTTTGAAAGTGTTCCTTGCTCTGAACCCCTTGTTCAAGGAGCCCGTCGGGGGTCACCTGTGCGCCCTCGAAGTTGGCGCCTGAAGTCCCGTCGAAAAGAACGATCGCACCCTGGGGAGCCGCCGCTCCGAGCGTTGGGCTGCGTCTGTGTGTGCGCTGGAGGGTGCCAAGTCGACCGCCGTCGGGTCCGAGTAGCTTCGCTTCGCCGTACTCCAACTTGACCTCGGCGACGAGGGTCGAGCCTTGCTGAGGCGTCGGACGGACCTGACGCCGCAGCAACGCGGTGCCGGTCGACGAGTTGCCTGAGAATAGGAGCTTGGCGCTGCGGTTCCAACCGTCGCCAGGAAGGCCGCCCCAGTAGCCCACCGCGTCGAACGCTCCACCGCCCAGGGCGATCACCTGCAGGCCAATCTTTCCGCCCAATCCATCGAGATTCACTTGGCCGGCGTACTCCCCTTGAACGTGAAAGTCGGCATCCACCTCGCTGAGCTTTGTTGTCACGAGTTCCGTTGGCTTCGCCGACTTGTCGGCCGCATGGCTGGACGGTGACGTGGCCATCGTTAGAAATGGGGAGACGGCGACAACTATGACGAGAGCCTGTGAGTTGATTGGCAGGTGTAGCATGATTTTCCTCGCTGCGTGATTCGTTTGCCGAAACGCACCAATCAAGCGGCGATGTGAGGATCGTCCGAGAGCGCGGCCGTCGACTCGGTCGAACGCCCCTCGTACGTGCGCTGCGCCACTCTGCGCTTCAGCTCAATCTCGATGTTGGGCGGCGGCTTCGCTCTTTCTCTTGCTCTTCTTCGGTTGTCGAGACTCGCCGAGGACCCAGCGGGGAGTGAAACGCGGCCCCTTCATGACCGCCTTTGTCACTTGTTCGGCCGCCTCGTCCGGGGAATCCGTCAAAATGAAGCGGTCAAAGTCGGCAGCGTCAATGGTCCCTTCCCGAACCATTGTGTTGCGCATGAAGTCGAGGATTGGATCCCAGTAATCGAGTCCCATGAGGACGAGGGGAAAGTTTCCGATCTTTCCCGTTTGAATCAGTGTCGCCGTCTCAAAGATCTCGTCGAGTGTGCCAAAGCCGCCTGGCATGACCACGAACGCCTGCGAGTATTTGACGAGCATGACCTTGCGAACAAAGAAGTAGCGAAACTCGAGCCAGAAATCGAGATAGGGATTCGGATGCTGTTCATGCGGCAGTTCGATGTTGCAGCCGATCGAAAGTCCGTCAGCGTCCTTAGCGCCTCGGTTCGCCGCTTCCATGATTCCCGGTCCGCCGCCGGTCATGATGCCGAAACCCTGGCGTACCAGGGAGGCGGCCGTTTCTCGCGCGAGCTGATAGTAGCGGTGATCTTCTTCGAAACGGGCCGAACCAAAGACCGTGACACACGGCGCCTCGAGAAAGTGAAGACGTCGAAACCCACGAATGAACTCGGCGGTGATACGAAGAACGCGAGCTAGTTCCGCGCGGCGAGTTGATGGACCCTCGAGCAGTCGTCCTTCGTCGGGAGCGCGCGTCGCTTTTCCCCAGCGCGGCGCGGGAAGTGATGTTTTGTGCATGGAGTCTTTCTGGTCGTTCGTCATTTCGTCGCGCTTCAAGCGTTCAGTTCGCGGGCGGCGTCGATCGCTGCGTAGGTGAGAATCATATCAGCTCCCGCGCGGCGAATCGCCACGAGAGTCTCAAGCATGATGGCTTTGCCGTCGAGCCAGCCGCGTTCAGCGGCTGCCTTCATCATGGCGTATTCGCCGCTCACCTGATAGGCCGCAACAGGACGTGTTGTCGACTCTCTGACAGCCGAGATGACATCGAGATATGGTAGCGCCGGCTTGACCATCACGATGTCCGCGCCTTCCTCGCAATCCAAGTTCACCTCGAGGACCGCTTCGCGACGATTGGCGGGATCCATTTGGTAGGTCTTCTTGTCGCCGTGTTTCGGGGCGGAGTCGAGCGCATCGCGAAACGGGCCATAGAACGACGATGCGTACTTGGCCGAGTAGGCTAGGATCCCGACAGAGGTATGGCTCGACTCGTCGAGCGCGCGGCGAATGTACCCGACACGGCCGTCCATCATATCGGATGGGGCGACGATGTCGGCTCCTGCCTCCGCTTGGCTGACTGCCATGGCAGCGAGGATCTCCAGCGTCGCGTCGTTGACGATTTCGTCGGCTTCGACAAGTCCGTCGTGCCCGTCACTGGAGTACGGATCCATGGCGACGTCCGTAATCACGACGACCTCTGGAAACGCATCCTTGAGAGCACGAATCGTCCGCTGAAGAAGGCCTGTCGGGTTGACCGACTCCGTGGCCCGTTTGTCCTTGAGTTTGTCTTTGAGTGCCGGAAAGAGTGCGATCGCTCGGACTCCCACCTGCGTTGCTTGCCGTACCTTCTGCACCGTGAGATCAATCGTCGCACGGCTGACGCCCGGCATCGAAGGAATGGGTTCTTCTCGGTCGTCTCCGTCGATGACAAACAAGGGAAGAATGAAGTCAGCCGGTGTCAATCGAGTTTCGCGTACCAGGTCACGCATGGCTGCGCAGCGACGATTGCGCCGCGGACGCAGCGGTAGAAACGGTAGCGGCGGCGGCGACTTTCTTGAGGCGTCAGGCATGCTGGCGGTGACTCTTCGCGATTACTCGGAGTGCGGCGGTAGGGTTGGTGCTTCGACATGATCCGTGGCGGCTTCTCTCGATGCACCCGGTTTTGGATCGTCGAGGGACCGTGGTGGCAGGCACCGCTCGAGCGCCATCAGCGCGAACGACGTTCCATAGGGTTGATGATAGTCGTAGAACGGAAAATCCCACCATGAACCATCGGTTTCTTGCCGTTTGAGCAGGGTCGAAGCGACTCGCTGCTGATAGATGCGTCGCTCCCCGATCGGTAACTGCTCGAGGCTGAGCGCAGCATAGTAGTAGCCATAGTAATAGAAGTAGCCGGCAACTTGAAACCACGCCTCGTGCGGAATCGGGCGCTTGCGACCGATGTCGAGCCACACGCTACGCGCTAGTAGCCGGTCAAGCCACGATCGCATGACGTCGCTCGTCACGCTCTCGTCGTCCCACAGGTGCAGGGCGAGGTTGCACGCCTGCGAACGTCCGAGGCTACCACCGGGCCGATTGATCGGATGCATGGGACGCCACGTCCAATACGCGCTGTAGAGGTAACTGAAGTCAGGCTTCTTCAAGCGCTGGAGGGAGGCCACGGCGCGGCGCGTCAGCTGTCGCGGCGGTTTGATCCCAGCGGCGTCTGCGTTCTTCAAGGCAATCAACGCGGTCGCGGTGGTGAAGCTGGTTGCAGCGCCGGCTGGTTTTTGCATGCCGTAGTGAAAGTCGTAGTACCCCCAACCGCCGCTGAGATTCTCGAATCTGGAGAGAAACGCGATCTGGCCGCGGAGTAACTCCAGCGCGGTCGATCTCGTCTCTGGGCCGAAGTTCGACTGCGCAAGTGTTGAGAGCGCGTCGACCGCGTAGGCGTGAGCCCAGACGTTGTAAATCGCTGCGGGAGTCCCACGTCGGAGGCGAGGCAAGTTCTCCTCGAGCCACTCGACTCCGCGCTCCACGGCGGCGCGTCCGTCGCGCCTTAGCGCTGCTGCGTCTTCGCCTAACTCGCGTCGGTTAAGCTCCACGAGCGCTTTCACCGCAAGCGCGGTCACGGCGGCATGAAAGGATCTGTGGGCACCTGGAACTGGAGCGTAGACGTTGAGACCCTTTGTACGACGTGGGCTACCCCAAGATCCGTCCTTTCGCTGTGCGTTCAGCAGAAAGTGCGCGCCGCGTACCATACCAGCCGTGGTCATCGCCGGCCAGTCGGCCGCAGCTTCACCACGGCTTGTCGGCTTGTTGCTCGAGCCGACCATGTCTCCTACCAGAGTTGCATTCGCAGGGTCGGCCGCCTGGTCCAAGATGCCAGTTTCGTCCGGAGCGGCGATGGCGTGCTCAAGAACGCCCAGTCCGACAAAAACGGTCGCGATCGCCGCGAGCTGCGCCACGACGCGTGGGCGCTCCCGATCTGCGGTGTGCCTCATCCCTCACCTTCGAGCTCGCGGGTGTAGATTTCATCTCCCGCCTCCAGGCCACTGAGAATCTCAGTCTCTTTCTCAAACTGCCTTCCAGCCTTGACGCTTCGCCGGACGCGGCCTTCTGCCGCCTTCACGTAGACAAAACGCTCTTCACCGTCGAGCGGATCGTTGAAAAGGTATGCGGAGGGAATGGTGACCGCGCTCGGATTTGTGTAAGCGGTCACATGAACAGCGCAGGTCATACCGGGCATCAGGCCGTCCGCCTCTGCGTCGTGGGGTACGTCGACGGTCGCGACGAACTCGCCCGGGCTGAGCGGCAGCGTCGACACTTCCCCGACGCGCGATCTGATGCGCTGCTCCGGTCGTGCCGCCGGTACGACCCTGACAGCGTGTCCGGGGCGTACATCACGCAGATCCTTCTCGTCGACTTTGGCGTGCACCCGCAGCGGCGACGTCGCAACAACGGTCATGAACACGCTGCGCACGTCCAATCTTCCACCCGGGATCAGTTTGGCTCGTGCGACATTCGCAAGACTCCAATCAGGATTCATCTTGCCGTAATATACAACGCCATCCATCGGCGCACGGACAACGAGAGCCTCTCGGTCACCGCGCAATCTTTCGAGTTTTTGCTCGAGCTCGGAGTGGTCTCGCGCCAGTGCGGCCACCTCCAAGCGTGTCTTCTCCAGCCGTGCGGGTAGCGCGACTTCGGCCTTTTCCAACGCGATCGATTGCTTCGTGAGCAGCGCTTCGAGCTGAATCTGGCGGCGCGGAAGAGTCGACTCGAGTTGCTTGTCCTGGAGGACGCGCATTTTCTCGACTCCGAACATTGCGTCGTTGACGGCGTCTCGCTGGCGCCTGACGATGATTTCCTCTGTCTCTTCCGTCAAGTCATCCGCCTGATACATCTTTTCAAGCTGACGCAGTTCTTCTTTCTGATAAGCCAGATAGTTGTCAGCTCGTTTGACCTGGAATCGCGCCTCCTGTTCTGCGAAGGGACGCGCGGCGCGCTCGAATCGACGGAGATCCTCCTCGCTGTGGCGTTTTTGCAGTCGCAAGTCGGCGACTTCAAGCGGCGCGAGCTTCTCCAGGGTCCGCGTTTCGAGCTTTTTCTCCTCGAGGCTGATCTGGCTGCGCGCGACCTGGGCTTCCAAACGGTGGATTTCCCGGTCGATCCGGTCGGTCTCGCAGCGAACCAGGACTTCGTCCCGGCGAACGCTTTCGCCGTGTGCGATCGCCTCGACGACGATCAACTCCTTCCACTCTTCCGTCTCCAGCTGCACCGGCGCGGTCTTGGTGGACTGGAACGTTCCGCTCAGCGTTACCTTGACCTGAACAGGTTTGCTGCGGACAGTGTGCGTCTCGGGTTCGGGCTTTGCGTCCTCGCCTGAGCCTGAAGGTTCGGTGCCCGGCGTCTCTTGACGACTCAGCTCGTTCGGCGGCGCTTGCTCGCGGCCGCTTGATTGTTCAGCGGCCGCCAGCCCGGTCACGGCCACCCCGAGGATCCACGCTGCTACGAGCGGCACGATGCATTCTCGGAACATGCAGCGACGACGAAGATGAAATTGAGTATGAAGTCTGTCGTGGTCACGACCGCTGTAACGTATAGGGAAATGCATGTGGGAACGAACTCCTGGGCGATGACCGTTGCTCTCAGCGTCGACAACAGGTTTTATCGACGTCCTTTCCGAATCGCCGCAGGCAATGAACGGAAATTAGCCGACTCTCTCACGCGGTCTGGACCGTTTGGCGCTTATCGACGAAAATGCTAGACGACGCGGACCGCGGACCTGTCCGTCCTTGAGAATTTTGCAGGCCTCTCTACGAACCGATGAACGAACATCTTTCCGGTCTGGCCCTGGTGATCTTGCTCGGAATCTCGGCGCAGTGGCTTGCGTGGCGACTCCGCCTCCCCTCCATCTTGCTGCTGCTGCTCTTTGGATTCGCAGCCGGTCCACTCGCTGGGATAGTCGATCCTGATCTAAGGCTAATCGATCCCGATAAGATCTTCGGCGAACTTCTCTTTCCGATCGTCTCGGTCTCGGTGGCGATCATTCTTTTCGAGGGAGGTTTGAGCCTGAGATTCGCCGAGCTCGAGCGTCTTGGCGGTGTCGTTCGCAACCTGGTGACGGTCGGCGCGCTCGTGAGCTGGGGACTGACCGCCGTCGCGGCGCGTTGGTGCATCTTCGACTCGTGGGATCTCTCTTTGCTCCTTGGTGCCATTCTCGTGGTGACCGGGCCGACGGTGATCGTACCTCTCCTCAGACACGTCCGTCCTTCCCGGCGCGTTGGTTCGGTGCTCCGCTGGGAAGGCATTGTGATCGACCCGATCGGTGCTGTCCTCGCCGTCCTCGTCTTCGAAACGATCCAACAGGGCGAAGCCGGCACGGCGCATGCCGTGGTCGCCTTCCTCACGTCTGTGGCAGTCGGTCTGATCGGCGGAATCCTCGGCGCTGGATTTTTCTACATCATGGTTCGGCGGCACTTGCTTCCGGATTTCCTTCAAAACCCCGTGTCCTTGATGGTAGTGGTCGGGATTTTTGCCGTCTCGAATCAGATTCAGGAGGAATCTGGTCTTTTCAGCGTCACCGTGATGGGAATCGTTCTGGCCAATCAGCGTTCGTTCGCGGTGAAGCATATCCTCGAGTTTAAGGAGAACCTTCGCGTCCTGCTGATCTCGTGCTTGTTCGTCTTGCTCGCCGCAAGACTCGATCTCGAGCTGCTGCGTGAAACGGATGCATGGACCGTCCTCTTCGTCTTGCTACTTGTGGTGGTGGTGCGCCCGGTCACGGTTCTAGTGTCGACTTATCGATCCCAGCTGACGCGGCGGGAGCGCGCCTTTCTCGCCGCGATGGCGCCGCGCGGCATCGTCGCCGCCGCGGTGGCGTCCGTCTTCGCGATCCATCTCGTCGAGGGCGGACGGGAGGAAGCGGAAAAACTTGTGACGGTTGTTTTCTTCGTCATCGTCGGCACTGTCATGCTGTATGGCTTGACCGCAGTCCCAGTAGCGCGTGCTCTCGAGCTGGCTCGACCTAACCCACAGGGCGTTTTGATCGTCGGCGCGCACTCATGGGCGCGAGCGCTTGGAAAGATCCTTCGCGATGAAGGGTTCGACATTGTGCTCGTCGACACCAACTGGAACAACCTGCGCGCAGCGCGCATGATGGAGATGCCGATTTACTACGGCAGCTCACTCACCGAGATCGCGCACGAGGAAATCAGCCTCGAGGGGTTGGGGCGCCTCCTTGCGTTGACGTCAGACGACTTGGAAAACTCGCTCGCGGCGCTGCACTATGCAGAGGTGTTCGGCCGCACTGGAGTCTTTCAGCTGTCGCCGGAATCGGCGGACGACGAGCGTATGGAAGTGCCGAAGCATCTGCGCGGCAGCTACTTGTTCGGCAAGGGGATGTCGTTCGCCGAAATCGAGCACCGCTGGGAGACCGGCGCACGGTTTAAGAAGACGAAGCTCTCGGCGGAATTCGACTACGAGGCCTACAAGAAGATGTACGGCGAATCCGCGGTCACGTTCTTCGTCATCGACGAGAAGCAGAAGCTGCAGGTCATGACAACAGCGACGACGGTTTCGCCGACTGCCGGTCAAACCATCGTCGGGCTTGTGTACGGTGAAGAGGACCCGGAGGGGGTGCCGGTCGCGAGCCAGTCGGCAGATCAGAGCGGCCCGGAACTAACCGCAGGCGCGTAGGTTGCTCGTTGCTTCGGGCGTTGCCGACGGTGAGTCACGTCGGGAGGCAGAGGCGGAAGCAGAGGCAGAGACGGAGTGCTGGTACTCCCGCGCCCACGCCCACGCCCACGCGCATGGCCTGGGTCGCTTTTCTTTTTCAACAATGGGGTCGTAGTGTGTCAGACCGGACGACACACGACGTTGCCTGCTCCTTTGGACGGTCTTGCTTCGTTGACTTGGCTTCGTTCTGTTCGATTCTTGTTCTGATCTCTTTGAATCTTGAGAAGCGGCAGGCGCTCGAGGATCCACGCCCACGCCCACGCCCACGCCCACGCCCACGCCCACGCCCACGCCCACGCCCACGCCCACGCCCACGCCCACGCCCACGCCCACGCCCACGCCCACGCCCACGCCCACGCCCACGCCCACGCCCACGCCCACGCAAACGCAAACGCAAACGCAAACGCAAACCCGCGCCGGTCGCGAAACGAGCCCAAAACGACGCCCGGACGTCGACGTCAGTTACGACGGTGCATCCAACTCTGAGCTCTGCCGCGCGGCGGTCAAAGAAAATGCCAGATGCCAACCCCGTCTCGGGGGTCGACACCTGGCCGTCTGGGGCAAGACTAAGTGCGTCCGTCGACGCCCGCCGCGTGGTGCGGGGGCGTCGACATCGGCTTGTGGCTCCTTAACCTCTAGTTTGCGGCGTCTGCGGCTGGCAGCAGCGCGGGGCAGAACGAGAGAGCGCAGCCAAGAGGTGCTGGTCTTGTGCCACAGAAGGGGTATGGAGCGGGAGGAGGTGGTCCTTTGTCGAAGAGGAACTGGAGGGTGTAAATCGGGTCGGCGATATCAACGGCTTCGCTACCGTTGGAGTCGGTTGCCTCCACGCAAGTTGGATCCTCGACGTTACCGACGAAGAGCCAGTTGAGGGTGTAGATCGGATCGCTGACGTCGACGATGGTGTCGACGTTCGCGTCGCCACGAATGAACCCGGGCTCCAATGCGATGCGGAAGATGACCGAGCCGCCCATCGTCTCGGGTCGTACGCCGAAACCGCCGACGACGTAAAGAACGTCGATGGCAGGATCACCGAGCGTGTCGCAATAGGTCACTGGATACCGTACTCCCGGAATCGCGTCCGGACCCTGGGCGTACTGAACGTTCAGGAGGCGGTGAGCCGAGCCGACAGGCAAAGTGTCTGTGCCGTCGAGAGTGTCGACGACCGCCGCCATCGTCACACCACGCTCGCTGATGCGAATCTCAAGGAACGTCGGTCCGGAGCCACCATTGAGCAGCGCGGTGTCCGTGCCGTCGATGTTGGCGTCTTCTGGGATCAGAACGGAAGAGTCGGAGCAAACGCCGAACGACCAACCTTGAAGCGGCCGGGAATTGCTCGCCATACAGATGACACGACCGGAGCCTGTGATGGCCACCACGTCGGAGTTTTCATCGACGATCGCGGTGTCCGCATTGGGTATCGGGTCAAAGAGTAGGCTTGAGAAGAAGAGCACGTCGGGCGGAGGCGGCCCGTCGATGACGACGCGACACTCTTCGATGCGACTTCGTCGTCCCCCATGGACGCCGGCGACACCGTACTCGTAGACGCCAGGCTCGAGACCGCCGTCTTTGAACAGGTTCGAGTCTCCGCCCAGCGTCGCGATCAAGTCACCGAATCGGAAGATGAGGATCGAATCGTAGTCGATCGGGTTCTCCCAGCGCAGGACTGCTGTCGGTCCGGCCGCATCCGTGATCACAGCGAAACACCGCAGTGATTCGACAGGGGGCACGGGGTTTGGTGGCACGTCGACGTCACAGCAGGTTCGCGGACTCGTACTCAGGATACCGACACCGAATACACAGTACGTGTGGCCGCCGCGATCGGGGCCGATGTCGCGGTAGACCATGGCGTCGCCCGGAAGCGTCGCGATCGGAATTCCGTCGCGCTCAACGACGATGCCGCGATAGAGGAATGGGTTCTCCCAGGTCAACTTCACAACCGGAATCGAGGGAATGTCAGTGCCTTCTGGCGCCGCCGGGAGTATCTCGTTGACCTCACAGCGCAGGTTTTTCGGCGGTGGCAAGAACGGCGGCGGCACCTCTACGATGCACGTCGCAGGTTCGCTCTCGCGATTCAGGACGACGCCGAAAACCGAGTAGAGCACCTTGCCCGAACCTGCAGGGGGAAAGTCGATATGACTGGTCGTGTCGCCCGGCAGGGTCGCGAGTAGCATCTTGTTTCGCGTGATGATGATCTTGTCGTAACGGACGGGGTTCCACCAGCTGAGATGCACTGCCAGGGACGCGAAAACGTCGACGACAACGTCGCCGATCGCCACGGCGTCACCGTCCGCACTGATTGCTCCGAAGTCAGCGAGATCAACGGGTTCGACAGGGTCAATTGGGACCGGACCCCCGATCACCGCGCAGCGAAGATCGCGCGGCGGTGGTACGACGCCGACGGGAACCTTCACGTCACAGATTGCCGCCTCACTTCGTCGTAATCCGACGACGCCGAAGACGCGGTATTCGTTGTGTCCCGCCGGTGGATTGAAATCGCTGTAGCTCGTGGCGTTGCCCGCAATCTTGGCGATCGGCGAGCCGTTTCGTACCACGACGATCCATTCGTAAGCTTGACCGTTTTCCCAGTTCAGACGCACGAATCCATCGACGATGTCAGCGAGATCATCGGCTGCGGTCTTGCCGATGAACTCACAGCTGAGATTTGATGGTGGCAGGATCGGCGGACGCGGCAGTTGGACGATGCACTTTGCAGGTGCGCTGATCTGATCGCCGACGACTCCAGAGACGCTGTAGACGTGTTCTCCGGCCGGCACGTTTCGATCAACGAAGTAGAACTGGTCTCCTGGAATACGTGCGATCACGGCATCGTTACGTGCAATCACGACGTGGTCATACTCGACAGGCTTCTGCCAAACGAGCAGCACGTCGTGCGGACCCACGAGGCTTAGGTCATCGAGCGCCACGTCTGGGGCGTTGAGGTCGACGCACGTGAGCTCTTGCGGTGGGGGAACCTCTCCACCCGGAACGACGACCTTGCATTCACCGACCGGGAAGAGAAAGTCTGGGGGTAGCGACGCCAGTTCGTCGTCAGGCGCCTCGAGCACGATTCCTGAAACCATGAATACCTGGTAGTGGTGTTCTCCAGGTCCAGGTCTGTCGACATAGCTGAGCTCAAGGGTTCTCGCAACGTTGACGCCATCGCGAACGACGAGAAAGAACGAGAACGCGATGCGCGGTAGAGGCACTCGAGACCAGTCGATCAGCACATTCGGTGCGTCCACCTTGCACACAAAGCCATCGCCAGCGACCACCACCGTACATGCTCCGACGAGGAACTCACTGTCCTCAGAGACGACACCGTGGACCGTGTAGCGATGGGTGCCAGCTGGCACGTTCTCATCTGTATAGGAACCGAATTCTCCCTGCGGAACCCTCGCGATGGGAACGCCATCGCGACGTACGAGAAAGTGATCGAACGCGATGTCGATGAGGATGGGACCCCACTTGAGATCGACGGTCGAACCGCTCACGGCACACTCGACACCGAAGTCACCCACGATGGCGCAGCAGCGTCCGATGCTGAAGATGTTGCCGTCGAAGTTGATCGCTTGGAGTTCGTAGAAATGCTGGCCGTCGCTGACGCCGCTGTCGAGATAACTGTTGGCTTCCGGCGGCAGGTCGGCGATGGCAATGCCGTCGCGCGACACGACCCAACCCAAAATCGGGGCGACGAAGACGATGTTCCAGCTCAGCGTGACGTCCTCGCCACGGACGCTACATTTGAGACTCTCGCTGTCTGAGCCGAACGCCGCGCCAGGCGAGTTCCAGACGATGAGTCCGGCGAGTAGCAGCGTTGTTGTTCGCATCTCCAATCCTCCTTGGCGTGTAGGCAGACACAGAAGCCCGGGCGAAGCTTGAACGCAAACCGCGCGCCATTGATGCGAAAGATTCTTTAACTCGTTTTGACGCTGCAGGTTGCGGTTCGAGCGTCGGCTCGATGTAAAGCTGGCTTCGCATCGGTCGCCTGCCGATTGACGCCTGGCGTCTTTCGCGGACGGGACGGACGGCGGTGTCCCACGTTTGGACAACTGCAATACCGACCTACCCCCCCGGCGCCACTCCCGGAGTTACGGCGACCCCGGGACCTGGGCGCAACCTAACCCGCCCAGCGCGGGCGCTTTGCGGTCCGAGTGTGGATTATTTTCGCGCTCCACGTGCGCGCTGGGCACATTTCTTCCTACTCTCCCGGGTAGTCAACGCGAGTTGACGATCTCAACAAGCCCTACACTCCCCTTTCTCAAAGCGCCGGACTCACGCAAAAACGCACGCTGAAGCCTTCCACGGCTTCTCCGAACGCAGCCAATCACCGAGAGCACGTGTCCACCGGTTTCCCGCCCGTACACACTGATCTCGAGTGAACCCAATCGCCTCCCTCCCTACCCAACGCGATTGGGTCTCAGCTCTACGACCCGACACACCCTTCCTCCCCTACGACGTGAGTCCGGCCTCTCTCTTCCCCGCCGCCTGAAAAGTGGCGAGCAAGAACGGCGAAGAGTGCGACAGCAGCGGTTCAAGCGTGGCGCACGGCACGCTAGTCGCCGAGCCGAACGAGTTTCTTGCCGCGAGGTTTGTCGTCGTTGGAGTCTTCTCTCAGGTCGCGTTGCCGACGATCAGAGCCGCGGCGACGATGACACTGACGAGGAGCAGAACGCCGGACGGCATGAATTTCTTGGTCTTGGCAAGCCGCAGGGCAAACACGCAGGAGAGAAGGATCGAGATACCAGCGCCGACCCAGACGCCGGCGGTCAGGTCGGACCACGTGAGAGCCAGCGCTACGAGAATCAACACGGCGCTCGCCACTCCCGCGATCAACGACGGTTTCGATTGCGCCTTAGTGTATCCAGCGACGCCGCCACCGGCCATGAGTATCGCGTAGAGGAGTAGTACAGATTGCATCCAGTGCATGGCACGTCGGTTCCGGTGGAGTTCCTGTCTTGTAGACACCGCATCGAGACGGCAGCGCGACGCGAAAGCCGGGTCGCATGATCAAAAGCGTCGCTCGCGGTGCACGATCGCCAGCGGCCCGGTTGGACGACCTTGTTTGTCGGTGACTGTCACGCGGATCGGGGGCGTGCAGAACGGAACGAAGACGCTGAATTCGATCGGTACCAACCCGATGACCACCGTCTCCACACCCGTGATCGGCGCCGCGTCCGCTTCCGCCGTCAGCGCGATGCGGCCCTCGACGTCGCTACCGTTAATTCCCGTTCGACTTTCCTTGTCGTTGACGACGACGCCCGGCGGGAGAGAGTTTCCGAACACATTCCGACCAAACCGCCAGTCGCCCCAGAGCGACACGCTGCCCGAGGCGTACTGGCTGCCGCGGACAAGCTCGACGTCGATGTACTTCGTCTCTCCCGGTGCGAGGTGAATCTCCGTCAGCGGCGTCGTGACCTCGATGTCGGACGCCGCGGTGACCGCAATGCCGCCAGTGCGGCCGACGACGCGGCGGGCTTGGTAGATCTCCACCAGTGGTGTGGCTCGACGCTCGACGCGGCTCTCGGCCCCCGTGGAAGACTTGAGGGTTCCGCGGCCGCGGATGCGGAAGATCGAACCGTCGGTCGGCGCGTCAGGGGACACTGAGAAGACCAGGCAGGCGTCACGCATGCCAGCACGAATTGGCGTGGTGGTTGCCGTCACCCCTTTGGGGAGCCCTTCGACCTCCAGATCGATCTGGCCGTTGAATCCACCGCGACGGTGAGCCCGGACGTAGATCGGCGTCCGATTGCCGGGACCCACCATGCAGAGCTCCGGATCGAAACTAAGAGCGAAGTCCTGCTCGTCGACGCTGCACTCGAGCTGGTAGACCGAATCGGCACCGCCGCGCTGATGAAGATCGCGGAGCTGTAGGAAGTAGGTGCCGTCGGCTGGCGCCTTCCAAACGACGACAGGGTCTTTGATCGGGCGCCCCGCCAGGTCTTTCGCGTCGTCCCCGGTTGCCAAGCGCTTGCCGTCGGCGTCGAGCACAGAGAGGACCGCGTCGAGGCGGCTGAAAAGCCGCCGCGCGTACACTTCGAATCGGTACGTGGTGCCCGCGGTCGCCCTGAACGCGTAGGTGTCGACATCTGCGTCGATGGCAAGTCGACCGGCAACGCCCGCCGGCAGGTTGATCGGCTGGGCATTCTCGATCGCATCGTTGACGTTTCCGCCCGGCTCCGCCTCCTGTGCGGCTGGCAGTCGTGCGGCAATGACGGACAGTTCGTTGAGGGCGGTGCCATCGGCTGCGAGCGGTGTGACAAGATACGTGTCGCCGGCGACGGCTCGAAGGGGAAGTTTGATCCGCGCGCGACTTCCCGGTCCGTACCCCGGGCCGATCACCTCAACACTGGTGCTCTCACCCGGCACTGCGACAAGCGGCAACGTGATCTGTGCGTACGGACCGCGCGTCGCGAGAATGGTGTAGGTGTAGGACCGGTGTCCCTTGTAGTTGGCGTCACGCACAGCGAGCCGGTACTCGCCGTCCGCGTCGAACTCATGCGAAAGGAGCGGGTCTGCGAAATAGTGATCGTCGCCAGTCGCCACCTCACGCCCGGTGCCATCGTAGAGGGTGAGGTGGGCATCGAAATGCGGTGTGAAGCGACCAACTTTGCAGATCGTCTCGTGCAGGCGGGTGCCGATCAGGTTGAAGTTGATGCGATCGCCTCGGCGAGCATGAAAGCGGTACCAGTCGATCTCCACCGCGCCGCCGATGCGGCCAGTGACGGCACCTTCGATCGAAATCTCTTGCGCTTTCTCCTGGCTCCCGTGGTCACTCGTTTCGACCGTTGTCGGTAAGTGTGTGACGTAGAAGCGCGCCACCGTAGTGATCGACTCCTTGGTCACGAGACGCAGATCGTGGGGGCCGAGAGCGGCGGCGCGACCGACGGTGACGCGAACACGGGCATGACCGTCAGGCAGCTTCTTTTCCGCATCGCGGGGCAGCACTTCAGCCGCGATATCGCCGTCAGCGACAAGTGCCTTGTGCGCCGACTTGACGTTGCCGTTCGTTTCGATCGTGAGGTCGCTCGTGCTGCCAAGACTGACGCAAACAGGGTAGACCGAATCGACGTGCGGATACTTCGTCTGGGCTACAAGCGGCGTTACAGCGAGGGTCGCGGCAAGGAGCATGGCCGGTCCGAGCGTAAACCAGCGCGGGATGGACGTTATCGCCGCGGCGCGGCGCCGCATGAATCGATCACTCACTTTTGCCTCCGCCTGACGATGAACGATCTTTGCCCCATAGCCGCTTTCATGTTCGACTGCTCTCACAATATGCGTGGTGAGGCACGAAAGCAATCTCGCGCTGGGCAGAGCTGGACCCCAACGCCTGCAAAAAAATGACGGCAAGAAACGCCTTCGGCTCGGTGATAGCACGCCATTAGCGACGTTCGAACCGCGTCGGCAATGCTCACGTACCGTGAACTACGCGCCGCGAGCCGCCACGTCTCAAACGCCGCTACTGACGCACTCTTCACCGTTCTTATTCGCCATTTTTTGCAACGTTTGGGGCTGGAGTCGTGGTCCCACCGTTCAGATCGGCTGGTAAGCGCTTCGCGGCTCAGCACTCGAGTTTTGGAGTCGATCGTCGCTCTATGTCTATAGATGCGCCACGAGTAGCGCCACGACCACCTGAATGGCGACGAACATTACGCCGACGGCGATGTCGTCCCGGCCGGGAAGCCAGCAGAAGTCGTAGAATCCCGTTCTCGAGGTTTCAAGTCGACTGCCGCACTGTGGACAGAGCGCGTTTCGACGCGCGCGAAGGGTTGCCGCCACGCGGCTCGCGAGGATGGCGAGCGCCAGGCCGCCCACCACCGCGGCCATGGCTGCAGGCCAGGCGCCGCGCCAAGCGTCACCGAAGCGTCCACGAAATCGCGGCACTTGGAGAATCAACCCGACAGCTACAAGGAGCGTCCAGTACAGAATCGCACTGCTGTGCTGCTCGAGCCGTCGGTAGTCGCAACTGGCGCAGGAGAGTTCTTCTTGACTGCCGGAAAAAAGCATCGGGGGAGCCCCCACCATTGCTGAGCGTTCGCCAGACGTAGTTGCAACCGTCGAAGGCGACCGCCATGATAGGTGAAACCGTGCTCCCGCGACAGTGGGTAAAGAAGGACCTATGGGTAACACCGCAAGATGAGCCATCGTGCTGCCCTGAAACGCAGTTTCGTGCCGACTCTTTGGGTCGCGAGTCATTGGTGGTTCGGCTTGGTGTGTGTCGCTGCCGACGCGCACTCGGAGCGATTCTCCGAGCGGCTCCAGCTCGGCGCCCCGTTGAGCAGCGGTGGCTGCCGCGACATCGCCGGTCGTCAGCACGAGCTTTCGCCATCGTCTGGCGTGGCGGCCACAGTGCTCGCCTTCAACGGCATTGGTTGCCCGCTTTCTGAGCTCTACACACCGCGCGTTGAGGAGCTCGCAACACGCTTCGCGAGTCGAGGTGTTCGTTTTTTTGCGGTCAATAGCAACCACCACGACACGGTCGATGAGTTGCGCCAATTCGCGCAGCGCCACGACCTGAAGATCCCTCTTCTGAAGGACTTTGATCACGCTTTGGCCGATCGACTCGGAGCGACACGGACGACGGAGGTCTTTCTTTTCGACGCCGATTTCAAGCTGCGCTACCGCGGTCGCGTCGACGATCAGTACAGCCTCACGGATCTTTCCGTTGGCGTGCGTAAGGCGCGACCGGAGCGAGGTTTTCTGGCAGACGCGATTGAGACCGTGCTCGCCGGTGGAGATGTCAAGACGTCGACGACAGAAGCGGTCGGTTGCGTGATCGATCGCAAACGTGACGTCAAGCAAGGTGGTGGCGTGACGTTTCATCGTGACGTTGAACCGATCCTTCAAGCGCGCTGCCAAAGTTGCCATCGCGACGGCGAGATCGCTCCGTTTCCGCTGCTCGACTATGATGATGTCGCGGGCTGGAGTGGCATGATTCGAGAGGTTGTGCTGAACCGACGCATGCCACCCTGGCATGCGGATGCAGGAGTTGGCGACTTCATCAACGATCGCAGCCTCACCGACGGGGAGGTCGATACCCTCGTACGTTGGGTGGATCATGGTGCGCCCCGAGGTGACGTGCGGGATCGTCCGCCTGCAGTGGAGTTTCCCGACGGCTGGCAGATTGGGGAGCCCGACGCCATCTACGGGATGCCTGAGGCGTTCGAAGTGCCGGCGGAAGGGACTGTGCGTTACCAGTATTTCAAGATTGAGACCAACCTCGACGAGGATCGTTGGGTCACGGCTGCGGAGGTGCGACCGGGAAACCGCGCCGTCGTCCATCACATCCTCGTCTTCGCGATCGACCCGAAGCGCCCCCGCGCGTGGCGCCGCGACCGTGGCGGTGCGGCGGGTTACTTTGCGGCTATGGTTCCTGGCGAGCGCCCAGTGATCTACCCGCCAGGGGCTGGCAAGCGCCTGCCGGCGGGCGCGACGCTCGTCATGCAGGTGCACTACACGGCTAACGGTCAACCACAGACGGATCGATCGCGAGTCGCATTTCGATTCGCCCAGGCGCCGGTGACGCGTGAGGTGAGGACGCGAAGTGCATATCAGGACCACCTGCTGATCGTTCCACCGAACACCGCCGATCATCCGGTGAGCGCACGCTTCACGTTTAAGCGCGACGCACATCTGCTGAGCTTCCTGCCGCACATGCATCTACGCGGCAAGGCATTTGAGTACGTCGCGCACTATCCAACCCGGGCACGGGTCTCTGTAGCTCCTAACCTCGGCAAGTTGTCGGCGGCAGACTTCATTCGACTCAACTATGACGAGGCGACTGGGGAATTGACTTGGGTCGGCGAGATGGACGATGCGACGTTCGCGAAACTGCAGGCGATGTACGCCGGCAACAACGACGATCTCGAAGCGATCGACACGTTGCGGCGACAGGCTCGCTCGGAGACGCTGCTGAGCGTCTCGCGTTACGACTTTGGCTGGCAGAGTACGTATCGCCTCCGAGAACCGAAGTGGATGCCACGCGGAGCGCAGATTTCTTGCACCGGATGGTTCGATAACTCATCGACCAACCTTGCGCTCACGAGCGACATGTGGTCGCAGACGGTGCGCTGGGGAGAACAGACATGGGAAGAGATGTTGATCGGTTATTTCGACTACATTCCCGCGAAGCCGAGCGCCGCGCCGCGCAGGAAGGGCGATTGAAGGATCGCTCGGTGCGGCCACATTCGCCTTGAAATCAGCGTCTCGGAAGCTTCTACTGAAGTCTTCGGTCGGTCAAGGCGCGGCGAGGTGCGTGATGTCCATCTGTTTTGGCACGAGTCAGTTAAAAAACGTCGCGCCGTCGTTCGTAGCTTCAATTAGCTGCTTTCTGCTCACTTGGTGTGCGCCACTGCATGCAGACGGTGAGCGGGACGGCCTGGAAGACCGCCGCCGCGGCGAAGCGTTGCGAGTAACTGCGTCTGTCGAGACCTACGACCAGATCGAGGCCTTCCCGCGCCGTGTTCAACTGCGCGGCGCCGAAGCGTTTCAGCGTGTGGTCGTGCGCGGTCGCACCGCGACGGGCCAGTGGGTCGACCTGACGCGTCAAGCCCAATTCACGACTGAGCCGGAGGGTGTCGTGCGCCTCGGTCCTGTCGACGCTGAGAGTCGACCGGCTCTACACGCCGGTCGTGACGGAGACGCCACGGTGACAGTTGCCGTTGGCGATGCAGTGACCCAGCTCGCCGTGATCGTCCGCGGCAGCGACGCTGCCGCGCCGCCGCGATTTGTCGAAGACGTGATCCACAACTTGACGCGCGCAGGTTGTAACTCGGGTGCCTGCCACGGGGCTCAACATGGAAAAGGCGGATTCAAGCTTTCGCTTCTCGGGTACGTTCCCGAGCAGGATTACACCGCCGTCACACGCGATGCGGGCGCGCGGCGTGTGGTCGCAGGAGCTGCGCAGCGCAGCTTGCTGCTAGCGAAACCATTGCAATTAGTCCCGCACGAGGGCGGCCTCGTGCTGCAGCCAGAGTCGACCGCGCATAGAAGCATCGCGCGATGGATCGCCGCGGGAGCACCGGCGCAGCCTCAGGACGCTCCCGCTCTAGAGGCCATCGAAGTGTATCCCATCGAGAGCGTCGTTGCGCCGGGGGACGAATTCTACTTGGCAGTGAGCGCACACTACTCGGACGGCCGGCGGGAAGACGTCACCGGTCAAGTGCTCCTCGAGACACTCAACGACGGTGTCGCGAGCGTCGACGGTGACGGCCGGGTGCGCGCGAATGCCTCCGGCGAGACTTCGATCATGGTGCGATACGCGGGGGACGCTGTGACGACGCGCGTCACGGTGCCTTTTCCCGAGCGCGCCGACTCTGAAAGTCGCGACGTTTTTGCCGCCTTCGCTCCGAGGACACCGCTGGACCGCGCCGTCGCTAAGAAGTGGGCATTACTCGGCCTGCATCCATCTCCTGGCGCCAGTGACGCGGAGTTCATGCGGCGACTTTATCTCACGGCCATCGGCACACTGCCGAGCCCAGACGAGGTCGAGGCTTTTCTTGCCGACGGCTCCGCTGAGAAGCGTGATCGGCTGATCGATCGAGTTCTCGAGCGTCCCGAATATGTGGACTATTGGACGCTGAAGTGGGGCGACGTCCTTCGTGTCAAACGCTCCACCATGGGTGAAAAGGGCATGTGGAGCTTCTACAGTTGGCTGCGCGAGCAGCTGCGTGACAATCGCCCGCTCGATGCGCTTGTCCGTGACCTCCTTGTCGCACAGGGGAGCACGTTTACCACCGGCCCAGCGAACTACTATCGCGTGTCAAGCCAGCCCAAGGAGCTTGCTGAGATCACCAGCCAGGTGTTCCTCGGGCTGCGGCTGCAGTGTGCGCAGTGCCATCATCATCCATTCGAAAGATGGAGCCAAGATGACTACTATGGCATGGCTGCTTATTTCGCGCGTCTGGGGGTCAAGTCGAGCGCCGAGTTCGGCGTCTACGGGACCGAGCGCGTCGTGTATGTGAAAGAGCGCGGCGAGCTTCGCCACCCGAAGAGCGGTGCCGTGGTCGTGCCGAAGCCGCTCGACGCGCCACCGGCCGACGACGCTGTGGACCGTCGCCGTGCCCTGGCGACGTGGCTCACGGCGCGGGACAACCGATTGTTCGCGAGAAACCTCGCCAACCGCTTGTGGGGATACGTCATGGGGCGTGGCGTTGTCGAACCGATCGATGACCTTCGCGTGACGAATCCACCGACGAATCCCGAGCTGCTCGAGGCACTCGCCGACGCCCTGATCGCAGCGGATTTTGATCAGAAGGCGCTCCTGAGAGTGATCTTTCGCTCGCGTGTGTTTCAGCTGTCGTCGCTGCCCACTGCTGACAACCAAGGCGACGAGATGTTTTTCTCGCATTACTTGATTCGACGATTGCCTGCCGAGGTGCTCCTCGACGCCATCGCTGCCAGCACCGAGGTGCCGGAGGCGTTCGGTGGTGTGCCGAAATCGACGCGCGCCATTCAGCTTCCCGATCCAACGTATAACTCCTATTTTCTTAGTGCGTTTGGCAAGCCGAAGCGGGCGATTTCTTGCGAGTGTGAGCGAGTCAGCAAGCCGAACCTGGCGCAAGCGCTGCATCTCATGAATGGCGATGCGATCCAGAGGCGCGTTGCCGCTGAGGATGGGCGCGTCGCAAGGATTGTCAAAGACGAGCAAAAAACGGATTCCGAGGGCATCACGGAGCTCTACCTGGCTACTTTTTCGCGCCCACCGACGTCGCAGGAGCTCGAGCGTGCTCGCAGCGCCGTGGCGGCGGCGCCGACGCGGCGCGAGGGCTTCGAGGACCTTCTTTGGGCGCTGTGCAATGCGACAGAATTCCTCTTCAATCACTGAAGTTTTAACGTCCTCGGCATGTCGAACGGCGTTGCCCGCCAGCCGATCGTTGTCGCCGACGCTCGACGACATGACCGCAGAGTTCGCTCTGCGTGAATCGCAGGAGACGAAGAGCCATGTTTGAAATCGACACCGGAACCACCGCGGCCAACTGCGAAGGTGTGGGGCGCCGAGAGTTCATCAAAGTGGGCGCGCTTTCGGCGTTTGGTTTGTCGCTGCCGACTTTGCTTCGTGCCGAGGCTCGTGCGGCCGATGCGACATCCGGGCGACCAGTTTCCTGTATTCTTCTGTGGCTCAACGGCGGTCCCAGTCACATCGACACCTGGGACCCGAAGCCCGACGCGCCGGCTGAGATTCGAGGCGAATTCGGGACGATTCCGACGACGATTCCGGGCTACCGCGTGACTGATCTGATACCGCGTTTGGCGCGACGCCTCGACAAGTACAGCGTTCTTCGTTCCGTCACCTCGTCCGAGAACGGACACGAGAGGGCCGCGCACTACTTGCTGACTGGCTATCCGTTCAACCCGGCGATCGAGTACCCGTCGTACGGCTCCGTTTTCAGCCGTGAGCTCCAAGGCGCCGCCGAGATGCCGTCGTACGTGTTGCTTGGCGGCTACCCGTTCGGGGCGGGCGGCGCGGGTTACATGGGCGACGCGCACAATCCTTTCAACATCCAGGACAATCCCGCAGCCGCGGGATTTCGCGTTCGAGATGTATCGCTTCCAGGCGGCTTTAGCATGAGCCGTGTCGAGCGGCGACGATCGATGTTGGCGACGGTCGATGTGTTTCAACGGCGAGTTGAATCGGCGGCAGAGATCAAGTCGATGGAGTCGTTTTACGAGAAGGCCTATGCGTTGATCACCTCACCGCGCGCCAAGGAAGCGTTCGACCTTGAGCGTGAGCCGGCCTCGGTGCGCGAGCGCTACGGCAAGTCGAGCCGATTCGGTCAATCGTGCCTGCTCGCCCGGCGCCTCGTCGAGTCGGGTGTCAGGTTCGTTACCGTCAACCACTCTGGCTGGGACACCCACCAGAACAACTTCAACGCGCTGCGCAGCAAGCTTCCGGATGTCGATCAGGCCTACTCGGCACTCCTTGATGATTTAGCCGCACGAGGTCTCCTCGAGGATACGATCGTTATCTGCATGGGCGAATTCGGGCGCACGCCGAAAGTAAATCCCTCGGCAGGGAGGGATCACTGGGGGCGTGCGATCAGCGTCTGCATCGGCGGCGGCACGGTAAAGACCGGTATGATCATCGGCGCAACAAATGAACGCGCCGAGGAGCCAATCGATCGCCCGATTCGTGTCGAGGACCTGGCCGCGACCATCTACCGAGCCTTGGGCGTGGACTTCATGCACGAATACTTGACGCCGCAAAATCGTCCAGTGCGGATCAACTATGACGGTCAGCCGGTGGACGAGATTCTCACCGTTTGAGGTGGTGAAAGGTTTGGCTTTGGGGGGAATTCAGGGCGGTCGCAGCTTGTGGGGGCTGAGGGCGTCAGCTGTGGACGCTGCCGGAAGCAAACACTGTGAGGATCATGAAAGCGATGACGATGTCGATCAGAGCGGCGACGATCTGGCGATTGGGGCTCGGTGCAGCACTGCCGATCCTGTTGTCCACGGGGTGCCAGTGGATTGAGTCTGTCCCGTCCGCTTCCTTTCCGGAGTTCGACGACCGCATCGAGACCTGGACCGACAAGACGATTCTCGTCGTCACTCCACACCCGGACGACGAAGCTTTTGGCGCTGCCGGGACGCTGGCGATGCTCGCAGCACGCGGCAACAAGATCCACGTCGTCGTTTGCACCAATGACGACAAAGGCTCGCGCGACCCCGACATGACGTCTGAGCGCTTGACGATGATTCGGCGGCAGGAGGAGGAACGTGCCTCCGAGATCGTCGGCATTCCCACGGAGAACCTCGTCTGGCTCGGGCACGAGGATGGGATGCTTGAGTACGTCGACGCACGAGATCTGACCAAGCAGATCGCCCGCGAGATTCGGCGTGTGCGACCCGACGCGCTCTTCAGCATCGATCCGGGTGAAGATTTTCGTCGCTGGCACAAATCGGACCACAACGCCGGCGCTTTCATCACCGTCGATGCAGTGCGCGCTGCACGCTGGCGCCTCTATTTTCCGGAGCTCGAGCAGGACGAAGGCTTGAAGGCGTACTCCGTCCCCATCTGCTACATGTTCTACTCGACGCAGCCCAACTACAAAGTTGACATCCACGACTATATCGAGCAGCGACTCGCGGCCATGGCAGCGCATGAATCGCAGTGGGATCCGTACGTCGACAAATACGCCCCGATGACCGAAGAGGTGCGCACCCAGCTGATCGCGCAGCTACGCGAAGGTCGTTTGGCGCCGCGCGAGAACGGGCGATTTGTGGAGTATTTCCGCCGCGCTGAGTACTGAGGCGGAGACGGAGACAGAGACACATCCGACAGTTGCATAAGTTTTCGCAGGAAGGGCTCAGAAACCCTTTCCCTGAGGTTCGATCGGCAGTTGAAGGACCCGTCGGGATCGCGCACGACGAACGCGCGTTTACCGGTGCCGTTGTCGGTGTTTGGTTGCTCCTCGACCACCGCTCCGAGTCCCTGGGCGCGCTCCCATGCTGCGTCGAAGTCGTCGATCACGAACCAGAGCAGTAGGCCTTTGCCGATGTTTCCCTCCTCCGGGTGGGAAAGCGACGGGTGCTCGTGATCTCCATTCGGACCGGATGGGCCCCAACTGTGAAGGCATAGGAGGATCGTGTCGTCTTCGTCGAGGATCTGGTCGAACACCGTCCCATTCGGGTGGTTGTTGCGCGCTGCGAGCAGTTCGACGTACCACGCCGAGCTTCGGATCACGTCCGCCACCGCGATGATCGGCCACGTCCGTTTCACGAGGCGTTTTCTTCACGCTCGCGCTTCGTCAGGTAGCGAAGGATTCCGTCGACGGTCATGAACAGCGGATTGGCAACCTCGTACTGAACGAGCTCCGTGTCCGACAGGCCGGAGGCGAGCGCTCGCTCGCGGTTCCACTCGGCGTGGGCCGCGACGATGGCATCGCGTGCTGCACCACTGTTGCGGTGGCGCGCGACGAATTCAGTGACGTCGTCGAGAACTTGGTGCAGGCGCTCGAAGTGCGCTGGGACGTCTCGCACGGGTCCGAAGTGTGTTGGATAGATCACCGACAGGTCCTGTCGTGCGAGCGTGTCGATGGTCGTGTGCCAAGCTTCGCGGTGGAATTCTGGTGGCGGCGCCGGCGCTTGAATGAAGTCGCCGCCTTCGAGACGAACCCCTGCGGCATCGCCTGTGAACGCCACGTCTTCCATGCAAAAGACGATGTGGTGCTTCGCGTGTCCCGGCGAATCGATCGTCCTCACTTTGACGCCGCAGATGTTGACTTCTTGATCACCCTTGAGCGGTTCCAATTGGTTCGGGTCGAGCGGCGTGACCTCGCCCCACAGACGATCCATGTCATCGCCGTAGATCCGTGTCGCGCTCGCTACAAGCTTCGACGGATCCACCAAATGCGGCGCTCCCAAGTGATGGACGTGAACGCGAGCACCTTGACGTGCCCACCAGCCTGCAGCGCCGGCATGATCGAGGTGAATATGAGTTACCAGTACGTGCTGGACGTCGCCTGGCGAAACGCCGTGCACGGCAAGCTTGCGCTTCAAAGTATCGAGCGTCGTTGTCGGTCCGGACTCAACAAGAATCGGTCCCTGCGGCGCTTCTACCAGATACACTGCGATGGAGTGCGGTACGTCCTGATGTTCGAGATCGATCGTGTGGATGCGCATGGGTGTTCGGCGTCTTCTTGGGCTGCGAATCGGCGCGCATCGCGAACCGAGGAGCGCGTCGTGGATCGCTGACGATACCACTTGTTCCAGGTCCGTGCGAACCTTATGCTGAGACTTTCGATTCACGATGAACTTTCGAGGTATCCCGTCGCCTCTCGCTCCGCGTGATCGGTTTTGGCCGCTGCAACCGAATGATTTGCGAGGCGCGACCGGAGATTCGATGGTGTTTTTGAGGTCGGTCTGATGTTGCAAAGGATTGGGCGCTGCCGCTTGCTCTCGGTTGCCTTCTCGCTCGTCGTGGTGACTGAGATCGACGCCGATTCTTGGCCAAGCCACCGTCACGACAGTGCACGCAGCGGCATCAGCTCGGAGCAGCTCAGCTTGCCGCTCGAAGACGCGTGGGTCTTTGCTTCACGCTATCCGCCGCAGCCCGCGTGGAGCGGGCCGGCAAGGCGCGACGGTTGGCACAAAGTTGATCACCTCAAAGCGCGGATGATTTTCGATTGGGCGTTTCACGTCGTCATGAGCGATGACGCCGTCTTTTTTGGTTCATCGGCGGACGATCAGGTCTACGCACTCGACGCCGACGATGGGCGGGTGCGGTGGAGCTTCTTTACCGAGTCTCCGGTGCGGCTGGCCCCGACTGTGGCTTCCGGCCGCGTCTTCGTTGGTTCGGACGACGGCTTCGTTTACTGCCTTGAAGCAGTCACGGGCGAGCTCGTATGGAAGGTGCGCGGCGCCCCGCAGGCGCAGCGAGTCTCCGGCAATGGCCGCTTGATGTCGCTATGGCCAGTGCGTTCAGGAGTCGCGATAGTCGACAACACGGCGTATTTTTGCGCCGGTCTTTTCCCATTCGAGGGCGCGTACCTGTGCGCTGTCAGCGTAGATGATGGCAGCGTGGTTTGGAGGCACAAACTCGATTTCCTCGCACCGCAGGGGTACATCCTGGCTTCGGCCTCTCGGCTGTACGTGCCCATGGGGCGGGGGCGCCCGGCGATTTTCGACCGCCGTGACGGTCGACACGTTCGGACTCTGGGTGGCTCTGGCGGGACTTTCTGTCTGCTGACCGACGATCTTCTGATCTACGGCCCAGGAAAAACTGGGCAGCTGGAGGCGTTCAAAACGGAAGTGCCGGATCAGCTGGCGACGTTCCAAGGCAATCAGATGGTTGTCACCCCCGGGTCTTCGTACCTGCACACTGATACCGAGTTGACGGCTCTCGACCGAAGTCGCTATCGCGAGATCGCCGAAGCGCGGCTCGTCCTTGTGAACAGGCGCGAGTCAGTGAAGGAACAGCTCAAGAAGACCGCGAATGCCGCCGCCGAAGCCGCCAACAGCGCAGACGAGCTGCGTCAACTTTTGAGTGAAATCGAAGAGAAAATTGCAGCGAGTGAAATGTCGATGCGCGAGACGATCCTGTGGCGGCGCTCGTTTGCGTTTCCTTACTCACTCGTGCTGGCGGGAGACCTCCTTCTGGCCGGAGGAAACGACAGGGTCGCGGCTGTCAGTCGCGACAGCGGAGAGACGATGTGGAGCGCAGCGGTGACCGGACGGGCGCTCGATCTTGCCGTCGCCTCCGGGCGTCTCATCGTCAGCACCGATCGGGGGACGATTCACTGTTTTCGCAGCCGGAGTGCGGAGGGCGGTGACTGATGGCGATGACGCACGTTGCAGGATCCTTCGCACATCTCTGGCGGTGGCCGGTTTCGATGCGCGCGCTTTTCGTGCTGGTGGCGACTGCCGCTTTCCTGTGGGTCCCGACACGCTTGGCGTACGGCGATCCCTTAGCGCATTGGATCTTTTCTGCGCAGAGGCTCGAGCGTGCAGCGGCAGCGGACAGCGGTGAGCGCGGAGCAGGTGGTGGAATTGACGTTGGACTCGACGGTGCGCTCGACGGTGCGCTCGACGGTGCGCTCGACGGTGCGCTCGACGGTGCGCTCGACGGTGCGCTCGACGGTGCCGCGCGACTGGCAAGCGTCGTCGATGGCCCGGCTCTCACCGTGCGTGGCCGTGTTGCGTTTCGACCAGGGTTCCCCGCCGGTGCGCTGCTGATCGATGGAGACGCCACGGAGGTCGAGACTGCTTACACTCCTGACGCTGCCTATTTGCCGCGTCGCGCGTTGACCGTGTCGGCGTGGGTCGCCAACGAAAATACGGTTGAGTGGGGCGGCATTGTCGGGGCGATTCAAGACCAGCGGAACCTGCAGAAGGGATGGCTCCTGGGCTTTCGGCAATCGAGCTTCAGTTTCGGACTGGCATCCACTGGCGCCGACGACGGCGACGGTAAGATCACCTTCGTTCGTTCGCCACACAGTCTCGAGTGGGGGCGCTGGTATCACGTTGTCGGTACCTACGACGGTGTCGAGCAGAGGCTCTATGTGGATGGTGAGCTCGTCGGTAAGTCCGCAGTGCAGCATGGCGACATCCTCTATCCGCAGGCAGCTCGGTTCCTCATTGGAGCGTTCAACGACGACGATCAGAGCTTTCGCCATCGCAGCTGGGTGCACGAGGTGCGCCTCGAAGACCGCGCTCTCTCGGCGGCGGAGGTGAAGGAGCGCTTCGCCGCCAAGCGTCACTTCTTTCCAGAGAGCCTGGATTTCTCTGTCACCCCTGTGGTCACGCGTCTGGATCGAGAATCGATCCGAATCGTCTGGTCCACTCGCACGGAACAGCCGACGATCGTCGCGTTCGGTGATCGCCTGCCGCTGGTGCATCGACAGGTGCGGAACGAGGCGTCGACGCGGCGGCATCAGGTGGTTGTGGAAAACCTGCGCCGCGACCGCATGTACTACTATCGCATCTTCGCTGCCAGAGAAGCTCCGCGGGCTGCGGATTCGGGCGCAGACGCCGGTGCGGAACGCCCGAAGAATCGCGATCCCTGGCGAGTTTCTCGTCTGTTCGAATTCGACGCGACGTTCGACTACACGTCACAGCCGCTGCACTGGGCCAGCACGGAACCTTCCGCTCGCGCCCCTCTTTCTGCCGCCGAGCTGCTCGCCGACGCGGTGGTTCGTCGCGGTGTTCCAGCGCGCGGCTACTGCCTCATCCTTGGCTGCGAAGACGGTGATCTTGCCGAGGCGATGGCTCGCCGTACGGGGCTCAAGATCGTCTGCCGAGACGAAGATGCCGACAGAGTGGAACGGCTGCGCCGGCGGGTGAGCGCTGCGGGTGTCTACGGCGTCCGAGTGAGTGCGCACGTGGGGTCACTTGAGAAACTCGACTACGCGGATTTTCTCTTCAACGTGATTCTGTCGGAGCGCGCACTTGTTCGCGGTGAATTGCCCCCGAGCCCGTCGGAAGCGTGGCGTGTGCTGCAACCGGGGAGCGGTCTCGTTTACTTCCAACTGCCGGTTGTGGCAGACGCCAACGAGCGGCCCCAGCATCGCGAGCGTTTGGAGCGTTGGTTGGACTCAGCTACAGCGACGAGTCGCGACGCCGGCGACGCCGGCTCTGCGGCGATCTGGGCCTCGGCACGCCGCGAGGAGTTGCCCGCCGCGGGCGAGTGGACGCATCAGTACGCAGATGCTGGTCATTCGGCGAACAGTGGCGACGCGATTGCAGGCGGCGACATGCGGGTTCTGTGGTTCGGAGAACCCGGGCCGCGGCCGATGGTCGATCGGGGGACGCGGTCGCCGGCGCCTCTGGCCGTGGGTGGACGCCTTTTCATCCAGGGAGATCGAAGGTTGTTCGCTCTTGACGCTTATAACGGAACGATGTTGTGGACGCTCGAGATTCCGGACCTGCGGCGGGCGAACATTCCGCGAGACGGCAGCAATATGGTGGCGACGCGCGACTCGCTTTACGTCGCCGTGCGGGATCGTTGCTGGCGGCTGGACGCTCGCACGGGAGAGATGCTGAAGGCGTTCGTGATCCCGTCTGCGTCGCGCCGCGAGGGCGACGCTGGGCGCGAGCCGGAAGATGGCCATGCAGACGCTCGCCGCAGTGAAACTCCACGAGGTGAGACTTCAACCGACGAGGCGCCGATACCGGAGTGGGGTTACGTCGGCATCGTCGGCGATGTTTTGTACGGCAGTGCGGTGCGCCGCGGCGGTTCTTACGTCGGTGCCGACGGCGAGTGGTATGATCGGCCGGGCGAGGAATCGTTCAAGGTCGTCAGCGAACGTCTCTTCGCGCTCGACCGACGCAGCGGCGAGGTTCAATGGAGCCGCAGCGGTGGACTGGTCGTCAACTCGACGATCGCGATAGGCGACGGCAAAGTCTATCTTGTCGAGTCGCGCAGCCCAGCTGCCCGCAAGCTCCAGGCTGGTCGCGTCGGTGACGAGCTCAACACGGACCGCTATCTCGTCGCCGTTGACGCCGCCACCGGCGAGGATGCCTGGGAGCAGTACTACGACTTTAGTGAAGGTCGTTTCGTTTTCTACCTGACGTACTCAGCCGGGACGCTGTTTGCGCTGAGCACCTCGGACAAGTATCACGCCTATGCTTTCGACGCATCGAAGGGCGACCTCCTGTGGAAGAAGACGTATCCATGGGCGCGCGATCACCACGGGGGTGCCATGCAGCACCCCGTGATCGTCGAAGACACGGTCTACGCCGAGCCGGTTGCCCTAGGACTCAGAACCGGCGACGTCCTGCTCGACGATCTACCGCCGAGACGCGGGTGCGGCGCGATCTCGGCGTCGAAGCGAGCGCTGTTTTTTCGCGACGGCGACCACACGATGCTCGATCTGGAGACAAAGAAGCGGCGCCGTTGGTCGGGAATTCGATCGGGTTGTTGGCTCAGCATGATTTCTGCCGGGGGTATCCTCCTGGCGCCTGAGACGAGCGCGGGGTGCTTCTGCGCGCATCCGATACAAACTTCCCTTGCGTTCTTCAGTCTGAACCCCACGCCATGAATCGAACTGGCGCTGGAGAAACGAGCGCTGCGCGGACCGACGCCGGCGGCACTGTTGCGCTGATCCTCAACGTGGTCGCCTGGGGGGCGACTCCGGTGCTCCTTAAGGCCCTGACCGGGCACGTCGACGCCTGGACGGCCAACGGACTGCGTTATCCTCTAGCTGCTTGTCTCTACCTCCCGTTTGTGGTGCGAGCTGCGCGCACTCAGCGCATCCCCACGGGCGCCTGGCGTCGCGCGCTCATTCCAGCATCGCTGGCGCTGAGTGGACAGGTGCTCTGGGCGCTCTCTCCGTACTACGTTTCCGCTGAGCTGATGGCATTTCTTATCAAAGCGTCGATTCCATGGGCTCTGTTTGGCGCAATGATTCTCTTTCCGAGCGAACGCTTGCTGCTGCGTAGCCGAGCGTTCTACGGCGGCCTGGGGCTGGCTGCGGTTGGGTTCGTGGGTCTGTCATACCTTGGCGGCGCGTTTGAACATTCCGTCACCGGCGTCGGGGTGGTCATCGTGTTCTTTTGCGGGCTGTTTTTCGGGCTCTACGGAGTCAGTGTTCGCTTCTGTTTGCACGATACGCCACCCGCGTTCGCGTTCGGGATCGTGTCGCAGTACGTTGGTGCCTGCACGTTCGTTCTCATGCTCGTTCTGGGGACCACACCCATAGCCTCTGTGATGCCATCGGGGTGGATTTTGCTCGTCGCATCGTCGTTGATCGGGATCGCGCTGTCGCACACGTTTTTCTACATCGCGATTCAGCGGCTCGGCCCATCGATCGCGGCGTCTGCACACCTTGTTGGGCCGTTCGTCACCTTGGCGCTGACCCGATGGTTCTTCGCACGCGAGCTGTCGGCTGCCGAGTGGGTTTCGGGGGTGGCCATGGTCGCTGGCGGTGGCCTTCTTCTCCGCGCCCAGAGCCGTGTCGTGGCTGGCCAAACGTGAGAACTGCCCACTGGTTCAGTGTGGCCGGGTGGTGTTGGGGAGTTTTCACCTTCTCGATTCCGCGGCAACCTCGTATCATAGCGCACTCTTCGGTCGTGTGATGGCGTTGCGAACGATCAGTTCCGTTCGGTCGCCCTTGTCGTAGTCGTCCCGCGAGTACTTCGCGAGTGATCGCTGCGAGGCCGCCGGACTCGTGTCAGCGGGGTGTTGGCACGCGACTTCATGTCAGTGCGTGGCGACAGAAGGTGAGGTTTTAGTTCTTCATGCAGAAACGATATCCAACCGTGCTCCTATTCGGAGCCCCAGGTGCGGGGAAGGGTACCCAAGGAAAAATCCTGGGGCAGATTCCGGGATTCTATCACCTCTCCTGCGGCGAAGTTTTTCGCACGATCGATATCCATTCCGAGATCGGCAAACTGGTGTACGAGTACTCGTCGCGTGGAGAACTTGTTCCCGACGACGTCACCGTCCGCATGTGGCGCGACAACATTCACGCCCAGACGGTTCTCAGCCTATACAAGCCACATACGGATTTACTGGTACTCGACGGGATTCCACGCAACGCTGATCAGGCCAAGTTGCTCGACGATTACATCGAAGTGCTCAAGGTCATCTACCTCGTCTGCTCGGACAAGAACGAGATGGTCAAGCGCCTGCGGCGGCGAGCACTCAAAGAAAACCGTGCGGACGACGCGCGAGAGTCGGTGATCCTCAAGCGCTGGGAGGTGTTCGAGGAGGAAACCAAGCCGATTCTTGGCTACTACTCCAAGGAGTTGACCGCGGAAGTCGACGCCATCGGCAGTCCGGCTCACATTCTGCAGTCGATCCTGGAGCACGTTGTTCCCGTGCAGGAGACGCACTTCAGCAATCCGGTCGGCGGTGAAATTCCCGTGTGACGAGCGCGGGTGATTTGCCGAAAGGTAGGAATCGTCGAGAATCTTCCCGTGCCTTTTTTGGAAGCGCGTGATGGCCTACCTGGAAACGTCGCTTGGAGGCGGGCAGCGCCAACTCGAGTTGGATGAGCAGCCACTCGTTATCGGACGCAGCCGTGGCTGCGGGCTCGTACTCGATGGGCTCACCGTGTCTCGACAGCACGCTCGCATAACGGGACACGAGGGCAGGTTCCAAATCGAGGACCTAAACAGTCGAGATGGCACACTCGTCAACGGCGAACGTGTCACCGGGTCTCGCGCCTTGATCGACGGCGACACGATCAACATCTGCGACTATCGTTTCGTGTTTTTCGCAGGTTCGGCGAGCTCGAAGTCAAAGGAGCCGCCGCTGAGTTTTTCCGACCCGATCGATAGCAACACGATGATCATGTCGACGATCGATGTCGGCGCGCGTCGGTCTGTGCCGGAGGTGCATCCAGAGGCAAAGTTACGAGCACTGCTCGAGATCAACGGATGTCTACGCGGCACACTCCGCGTCGAGGAACTCCTGCCGAAGGTGTTGGATCGACTCTTTCATATTTTTCCTGTCGCTCTGGGCGGATTCGTTTTGCTCAAGGACGACGAAAGCGGCGAGCTTGTACCAAAAACCAGTCGCAATCGGGATGGTTCGGATGCTTCGTTGCGAATGAGTCGTACCGTCGTCCGGCAAGCATTCGAGCGGGAGCAAGGAATTCTTTCGACTGACACGGCCAGTGACGATCTCTTCAAGTCCAGCGACTCGATCTCGTCGCTCGGTATTCGCTCGGTGATGTGCGTTCCTCTCATGAGCCCCGGAGGAGACGCTTTCGGAGTCCTGCAACTCCACGCAGAGGAAGGTGGTCACACGTTTTCTACCGAGGATTTGGACCTTCTCGTCAGCGTCGGCGCGACAACGGCGATGGCGCTGGAAAACGTTCGGCTTCACCATCGCCAACTCTTGCAGGAGCGCATGCAGCGTGACGTTGAGCTGGCGAGCGATGTGCAGCGGCGATTCCTGCCGGCGCGAAACCCGGAGGTGCCGGGCTATTCGTTCTTCGCGCACTACGATTCCGCTTACTCTGTTGGCGGTGACTACTACGGGTACGTCGATCTTCCGGGCGGGCGAATCGGCATGGCCATCGGTGATGTGTCGGGCAAGGGTGTGCCAGCCGCAATGCTCATGGCTCGCCTCTCGAGCGACGTCCGCTACTCGATGACGAGCACGCCTGATGTCGCTTCTGCGATGGGAATGGTGAATGTAGCGCTCGCCGAGGCGGAGATTGACGACAAGTTCGTCACGCTCCTCTTGATGGTTCTTGATCCCAAGGAGCACACGGTCACGCTCGCCAGCGCTGGACATCTCCTGCCGGTTCTGCGCGACTGCGATGGAGAGTTGACCGAGCTCGGTCGCGGAACCGCTGGTATGCCACTGAACGTTGATCCACGTCCGGAGTACACGTATCGCCAGGCCCGTTTTGACATTGAGCCTGGAAGCGCCGTGCTCTGCTACACCGACGGCATTACGGACACGCAGAGTGCCGATAACGAGTGGTATGGCATGGAGCGGCTCTATCGAATCTTTGCTACGGCACCACCCGGTGCCGTAGCCGCCGGTGGTGCCATCCTCGACGACGTGCGCGCATTTGGCGCAGGTATGCCCGCCGGCGACGACTTGACGCTCCTGTGCTTTGGGCGTGAGGTGTAGGGGCCGTCGTCGCGGCGTTTCAATCGTGTCGTCCAAGCGGTGAGCAGAGCTCGCGCTCCTGTTGCCGGCCTCCGCGGACTCTGCTAACATGGTCCGCGCTTTCAATCGATGCCGTGGAACTAGCCCGCATTTCTCACCAGAATCCTGCTGCGGGCTAGTCGCTGGAATCCATTGACGTTGAGATCGTGCCTCCAGCCGATCGCAAGCGCGCTCTCTTTGTTGCGACGATCAGCGGGGCGAGGGAGTCCAAACATGTGGGAGTCACAGTTTCACGTGTCGGTACCCGCGCAGGCATGTTTCCTGAAGGCGCTTCGCGCTTACTTTACGCCTGTTCTGGCGGAGTTCTTTTCTCGCGAGGAGGCGGATCGGCTCGTTTTAGCGCTCGACGAATCGTGCTCCAACGTGATCAAGCACCAGGCGAAGCCAGAAACCTCTGGAAGAATCTCCGTTCGCCTCGATGTTGCAGCGCACGTCGTTCGTTTCGAGGTGTGCGACTACTGCTGCGAGGACGACATCCCACACATCAAACCACGCGACCTTGACAAGGTGCGACCCGGTGGCCTCGGGATGCACTTTATTAACGAGATTATGGATAACGTTGAGTTCAAGCCTGATCGTGGTCGGCCGGACCGGATGAGTTTGGTGTTGGAGAAGGCGCGCCCGAGAGCTGCGAGCAAGACCGATGAGTAAGAGCTTCTCTGTGTCGCTGTCCGACGCACCGGAAGGAGTCGTCTGCACCGTCATTGGTAGAGTCGACTTCGAATCATCGCCAGAGCTCCTCAAGGCGTTGGAGGTCGCGACGCGGAGAAAAATGGATGTAAAGCTCAACTTGAGCAAAGTCGACTATGTCGATTCCTCCGGCATCGCCGTGCTGATTCAAGGCGTCAGAATGGCACGGCGGAGCTCGGTAGGGTTCTCACTCCGCGGCGTCCAGCGAACGGTCATGTCGGTGATCGAGCTGAGCCAACTGCAGCAATTCTTCGACATCGAGCGCGCAGAGGCCGACCAATGAACCGCTCGGCCGCGGTGGGAGGGTGGCTGGGCCACCTCTTCGGCAGCATCGGACGCCTCGCCCATGAGCTTGGCCGCGGTATTGTTGAGTGCTTGGTTCACATCGACGGAGTCGCTCGGCTCCTCATGCGAACGCTCTACTTCGCTTTCGTCGCACCGTTTTTTGGGCGGGTCAAGTTGGCGAAGCAGCTATTTCCCATGTTGAGTAACGTCGGCGTACGTTCGTTTCCTATCGTCGCGCTCATATCGTTTCTCATGGGGGCGATTCTAATTCTGCAGTCCGGGGAGCCACTGCGACGCTTTGGCCAGATCCACGAAGTTCCGGGCGCTGTGGCATGGTCGTTGACTCGAGAGATTTCGCCGCTGCTGACCGCGATCATCATGACGGCTCGAGTTGGAGCGTCGTTCACCGCGGTGCTGGCTTCCATGAAGATTAACGAGGAGATCGTTGCCCTCGAAACCATGGCGATCAGCCCGATCGGATATCTCGTGGCGCCGAGGCTGCTGAGCATGGCCGTCATGCTTCCTTGTTTGACGGTCTTCTCGTACCTCATTGGCATGGTGGGCGGTGCTCTGGTTGCGCACACTGTCTATGACATCTCTTACGCCATGTACGTACACAAGACCGTGCAATACCTCGCCATGAAGGACATCTACTCTGGAGTCGTGAAGGCAGGAGTCTTCGGTGTGCTCATCACGCAGATTTGCTGCTATTTCGGACTGAGAACAGAGGGTGGTTCGGTCGGACTTGGCCGCAATGTTATGGTTGCAGTCGTCACGACGCTTGTCGCTATTATCGTCGCCGACGCTCTCTCGACGGCGATCATCAATAACTACGTTCTGTAGACGACGTGTAGACACGCATGGCGATTCAGGTCGATCAAATCACGAAACGGTTCGGGGCGGTGGAAGTCCTCAAGGGGATTTCATTCACGGTGCCGGACGGTAACACTCTCTGTATTCTGGGAGGCTCGGGGTGCGGCAAGTCAACACTGCTGAAGATCATGTTCGGTGCGATCAAGCCTACTTCCGGTAGGGTGGTGATCGACGGTGAGGACATTTCTTCCATGCGGCCGAAACAGCTTGACCAAGCACGTCGGCGATTCGGGGTCATGTTTCAGAGTGGTGCACTCTTCAATTCCTTGACCGTGGCTGAGAATGTCGCATTGCCGCTTGAGTATCACACGAAGCTCGATGCTGAAACGATTTCAACAGTTGTGAAGATCAAATTGCAGCAGGTGGCGATGCTTCATGCGAGCGATCGCAAGCCCGCCCAGATCTCAGGAGGCATGCAGAAACGGGCAGCTGTGGCCCGCGCGCTGGCACTGGACCCCGGGACTCTCTTTTACGATGAGCCGTCGGCGGGTCTCGATCCGATCGCAACCGCGCGGATCGATCAGCTGATCAATATGCTGAAGACGAGCATGGGAATGACCAACATCGTTGTGACGCATGTTATGGAGAGCGTGAAACGCATCGCGGATCGAGTCGTCATGCTGCACCGCGGCGAAGTGCTCCTGGACGGGAGCCTCGAGAACCTTCTCGAGAGCGAGGATCCTTTCGTCACTCAGTTTGTGAGCGGCGACCTCGAAGGCCTGTCAGAGGAGTCGTCGAATCTCAAGGGCTACTATAAAGACTTACTCGTGTAGTTGAGGCGATTTCGAGGCTGCGGCTAGCTGGCCGCGTTCGGAAATCCAGCGGTAAAGACCGGGAAAAATCGATGTCAGAGTATCGACGAAACGAGATCGTCTCCGGAGTCTTCATCTGTTTGGCTCTTCTCGTTCTCGGGCTTTTCGCGTTTCGAGTCGGCCGCTTCGACCTTTGGGGTTTTCTCAAAGGCGATGTTATTCGCTGCGAGTCGTTCTTTCTCAACGTCAAGTCGCTTGAGTCAGGCGCCGTTGTCAAAGTGGGAGGGCAGACCGTCGGCAAGGTCACTGCGGTCGTCATGGAAGAGCGCCAACTGGAGGAAGAGCAAGCTAGTCTCCTGCGCCGTTCCGCAACGATCTCCAGGGCGCAGGCGATTCGAGCCGGCATGATGAGACAGCTGATGAAGGTCGAATACGAACTTTTCGAGTCAACCCTGAAGATTGACCAAGCGTCGGCTACCGTCAGTCTTGCCGCCGACAGCTTGCTAGCGCCGTTCTATCTCGAGCTTGACCCGGGAAACTGGGACGCGGGCAATACGAAGATCAAGACTCTCTTCGCGGCCTCTCATCCGGACCCGCTCGAGATCGCATCGATGGAGGAGTCAGGTCTCGACGAGCTGGTTGCGCTTGCCAAGCCGATACTCGAAGACGTCGGCGAGGCGGTCGATCGGCTCAACAAGAGGCTGTTCAGTGGCGAGAATCTTGAGAGGATGGGGTCGCTACTCGCGACAGCTGAGTCAGTTTTTACAGAGCTTCGGGAGGTCGTCGCGCGCCTTGATGATCACGTGCTGAGCGAAGACAACACAGCCCGGCTGACGGCTGCGATTCAGGAGCTCGAAAAGACTGCACAGGGCAGCAGCGAGTTGATTGCAGCCTTGAATCGTTTACTCGATCGGGAGAAGGATCCACGCCTGCACCAGATTGTCGACGACGTCTCACAGGCGACGCAGGGTCTTGACGGCCGGTTGCGTGGCTTACAGATCGAAATGCAGGAGCTGGTGAGCGACCTGCGGGCCGTGGTCGGCGAAAACCGCGGTTCCATTGCCGAATCGACGTCGCGGCTCAAACGCGCCCTTTGGCATGCGGAGTTGGCGCTCCGAAAGATCCGCGCCAATCCTGCCGTTCTTCTCTTCGGTGCCGAGGAGGACGCATTCGAGGCAGAGGTCGTCGATGAAACGCGTTTACGAGCGGGCGCACGTGCCCGCCCGTACGGACAGCGTGAGGAATAGAGAATGCGGCTCGAGCGGAGGACTCCATCTTGCAGCACCACGAGCGTCTTTGGTACGGCGCTTCGTCGCAACTGTGCCGTAGCTCTTGTCATCTTCACAGGGTGTGGTTTTGGCGGCAAGGGCGTGACACCCATTCGTTCGTCATACAACAAAGGTGTCTACTTCTCGAGCACTGGACAGTGGGATGCAGCGATCGCCGCGTACCGCTCCGCGGTTGAAGAGGACGAGTACGATTTTCGCGCCCGTTTTAATTTGGCGGCGGCACTCGATGCGAAGGCATTTGAGCTCGAGGAGGCGGAGGGCACCGCCACCGCGGCCGATCTTCGCCAAGCCGCCTCCGCTGAGTACCGACGCCTTCTCGAGCAGCGACCTGATTCTGTGCGGGCGGCGGTGAATCTCGCCGCGTGTACGTATGACCTTGGCGAGGAATCCACTGCACTGGAGAACTTGAGACAGCTGGCAGTGAAGTTCTCGGATTCCCATTTGCCGCATCAGGCGCTTGCGGCCCGAATGCTGGGGCGGTTTCAAAAGGGCGACATCGATGCGCTGCGCGATGGGCTGGAGCACGCAGAGCGCGCGGTAGATCTCAATCCAGGGAGCGTCGCGACACAGATGATGCTCGGCGATCTCCTGGTGGCCCAGGTCCTTAGACAGCGCCAAGGCTCTCAGGATCGCACGGCCAGCGCCGAAGACCTCGAGCGAGCGAAGGAGGTCTACTCGAGCGCGCTGGAAATCGCTCCGGAGGACATCGCCGCGTTGCTCGCTCGTGCGCGACTGGCTCAACTCGAGGGCGCGCCGAGTGATGCTCTCTTCTATTTTGGTCGCGTGCTGAGCGTCGATCCTGATCATTTGGGAGCGCTCCTCGGGGCGAGCGAGGCGCACCGCAGTGAGGGAGACCTCGAGGGCGCGACGACGGCGCTATGGCGCGCGCGTCGCATCGATCGAGGTCGCACACCGCGCGTCGCTCAGGCAGAGTATCGCCGGCGGTTGCGGGAGCTTTACGAGCTGCTCCTGAGCGAAGAGGTTTCGGCCGAGGCGAATGAGTAGCGGTTGGGAATTCGCCATCCGTGAGGCAGCCACCGAGCTTGTGACCGCAAAACCGCGATCGGAGGCGAGGCTCTTTACCGCGGGTCGAAATCCAGAACGCCGAAGAGCTCCGTGCGCACGGCGGCATCCGCGGGGCGCTGCTCGAGCAGGTCGAGGCTGGCGCGCAGATGACCAGGCTGCTGCTCGTTGCCGGGGACGAAGAGTAGTTTGACCGGGTCGTAGCGGACTTCTCCGAATGGGCCAAGCGTGTCCCACAGCTGCGCGCCGGAGATGATCGTCTCGTCTACCTTGCGGCCGAAGAAGCCTCGACGCGCCCGCGGGCGTCTGTGAAGGACGAGATCCGTTTGCGGCAGCATGGTGGCCTGGGTGGAGTTCCAAACGCAGAGTGTTTGAATCTTGCCATCGACGCGTGCTGGTTGAATCAGCGGCACCTCAACAACTCCTGGCTCATAGAAAGCGAGCACCATCCGCCGGGTGCAACCGAACTTGTAGAGATACTCGCATTTCTCTTTCGGCCAGATCTGGATCGCACCTTCGTTCGGCAGCGCAGCGTAAAGAACCCGGTGTCTGTCACGCCAACGCTCGAAGGCGTCGTCTCGGTCGACTGGCTGTGGCTCTTCATCCTCATCGCCCGCTTCGTTGTCGTTATCGTGAAGCATCACGACGTCCAATCCTGCCGCGCTCTTGAGCTCGTCGATGAAGCGCCAGGCCTCGGTAAGAAAGAACCTCGGACAGAAGATGGGAATGTGGATGGCGACTGGCGGTGCGTCGACGAAGACGTCCTCATCGTCGTCGGATTCGAATAACTCGTCGTCATCGCGCGCGGCGTGGATCGTGTCGTCGAGAACGTCGACGTGCCGAGGTACAGCCGAATGCCGCAGGTGGTCTTCGATGTCCCCGGGGCCTTGTAAAAGGCCGGTCGACAGCACGACCGAAAAACGAACACACGTGCCTTCATCGTAGTACACAAAGTGCCCATCGTCCGAGGTTGGGAGCAGATGGGGATAGCCGAGCACTTTTTCGACGACGAGCTCGGGGTTGACTGTGTGGTCGGAGAGCGGCACCAGGAAAAGATCGAACGTTGGTCTGGCCACAGCGAGGACGTTGCTCTTGCGATGGAGATGAAGCGGTCTTTCGGCGGAGGAAGGACGATACCACAAACGAGGTAGAAACTGGAGGGGATCGGACTCGGATGCCGGGTAGAGAGGGAGCCAGAGTCAGAATCACAGACGGATACAGATACAGATGCAACAACAGAGACGGATTCGGATATCGGAAACAGAGCCAGATACAGATTGCGGCAGTCGGATCCCGAGTACGGGTGGCCCGTGCAGGCGGCCCACCGAGGCGGGCTAAAGACTGATGAGAAGCGCCGTGACCAGCGCCCGCTACGAAAGTAGCGGGCGCTTGGGCGTCTCGCTCAGCGCGTGAGTCCGCTGAGAAGGGCTAGGAGTCGATCGAGGGTCTGGAGAGGCACTGAGACGTCTTCGGTCTTGAGATCGCCCCGGGCCACCGAGAGCTGCAGGGCAGTCTCGACCTCCCGGGCACTGCCGCGCGCAACGCGATAGAGGTGCAGCCGATCCTTTCCAGCGCGCTCGGCACCCTCCGAGAGATTGAGCGCGACGGAAGAGGCAGCCCGACGAATCTGCCGATGGAGATCGGGATCAAGCCGACGCAGCCGCAGCAATGGAGCCCGCAAGTCGCGAATCAAACCGAGACTGACATCGAGAGCGATGAAGCGCATGGGAGACCTCCGCAGAACGTAGAGTGAACAGCTCCGCCGCATCCGGGCGGCGGTACTCCACCCCCCAACGCGGAGCGGAGTGGGTGTCAAGGGCGCGCAGCGCCGAGCGCAGCGAGGGGACTCTTGACCACGGGTAGCCCACACTGATGTTGGTTTGACGACCGTAACGGTCTTCTATCCCTACCACCCCCTTGCGGGACGCTCTCTGCCGGTCGTTCGGCGGACCTCGAGAGAACCGCCCTGCTACTTGGTTCAAATCGAGAAGCGCCAGCTCTTGGTGCCGTGCTGGATGACCGAGGAGAGCGCTATGTGGGTGGAGCTGTGTAGATCGCCCCACATCGACGTGGAGGAGCTCCTCGTCATTGCGGCGATCGTAGAGTCTCGACTCCAAGAAGCACCATCGTCCATCCTTGACTCAGAACCAACTCGAACCAAGGAGGAGGACGATGGTGTGGACGCAGCTTACTCTACCGTTCTTGCCGCCGGAAGATCAAAGCGTGCTCGCAGTGCTGAGCGCGAAGGAGCGGGAGGAAATCGCTCGGGCAGTGGCGATTCTCCTGCAGGCGATCATCGAGAACCACGGTGTGGAGGGCGAGAACGATGAGGATCGATAGCAATCATCCAGGTGGCGTCACTACCGAGCACCTCAGGCGCGCGGCAGTAGTATACATTCGTCAATCGTCGCCAACACAGGTGAAGAACAACGAAGAGAGCACGCGCCTGCAACGCGAACTGAGGCACAAGGCGGTCGATCTTGGCTGGCGCGAGCCGATTCTCATCGAGGACGATCTCGGCGAGTCGGCTTCTGGATTCGTCGATCGCCCCGGCTTCGAGAAACTGAAGAGCTGGGTCATTGCCGGGGAAGTCGGGATTATCTTCTGTCTCGAGATTTCCCGACTGTCGAGGAATTCGGTGGACTGGGCGCGACTGATGGAGCTTTGTCAGCACTTCAATACGCTGATCGCGGACACCGAGCAGGTCTACGATCTGTCGCTCTCTAACGACAGACTGTTGATCGGCATCCGTGGCTCGATCTCAGAAGCCGAGCTTGCGACGATTCGCTTGCGATTGCGCCTAGGTCAGCAGGCGAAAGCGAAGCGAGGTGAGCTGTGGATTCAGTTACCGATCGGCTACGTCTACGACGACACTGAGATTGTCTTCGATCCCGACGAGAGAATCCGTACCGCGATCCGCCGTGTCTTTCAGGACTTCCGTGGCTCCAGTAGTGCCCGACAGCTCGCATTGCATTACCGAGACGCGGGGATCGAGTTTCCGAGTCGGGGCTTGGGCAACAAGACGGTCAGGTGGGCGGTGCCGTCGGCCAAGTCGCTACACAACCTCCTGGTCAATCCGACCTATGCTGGAGCCTACGCTTGGGGTCGTTCAAGGACGACAAGCAAGATCGCCGATGGGAGGCTGGTCAAACAGCGTGAACGTCGGCAAGATCCTGGTGAAGCTCGGGTGATGATCCGTGACCATCACCCAGCCTACATCGATTGGTCAGAGTACGAAGCGAACTTGAAGAAGCTATCGCAGAATCGACCGCGAAGAGGGCTCGACGGCAACCGAGGAGCCGCGCGGGAAGGCCAGGCTCTCCTGGCGGGGATGTTGCGTTGTGGTCACTGTGGCGATCAGCTGAAGGTCCGGTACCGATACGAGAAGGCCTTCTATTACTGCGACGGCACACGAAAGGGGAACTCACGCATTTGTCTCTCTGTTGGGGCATGTCGCGTTGACCCGATCGTCGCGCAGCAGTTGTGTCGAGCGCTTGACTCCTCGGGGATCGAGGCTGCGACCAGGGCGTTCGAGCAGATCGAGAAGAGCCGAGCCGACGAGTTGAACTACGCGAAGCAGCAGGTCGAGGCTGCGCAGTACGCCGCCAGTCATGCATTCGAACAGTTCGACGCGTGCGATCCGAGGAATCGCCTTGTTGCGGACAACCTCGAGAAACGTCTCAACGACAAGCTTCAGCGGCTTGCCGAGGCAAAGGAGACACTCCACAAGCAGCAGTCGTCGAGATTGACGTTGACTGTCGCAGAGCGAAAACGTCTCGAGACTCTCGCACGGAACTTCCAGTTGGTCTGGCGATCGACGATTGATGTCAGGCTGAAGAAGACTCTGCTGCGAGCAGCGATTCACGAGATCATGATCAAGGAGAGCGGCGAGCTCGTTGGATCCAATCGGCAAAGTCGCCGCCTGGAATTGACGATTCACTGGAAGGGCGGCGTACACTCTACCTCCGAGCTGTTGCGATTCCCCTCTCCGAAGGCATCAAGGGAAGTTTCGGTGCTCGAGCTGATCAAGCGGCTCAGCGCCGCGGCGCATAGTGACAGCGAGATTGCCTTAGTGCTTAACAGACGAAGGCTCACGACCACACGGTGGACCAAAGACAAGGTGACCGAATTTCGCAAACACAACGGTATCAATTCAGCGCAGTCCTCCGATGATGCGTTGTCGATGAACGGCGCCAGCAAGTACCTAGGAGTTTCCTCGATAGCATTACGTACGCTTGTCGAACGAGGATTGATCAGGAAAAACCAAGTCGCCGAGTTCGCCCCCTGGCGCGTCTCTCGCCACGAGCTGGACTCCCCAGGAGTCCGGAGCCTCGTGGCGACGCTCAAGGCGACGGGTCGATTCCCGCCTAAGGAGGGCTGCGCGAAGAACCAGATGACGCTCTTCGACGACCTATGAAGGTAAATCGACCGGGTTGTATCAAAGATTCGTCAGATTACGTCGGCTTACACCGAAAGGACTTACGACAGCGGAAGGTTGGAGGTGCATTGTGTGCTCGACTTCACACCCGCGAGCACCGCGTACGCTCGACAAGACCGCCGCCGTACGGTGACCCCAACCCACACGGACTCCCACAACTCCCACACGGACTCCCACACGGACTCCCACACGGACTCCCACACCCACGGGAACGGCCGACGCGCACGCCGACAAGGCCGGACGGCACACGGCGTGTGCCTGCCACGTTGAAGAGGCGCGCACCCACTCCCACACGGACTCCCACAACTCCCACACGGACTCCCACACGGACTCCCACACCCACGGGAACGGCCGACGCGCACGCCGACAAGGCCGGACGGCACACGGCGTGTGCCTGCCACGTTGAAGAGGCGCGCACCCACTCCCACACGGACTCCCACAACTCCCACACGGACTCCCACACGGACTCCCACACCCACGGGAACGGCCGACGCGCACGCCGACAAGGCCGGACGGCACACGGCGTGTGCCTGCCACGTTGAAGAGGCGCGCACCCACTCCCACACGGACTCCCACACGGCCTCCCCCTCCCACGCCCACGCCCACTTCCCCTCCCACTCCCCCTCCCACACGGACTCCCCCTCCCACTCCCCCTCCCCCTCCCACGCCCACGCCCACGCCCACGCAAACGCCCACGCAAACGCCCACGCCCACGCAAACGCAAACGCAAACGCAAACGCAAACGCGAACGCAACAAGATTTGCCGACACGTCGAGCCTGCCCGCTTCTGACAGAGACCGAACCAGCGACGGACGCCGGCCCCACGATGGCCCGGGCAGCTGGAAACTCGTCCGCGATCGCCGCCGCGGATCCGTTACACTACGCAGGCCGCCGGTTCGTTCTGGACTGGTTGGCGCGTCGAGGTGTCATCCAGTGCAAGGCTTGCAGGTGATTCATGGGACCGTTGACTGAGTTTGTTCGCAGCCTACCGATTACCGACGTGCACGAGCACCATCTGCCTGAGGTTTTCCTCAACCGCGATGTCGGCCTGCTCGATCTCCTTCATCAGAGTTATGCCGGCTGGACGCAGGCGCGCCCGTATCCCCTACCGTCAGAGGCACGTGAGGAGGATCCGATGCTTGCCAGTCGCGGCGAGGGTTCATGGGAGGAGGTCGCGCGCTTTGTCGAAGGGAGTGGCTCGTCGACGTTTGTGCGTAACCTCGTTTGTGCTTTGATTGAGCTTTACGACCTCGACCCGTCTGGAATCACGGCCGAGAACTGGCGCGATGTGGATGCCGAGGTGCGGCGTCGTCACCGTGACCCCGATTGGCCTTCGGAGGTCATGCGGCGGGCGCGGACGACCCACATCATCACCGACGCCTACTCCAACCCGCTCTTAGACGCACGGCCAGCACTGGGCGCTTCCTATCGCTCTGTCATGCGGATCAACGGTTTTGCCATGGGCTTTCATCCCGACCGCGCCGACCACAACGGCAACAGCGCATTCAGCTTGGCTGCGCAGCTCGGGCGTCGCCTCGATCACTTCGACGACTTTGTCGATTTTCTCGATCACGCCGTCGAAACGATGGCAGATCGAGGCCAAGTCGCGATCAAAAACGCGCTGGCATACGACCGTGATCTTTGTTTTGACGCACCGAATGAAGATCTTGCTCGCAGCGCGTGGGGGCAATTCGATCCACCTCCGGAGGCGCAGAAAGCCTTCGGCGACTTTGTTGTCGACCGATTCTGTCGGCTGGCGGCTGAGCAGGACATCCCTGTGCAGATGCACCTTGGCTCGGCTCTGATCCGCGGTTCACACCCCCTCAACGTCGCAGATCTGATCGAACGGCATCCCGCGACGCGTTTTCTTCTCATGCACTTCGCCTACCCGTGGAGCGTCGACTTGCTCGGGCTGGCGTTTGTTTACCGCAATATCTGGCTTGACCTGACATGGTCGTTTCTCCTAAGCCCGACGCATTTCAAGCGCGCTCTTCACGAAGCCATCGAAGTTTTGCCGAACGAGGCGCGGATGATGCTCGGCGGCGACAACTGGCACGCCGAAGAGAGCTACGGCACCTTCGAGTTGGCGCGCCGGTTGATCGGCGAGGTTTTGGACGAGAAGGTAGAAGCGGGTTACTTCGCTCAGCGCGACGCAGAGCGGCTTGCACGGAAGGTCTGCAGCGAGAATGCGAACGAGTTTTTCCAGTTGGATGCTGTGTGACGTCACAGCGCTCTAATTCAGGTGCAGCCGTTAGTGTCCACTGCGATTGCACGCAAGTCGCTACTTCCGCCGATCGAACCTAAACGGCCGCTTCGGGTCGTCTGTGACGATCACTTCGACTGGTGGGGCGATGCCGCCTTGGTCGACCTGCACGCGGAGGACGTTCTGCGCGTCGAACGGCCGGTCTCGCAGCCAGTTGTGTCCGTCGCCGTGCAGGTAGAGGACGGGTCGCTTGAATGACCGCGCCGCAGCCGTGAGACCGTTGACGAAGATGGTGTGGTTCGCCGTCAGATTGGCGTGACCAAAGACGACGGCAGCGTAGATCTCGGCGCTCGCCCGATCGAAGTGCGCTCCGACCCAAGCGGCATCGTCGGTCAAGCGTCGTCGCCACTCATTCGGGTCGTTGATGCGACCGCCGACCACGTTGACGCCGATGAAGACGACACCGGAACGCACGAACGCAAAGTTTTCCTCACGGCCTTCCTGACGCACGACGGGAAAGTCGTGCTCCCAGCGACGATCGAAGCGGAGAAACGTTTGAGACCAGAATTCCCACGCCGCGTTCGGAATGAGGCAATCGTTCCACTCGTTGTCCCCGGGGACGATGAACGTCGGCACCTTCGAGGCGAGCAAAATTTCGGCGATGCGCTGATAGCGGGACTCGCTACACGGAGTGGAGGAGCGTTTGATGTCACCGAGGTGGACTAAGAACTCTGCCGTCGGCGGTAAGTTGAGCACCTGCTGATGCAGCAGCGCCTCTTCTTGGATGGCGTACGGCACGTCTCCCGTTGCGCAGAAAGAAACAAGTTGTTTCGAGGCCGACGCTGCTCGCGCTGCACCGTCGGCGCCCGCTGTCGCGGCGATGGGGGCTTCCGGACTGCTCGCCTGATTCGCGGCGGAGTTGTCACTGCGTGCGTGCTTTTCGGCAGGCGTCGACGCTTCGGGCTCTGCGCGAGTCCCCGGCGGGTGGGCTCCGCTGCCATTGCAGCCGCTCGCGAAATGGGTGACGGTGATGCCCACCGCTGTCATCACAAGTGCGCTACGGAACAACTTCATGAACGCATCCTCGCCGCGGTGACTGACATGTCAAGAGCGCGTGTCGGGCTGTTAGGTTAGCCTGAATCGCGCTTGCGCAGTTCCGTCGGCTTGATGTTGAGCTGCTGCAGCCGGATGTAGAGGTTGCGCTTGGTCATGCCGAGCTCGCGAGCCATGGAATCGAGCTTGCCACCGAATCGTTCGAAGAGGTGCAGCATGTACTCACGCTTGACCGTCTGCACGACCTCATCGAAGGTGCGGTTCTCAAGGATCCACCGCGGAAAGCGCGACGAATGCCCGTCGATACCCAGGGCCTGGCGGAGATCATTCTCGCTGACCGAGCCAACGGCCGTGAGTGCCAATCGTCGCAGTACGGACTCCAATTCGCGCACGTTTCCCGGCCACGTGTGCGCTTTGAGTGTCTCAATGGCTCCAGTCGGCAAGATCAACGGCGACGCAAGCTGTCTCTGAAACTGCTCGATCAGCGATGGTATGTCTTCTGCGCGCTCCCTAAGCGGGGGAACGTCTAGTGTGATCCGAGCCAGCCGAAAGTAAAGATCGGAGCGAAACTGTCCCTGTCGGCACAGCTCACGGAGATCTCGTTGGCTCGAGGCAATCACGCGAAGATCGAGCTCCACCGACTTCCGACCGCCGAGCGGGCGTACGCGACCAGATTCAATCGCGCGTAGAAGCTTGCTTTGAACCTCCAGGGGCAACGAGTCGACGTGGTCGAGGTAAAAGGTGCCGTGGTTGGCGGCTTCCAAGTAGCCAGGTTTCGATTTTTCGGCTCCCGTGAACGCTCCTGCCTCGTAGCCGAACAACTCGGCTTCGAACAGCTCCATTGGCACCGCTGAACAATCGTGCGCTACGAACGGCTGCTGGCGTCGCTGGCTGATCGAGTGGACGTAGCGCGCGAGGTAATCTTTGCCGCTACCCGACTCACCGCTGATCAGCACCGGGAGGTTCGATTCGCGCGTTCGATGCACCAGCGTCATGAGTTCCTTCATGCGCGGCGATTGCCACGTGACGCGCAGTGGCGACGCAATCTCGTGGGTACGCGATCGTGACACCAACGAGGCAGTCGACTCTCCGCTCGCTTGGGCGGGTCGTGCGGCGAGATTGAAGCTACAGGCGAGGATCTGCGCTGCGACGTCGAGAAAGGCCATACACTCGCGCCTCTCCCCATGCCCCGAACCCGGCGCCAATTCGATGTAAAGCACGCCAAGGCGCGGTTGATTCCACGACCTAACCGCCGCGCAGTAGCCACGCTTGAATTCGCTGGCGGCATTTCGCAATGCCTCCGGGCGGAGCGCTGTGAGCTGGCTCTCGCGGCTGCTACGCCGCGTGCACACGACCGTCAACTCCTCACTACTCTCACAGAAGAGCGCGCCACCGGGGGAGTGTAGCACTGCAAGGATTGACTCGATCGCCTCTCGCAGATCCGGGCACGAGCCGAGGCGGCGAAGCGCTGCGAGGCGTTGGGTCGCGCGCTGCTGCAGCTCGAGGGCCTCGAGGTAAGCGGGTGGTGCGTCGAGTCCGAGCCGGAGACGATGGTTTCGCTGTAGGTAGGTGTTCTTGTCAGCAGCGTCGAGCCGCGATGCAAAGCGCTCTTGAGTTTCGCGCCAGTTGCTGGCGGGTCCTCCGCTGCTCTCCTCGCTGTCGATGAGCTCGCCCAACCATTCCCATTCACCCAGTCGCCTTTGACGTAGCCGGCTTTCCACGCTCACCGTTCCCGAACCTGGACCCGAACCTGGAGGTGTCGCCCCTTTGGCTGATGCCAGACGGGCGCGCTGCTCGAGCAGCTCCAAGCGGACAGTGCTCGCCCGCACAGCCGTCCCGGCTGCCTCAACAAATCCCCTGACTTCCTGCATCCATTTCTCGGCCTGCGCCACGCTCGAGCGTCTGAGTTCCGTGTCGGCTAAGAGCAAGCAGCACTCAACAATGCCCGCAGGTTGCTTGTAGCGGCGAAAGGCTTGACGTGTGTCTTCGAGAACGTGAGCCGCGCCTTCGTAGTCTGCGAGTTCCATCAGGGTCGCGCCTACGAACACACGATCCCAGATTCTGGAGGAATCGATCCGATCGTTCTTAGCGGGTCTTGAGCGGATTCTTTCAACTTTTGAATCGATCAAGGCTCGGGCCGCATCGCGGTGGCCGCAAAGCGCCTCGAGGTACGCGGCCCGCGTTTCCACGGCGTGGGCGAGGTGCTCGTCGTCTTTTTTGTGGCTGTCGAGCCGTTCGATCGTGCGGCGCGCATCGAGCCAACGTCCGAAGAGAAGGTCGTTTTCGAGGAGATTGACGAGCGCGTAGCTCGTGAAGAGCGGATCTTCCAGCTCGGAAGCGTGTCGATACGCTTCGTGCCACCACTCGGCTGCGTCGTTGAGTTCGATACGCTCGATCTGCGCTCTCGTGTAGGCGACGAGCAGACGCGCCCGGGTGGAGTCTTTGACAAGCGTCGTGCGCTGTTCAACGTTCGCGAGCTTTTCACGGGCGGCGGCCAAATCTCCAACGCGGGCAAGAATGCTTGCGACGTTACATTCGATGCTGAACTTCGCCGTGTCGTCACCGAGTTCTCCTGCCAATCCCGCCGCACGTTTGTACACTTTGAGCGCTTCTGGCAAGCGGTTTGCCTGCATGTATGCGACGCCCAGGTTGTTGAGGATCAACGACAGCGCCTTTTCCGACGCACCGTCGCGCGCATGCTCGAGGCACTTGGAGTACTCCTCGATGGCGCGATCGTACTCGAGTTGCCTCAAGAAGGTATGCCCGGTGACGGAGTGGAGGTTCAGCGCGTGGGTTGAGTACGTCGCAGGTCCGAGGTCCTGCGCTCGTTCCGACGCAAGAATCTCGAGGCCGTGGTGGGCGAACGTCGTCGCGTGAGCGAACTTGTTCTGGTAGAGGTCGAGCGCCGCGATCTCATTGAGGATGTGGAGATGTTCGTCAACGTCGTCAACCCCCTCGAGCTCTTCGAGTCCCGCCTCGAGAAGCCGACGTGCCTGCGCCGTGTCGCCCCGCCGCTGCCGCGCTCCACCGCTCTTGCGAAGGAGGCGGACGCGAGCGCGCACTGGCAGACGGTCGTCGTCCAGTACTGCCTCGTAGCAAGCGACGGCGGCCTCCAGCTCCCCGATCTTTTGGTGGAGGTCGCCTTGTTCTTCCAGAAGATGCCGTTGATAAGGCTGCCGGGGTTGACTAGCGAGGATCGCTTTCGATACCTCGAATGCAGCGTCGACTCGACCTTGGCTCTGAAGTTCATGGAAGACATCGATCGCGTAGGTCAAATCGTGCTCTTCGACCTGATTGGAAGAGACCAAGTAGATCGCAGCTTCGAGCTTCTTCTGCAGGTCATGAAAAGCCAGATCTCGAGCCCTTCTTCCGAACTGGCCTCGGTAACGACCCACGTCCGACGGTTTGAGATGGCGATGCCACTTAGCAGAATTGTCGCGAATCCCGAAACGGCGAGCCTCCGACTTGACGAGTCCCGCATCACAGAGGAGCTTCAGGGAGCGCCGCACCGAAGTTAGAGGTAGCCCGGTGACGTCGGCGAACACTTTCGCAGGGTATGGGCGGATCGCGGCTGCGAGAGCGCTCGCGACTTCCTTGTCTTCTGCGCTGAGATTCGGCCATTCGTCGTCGTCTTGCTGCGCCGCGGAGTGAATCGCGGCGCGATCGTCACACAGCTCGGTGAGGCGCCCCGGCAATCCATCGGCTCGCTCAACAATCCGCGCGATCTCCGTTGACGACAGGCGCGGAGCCAACCCGCGGGCGATCTGCGTTGCTGCCTGTGTGTTGACACCTGTGAGGCACAGCGAGACGCCTTTTTCGCCGGCCAGTTGATCGATTCCTTCTTCGAGGTCGACGGCGGCGATCGTGATGGCTAGCTGCACGGCTCCTGACGTCTGATGTACGGCTCCGGCAAGTCCTTGGAGCGTACGCCACAATGCCTCGCTGACCCCGGCATCCGCATCGATCACGAGAGCGAGTCGCGGGATCTTGTGTCTTTGGAGCGCTTCGACGGTCGATGCCCAGTTGTGTTTGCGAGATCCATCAGGTGTGACCAAGCGCGGGCGTGTCTTGAGCGTCGGTCTAGACAGCTTGTCTTCGTCGAGGTTGGCGAGGCTTGTGATGAGGGATGCTGCGGCTTCGGTGTCCGCGCTTTTGAGAGTCAAGGTCATGAATTCGGCGGCCACAAGCTCGGTCTCGAAGTGCTCCAGCAGTCTTGTCTTGCCGGAGCCCAGTGGGCCGGTGATCGCAAACGCGGAGACGCACTCGGTCGTCGCTTGTTCCAGCCAACTGAGGAAGCTTTGGAGCTCCTTCTCGCGCCCGACGAGCTCGTCGGACACTGGAATCACGTCGGCCGCGTCGTCGTCGCTCAACTTCGAGAGCGCAGCGCTCAACTCGCGTGCGTTCTGAAAGCGGTCTGCGGGAGACTTCTCGAGTAGCCGCTCGACGATGCGGCGGACTTCCGGTGGCAGCTTTTTCTGTACCCTTGGTTGAGCCTGTCGCTGGCGCCGCGCGATCTCTTCCACGCTCGTGCCGCTGATTGGGAACTTCCCCGTGAGGAGGCGATGGAAACAGACACCGAATGCGTAGAGGTCTGTTCGTTCGTCGATGGTTTGATCGTCGCCGAAGCACTCTGGAGCCATGTAGTGAATGGTGCCGCGCGACGGTCGGCGTGGTGGTAGGCTCTTCCGTTCGTAGAGGCCAAAGTCGATCAACTTGACGCCGCCCTCTGGTGTGACGAGGATGTTTTGTGGCTTGACGTCGAGGTGAAGAAGGCCGCGCGCGTGCAGATACTCGAGTGCTTGAGCGACTGCGCGCAGGTAGTGAAGAATCTCAGCTGCGGCGTCTCCGGGCGCGTCGCGCCGTAGCGCGGTCGCTTTGTCGTCCAAACTCTGCCCTTGGGTGTGCTCGAGGGCCAAGAACGCCTGCCCGGTCAGCGGCATCCGCCCGTAATCCAACACGCGAATGATCGACGCGTGACGGAGCTGGCGCAGGAGTCGAAACTCTCTGAGCAGCCCGTTCTCGACATCGCCGTCGCTGGCGATTTTCAGGGCTACCGGTCGGTCGGCCGCCAAGCGGTCAGCGGCGAGATAGACGTCGCTTGATCCGCCGCGCCCTAACTCGTTGAGGATCCGATAGCGAGGATGGAGGGGAGTATGGTCTTGGCGGCGAATGATCATCGGCAAGGGGCTGGCGAGTTGAGCTGCAAGGGCCAGCTACAGCCTTTTCGACATAACAAACAACGCCGCAATTGGAGCTGTCGCCGGACACCAACACGCTGTCCCCCTCGACCTCGACGACCTCAGGCGAGACGTCGCTCAGAGATCACAGTCGGTCACAACGTCGCTCGAGGACAGCGCCACGAGCTGGCGGTCCGAAGTGTCGGTGAACAAGCTGTCGAGAAGGAAGATGGGGTCGCTGATATCTACGAGCGCGTCGAGGTTGACGTCGGCGGAGCGCTCACAGGCGAGATCGCCACCTTCCTGGAAGAGGAACTCCAAGATCCGGATAGGATCCGAAATATCAACGGTACCGTCAGAATTTGCATCGCCAAGTCGAAAAACCCCGATCTCGCCGATGATGTCGACTCGAATGAAGCCATCCTCGACTTCTAGCTCCAAAAGTTCGGGGTCAGCGAACTGGTCCTCTGGCGCAAACGGCGTGCCCGAACGCCGGGCAGCGTTGTAAACCGCCATGTCGTTGTAAGCGAAGTGGCCGACGAACTCGGCTTCGCCGTCGACCGCGAAACGGAGCTCATAGGTATCCAACGCGACGCCTTCTCGGACGTGAAACTCGATTTCGGCCGAGTTGAGAAGACCCGGAGGAATTGCGAACGCGCCGCGGCCTTCGAAGTCGGCCACGACGTTAACTTGCAGCCAGCCGGCATCGGGGTCGACGTGGTATTCGAAAACCGACTCGCTGCCGACACGGTCCAAGAGCTTTTGCAATCCGGTCGACGGCACTACGTCGACGAACTCAAAGATCGTCGGATCGAACAGGAGGCTGAACGCAAACATTGACAAGGCCTCGGTCGCCTCAAGATCGAAGGGCACGCGAACCGCACTGCCGACTCCGCCAACGACTTGGCCGAGACGAAATCGCGCCCCCGACAATTCAGTTTCCGCGGCGCCATCGTTGCCTTCGTTCTGGCCTTCGCCTGCGTCATCGTTCGCGCCTTCCGCATCCGCGAACAGAGCCGGAAGCGGTGCGAAAAGTGACCTGTTGGTTCCCCAGGAGACCGCGGCCACGGCGATCAATATCGCCGCCGCGAGACAGCGACCCGGCGTCGGGAACTCACTTGGCCTCATTCTTGGCCTCACCCTGCATCAGTGGAATATCAGACGGTCAACTCCTGACGTTCGACCTTATCCCCTGGGGTGGCGGGTTGCAAGCGGCGGCGGGGTCGACGCCGGGATCTCGGCACGCCCTTTGCGCCGTGACGTTTTGGCGCTGTGAAGGAATCCTTCACGCCCTTCGGCAGGAGGTGTCAACACGACCTTACTGCCGCTACAGTGAGACGTCACGACTCCGCCCAAGTTCTATTCGCAAATCTTTTTGAATAAATACTTTGCGAATGTCCTCTGGTTCGTGGCCAGCCGTTTGCAAGAAAACCATAGCCCTTCACTTCGGGCAGGGAGACGGGCAGGGGCCTGTGAAGGTTTTCCTTACGCGCCTCGTAAAAGCGAGCGCAGCCTGGGGTCGTCAGACCCCAGGCTCTTTTATTGTGGTTCAGGTTGTGGACCGCGACGGCTCACCTCGCGCGATCAGTCCTCTTTGTAGTACACGGTGTCGACCGTCGCGGCCGTTTGGAAGGCGTTCTGCACCGCCTCGACCACCTGCGAGCTGTAGTAGAGGTCGACGGTTCCATTAACGGTGATCTCGGCGGTGTCGGACTCGCCCCGGTCGACGGCGCTGAAGGAGTCCGTCACCATGATGGCGCCGTAGACCTGCACCTCCGAGCCACCGCCGGTGAAGCGCAGGTCGCCGCGCACGACGATCAGGCCGTGGTACTGAAAGTCGCCACTAATGTCGAGTGAGCCGTCGACGACAAGGATGCCGGCGCCGGTCGTCGTGCCGGCGAGAGTCAGGTCGCCTTCGACGCCAAGGAATTTGAAGTCCTGACTCTCCCAGCTGCCCAGGTCTGCGCCTCGATAGGTGTCGCTGTCCAGAGGGGTCGCGAACGCGAAGAGCGTATCGGCGAGGTCGTTGACATCCGCCTCCGTGGTTTCACCGACCGAGGGGTAGCCCCCCGCGCCTTCGAGTTGGTCATAGTTCCTTTCGTTCACCTGTGAGAGCAGGGCAGCGAGGTTTTCTCCTGAGTCGTCTGGGTCGGCCTCAGTCATCAGCGCCGGCAAATCGTCACCGTCCCCGTCCGAGCCGTCCGGGTTGGTGTCGTTGCCGGAGATGAAGAAAGCGTTGCCGCTGAAGTCGAGAGCGACGCTCGGGTCCACCACAAGTGAACCGACCTCGGGAACGGTGAAAGCGTCCGTCGTCTGGACGAGTTTCTCAACCGTGATTCTCTCGCCGTCGCTGACCGCCGTTGCGAGGACGCGCTGAACGCCTGCGAACGAAGTGTCCACAACGGTCGTGTAGAGGGTCAGATCGAGCCGGTCCGATCCAATTCTGACGGGCACGACTCCAGGCTCGCCGTCGGTCGGCAGGCCGTCCGACTCGCCGTCGTCGAGCGTGCTTGGATAGCCGTCAGCGCCAAAGTCGCCGTTTTCCGTCCACTCCGTTGTGCCAATGAAGCCGGCGTCGCCGACGTTGTTTTTGAAGTCATGGATGGCGAGCGCCAGCCCTGATTCGGCGGCTCGCCGCAATTCAGACTGCGATTCGAAGAACGTCGCCTGTTGCTGGTTCTTGACGAAGAACGTCGTTTGAGCCATCGACAGTCCAGCCAGAAGCGTGAAGGCGATGACGGTGACGATGAGCGCGTTACCCTGGTTACGACCCGAAGAAATATGAAGCATAGGCGACCTCTCTCTGTAGCTTGAGTTCCCGCAGCGGCGCCTTCAAGCGGAAGAAAGCGCCGAAAGAGAGCGTTCAAGAAACGTGCCCACATTTTCGTGCTCGTCGACAAACGATCTAACCGTTGGGATTACGGGGCGTTGTGGCAGTCCGCCCGAAGCGCGTCTCAAGACGCTTGTGAACACAGACGGGTCGCTCTGTCTGTCATCTGTACACGGGTTGCCTGTATGAACAGCTGGCCGGCCGCCGGAGACCTCTCGGCGCGTAAATGTTTCATCCTTTTGGGTCGTTCGCACTTACGGCCAACTACGCTGCCGCTCGGTTTGACGAGTTTCCGGGAACATCGTACGTTTCGATCAGCAGACGAACTCTTGGGAGGATCAACAATGATTGCGCTTCGTCAACTGAGCGCTGCCGAGCGGTCCGCGGGACTGACTCTGGCCAGCATGGCCGTGTATTTGGGGCTCATCGGGCTCTTTGGCGGGTTGATCTCTTCCGTCGTCATCGTGTCGACAAGGTCAACTGCCGAGAGCGACACCATGAACCGAGTTGCTGAGCGTAATCGCGTGGCCGTGCTGCGCGTCGCCAGCGACATTAGAACGTCGCTCTCCGACACTTTGGCAATCGCAAACGGCGGCACGGCACTCGACTTCACGCTGCCTGGCTTTTTCGACGGCAGCGTGATCCAGCCTGGCGCGAGCATCCGCTACGAGCTGCAGTTGGTCTCCGGCGAGACCGCCAACAGCGCTGACGACAATGGCAACGGCCTGATTGATGAGGGAGAGCTCGTACGCCGAGACATCACCGCGAGTGAAGTCGTCGCCATTTGCCAGGGACTCGACCTCAACAACTCGAGTTTCGCGCTCAACGGAACTTCGGTGACGATCACGCTCACCAACATGGGTTCCATGCAGAACGATGACTACGAACTGACAAAGACGCTGACGGTCGCGTCGAGGAACTGAGTTTTTGTAGAGATCTGTCCGGGTAGAGAAGCGTCGGATTTCCGGTTGCGAGTTTTTCAGGACACATCGAGGAAAGCACCCCATGTTCCGGATGAAGCGTGACGAGGCTCAGCGCGGTAACGCGTTGATCCTGACACTGATTGCGTTCACTCTGCTCTTCGGCTTCTCGACAGCGCAGGTGATGGTCTACCTGAAGAACCAGCAGCAAGCGGATTTCTTCACGGAGAGGTCGCGCCTACGAAGCTTCGCCGAGTCGGGGCTGGCGATCGCGATCCACGACGTTCGCGAGAACGTCACCGCGAATCCCGGTTTCGTCGGCACCCAGAACTGGACTGTCGACGTAGACTACGGCGCCGACGGCCTGCCGAGCACGCTTGACTACGGTGAGGGCGATGGCCTGCCGACGCCGGGTGAGCCAAACATTTCGCCGGAGCAGATTGGCGACGTCAGCGACTCCGCCAACCTGATCGTCTTCGTCGAGCCGACAGCGTTTGCAAACGTGCAGCGCGTCATTGCCACCAGTTACACCAACGAGGAGAGCGTGACGGTCGAGGAGCTTCTGCAGACCGATGTCGTCCAAGTGCCAAAGGTGGCTGCCGTCTACGTCGACCCAACCTCGGCGCTTGATCTCAAGGGCAACGCCTTCATGATCGACGGTAACGATTACAACCCCGATGGGACGGCCGGCCCAGAGTCGGCGCTTCCGGGGATCGTCACCGAGAATGGCGACCCGCCCGGGGACAACCAGGCGGCGCTGCTGAGCCAGTTGCAGACGGCGGACTATGATCAGATCGACGGTCTCGGCGGCACGCCGTCGCTCGGTGAGACGGATCCTGTGGACGTCTCCGCGCTCGTCTCCGAGTTCATGAGCGTCAGCACAAATCCCGTCACCGCCGGCACCTACTCGAACATCACTTGGGGTGACTGGAACTCGAGTCAACTGGAGGTGACGACGGTTGAGGGCGACCTCCATCTGACCGGGAATGGCTCTGGCGCCGGCGTGCTCGTTGTCGACGGCGATCTGACCATCGCCGGTGACTTCACGTTCAACGGCTTGATCTTGGTGCGCGGCGACGTACGGCTCACGGGCGGTGGCTCGTCGGTGCACGTCTACGGTTCCGTCCTGGTCACCGAGTCGTTCAACGCGATTGATTCAGAGCTCTCGGTCCTGGGTACGGCCGATCTTTTCTACAGCTCCGAAACATTGAATGCGGCGCAGACCCTGATCAACGGGAATCCTGACTACGTCGCTGTCTACTACGACGAGGAGTGATCCGATGAATAGGTGGTGCCAGGCGATTCTTTTGTTCACGGTTGCGGCTCTCTGGTCGGTACCGGCTCTGGGTGCTGAGACCGAAGAGGCCAAAAAGAACGCGCCGACGAAGGAGCAGGTCAAACAGTTCCAGCGGGCGCTGGAGACGCTCGCGACGTCGACGCGGCCGCAAGATCTCGCCTTCGCTGGCACGATCCTCAAGCGTGGCTATCCTGAGTCCCGTGACATGCTCGTCCGTGCGTCGAAGCGTGGCAGCAAGCGAGTTCGCGCTCAGGTCATCCGGCTCTTCGGCGAGCTCGGCGATCCGGAGAAGAACGTTGACGTTGTCGCGAGTGCCCTCAAAGATCCTGTCAACTCCGTCCGCATGGCCGCGGTCATGGCCATGCGGCGGCTGGGCAAGGAAGGCTTCGACGCCTTGGGAAAGTTCGTTCGCAAGGAGCCTGAACACAACATTCGGAAAATGGCCGTGAAGACGTTCCAGGAGTGGGGCGACCCCGAAGCGGTTCCCCTCCTCGTCGATCTTCTTGAGTCCGAGCGCGACTCCGGCGTGCGGAAGTTCATCGTCAGAGCCCTCCATTTCCTCACGCGGGAGAAACTTGGCGACGATTTAGCAGCGTGGAGGGAGTACCTCGAGAAGCAACGGCTTGACAAAGAACGGAAAGAGATCATCGACCATGCGCGCTCTCTCAAAGAATAGACACGACCTGACGGTCGGTACCTCCCTGATCGAAATCTTGCTGGCGGTGTCGATCTTTTCGATCGGCCTCCTGGCCTACCTCAACTCGTTCTACGTCAACCACCGCGCTGTGGAGTCCGTGAACGAAACGGACGAGGTCCACATCGGTTTTGAGAACACCGCGGAGTTCCTGGGTGGACAGACGTTCTCTGAGCTTTTCGACACCTACAACAACTCGACGTTCGAGATCCCGAATTTGACAGCTCCGGACGGCTCGGATGCCGCCTGCCTCGTCACTTGTTTCGTCGATGAGACCGCGCTGCCAGCCGAGTTCGGCCCGATCACCGACATCGACGGTAACCCGGCCTCCCAGAACCAGGATGCCTCCGGATCCTACCAAATCCTTCCTGTCCGCCTGCGCGTCACCTACGCGACGTCGGGCGGGGGATCGAGGACGGTCGATCGCTACGTGATCATAGGTAACGACTGATCACCGTCGTCCAGAGACGAGTTTGAGCTAGAAAATAGAAACGGCCGCTCAAAGTTGAGCGGCCGTTTCTATAGCCTTCCGTGTCTGCGCAGATCGTGTGTTGTCGACGACGCGACCTTACTTATGGACCTTGTGGCAACCACCGCAGCTGGTGGCCTTCTTGAGGGCGTCCGGCGCGTCCTCTTTGCCGAGCACCGCCTTCGCAGCTGCCGCCACAGAGGCACCGGCCTTCTGGCGCCAGCTGTTCATGTCGCCTTTGGTCGGCTTGAAATCGTACATGCTGATGTAGAGATCAAGGAGGTGAAGCTTCTCCTCCTGGCTCGCGTCACCGCCGCGGATTTTCTTGAGCAGCCCATCCTTGTGGGCTTCCTTCATCAGCTTCTTGATGTCGTGCTTCGGCTCGGCGAGCGTCGCTGCGGCGCCGGCGACTTTCGGAGCCAGTCCGACGATCGAGCTGGCGTCGATGCGAATGCGTTTGCGTTCTTTCTTCTTGGCGATCTTGTGGGCCTTGTGGCAGCCGCCGCAGCTCGACGTTTCTTTGAGTTCGCCCAGTGCGCCCTCGCGGCCAACGACGACGCGCGCGGCGCTGACGACGAGGTCGGCCGTCTTCTGCGTCCAGCTGTTACCGTCGCCACCCGGGCACGGAGCTTCGAAGAGCGTCACGTAGTGGTCGAGGAGCTTGGCCTTTTCTTCGTCAGACGCCTTGTCGCCGAGCACCTTCTTGAGCAGTCCGTCCTTGTGGGCTTCTTTCATCACCACCTTGATCGCGTCGGCGTCCGCTTTCTTGGCGCTTTGCGCCTCGGACGGCAGAAGCAGTGCGGCGAGAACGAGGAGCAGGGCGATCGATACACCACCGAGTCGTGACATGGGAGGTCTCCTTCGAAATGGAAGTTCTTGAACTATGCATTGTCCGATATAAAAACAGCACCGGACAGCACTTTTTTGCGCCCGTGCGGCCTGTCTCGAGGAGCAATTCCTTGCACCCAGCGATCTTGTCTGAGCCAAAGATCTGACTACCGCCGCCCTCGGTCAAGCGAGTTTCCCTGGGGAGTCGATTCCCCGCCTTGGGGATGCCCGCGTGGTCGTCGCGGCGGACGTCGTAACCCGTTTGATTGCATGGCTTACCGCCGCGGCGCGAATCCTCCGAAGAAATGCCCTAGAGTCGCGCTTGTCCTGAGCCGTACAGATGGCGTATGATCCGCGGTTCACCTGACCTCGGTGGGCACCGCTTCGCCCGGTCGGGCCTGCACTCCGCGGCCGATCGCAGAGGCTACACTTCCTACGTTTCTACACTCGTCACGACGCATGAAAGCACAGAACAAGCTCGGATTCGAGACCAAGCGCGGCACGTACTACGTCGACTATAAGGACGTCGACGAGCTCAAACGGTTTCTTGGTCCGAACGGCAAAATCCTGCCGCGCAAGCGCTCGCGGCTGAACTTGCGCCAGCAGCGAGCGCTTGCCAAGGCGGTTCGCCGGGCGCGCTTCATGGCGCTCCTCTCCTACGTTGGTGGAGATTCGCGCCGGTAAGCTTCAATCGCCCGGCTCCCTCATCCGTCTCGTGCATCCAGCTCACTTGGCGTGGTGGCCGTGTTCTTTCCGGATGTGCTTCAGATCCTCCGGGGTGAAATAGACCGACGCGAACTTGTCGACGAGCTGGCGTAGATTCTTACAGTGGGCGTGGTCCGTTGTCTGCTTCGCCTTCATGGCCTGCACGAGCATGCCGTGGAGGCTCTTCAGCTGCTCGACGTAGTTTGGATGAGCGGCTTTGACGCGCTGCGTCATGAAGTACTGCGTCGCGATGTGCTGGATGTTGTTGGCGTGCTCTTCTTTGTTGCTCACCCAGCGGATGAGCTGATTCGACTCGAGTGGACGCGACTTCTCGAGCTCGGTGATCTGTGTCATCGACTTTTCGATCGTCTCGATGTTTTCGTAAAGCAGCGCGATGCGGGTCGAGTCGCCGTAAACACCGCAGGGGATCTCGCAGTGCGAGCGGACGATGCCATAGGTGCTCAGAACAATCAGCGACGCCGCGATCACGACGGAGCAACTCTTCGTTGCGAATTTCATTCGGGACACCTCAAAAATAAATCCGATGGGTTTGGAAGAGATCAGAAGAGTGACATCGTTAGGTCATCTCCTGACAGGTGTCAACCACTAACAGTCTGCTTAGAAAGGCGCCTCGAGCCGGAATGCGGTCTTGTTCACTTCCGGAGTAGCCGCGGAGTAGCCGCGGAGTAGCCGCGGGCCAGCGCACGCGATCTCCGCGATCGTTGAGTGCTGACGCGGGCTGCTAGCGCTATGGCCGGTTTTCTTGCGTGCGTTCAACTGGCTCGCGAGCCTGGCCACCGCTTGATGCGTCGCCCTCGACGGCGTGGAGCTCACGACTCAAGCGAGCGTGAAGTGACGGCAGATCCTCTTGCAGAAGCGCCAGCAGACGCACCGTCGCACGCGCTGAGGGGAAGATGCGTAGGGGTAGGTCGCCGCTGGCAGCATCGTAGACCGCTTCCACCTGAACGTCCTCGAGGCTCGGGACGTCTTCCCAGCGCTCCGCCCAGATTCGATACATCGCGTGAGTCCAGACCAGCCGGCGCCGAAACGTTGCCGGTCGGTCTTCGACTAGATCTCGGCATGCCTGCAGGAACAGAGCTTTGATGAGCGCCCTGGTGTCCTCGCGCCCTAGGGTTTCGACGCACCGAATCAGCTCTCGCTGGGTGAACTCGGCCAGCGCCCTGTTCTCGTTCGAGGTGTCGCCGGGTTGTAGCTGCCGGAGTCGCTCGAGCGCGCGATTGCCGAGATCCGGCATGCCTTGGATCTGTGCGTTGATGGCACAGTTTCGCAGCAGTCGTGAATAGGTCCGACGCATGGCGTCCACATTGACGGTCGGCAGGTGGCGGCGGCGGCGACGTGGGTTCTGAGCATCGAAGTAGTCGAGCGTCTTCTCGCAGTAGCTCATGACCGACTCGACATACGTCTCCTCCAGGAGGAAGAAGACCCAATCGTGACCGCTCGACAGTGCGTCCGGTGTATAGACGAGGTCCATGGCGGCGCGGAATGCGAGGTAGCGGTAGCGTGTGGTCAGACGATGCGGTTTGACCCTAGCCAGGACTTCTTCACCGAGGCGTGCCCAGTAGAGTGTGTGCGTCGCCGGGTCGCGCCAGTCGAGCGGGCCGAATTCTTCACAGTTGGTGAACATCGACGCGGCGTCCATACCGAGGTTCTCTTCGATGCGCTCGCCCAGACTCCAGAGACGCGCTGTTTGCAAGGCAGCAGCGACCTGGGGGTCCTTGACGATCTCGCTCATCTGCGACGGCGGTGCTTCAAGTAAGCGCTCTGCATCGCGCACTACATCGAGTCGGGGTTCGGTACCCACCGACTCAATGCGTGCCGCGGCGGCGGCAAAAGCGCGATCGCGTACCAGACTCGCGCGGGTGGGAAAACGTCGCCGCACGCGCGCCACGTCCTCGAGCTGCTTCCACTCCTCGGGCGGCAAACCTCGGAGCGCGTTCTCGATTTGCTGGGTGAGATGCGCTCGGTAGTAAGGCGCAGATTCGTCGAAGTCGGAGCCGAGCTTGTGCCGAAAGTACCAAGCCAGCTCCCAGTAGAGTTCAGGGCTTTTTTGATTGCGTCGAATCGCTTCTTTGCGCAGTAGATCGATGCCGCGAAACACCCAGAAGACCCGGTCCTCGCGATCGTCGGGAAAATCAGCCGCAACGTTGTAGGTTAGGTCCCAGGCTTGAAAGCGCCAAGCGGAGGCGTGACTCGGCTGCAGCGTTGAAATGACGCGGTAGACGTCTGCCATTTCGTAGTAGCGGCCTGCCTGTTTTTTTTCTTGGGCGTAGACCCAAAGGCCGGTGATGAAGAGGCTGCGAAAGCCTCCGAGAAGAGACGATGCGAGGATGTATTCGGGAGCTACGGCATCGTGCGCGCCACGGCTGTAGAGATGGTGACGGCCTGCAATGTCGGCGGCGTCGCGCACGAGCATTCGACCACAGAAAAGGCAAGCGATCGCCAAGCCGAGCATGGAGACCTGTCGCAGCACGAAACGCGTATTCATATTCCTGTACGATCTATGACGAGTATGGCAGACCGACTTCTTTACGGGCGAAGAGGAACCAACCGCAGAGAATGAACAGGCCACTTCGAACACCGATGTCCAGGAGCGCCTGGCCGGTGAGACGGGTCCAACCGATGCGGCGACCAACGATTAGATCGGGGGCGGGATTCGTCGCCTCGAAGTCTGGCACCAGGCGAAGAAGAACCGGTAGCACGCGTCGGCGGACGAACCTCTGGGCTTCCATGACGAGGCGCGCGGCGGGATGAACCTGTCCCTCGGTGGCGCCGTGGTCATGCCCATGGTGCGAATGGTCGCCGTGCGAGTGGTCGTGAGTCTCGTGAGATTCATGCTTGCCGGAGGATTCGTTGTCGACGCCGGCTTCGGGAGACTCCGCTTCGCTCGCCTCCTGTACCATTTTGGCAACGTTGGCTCTCGGCAAGGTGACACGATAGACGAAGCTGTTGAGCGATCCGGCGATCACAACACCGAAGAGCAGAAAGGTTGCGACAGACGGCTGCATGAACGTGCTCGCTGCGAGGCCGATACCAGCGAGCATGACCAGGCGAATCCACAGTAGGACGAGTGCGCGCAGAAAATTCATCGTGAACGACCCAGATGGGATCAGAAGCTCCAGCGCCGTGTGACTCGGAAGGAGGATGCGTGCCGGCTCATCGTCCTCTTCGAGTTCCGTCACGTTACGGATGGTGACTTCGACCTGGCCGTCGCTTGAGATCAAGCTGACCGGGAAGTGCAGGGCTCCATACGTTCCCCAGCGTGACTCGAGTTCCTTGCTCCACTTCTCACCAGTCTCAGGGTTTCGCACGGTCCATTGATGTTGTACGTGGAGAACCGGTTCTTCGCCTGAGGTGCCGTAAAACTTGAACCTGAGAGTGGCGTCTTGGCCGGCGATGACGCCTGCCGTCGTCTTGAAATGGACGGTGCGTTCGGCGCCCTTTTCGACAGTGAAAAGCCGCGACGCTTCTAGTCGACTTAGATGCTCGGCGACCGCCTGTTCGATTTCCCGCTCGTCAAGGCGCTCCGCCAGCGCTTGCCGCACGCGCGCCGCTTCGACCTTGGGCAGAAAGAACTGCGCAGGGACGCTTTCGCGACTCGAGAGCATGCGGGCATGCTCGTCCTGCGGTAGAGCGATCGACTTTGCGCCGGTGCGTGAGTTGGCACTCCGCGGCTCGTCGCTTTGCGCGCCGCTCACAACAGGAGCGCGGCCGTTCCACAGCAGGGTCAGGTAGGTTGGGACGCCGACACCGAGGAGGAGGAGCGCGGTGAGCAAAGAGAGCCCAAGCCACTTGCCCAGCAGCACCTGCGAGCGCCGTATTGGTTTAACGTCCAGGACCGTGTACTGCTTTTCGACGAGCTCGTTGCCGAGCGTCCGCGGTGCCAAATAGAGAAGCAGAGCCATCAAAAATGCGGCAGTGAACCCGAACACCCATGACATCAGGACCCGCATGACGCCGGCGGCGGTGTTGTCGCCTTCGACGAACAGGAAGATCAAGAGACAGCCGATGAAAAGAAACAGGACCGCGAACGCGCTCGCGATGCCGCGAAGCGAAGCTTGGAACGTGTGTCGGGCGATGGCGTAGATCTTGTTCATGACGCGGAGACGCCGTCGTTCTTATCTGAGTTTTTCGCCGGACTTGGTTGTTCGCTGCCCGCCTCGGCGACCACCGGCGTTGCGCTTGTCTGTGGGCGCGACGAGTTGAGCTCCGAAAGGAATCCGAGGTCTCTTGTGTGGTCGCGCGCGGGGCGCCGGTCCGGTCCATCGTCAGAAGCCGACTCGACAACGCGCAGGAAAAACTCCTCGAGGCGCTCCACCTTTGGCGTCACTTGAACCGCAGTCTCTGTGCCTTCGCGCTCGCGTATGAGGTCACTGACTGCATCGACGGTGCCTGGCTTCATGAGAGCCGTCACCGTTCGCTCTTGGCTGTCGGAGATGAGCTGGTCGAGTCGGCCCGTAACCCGCTGCCTGCCGTTCGAGAGAATCGTGACGCGGTCACAGACGTCCTCGACGTTTGCCAACAGGTGGCTGCAGAGCAGCACTGTCTTGCCGAGGTCTCGTAGCTGGCCAATCAAGGCTTTGATTTCCGCCGTCGCGATGGGGTCCATACCGCTCGTTGGTTCGTCGAGAACGAGGAATTCGGGGTTGTTGATGAGCGCTTGAGCCAAAGCGACGCGGCGCTGCATCCCCTTGGAGTACTCGCCGACCGGGCGCTTTTTCGCCGCGTTGAGCCCGACCAACTCGAGCAGTTCGGCGCTGCGCCGTCGCCGCTCGTGACGACTGAGAGGGAAGAGGCGGCCGTAAAAGTCCAAGGTCTCTTCGGCGTTGAGGTATTTATAAAGATAACTCTCCTCCGGGAGATACCCGATGCGCTCTTTGACGTGAACGTCGCTTGGCGGGCATCCGAAGACGCGGACGCTGCCGGTCGTCGGAAAGATCAAACCGAGCAGGAGTTTGATGGTTGTGCTCTTGCCGCTGCCGTTCGGACCGAGGAGGCCAAAGACTTCGCCGCGTTCAATCGTCAGCTGCAGGTCCGTCAGTGCCCGCGCGCGAATCTTCCACGTGAAGAACGGGTGACGGTAGTGCTTGGACAGGTCGCGAGTCTCGACGACTGGAGACTGATTCATGGGCGGTGAGCCTCGTTGAACGGAATGTCATGTGCGCAGACTCGAGTCATCGAACCTCTCTGCGTTGGAGAAGGGCCGCCGCCACCAACAGAGCTGCGAGAACGTAGATGGCCGCGTATGCAGTTGCCACAAGGATATACTCGTCAGGTATATGTTGGTCGTGAGTGAGCGCATCACTCATCCAAAACTTCTCCAGGTTCGGGACAACGGTGTAAATGACCTCGGCGGCGAAGTCGAACAGAGCTCCCCACTCTCGTTCCCGCAACGTGTTGTGGACGAATTCGCTGACAAGACCCAGTAGTACGAACACACCCGTGACGCAGGCGGTGCCAACGACTCCGAGCCGCGTGCTGGTAGCAACCGCAATGCTGGCAACGACGACGATCGCCAGGAACATCAGCGTGGCGGCTCGTGCGACCTCGAAATCGTATGCCGTCCAATAGACGAGCAACTCGTCCGGGCCGATCTCGGCGGTAGGCTCCGGCACGACTTGGAGAAACGATCCCTTGCTGGCGAAAAAGAAGGCGACGAAGACAGCCAAGATTGAAACCGTCAGGCCCAGGACGAAACAGCCCACCCATGACTTTCCCGCGACGTAGCTTCTCCACGTCGCGAAGGCGATCGCCAGAATGACTGCGGCCAACATCGCCAAGACAATGTTCCAATCGACGGAGCGGACGGTCGCTGCCGTGGGGCTGGCTCGAATCGTCAGCAACACGACGATCGAACCCGTGATGATCGCAGTCCCCAGGCTGACGACAATGCCGCAAAACTTCCCAGTCAGAAATGTGCTCCGTCCAACGCTTTTGGAGAGCACCATGGCGGCTGTGCGCGCTTCGATCTCTTGGCTGATGGAGCTCGTACTCGAGAACACGGCCAGGAAGAGCCCGAACATGAGCAACGTCGCGAGGCCGAGGTCAGCGATCATGCGCTGAGCAACGTTTTCGAAGTCGGCGGACACGCGGAACGAATAGATATGCGCCGCAGTTGCTGGGGTCAAGACGATGAGCGCGCACGACGCCACGAGCAAGAGTGCATAGAAAGGTTGGCGAATCAGCTCGAGCACCGTGTTGCGGGAAATCGCGTAAACCTGGCGCAGGACGGTCACGGATGCTGGTCTCTTCCGGGGTCAAACTCGATCAGGTCATTCGTCAAGACGTAGCTCACGGGATTTTGTCTCACTTCGCTCCATGAACACCCCAACGCCTGCCAAAAACGGCGTACTATTCGCCGGGTGCAAGGCGTTTCTTGCCGTTGTCTTCTTGCAGGCGTTGGAGGAAGATTCCTTTACCGGTGAATCGATCACTCATCTCCCTTCCGGGGAGTTTTGAGATGCCACGGGCGAGCAGCGTGAAATTAGCAGTCGCTCGCGGCGGCTGGTTAGCGTCTTGCTCCATGATCACTCGCGCCCAATTCTAGCGGGTGGCTGTCGTTGACAACCGATCGAGGCGTTCAACATACTGGATCTCTTTCTCATCGGCAAACCACTACTAACAGCGGCAGATGAAAGAAGTCTATACCGCTCAAGACTTGGCCGAAGCGGAGGCCGTGCGGGATCTTCTCATCGCGAAGGGCTTTCGCGCCATTGTTCGCGGTGAGTACCATCTTCTCGTCGACCTTCCGGTCGGACGTGCGTTTCCGTCGGTATTCGTCAAAGACGACGCCGACTGGTTCCGCGCTCGCGGAGTCGTTGAAGAGTTTCTTGCTGAGCGCGAAAGTGTCCACGCGGCGCCGTCGTGGCGGTGTGCGAACTGCGGCGAGGAACATGCGTCACAATTTGACGAGTGTTGGAACTGCGGCGCGGCTCGGCAACAAGGCTGAGGCTTCCTCCCGCGCTTCGGGCGACGAAGTGGCTGCGAGATCGTGAAAGCGGCGCGGGCCGTCACCCGCGATCAAGGGTCGAGGAAGCCATGACAATGAGACTGCTAGGTACCGGGAGTACGATATCGCGACTTCGAGCCCAGACGAGCACCCGTTTCTTCACCGACCTCACCGAACCTTTTGGCACTTCTCCTTTCCCGTTCTCCTAGCGCTCATCGGCGAACCGCTCGCCGGGCTTGTTGATGCAGCCTTCGTTGCCCGAGTTGGCGTGCACGAGCAAGCGGCGCTAGGCGCATCGACAATCCTCCTATCCGGGCTCTTTTGGATGCTTTTCTTCCTGAGTGTGTCGACGCAAACGGAGGTGGCCCACGGCCTGGGGGCAGGCGATTTGGAGCGCGCGCGCAAGGCGACAGGTTTGGCGCTCGCGATCTCTCTGTTGGGTGGCATTTGCGTGGCGATCGTTGTCGCGTTTCTTCTCGGCCCCGCAGCGCATTGGATGGAGGCGAGCGGCGAGATCGAAGCACCGTTTATAGCCTACTCCCACTGGCGGCTTCCTGGCGTTCCAGGATCGCTGGCGATGGGGGTGGCGTTCGGAGCATTTCGCGGCTATCAGAACGTGCGCACACCGCTAGCGATCTCGATTGGCGTGACCCTGCTCAACATCGCGCTCGATCCGCTCCTGATTTGGGGCGCAGGCCCGATCCCGCCTCTCGGTGTCCGCGGCGCGGCGCTGGCAAGCGCGCTGAGCCAGTGGGCTGGTGCCGTCGCGTCGATGTTCCTTGTGTGGCGCCTCCATGGGGTGAGCTGGAGTGTTGACGCCTCGATACTCCGCCGCTTGATCACTGTTGGGCGTGACATGCTGGTGCGCACGGCGTCGCTCACGCTCTTTCTGATCTTGGCGACGCAAAAGGCGACCGAGATGGGGGCGGCAGCCGGTGCCGTCCACCTTGGTGTGCGCCAGACTTGGGCTCTCACAGCTCTGCTCCTCGACGCGTTCGCCACGACTGCGCAGAGCTTTGTGGGCTACTTTTTGGCGGCCGGTCGCGTCGCTACCGCCCGTCACGTCGCCCGCGTCGCCACCTTCTGGAGCTTCAGCGTCGGTGCGGCGTTGACCGCTGTCATGCTGCTCGCAACGGACCACGCCTGGGCGCTGCTGGTCGTCGATGTAGAGCGCGACCGTTTCGCGTCGGCATGGATCGTCAGTGCGCTCTTTCAACCTCTCAATGGCATTAGTTTTGCCACTGATGGCATCCATTGGGGCGCCGGCGATTTCGCGTTTCTGCGCAACGTGACGGTGACAGCCACGTGCGTGGGGCTCGTGGGTCTATGGTTCGTAGACCCTGAGAGTCACGGGCTCGATGCCGTTTGGCTGGTCACGGGTGCGTGGATTGCGACGCGAGCCTTCTTCGGATTCGTGCGCCTTTGGCCGGGCCTCGGAAAGCCGCCGATGCCTAGCGCTAGACCGCGCTGAAAGGCCAATGCCCAACGAATGAAGTCGTGAACGCCGCGCGCTACCAGCGCAGCTGTTCCGGCAACGCTTCGTACGTTTGTTCGCACATCACGTCGTAGAGGCCGGCGGCACAGATGTTGCCTCCTGCGCGTGATTCGAGTGCGAGGGACTTGTGAATCGCATAGGCAGCGAGAAGACGCGTTGGCTGATCCTCGGCGTCCTTCCAGTCCTCCCACGCGTGCCGGAGCTCGGCTGCGGTCAAGTCGTCAAGATTTATCGGTGTACCCATATTCAAGTATGACTGACCGGTGCGATCTACGCAACTTTTGCGGAACGTCACGGGTTTCTCCTCGATTTCTTCACTTCTTTGGCCCGATTGGATCCGCCATTCGCCGCACGGGCTGTTCAGCTCGAAACGGGCTTCTCCACAAGCCCTATCCGACCGATTTGGACAGTGACTAAAACTGTCCTTTCGGAGCCGACTTTCGAACCGAACCGGGAGTATATGCAGGCGCGAATCAGATTCAAGCAAACGGAAAAGTTACCGGAACTCTCGAGTCGATTCCCCACCGCTAACAGCCTGTTGAAAAAGTGCTTCGGGCCGAAAACTGGTCTCTTCGCGTCCAGATCGGCCGCGGCAAACGCAGGCAATCTTCGGGATTTTCGAGTATTGACGCGGTCGAGCTGGGCGTGAAGAGGCCAGTTTCTTCGGCCGAATGACTCTTTCAACGGGCTGCTAAGGGTGGCAACGGCAAAGAGTCGAGCGTCGACCGCCGATGTAGAAGCAGCACTTAAACTTAGTCTCAATCGAATGGGTACGAGTTATGCTGCACTTCCAACCATCGGCGGGGAGATGCGTTCTATCTTTCTGGCGTTCCGGTCGTCGAAACACTTGGCGCCGAGGCTCCATCGGGCACTGTTTGATACCCGTGCTTGTCGCGACAGCGTTCCTTGCTTCGAGCGAGGCGCAGGCCGACGTCGGAGTCATCGAAGTCGAGGGCGGAAATGACAATGATGATAATGACGATGAGGTCCTCGCCTTCGAGGAAGACTTCGACGCTGAGCTGCTGCTCTTCGAGGATATCCCTATTGTCGTCACGGCCGCGCGTCGGCCACAGAGACTGACGCAGTCGTCTCAGGCGATTAGCGTCGTGAGCTCGGACGACGTTCACTACGGCGGCTTCCGAAGTCTGCCTGATATGCTGCGCTTCACGCCTGGCGTCGACGTCTTGCAAGTCGACCGCAACATCGTCGCGCTCGGCATCCGGGGTATGCATGACACCTTTGCGGATCGAACGAAGGTGCTCATTGACGGACGCGACGTCGCCAGCCCCGTGTTCGGCGGGACAGACTACTTCCGTCTGCCCATCTTTCCTGAAGATGTGGCGCGCATCGAAGTTGTACGAGGTCCAGGAGGCGCAGCCTGGGGGGCCAACGCGTTCAACGGCGTTATCAACGTAATCACGAAGGAGCCGGAGGACGTCAAAGGGCTGATGGGGTCGGCGCATGTCAACCTCTTCGGTGACAAGGCTACGCACGCTCGCTGGGCCGACTCGGTGGGGCGGTGGCACTGGCGACTCGCACTCGGACACGAAGAGCGCGCGTCGTCGGAGGACGCGATCGACGGTGACGACTTCAGCTCAAGAGATTTCAACGAAGACTGGAGAGTCAACGGGCTGCTCAAGTATGAGCTTTCCCAGGCGACGGATTTGGAATTCGGGTCGGCGTACATACACGTCGATCGAGGCGACATCGAGTTTGCAGGGTTCCCCGGGCCGACGGATCCGCGCCGCGACGAAGAGCTCAACGTTCTCCACGCGCATAGTCGCTTGGAACACGAGTTCGCCGGTGGCTCCTCTGCATACCTTCAGTACTCCTCAAAGTACGAAGACATTGTCCGTCCGTCGGTCTGGCGATACGACGTTCTCGAGAACGACTTCGAGAGTCAACTGAACCTGGAATTGAGCGACGTGAATACGCTTTCCGTCGGTGGAAACGTACGCTGGGTCCACATCAATGCCGATCCGCGGCAACCCACAGATGCGCTTCCATCCGACCGCGCTGACGAGGCCTGGGTGGGGTTGTTCGCGATTGATCGCTGGCAAGTTCTCGACAGCCTAGTCCTCGAAGGGCAGCTACGAGGCGATTACTACTCGGAGACGGATTTTGACTGGTCTGGTCGACTCTCCGCCCTCCACTCTCTCGACGAGAGTGAGCAGCACGTGGTTCGTTTGAGTGTGGCCAAGGCGTTTCGGGCACCACTCTACGGAATTCGCGAAATCACGACGCAGCGCGTGCCACTGCCCGCGCCTCCATTCCCACCTGGCCTCTTCGCATTGAATTTGCTGCCTGCGCGGGGATTGGACAACGAACAGACGTACGCCGCTGAACTCGGTTACTCGGGTGCGTTTCCCGGGGGCTTCCTTTTTTCGGTGGATGGATACTACCAGCACTATGAGCGATTGATCGGTCTGGTGTCTTCCGGAGCGCCGCTTGGAGCTGGGGTGAGCTCGTTTCAGCTCGACAACTTAGATGGGGGTGACGGTTTTGGCGTCGAGGCAGAGCTGAAGTATCGTCACGACATGTTCGAAGTCTCAACGTGGTATGCACACAATAACCTCGATCTTGAAGAGCCGGGACAGAGCATGCGAGCGTACTTTCCGGCGCGCAACAAGGTCGGCGCGAACATTCGGTTCTACTTCGACTTCGGACTGACCCTGACGACGAGTTATAGCTTCTACGACACCAGTAAGAAGGACCCTGCGAACATCACGGGTCGCGATGCACGTCCCCACAGTCGCCTCGACGTCAGCGCGTCGCAGCGATTTGCCGACGACCGAGCTGAGATTCAAGTCGGTGTCATGGACGTCTTCAACGATACCGAGTTTTCTGTCAGCCAATTGGGCTCCCTTACTGCGCACGAGACGCCCGGTCGCACGTACTGGCTACAGTTGCAGCTGAACTTCCGTTGAGGTCTCTCGTGCAGCAATACCAGAGTGTAAAGCTGTCAGCGTACATTCTTCTGGTCATCTGTGGGGTGGCGACGCTCTCAGAAGATCACGGAGCTGGCACCATCGCGGCTGATGCTGGTTCCAACATCGTGATCGTGTCGAGCAGCGACGCGACGCCGTATCGGCGGACCGTCGACGCGCTCAACGAGAGATTTGCTCAAGCGCAAGTGTCGATTCGAAACGTGTCGCTGGCGAAACTGTCGGCACGGGATAGGGAGCGGCTAGCGACGCGCGACGCCGACTTCGTCGCTGTTGGAACGAAAGCGACCGCTGAGCTCGCACGTCTCTTGCCGCGCGAGAGGCGGCTCTTCTATTGCATGGTTAGCAGCACTAAGGCTGCGGGAGTGCGAGCTCGCGAGCGTTCGTATGGAGTGACGACGGCCGTGCCGCTGGAAGCTCAATGGTCTCTCATGGCTGAGTTGTTTCCGCGAGGTGCTAAGGTTGGGATTCTCTACAACTCGCGAGAACAACGTAGCCTTGCTGTGGTGCGAGAGGTCGCGCGTACTCTGCCGGCGAGTTGGACTTCGCACAGTGTGGCGGTCGACAAACACGCATCGCATGCAGAGGCGTTGGACCAGCTTTGCGAGCTCGATCCAGACTTCGTTTGGACTCATCTCGACCCGACTGTCTACAACTCGACCATCGTACGTGCGGTGCTTCTCACATCTCTGCGCAAGGGCATACCCGTCTTCGGCTTTTCCGTGCCATGCGTTCGTGCTGGCGCGATGATCGGTGTGGGAATCGAGCCGGAAACTCAAGCGCGCCAAGCATTCGAGTTGGTGCAAGAGATTGTCATGGCACCGCAGGAGCAGGGGGCGCCCCCCGCATCGCGCAGCGACCCCGCGAGATTTCAGATCGCTGTCAATCTGACGGTCGCGCAGCGTCTGAAGATCGAGTTGCCGGAGAGCATAATCGCGCGCGCCGATCGTGTCTTCAAGAGCCAAACGGAGGAGTAACTCGCTATGCGACGTGGTTTCTTTCGCTTTGCGCTCAGAGAGAAAGCCCTCACCGTCACGATGCTCATTGTGACCTTGCCGCTACTACTTCTTACAGGGTTCATGGTGTGGGAGACGAACTCGATTTTGTCCGGCGGACTTGAAAGTCGAGCGCGCGCGCTCGCAAAGAGTCTGGCTCGCGTGTGCGAGCTGCCTCTTTCCGTTGGGGACGCTGAGGAGGTGTCTCGCTTAGTGAGCACGATCATGCAAGACGACGATGTCGTCTTCGCGAGGGTCGAGGACGGTGACGGTAACGTGATGTCACGAGCCGGGTCTGAAGGCGAATCCCTTGCAGCTGAGGGCGTCTTCGCAGCTACGGCAGACGTACTCGTTCCCAAGAGTCGCGCGGAAGATCTTGTGGATCTGATGGAGCCACAATCTAAAGAGCTCGAACTCACGGGCCAGGTGAGTGTCGGTCTCTCTCTCGACCCTGTGGCAGCTGCCCAGTGGGATTACTCCCTCTTGAGCGCGAAGATTCTTCTCGCTGCGATCGTCATGGTTGTGCCACTCGCGCTGCTCATCATTGGTTCTTGGACACGTCGTCTTGATCGCGTCATCGTGGGCGCTCGACAGATCGCCGCCGGCGAATTCTTGGATGACTCGCTCAGTGATCTCACGAATGATCTGGACGACGAGATTGGGCAGTTGGCCAGGAGTTTCGATTCGATGAACGCGTCTCTCGTACGGCGCGACGCGGAGCTGCGTTACTTTAACCGCACGCTCCAGAAACAGGTGAGGGAGCGCACCGCGGAGCTTGAGGACGCAAAGGTGGCCGCGGAGAACGCAAGTCGCGCGAAGAGCGAGTTTCTTGCCAACATGAGTCATGAGATTCGCACGCCGCTGAACGCCCTGTTTGGGATGATCCACTTGATCCAGCGCACGCAGCTAAACGCAACCCAGGCCAAGTATGCGGCGCTAGCGCAAAGCTCCGCGCAGTCACTTCTTCAACTGATCAACGACGTGCTGGATTTCTCAAAGATCGAAGCCGGAAAGATGGAACTCGAGGCTGCCGAGTTTGATCTACAGCTTCTCTTTGAGGAGTCAGTTCAAATGCTTTCGAAGTTCGCCAGTAGCAAGGGGCTAGAGCTGCTCTGTTGGATTGACCCCCGCATACACAGCCGCTTTGTCGGCGACCCACAGAAGCTGCGACAGATTCTCACGAACCTTCTTAACAATGCCATCAAGTTCACAGCCGAAGGGGAGGTGCGCGCGCGTCTGGAGATCGAAGATGACAACCAAGATCAGACCACGGTTCGAATTCTCGTAGAGGATACCGGGGTCGGCATACCGGAGGAGCGACGCGATCGACTCTTTAAGGAGTTCTCGCAGGTCGACAGCTCGACCACAAGGCGATTCGGTGGGACGGGATTGGGGTTGGCGATTTGTCGGAAGTTCGTTGATCTCATGGGCGGTGAGATCGACGTAGAGAGTACTCCCGGGGAGGGTTCGACATTTTGGTTCCGTGTCTCGCTGAAAAAATCGTCCGGTCGAACGAAATGGCATCCACTCAAACGCTCCAGCGCGTTGGTCGTCTGCCCCAGCGACTCCCTTCGCGAGTACGTCGAGAAATACATGGTCGCTTGGGGTTTTCGGGTACGGGCATCCAGCAGTTGCGAGGACGCGATCGCAGCGTTTCGGAACGCTACCCGGGAACGAGAGGGCTTCGAACTGGTTTTGTTGGACTTGCCACCCGACGCGATTCGAGAGGTCGTGACGGCTCTCGATATTTCGGTGGGGGAAGAAGGGCGAGAAAACGTCCGCTTGCTGGCGCTGTCGCAAGGCGGCTCGGACGAGACGACCGACGAGCTCGCTCGGCTCGGTGTTCGTGAGGTTGTTGCGAAACCAGTCCAACCGTCGACGCTCTACGACGCGATCGCCGGATTGCTGCCAACTCGGGATGAAGGCGCCGTAGAATCACTACGTCCCCCTCGAGGAGCCCAAGGTGAATCTATAAAGGGGCGAGTTCTTGTCGCGGAGGACCAGGAAGTGAACCAGCTGTTTGTGACAGAGGTGTTGGTCGCCGATGGTTGGGAATATGAGGTTGCGGCGAATGGTCGTTTGGCCTTCGAGGCGGTGACATCGCGGCCCTTCGATGTGGTTTTGATGGATTGTCAAATGCCAGAGATGGATGGTTTCGAAGCGACTCGAAAGATTCGTGAAGCCGAAGCTCGCGGTGACCTCGCTCGCGTGAGCGGCGACCGTCTTCCCATCGTCGCGTTGACGGCTAACGCTGTAAAAGGTGACCGAGAGAAGTGCATCGAAGCGGGCATGGATGACTACTTGACGAAACCTCTCGATCCGGATCTCTTGTTGCGATTGCTCGATGCGTTCTGTGTGACTACCGCAGAGGAAGGCTCCACAGCCGTGAGTGCAGACGCTCCGATGGGTAGCGCTCTTGGTGAACCAGTGGAGGCCAAGAACAAGAACCCTGACGATCGCTGTGCCATCGCATTCGACGACCTACTACAGCGCTGCATGGGCAATCAAGACCTGATGGAGCGACTGTTACAACGGTTTATCCCTCAGCTTCAGGGCTCTGTCGATGTTCTTCGGGAGTTGCAAGAAGGCGGTGAGTGGGGGCCGATTGCCCAGCAGGCGCACAAATTAAAAGGAATGGCGTCGAACCTCTCAGCAAAACGGCTTGCCGATCTTGCCCGAGAACTCGAAGCTTTGGCGCGCGAGAAGCAGGCGGGCGAGGTCTCCACTCTGATCGACGAGATCGAGTGTGAGGCGGCCCAGTGCTTGATCAGCTTGCGTGAACGAGCTCACGTTTCATGAGGGAGATAACATTAACATCCCGAATCTTTCAGCGCTGGGCCGAAAAGTGCATAGGAATGGAATAGGCCACGCGCCGGATTGCCGAAGTAGAGAGAGAAGACGCAACCTGGGTCTCACGAATCGACATGAAAGTGCTGATCATAGATGACGATGAGCTCGCGCTGGAGCTCCTACGAAGCACCCTCGAGCTGAATGGCTACGAAGTCGTGACGGCGACGAACGGCCGCGACGGTCTCCAGCTGCTCCAGGGGGAAGAGCTTCGCCTTGTCGTCTCGGATTGGGAGATGCCGGAAATGACGGGCGTCGAATTGTGCCGCGCCATCCGTGGCGGTGCAGTCGCGCGCTACGTGTACTTCGTTCTGGTGACGTCTCATGATCAGGTGGAGCATAGAGTGAACGGCCTCGCAGCTGGCGCCGACGATTTCATGTCGAAGCCTTTCGATCCATCGGAACTGATCGTCCGCATCCGCGCGGGAGAGCGCATTCTAGGACTCGAGAGTCGCGACCTGGTCATCTTCTCGATGGCGAAGCTTGCAGAGTCTCGCGACACTGACACCGGTGCGCATCTCGAGCGTGTGAGGCAGTACTCGCGTCTACTCGCCAAGCAATTGGCTACCACGAACGAGTTCAGTAGCGTCATCGATTCACGATACGCGCATCAGATTTACTTGACGAGTCCTTTGCATGACATTGGGAAAATTGCGATTCCCGATGCCATCCTTCTCAAGCCCGGTCAACTCAACGACCGTGAGTTTGAGATCATGAAGACCCACACGATTCTCGGCGCACAAACGCTTGATGCGGCTCTACTCCAGTATCCTTCGGCTGAGTTTTTGAGCATGGCCCGGGACATCGCCGAGTCACACCACGAGAGGTTTGACGGATCGGGATACCCTCACGGTCGCTCCGGAGAGGACATTCCTCTCTGTGGACGCATCGTTGCGGTCGCTGACACCTATGACGCTCTGACGTCGCGGCGGGTGTACAAACCTGCGTATAGCCACACGACGGCACGTGGGATTATCGAGTCGCAATCGGGAAAGCAGTTCGACCCTCGAGTCGTCAGCGCCTTCTTAGCTCAAGAGGAGTCCTTCATCGCCACCTGCGAGGAGAATCAGGACGAAACTTCGGTCGACGTGCAGTCCCTGTTGTCGCCAGTCTAACAGCTGCATTCGATCGACGCGCTGCGCCCATCATAACGTCTGTCAGGACCCATGCGTTTCGCAGCGTTCTCGATGAGCGGATTAAAAGATACGAATCGCGCGAGCGGATACCGCGATTTCGCTGCGTGAGCCACGCGACAGATTTTGCGCGGGTGCTACGTCGACTCAGAGACGAAACGCCTGTTCGGGTCGAGGTACCTGAACGTCGGGGTAGCCCTTCTGGCGAAGCGCCTCCGCGAACGCCTCGGCAGCCTCTTCCTCACCATGAACGAGAAACGTCCTCGCGGGTGGTTTTTTCAGGAGGGAGAGGTAATCGAGGAGCTCGTCGCGGTCGGCGTGACCACTCAGTCCGCTGGTGGTCTCGACACGGGCCTTGAGTGGGTATTCGGTACCGAAGAGTTTGATGCTCTCCGCTCGCTCGACCAGACGTCGGCCCACTGTGTGCGGCGCCATGTAGCCGACCACCAAAACTGTGCTCTTTGGATCCGGAGCAACGCGCTTCAGGTGATGGATTACGCGTCCGGCTTCGCACATGCCTGAAGCTGAGATGATAATGCATGGAACATGAAGCTCGTTGAGCGCCTTGGACGCCTCCACGTCGCGAATATAGGTTAGTCGGCGGAATCCGAACGGATCACGGTCGAGGTCGCAGAGCGCCGACGCTTCGTCGTCGTAGCATTCAGGATGGGCACGAAACACGCTGGTGACGTTCGTCGCTAGCGGGCTGTCAACGAAGATTGGCATCGGCGGGAGCTTACGTTCGTTGAACAGAGCGTTGAAGTGATAAACCAGTGTCTGCGTGCGTCCGACGCTAAAGGCTGGAATGAGAAGCTTGCCGCCACGGTCGAACGTTTCGTGGGCCACGTCAAGCAACCGCGCGCGCGTGTCTTCGGACTCCTCATGGATGCGATTGCCGTATGTTGACTCGCAGATGAGAACATCCGCTCTCTTGGGCGGTACCGGATCTCTCAAGATGACTCGATCGTGGCGGCCAACGTCTCCGGTGAACACCACGAGCTTTTCAGAATCTCCTTCCCTGCAGCGAAGGTGACACGAAGCTGATCCGAGGATGTGGCCGGCATCGCGGAACTTGACGCCCACGCCCTCGGTGATTTCGACTTCATTGTTGTAGTCGACGCCGCGAAAGCGCGTCAGTGCTTCAACCGCGTCCTGAATCGTGTAGAGCGGCTCAAACGGTGTCTGTTTCTTCTTGCGTCGTCGTTTGTTGACGTGTTCCACGTCTCGCTCTTGGATGTAGGCCGAATCCCGAAGCATCCAGTCGCATAGGTCGAGCGTCGCGTGAGTGCAGAAGATCGGTCCACGAAATCCGGACGCTACGAGGCGCGGGATGTTCCCGCTGTGATCGATATGCGTGTGGGAGAGTACGACGCAGTCGATCTCCTTCGGATCGAACTTAAAGGTGCGATTACGTTTGAAGCTCTCTTTTCTCTTGCCTTGGTAGAGACCGCAGTCGAGAAGGATTTTTTTCTTGCCGACTTGAAGCAGATGGCACGAGCCGGTCACCGTTCGGGCGGCGCCGTAAAACTGTAGTCTCATCGCTGTCCTTTGCTCGATCGCCGTTTGAGTTGCATGGGCGAGAGGGGAAGGCGTGATTGTGGACGCCCGGCCGCCTGAAAGCAATAGTTCGAGATCAGCTAGTGTTCGACAGCCGTGCGCGATTCCGCGAGCGCATCGGCGGTGCCTACTAAGGCGAGGCGATCGCCTCGCTCGAGTTTCGTATCGCTGTGTGGGACAACCACAGACGAGTTGCGCCGGATGCCGACGATCACAGCGTTGCCTGGAAGCCGAACGTTTCGCAGGCTCACGCCATGAAGACTCGGGTTGTTCAGGATAGCCTCGCCCATCTCGACACCATCCTCGCGTTCGAGGAGTGTTTCGAACGCGTTCGGAAAACGTAACACACCTTCGAGTGCAACGACCGAGGCGAGCGCGGGCTGAACTACTTTCACCCCCAAGGCTCCCAGGCGCGCACACGTTTCAACGGAGTTCGCACATGCGACCACCAAGGGGAGGTTGAAGTCGTCTAGAGCGCGAGTGCACAGCTCAACACGAGTCTCTGTCTTCGCCGTCGTTACGATCAACGCGGCGGCCGTGTCGGCCCCGGCTTTGCGGAGCGTGTCGACCTCTTGCGGCAGACCACGAACTACGTTCAGTCCGTGGTGACCGAGCTCGACCAGCCTTCGATCATCTCTACCGATGATGGTCACCGATTCACCCGCTCGCACCAAGCGGTCTGCGAGTAGTCGTGCGACATGATCGGTTCCCGCGATGATGATGCCGCTCCTCTCCCGAGAGTTGCTCCTTCCGTAGAGCGCATTGAAGATGAGTGGAGAGACGCTACTGGTCGTGATCGCAACGAGGACGACTGCCGCGTTGACCTCTGGGGTGATCTTGCCGAGCTTCAGAGCGATTGCGCTGGCGGCGATGATCAACGAAAGTCGAGATGAGAGCAGGAATCCGCCCGCGATTGCTCGTTTGACACCGAACGCGCTCGAGTACATGAGGGACGGTACCAGTTTGACCAAGTAGGCGGCGATCAGCAGAACTGGAAAGAGGAAAAAACCTTGTTTTGAGGCGGCGAGCACGCTGAGGTCGAAATTGACTCCGACCATGATGAAAAAGAGCGGAATGAAAAAGCCGAATCCGATAGCGTCGAGTTTCTCGCGTAGGAGCGAGTGTTCTGGTCCGGCCATGAGACTGACGAACGTTCCGGCGAGAAACGCTCCGAGAATGATCTCGAGACCGATGGCTTCGGCGAGTACGACGCAGGCGACCATCAGTGCGAAAGATCCACGCACCTTGACCTGTGAAGTCGCATGAGAGACATCGTCGACGAGCTGGCGGACGAGCCGGTTTGACGCGAACGCCATCCCAAGGCGCACGAGAACTACCGAAGCGACGATCGTGCCGAAGACGAAAAACAGGTTCAAAGAACCTTGGTTGCCGGCGGCGAGCACAAATGTCAGGAGTAGCAGGGTGGCGAAGTCGGCCACGAGTGCGGCGACGAGAAAGTACTGCCCGAAGCTTTGGCCGACGATGCCGCGTTCCTTCAGCACGGGAAGAACGATGCCGAGCGAGCTCGTGCTGAGGATCAGGCTCATGAGCAGTGGGCTCGTCGCGAATCCTGCGAGACTCAGCCCGAGGGAAACAAGGTAGGCTAGGCTGAACGTTGCGCAAAAGCAGAGGAGCGCGAGAGGAACCGCGCGGAGCCGAGGAGGCGCCCCCTTCGTACTCGAGGGCTCTGTTCTACGGAGGGCGCGGAAGTCGACCTCAAGTCCCGAAAGAAACATGAGGTAGGCGAAGCCGAGATCCTGGAGAAACACCAGGACTTCGGACGGCGCGATCAAGTCTGCACCACTCGTACCGATCGCGATTCCAGCAAGAATCTCCACGACTACGATCGGGACTCTTACGCGTCGGAAGCGGGTGGCGAGAAGAGGCACCGTGGCTGCCAGTGCCGTCAGGATGAGGAGCGAGAGATAGTGGTCTCCGTGCATGATCCTCTCTCGTCCTTGACGACTGCATGCGATAGCCACTCCACCGTGTCCAGTCAGCCGTGTCTCCAAAGAATCACCTATTCGTTTGCATCACGCCACATGGGCCGGGGGGTTCCGATCACGCCGGCGGAACCGCGAAGACTTCACCAGAGACGCGCAGTGATCGGGGCGATAACCCTCTCGTTTGGATCCCGAATGAGGAATCTGGACAGCGGTGTCGAAGTTGATGACGACGGTGAGGGAGCGGCGGTATCACACAATCGAGGAGAGCGGATGACTCAAGAGCAGGAACTGAAACAGGCGCGTCTCTGCATCGAGAAGCTCACCTGCTGGCAGGGTGACGTCCGTGTCGAGGAGCTCTCCGGCGGGATTACGAACCGCAACTATCTGGTCACGGATGTCGACGGCTCGCGTACGGTCGTGCGTCTCTGCAGCGATTTGCCACACTTGGGTATTGATCGGCGTAACGAGGTCAATTGCCAGCGCGCGGCGTGGGAGATTGGTGTTGCACCACGAGTTCTCCACATCGAGAGCGGCGTCTTGGTGAGCGAATTCGTCGATGGCGCGACGTGCACGGACGATGCGCTGCGCGACACAAAGAACCTGACGAGTCTGGCCCGCACGCTACGTCGACTGCATGATGCGTGGGACTGCATCAGCGGCGAGATGCTGTACTTCTCGCCTTTTCAGACGGTCCGGACCTACGCCTCGGTAGTGCGCGAGCTTGGTGCAGAGGCGGTGCCAGATCTTGACGATTGTCTCGAGGAGTCGCGTCAACTGGCTCACCAGGTGGCACCGTTCCGTCCGACTCTGTGCCACAACGATTTGCTCGCTGCGAATGTGCTGATCGATGCTGATCGTGCGTCGCTGGTCGACTGGGAGTATGCAGGGATCGGACACCCACTCTTCGACCTTGCGGGTGTCAGCGGCAACGTTGGTCTGTCTCCTGAGCTGGAGACTCACCTCTTGCTCGAGTACGGTGTCGCGGACCTCGACTCCGCTCTACGTGAGCTGAAGATCCTCCGCGCGGCGTCGCTACTGCGAGAAGCGCTGTGGGCCTGTATTCAAACCGTTAAAGCGGAGATCGATTTCGACTACCGAGGCTACGCCGTGCGGAACTTTGAGGCGTACCGGCAAGCTCGGGGCGAGCTCGAGCGCTGACGGCTCGCGCACCGAGTTTCCCCGGACGCTCACGCGACGCAGGCCGCCACGGCGATGCACCACGCGGCGGCGGTCGCTCAATCCATGCCGCCGCCCATGAGCGGCTCGTCGAGGGCGCGGATGTTGCTCATCGGCAGGCCGCTGGGCCAATCGCCGCGCGCCAGCTCGAGAGCTCGCATTGCGATGCCCACATGTTTGTCCTGTGTTTCGCGGTAAAACTCGCGTGCACTCTGGGGCAGTTTCGGCTCACCGTGAAGTGGTTTGTCGGAGACGCACAGGAGCGTCGCGTGAGGGATGCGATAACGAAAGCCGTTTGCAGCTACGGTCGCCGACTCCATATCGATTGCGAGGCTGCGGCTGACGCGCAGGTCCTCGAGTGTCTTCGTGAGACTCAGCTCCCAGTTGCGGTCGCACGTCGTGTACACGGTGCCGAGCCGATAGACTAGGCCTTCCGACTCAAGTGCCATCGCCAAGTAGCGATTCAGGATGTCGCTTGGGGCGATTGGCACGCCGATGGGCAGACAGTCGTCGAGCACTCGGTCGGCCCGCATGTAGCCCGATGCCAATACGAAGTCGCCGATCTGTTGATGATTGCGAATGCCGCCGCAGTGACCAACCATCACCATCGCATCCGGTCTGAGGACACCCAGATGGTCCGTGCACGTCTTGGCGTTCGAGGGGCCGACACCAATGTTGACGAGCGTGAAGCCCGTCTGATGCTCTCGCTTGTAATGGTACGCCGGCATTTGAACCGGTCGTAGTGGTTGCACGCACTCGGGAAAGAGCCGCGTGAAAGCCTCGACATGCATCTGATAGTTGGTGAGGAGGATGTAGCGTTGAAAGTCTTCCGCACGCGTTCCTGTGTAATGTTCGAGTCGCTCCAGCGACAGATCCATGCGCTCCGGCGCGAAGAGAAAGAGCTTCTTCTGCGTCAGGTCCCAACCATCCTGATCGAGACGCTGGAGCAGATTCGTCGAGTTGAGGTCGACACGCGCCCGTGCTGGTTCGACTCTGACTTCAGCGCCGCGCAGCACTAGACGTCGCAACTCGCGGGTAAGATACCAGCGGTATGCGGATGGCCGTGCGATTTCACCCGAGATGACTGGGTTGTGTTCGGACCAGCTGCGACGAACCGTCAACCTCGCGTAACAACCGGAGTCGTAAATGGCTGCCATGAGATCGCAAGCTTCGCGGATCAGGCCCGCCAAATCGTCGTCGGTGTATTCAGGTCGGTTGCGAATCTCGATCAGGTCGTTCAATGATCAATTCCCTTGCCAAGCCTTCGCGACAAACGTCGTGAGCCTCTGCGGTTCGCGCACTCCCTCTCTATCATATTGTCGGCGCCGCCAGAGCGCTCGGTGCACGTTTCACCGTCGGTCGGCATGCGGCTCTGGCGCTGCAAGTGAGGATCCAGCCGTGCGTGCCGGTAACGCCACCGCGGCGTGTTGTCGCATCGCAAGCCATCGACGGTTTTCTCGCCTATTCGTTCCGGTTATACTCGATTTCGCATTCTTGGAACGACGACAGCACTTCTTCGACGGAACGTCACTGTCCCATGCGGCGTCTCAACGATTCTTTTCCGGGCCTGATACCGAGAATGTTTCCTTGCAGCGCATCGCTGCGGCGTTCACCAATAGGCCATCCTTCGAGGCTGGTCGCTTGGGTCGCCTCGCTGATGTGGCTCGCTGCCCTGGGCGGCGAGGCTGCGGCACAAGATGACGTCGATCAAGGCGCAACAAGCGACGGCCGGTCGAAGCCAGCGGTCGGTGCGGTCGCCCCTTCAGGTGATGAGACGTTCTTTGCTGATGAAGTCGCACCGCTTCTGAAGAAGAACTGCCTCAAATGCCATGGCGAGTCCAAACGGGTCAAGGGTGGGCTCCGGCTCACGAGCCGTGACGACGTCCTCGCCGGCGGCGACTCTGGACCCGCAGTGGATCTCCAACGTCCGAGCGCGAGCCTCTTGCTCCGGGCGGTGAGCTACGAAGACGACAATCTGCAGATGCCCCCGAAGCGGCGGCTGGCGCCTGAGGAAGTGGCGGTTCTCGTGCGGTGGGTCGAGGGCGGTGTGGCGTGGACTGCTACCGCATCGGGGGACACCGCGCGCAGCGAGTCAGATGAAGCCCACGCTGCACTGCTTCGTGGTGGCGATCACTGGGCGTTTCAGCCGGTCGTCCAACCCGCGGTGCCGGAGGTTAAGGACGATGCGTGGATACGCCATCCGATCGACGCGTTCATTTTGCGGCGGCTTGAGGATGCTGCGCTCAAGCCCGCGGCACCGGCGGCGAAGTCGCAGCTCCTGCGCCGCGTCTATTTCGATTTGATCGGACTGCCTCCAACGCCAACCCAGGTCCGCGCGTTTCTCGCCGACGAAGCGAGCGACGCGTTCGAGCGGGTCGTGGACGACCTTCTCGACTCGCCGCATTACGGCGAGCGTTGGGCCCGCCACTGGCTTGACGTCGTGCGTTTCGCCGAGACAAACAGCTTCGAGCGTGACGGCGCCAAACCTTTCGCGTGGCGTTACCGTGACTACGTGATCGAGTCGCTCAACGCGGACAAGCCGTACGATCAGTTCGTCCGAGAACAACTCGCCGGCGACGAGCTCGACGACGTGACGCCGGAGACGATCATCGCCACCGGCTTCTATCGACTCGGCCCGTGGGACGATGAGCCGACCGACGAGGAACAAGCGATCTACGACGAGCTCGACGACATCGTCTCGACGACCGGGCAGGCGTTTCTCGGTCTGACCGTGAACTGCGCTCGTTGCCACGATCACAAGCTCGATCCCATTCCACAGTCGGACTACTACCGACTGCTCGCGTTCTTTCGCGGCGTCTCTCCGACGAAGCGGCGTGATGGTGACTCTCTACTGACGATCATCGCACCAGCGGCCGAGCGCGCCTCCTATGAGCGTGCTAACGCCGAGCTGGAGTCACGCAGGAAGGCGGCGCGCGACCGATTCGAGGTCTTTCGCGAGGGTATGGTCGCTCTTCTGAGCGACGCAGAGCGCACCGCCATCGCGGCGGACCCCGGCAAGCGGGGTGAGATCCTGAAACAGCGGTTGCCCGAGCTGCTCACGACGTCTGGGCAGGAGAAGTACGAAGCCCTGCGCGAACACTACGAGAAGGTGCGGCGCGAGAAGCCGCCCGCGATTGACAGGGCGCTCAGCGTGAAAGAAACCGGCCCGCAGCCACCATCGACGCACATTCTGATTCGCGGCAGTGCTCACATCCCCGGCGACGAAGTGGCACCCGGATTTCCGGTCGCGCTCAAGGCGCCGCGCGCAGCGATTCCAGAGGTCGCCGCCGATGCCAAGACGAGCGGCCGGCGACGCGTCCTCGCCGAGTGGATCGCCAGCGCCGACAATCCCATGACGGCACGCGTGATCGTGAACCGCATCTGGCAGCATCATTTCGGTCGTGGCATCGTGCGCTCGCCCAACAACTTTGGTCGCAACGGTGTTCCGCCGACGCATCCGAAGCTTCTCGACTGGCTCGCAGCTGACTTCGTCAGGCATGGCTGGCGGATCAAGCGCCTGCATCGCCTGATCGTCACCTCGAGTGCCTATCGCATGTCCTCTGGCGCCAACGCCAAGGCGTTGGCTGAGGACCCGGAGAACCAACTCTTCTGGCGTATGAACATGCGTAGGCTCTCCGCCGAGGAGGTGCGCGACGCGCTTCTCTACGTCAATGGAACGCTCAACCTCAAGGTCGGCGGACCGAGCGTGTTTCCGAAGATTCCAGCTGCGATCCTGCAGGGACAGTCGCGGCCTGGAAACGGGTGGACGTTTTCCTCGGAGGACGAACAGCGGCGGCGGAGCGTCTACGTTCACATCAAACGTTCTTTGATCCTGCCAATCTTCGAAACCTTCGACTATGCGGACACTGATGCGAGTTGCCCGGTGCGATTTGCGACGACGCAGCCTACGCAGGCGCTTACGATGCTGAATAGCGAGTTCATGCAGGAGCAAGCTGCGTCGTTTGCAGCCCGGCTCGGACGCGAAGCAGGTGATGAGCGGCGCGCGCAGGTGGATCTCGCTTTGAATCTGGCTCTGTCGCGTCGACCGACCGACGTTGAAATCAGGCGCGGCCTCGATCTCATCGTTGACCTCGGCGCAAATGGTGTCGAGCCGTCGGACGCACTTCGCCTTTTCTGTCTGACTGTGTTGAATCTCAACGAGTTCCTCTATCTGGACTGAGCCGGATCTGGGAGTGAGACCCTGTAGGACGCTGATATGAAGACGAACCGAAAGAACTCCTTCTGCGGCCAAACACGCCGTGAGTTTTTCTGGCAATCTGGCGCCGGCTTCACCGGCCTGGCGCTCAGCGGCCTGCTGAGCACCGACGGATTTTTGGCGGCGCAAACAGTCGCGGCTGATGGCAAGACCCCGTACGCGAATCCGCTCGCACCCAAGGAGTCGCACTTCACGCCGAAGGCGAAGAGTGTCATCTTTCTCTTCATGTACGGCGGCCCCAGCCATGTCGATACGTTCGACTACAAGCCCGAGCTCTACAAACTCGACGGCAAGACGATCGCGGTCAAGACGAAGGGTCGCGCAGGATCGCGAAACCAAGGCCGCATCGTCGGCCCAAAGTGGAGCTTTCAGCGTTACGGACAATCGGGACAGTGGGTGTCGGAACTGTTCCCACATATAGCGACCTGCGTCGATGACATCTCGTTCCTCAAGTCGATGACAGCCGACTCACCGATCCACGGCTCGGCGATGCTGCAGATGAATTCCGGCCGCATTCTAAGCGGCAGTCCGGCCCTCGGCTCTTGGGTCAACTACGGACTGGGAAGCGAGAACGAGAATCTACCTGGCTTCGTCGTCATGCTTGATCCCAGCGGCGGACCGATCAGCGGCGCTAAGAACTGGAGCAGCGGCTACATGCCGGCGACCTATCAAGGCACGATTCTGCGCTCCGAGGGCGCACCGATCATTGACCTTGAGAATCCTAAAGGCGTCAGCCGCGCCACGCAGCGGCGACTGTTGGACGCGCTCAAGGCGTACAACAACGACCACCTTGCCGCCCGAGTCGACAACAGCAACCTGGCGGCACGCATCGCCAGCTACGAGCTTGCCTTCAAGATGCAGGCAGCGGCTCCGGAAGCGACGGATCTGAACCAGGAGGACGAGGAGACCCAAGAGCTCTACGGTCTCCATCAGGAACGCACACGCAACTTCGGCCGTCGATGTCTCATGGCGCGCCGGCTCGTCGAGCGCGGAGTGCGATTCGTGCAGATCTACTCCGGTGGCAACCACAGCGACTACAACTGGGACGCGCACGGCGATCTAGTGAAGAACCACAATTTCCACGCCGGGAACACAGATCTGCCGATCGCTGGACTGCTGAAGGATCTCAAGCGTCGGGGCCTGCTCGACGAAACGCTCGTCGTTTGGGGCGGTGAGTTCGGCCGCCAACCGACTGCCGAGTATGCCAAGGGAACGGGCCGAGACCATAACTCGTACGGCTTCACGATGTGGGTTGCCGGAGGCGGCCTCAAAGGCGGCATCAGCGTCGGCGAGACGGACGAGCTTGGCAGCGCCGCCGTGCGCGATCGACTGCATGTGAAGAACCTTCACGCCACGATCCTGACCCAGCTCGGCCTCAATCCCGAAGCTCTGACGTATTTCTACGGCGGGCTCGACCAAAAGCTCGTCGGCGTCGAAGGTGCCGAGCCGATTCACCAGATCATGTGACGAAGTGGCTCAGCAAGAACGCCCGCCTTCGCTCTGAGGCTCCGTCGCCAAACGCCTTCCGGGGAGCGGTGGCAAGGATTCTTCGAGCACTCCTTTGGCGCGCGGCCAGAGGAGGAACGCTTCGATGAGCATCCACGCCTCGAGGATTAGCGTCAGGATGGCGACCGAGATCAGCACGTAGTTTCGCGGCTCTTTGTCGAGCCAGCCGCCGAGCTGGTAGATCATGGCCCATGCTGGCAGGAACAGCATGAAGATCATCGGCAGTGCGGTGAACCACATCGGCAACCGACGACGCCAAAGCCAGAAAGTGATGACGAGGAACGAAAGTCCGCCGAGCAGCTGATTCGTGGCGCCGAACATGGGCCACAGGATCAGCCCGCCCTTGCCGGCGTTCTCCAGCGACCACGCCGAACCAGGCACGGGCATCGCGGCCATGGTCCCTGCGACAACGACGGCGAAGATCGTGGCGCCGTGCTTGTTCGCCAGGCCGTTGAAAGGTGGGATGACGTGCCCGGAAACTTTGAACGTGCTGGCGATCTCTTGAATGACGTAGCGCTGCAGTCGGCAGGCCGTATCGAGCGTCGTGCCGGCGAACGAGGCGACGAGGACGCCCATGAGTGCGACCGCTACACCGCCGGGGATTCCCGCAGCTTTGAGAAAATTCGCTGCGCCGTCGACGAATGCACCGATCTTGGCAGGTAGTCCCTGGGCCGCCCCCCAGGATGCGTATCGGTCGAGCCACGCCTCTTGACCGACCAAGAACTCGCCGCCTTTCTCGATGCCGAGGCCGAGGCCGGCGCAACAGGCGAGAATCACGAGCGTAGCGAGAAAGCCTTCAGTGAGCATTGAGCCGTAGCCGACGACCTGCGCGTCGCTCTCGCATTTGAGCTGCTTACTCGTGGTACCGCTCGAAACCAGGCAATGAAAACCGCTGATGGCGCCGCAGGCGATGAAGATGAAGAGAAACGGAAAGATCATCGGCGCACCTTCTGGCCGCCACTGCACCACCGGAGCGACCAGCTCAAGCGATTGGCGCGCACCGCCGTCGCTGAGTGGTGCACCGCCAAGAAAGGCAGCGGCAGCCAGGCCGCCGACGACGAGTGCCAATGCTGTCAAGAGCTGAAGGCTGTTGATGAAATCGCGCGGCTGCAGCAGCGTCCACACCGGCAGCACCGAGGCAACGTAGGAGTAAATGAGAAGGGCGACCACCCAGGTAAAGGTACCCCAACCGGCCAGTGCGGCGTTGATATCTCCGAGGATGCCAACGTCGCCGTAGACGACACTTAGGTACATGAGGCCGAGCGCGACCAGCGACGGGATCGCAAGCGCTACACCCTTTCGGTGCAGCCACACGCCGATGGCTATGGCGAGTGGGATCTGCACGAGACAAGGGAAGATGCTTGCAGGATAGAGTTTGAACACCGCCGCAATCACAAGCCCGAAAATGGCGAGCACGATCGTCAGCGCCAGAAAGAGGATGAACAGAAATAAGAGCCGTACGCGTGGGTTCAGGACGCGTCCGGCGATGTCGCCGACCGTCTGGCCTCGATTGCGTAGACTGACGACCAGAGCGCCGAAATCATGCACAGCACCGATGAAGATCGAGCCGAGGAGGACCCAGAGGAGTGCCGGCAACCAGCCCCACATGACGGCCAGGGCCGGTCCGACGATCGGACCCGTCCCGGCGATGGATGTAAAGTGATGCCCGAACACGACGCTCTTCGCCGTCGGCACATAGTCGCGGTCGTCATTGAGCTCGACGCTCGGCACCGGTGCGTCCGGATCGAGCCGAAAGATCTTCCGCGCGAGCCAGCGGCCGTAGGTGTGATAGGCGACGAGGTAGAGAACAAACGCGCCGAGCGCGATCAGCAAGGTCGACATGAAGGGTTCTCCTGGAACGAGGCAGAGCCCGTATCCTAACAAACGAGGCAGGCGCAGCCTACGTTCCAGGAGAACAGACGGACCATTCGGTCAGAAGGGCCGGGCGCGGGCCGGCGGGAGTCGCCCATGAACTGCAGGTTCGGCTTCTTCGAAACGAACTGCCGTGTGACGCTCAGAGCCGCCAATGTGAACCGTGCGGCGACGTTTCCAGCGGCCTACTCACACGTGTCGAAGTCGCAGCCGAGGCTCTTGGCAGGCTCGTCATCTTGCCCACACTCGGGTGATGGGGCGTCGAGCCGTTCGCCGCCTCCGACGAACAGGTAGGTGAGCAGGAAGATCGCGTCAGAGACGTCATGATCCTCGTCGTCGTTCGCGTTGCATGCTTCGACGCACTCCGGGATGTGCTCGCCTGCGAAGAGATGGCGGAGACTGAAGATCGCGTCCGACAGATCGAGGTCACCGCTGCTGTTACAGTCACCGCGGAGGAACAACGCCTCAGCGGGGTCAACTGACTCGGGAAACGCTTTCATGCGAACGATTTCGCCAACACCTCTGTTTGATAGCGCTAGAATCTCATCCTCAACGAGTGTGATGCCCGTGACGATGAACTCCTGGCGATCAATCGGGATTTCATAGCCGGTGAGTGATCCAGAAAGTGACATCTCGACAATCTTGGATACCGAGGGGCACCGCGCACACCCCAAAACCTCCGCATCGAAGTCGTCGATCGTCATCGCCGTTGTCAGAAGAGTACGGCGCTTCGGCGACAGAGTCACGCCGTGATTGATCACCAGGTGATTGGGAGGCGGTAGCGGATGGGGAAATTCACGGAGAGTTCTTCCTGTGAGGTCGATTTGAGTGAAGGCGTCAGTGTTTCCTTCCATGTAGTAGAAGGTGTCCGTCAGCGGATCCCAGGTCAAACCGAGCGGCCAGCGATAGCCGAGGCCCGGCGGTGTCGTCTCTACTTCGTCGACTAGCTCACCGTCGACTGTCATGCTGGCGAGTCGAAAGAGAGCGTCCACTCCTCCACGCGAGATGATGGCATAGAGAAGGGGTTGATCGTTCTCCATCCGGATTGCGATCGTGTGAACTTGCCATCCCGGCTCGAGAGGTGCTACGAAACTGTCGAGAAAGATTAGATCCGCATCGTAGTAATAGAGCCTCGGTTCCGTTGTTCCAGCCGATAGGCGTTGAACGACGAAGAAGGTGCCGTCTGCCGGGTTGTAGGCTATCTGGCCTGGATCGACCAGAGGTTCGGTGAGTCGGCGCGTGAGCACCGCGCCGACTCCGACTGTCACCGAATCGGTCGCAAAGTCGCTCGCGATTCCCTCTCGGATGCCCTGCACCCGGTACTCGTGTCGCCCAGGCGGTGCATCTACGTCGACGTGGGCGCGGGAGCTGCCGCTCAGTTCAGCGATCTTCTCACAGCTGCGATAGACGTCGATTCGGTCGTAGGGGCCATTGTTGACAAACGTCAGTTCGACGTTGTTCGAGTGCGTCCGCTGGCGGGCGACGAAGAGTGTCGGTCGGCGGACTTCCGGCAGCGCAGTTTCGATCGCGTGAGCTATTCTGCCGTCGAAAATGAAGAGGTCTCCACGATCGAAGTCGCCGATGAGTGCGATGTCCTGAGCGCCCGGAGAAGCAGGAGTGATCCACGATCCGGAGACGATCTCTTCTGTCTCGACGTTGAAACGGAAAATATCTGTCCTGCCGTCTGCGAAGGCACCGCTCAAGTAGAGTTCTCGCGCTCCGAGAGCATCGTTGACCGCGACACCGCTAGTGTTGAAATCCGAGGGATTCGGAAACTCAAATCGGTTGTAAGGATGAGGCAGTTCCCGAATCAAATTGCCGGCGACGTCGAGTTCGTAAAGCATACGTCGTTTTGTTTCGACGACCCAAATCGATCCTTGCCCTCCTCGGCCGCGAGCGTCGTAGGCGATGCCGCTGACGCGTCCGCGATCGACATCTTGCGCTGGGTCGGTGCCGATGCTAGGCAGTTGCGCTCCGACGCTTGACACTACGCTACCGGCATTGTTGATCGAGCCGATGCTGTGAGTTGTGGCGTTGTAGATCAGGAAACGCTCAGGAATACCCGACGGACTGAGGCCGCCAATCGAGTCCCCTTCAGCCAGAAAGAAAGAGCTGATTTCGCTGCGGCTGATTTCCTGCAGATCGCGGCCAAGGAAGATTAGGCTCTGCCCAGTTGCGATGACCAATTCGCCGTCGTCGCTCGAGGTCATGAACCCCAAATGCCCGAGAGTTTCACTGGATGCGATGACTTGGCCGGCTCCGACGATCACGGTGCACTCGCGCGTCTGCGTCGAGTTGAAGCCTGAATAGGCTCTGACCGCTAGCTTGTGCTCTCCATCCGGGAGAGACAGCGACCAGCTTGTCGCGTCGCCTGGCACGGTAGCTAGCACCTCGCAGCCGCGGACGATTTCAATGGAATCGTACGTCTCGCTGGTAAGCCACTTGAGTTCGACGGCCGGACCAACCGCGCTACACTGAAGATCGCGAAGCGGCAAGAAGCTCGGTTCACCGCTTTCGAACACAAGGAATCGACTGCCGACGACCGTCGTGCATACGTACGCGTCGAAGATCTCTCCGCTCTCTGGGTGGCGAAATGGCCGACTCAGTAGGCTGTTGACTTCACCTCCTGCTTGCCGCAAGGAGATGGAGGTTTCCGCGATCTCGCCGAGCGCGTTCAGTCGTAGAATCGCATAGCGGTCGTCGCTGCTCCCGAGGAGATGGAAGCCGCTCAGCTCGCCTTCTTTTTTGATGGGTTCGACGTCATTGAATCGAACGCGAGATTCTGCACCGAGAACAGCTTCGATTTCAGAGCGATCGGGGAAGGATCGTAGCGTCACGCCGTCCAGCGTCGTTTCCAACACGGACGCCCCTTCGTTCATGACGACGTAGATCGACCCGTTCCCGTCGTTCCCTCCCGCATCGAAGGCCAGCCCCATGGCGTCTCGCGACTCGAAGTCAATAATGCGGTCGGTCGGCGCGCCGTCCTTGGTGATCTCATGGAGCTCGCCGCTTAGCGCGTCCATGACGAGAAGTGTCCCGTCGATGCTGTTGATCGTGATGCCGTACGCGAACGATGCGACAGCGTTCTCGAAGGGAATCGGCACCGTTTTGATCACGGTGGTCAGCTCCCGGTTGTACTGATAGACCTCGAATTCGGTAGCGCTAGTGACCCAAAAGGTGTCGTCGACATCGTCGTGTGCCATGTCGACCGGTCCTACTGCTTCGGAGGATAGGTGTGCCACAAGTTGTCCGGGCTCGCCCGTAAGAACTGGCGAGACGGCAGCGAGACCGAGCGAAAGTGTCGCTGCCAAGAGGCGACGGGATCGTTCCATTGCTCTTCCTTTCGGTTCAGAGGCCTGCTGTGTATCAACGGAACTCCGCGTTGACGATGATCCTTGGGCGCGCTGTTGATCAGCACGAAGGGAGACGTCGTCAGGGGGGCGACTCGGTCCTGCGAGCAAAAGCAGAACGGTCGCTACCGAGACGATTACATACGGGGACGACTTCGCGATGATCTGCGGAGCAGAATGCCAGAGCCCTGCCGCGTCGTTTTCGGGCGCTGGAGCGAGGGGGCCTCGTTCAACAACACGTGCCTCGAGGTCCCTCGACGGAGCACCGGGCATCTCCCTGGCGCCGACGAGCGCCAATTCTGTGACAACGATCGCGGTTCCCGCGCCGCCGACAAGGCGCTGCAGCTGATTCTTGGCTCGGTGAACTCGACTACCAACCGTTTTGACAGGCACACCGGTGATCGATGCGATCTCTTGGTAAGAGAGTCCCTCGAACATACGGAGGTGAATCGTGAGACGGAATTCCTCCGGCAGCTGATCGATGCAGTCGTAGAGAAGTTGGCTTTCCTCCTGCGAAAGCACCGTCTCCGCTGTACTGGGCTCAACGAGGTCGCGCTCCCGCCCAGCACGGTTCTCATGAAAAGACCTGGTCTTTTCCCGCCGCAGGATTGATCGAGCGACGTTGAGAACTGTCTTCAACACAAAGGCGCGCGGGTTCTTGACGTTGGCCGACTTGGTTGTGGCACGAGAAAGTCTCAAGAAACTCTCCTGAACGACATCTTCCGCCATGTCTTCAGACGGGACGATGCGTCGAGCCATGCGCGTCACAGTCTCGATGTAAGCGCTGACGAAGGCACTGAATCGAACACGGTCACGTCGATCGAGATAAGAGATGAACGGGTCACTCACGGATGATTCCCCTGAGCTCTATTTTCTTCCCCAGAAATTGCTCGCGAGCATCCGAAGCGTGTCGCAAGTCGATGGCTAGAAACAGGTGGAGTCGCGGCAGATCCGAAGTCGATCTGGCGTTGGATCTTCGCCACAACGAAAGAGGTCGGCGCTAAACGGGCGATCGACACCAGCGAAGAGAAAGTTCAAGATCGCGATCGCGTCAGCCGCGTTGACGATTCCATCGTCGTTGAAGTCTGCAGCGTCGGGGCATGCGGGTGCACGGCCCCCACGAAAGAGATGGTTCAGAACGAAGACTGCATCAGAGATGTCAGGCTTTCCGCCGGAGTCTGCGTCGCCGCGGCGAAAGAGCGGCCCCGGACTCGTTCCACGAATTCCGTGAAGCACTGAAATCGAGCGTGACCCGAAGTCTGCGGTTACAGCGTCGACGACGTCGTCGCCATCGAAGAACCCGATCGCAATCGAACGCGGTGAGATTCCCACCGGGCGCTTTTCGATCTCGGCGGCGAAACCCCGCTCCAGCCCGCGGGCGATCAATACGGCATCGATACCGCCAGCAAGAACGTCAAGGAAACCATCGCCGTCGACGTCTGCGACGGCCAGTGGATTCAGCTCGGTGCCGAAGTCGAGCTCGCGCGTCGCTGCTGGGTCAGGCTCGTCCGCGAGAGGGTCGTAGATCACGACGACCTTCGTGCGCTGGACCGCGACGAGGTCGTCACTGCCGCTACCATCGAGGTCAGCCAACGCGATGCTCGCCGCTGCGCGGAGCGCAGAGAGATTGTGAGCTCTCTCAAGGCCGCCGTTGCCGTCACCTCGTAAGATGGAGATCCCACTCGATATCGCCGCCGCAGCGTCGAATGCGCCGTCACCGTCGGCGTCGCCGACGGCCAGGGAGATGGGTGGCTCCCCGATCGCGATCCGCGTCTTGGGCCCCATCTCGTGAATGCCTCGCTCTGAGAGAGGTCGAAGCACGAGTACCAGTTGGTCGGAGGCGAGGTCGCCAATCAACAGGTCGCTGTGCGCGTCGCTGTCGAAATCAGCGGCGGCGATCAGAGACGGAAGTGGGCTGCCGGGCACGGCGATCCACTGCTCCTCCACGGCTAGGGGATTACCTATGATGACTTCGCCGTGAGAGAGGTCACTCACTGCGATTTCGTCGACGCCGTCGCCGTCGAAATCGCCCGCGACCATTTCTTGAAACGCTCGACCCTGAAAGTGCGTCTCGTTCACGTCGTTTGACCCAGACGTCGCCAGGAGCGCTGTGGCACTGAGCGCGACGAATCTGTGCTCGCTTTTGTCTCTTTCTGCAAGGACCAACAAGGCGCGCGGCGGCTGTTTGAGCGGGACGACCGTGCGCGTCGCTAAGCGGCCGTTCGAAAGACCAGGTATGACACCGAGTGTTTCGAGCGTTCGCCATGTCGCCACCGTGTCCACAATTCCATCGCGGTCCACGTCGTGACGAGACAGACTGGCCACCTCGTCGTCCAAGAAGATGTCACGCGGAGTGAACGAACCCGTGCCGCTGCCGAGATGAACGCGCACGCCGTGATTGCCGAATCGCTGCAGTGGACTGATGATGTCGATCGTTCCGTTCGCGTCAAAATCATCGACGAGCAAAAAACCGGTGAAGAAGCCGGCCTTCGCTCCTGACGACGCGCCGACCGTCGCGACGTTGAACCCACGAGCCTCGCCGTTGTTCGTCAGCAGTAAGAGAGTGTCGTCACCTGTCAGCGTGACCAGATCGGGATGGCCATCGCGATTGAAATCTTCGGCGGCGACGATGCGCGGTACGACGGCAAAGCCGAGATCTGATCTCTCGGCGAGGTGGAACGTGCCGTCACCGCGGCCGTGAAAGCGACTGATGAAACCGTGATTATTGCTCTCTTCGCGGTGCGCCACGGCGACGTCGAGCAGGCCGTCGCTGTCGAAGTCATGCAGCGCGAGCGAGTGGGGGTTGTCGCCGACCGAGACGCGCTCGACTCGACGAAGGCTCCCGCGACCGTTTCCCAGCAAGACGTCCATTGTGCTCGAAGCCAGGTTTGTGACGACGGCATCGAGCCAGCCGTCGCGATTGAAGTCGCCGAGCTCAATGAGTCTGGGGCTGGTGCCGACGTCGGTCGCTCCTGAAACCTCAAAGCTCCCATCACCGCGATTGAGGAGCGTCGTCACGTTGTCGGAGCCGCTGTTGACGACCAGCAAATCCGGTGAGCCATCGCTGTCCAAGTCGCCGCTTGCAACGCTGATCGGTCCAAGCCCAACGCCGTAGTCCACCGGGACTCCGAACAGTTTCTGCGAGGCGCCCAGGAACACCCGCGTCGCACCAGCCGCCTCCTGGGTTACGGCGACGTCGAGCCAGCCGTCGAGGTTAAAGTCATCCACGACGTGCGTAGCAGCCGGTTCGGTCAGCTCGAAAGACTGCGTTCCCTGGAAGAGATTCTGCGCTTGAGTCTTGCCGACGCGACCGCAGATGATGCCAAGAACGATGAGCGATGCCAGGGTCACGAAACAACCGTGCCGCTCAGTTCGACGATAGAGTGTGCGCCGATCCGACGCGAGGAAGCGACGGAGCATAGTTCCTCCCGATGGTTTGCACCCGGCGCTCGACACGTTCCGCAGGTCAACTCACCGCGCCCATCTTATAGCTGGATCCGCACCGACGCTATCTGCGCTCGTGAAACCGTGCGATCGACGAAGCCGATCGAATGCAGCCGGGTTCACTAAAGAGACTCGCGGCGGCCGAAGTTTCTTCCCGAGAAGTCAGGTGAGAGGAGCGAATGCGCCGAAAGCGACTCGCTGTCGTGAGTCCCTCGGGTGCGGCGTGCGTCTGTCAGCAGCGCTGTTGGGCTTCGTCGACGATTCGCACTAAGCTCTAGGGTCGATCCTTTCCCGCACGGGTTCGGGGATCGGACCCGCGGAGAGAGGATCGATGAGGTTTCTGAGCGCCGAAACTCCAGACGGCTCAATTTGCGTCAGTCGTTAGTTTCGCAGCTTACTCGTCCGGCCTAATCACGATCGTTGGCTCACCATTCTCGTTGCGATTCTTGGCAAGATCGTGGAGCTGCGTGAGCGCTTGGTCGAGCGCGGCGACCGCGATGTCGCCGGGAATCGTGTCTCCACCAAAGAAGTACTCCCATACGAATGCCGCCGCCGCCCCCGGCGACGAAAGCACCGCGGCTACCACGGGGTCGTCGTTGTCGACGATCTTCAGAAGTGCGGTCGCCGCGCCTTGCCAGGTCAGTGTCACGACGAAGCCGTAGTAGGGGATTGCCGCAACCGCACCGTCGACGGCTGCGGCGCCTGCTTGCTCGAAGTGAAGGCGTCGCGTCAGCGGGTTGTTCGCGCCAGCCGCTTGGTGGAGATAGTAGCCCGCCTCGATGGCGCCGACGGCCAGGGCCGCTACGGCGCCGGCTTTGGTCGGACGCCCGCGCATGGCGGCGCGGAGTTCGTACACCTCACCACCGAGGTCGATGAGAGTCGTTGCGAGCATGACGATCGCCTTCACCTCATCGCCATCTCGGTACGCGATCCAGGCTTCGCGCGCGCCGATGACGGCTTTGCCGGCAGCTGCTACTCCCTCGAGCTTGTCCATGATCCTAAGGCGTCGTCGCGAGCCGTGTAAGATTTCGGAATCGTTCGTGTCCGCCACCACTTCGACGCGCGTCGTCACCCGCCGGGTCTCGAATCGGGCCGGCTCGTCGAAGCTGTTTTTGATCATGACGTCGACGTCTTCGTACTCGCTAATTCGATAGACGTACCCACCGCTTCCGTCGCGCAGTTTGTCGACTTCAACGATCGGCGTCGGCCGGGGCCACTCGTGCCACAGGCGCTCGTAGCGCTGCTTTGCGGTCGCCGTCCACTCGATGAACTGGGCGGTCGTGTCGGGCACCGCGTCCCACTTTGCCGCCAGGCTTCCGGTGGAATCGAGCTGATTGAGCCAGTGACTGGTCGCTTGCTTGAACGTGCGCACGTCATTGCCGTTGCCGTCAATGGTCTCGACGTACCACGTGCAGTCTCCGGTCTCGGTGCAGCTGATTTGTTCCTCGATGATTTGGGCGACGTCGCCGTCCCGTGTTGAGACGATCAGGATCGCGTCGACAGCCTCCGTAGTGAGGGCAGTCGGGTCGACGCTGGCGGTTGGGTTATCGAGTCGGTTGACGACGTGAACTGTGGTTCCGTCTTCACTCATCCAGTTGCCATTCGGCAGCGTGCCGAGCTGCTCTGGGAGGACGCTGAGAAGGTGGTCGATGTCGCGATCCATTTTCGCCACCAGACTGGTCGCGGCGATGGGGATTTCATGGACGAAAGCTGCAACCGAGAGGTCGCTAGGATCAATGGACGTCCGCTGGTTGATTCCACCGCTGACGTAGACCCAAAGCGGTGACAGGTAGAGCCAAGCCGTGCGAGCGTCACCGTCGGCGGTTGTGGCTTCCATCGTCGCTTCGCTCGCTGGAAGGCGGATCTTCACCTCGTAGGCGTTGTCGCCGATCTCGCTCGCCAAGGCGACTGCGGTGTGGAGGTGATCGCCGTTCAGCATGTCGCTACTAGCGAAGAAACTCGCCTGAAACGCGGGTCGTTTGAAGGTGGCGCCAGTGCGGAAGCCAAGATCGGCCTCGGGGTCGATTGCGAACTGAATCACATACGTGTTTTCGGTGTCGAGCGCGACGCGAACCGGTGCGAAGTGAAACCGGTAGGGTGTCCCAAAGGCATCTTCAATTTCAGTGGCAGTCACATTCGTCAATCGGACGTTGTATTTGTGAAATCGATTGGTGTAGTCGATGCGGTATTCCTTCTGGTGAAAGCAGTCGTAGTTGGTGTAGTACGGTGCCGCCGCACTCGAGGTCCAGCTGCCATCCCTCGTTGCGGTGTAGGCGGAGTACGGCGTGTCCGATGAAATGAGATCGTTGATCTCGGCGACGATTTTTGACTCCGTGACGTCGCTTTCCTGGACGGCATCGTTGTCCGAGGACCTCCAATCGACACCCTCGTAGCCGCACGTGATGGTGTAGTCGTGCTTGACCACCTCGGCTTCACCGGTGAGTGAGCCGACGAGATAGGTCTGTTGAAAGTTCAGGAATCCCGCCGGGTGAACGGTCTCCCAAAACCCTGATTCGTCAGCGGCGGTGTAGCGCACTGTCGGCGATCGGTCGACTCCATCGAGGACACCGTCACCGTCGCTGTCTGGATCGGTGGGGTCCGTGCCTAGGGCGAGCTCTCGACCGTCGAAGGCGCCGTCGTCGTCGCTGTCGCGATCGAGGATGTTCACGTCGCCGTCGCCGTCGCTATCGGCGAAGGGGTCCGTCCAGCCGTTCAGTTCGTCGAGGTCAGCCCAACCGTCCAAGTCGGAATCATCAAGGCGCGGATTGAGCCCGTACGATTCTTCGTCGAGGTCGCTGATGCCGTCAGCATCGTCATCGTCGTCGCTGTCCGCGTTGTCGCCTGTGCCATCTGCATCCGTGTCCCACCACTCGTTCGGATCGTCGGGGAAGGCGTCTGGTGAATTGCCATTGGCATTGTCGCCGTAGCCATCACCGTCACGGTCGTCGTGCTGGGTCGCGTCTAGTTGAAAAGCATCTTCGGTGTCGAGGAAGCCATCGCCATCGTCGTCGTCATCTTCGTGATTGACGATGCCGTCGCCATCCGTGTCCCCGATGAGAACGGCGATCACAGTGTTGGAGCGTGCCTCGATGAGTTCTCCGGTTTGGGGGTGTCGGTAAGTGACTTCGAGATAGACCGGGAGGTCACCTTCGCGTTGATAGAGGTGGATGACGTCAGCAGCGACTTCAGCCGTCTCTCCGTCGCCGAAGTGCCAGATCGCGCTCTCGATCGGCCAATCGACGCCCCAACGCACGCGGCATGTCACCACGGCGGGAGGCTCGATGAAGTCGTTCTCCACCCAAATTCGCGGCGCTGTGCCATCGACACTGAAGTTGCTGTCGTAGTTGAACCAGCCGCCGTTGACACTGTTCTGTCCGAGTGCCCAGCCGCTAGCGTAGACGATGCGGTAGGCGATGTCGTTCTCCGTGAGGACGCCATGGCTCGAGAGAGTCGCCCATTCGAAGACCACCGTACGCACGGCGCCGCTGACGTGACTTTCGCCCCCGAGCGTGCCGATGTATTCGTTGCCGCTGTCCGCAATGTCTGGCTGCTTGTAGAAACCCGCGTTCTTATCCCAAACGAGAAGACCACGGTGTCGCGCCGGGTCGTCGGAGCCGTCGCGAAGGTTAATCCAAATGAGAACCTGTTGGACGGCTTGGTCGGGGTCGGGGAATCGGAGGCTAAACTGTTGCCTGTCGATGGAGTCGCTCGAAATGACCTCTTGTGCGTGCCAGGCGTCGACGCCGTTAGGAAACTCGCTCACGTTGACCGTGACACGGTCGGTCGTGCGCTCGCCGTCGTCATCGACCGCGACGAGTGAGACCGTATAGCGCCCGGAGGTCGGAAAGTACGTCTCGAGGGTCTGGATTCCCTCAAAGCTGCGCCCATCACCAAGCTCCCAGCGTCTGAGGACGAGGTGCCCGTCGTCGTCACGCAGCGTCGCTGGCAGCGAGAAGAGCTCTCCCTGAGCGACGTGGATCTCGTCCGCCGCGTCGATCGTCGCGATGGGTGGCTCGTTGGGGCCGGGAACACCAACACCAAAGGTGGCACGGGCGAAGCCGTAGGACGTTCGGCCTTCCGCGCCGTATGAGATGGGGCGGAAGTGGACGGTGTGGAGCCGGTCGTTGGCGAACGAGCCGCTGACCTTTTTCCAACCGCCGCCGCAGCCGGTGTACTCGTCGGTGGCCGTCGTTTCGAACGTGCCGTTACCGTCGAGGTCGAACTCCCACGCATTCGCATTCCCCGTTCCGCTCCTGGCATAGAGGGTGAGAGCGGCTGAGCCGCCGGCGCCGTTCGCGATGCTCGCACCATCGAGGAGCGCGCAGTCTTTGTCTGGGTTGACGTAGAAAATACCCGACGCCAGTGGGCAATCGCCGCCTTGCAGCACCACGGTCGTCGACCATTCGTCTGTGGCCCCGTCCTCGTCGGCAACCATGATGCGGACGTCGTAGTTGCCGCAGCCGGGGTAGTCGTGCACCCAGACCTTGCGACCGGCGTAGTTGCACTGGGCGTTGGCGGCGAACGTACCGTCGCCGAAGTCGATGGAATAGGAAACAACTTCGCCGTCCGGATCAGTGGCCGAGACGAAGAATCCCATGGTGTATGCAGTCTTTGGGCGGCCCGTACACCAATTCGTCGCCAGAGGCACCTGGGTGCCAGTGCGATGGTCCGTGAAAATCCGAGGCGGTTGATTCTCACTGACGGTGATCGTTGTGACTTCGGTTGAATCGGCACCGTCAGTGTCAGTAACGCGTAGGCCGATGCTGAAGGAGCCGAGAACGAGATCGTTGAGACGGAGTGTGGGGCCTGTCGCGTCGTCGTAGCCGCCGTCGGCGTCGAGGTCCCACTCGTAGAGGGCGATGTCATCGCCTGGATCGCTCGACGACGAGGCGTCGAGAGCGAGATCTTCACCTTCTTTGACCGAGTACGGTCCACCCGCGTCGGCGGTCGGTGCGACGTTGTGCAAAGTGATCGTCGCCGTGTCAGTGTCGATGCCGAGGCGTGCATCGATGACTTTCAGACCGACGGTGACCCGTCCCGATTCATTGCTCGTGTAGAGCACGGTCGGACCGAAGCCATCGTCGTACTCGCCATCACCATCCAGGTCCCAGCGAAACGAGAGCGCGTCGCCGTCCGGATCGCTCGACGCGGACCCATCGAGAATGATCCCACCACCTTCGTCGATCTGGTAAGTTCCACCAGCATCCGCAACGGGATCCTCGTTCTCTGCGATGATCGCTTCGCAGCGCTCGAACGAAGTGCAGCTCAGAAAGTCAGCGGTCGGGTCCTCGCCACAGTTAGGAAACGGTGCGGGTGGCTCCGAATCGCCGACGAAGAGATAGAGCAGGGTGTACATCGGGTCGGAGATGTCCATGGTCCCGTCGTCGTTGCTGTCGCCCGCGGCGAGACAGGTAGGCTCAGTTCCGCCCTCGGTGAACAGATACTCCAAACTGAAGATGGCGTCGGAGATGTCGACTGCCCCATCGACGTTGACGTCGCTGCGAACGAACTGACTCTGCGCGCCCATGTCGGTGCCAACTAAGAAGAGGACGAGAAGCGTGAGCGTGAAGGCGAATCGGTGTAGACTGGTGGCCATTGTTCGTTCCCCCGTGCTGTCATGTGCGTTTGTGCTGATACGGGATGGAACGTCATCGAGGAGAGATTCTGCCCCTGGCGTTCGCCGCTCGCGTTTTCCCCACGACGAACGATCCACACAGCTGTAGGAGTTAGAACAGCTTATGTCTATGAACCCCGGAGACGCGGACGAGACGACGAAGCGCGCAAAGCTCGGCGTCGTGACGGTCTCAGACCGCGCCAGCCGCGGCGAGTACGAGGACCGTGGCGGGCCCGCGATCCGTGCCTATCTCGAGGATGTGCTGACGTCCGCTTGGGAGCCCGTGGTGCGGGTTGTGGCCGACGAGTGTGCCCTGCTTGAGGCGACGCTCAAAGAACTCTGCGACGTCGAACGCTGCGCGCTGGTGGTGACGACGGGTGGCACGGGTCCGGCGGCGCGAGACATTACGCCTGAGGTGACCGAGACGGTCTGCGACAAGCTGATGCCGGGATTCGGCGAGCTCATGCGTAAGGTCTCGCTCGAGAAAGTTCCGACCGCGATTCTCTCGCGACAGACGGCCGGCATCCGTGGCCGCTCTCTGATCGTCAACCTGCCAGGTCAACCCAAGGCGATCGCCGAGTGTCTCGATGCAGTGTTTCCTGCGATTCCATACTGCGTCGATTTGATCGGCGGACCGTATTTGACGACGGATGAGTCAAGGATCGTCGCCTTTCGTCCACAGAAGAAGAAATCTCACCGCTAGTCGAACAACTGCTGCACCGCGAAGGAGCTTACCATGAAACGCATTCGAATGTACTGCTGCCATCCGATGGCTTCAACGATCCTCGTGACCGCTATCGTTTCTTGCGTCACGGCGTCCGTCTTGCACGCTCAAGTTCAGCCCGAGCCACGGCCGCTGTTCATCGAAGGCTACACGGATCAAGTGAGTTATGCGCCGGGGGACGAGGTCGCGTTTCACATCTCGACGACCGCAGCGAAATACACCCTCGAGATTTCACGACTCTCACATCAGAACGAGATCGTCCTCACTGAGGAGGATCTTCCCGGCGCTGAATACCCCGCACCCATCAACGCTTCGTCACACGGCTGTGGCTGGCCGGTCGCCCATCGAGTGCGGATTCCGCCTGATTGGAAGAGCGGTTACTACAACGTCCGGTTACGCGTTGAGGATCGAGGCGGACGGTACGTGCAAGTGAATCGACGCACAGCGGAGGTCAACGCTTTCTTCGTTCTTCGCTCTAGTGCCCCAGGGCGCGATACCAAAATCTTGATCCAACTCGCCACTCACACCTACAACGCCTACAACAAGTGGGGCGGTCACAGCTTCTATGGCTACCACGCACGCAACAACCTGCAGGGACATCGGATCTCGTACAACCGGCCACTGCGGGGTCTCTTCCGCAACTGGGAGCTGCAGTTTGTCGCTTGGGCCGAGAAGAACGGGTACACGCTCGACTACGCCTGCAACGGTGATCTCGAATCGCGTCCCGAAATCCTTAAACCTTACCGCCTAGTCTTGAGCGTCGGTCACGATGAGTACTGGTCGGCGAAGATGCGCGACCATCTCGAATCTTTCATTGGAGCTGGCGGCAACGTAGCGTTCTTCAGCGGTAACTCCGTATGCTGGCAGGTGCGCACTGAGGAGGACGGCCGCGCGCTCGTGTCGTACAAACAGTGGTACAACCAAGATCCAGTTTACAAGACGGACGACCACAGATTGCTTTCAACGGCGTGGAGCCATCACCTCGTTGCACGGCCTGAGAACCAGCTCACCGGCGTCGGGTTCCTCTTCGGTGGTTATCACCTGAGCCACGGGCAGTTCATGGATGGTTCCGGCGCGTTCACAGTCCATCGTCCGCAGCATTGGATCTTCGAAGGCACGAACCTCGAGCGTGACGATACCTTTGGCGGCAAGCATACGATCGTCGGCTACGAGTGCGATGGCTGCGAGTTTCGTCTTGAGGACGGACTGCCGGTGCCGACCCATCGCGACGGCACGCCCAAGACGTTCACGATTCTGGCGACAGCGCCGGCGCGATGGCATCCGGATGACTCTTGGTGGTACGAGCGTTGGGATCGCGACCGCATTGGTGCGGCCGTGCTTGGCGTCTACACGCGTGGCGGCACGGTGTTCACGGCCGGCACGACGGACTGGTCACACGGCCTTGAGGGCAACGACCCAACGGTGGTGCGGATCACGCGCAACATCTTGGATCGACTGTCGCGTTGAATTCGGTCGATCGGCCTTTGGCTGGTGACGCTTTCTACTCTTTTCGCTCGCGTTCCAAAACCGCCTTCGCACGCAGGCCATGTTCCTCGAAGGTGAGCCCGAAATCTCCCTGGCGATAGTTGCGGAGCGGCCACGGCATGTTCATCGCTCGCTTCGGTTCTCCGGGGTGACCGAATACCGTTGACTCCATGGTGTGGTACTGCGCGTTCCAGCGATACGTTCCCCCGACGGGACAGACGAGATGCACTCCCCAGAGTCGCGCGTGAAGCTCCACGGGGTCTTCGTTCGGGTAGAGGCGTTTCCATTCGTTGAGAATCGGCAAGCTCGACCACGCCCGTTGCTGCAGTGTGACTTGATAGGAATCGAAAGAGAGCACTTCGATCACCTGTGCGGCACGTTGGCTGGCGCGAAGCGCGATGTTGTCGCCGAGCCAAGGGTGTTGCTCGTCGTTCTCGCTTTTCTGACCCTCCGCTGCTGCCGTATTCTCCGATGACTTCGACGCCCGCTTGAGAGCACGCTCGAGGACGGGCTTGTTCAGCGTTACGGTCAAGGCACCCGATGCGATCGCATAGTAGATGGCTATGTTCTCGAACTCCTCGGACACGTCGGAGGTCGATGCCGCCGAGATTCTGACGTATGTGTGACCGTCCGACTCAAAGTTTTCCCAGGAGAGCATCCCTGGCGCGGTCTGCTCCAGGAACGCTCGCACGGCTGCCAGGAATCCCGCCGCACCGAGCGGGTCCGCGACGTCGACGCGGAGTGCCAGTGGCATGCGGTGGTAGTTCCTTTGCAAGTACTCCTGTCGATCGACCCGTTGGTCGAGCAACCGGGCTTCCTCCCAGATCGGATCGTCGTCGACGTAAATCGCCAGCGACGCGCCGATCCAGCCGAGCGGATTGGGCTTGACGATCCCGGGTGCCATGTTGAGCGCGAGTTCCCCGAACTGACGCACCGGCTGGGAGTCTCGATCGATGCCCATCACGACGTGAAAGAGTGACCCCGGATGTGGATCGCCGGCATGCGGTGGGATTTTGGCGCCGCGCGTCAGTTTGATGAGCTCGTCGTAGTCGCTCGAGGCGATCAGGGGCATGACGGTCACGTCGGCCGCTAAGCGGTCGTCACGCACTGTCAGGCGCACTGCAATGGGGTCGAAATAGCGCCTCCAATAGAGCTGATAGTCGTTTCGCCAACTCTCATACGCTTCCTTCTCGGACCGCGTCACTGAGTCAAGCTTAAGCTCAGAGATCGGCGTGAGGAAATCGAGCGAGCCGTAGGTCGAAGAGCGCACGCCGTCTCCTGAAAGCTCAAGTGTGCCGAGCTCGGGAAGAGCGAATTTCGTCTGCAGCGGTCCGGCTTTGACATTTCGTCGCGCGAGCGCACCCATGTTGGCCGCTTGGAGATCGCTCATGATCGCTGCGGCGCGTGTCCGTCGAGAGTCGCCGATCCGCCATCGGGGCCCACACCAGCGCCGGATTGTCGCGTCGCTTAGCATGAGCAGTGCGGTCTCGTCCTGATCGTCGAGTGGGTAGCGATCGCGAAAGAACTTGAACTCGGGCAGCTCGGAGAGCGTGGGAGACATCTTGCGCGATGCTTTGACGATGCGTTCGAGCTGGACGCGCGAATTCGTCACCACGACGACGTTTTCGATCGCGGCGACGAACGAGGACACGTTCCGCTGCGGAGTCACGACGGCGCGGTACTTTACGCCGGACACTTCGCCGGTCTCCACTTTGGCGTTCGGTGTCGACTCGAGAGACGCGTTGTGCTTGGCGCCAAGATAAGTCACTAGCACATCCGGCTGCTTGGCCTCGAACAGCACCGCCACATCGCTCCCGAGTCTGAGATAGGGATCAGAGCCGGTCATCGCGACGCTGGAGATGACCCGTGGTCCCAGAAGACGTGCTATCGCGTTCACGGTTAGGCAGAGCTGTGTTTCGTACCGCTCCTTGGTTCTCGTGTCCTCGGCGCGGGGCTCCAGCAGATCGACAACCGGCCGCCCGGTGCGATCGGCTTCATCGAGAACGCTGGTCATCGATCGGAAATCACGAAAGAAAATCGCGTGCTGATCGGCAGGGATACTTGCGCTAAGCGCATCGAGTTTTGGGTCCAAATCCTCTACGAGCGGCTTCCAGTCAAGCTCGGCGATCGTGATTCCTGAGATCGAATCGACGTCGACGACGTTCTCCATGTCCCCATCCGCTGGCGGCAGCGCGCGGTCGAGCTGCAGATTCTCGCTGATCGCGCGGCCACCCGTGAACAGGAGGAAGGTATCTTCCAGTTCGCTGGGGCGCTCGCGGAATCGCTCCTCTTCGTCTCGCGGCTTGGCAGCTTCGCCCTGCGCTACCCTCGCCTCGCTCGCCTGGTGTCGAAACCAGGCAGCGCCGGGAAGATCGCGGGCTAGTAGGTTCTCGTAGGCCTTTTCCTTGGCCGCGTAGAACGCCGCGCGCGAAGCTGATGAGGCAGCGTCCGCGCCCACTCTGAAGCGGAAGCCATCCATACCGATCAGGTCGTCGTTCGCGAGATAGAGAGTCCCCGTGACTTCTCGCGTTGCCTCGACACGAATGGCAAGGTTGGCTTCGGCGTACTCGTTGTTGCTCGACCACAGCCCCCAATCAATATCGACGAAGGCTTCACCTTCGCCGTCGAGGACGGCGTACGGGCGCATCGCGAGACGGCGACGCCAGCGCGTCCAGCCTCCGTCTGATCCAGCCGGCAGTTTTCCGTCTGTCACCTGCAAGTCGCTGAGCTTGACGATGAAGTAGGCGTTCTCTTGCGGGGCGGCACCGACACGGCTTGCCACGAGCTGCAGGGCGAGCGTAATTACGATGGCGACTGTGAACTTCAATGCCGAGGTCCTCTGCATGGTCCCGCCTCCTGGTATGGTTTGTCGACTGCGTGCTGCGACACCGAGGATGACAACTTCTCACGATGTGCTCCCTTCGCAGACTCGTTCAGCGCCCGACGAAGGTTTTCCAGTCGTCGGCCGACCGCTTGCGGATTCTGTGAGGAAAGGGGTGCTTCAGCGCTTGAGTCCGAGCCCGAGGACTTCCTTTGAGTAGCGGACGCTCTTCTCGAGCTCACTCTTTTGGAACGCCTGCACGGCTGCCTCGCGACCCGCTCCTTCGGGCGGGCGGAAAGCCTCGACTTCGTGACCTCGCTTCGCGAGCGCTAGAAACGCAGCGAATTCAGGCGCCCGAACTTGGGAGTAGGGACCCCAGAAGTCCGGTTTCAAGTAAGGAAAGTCTCGAGCTCCTCCCGAGATGATTTCCAAGATTACTGGCGTCTGCGGACACAGCTCAGCGAACAGATCCATGTACCTTTCGAAATCTACGCAGCCTTCGCCCAAGGCTGTCCACTGAACGCGCACGCCCTCGTCGTACTCCCATACCATCGAGTCGCGAATGCCGCTCGAGATTGCGTACGGCCCAAGAATTTTGAGATTCTCGACGGGATCTTCTAACGTCCAGGTCGCGTTACCTGAGTCGATTGTAGCGCCAACCGTGGCCGGACCACCTTCCTCGATGAGCGCGACGAGCTCCCAGGCCTGCATATCACCCGCGTGGTTTTCGATGGCGAGCTTGACGCCGGCATTCAGCGCATCGCTACGCACGCGTCGGCATACTTCGGCGGTGCTGCGAATGTGACGAAAGATTCCACCCTCTCCCAGACGCTCGTTGCGTCCGCCCAAAAAACAGCGGATGACTGGCGAACCGAGCTCCTTGGCGACGCGAATCGCAAGCCGCAGATGTTCCTCCGGGCTGCCGTAGTCCTTGATGACGCGCGGCGTCGTTGGGCAGATGCCGCCCGTGCCGACGTGAATTTCGATTCCTAGATCGTCCGCCTTCGACTTGAGCCTGCGGAGATAGCTCTTCTCGTGAGACTCGTAAACCTTAAGGTCGGAGAAAAGCACGACGTCGAGCGACAGTTCCGCCGCGTAGTCGAGCAAACGTTCCGCTTTCCAGTTCAAGGCGCGCACCGCGAAGTTGTCGAACCCGAGTTTGAGACGGCGTTTCTTCTTCGCCGGCGCGAGCGCCAGAGCGGACGAGGGACTCTGCAGGGCGGCCAAGCCGGCGAGACCCGCAGTTGCAGTGATCTGAGCGAGAAAGTCGCGGCGATCGAGGGCGTGGAATCGTCTATGTTCGTTCATGAGTTTGCGGCTTGAGAAGCGACGGTTGGATCGATTGACGTTGCCGTAGAGTGTAACCCAAAACACACAGAGAAGCGCACACCGAAACGAATCGGGTCTCCGCCTGACATGCGATTGTGTTACCGTTGTGCTGCCTATTCTCAGAGCGGCGCTCTTCGAAAACGTTTTCTCGGGAGTTAAGCGTTGATCCAGTTGACTGTAGCCGACGTTGATCTACTGCCTCTCTACTTGCGACGCACGATTCCACCCGAGTACCTCGACGAATTCGGGCATATGAATGTGCGTTGGTACGTCTCGATCTGCTCCGACGCTGTCAAAGAGATGTTTTCGTCGTTCGGCATGACGCCGGAGTACTTCAGCGACGGGACACGCGGCAGCTTCGCTCTCAAGCAGTACATTCACTATCTGGCGGAGGTTCGCGTTGGTGAGACGATCGAAGTGCGCACTCGCGTGATCGGCCGAACCGAGAAACGCATCCATTTCATGCACTTCATCCTCAATCGAACAAACGATAAGATCGCAGCGACGATGGAAGTGCTGGCGGCGCATGCTGACCTCACGGTCCGCCGTACGTCGCCGTTTCCGGAGGCGATCGCTCGCGGAATCGACGCAGCGTTGACGGCGCACTCGGGACTTTCGTGGGAGCCACCGGTTTCTGGGGTGATCAAAGCGTAGAGGGCGGGAGGCGGAGGCAGAGGCGGAGGCCCGCACGTCCACCGGTGCCGCGATCGAGCCGAACGTAGCGAAGAGCTCTGCTGCCCCGGGCGTGCGTGCGGCGGTGGTTGTGTCGATCTTAACCGCAGCAGAGCCGGCCTCAAGGGTGCCCTCGCTGCGCTCGGGGCTTCGCGCCCTTGACCCCGCCGCAGGCGATGCTTTGGAAGCTGACGCGCTGACGTAGGAGCTTTGGCCCGCCGCGCACTACTTGGCGCGGCGGGTTTGACGGGGAGGAAGATACAGATACGGAACCGAGGTACGGAGTCGGACGCAGATACAGATACGGAGATACGGAGTGCCGGCACGCCGACGCCCACTCCCACGCCCACGCCCACGCCCACGCAAACGCCCCCTCCCACTCCCCCTCCCACGCAAACGCAAACGCAAACGCGCGCCGGGTCGGCAGCGGCCATCGAATCAGACCGCGGCCGCACTATCGGACCGTGACCTTCGCGTTGCGGCGTTCCTCCCTGCCGTGCCGCCGCGCGAATGTCGATACAAAGGCACACGTCGCCCTCGCCATTGGTACCGATATCGTGCCGCTATCTCACTCCACCACGATCACCTCGCCGCCGCGCCAGGTCGCGGCAGACGATTCGGCTGTGCCGTCGCCCGCGGCCACTTCGCTGCGGCCGCTCGCGGCGGTCGTGGCCGTCGCTGCCGTGGTGACGTTTCCGACCCTGGGTTTCGATTTTGTCCTCTATGACGATGACTATCTGGTCTACCGCAATTCGGCCATTCGTGATCTCGGCAACATCGCGAGCTTCTTCGATCCGTGGGCCGACAGGGAGCAGATGGGCTCAGAGTATCTGCCGCTGACGACGCTCAGCTTCGCGATCGACTACGCCCTGTTCGGTCTCGACCCCCGCGGATTTCACGCCACTAACGCGGTTCTCTACATCCTGCTGTGCTCGGCCGTATACCTGCTTCTGCGTCAACTCGGTGTGCGGCCGTGGGGCGCCGCCATCGGTGCCGCGCTCTTCGCTGTCCACCCGCTGCACACGGAGAACTTCGCCTGGATCGCCGAGCGCAAAGGACTCCTGAGTGGGGTGTTCGCGCTATTTGCGGTGTCGAGCTACATCGCGTTTCGTCGTCGTGGGGACGGCGTACGTTGGCTCTGCCTTTCGATCCTTTGTTACCTCGGCGCGTTTCTTTCCAAGTATACGGCTGCCTCTTTGCCGGCAGTCCTTCTTGCTTACGAAGTGCTCTTCGTGCGCGGCGACGGCAGCGCGCGCCGATGGGCTCGCGTCGGTGTTACTTTGCTGCCGTTTGCCGTCATTGGTGCGGCGCTGACCTGGCTCGTGATCGGAATCGGCCACGCGCACGCCATCGTCAAAACTCATGACAGTCCACTTGTCAGCGCCGCCCAGAACGATCCGATCATCCTCCTTCACTACGTCCGCCTCCTTTTCCTACCTTTACACCAATGCGCCTTCTACCTTTGGCCAACACGCACCGGCTGGGAGGCGGCGGCGTTCTTCGGCTATGGCGTCGTTGCCGTCATGTTGGCGCTTGCCTGGAAGAGCCGCCTTCGAGCTCCACTCTTGGCCTTCGCAATTGCCTGGTTCCTCGCGTTTCTTCTGCCGGTTTTGAACGTCGTTCCGAAAGGACTCCATCTGGCCGAGCGCTACCTTCTGTTGCCGTCTGTCGCGTTGTCGCTGCTGGCAGCAGTGGCGAGTGAGGCTTGGGCTCCCTTGTGGAGCGGTCGTCCGCGTCTTCGACGCACCGCGCTTGCGCTGGCCGTCCTCGCCTTGGTCACCCTCGGGAGCCTTTCCTTGTCACGTGGAGAAGTGTGGCGTGACTCGTTTCGTCTCTGGAATGAAACGCTGGCACACCCTATGGCAAACCCAGCCGCTTACAACCAATTGGGACTCGCACAACTCACCCAGGCCTCCGATCCTCACCGTGCCGCCGATGTGTTCGAGCTCGGCCTTACCGACATGCAGCGACGTGGGACGCCGTCCTCGCCGCTGGCCCTCGAGCTCAGGTTTCATCTGATCTTGAGCTACCTCGAGTCTGCTCGAGTCGACGAGGCGCGACGAGAATGGGAGCTTTTGCAAAGAATCTCACGCGAGAGTGCCGAAAAAATGGACGCACGCATCGCCGGCTGGCGCCGCGATCTCGAGCAGCACTATCCCCAGCTCTTTTCGCGGTGACGGCGTTTCGTTACTGCTTCACGATTTCAAACCATGTCGACACAGCCATCAACCAACACCCGCGTTCACCTTGTCCTTCCGGCGTTCAACGAAGAGGACGCACTACCGCCGCTTCTTGGCCGCGTTGCCCGAGTCCGTCAAGCGCTTGGCATAGACATCTCGGTCGTCGTTGTTGACGACGGCAGTTCGGATCAGACGAGTGCCGTCGCCCAGGTTTGGAGTCGACGCCTCCCTCTAGTGATCGAGCGCCATCCGGAGAACCTCGGGTTAGGTCAGACCGTCCGCGATGGATTGCTCAAGGCCATGGAGTGTAGTTCTGCGGACGACGTGATCGTTGTCATGGATGCCGACAACACGCACGCTCCGGAGCTGGTCGACACGATGCTAGCGGCGATCACCGACGGCAGCGATGTCGTCATCGCCTCCCGCTACCAGACCGGAAGTCGGGTGCGTGGCCTCAGCCGGTTCCGACTGATCTTGAGTCACTCCGCTTCCTATGTGTTTCGCGCTTTCTTGCCGCTTGAAGGCGTGCGTGACTACACCTGCGGCTTTCGTGCCTACCGATGCACTCTTTTGCAGAGAATGGCGACGACGGCGGGCTCCGACTTCTGTTCTCGTGCGGGTTTCGAGTGCATGGTTGATCTACTACTCGCCGCGGCAGAGGAAGGTGCACGCTTCAGCGAGGTGCCACTTGACCTGCGCTACGACGAGAAGCGCGGCGTGAGCAAGATGAGGATAGGTCGAACGATCATGAGCACACTTTTTCTCTTGTGGCGTTGGCGTCGTCGTCGTCAGCGCGCCCTCAAGATCAGCGCCGTCGACCGAGTCATGGCCGCCGCTGCCGCGGGTGACCGCGTGCCGGAGCGACGGCAGCAGCCCATCTCGTCTGTGCCCCAGCGTCAGCGCGAAGTCAGCGTCTGAAGTCGAAACAGCAACAATCGGGCGGCGCGAGGGCGTTCGCTGCACTATAATTCTTCGTCGACCAGTTTTCTCGGTGAGCCTGCCGGTGCGCGCAGCTCTTACGAAAGTCTAGGTGATCAGATGAAGATGAATACACCGTCGCGATCAAGAATGTTAGGGGCCATCGTTGCTGCCACCATTGCCTGCGCCGGCTGCGCGGGAGAACACCGCGACGAAGAAGCTGATCGACGCACGACTCATTCGACAACGAACAACGCGCCAGCGGAGGTTACCATGACGTCTAGTTCCGGAGACACAAAGGCTGGTTCTGACGAGTTGAACGCGACACCGAACTCCGAAGCGAAAGTGGAACTCTCCGACGCCGAGTGGAAGAAGCGCCTTTCGCCCGAACAATTTCGCATCCTTCGCAAGAAGGGAACCGAGCGCGCGTTCACCGGTGAACACTGGAACAACAAGTCGCCTGGAACGTATCTGTGCGCCGGCTGTGATCAAGAGCTCTTCAGCTCAGAGGCGAAGTTCGACTCTGGAACGGGTTGGCCGAGTTTCTGGGCGCCGGCAAATGATGCGCACGTCGATACCGAAGAGGACCGGAGCTTGTTCATGGTGCGCACGGAAGTGCTTTGCAGTCGCTGTGGTGGCCACCTCGGTCACGTCTTTCCTGACGGTCCTGCGCCCACACATCAGCGCTACTGCATCAACTCAGCAGCCCTTAAGTTTCAGGACAAAGAGATCGACTAGCGAATGCGATGCGCGGCGGACGTCGCCGCAACGTCAGCGGACGGGAATGACGTCGTTTTTGTGCCACGGAAACGCGTAAGTCGGCTGATTGGCGAAGCGAAGCATCTCGATCTCGAGTGTGCCGATCGCGCCGGGATTGAGGCGCACGGAGAGGTGCTTGGAGTCGACTTTTACATTGGCGTCGTTGTGCTGCACTGACTTGAACTCATGCTCTCCGAAGGCTCCTGCCTGCACGATCACGTCACGCGCATGTGTCGGGCTGAGATTGACGAGGACGAGTGAGATTCCTTGGGAGTCGATGCGCCGCACGAGCGCAGCGACATCTTCTGGCACACCGGGGCGCCGCCGGATCGGGTCGAAGTAACGGACCCGGCAGTTGATGAGGCCGCCATGATAGATGTGATTCGGCCCTCCCCACATGAGCTGCACGAGACCTTCGACGACAACAGGATTGCGCTGCTGCCAGTGGTGAACATCTTGATCGTCGACGTGGGACCGATCGCTGCGGATGACGGCGAGGCGGCGGAGCGTCTCGCGGTACGTCGACTCGAGGATCGTGACTGGGTAGTCCGGGTTTTGTCCGCGCAGAAAACTCACCCAGCCCCGGTCGTTGCCGGAGTCACCCTTGGCTTTGCTGTAGGCAGCCCGAGGCCACGAGGCAACGTCGGCGTGTTGCTCGATGCGTCGCCAATCTTCCATGCTTTCCGATGCGTACCAGAGATGTACGAGGTAGGAGGGATTGAGCGTACGGTAGGCGTACCAACCGTCGTCCTTGTGCTTGTGCGGTACGACGAATTGACCGTTCTCGATTCGGCCCTGTCGCGTCACGACGTCCACCTGTGAGCGTGGCAGATCCAAAAAACTACGATCGCCGGTGACCAGAAGGCAATTCGTCGCGGCGATTGTCGTCGATTCGAGAATGTTGAAGAAACCGTGTGGCCAGCGCCAACCGTAGTACCCGCCCCACCACTTCCCATCCATGTACTCACCGATCTTGCCGCTGAGCCCAACGTTGTCTGGCATGACTCCGCCATTGGACCTGACGCGCGTCATCCAAGCCTTGGTGTAGTCGAGCACCCATCGCTTGTACTTTTCGTCGCCGGTGTACATGTAGGCGCTTAGCATCATACTCGTCGACGTGAGGTTGAGCGGCACGTCGCCCCGCATCATGCGGCGATTCATCGTGGCGAGAATGTTGGGAAACTTCTCGTCATCGATCCATGCCGAACTCTCGGTGACATTGGGGATGTCGTCGTAGGGGAGCGGATAGTTCGCCAGCACGGGCCGGTGCGTCACCCAGTCAACAGCGCTGTTCTCGAAGCGCGGTCCGCGACTACCGTTGATCGGTGAGCGAATGAGTTTGAGTTCTGCATCCCAATTGGGTGCGCTTGGATCTTCGCCCATGTAGAGTCCGGCGAAGCGGAGGGCGCGCTCGCGGTCTTTGCGGCGCGTCGGATCGGCGAGGCCGAAGTGATAGATGTAGACGTAGCTCTCGCCGTGATGCATCCAGTCGTAGTAGCTGTCGAATTCGTTGTGAACTTGACCGTACTGGGTGAACTGCCGTGTCACACCGTCCCAAAGTTTGCGCGACATCTCATGGATTCCATCCGGGCCTCCAAGCGCATAGTAGAGCGGGAAGTTGAAGAAGCTCTCGTATCCGTCGTCGGAGCCATCCATCCCCGGCCACTTCTGACGCCAAATGAGTGTGTCGTCGCTGCGTGTGTATCGCGCGACGAATTCCTGCGCTGCGGGATAGAGCTGCCGCAGAAGGAATCGCTGCCAGTGTGCCCAAGCAGGCGGTGGGGCGACGGTTTCGATCGTGACGTCGGCTTCTCCACTTCGTGGGGCGGCGAATGAGACGTTAGTGCACGAGATGAAAACTAAGGGCAGTACGCACGCGAGAGTTTTTGCCACGATCGTTCTCCTTGGTGGGATGCGAAAGTCCGACCCGGCGGACGGTCTGGTCGTTGTTCCGAGCTCAAACCTTCTACGATCAATCGAACAAAAGCAAACGAAGGGGGCTTCAACCGACAGTCTCACCCGGGACGCTGTTGTCAACGAACCAACAGGCGTCGCACCTTACAATGGTCCACCGCGTTCGGAGAGGTGAGTGAAGAGGCGAATCGCTCGCCGAATTCGACGCTACGCCAGTCTCGGCATCACAAACGGCGCCCGGTATTCGCGCGTGAGCATGCGGTTGGCTTCTGGGTCGTCCAGGATTCGCTCGTCTTTAGGGTCGAACTCGAGCGTTCGACCGAGTCGGTACTTGACGTCCTCGAGCTTGAGGCCAACCCCGTTGCCGAGGTTGTTCTCCAGTGCTGCGAACGTGTCGTGCACAACCTTGTTGTCACCGAACGCTTTGGCCTTTTTGTTGAATGGAACAAGGTCGCCCAGGCGGTAGGAGATGTTGGCCAGGTGGCATAGCGAGCTCGAGTAGTGACCGTCGAGCGCGGTGGCGTTGAGGTCACTCTCGCGTCGGCTGCGCACGGCGACGATAAAGCTGCCAAACGTGCCGCCGGGCGTCACGCTGGCATCGACGTCGACGAGATCCTCGCCCTCGTCCTTGCCCTTCGGGTAGAACTTGCCGCGCGTGATCATTCCTTCTTCGGTGTAGTACTCGTTTTGGACTTTGCGAGTATCCTTCGACGGCTCGCCGACAAGTCCACGAACTTCGAAGACGAGGAGCACGTCGCCATACTGGAACACAGCCATTTGCGTGTTCGGCGTCTCGCCTTGATCGTCGTAGGCGAAACGACCTCCCAGGCTCCATACCTTCGTCGGCATCGTTGCGCCTCTGATCGCCCAGCGCGCGACATCCATCTCGTGGACGCCCTGGTTGCCGACGTCACCGTTGCCGGTGTCCCAAAACCAGTGCCAGTTATAGTGCACGAGGTTGCCGTGGTAGGGCTGCTCCTTCGCCGGTCCGAGCCAGAGATCAAAGTCGAGGTGAGCGGGTGGCTTCTCGTGGGGTTTGTTACCGATACTCCAGCGCGGTTTGCAGCAGTAACCCTTGGAGACGAGGAGCTTGCCATACCTGCCGGACTGAACCGCGGCGATCTCTTTAGCTCGTGCCAAGCTGCTGCGCTGCTGCGTCCCATGCTGGACGATGCGGTTGTGGAGCCGCGCCATCTCGGCGACGATCCGCCCTTCGAAGACGTTGTGGCTCATCGGTTTTTCAACGTAAACGTCTTTGCCGGCTTGACACGCCCAAATCGTCATCAGCGAGTGCCAATGATTGCAGGTGGCGATCGAGAGAGCGTCCACGCTTTTCTCTTCGAGGGCGCGACGTACGTCTTGCACGCATGTCGGGACGTTACCTCCCGCTTCTTCGACGAGTTTTTGGCGCGAATCGAAGAGGCTGCTGTCCGGGTCGATGAGTTGACTGACTTCAACCCCATCGTCCTTCATCTCAGCAAACGACTTCATGTGGCTGCGGCCGCGACCGCGGATGCCGGCAACAGCGATGGAGATCCTATCGTTCGCGCCGAGCGCACGCGCATAAGTCCTCGCGTCAACGAGCGCCAGCGACGTCAGCGCGGCACCAGCCGCAGTCTTCTTCAAAAAAGCGCGTCGGGTGTGAAAACGGTCGGCATACTGCGACATGAGAGAACCCCCCTTGGCGGTTGTCGGCTAGAATCATTCCCTCCATTACAATCGACCCTGCGGGTGTATGTCCACCGGCGAGTCCCTTCTCGCCGGCAGCAGAGCTGCTGTCCGCCATGCAACCTTTGAGAAATCGTTGCAGTCCGCGTACCATGTGGGACGCATAAAAACTGGACACGTCTCATCTTCGGAGTTTTGACATGGCAACCATCAAGGGTCCGGCTGTCTTCCTCGCTCAGTTCATGCGCGATGTTGAGCCGTTCAACAGTATCGATGCCATCGGCCGCTGGTTCGCAGACATGGGCTACAAGGGCGTTCAGATTCCCGGTTGGGACCCGCGCGCTATCGACATCGACAAAGCGGCAACGTCCAAGACATACTGCGACGAGTATCAAGGAAAACTGCGCGCCTTGGGGCTGGAGATTACCGAAGTGACGGGGTATCTCGCCGGCCAGGTGCTCGCGATGCATCCGGCTTACGAGCAGCTGTTTGCGGGCTTTCACCCGCCGGGGCTCAAAGGGCGTGAGCGCACCGAGTGGGCGACGGAGGAGCTCAAGAAGTGCGTCCATGCTTCCGTAAATTTTGGCGTCACATGCATCCCGGTTCTTTCCGGGTCGTTTGCTTGGCACATGGTTTATCCGTGGCCGCAGCGACCGGCTGGCATCGTTGAGGAGGCGTTTAACGAGCTCGCTCGCGTATGGCGCCCGATCCTCGACTTGGCGCACGAAAACGGATGCAACATCGGGTTCGAGCTCCATCCGGGATCGGACATCTTCGACGGCGCCACGTTCGAACGATTCCTCGACGTGACGAACAACCATCCGGCCGCCTGCCTCAACTACGATCCAAGCCACTTCCTCCTGCAACAACTCGACTACTTGGATTTCATCAAGCTCTACGGTGAACGCATCAAGGGCTTTCACGTCAAGGACGCGGAGTTTCGACCATCGGGTCGCGTCGGCGTCTACGGTGGGTACGAGTCTTGGGTGGGGCGCGCCGGTCGTTTTCGTTCGCTCGGCGACGGGCAAGTCGACTTCAGTCGCGTCTTCACGCTGATGACCGAGGCAGGGTTCGACGGTTGGGCCGTGCTCGAGTGGGAGTGCTGCTTGAAGAGCCCGGATCAGGGGGCGCGGGAGGGGGCGCCGTTTATCGAGCGCCACATCATCGAATCGACTGAAGTGACATTCGACGATTTTGCCGGCGGCAGCGACGTCGCTCAGAATCGGCGCATTCTCGGGCTTGACTGAGCGCGAGAATACAGAACACGGGAATTCAGAACTAACCAGCGATCGGTGCGCGTCGATGCGCGTCGCTCGAGAGAATCTGAGGACGCTTATGGATTCGTGGAAACGAAAACTTCGTATGGGAATGGTGGGAGGCGGCCAGGGTGCGTTCATCGGTGGTGTGCATCGAGTTGCTGCGACGCTCGACCAGCAAGCTGAGTTGGTGGCCGGTTCTTTTTCGCGCGACGCGGAGAACACCCGGATCACAGGAGAGCAGCTCTATCTCGATCCCAAGCGCTGCTACGCGACCTACGAGGAAATGGCGCGGGCTGAGTCACAGCTGCCCGAGGGCGAGCGAATCGACTTCGTCAGTATCGTGACACCGAACGCTTCGCATTTCCCGATTGCCAAAACTTTTCTCGACGCTGGCTTTCATGTCGTTTGCGACAAGCCAATGACCTACACACTCGACGAAGCGGAAGAGTTGGCGAAGATCGTCGAAAAATCTGGCAAGGTTTTCGCGGTGACGCACAACTACACGGGACATCCACTTGTGCGTCACATGCGACACCTGTTTGAGTCGGGATCAATGGGACAAGTTCGCAAGGTCGTGGTCGAGTACCTGCAAGACTTTCTCATGGTGCCGCACGAGAAGCTGGGGCAGAAACAGGCGGCATGGCGCGTCGACCCAGCGCAGTCGGGGATCGGCGGTACGCTCGGTGATGTCGGTACGCACTGTGTCAATCTGCTTGAGTACGTCACCCAAGACCCGATCAGCGAGCTGTGTGCAGATCGCAGTACCTTTCTTCCGGACCGCACCCTTGATGAAGACGTCAACGCGCTGCTTCGATTCCAAGGCGGTGGTAAGGGCGTCTTGACGATCAGTCAGGTGTCGACGGGCGAAGAGAACGGGCTGAAGCTACGAGTCTATGGCTCCGAGGGCGCCGTGCTTTGGGCACAAGAGAACCCGAACTACCTTGAGCTCTATCGCTACGGTGAACCGCGCCAGATGTTGACTCGCGGGCAAGGGTATCTGTCCGACGTTGCGAATGCGTGCACCCGAGTTCCGACCGGTCACCCCGAAGGCTACCTGGAAGCGTTCGCGACGATTTACTGTGGTGTCGTCGAAGCGGTTCGCAGCTATATCGACGGCAAGCCGCTACGCACTGAGGAGTACAACTTTCCGACGGTCTATGACGGCCTTCGCGGCATGCAGTTCATCTACAAGGCAGTAGAGTCCTGCGAGAAGGGAAGTACCTGGGTGAAGATGTCGTAGGTCGAGTGCAGCTGGAGTCGAGCCGTGCCGAGCGTGCACAAGCGAGCCCTGGTGACGGGTGCGAGTAAAGGAGTGGGACGCGGCATCGCCGTGGCGCTGGCGTCGGCGGGCTGGGACGTTGGCATCAACTTCAATGCCGATGCGACCGGTGCCGAAACGACTGCCGAGCGTGTGCGATCGTTGGGGCGGCGCTCCTGGCTTCTTGGTGGCGACGTCGGAGACGGGGCGACGGTAGGGCGCATTTTCGATAGGTTTTGCGCCGATGCCGGTGGGATCGAACTCCTGGTGAACAATGCTGGCGTTCAGACCTGGGCGCCCTTTCTCGAGCTGAGTGAGTCGGATTGGGATCGAACGATCCGGACCAACCTGAAAGGGACGTTTCTTTGCAGTCAGAGAGCCGCTCTCCTCATGCGGGAGAGCGGTGGTGGTTCGATCATCAATATCGGCTCCGGCGCCAACAAAGCGCCATTTCCCAACCTGAGCGATTACTGCGCGTCGAAGGGAGGTATCGAAGCACTCACGCGGGTAACGGCAGTCGAGCTGGGCCCCCACGGCATTCGGGTCAATTGCGTTGCGCCGGGCTGCATCGAGATCGAGCGCACACAAGAGGAGGACCCGGACTACTCGGGGACATGGAGCCGCGAGACGCCGCTGCGTCGTATCGGCTATGTCGAGGACGTCGGCGCCGCCGTCGTCTACCTTGCGGGTGAGACGGCGAGTTTCATCACCGGCCAAACCCTGTATATTGACGGCGGCCTTTGGAGCCAAATCCCCTGGCCGTATGGTCGACGGGACGATAGCTGAACGAAAGGAAGAGTATGGTTGAAAAGAAGGTGGAGAGAATTCCGAGTTTGGAGAACGATCTCGCGACGCTCCTCGCTGAGCACACACGAGAGCTGCTGGGCGGCGAGGTCTCGGCGCTGGCCGAGTCCGAAGGTATCTCCTCTGAGGACACCTTGCGCTACATGTCGTTGAGTGCGCACGTGATCGACGCTCGCGAAGAACGCGGTCTAAGCATTCGTGATGTGTCGCGTCGGTTGCGCGTTGCCCAGTATCGATTGCGCGCCGTTGAAGAAGGATCCTTCGGGCAGATTCAGGCAGATGCATTCGCGAAGTACGTCGATTTTCTTTCTGTCAGCACCTTTGTTTTTTCCTGGGTCGACAACAATCCTGAACTGGCTGAGCGCGCAGGCGTCGGTGCTGGCGCGCGTCGGCTGAAAGAGCGGCGCGCATGGCATTCACGCAGACGTCGGCGCGTCGCCGAACGTGAGACGAAATGAAGAACAAACTGAAGGAGAAGCTTTCGCGCGGTGAGGTGGCCGTCGGTAGCTTCGTATACGTACCGTCCTCCAAGTTGACGGAAATTGTTGGTTGGACCGGATTCGACTTCGTTGTCGTGGACATGGAGCACGGCCCTGTGGACACGTCGATCGCTGAGGACATGGTACGCGCCGCCGAGCACAGCGGCGCGACGCCGATCATCCGCGTCTCCCACAACTCGCCGCATCTGATCCTGCGCGCGTTCGACGTTGGTGCCCACGCGATTCACGTCCCAGAGATCAACACCGCGGAGGAAGCGCGCGCCGCGGCTGCTAGCGCCCGCTACGGCCCGATCGGACATCGCGGGCTCGCCGGTGTGCGCGCCGCCAAGCATGGTCTTGCCGGTTCGTTGTCGGAATACGCGCAGCGTGCCAACGAGGAAGTCATGGTCATCGCTCACATAGAGCACGTGCGGGCGGTCGAGAACCTCGATGATCTCTTGGCGGTCGACGGCATCGACGTTTACTACCTCGGACCGGAGGACCTTTCGAACAGCCTCGGGATTCCCGGTAAGAGCAAGGATCCCAAGGTCGTTTCGCTTGTGGAAGAGTCGATTCAACGCATCGCCGCTGCCGGCAAAGTCGCCGGCTGCATCGCGGCGGACGTGCCGACGGCGCGGCGCTATCGGGAGCTTGGCGCGCTCTACATCGCGTCCCACGCGATCAAGTTCATGGCGCAGGGATCGAGGGCCTTTATGTCAGAGGTGCGCGCATGAGCGGCGGCGAAATCAGGAACGATGGTCTTCGTGGGCTGCGCGCCATCGTCACGGGCGCGGCGCAGGGGCTTGGACTTGGAATCGCCGAGGAGCTCGCGCGTCGCGGTGCGGCCGTGCTGATCGCGGACGTGCAGGCAGACAAGGCGGCAGCGGCGGCGAAGGGGCTTAGCGACTCTGGGCTCAGCGTCGAGTCGACGGCGTTGGATATCACGAACAGCGCCCAGGTGGCGGCGGTGTTCGGCGAGTTTGCGTCAAAAGAGGGGCTCGACATCGTAGTCAACAACGCGGGCAGCGGACAGAAGGTTGCCTCGGTGTCTGAGCTTTCGGATGAAGAATGGGCGCGCGTCATCAACATCACGCTGACGGGCACTTTTTACTGCGCGCGCGAAGCTGCCCGCATCATGGAGCGCAGAGAGAGCGGTGCGATCGTCAACGTTGCCTCGATCAACGGCCAAGAAGCAGCGGCGCAAGTCGCAGCGTACAACGTCGCCAAAGCCGGAGTCATCAGCTTGACCCGTACCATGGCGCTCGAGCTCGCAGCTTATGGTGTACGCGTCAACGCGGTCAGCCCCGGGCCTGTCTACACCGATTTCAACCGCAGTGTCATGGCGCAGCGCTCCGAGAGTCTCGGCATCGGCGAGGATCAAATGATCGAACGCGTGCGCACTGCGATCCCGCTCGGCCGTTGGGGTGAACCCGTGGACATCGCCCGGGCGGTCGCTTTTCTGGCCGGCCCGGAGTCTGCGTGGATCACCGGTGAAACGATTCCCGTCAGCGGTGGACTCCGTGGCGTCTCTGCCGCGCCGCCGAAGCGTCCAAAGAAGTGACGTAGTTCTGGATCTCTTGGGAGTCTGTCGAGATGGCTTTTTTTAACTTCGCCTGAAGCATTGGAGTGCTCAATGAAACCGTTATCGCTCATCGGTGCTATCGTCGGCGGTGCCATCGGCGCAGTCGCTTGGGGATTGATTACGAAGTACACCAATTATGAAGTCGGTTTCGTTGCCTGGGGCATCGGGCTCTTGGTTGGCTTCGGCGCTTTGCTTCTCGGTGGTGGAGGGAAGGCGAATGGGATTGCATGCGCCATCATCGCGGCCGTTGCCATCTTCGCGGGCAAGATGCTGAGCGTCACATTTGTGAATCCCGACATTGGCTTCAACGAGAACTTGGAGGCTGTGAAGAGCAATCTCGGTCCCATCGACGCGCTCTTTTTCGGCCTCGGAGTTGTGACTGCGTTTCAGGTCGGCTCGCGGTCGTCGCGCTCGTCAGACGATTGAGGTGTAAGAGGGGCGCCCGCTGGCTCGAATAGAACGCTGGGCGCCTTACGGCACGCTTGCGGTTTTCGCTGGCGGCACGCTGGAATGGACGTGATTCGGTTTCCGCTCGCGCTCGAGGTCGATGACGTTTCGCAAGATGCTCTCGGCGATGTAGCGACCGTACGTTGTTCGGATCGTGTCGTGAAACGACGCTGTTGCGTCGGGGTCGTACGGAATGAGAAAGGGCGCTGCGAGGAGTGACGAACCACCGTACCCGGGGACCCACCAACCGGTCGACGCCCAAAAGCCGCGTTCGAAGTCGCAGTGCCGGATGTCAAACGTCGTCGCGATCGTATCGCTGCGCGCGGCCGAACGGTCCTGTGGGTTGTAAATCGTATATGACGTCGGCACATCGCAGCGGTACACGTATCCGTTCCAGGCGTGACTGAAGAGAAGAAAGCCGGGGAACGTGATCAAGAAGTTCCATCCGGAGCCGTGAAACTCCGGCTGCGGGTCGAGTGCAAGGACGACGTCAGGCGTGAACTCTGCGTCGCTCACCTCCCACCGCCATCCCGTGCGAACTCGATCGACTGCAGGGTGGTTGCGTAGAGCTTCGACGACATGCTGAACAAATGGCGACTGATTGTCCTCGGGGTCGCGGCGTAGCAACGCAACGTTGTGGCGCCGCCCGAGCGTGTCGCCGGGGGAAGAGTGATAGTCGTCGAGGTTTTTCACCTGCATGGAATGCGTGCAGGCAACGAGAAAAAGCGGGGCGATGAGTGGGAGCGGGGCGAAGTTGCGCGTCTTCATGGAGCGACCTCCGTGCAGGATTCGTGGATGCTGGGGACTCGAAGAGGTGTCGACCGAAGGTCTGAACGGCAAAGGCACGTTGGGTGTGACAGAATTCTTTTTGGCAGAGGCAGAGGCGGAGGCAGAGGCGGAGGCAGAGGCGGAGGCAGAGGCGGAGGCAGAGGCGGAGGCAGAGGCGGAGGCAGAGGCGGAGGCAGACGGAGGCAGAGACACAGATAGGGAGTCAGAAGCGGACGCAGACTCAGAGTGCGCCCACGCTCACGCCCACGCCCACGCCCACGCCCACGCCCACGCCCACGCCCACGCCCACGCTCACGCTCACGCTCACGCTCACGCCCACGCCCACGCCCACGCAAAACCGGAACCGAGCCAGAACGTCGCCGACGCACTCGCACTCGTAGCCGCACTCGTCGCGAATCGAAGGCGGGATCCGGGGGGAGACCGACGCGAATGCGGTTCGCGGTGGAGTGAGTGAGCATTCGATGTCTCGTCCCGGGCCGCCGCACAGAAACCGAACCCGAGCTCCGGTCTGGACTCGCTCGCCGTTCCGTCGCGGTGCGGTCTCACACGACACTTGCAGTCATGATGTGTCATTCCCTTTGGTCGGCCGCCGGCTCTGTGGTAAGACGGAACGGAAGGACTCTTGTCAGCATCGCGGCGGAGGTGATCTGTTCTTGTGTCGCGACGAGAAAGATCGCCCGCCGAATCAACAACTGGTTCTCACGTCGTGACGCGCAACCATCGATCTTCGTTTCACCGCTCTTGGGTCGAGGCGGTGTTGGCCCTATGTGTCATCGCCGCGGCTTGTACGTTGTCGCCGCTGCGACTGTTCGCAAGCGACGTCGTCATCAGCGAGTTCATGGCGGCAAACGGGGCCACGCTCTTGGATGGCGATTCTGAGGCGTCGGACTGGATCGAGGTCTTCAACGCCCGAGACGTACCGGTCTCGCTTGCCGGTTGGACTCTTTCGGACGATCCTAGCGTGCCGCAGAAGTGGACGTTTCCAGAAATTGAATTGGGAGCCCAGTCGTTCTTGGTTGTCTTTGCGTCTGGTAAGGATCGCCGCGACCCGGCTGCCGAGCTGCACACGAATTTCAAGCTGTCGCGCTCGGGCGAGTACCTTGCGCTCTACGATCCGTTAGTTGAGGTGGCGACGGCGTTCGCGCCAGAATTTCCCGAGCAGCGCCATGACGCTTCGTTTGGTACACCGATGCAGCTGCGCGCGACGACGGTTCTCGACGCAACGACTCCGGCGCGTATCCTCGTCCCGATGTCAGCCGGCGACGCACCGGATGAGTGGGTGACTCCGGAGTACAACGATTTTGTATGGATGGATTCCACAATGGGGGTCGGATACGACCAAAAGGATCCGGCGACCGTCGATGATCTGATCGAGACTGACCTCGGTGAATCGATGCGCGGCTTCAACGCGTCTCTCCTCATGCGCGTGCCGTTCGTCGCGCCTGACTTGGACACCGCGGCGTTTTTTCGAATGCTCGTGCAGCTCGATGGAGGCTTCATTGCTCATCTAAACGGTGTCGAGATAGCACGCGAGAACGCACCCGCGCGTTCGTCCTTTCGATCTAGCGCGCTCGAGAGTCGACCTCCCGCGGCGCTAAGACGCGTCGTGGAAATCCCGATCCCGTCTGGTCGAGACTTGCTTCGCCCTGGCGAGAACCTTCTCGCTATTCAAGTGATGAACGACGAGCGAGAGAGCCCTGACCTGCTGTTTCGGCCGGTGCTCGAAGTCGTTGTCGTAGATGGCTTCGCTGACGCAACGCGCTTTTTTTCTCGGCCGACGCCGGCTTGGCCAAACCCTCCTGGAGGTGAGAATGGGATCGCGCGGCCGCCCGTGTTCAGTCGGAATCACGAGCTCTTCAGCGGCACCTTTGTCGTCGAACTGGCGAGTGCTGTACCGCAGGCGACGATTCGTTACACCGTCGATGGTTCTGACCCTGATGAGTTTTCAGCACTCTTCTCGGAAGCGTTGACGCTCGATGCAAGCACGCACGTGATCGCGCGCGCTTTCGAGCCTGGGATGGTGCCGAGTGACCCAGTTCGAGCCTCCTACCTCGCTGTCGATCCAGCGATCTTGGAGGTGGACTCGGATTTGCCGCTCGTCGTTTTGAGCACCTTTGGAAAGTTGATTTCACCGGGCGGCAATTCGTCCGTTGCCGTGCATGTGCGTGTCGTCGGTGATGCGGGAGGTGGTGGCCGTGTTCGGCTGACGGATGCACCGAGTTTTGTCGGTGACGGGGCGATTAAAACTCGCGGCTCGACGACCTTGAGTCGTCCGAAGAAGTCCTACGGGTTAGAGCTCCGCGACGTGTTCGGGGATGATCTTGATGCCGAAATCCTGGGAATGCCGGCGGAGTCGGATTGGGTCTTCTACGGTCCGCATCAGGACACTTCACTCCTGCGCAACGCGTTCATCTACGAAGTCAGCCGAAGCATTGGGCGTTATGCCGCGCGGACGCGGTTTTGCGAGGTCTACCTAAGCCAAGGACAAGGCAGCGTCTCGGCGGCCGACTACGTCGGCTTGTATGTCCTTATGGAGAAGATCAAGCGCGGCGAGGAGCGTGTCGATGTCGAGGAACTGCGGCCGGTGCATGCGACCGAACCCGAAGTGACAGGTGGCTACATCATCAAACGTGATCGACCGGATCCTGGTGACCTGGGCTTCGAAGCCGGAGGAGACACACTGCGCTACGTGGAACCCAAGGAGCGTGAAATCACGTCCGAGCAGAAAGCTTGGCTGACCGACTACATCGATCGTTTCGCCCAGGCGCTTGAAGGTCCGGAGTATGGCTACGACGAGTACATCGACGTCGGTTCCTGGATCGATCATCATTTGCTCAACGAGTTCACGATCAACCCGGACGGTTTCGAGCATTCGACCTACATGTTCAAGCGACGTGGCGGCAAGCTTGAAGCGGGGCCGATCTGGGATTTCAACCTGGCGCTCGGCTTCGGAGGCAGCGGGCCTGTCGGTTGGTCCGTGAATCGTTTCTGGATTTGGTGGGGGCGTTTGCTGCGAGATCCCGCCTTCCAGAGTCAGTACAAACTGCGCTGGAGGGAGCTTCGCGGCGGGCCGATGGCGACGGACGCGCTCCTCGCCGTGATCGACCGCCACGTAGACACGATCCGCGAAGCTCAGGCGCGGAACTTCGGCGCCTGGCCCGAGTCCGAGGACGCTGACGGTTGGGACGCAGATGTTGAGGCACTCAAGTTGTGGGTGCGAGAGCGCGTTCGTTGGATGGACTCCGACGTGCTCGCCAAGCCGGTGTTGAGCCCAGAGGGCGGGCGAGTCGAGCGTGGCATTGAGGTCTCGCTCTCCGCCGACGAGGGGCAAATCTATTACACGATCGACGGCAGTGATCCGCGCGGCGAACTGCATGATCCAGGGCCGACGGCCATCCTCTATGACGCACCGATCGTCGTGGACGGCAACACCCTGCTCCAGGCGCGCGTTCGCATTGACACAGAGATTTGGAGCGGGACATCGGTGGGAACGTACATCACTGATCCGCTGACGGTGGCGCCGAGCGAAATCATGTACAACCCAACCGCCGATCCTGCGGGGCAGGCAGGATTCGGTCCGCAAGACTTCGAATTCATTGAGCTCGTCAATTTCGGCGGCGAGCCGGTCGATCTGCGCGGCAGCCGCTTGGGAGGTACACCTAGCTTTGAGTTTTCAGACGAGGCGTCGATTCTTGAGCCAGGCGCGTACGTTGTCCTCGTCAGAAACCTCGAGGCGTTCACTGCACGCTACGGGGATCGCAGGGTCGCTGGTGAATACTCGGGTTTCCTTGGCAACAACCAGCAAGAGCTGCGCTTTCGCGGGATACTCGGCGAAACGGTGTTTGCGCTTGTGTACGACGATGGTTGGTACCCGTCGACAGACGGCGAAGGACACTCGCTGGTGCTCGTCGATCCAACCGTTTCCCCCGACGGTCTCAATGACCCGAGTGCTTGGCGTGCGAGCCACCAAATAGGAGGTTCTCCTGGCCGCGCAGACGCCGAGGCAGCGGCCCACCAGCGCATCGGTGATCTCGATCAGGATGCGCGACTCACGGTCACCGATGCAATCCGGTTGCTTCTGTCGCTGCAGGGAGCCGTGGCGCTTCCTTGCGGCGAGGCGGGAAACCAGCAGCTGCTGGACGTCGACGGCACGGGGAAGGTCGATCTGAGCGACGGGATTCACTTGCTGCAGTTCCTTTTTCGCGGCAGCGAGTCGCCTCTGCTGGGCGGTGCGTGCCGGGAAATCCCGACCTGTCCCGACGTTTGCCTCGATTGACAGCGCGTTGGTATGACTCGTCGATGAGGCGCGCTTCAGTCTGTGCCTTGGAGCGCCTTCACGAATTGGGCGCCGCCGCCGGGGAGAAGAGCATCAACACGGGCTGCGCGCAGAGGCGCCGGGCCGTTGGTTGGCTCGTGCCATGTGAGAAAGAGAGGCGCAGTGCATTCCGCGAGCAGAAAGGGTTGTAGAGCGAAGATGCCGACGACGATCGCCGCGATCGTGCGGTCGTCCCGCCGCCTCTCCCCAGTGCCGGCGTCCGCTTCACCTGCGCGTCGCGACGTGGGGACGGTTACGGCGACGACCGGTTTTGCGATGGCCGACGTGAACAGATCGAGTGTCCAATCGGAGTCGATCTGGGCGTTTTCGTGCTGCGCAAAGTCACTCGGTGAACTCGCGGACGATTGTCTGCGAGCGATCGGCTCACGTCTGGCGGCGAGCACCTTTTCGATATCGTTCAGCTGTTGTGCTTGTGGGAGGGCGTACAACTGACCCAGCAGGCTGATCGACCGAAGCGTGGTGAAGAGCTCTGATCGACACTCCGACTTGACCGTAGCGTCGTGATGCGCCTGACGAAAAGCGTCCTCCATGTGTCCGACGAGAACAGCGTGGCTCGTGAAGCGGGTGCTGTCGATCCCGCGCGCGCGAAGCAGGTTGAGACTGCATTCACCTTCACGTCCGGCACGCTTCTTACGCAGGACCACGCCCGAGAGATCCGCGCCGGTGAAGTCCGCGCCATCGACGCCTTCACACCTCATATCCGCGTCGACCAACCTTGCGTCTCGTAGCACCGCCGCTGTGAGGTCAGCATGCATGAGGTCGGCGCCGGTGAGATCAGCACCGGTGAGATCAGCGCGGCGAAAATTGGTCTCGACAATGCATGCGTTTTCAAAGCAAGCACCGACGAGGCGACTAGCGGTGAAATCTGCATCGCGCATCTCGGTTTCAGCCAAGGTGGCACCGGAGAGGTCAGCTTGGCGAAAAACTGTGTCGCGCGCGTAGGCCCCGGTCAAGTCGGCCTGGCGTAAGTCTGCCGCCGTGAGATCGGTGTTGGCAAGGTCGACGCCGACGAGGACGGCGTCATGCAAATCGATCCCGTTAAGCTCCGCAAACACGATCTCCGCGTCGCTGAGATCGGGTCGCACACTGGGATGTCGTTGGCGCCATGCGTTCCACGCGTCGACGCCGCGGGCGAGGATGTTCAGTTCGTCTTGATTGGCCATGGGGCGAAGGTCAAGTACGCCTCGTTGTGTCTCGTCACTAATTCGCAAGCTGAAATGGTAGGAAAGCGCCTCGGGAGATGCCACAACAGCGCCTCGGCGCGAGCGCCCGCGGTCGGCCGCTCGCCCCTCCGCGACGGCAGCACACAGCGTTCCGAGAATTTGCCATCGCACTCTTTTTTTGGGCGGCACCGCCCGAAAGCAAGGCCATGGACTCCTTTGCTCTCAAACTGACCCTGGCGTCGTTCATCAGTCTGGCCGTCTTTGCGTGCATGAGGCGCTGGCTCCCGGCTGATGCGGCCGAGCCGAGAAGCAGACGTGATCTTTCCACCGCGGAGCAGCGCCGTTTCGCACGGCTTGAAATCACCTTAGCGCTGTACGCCGTGCTTGCGGCTCCCGCAGCGATTTACGTTTGGTATGAGCTTCTGGGTTCCGTTCAGAAGAGTTGGATCGACGGCCGGGGGCCAGCTGAGTTCGAGTTGACTCCACTCCCGATCGTCTGTTGGCTCTATGCCTTCTTTGCCGGCTTGATCACCGTGTGGTACGCAGTCGATCTCGCTGCACGTCCGCTCCTTCGTGGGCCGCGCGAAGAGGCGACTTTTCGCGCCTACTCGAACGCACAGCTGGGATACGACGGGCGGCGTGGCCGCCGGTGGTTCTCCTGCGTTGTGGCTAGCGGCACAGCTCTCTTTTTTTCTCTTGGCCTCGACACTTACCTCCGCGTGACTCAGGACTCGATCGTTGTCGATTCCTACTTTAGCCTCTTCGCACGCCGGTACGACTATGACGACGTGCGCGCTGTATACCTGGCATCGCATCGAATCGCTCCCATCGGAAAGGAAGTCTCAAACGCCCATTACGTCGTCGACTTTGCCGACGGCAGCCGTTGGCGCAGCACCGACGGGCTCCGTTCGACAACAGGACACGATGACCGTGCCATGCGTTTGATCTCCAGGCGCAGCGGTGTCCCTCTCGACTTTGTCCGTCTTCCACCGGACGTGGAGTGAACCGCACGCGAAAGAGCGTTTTCGTGGGCGCATTTTTTTGGCGTTGCTCGAACATACGCGAGTGCGTGTGTGCCGTATCTGGACCCCATTGTTGCAAAAGAGAAGCGATTCTAAGCCATGCGGGTTGCATGTGCGTGCCGTCGTTCGGGGTCGTTTGCTTCTGTTCAAGATTCCAGAGATCAGAAGAAGGGTTGAACAAGAGGAAACGAAGTCAACGAAGGAAGACCGTCCAAAGGAGCAGGCACACGCCGTGTGCCGTCCAGTCAGGCACACTCCGATCCCATTTCTTCAAAAGAAAAGCGCTTCAAGGCCATGCGCGATTGCCATTGCGTGTCTCCGCCTCTGCCTCCTCTTCTCTTCACGCCGATCCCTCACCACCGCTGCGGCGTGCTCGTCGATCATCGACGCCGATACTCGAGATAGTAGATCTTCGATCCCAATTCCCTGAACTTTGTCTCGAACGGCGTAGGATAAGGCTCGAGAGGGGCGGTGGCGAACGCGCCTCGGCCGTACCGGTTGTCGAGGTTTGGTGTGGCATCGAGAACTTCTAGCATCTGATGAGCGTACGCCGAGGAATCTGTCCGCAGGGAGAGTCCTCCCCCAGGTTGAAGAAGGCGGCTAAACGTCCGTGCGTTCTCTTCGCGCACAAGACGCTTCTTCGCGTGCCGTCTTTTGGGCCACGGATCTGGATGGTTGATATAGATATGGTCAACGCTCTCGCTTCGGAAGATGCGTTGAATGACCGTTGTGGCATCCACGGGAAGCATGCGAATGCAGTCGAGCTCCGCAGCTTTCACCTTTTTCAAGAACTTGAGTGTTCTTCTGGCGCAGTATTCGAAGCCAACGTAGCAGTACGCCGGTGAACGCCGTGCGACCTCAATGAGGAATGGGGAATTGCCAACACCGATCTCTATGCGGAGCGGTCCATCTCGGGAGAACACTCGGTCCCATTCGACGATGCCTTGGCTGTCGCAAGGCAGTTCGTCTAAGTTGAGGCGGTACTCTGTGGTGAGGTTCTTGAGTTTTCGAGGCATGTCAGCCCGTAGAAGAAGTCAATCGGCCGAGAAGTGGAGCCCGTCACACTCAGTCGGCCATGCCAAAAACTCACCGCCATCACGTTGCAGAAGAGGCCCGGAGATCACCTGCGTTTGTCACGGCCGACTGGCGAATGACTCGGTTTTCGACTCGAAGCACTTCTTCGACAGCCTGGTAGCCGGATAACGCTTTGGCAAGGGAAGGCAAGCCAGTTGCGGCGCTCGTTCTCAGCGGACCTGAAGACGGTCAAGTGACCGCTCAGTAGAGGTACTTTGGCCGCTGCGGCAGCCCTGAGCTTTCGCTACGAGAGACCTCGGGCAGCTCGAGAATAGCCTCGTAGACCTCTTCGATTACCTCGTAGGGAGTCGAGGTGCCTGCTGTGATGCCGACGTGCTCATGTCCCTCAAACCACTCACTCTTGAGCTCGGATGCCCGTTCGATGTGATGTGAACGGACACCGAGTTCGTCGCACACGAGCTTGAGCTTTTTCGTGTTCGAGGAGTTGTATCCGCCGACGACGATCATGAGGTCCACCTGCTCTGCAAGCTCGCGCACGGCGACTTGGCGGTCCTTGGTCGGTTGGCAGACCGTGTCGGTGAAGGCAACGGTCGCGTTTGGGAAGCGCGTCCGGATCAGTGCGACCATTTCACGGACGAAGTCGATCTGCTGGGTCGTTTGCGAAACGATTCCGATCTTGTCTCGCCCCGCGAGCTTGTCGATTTCTTCGGGTCCGCCTAGAACTGTATAGTCGACGAGATCGCCGACGATGCCCCGGACTTCCACGTGTGTGGACTGTCCAACCACTACCGGATGAAAACCATTGCGCACGAACTCCGCGATCGACTTGTGAACTCGCAGGACGAGCGGACAACTCGCGTCGATCACGCGATGTCCCATTTCCATCGCACGTTCGCGGACGCTTTCGGCTGCACCGTGAGCTGTAATCATGACGTTGCGCGTCGGTATATCGCGTTCGAGATTGTCGACCAGCCGCACGCCGTTCTTCCGCAGCCGATCAACTGTCTGCGGGTTGTGAACGAGCTGACCTATGACGGTCAAATCGTCCTTGTAGAGAGGGTCGAGCGCAAGATCGATGGCATCCTGCACGCCGAAGCACGTGCCGAGCGCTTTTGCCACCGTAACTCTCATCTTTCGAGCTCCTTCCGTCCGCGAAACGCCCCGATCTCATTCTTGGGTCTTAGCAGCGTTAGATCATTTTTCGAGCAACAGCTCAAGTTACGGCGCGAGCGGCCAAGATGCCTGCTGTCGTGGAGGCCTGGCCGCCTAGCAGCCGCGCCCTGAGGACCGAACACGGCGCGATTGAAATCGCTTCCTGAACTCACCTGACTTGCCAACCCCGGGTTGGTGTCCGATAATCCACGGCCGTAATCTGAAGGAAACGTACGCGACCGGAGAAAGGTGCGGAAGCGTGCGGGATTTCACCACGATCAACGAGCGGCAATTCTATCTTTGCGGATAAGGTGAGTAAAGAGTTTTTGGTTGCGGCTCGATCTATGATTTACGCTCCACTCTGGAGCGCAGCGAAGGAGTCACTCCCCCCCGACAACTCACACGGATCGTACTCATGATAGGTAGCGACGTCGACGAAAGCACCAAGTCGTTGAGCCCGGTAGAACAGTCCCTTAAGGGCGAGGAAATGAAGCAACAGCTGTTGGAGGCGATCCAGAACCGCACTGCGAAGGTTGGGGTGATCGGGCTTGGCTACGTCGGTTTGCCGCTCGTCGAAGCTTTCGGCCGCGCGGGATTCCCCGTCCATGGTTTTGATATCGACGCTGCGAAAGTCGATCTCCTTCGTAAGGGCGAGTCGTACATCTCGCGTGTCTCATCTGATTGGATCAAGTCGAGCCAGAGCGACGGCCAAGTTCACGTAACGACTGATTTCCGTCATCTTCAAGAGATGAACGCGATCCTCGTTTGTGTCCCGACGCCGCTCACCAAGGCACGCGAACCCGATCTCTCGTATGTCCGCGCGACCACCGGGGAGATCCGACGTTTTATCGAGCGCGGACAGTTGATCGTGCTCGAGAGCACGACATATCCTGGCACCACAGAAGAAGTCATCAAGCCGATTTTGGAAGAGACCGGCCTCGATTCTGGCTCCGATTTCTTCCTGGCGTTTTCACCTGAACGAGAGGATCCAGGGAACCCGAATTTCACGACAAGCACGATTCCCAAGCTCGTCGGCGGTGTCGACGATGCGAGTGGCGACCTCGCCCACGCTTTGTATTCTGCGTCGATCGAGCGAGTCGTCAAACTGAGTCACGCCAAAGTCGCTGAGGCCGCGAAGATACTCGAGAACATCTATCGGGCGGTCAACATCGCGCTCGTGAACGAGCTCAAAGTGTTGTTCGATCGGATGGGCATTGACGTCTGGGAGGTGATCAGTGCGGCGTCGACGAAGCCGTTTGGTTTTCACCCTTTTTACCCGGGGCCCGGACTTGGTGGTCACTGCATACCGATTGACCCTTTCTACTTGACTTGGAAAGCGCGTGAGTTCGATATGGCAACGCGTTTTATCGAGCTCGCCGGCGAGGTGAACACGCAGATGCCATACTTCGTGGTCGGCAAGCTGACGGAAGCGCTCAACAAGCGCAGTCGTCCGCTCAACTCGAGTCGCGGCTTGATCATCGGAGTGGCCTACAAACCTGACATCGAGGACGTTCGCGAGTCGCCGGCGTTCAAGATCATGGAGTTGCTCCAGGCTTCGGGCGTGCAGCTGAGTTACCATGACCCGTTCGTGCCTAAGCTTCCTGTCATGCGGCACTACGAGGTGGATGCGGAGCCCGTTGCCCTCACCGAGGAAACGCTGGCGGCCCATGATTTCTCTTTGATCGTCACCGACCACAGCGGGGTCGACTGGGACTTGGTCGTCGCTGCCTCGCCGCTCGTCGTCGACACACGGAACGCCACTCAGAACGTCGCGCAGCACCGCGACAAGATCGTCAAGGCATAGTCGGCGGGCGTTGGAGATCTTCGCTGCGAGCGTCTCCGCGTGGTGCGCCTCGACGCGCCGTCTCTCACTACGCGCTGGCGCGAGGCTGCGCAGACTCCGGAGCTAGGCTGGCGATCGATTCGAGGACCTGGTCGGTCAAGGCGTTGATTTGATCTCGAGATGACTTGCCACCTTCTGCTGCCGGGACGATGGGGTCGCCGCGATACACGAAGGTTGCCGACGGCATGAGCAGACCTTTGGCGATCGAAGGGGACGTCGACGTGCTGGAAATGTAGAACGGCACGATAGGAGCTTGAGACCTAAGCGCCAGGAGTGCGACGCCGCCCTTGCCATCGAAAGGGTCGTCGGGTTCGCGGATTCCACCCTGCGGGAAGATTCCGATGATCCTCCCTTCTTTCAGCACTCGAAGGGCCTGTTTTGTTGCCGCCAGATCTTGTCCGTTGCGATTGACCGGAATGCAGCCGAGCGCACGAAAAAACCATCGGCAACCGACGATCTCGTAGTACTCGCGGGCCATCAGAAAATGGATGCGCCGGCGAGTCAGCACAGAGAGAAGAACGGGATCGACACTCGAGTGGTGATTCGCGACAACGATCGCAGCTCCCGCTGCAGGCAAAGGATCGACTCCGTCGACGTTGGAGCGAAGCCGGTGAAACGTGCGCGTGTAGGCCCACGCGAAAACGCGAATCGTCGTCACGACAACGGAATCTTCGGGGCCGCGCAGCCCGATCCAGAGCGCGCCGAACAGCGTTAGGGCGATCGCTGCAGCGACGATGACGGCTGTCTGGAATGTCATACCTTATCCTGATCAGTCACGCCGTCCGCGGCGGCAGATCGTTCCGCATCGGTCGGCGCACGGTAGAAGAGTACTCGTGACTCGCCGTATTTCTTCTCGAGGGTCGGAGGTTGGGGACGAGTCCCCTTCCACCGTGTTGGCAATCGGACAACTGTCCAGCCTTCTCGCGCGGTGGCTTCAATGGCGTCGTCGACGCGCCGCCACAGCGTCTCGGTCAACCTCGATGACGACAGCATACTAAACGGTGGATCCAGGAATATTAAGGCGTAACGATCGTCTTCGCGTGCCCTGAGGGGCGGTTGCCTGAGCGCGTCGGCTTGGAGTAACTCGCAGCGGGTCGTGAAGCCGAGCGTCAGCACGTTTCGTTTGAGTACCACCAGTGCTTCTGGGTCGAGTTCGACGAATAGCGCGCGCCGTGCGCCGCGGCTGATCGATTCGAGACCGAACGCCCCGGACCCTGCGAACAAGTCGAGCACGTTGCCGCCGGCGAGGGACTCTCCCACGATGGCGAAGATCGACTCGCGAATGCGGTCGAGTGCCGGACGAACGGCGGTCTCAGGCGGAACCTCGAGACGCCGTCCTCGGGCTTCTCCCGCGATGATGCGCATCAGCGACCCTTGCGGCTAAAAAGTCATTCCTCGTGGTTTCGACGCGGGCTAGCAAGGTAACGTAACACGAATGCACTCGGGAGCGGCACTCTCGGTCTTCTCTGCTCTCGATTTTGGCATCTGAATGGCGCCAGGGAATTGCCGACGCGGCCTGACGACGTTCCTCGCCGACGAGGCGGACCGATTTGGCTAATCGATCCCGAATTGAAGCTCAGCGTTCCCCTCTGCACCGGACAGGAGATCCTGTGCCGTCACCCTGACGCGGTAGACGCCCGTACTGAGTCGTTTCGGGATCTCGTATTTGGCCCAAAAGTTGACAGGCTCGTTTGGATCGTCGACAACCTGACGACCCGCATCGGGTGTGAGAAACTCGAGTTCATCGAGAACCTCGTCATGGGGTCCAAGCAACCGCAGCGTAGCGCTGAAACCGCGAACGAAGACGGTCTCTTGGCCCGACTCTTCAGTCTCGGCGTGCGTCGTGAAGTTCTCGAACTCGCCGTACAGGAGAAGCTCAACGCCGGCGACAATCCGATGCGGTGGGAGAGGGATAAACTCTCCGGGTCCGCCGATCGATTCAGCGAAGCTGAGTGCGGAGACAGCGAACGGAGGGGGGGCCGGCTGGCTGACCGCCGATGGTTGGGACGCGTCGGAGTCAATGTCGGTGCCGTCGACTTGCGGCACTGCGACGTGCGGAGCCGCAACTTCAGCTGCTGTGGACGGTGTTGACGCGACGGCGCTTACCGAGACATTGGATTCGTTTGCATCGCTGGAGGCGTAGGAATCCCTCGCTGCCGCCTCGCCGCCGCCATCCGAAGCGGTCAACTGCGCCACGTTCTCTGCCGCCGATCCTGCGTCGGTTCCTGCCGCCGTCGTTGGATCGAATCGCATGGCATCATTCCCCGTCGCCACTTCTTGGCTGCTGTCGGCGCTGTCGGCCGCGGCGTCGCGAAGCGCGGTGTCGGCGGTAGCCAGCAGCCGGCGGGCTTCGACTTCACGTCCAAGGGAGTGCAGGATGGCTCCCACCAAGAGAGCGTCGCCGCGCTGGCCGCTGCTCCCGAGAGCTGCCAAGCACGATTCGAGATCAGTGTCCGGGATCGCGGCGTCAACGCCAGCGAGATGGAGAGCAAGAATCCGTCGTGCGAGCTCGAGACGAGTTGCGTTAGCGGCCCCATCCGTAGGGGCGGCCTGCCACTGTGCGAGCAGTTCCGCCTGCACATGGCCCACGCCTCGCCTGTGAGGCGACGGCCCCTGCGACTCTGCTGCATGCGTCGAGGTGGACTTGTCCTCGGTCCGAAGCTTCTCCACCTGTGCGGCGCCGGCGAACTCGCTTCCACCAGCCCCAGCCGAGGCAGAGGAATCCCTTTCCGTCTTGGTTGCTGTCGTGTCGTCTCGATTCACCTCTCGCTTCACGGTGCGGTGCTGGCTGAGCTCCTCGGCGGCCGTGGCGCGCGCCGTAGAAAGCTGTTCGGGCCGGCGATGCGCGCTGCTCGAGCATGACACCGAGGCCAGCACAAAGCCGGCGAGAACGACGACTGAAGCGCGTCGGCCCACACTGCGAATCGTGTCGGCGTCGGCCGTCCACTGGCGCGATCTCCTCAAGCTCATGAATGCATCCTCTCTAGTTCTCTTCTCGGCCCCTTGAGGCCGCGACTCACTTCTTGTTCTCCGCCTCTCGTCGGCGCGATCGTTTCGGCGGCCCGGACCCTAATGCATGCTAAGAATGGCAGCACGAAACGCCTTCGGCTCGGCTCGTAACGTTGGGATCGGAGCCGGTCGTCATCGCTTTATCGGTTTGCGGCTGGCTCTCACTTGAGACTTTTTCGGACCTTTTTCCGCTGATTTTTTATCGTTTAAGAGGTGATTTGTAGCTGTTTTGGAGGTTTTTTTGTACAGCTCGATGCGGCGTCTTCAGATCAGCCCTGCAGCTGCCGAAACAATCCCGGGTCGTTCTCACCATGGACTTCTGTGGCAAGGCTTGCGCGCTCGACCGCTTGCGTCCGAGCCGCGAATCCGAGGAGGCGAGAGTTCTCGCGCCTTGGGGCGAACTCCCTTTGCCCGGATTTTGCCGCGGGCGACGGGTTGAGACGTGAAACCGAAGGATTTGGGTGAAGGTGGTCATGGAGTCGAACAAAATTCACACCTGTCGACGTTGCTACACCAAGGAGTACATTCCGACGCATCAGTACGTCAAGTTCGACCTGAAGACACACTATCTGTGTCGACGCTGCTGGGAAGACTATCGCAGCTGGTTCTACTGGGGGCAGCGCCCGACCAGCGGTGAGAAAGAGAAGGTCGCCGCGACTTAGCCTCGAGTTTGGCCATTTCGCGCCGACCGCCGGACGAGCTGACCGCGACTGCGGAGTCGGCAAACGTGGATCATCTCCGCGACTCTTGAGTACTGGGGCGGTCGAGCTGGGCGTGAATTCTCGGCCGAATGACTTTTCAACGGACTGGTGTGCCAGCGGAATCGGAGACGTCACCAGGGCGCATCCGGCGATCGATCGACGCCAGGACCTTCGTGCCCTTCTCGCCTTGGCGGAAAATCGCCGCGGGCGCGTTCTGTGCCGCCCTCCTTCAGGTCGTCTTGCCGTGCGAGCGGTACTGTTCGACACCCTTCAGTAGTGCGTGCATGTCTTGCGGCAACCGTGCGCTGAACGCCATCTCTTGCTGCGTCAGTGGGTGCTGAAACGAGATACTTGCCGCATGCAGGGCATGTCGACTAAGAATCGGCTGCTCTGCTTGCGTCCGCGTCTGTCCGCGGAGGTCGGAAAGGTAGATTTGTTTTTCCCGGCCGTACAATTTGTCCGCGGCGATCGGCAAGTGGAGGCTGGCGAGGTGGACCCGGATTTGGTGTGTTCGCCCGGTTTTGGGATAGACTTCAATGAGAGCGTAGCCGCGAAATCGTTCAAGGACACGGTAAGCCGTGATGGCTTCGCGGCCGGTCCCGTCGACTCGCACCATCTGTTTTTTGCTGTGCGTGTAGCTCCGACCGAGCGGTCGATCGATGCTCCCCTCCCATTCCTTTGGCTCGCCACGACTAATCGCCAGATACGTCTTGTGCACCAAACGCTCTTTGAATTGGTGCGCCAATGCACGGTGCGCGAGATCATTTTTGGCGACGAGGAGGACACCGGAGGTTTCTTTGTCCAGACGATGCACGATTCCCGGACGCTCTTCGCCGCCGACGCCCGACAAGTTGCTCAAGCGGTAGAGAAGCGCGTTGACGAGAGTGTCTCCAACCTGGGACGGTGCGGGGTGCACCGCCAGTCCGGCGGGTTTGTCGATGACTGCTAGGAACTCGTCTTCGTACAGAAGATCGAAGGGGATGTTTTTGGGCGACAGATCGATCTTCCGCGGTGGCGGCACGTGACATCGGACCGACATGCCCCGGCTGATTTTCGTCGACGCCTTGACGTCGCGACGTAGTTTCGGAACGGTGACGTAGCCCTGGTCGACGAGCTTCTGCAGGAAGGCACGTGAGTGCTCCGGAAGGCGTTCGGCGAGCAGCGTATCGAGGCGCTGCGGCTCGCCTTCGTGGATAAACTCGTGAACCTCAGGCGGCGCCGACTCATCGCCGTCCGACTGTGGCGAGGGCGGCTCGTCCGCATCGCAGCGCTCGCGCTTCGGCTCCAGGGACGATCCTTCTTTTCGCGCGTCACATTCGTCCAACGAGTCGCCGTCTCTCCCCAAGTTCGGTGGCTTCACTTGCGACAGCGTCAGTTCTCGCTGCTGGCTTCGTTCGGGACGGGTAACTCGAACGTCGCGCTGGGTGGCATCCACTCGGAACTGTCTTTCGCTGTGAGAACCTTCTCGACGTTCAACGCCCACGTCTTCATGTCGGCGTCACCGGCGAAGCGTTCGGCCGCGCTTCGTGCCAGTGCGAGGGCCTTCTCCTTTGCCTGAGTGGGCTCGAGTCGGGGCTTCGCTTGAGGATCATCCCCGGTGTCGGCCATGGCAAGCTCGGCAAGAAAGGAGCCGATGGTTTTGACGACGTAGGGCTCCGGCTTTGTGCCTTCAACATCGGCAAGGAGCTCGTCGATTGCCGTGAGGCTGAGCGGCTCGGTGGCATCCGGATCTGTGACGCGACTGAGGCGGGCACTCACTTGTTCGAGGCGCTCTTGAGCCAGCGCCGTCCACGCGGTGTAGCCGACAACGCAGAGCAGCACACAGGCCACGACGACCACGATGTGCATGCGAAACTTCTTGATCGTCGAAACGGTTGAGCTCGTCAGGCCGGTGAGTGCGTTTTCCAACCCTTGCTCGGGCTGCGTGTCCGTCGGCTGTTTAGGCAAGGTCTTTCTGGCCACGATGATCCTTCCGATCGTTTCGGCGGTTCGTTTTGGATTCGATTCGAATTTCAAACTACGGCGTTGGGACGACCGTCACGAACTCGCGAGCGGTGACGTTGTTCCCAGCTTTGGTGCCGATCCCGCGCTGCTGAACCCCAAAACAGTCTGTTGAAAACGCTTGGAGCCGAATACGGTCTCTTCGATCAGCGACGGTCGGTGGCACGCAGGCACGCGCCGGTTCACCGAAGTCGACGGCCAACCGCCATTGGTCGGGAGCTCTTCGGGTCCCCACGTGCGTGAGCCATCGATAGATAATACACCGCCACCGCGGTTTTCAACCGCAATTCTCGCCCGGTAATCTTCCCGTATGGTTGGTGCGACCGCTTTGACCGTTTCCTGCGGCGGGCACGGTGGCGCACGACCTGCAGTGAGGTGGTGAGCAACATGGTCCGGGCGAGTACTTGGCGTCCCAGGACGCCGCAGGCTGCGACTTGACGCGCTCGCGGGTGGTGTGGCGTTCCGAGCGCAGCTGGCGGCGGGAATGGGCTCTCAGAATGCTCCCTGCGAGCGCCGCGCCTCGGCCCGGTCGTCATCTTCGTCGTGACTACGCAGTGTCGTGACTATGCAGTGTCGTGACTACGCAGTGTCGTGACTAGTATTGGATAGGCTCTTCGTTCTCTTCAAGCCTGACCGACGCTGGCGCCGGGCTACCGATCTCGTCCTCGGACAACGTCAGGTCGCGAATATCGGCTTCTGGCGAGACCGCAGCCGGGGGGGCGATCTCGGGCTGCGCGCCAGGCTCCGCCGCGGGCGCCTTCAGACTGTTGATGTCCGCGATCGAGAAGCTTTCGGTGCCGCGAGGGCCGATTCGAGAGCGAATCTCGTTGAACGACTTCCCGTAGGCGAAGTCGAATTTACGAGAGATCGTCACCTCAGCGGTTTCCTCGCCTTTCACGAACTGATAGTTGTGCGTCTCGCCTTCCGTCTTGTACGCACCCACCAGTCGCCAACCGTTTTTCTTCATCGCACCCACGAACCTCGGTCCGACGTCCGACATGTGACCACCGCCGCGGTAGTACCCGACCCAGCTGCGAAAGTGTCCGCCTTCACCGACTGCCGGCTCATACGATTCACCACGGACGAATTCGAAATTGGGTAGGAGCGGTACATCGCTTTGCTCCACGCCTTCGGCCATTTCGACGCCCGAGGGCGGCGAGACGCACCCCGCGATGGCGGCCAAACCGACACTGATCACACCAACTCCGATCATTGCGACACAACGCGAGTACGTTCTCTTCATAGCAATGTCCTCTCCAACTTCCTTTTCTCGCCGCCAGGCCGGAGGACCGTCGCGGCTTTCACGTCCGAGCGCGGCATTGTAGCCGTTGAAAAAACCGGGGAGTGCGAATGCCCCCGTATCGGCTCGAAGCACTTTTCAACAGGCTATAGCTCCTCTAACGCTTTGCGCTGCGGTCCCCGTGCTACCGAAGCGGTTCCGCCCCGAAGCGCACAAGGGACGTTTGCGCAACCACCAGAGCGGGCAATCTCTTCAACATTCCTCTTCAACACTCAACAGCCGGCCCCGCGGGAGTCGAAGGCTGGTACGAACGCACTGCGTTCAACGACGCCTTCGCCGGGGTTTTTGTCAACGGTTTCGTGTCAACGGGCTGCTCTGACGGATCATTCTATTACGTTTTCGGAACACCGCAACTCTTTTTTTGCAGCGCTCTTGCGGCGATAGCGGAGCTGTAGCCGACAACAGTGGAGCTCGCCAATGGTGCCCGTCGTGGGGTACTCTTCTTGGGAGATCCAAAGAGAAATGCTACGCCTTCCGGACAGTCAACTCTTAGGTCGCTCGATCCTTTGGATCGATCGCGCCCTCACGCGACGCTGGGTTCAGGCCGCACTGTTCACCGGTTCACTGCTCGGGTTCTGGCTGCTTCTCAGCTGCGGCGTAGCCTTCTCGCACTAGAGGCCCCACTCTTTCTCGCCGCCTACTTTGCGGTGGCGCCGCTCGAAGCCGTCTTGAGGTCGACCAAAAGCACGAAGACTTCGTCGTCGCGACGGATTTTCGCCAAGGAGATGATCGCCGGGGTCTCCTTCAGGAGCAGCGTCGCCTTGCGCTTCCTCTTTTTGTTGACCAACGTTTGCTTAAGGCGCACTGATTGGCGATGCGTCTCGAGCTCCCACCGCGCCTGATAGTGATCCGGGAGCTCGAGGGAGACGCCACGCTCGAAGCTGATCTTTTGCACGTGCGGCTCCTTCGTTGCTAGCCGAAACCGCTTTTTCTTAGTGTGCTTTCGCAGCTCCGCGACCATCTTTTTCGGAAGTTTTTCGGCCGTCTCGACATCGACGCCGTCTGAGCCCCAAAGCTGGTATACCGTGACCGTATACTTTTCCTCGGCGTGCGCCGTCGGCGTGGCGAACAGCAGCGTACACGTCCCCGAAAACAGGGCGCAGAGTAGCCGAAGCGGTTGTGGAAAAGCGAACATGGGTTCACCGTGCTCAGCGACTATCGAAAGGCTTTAGAAGTCTTCGTAGCTGGCGAAGTTGCCGTCGATCTTACTCGGCTTGTCGCCGCCGTGAAAAAGAATACTCTTTTGTTCTTCTTCTGGCACGGCCTCGCCGCCCCCCGGCTGGACACCGGGGGTGTTCTCGTCGCCTTGCTCGACGGCGGTTCCTGTCGCGACGTTCGTTTCCGGCCCGGTAGACGGCGGTGACCGAAGGGCGATCAGAAGCACGGCGATGACCAAAACAGCCGCGGCGGCTGCCACGACCCCGTAAAGAAACCGGGGGCGCTCGATCCGAGCAGCCGCGCCTTGTCCGCGATCGGAGCTGTGGGCTTGCGGAGCGACCGCGGGCGGCGTCTCGAGCTCAGGCTCGTTCTTGCGGCGCTGAATCTCGTCCCAAACGCGCGCCCACTGCTCGCCGCTGACCGGTGGAGCAGATTCGCCGCGCGAAACTTCATCCAGCCAACGATAGCTGTCGGCAACTTCGCGCGCACTCGCATTCGAGTCGACGTATTTTTCCACAGACTCTCTCTCTTCAGGGGACAGCTCCCCGTCGACGTAGGCGCCGACGCGCATCAACATTTCGTCTTCGGCGCTGTGGCTCCGATCGGATTTCGGATCGTTCTGTGTCTCTGTCATTGGATTCTCGATTCTTCGCTGCTTCTTCTTCGCTACCACTCTTCTTCTTGATCAACTCTTCTTCTTGATCAGCGCGTCAGCCCGTCGTCTGGCGGCGTGAAGGCGGATCGACCCCAAGACGACGCAGGTGTTCCTGTAGTTTTTTACGAGCATAATGCAGGCGCGACATCACGGTTCCGATGTTGCAGTCGACCACCTCGGCGATCTGTTTGTAGGATAGGTTCTCTTTGGCATGCAGAATGAAGACGGCTCGATGCTTGTCGGGGAGTGAGTCGACCGCCTCGGAGAGTTGTTCGCCGAGTTCCTTGTTTTGCGCGCTCTCTTCTGGGTCGACAGGTGCGTTGCGCCCAGGGGTTTGAGTGCCTTGTGCCTCAAGGAACGTTTGGTCGACTTCGGTTGCCAGCCGGGATTTTCTGCGGCGGGTGAAGTCAATCGCGCGGTTGACGGCGATGCGATACAGCCAAGTGAAAAACTTGGCGTCGGTTTTGAACCGATCGACGCTCTTGTAGACGCGCACGAATACCTCTTGGGTAACCTCGAGCGCGTCTTCCCGGTTGTGCACGAACCGCAGCGCGACGCGATAAACGCGTTCGCGGTATTTGTCGAAGAGAAACTCGAAGGCTGACTCGTCGCCCGCGAGAAAGGCTTCGACTTTGCCAATATCTTCGTCGTCCGAGGGGTCGCGCACTGGATTCGGGACCATGAGCAGGTTGCGGCGCCGGGAACCGTGACGATTCCGGTTGCAGGGCAGGGCACCCGGCAGCGTGTGGTGGCGCACATCGACATCTTGTTTCAGCGTCCTAGATACAGGTTTTTGATCGGTTCGTCCAAGAACCAGTCTGTCCGCGACAGGCGGTGAGCTCGATTCCAGTGGTCTTCTCAGTCCGACGCGGTCGATTTGGAGTTATTCGAACCGTTTCGTGGCGGCGATCGGGATTCGACTGTGAAAAATATGTTTGATTTTAGGGTGTTCGTCTGCTATGACGCGTTCTCGGTTTTGAGTCACGGTTGGCTTCTGCCGTCTCCGGGTGGGCGTCGTTAACTTTATCGGCGTCAATACCTTACGGGTTAGCGTAGTTTGGCGAAGTGACCGGTGGCGCCTTTGTAGTTGAAAACAATCTGCAGACTGTCGTGTCTTTCGACGTCGTCCGCCCAGGGCGACAGCGACAGACTGAAGGTGGACGGCGGCTCTTTTCGTAACTCGCCTAAAACGTTGGCGTTACGATTTAAGCGGCGGTTCTTAGATCAACCTACCCGATCCCTACATTACCCTCGCGGTAGGTCCCTCCTTTTTCCTCGTTTATTTCAGACCCAAACATACTCCTCATCGAGTAGGGACGGTGAGGGGATTTTTTTTTCCCGATGGGTCGTCGCAAGCCTCCACGAAGCCTCTTCACCTCCTGCCAGCGGCACGAAGGAGCAAGGGGCTGAGCCCTGGAAGGCCGACTGAGTAGGATATGGGGAGCGTTGTTCCCGTGCCGCCGCGTCCCAGTGCTGGGGTGAGCGACCGAGAGCGTTCCTGGCCGCGCGACTTCGAATTGCCGCGTCGCCTTGGTTACCCAACCCGCTGAAAAAGTCATTCGGCCGAAAAACTGGCCTCTTCACTTGCCGCGGCCGATCTGGACGCGAAGAGACCAGTTTTCGGCTCGAAGCACTTTTCAACAGGCTGTTTACGGCCGTGCAAGGACCCGCCATGCGCCTGGTTGATCTGAGGAAGGCCCTCGTCGAACCCGCTGAGTCTTCAAGCGGCGTCAAAAAGTGGGCGCTCGGAGTTTGTCGGGTCCTCTACTTCACTGTCCAGCGTCTTGGGCACGATCGCTGTCTTGAGCGCGCCGCGACCCTCTCGTTCGTGACGATCCTGTCGCTCATCCCGTTGTCGATCCTCTTTTTCAGTTTTGCTGAGCTGCTGTGGGGAGAGCAGATCAAAGAGGTCGTGATCAACTATCTTGTGACGTTCGCGGCGCCTGACTTCAAGGAGCAGATCAAGAGCTGGTTGGAGAAGATTTCCACCCAGGCGTTCCAGGGCGTATCGAACCTCGTCAATCTGCTCGCGACGGTCAGCCTATTGCCGGCGGCGGTGGCGATTCTGACCACCGCCGAACGCAGCTTCAACTACATCTGGAAAGTCACGAGTCGCCGCACCCACGTGCAGCGGTTTGCAACCTTTTGGATCATTCTGACAACGAGTCCCTTCCTCCTCATCGCGTCGACGTGGGTCATGGATCTTCTCGTCCCGAAGGGTGGATGGGTTGACCGATACGTCGGCGTGACAGCAGAAGTGACAACTGAGACCGTCGTGGATCCCGAGATAGTCTCGGAGAATAGCTCTTCAGCGTCGGTCGACTCCACGGCCCAGCGACCCTCAGCGCCGCCGGTCACAGCTTCCGAAGAGAAGGCCACCGCGCCAGCTGGCACGGCCACCGAGAGTGCCTCCGCGGCGCAGCCTGAGCAGATCACCTTCTTCGGACGGCTGCTGCGCGCGCTGCTCCGATTCATCTACCGCTTCGTGGTGCCGGTCTCGATCGGATTCATCGCTTTCACCGTCCTCTACATCTTTTTGCCGTCTGCGAGCGTACGTCTGACCAGCGCGGTGCTCGGCGGTTTCGTTGCTTGCGCTTTGTGGGAAATCGTCAAGCGCAGCTTCTTTCTGTACTTCGAGCGCACCAACACTCTCTACGGCCAGCTCGCAATCGTGCCGCTGTTTCTCATCTGGCTCTACGTCAACTGGCTGATCGTCCTGATCGGCTGTGAGATCACGTACGTGCACCAACACCTTCAGGACGTCGTCAACAAGAGCCGCCTGAGCGAGCAAAGCGCGCCGCCCTCGTTTCTCGTCGGCCTAGCGCTGCTCGAGGGGCTTGCGCGTCACTTTGAGCGTGGCGAGCAAGCGCCGCGATTGGCCGAGCTGCGCTGCGCTGCCCCTTTCGGCGTCGAGGCTCTCCACGACGTCGCCGAGCGCCTCGTCAGCGCTGGAGTGCTCGAGCGCAGCGCTGCCGACGACACGCGCTATGTGTTGGCGCTTGCGCCACAACACCTATGTCTCGAGCGCATCCTCGACGAGCTCTCCACGCCGGGAGAGTTGGGGCGGTGGCATACGGAAGGCCAGCCTCTAGAGCTTGCGGCCGGATCCGAGGGCGCCCCACCCGCGCCGCTGGCTTTGAGTCTTCTGCAGCGCGCGGGTACGGCCTATCGTGACGTCCTCTCAGGGTTGAGCGTCGCGGACCTCGCCAGCGGCAACGGTGCGAAGTCGAGTTGACAGCGTTGCCTAACAGCTTATAATTCCCACTCTTAGCGGCCGGATAGCGGCGTCTGGAGGCGCCGGAATCTTCGTTTGGGTCTTCCTGAGATGCCGCGGAGGCCGCCATGAGCACGGTTGCTTGCAGGGCGGGTTGCTCGCGACCGCCTCGACAATTGCAGCAAAGAACGAACTGGGGAGTGTGCGGTCGCCAAGTTATCATGCTGGTCGAAGGATCTTTTGCAATTACGCTGGTGACAGTGAAGGGAATTCCCGAGCGGGTCGCACCTAACGCGTAGCCTGCTTCGACCTGGCCGGCGCCGCGTTCACGAGGAGTACCCGCGGCTGGCCGATGCAGTCTCGACTCGAAAGCGCGGTGAACTATGGAGGAGCGGACGGAAGTACCTCTGGAGACGACGCGGCGTTCGCCGTTCGCCACCAGTTTTCAGTTCCGCGAGGATGAGCGGGCGGGATTGACGGCGCTTTTCGAGCGCGTCTTTTTTGATCGAGCGTTCAGCGCCGCAGCTAAAGAGGCCCTCTTGCGCACGCAGTACGTTGCGGCGGGTGCCCAGCGTGCAGCTGACGCTGACTCCAGCGCCGACGAGGCCGCGGCCTTGCCCGCTGCCGTCGTGCCGTCGGAATTCGCTGACCATCGCCGGTATGTCTTTCTTTACCGCGGCCCAAACGGGATCGGTAAGACGCGGATCTTTCGACAGTTCGTTGACAGTGCGCAAACGAAAGAGCTGCCTGTTTACGAAGTCTTTACTCACGACGTTGAGGGAATCCCGTTCAAGCCGTTCTTGCACGCCATCCGTGCGATTTTGCGGGACCACGATCGCGGCCAAGCGCTGCAGGAGAAGTACCGCTTCGCGCTCGAAGGGTTCATTCCAGAGCTCTTTCCGGACGAACAGGGTGAGGAGCTGGATCCCATTACGCGCGAGCGCCTTGACGCCGAGAAGGTTCGCCTCTACGACGGGATCACGCAGCTGCTTCTCGAAGTCTCGACGCGTCGACCACTCTTGCTCCTCGTTCACGATCTGCACTGGAGCGATGTTCCGACGATCGAACTCCTCAGCTACATCGGCCGCAATTTGCGACTCAGAAACGACGTCGGCGGCGGTGCTGATGTGGATGTGACCTTTTCGCAGGCGGCGGACCTGTCGACATTCGAGGGTGACGAGGAGGAATGGCGTGGGCTAACCCCGAGTCAGCCGCAATCAGGCGACCACTTGAGCAACCTCCTGCAGCTTTCTCAGGCGCGCCAGCGTCAAGACACTCGACCGCCGGCGCGTGTCATGATCCTTGCGAGTTACCGCGCGTCGCCCGATCCCGATCACTATCTCGATCAGGCGATCAATCGGTTGGGTGCCAGCGATTTTGCCTACCACGGCGACCTGCGCCCGCTCCGAGAGACCGAGGCGGCCGCCTTTGTGGCGCGCGCGGTCGAAGGCGTCAACCTCAACGGTCGTTCTATCGAGGTCTCTCCGGAGGCGGTCGAAGCAATGTACGAGGCGTCCGAGGGGTTTCCTAGTTTTCTGCATGAGCTACTGAACGCGCTCTACCTGAGCGAGCGTGATCCCGTCGAGAATGGCGGCGTGGTTCGCTGGAGTGGCGAGACGGTTTTGGAGCTGCTTGGCGCCGCGAACTCCGGCAATGCCCCGCCGCCGTCGACGGAGTCCCGCGAGACGCAGACGGAGAGTACCGGCCTGGCACGTCGCTGCGACGTTTTGAAGCTGCGCCTCCGCGGCGCTTCTACTGAGGAGATGTTGGTGCTCAAGGTGCTCGCGACAGCACGGCGGCCTTTGACCGCAGAAGTCGTCGCCGGCGTCTTGACAGGCGCGCTGCTCGACGACGCGCAAGCCTTCGATCCGAGCGACACTCCGGAGCTTCTCGAACATTTGGCGCGACGCGGTCTCATCGAACGGCATCTCGGAAACCATGGAGCGAGCGGCACACGGGGAACCACCGCGCGGACGCTTGACGTCGCTGCTTCTCCCGACGTCTCAGACGCGAGTTACTTCTTCCACCTGTGGGATTACGTTGATGTCGTCGCCGAGATGATTAGCGACGAGGAGCGGCGGATCCTCCATCAACGCATCGGAGAGCAGTGCCGAGACACGCTGGAGCAGCAGAGCGCCGAGTCGACATTCGAGGTCTTCTACCACCTTTACCGCGGCGTTGATCCACGGGCGTCGGCGGGGTATGGACTTTCGGCCGCGCGCTGGTTCCTACGTTCTCTGTCACTCGAAAAGGCACGTGAGATCTACGAAGACCTCCTTGGTCTCATCACGGCCGACGACGACATCGAAGAGCGTGTCGCGATTGTCGAGCGCCAGGCGCGGATCAGCCTAGCGCTTAACGACGTTGAGCACGCGGAAAAGCTACTGCGGCGCGTGGCGGAAGAGGGCGGTGGCCGTCTCGCACCGGAGCGGAGTCTCGAACTCCTCCTGCTGGAGGCCGAGGCGGCGGGCCGGCGCGATCCAGCCAAGGGAATCAAGGTACTCGGCAAGTCGTCGCGACTCCTCAAGAACGAGAACAGCCGACTTGGTGTGCGAACGCAGCTCCTCCTCGCGCGGCTGCGCCTGTGGCGACAGGACATTAAGCGCGCGATCAACCTCTGCCTCAAGGGGCGCGATCTCTGCATCAAACTCGGCAAGTTGCCGGAACTCGGCGATTTTTACCGCGAAATGGCGAACGCGTTTTACCAGAAGGGCGATTACGCGCATGCCGTCGACAACTATCAACGCGCCTTGAACGAGTTTGAAGCCCAGAAATTGAAGAGCCGGCAAGTTGCCGTGCTCGATGACCTCGGTCGCGTCTACCTCGAGCGCGGCAACTATTTCCGCGCCGCGCGTTATCTTTACCGATCACTCGAGATTCGACGCAGCGACCACGACGTCGCCGGACTCTGCCGCTCTTACGACCAGCTCGGTAAGGTTTACTTGCGCAGCGGTGACTACTTCAAGACGATCGAAAATCTCAATCTGAGCCTGAGCCTCAAGGAGCGTATCGGCGACTTCCCGGGCCTCAATCCGACGCTCAACACTCTTGGCGATCTCTATGCTCGCCTGGGACTCTATCAGAGCTCCATCGAGTATTTTCGTCGTGCCGTCGCCAACAGCGAAGCGCTTGGAGACACACGCGGTCTCGTCGAAGCATTCGCCAATCTCGGTCGATGCTCCTTCGAACTCGGTGATTTCAAACAGGCTGCGAGTTTCGCCAAGCAAGTCGGAATCCTTTCCTCCGAGTTCAAGCTGCGTCTAGAAGAGGCTGATGGGCTGCTGCTGCAGGGATGTCGCGACGGCCTGGACCGGGAGTGGGCCGATGCGGAAAAGCGGCTCAAGCAGGCGGTTGAAATTTACGCCAAGCTGGGCAATCGACGCCGTGAAGCGTCAGCGTACCTGGAACAGGCCGAGATCAAGCTACAGCGCGAGCTTTTCGATGAAGCGCTGAAGATTGTTTCGAAGGGCCACGTGATCGCTGAAGATCTCAAGGCGCTCGACCTGCAGGTGCGCGCACTCGTGATCAAGGGCAACATTCATCGGTTTCTCAAAGGCGGCAACGTTGACCGCGCGCGGGAGTTTTTTCAGAAAGCGCTTGAGTTGAGCCAAAATTTTGGCGACGTCGGCCTCCTGTTCTCGCTCTTTTACTCGTTCGCAAAGCTGTGCCACGGCGAGCGAGACTTTTCCGAGGCAGCGAACTACTACAGTAAAGCGGAGCTGATCCTCAAGCAAATCGGGAACAATCTTACAGAAGATCTCGCGGCGCGATTCATGGAGGATCGACGGCGTAAGGTCTTCACGGAAGATCTGGCGCGATTCCGTCGCGAGTCCGTCGGCCGCGACTCCGGCGCTGCTGTCGATCTGCGCGGCGCCGAGGTGGTGTCGAGATCGGTGAAGGATCGCCCGATCGGCGTCGGCGACTACAAGGATCTTCAGTCGCGGGTACTGCGGCTTCACGCCGGCATGAATCAACTCCACTTCTACGAACGCATCCTCGATGACGCGCTGGAGCTCAGCGGTGCGGACCGGGGTTTCGTGCTGCAGGTTCAGAACCGTCAGTACACGCCGGTCGCTTTTCACGGTTTTGGCAAGCAAGCGACACAGCACCCCGAGTACATGGTTGCGAACCAATTGGCGCAGGAGTCCGTGCGCAAGGGACGGTCCATCGTCGCTTCTGGCGCGAAGGCGGGCACCGACGACGCGCGCGGCGACCGGCAGTTGCAGCTCGGCTACCTGGTCCACCGTTCGATCTTGACCGTGCCGTTTTTGACGGACGAACGCATTTTTGGCGGTGTCTATCTCGACAAGCCGGTGTCACTCGGCGAGTTTGGCGCACGGGATCAAGTGCTCCTCGAGGCTTTCGCACATCATGCCGCTGTCGCGCTCAATAATCGGCGCGAATTCGAGATTGCAATCCGCGAACCACTCACAGGGTTCTACACGCCGAGCTACTTCATCGACCGACTCGGTGACGCTTATCGACTCTACAATCTTCATGACAAAGCGTTCGCACTCGTTGGATTCTATCTGCCGAATCTCGACGACATGCTCGCGGATGGGCGCGGACAGCTCGGAAGCAATCTGTTGCGTGAATTAAGCGAAGTCCTCGCGCCTCGAACAGCTGTCTGTTGGGGCAGTCCGGTCCTTTATCTCCTTCTTGAGGATGGTGACGTGCCGCTCATGGAAGACATCGCTGTGCGTGTTCGGGAACGACTTGCCCAGACGCTGAACGACGACGTGGCGATGGAACTCAATGTGTCGAATCGGCAGTATCGCAGCGGTTCGGACATCTACTTCCAGATTCGCCAGCGACTGCTTCCGGCGGAGTGCGATCACCGAACACTCAGCGCGCTGCGCTCAGTGCTCGCCAGCGATGTGACGCTGCGAGATTCTAAACGCATCGTGGAGAAGCATAAAATTGAGTCAACGCTCCGCAAGACAGGCGGCAACATCACCCACGCCGCGCGAGAGCTTGGGATTCATCGACCGCAGCTGTCGAATCTTCTGAAGAAGTACAAGCTGAAGCGGGAGCTTTTCGAGTCGAACGGCGACAGTGGCAATGGCGTCGGCGACTCGGAGGCATAGAAAGTTTTCGATCTCGACTCGCACTCTCATGATTCGACCGCGCGTCGAACCTTGAGGGTGAGGCGGCAGACGCACACCGTTCCCAACGTGGAGGAATCTGCGGAATCCGAACGGAACGTACGATCAAGGACGGAGCGGAAGACCGGCTCGCCGCACGTTGCCGCCCGAATGTGTGGTTGCCCAGGCGAACTCGTTGTGCGTGAAGCGCATCAGCAGTATTCTGAGCGTGTTCACCCCATTCAACGGAGTAGGCATCACATGGAACGCATCCATCCCACGCGCCGTTCGTTTCTCAGGACCTCGGCTCTGTCGGGCCTTGCTGCACTTTCCTATTCGCACGTGCTCGGAGCGAACGAACGACTGCGCGTCGGGTGCATCGGCGTCGGCCAGCGTGGTCGCAATCGTCTGCGCTCGGCGCAAGACCATGGCGCAGAGATCGTCGCGATCTGTGACGTCAACCAGCTGATGCTGCGCGAAGCGGCGGCGCTCGTGCGCGGGTCTCGCCCGAAAGAGTCTCCGTACCACGAGGAGGTTCTGGCGCGACCTGACATCGATGCCGTCATCGTCGCCAGTGCGGATCACTGGCACCGAGATCATCTCATCGATGCGGTAGCCGCAGGAAAAGATACCTATATCGAGAAACCGCTGACACGCACGATCGAGGAAGGACAGGAGGTCGTTCAGGCAGTCTCGAAGAGTGACCGGATCGTTCAGGTCGGCAATCAGCGCCGCAGCGGCAAGCACTGGGAGAAGGCTCGAGACATCGTTGCCGCGGGTGGTATCGGAGAGCTCCGTTTCGTCCGCACGTGGGATACCCGCTACCGCCCCATCGATCCGTACGTGCAGCGAGCGAAGAAATTCAAAGCGAAGGAGATCGACTGGGAGCGCTTCCTCGGTCGCGCGCCGTCACGGCCCTTTGATCCCGTACGCTGCTCTGCCTGGCGTTGGTTCTGGGACTTTGGCGGTGGACTCATGACCGACATCGGCCCTCATCGACTCGATGTGGCCCACTGGATCTCTAGCTCGGAGGGACCGCGTTCCGTCGTCTGCAATGGCGGCAACTATCACTCGCCGGAGTGGGAGACCCCCGACAACGTGCACGCGATCCTTGACTGCGGGACGTTTTGTATCAACTTCAACGTTCACTTCATGAACGGCTACGACAGCGGCGGCGCTGGTTACTACGGCACCGGTGGCACGATTTTTCAGCAGCACGCCAAAATGATCCATGCTGACACCAAGGGGAACGTTGTTGAGGAGTGGGAAACTCCTGGGGAAGGTGAGCTGCACATGCAGAACTTCCTTGAATGCGTCAAGTCCCGCCGAGCGCCGAACTCGCTCGTCGAGGTCGCCAACAAGGTGATCATCGGAGCTCATCTTGGCAACATCTCTTATCGCACGGGTCGCCGCGTTCACTGGGACGTCGATCAAGAGAGGATTCTGTAGCAGCGACTCGCGCGGCGGCATAGGCCGGACGCGAAATCGCCAGGCCGGGCTAACGACGTGGAGCGAAGTCGCCGCAGGCCCGCTCCCAAGCGGCGGCCACTTCCATGTCGAGCAGGTGCGACGGGCGCACGTTTTTGAGTGCCGCGAGCATCACCTCGCGCACCTGCGGGTTGTCGCGCTCAAGTCGCCTAAGGAGCCGGCTCATCTCGACGCGTTTGAGGTCTGACTGGGACCCGCAGAGGTTACAGGGGAGGATCGGGTAGCCGGCGATGCTGGCATGCTCTCTGATTGCATCCTCAGAACACTCGATGAGCGGTCGGATCACATCGAAGCGGTCATCGTTGGTGCGATAGCTTGGTGGCATGGACTGCAGCTTGCCGCCGTAGAAAAGATTGAGCAGCAGTGTCTCGAGAGCATCGTCGCGGTGGTGTCCGAGCGCGATTTTGTTGCAATCGAGCCTTGCCGCGGCGCTATAGAGTATGCCTCGGCGCAGGCGGGAGCAGGGCGCACAGTAGGACTTCCCAGAGGCGGCTGCTTGTTCGACGGCGAGAGAGTAAGTGTCCTGGCGTTCGATTTCGAAGCGCGTCCCGCGCGTCTCGAGCCACTTTCTCAGGGCATGACCGTCGTAGCCAGGGTGGCCTTGGTCGAGGTGGAAGGCGACGAGCTCAAAATCGACAGGCGCTCGTCGTTTGGCCGCGGTGAGGAGGTCGAGCAGCGTGTAGCTGTCCTTGCCGCCGGAAACAGCAATGAGGATGCGGTCGCCAGCTTCGATGAGGTGATACTGGGCGACGGTCCGCAGCATCGTGCGGCGCAGTTTCTCTTGTACTCGGGACGGCGCCGATGGTGCCGCCGCCGTTGGCGCTGCGGGCACAGAGGCGTCGTCTTCGGGTTGGTGCAGATCGGTCGGTGTGTTCATGTCGTTCGCTGCGGAACCACACTACACTGAGGCGGTCGACGTTCTCAACGGAATCCGCCGAGCCAGCCGTCGTCTCAGCTCGACGGGACCGTGGTTCTCCGCCAGGGAGAAATGCTTGGGCGTGCGGCCCGCGATGAAGAGAATGGACTCCGTCGGTCGTTTGGCCGAGGTTGGCCGGTCGCTCCATGCCGTAGGAAGAAACCATAGCGGACGGCGCAGAAGTTTGCGTGCGTGTTTGTTGCTGGAATTGTTTGACTCGAGAGTTGAGAGGCCAGTCCAGGCTCGACGTGAAGCGGCCGGATTCGTAGCCGCACGACGTTTCAATGGGCTGTTAGCTTATGGATCGTTACACGAAGCTCAGCGACGACCTCCCACCCGTTTGTCGCCTTGGTCTGGCGACTCGGGGGAACACGCATCTTGAGCCTCTCGACGTTCATCGTGCTATCGACGCAGGGGTGAACTATCTCAACTGGTGCGGGTATGCCGACGGCATGAGCCGTGCGATTGCCGCGATGTCATCGCGCGAACGAGATCACGTCGTCGTCGCCAAGCAGTTCTTTGCCCACAGTGCGAGTGAAGCAGCCGCCGAGCTGCGCGAGACGCTCACGACGCTAGCGAGCGACAGACTTGAGGTTGTCACCCTCTATTACATCGAGTCCGAAGGCGAGTGGGAGAGGCTCGCCGGCCACAATGGGGCCATCACCGAGCTGCAGAAGGCCAAGCGCGCCGGAGAGATCGGGCTCATCGGGTTGACCACGCATCAGCGACGGTTGGCGGTACGTTGGGTCGAGACTGGAGTTCTCGACCTCGTCATGGTGCGCTACAACGCGGCGCACCGCGGCGCTGAGGAGGACGTCTTTCCGGTCACCGCGCCCCGCGGCACTCCTGTCGTGGCGTTTACGTGTCAGCGCTGGGGACACCTGGCGCGCTCGACGCCGGAAGATCCGCAGGGTTTTCAGCCACCGCCGGCACCGGAGTGGTACCGTTTCTGCCTGGCCCGACCGGAGGTTGCCGTTGCGCTCATGGCGCCGAACGGTACCGAAGAACTGCGCCAAGGTCTCGCTCTCCTCGATGATTGGAATCCCCCGAGCGCGAGCGAGTTGGAGGCGATGCGTGCGCATGGCGCGCGCGTTCGGCGTTCGGCGGGAAGTTTTCCGTGACGACGCAGTCAGACTTATGCCACATAGTAGTTAACGGCAGAAGCCGGCCGAATGACTTTCAACGCACTGCTAACGCCGAAACACTGGGAAAAGCATGTACCGCAACACAGCAGAGTTTACGTCGCCAAGAATTCGTCACGCCGTTGCAATTCTTGTTGCCGCGGTTCTCGTGTCGTTCTGTGGTTCCATCATCTTCACGACAGAAACCGAGACCCGCGTCGCTACTGAAGACTTTAGCCATGATCCAAATTGGGACGGCCGAAACCAAACACCCCCGGATTCACATCGGCGCACGATCGAGCAGGATTTTGGTTTCAGCTCGACGCGGCACGCAGGTGGCGAGGCGGGCGAAATCGGCGGCCGCGTCAGTCGCTCCGTGCGTCCTGCGACGTACGCCCGCTCGGTCTTCAATCGAACACTCAACGACCGGTTGTCCGCCTCGGGACGCTTTGCGGTGACGAAGAGCGAGGGAGGCAGTGGCGTCCTCATCGGTTGGTTTAACTTTGCCTCGCGCGGTTGGCGCACGCCGAACTCGCTAGTGTTTCGAATTGATGGTGAGGACGGTCACTTCCGCGTCTTTTTCGAGTACGGCACTAACAACTGGAAGACCGGCGGCGGGACGACGTTCGAGGGGCGCTATCAAACAACGTCGACTCCGATGTTCGTTGCCGACGGCACGCCGCATCGGTGGCGGCTCGACTACGATCCGCTCGGGGCAGAAGGCCGCGGCGAAATCATTTTCACTCTCGACGATCATACCTACCGAGCGGCGTTGGCACCGGGACATAAAACTGACGGTGCGATTTTCAATCGCTTCGGCATCCTTAATCAGCAGACTGTGGGCGAAGGAATGACCATCTACCTCGACGACGTCGTCATCGACGGCCGCCACTACGATTTTGCGAGCGACCCGAATTGGGAAGGCGTCGGCAACCGAGTCCGCTTCGATGGCGGCTTGACGCGCGCGATTCACGACTTCGGTTTTCGCGACAGCGCGCACGCCGGTGGCAAAGCCGGTGAGATCGGCGGCTTTGTGTGGAGGATTGAGAGCATGCTTCCCGAGCGGGCTTTCTTCTACGCGGCGCCAATTGAGGCACTGACATTGGACATTGGGCTCGTAGCGAGCGGGAGAATCTCGCTTCACAGCGCGGCGGCGGACAGCGCGGTTTTGATCGGGTGGTTCAACTCGCACACGGCGGCTGGTGCGCCACCGGCAAACTTCGTCGGCGTCTTGATCGAGGGGCCGAGCCGTATCGGGCACTACTTCCGCCCGGTGTACGCGACGTCTGAGGGCCAAGGCGTCGTGAAGCCGACCGGCCCGCTGATTCGTCCCGACGCTCGCAGTCGGACTTGGCACATTCACTATGATCCAACGGCTGCCGACGGACAAGGCGTCGTGCGTGTGACCCTCGAGGAAGAAACGGTAGAACTCGAGCTGGGGGCAGGGGCACGACAGGCGAACGCGGCGCTGAATCGTTTCGGCGTCGTCAGCTGGCATCGCGGGGGCCACCACGTCGAGTTATACCTCGACGATCTTAGCTTCACGGCGGCGCGGAAAAAGTGACGGGGTCGACTCGAAATCACTCCCGGAGCGGCGACTCAAGAGGAACGGTTCGGTCCGATCACATCCAGCAGCCAACGAAACTCGCGTGCGATGCCGCTCACGAGCTTCTCCTCGTTGCGTAGGATCGGCCACGTATACGTCTCGATCACCAGCTGGGACGTCGCTCGTCGCCGCAGGACATCGAGCACGGCGGCGCGCGTTTCGTCTTGAGTCGTCGCGAGTCGTTGCCATCGTTTCATGTAGAGCGGCACGTGATAGTGTGACCGTAGCTCGGCGACGTCGGGATGTTTCCCGCGCACCAAGCGGCGTGGCAAGCGATCGAGATCGAGGTCGCGCCACCGCACGTCGCCGCCGGCGTCCACACCGCAGAACTGATGGAAGTAGCGCGGCTCATGCATGCCACGGAAATCTTCGTAGGCTGCGGGGCTGCGGTAGGGGTTCTTGAGACGGATTGCGTTAGTCACATGCAGCTTACCGACGGCGATGCCGGCCCCTCGCAGCCGCTTGAAACTGTCGATGAGATCCTCAAAGAGTACAGAGAAGTGGCACGTATCGACGTTGACCGTAAAAAACTTCCGTAGTCGATTCTCGATCGCGCTCTTCGTCAGGCCGCCGCGGCGCCATTTCTCTTTGGCAGCTGGCCAGAGATAGTTCTCGAAGAAATCGATGACTTCGGCGGCAGTCTCAAGCGACGTCTCAGGCTCCGGCTCGACCGCAAGCACGACCGTTCTGCCTGTCTTGGCTTCGATCTGCGCCAACTTCTGGAGCGTCTTCAGATAGCCCGAAGCGATGCGACGGAACGTCCGCGGGTCGTGGCTGGTGCGGCGATAGACACCGGCGGAGGTGCTGACAGAACCGCTCAGGCCTGCCGGCAAGAGATCGGCGAGTATTTCCGCGATGCGGTTCGTCCATCTCGGACGATCGGTTTCGATCCAAGACGGTCGATAGACCTGCTCCTTGACGCGTCGTGCATGAAAGTCGAGGAGAGGAAACGCGTTAATCGAAAAGATGTAGAGATTCTGCTCGCCAAGGAATTCCGCAAACTCGCGCCGCGCCCTGACGGCGGAGAGTTCCTTCGCCGTCCCAATGCCGAAGCGAAGCTCGAGTCCACCGCGCTGGCCGCGAAAAACCCGGTCACGCACCGGGATCGTAAAACGCGACAGGAATGCGTACAGATCCTTCAACTTCTCGCCGCGATGCACGTTGGTGCTGTAGGCGAGATGGAGCGAGTCAGTTTTCTTGCGTGATGCGCTCATGTGCAGGTCTTCTCGTGACCCCACATCTTAGCGCGTCTTCACTGCCGAGATCGAGGCCGATTCCACGCGGTATCGTGGCGGCCGCGTCGCCCTCATCCGTCGGAAGCGACTTTCATCGCGAGACGCTCGAAGAGTCCCGGTGGGACCTCTCCCGTGTTACAATACCGGACCTTATGAATGCTGACGCCGACAGCGCCGAACGCACGCCGAGGGAAGGCCTCACTGTGGTCTTGGCGGTAAAAAACGAAGCCGATCAGATCCGCGGTGCCCTCGAGCAGCTCGAGTTTGCGGACGAGCGCGTCGTCGTCGACATGGGCAGCACCGATGGGACGCTGGAGATTTGTCAAAAAATTGCCGATAAGGTCATCGAGCACGACGGCGGCCCGCACGGCCTGATACACGTCAACAAGAACGTAGGGTTCCAGAATGCGACGCAGCCTTGGATCCTCAACCTGGACGCGGACGAACGTCTCAGCCTCGAGCTCAGAGAGGAGATTCTGGCGATGCTGTCCAGTCCGAATCCGGACGTCGCGGCCTACCGCTTACCGTTCACGCACTACTTCTTCGGCCGCTACCTGCGCCACGGGGGGTTTGACGGTGCGCTTGTCCGGCTCTTTCGCCGTGGACGGCTGCGTTACCCGGAAGATCGCGCCCACTCGGCTCCGGTCGTCGACGGCGCCATTGCTTCCATGGAGCACCTCGTGGTGCACTTCAACCATCGCTCCATCGCACACTTTGTCGACAAAATGAACCTCTACACCTCTTCGGACGCGGCGCTCATGACGACCCACGGCCACGGTGGGCTGCGAAACCGTCCGGTCCCGTCGGCGCTTGGGCGCAAGCTGTTCACCGCGCCGCTTTCGGTGTTTTGGAACAGGTACGTCCGCCACCGCGGTTTTCGCGACGGCGTTCACGGTCTTGTGGTGGCGGTGCTCATGGCGTTCTACCAGTTCGTGGAGTACGTCAAAGTGTGGGAGCGACTTCACGCCAAGCCGGCGCCGCCTGAAGACTCTCGTTGAGGCAACCAGTCTCCATGTCAGACCCTACGCCGCAGACCGTTACCCCCGCTCCGGACGGCGCTTCGCCGACGCGGGCCGATGTGCCTGAATTCAGATCTGATTCCGTTTGGCAGTTCTACGGTGCAGTCGTCAAGCACTACTGGAAGCGGTTTTCTGGCATGATGTCGATGACCGTCGTGTACACCGGCATTGACAGCATGCGTCTCCTTCTTGTGGGAACGCTTATCGCTGCGATTGAGATCAAGTCAGATCGGGAAGGCGGCTCGTCCAAGATTCTCGAAAAGGTCGAGTCCGCGTGGGCATTTCTTTCAGGGCAAACACTCGATCTGACTGGAAGACTCCGTTCTCAGGACGAAGAGTTCTTCTACAACTTCGTGGTCTCGATCGCGGTCGTGTTTGCGATCTCGGCGTGCCTTATGGCGGCCGCGTACTTCATCAAGGAGTACATAGCGCAGGCGATCACGATGCGGGCGACGGTCGATGTGCGCAAGGCGCTCTTCAACCACCTGACGCGGCAGTCCGTCTCGTACTTCAACCGGCAGCAGTCGGGCGACGTGATCTCGCGTCTGACGAACGACGTTGGACTCGTGCAGCTCAGTTTTCGCTTCTTCTTCGTTACTCTAATTCAAGAGCCGGTACGAGTCGTGGTTTTGCTGTCGGTGGCGGCCTGGGCGTCACCCGTCCTCTTTGTCATCACGGTCCCGTTCTATGTGCTGATCATGTGGCCACTGGTGCGTGCGTCGCGAAAGGTTCTCAGGCACGGCCGTGGTCGCCAAGAGAAGCTGGGGGTCGTTACCGAGGCGATCCAGCAGCTCTTTGGAGGGATTCGCATCGTCAAGGCGTTTGGCATGGAGGCGAGCGAACAGAGCAACTTCGCCGGCAAAAACAAGGAGTTGATCCGCAGCAGTCTCCAAATGGTGCGTGCCAAGGCCAAAGGGCAGTCGATCCAGGAATTGCTCTACAACCTGGGAGTTGCGGCGTTTGTTTTTGGCGGTGTCTGGCTCTTTACCAAGAACGTGATCGATTTGGCGATTTTGTCGGTGTTTATCGGCGCGCTGATTCAAACTTACCGCCCCATCAAGGCGATGTCGCGCGCCTGGAACATACTGCAGGAGTCGCGCGCTGGCGTCGAGCGTGTCATAGAAGTCCTGCAGGAGCAGCCGGCCATTGTCGACGATCAGCACTTGCCTGAGTTTCCGGGTGTCGAAAACGAAATCTGTTTCGACCGCGTCTCGTTCTCGTATGAGCGCGAGTTGGCGGAAGAATCGCCAACGTTTCAGCGAGAAGTCTCAGGCGCCGAAGAATCGTCTCAAGAACGAGCCGGTGGGAAGAAAGCGGACGCGCAAGACGACGCTCGACTCCCCGCGGTGCGGAGTGTGTCTCTGCGCGTGCGACGTGGTGAAGTGGTTGCGATCGTCGGACCGAGCGGTGCCGGAAAGTCGACGCTTGTCGATCTATTGGCTCGCTTCTATGACCCACAGGATGGCGCGATCCTGGTCGATGGCGTCGACATTCGATCGTATCGACACAGCTCCTTTCTGCGTGGCATCGCCGTTGTCTCCCAAGATCCCTTTCTGTTCAACACCACGATTCTCGAGAACATCCGCTACGGCCGAGAAGATGCCGCAGAGGCCGAGGTCGTTGAAGCGGCGAAGGCGGCGCTTGCGCATGAATTCACGCTCGAGCAGCCTGACGGCTACGAAACCGTCATCGGTGACCGAGGCGTGCGCCTTTCGGGTGGGCAGCGACAGCGGCTCACGATCGCGCGAGCGGTGCTCAAGAATGCGCCGATCCTGATCCTCGACGAGGCGACGTCGTCTCTCGACACGCAGTCCGAGCGCGAGGTCCAGCGAGCGTTGAACAACCTCATGAAAAACCGAACCACGTTTGTCATCGCCCATCGCTTGTCGACGGTTGTACACGCCGACAAAATCGTCGTGCTCGAGGAAGGATCTCCGGTCGAGGTCGGCCGCCACGAGGAGCTCTTGGCACGGCGCGGACGCTATTTCCAGCTCTGGCAGTCGCAGTCACTCGAGCGCGAAGAGGACGGCTCGGCGGCGTAGGACGCTCTGACGCGCCTTCTCTGCGCGGCGATTGCCTCCGAATCACGATGCGTCCCTGCATCCGCTCCCCGTGTTTCGGCGTTGCCTCCACGACCGCTCAGTCCTCCAGCGCTCAGGTTGCGAGCGCCCCGGTCTGCTCTTATGCTCACGTTCGCCGACACACACTCAGTCGACGACCGCCGCAGCGAAAGGTCAGAGCAATGACGCAGGCAGCTCAACGCCTCGAGCGTGTTGTGCGGTCTTACGAGAGCTCGCTAGTGCGCGTGATCTTTGTCGCCGTCGTGGAACTTTCCGAGGCAGACGGGCGCGGTGTGAGTGTCCGGCAGCTGAAGAACTTTTTGCGGGGAAATGATCGCCCGCGGGTGAACGCGCCGGACCAGGTCCGCCCCGTGTTCGGTCTCCTCGCAGGCTTTGAGGATCGGCGCCTCAACGAGATCATCGAACACCTTGCCGAGTGCGGCGAGCTTCAGTGTGTGCCTGGAGCAACGCAGCGCGTCGAGCTCGCTGCCAGCGCGCGACAGTTTTTAGGCCGCGGCCACGGGTGCTGGCGGGGGAAACTACCCTCTCGGCCGCGGCTCGGCGAATCTCCGGTGCTCGAGGCGTCGCTTTGGAAACTGCGAGACCGGCTCGCACGCCGCGAGGGCCGAGCGCCGTACAGCGTCTTTCCGAACCACGTCCTCGCGGCGGTCGCAACACGCCGGCCGAAGTCGATGGGTGAGCTCGCAAGCATCGACGGACTTGGGGAGGCGCGGCTGAGACGCTACGGACGGTCGATTCTGCGGGTGGTGCGAGCGCAGGCGCGGCAGACGACATGAGGCGTGGTGGGTACAGGCAGAGTCGGAGGCGGATTGCAGAGATCAGATAGAGAGTCAGATACAGATGCAGAGTCAGACCCTACAGTTGCATAAGTTTTCGCAGGAAGGGCTCAGAAACCCTTTCCCTGAGGTTCGATCGGCAGTTGAAGGACGTCGCGGCGGACTTCACGTTTGGTGAGGTTTGCCGGTGTGTCGTGTTCCCCCTCGCCCACGCCCACGCAAACCCACACCCACACGCACACGCACACGCACACCCACAAGCACACGCACACGCACAAGCACACGCACACGCTCACACAAGACCGGACGGCACACGGGAGTGTGCCTGCTACTTTCAGCACACGCACACGCACACGCACACGCTCACACAAGACCGGACGGCACACGGGAGTGTGCCTGCTACTTTCAGCACACGCACACGCACACGCTCACGCTCACACAAGACCGGACGGCACACGGGAGTGTGCCTGCTACTTTCAGCACACGCACACGCACACGCACACGCACACGCACACCCACACACAAGACCGGACGGCACACGGGAGTGTGCCTGCTACTTTCAGCACACGCAAACGCAAACGCAAACGCACACCCACACCCACACGCAATTGCGCACGGTCTTGAGGCGCGCCTCTTTTGCAACGTTGGGGTCAGGGTCAGATGCAGAGGCGGAGTCAGATGCAGATATCAGACACGGACACTCAGATGCGCATTGTAGATTCGGATGCTAGACACAGCGGCTGACGTCGGAACTGGACCCCCGACGCTCACGCTCGTAAGACCGGAAGGCACGCGTGCCCGCTACGTTGAAGAGACGCCCACGCCGACGCCGACGCCCACGCAAACGCAAACGCAAACGCAAACGCAAACGCAAACGCAAACGGGCTCGGCCGGCACGCTCTCCGCGCTACAGCCTCCGAGTGCGCAATAGATACAAGAGCGCGTGGTGCCGGCTCAGCCAATGGCGGAGCGGAAACACTACTGCGAACCCGCAGACGAAGCCCGCCACGTGGGAGGTCCAGCCGACGGACGTCTGCTCACCTGTGGGATCGGCGACGCTCCAGAATATCTGGACGACGAACCAGACTCCGAGCCAGATCGTCACCGGCACCTTGAGCTGCAGTACGACGAGCATGAAGGTCAACTTGGCGTTATGAAAGAGAATCAGGTACGCGGCCATGATCCCGGCGATGGCGCCGCTGGCGCCGATGAGTGGAACGTCCGTGCCGTAGTTCAGCGCGATGTGGGCCCCTGCAGACGCAACGCCGCAGAGCACGAAGAGGCCGAGGAATCCAAGCGAACCGAGGACGTCTTCGACGTTGTCTCCGACGACGTATAAGAAGTAAGCATTGCCGATGAGGTGGATCCAGTTGCCGTGCACGAAGAGGTAGCCGAGCAGCGTGATCATGCCGCGCGGCGACTCGAACGCTTGCGGGCGGACGGCCAGGGCGTGAAACACTCCGAAACCGCCCAGGATATGGATGACCACACAAATGAGGACGAGGGTTAGGGTGATGATGGGAAAGCGCTTGGGTGGCACGTTGAACTCGACCGGCAGGCGCAGGAGAAACTGAAAAAACCACGCACCCCAGCTCGTTGGGCGCTCGGTTTTCTCGCGATGCGCTTGCCATGTGCGGAGCGCTTCTAGATATTCCCATTCGCGGAAGTCAAACCAGACGCCGGCGCAGCGATCGCACTGGTCGATTTCGAGATGTTCCACAGCGTCGACGCGGAGCAGCGTCAGCGGCACGTCGCAGCGCGGACAACGGATTTCGCTGGGACCCTTTGAGACAATGTCCGGCGCCCGCTCCAGAAATGGACCGACCGCCGGTGGGTCACCGAGTCGCTCTGTGTTCCAGGTCCACGGTTCGCACCACAGGCCTCGGCAGCGTGTGCAGATCTGGAGCGGTGAACCTTCGTGGTCGCATTCATCAAGTCGATTTGACGCGCAGCGGGGACAGGGAAGCGAACGCGTGTGCCGTCGTCTTCGACTCAGGGTAGTGTCGGTCTGGCCCACCTGCTCGCTCTTCCTGGCTGCTGGCATAGATTCACGTCGTCGCCATTATGGATCGAGTCGCACGAAAACGCTACGACACGCCGGCGGTCACCGTCGCCGTGGGAGCCAGCGCTCAAGGACGTCTTCGATGGTGTCGAAGACACCATGTGCCTCGGTGTCGGTGATGGCGTACGGCGGCAGGAAGTACAGAACGTTACCGAGCGGACGCAACAGGATCCCGCGACGCAGGAATTCGGCTGCGAGCTCTGGGCCTGAGCTGTCGAGGTAGCCGCCTTCGCGGTGTGCTTGAAGTTCGATCACCGCGAGAGCTCCAATGCCGCGTGTCGACGCAACCACCTCCAAGCGGCGCAGGCGACTCAGTCGATCGCTGAAAAGAGCTTCTAGACGATGGATGCGTTCGAGCGTACCCTCTGCCGCGAAAATCTCCAAACTCTCGAGCGCCAGCGCGCACCCGAGTGCGTTACCTGTGAATGAATGCCCGTGAAAGAACGTGCGGGAACGATCTTCGCTCAGAAACGTCGAGTAGATCTCCTCGGTGACAAGAGTGACTGACATCGGCAGGTAACCCCCGGTCAAGCCTTTCGAGAGACAGACGATGTCTGGCTCGATGGGGCCGTGCTCACAGGCGAACATCTTTCCCGTGCGGCCAAATCCGGTGAAAATCTCGTCGGCGATCAGCGGGATCCCGTGCTCGCGTGCGAGTGTCGCCACGTCACGTAGGTACTCCTTAGGCCAAATGATCATGCCGCCAGCGCCTTGCAGCATCGGCTCGATGATGATCGCGGCGATGCGGTCGGCGTGGGCGTGCAGAATCGCCTCGAGGGTCGGAGCACTCGACGTTGCGTGTGTCTGCGACTCGGTACCGCCAGTGCCCCCTCCCGACGGACCCCGCGCGTGGAGAACCTCGAAAAAGAGATCGCTGAATTCGCGATGGAACACGTCGACGCCTCCTGCAGCCATCGCCCCAAAGGTGTCACCGTGATATGCGTGCTCAACCGCGACGAATAGATTGCGATCGTTTTCTCCGCGCTGGCGCCAAGACTGGTACGCCATCTTGAGTGCGACTTCGACAGCCGTCGAACCGTCATCCGAAAAGAACACGCGCTGCATCGAGCCGGGGGCTATCGCGACAAGATTCGCCGCAAGTCGCGCCGCTGGTTCGTGTGTCATGCCGGCGAAGATGACTTGAGCCATTTGCTCCGCCTGCCGCGTGAGCGCGCTGTTGAGGCGGGGGTGATTGTGTCCGTGCACATTGACCCACCACGACGAAATCCCGTCGAGAATCTTCCGGCCGTCGTCGGTGCAGAGGTAGACGCCCTCGGCGCGGACGATCGGAAGCGGCGCAGGGGCTGTCAGCATCTGAGTGTAGGGATGCCAGATGTGGCGGCGATCGAACTCGGTCCAGTGGGGTGACGTCGGCGAGCTGTGCGTCATCGTCTCGTCTCTTTGCCTCTTCAAGTCACACGAAGTATTGCTCAAGAACCGCTTTGCCGTCGAAGCTTCCGGCTGCGGCGAGAAGTCTCTCTTGCGACAACGGTTGAAGGGGTTCGAGCTCGCCAACCACCACCACGTCGCCGAACTTCTCGATCGCTTGCCTGTTGTCGCGGTTCTTGGGACCGTTCATCACGACTCCGGCGATCGGTATGTCTCTTGCCCGCAGGGCCTCAAGCGTCAGCAGCGTGTGGTTGATTGTCCCAAGTTCACTCGAGGCGACGACAACGCAAGGAAGGTGGAGATCCTTAGCTAGGTCTGCGACGAGGTAGCCGTCGTCGTTCACCGGAACAAGAACGCCGCCGATGCCTTCGATCACGAGTGACCGGTCCTTGTCGGCGAGCGCAAGATGCAGGAGCTCCTCGACGATGCGCTCAGAGTCGATCCTCCGGCGAGCGCGTCGCGCCGCGAGGTGAGGCGAAACCGGGGGGTCGAATAGATATGATTCGTCGATTACGTCGACCAGGTGTCCGCAGAGCCTACGCACTTCCAGCGTGTCGCGCCCCTCGACGGCGCCAGTGGCGATGGGTTTCCAGTAGGCTAGCTTCGTCCGTTCGGCGTAGCGGGCAAGAATGAGCGCGCTGACGACCGTCTTGCCGATCTCCGTACCGGTGGCTGTAACGAACAAACTCATGGCTCGAACGTACGGCTCGCTGCAGAGACCTGCTGCGCTTCGGCGGTTTTACCGAGGAGATCCACGAGTGCTGCGATCTGATCGTCGGTGTGATCGGCGTGCAGTGAGAGCCGTAGCCGCGCGGTACCCGGCGCGACGGACGGTGGGCGAATCGCGCGCACATCGAAGCCGCCGCGCTGGATTGCGGCTGCGACTGAGGTTGCGGTCGCATTGTCCCCGAGGATCACGGGGATAATTGGCCCCGAAGAGTTGAGGCAGTCGAAACCGCCGCGACGTAGGAGCTTTCGGGTCTTGTCCGCCAGGGCGAGGAGATGACGCCGTCGGTTCACACCTTGAGCGACGAAATCCAGTGACACGTTCATCGCACGAGCGAGGAACGGCACTGGCGCCGTTGTGAAGATGAAGGGGCGTGCTCGGCTTACGAGGTAATCGATCATCACTCGTGAGCCCGTCACCATCGCGCCGCCCAGCGCGAAGGCTTTGCCGAACGTGGAGACGATCGCCAGGGGCTTGCGGGCAGCATTGGCCACTTTGGCGAGGCCGGCGCCGCGCTCAACAGAAAACACCCCGGTTGCATGCGCGTCATCGAGAATGAGCTCGGCGTTGTAGCGTTCAGCGAGTGCGGCGTAATCGTCGATGGGGGCGATGTCGCCGTCCATGCTGAAGAGCGTTTCCGTGACGATAAAGGTCCTTCCCGGCGTTTGCTCTTTTCGCTTCAGAAGTTCCTCGATGTGGGAAAGATCCAAGTGACGAAAGATCTGCTTGTGACACCGGGAAAGTCGAAGACCATCGATGATGCTCGCGTGGTTCTGCTCATCGGAGAGCACCGTATCGTCGGGACCGATCAGCGACGCCAGGACGGCGAGATTCGCCGTATAACCACTCGAGAAGAGAAGCGCCGCTTCGCAACCTTTGAACGCGGCGAAACGCGCTTCGACTTGCTCGTGCTCGCGGCTGTTCCCACTGAGCAAGCGCGACGCGGGCGAGCTGAACGTATCGATCGGACATTCCTGAATCGCCGCGAGCACGGCGTCCCGAAACGCCGCATCTTTACCGAGCCCGAGATAGTCGTTCGAGGCGAAATCGACTCCAGATCCAACGACGAGCCGCCGCTCCAAACCGCAACGACTCAAGTCGTCAAGGCGCTCGCCCAGCTCTTCCAGGAAGTTCTTCATGTCGGCTGCGACTCTCTAGTTTACGGTGACGTTGCTGGCGACAGCCCGAGCTTCTCAAAGAGCGCGAGGTCTTGGTCCTCCTCGGGGTTCGGCGTCGTGAGAAGGCGATCGCCGGCGAAAATTGAGTTGGCTCCAGCGAGGAAACAGAGCGCTTGCGCCTCGTCGGTCATCTCGAGTCGTCCCGCGCTTAAGCGGACGCGGCTGCGCGGCAGCACGATGCGTGACGTCGCGATCACTCGTACGAGCTCGATGGGATCAGCCGGTTTTTGGTGCGCCAAAGGAGTGCCGGCGACAGCGACTAGGGCGTTGATGGGTACGCTCTCCGGATGGGGTGTCAAACGTGCAAGCGTGCCGATCATAGAGACGCGGTCGGCAACGGATTCACCCATGCCGACAATTCCGCCGCAGCACACCTGGATTCCTGCATCCTGGACGTTGCGGATGGTTTCGAGTCGATCTTCGAACGAACGCGTGGTGATGATTTCCGCGTAGTGTTCGGGGCTGGTGTCGATGTTGTGGTTGTAGGCGGTCAGGCCGGCGTCGCGGAGGCGTCGCGCTTGCCCGGCGTCCAACATGCCGAGCGTGCAGCAGACCTCGAGGCCTAGGTCGTGCACGTGGCGAACCATCTCGAGAACGCTATCGAACTCTTTCCCGTCCTGCACCTCACGCCAAGCGGCGCCCATGCAGAAGCGAGTTGAGCCCTGTTCGCGGGCGGAAGTCGCTGCTGCCTTGACTTCGTCGAGATCGAGGAGGTCCGCGCGATCGACGCCGGCATCGTAGTGGGCGCTCTGCGGGCAGTAGGCGCAGTCTTCCGGGCAGCCTCCCGTCTTGATGCTGAGAAGAGTGCACTTCTGCACGCGACGCGGATCGTGGTGTCGCCGGTGCACTTTCTGCGCGTAGAAGATGAGATCCGGCAGCGGCAGATCATGGATGCGCCGGAGCTCGTCGTTGGTCCAGTCGTGGCGTTCGACCTGCGGAGAAGCAGGCGGCGCTTTTGACTCCGAGGCGCCCATAGAGTGTCCTTCAACCCTTCAAATCGTCGTTTCGTCTCGTCGCATCTCAGACGGTTGTCAAAGCACTGCCACCGAGCTGACGCCAATTGGTATTGACGTGGTACTTGCAGGTGGAGGCTTGTTCACACGCCCAAGATCTTGCAAGATCGTGCGAGCAGAATCAATGCTGGACGTTGATCAAGCCACGCACGACCCGGTGACGCGGCGCTGGTGGTATGGAGAAGGATTGATCCGATCGTGTCTCGTGTGACCGCAGCAAGGCGACCTGTTTCGGGGCTGCCCCGAACGATTTGGTACATGGGTGCGAAATCGCGCGTGCTCGACGGTTTTCTCGATCGAGTCGTCACCAAGGCTGTGCCCGCCGGCGGCACGATCGTCGACCTCATGAGCGGTACCGGTGTTGTGGCCACTTTTTGCGCCAATCGGTATCGCGTTTTGGCAAATGACGTGCAGAAGTACTCGCAGGTGATCGCCAGCAGCTTCATCGAGCACGATGAATCGACTAAGGAGGAGTTTCTCGCGCGGCTGTCGCCGCAGCGCGACCTACGCCAGGTTTATGATAGCAACGTCTCGGAGCTGACGCGGCGATTGGGAGGCTTGCTGGACGAAGAAGACGAGCTGCTCCGGATAGCCGACGCGAAAGGCGCTGACGGGGCATGGTGCCGGCGCTACCGTGCGTTTCTCGAACGCAGTGGCGCAGGTGATTTCGACGGGTTGACCGCTGGCGGCCACGAAGATCGCGCCTGGCCGTTCGACAGCGCGTTGATCGAGCGCTACCGTAGCGGCGCGAACCGCACGCCTGCATGCCTCACCACGGCGTACTATGGCAACCTCTACTTCGGATTGCGTCAGGCGGTCGTGATCGATTCGATCCGCGCCGCTATTGCGGAGCTTGACGGCGAAGCGCGGTTTGCGTCCCGGACGCGAAACCACTACCTTGCGGCGCTGCTCTACGCGGCGTCGACCTCGACGTCGGGAACGTCTCACTTCGCGCAGCCGCGCCATCTTCGCAAGGACAGCGAGCTCCGCGCCATGGCCCAGCGCCGCCAGTCCTGCGTTTGGTCGATCTTTCTCAACGCCTCTGAGGAAATCAAAAACAGTGTGGCGCGGACGTCTTTTCGCCCTGGAAACCGCGCGACGGCGCGCACCTACTCCGAGTTCTTCGCCAACAGCCCCGACGTGAGCAACGCTGCCGCGGGGACCGGGTACGTTCCGTTCGAGTTTGAGGTGACCCCGGACCTTATCTACCTCGATCCACCCTACACTGCCGACAATTACTCTCGCTTCTATCACGTACTTGAGGTCCTCGTGACGTACGATTACCCGCCACTCGCGACTGACGCGCATGGAAGGACGCTCCGGGGGCGCTACCCAAGCCTTGAGAAGCGGTTTCAGTCGGAGTTTTGTCGAAACTCCGACGTCGAAGACGCGTTTCGCCGCGTCATCTTCGGCGCCGCTGGTGTTGGTTCCAAGCTGGTGATCAGTTATTCAAGCCCAACCGGACTGCTTCTGAAACAGTACGCGCGTCGGTATCCCGGTGAAGACCCGGTCACGCGCTTCGCCGCGCTCTGCGAAGAGGCCTACCAGGACGTTTCGGTGTTGAGAAAGCCGATGATGCATTCGGGGCAAGGCGACTCCAATCTCGCGATCGAGGAGCTACTTCTCGTCTGCTCTCGTTCGAAGGCTCATTCAGTGTAGCGGCGCAGTCGTCGACAGGCACACTTTCGCCGATCGCTCCGACGTGTGGCGATCGATTCCCATGTCGAAGGCTGTGCTCCACGCGGTAGAATAGCCTGCCGGTTTATTACGTTCGCAGCAGCAATCGATGGCACGACAACCGCATCCTCAACGAGTTCTCAAGAGCTATTCCAGCGTCGCGATCGTGGGCATCGGGCTAATCGGCGGATCGCTGGCCGTGTCGCTCCGGCGTCTCAAGTATCCGGGGCGGATTCTCGGCGTCAGCAGTGATGCGACGATCAAGGAGGCGCTGCGCCTGGGCGTGATCGACGAGGGCTTTGGCTACACACAGTTGATCGACGCTGTGAAGGACACAGACCTGGTGGTGTTCGCAGGGCCAATTTCTGTCATCCTCGAGCAGATTGAGGCCGTCGGGAAGTGCGGCGAGCAGCTGAGATCCGGGCTCGTCTTGACCGACGTCGGCAGCACGAAGCGCGAGATCGTTCGCGCCGCGGACGACCACTTGCCAACGCATGTCAAATTTGTCGGTGGACACCCGCTCGCCGGGTCAGAGCGAACAGGACTGTCGGCGGCGGACCCTTTCCTGTTTCAGAACGCCTACTATGTCCTGACACCGAGCGAGTCGGCCGGCGCCGAGGACGCCAGGCGCCTTGGAGATTTTCTGTCGGCACTGGGGGCGCACATCGTTGTGCTCGACGCCCTAAGCCACGACCGAATTGCAGCCGCCATCAGCCACGTGCCGCAGCTATTGGCCGTCGCGCTCGTTCGATCGCTCGATTCTTTGGGTGAACACTCCGAGCATGCACTGAGGCTGGCCGCGGGTGGATTCCGGGACATGACTCGCATCGCGTCGAGCCCATTCCCCGTTTGGCGGGATATCATTTCTACCAACCGCGACATGATCGCGAGCCTCCTCGGCGATTTCTTTGCGCAGACAGAAAGTGAGCTTGGAGATTTGCAGACGGAACAGCTAGAAGCGGCGTTCGAAGCCGCAGCGCAGCTCCGCTCGACGATTCCTAGCGACACGAAGGGTTTCTTGACCCGCCTGTGGGACGTCCTTGTCGTTGTCGAGGATCGTCCGGGGGTGATTGTCGACGTGTGCTCGCCGCTCGCCGGCCGTGGGATCAATGTGCAGGACATCGAGGTACTGAAAGTTCGAGAGGGCGAGGGGGGGACGCTCCGCCTCGCGTTCCGCACGCGCGAAGTTGCGGAGTCTGCGGTTGGAGTTTTGACCCAGAAGGGATTCACAGCGCGTCTGCGTGAATAAGCTCGACGCGCCTCGAAATACGGCTGGCGTGGGCGGCGACTCTTTTCTATCATGCCGCACCTTGGTTCATTGGCGGCTCACTGAGAGGCGGCCTCACGGAGGTTCCGGGTCCGCTCGCTCGTTGATACTCAATGCCAGGAACCAGCGGCGGTGGCGGCGCGCGCCTCTGTTGTTTTCGATCGCGAGCGCGGAGCGGGAGTTCAGCTCAAAGTCATTGGGAGGGTTTTACCGGGTGCTCAGCTCGAACGGCTTTCGGGGAGGAAAGCGGTCATGAAACCGTCGCGGCCGAACACGAGTTGGTTGGATCGTTGCGCGGCGGCTACCCACAAGGCGGAGGTCGTTGAGCCATTTCGTGCCAAGTTGGAGGGTTGTCAGCAGCGTTTGGAGCGCCTGACGGCGTCCGCGGCGACACGCGATCTGACCACGCTCGAGCTCTTCAACGAGCTCTCGATCGAGCTCTGGAATCTGACGAGCGTCGTTGCATTCTTGCAGAACGTTCATCCTTCCCTGGAGGTTCGCGAGGGCTGTGAGCTTGCAGAGCAGGAGGCGCACCGGTTCATCAACGAGATGACGCTCAACCGGGACCTCTACGACGCATTCGATGCGATCGACGACACCGAGCTCGAGCAGGACGCGCGCCGTTTGCGCGATCGGTTGCTGCGGGATTTTCGTCGCGCGGGTGTCGATCGTGACGACGAGACACGCGCCACGGTCCGACGGCTGCGCGAAGAGCTCGTCTCGTTAGGACAAGAATTCGTCCGCACGATTGCCGCTGACACCCAGTACATCCAGCTCGCAGATGAATCCGAGCTCGCAGGTCTACCAGCCGACTACGTCCGGGAACGCCGCGCTGACCCGAGTGGCATTCGCATCACGACCGACTACCCGGACTATAACCCCTTCATGAGCTACGCCGAGAGCGGTGAACGACGACGCGAGCTCTACGTGGCGTTTCGCCGTCGCGGGTACCCAGAGAACCTTGACGTTCTCGACAAGATCTTGGCGAAACGACATCAGCTTGCGCTGACTCTTGGCTATCAGAACTGGGCCGACTATGCCACTGAAGACAAGATGATCGGCAGCGCGGCGGGAATTGATGCGTTCATCAACCGCATAGCGGACACTGCGCAAGACGCAGCCAAGGCAGAGTACGAGATCCTACTGGAGTCGAAACGGGCGGTGGAGCCGGACGCCACCGTCGTCTATGACTGGGAACGCCTCTACTACGAGAAACGCGTCGAGGCGCAGCGGTTCCAAGTCGAAAGCAAGGAAGTCAGGCAGTATTTCGAGTCAGGCAGAGTCAAGGATGGACTCTTGCGCATCACCGAAGAGTTCTTCGGTGTGCGTTTCGTTGCCGCTCCCGACGCAGTGAGTTGGCACGAAGCCACCGAGGTTCTCGACGTTTTGGAAGGCGATCAGGTCATCGGTCGAGTCTACCTCGATCTCTACCCGCGCGACGGCAAGTTCAAGCACGCGGCGATGTTCGGTCTGCAGTCTGGGGTGCGCGATGTGCAGCTGCCCATGGCGGCGCTTGTATGTAATTTTCCCGATCCATCGACGTCAGAAGAGCCGGTGGTGATGGAACACGCGGATGTCGTCACGTTCTTTCACGAGTTCGGGCATCTTCTGCACCATTTGTGTGCGAGGAACCAGCGCTGGATTGAGTTCAGCGGCACCGCGACGGAGTGGGATTTCGTCGAAGTCCCGTCGCAGGTCTACGAAGAGTGGGCCTGGGATGTCGATGTCTTGAAACAGTTTGCCGTGCACACGCGCACGGGCGAAGTGATCCCGTCCGCGCTCGTAGCTAAGCTCTGTCGGGCGCGTGATTTCGGCCGCGCCCTGAGAACGCGGCATCAGATGTTCTACGCCGCCGTTTCGTATGCATGCCACACAACGGCGCCGCAGGACGGGGACACAACGAGGCTCATGCGCGAGCTGCAAAACCGCTACAGTTATTTTCCGTACGTCGATGGCACTTATTTTCAAGCCAGCTTCGGCCATCTTGAGGACTACTCGGCGCTCTACTACACGTATATGTGGTCCTTAGTCATCGCCAAGGACTTGCTCTGCGCACTCAAGAAGAACGGTACCTTCGACGTCGAGCTCGCACGCCGATTCCGCGACGCCATCCTGGCACCGGGAGGCTCCAAGGACGCTAGCGACTTGGTGCACGACTTTCTCGGTCGCAACTACTCGGAAGACGCCTTTGCGACGTGGCTCGCCGGGGAGTGAAGACGGCGCGGCCTCCGGAAGTTCTGAGAGCGTTCTGTCGACACGCGTCGGGCGACCTTCGCTTCGTTTTCAGCCTCACGCCCTTTAGCCTCGAGTTTGGCCATTTCGCGCCGGCCTGGCCGGACGAGTTTCGCGGGAATTCAAAGGCCCTTTCGACTTTTTAGTACCCTGAGAACCCTTGTGCATGTTCAAAAACTCCTGTCCGGCCCTTCGGGGAACGCCAGGAGCGCCGATGCCTGCGTCGCTCCTCCGCCACGATCGCAGCGGGATCGCGTTGTCGTCGCTCCTTGGCCTCGACGCTCCTGGCGCTGGCAGGCTCGACGCGAAATGGCCAAACTCGAGTTAGCAGCCCGTTGAAAAAGTCATTCGGCCGAGAAACTGGCCTCTTCACGCCCAGATCGACCGCGGCGAGCCTCGAAAATCTCGGAGATTACCTACGTGCGCCGCGGCCGATCTGGACGCGAAGCGACCAGTTTTCGACTCGAAGCACTTTTTCAACAGGCTGTTAGGCGACCTGCGGACGTCGTGTGAGACGCCTTTCACAAGGAGCGCTCGCAGGTTGCCTTCTGCAGGCAGTTGAGGGTGACCTCATGGCCCGCATCTGTCCCGACAGTTGCATAAGTCTTTCGCAAAAAGGACTCGGAAACCCTTGTCCTCAGGCTCGATCGGCAGTTGGGGGACGTCGCGGCGAACGTCACGCTTGGTGAGGTTTGTCGATGTGCCGTGTTCGACCAATTCGGACCATCGACCGAACTGGCGTCCGTTGGTGTGACCCGCGTCCTCCACGCACGCGCACACGGAGAGACTGTGAAGGTTTAACACGTGCCGTCAAAACTTGCGCTCCGCACGGTCACCTCCGGAACGCACGACTTTTTTAACTGCTGTTGCAGCTCGCGGACACCCGGAACGGCACACGGCGTGTGCCTGCTACTTTGAAGAGCGTATCGGCGACGTCTTTATAGTAGCAGGCACACGCCGTGTGCCGTTCCGGAGAGTTGCGATGGCAAGTCTCGAAGAATTCACAGCCTCGGAGTGTGCCTGCTACTTGAGCACTCGCACTCGCGTAAACATTGGGGTCTGTGTCCGATCGGGGCGCTCAATGGCCCTCGACGGTGACTTTCAGGTCGTAGTTTCCAGACGCGCCGCCTGGATTCCAGATGAATGAGACGACGCCGACGTAGAGGCGGCCCGTCGACTTGGCTGTCCCTTTGTAGCTGCTGCCGATGAGAAAAGGCTTGCCGGACTTGCCGATGCGGCCGACGAGGGACAGTGTTGGAAAGCCATGAAAGCTACGGTTGTTGCGGTAGTTGTTGGTACCGTCCGGACCGCAGCTGACACCGTAGTTGCTGACCGAGATCTGCCCGGAAGCGCTCATGCGGACTTTCTGACCCTTCTCGACCTCAAATTTGGTGTCGAGCCACTTGCCGGGTAGTTGATAGCTCGCCGCGACCGCGATCTTTTTGTTCGCTGGCCCAGCGACGCTGAAGACGATTCCAGAGAGCTTGCTCGTGGCAACGTCGAGCGTGCCATAAGGACTGCGCACACGAAAGCTGTCTTGAACGACTGTGCCGCGGATCGTCATGCGCGCCGACACGACCTCGTCTTCGCGGCCGTACACCTTTTTGACTGAGTCCTCCTCGACCTCTCCCTGCTCCTCTTCTTCGGCGTAGATCTCAGTGATGAGCTCCTGCGACCGCGATTGAATCTCCTCGTTTTTAGACTTGGAGGCCTGGCGCAAAAACGGTAACGCTTTGGCTCCAATCTCCGCCAGCTTCTCGGTAGCCTCCTCGCGTGTGTCGAAATCCTCGCTGCCGAGTTTCTCGATCCAACCTTCGATGCGCGCCCGCAGCTCTTCGTCGGTGCGTTCAGCGAATCGAATGCGGATAAGATCCTTGGTCGGCACCTTCAACACCCCGTACGCGGTCTTCACAGCGATGCTGTCAATGTCCGGCTGGCCCGCGAGTTTGCTGTTGTCGCGGAAATAGAAGAGAGGGCTTACCTTCTTTTGGTCAGTGTTCCCTGGAGTTGCCGCTGCGGGCTCTGCCGCGGCACTCGATGGCGCAGGACCGCCGAGCACAGCTCTGACGCGTCCGCGACGCGCTTGTGCAAACAGCGAGGAAACACAACAGGTGACGAGAACGAGCGCTGTGACGCCGACTTGCTGGCGCATCATCATCTGAAGCCCCTTTCATTGCGAAGAGCAGGGAAAAAACGGCGCGGTGAAGCCAAGGTCAACAGTATCTTAGTGGGCATCCAGAACCCTGTCCACAAAGGCAGAAGCCCTCGCCGTTGTTTCGACGAGCGGCGGCGAAGCACGGCCCCCCTTATCTATCGGCTGACGGGCGCTTTGGGGCTTGATCGAGCTCGGAAGAATCCCTCGTTCGTTTTCCGGAAGTGACAGAAAGCCAATGAGTTGTGTCGAGTTTCAGCCGCCGGCGGCGACCACTTTTGTCATCGGCGGCGGTGTCCAAGGCTTGGCGTTGGCGCGCGAGCTGCGGCATTGGGGCGTGCCTTCCGTGGCTATATTGGAGCGTGGTCGAGTGGGTGAGAGCGCCCGGGGCGTCGCCAGCACCGCGGCTATGGGACTCCTGCTGCACCCAGGCGATCGCCGGTCGCTGTTGGGTCGACTGCAGCGGCAGAGCTGCGAGAGATACGAGTCTTTTTGTCGTCGTCTCGAGAACGAAACCGGAATCAACTCAGGCTATCGCCGTCTTGGCGCGCTCCACTTGCGGGATCGCGCGCCGACACGTCAACGCGGTCGCCGCTTGGTCGAGTCGTACGCTCGCTGTGGGCTTAGGGCGCGCTGGCTCACAGCAGACGACGCAGCAAGCCTAGTGCCAGGACTCGACTCCGGGTCGTTCGGAGCGGCGCTGCACGTCCCTGGCGAAGCTGTCGTGCAGCCGACGTTGCTGCTCGCGGCGCTCAGGGAGTCGTGCCAGCGCGCTGGGGTCGTCGTCCGTGAGGGAGTTGGCGACGTCCGCATCGTTCTTGGCGAAAGCGTGCGCATCGAGTGTGAGTCTGCTCCGGCGATGGTTGCCTCGCGAGTCATTGCTACAGCTGGTGCATGGACGACTGAGCTCTTCGAGCCGGGGATAGGTGTCGAGGGGCGCGTCGTCCCTGTGCGTGGCCAAGCGCTAGCGTTGGAACTCGATCTTGGTGGTGCGCCGGCAGTGCACTGGAGTGCCGGGGGCGGAACGTACTACCTCGTGCCACAAGAGGACGGCACAACATGGGCGGGAAGTACGGTCGAGCACGTCGGGTATGACACTGCCACGTCGTCGGCCGCGGTTGATGAGCTCGTCGCGGCGGCGCGCGCCGTGGTGCCGGCGGCCAGGAAGTCCAGGGTCACCGGAGTTTGGTCGGGGCTGCGGCCGCAAGCTCGCAGCCGCGGTGGTCCGTTCCTCGGTCCTGTGCCCGGGCGTCGCGACGCGTGGCTCGCCTGCGGACACTACAAGAGCGGGATCCTTCTCGCGCCGTTGTCGGCGCAGCTGGTCGCGGCTCAGCTGATTGGGGATGGGGGTATCACGCCTGGCGGCGCGGGCGCTAACGATCGACCGACGGAGATCTCGTTTGAGCTCGAGGAACTCAAAGCGCTGTGGCTGGAGAACCGTCGCGACGACTGAGGCATCGTCTGGATCGCTCCAGGCGAGGTCTTGTGATCGCGCGCAGGTTGACCACCAAGCCCGTGCGATCTATGCCTGCCCACCAAACGCGGTGCCGGCCCAGTTGAACTCGGGCTGCGTATAGACCTCGATGTCCCCGGTCACCTTCGTCTGGCACGACAGCCGTACTTCATGCTCGTGTCCGATGCTGAAGAACCCCATGGCGGTGCGCGCTTTCTCCATCAGCGTTCGCTGGTTGGTGTTCTCCATTCCCGCTTTGATGTAGACGCGGCATTCGCCGCACTGCGAGAAACCGCGGCAATTTAGGTACTTGTGCACGCCTGGGTAGAGCTGGATCCCCGCGTCGAGCGCGACCTTGCGCAGGTTCGCGCCTTCTGCGCATTCGACTTCTTTGTTTTCGCGGATGAATCGAACTTTCGGCATGGCTTCGTCTCTTTTGGTGGACTCGAGGCGCCCGAGCTCTGCGGACGAGCTCTGCGGACGATGTGAGGCGCGCGGCGAATGTGCTGCGCCGCCCTCTTCCTAACAAATAGCCGTTTGAAGTCGCGGGTTGGCAACGCGGGGCTTTCTCGGGAGCTCCCCGCACGGCGACGTCCCCCTCGGGGCCTGGTCGGACCGCCGAGAGAGCGCGCTATTTTAGAGTCCGACGAAGCGGCTTTCAACGGGGAGCCGGTGGCGATGAGATCTCCGCCATGATCTTCTCAAACTGCTCCCGATACTCCTCGTCGGTCAGAGCACCCTCGCTCCGCAGCTGTTTGATCCAGCGCAGGCGCCGCTCTATGTCTTCGAGGCGCGCTGCCTCCTGGGGGTCCGCGGTTGCCGCGGCGTTCCCGCCTGGGACTGTGGCCGCGGGAGCGGGCGTCGCGGCAGAGGCCGCTGTGCCCGCAGAAGGTGAGTGCGGCAAGCTCGTCCTGCTCGGCGGCACGCTTGGGCCCGGGGCGACCGCAGCGCCGAGTGCCTGAGGCGACGTGGGTGGGGGCTGAGGCGCAGGCGTCACCGCCGCGATGTCGATTTCCAGCCAGCTGCGACGTTTTTTGCCGTTTTCGTCGACATGAAATTTGGCACCGGCGATTTGGAAGAGCTCCTCGCTGCGGTCCTTTTCGAGCGGGTCGTACGGGAAGACCATGGATTCGGGTCGACCATCTTCTGGGGTCGAGATGCGGTCGTTGATCGCATCAAAAGCGACGTCAAGAAAGCCAGGAGCGGTCGAGAACATAACACCGGACGTCCCGGACAGGCCAACGACGATGCTCGCCCAGTCGCTTTGCGCGACGACAAAGCGCAGCCGCTGGTTCGGGGTCAGTGTGGCCAGGGCGGTAGAGAACGCCTCTGCGAGTTGGCCGACGTCCTTGGGGCGGAAGACGTAACGGGTCTCAGCGCCGCGGAACAGTGGCTTCTCGGCGTACGTCAACTGGCTAAGAATCAGGGCGATTTTCTCCGTTGATATCTGCACCGGGTGCTCGAAGCCGAAGGGCGTCTCCCCGCCCTCGTCCGTCTCGAGATACTCGGAATAAAGGACGGTGTCGTCGATGTGAAAGAGCGGAGTGCGTTTCCACGGTGACGCACACGCTGAAAGCGTCAGCGTCGCCGTTAGCAAGGAAATCGACAGCAGGCGCACGGGCAACATCGGCAGTCTTCTTTCTGGTTTTCTGTGGTTCGCGTCTCGGCGGTCAAAGGTGCCAGCTTGTTTCCGTAGCATCAAGGTGGTTGTGAGTGCATTCTTCGCCTTGCACCCCACTGGGCTGCTGGGTAGGGTAGAACCCTAACGTCTACAATGAGATGAAGGTGAACCGTCGTTGGCGCTCCGACGCGAACGCGGTGTTCGTCGTCTTCGTAGTAGGTGTCAGGCTACCCGTTGCGGTAAGCGCGCTGCGTCGACTCTCAGATTGAACCACGGATCAAATCCGGATCGCTGCGTAGCCCAGCTTGCGTCTGAGCTCTTTTCGGGAGCTTGTCACTCGGAGCTGAGATTTTGAAACCAGATCTTTCACGACGTAGATTTCTCGTCCACTCTGCGAGTGTCGCGGGCGCCTCGCTCGCCCTCAGCAGCCGCCGCGCTCAGGGCGGCGACGCCGAGCGCACCGTTCGCCTCGGTGTCATCGGCTTGGGCGATCGTGGCCGCAACCTCCTTGCTGCGCTCCTTCGCCTCGAGGAGTCGTCAGAGACGATCACGCCGCACGTGGCTGCGCTTTGTGACGTCCACCCGCAGCGTCTGCGGCGTGGGCTCGACATGGTCAAGCGCCGACAGTCGTCGCCGGCGTCTCGGGCAGGGTCAGGCGGCGGTGTCCGGGGTTTCACGAACTACCGGCAGTTGATCGACGCGCGAGACATTGACGCGGTCGTTGTCGCGACGCCCGTACAGCTCCACGCTGCGCACGGCACCAGCGTGCTCTACTCCGGTAAGCACCTCTATCTCGAGAAGCCACTCGCTGCCACGATCAGTGAGTGCTTGGAGCTTGAAGCTGCATGCTGCGCTGCGCAGCAACGAGGCGTGCTCTTTCAGGTTGGACTTCAGAAGCGATTCAATCCGCGCTATCAGATCAGTATCGACCATCTGCGGAAGGGGAGCATCGGCGCACCGCTCTACGTGCGCGCTCAATGGCACGCAACCGGGAACTCTCCTAAGGACAAGCCGTGGATCTTCCAGCGCGACAAGTCGGGCGACATAGTTGTCGAACAAGGGTGCCACCAGCTCGACATCATTAACTGGGCGCTGGGTTCGACACCCGAGCGCGCGTGTGGGCTCGGTGGCATCGGTTGCTACATCGAACAGCCGCCAGGACGAGATACCATGGACCACTACGGTCTCGTCCTTGAGTATCCCGGTGGTGTCACTGTCAATATCAGTCATCTCAGTTTCGCGGTTCCCGATCGAAGGTTTTCCGGGATTTACGAGCTTGTTTTCGCGTCGCAAGGTGGTGTTGATTTGCAGAACGCGCACGCCTGGACTCGCGACGGGAAGTCGTATCACCTGGAGGCCGCCCGCGGCAACGACACGGAATTGGCGCTGGCGTCGTTTCTTCATTCCATCCAGAGTGGCTCGCCACCAACAACCGGGATCGAGGTGGCGAAGTCTGCGGCGTTCACTGCGATTATGTGTCAGCGAGCGCTCACGGGTGGACGCAGTGTGTCGTGGCGGGAGGTCGACAGCGCGTGAGTTCCGCGGTTGCGAGTCGCCACCACGTTCTTGTGGCGCTCGTGTCGCTCCTTGCATTCGTCCTGCCGAGTGCGCTCTACGATCTGCAGCTTCCGGACGAACCGCGTGTCGCGCACACAAGTCTAGAAACCGCTCGCAGCGCTGGCGTCGTCGTACCGACCGTCAACGGCGAGCCGTTTCTGCAGACGCCGCCGCTCTACTACGTGACGCTGGGCCTGTGGCAGCGTACTTTTGGCGTCGAGCCTGACGGCTTGTCGCGCGGTGTGTCGAATGTCTGCGCGATCCTCACGCTTGTGGTAACGATGACGCTCGCCTGGCGCTTCTTCGGCCGCCTTGGTGCGTTCCTGTGTGGCACAGTCCTCGCGTCGACGTTTCAGTTCTGGGACCTGAGCCACCGCGTCGTCGTCGACATGATGCTGACGCTCTTCAACACGATCGGGTTTGTCCTCGTCGTTGAGATTCTGTCTACGCACCGCCCGCGCTTGGTGCACGGTCTGTTGCTCGGCTTCGCACTCGCCTTGTCGTTCCTGACGAAAGGGGTGCCGGGGCCGTCGTTTCTCGCTGCGACGACGGTCGCCGTCTTCATGGTCTATCGCCGCGCGTTGACCCCAGCGCGTTTGCGTGTCTTCGGCGTGGCCGTGATCGCCGCCGTCGCTGTCGTCGCGCCGTGGGTGTGGGCGCTCTACCAGGTCGACCCCAGCTACCCCCGAGAGCTGTTGCTGGCGCACGTCTTGGACCGAGCCATGCGCGGGACCTCCCACAATCCGCACAACTTCGACTTCGCGCATCGCGCGCTCCTCCATATCCTGCCGTGGACACCGTTTCTTTTAGCCGCCCTTGGGAGCCGCCTCCGCTCGGTTCGTTGGCGTAGGTTAGGTCGACGCCGTTGGTCCGAGCTTGATCAGCACCAAAGATGCGCCACCTTGGCGTTGCTCTACGTTTTAGTGCCAGCCGCACTGCTCGCCTTGTCGCGGGCGAAGCGAGATCTCTACTTGCTGCCGTGCGTTCCGGCGGTCGCCCTTGTTGTCGCCGCTTGGCTGACGACGGTTTCGGACACCCGGTGGTTCGCCCGTCTTGGCCGTGTGTGTGGCTTCCTGTGCGCCATGCTCGTGCCTGTTGGTGCGGCGCTGATTCTGGCGACACCGAACGGCGGCGGTTCGAAGTTGGTGTTCGCCGCGCTTGGGACGCACTTCTTTCTGCTGATCCGCTACGAGCAACGTCGCCGCCGCGGGCAGCTGGCAACGAACCAGGTCTCGCCTGCATTCAGGGCGCACGACGCCACGCCAACCGATTCGTTGGCCTCGCGACCAGGACTGACGACCACCTGTCTCTGTTTGGTGCTCACGGTGGCGATGTGGGGGACGCTGTATCGAATCGGTCGCAGCGTCAAAAGTAGTGCGGCTCCGCTGGGTCGCGTAGTGGCAGCGCTGGATGCTGGAGGCGCGGAGATTCTCGGTTATCAACTTTCTGAGCGCGAGATCGCCGCTGTGGCATGGTACCTTCGCCATCCGTTTCGAGCTTTCAGCTCCGAAGCAGAACTGCGCGAAGAGGTCGGTGCTAAGTCGCGGACACGGCGGGGTCTCGTGATCGAGGAGGGCGAACTCGAACGGCTACGGCAATCAAAGCGCGGCTTGATCTTGTCAGCCTGGATCGAAAACCTCGCCGTGAATTTGCGTCGCCGGCGGCTGCTCGTGCTCGTGCACGAGCCAGAGGTGCCGGAGAACGTAGGAGGTGATCAGTGAGAATCACGAAAGTCTACACGCGGAAGGGAGACGGAGGTGAGACGCAGCTGGGAGGAGGGCAAACGGTCTCCAAGGCGGATGCTCGCATAGCGGCGTGCGGCGCAGTTGACGAGCTCAATAGCTCCATCGGAGTTGTGATCGCGGGTGGGGACGATGCAAGATCGCAGCGCATGCTGAGCCGGGTGCAAAATGACCTCTTTCATGCTGGGTCCGAATTGTGCATGCTCGAGGAAGATCAGAGAAAGTGGGACATCCCGCGCATCAAGCAGTGTCATGTGGATGCGCTCGAGAGCGAGATCGACACTCTGCAGCAAGATCTCAAACCGCTGGAGGAGTTTGTCCTTCCCGGCGGAACGCCAACTGCCGCCCAGCTTCATGTGGCGCGTGCCGTGTGTCGGCGCGCGGAGACCTGTGTGGTTGCACTGGCACAAAGCGAGGCGGTTTCGGCGCCTCTCATTGCTTACCTCAATCGTCTTTCAGATCTCCTGTTTGTCATGGCACGCCACGACAATTGGACCAACCAGCGTGCGGACGTCCTGTGGGACAAGAAGGCGTGAGTGTCCAATTCTTGGACGAGGTGGCGCGTTCTGCTCCGTGTCCGTGCGCGGAACGCTGCTCGCTAGCGGTGAATGCGGCGTAAATGCTGACGTCATCGACCTCGGGCTGCGGCCTCCGATCGGTGTGTGGTGGCATGTGGGTTGCGGAATGGAGGTGGGGCTCCGTTTCTGCAGAGGAGCACGACAGTCCGGCCGGACGCCGCGTCCAAGCCTCAGTTCGGTTTGTGTCAGCGCCGGAAACCTCCACCGCAAAGAGCGATCATGCCAAAAAGCGACCATGACTCTGACCGCGACGACACCGAGCAGATGGCTGGCCAAGCGCCTGCGCCTGTCGCGGAGACGACGTCGATGGTTTCGGCCGACCCATCGGTCGAGGCACGGGCTCGCAAGCGAAAGGACGTTCCGCGTCCAGTAGGTCGCGTGGAGGTTGGCGTGTTTGAGATCGACTACGATCGGGAAATGGCCTACCTCATCGACGAGGGCCGATTTGGGCCGGAGTGCCGCCCGTTGGGTTTTAAGAAGTAGGGGAAGTGTTGCGGCAATGCGGCATGAAGCACTAGTGGCATCTTCTGACGGGGGAGCCCCGCGCGTTGGCGTCGATTTCGGCAGCTGCGAAACCAAGCTGGCCTTGCCGTTCGCCTCGACGGCGCCGCAGCCGCATTATCTTCATGTGCCGACGCTCATCAGCTACTCCCGGCCTGAAGCCGAGCCGATTCAATTCTCCTGTATCGGCAATGCTGCTGTGGATCGGCGAGACCATCTCGACCTGCAGAATCCACTGACGGTCCCCGCCGCGGAGCGTGGCCGCGTGCTCAAAGACTTCGCCATGCACCTCCGCGATCTGATGCAGAAGCGGAAAGAGCCGAGCGCGTGGGGCGTTGTTGGGTGTCCGAGCGATTTGGACGGTCCGGAGGCGATGGCGCGCCGAATGCTAGCGAACGAGCTCTTCGAGCGTGTTGTTTTCGTCGACGACATGTTCCTTACCGCGCTCTCGGTGGCGTCACAGGAGGTGCGGCAACACAGCATTCTGGTGGACGTCGGCCACGCTTCGATTCGCGGGGTCTTGATGCAGGGAATCGCTCCCGACGCGGAGCATCGAGTTCATGTCGATTTCGGCTGCGATCGGCTCGTCGATGCCGTCGGAAAGGCATTGTTGCTGCGCTATCCTGAGCTTGTGTTGACGGACGTCACGCTCGAGCGCCTGAAACGGAAGCTTGCGTTCGTGCACCCGGCGCGCCGGCGGTGTAGATTGCGGCTACGCTTCCGAGGCCGAGCCAAGTTGATCGACGTCACCAGGGCGGTCGAGGAGGCGTGTGCGCGCATAGTCGGTCCGGTTCTCAAGGCGACTCGCGAGATTCTTGCGCGTTGTCCGTCCGACGACATCGAGTCGTTTCAGCGCCACATTCTCCTGGTCGGGGGCGGTGCACACATTCCTGGTCTCGCAGCCCGCGTCCAGGACGAGCTTCGTGCGGACGGCTTTGAGTGCGCACGCGTGCGGTCGGCAAAGAACGCGTCTCGCTTGGTCGCCCGCGGTGCGTTCGAGTGGGCTCAGCAGCTGCCGCCCGAGGAGTGGTCGATTCCGCTGTTCTCGTTCGCCGAGTGAGCACAGCCACCCTCGAGCGGATTCTGCCCATGTCTCGAGCAGGGGGGAGTCGTTTTTTGCCGACCTCTTTTGCGCGCGTTGCGGTTAAACTGCGGTTTCCGAGAGAGCCCGCCGGCTCGCGCAGAAACATTGCTTGGCGCTTCAGTCGCCACCGGTGAGTGGCCGAAGAGGACGACGGGGCGAGCTTTCTGAAGCATCCGCCGAGGGCTTGGATCTTTTTCGCCGTCAGCTACTCGATTGCAGAGCGGCCAGCGGGCTGCTGCTAAGTTAGGACCTGCCGAGACCTGTGACGACGCCATCCGAAGTCGGGATTTACGATTCTCACATGCACACACCGCTGTGCCGGCATGCAGTCGGCGAGCCGAGCGAGTATGCCGCCGTTGCGTCGGAGCAGGGGTTTACCGGAATCATCTTCACCTGCCACAACCCGACGAACGACGGTTGGTCCCCCCAGGTGCGAATGCAGCTCGAGGAGCTCGACACGTACCTTGAGATGGTTGCCGCGGCGCGAGCTGAGTGGGAAGGACGGCTCGACGTGCTCCTCGGCCTCGAGAGCGACTACTTTCCTGGCGCCGAGAGATGGCTTGAAGAGTTGCATGGCCGCGCATCGTTTCACTACGTCCTCGGGTCTGTGCATCCACACCTGCCGCAGTATCGTGAGCGCTATTACACGGGCGACGACGACGCCTTCCGCCTCACCTATTTCGAGCACCTGGCGTTGGCGGCAGAGTCAGGGCTGTTCGATTGCCTGGCGCATCCCGACCTCGTAAAGAATGAACGGCCTGCGACATGGAATGCTACCGACCTCTTGCATCGCATCAGACCTTTTCTTGATCGCATTGCGGCGACCGGAATCGCGATGGAACTCAACACGTCGGGACTCAACAAGCGCCTGCCAGAGATGAACCCAGGGCCAGAATTGCTCCGTGAGATGCGAGAGCGCGGTATCCCGGTCGTCGTCGGTTCAGACGCGCACCACCCGCGCCGCGTCGGCGCAGACTTCGGCGCAGCGTTCGACCAGTTGGTGGCGGCTGGGTACTCGCATGTCAGTCGTTTCGTCGAGCGTGAGCGTCAGGACGTTCCGATTGGCGATCTACGCGTAGCACTGCCGTCGTGATTCCAGGTGCGGGGCCGAGTTCTCTGTCGGGAACGCGGATCCGTCCAGCGCCGCGTTGGGCGGTTGGGACATTGGGCTGCGTTTCGGACCAGTGCGCTCGCGCCATATGAGTGTGCAAACGCACTAGTCCGACACTTCGCGTAGATTGCCTACGCGTGATCCGACTCGAGCTCGCGAGCCGGAAGCGTGATCTGCTGTAGGCGCCAACCGGTTGGCGACAGGCTGAACTTTCGACTGTGCGTGAGCGTCGTTTCAATCGCTTGACGCAGTCCGGCAGTCGACTTGCGTTTCGCCTCGACTTGAGCTTTGACCTTCGAGAACAGGTCGTCCTCGGACACTGCACCATCGACCCGAAGAATTGCCTCGATCGCATCCTCGAGACCGCGTGAGGTCATTTGCTGCTGCTTGCTCGTCTTCTTCGCTGGCGAGCGCTTGGACGTGCGGCTCTTGCCCTCGAGGCCAGAGATGCCGGCTTGGATGCGGCGAATCTCCTTCTGCAGCTGCTGTTCCTCCTTCTTGAGTTCAGCCAGCCGTTCTCGGGCGCGCTGTTCTTCCGCCTTCAGCTCTGCGACGACGTTCGTGATCTTCGTATCCACTCTCGGTACCTCCTGATCGGGTGACTCAGATCGCGCGCCGCCGCCAACCGTGGCCACTGCCACGGCGGAGCGTTCACGCCTTTCCCAAGTCTTCCTGCCGGCGAGCATGGCGTCGACCGAATTGGATTATCGGAACCAATTGCGGCGCTGTCGCCGCATTCGGCGGTCGCATCGCTATGGATCGCTATCGGCGGTTGGTAGCTGAGTCGAGGCCGATCAGTAGCGGGCCGTCTCCGAATCGGCGGCGAGCCCAAGTTCGTTGACTGCAGCCTTGGCACCTCGATTCAGGAAGAAGAGATCGCTTCCGAGGGCGATAAAACGCCAGCCTTCCGCAACCCGGCGCTGAACGGCCTCGACGCTGCCGGTATGGAGTCCCGGCGCAACGCCGTGACGCTCCGCCGCCGTGCGCAGAGTCTCGAGAGCATCGCAGAACTCCTGGGAGTCGCTTTCCATCGCCGGCGTTCTTCCCATCGACTGAAGCAGATCGTTGGGGCCGATGAAAATCGCATCGACCCCCGGCGTTGAGCAAATCTCGTCAGCGTTTTCGACGGCCTTGACATGCTCTGTCTGGACCGCGACAAAGATTTCCTCGCTGGCGCGGGCGTAGTAATCGGCAGGTGCCGCGCCGTAGTTGAGGCAGTGCAGGCTGCCGCCAACACTGCGATTGCCGTGTGGATGGTAGCGTGTCGCCGCAACTGCGTGTTCGGCTTCTTCGCGGCTGTTCACCATCGGGACGACGATTCCCTGCGCGCCGTTGTCGAGAACACGCTTGATGTGGTCGTGTGAATTGCACGGTACTCGCGCCAGCGGGGTACAGCCGGCATCGGCGATTTGTGCAAACATGAGTGCTGCAGTTTCCCAGTTGACTGGGCTGTGTTCGATATCGACAGTTAGCCACGGAAAACCGCTCCGCGCCATGAACCGCGCCACGATGGGGCTGCACGTGCTGAGCCATGTCCCGACCTGCGATTCGCCACGCGCGAGCGCCGCTTTCACTTGATTCGATCTCATAGAAGTTCTCCTGAGTGGTCCGATGACGAGCGGCGCGCGGCGGTCGAGCTTGGACCCCAACACGGCTTTCGCTCCGCCGGGCGAACTGTTCTCGCGGACACTTCGCTGCGGAGGTTCAAATTCGAGTCTAACGGAGGTGGCCGCCGGTTGACAAGGTCGCCTGGAACGATTCGATAGTGGTCGGCGTTCTGGAGAAGTGATCGACGACACGCGGAGAAGCAATGGGCGACAACGACGATAGGCCAGTGGTGACGGACCGCGATGAGATGGGCACGGAGGAGAGAGACTCCGTGCGCGGTTTTTGGTGGGCAACAGCGATCTCGCTTCTGGCGCTGTGTCTTGTGCTGACGATTTGTTCGTTCACGTTTGTCCACGGTGAGAATCATACAGAGCGCCCGATTGTCGAGGTTGTTTTGCTGCTCGTTTTTGGTGGTGCGCTCTATTCCTTGGCTGCAGCTCGATCTCGGTCGTCGGCTCCGGCGCTTCGATGGGTCGTTGTCATCGGAGTCGCGTGTCGAGTGATCTTGCTGGTGGGCAGCCCCATTCAAGAGGATGACATCTACCGCTACATTTGGGATGGCCAAGTCGCGAGTCTGGGAGTGTCGCCGTACGCCCACGCACCAGCAGACGTGGCTGCCGCTGCGCTAGAACTCGGGCTTGCAGAGTTTACGCTCGGCTCTCCCAGCGCGGACGAAGAGGCTGCTGGCGAGCGCCTGGGCTTCGGCCCGGACTTGGTGAGACTGGCACATGCCTCTCGGCGTGCAGCTTTAGCGCCTATTTTCTCCAAGATCAATCACCCGGAGTATCTCACCGTCTACCCGCCGGTGACCCAAGGCGTCTTTGCGCTTCATGCGGCGCTTGTTCCAGCAAATTGGGGTGTCCATGCGCATTTGGTCGCAATGAAGGCGCTCCTCACCGCGATCGACTGCGGTGTCATCATCGTTTTGATTGGCCTCTTGCGACACTGCGGTCTGGCACCCGGCCTCGTCCTCTTCTACGCCTGGTGCCCGATCGTGCTGAAGGAGATCGCCAACTCGGGTCACATGGACGCGATACCAACGCTTCTCCTCGTCGCGGCGGTGCGCTCACTCGTCAGCGGACGTAGTTTACTAGCCGGCCTCATGCTCGGAGCAGCGATCGGCGCCAAATTCTACGCCCTGGTTTTGCTGCCGATTTTTCTATGGCGGCTCGGGTGGCGAAGTGGAGTGATCTGCGCCGCCGGCACCATGATGGTCCTCGCCGCCGTACACTTCGGCATCGGATCAGGGATCGAGGCGTACCGCGGTACACTTGTGGCGTTCTCCCTCAATTGGGAAAACAACGACGCGGTTTTCACCGGAATCTCCGCGTTCTGGTCGAGTCTTTTCGAAACCGAGAAGAGCGTAACGATCTCGGTGGGCTCGTTCTCGCACACCGCGACGCTGTCGCACCTCTTCTCTTTGGCGACGGCGGTCGCAGTCACCGGGGCCGTCCTCGTGTCGACACTTCACCGCCTACGTACCGCGACGTCGCGAGAGGTCGTTCGGCGTGTTTTTCTTCTGCTCGTCACTCTCGTTCTCGTCGGGCCGGTTGGATTTCCTTGGTACTTCATCTGGTGTCTCCCCTTCATCGCCTGGACGCACCTACGCAGCTGGACGCTGCTCGCGTGTGTACTGCCGCTCTACTACCTTCGGTTCTGGTTCGCATACCACTACGAGGAAGGCCTGGCTGGATTCGAGTACGGACCTGAGTTTTTCGACTTCGTGGTCGTGCCTATTGAGTTCGGCGTGCTCTTCGCGGCACTGATCGTCGAGGCGGCGCTCGCGCGGCGTCGGCAGGCGCAGGAGACCGAGCGCGTGTGAGTGAGGGGCGTTCTTGAAGTGGCGGGCGCGCGTTTTGTTGCCGTCTGTTTGTGTGGGCTATTGCGATTGCGTGTGCGTGGGGGTTTGCGTGGGCGTGAGCGTCAGCGTGTGCGTGGCAGTATTTTGCTTCTGCCTCTCCGCCGTGCTCGAACCTCTCAAGAGTGCCCCCGCTGCGCTCGGCGCTTCGCGCTCTGCGTGAGTGTGTGGAGACGTCCCAGTCGAGTCTCACCCCGGCGGTCGGCGCAGCGGGCGGATTTCGACTTGGCTGATGCACGTCGCTGCTGGTGTGGTCAGGATCGCATGGCAGACCTCACCGACTTCTTCTGGTTTCACTTTCCACGAATGGTCGGTGTCGGCATTGTGCCGGTGAGATTCGCTGTCGACCGAGCCAGGGAAAATGGTCGCAACGCGGATTCCGTCGTCGCGGACTTCGTGGAAGAGTGATTCGGAAAACCCGGTGACCGCGTACTTGGTCGCCGCATAGCCGCTGCCTCCGGGAAGTGGCACACGGCCTGAAATCGATGAGACGTTGATGACAACGCCACTTCTCTGTCGCTTCAGGTGCGGAAGCACGCTGCGGGTTGCATAGAAGAGACCGTTGACGTTGGTCTCCACCATCGCGTGCCATTCATCTAAGGAAAGTGTCGACGCGTCTTTGCGGATCACCAAGCCGGCGTTGTTGATCAATGCGTCGACCCCCTGCAACTCGGCGACGATATGTTCTACAGCGGCGTGTGTCTCTTGCCAGCTGCGCAGATCGCACGGCGCCGCCGCGCAGCGGCCGAGTCGGTGCACACCGCACGCAGCGCTGAGCTCGTCTAAAAGCTCGCTGGAGCGAGCTATGAGGCCGAGGTCGTGACCCTTCGCAGCCAGCGCCGCCGCGATGCCACGACCGATTCCCTTGCTGGCACCCGTGATGATCACTTTCACGGTTTCGTTCCCTTCGCTTCCTTGGCTATGGCGCGTGCAATGACCATCCGGTGGACTTCCGACGGACCGTCGTAGATGCGGAACGCGCGTGACTCGGTCGCCATCTGGGCGAGAGGTAGCTCGGTGCTGATTCCCAGCGAGCCACAGATTTGAATCGCCCGATCGATCGTCCGATGCACCGCTTCAGCGACGAACACTTTGCACATCGACGTCTCGAGTCGGGCCTCGCTGCCAGCATCGAGCTTCGCCGCGGCATCGGCGATCATGAGCCGTGACGCATGCAGCTCAGTCTGACTGTCGGAGAGCATCCAGCCGACACCCTGATGCTCTGCGAGGGTTTTACCGAAGGCTTCCCGCTCGATGGCCCGCTGCGTCGCGATCTCCAGAGCCCGGGTGGCGGCGCCGAGCCAACGCATGCAGTGGGTCATGCGTGCAGGACCAAGGCGCCGCTGCATGAGCGCGTAGCCTTGACCGACGTCGCCGAGAACGGCGTTGTCGTCAACCGCACAGGCGGTCAGCTTCACTTCGCAGTGACCGCCTGGCGTTGCGTGTCCGAGCGTGGGAACCTCGCGTACGACCTCAAAGCCGTCCGCCTCCGCGTCGACAAGAAACAACGTCATGGCGTCGCGTGGTGGCGCATTCGGGTCGCTGACGCACGCGACGATCGCGAAGGCCGCGCCTACCGCGCCTGTGGAGAACCACTTGTGACCGTCGAGCACCCACTGATCTCCTCGGCGCACAGCCCGTGATCGCATCATGCGCGGATCTGATCCGGCTCCCGGAGCGGGTTCCGTCATGCAGAACGTCGAGCGGATTCTGCCCTGCGCTAGTGGCTCCAAGTAGCGTGCTTTCTGCTCCGGCGACGCGGCCAAGTGCAAAACGTGAGCGTTTCCCTCGTCGGGTGCGGCGCAGCCGAGACACAACGGGCCGAGGAGGCTTCGTCCGGCTGCCTCGAGCATTGGGAACGCTTGGCTCAGGTTCAGTCCGAGCCCTCCTACCTCGCATGGCAACTGCGGCGCCCAGAGGCCGCTATCCTTGGCGCGCGACTGGACGGTCGCAATCTGGGCCGCGGCGGCGTCACTGCTCAGCGCCTCGAGCGGCAGCACGAAGTGATTGACGAATTCCCGGACGCGCGACGCGAGATCGTCGCTGCTGCGGTCGGTTTTCACCCCATCCATGGTCGTTCCGTCTAACTTTCTGGCGGCTCATGGGCGCCTCGTAGCTCAGAGTCCGCGAGGCTTAGGAACGCGCCGAGGTTGTTGTGAAAAAGGCTCTCCATCGTTGTGAGACGAAGGTTGTTCTTGAGCGGCTCGTACGGTGTGAAATTCATCAGGCGGACGAGAAAGCCACCGTCTTCGTCGACATCGATGATGTTGATGCAGCCCGCATCTTGTTCCAACTGCCCGAGGGAGTCGAGCGAGCTCGAAAGGGTGTGAGATAGGATCACTCTGTTGGCACCGCCGTGCGCAACGACGAGTAAGTGGCGCCAACCGTCATCCGCGAGCAACGCGTCGAATGTCGGTAGGACTCGGTCCTGAAACTCCTGATATGACTCGCCGGCGAGAAACCGGTCCTCAGGACGGACGCGACGGCGAAACGTCCCGGTGAAGAACTTTGCCAGTTCCGTGGGCGATGGGCCGATCTCGCCGATCCAGTCTACGAGCTTCCCGGCCCGGATTTCGTTGAGCCCGGCACGCCGTTCGATGTGCAGATCACGCGCGCCGAGAAGGATCGACGCGGTCTCGACGGTTCGTCCCAAGTCGCTCGTCACGACACGATCGAGAGGCACGCCATCAAATGTGTCGTGAAGATGCTTCGCTTGATCGCGGCCGTCGGCATTGAGGGGCACCTCGTCGGGACGCTGCGGCGTGCCGTCGTCGGAGAAATAGCTGACCTCAGCGTGACGCACGAGATACACGCGACGCCGGCCGGCCAAGAGTTCGTTCATGGGCAGTTTCATGCTCAGAGCCTAACCGGCAATTCTCATGAGTTTCTACTACGACGCTGCTGGTTTCTCGAGTCTACTGCAGACCGACTCCCCCGAGGCCCTGCGCGGCCATCGAGACGGCAGAGAAGGCGAAGACAAGTGGCAGCGGACGGACCGGAAGAACATAGCGTCGAAAAGCGGGCCGAGATTTTCCGAGAACGTCTCCGCGACTACCTCGAGACAGAGCTCGTGAGCGCCATCGAGCTCACCGCTCTCGCGCCGCTTGCTGGCGGCGCGTCGCGAGCTGCATTCGCGTTCGACATCAAAGTCGAGGGCGGTCCACACGTCGGCAGCTACGCCGCCGTGTTGCGCCTCGACCTCGGCGGAGAGATCTACGCATGGGCGCTTTCGCGGCGACAGGAGTTCGAGATCCTGCGCGCCGCTCGAGCCGCGCGTGTCCCCGTGCCCGAGCCCTACTGGGAATCGAGCGACGAGGCCATTCTCGGTCGTGATTTCTTCGTTATGCAGCGAGTCGAAGGCGAAACGATCGGTGCTAAGATCGTGCGCCGCAGCGACCTTGCAGCAGCTCGAGACGTCCTACCGGCGCAAATGGGTGAGGCGATCGCGCGCATCCACGGTATGGAGTTCGAGGCGTTCGAGTTTTTGTCTCGACCCGACGACGCGGGCGACCAGCGGGGTCACGCCGCCGCCACGTGGGTTTTGCGTCGCACACGGGAGGAGCTCGACCGCATCGGTTCGGTGTCGCCCTCGATCGAGGCCATCTGCTCTTGGCTGGAGAAGAACGCCCCGACGAGCGCGGAGCTGGTGCTCACCCACGGCGACTTCCGACTCGGAAACATGATTGTCGCCGCCGACGGGTTGAAGGCCGTCATCGATTGGGAGTTCGCGTGTGTCAGCGATCCGCATGAAGATCTGTCGTGGCCTTTTGTACGCGATTGGCGATTTGGCCGCGATGAGCTGCGTTTCGCGGGGATTTCGCACGGCGAAGATTTTCTGCGAGCCTACGAGGCGGCGAGCGGCCGGAGCGTGGATCGCCGGTGTCTGCGCTACTGGGAGATCCTCGGAAATCTGCGCTGGGCCGTCGGGTGTTTGACCCAGGCGCATCGGCATCTGAGCGGCCGGGAGCGGAGCGTGGAACTCGCCAGCCTGGGCCGCCGTTCGGTCGAGATGCAGCTTGAAGCGATGCTGCTCATCGAAGCGTTTGAGAACGATTTCGCCTGAAATCTGCCCCAGGACCGAAGAGAGGTCGACTTCTCTCGACCGACGCCCGACTTGTTCTGTTGAACGCGCCGAACGTCGGTCGAGGGAATTCACGCCACCTTGCTTGTAGAAGATCGCGGCGAAGACAAAGTGTCCGTGGTGCGGAGAGACCGGTCACGGGCAGGAAGAGTCGCTACAGAAGGGAATCAGATCTGGCGTTGGGTCGAGGGCGCAGAAACGGAACGGCGCGGGCGGTGGTGGGAGTCCGAGGAACAGGAAGTTGAGCAGCCACAGCGGGTCTGAAATGTCGAGGGCGCCGTCGTCGTTTGCGTCGCAAGCATCGAGGCACGTGCAGATGCGACCGAAGAACCCGCACTGGAGCATGCGGACGGCGTCGGAGATGTCGTCGCTACCATCCTGGTTGCAATCGGCACGACTGAAGCGCTTGTTGACGGCAAATTTCCCTGACTGTAGTGTCGGCCGGATGCTGCCGCCGGTTGACTGCAGTCGCATGATTTCGTTGTGCGTGAACGGCGGGTCCATCGCGTCCCAGAAGCAGAAGTGGGTGTACTCTTCGTCGAAGGTGAGTGGGTCTGCGTCGATCTGGAGGACGGGGACGTTGGTGCTCGGTGGTAGTGATGAAACGAAGTCCGCCGAGAAGAAGATACGCTCGCGCGCAGCGTCCACGAAGATGGTCGGTGAACCCGATCGCAGTGGTGGCAAGCCTGGGGCTGGCGCGACGTTGACGATCGATAGACGACTAGGATCGTACGCGAGATGCACGGTGACGCCGTCTGCGGCTGTGGAGTTGGTCATCTTCACCGTCACTGTGCCCGTGACACCGTCTTCGAATTCACCATCGTCGATGGTCAAGCTGTCGAAACCGGAGCGTGCGGGCAAAGTCTTCATCGGTGCGAAGCCTGCTGTTGGGTGCGGTGCGGGCGGGAACGGGTAGCCGAGGAAGTATGCCCCAGTGATGGTCAACGCGTCCGCGTACGTCAGCAGCCCATCGTCGTTGGCGTCTGCCCCGATGCGACTTCCGAGTGCGGCGGAGCCGTTGAGGAAACTGAGCAGGTGAACGGTATCGGTCGCTGGCACGATGGCGCCGTCGCCGTCGGTGTCGCCGCGGATGAACGACGTGCCCGGGTCGATCGTTACCTTCGAGTGAATCTTGACTGGTCGCACCATCCGCGCGTTCATCACCGCTTCGGTAAAGAGACTTCGATCGGCGCCGCTAAAACTCGAGAAGGCATCGTCGACGATCTTGATTCCCGTCTCGAGTGGCGCACCGGCCGGTGGTGTGTTCACCATGAATGTCAAAATCGCAATCGCGATGTTGTCACCAGGGTCGAATCCGACGTCCAGATCGATGGCGTCGAAAAGGACGGCTACGCGTCCTTCGTCGGCTCCGACGAGCGGCGCGGCGATTTGTGGACTGAGCGCAGCAACACTGCTAGGTAGGCTAATGCTTTGTAACGTCAGGTAACTTGGATCGAACCGGAATCCGACGGTATAGCTTGAGATCTTAGGTGGAACAGCCTCGCGCTGCAGATACGTCATGAACACTGGAACCGTGAGCGTCGCTCCCGGGGCGCCGGCGGCGTCCTCGATTTGAAAGCGCACGAATCGGCTCTCGGCTGGCGGTGCCGGTGTCGGTGGTTCGCCGGGAGTTGGAAACGGGGCGGGAATGGGTTCGCCGGTGAGAAAGAGATGACGGGAGAGAAGGAAATAGTCGCTCACTGAGCGGGCGCCGTCCGCGGTGACATCGAAGGCATCGATGTTGTCGGCAGTGAACGGGCCGAAGCCGCCGAAGTAGTAATCAAGTAGATTGTTGAGGTCGGTGATGTTGACGATTTCGTCGCCGGTAATGTCTCCTCGCACGTAAGGCTGCGCTGTCAATGGCGCGCTGCAGAGCATAGCGGAGACGATCGCGAAAGTGCGGGCCAGGCGGCCGGCGGGTCGCGGCGCATAGGGTTGATCTCGACGAGCGAGCGGTTCGGGCACGGTGGCGTGCATATCAACGGTCCTCCTTCCGAATGAAACCCAACCGTGGAGGTTGCTGCGACTGTGCGGCGACAGTGCCGGAGTCGCTTCATAAGGAGGGAGCGCCGAAAAGTTGGAGGTCTGCCCGCCAAAACGCTCTTTTTCTAAACTGTTGCGGCACGCCACCGCTGCGGCCCCTCCAACGGGGCCGGGCTGTTCGATAATCGCCGCCCGTCCGAGCCGCGGGCGTCTCGATGCCCACGACCGTTCAGAAGGGTGCAACAGACGGGGGCTTCAGCTGACGTTCGGCAGAGACCACTTTGCTCGATAGTCGCGAGTTAGGTATCTGTTCGCGGCCTCGTCCGTGCCGAACTGATGCATCTCCAGGTCGAAGTGTACCTTCTGGTTCAAACGCCAGGCGATATTCCCCAGGTGACAGGCGACGGTGGCTTGGTTGCCGATTTCGATGTCGCATACGGGGCGCTCGCGTGAGCGGACACAATCCAAGAAGTTACGTTTGTGCGCCGGGTCTTGAATCTTGTTGGTCGACGAGCTGCCGACGACCGTCGGCTCGCCGCCCGGACCGAACGCGCGCCAGGTGCCGTTGGCGATCACCACATAGCCGTTCTCACCATAGACGGCAGCGCCTTCGCCAAAGCCCTCGAGCGGATAATTCACCCAAATCCGCATCTCGTAAACCATCGTCGCGCCCGGGTAGTCGTAGGTGACGTACAAGTTGTCGGGCCATTCCTGCGCGTCGTCGAAGAAATGCTTGCCGCCGCTTGCCGCAGCCGCGCTGGGATAGGTGACCGGTTCTTCGCCCTGCGCTTCGCGCGCGGCATTGAGTCCTCTGATTGCATAGTCGAGGCGATGGACACCGTCGTTCCCTAGGTCTCCGGTGCCAAAGTCGAAGAACCAGCGCCAATTGCCGTGGAAACGCAGAGGGTTAAAGGGACGTGGCGCTGCGGGGCCAAGCCACGTGTCGTAGTCGACTCCTTGCGGAACTGGCTCGTCAGCTGGACGGCCGAGATTGCGCTGATGCGTGCTCTCCCACGCCTTGACGAAACAAACTTTGCCGAGCTTTCCGCTACGGATGTAGTCGTACGCCTCCGCGTGATGTGGGCTCGAGCGCGATTGGATTCCGACCTGCACCACCCGCCCGTAGCGTCTCGCCGCTTTCACCATCACGTCGCCTTCGTGAATGTTGTGCGAACAAGGCTTTTCAACGTAGGCATCCTTGCCTGCCTGACATGCCATGATCACAGGGATTGCATGCCAGTGGTCGGGCGTGCCGTTCACGACCGCATCGATCGTCCGGTCGTCGATGATGCGGCGAAAGTCTCCAAGCGCTGTGGGTTTCTTACCTTGTTGGCGTTCCGCGACTTGATCGACCGCCTTGCGCAGACGATTGGAGTCGATGTCAGAGATGACCGCCGCATCGACGTCGGGCATCTCTGAGAAACCGCGCAGAAGGCTGTTCGCACGGCCGCCGACACCGATGAACCCGAGGCGAACCTTTTCGTTCGCACCGAGCACGCTGCCCGATGGAACAAGCGCTGGAAAAGCGATAGCACCAGCCGCTGCCGCGGACCGCTTGAGAAAGTCTCGTCGCCTCATGTCATCCTCTCGATCAAGAAGGGGCTTGTCTCAGTGTCGTCGCGCTCGAGACACCGGTTGACAGAGCAACAGTTGATGGGTCATTCGACCGTCTGAGCACTCCTCTACAAATATCAGTCGCGCGCTGGTGCGTAAACCGCTGCACTGTAAAAATGGTTTGCCGGAGGGCTTCGGCGGACGGTTTTTGCGGGCGTGAGCGACGACATCGGATAGTCTGAGTCCAGCGCTCCGGGAGAATTTATCTCCCGACATAGACCCCAACGCCTGCAAAAAAATGACGGCAAGAAACGCCTTCGGCTCGGTGAATAGCACGCCATTAGCGACGTTCGAACCGCGTCGGCAATGCTCACGTACAGTGAAGTACGCTCCGCGTGCCGCCACGGTTCAAACGCCGCTACCGACGCACTCTTCACCGTTCTTACTCGCCATTTTTCTGCAGGCGTTGGGATAGACTGGCAACGAACACAGGTAACGGACATGGCGGAGAAGTACCGAGTCGGAATCATCGGGCGGACCGGCCGCGGCAACTACGGCCACGGTTTGGACACCGTATGGGAGGCAATCCCCAGCACAGAAGTCATCGCGGTGGCTGACGAGGACGCGGACGGTCGCGCCAAGGCTGCGAAGCGCACGGGAGCACACCACGCATACGCTGACTACCGGCAGATGCTGGCGAAGGAGAAGCTCGACATCGTCGCCGTGGCGCCGCGCTGGATCGACTGCCATCGCGACATGGTGCTCGCGGTCGCTGCGGCGGGTTGTCATATTTTCTTGGAAAAGCCGATGAGTCGGACGCTCGCCGAGGCGGACGAGATGATCGACGCCTGCGACCGCGCCGGGGTGAAAACGCTGATCGCGCATCAGACGCGCTACAATCCGGTCATCGCCCAAGTCGAGAACCTGATCCGAGAAGGCAAGCTTGGAGATATCCTCGAGCTACGTGGGCGTGGCAAGGAGGATCGACGCGGCGGTGGCGAAGATCTTATGGTGCTCGGCACACACATTATGGACCTGATGTGCCTATTCAGCGGCCGGCCGAAATGGTGTTTCGCGACGGTCAAGGAAAGAGGCAAGCCGGTCACGGCGCGGGAGGTGCGCGACGGCAACGAAGGCATCGGACCGCTCGCGGGCGACGAAATTCACGCCATGTACGGCTTCGACAGTCCAGCGATCGGTACGTTTTCGACGCACAAAGCGCAGCACGGTGCGTCGAGTCGATTCGCGCTCCACATTCTTGGTTCGTTGGGCATGCTCGCCATTCGCACGAGCGCCGAGGTATATTTCTGCGCGGACCCGTCGTGGAATCCTGCCCGAAGCAAGACGGACTGGGTGCGGGTGACGAGTCAAGGAGTCGGGAAACCGGAGACGCGCGACGACCTTCGTCTGCATTGCGGCAACGTTTTTGCGGTGACAGACCTTTTGCATGCGATCGAATCGGGTGCTCGCACGAAGGGCGGACTCGACGAAGGCCGCGCCGCACTCGAGATGATTCTCGCCGTCTACGATTCTCATCGCAGACGCGCACCGGTCCCCATGCCCCTAACGGAACGTCGCCATCCGCTCGAGCTCTTGTAGTTGTCTGTCGCCATAGGTGAGTCTTCGTCTCATGCATGATCCGCCGTCACTTCCCGAGTTGCTCCTGAGCGTGCGCCACTTCTTGCAAAATGAGGTGCTGCCGCAGGAAGTTGAGCCACGTTTCAAGTTTCGGACACTCGTGGCAGCCAACGTCTTGGCTATCGCTGCGCGTGAGGCGGAACGCTCGCAGCCGATCTGTGAGGGCGAAGCTGCTAGGCTGCAATCCTTGGCGTCGCGGTTCGGTGCAAGCACCGACGCAACGCTTTCGGAGCTCTCTGCGTGGCTGGCCGGGGAGATACGCGCCGGAAATCTTGATTGCGCTCCTGGCAGCGAGATCTGGAGGCACCTAAAGGAAACGGTCATGGAGAGCCTCGAGGTTTCCAATCCATCTTTTCTGCGCCGCGTCAGCTCGTGATGTATGGCGGTAGGGGAACGGGCGACGCCGTCCCGATGTGACTGAATCGTCACGCGGGTCGCCGCACGAACCATAGGAACAAGTGAGTCACACCGAGGAGGATCCATGGAGCACGGACGACGAAGCTTTCTTCAGCAGCTAACGAGTGGCGCGGCTCTGGCAGCGCTTGCAGCAAGTTGGTCTCCCTCGCGTCGCACCTTCGCCGGTGCTGCAGCGGTTGCAGAAGATAATGGTGAGCAGCAGAATTCGGGGCTGCGCATAACGAAAGTGCGCGCCTTCCTGACACAGCCAGCTGGTAGCCGGTTGATCGTCGTCCGTGTTGAGACCAGTGAACCGGGGCTCTACGGTCTCGGCTGCGGCACGTTTACGCAGAGGGCGCGGACCGTCGTCACCGCCGTCAACGATTACCTGGATCCTTTCTTGCGCGACCTTGACCCTGCCAACATCGAAGATCTTTGGCAGGCCATGTTTCAGAGTTCGTACTGGCGCAACGGCCCAGTGTTGATGAACGCCCTGAGCGGGGTCGACATGGCGCTTTGGGACATCAAGGGAAAGCGCTGCGGCCTTCCTCTTTACGATCTTCTCGGCGGGCGTTGTCGCACCGCGGTGCCAGTATACCGCCACGTTCACGCGGCGACCCCAGAGCAGGCTGCCGATGGTGTGCGCGCGTTCATGGAGCAAGGGGTTCGCTATGTCCGCGTCCAGTTTCCGACCCCAGGAAACACCAACTACGGCGCCAGAGGTGAGGTCAAACGGGTTGCCGGACACTTTTCGGGACAAACGTTCGAGCCGCGCCCCTATCGCCTGCTGCTGCCGAAGTTTTTCGCCCGACTGCGGGAGCTTTTGGGCGACGAGATCGAGCTTCTTCACGACGTTCACGAACGCATGCACCCGATCGAAGCGATTGGTGTCGTCAAGGAGCTGGAACCGTATCGCCTGTTTTTCCTTGAGGACCCGTTCGCCCCTGAGGACGTTGGATACTTCCCACTTTTGCGCCAACAAACCTCGACGCCGATCGCCATGGGGGAACTCTTCAACAATCCGAACGAATGGGTCGAGCTGATCTCGAAACGATACATCGATTTCATTCGTTGCCACCTGTCGCAGATCGGTGGTGTGACGATGGCGAGAAAGCTCGCGGCGCTGTGCGATTTCTTCCGTGTTCGCACGGCGTGGCATGGACCTGGCGACTTGACGCCGATCGGGCACGCAGCGAACGTTCACGTCGATATGGCGACTTGGAACTTCGGCATTCAGGAGTTCATCAGCTTCAACGACGCCACGCGGGAAGTCTTCCCGGGTGCACCGTCGATGCGCAGCGGCGCGGTCGATCTGCCGCGGACGCCGGGGATCGGTGTCGACTTTGACGAGAACGCCGCAGCCAAGTATCCCATCCGCGACAACCCGCCGTTTGACCTACAGTGGGGACAGCTGCGGGGGCTCGATGGGACGATCCGCCGGCCTTAGCAGCCCGTTGAAAAAGTCATTCGGCCGAAGAAACTGGCCTCTTCACGCCCAGCTCGACCGCGTCAATACTCGAAAATCCCGAAGATTGCCTCCGTTTGCCGCAGCCGATCTGGACGCGAAGAGACCAGTTTTCGGCTCGAAGCACTTTTTCAACAGGCTGTTAGGGGTTTCTCGTGCGGCTCAGGCGTGGATCTCGTTTTCGTGTGCGGGCTAGAGTAGCAGGCACGCTCCGCGGTCGGTCCCGACCTGCCGCGGCAATGGGAGTCCCGTGCGCCGATTCGCCTCTTTCTCTCGCCTGCGGCCGTCTATTTGGCCGGACCCGCCGAGAGCGGCGCAACTTCGCGCACAAGAGCATCGCCCTTGGCCGAATCTGCGTCGAGAAACGCGAGCAATCCAGGGGCGATTTCGCTCCAGGCACGCGACATGGTGAGACCACCGCGGAGTTCCACCGTGATCGTCGGTGTGGCCAGGTCGAGCCCCGCGTAGCTGCCGAGAGATCCCGGGGTTGGATAGCCGATGTCCTCCTTCACCCGATACGGGGTGCGGCGGGCGACCCGATAGGCGAGTCCTGCTGCTGGGCCATCGTAGTTGATGCACTGCAGTGGTGAATGGATGGTGAGAATGCGATGCGGTTGGTAACGCTCGATCAGAGCGACGATCGCGCGGGTTTCTGGTTCGCTGGCAGGATTTGGGCCATGCGTTGATGCGCCTCTCCAATCACGTGACGGGAAATTTCGATTCAGATCGACTCCGCGCGCATTGTGTCGGGTCTTGCGAGCGAGTCCGTCGGGGTTCACTGTCGGAACGATGACGACGCGACAGTGGTGCGTCAGTCCAGGATCTCGGATCAATGTGTCGGTGAACAAGTCGAGGATCGGTTGACCGAGTGGTTCGTTACCGTGGACGACGCCCAGAATCAGGTAGGTGGGACCGCCGTCACCGATCACCGTGGCGGAGATTGGACGCCCCTCGACCGAACGACCGATCACTTCTGTCGGACCAGCGAAGGGGTTGAGACGATGGACGTCGAACTGCTCGCAGCCGATCCCGAGAGCAACGAGCGCCACAGCAGAGGCTCCGATCAAGTGTCGAAGCGACGATCGGGTGAGGTATTCTTGGTCAGCCATGCCCCGCTTATCGGTCATGGCGTTAAAACCTGTTGAGTTCTCGCAGCCGAGAATAACTTATCGGATGCTTTGCGATGTGCCCTCACACCGTTCCGTGAGGAGTGAACACGCTCACTCAGGGACGGTCGCCGGCCTCGAAGGCGTCGAAGCTCCAGGAGTCGATAGGGATTCTGCCGGCGAAATCGATCTCACTCGCGTACCCGAAGCCGAGAGCGTCGACAACACTGCCGATCTCGACGCTGCCGTCCACGACGCGCAAGAAAACACTCCCCTCGCGCTCTTCGTAGAGATCGCTGTGGATCGCTAAGGCACTCTCCGCCTCTTTTGACGGTAGGTAGTCAAGCCCGTGGTAGTAATGATGTCCGTTGCGCTCGCAGTGTGTGATGCCAAGTGCTGCCAGCGCTGCGAAGTCCTCCTGCACGGGAACCACCGCCACGTTTGCCAAGTCCTCGCCGCTTTGGAAGTACTTCTCTTCACCGCACTCCGCGTTCAGTTTCTGAATGCGGTCACGGTTCAGCAGCGATTTGAAAACACCTTTGCAGTTCTTGTGAGAAACACCTTGGTAGCCAAGCTCGACGGACTGCTGAAAGGAGTCGAGGCGGTCGTCGCTCTCATCGATGATCACCGCCTTCATTTCAGAGAGACGCTTGACGCCTTTGGCGGCACGCTCCTTGAGAGCTATGTCGCGGTGGAGTGGTTGTTCGACGAAGAGGACGGAATCGAAAAACTCCTGACCATATGGCCGCGACTTGAGGTCTTCGAGCAGCTTCTCGAGCTGCTCGAGGTCCCTATACTGCTCGTTGCCATCGATGGTGACGTGGTAGCCGTTTGAGCACCTCTGACTGAACAAAGCGGCCATACGCGTCAGGCGCTCGAGATCATGATCGTGCTCGCCCGAAATCTTGATCTTGAAGTACCTCAGCCCGTAGAACTCGATGTCTTCTTCGAGCGCCTGCGGCAGGTTGTCATTGAGACGTTCGTCGGGCGGGATTTCGCCGACCGTGATCGGGTCTCCCAGGCCGATCGTGTGGCGACACCACAAGCTGGTCTCCGGCTTCGGCGGGACGATCTTTGACGTCTTTAGGCCGAGCACGTCCTTGCGCAGTGCGTCGAAGAAAGAGACTCCACGCAGTCGGCAAACCGCATCGATCACCGCGCGTTCCAGAAAGGAACTACCGAAACTGGCCGTCAGGGCGTTGATCCCAGCCGCGTGCGCTTCGTCGATGACACGCGGAAACGCCGCTTGCCAGAGTTCGTAGACGGTCTGACCTGTTCGCCCGAGCAGCAGATAGATCTCTCGCGCCTGACGAAAGGCCGTCAACTGGTCATCGACGTTGCGCCGATAGTTCTTGCTCGTGTCCTTGTCGAACCATAGAGGCGGCAGGCAGTCCGCTGCCATTCCTAACGCCTGTTCCCCACCCGGCCCTTCGATCTGGACGGACACGTGGAGGATTGGAGCCTTCGTCAAGCACGCGTTTCCGTACCTAAACGGCATGCGAGTGTGAGCCTCGTTGATACTGGCCTCGCAGGCCGCCACCTGGATTTTCGGGGCACTGGATTTCATCGGGCGACAGATTAAGTCTCCGGCTGGCGCTTGTCAAACTCAGGCCGCCGGTGACTGGGCGCTTCGCAGACGAAGGACCGCTTGCCGCTTGATCGTCCGCTCGGATTGTGGCCTATTATGGCGGCTGTGGACTCCTGGGCCGAAGAGAGAGGACGTCGTCATGCAAGCCACGTCGAGCGAATCGCGGTGAAGCCGCCCGTTGGCGTCGTACTGTCGGTGTTGGTGGTCCAGCTGCTCACGGGTTGCCGTGCTGGATTCTCGCGCATCCACGAGGGTGCGGCCGTCGATCCGAAACTTCAAGGTAGCAACGGACTCATCGATCGAGCCACGCCAGGCACAGCCCTGCGCCAAGCGCTCTCCCACTCCGACGCCGGCAACGTCGTCCAGCGAGTCATCGACCAGCATGGCGGCTGGGATCGCTGGCGCCGCCTGCAATCCGTCGAGTATGTCGTTCATCGCCGCGAGAGCGTCGAAAGTGGGGTCGATGACACAGTCGCCGACCCTGACGATGCAGCCCAGTCTGTTGTGAAGAAGGACCTTGAGCCAGCCCGGGTTGTGTTCGACGCGAGCCGCTGGGACGACTACCGCGAGGAGGAGAAGTGGCTTTTTTCACTGCCGTTTTTACTCGCGCAGCCACGGTACGGCGTGAAGTATCTCGGGGTTGAGCTCGATCTCGCTGAGTCAGCAGCGTTTGACAAACTCGAAGTCAAAGGCTCGCTGCCGGGGCGAAGCGACACGGACTATTTGGTCGTCTACGTCAATCGTGCGACGGGGATCGTAACGAGGGTGCTTTCCCAGCGCGCCGACGGTGCCTGGACGCTGACGGTGCTCTCTGGTTGGCGAACGACGGCAGGTTTTCGCGTGCCGACACGACGCCAAGTGTTCGCCTTGCCGGGCAGGTTTCATCGAGTTCGGGATCAGTACTTGGCGCGCCACGAGGAGATCGAACAACTTCAGCTTGACGTCGAATCCTCGTGACGTCTGCAATCACTTAGTTTTCACCTAGAAGCTTTCTTTCAACGGCTAAACCGGTGATTCCACTTCAGCGAACGTTGTACCTCCAATGCCGAGTCATCTGAAAATCGTCACTGCACTGTCAAGTTGTCGTTCCCTCATCGGAGTCGCCCTGGCCGCGTTCATCTTTTGGAAGATGCGGACTCTCGAAGAAATCGCTAGTGGCGACCGTGTCGTGTTGCTGAGTGCAGCGTCACTTCTTCTCCTCTTTTCCGTAGTGCGCGCTTGCGTTGCGGTCGGGGGTGTTCTGCGTCGACGTTGGAGCCGACGGCTTGGGCTTGCACTGGCGGCGTTCGACTGTGTGAATCTCGTCCTCTTTCCGCTCTCGACGGCGTTGGGTCTTCAGGGGCTGGTGGTGTATCGACATCCGGAAACCGTGCATTACTTTGGCCACGGCGAGGCTGCGGCCGGTAGATCGGATCGTTCGTCGTGAACGTCGCCGACCATGTAAGACGTCCACGACCAACGTTATCTTCTCTTGACGACGCCCACGATACTTAGAGAATGGTCGTTTTCGCCGCCAGCGCTGCCGGCTTTGAAACGGCTACCTACCGCGCCTCTGCGTGAGTGGTCGTCGAGCCCAGCGGTTGTCCAACACTGACCGACGCGCACAGGACCGACTCACCTATGGGCTCGAAAATACAGGCATATCAGACCAACTACGACATTCCAGAGAAGACACTGGTGTGGCAGCTGTCGGGCAAGGGGTTCGAGAACTTTGCGCTGACGGAAATACCCGTGCCGACGCTCGGACCGAAAGACGTCATGTTTCGATCCGACTCCAACGGGATCTGCTTCTCAGACGTCAAGATCATCAATGCTGGTGGCGACCATCCGCGATTGAGCGGCTACGATATAGCCAACGACAAAGTCGTTCCTGGCCATGAGATTTCGATTACGATCGTGGCCGTTGGGCCGGAGGCGAATCCGCAGATTAGCGTCGGCGATCGCTATATCGTCCAAGCGGACATGACCGAGTATGAGACCGCCGTCGGCTATCGCATCTGGGGCGGTATGATGCAGTATGGCGTCTTTGATGAGCGCGTTCAGGAGTATCTCATCAAGATCGAAGGGGACGATGTCGGTTACTCGCAGGCGTCACTCGTCGAGCCATGGTCCTGCATCGAAGCGTCCTATGAGCGTGCCGATTTTCATCCCGCCGACGACATTGTCTGGGTTCTCGGTGGCGGCGGCCCTATGGGGCAGATGCACATCCATCGCGTCGTCAGCATGAAGGAGAATGGGAAGCTCCCCGCCCTCCACACTGTGCTAATTACGGATGTCAGTGAGGAGCGGCTAGACGCTGTACGCGACAGATTCGGCGCACGACTAGCGGCTGCGGGCGGTCGATTCGAGACGTTGAATCCGACGGCACACGATTTTGAAGATTCGATGCGCCGCATAGCGCCGGACGGAGTCGCGTACTTGATTGCTTGCGCGCAAATCCCCGAGGTCGTCACTGGTGCACTGAAGAATCTCAGGCGCTACGGAGTCTGTAACCTGTTCGCCGGAATCAAGCGTGGCACCGGTGAAGTCTTCCTCGGGGACATCCACTACGATCAGCACACGATCACTGGCAACTCTGGGTCCCGTATCGAGGACATGGAGAAGGTGCTCCGCATGACGGAGCGTTACGAGATGAGCACCGATGAGTCTACGGGTGCGGTTGTCGGGATGAAGGCTTGCGTTGACGGCGTCAAAGCGGTCGCTGACGGCACGATCACCAACAAGACGATTCTCTATCCGCAGCTCACGGATTTGCCGCTCACCCCGATCGAAAAGCTCAGTGAGTTCGTAGAGTTTTCCCCAGAAGTGAAGAAACAGGTCGAGGCGAGGCGCTGGACCGCGCAGGCGGAGCGGGAGATGCTCGAAGCGTTGCTTTGACCTGGCGCTTGCGATCCGCTCCGAGTGCTTCGATCAATGGCGTCGGCGCTTCTGACGCGTCAGATGGCATTGGAGACTCGGCGCGAATGGCCAAATTCGAGTCAACAAGCGAAGGAGCATACGAAGGTTGAGGTCGCCGTCGCGTCGAACCAAGTCGAAGGTACCGTCACGACGCAGCCGTCCGCTGCCCGCAGCACTGCGAGAATTGATTCAGATCTCTGCTGCTGTGGGTGCTGACCCCGACCTGGCGCAGGGCGGCGGCGGGAATACATCGGTGAAAACTGCCTCCGGCCGCTCATTTTTCGTCAAGGCGTCCGGTGCCTGCCTGGCCGACGTCGATCGTTCGCACGGATGGGTCGAACTCGAGCTGGCCCCTGTTCGAGAGCTTGCCCGCGATGCGCGGCTGCTCGATCTCGATGCGCACGTGCGCGAGTCACGAGTCGCGGGGCTGCTGTCGGCGTCTCTGATTCGTCCACTTGGCGCCCGAGCATCCGTTGAGACGACATTGCATGCGCTCCTCGACCGAGTCGTCATCCACACGCATCCGGCACAACTCAACGTGATTCTTTCCTCTCGCGCTGCTCGTCGCGTCTGCGGTGAGTTGTTCGCACGTCTTGAGCGGCCGCCACTCTACTTGCCGTATCTCGACCCTGGTTTCGTGCTGGGTGAGAGGCTCGGGCGGGAGATCGATCGCTACCAGAAGGAGCATGGCGTCCCGCCTGCCGTTGTCTTGCTTGAGAATCATGGCCTCTTCGTCGCGCACTCGAACGTCGATGGATGTCTCGATCTCCACCGCCGAGTGGTTGCGATCGCCGCCAAAACTTTGGGGCAGCCGCGGGTCAATCCGTTCGACTTTCCCCCGGTCGTTGACGAGGCTCCACCGAAGCGTCGTCGTCGCCGCGGTGCGGTCGTGCAGCGATCGGCCGTGGAAACGAGTTCGAACGCCCACGGCCTCGACGTCGCCGTTGGCGACGCGGTAGCCACCGCGAACGACGAAGTTGCGCCTCTAGTCCGTGGGGCGCTGCTTCGCGCTGGCGTCAGCCATCACATCGTTCGCCGCGATCGAGAAGACATCGCGAACGAATTCGTCCGCCGCCCGGCCGCGATCAAGGCTGCATGCCGCGGTGCCTTCACCCCAGATCAAATCATGTACTGTCGCAAACTGCCGTTGCGCCTCGATGCGCGGCGTCCGGCGGAGTGGACCGCGGCGGTGACGCGTTACCGCGACGAGCACGAGGTTGATCCGCGTGTCATCATCGTGGCGAACGAAGGCGTCTTCTACGCGGCGCCAACGCTGAGGCAGTTGCGTGTGGTTGCTGACGTTTATCGCAGTGCCATCGCAGCTCTCTTGGCAGGGCCAACGTACGGTGGGTGTCGGTTCCTAACAGCCAAGCAGGCGGGCTTCATAGAAAGCTGGGAAGCGAAAGGCTATCAGGCGAAGATGCAGGCGCGTCAGGGGGACAGCTGTCTGGAAGGACAGGTGGCGCTGGTGACTGGCGCCGGGAGCGGGCTCGGCAAGGGGATTGCGCACGGTCTCGTTCGCGCTGGCGCCAGCGTGGTCGGATGCGATCTCAGTGCCGATGGCCTGGCGGCAACGGCCGCAGAGATGCCAACGCTGCAGTTCCTTCCCGTGGTTGCAGACGTGACGCAGGAGGACTCCGTTGCCGGCGCCGTGCGCGCCGCTGCCGGTTCGGCGGGCGGGCTCGACATCCTCGTTAACGCCGCTGGTATCGCGCCCGCGCATCTTCTCGTCGATTTTCCTCTCAGAGCTTGGCAGCGCACTCTCGACATCAACCTCACTGGTTACTTCCTTTGTGCTCGGGAGGCCGCGCGCCTGTTGCTCGCGCAGAATGCAGGTGGCAGCATCATCAACATCACGAGCAAGTCAGGCCTGGAAGCCAGCAAGGCGAACTCTGCTTACAACGCGACCAAAGCAGGTGAGATTCACTTGATGCGCGGCTGGGCCATGGAGCTCGGGGCGGCGGGCATTCGAGTCAACTGTGTTGCACCAGGAAACGTTTTTCGGGGCTCGCAGATTTGGAACGCGGAGTACATTCGGGCCGCGGCGAAGAAGAAAGGAATTCGACCTGAGGAGGTCATTCCGTACTATACTTCCCTCTCACCTCTGCAGCAGGAGATCGAGCCTGAAGACGTTGCCAACGCTGTGGTCTATCTCGCGTCCGACGCGGGGCGCAAGTTGACCGGGCAGACCTTGGTGGTCGACGGCGGTCAGGTGATGGTGCGCTGAGGCGTGGGCGCACGACGTTGATCTCGATCGCTGCATGGGCGGGATACGGGTCGGCTTCTCGCCACGACAGAGCGTACCTCGCTACGCATCATTCCCCCAAAAACTCAACGCTCTATCGGTAGGATCGTGCCATGCATTTTAGTTCCCTTGGGGCCCTGATTCTCTGCTCGAGTTTTCATGCGCCGGTGCTGCTTGACGACCGCTTTGATCTTCCGAGCGGCTTTCACATCTACAAAATCGCTAGCGGTGAAGTCTGTGGTGGATCCTATGACATCACGTTCGATGGGGACGGAGAGCTTCTTGTCGGCGACTCCCAGAACGTGCGTCGCTTGAAATGGAATGACGCGGCAGGCGTCTACGATGGATACGAAGTCATCGCCGACGGCCTGGGGCCGCGTGGGCCACAGGGGCTCCTCGTCTTTGGCGATCACCTCTACGCGGTCGGTGGTGACGGCATACAAATGTTTCGAGGCTACGCCGCGAGTCGACTAGATCGAACAACGGAGCGGAACGCGCGTTTGGATCACGTCGGCCGCATCGGTGCTCCGTTTCGCACTGGAGGTGATCATGCCGCGCATGCGATTCTTCGCGGTCACGACGACTATCTCTACTTCATCACTGGCGACGGTGGCGGCACGAAGGACCGAGATCACATCACCGAAGTCACGTCACCTTCCCGGATAGAACGGAAGTGCTCCGTCTTTCGCATCAGTCCTGACGGCGAGAACTGGGAGTGTATCGCCACCGGTGGACGCAATGCGCCGAACCTTGGGATCAACTACCTTGGCGAATTCTTCAGTTTGGACAGCGACATGGAGTGGCATGTCGCGCAGCCCTGGTGGCGTCCCGTGCGACTCAACCACTGGGTGACCGGAGGCGATCATGGCTGGCAGTCCGTTGGGGCCTACCCGCCGTACTACGTCGATTCACTCGCGGGAATCTATGACGTCGGCCGTGGCTCTCCTGATTGGGGAGTTTTCTATGAGCACGATCAATTGCCGGCAAAGTATCGCGACGCGTATCTGGTTTGCGACTATCGTTCGAAGTCGGCGACGACGGGTGGCTACACGACGAGCGGTAAACTGCTTGCGTTCTTTCTCCAGCCCGACGGCGCCACGTGGAGCGCGCGAATGGAGGTGTGCGTGCAGCCGAAACCTGGAGCAAAGGACGAGAGTGGAGAGCTGATCAACTTTGCGCTCGTCGACATCGATGTGGCACCGGACGGCAGTTTGTTTCTTTCTGATCGCGCTCAAGGCGTCTGGCGCGTGTACTACGATGGCCGCGCTGAGGCGCCGCCATCTTCTGCGCCGCAGGCGCCTTCGGTGTCGCAGGCGCTCGATCGACTCGCGCGCGTCGGCAGCGACGCGACGCCCCTAGAGATTGTTGACAAGCTGTTGGAGCTGCCGCAGCGCGGCGCCGAGTGGAGTCGTGTGCAGCGCGATCGATTGCGACAGATGCTGGGTTCAGATTACCAGCCGCGTTTGATCGCGGTGGCTCAGGCGTCGGACCAGCCTGTGCGACGGCGGCTCGTCGCGATTCGGCAACTCGCCGCGGAGTTCGCGTTGCTGCCGAGCGAGTTCGTCTCTCGCTTGGTGCGTGATCGAGACGAACACGTGCGCGCGCAGGCGGCTTGGCTCTTGGGTATTCGACGCCGCGGGGGGGAAGTCGGTCTTCTTGTGGAGCTCGCGAGTGACGCCTCAGCGCTCGTGCGCCGTCGAGCGCTCGAGTCTCTCATGCGCAGTCCACCGTCGTCGCCGCAGTTGCCTCAGATCATCAACTTGCTGGAAGATCCTAGCCGGGTCGTCGCCTACACGGCGATGATGACGCTGTCGCACCACCCTCGCTCCGACTGGTTTTCGCGCGCCGTGCGTCGCGACGGGGTGCAGACTCGTTTACGCGCTTTGATCGCGGCTGATCTTAGGGACGAGCTGAATCGTGAGGACGCTGTGCCCGTTCTTCGCGATCTTATGGGGCAGATCGGGCGACGAAGCCGGCGGCAGGACCGGCTCGACCTGCTTCGAGTGATCGGGCGCTTGCGGCAGACGTGGGTCGCCGACGACGCCTTGCGAGAGTCGATCGTGGAGAAGTTGGTGACGGAGTTTCCCGACGAGGACAGAGACATCCGCTGGGAACAGGCTCGCCTTCTTGGCGAGTATCGCGTCTCACAGGGTTTCGAGCCGCTTCTCGCCGTGCTCGAACGCGAGGAGGATCCCGTCACGCAATTCCACCTGGCGCAGGCTCTGGCCCGCATCCCCAGCGGCTGGAGCGCGGAAGCAGAGTCTCGTTCCGTCGGTTGGTTTTTGGCGCAGCAGAAGGGATGGTTTGCGGAGTTCGATGGCAAGGGTCTACAGTTCCCGCAGTTCTGGGGCACGGTCCTGTCGGACTTTGTGCGCCACCACGCAGCCGCCGTGTTGACGCGCGGCGAGGACATCGTGCTGACCAGTCAGCTCGGCCGCGAATATCTGCAATTGCTGGCGGCGAGCGACGAGGTGGCGACGCGATTTATCGAGCTCTATGCGGAACGGCGCGAGCCCCAGTATCGCCTCGAACTCATGAAGACGCTCGGGCGCGTCGACGACGAGGAGATCGCTGACTTTCTTCGTCGTGAGTATGGCTCGGTTGGAGATCCAGACCTGCACGCCGCACTTCTCGTCAGCCTTGCTGCACAGTCCCCCCATGAGCGAAGTCGTGGTCTGCTGGAGTCAGGCGTAGAGAACGAAAACGTCGAAGTTGCGCGCACGTGTGCGTTGGCGCTGACGCGTTACCGTCCTCGTCTCGGCCAGGAGCTCGCGCAGACCTTGATCACTCGTATGCTCGAGCACCGCGCACTGGTTCGCAGTTGCGAGCGATTGTTGGTACACCTTTCGGGAAAGAAGCGCGAAGACTACACGCCGGAGGCCAATCCTCAGGACCGTGCAGAGTTTGACGAAGCGACTGCCGCCATCGACTTTTGGCGGCACTGGTTCGCCAAGGAGTTCGGAGAGGAATTCGAGCCGCTGCGCGACGATCTGATCGTCGAGAAATCGAACGCTGAGGTGCGCGCGCAGATCCTGGCGACGACAAACGGTGGTAGTGCTCGTCGTGGGCAGGGAATTTTCACGGCGCTCTGCGTTAAGTGTCACGGTGGGCCGAGCAAGGGAGAAAATAAGGCGGCGATTTTCGGCCCGGACTTGACCGGAGTGACGCGACGACTGAGTCCGGAGGAGTTCGCCGATGCACTGGTCAATCCGTCGAAGGTTGTGGCGGAGCGCTACAAAGCGATGGTCGCGCAGCTAACCGACGGCCGCGTTCTCACAGGCTTCGTCACCGAGCAAAGTGAGAAGCAAGTCATCCTCGCGACTCAGGAGCGGATCGAACGCTTGGCGACCGAGCGGATCGTACTCCTCCTGCCGCAGGACGTGTCCTTGATGCCGGAGGGGCTCCTCAATCGACTTGACGACCGAGAGCTCCGCGATCTCCTGGCATTTCTGCGGGAACTCGGAGCGACGGCACCGGTGGGAGAGGCTGCAGCAGCTGCTCGCGGGCAAACAGTGGGAGTTGCCAAGAGTGTCGTCTTTCGCAGCGGCGAGGAAGGCTACCACACGTTTCGAATTCCTGCCGCGCTGACGACGCCTGCTGGAACGCTTTTGGCGTTTTGCGAAGGGCGCAAGCGCAGCGGCTCTGACCACGGCGACATCGACCTGGTCATCAAGCGCAGTCGCGACGGCGGACGCACATGGGGCGAGCTCGAGATCGTTCACGAGGAGGGCGGCGACGCTACCGTGACTATCGGCAACCCTTGTCCGGTGGTCGACCCAGACTCGCAGACGATCTGGCTTCCTTTCTGCCGTGACAACGACACTGTGTGGATCACCCACAGTCGCGACGACGGCGTCACATGGGCGTCACCACGCGAGATCACCGCGACGGTCAAGAAGCCGTCGTGGAAGTGGTACGCCACCGGCCCCGGCGTCGGCATACGCATCGGTGCCGGGCCTCACCGTGGTCGACTGGTGATACCGTGCGATCATTCCGAGGAGGTGGGCGGCAAGCGAGTCATGGTGTCGCACGTTTTCTACAGCGATGACGGCGGTACGAGCTGGCAGCTGGGTGGCTCCGCTGATCATCACACCGATGAGTGTCAGGTGGCTGAGCTCTCCGACGGACGTCTTCTCCTCAACATGCGGAATTACTGGGGCCGCGACGGCGGACGACCGGACCGCGGACGACGACGAGCGCTGGCGTGGAGTGACGACGGCGGCGTTTCGTGGTCGCCACTTGATTTTGACGCGACGCTCGTAGAGCCTATGTGCCAAGCGAGCTTGCTGCGTTACGAAACCCAGGGGGTCGGGGTGCGCTCAGGCGAAGCCAGTCCGCCGCCGCTTCTGTTTTCGAATCCGCCGCATCGAGATGCCCGGCGCGACATGACCGTTCGTTTGAGCGGGGACGGCGGTAAGTCCTGGCCGTTCGCCCGTCGTCTGCACGATGGTCCAAGTGCCTACTCATCGTTGACTGTCTTGCCCGACGGGACGATAGGATGCCTCTTCGAGGCTGGCGAAAAGAGCGCCTACGAAAGCATCGTTTTCGCCAGATTCACCATCGATTGGCTGGAGTCTGGTTCAATCCGTCCATGACGCAATGTCACCTCCGTGCTGCTAGCCCGCATGTCTCACCAGATTCCTACTGCGGGCCGTAAGTCGCGCTTTCGTCCTCCCTCCTCGGTCGGACTCAACTACGTCAGACTTCACGACTCGATCCTCAATGTGCAGAAAGCACCTTCGCCCTCCCGCCTTGGTCGGCCTCAGCGGTCGAATCGCAAAGTCTTCCTTGCCACGACACGACTTACGGCTCCTCGCTACGGATTCTGGTGAGACATGCGGGCTAGCAGCCCGTTGAAAAAGTCATTCGGCTGAGAAACCGGCCTCTTCACGCCCAGATCAGCCGCGGCGAGCCTCGAAAATCTCGGAGATTACCTGCGTTCGCCGCGGCTGATCTGGACGCGAAGCGACCAGTTTTCAACTCGAAGCACTTTTTCAACGGGCTGCTAGAATCGATTCAGCGTAGCGTAGCTCCCCGGTGCGCCCGTCGAAGTAACGGAAGATCACCTGCGGTCTCGGGTAGGCAACCCAGCGTTCATCGCCGAGTCGTTGTGGGTTGTTGAACGCGTTGTTGACCTGGACGACACAGTACGAAACATGGCGCAGCTGACTGCGTGGAATGTCGGTACGAAAGTACGTCGACCAGCGGATATCGACTTCTCGAGGGCCGTATTTGAAAGCACCGTTGGCCGGCCGATCGCCCTCGTCGCTCGCCCAGTGGTTGTTCGAGTTGTGAGGTCCAGAGGCACATTCCCAGACGTTGTCGGTGACCTTAATCACGAAGCTGTTGTGGAGATCGCCTGTCAGGAGCAAGACAGGCTGCGGTAGGTCGTCCCAAAAGTCGATGAGCGCCTCACGCTCGTCGAAGAAGACGGTCCAGGCGTCATCTTTGTTCTCGGCGCGAATCTTACCGCCGCCGATGTGAGGCACCATGAAGTTGACGGACGAGACGACGAAGAGGAATTCTGCCTTGCTTGCGCGCATCCCGTCGATTAGCCAGGCGCGCTGTTTGGCTCCCAGCATCGACAATCCCTTCTTGTATGGGTCGCTCTTGTCGTGCATTTGACGCTGGCCACGCGTGTCGAGCATGAAGAAGTCGCAGTTGCTGACTGCGAAGCGGTAGTACGACAGACGTCCGATGGAGTAACTTTCTACGCCGTCTGCGGGCGGCGCCGGTGAGACGCGGATACGGTTGGCGTCGATGACGTTGACGATCTCATACACACCGGCGTTCGGCGAACCGCCGACGCCGTCGAGCGCGTTGTCGTTGACGCCGGCCGTCTCCGTGCCCCAGTGGATGTGAAGGTTGTTCGTTTGGTCTAGATCGAGCTGTGAGAAATCAGCACGTGGATCAACGAGGATGTCGTTTCCGGCGCGTAGCTCGCCGATGCCAAAGTGGATAGGCTGCGTAAAGGAGGTCGGATTGCTCCATGCGAGGTAGTCGTACCAGGCGCGAACGCCGATGTCTCTGAACACGGCGCGGCGGTCCCGAAGCCCGGGAGTTCCCGCGCCCCACACGTCATTGAGGATTTCGTGATCGTCGTACGTGAAGAACGTGGGCATGACGCGATGCCACCGCGTCAGGTTCTGCCCCTTGCTCAGAAAGTGCTTATAGTTCTGCCAAACCCCGACGATGGTGGGAGCGACACGGACGATCTCTGGACGCTCGTCGAACGCGATGCCCACCTGCGATGCCCACTGCGCCGGCGAGTACGAACGCTGCGCTTCGTAGAGCCAGTCGCCGTTGAGAATGGCGAAGTGAATCTTGTCGACGATTTCGCGCTGCATCGTCGCGAAGGTCGGCAGCGCGGCGCCGCTGCTCTGGCGTGGATTTTGGTTGTTGCCGCAAGCGAACTCAAAACTGAAGTTGAAGAGGCCGCGCGGGTTCAACTCTGCGTGTACGTAGTCCTGAGGGCGAGGTAGCGTGCGGAACCGGCCGCCCAGCCCGGTGCGTTCGTCGGTGCCGGGAAGCACGAGTTCGTAGTGATAGACCGTGTTGGGTTCAAGCTGCGACAGTTCGACCCAGCCGGTGTTGTCGTGATCGAGCCGAGTCGATTGATCTGGGCTTTGTCGAGTCAACCGCTCGGGCGAGCGTCCATAGCGCACCGCGAAGGAACCGGGCTCTGCAGTCCGCGCCCAGACGCCGACGCTCGACGCCGTCAGCCGCCCGAGGATCGGTCCGTGGGTGACGTAGTTGAGTTCGTCCGCAGCGCTGGTTTGAAGCAGAGCGAGACTGAGGAGCATGCCACAGCGAAGGATTGATTGCTGATTCACGGTGTCTCTCCTGGCGTGGGTTGGGGCGATCGTAGGGCGTGGTGATGCTCGTGTGCGAGCTGTCCGAGTCCGCTTGCGGTGTGAGTGTGAGTGTGAGTGTGAGTGTGAGTGTGAGTGTGAGTGTGAGTGTGCGGTCGTTCGTACGCTGCCCTCCTCCCTCACCGTCTCCTGTGTCTGCCTCTGCTTCCGTCTCCGTCTCTGTCTCTGTCTCTGCCTCTGCCTCTGCCTCTGCCTCTGCCTCCGTCTCTGCCTCTGTCTCTGTCTCTGTCTCCACCACCTCTTCGCTACTCAATCTCATCGAAAAAAGACAACTGCCTCCCCCCAGGCGGTCGAAAGAGTTTCGTCGTCAGCTCCAACCGCGCTCGCGACAATCCGGCACTCAGGCAGCCGAGGTCGAAAAGGCGTGCGATTTGTTCGGCGAAGATTCCTTCGCCACGCATCCGCTTCTGGAAGCGTGTGTCGTTCAGCTTGCCGTCACGCAGGCTACGAATCCGACTGAGGATCTTTACCTTGCGATCGGGATAGTGGTGTCCGAGCCACTCTTCGAAGAGTGGCCGCACCGTGTGCGGCAATCGCAGCACGATGTAGCCGGCGTGGCGGGCGCCTGCGTCGGCGGATCGTTTGAGGATCGAAGCGATTTCGTGATCGTTGAGAGCCGGGATCACCGGCGCGACGAGGACCCCGACGGGAATTCCAGCGTGGCTGAGTTCCCGGATCGCCTCGAGACGCCGCGCTGGTTGGCAGGTGCGCGGTTCGAGTTGGCGGTGGAGCTCGGGGCGGAGTGTCGTGATCGAGAGGAACACCGCGCAGAGTTTTTGTGCTGCGAGCCCGCTGAGGAGATCGATGTCACGTCGCACGAGGTGATTCTTGGTGACGATGACCACGGGGTTACGGAACTCAGCGAGCACCTCCAAGACCCGGCGGGTCAGGCGCAGTTTGCCTTCGATCGGTTGGTACGGATCGGTGACCCCGCTGAGGGCCAGCGGCTGCGGTGTCCACTTCGGCGCGGCGAGTTCGCGCCGCAGCAGCTCGGGCGCGTTCTCTTTGACGAGGACTCGAGTCTCGAAATCCAGCCCGGCAGAGAAGCCGAGGTATTCGTGCGTCGGTCGAGCGTAGCAGTAGATGCAGCCGTGCTCGCAGCCGCGGTAAGGGTTAACGCTGGCGGAAAAGCCGACATCTGGGCTGCTGTTGTAGGAGATGACCGTGCGCGAGGTGTCGCTTAGAAACTGCGTGCGCGGCCTCGGCTCGGCGTCGACCTCGGGATCCAGACGGTCGGCCTCGAGCGTCTCAGGGTCGACCTCGTACGCCAAGGGGAGAAAGCGACTAGCGGGGTTGCTTGCCGCGCCGCGGTTCCGCACGGGACGGGTCTCGCTCGGGTTCCCATGCTCAGAACGACTATGTCCCGAAGCGGGGCGTCCTGCCATTGGCAACGACTCCTACGTGCGCGAGGTGTCCGCTCCTGAGAGAACCAGGTCGTTCAGGCGGTGTCCTGATTCATCTGGGCGATAAAGGCGTTCGCTTCGCCGACTGCTGCTTCCATCTCCTTGACGAGATCCGAAACCTCGTCTTCGATCTCAGTGAGCTCGTTTTTTAGCGACGAAATCGCCTGCGCGTTGAGGTGATGCCGAAGAAACAGCACTTGGTCCTTGAATCTGTCGAGGACTGGCGGCATGCGACTCTCGGCTTTCCGCATGGCTCCGACGAGCTGTTGATATCTGTCTTTAGTGGTCTCAAGCTGTTCCGCGCTGAGACGCCGAAGCTTGCCGTCTGAGTATTCGTTGAGCTCGTTCTCCCACTCCGCGAAAAGATCTCCCGCGACGCCCTCAACGCTGGCTATCCGTTTACTGACCGCCTCGGCGCGGGAGAGGCTGCGCTCGTAGGCGCTGTTGAGTTCTTTGTACTTGGCTTCGAGCTCGCCGCCATCGAAGTTGACGACACTACTAAACTTTTCGAGCGCCGTCTTGAACTGCTCCTTCGCCTCTTCTTGGCTGTCGCGAGCTTCTTCGACGTTCTCGACGAGTAGGTGCCGTTTGTCGTAACCAAGCATCTTCCACGCCCCGTAGCCGATACTCTTACACCCCACGCCTAGCAGTAGCAGACCAATAATGAGTGCACACGATGTGGCTTTGAGCACTGATTGACACGTTGTTTCGTACATGGATATGTCTACTCTGTTGTTCCTTTTGCGTGTTGGTTCAGAAAAGGTTGCGGCTGTCCGTTCTGTTCACGGAGATCCGTTCGCAGAGTTCACCGCAGAGACGTGCGGTTCGAGAATGTAGTCACTCTCGTGACCGTGAACAAGAATCACACCTTCTCCGACTTCGAAAACCTTACTCCGCTCCGAGTCGAAGCGCAAGGTGACACGGCAGCCTGACTTGCCGATCACCGTCGCGAGGCCGTCCTGGAGCGGTTGGAGGTTGTCTGTGCTCAACCCCTCGACCTTGACGATGCGCCCTTGAGTGACTGCATAGCCTTTGATGTCCTCGGCGTATTGGGTCGATGTCGTACCGCACGCCGAGAGGAACGCCGCAGGCAAGATCAACCCACACAGGATCAAGAGGCGTCGCTTCATGAAATCGCGTCTCCTTGTTGTTGCGTCGATGCAGCGCTGCGCACTTTGCGCCGCACAAGGTCGAGGTGAAGTCTCAAATGGTAGGCTTCGTCAGCGTACGACAAAGGCACCGAGACGTGCTCGATTTCCTTCTCGATCGTCGCGAGTCGATCAAGCTGTCGGTTGACGTTCGCTTCGGAAGCATCCTCTGCGATACTCTTCTCGGCGGCTTCGAGTTCGCCGTACCAGCGATAGATTTTCGAGCGGACTTTCCATCGGTAAGTCGGCGGGACGATTTTGAAGAGCGGAATGAGGAGCGTCAGCAGCGGCAGAATCATGAACTTCAAACGATCGATCAGGTTTGCCGCCCAGAACGGGAGATATCTCTGCAAGAATGGAGGGCCAGACTTGAAATAGCGCACCGCTTCTTTCGGCAGCGGAAATCTCAGATACTTTGGTGACGGGAACTCCCCGTGGGCCTGCAGGACACTGGCACGCGAGTGTGTTTCGGTGGCGGCTTGAAGGAGAAGGCTCATGAGCGCGGGATGCAGTTCGGCGCGCGCCAGGAGAGTCGCCGCGGGCGCTATAAGAATCGTGTCGTGCGGCGGCAGGTCCGTTGCTGGATCGACGGTCCCCATCGGCAGCTCGACGCGCGAGAGGAAACGGTGCCGGCGAGTGTACGCCTCGGCGCGTTCGAGACTCATTAGATGAACTCCCGGCGTTGCGAGCAGCTCTCCGACGATCGGCGTGTCGATGGAAGCGACGAAGAGAGCGGCGTCGATGCTGCCGTCACGCAGCGACTTTGTCGCCGCCGCGGCGCTGAGCGGCAGTAGCGTGGTCGTCTCAGCCTCGATGCCGCAGTCGGTCAGCAGCAGGTCGGCCAGCGCCCGAGAGCCGCTACCTTCCAGGCCGACCGCAACGCGGCGACCACGAAACTCGGTGAGACGACTTGCGCCCCGATCCAGCCGGTGAAAAACCCATAGTGGCTCGAGATAAAGGCTGGCGAGGGAGACGATGCCCTCGTCCGCTGCGGGCTCGCCGAGTCCGCCCTGCACGATCGCGATGTCGACCCCCTCCGGCGCCTCAAGCTGTTGCAGGTTCTCCTCGGCGCCGTCGGTGGGGACGAGCTCGAGCTCTATGCGCTCACGCTCCAAGAATTTGCGGTATTGGAGTCCGACGCGGTGGTAGTGTCCTTCCGCGGCACCGGTAGCCATACGGATACTAGAAGGCGGCGCCGGCTCGACAAAAAGAAACGCGACGACGAGCGCGACGGCGGCGATGATCAACGTCGGCAGAAAGACTTTCAGTGAGTCGGAGTGGCGCGCGGTCTTGCGGGCACTGGGCGCGTTTGATCTCGACGGCGTCGGCTCTTTGTTCTCTTGCTTTTTCTTCATCCCTGTCCAGCAGGCTGTAAAGCGTCCCCGCCGACGACGAACAGCGCGCATCTCTCGTTGCGCAGGCTCCTAGCCGAGCGACCAATCAATGAGCTGCGGCTACGAAGCCCACACTCTATCCCAAAGCCGGAACAACAGGGCTCAGGAATTTCCCGAAGCGCCGCGAGCAGTTCGCCGGTCGCCGCAGCCTCGGTGCCGGGGCTGCGAATGGGAGTACATCCTCGCGAGGCTGCCTTCCCAGGGCTGCTCGAGTTCGACAGTCTGCTAGCCTAGGAGTCCGGGGATACCCTGCGTCTCGTCGATGACGCCGGTGGCGTGCAGCTCTTCGAGATTGAGCCCCAGAAGATCGAAAACGCTCGCGACCAGGTTTCCAGGTGTGACGGGTTCCGTGATCGGATACGCCGCGTTTTCGTCGCTCGCACCAATCACTTGGCCGCCTGGGATGGGACCTCCGGCAAGCACGAAGGAGTAGACGTATGGCCAGTGGTCGCGCCCGCGCGCGCTGTTGATCCTCGGCGTGCGTCCAAACTCGCCGGCAAGGAGTACGATCGTCTTCTCAAGGAGGCCGCGCTGCTTGAGGTCAGAGAGCAGCGCGCTCACGGTCTGGTCGAGCTGTGGAAGCTGGCGATCCTTCAGCTTGCGAAAGTTGTCGCTGTGATTGTCGAAGCCATAGTCCTGGATGGGATGTTCGCGCCAGTTGACTTGCACGAACCGGACGCCAGACTCGACGAGGCGGCGCGCCATAAGCACGCCTTGGCCGAACCTGTGACGACCATAGCGTTCTCGCGTGCCCGAGCTTTCGCGGGTCAAATCGAAAGCGCGTTTGGCTTCAGGGCTTGTCACCAGATTGAACGCTCGGCTATACGCTGCGTCGAGAACACGCGTCTGATCGCTCTCGACGTCTCGTTGGAAATCCGTGATGGTGTCGAAGAGTCGCTGACGCTGCTGAATACGCTGCGCAGCAAGGCTCTGAGGTGGCGACAGCGAAGCGATCTCTTCGATCGGCTTCGACGCATCGACGACGCGCAGCGGCGAATGTCCGTTACCCAGGAAGCCGCCGTCCTGCCCGCGTGGTGTGATCGGCTGGTCGATGAGACGCGGCCCGACGACGACGCTGCCGAGAGGTGCCTCGGCGGGGACGCCGAACTTGCTCACCGTCGCACCCATGTTCGGCCACTCTTTACCACGGATCACCTGGTTGCCGGTCATCATGAAGTGCGCCGCGCGCGGGTGTTCTACCTCTTCATGATGCGCTGAGCGAACGATGGTATAGAGATTCGCGATGCGTGCGAGCTGCGGCAAGAGTTCGCAGATCCCCGTGCCCGGAACACTCGTCGGAATCGGTTTGTAGGGGCCACGGAACTCCTGCTTCGCATTCGGTTTGAGATCAAACGTCTCTTGTTGCGGAGGTCCACCCCAGAGGAAGATGCTGATGCAGTTGAGGTCGCTCGACCTGTCTGCGATGCCGATCTCTTGCGCGCGCAGGAGACCAGGGAGCGAGAGGCCGAGAAAACTTGCTGCGCCGATCTGGAGGAATTCGCGGCGTTCGACGCCGGCGCAGGTGCGTTGTTCGTCTTTGCCGATCGGAATCATCTGTTGTCTCGATTCTGGCCGCGACGCGCCGTCGCACGATCGCCGCGAGCGCGGATATTCTCCCTCAAAGTGCAGTCTGATGTTGCCATGTGCACCTCAGAATGCGAAGAGGAATTCCTTGGTGTTGAGGAGCGCCCAGAGCACGTCTTGAAAGAATTGGCGTCGTTGCCGGTGCGCTGGAACGTTCGAGCCCGCCGGACTGTCAGCGTCTTGCAGCGTACTAGAAGCTTTTAGCTGCGCAAGAATGCGTGCGCGTTCGGCCGGCCGAGGTGGACGCGAGAGCGACCGCAGATAAATCGCGTCGAGCATCTCGGCGTCGTCCATTCCCGCTTGCAAGAGCTCATCGACAAGCTTGCCATCGGCGCTCACCATCGCATTCAGGAGCTCGCTGTTCATCAGCTCGAGCGCTTGGATCAAGTTCGGTTCCTGGACTCGTTCGCACTCGCACGAAGCCAATCGCCGGAGGGGGCGTCCGAAACTGTCGAGAAACGTCGAGGTGAACTTCGTGTCGGGTAGCTGCTGCGCGCGGAAATGGGCCGGCACGCCAGCGAACGATTCACGCTTACCTGTCACGTCCCCAAGTGCGTCGAGCAACTGCTCCGCCGTCATTCGTTGTGGTAGGTGATGGGAATAGAAACGCCTGTCGCCTCGATTCACCGCGGAAACTTGCGAACTCAGTTGATAAACCTGTGAGTTCAAGATGCGTCGAATGAGGTGGCGCACATCGAATTCGTGCGCCTCGAAATCGCGGGCGAGCGCGTCGAGCAGTGCTTCGTTTGACGGCGGGTTCGAGGCGCGAAAGTCGTCGACCGGCTCGACAAGGCCGACCCCCATGAAATGGCGCCAGATGCGGTTGGCGGTCGCGCGCGCGAATTGCCGTCGTCCTGTCGTCGTGATCCACGTCGCGAGCTGTGCGCGGCGGGGCACGGCGGCTTCAGGAACGAATTCTTGGGCGCCGAGCGGTCGCGGTGGCATCGGGCGACCGCGTCTGGGATGATCGATTTCACCCTCATTGCGATCATGGATCACGAGTCCCGCAGGCGTGTTCTTGTTTCCCACTTGAGAGAAAAAGCTCGCCATGGAGTAGTAATCGTCCTGAGTCCACTTTTCGAACGGGTGATTGTGGCAGCGTGCACACCCGATCTGCACACCGAGGAAAACTTGTGACGTGGTCTCGGCGGCAACCAGGGGCCACAGTTGTTGTTGGTTATAGACGCGCTGCAGTCGATAGTACGCAGCGCCACCGCGCTCTGAAACGTTTCCCGTACCGCTGATGAGCTCGCGCGCGACGACATCCCACGGTGTGTTGTTTTCGAAGTGTCGGCGCAAGAAACGGTTAAACGACCAAATCGCCTTTTCACCGATCCATTCCCTGCTGACGCGAAAAACGTCGCTCCACTTCTGCGTCCACATGTCGACGAACGCTCGGCTTTCGAGGAGCCGATCGACGAGGGTGGCTCGCTTATTCTTGCTGTCCTCCTTGACGAACGAGGCCACGTCACGCGGGGTCGGTAGTTTGCCTGTGAGGTTGATGAAGACGCGGCGCAGAAACGTCGTGTCGTCACTCTGTGCGGACGGTTCGAGGCGTAGGCTTCGCCATTCGTCGATGACGATGTCATCGATGTAGTTGGTGCGTGGTAACGCGTCATAGTCGACTTTGGCAGCGGACTGAAATGGTACGCTGATCTCCGCTGCAGCGACGACCCCTCGAAATTTGGCGCTGATCGCAGCCTTGCCTGGAGACCGCGCTTTCGCGATGCCGTCGGTGGTTACGGTTGCGACCTGAGTGTCATTGGTGTCATAGAGCGCCCACTCGGTGACGTCGCGTACGACGCCATTGGATAAGTACGCGTTGACACGGAGTTGAACAGTTCCCCCGATGTCTGTTCGCTGGCGTGACGGAGCGACCTCGAGGCGCACGACATGTGGGTCGGTCGCCTCAGGTGGTCGAGCACCTTGACGAATCCACTCGCGAACGATCGCGTAGCCATGTCCATCGCGCGGCAACACACGGCCGCCCTGATGCGGGAGAGTAAGACTTGACTTCAGTAAGATGAGGCTGTCGTCGGGCGACGCCGAGTTGACGCGTCGGTCGAACAGATCGTGCGTGAGCGATGTGTAGTCGAGCTCTGGCGCGAATCCTTTCACCGACAGCAGGAGCCCTCCCTTTCCCGTCCGGCTGGCATGACAACGTCCCTGGTTGCACCCCGCTTTCGAGAGGACTGGGAGGACGTCGGTGACAAACGAGAGACGACGGTTCTCGAGCTTCCCTGCCCCTTCCTGGAACGCAGCAGCACGAGGGGCAGTCTCGGCGCGTGCAGTTCCCGGTGCTTTTGACTGGGCCGCCAGCCATGCCACCACGATGAGAGCCACAGCAGGAATCGTCGCGCAGCGACGACTTAACTGAGAGATTCGTTGAGACATTCCAGGGGTCATCTTCGCGTCGCTCTGGACCTGAGTGGGACGACTCTTGGCTCCTGCGTCAGGCGAGGATTTTCGTCACCACCGACCCGCCTACGTCCGTCAGTCGCACGTCGCGTCCCTCGTGCCGATACGTCAACTGCGTGTGGTCGATTCCCAAGCAATGCAGAATCGTTGCTTGCAGATCATGCACGTGGACCCGCGACTCGATCCCATGATAGCCGAGTTCGTCGGTTGCGCCTACGATCTGTCCGCCACGAACGCCGCCGCCCGCCATGAGCATCGTGAACGCGAACGGGTGATGGTCCCTTCCCTCGCTGCCGGGGGCGAAACCGCGACGGACCTCGTGCATCGGAGTGCGTCCGAACTCTGCGCCCCAGATCACCAACGTGTCGTCGAGGAGGCCTCGCTGCTTGAGATCCCTGAGTAGCGCCGCCGCCGGGCGGTCCGTCATGTCGCAATTGGTCTTCAGATTTCTGTTCAGGTTGGAGTGATCGTCCCAAGTCGAGTGGTAGAGCTGGATGAAGCGAACGCCGCGCTCAGCCATGCGCCGCGCAAGAAGGCAATTGCTACCAAACCAGCGCGTCCTTTCATTGTTCAGGCCGTACATTCGCAGCGTTGAGGGAGTTTCGCGCGAGAAGTCGACGAGCTCCGGCGCGGCCATTTGCATGCGAAACGCTAACTCGTAGGATGCGATCCGTGAGGCGATTTCGGTGTCGCCCGTGGCACTGAAGCGTTCTTTGTTCAGCGCCCGTACAGCGTCGAGCCGTGCCCTCTGCGCTTCCCGGCTGAGTCCTTCGGGGTTCGAGAGGTGAAGAATTGGCGTCCCCTGACTACGGAACGTGACGCCGCGGTGCTTCGCCGGCAAGAATCCATTCGTCCAAAGGGACGTGCCCCCGTCGACGCCGTGACCTGAGTTGGACAGGAGAACGACGAAGCCTGGGAGATCGTCGGCATCGCTACCAAGGCCGTACGTCAGCCACGCGCCCATCGACGGATGGCCGAAGAGGATTGTGCCGCAGTTCATGAGTAACTGCGCCGGATGGTGGTTGCTCACGTCTGTGTGCACTGCGCGCAGCATACAGAGATCGTCGGCGTGCGTGGCGAGGTGGGGCAGGTAGTCGGAGAAGTCCATGCCGCACTGGCCGTGCTTGGTAAACGTGCGCGGACTGGCCCAAACGCGGGCGCTGCCTTTGATCAGCGGATCGTCGAGATCGGTGAGAAACGACGTCGGGACCGGCTGGCCGTGGAGCTTCGCCGTTAAGGGCTTCGGATCGAAGAGATCCATCTGACTGGGGCCACCCGCCATGAAGATAAAGATGACACGCTTGGCCAGTGGCCGCACCGTGGCTGACGACGCTACGGCGGCAGGGTCAACGAGCCCCGTTTCTGCCTGCAGCCCGTCCTGTGCAAGGAGCTGCGTCAGCGCCGCGACCCCGAGGCCGCCTGTGCAATCGCGAAGAAAGCGCCTGCGGGCTTCGAGTGCAAGAATATCTGGTACGACCATGGCGTTCTTTTTCCGCACCTATCCGCGTGTTATGAACTCGTGAAGGTTGAGCAGTACGCTGCTTAGTCCGGTCCACACCGCCAGCTCGCGTGCTACGGAGTGTGCACCGTCCAGCGATTTCGCTTCCTCCTCGACGATGCTTCGCTGTTGATCGAGGTAGGCGAGCATCGCCTTGACCTCCGGGGCACGAGGCGGACGCGCTAATGTAAGTCGAAACGCGTACTCAGCGCGTTCAGTTTCGTCGGCGAGGTCAAGCTGCAGCAGACGCTCTGCCATCGCCTCGGCTGCTTCGAAGAACACCGGATCGTTGAGCAGTTGCAGCGCCTGGAGCGGGGTGTTCGAGCGTTCGCGTTGGGGGCACGACTCGCTCGGGTTTGGAGCGTCGAAGTTGATGGTTTGCGCGAACGGCGAAGTGCGCTGGATGAAAGTGTAGAGCCCGCGGCGGTATCTATCTTCGCCAGCGCTAACCTGCCATTTGTTACCGTAGGCCTCTTGGGTGACGCTTTCCGGCTGCGGGGGACGTACGCTCGGGCCGCCGTACTTGCGACTCAAGAGGCCGCTCGTCGCAAGTGCGGCGTCACGCACCAACTCGGCGGAGATGCGAAGACTCGATTGACGTGCAAGCAGCCGATTGTCCGGATCGACCTCGACAAGGTCGACGCGCGCAGCGGACGATTGCCGGTAGGTCGCCGACGTCACGACCAGGCGAAGAAGCGTTTGACGCTCCAGCCTTGGCGTCGAAACTCAAGTGCCAACCAATCGAGTAGCTGCGGATGCGTGGGAGCTTCCCCGCGGACACCGAAATCTCCGGGCGTGCGAACCAAACCATGACCGAAGAGCTCCTGCCAGAAACGGTTCACCGTGACGCGGGCGGTCAGTGGGTTTTCAGGCGAGAGGAGCCACTCGGCCAATCGCAGCCGCGCGTCTGGATCCACCGCGATTGACTCGGTGTTCGAATGCTCTCCGACGAGATCCGCGCGCGGCAGTATCGCCGGCGTGCGGGTCTGAACGACTCCGCCGCGATCGCGAAAACTTCCACGCACATGGATGTAGGTGGGGCGCTCGACGAGCGAGTTGTGCATCGCTGGAGCACGGGTCATCGGCGGCAAACTCTTCTTCAAGTCGACGAGCTTTGAATTCACCTGATCGAGTCCGAGCTCTTTCCAGCGCGCGGGATCGATCACCGAACCGCTACGAAGGAAGTAGTCGAGGAGCCGCTCCTTTTGCAGTGTGGTTCGCTGAAAGACTGGAGTTTGGACAATTTCGGTCCCTTCCAGCTGCCCCTCACCTTTGCCGCCTCCCCAAACGAGGCCGAGCAGCTCCCACTGTCGATCCCATACATGATCTTCGCCAGGGGAGGCGAGGGCGGCGAGCAGTTTTGCTTCCCACAGGGCCTGCAGACTGTCGATCTCCGCGGCGAGCGGCGCCAGCACTCTTTGGCGTTGGTCTTCGTACTCTTTCCGTGCCGCTGCGTAGGGCTCCTCTTCGTCGCGTCGCGGCGCGTCGATGTTGATTTCTGCGGCGTTGTTGAAGAACGCGTAGAGCTCGTAGAACTCCTTCTGGGACAGCGGGTCGTATTTATGGTCGTGGCAACGGGCGCAGCCAACGGTTAGGCCTAACCACACCGTGCCGACAAGCCGCGTCCTCGCGACGGTCTGCTCGACACGGAATTCTTCAAGGTCGGCGCCACCCTCACGATTGCTGAGGGTATTGCGCAGGAAGCCAGTAGCGATCTTCTCCGAGATGCCGGGATCCGCGAGTCGATCGCCGGCGAGTTGTTGCGTCGTGAACTCGTCGAACGGGAGATCTCGATTGAGGGCATCGACCACCCATTGTCGATAGCGCCACGCGTACGGCCGCGGTTGATCCGTCAGATACCCGTCAGTGTCGGCGTAATAACAGAGATCGAGCCAGTGGCGGGCCCATTTTTCACCGAAGTGGTGTGATGCCAACAGGCGGTCAACCGCGCGTTCGTACGCATTGGGTGATCGATCGTTCACGAACGCCGTGACTTCGTCGAGCGTCGGTGGAAGACCGACGAGGTCGAGACTCAAACGACGCAGGAGTGTGTGGCGGTCAGCCGCCAAGGCGGGACGCAATTGGTCGCGTTCGAGTCGTGCTAGGACGAAATGGTCGATGGGATTCCGCGCCCACGATGCGTCTTGCACGGCCGGGAGCGGTGGTGACGAGACTGGCCGAAAGGCCCAGTGTTTTGCGGTCGATTCTCTCGTCGCCGTTGTGGCTGCGGGCTCAGCAGATGTCGCGCCGGTGGACGTCGCCGTTGTCGTCTGGTCGGTTTCCCTTTGTGCCGCGGTGTTTGCGGTCACCTGCACCGAGTCGCGTGTCGAACGCGTCGGCTGACAACCAAACGTCGCCACAGCGCCAACGATGCATGCAGCGAGACCTAAAGAAAACTGAGTCCACATCGGTCAGGCGGTTTCAAAGCCCCAAAGATAGGCTGCGTTGCGTCCCAAAATCTTTTCGCTGTCTTCTTTTGAGAAAACTGGAATTCTGCGAATCAGATCGATCTCCTTGTCCAGTGACGGACGGCCGAATTCAGCGCGTGCACCGCCCGGGTATCCGGTGCCCCACAGGAGGCGATCCGGACCGAACGCCTCGTAGAGCCGCTTCACCCACGGGTAAGCGTCTGTGAAAGGGTACTTGCCGGATTTCGACACCGAAGTGAGCTCCGACACCTTCACCCAAACGTTCGGGTAGCGCGCCATCGCTAGGAGCAACTTGAAGTCCGGCTCGGGGTTCTCCTGGCCAAGGTCCATTTGACCGATGTGGTCGATGGTGATGCGTACGCTCGGGTGCGCCTTGACCATGTCTTCCAGTTTGGGCAACTGGATCGGGGCGATGAAAAAATTGAACACCGCTCCAAGCTCCTCCGCTTGACGCCACAGCTTGTGCGTTTCGGGCGCATTGATCCAGCGGTCGCCACCGTGATTCCCGTTTCGATAGTAGATGGCGCTGAAACGCATTCCATGGAGGCCGTGTTCTTTGACCCAGTACTCGAGCTTGTCGGCTACTTTGGGGTCGGTTGGATCGATCAGACCGTGCGCCTTGAGTCGCTTGGGGTAGCGTTTGACGCAATCGGCGACGTAGGTATTGTCCCAGCCGTGGTAGATCACCTGGACCAGAACGGAGTGCGTACAGCCGTGCTGATCCATGTCCTTTATGAGCATCTCGAGCGTTCCTTCGTGCTCCGGTCCTTCCCAGTTCTTGTTGTACGGGTGAGGGAAGGGGTAGCGCTTTGGCTCGTTGGCCCAGACGTGCATGTGGGTGTCGATGATCGGGTGCGCGGGGGTTTTCTTGTCGCCCGCGTCTGCCTCTGAAGCCAGGCCGACGCTCAACGCCGACGCCGCGCTGACGCTGACCGCTGCAGTCGTCGCGCGTCTGAGAAAGTCACGGCGGTTGATGTCGTCTCGGCTTGAGGGCGTGGATCCCTCCGGGTTACGCGACGCGGCTCGAGGCGTGAACGGTATCATGTTTTTGTTTTTGCCGGTGTCGGTGTCGTTGTCGGTGTTCCTCATGTCAGCTCCCTGGCGGCGGTCTGTGACGGTGGAAATCAACGGGACGACCTTCAGTGTCACCGTGCGGTCGAGAGACTTCAACGATAACTCGCGTTGATCCTTGAAGGCACTACTGCAAGGTCATCCCTGCTGGATCTTTCGCCATGCGATTTCGGCGTTCGTACGCCATCGCAGTCGGTGATCTGCAACCGTATCCGACGCCACCAGGTGAGGTGGAGACAGATGCAGAGACAGAGCCCAACGTTGCAAAAGAGACGCGCCTTAAGACCGTGCGCGATTGCGATTGAGTGAGAGTTTGCGTGTACGTTTGCGTGTGAGTGTGCGTGGGCGAGGGGGAACACCGCACACCGTCAACCTCACCAAACGTGAGGTCCGCCACGACGTCCCTCAACTGCCGATCGAACCTCAGGGAAAGGGTTTCTCCGCCCTACCTGCGAAAACTTATGCAACTGTCGGGACAGAGCCGGAGACAGAGCCGGAGACAGACGCAGAGCCGGTGACGGAGGCGTGAAGCCGAGACAGACTGAGAGAACGCCCACGCGAACGCAACGGGAACGGCCGACGCGCACGCTGACGACCGAGCGTCACACGGAGAGACCGTGAGTTTTTGGCACGCGGTCGTGACTCACGGCACGGTCACGGTCCACGCTCCACGGTCACGTCCAGAACGGCACACGGTTTTGCCTGCTCGTTTGGACGGTCTTCCTGCGTTGACTTGGTTTCCTTTCGTTCAACTCTTGTTCTGATCTTTTGAATCTTGAACAGAAGCAAACGAAGATCAGGCAGAGAAGCGGCAGGCGCTCGAGGATCCACGCCCACGCACTCGCCTCTCCGCCTCACGCAATCGCAAATGGGCGCCGAGGCACCCATAGACTTTCCGTCGAGTCAGTCCCGTCAGGCAGACGGAACGCAGAGAACGCGCCACAACGCCGCGTACCAGCGCCGGCTATCTTTCGAGATGCGTTTAGTGGCGCGGCGGTAGGTCTCGAGCATGTCCGTTTGGTCGGGGGCATGGAGCCACGGGTATGACTTTCTTGCCAGCCTGAGATGACGCATCGCCTGACGCAGGCGTCGGTCGCCACGTGGTATGACGAGAATCGCGCGGAAGAGATGTACGAGAAACTCATAGTACGGAGTCTCGGGGACTGCCGCGACGCGCGCCATGTATCCTTCCGCTGCCTCGATTTCACCGGTGAGGGCAGACTCGAGGGCGAGGTAGATGAGATGGCCGTCGGTGGTGTGGTCGCGCGGAAGTTCGATCGCGCGCGAACTCAGTTCGATCGTCCGCCTCCACTGACCGAGCTTGCGCCACGCGATCATAAGGTTGAACAGCGCCCGCGGTGTGACGTCGCTTCGTGTCTCCCAATCCGCGAGCCATTGCGCTGCTCTTCTGTACTTCCCAACGGTCAGATAGGCGTACCCGACAGCGACCCACGTGTCGTTGGTGTTTCTCAGATCCTCGGTGTTCTTTCCGATCCGCTTAAGGACGCGCCGCGGTTTGGAGTTGTCCGCGAAAAACTCGATCGCAGCAGCCACCGCTGGTGCCATGCGAGCGTTCTGTCTCCACTTTTCGTAGAGATCCTCGAGTTTGGACAATTTCTTCGGCTCTGCGAAGTGGTCGATCCAGTAGCACGCCGCCAGCGGTTGCGCGGACTCAGAGTCGGTGTCCACGTTCACGAGGAGCGTGTGCTCGCACTCGCTCGCTTTGCCTGCTTGGACGAGCGCCTCTCCTGCCATTCCCAGCGACCACGCAGTGGCATCTTCGGCACGGCAGAGCTCGCCAAAGTGTTCGATGGCTTCCTGGGGAGTGCTTCGCTTGATCGCCAAACGAACGTCAAACGCCAGCAGCGCCGCCTGCGCGTCATGAGCCCGCATCAGTCGCAGCGCCGAAGCGGCTTCCTCGACTTCGTCGTCTTCTAAGTGTAGATCGAAGAGGCTCACACCAGCAAAGAAGTACCCGGGTGAGAGGTCCAACGCGCGCCGAAACTCGACCTTGGCGGCGCCGCGATCGCCACGTCGTAAATGTGCGTCTGCGGCGTGTCCGTGCGCAAGCGCATCGTTTGGAGTCAGTCGAGTCAGCCGCAGTGCAGCGCGCTCGTAGCCGGCATCGTCCCCCGTGTGATCGTACCAATCGGCAAGCAGCTGCCAACCAGAGCAAAATGACGGATCGTCGCCAACCACTTTTTCGATGAGTTCGATCGCGCGAGAGAGATCGCCACACATCGCATGCACCCACGCCTGTCGCGCCCGCAAGATCACGGGCAGCTTGGCGCCGCGAAGAGCTGGCGGCTCGCAGGCCGCAAGCGCTTCCTCCGTACGGCCGTTGGTCGCGAGCAGCTTCGCGTGGAGATCGTGGGTCTCGACGCACCTCTCGTCGATTTTAAGAGCGTGCTGAATCGCTCCAAGCGCTTCGTGCTCGTCCCCGAGCCCGGCGAGGATTTGGGCGCGGACGCGCCATGAGCGCGTTTCACCCGGACGTCGATCCGTCAGATCGTTGGCGAGCTCGAGCGCCGCCTCCGGCCGCTCGACTTGCTGCGCCCACTCGAGGAGGAGCTGCCAGCCGGACGCCTGGTCGGAGTCGAGAAGAAGAGCGCGCCGCAGCTGCTCGAACGCCGCACTCTTCTTGTTGGACTTCCAGAGGAGTTCAGCGAGATAGCCGCGGTTCGCCGGGTCGAGCGGTGATCGTGCGACGGCGGAATTCAAAAGCTGACGGGCATCCGCAAGGTTGCCTTCACGTTCGAACAGGAGCGCCAGCTGACGGACGGCCGGGCCGTAGTCGGGCGACACCTCCAGCGCATGGCGCAGCGCCGCTCGCTCACCGTCGAAGTCGCGACGCGCCTGGTGGACAGAGGCGAGATCGAGCCACAGTCGCGGTAGGAGTCGAAAGCGGCTTGTCGCATCGCTTGCGAGCGCTAGCGCCGTGTCGAGCTGCCCCATAGCGACGTGTTGAGTTATCGTGGCGGACCAGGCATGCCAAAGATCCGGGCGAGCCGCCAAGATCTCCTCGAGGACTTCGACCACCGTGCCCGCATCGAGTGTTTCGCACGCCAGCGCCTGAAAGACGATGAGCGCCTCGCCACGGATGACTTGCTTGACGAGCTCGTCCTGCACGAAGGCGAGTTCAGCTTCGCGCTCGGTGGGAGTCTCGCAGGCGCGGAGCAGGTTCTGGAGCGCGAAGTCGTGATCCACTGAAAGGTGAAGTGCGGCGCGGAAGAACTCCTTCGCCTCGAGTTTGTCGCCACGAAGCGTGGCGACGTAACCCCGAATCGAGTGACTTGCCGGAGAGGTCGGATCGACTTCAAGCGCGTGGTCCGCAGCTTCGAGAGCTTCGTCGAAGCGATGAAGAGAAGCCAGAGTCAGCGCCAACTCTCGAATCGTCCAACCGTCCGCCGGATGGATTCTGAGGAGGTGCCGGATCACTTCTTCCGCTCTCTGCGGATCCTCGCTGCTGTGGTGTTCGATGAGTAGTTGGTGGACGCTGTAATTGTGAGGGTAGGCTTCGGCGACCGTCGTCAGATAGTTGGCCGCGGCGTCATGTCCGGCGGTCGAACTGAGCAAATGGCTCACGGCGCGATGGGCGTCCATCGCGAGCGGTTCTGCGGTTGCGATCTCTTTCCAGAGCTCGAGAGATTCTTCCAGTCGCGCGTCGTAGAGTGCGAGCGCTGCAGCCGTGCGTTGCCAGGACGCGGCGCGGGTGCAGTCCTCTGCGCGCGCTAGTAATCGTTCTCCCTCGGCGGTGTTTCCATAGCGAGCGTGGGCATCAGCCGCGAACAGAAGTAACTCACCGTCGCTCGGTCTGTGTTCAAGCGCTGTCTCGAGTTGACTGAATGCCTCGTCCGTATCGTCGACGGCGCTGTAGGCCCAGAAAAGCGTCTGGCCGGGGTATCCAGATTGCCTTGCGAATCGACGGAAGCGCCCGTGCAGAAACTCGAACACTTCGGCGGTGCGATCGAGCGGTCGAGACGCCACGAAGTAGTCCTGCGCGAACTTTTCGTTGTGACGATCCAAACACGCAGCAAATCGAAACAGACGAAAGCCCTGGTCAAACTCGCGCCGCGACCAGTGGATCGTCGCTAGCGTCGAAAACAGGCTTGCGTCCTCCGCACGCGTGCGAATCGCGCGACGAACGATCCACTCGGCGCGCTCGAGTTGGCGTGGGTCCTCTGCCAGCTCTTGCGCGTACTGGTGCCAGAGGATCGGATCTGAGCTCTCCGAATCGAAAATCTCTTTCAACAGCTCCAGGCGTTCCTCTCGACTGGCAAGCTCGCGGAGATACGAGAGTTTCGCAAGAAGGAGATTCGCGTCTCGAGGAAACTTTGACAGCAGGGCTTCCAAGGCCTGCAGGCGCTCGGCCGGATCGGCATCGTAGTCGGCGAGCGACAGCCGCGCGCGTAGCGTCATCGCGTGCTCGGGTCGAGCTTCATGAAGCCGCGTTAGGCAGTCGCCCGCGGCGTCGCGATCGTGTCGCCGGAGAGCCGTCTGCAGCTGGTAGCTCGAGTCGAAGAGGTCGCTGTCGGTGAGCTCGAGATCGGCGAGCCGATCTGCTTCCTCGGAAGGAACCATGGCCATGCCCCGCGGCCCGGTGGAAGCATAGCGCTCAAGCGTCTCGTCGGCGTCAAACTCGAGGTCGTGGCGGTGGAACGGATCGCGAATGATCAGTGATCCGCGGCGTGTATCGTATCCGATGACTGCCTGCAGGTGCGCGTTTCCCGGATCGACAGTCGTCAGAGTGAACGGAATGCCGCGATCGATGAGCTCGCGCACGCTCTTTTGCGTGATCGTGAACTCCCGGACCTCCCAGCCATTCTGAGTTGCCCAGTCCCGTTGGCTGTGGTGCGGAGTGCCGTCGTAACAGATCTTCTCTGCCACCTCTAAGTGGTCGACTTCTTTCGACCAGTATCGTGCGATCGTCGTCAGTGTCGCGGGTGCGCACGTCAGGTGATGCTGCCGAATGAAACCGACGGGCAGAACGACTCTCTTGCCGTTCGGTGATGCCTTGACGCGCTCGGCGACGCGACGCCACACCTCACCACCGCGCTGTGCCCATTGGTCGAACTCAGTGAGGTCATTAGCGCGGTAGGCCGAGTCGGCAAGTCGACCGGCCAGCCATTCTTGGCCGCGACGATCGAGAAGCGGCGCCAACTCCCCGAATCGCTCCCACGCTGTGCGACTCTGCTCGAATTCACCGCGTGCGGAGTGCATCTGCCCCAGCTGCGAGAGGATGGTGCAGCACTCCAAACGGCTTGCCGCCTGAGAAAGCAGCTCGATCGCCTCGTCCTCAAGTCCAAGCAGCTCGAGAATGTGTGCGACGGCTTGCACCCCCGGTCGGTACCACGGTTTCAGCTCGAGGGAGTGTCGTGCCGCCTCCAGTGACTCCTCGTAGCGGTCCTCGGCTTCCAAGATCCATGAGCGTTCAACGGAGATCCACGGGCGTACGGGACCCAGCTCTGCGGCGCGCTCGATCCACTCATGAGCCAGGTCGAAGTCGCGGAGCCGTGCCGCAGTGCTGGCGCGCAGTGCGAACCAATCGGCCCTGGTGAAGTCGTCAGCGCCTTCGAGGTCGCGGTGGCGAGACATGAATTCCCAACCGTCGAGAAGGCCGCGAGCATCGATGAGTGCGCTGGTCGCGAAGTAGATCGCCTCGGGATCGCCGGGGTCGTCGCGATGGGCAAGTCGATGCAGGACGCGGCCGAGTTGGGGCGCACCAAGGTTGTACGCCAACCGACCCGCGAGAACACGTTCACGCGTGCCGCGCCAGTGGCGAAGCTCACCCAGTTCCTGACCAGCCTCGAGCGCGCTGACGTACAGGCCTTGATCGTAGAGGGCTTGCACCTTGGCCAATGCCGTTGCCACCGCTTGCGACATGGGTCGTTCTCCCGCTCGAGTTGAGTCCGCCACAGGCTTCCGCCCGAACACTGCGGCCGATGGCACAGGACAGAGCAAAGAAGTCTACCCCGGGCGACGGTGTCGCGCGTCGCCGACCGAGATATCGGCTGACCAGGCCTTGGTAAGTTTTCTGATAACGCGAGAACACCCCTGCGGCCGGTGCTATAGAGTCAGGTGGAGCAGGGGCGGAGACAGAAACGGAGACAGAGGCAGCGACGGAGTCAGATAACGGAGTACTGGTACTCCCACTCCCACGCTCACTCACACCCACACCCACACCCACTCGGGTCTGTCTTTCCGGCTCGCCTGCCGTCCATCGCGCCCTGAATCCGTCGCATGGCTCAGTGCCGACGTCTCAGTCCATCCTCGTTCCCTGCGATCGGTCTCGACGGCCGCTCGCCTCGGCTCACATTCCGCATACCCATTCTGTTCAGCTCCACCGATCGTGCTACAATGGCGTCTGGTCGGAAGGTGGTCGAGATGAGCTCACAGAGGAATCACGGATGGTGTTCGATCGCACTTCGTTGTTCGTTTTTGTGCTACTGTTGAACGCCACGCCTTTGTTTGCGCTTCGCATCACGGAGATCATGTATCACCCGTCCGATGCGCAAGGGGATCTCGAATACGTCGAGTTATTCAACGACGAGTCGACTGCGCTCGACCTCAGCGGTTATCACTTCTGCGACGGGATCGACTACGCGTTCCCGGACATGTTTTTGGAGCCGGGTGCGTATTTGGTCGTGGCGGCAAATGCCACGGCTGTGCAGCAGGCTTACTCGATCGTTAATGTCGTTGGCGACTGGGGGGGCACCGGTGGAAGCTCGCTGAGCAACGGTGGTGAGGCGATAGAGATCTGCGACAACGCTGGAGTCGTCCGCGCACGCGTTGAGTACAACGACGTCGGCAAGTGGCCAGCAGGGGCGGACGGCGCGGGGCATTCGTTGGCGATTGATGCAGCGTTCGCGCCGCAGAGCGATACCGATCGCTGGTTCTTGAGCGGCGAGCTGGGTGGATCACCCGGCGTTGCAAACGATGTTTCATTGGGAGCGATGCCCGTGTCGCTCAATGAGTTGCACACGCGTGTCGCAGAGGGCGAAGCGCGTTGGCTCGAGATCTACAACGGCGGCGACGCCGAAATCGATCTCAGCGGCTATCACGTCAGCACTGATCGGGACAACCTGCAGATGGCGTCGCTGCCGGCGGGCACCATGCTGCCGCCGCGGGGATGGCTGCGATTGGACGAAGCGCAGCTTGGACTGTCGCTCGAGATGCCAGCGCCTGACGAGAAGTTCTTGGTCATTCTATCGATGCCTGGGGGCGCGCGGGTCGTCGACGCGGTGAATTTCCGGCCGACGCTGGTAGCGCACAGCGAAGCGCGCGTGCCGGACGGCAGCCGCATACTGTCGCGTGCAGCGCAGCCCACTCCGGAATCGGCGAATCTCACTGACGTCACGAGCTCCGTCATCATCAACGAGATCCACTACCACCCGATCGACGACGACGAGATGAAGGAGTTCGTGGAGATCTACAACCGCGGGGGAGAGCCGGTCGATTTGTCGGGATGGGCGTTGACCGAAGGGGTGCGATTTGACTTTCCAGCCATCGTCTTGAGCCCCGGAGAATACCTCGTCGTCACGCCTAATCCGGAAGGCCTACGACAAACGTACGAGCTCGCGGCGGAGCGTGTTGTTGGACCCGCAACCGAAGAATCGCGGCAGCGCTTCGGTCGTCTCTCGAATGACGGCGAGCGTGTGACTTTGCGTGACGCGAAACGGAACATCGCTGACACTGTCGCTTACCGCGACGGGGGCGAGTGGTCCCATTGGGCCGACGGTGGTGGGTCGTCGCTCGAGCGCATCGATCCACGGCAGGACGGCGAGAGCGGCCAGGCTTGGGATGCGAGCGACGATTCCGCGCGTGCCCCGATCACCGAAATTGACTACTTCGGGACATCAACCACCAGCGAGGGCGAGCTTCACCTCGTGCTCCCGGGACGGGGAAAGACTCTGGTGGACGAGATCTCTTTGGTCACACCGCTGACGATCTTCGTCGAAGAGCAGCCGTTCGCGACGTTTGACGGCGAGTGGAAGTACTTTAGGGCGACAGAGGCTCCCCCCGCAGACTGGCAACTGCCGTCTTTCGACGATGCCACCTGGCTCGACGGACATGGCACGATCGGATACGGACGCGACGACGAAGATGTCGTACTCGAGGACATGCAGAATAACTTTGTCGCTGTCTACTTTCGCCGCCGCTTCGTTGTGGGTGACCCGAATCAGATTCAGGGGCTCAACTTGAAGGTCGATTTCGACGATGGGTACGCGGCTTACCTGAACGGTACGGAGATTGCTCGCACTCAGCTGGCCACGGATGCTACCTGGGAGGTGGGCGCGACGCGCTCGGCTCGCGCCGGCTTCATCGATGACGTGGACGCATCGGAGTTTGCCAGCGCACTCGTGCAGGGCGAGAACGTTTTGGCAATCGAGGTCCACAACCTGAGAGCCAGCAGTAACGACTTTCGGTTTAGCGCATCGTTCGCGTCTGGAGAGTTCGTTGTTGATGACACCATCAATTCCCTTGTCGACGGCGACTTTGAAAGCGAAGAGTCGACTTCCTTCTGGCGCATCCAAGGGACGCACGTCTATTCGGGTCGCGTGACGGACGGGGCGATCAGCGGCTCGGGGTCTCTGAGTGTGATCTCCACCGGAAACGGTGACAACAAGGTGAATCGCATCGAGACCATGAACGAGGGGATCGTGCCGCTGATCTTCGGCGCGGAGTATCATGTCACGTTGAAAGCGCGGTGGCAGGTGGGTGTGCCGACTCTTCTAACTCACGGCCAGTATCAGAGCAGTCGTGTGCCCCCGTTTGCTGCGTCGCATCCCCTGGCTCTCCCGGACCGTTTCGGAACGCCGGGAGCTGTGAACTTTGTCACCGAGCGTCAGATAGCTCAGACTGGATCAGCGAACATCGGTCCGGTGATTTCGAATGTGCGTCATTCTCCAGCCGTGCCTGGGGACGGCGAGCCCGTCCGCGTCGAGGCGTACGTGCAGGATGCGGACGGCGTCGAATCGGTGACGCTGGTCTACAGTCTCAACGACCCGCTTCCCGACGGCGACACGGGTCAGGTATCGGTCGTCATGCAATCTGTAGGCGATGGGCGTTTCGTCGCAGAGATTCCTGGGCAACCGCTGAACACTCGCGTCGTTTTCTTTGTGACCGCGCGCGATTCGGTCGGTGCGAGGGGGCGCTTTCCGCTCGACCACTTGGCGCGCACGCATCCGATGCGGGCGCGTCCTGACCTGTCACCGCCGGCTGACGATCTCTACGCGATCTACGCGCATGCTGCTCCAAAGACTGAGGCAGTCTTTCACTCATATCGCGCCTACACCCACGATAGCGCCCAGGCGACACTGTCGTCACGGGCACTGCATTCGAATGACCTCATCGACGCGACGTTTATCTTCAACGATCGTGACGTCTACTACAATTCGAAGATACGTTTCAGTGGAAGTCCATTCGCGCGCGGCGCTTGGGGAAGCTTCCGCATACGCATGCCTGACGATCGACCACTCCACGGTGAGATTAAGAAGTTCGGTTTGGAGTCGCATCAAGGCGATGGAGGACGTGACGCTCGCGAGCGCATTTCTCACTATCTGATCCGGTTTAACCAGGGGACAACGCAGGTGCCGTACTCGCGTTTGTGGTTGACCGATCTACGAGTCAATCAGCGTGTGAACGGTTTTCGCACGCACTACGCGAACCCTAATCGGGAGTTCCTTGAGAAGTGGTTCCCCGGCGATCAGAACGGGCCGTTCTTCGAGGTCGACGACCGCTTCACCATCAGTGATTCCGGCGCTCGCACTGACAGCAACGACGCTCGTTTGCTCTATCCGCCGTATGGCCCCGCGTCGCTGGGCGGCGATAAGGAGATGTACCGGTACTTTCTCAATTCACGCGGCGGCAATCCATTCGACGAGTGGGACGATGTGATCGAACTCGCCAGGATCCTTTCGCCGCGCGAGACACCGGCGGAGATTTTTGACGAAGTCATTTGGGATGTCATCGACGTCGAGGAATTCCTTCGCATTTGGTCGGTTCGGTTGAATACCGACGATTGGGACACTTGGGGCGCGCGTAGGGGGAAAAACTGCTACCTATACAAACCGACCCAAGGACGGTGGGTGCTCCTTGCGTGGGATATGGAGCTCACCTACGCCGACTCAGGATCGTTCCGGCCGCCAGTGATTTCGGGCGGCAGAAACTCCACATATTCGCTCGGCTTCACTGAAGTCACGCGCTTGATCAATCGCCCGCAGATCAAGAGAAGGTACTACGGCATTCTGAACGAGATGCTCGAGGGCCCGTTCAACTCGGAGTTCTTGACTCCCTACATGGAGAAGCTCGACGAGGCCGGCATGTCGAGCTCGTCGACGCGCCATGGGAAGCCGAGCGGATTCGTCGACAGTCGCGGCCGCCTGCTCCTGAGGGCGGTGGCTGGAGCACTTCTTTCGGAGATCGGCTTTCGCGTGACGACGAACGCTGGCATGCCGTTCGTCAGTGAGATCCCGCAGATCATGCTCACCGGAGTCGCCGGCGTCGAGGTGCGGGACATCGCCGTCAGCGTAGACGGAGTGCAGTCCACGTCGTGGCAAACACGGTTTTCAGGCGACGACATGTTCGTCTGGCTTGCCGGTGGCGAGCTCGATCCCGGTGCTCATCGGATCGATTTCGTCGGCTTCGACTCGTCGCAGAACCCGGTGGCTCAGACGAGCATCGAAGTGACTGTCGGCGAACCGACGGAGCGGTTTCTTCGTGGCGACGCGGACTCGAGCGGTGACCTGGATATCAGCGATCCGATCCGCATTTTGCTGCACCTGTTTGCGTCGTTCGATGTCGGGTGTCGTGATGCGGCAGACGTCAGTGATGACGGTATCGTCGACCAGGCTGATGCCATTGCGCTTCTTATGTATCTCTTCGAGCCCGGACCGCCGCCGGCGGCTCCGTTCCCCGAAGTTGGCACTGATCCGACTCCCGATTCCCTAACGTGCTTTGTTGGCCTGTAGAACAGAGCAGTTCGAGTCAAGAGAACGCCAGCGCGCAGTCGATTTGACCCGCGAAGCTCACCGGCGTCCGGCAATGGAGGTCCGTCATGGAAGGGAGACGTCCACGGAGGCTCAGTCGTCCTCGGGTCTTCGCAGCGCTCGTGGCTTGTGCTGGCGTCGGGCCGTTCATTGCGGCTCAGGATTCGCTCCCTGCGTTCCCGGGCGCAGTGGGATTCGGCGCTGTATCCGTCGGTGGCCGGGGCGGTGACGTTTATCATGTTACAAGCTTGCTCGACGACGGTTCGCCGGGCACGCTGCGCCACGGAGTCGAGACGGCGACTGGGCCGCGTACGATCGTCTTCGACGTCGGCGGCACGATCGAACTTGGCTCGGTCCTGACCATCACCGCCGACGCTATGACGATCGCTGGACAGACGGCGCCCGGTGGCGGCATCACGGTGGCTAAGTATCCTACCGCGATTGCCGAATCGACCGACATCGTCGTGCGGTACATGCGTTTTCGTACGGGTGATTTCAACGCGCAGTTTCCGGGCGAAGACGGCGGGGTTGGGACGCCGGGAGTCGGTAACGGCAACGGCGATCTGATAGGCAACAACGCGGACGCACTTCGCGTTGGAGTCGAGTCTGACCGCGTCATGATCGATCACGTCTCGACTTCGTGGAGCATGGACGAGACGCTATCCGTTACCCGAGCGAGAAACGTCACCGTGCAGCACTCGATCATCTCCGAGAGTCTCAACGATTCGTTTCACGACGGCGGACCCCACGGCTTGGGTTCCTTGGTGCGAGGCGAAGTGACGCCGGAAGATCAAGCGAACGAGACGGGCGGTTACACGTTTTACGGAAATCTGTACGCCCACCATACGGCACGCAATCCGGGCGCTGGACCCCAGCAGACGCTTGATCCCGGACAGACCGAAGAGGAGCGACGTTCCATTGATCTCGATTTCGTCAACAACGTGATCTACGACTGGGGCTTTCGAGCTAGTCACACGCTCGGCGCTAAGGGGCGGATCAATTACGTAGGAAACTACCTCATCGCCGGCTCAAGCACCGCGGCAGACCAGACGAATGTCGCTTTGCGTGCGAACGCTGCCTTCGAGGTGTTCGTCAGCGGTGTCATGATCGATAGCGATCAAGATGGCGAGAACGATCCGCTCGTCGCTGGTTCAGGAGCCTTTGTCGCAACCCTGGTGCCGCAGCCGTTTGCGGCGCCGCCGGTTGACGCGCTTGCAGCGGACGTCGCTTACCAAAGAGCTCTCGTGCAAGTCGGCGCGTCCCGCGTTCGCGACGCGATCGACGCGCGCGTCGTAGATCAGGTGATGGCCCGGACCGGCGGAGTCATCGATTCGCAGTCGCAGGTAGGTGGATTGGTACCTATAGCAGGTGGTCCCGCACCGCTTGACTCCGACGGTGATGGCATGCCGGACGCGTTTGAATTGGCAAACGGTCTGTCGACCAGCGATCCGGAGGATCGCAATGGCACGTCACTTTCACCCGATGGATACACCAATCTCGAGATTTACCTGAATTCAATTGTCGACACTGGCGAGTTCGAGCCCTTGGCAGCGTCGTTTTCATTCGCCCTCATCGGGGAGAATGAAGCTCAGTTCAATGCCACGGCCTCGACGACCCAGGAGGGGCATTCGATCATCTCTTATGCGTGGGATTTCGGCGACGGCATGTCGGGGAGCGACGTTGTCAGCAATCACGTCTACGATGGGCCGGGACTCTACACGGTGAAGCTCGAGGTCACCGATGACCGCGGATTGATCTCGGCTGTTCAAGAGGAGTTGATGGTACCACTCACGGCAGGCGACGTGTCGCCCTGGACCGCCGTCGACATCGGTTCTCCTGTTTTCCCCAGCGGCGCCCGGTTCGACGGTGACTGCCTTCTGGTTTCCGCGGGCGGCCGTGGCATCACGGGTGTGAACGACGAGCTTCACTTCCTTTACCAACCCGTGCGTGGCAGCTTTCGTCTCACGGCTGAGGTCTCGGAGGTATCAAGCCAGGTGAGCGGAGCTCGGATCGGTCTCATGCTGCGAGAGAGCCTTGAGCGCAACTCGCGTAACGCAGGCGTCTTTGTCACGGCGGCTGACCCACCGACGGTGGTTTTTAGCGCACGGCGTAGCAGTGCGACGTCTACAGTAGCCGTCGACAGCGAACATCGCTGGATTCGTCTTGAGCGCGTCGGCGACGAGCTCATCGGCTCGTCGAGTGCAGATGCAGTGACATGGACTGAGATCGGTCGGCGCACGGTGGTTATGCCCGTCGAGATTCTGGGGGGCGTTGCCGCCACGGGTTCAGATCGTTTCGACGAAGGCCAGTCACTGTTCGGCAGCGTCTGCAGCATCACGACGGAACCGATTCCGGTGACATTCGTGCGTGGCGATTGTAACGGCGATGGCGAAGTGGCGGGGAACGTCTCAGACGCCGTGTTCCTCCTCCTGTTTAACTTCGGCGTCGGTGTCGAGCCCGGCTGCCTTGCGGCGTGTGATGCCAACGGCGACGGTGAGGTCACTGGCAGCGTCACCGACGCGGTATTTCTTTTGGAGCACAGCTTCCTCCTCGGCCCCAGCCCACCCGCGCCTTACCCCTCGTGCGGCCCGAGGGTCGGTGAGCTCGAGTGCCTTTTGCCGACGCCGGGGTGTGGGATTGCCGAGTGAGCCGCTCGCGGTGAGCGTGTGCGATTGCGATTGCGATTGCGTGTTGTGCGTCTCCTAACCTAACAGCCTGTTGAAAAAGTGCTTCGAGCTGAAAACTGGTCGCTTCGCGTCCAGATCGGCCGCGGCGAACGCAGGTAATCTCCGAGATTTTCGAGGCTCGCCGCGGCTGATCTGGGCGTGAAGAGGCCGGTTTCTCAGCCGAATGACTTTTTCAACGGGCTGCTAAAGTAGCAGGCACGGGCCGCGTGCGTCCGGTCTGCAGCAAGGAGGTGCGTGTGCGTGCGGGTCTGCGTGTGCGTGGGAGTATCAGTACGCTGCGTCTGCCACTGCGTCCGGATCTGTGAGGGGGGGAGGAGAGCAATCTCCTTCCCCTACCTCGATTCTCTGTCTCCGTCTCGTCTCTCGCCAAGCGAGCAGCCCGTCTCCGCCTAAGCGATCAGCTGGCGTTCGACGAGCGACAACCCAGTCTCGAACGACAGCTCCGTGCCGGATTCCCAGGCGCGGTCGAACTCCGCAGTGCCTAGACGGTCGCGTGCGGCTTCAGGCGTGGCGGACTGCTGGCGACGGAGGCTCTCAACCAAACTCGTTTCGGTCTTTCGGAGCGTCCAAGCGAGGCCGTAAAGCTGTGCTGCCAGCTCGTCCTGAGCGCGGCTCAGTGCGACATCGCCCGCGGCTTCGAGACAGAGGATACCGACAGGCACTGGCCCCAGCTTGCCTGCGAGTTCGACACACTCAGTCAGCGTGGCGGTGGTCTCAGCGCCTTCGTTTAGCCGTGCCAGCACCGTCGTCAAATCGGCGAGATTGATTCCAACGCCGACGTGGTCGCGTAGTTCGCGACGAAAGCCGAGGCTTTCCTCGAGTGTCCGGCGGGCGCTCTCGCTGTCACCTTCGCGAAATCGCAGCAGGCCCAGGTTTCCGAGCACCCAGCTGACACCACCACGCGCGTTCAGCTGACGAAAGATGTCGAGGCTGCGTTCGAAGTGCCCGGTCGCGGCGGCGTAGTCACCTTGATCCAGTTCCATGAGACCGAGGCTGCTCAGGGCCGTGGCAACGCCGTGTTGGTCGCCCAGGGATTCGCGCGTCGCGAGCGTCTCGTCGTGGAGCTCTCTCGCTTTTTCGATGTCGCCACGGCGCTGCGCGATCCAGCCGATCGTGTTCAGAGCGTTGGCGATACCGCGTCGGTCCCCAAGCTCACGGTAAAGCTTGAGACACTCATCGAGGATCGGCTCAACCTCCTCGATGGAGTAACGTCGGCTGAAAAGCTTCACCATGGCGAGGCTCGAGAGCGCCTGAGCGACGCCGTCGCGGTCGTCGATTTCGCCGGCCATCGCCAGCGCCTCTTCGAGTCGACTCTCGGCCGCCACGTAGTCGGCCTGGTAGCGCAGCAAGACACCTGCTCCCGTCAGCAGCTTGACCCGGCTGACACTTGGCGGGGCTTTGAGGCTTAGTGCCGCTTCGGTCAATTGCCTGCCGGAGGCAAAGTTTCCCAGCACCGTCCAGAAACGCCAAATCGGTCCAATCAGCTGCGCAGCCGCCTCCCCTGCGGGGAGCGCGCCGTCGGGATCATCGCGGCGATCTGACGTCGCGGCGTTCGCAGCGTTCGACGAGCACCACTCGAGCGCGGCACCGATGTTGCCACGCTCCGCCTGCAGTTTGACGAGCCACTCCTGTTGGCCGTGACCCACGAGGTGTGGCTCCGCTTCGGTGGCCAAACGAGTGAAGAATGCGAGGTGCCGCCGACGCAGCTCGTCCTGCCCGCCGCGGCGAAGAAGCTCCTCCAAACCATACTGCCGTCCCGTCTCAAGCAGGCGGTAGCGACTGTGACCATCTTGCGTCTCCGAGTACGTAACGAGCGACTTCTCCACGAGGGCTGTCAGCACGTCGATGACTTCGCATTCGCCGAAGCATGGCTCGTCTGGACTGGCGGCCGAAGGCAGTTCACCGCACACGCTCTCGGCGGCCTCGAGCGAGAATCCACCTGCGAACACTGCTAGGCGGGCGAAAAGCAGCTGCTCGACATCACTGAGGAGGCGAAAACTCCAATCAAATGCGGCACGCATCGTTTGTTGCCGCGGTAGGGCCGTGCGTCGCCCCCCGGTTAGCAATCTGAAGCTTTCCGACAGTTTCGCTGCGATTTCTTCCGGTGTCATCGAGCGGACGCGTGCAGCGGCTAGCTCGAGTGCCAGTGGCAAACCGTCGAGACGTTCGCAGATGCGTGCAATGTGCGGTGCGTTGTCGTCGGAGAGGCGAAAGCCAGGCTTGGCGGCGCGAGCACGTTCGACGAAGAGCTGGCCCGATTCCGACGTCTCCAGCGCTGCTGCGGTAGCGTTTTCGACCGCCGAGTAGACGCTGAGCGACGGCACTAAGAACAGTGTCTCGCCGGCGATCGACAGCGCTTCACGGCTCGTCACCATCACCTTGACGTTGGGGCAGCGCTCGAGGACTTGCTCGACGAGGTCAGCGCAGGGAGCCGAGAGGTGCTCGCAGTTGTCGAGGATCACGACACACTCCTTCGTCGCCAAACCTTCGAGAATGGTCTCGCGTGAGGAGTGTTTTCCATCTTCGCGCAGTTTCAGCGCCGCCATGAATGTCGCGTCGATCCGCTCTGGATCCATAATCGCCGAGAGGTCGACCAGCCAGGCACCGTCCGTGAATTCGGGCAGGATGTCGCGCGCGACTTGAAGCGCGAGTCGTGTCTTACCCGAGCCGCCGGCGCCGGTGAGGGTCAACAGTCTGGTCTCGCCAAAGAGCTCGGTGACCTGCTCAAGTTCGTGCTGCCGACCCACGAACGAGCTGAGAGAGCGCGGGAGGTTGTGGGGTGTCTCGCCGACGCGTTCACGCTCGACGCGGACACTCGTGGGTGTACCAAGAGCTGCGTCGATGGCGGCGTGCGCTGACGCCGCATCCGTCAAGCGTTCGTCTGCGTTTTTCTCGAGGCAGCTCCTCAGCAGCCGTCGGATGCCCTCAGGTACATCAACAACGGCGTCCCAATTCGGCTGCGACTGCAGTGTCGCAGCGATCAGGTCACTGAGGGTCTCGCCGCGAAATGCGCGTGCGCCCGTGAGACACTCGAAGAGGAGGCAACCAAACGCGAACAAATCGCTGCGTTGATCGACGTCGCGACCACGAATTTGTTCCGGACTCATGTAGCTCGGTGTCCCCATGATCGTCCCGGCTTGTGTCTGGAACGAGACATCGGCGCTCTCGTACGTCGGTACTTCGGTCGTCGCGACGGTAATCGTCTCGCCTGCCTCTGCAGGTTCGCCGGCGAAGGGCGAGTGGACAGACTTTGCGAGTCCGAAGTCGACGACCTTCACGACGCCTTCTAGGTTGATCAGAACGTTGTGTGGTTTGAGATCGCGGTGGACGATTCCCCGACTGTGTGCTGCGACGAGTGCTGCCGCGACCTGCTGGCAGATGACAAGTGCCTCCTTCGTTGCCAGGCGTGATCGCGCCAGCCTGGCGGCGAGGCTTTCGCCCTCAATCAATTCAAGAACGAGGAATTTGCCGCCGTCCGCCGTCTCGTCGAAGCCGTAAATGGCTGCGATGTTGGGGTGGTTGAAGCGGGCGAGAAGTTTGGCCTCGCGCACGAAACGCGACAGCTGCACCGCGTCGCTGGCCAGCGACTCAGAGAGCACCTTGATCGCCACGGGACGATCGAGCCGCGGGTCGCGGGCGCGGTAGACGACGCCCATACCGCCGCGCCCGAGCTCGGCGTCGACAGGGTAGCGACCGATGGTTTCTGGGAGCGTCATAGAGTTGTGCCGTGTTCGTAAGTCGTGTGGTGACCATCGCATCGCTCGGCCAGAGAGACGAGCGATTCTCGTAACGAGGCGTCCATGCTGCGCGCCTCGGCCGACTCCGGGGCCGGCGCGGAACCTTGACTATACCGCCGGGCAGCGTGAGATCCATCCTGGCGGCAAGCCCCAGATCGGTCGCTCCGCGTCCGGTCGGCCGGGGTGTGACCATCGATTTCGAGCTTTCGCCAGCGTGGTCACCTCCTCGGCAGGCTGTTTCGACCGTGCAGGGTCGAGATCGCAGGGCAGAATACCCCTGGACGACGACTCACTTTCCACTGAGAATATCCGCCTCGTTCCCGCCGAGTCGGCTCGGAATGGCGACCAATTGAACATCGAGAGCCGAAGCAGCGGACGGACGGCTGAAGAAAGATTTCGACAAATACCTCCGACGGAGAGACGGTGAGACGAACGATGAAGACGAACCAAGTGGCTGTCTGGGTTTCGTTGTTGATGCTAGCGGTTCTGGGCGGGAGTGCGTGTGAGAATGGAAGCGCACCGACTGACGACAAAGCGACGGGTGCGGACACGACCACGGGTGATGCGAAGGCGAAGGCTGACGCCGCTGCCGGGGACGCCGTCAAGACGACGGAAGACGCTGCTGCGAAAGCGAGTGCTACCGCTGACGACGTCGTCAAGGCGAGCAAAGATGCGGCGGCGAAAGCTGTCGAGGAATCGAAGGCGAAGGTGGAACCAGTGATTCAATCGATTGAGACGTTCATCGGTCAGGCCAATGTCGACAAAGAGAACTCCAACTGGCGCACGTCGCTTCCGAAACCGCCCAAGGCCACGTTTCCTGAGGGCGCGACCTATTTCTGGAATCTCAAAACGAACAAAGGTGACATCACCGTGAGTCTGATGCCGAATGTCGCTCCGATGCACGTCACCAGCACGATTTACCTGACGCTGCTTGGGTTCTACGATGGGCTCATCTTTCACCGTGTGATTCCTGGGTTCATGGCTCAAGGCGGCTGCCCGCTCGGGAGGGGCACCGGCGGACCGGGTTATCAGTACCAAGGTGAGTTCGACCGGTCGGTGCGCCACGACCGTCCCGGTCTTCTCAGCATGGCGAACGCCGGACCAGGAACCGACGGCAGCCAGTTCTTCTTGACGTTCGTGCCGACGCCTCATCTCGATGGTAGGCACACGATTTTCGGCGAAGTCACGGCTGGACTCGAAACCCTGAAGGCTTTAGAAGCATTGGGCTCTCGCTCTGGCGCCACGAGCGAGCGGCTGGTGATCGAAAAGGCGACGATCACGACGGGGGACGACGCCCGCTGAAGAGCGGCGGGCTCGCGCCTCTCCGAGGGTCCGGTCGGCAAACAGAAGGAACGCAACCGTGGGCCCGGAGGCGGGGCTCGTCGGCAGCAGGTACACATTCAGACTCTGCGCGGGGCGAAGCCTCTACCGCCATCGTGCGGACTCTTGGGACCTCGAAATCGCTACCGGTCGGTCGGCGAGCCATGTTCGATCGCAGGCCCTCCATGGGCTGGCAAGGTGACCACACAGGGGGTCTGCGTTCGGGGCCGGCGCGCTGGCTCCTACCCGATCACTTCTCGAGATTTTCTCGGTCGCGTCCCATAATCTCTTCAGGCTCTCGTACCTTCCAGCCGAAGAGAAGGTTCTCGGAAGGCGCCTGCGTGAGGCGATCTTCCGGAAATCCTCGGCTGTCTCTTGCCGCACGCGGCGCGTGCAGGATCAGCGCAGAGCGGCCGGAGTCTGACGACTGTCGGAATGGTGAGCTGATCGGAGGAGCGCATGGCTTGGCAGACGATCAACGAGGCGGGCAGGCATCGAGTCGTTGTCACGCGCGATCTACCTGGAGAGAGGTGGCGGCAGACACTCATCGACGCCGACTGCCGCATCGAAGTGAGGCAAGAAGAGGAAGGCTCGATGCGACCTTTGGGTACCGATGCGCTGAGAGCCGCCATCGGCGAGCGCTGTGACGCCGTGATCGGTCAACTCAATGAGCGCTGGGACTTCGAGCTTTTCGAAGCACTCCGGCGTGCAGGCGGCCGCGTCTACAACAACTTCGCGGCGGGGTATGACAACGTCGATGTCGTTGCAGCGACGGCCCGCAAGATCGCAGTCGGCAACACACCTTCGGTGCTGACTCGAGCTACCGTCGAGCTCGCGGCGGCGTTGACATTTGCTGCGGCGCGGCGGTTGGGGGAGGCGGAAGTCTATCTGCGCGTCGGTAAGTTTGACGGTTGGTCCCCGAAGCTATTTCTCGGCAAAGAGCTTTACGGGGCGCGGCTAGGAGTCGTTGGAGCAGGACGCATAGGAAGTGCTTACGCTCGACTCATGGGCGGCTGCGGCATGAACGTGTCGTATTTCGATGCCGAAAGAAACCTCGAGCTCGAGAACTACTTCACTCGCTGGAGCGAAATCGTCACGTCGCAAACGGCGCCGAGGTCCGTGTGCACCTTTGTTCCTGATCTCGATCAACTCCTCGCCGAGAGCGACGTCGTGTCGCTCCACGTGCCGCTTGAGGAGAGCACGCGTCACTTGATTTCTGCGGAGCGCTTGGCGCGCATGAAGCCCGACGCGATTTTGATCAACACGAGTCGCGGAGCGGTGATCGATGAGGCCGCATTGGTTGCTCACCTACGCGCTTGCCCCGAGTTTCGTGTCGGGCTCGACGTCTTCGAAAACGAGCCAGCACTCGAGCCGGGGCTCGACGAACTACCGAACGCGGTTCTCTTGCCGCACGTTGGCAGCGCGACAACACGGGCTCGTGAAGGGATGGCTGTCGTCGCCGCGGCCAACGTCGCGTGCATCCTACGCGGCGATCCGGTAGCGACGACGGCGGTCTCTGAGAATTACGGCGAGGAAGAAACACCGCGGGCGGCGCCTTCGATCGTCAACTGCCGTGAGCTCGGCCTCGAGATCGTCCAAACCAAAGAGAAGGCGTAGCCGCCGCTCCAGACAGCACCCGTGCGCGACGGCGCGATCGCGTCCGGTTCAGCTTGCGCGGGGGAGTCCGTATGTGCCACACTGGCTCCCATCAGTCTCCCCCGACCAGATGAGAGAGGATTTCATGCTGAGAATGAGCCGCAGTGGTGAACGTGCACCTCGACTTTTGCTTTCGATCATTCGTTTCGCCGTCGTCCTTGTCACGGGCGTCGCGGTATGTCTCTCGGACACCGTCGCGTCTGAGTTCGCCATCCGCGTGCAGGCGGGAAATCACGATCGCTCCGCGACACCCGTGCGCGTTGATCTGCCGGACGGACTCCAGCTTCGAGGCGAGTATCGATTGATCTCCCCCGACAGCGGCGATGCGGTTGCCGTGCAGCTGGTCGCCGACGGCAGAGCGATCGAATTCATTCTCGATCAACCGCTCGCTGCGGGCGCTGCGCGAACGTATCGTCTCGAGAAAGGCATCTCGACGCACGGCCTCGAGCTCATCGATCGTGACGGACGCCAAGCGCTCTTTCGTTACGGCGGGAAGAACATCCTGCGCTACAACTACGGCACGATGGAGCCGCCGGAGGGAATCGAACCGATCTATGCGCGAAGCGGATACATTCATCCGCTATGGAGTCCTTCCGGGCGTGTGGTGTCGAACGATTTCCCGCTGCGCCATAAGCACCACCACGGAGTCTGGTTTCCTTGGACGAAGACCGTCTTCGAAGGCCGCGAGGTCGACTTCTGGAACATGGGTGCCGGCAAAGGACTCGTCGAAAGCGTCGGCGTCGACCGTCGCTACAGCGGCAATGTCTTCGCGGGGTTCACAGCGCGTCACCGCTTCATCGATTTGAAAGCACCGGACGGACCGAAGCCCGCGCTCAACGAGGTTTGGGACGTCAAGGTCTACGCCCTGGACCGTTACTTCGTCGTCGATTTCGAATCGATCCAGGAGTGTGCTTCGGATTCCCCGCTCGAGCTCAAGCAAAACCGCTACGGTGGATTCGGGTTCCGAGGCTCCGGTGAATGGGAAGGCGAGACCGGCTGTGCGTTTCTCACTAGCGAAGGCAAGACGCGGCTCGACGGTCATGCTACCTCGGCGCGCTGGTGTGCGATCTACGGCAAGGTCGATGGCGCTGACTGCGGCGTCACATTCTTTGGCCATCCCGAGAATTTTCGCGCGCCGCAGCGCATGCGCCTCCATCCTAAGGAGCCGTTCTTCAACTTCGCGCCGTGTCAGAACGGTGATTTCAAGATCAAGCCGGGAGAACCCTACCGCTCGCGCTATCGCTTCGTCGTCTACGATGGTCGTCCCGAGGTGGCGGAGATGGAACGGCTGTGGTACGACTACTCCGAGCCGCCAGTTGCCGCCGTGGTGCTGTCGTCCAAGCAGTGAGCCGCGGGGGCAGAACGTGCGACGCGTGCGGAGAGAGGTGCTCTCTCCTTACTCGAACAGAGCGGCGGTTTCTTCGTCAGTGAGAAAGACGAACAGCTCCTCATCGTCAGGAACGTCGTCGGAGAGGATGCCGAGTTCTTTCAAGAACGACACCGACGGAACGTTGTAGGCGCCGCGAAGTTCGAGGAGCGCCTTGCCGTCGAGGTCGCCGTCGACGTATCTCAGGCCGACCGCGAACGGGCGTTCAATCGACAGAATCTTGTAGATGGCTTCGTTGTGGATCAGAAATTGACCAGCCCGGACGCAGTCGGCCGGGAGGCGCTTCATCGCGCGTGCTGTGATCATCGCTGGTTCCGGTGGTGGAGGGGCTTGAGGTGGGGAGGGCGAGGGAAAACAGGCTAGGTAAGGAGTCGGAGATCTCTCAGCAGTTGTAACGAGCAAGCACCGTACCGGTGTTTTCGTGTTTTCTTAGCCAGGGGTGAAACAGCCGGCGAAACGCAGTCTCTTGAGAAAGTTCTCCGAGGTTGCTTGTGTCTTGCTGGGCGTGAACGAGCCAGTTTCTCGAACTAGTTTCGTCCACAGCTGCTCGTGCTGCACGACTGCGGTGTGTCCAGTTGATGGACACCGGAATTCCGCGGACGAACGTCCAAGTCTTAGACGTCCGCAAACGTGGCGAGTACGCGCGCCGAGTTTCTGCGGGTTCAGCGGTGCTCTTCGCCGCGCAGGAGCGGCTTGACGCGCCAGTCGGCGCGTTCGCCGAAGCGGAAGTTTTGACCCGCGTGACCGGCGTGTTGGTCTCGATAAATGGCCCGGATAGCGGCTGTCTCTAAGGGCGGGACGACCAGGAAGCAGGCTGCGAGAGCCACGACGGCCAGGCGCAGCCGGCCGCGGAAATCGGTCGCTTGCTCCGGCACGTCGATCTTTTCACGCTCCGGAAGCGTGAACAGCAAGAGGGTGCAGATGAGCGCGTTCATCAGGATCACCCATTCGGTAAGGAGTCGCTGTGGGTGAAAGGAGACGATCGCCTTTGTTGCGTTGCCGATCGTGAAGACCCAAAGGAGAAGAAAGTATGCCAGCTGCCCTCGACCCAGCCAGGTCATGGAGAAGATTCCCAAAGGCCGGTGACAGTGAAGCCAGAGGACGATCCCCGCGACGACGAGGGCCGTCCAGGCGAAGGAGTTGAACCAGAAGAGCGCCGACGGCGCGGCATCAAAGAACTCCTCGAGCTTGATCAAGGGAGGATGCATGCTGGCTGGAACGGACTTCGCTCTCGTCCAGTCGTTGACGTTCTTCACCATGTTGACGTAGATCACGATCGGTAGTGCGAAGAAGATCGCGAAACCTTCCGTCCACCGGCTGCGCGGGGCATGGTCGTTCAGCGGGCCTGTGCGATTGACGAGGAGCGCCATCGCGATCGCGACACCGACGCCGTTGACGAAACCGTAGGACTGTTCGAGGAAGCTGTGCCAGTTCTGGTGTTGCCAGTGTTGCCACGCCTCGACGACTGCAGGGTCGCTGACAATGTTTGGATTGCCAAACGAAACCAAGACAAGTTTCAGCCACACCATGCCAGAGAAACCGATGCCGCCGATCAAGCCGCAGACCACGGAGGCGTACACGATCGAACGGAGGCCGCTACGGAGAAAGTAGATATAGGCCCCGGCGACAAGTCCGAGGACTCCAGCCCAGTTGTCACCACGCGGCTCGGTCATGCGTAGTCCGAGCAGGACTGGCAGCAAAAGGAACACCGCAAACCAACCGAGGCACATGTGCAGAAAGAGAGAAGATCCGCAGCGGAATTTGCCATACCGGCAAAAGTAAACCGCGACACCAACGATCGCACCGAGTCCCCAGCCGATGTGAGCCTTTGCATGAGTCAAGAAAAGCGGCCAGTTCGTCACCAAGCGGGCCTTCTCGAACTGATCGCTGTCACCATGATGCCGCGTCAGCAAATCGGCGATGACTTCTGAGAGCCCGACCACGCTGAGGAGCCTGTGAATGATGAAGCCGAACACCGCCCCGAGGGCAACGAAGAGCGCGAGACGGCCAAGGTTGTCGCCGCGTCGATTCCACACGTCGAATACGAGGAGTGCAGCAATGGCTGCTAAGACTTGCAACCAATCGCTGTCGAGCCAATAGAAGGCTCGTTCGTGCCTTCTCAGTCCCTCCAAGGTCTCTTCCGGGGTCCATTTCAGTTCGAGAGTGTTCAGCACACCGTCGCGGAAGAAATAGAGAAAGATCTGGGCTGCGATGATGAAACCAAGCGGCTTGAAAAGCTCCGTGAGAGCGCGTCGTTCGAGTACTGCGGGGAGGGCGGTCCCGGCGCCACCAAGGGATGCCCACAGATAGCCGAGAACGAAGAGCATCGCGAAGCCGTACGCAACGCTTTCGCGATGCCCAGAGTGGGTATAGGAAACGACCTGCATGTACGAGAATGAGCCGCCGAGTCCCCAACCGACAGCGCCGAAGAAAGCGAAATACGCGACGCGCTGGCGCCAGTCTTGCCTTCCGGAGAGAAGGCAAACGGCGATCGCAGTCAGCGCACCCGGTAGCATGGCGCCGAATTCGTGACCGTAGTTACCGCGGATTCCCCAGCCGATCGAAAGCGACAGCGCCGCGAACAGGATGTGGGTTGGCTTGAAGAGAGGGTTCATCATCGAAATCGGGCAGGGTGCTCTCCCCGGGGTTCGCCATAGCTTCGGAAGCTTTGTGTAGCCGAGTATAGTTGAACTCGTTTGGCGAAGCTTGCTGCATCTCGCCCGCGCAGAGTCTTGTCCCGAATAAAGGTCTAACTCGTGATGTCTCGTTCAGCGTTCTCGATCGGGCATGGGGCGGACGTCCGGGCCGCCAGCCGAAGACGTCGCGAAGGATCGCGCCCGATCGAGAACCCGTCGGCCCTGCACTCGTGTGCCCTTGGATGCCACGGTGCGACCTTTCTCGGAGACGTCTTCGGAGCGCGACCCAGCTTGTCGCGTCACGAAACGCGCGAGCGAATCCTCGCATAGGCGTCGCGTGCGGTTTGGATCATGTAACCGAGCTCGCCTCCGACCTGCAGCCACTGACACCCAATGGAAGCGGCGTAGACGGCGAACTCGGGATCAACGTCCATACCACTGCCCACGTATCGACCCGCGGCGCGGGCGCGACTGACGATGGATTCGATCGCTTGCCTGACTTCCGGATCGCCGAGCTGGCCGGGCTTACCGAGAGAGAACGCGAGGTCGTGAGGGCCGAGCGCGATCGAATCGAGTCCATCGATCTGGAGGATTTCATCGAGGGCGTCGTAACCGCCGCGATTCTCGATCTGCACGGCGACGAAGAGCTGGGCGTTGGCCTCAGCGAGGTAGGTCTCGTTCGCCACGTGACCGTAATTCGCTGCGCGTCGTGGCCCGTAGCCACGGCTGCCCTGCGGCGTGTAGCGACACGCTTCGACGACGCGCCGGACCTCCTCGGCGGAAGTGACTTGCGGCACCAAGACTCCGGGCGCCCCGGTGTCGATCACGCGCTTGATCATGCCGATGTCACTGGACGGCACGCGGACGATAGCGGGAGTTACGGTCGCGCGCGCCGCCATGAGGTGCGCCTGGAGGCTCTCAAGTCCGAGCGGCGTGTGCTCGAGATCGAGCCAGACGAAGTCGACCACGGGACCGAGCGCCTCGGTCACCGCTGGATCTGAGACGGAGATCCCAGAGCCAAGACAGAGGCGTCCAGAGTCAAGGTCGGCGCGAAACTTCTTCATCGCTGCAAACATGTGAAGATTCCTTCGTCTTGGTTGTGGTGTGTCCGGATCGAGGGTGCGCGGGTTGTGATTGGGCCACCCGTCGGAGAGCGCCCCTGATTAGAGCAGTCCCCGTTTCATGGCTTCGGAGAGTGCCAAGCAGATGAGGATGATCAGAACGGATCCGAGGAGAAGGGAGGCGCCGACTCGCCCCATGCGGACGCGGCGATCCGTCTGGAAGGCGATCCAGCAGATCGCTAGCATCAGAACGGGGGTGTTGAAGATGCCCGCGAGGTATTGTCCAAGTTTGACAATCTTTCCTGGATTCTCCGAGGCGACGAAAAAGTGCACGACGAGAAGGAACAGGAGAAACACGGCCTGTACGATCTGGTGGCAGCGCTGCCGCGACCGCTCGTTGTCCCGCGCCAGGACGCCGAGGCTGGCAAGGAGATCAGCCCACATGCGCCCCGTGGCCGCTGTGGCAACGACGAGCGTCGAAAAGAGGGTACAGAAGGCGCCGGCGTAGAAGATGCCGCGCGCCCAACCGCCATAGGTCGTCGTGTAGATGCTCGAGAGCTCGTCGACAACCGCGGGGCCTTCTGGGGTGATTCCCTGGCGAAAGAGAATCGCCGAGCCAAGGAGAAAGTACGCAGCGGTGACGATCGTCGCGAGGAGCGTAGCAAAACCGGCGTCGTAACGGATGACCCGGATCCAGCCTCGGGCACGCTCTTCCCATCCAGGCGACCCCGCCTGACCGATGAAGCCGTGGTAGCCTTTTTCGAGGATCCAGTAGGGGTACATGAACAGTTCGTTCGCCGTCGTCCCGAGCGCCCCCATAAGGCTGATGACCGCGAACGCGGCCTCCGCCTTGTACTCGCCGAGCGAGAACGTCAGACCAGAAAACACCTCTTCGGAAGTCACCGCGTGTTCCGTGCCTTGAATCAGCACCAGGCCAACGGCCACGGAGACGCTGAACACGCCGACGAGGACCGCAACCAAGCGTTCGAGGTGGTGGTAGATGCTCTTCCACAGAATCAGGAGCGTGAAGAGTAGCAGGGCGACGGCCCAAGCATCGCGGCCGGCCCTCTCGGCGTTCTCGGCGTTGCCTTCCCCCGCAGTAAGTCCCAAGAACTCTACAAAGGAATCCAGCGGTATTAGAGTGCTCAAGAGTCCCGCGATGGCGCTCAGAATCGCTCCGATCGTCACCATCGAGATCATGTAGAAAACCATGAACACGATGCCGATCCACGAGGTGTTGAAGAGGCGTGGGCCGGGACAGAGGTTGAGCGCTTCGAACGTCGTGCGGTTGTGAATCAGCGCGTGGCGAGCGATCTCTACCTGCAGGAAGTACTTGATCACGCAGGCGATGATCACGACCCAGAGGAGTACGAAACCGAACTTGGCCGCCTGAAGCGGTGTGTTGATGATCTCTCCGGCGCCCATGACCGATCCGGCGACGACGATCGCGGGTCCCGAGGCGGCCAAGGTCAAGAAGAAGCCACGCGGCGCATTGCGCACGTAAGGTTCGGTGGGCTCACTCAAGCTGCCGTTCTCCTCGGGGGCGATCGGAGGCGTTCGTTCAAGGTTCGTCGATCGAACCTCGACGCGGTCGCACGGGACGAGCGACCATTGTCGCGAGGCGACGGGGAGATGTCGAGGGGCAGGCCGATCCGATCTGGACCTCAAGGCGCAAGACCTTACGTCATGCAGCTGCCGCAGAACCCACAGAAACAGAGGTCGCTGATCGACGCAGGCGCGAGGGCGATGTGCCGGCTGCTATCTCTTCTCAGACTTCGGATGCGTCCGCGCTTCGGGATAGAACGTCCGAAGCGCGAAGTAGTAGCCGCTGATGCAAGTGACGCCCTTGAGTTCCGAATCGCAGTTGAGTACACGCTCAGCGGCGTCGTAGCTCAACTTGATGCGCCTTCGACCGACGCGGACGATGGCCCGCTTCTTCGCCGGCGGCAGGTGCGTGACCGGAACGATGAGCGCATCCTTGCCGATTTCAATGAGTAGCGACCACGCTTTCGTGGGGACACTTTTGTCGCTATGTTTGACCGGAAAGAAGAGACGCGGCGACTCGGCGTAATCGGCGTACGGCGTGCGGCGGTAGTCGCGGCGGAACCCGGTCTCGGTCGACAAGACCTGCGCCTTCGACGAGCGTTTGAGCGCTGCACCGAGCGTCTCGAGGCGCGACGGAATCACCGTGAGCTTGAGACCTTTGTGTTTTCCCGTGACGCCCTGTCTGAGAAGCTGGGACCAAAGCGAGTCCGTTTCGCGATCGTAGAGGAGGACGTCACTTTGATACAGCAGGCCTGAAACACCGAACGTCAGAGTGTTGTCGCGAACGCGACGTGAGAACACCACACCAGTACCGCAAAGCGGGCAGTACGTAACGGAGATCGGCGTCTCGTCAATCGTGTCGTTGACGATTTCGTGCCAATTGAGTACGGCGAGCGGATAGAACTTGGTCGCGTCGCCCTCGGTCACGACTATGCCGCGTTCGTTCGCACCATAAAGCGTGAGTCCGGACTCCGCGGAGATGAATTTGGGCTCGTTGATCGCCGGGATCCCGTCGCGGGGTGGGCCGCCGCCAAGGATCTCGCTGCGCGGTATCAGGCTACCGGAGAGGTCGAAGCCGTTGGGGCGGTCGCGACTGTCCTGGGCTCTGATGCCGCCTACGACGACGAGCGCCGCGGCGCCGAGGGCAAGCCAGACGATCGCGCGGCGCTGGGGCCTCTTGGTCAGGCGAGAGAAGCTCGAACGGTGCATGGACTGACGGAAACTCAATAGTTTCTGGAGCCGGAGCCGCTCGGGCGGGATCGCGTCGGCTTTGACGTTGGCTCCGTTGAGGTCGGCTCGCCGACGTGCGTTTGGTCGTCGGTGCCGGGGCAACCCACGAGCGCCAAAGACAGCAGAGCGGGCAGGAGGACTGCAAGGAGTGCGGCTTTGCGTGTGCGCAGCTTCATCTCGAAATCTCCGGAGGGATAGCCCCCATTTCTCACCAGAATCCTACTGCGGTCCGTAAGTCGCGCTTTCGTCCTCCCTCCTCGGTCGGACTCAACTACGTCAGACTTCACGATTCGATCCTCAATGTGCAGGAGGCACCTTCGCCCTCCCGCCTTGGTCGGCCTCAGCGGTCGCATCGCAAAGTCTTCCTTGCCACGACACGACTTACGGCTCCTCGCTACGGATTCTGGTGAGAAATGCGGGCTGGGTTTTTCGCTGGCGCCGACTCCCGGCCTCCAGCGGGCCGGCACGCCCTAGAAAAGAAAACGACTCTCGAGCGCGATTCGTTCCCGAACCGTGATCTGATATGATCGGCGCGTAGGAGAGAGAGGTGTAGTCATGATGCAAAATGTGTTGCTGCGTCGCCATGGTGGCCTTGTTCTTCAAGAGCGTCGGGCGCGCTTGACGGACCCGGCGGGACGGCGGAGAGTCTTCCGTCACGTGGCTTTTTGTCTTCTATCGTGCTTTCTGGCGAGCGCTGCGACAACATACGCCGCCGACTGGCCGACGTTTCGCGGCGACATCGCGCGCAGCGGTGCCACCCCGGAGGCCGCGCCGAGGCAGCTCGAAACCCGCTGGGTCTACACGGCGCCAGCAGCCCCGAAGATCGCTTGGTCGGGTCCGGACGGTCGTACCATAGAAGGCAAGGAGCTCCGACACCGCGTCGACTTCGACGCCTCCCTCGGGGTTGTCGTTGCCGAGGGACGCGCCTTCGTGAGTTCATCTGTGGATCACCAAGTGCACGCGATCGACGTTTCAAGCGGCGAAGAGGCGTGGACCTTTTTCACCGGCGCCCCAGTGCGACTCGCCGCCACGGTGTGGCAGGGTCGCGTCTTCTTTGGTTCTGATGACGGTCATGCGTATGCGCTCGATGCAGCAAGCGGTCAGTTGATTTGGCAGGTTCGCGCCGGCCCGGAGGATGATTGGCTACTGGCGCGCGGGGAAATGATTTCACGTTGGCCAGTTCGTACGAGTGTGCTTGTCGACAAGGGTGTTGCCTACTTTGGCGCCGGGATTTTCCCCCACGAGAACATTCAGATCTACGCGGTGAGCGCCAGCAGCGGTGAGGTGATCTGGCGACGCGACGACATCAGTCAGTCGAACGCCGGCCGCAACGACCTCTCGCCCCAGGGCTACTTGCTCGCCACGCAAGATCTCCTCTTCGTGCCTTCGGGACGTTCACTGCCGGCGGCGGTGACTCGAGCGACCGGAGAGCTGCTTCACAAACGCATCCACGGGTGGCGGCGCGACGCCGGCGGTGTGGTCGGCGGCGCGCGTGCTCTTCTCGTGGATGGTCAGCTCTTCGCCGCTGGCACCCATCACATGCTCGCCCTCGACCAAAATACGGGAGACGTCGGTCACGGCTGGTTCGCCGGACGACAAATGGCGGTAGCTGGCGAAGCCGCTGCCGTCGCCACGGGCACGGAGATTCGTCGTCTGGATCGAAAGACTTATGCATTAGCCAGCCGCGAGCGACACAAGCTTGAGGTCGAGATTTACGACGCGACGAGGAAGCTCCGCAGGCTCGAGGACGAGTCAGAGAAGAAGACACTGCGCGCTGCCATCGAGGAGAAGAAAAGCGCCCTCAAGAAGATTGAGAACGAAGGTATCGTCTGGAGGGTCCCGTCCGAGCTTCAATCCGACGTGATCATCGCGGGTGACGTGGTTGTCGCCGGTGGCCAGGAAAAGGTGACGCTGCATGACATGGCGAGCGGCAGAGAGATCGCGCAGGTCGCGGTCGACGGGGATGCCCGCGCTCTCGCGGTTGCCAACGGCTGCCTCTTCGTGACGACCACCCGTGGAAAAGTCTACTGTTTCGCAGCGAACCCAGAACAGGCCGAACGTGTCGCCGATTCCCGCGGCGCGCCCACCGCGACGCGACAACCGTTTGCGCAAGACGAGTGGACGGAAACCTACCGCCATGCAGCGACGGAGATTCTTGAGCAGAGTGGCGTCCAGCGCGGGTTTTGCCTCGTCGTCGACAGCGACACCGGACGACTAGCGTATGAGCTGGCGCGTCAGAGCGACCTGAAGATCTACGCCGTCCATCGTGATCCACAGAAAGTTGCGACGGCGCGACAAGCGCTCGCTGAAGTCGGTCTCTACGGACACCGCGTCACGTTTCACGTCGCCGAGTCGTCACGTCTTTCCTACTCGAACTACTTCGCCAACCTGATCGTCTCTGAACGTTTCCTAACGACTCGCCGGCCGCCGGCGTCCCACGAAGATCTGATGCGTCACCTCAAACCGTGCGGCGGCGTGCTCTTCCTTGGCCAACCGACTGTGGCCGGCTCCGCAGCCTCACCACCGCCATCGCTTCGCGACTGGGTGGCACGAGTTCAGCTGGAGGGGGAGGCTGTCGTCAGCGAGTCCGGACCCTGGATGTCGCTCGTCCGCGGCCCACTGCCGGGAGCGGGAGACTGGTCGCATCAGTACGGTGAGCCAGGCAACACGGCGTGTAGTAACGACCAGCGCATCAAAGGTGGGCTGGGTGTGCTCTGGTACGGCGACCCTGGGCCGGGGAAGATGGTCAATCGTCATGAGGGAGCCGTCGGTCCGGTCGTGGTCTATGGGCGATTGTTCGTCCAAGGAGAGAACAGTATCCTCGCGTACGACGCGTACAACGGCGTCTTTCTATGGGAGCACAAGAATCCGCTTTCTCTGCGCACCGGTGTCTTCAAAAACGAGAATCCGTCCAATCTCGTTGCGGGCGACGACAGCGTCTTCTACATGGTTGGCGCCAAGTGTGTCGAGCTCGAGGCGGCGACCGGCAGCGTCAAAGCTGAGTACGGGTTGCCGCTCGCGAAGAGTTCCGGCGAGTACGAGTGGGGCTATCTGGCTTACAACTCTGGACGCATTTTCGGCAGTGCGACGATTCGGAAGCGTCTCGAAGAGAAGTTGATTCGCCGCGGTAAACAGACGGACGAATTCACTGACGCGGTCTTCGCGATTGACGTACGTAGTGGGGAACATCTGTGGACCTACGAAGGGCAAAGCGTCGAGGCGCAGACGATTGCGATCGATGCGCGCCGAGTGTTTTTCGTCGACAGCACCGTCACAAGCGAAGAGCGCGAAGCGATCTTGCGCCGGGATAAGAGCGAGCTCGTCGGCCTCGAAGGAGAGGAGCGCGAGCTCGCCGAGAAGCGACTCAAGGAGATGGATGTCCGGCGCGTCGTGTGCTTGGACGCGAAGACCGGTGAGAAGCGTTGGTCGCGAGCGGTCGACGTCACCGACTGTAGCGAAATTGGAATTGGCGGCGGGAAGCTCACCGTAATGGTCCACGACGGAACGATTCTTCTCTGCGGGGCGAACGCCAACGGGCACTACTGGAAGCAGTTCTTGGCAGGCGAGTTTTCTCGCCGTCGCCTGGTCGCGCTCTCGGCAGCCGACGGGTATCAGCTCTGGGCCAAGGATGCGAACTACCGTCATCGCCCGATCATCGTCGGCAACCGCGTCCTCGCCGAGCCGTGGGCGTTTCGGCTCGACAGTGGTCAGGAGATTCAGCGTGACCATCCACTGACAGGCGCCAAGGCTCCATGGAGCATGATTCGCCCGGGTCACCACTGCGGCATGATCTCCGCGTCGAGCAACATGCTCCTGTTTCGGTCTGGCTACACGGGATTCTACGATCTGGAAACCGACGATGGGACGCGCCACTTTGCCGGCCATCGACTGGGGTGCTGGATCAATGCGATTCCTGCAGCTGGTCTTGTGTTGATTCCTGAAGCGAGCGCTGGCTGCGTGTGCCTTTTTTCGATCGCTTCGACGGTCGCTCTGCAGCCGCGTCAAGCCCGAAGGCCATGGACGATCGTCAGCGCGGTCGGTCCTGTGCAGCCGGTGAAACATATGGCGCTCAATCTCGGCGCGCCCGGCGATCGCCGCGACGTCAACGGGAATCTCTGGCTTGCCTATCCGCGTCCCGCACTACGTCGGGAAACCGGACTCGACTTGGCGTTCGAGGTGAAGACGGAGTTTGCCGAAGGCGGCGGCTTCTCGGATTCCGAAGCTGCCCCGAAGGATATGGCCACGCCGGAGCCGGCATGGCTCTATCAGTCCGGTGCGCGTGGACTGCAGAGCTGCGTCTTGCCCCTGATCGGCGCAGCCGATGAGACAGCCGCTGTCTATTCGATCACCCTTCACCTCGTGACAACGGCGGAAGCGAGCGCGAAGAAGTCGCCGGAGTATTCGGTTCGTGTCCAGGGGGTGACCGTTCCACTCGACGGCGTGCAGGCGGCGCAGGATTCCGAGGGCTCTCGTGTGTTGGTGCACTCCGTTGACGGTGTCGACGTCGAGCACGACCTAACCGTCGAGTTGGTCGCGGATTCTTCGAGTGCGAACGTCCCCGTGCTCTGTGGCGTCGAGGTGAGGAGGACATCAGGCGACGAATAGCCGATCCCAGCACCGCAAGGCAGAAACCTACGGTGTCTCCCACTGGCCCCTCTCACTAGAGAGAAAGAGGGCGTCGATGACCTTCATGTTGGCGATCGCGTCTTCGAGCGGAATAGGAACGTCGGTGTCGTCGAGAATCGCCTGCGAGAAGCGGTCACCTTGGACGGTGTACTGGTCGCACATCTCGAATATCTGCGTCTCGATCTTTGTGCCGAGAATGTCGCCGTCGTCAATGAAGATTCGGCACGGCCGATCGAATGGCGCGTTGAACGGAATCTCGATCTCAATCCTGCCCTTCGTGCCAACGAAGTGCATGCGCTGGTACGGAGCGAGCTGTGTGCTGCACATGAACGTCGCTTGCCCGCTCGGAAAATCGAGAATCGCCGAACTCAGACGATCGGTGTGCATGTTCGGGTCGCGCTCGAGCAGGCTGACGACGCGCGTCGGCTCCTCCCCGAAGACAAGACGCGACGTCGTGATGGGATAGCAGCCGATGTCCATGAGTCCGCCGCCACCGTACTCCAGAATGTTTCGAATGTTTTTCGGGTCGACGTTGTAGTAGCTGAAAAAACCTTGGACGGCGCGGAGGTCGCCGATGCGCCCCGAGCGGACGCGTTCAACCGTTCCCAACCATTGCGGATGAGTCTTCACCATGAAGGCTTCCTGCATCTTGACGCCCGTTCGATCCCTGACGGCGATCAGTTGCTTGGCCTCATCGCTCGTGAGGGCGATTGGTTTCTCGCAGAGGACGTGTTTGCCCGCTTCAGCGGCTTTCGTCGACCACTCGACGTGCATGTGATTGGGTAGCGGGTTGTAGATGGCCTCCACGTGTGGATCGGCGAAGAGTTCGTCGTACGATCCGTAGGCTTTGGGGATGCCGAGGTCGTCTGCGACGGCCTGAGCTCGGGAGAGGTCGCGCGATGCGATCGCAACGACCTCCGTCAATTCTCCCTCCTGCATGGCAGGGATGACTTTCTCTGTGCCGATCTTGGCGACACTGATAATTCCCCATCGGACCTTACGGCTCATTCCGATCACCCTCTCAATCGTTTGACGCTGGACTCTGTCCGAACTGATGAAGCTACTCGCCAGCGAGCGCTTCCACTGTTGCTGTCACGGTGACCAAACCATGGAGCGCCTTGGAGATCGGACACAGCGTTTCTGCTTTCTCAATCGCGCGCTGCGCCCGCTCGATCTGGCTTGGTTCCCGTACCACGATGCGGGGCGAAATCTCAACTCCCGTCACCGCGAAACCCCCCGTTTCCTTTGTCATGGTGCATGTTGCGCTCGACTCGTAGGAGGCAATGTCGATTTTTGACGCCTGCGCTACGATGAGGAACGTCGCTTGAACGCACGTTGAGGTCGCCGCCGCGAGCAGGTGCTCGGGGGTCCACTCGCCGCCGGACCCACCGAACTCGCGCGGCACGCCGAACGGTACGGCGGCGCTGACACCGTCAGCCGTCAACTCGCCGCTCAAGCCGCCGGTGGAGGTGTTCTGCACCGTGAATGTGTGGGCCATCTGGTCTCCTCCGCTGTTTGTCGTGGCGCGCGCCGCAGGTTCGGTTGGCGATCGTTGCGAACGTGCGCGCGATTCTATATCGCGTTGGGATCAATTCAGTGGGAGTTAGGGTATCAGAATGCGTGTGCGGATGCCGCCGTCTTGCAGAGAGCCGCCGCACTCGCGAAGAGCGTTCGTCATCGACAGCGAACCGCTTTCTGCCGTTTTGTGGCGAGTTCGGCGAGCAGACGGACTTGGCGTGGAAGTAGACGACGGTCGAGTCGGGACAGGGGAGACGCGCACACGGAGCCGAGGCCGAGAACGGGTACGGAGCGAACGACGAGCGTCGGCACGGAATGTTTCTTGAGCGCGCGCGGTTCAAAAACTGGCAAGTCGGTTCCGAATCGCGCGCCCTTCGTGATACCCTACACCTCATACACCCGAGCGGCGTGCCACCTGATATGAACGCCATTTTTTCGGGTCGAAGATGAGATCTTCAATCAATCTCAGGGAGGTCGACGCATCTTGAAGTCTTTAGCAGTCGAAATCGTGCTGGTCCTAGGGCTCGCGGCGGTGGCCGGAGTGGTCGCGAACCTATCGCGTGGGAAGGAATCGGAGAACTACTTGCCTTGGACGACCGACATCTACTCGACTTCCGCGCGCGCGCCGGAAACTGCTTCCGGCAAGTCTCCTGCAGCGACGACGAAGACGTCGGGTGGCGGTACTGGGCCGTCTACGCCCGACGGCGGCTCAACCTTGGCCTCGACACCAAAGAGTCCGAATCCACCGGTCCTGGGCGCTGGCGGCGTTCCCGACGAGTCGAGTGTGCCACAAAGTTCTGGCGATTCGACGATCAGCGACGGTGCGCCAGCGGACGGTGCGCCAGCGGAGGATGGCGAGTTTCGCCGCATCGAGCTGGCAGAGGCAAAACAGGCGTTTGAAGACTTCGCAACATTTGTCGACGCGCGCCGCACGAAGGAGTACGTCAAGGGACACATCACAGGGGCCTACTCCATGTCGCCGTATGAGCAAGGCACTCTCGCTGACAAGGTCGTGCAGCTCCAGGAGGAAGTGCCAGAAGAATCGCAGATCGTCGTCTACTGCACAGCGAGCGCCGACTGTGAGGACTCCCTTTTGATCGCACGTCAACTCGCCGGTGCCGGGTTTGTGTCTGTCGAGATCTATAAGGGCGGTTTCCCAGAGTGGAACGCGAAGATCACCGAAGGGCGAGAAGTCTACATCACCGTTGGCGAGGAGCGCGGCGAACGGCCATGAACTTTCTGAAGAACAAATGGTTGACGCGTATCTGCGCTTGGGTGCTTGGGGGGTTCTTCCTCTATGCCTGCTGGCACAAGATTTTCGATCCGCCAGACTTCGCCAAAAGCGTCAACAACTACAAGATCCTTCCCAGCGAGCTCGTCAACCTCGCGGCGATTGTGTTGCCGTGGCTGGAGCTTTTCTGTGGCCTGGCGCTCCTAACCGGGCTCGGACGACGTGGAGCGGCGCTGATTTCGGGAGCTCTGTTGACTCTGTTCATCGTCGCGTTGTGCTACAACTTGGCGCGCGGCGTCCCGACGATCTGTGGCTGTACACTGAGTTACGAAGAGTCTCTGAAATTCACGGACGAAGAGAAGTTTCGCCAGATGAAGATCGTGATCGCGCGCGACATTGGATTGTTGCTGCTCGCCGTGCAGGTCTTCTTCGCGACGTGCTGCAGCTGCTGCACTCCGGATCAAGAACGGACGCCTGCAGCGTCCTAATTCTGAAAACCGTTTTGCGGGCGCGGCGCCGAACAGCGCAGCACGGTGTAACCACGTTTCCCACGCCATGTGCGCTCAGCGAAGTGTCGTTCACAGATGGCCTGGGCTTTCTCTGTCGCCTTGGTGACACACCAGTAGGCGCCACCGGGTGCCAAGACGTGTGCTGACTCGCGGCAGAAGTGTTCGAAGATACGAAAATCTCCGAAGTACGGCGGATTGGCGAGGACGACGTCGACGCTCCTCGGCTTCAGCGAACCGAGATCGTAGGCGAGGAGCGGTAAGACGTTGTCGCACGCACAGCTTTTGGCGTTGACTGCGGCCTGCTCAACGGCGCGGACGTTCGAGTCTACGAGGATCGCGTGACCCGCGCTGGCGACACGGGCTGCGGCGATGCCGAGAGCTCCTGGACCGCAGCCAAGCTCTACGACCCGCGAGTCGGTTTCGATCGCCGCGAAGTCCGCAAGCGTGCGAGCGCCGTCGTCCAACCGGCCGTGGGCGAAGACGCCGGGCCGGGTGACGTAATCGATCGCATGACCGAAAAGCTGCGCAGCGATCCGACGGGTGAAGTCGCGGCGTCGCAGCTGACGGTCGCGCTGTCGACGCGCCACGTAGACGACGCCGCCCCGAGATCGGTCGTGGATCGTCGCGTCGCCAAAAATGTCGACGACGCGCTCGCGCAGCCAACGGTCTGACCGGTTGTCTGTAGCGGTCAGTAGCTTGCCTCGTGGCCGGAGGGCCTCAAAACACTGCCGCAGTAGCTCTCCGGTCAATCGTGCGTCAGCAGTGTGCGGCGCCGCAAAGACAACCCAGTCGAATGCTCCTCGCGGCAAATCCGACGCGAGATGCGGCGTGACTGCAGCGATATGATTGATCCGGAGGCTCTCGCAGCCGCGGTGGAACTCGTACGCGTCCATGTCGAACGAGTGGACGTTCGCACTTGGAAAAAGGAGTCGGACGGCCATGGCGCCGACGCTTTCCGGACTGAGAACGACGAGAATATCTCCTGCCATGGGTTGATCCAGCGCCGCCAGCAAAACCCGCTGGGCGCGTTGAAGCCCGCGCGCTGAATGGATCTCGATGCGGCCACCGAGGAGAGTCTCACGCCGCCGTGCTTTCGATGGGTTGCCCAGTGTGACGACGTGTTTCTCAGTCACGATTCTTCTATGTTGAGGCTGGGGGCCGATGGACGCTGGTTGGGATCCTGCCGCGATGGCGCTCGCACGCCTTGGTTGTACATGAACCGCTGACGGCAGGATGGTGGCAAGACCCGACAAGCCGTGAACGCCTTAGTGTTGTTCACGACAGTTGGTACATCAACGCACTCGTGACCGGAAAGTGAGGCCATGCCTACGAACTCAAGGCGCGGCGGGTCTGAGGGGAGGCAGAGGCGGAGACAGAGACAGAGACAGAGACAGAGACAGAGACAGAGACAGAGACAGAGACAGAGACAGAGACAGAGACAGAGACAGAGACAGAGACAGAGACAGAGACAGAGACAGAGACAGAGACAGAGACAGAGACAGAGACAGAGACAGAGACAGAGACAGAGACAGAGACAGAGACAGAGACAGAGACAGAGACAGAGACAGAGACAGAGACAGAGACAGAGACAGAGACAGAGACAGAGACAGAGACAGAGACAGAGACGGGCCGCCCACGCCCACGCCCACGCACAGCGGTGCGGCGGCGATCGCGCCGACGGCAGAGAAGAACTCTGCTGCTCTGGGCGATCATGCGGCGGCGGTTTTGTCGATCTTAACCGAAGCCGAGCCGGCCTCAAGGGTGCCCTCGCTGCGCTCGGCGCTTCGCGCCCTTGACCCCGTCTCTGCTTCGGTTGGCGGCAGTGAAACGCCGCCGCGTCGGGCGTCGGCGACAGGTCACTGGGCCGTTACCGGAGGCACACATGGGCTTTCTTGCTCTGGATCACACTTTTGGCATCGTTCGTCAACTGCGTCCCCTGGTCTCGAGCATCCGTCGTCACGACTCGAAGCTGGCCAATCAGCTGCGCGATGCCGGTTCGTCTGTGGCGCTCACCCTCGGCGAGGGCAATCGGCGTCAGGGGCGTGACCGCGGGCATCTTTGGCGCGTTGCTTCGGGCAGCGCCGAAGAGGTGCGCACGGCGCTTCGCGTTGCTGAAGCTTGGGGCTACATCGACCAAGCCGAGGCTGCTGCGGTGCTCACGGACATCGATGAGCTGCAGGCGATGCTTTGGAAGTTGACGCGCTGACGCGGGAGCTTTGGCCCGCCGTGCGCTATTTGGCGCGGCGGGTTTGACGGGGAGGCAGGGGCGGATACGGATACAGAGCCAGAGGCAGAAGCAGAGTCAGAACCAGAGTCAGATACGGATACAGAGCCAGAGTCAGAATCAGAGTCAGATACGGATACGGAGTCGGAAGCAGACTACCACGCCCACGCTCACGCGCGTCGCTTCATTGGAAACGGCAAGAGCTTGCGCCCGCCGCGGATACGGCGGGCGCGGGTGGCTCATGCTCAGCGGGTGAGCCCGCGAAGAAGTGCTAGCAGGCGATCGAGCGTCTTGAGCGGAGTGGTGACGTCTTCGTTCTTGAGAACGCCCCAGGCCAGGGCCAGTTGTAGCGCCGTTTCGACCTCGCGCGCACTGCCGCGCGCGACGCGAAAGAGGTGCTGGCGATCTTTCCCGGAGCGCTCAGCGCCTTCCGAGAGGTTGAGCGCGACCGAGGAAGCAGCGCGCCGGATCTGCCGGTGCAGGTCGGGATCGAGCCGCCGAAGCCGCACCAAAGGAGCCCGCAGGTCGCCGATCAAACCGAGACTGACGTCGAGAGCGATGAAGCGCATGTGAAGCCTCCGAAGAAAAGGTGAGTCAAGAGCCGCCGCGTCCGATCGGCGGTACCTCACCCCCAATGCGGAGCGGAGGGACTGTCAAGAGCGCGAAGCGCCGAGCGCAGCGAGGGCACTCTTGACAGTCCTGAGCACGGCGTACCATCGACACAACCGCCGTACGGTAAACCGTGTCACAGCTCACACACGGTCACGGTCCACGGTCCACGCCCACGCCCACGCAAACGCCCACGCAAACGGGAATCGGGAGGCCAGCACGGACCGCCAGCCCCGTCCACACACCGAATCTGCGGGCTTGTTTTGCTTCATGTCACGGCGCGAGTCCACCAGGCAGCCTACTCTCTGCCTGCCCTGTTCAGCGCGAGGCACTTCTTCAAGCCTCTGCCTCGAAGTCCATGCCTTCCGTTGCTCTCGTGGATGCCATGCGATACGATCTCGCTCCATGGGAGATCGCAGTATGACCTCAGCGGCGCAGACATCGGCGACGATGCGTGCCGTGGTTTGTGTGGCGAACGGCAAGACGGTTTTCGAGCGTCGAGCCGTTCCAATCCCGGCGCGTGGCGAGATTGTTCTACGCCTTCGCGCCTGCGGTCTTTGCGGCACCGATCTTTTCAAGCTCGCACATCGGAGCGTGCCGAGCGGTACTGTGCTCGGACACGAGGTCGTCGGTGTCGTCGACAACGTTGGCGAAGGTGTCGACCAATTCGAGCCGGGCGACCGCGTCGTCGTCCCGCATCACGTCGCTTGCGGGAAGTGTCGGTTGTGCCGGCTCGGTAGCGAGACGATGTGCGCGACGTTTCGTGAGAATTTGATGGAACCGGGCGGCTTTAGCGAGCGCGTCCTCATCCGCGAGCGCGCCGTGCGCTTGGCGGCGCGTCGACTGCCTGCGAGTGTCAGCGACGCGGCGGCGGTGTTTATGGAGCCGGCCGCTTGTGTCCTTCGCGGTCTACGCCAAGCGTCGATCGGCCCGGTCGCTGGCGACGACGACCGGCCGCCGGTCGCGGTCATCGTCGGAGCTGGAAGCATGGGGCTCCTCCATTTGCTCGTCCTTCGTGCATGGCGGCCTGAGGTCAGAATCGTCGTTGTCGATCCGATCGCAGAGCGATGTGATCTGGCGCTCGAGCTCGGCGCTCAGGTGGCGGTCACTCCAGGGGAAGACGTCGCCCGTCGCGCGGTCGACGAGCAGAGCGGTGGGCTCGGAGCCGATGCAGCTTTTGATACTGCGGGAGGCCCAGGCACACTAAATACTAGCCTGTCGCTTCTTCGACCTGGTGGTTCGGCCGTCCTTTTCGCGCATGCGCCAGAGGGTGGTCCGGCGAACTTCGATCTCAACGAGCTCTTCAAGAACGAACAACGCGTGCTTGGGACCTATTCGGGGGGATTGACCGACCAGGCTGAAGTCTACGAAATGATCGCGAGCGGTCGCCTCGACGCATCATGTTTGGTCACGCACTCTCTACCCCTCGAGCGCTTCGACGCGGCCGTCGATCTCGTCAGGCGACACGAGGCTCTGAAAGTGCTTCTGGTGGCTCAAGAAGGATAGCCGTATCGGGTCGCGTACCATGGAACTACCGTCGACACAGCGAGTCGTGCACTTGCTTGGTCCCGAGCGCGTCGAGCTCAGGGACGTGACGCTGGACCAGCCCCGCGGCGGAGAGCTCCTCGTCCAGATTCAGGCCGCCACAACGTGCGGTACCGACGTCAAGGTGTTTCGTCGTGGAGGCCATCCGCGCATGCTCCAGGCACCGACGCCGTTCGGACATGAGTTCGCCGGCACGGTCGTAGCGCATGGCGAGCGGGCGAGGGAATGGCGTCTCGGCGATCGTGTCGTGGTGGCGAATTCTGCTCCCTGCGGGGACTGCGACTACTGCCAGTGCGGTCGGGAGAATCTGTGCCGAGATCTTAATTATCTCAACGGCGCGTTCGCTGAGTACTTGTTGATTCCCGAGCGCTTTGTTGCCCGCAACACTCACCTCCTGCCGGACGCTCTGCCCTTTGAGCGCGCCGCACTCGCGGAACCACTGGCGTGTGTTTTGCATGGCGTGGATGCCTGCGAGCTCAGCGGAGAAGAGGAGGTGCTGGTCTACGGCGGCGGTCCAATCGGGCTCCTGTTTGTTGCTGCGCTCGCCGATCGTGGTCACACCGTAGCCTTGGCCGACCCAAACGAACCTCGGCTCCGCGTTGCCAGGCAGATGGGAGCTGCACAGACCGTGCGCATTGAGCGTGGTGGTGGGCAAGCCGCTGCGGTGAGACAACACTGTTCGTGTCCCGACGGATTCGCCGTGGTGGTCGAGGCGACGGGGGTCCCCGCCGTGTGGGAGGACGCGCTGCAGTCGGCGCGACCGGGCGGACTCGTCAATCTGTTTGGCGGCTGCGCCCCGGGTACGACCGTGGAGCTTGACACGCATCTCCTCCACTATAGCGAACTGACGATCAAGGGCGTCTATCACCACCGTCCGGCGACGTTCAAGCGAGCTCTCGCGCTTCTGGCGAGCGGTACGTTCGACGTTTCGCCTCTTCTCAGTACCGAGCGACCGCTCGAAGAGCTCGATGCTGCGCTCCGCAGCATGATGGCAAAAGAGGCGCTCAAGGTCGTGATGCGCCCCTGACCGGTTGCTTGCTAAAGCAGCTTGGCCAACCTTGAGCTAGCAGCTCTCTGAAAAACGGCGTCCCAGGTGAGGCTGTTGGTTGGAACCCCCTTCGTTTGCTTTGTTCGATCTCGAAACGAAGAGAGAAAGGAAGGACCGACGCGCGAAACGGACGCCAGAGGTAACAGCGGGGACGACTTACTTTGGCCTTCGGCTCATTAACCGCCCAGTCTATGAAACTAAGCTAAGCTTTCTCCGTGATGATCTCCGGCTCATAGTTGAGCTGCTGAAGATCCGCTGGAAGAAAGAGGCCGTCTTTACGCACGAGTTCGTCGTCGAAGTAGATCTCTCCACCGCCGTAGTCAGGCCTCTGGATGGTCACTAGGTCCCAGTGAACCTGCGAGCGGTTGCCATTGTCCGCTTCTTCGTAGGCCTGGCCAGGTGTGAAGTGGAACGAACCGGCGATTTTCTCGTCGAAAAGGATGTCCATCATCGGATGCAAAATGCGTGGATTGAACCCGAGAGAAAACTCACCGATGTACCGCGCTCCCTCATCCGAATCCAAGACGTCGTTGATGCGTTTTGTCTCGTTCGCGGTTGCTTCGACAATCTTTCCCTTTTCAAAGGTTAGTCGAATCTGATCGAAAACGAAGCCGAGGTAAAGGCTCTGTGTGTTGACTGCCAGAGTGCCTTCAACTGAGTCGCGCACCGGGCAAGTAAACATCTCGCCGTCAGGAATGTTTCGATCCCCTGCGCAGCCGACGACCGGTATGCCGTCGATCGAGAAGCGAAGATCGGTTCCAGGGCCGACGATTCGGACGTTGCGTGCAGCGGTCATTCGTTCCTGGAGTGGATTCATTGCTTCGGCCATCGCCGCGTAGTCGACCGTACAGACGTCAAAAAAGAAGTCTTCGAACGCTTCAGTGCTCATCTTGGCTTGTTGTGCCATCGAAGCGGTCGGCCACCTGAGGACGACCCATTTCGTCCGCGGCACACGCACTTCCATGTGCACTGGATGCATGAGATGCTTCATGTAGATCTGCATCTTTTCCGAGGGGATGTCAGAGAACTCGGTGGCGTTGTGGCTGCCGCGGACGCCGACGTACGCTTGCATGCCTTCCATCAGATGCCGCTCGACCTCACCCCAGAACTGCAGCTGTTCCACCGTGGCTGAACGGTAGATCTCCCGAAGCACCCGATTCTGTTTGGTCACGCAGATCGGCAGCCCGCCGGCCTCTACGACGGTGCGAACGAGGAGAGCGGAAAACTCTTCCGGAATGTCGAACGTTTCGATGAGGACTCGCTCTCCCGCCTGCACGCAGCAGGAGTGGTGGACGATGAGCTGCGCCAGTTTTTCTTGTCTCGGATCAGCCACGTCGTATCTCCAGATCTTGAGAGTTCGTCTGGCACAGAAGATCGCCAGGCTTCGCGACGCCGACAGATCGGCGCCATGGTACGGACAATCTATTCGACGCCGACCTCATCCGCAATTCGCTGCGGCTGCCACGGACCTGAGTCCGGACTTTCGAGCCGTCTTCGAGCGGTGCAGCTGGCGGCGAGTGTTTTGACCTCAGGCCGCTCCTGCATGTCCTCTGGAAGCATGGCGAGGTGTTCGAGCGCGGTCTCGAACCGTTCGAGTTGAGCCAGACACTCTCCGAGTCGCAGTCGTGCCATAGCGAAGGTCGGGGCGATGGCGAGGCAGGATCTCAGATGTGGCACGGCTTCCTCTACGCGGTCTGTTCGCGCGCATTGGAGGGCAAGGTCGTAGCGAAGGTCGGGATAGCCGGGCCGAAGAGTCACCGCCTGCGCGAGATGGTGTTCGGCACGGATTTCGTCGCCGTTGGCGCTATAGAGGTGCGCCAATTGCTCGTGCGCACGGGCGTAGTTCCCGTCGCACTCGAGCGCTTTCTTGAGCCAACGTGCGGCGCGATGATGGTGTCCGCTGAGAAACTCCATCCAACCAAGGAGGGTCGCAAAAGGTGCAAAGCGCGGATCGTGCGCAAGCATCTTCTGCAGCTCTGCTGTGGCCTCCCGAGTCTTCCCCGACATATACAGCCATCGCGCGGTCTCGCAGTGGATCTCGGCGAAGCCAGGCAGTGTCGAGACCGACTCGATTTCGGCCACGAAGCGCTCGACGTCTAGTGCCGCGGATTCTTTGACTCCAAGTCGCTCGTAGGAGTCGACGCTGCCACCCTGGGCTCGCGCGCTGTGGAGCAACCACCGCTGTGCTTCTCGCAGGCGTTCTTCTTGGCAAAGGAGGTACGCGCCCCAGTGGCGAGGCAACGGATGATTCGCATCGAGTTGCGCCGAATGATAGATCGCGTCCCAGGCGGCGCTCCTCCGTCCATGAAGATAGCAGAGTCGAGCCATGTCGACGAAACGTCGTACGGGATCGTCCGATCCCTTCGCGATGCTCGCCATCAGGTCGACGGCGCCGAGAAAATCTTCTGACGCAAGAGCGAACGCCAGGTTTGTGCGCGCCTGCTCGTAGCGGGAGTTGCGAGATAGCGCCGCGATGAAGTCTTTCTTCGCGCCACTGACGTCACCCATGTGCAGCTTTAGGATGCCGCGTCGATTGAGGAGGTCCGGATATGACGGAGTTTGCGCGAGCAAGCCTTCGATTTCGGCCAAATACTCGGCGTATAAATCGCGGCTGCTGGTGCGTTCGGCTTGGATCTCGTCGCGGTTGGACATCGGAGAGTCGAATCTTTTCACGCCGTTGGTCGGAAGCGTCCAGGGGGACGACTCCATCTCCATCGGAACATGGCGCCCAAAGATGAAGGCACAGGCACACGCAGGGGTCGTCGGTGAGGTTTATCAGCCCTGCCGGGCGAATCTCGCGGTGCCCGACACGTCCCGGTAAAGATAGTTGCTCTATGTGCGCTCGATCGGGAAGGGTAGGACGTCGTCGATGTGGTTGGCGCCCGAGAGCAACATCAAAAGGCGGTCCAATCCCAGAGCCACGCCCGACGCTTCCGGCATTCCTTGCTCGAGCGCTCGAAGGAAATTCTCCGGTAGCGACAAAGCGTCTTTGCCTTGACGCTCGCGTTCCTCGTTGGCGGCAATGAATCGGCGTCGCTGCTCGACGGGATCTGTCAGTTCGCGATAGCCGTTCGCTACTTCGATCCCATCGATGAAGAGTTCGAAACGTTCCGCCACTCTCGGGTCGCGAGGTGATTGTCGTGCCAAGGCGGCTTGGGACACCGGGTACTCAGTCACAAACGTCGCTCCCTGCCGACGCAGTTCAGGCTGGACGAGCTCTGAGAGGATCAGATCAAGCCACGCGTCTCTGGGTTGCTCTGTAAAGGAAGATGAAACGTCGATACCTCTCGTCTCGGCGAGTCGCGTCAGCGCCGTGACGTCAGCCGTCAGCGGATCGAGACCGGTGATCTGGAGAAACAGTTCGCTGTACGTTTGACGTGTGGTCGCCTCGAGGGTGCGTGGAGACCTCAAGCGCTCAGCCACGAACCCGACGTAGGCACCCACCTCGCTCATGAGCTGATCGACGCCGAAATCGGGGCGATACCACTCGAGGAGAGTGAACTCGGGGCTGTGAAGGCGTCCCCGCTCGCCGCTGCGGAAAGCCCGGGTGATCTGGTAGATCGCTCCGGTGCTGCCAACCAGCAAGCGCTTCATGCAGAGCTCGGGTGAGGTCATCAAGGAGAAGTCGTCAGACCCGTGTGTCGGCGACGCACCGATGGCACGACCCGAAACCGCGATCGGATCGATGTGAGCGTCGACGGCTCCTTCGCGGCAAAGAACCGGCGTCTCGACTTCGAGCACACCGCGAGCAGCGAAGAACTCTCTGGATGCGGCGAGTAAGTCTGCCCGGCGCCGAAGAGCGTCGATCATCCGGCTCGAACTGCCGGCACCGTCAGGATTTGACTTTGACCCGCTCGACATACTCGCCGGTGCGCGTGTCGACCTTGATGAAATCGCCCTGGTTGATGAAGAGCGGAACACCAACTTCCGCTCCGGTTTCGAGGGTCGCCGGTTTCATCACGTTGGTTGCCGTGTTGCCGCGAGCTCCTGGCTCGCAGTATGTGATCTCCAGGACGACATGGTTCGGAGGCGTCACGGAAATGGGCCTTTCGTTCCAGAACACCACGTCGACCATGGTGCCGTCCTTGAGCCAGTTGTACGAGTCTGCCAACATGTCGCGGCCAAGTTCGTACTGCTCGAAACTCTCCGGATCCATGAAGTACCAGGTCTTTGAGTCGTTGTAGAGGTACTGGAGTCTCGATTCACTGACGTCCGCCGCGTCGATCTTATCGCCGCTGCGATAGGTGCGGTCGAGCACGTTCCCGCGAAGCAGGTTCTTAAGCTTCGTGCGATAGACGGCTTGTCCCTTACCGGGCTTCATGAACTCCGTCTCGACCATGAGGTATGGCTCGTTGTCGATGAGGACCTTGATGCCCTTCTTGAACTGGCTGGTGTTGTAGGTGGCCATCGGTTTTACGGTGCTCGTCGTCGCTCTAGTGACTTGTCCATCACTTGCCCCGGATTGTCGGGGCGCCATGATACTCCGTTGACTACAATTGTCCCAGCGATTTCGCTCTTCGACAGACTGTTCGGCGTGCCAGGACGCTGTGCAGTGGCGATCTCGCTGGCCGCTGAGAACTATCTCGACGAGACCGCCGTGAATCTTTCGATTTCTACTGAAACGACGACGACCAATTGGAAGAGCGCTCTGGCCGACGCGATTCGCGACCCTGACCAGCTCATCGCGCGTCTCGGACTCCCTGACACTTTGCGTTCAGCGGCGCGCCGAGCCGCCCAAGACTTTCCACTGGTCGTGCCGCAAAGCTTTCTCGCGCGTATGCGCTTTGGCGATCCAGAGGACCCACTGCTGCGCCAAGTCCTACCGCTGCAGGCCGAGACGGAGTGGACCGCAGGCTTTTCGGAGGATCCCGTGGGTGATGCCGCTGCGGAGCGGGCACCCGGTCTTCTTCACAAGTACCACGGTCGCGCCCTCTTGGTCGTGTCGGGGAAGTGCGCGATCAACTGTCGCTACTGTTTTCGACGCCACTATCCCTACGAGCAAGTACCGCGGTCGATGGCGGCCTGGCAGCCGGCGATCGACGCCATCTTGGCAGACAATTCGGTGGCCGAAGTCATCCTTAGTGGCGGGGATCCACTTGTGCTCACCGACGCCGTCCTTGAACGTTTGATCGATGCGCTCGAATCGATTCCTCACGTGCGGCGCTTACGGATCCATTCGCGACTGCCCATCGTGTTGCCGGAGCGGGTCACCCTCGAGCTCTGCCAGCTGCTCGCTAAGACCAAACTGACGTGCGTCTTCGTCCTGCATTCCAATCACGCTGCTGAGCTCGTGGGTGACTGCGCGGCCGCGATCGTGCGTCTTGCCGATCATGGACTTCAGCTGCTCAACCAGGCGGTGCTACTACGCGGCGTGAACGATCGACACGACGTGCTTCAGCGACTCTGTGAGCGATGCATCGAGCTGCGGATGATGCCTTACTACTTGCACCAGCTTGACCCTGTCGCGGGTGCCGCTCACTTCGCCGTTAGCGAAGCGGAAGGCAAGGAGCTGATAGAGCAGCTGCGGCGGACGCTTCCTGGTTACGCCGTGCCGCGGTTTGTGCGCGAAGTGCAGGGTGCTCCGAGCAAGACGTTGCTCGTGTGATTCGCGCGCCGTTGCGACCGTTCGATTCGGCGCAGGAAGCGGTATCCCGACTCCTGCATTCGGCGTGAATCCGAGCGAACGTTCCGCCTCACGTGCTCGCTTACAGCACTTCCGCACGCTTCTCTGATGCCCGCAGACCGAGGTTTCCATAGCGGTGGTAGTCGTTCGAGATCGACTGCTCTCGCACGTACCAGAGAAGTTCGATGCGTCCGTTCGAGACGACGTTGGTTCTCGCGACGTAGAGCGCAGACTCATGCGCTGCTTGCAGTACCCCCATTGGGGCTCTCTCCGGCGCTGCGTAGCGAACTCTTTCCGTCTGCAGATCGCGAATCGCCTGAGTGAGGGCGTCGTCGGTCTCGTCGACGAATTCGATGGCTGCGCCCCACGGTTCCGTCTGGATGCGCAGGGCGTCCAAGGCAGGCGAGCGGAAGCCAGGCGGAACACTGACGGTGATCCGACAACCCGCCGTCTTCGCCGCACAGACACGTCCGTAGAGATCGAATAGAGTGTCGTCCGGGTGCAGGCGTATCCTTAACTCATCCACTGATCGGTAACGACGAATATTGTCCTGACCTACGAGCTTGACGTCGTCGTGCTGCACGCCGAACTCCTGTTCCATCCATTCGTCGTAGCTTTCAATTGCGGCCACCACGCGTCGCAGCTCGGCCGGCGGTAGTTGCTGCCGAGCTCGTGCTAACTCCGCGAGCTGTGTCTTTAGGGTCTGCAGGTCTGAGTCGGCGACGTCACGATCGCGAGGCCGCGCGTCTGTCTCGTCGAAGCGCATGAACTGGGAGACGTAGTTGGGGCCACCGGCCTTGATGCCCGGGCCAAACGCCGACTTCCCCATGCCGCCGAATGGTTGGCGTAGGACGATTGCGCCGGTGGTGACGCGGTTGATGTAGAGGTTTCCGGCGGGAACTTGATCGAGCCATGACTTCTGTTCGCGGTCATCCAAACTTTCGAGGCCGGACGTGAGGCCGTAGCCGGTTCGGCGCACGAATTGGACCGCCTCATGAAGACTCTTCGCCTTCATGACTCCGAGCACCGGGCCGAAGAACTCCGTGGTGTGCGTGTAGCTGCCTGGTTGAACGTCCCACTTGACGCCAGGTGAATACAGACATGGGTTGCCCTCGAGTTGACGTGGCAGAACCGCCCACGATTCGCCGGGTTCGAGCTCTTTGAGGGCCCTCTCTAAGTCGCCGCTCGGCGGGCGGATCATCGGGCCGACGCGATTCTCCAACTTCCAAGCGGAGCCGACCGTGAGGCTCTCGACGGCATCGCACAGAGTTTCCTTGAAGCGTGGATCGTCGTACACTTCCTCTTCCAAGATCAGCAGCGATGTCGCGGAACACTTCTGACCGCTGTGGCTGAACGCTGAATGAATGATGTGCTTGATCGCTTGCTCGCGGTCGCTCAAGGCGGTGACGATCGTTGCGTTCTTGCCACCCGTCTCAGCGAAGAGATCCATGTCCGGCTGCGCTCCCAACATGTGCAGAGCCGTCTCCGTTCCACCCGTGAGAATCACCGCGTCGACGTCCTTGTGCGCGACCAAATGGGCACCCACCGAGCGTCCTGGCGCTGGCATGAACTGAAGCACTTGTTTTGAGATTCCTGCGCGCCAGAAGCAGGCGCAAAGCGTGTAGGCGACGAGCGCACTGTCGGATGCCGGTTTCAGGATGACATTGTTGCCAGCCGCAAGTGCCGCTGCGATGCCACCACACGGGATCGCAATCGGGAAGTTCCATGGCGAGACGATGACCACGACACCCTTGCCGTGCTGTTCGACGCCGCGCAGTCGTTCGAATGCGACGGCGCTACGCCGGTAGTACTCAGCGAAGTCGATAGCCTCTGATACTTCGGCGTCGGATTCAGTGAGAGTCTTGCCGCCGTCAGCCAGGGCGGCGCCCATGAGCTCGGCACGCGCCCTCCTGAGTTGATCTGCAACGCGTGCCAGGAGCTCCGAGCGCTCGACTGCGCTCGTGCTGCGCCATCCCTCTTGATCACGCTTCGCGCACGCGACGGCGTGGTCTGCATCATCCGATGTGGCATGCCGAAAGTGCGCCACGACGATGTCGGGGCGAGACGGATCCGAGGAGTGCCGCACTTCACGGTCCTTGAAGATCTCTTTCCCGTCGACGACTAGAGGGACGTCGAGGGCTCGATCTCCTTGCCGCGCCTCCCAGTCTTCGAGGATGCTTTTTGCCCAGGAAACATTGACGGACAAGCAGAAGTCAGTATCGGGTTCGTTCTTGAACGTCTCGTATTCATGGTCCACTGCCTCAGTTTGAGCGACTTCGTCGAGTCGCGATTGAGTGCGCCGTGGCGTTTCCGGTAGCGTCTCGATGGCGCTAAACGACTCCACGAACCCTGCTTCCAGTCGTTTCCACTCCGGAGAATCAACGGTCACCTTGAACGCGTGGCGCAAAAAGTTATCAGGCCCGGTGTTCTCGTCCAGACGCCGGATGAGGTAGCCGATGGCATTGATGAAGTTCTCCTTGCGTGTCGCTGGCGCGTAGAGGAGTAGATTGCTCGAGACTTCGAAAAGCGCACGGCGTTGATGGTTCGCCATGCCTTCGAGCATCTCGAACTGGACGTACGCGAGGATTTCCTGCTCTGCGGCGCGGATGAGGCCGTAGGCGACGTCGAAAAGGTTGTGAGACGCGATGCCGACGTGGACACACTTGATGTTCTCCGCCTTGAACGCCTCGTGGAGCATGCGTTTGTAGTTTGCGTCCACCTCTTTCTTCGTACTGAGGATCGGCTGCGGCCAACCATGGATGGACGCATCGACACGCTCCATCTCCATGTTGGCCCCTTTCACGATGCGGATGGTCACCGGGGCGCCGCCGGCCGCGGCGCGAGCACGAGCCCACACATTGATCTGCTTCTGCAGCGCGAACGAATCCGGTAGATACGCTTGCAGGGCGATCCCCGCCGAGGCGTGTTCGAGCCCGGGGCGAGAGAGTGTGCGCATGAATGCCTCTGCCGTCAAGACGGCGTCACGGTACTCCTCCATGTCGAGATAAACGAACTTTGGAACCACTGAGCCGTCGAAGCGCTCGAAGCGGTGTTTCGCGGCCGCTCGATACAACAGTTCCAGACGATCGCACAAGATGTTGAGCGTGTGATCCGCCGCCAACGTTGAGATTTGCGAGTAGAGAGTCGAGATCTTAACGGAGATGACTTCGATCTCCGGGAGCTGAAGCGCATGAAGGTAGAGCGCCAAGCGCCGCTCAGCTTCTGCCTCTCCGAGGAGCGCTTCGCCGACGTAGTTGACGTTCATACGCATCCCGCTCTGCTTCCGCGCGCTCAAGTGGGGTGCCAGCAGGTCATGTTCGGCCGGCAGAATGACGTTTGCGGTCTCTTCTCGCATCTTGTCTTTCACCAGTGGCACTGCGACTCCCGGGAGATAGCTGCCGAAGGACTGGAAGCCGCGCAAGAGCGTTCGCTCTACTGGACTGAAAAAGCGAGGGACGCCTTGGATGTCGAGAATGTGAACGAGTTGATCCACCGCTCGTTCCGGGTCCGCCGATCGAAACGCTTGGTCCGTCAATTGAGTCAGCGTCGCCTTGTCGCGCGGACGCTGCATCATCCGCTCGAGCTCAGCCTGCTGCTTCTTCTCTTCGGGTGTCTGCAGCGCGGTGGCTTTTTCCTGCAAACCCCGGGCGAGGAGCACTGCCTTTTGAATCGCTGGGGCGATCGAACTGTCGGGATTGACGACAGCGGCGTCGAGGAGTCTTTTGAGCCGTGAACGGGAGGTCTCGTCAAGTTGAGCGCGGACGCTATCCATCACTTTTCCTTTTGAAGGCGGTCGACTCCCTATCCGTGCGCGGGTTGGCTCATCGCCCAACTACGGACGACAACCGCCGGAGTCGATGTAGTATACTCTCCGCTTTGAGTGGGAGGGAATTCACGTGTCTGTGCGGACGATTCTTGAGATTATCGTGTGGTCTCTTGCGACGGTTCTCCTCGTGGCTTGCGCCACGATTGACGAGGACGAAATCGAAGTCGGCGCTACCCAGCTGACGAGCATCGTCGTCAATGAAACGGTGCAGCGCGGTGGTGTTGATTGGCCTGGTTGGCGCGGCGCCGACGGGGATGGCTTCGTTCGTGGACTCGAGATACCACTGGCGTCATTGTCGTCCGCGCGGTGGAAGGAGAGTTGGCGTAGACACGTCGGGAGCGGATACTCCGGCGTCATCGTCACCGGCGAGCGCGTGTATTGTCTCGCACGCCAGGAGACGGACCATGAGTTCGTCAATTGCTACGATGCAGCGAGCGGCGACCTGCTCTGGGCTGTGGGGGCCGAAATGGAGCCGTGGAAGCAGCCGTGGATGGCGGGTGGTATCACGAATGGACCGCTCGCCACTCCGACGTATGCCGACGGTCACGTTTACAGCGTTGGAATTCACGGACGCGTTCGCTGCCACGACGCCGTCACCGGGCGGCTTGTATTCGATGTGAAGCCGGAGAAACTTGACGCACGGAAGTCCGAGTACTTGTTTGGGCACGCAAGTTCACCGATTGTCTACGGTGGTCTAGTGATCGTATCGCTCGCAAGTGGCAAGGGAGGAAGCGTCGTGGCCCTCGATGCGAGCGATGGTTCACTGGTTTGGCGGGCTTTGCCTGAGACCGTCGCCTACACCTCCCCGGCGATGATGGAGGTCGATGGCGTCCCGATGCTCGTCGTACGTTCATGGGAACGCATCGTCGGGCTGGCGCCGGAAAGCGGCGAGATCCTTTGGCAACACGCGGCCGTAGCGCGCGGCATGCGCCGCGACTGCGCCTCCCCGGTCATCGCTGGCAACCTCGTGTTCGTCACGAACGAGTACCACGGCACCATCGCGCTACAAGTGTCGTCGAACGACGACGGCGCTTGGCAGGCCGAGCGACTCTACCGTAGCGGCGGGCTCGCCGCATCTACCTCCACACCGGTGTACGTCAGTGGCAGCCTTTACGGTCTGCACAAACGGGGGCGATTCGTCTGCATCGACGCGAACAGCGGCCGGCGCCGATGGGGCGTGAAGAAGTTCGACCAACACGCGTGTGTCATCGCGTCAGGATCCCATGGGTTGGTCCTCGATAATCGAGGTCTCCTTGCGCTCGTCAAGTTCGATTCAGAGCACGCTACGGTGTTGAGAGAGTGGACGATTGGGGCCGATACGTGGGGACATCCCGCAGCGGTCCGAAATCGACTGTTCTTCCGCGACGGCGAGGATCTCGTCTGCGTTGAGCTCGTGACGTCCCAGTGAGACTGGGCAAGAATTTGGCGCGGCGGTTTGAGGGGGAGACAGGGGCGAAGACGGATCCAGATCCAGATACGGACCCGACAGTTGCATAAGTTTTCGCAGGAAGGGCTCAGAAACCCTTTCCCTGAGGTTCGATCGGCAGTTGAGGGACGTCGTGGCGGACCTCACGTTTGGTGAGGGTGACGGTGTGCCGTGTTCCCCCTCGCCCACGCACACCCACACGCAAACTCTCACTCAATCGCAATCGCGCACGGGCTGTTAAGGCGCGTCTCTTTTGCAACGTTGGGGACAGAGTCAGAATCAGAGACGGATGGCGGATAGAGATACAGAAGCAGATGACAGAGTCAGAGACGGATGGCGGATAGAGATACAGAAGCAGATGACAGAGTCAGAGACGGAGACAGACACAGATACAGATACAGATGCAGAGTCAGAGACGGACTCGGATGACGGAGACAGGGCCAGACGGTACAGAAGTCGCAGGCGCCGTGAGCAGCGCCCGCTACGAAAGCAGCGGGCGCTTGGGCGCCTCGCTCAGCGCGTGAGGCCGCTGAGAAGAGCTAGGAGTCGATCGAGGGTCTGGAGAGGCACTGAGACGTCTTCGGTCTTGAGATCGCCCCGGGCCACAGAGAGCTGCAAGGCAGTCTCGACCTCCCGGGCACTGCCGCGGGCAACGCGGTAGAGGTGCAGTCGATCCTCCCCAGCGCGCTCGGCGAGGGCACCCTTGACCACGGGTAGCCCACACTGATGTTGGTTTGACGACCGTAACGGTCTTCTATCCCTACCACCCCCTTGCGGGACGCTCTCTGCCGGTCGTTCGGCGGACCTCGAGAGAACCGCCCTGCTACTTGGTTCAAATCGAGAAGCGCCAGCTCTTGGTGCCGTGCTGGATGACCGAGGAGAGCGCTATGTGGGTGGAGCTGTGTAGATCGCCCCACATCGACGTGGAGGAGCTCCTCGTCATTGCGGCGATCGTAGAGTCTCGACTCCAAGAAGCACCATCGTCCATCCTTGACTCAGAACCAACTCGAACCAAGGAGGAGGACGATGGTGTGGACGCAGCTTACTCTACCGTTCTTGCCGCCGGAAGATCAAAGCGTGCTCGCAGTGCTGAGCGCGAAGGAGCGGGAGGAAATCGCTCGGGCAGTGGCGATTCTCCTGCAGGCGATCATCGAGAACCACGGTGTGGAGGGCGAGAACGATGAGGATCGATAGCAATCATCCAGGTGGCGTCACTACCGAGCACCTCAGGCGCGCGGCAGTAGTATACATTCGTCAATCGTCGCCAACACAGGTGAAGAACAACGAAGAGAGCACGCGCCTGCAACGCGAACTGAGGCACAAGGCGGTCGATCTTGGCTGGCGCGAGCCGATTCTCATCGAGGACGATCTCGGCGAGTCGGCTTCTGGATTCGTCGATCGCCCCGGCTTCGAGAAACTGAAGAGCTGGGTCATTGCCGGGGAAGTCGGGATTATCTTCTGTCTCGAGATTTCCCGACTGTCGAGGAATTCGGTGGACTGGGCGCGACTGATGGAGCTTTGTCAGCACTTCAATACGCTGATCGCGGACACCGAGCAGGTCTACGATCTGTCGCTCTCTAACGACAGACTGTTGATCGGCATCCGTGGCTCGATCTCAGAAGCCGAGCTTGCGACGATTCGCTTGCGATTGCGCCTAGGTCAGCAGGCGAAAGCGAAGCGAGGTGAGCTGTGGATTCAGTTACCGATCGGCTACGTCTACGACGACACTGAGATTGTCTTCGATCCCGACGAGAGAATCCGTACCGCGATCCGCCGTGTCTTTCAGGACTTCCGTGGCTCCAGTAGTGCCCGACAGCTCGCATTGCATTACCGAGACGCGGGGATCGAGTTTCCGAGTCGGGGCTTGGGCAACAAGACGGTCAGGTGGGCGGTGCCGTCGGCCAAGTCGCTACACAACCTCCTGGTCAATCCGACCTATGCTGGAGTCTACGCTTGGGGTCGTTCAAGGACGACAAGCAAGATCGCCGATGGGAGGCTGGTCAAACAGCGTGAACGTCGGCAAGATCCTGGTGAAGCTCGGGTGATGATCCGTGACCATCACCCAGCCTACATCGATTGGTCAGAGTACGAAGCGAACTTGAAGAAGCTATCGCAGAATCGACCGCGAAGAGGGCTCGACGGCAACCGAGGAGCCGCGCGGGAAGGCCAGGCTCTCCTGGCGGGGATGTTGCGTTGTGGTCACTGTGGCGATCAGCTGAAGGTCCGGTACCGATACGAGAAGGCCTTCTATTACTGCGACGGCACACGAAAGGGGAACTCACGCATTTGTCTCTCTGTTGGGGCATGTCGCGTTGACCCGATCGTCGCGCAGCAGTTGTGTCGAGCGCTTGACTCCTCGGGGATCGAGGCTGCGACCAGGGCGTTCGAGCAGATCGAGAAGAGCCGAGCCGACGAGTTGAACTACGCGAAGCAGCAGGTCGAGGCTGCGCAGTACGCCGCCAGTCATGCATTCGAACAGTTCGACGCGTGCGATCCGAGGAATCGCCTTGTTGCGGACAACCTCGAGAAACGTCTCAACGACAAGCTTCAGCGGCTTGCCGAGGCAAAGGAGACACTCCACAAGCAGCAGTCGTCGAGATTGACGTTGACTGTCGCAGAGCGAAAACGTCTCGAGACTCTCGCACGGAACTTCCAGTTGGTCTGGCGATCGACGATTGATGTCAGGCTGAAGAAGACTCTGCTGCGAGCAGCGATTCACGAGATCATGATCAAGGAGAGCGGCGAGCTCGTTGGATCCAATCGGCAAAGTCGCCGCCTGGAATTGACGATTCACTGGAAGGGCGGCGTACACTCTACCTCCGAGCTGTTGCGATTCCCCTCTCCGAAGGCATCAAGGGAAGTTTCGGTGCTCGAGCTGATCAAGCGGCTCAGCGCCGCGGCGCATAGTGACAGCGAGATTGCCTTAGTGCTTAACAGACGAAGGCTCACGACCACACGGTGGACCAAAGACAAGGTGACCGAATTTCGCAAACACAACGGTATCAATTCAGCGCAGTCCTCCGATGATGCGTTGTCGATGAACGGCGCCAGCAAGTACCTAGGAGTTTCCTCGATAGCATTACGTACGCTTGTCGAACGAGGATTGATCAGGAAAAACCAAGTCGCCGAGTTCGCCCCCTGGCGCGTCTCTCGCCACGAGCTGGACTCCCCAGGAGTCCGGAGCCTCGTGGCGACGCTCAAGGCGACGGGTCGATTCCCGCCTAAGGAGGGCTGCGCGAAGAACCAGATGACGCTCTTCGACGACCTATGAAGGTAAATCGACCGGGTTGTATCAAAGATTCGTCAGATTACGTCGGCTTACACCGAAAGGACTTACGACAGCGGAAGGTTGGAGGTGCATTGTGTGCTCGACTTCACACCCGTGAGCACCGCGTACGCTCGACAATGACCGCCGCCGTACGGTGACCCGGGTTCCCCCTCCCCCTCCCCCTCTCGCAAGAGCGGACGGCACACGGCGACGTGTGCCGTCCGGACCGTGACCGTGACCGCGACCGTGACCGCGACCGTGAGTCTCGGCGGCACGTCTTAAGAAATTCACAGCCTCGGCGTGCGCCCGCTACTTTAGGAAACCCCACTCCCACTCCCCCTCCCACTCGTGACCGTCAGTTTCGGCGGTGCGTTCTAAAAAACTCACAGCCTCGGTATGTGCCCGCTACTTTAGGAAACGCCCACTCCTACTCCCACTCTCACTCTCACTCTCACTCTCACTCTCACGCCCACGCCCACGCCCACGCAAACGCCCACGCAAACGCCCACGCAAACGCCCACTCCTACTCCCACTCCTACTCCCACTCTCACTCTCACTCTCACGCCCACGCCCACTCTCACGCCCACGCCCACTCTCACGCCCACGCCCACTCTCACGCCCACGCAAACGCCCACGCAAACGCAAACCCGGACTCCCCCCGGCGCCCGAACGTCAGCTTGCGCCTTTGTCGAGCAGCCCCTTTGCCACGGCCGCGTGCGTCAGCGATGGATCCGTCAGCGTTTCTTCGCGGCCGGAATGCTCGTACGTCAGCGTCTCGTGGTTAATCCCCAGTTGGTGCAGGATCGTCGCGTGGAGGTCCGCAACGCTGACTCGATCGACCGCGGCGCGGTAGCCGACCTCGTCAGTCGCGCCGTGAATGTGGCCGCGCCGAAAGCCGCCGCCGGCGACCCAGAGAGAAAAAGCGTTGCGGTTGTGATCCCGCCCGGTGCCGTTTTGCGACACGGGTAGCCGCCCGAACTCACCGGACCAAAGGACAATCGTGCTGTCGAGAAGGCCGCGCTCTTTGAGATCGCGGACGAGACCTGCTGCCGGGAGATCTGTCTCACCGCAGATGTCGTCGAGACCTGAGCGCGTCTTGTTGTGGGTGTCCCACGGTTGGAACGGCTTCGGATGCACCTGCACGAAACGCACCCCAAGCTCGACGAGTTTGCGGGCCATCAGACAGCGTAGGCCGTAGCTTCTCGTCTTTGCATCATCGAGGCCGTAGAGGCGGCGGACTTCTTCGGTTTCATTCGAGAGATCCAGAACGCGAGCCGCCTCGAGCTGCATGCGCGCGGCGAGCTCGTAGTTTTGGATTCGTGTCTCGAGATCGCTCTCCAGCGGAAATCGTCTCTGATGGAGACGATTGAGCGAGGCCAGAAAGTCGAGATTGCGGCGTTGTTCCTCGGGTAACTGCTGGCGCGCGGGTCGCAGATTGAGGATTGGAGAGCCTTCGGAACTGAACTCCGTGCCGCGGAAGAGAGCAGGCAACCAGCCGGAAGTCCACGTCAGGGTGCCGCTGGTGTTGTATCCCTTCGGGTCACGGAGGACGACGTACGCGGGGAGACTTTGGTTTTCGGTCCCGAGCGCGTAGGTGATCCATGATCCGAACGTCGGCCTGCCCTGAAAGATCTTTCCCGTCATGAACATGACGAGACCTTCTGTGTGGTTGTTGTGCCCCGTGTGCATGGATCGAACGAGACAGAGATCGTCTGCAACGCTTCCGATGTGCGGGATCACGTCAGCCAGCTGCATCCCACATTTCCCGTAGCGCTGAAATCTGAATGGACTCCCCAGGAGCCGATTCTCCTCGCTTCCAGCCTGAAACATCTCGACCTTGATCGAGTGCTGCTTGCCGTTGTAGCGGGTCAGTTCCGGCTTTGGATCGAAGAGATCCATCTGACTCGGACCGCCGTTCTGCATCATCAGGATGACGGCTTTCGCCTGCGGCTGAAAATGCGGTGACTTCGGTTCCATGCCGAAAGCCTCCGCGGAGCTTCCGACGGAGTCTGCGGCTCGAGCGTTGCGTGGCGCGTCAGCCGCACCGAGATAGTCCAGAGCGATTCCACCCAACCCGAGTCCCGTGAGAAGGCCGGAGCGCAGTAGGTCTCGCCGAGTTGGGAGGAGCGTCGATGGAGAGCTCTTTGCCTCGTCGGGCTCGCAGGTTGGAGCCGTGTCGACTCTCGGTTCACTGGACATAGAGAAACTCACTCGCGTTTAGGAGCATGTGACAAAGGTTGGTGAGAGCTCTCAGCGACCGTTCCTCGACGGGAACATTATTCGCCTCGAATTGGATCAGATGCTGGCGTATCAGCTGCCGACTCAGACGACGCTCTTCCGCCGTCGGGGAGCGGCTGAGCGCGAGTCGGAAGCAGGTCGCGATGCGGCGGTCGGGATCCGAGCCAGCGAACGCCGCGGCGCGTGCCGCGAAACGCTCCGCCTGCGTCATCGTGAACTCGCCATTGAGCATGGTGAGCGACTGCAAGACGACCGCCGATGGGACGCGTCGAGTGCAGTTGTGCGCGACGAGCGGCTGGTCGAAGACGTTGAGCTCTGTGAGGTGATAGTTGCGACGCGCGAAGATGTAGACGCTGCGGCGGTGAGCGTCCTGAGGTGAAGCTAAAGATTTCGTGTCGATCAAGACACTACCGTCAGGCTTCGGATCGAGAGGGATCGGCGGTCCGCCCAGCTTCGGCGCAAGCATTCCGGCGACGGTGAGGACAGCGTCACGGACTGCTTCCGATTCCAGGCGTCTCAACGGCATGCGCCACAAAAGACGATTTTCAGGATCGACGCGCTGCGGATCGACTTTGCTGAGGTTGACCTCGCTGGAGCTGACCTCGCCTTGCCCTCCTCGACGAGTTCCGGCGGTGCTGAGCGCGTTGAAGTCTCGTGTTTTGGGCGTGGCCGGTGCGACCGCAGACCTCTGTGCGATCGGCGGGGTACCTTCTGCGCGGCGGCGGCGCGAAGTCTGCCGGTAGACGCTCGACGTCACGATGGTGCGGTGCAGTCGTTTGAGACTCCAGCCGCCGCGAATGAATTCGGTTGCCAACCAGTCGAGAAGTTGAGGATGCGTCGGTTGTGCCCCTGAACGACCGAAGTTTGAGGTCGTCGCAACGAGGCCACGCCCGAAGAGGTGCTGCCAGACACGGTTGACAAAGACGCGCGCCGTCAGAGGGTGGCGCGGATGGGCGAGCCATCGCGCAAGAGCCTGCCTTCGACCTGTCGTGTTCCCGGCTGCTTCGTTCGACGGCGGGACAAACCGTGCGTGAGTATTCAGCACCGTGGGTACTCCAGGATCGACCGCTGGACCGGGCGTCTCGAAGACTCCCCGCCGGTAGAGATACGCGTCCGGGTTGCCGACGTCCCACAGAGCCTGAATTCTTCCGTAAGTCTGTTTACGCGCTTCGAGGTCTCCAGCTCGTATCTGCAGAGCATCGATCTCCGCACGCACCCGCGATTCGAGGCGCGCGTCGATCTCCTTTGCGGTAACCGCAAGTCGGGGGCCGAATTTTTCCACCAAGTATTTTTGCACGGCGCTGCGCTTCTTTGCATCGGTCGCCAGCGCCTCGCGCGTGTCATCGCGCAGCTGCTCGGGCACCTCCGCGAGTTTAGATCCCAGCAGCTCCGCCCGCACGGGGCGCCGTATTGACTCGATCGACTCTTTCGCCTGCGCGATGGCTTCATCCAGTCGTTTGTTGTCGGCGTCGATCGTCGCTCTCTCCGCGTCTGCGACATCGAACAAGAAGCGTTCCTTGGCATGTTGCCAATTCTGTGGGTCGTAGGCAGGCATGAACAATGCCGCGAACCGATAGTAATCGGCGTGTGAGATCGGGTCGAACTTGTGTGTATGGCACTGGGCGCAGTGAAGGGTCAGTCCGAGGACGTTTGTGCTGACGAGCTGAACAGTGTCGAAAAGCACCTGCGTGCGGATATCCGCCGTGTTGAGCTCCGGCGAGCCGGTGTCGTCGGCCGCTTGTCGTAGGAATCCCGTTGCGACGAGATGGCGGTTCACTTCCGCGGTGCGGAGATCCGACTGCTGCCAGTCAACGATGTCGGTCCCAGCGAGCTGTTCGAGAAGGAATCGGTCATACGGTAGATCGGCGTTGTATGCATCGATGACGTAGTCCCGGTACCGCCAAATGCCATCGCGTGGAATCATAAACGAGTCGTTGTCGGCGCCGATCGTATCGACATACCCTGCCGCGTCGAGCCAATGGCGTCCCCAGCGCTCGCCGTAGTGGGGCGAGGCGAGGAGGCGATCAACAACGAGCACGTACGCCTCGGAGGATGTATCGGTGAGAAAGGCGTCAAGCTCGTCCAGGGGCGGCGGTAGGCCTACAAGGTCGTAATAAAGGCGCCGCATGAGCGTTTCCTTGTCAGCCTCGGGGGAGAGGTTCAGACCTTGCTCCTCCAATCGACGGAGGACGAATGCATCCACAGGAGTGCGCGCGCGTTCCGCGGCGGCGACGTTCGGAACGTCGGGACGCCGTGGCTCTTGAAATGCCCACCAACTATGGTCTTCAGCGGAGAGTGGCGGCGACTCGCGCTGGCTCAGAGGTCGAGCGCGGTACTGAGCTGGTGCGCCGGCGTCGATCCAGGCGCGAATCGTCTCACGATGCGCAGGGGTTGGTTTCACCGGTGAGTAGATCACGTTTGATTGTGTCGCCTTGTCCGGCGGCATCTCTCCGGCGGTGATCTTTTGGTACAGCACACTCTTTTCAGCTGCTCCCGGGACGATGACGGCTCCGTTCTCACCGCCGCGCAGAATGAGCGGCAGCGTACGAAGGTCGAGGCCTGAGGCTCGGCCGCCGCTGCCGTGGCACGACCAACAGTAGGTACGAAGAATCGGTGCAACGTTGGTCTCGAAAAGCGGAGTGGCGCTCGCTGCCGTCTGAGTGTCCGGGGACGCATCGAGTCGAGGAGCCGCTGGGACATCAAGACTGACCCATATCGCCACGAGGGCGAACGGCGAGAGCAAATTGTGGCGCCGGGTGCGGCGTTGCATACACTCCTCCGCGGCAGGGATCTTCTTCCCGTGTGATCGCAGCGGGCGGCAGACATCTGGTACTCATCGTGCGCGGACGTCCAAGCCTTGGCAAGCGAAGAGTTTTCGGCGCGCCACAGGACGGGGCGTGTGCCGGCAAACACGTTCAAGAGTTCAGCGGACGACGCGGTTTGGCCAGCGAACATTCCCCAGCGCCCGTTGAATGTCGCCTTCCATCTCTGATATATGAGGAGGTCCGCAGGTCACGACGATTCTTGCCCGTTTTTGCCTCTTTTGGCGATCGGGAGATCGCCGTCGAAGGCGTCCGATCGGCCAGCCTGCACGGCCGCGATCCACGTTGCCCACTGGAGGACTTGTGTGACTCCCGAACCCGATCAATCCGCCCCGTTGCCGGGCGCCCGTCCGGTGCCGAGCCCGTATCTCGTGCCGTTCGACGGTACGTTTCAGATCTCCTCAGCCCCGACCGAGCCGCCGGAGGACGCGCCGGGTAAGTCCGAGTGCGGTAAGCGCCTCAAGCGTCTTATTCGACGCATGCGTGAGCACCAACGTCAACTCTACGCGAGCGATCGCTTCGCGCTCCTCTGCGTCTTTCAGGCGCTCGATGCCGCCGGGAAAGACTCGACGATCCGAGCTGTAACGCGCGGAATCAATCCCGCGGGCTTTCAGGTCTTTTCCTTCAAGCAACCATCGCGTGAAGAGCTGGATCACGATTTCTTGTGGCGTACCGCCAAGTGTACGCCTGAGCGTGGTCGCGTCGGCATCTTTAACAGGAGTTACTACGAAGAGGTCCTTGTTGTTCGCGTTCATCCATCCTACCTGGAGGGACAGCGACTGCCATCGACCGACGATCTCGACGCGCTTTGGCAGGAGCGTTTCGAATCGATCCGTGAACATGAGAGGCATCTGAGCCGCTCCGGCACCGTCGTTCTGAAGTTTTGGCTCAACGTCTCGAAAGAGGAACAACGGCAGCGTTTTCTTGCACGGATCGACGAGCCCGAAAAAAACTGGAAGTTCTCGATGGGCGATGTGCACGAGCGGAATCATTGGGACTCCTACATGGAAGCCTATGAGGCAGCTCTGAACGCCACGTCGCGGCCGTTCGCGCCGTGGTACGCGATCCCTGCCGACTCGAAACCATTCATGCGCCTTCAAGTCGCTGAGATCATCGAAGGCGCTTTGACACAGCTCGGCCTGGAGTATCCTCAACTCGACGGTGAAGCGAAATCCGAGCTGCAGGCGATGCGAGACGTTCTCGAACGTGAGGAGTGATGGTCTTTTCCAAGGCACAAACAGTGGATGAGTACCTTGCGCAACTCAGTGGCGAGCGTCGGCAAGCCCTTGCCGCGCTACGAGAGATCGTCCAATCGACGGTGCCAAACGCAACCGAGACGATGACCTACGGCATGCCGACATACTTCGTCGACCCACCACCGGCGAAACCTTTTTGCTCGTTCGCGTCGCAAAAGAACTACATGGCGCTCTACATCTGTGATACGGACCTGCTTGCGGCGCGTCGAGCTGAGTTTGATGGGATGAGTGTGGGAAAAAGTTGCGTCCGATTTGGCGCGTTGGATGAGCTACCGCTCGACGTCGTCGAGACGCTCGTGGGGCAGGCAGCGAAGAAGACCAGAGACGAAAACAATACGAACTGAGGATGGTGACGTGAATCCAGACGCAATCCAGTCGGCCGCGAAAATTCTCTGGGACGCATGGAAGGAGCGTCGGACGATCGCTCAACTGCCGACCGACTGCCGCCCGCTCACGCGCGTCGACGCCTACACGATTCAAGAGGCGGTGGTCGAACACGCGGGAGACGCCACCTTCGGCTGGAAGATCGCGGCAACGAGTACCGCCGGGCAGGCTCACATCGGCGTCGATGGACCTTTGGCTGGCCGTCTCTTGAAACGTACCGTTTTGAGAAGCAGTGGGGGCGGTGCCGAGGCAGTGTCGCTCGCGGGAAACACCATGCTGGTTTCGGAGGCGGAGTTCGCATTTCGTCTTGGGCGCGACTTGCCGCCGCGGGCCGAAGAGTACTCGGTGGACGAGGTGATGGCCGCGGTCACAGCGCTCTACCCCGCCATCGAGATACCGGATTCTCGCTTCGAAGATTTTGTTGCCGTCGGGGCAGAGCAACTGATCGCAGACAATGCCTGTGCGTGTGCATTTGTGCTAGGCCCTGAGTCCCCGGAGGTGTGGCGTCAGATTGATCTCGCCGCGCACCCCGCGTCCATGGCAAAGAGCGGTGAAACCGTGGCTGAAGGTGGTGGCGCTAACGTCCTCGGTGATCCGCGTGTTGCACTTACCTGGCTCGTCAACGAGTTGGCGCGTTTCGCCGGCGGCGTTCGCGCGGGCGAAGTCGTTACCACCGGAACGTGCGTCGCTCCAGTGAAGATCGCCTCAGGTGACATGCTGCGCGCAGATTTCGGCGAGCTCGGTACCGTGGATGTGCAACTCGTCGGTTGACGCCTTCGCAGCGTGAGGATCGCCGCTCAGATCAACCTTTGATTTTCGAGGCGGTGTCTGTGCTTTGGAGCGCGAGCGACGAGTCCTTGTCAGTCGCGGAGTTGATCGACGGTCTCGAACACTCGATAGCCGTAGTGCCGCATTCCCAAGCGTTCGTACGTTTCGATGGCACGATCATTGTGCGCGTGCGCATAGAGGCGGACACCACAGCAACCTTGCGCGCGTGAGAGCTGTTCGATGTGGCGAAAAAGAGTCTTGAAGACGCCGCAGCGGCGATTGGAAGCATGCACGTAGACGCTTTGAATCCAGAAGAACAAACCGTCGCGCCAGTCGCTCCATTCGTAGGTGATCATGAGCATGCCGATCACGTCGCCATCGATCTCGGCAACGAAGTAGCGGCCCTTGTCGCCGTCGGCGAGCACACGTGCGACGCCGCGCTCGACTACGGACGGGTCGAGCTCAAGTTCCTCCGTCTCCCAGGCGAGCGCGCAGTTGAACTCCACGAGACGCGCGGTGTCGTCGGTCCGGGCGTCACGAATGTGAAACGAACGGTCAGCATCGAAAGCCCCGGTCTCGCTTGGCGCCATGCGACCCTCCTCCTTTTACTGTGGGATGCGACCGCCGCATATGCATCACCGGCGGCGAATCAGTTGGCCTGGAGTCGCTGCTGGAGCGCTTGGATCCTCGCGTGAGCGTTCTTGCTCTCTGGATTTTCCTCCAGAGCGGCGCGATAGTCCTTGAGCGCTTCCTGATGTTGCCCGAGTCGCTCCTGCGTGAACCCGCGATTTTCGTAGATTTGACTCCGAAGTTGTCGGTTGCTCGTCAGCGTCAAGGCATGGTTGAACAGGCGTATGCCTTCGTTGGGTCGATGGCTCGCCGCGTAGAGAATACCGAGAAGTTCGCTCAGCTGAGCGTCGTTCGGGCTCGATTTCGCGATCGCCTCAACAGCTGGAATCGCTTCAGCCTGTTTTCCGAGCTCGAGTGCCAGTCGACCATAACGAAGGACTACGGAGAGATCGCTTCCGCTTACGTAGCTGCCGGCGAGATTGAAAAAGTTGGTTCGCAGGTCAGCGCGCATTCCCTGCGTCGCAGCGGTCGAGACAAAGAACCTGGCTAAGGTCGCTCGCAGAGTCGGTGCCGGCTGCACTCCAAACATCGCTGCTGCGAGCTGATTGGCGCGACTCTCGAGCCATGGATCGTTGATCGCGCGCAAGCTTTCCGCGACGGAAGTTATGGCGCCAATCTGTTCTTGAGCCCTGCGAAAGAGATCCTCGGTGGCCGGGTTCTTCTTCTGACGTCGCATGCGCTCTACATCCTGGCGCAGTCGATACTCTGCTTCGCGTGCGACCTGGTATCGGAGGAACGTCTCCTGGAGGGCGTTCGCTCGTGCGACGTCATCGTCGGAGACGCCATTCAGCCAGGTCCTGTCGAGCGGCGAACGACCGATCGTGGTGAGGTCACGGTAGGCATCAAAGTCATGGCCGTACAGTCCGTACGGACAGGAGAACTCGAGGACAGGAAAGTTGTCCGTGTTAGTTGGACCTTCACCGACGAAGGCGCGGAGCTTGTCGGCGTTGAGACGAAACTGCTTCAGGAAGGTTGGGATGTCGATGATCCCTAGCGCCTTGAGATCTTTTTGAATGAGAGGGTTCTGCATCATCGATTCGAGCCGAGCGGCGTCGAATTTGACCGGGCCATTGCTACCGATCAGCATGCAGTCGAGGCCAAGATCCCAAAGCTGTGCGTGATCTCCGAAGACAGCGACGAACGTGCGCAAGACGGTTCGAAAGTCTTCTTTGCGCATGTTGATTTTGTGGATCCAGTTGCAGAGAATCCCGCCTTCATTGAGTTTGTCGCGGCATGTCTCGAAGAATTCGACGGTGAAGAGGTTGCCGATTCCAGCGATCCACGGATTCGAAGGGACTGACGTGATGACGTCGAAGGTTGCCGGCGTATATCCCAAGTGATTTCGGCCGTCACCGATGATGTTGCGCACTTTTGGGTTGGCGATGGCATCATGGTTAGACTTCGCAAAAAACACTCGTGCCGCTTCCACCACTTCCGGTGAAATCTCGAGGCTGTCGATCGTCTCCGGTTCGGGGTAAAGCGTCAAGGTGCCGAGCGTTACGCCGCCACCAAGCCCGAGAGTCGCGACGCGGCGGGGATTCGAGTGCAGCAGCATGGGCAGATGGCCTGCCATGATCTGGTGCGGCAGGTCGGCGTTGTCATCACCGTCCTTGGCGATCGACGCTTCGACTTTGCCGGAGATCCGCATCGCAGTCTCGCCGGTCGTCGGATTGCGAACAATGGCGACTGGCGCGTGGACACCTTCCTGATAGAGAAGGACTTCATTCGATTTGCGCAGGCCTGCAACGAGGTCTGGGGTCGCTAAGACACTGCCGTCGGAGCGGTAGTAGGCGCCTTTGAAGTACGCATAGGCACCGCGTGCCATGATCGCAGGATCCCAGTAGTGCTGCTCTGCGCCAAGCACGCGGAATGGCCGAAGTGGAAAGTTGATCGCGACGATGGCCACGACCAGGCCGCCGACAACGGCGACGCGACGCGCGAGCGACTTCTCGAGCGAGTGAAAGATCACGAAGGCGCCAAGCGCTATGCTCAGGCCGGCACCAATGTAGAGCGTGTAGAACACCTTGCCGAGCAGAGGAATCAGCACGAATCCCGAAACCAACGTGCCGAGAATCGATCCGAACGTGTTCCAAAAGTAGGCGCTACCGACGGCGCTGCCGACTTCTTCTACCGCTCGTGTCCGGATGCGGCCAACGACGGGAAAAACCATCCCCATAGCGACCGTGCACGGCAGAATCACCGCGGAGAGCCAGAATACTTGAATCCCGAGGAACGTGCTGTAGTCGGGCGTGACGACTTTGTCGAACGCGCGCGCGCCCAGAATCGGGAAGTGGCCAAGAAACGGAATCGTCATGGAGACGAGAGCGCCCGTGGTGAAAATGATCGCTCCAAGGAGTCGCAACGGCTGTTGCACACGATCGATAAACAGCGACACCGCGCCACCGCCGATAGCGATGCCGAGAATGAACAAGGTCACAATAAGGCTGAACGCGTAAGTGCTATTGCCAATCGTCAAGACAATCGCCTTCGTCCAAGCGATTTGCAGCAGCATGTTGACGAAACCGCTCAGGCCGAATGCGAAAATCGCGATGCGAATGTCAGGCGTCAAGTGTGCCCCGCGCTGCTGAGCCGCGGTCTGCGACCCCGGCAGCTCGACCGGAAGGGGGGATTCCCGGCGCGCTACCAGCAGGATCAGACAGCCGAGTGCCAGATCGATCGCGACGCCGAGGATCGTGCATCCCCAAAGTCCCAAGTGTGGTATCGCGAAGAATCCGGTCGTCGCAACGCCGACCACGGCGCCGAGAGTGTTGAGCGTGTAGAGAAGACCAAGAGTTGATCCGACGCTGTCGAGTTGGCGTGTGAAGTAGCGCGACAGTGCCGGCAGTGTGGCACCCATGAATGTCGTCGGCACGAGCAGAAGCAAGCTGCAAAACGCCAGGCGGGCCGTGAGAAGTGGGGTCGCTTGCGGCTCACCTTCGTAGAACTGGTAGAGCCACGCGAACATCGGCCTCCCGGCGTGCGTCAGGAGTGGAACGAGAAGGCACGCGATTCCGGCACCAACCGTGATCAGGCCGTAAAGCCGGAGAGGCCGCGCCGTGCGATCGGCCAGGCGTCCGCCCAAATAACTACCGATCGCGAGGCCACCCATGAAGACAGCGACCACCATGGTGATCGAGAAGTGCGTGTTGCCGATGATGTGCCCCATGAACCGGGTCCAAATGACCTGGTAGACGAGGCCAGTGGTTCCCGACAGGAAGAAGCAGAGAAGAGCGAAAAGTCGGAGGGACATCGCATTCGTGCGCGGCTGCGACTGGACGGGAACTCCGTTCGGCCTGGTCAAGTGTCGCGGCGACGCCACCCCGCAGCTCGCAGCGGGACACGCGTCGGAGAGGGGCGATCAATCGGTTGATTGTAGCACGAAAGGTACGCCGCGAAAGATGGTTGCTGAATGTTCAGCCCTCGCCGCGCTCCAGCGACAACGCAAGGACGGGATTTGCTGACTGGAAGATCTTTGCTGTCAAAATGAGCGCGCGCGCTGCCCGAGAGCCGTACGGCGGCGAACACCCAACTTGGTGAAGATCGTGCGCAAGTGGGCCGCGACGGTCGCTGGACTGAGCCCCAGAAGATCGGCGATGTCCTTGTTGGTGTGGCCTTCGGCAACGAGCAGCGAGATCTCGCGCTGGCGTGTCGTCAGCGGCACAGCCTCTTCGACCCGAACGCGTGTCAGCACGTATCGGTAGCCGTCGATCTCTGCCGTGGCGGTCTGAATCACCTGCGCCCGCGGTCGCACCTTGAGCAGTCTCGGGTGGCGACTGGAGAAACTTTTTAGCCAGCGAGTGAGTGCCGGCTCGAGCTTCTCGTGCAGTTTCGCCAGTGAAGTCTTTGCGGGCGCGCGTCGCGACCGTTTTCGCTTCGCCATGAAAGCTCCTTGGGCATAGCCTCACGAAGGACCGTTACGCGCCGCGCTGGCCGAAAGCCGTGATTCTCGGCGCGAACTCGATCAACTCGACAGAACGGGTCTCGAAACAGGGGCTCGCCCTCGGGCTCGTGGCCGAAGCCATGGATCAGCGGCGGCCCGTGTGTGCCAGCGAGCTCCCGGACACAACTGAACGCTCTGAACCGCACGTAACAGACGGTACATCGTTCGGGCTGCCATGAAAAGCTCAACTCACGCGAGGCGCGGGCTCTGTCGGCCCGCCGGTTGAAGGGTCTGCGGAGCTCGAGCTCTGAGGGCAGCGCGCGGGCGGACGATCTCGACGAGAACTTCCAAGCCTTTGCGGAGAGGGACTCTCGTCGAGGACGTAGCGCGGTTCGCGTTACGGACGCGAGTCCGCCGCGACGCCTCGAAGCCGCCGATCGAGTCGTCGCCCCACCGCCTGCGCAAGACTCGGTTCCGGCGGTCGCCAACTTTGCCGGACGCGACGGGGAGTTGTTGATAGAGGTCGACGAGGACCGTCAGGGCGCACCTCGATCAGTCAGGCGCAGAACGTGTGCATGCATTGACAAACTACTTCGAGAGGAAGATCATCCGATGCGTCGCCAACAGTCCGGTCGAGGAATCCAAACGGCTCTCCAACCCACCGCTTGCCATTTGCATAGAAGAAAGGTCGTCGATGTCTCCGTCTGCTTTTACTCTGCTGCTCCTGTCTGCCTCCTTGGCGGGCCCCGGGACGACGATCACGATCACGACACCGACACCGCCGCCGGCTTGGGCTCTTGCCGAGCGCGCGCTTTTGGAGGCGGGCGTTGAGGCCGCAGAGGAGTACGCCGCGAAGTATCTTGACGAACGCGGCTACTTGCGCTGCGTCGAGCGCTGGGGCGGCAACGACGGGCCCGACGACGCCATGGAGAACTTTCACAATTGGCCACTTTTTCACGCCTTGGGAGCCGACGACCGCATCCTCGACCTCTACAAGTTGGCGTGGGAAGGACACCTCAAGCAGTATACGGAGGCACGGGCACCGGGAATCCCGATGGCGCAGGACGGCATGTTCTACCGCGAATTCATCACCTCCTTCGACTGGGAACACACCGGTGAAGGGCTGCAGGCCTTCTTCTTCTATGGTCTGTCGGCGCCAGACGACCTTCGCTACCTGAGCCGCGTGCGCCGTTTTGCCGGCTTCTACATGAACGAGGACGCAGAAGCCCGCAACTACGACCCGAAACACAAGATCATCCGCAGCCTCCACAACGGCAGCCGCGGTCCGAAGCTCACGCCGGCAACACAGGAGGACTGGGGAGGACTTCCTGTGCCTGGTAAGCCGGAGCGCTTGAGCCGGTATGACACTGCAGCGAATATTCGGGGCGACCATCCGCTCAATCTCTGTGCTTGTACGCTGGCGATGACCGCCTATCTGCTGACACAGGAGACCAAGTATCGCGATTGGATCTTGGAGTACTCGAACGCGTGGCGCGATCGGATCCTCGAGAACGGCGGCAACATACCGACCAACATAGGACTCGACGGCACGATCGGCGGGGAATGGGATGGCAAGTGGTACGGTGGAACGTTCGGCTGGAACTTCTATCCACAGAGTAGCGGTCGCAACTATTACATCCGGGGGCCGCGCATTGCCTTTGGGGAGTGTATCTTGCTCACCGGCGACCTGAGCTACATGGAGCCTCTGCGCCAGCAAATCGACAACCTCTACGAAGCGAGCAAGGTCATCGACGGTGTTCGGATGTTTCCGAACAAACACGGAGATGACGGTTGGTACGGGTACACCTCCTCCGCCCGGCCTGACGTACAGCGCAACACGTATCTCTTCTCTATGAACCCACACGACAAACGGCGTCTGCTGGACGATCCGTGGCTTTCGTTTCTGGCCGGGCGCAATCCGGAGTACCCGCTGCGGGCTCTCCAAGATGCCTTCGCCGCTGTGCGCCAACGCATTGCGGATCTGCGGGCTGACCCTACGACCGAGGAGACGCGAGGCTCTGATTGGACGCACGACTACAATCCGCTGACCACGGCCGCTCTCGTCAATCTGATGCTCGGCGGCGTTGACCCCGGCAAAGCGGGAAATGTGCTCCACACGCAGGTGCGATACTTCGATCCGCAGCGACGGCGGGCCGGTCTGCCGCAAGACGTTGCGGCGCTCATCGACCGGATAGAACCGGAGGCCGTGTCGCTCACGCTCGTTAACGTCAGCCCGCAGCACGCGCGGACGGTGATCGTGCAGATGGGCGCATACGCCGAGCATCACTGCCGCGCCGTCGAGGTCGGCCAGCGCAGTGAAACCGTGGACGCGACCAGTTTCACAGTGTCGCTTCTCCCGGGCACGAGCGCCAAGATGCGGGTGACCCTGGAGCGCTATGCGCATCAGCCGACGCTCAGCTTTCCCTGGGACCGAGCTTGGATGCTCGACGAAAAGCCGTGAATCTCGACGTGTCGAGTGCAGTCCTGCGGTGGCCGGCGGCTCGACGCAACCTTGGCTGGGAGCCCGACCAAGAAACCCTCGTCAAGACCGAGGCCGACAGGCCGAACCAGATGCGCCTCTGGAGGCCTCTCCACACTTCGAGAGCTTGGCCGTCCCGATCTCGCTGAGAAGAGGAACGCTCTGACCGCCGGTAACAGACGGCACATCGATCGGGCCGCCAAGAAAAGCTCAACTCGCGCGAGGCGCGGGCTCTGTCCGACCCCCGTGAAGGGACTGCGGAGCTCGAGCGCCCTCTGAATCGTCTAGCTGGTCGACGGCAGCTTGCAGCGGATCCGGGCGCAGCGACCCCGACCACACGTCTCCGAGCGGTTTTTTTTCATCCCTCTTGCGAATAAAACGAGCACATGCGTCGTCCAAGCTTCGGCGACTAGCCTAGCAGCCCGCCCGAAAGAGTCATTCGGCTGAGAAACCGGCCTCTTCACGCCCAGATCAGCCGCGGCGAGCCTCGCCTACCGCCTGTAGAACCTGTCGATGACGGCGACGATCCGCTCGACATCGTCGGCGCTCATGTACTGATGAACCGGCAGCGAAATGACTTCGCTTGCGGCCTGCTCCGCCTCGGGAAACGAGCCCGGTCCGTAGCCCAGCTCCTGAAATATCGGCTGCATGGGCAGCGGAATCGGATAGTAGACGCCCGAGGAGATGCCCTCCTCCTGCAGCGCTTGGCGCAGTTCGTCGCGACGTGTGGCGCGCAGCGTGTACTGATGGTACGTCGCGACTTCGCCCGCCTCGGGTTGCGGCGGCAGCGCCAGCAGGTCGGCGCGGTCGAGCAAACCGCTGGCGCGGAAGAGACGGTCAAAAAGCGCTGCGTTTTCACGTCGACGAGCGTTCCAGCGATCGAGGTGGCGTAGGCGAACGCCCAGCACCGCGGCCTGCAGCGCATCCATGCGACCGTTGCCGGCGAGGAGCACGTGCCGATACAGGCCATCCATGCCGTGGTTCCGCAGCATCTGGACGCGTTCGGCGAGCCGCTGCTGTGACGTGACGACGAGTCCAGCTTCGCCACAAGCCGGAAGGTTCTTCGTTGGATAGAACGAGAAGCAGCCGAAGAGCCCCAGCGTGCCCGCCGCGACGGCGTCTCCTGAGGCGGCGAGGCAGCGCGTCCCGAGTGCCTGCGCGGCGTCTTCGATGACCGCGATCGGTTCGTCTGGCTCTGCCGCTAGCTCGAGATAACGGCGCATCGGGGCCGGATGGCCGTAGAGATGGACCGCGATGATCGCTCGCGTGCGTGGCGTGATCGCGGCCGCAAGCGCATCAGGTGCCATTTGATATGTCACCGGATCGATATCCACGAAAACCGGACGTACGCCGAGGCGCGCTACGCAGGTCGCGCTGGCGATAAACGTGAACGCCGTCGTGATCACTTCGTCTCCAGGGCGAACGTCGAGCGCCTGAAGAGCGGTCAGGAGCGCCTCGGTACCGGAAGAGACGCCAAACGCGTGAGCCGAACCGAGATAGTCGCACGCCGCGGCTTCGAACTCCTCGACGCGAGGGCCGAGTGCGTACCGCCCCGACGCCAGAACCTCAAGCACCGCAGTCTCTGTCTCCTCGCGCAATTCCTCGAAGACAGCTTGTGGATCGACGATTGCGATGTTACGTGACTCTTGCCGGATCGGGCTCAAGTGCTTCACCTCTTGCTGGATGCAGGGACGGCAGACGGAACGGACAGATTATATTCGTTCGCTCCGCTCCGGAAACCAAAACTTGCCCCTTAACAGCCCGCTTGAAAAAGTCATTCGGCCGAGGAAACTGGTCTCTTCACGCCCAGACGGGCCTCGTCAATACTCGCCATCAGAATCGAAAGAAGAGGGCCCGAAGATTGCCTGCGTTTGCCGCGGCCGATGGACGCGAAGAGACCAGTTTTCGGCTCGAAGTACTTTTTCAGGCGGGCTGCTAACTCGAGTTCGGCCATTTCGCGTCGAGCCTGCCAGCGCCAGGAGCGTCGAGGCCAAGGAACGACTCGGGCGCGATCCCGCTCGGGTCGTGGCGGAGGAGTGACGCAGGCATCGGCGCTCCTGGCGTTCCCCGAAGGGCCGGACAGGAGTTTTTGAATGGGCACAAGGGTTCTCAGGGTACGAAAAAGTCGAAAGGGCCTCGGAACCCCCGTGAAACTCGTCCGGCCAGGCCGGCGCGAAATGGCCAAACTCGAGGCTAACCCGGAGGCAGCGCAGCGTCCGCGACCTCATGCTTCGAGTCGCGACCCGAACGTAGCCACGCGGTGCAGCGGGCTCCCCCGGTGCATCGACTTGCGCGTGGTGACGAGCGAGCAATCGGCGCCGCCCTGCAGTGCGATCTGCTTCACTGCTTCTGCGTGCGGAACCACTTCACGAAGCGCGCGATTCCCTTTTCTAACGGAAACGAGGGTTGGTACGTCAGCTCTGCTTGTGCGCGTTGAATATCGGCGCATGTCAGGGGCACGTCGCCCGCTTGCGGCGCTCGCCACGCGATCCGGGCGTCCTTGCCGAGTGCGGACTCGATATGCTTGACCAGCTCGACGATGCTCGTCGTGCGATGGTTCCCAAGGTTGTAGATTCGATAGCCCGACGGTCGCTGCAGTGTCGAGACGATTCCGTCGATGATGTCGTCGACGTAGGTGAAGTCGCGTTGCGAGCTGCCGTCGCCGTAGACCTCAATCTCCTCCTCCGCGTCGATGAGCCGAACGAACTTGTGGATTGCCATCTCTGGACGCTGTCTCGGCCCATACACCGTAAAAAATCGCAGGCAGGTGACGGCACTTTGCGTCAGATGATGGTGAGCATAGCAAAGCAGCTCACCAGCCTTCTTCGTCGCTGCGTAGGGTGACACCGGCGCATCGACATTGTCGTCCTCGTGAAACGGTCCGTTCGTACGAGATCCATAGACCGAAGACGAAGACGCAAAAACGAACTTCCGCACGTTGTGTCGGTGCGCCGCTGCCAAGAGCCGCGCGGTGCCGTTGACATTCACATCGACGTAGAGTTCTGGGTCCACGACCGAAGGACGTACCCCCGCGCGTGCAGCCAGGTGGATGATCGCTTCAAAATCGTGCTGAGCTGTTATAGACTCGACAAGCTCTCGGTCGCGAATGTCGCCTTCGATGAGCTGGAATCTCTCCGCAGCGTTGGCTGTTCGGAGGTTTTCGCGCTTGATGGCTGGATCGTAGTACGCGTCGAGGTTATCAAGCCCGACGACTGTGAACCCAGACTGCAGAAGACGTTCCGTTAGATGGGACCCGATGAACCCCGCCGCGCCGGTTATCAACACGTGTGGCATGGCAGGATTATAACGACCTTGGCGTGGCTGACAATGCGGCCTTTGAAGCGTATCGCCTCGGCGCCCGTCTTGCCCTTTCCCGGCAGATCATCGCTCACTCATGCGTTCTGACCCAGACAGTTACGACTCAAACAGCTGTAACTCAGACCGCGGAGCTGGCGCCAGCGGCGCTCTCGTTCTGTGGAGCGGTGGGCTGGACTCGACGACGCTGCTGGCCATAGCCAGTGACGAGGGCTTCGAGCCGACCGCGCTCATTTTCAGTTATGGTCAACGGCATGCTGTAGAGGTCGAATGCGCTTGCCGTGAGGCGGAGCGCCTCAGCGTACCGTACCGCCTGGCCGAGATCGATCTTCGGGCCGTCGGTGGCTCGGCGCTGACGAGCGAAGAGATCGACGTACCTGTAGATCGATCTCTGGAGCGCTTCCCGTCGGCAGGCATTCCCTTAACCTACGTTCCAGCGCGCAACACGATTTTCCTCTCGTACGCGCTGGCGTGGTCTGAGGTGCTCGGAGTCGCCGATATTTTTATCGGCGTCAATGCCGTCGACTATTCTGGGTATCCAGATTGCCGCCCCGAGTACATCGATGCGTTCGTGCGCATGGCGAATCTCGCCTGCCGATCGACGACGCAAGACGGGGTGACGCTGAAGATCCACACGCCACTGATCGATAAGAGCAAAGCCGAGATTATCCAGTGGGGGACACGTCTCGGCGTTGACTATTCTCGGACGTGGAGTTGTTACGCCCCCGAGTGGCGGGTTTGCGCATCGGAGAAAGACGCAGTGGCGCTGGCATGCGGCCGATGTGACAGTTGTCTCCTGCGGCGGCAAGGATTCGTGGAGGCTGGCATGGCCGACCCGACGCGATATCGGTAGCACCTTCCCAAAGAAGCGCTTCGAGCTGGGAGCGGGCCGAACAAGCTTGCGCCCATGGCGGGGACGTCTGATCGCGGGCGAGTGAAGCGAAAGCACGGAGTTCTCGGTGAATCTCATTCTTGTGAACGAACGCTTGCCTTACGCGAGCACGACGTTCTATACGCTCGATCTAGCGCTTGAGTTGCAGGCGCGCGACCACCAGGTCAGGCTTTGCACGCGCGGCGGCGATCTGCGCCAGGTTTTCCAGAATCGTGGCGTGAAGACCTACAGCGTGAAGCTCAACTACTTTTCGTTCAGGCGACTCCTGGGGTTCCTCCGTGAGTTTCGGGCCAAACTCATTCACGTTCAGAACGTCCGTAGCGTCGAACTGGGCCAGAGGATTTCGGAGAAACTCTCCGTGCCTCACGTCCTCACCGTTCACAAGGTACCTGGTGAGCAGAATCTCGGACTGGCGCATCCTAAGCTTGCCGGTGTGATCGCGCTCAACGAGATGATCCGTGCCGATCTCGTCAACGCTCATGGGATTCCGAAGAATCTCATACGAGTCATCAAGCATGGTGTCGACGTGGAAGCGTTTCGACCACGTACCGAGAGCGTGCTGACGCCGCGAGATTCGGACAAGCTGCCGGTGATTGGGTCGGTTGGACGTCTGGCGGCGGTCAAGGGCCACGACACGTTCCTACGGGCGGCGCGGCGCGTTCTCGATTCAGGCGTCGAGGCGTTGTTCATGATCGTCGGCGAGGGCACGGAAGAGAGCGCCCTGCGTCGACTCGTCCGCGAGCTCGACTTGCAGGAAAGTGTGACGCTCCTGCCTCACATGCCCAGTCGGCGGGAACTCTATCGAATCTTCGACATCGTCTCGGTGTCGACGTTGAGAGGCGGCGTCGGCGCGACGGCTTTGGAGGCCATGGCGATGGCCAAGCCAGTGGTCGCCAGTGCTGTCGGCGACATGCTCGAGCTGATCCACAACGGCAAGACCGGTCTTCTCGTCGAGCCGCAGAACCCTGAAGCACTGGCGAGCGCTCTGATCTCGCTCTTGCGCGACCCGGAAGCCGCTGCACAATTGGGACGAGACGCGCGTCAATTCGCCTGCGAGCACTTCTCCCTGCTCGAGCTGGTCGACACGACCCTCGAGTTTTACGACGACGTCGAAGCGCAGCTCCACGAGCGCTGGCTGGAGCGTTCCTGAGTCGACGGAGCCTGGCTTGACAACCACGGGGCGAGTTGATACGGTCTCGCCTGGTTATGGGAACCGCGTTTCCATTGTAAGTCGTTTCTGGAAAACGGCTTGGTGCGGAGGGGCGGCGTCCGAGCCGCCTTGCTCCCGTGACCGCTGGCCCGCGGTCGCCGGAGGAGTGGAGATGCCGAGAACGTGCCGATGAATGCGCGCCAATCTAACAGTTCGCCTCGGCTGACGACGACACTGGCCCGACCAGCGTTCACAGAACTGGGCGTAGCTCGTGTTCGCCGCGGCGCACGCGCTGGCACCGCGCGCTGTCTCCGACGGGGCGGGAAATGAAAGTTGTCGCCGTGATTCCGGCGCGGCTTGAAGCGAAGAGATTCCCTCGCAAAGTTCTCGCCAGGGAGACAGGAAAGTACCTCTTTCAACACGTCTACGAGCGTGTCGTTGGGTGCCCTGGAATCGACCGGGTGATCGTCGCCACCGACAGCCGCGAAGTCGCCGAAGCTGGAAGTACTTTCGGCGCGGAGGTGCAGCTAACTCGCAGCGATCATGTTTCCGGCACGGATCGAGTCGCTGAAGTCGCGCGTTCCCTCGACCACGACATAGTACTCAACGTGCAGGCGGATGAACCGCTTGTCGAGCATGAGGATCTGCAGACTCTGATCGCTCTCTTCGCCCCTGCTGAGGAGCCGCTGTCCGGCACTGTCCGACCGCTGCCTGTGATGAGCACGCTTGCGGCGGCACGTCGGGATGCGCGAGGCTTTCGGGACGCGAACGTCGTCAAGGTCGTCATTGGGCGCGGAGGCGATGCGGTCTATTTCAGCCGCGCGCCAGTGCCGTACGCTCACGCCGATGAATCTGCCTCGACTGTCGCTGAGTGGTTCCAGCACATTGGTCTCTATGCGTACGAGCGTGATTTTCTGCTGCGGCTCGCCGAGATGGCACCCACCGCGCTCGAGCAGCGTGAGCGACTGGAGCAGATGCGTGTGCTGGAGAACGGCTACCGCATCCGCGTCGGCTTGACGCTACACCGCCATGTAGGAGTCGATACCGAAGAGGAATACAAGGAGTTTGTTGAACAATACCGAGCGGCGCAGGTATACCCCGACGCTTGCAAGAAATGACGGCAGGCAACAAGCGCCCTCGACGACCGGGTAGGACGCCACGCGCGACGTTGGGGTTGGATTCTGGAGCGCTGATGGGCACTCTCGATCTTTCGATCAATGACTTTTTTCAATGGGCGGTGGCGCGATGTAAGATGACGGGGGTCCACGGGCGCTGAGTCTGCTCGACTTGCCGGCGATATTTGCGGTCGCCGATCTAACGGTCACCTTTGAGCGTGAACGGCGAGTCGACGCACGCAATGAGAATCACTGCAGAAAAGAAGAAGAATGAGCGATCGGAAGGTTAAGTACATCTTTGTCACTGGTGGAGTCGTCTCGTCGCTCGGCAAGGGGCTGACCTCAGCCTCGATCGGACTTCTACTGGAGAGCCATGGGCTCCGGGTCAAGCTGCAGAAGCTCGATCCGTACATCAATCTCGACCCAGGGACGATGAACCCGTACGAACACGGCGAGGTGTACGTCACGGATGATGGCGCGGAGACCGATCTTGATCTCGGCCACTATGAGCGCTACACGCATTCGAAGCTCTCTCGCGACTCGAATTACACGACCGGCAAGATCTACAACGCCGTGATCAAGAAAGAGCGTGAGGGCGCGTACCTCGGCTCGACGGTTCAGGTCGTGCCTCACATCACCGACGAGATCAAGTCCTGCGTCGAGCGCATCGCCGATGATGAGACCGACGTCGTTATCAGCGAAATCGGCGGCACTGTGGGTGACATCGAGAGCTTGCCGTTTCTCGAGGCGATTCGACAGTTCGGTCTTGAAAAGGGGAGAGGCAACGTACTTTTCATTCATTTGACGCTGCTCCCTTTTCTCAACGCCTCCGGAGAGATCAAGACGAAACCAACTCAGCACTCCGTTGGCCGCCTGCGAGAGATTGGCATTCTTCCCGACGTTTTGATCTGCCGCACCGAGCGGTCAATGACGACTGAGATGCGAAAGAAGATTGCCCTCTTCTGCAATGTCGCGCTTGAGGCGGTGATCGAAGAGAAAGACGTCGACTACTCGATCTATGAGGTGCCTCTCGTGCTGCAGCGGGAGGGACTTCACCGCATCGTTCTTGAGCATTTCGGGTTTTCGCAGGGTGTACCTGATCTGTCGGAATGGGAATCGATCCTCGAGCGCATTCGCCATCCGAAACGTGAGGTGGAAATCGCTGTCGTCGGTAAGTACATCGAATTGACTGACGCTTACAAGTCCATCTATGAGGCGCTGACGCACGGTGGCATTACGAATGACACGCGCGTGCGTGTCCGTCGAATCGGTGCGGAAGACGTCGAGGCCCAAGGAGCGCACGCGCTTCTTGACGGTGTGCAAGGGATTCTCGTACCTGGAGGATTCGGGGAGCGCGGCATAGAAGGCAAGATCGATGCGGTTCGATTTGCTCGGGAGAACAACATCCCGTTTTTGGGCATCTGCCTTGGCATGCAGACTGCAGTCATTGAGTTTGCTCGCAACGTCTTGGGCTTGGAAGGTGCACACTCCACAGAATTCGACGCTGCGACTCAGCACCCCGTGATCTCACTGCTTGACGAGCAGCGCAACGTCGTGGAAAAGGGCGGCACGATGCGGCTCGGGGCGTATCCGTGCGATGTCGTGGTTGGTTCGGCCGCGGGCGACGCGTATCACGAGCGGAGAGTCCACGAGCGGCATCGGCATCGCTACGAGTTCAACAACGAGTTTCGAGAGCGTTTTGTCGCTGGCGGTATGAGTTTCTCTGGCCTTTCGCCGGATGGATCTCTGGTCGAGATTGTCGAAATCGCAAGCCACCCCTGGTTTGTTGGCTGTCAGTTTCACCCAGAATTCAAGTCACGACCAGTCAAGGCTCACCCACTTTTTGCGCGCTTCGTCGAAGCCGTTGGCCGCGTCGGACGATAACAGAAGATCCGGTTCGCTCGTGCATCTGCGACACAGCGTCGGGTCACATGATCGAGGCATCGAGGACAGCAGTCATGGCGAACGATCCCAAAGGCACAGAGAACGCGGCAGCAGAGTCTGAAGCGCCACAAGGCGACGACAGCTGGAAGACGAGGATCCAGCAAGAGAAAGACACGCTCGATCAAGAAGCGTCGCAGCGTATGCCCGAAGCCTCGTTTCTGTCGCTCATCGAGGAGTTTTCTTTGCGTGCAATGGTCGCACTGGGGCAGATTCCGAACCCGATGAGCGGTAGCGCGGAGTTCGACCCTGAAGCGGCGAAGTATACGATCGACATGTTGGGCGTGCTCGAGGAGAAGACGAAGGGCAATCTGTCGCCGGAGGAGTCTACGTCGCTCGAACAGGTCGTCGGCCAGCTGCGCGTGGCGTTCGTCCATCTGTCGAAGAACCCTCCGGCGGCCGGCGGAGGCAGCGCTGAGGGCGGTACAGCAGAACCGGATTCCGGTTCTCCCGGCCCTCGAATCATCGTCTGATCACAGAGATGATTCTCTATCAAGGGCTCTTGCGCTCGACTGCGAGTTGGGCGCGGGTCGGCCGCGGCTACATAGGCGCTCTGCTTTCCCGCGGCGTCGACGTCCGGGCGCTCCATGTGCGAGGGTTTCGTTACCAGGCCAGTTTTTCCGGGATCCCCACTGAACTCCAAGAGTATTCGCTCGATGCGGCGCGCGCGCTCTCAAACGTGGAAGTCGGCCTGGGTTTTCTGCAGCCGCCTCACGCGCATCGGATCCTCGGAGACCGTCGGGTGAACCTGTTCGTTTGGGAGGCCGATCGTCTTCCACAGTCGTGGGTGGAGCTCCTCGAGAGAGACGTCGATTTGGTCCTCGTGCCCTCCCAATTCACGCGCGACGCGTATGTCAATTCAGGCGGCAGCGTGGATCGCGTTGCCATCGTGCCGTATGGCTTTTGTCAAACGGCCGCTGCCGGTTTCGGAGGGGTTTTTAAGCGACTGCACAACGACTCAGAGACCTTCACGTTTGCCGCGGTGATGGCACCCCACCGGCGTAAGGGCGTCGGTGAGCTTCTCGCTGCCTACCGCCGGGCTTTTAGCGACAGGGAGGGGGTCCGACTGATCATCAAGACGACCTACGACCCCGGTCACGTCCGGCGTCGATTCCCTTTCGAAATCGCCTCGTGGGCACAGGAGATCGCACGTCATGGGCTTGAAGAACCGGGCGCGCCGGCCGTCGCGGTGGAGATTGCGGCATTGAGCGACGAGGAGGTTCTCGCGTTCTTCGCAGCCGCGGACGTCGTCGTGCAGCCCTCCCATGGCGAGGCGTTTGGCTTGGCGATTCTCGAGGCGCAGGCCGTGGGCCGACCAGTGCTGACGAGTGATTGGGGCGGACAGTGCGATTTCACTCCGGCGGGGCCTGATCGATTGCCAACTCGGCTGCAACCGGCAGGTGCGGAGCTCTACGTCGAAGCGCCGGAGGCCCTCGCGGCGACCGTTGATGTTGATGCTCTCGCGCAGCGCATGCGGTGGCATTTCGACCATCGCGCTGCATCCGCAGAGCTAGGTGCTACTGCTCGTGCTGCTGTAGCCGTCTGGACGTGGGAGCGCGCTGCGCAGCAGCTTCTCGACACGCTTGTTACGTCGTAGCCATTGTGCGGTGTTACGACCAAACGAAGATCTCGTCTTCGTCGCTGCTGTAGCCGATGAACGTCGCCAGGACTACGCGCGGCTCCTCTCCCGCGAGTCCTGGTACTTCGTGAATGGCGCGTGTGTTGAAGAAGTAGAGATCTCCGGGATCGAGCATGACTCGGCAGCTCTCCACGTCGTGCTCGGCGGCGAATTCATGAAATGTTCCCGCCTCGAGATGCTCTTGAACTCCTGGCTCCCAGAGATAGCGGTGAATCTTTGATTGCGCGGTGGCGCCGTCGGCCTCAGCATTCTGCAGCACCAGTACGCCCGCGAACTGGTGCGCGAAACGGTACACGGAGAACGTCTCACGCTTTTCACGCAGTCGAACTGAATCGAAATGTGGCTTGTACGTGTAGGAGCCGTAGTGCGCCCGAAAGATCGCAGGTCCGTAGGTGCGCCCGTCCGGCTCGTAGGCAGTGACGGCTTTCTGGCGTCCGCCGCTGAGGTCGGTGAGCCGCTCGTAAATGACGTCCACCGGGCTTGGTACGTTCGCAAAGAGCTGCTCGAAGACTTCTCGGGTCTGTGCCGCATGCGCAAAGAATGCCTCGGGGTTTGAGCCGCGATACCCGAGGCTGGTTCCGATGTCGAGTCGATGCTTTGCTGCTTTTGAGTCATCTGCCCAGGCGCGGCGCTCCGCGCTGCTGAGGCCTTCCCGATAGAATCCTTCGGGGATCGCTTCGCGCAGCAGATGGTCGGGCGGCGGCCCCGCCGGGTTGTAGAGAAAGCCCGCGGCGATGAGTCGCTCGATGAGCTCGGCGCAGAGGTGCGGTGGATACGCCTGACGAAAGATCACTGCTGGGAAGTCGCCGTTCGCGAGTGCATCGAGAGGCCGCGGCGAGGCGCGGAGTGCCGCGGCGAGGTCTGGCTCAATCGGGGTCCACGCGTTCTTCATCTCGTGTCTCTCCGGGGGAGTCGTCGTCACAGAGGCACTTCTTCGGAGGCTGCTCAGGGCAGTATCTCCAATGCCTGTAAACAATGGCGAGCAAAAACGGCGCGAAGCTCACGCGGCGAGTTGAGCTTTGTCCGTCGCGCGCAAGCGGGGCGGTCCTCGTGGCTCTCCGCTCGATGCTCGGATCACGTCGGCAAATGGTCGAAGAGCGTGATCCCCAGCGAGCCAAAGAGGAGCACCGGCAGCCATGCAGCCAGCAGTGGACTAAAGATCTCCGAGTGGTTTGCCACGTTCATGGAGATTGAGCTGACGAGGTGAAACAGCGCACAGATCAGGAAGCTGGCGGCGATTGACACGAGAAGGTTTCGATTGCGTACATTCAGGGTGAAGGGGATGCCCAAGAGCAACAGGATCAGGTGGGAGAGCGGAAACGCAAAGTGATGGTGCAGTTTCACCGCCAAGTGTCGGTGATGCGGCTGGCGCTGATACTGAACGCTGAGTTCCTTCCACGACAGATACGTCAGGTCGATGTCGCTCGTCTCAAGGTCGATCGGCCTGACGCTCGTCTCGAGTTTGTAACGTTTGTAGAGCGATTTGAGGCGTTCAAACGTGTTCGCGCTCGTGTTGACGAGCAAGTTGCCGTCTTGGTCCCACCGCTGGATGGAAGCGTCGTGGAGCAGCCATTCTCCAGACTCGCCTGAGGGCGAGGGTTGCCACACCATCTGGTGCGCGTCGATGCGACGAGCCGGCTTGCCGTCGGGGTAGCGCTCGAGAACGTACACTTCGCGCGCGACCTTCTTCGTGGTCGAGTATTCTGCTGCACCGATGACGTAGTTGTTTTTGTGGTCGTGGCAAAGGAGGTTGTTCAGAGGTCGGCCGCGTGCGAGAGCGACGGCGTCGCGAATCGGCTCCTTGAACGACGGTAGGACCGACTCCTGAAGGTAGAACGTGAGCCCGCCGAGACAGAGCGATAGCGCAAAGATCGGGGCGCAGAATCGGTAGATGCTGACACCCGCCGCCTTGATCGGGGTGATTTCGTTTTGCCGCACCAGCGTTGTCATCGTGAACATGGCGGCGGCCAGAGTGATGACTGGGCCAAGATAGTTGACGTAAACGGTCGGCACCATCGCCGCGTTGTACTGTAGGAGAGCGACGAGGAGGTTCGTGTCTTGACGCAGGAATCGGTCGAGTTTCGAGAACGCCTCGACGATCACGAAGAGCCCGAGGAACGAGATCCCGCAGACGACGTAGGCGCTCAAGAAAAGACGTGCTACATAGAAGTCGAGAGTTCGCAACTTCCACGGCCCGAAGCGCCGCCGTCGCCGACTCGTTGTGCGGCGGCGAAGAAGCGCCGACCGAATTCGCGAATCGCCTCTGCCGCCTTTTCTCGATGACGACGGCGGCACCGCAGGCGCGGCATCGCCGTGTTGGCGACGCTCTCGAGACGGTCGGGGAGCTTCAGAGTTCTTCGTTCGAAGGCGCATCGAAACCCTCGTGCGAGGCTATTGCTTGAGAACGCGACGGGTCAGAAAGATTCCCAGGACGAGGAGAGCGACGTTTGGAAGCGCTAGCGCCGCGGGCGGAAACCAACCCGCATCGCCCAGCGAGACGCCGACCATGAGCAGGGGATAGTAGACGACGATGATGACAAGGTTGCCGACGAAGAAAGGGATCAAGCGACTCTTACGGTGGAGGAGCAGAGCCAACGAGACGCCGACCAGCGGAAAACTGAGGCACGACAAAGTGAACGCCATACGGCGGTGCCACTCGGTGCGCACGGTTTGGTAGCGCGACCAGAGAGCCGCAGCGCTGTCTTTTCCCACAGCGGTTCCGTCACTGAAGGAGGCCGGCACGATGCGTGCGCTGCGCGTCGTCGCCATCTCCGCTTCTTTCTCGACCGCCCGCGCATACAGTTCATCGAGATGCTGCAGGAGATCGGGGTTGGTGCGGTCTTTCGTGCCCGGTCGTTTGTGGCCAAGGCTAAGAGGAACGACAACGGCGTCCGAGATTTCGATACGCTGGTGAAACTTTGAGTTGGCGATGGGGGCGCCACGAACGGTTTCAGGCACCAGGATCACGAGGCTACGCAGAGTCAGAAGCAGCGTCTGACTTTCTTCATGCATTTCCAGACTGCCTTCGCGGGCGAAAATCGAGACGACCTTCGGAAGGTCGTGTGGCAGATGCTTGCGCAGGATGGGGGTCAAGCTGGAGCGCTCAGGAGCGACCAGCTCAATGTGAATCTTGCGCAGTTCGGTGCCGCGATAGGCGCCGATGACGAGGCGTCCGTGGCTCGGCAACTCGACGCGGTGCTCCAGTCCAGAGCCGAGGTTTTGCAGTTGCCGAACCACGTACCTGTGCAGGTTGCGTTTTTCGTAGTGGATCTCTGGCACGACCCAGCCGTTTAAGTAGTAGGACGCGCCAGCCATCGCGCAACCAAGAAGCAGCACTGGAGCGAAGATGTGAGCATGCGAAACACCGTGAGTGCGCAGCGCAGTGATCTCCAGGTCGCTCACGAGCCGACCGATGACGAGCGTGATGGCGATCAGGAACGAAATCGGAATCGAATAGTAAAGCGGGTACGCGCAAGTCTTGACGATCAAAGGCCAAATCACGCCGAGCTGAATGCCGCTGCGAACCGTCTGAAACGCGACGAATACGGTGTAGAGGAGCGAGACCGCGAGGTTGGCGAGCAGGAAGACGCGGAGGATCTCCGTACCGATATAGCGATAGACGGTCCACGGCACTGGTGGGCGCCACCACGGAGTGCGGCGAAAGACCCCCGGAGCGGTGTAGAGGGGTGAATGAAATCGTTCTCGGCGCGCGATGGCGTGCGGTTTCGGTGGCTGCGCCTTTCCTTCTGCGCGCGGTCGTGGCTCTGAGGCTGATTCCGGCCGCGACTCAGAGCTGGTCGCGCGGTCAGTAGGCCGCGCGAGCGCCGACGAGTTCGAGCGACTCTGTTCTTGCGTCGATCCGTCCGCGCTGTCGGACGCGGTGGACTGACCGGCCACCATCGCGCTGCCTTCAACCGCAGACCGTCCGGGGCGTGCCGGAGCCCCAGATTTGGCTGCGCTTCGCGAGCTGTCGTCTGCTCGCGCCGAGCGCCGCACCGGTGCGCCTTTGCCGCGCGCGCTCTCCTCACCCTTCTCCCGGGCCGCATCGCGCTTTCGCTTTTCCACTGCCGATGCGGAGGCGGCAGTGGCAGACTCCGCCGTGCGCTTGCGGGTCGCTCGCGACTTCGATGCCGCTGCCGTGGCAGACGACGTCGTCCCCGAGCGTACGCGACGCGTTGTGGACTTCGCGGATGACGCTGCGATCCGGCGCGTGCCGGCGTTCTTGCGATCCCTCGTCTCCGATCGCTGCTTTGGATTGCCGGCAGATCGAGTCGAGCCCGCAGCTGCCGCATTCGATGGCGCATCGCTCTGGACGTCACTTCGGATGTCGCTTCCGTCGCTCCGGACGTCATTCCGAACGTCACTGCGAACGTCACTCCGGATGTCGCTGCGACCCGGCTGCTGTTTTCGCCGGAGAAGAGGTGGCTTCTCCACGCGAGCTCCTCTCTGCGCACGTCGGCGCGCGCTCGATCGACCCAGACCACGTCTGAGCCGTTTTTCCTCTTCGAATTCTCTTCCAACGCCAGACGTCGTCTGACGGGCGAGACCGTAGCAACACGTTCGTCAACACTGTCCGGATCTCAGGTCCGGAGGTGAGACCGTGATCAACTAGGTGCCGCTTCGCGCTGCGATGCCGCTCGTGTGCGGGATCTCGGCCGGGGCCGTGGGATGCCGCCGAAGAGAAAACATCGACGCACGCGCGATCTTCGCTTTTTCGATCGGTCTCATCTTAGAAGGGGTCGATCCGAAGTCAATTAAGCGCTGGGGAAAAAACTTATCGTCAGCCGGCGACGGTCGTGGGGGCTTTCTGCGTGCGTCGTGCCTGGCTCGCAGCTGAAGTGGACTTCATGTTGGAGTCTTGCGGCTGTGGTAGGCGCGCACCTGCGTCAAAAATGCCCGCGCGGCAGACTCAGTCTTTACTTCGTCCTCGTCCACAACGGGAAGCTCCGGCCAAAGACGACGCACATTGGCAGCGAACAGCCCAGCGATCTGGCCGCTCACGATCCACTCAGGTTCTTCCCCGCAAGCCTTGAACACGTCGACGCCGCGCACACCACAGCTCGGGGAGCGGCTCTTGAAGACCCAGCCACTGACGCCAGCGCGCCTCAGCGCCGCGGCTTGGTCGGCGGCGAATCGGTCCATTTCGTCCGTCCAGTCGCGTCCGCTGCGCACGCCGACGAGGCGTGGCTGGCTGGAGGACGACGTCGCCTGCCACTCGAGACGTACGGGCTCACGCGGCACGCCCATGCCGACACCGACCTCAGGGCAGATCGGAACCCACTCGACGTCGCCGGCGAGCGCTTCGAGCAGGACGGGCGCCTTTTTGTCACGGCCGTCGTAGCGAACGGGTTCGCCGGCAAGGCAGCTCGAGATCGCGATGCGGACGCAGGCGCTTGAGTCACCGCCGCCCTCCGATCTGGCTGGCGCGCTGCCGGTCCAATCGTCGTTCGGCCGCCTCCGGGGGCTGCCGGCGGTCAATGGGCCGCCTTGCCGAGCATCGCCGTGAACATCATCGTGAGTTTCAACGTCATAGTCACTGTGAGAATCGTTCTGAGGACGGCCCGGACGAGTGCTCCGAGAACCGCGCCGAGCGTCACCCCGAGCACCATTCCCAGAGTCGCCGCGATGGTCGTTGTGGCGGTCGCTCTGCAATCTGGCGCATCCACTTCGGACTGTTTACAATCCACCCCTCGACGGCGGGATCAACGGCGTTCTTAACGAAAAGCGTTCCTGGCATCGCCTTTGGCGTACGTGTTCAGGCGGGCGAGCATGACGCGGACAGACGCGGAACGCGACCATCCCCGACTGCGAACATTCTATCCGACAACGATGATCAGAAGGAGTCTTTGACATGTCGAAGCCTGAGCTCCGGCGCCCCGCGAGAAGGATCCGACGGTTCGTGTTGAGTTTTCTGTTTGCCCTTAGCGTCCTTGCGACGCTGACCGGGTGCCTGACTGAACCGATCACCGGCCGCAGGCAGCTGATCTTGGTGAGCGATGCGCAGGCGAATGAGATGGGCGTTCAGGCGTATCAGCAAATCCTGGGCGAAGCGAAACTGAGCACCAACAGTGCTGACAACGACCTCGTGCGACGCGTCGGCGAACGCATCGCCGCCGTGGTTGACGAGAAGATGGCGGGAGAGGAGAATCGCGAGCCGTTTCAGTGGGAATTCAAAGTCGTCGACGATCCGAACATGGTCAACGCTTTCGCGCTGCCGGGCGGCAAGGTGGCATTCTACTCCGGCATTCTGCCGATCTGCCAAGGCGAAAACGGTGTCGCTGTCGTCATGGGGCACGAGGTCGCGCACGCCTACGCGCGTCATGGGGCATCGCGCGTGAGTACGAACGTGATCAGTCAAGTCTCGCTCGAGGTTGCGATGGCAGCACTCGGTGGCGATGGGGCTTCGGAGACGGCGAAGCTCACCATGGCTGCGCTCGGCGTCGGCTATCAACTGGGTGTGCAGTTGCCGTTTTCGCGCGGCGACGAGTCTGCGGCCGACGAGATCGGTCTCATGGTCATGGCCGAAGCGGGCTACGACCCGCGTGAGGCGGTTCGTTTCTGGACCCGCATGTCCGAGGCAAGTGGCGGCCAAGCGCCTCCTGAGTTTATGTCGACGCACCCTGGCCACGAGACACGCGTAAGCCAGCTCCAAGAGCTCATGCCGCGGGCGATGGAGATCTACGAGAAGAACCGACGCGACTAGCGGTTCGCCGTGTCGGATTTCGTGTCGGTGCCCTTCGCATAGGACGCGGCCGATCGTGGGTCCGCGTTTGATTCCGGGACGGTGAGCGTGGGGTGAGCGAGTGCGTGTGCGTCTCCCAAAGTAGCAGGCACACGCCGTGCCGTCCGTCCGTGACCGTGAGCGTGAGCGTGACCGTGAGCGTGACCGTGAGCGTGAGTTGCGACGGCCGTTCTTAAAAGGTTCACAACCTCTCCGTGTGCCGTCCGGGCGTCGGTTCAAGAGGTCAGAAGAAGAGTTGAACAAAAGGAAACGAAGTCAACGAAGGGCGGCCGTCCGAAGTATGTGCGTGTGCGTGGGCGTGCTCAGTATCCCGCCGCGCCGCCGCCGCGGCGGCGGTCGACTCCGGCGTGCAAGACGTCTCGGCCGGCAGCCGCGTCGTGGTGCGTGCCGATGGCCATCACCGATCCTTGGCCGCCGCGGCGGACTGTCAGCTGATGGCCCATGGCCTCCAGCGCCTGCCACGTGTCGCGCGAGAAGCACCAGCGCTCACCGACGATCTTGTCCGGCAGCCACTGATGGTGGAAGCGCGGTGCGTCAACGGCCTCTTGGAGCGACATGCCATAGTCGACGCGGTTCAGGATCACCAAGAGGACGCTGTTGATGATCGTGCGGCCGCCCGGGCTGCCGACGGCGAGCTGCAGGTGGCCGTCCTTCGCCAAGATCGTCGGGCTCATGCTCGAAAGCATGCGTTTGCGCGGCGCGACGGTGTTCGCCGCCGTGCCGATGCGGCCGCTTGCCGTGGTCTCGCCCGGCACCGGATTGAAGTCACCCATCTCGTTATTGAGGAGAAAGCCAGCGCCCGGTACGACGATGCGGCAGCCGTAGGAGCGCTCGAGCGTCGTCGTCAGCGCGACAGCCATACGCTGTGAGTCGACGACGGAGAGGTGGGTTGTCTCCGTGCCCTCCTGCGGCCATGTGAACGCTTCCGGCGACGACACCGACGCCTGCGCCGCAGAGATCGACCGCCTGAGAGTCTGAGCGTACTTCTTGCTGGTCAGACGAGAGATGGGGACGTCGACAAAGTCTGGATCGGCAACGTAGCGGGCTCGATCTGCGAACGCGCGTCGCATCGCTTCGACGACCAAGTGCGTTGCCGCCGCGCTCCGCAGTCCAAGCGAGGCGAGGTCGTCGTGCTCGAGGATGTTGAGCATCTGTACGAGCGCGATGCCGCCGGAGCTTGGCGGTCCCATGGCGAGCACGTCGTAGCCGCGGTAGCTGCCCCGCAGCGGCTCGCGTTCGACGGCGCGGTAGCTCGCGAGGTCTTCCTTTGAGATCATGCCGCCGCGTCGCTCCATCTCTTCGACGATGAGGCGTGCGGTTTCGCCGCCATAGAAACCCGCCGCGCCGTGATCGCGAATGCGCTCGAGTGTCTTTGCGAGGTCGAGCTGCACGAGAAGTTCACCGGCGCGATACGGCGCCCCGTTTTTGGTGAACTGCGCCTTCGAGGCCTCGTACTTTGTGAGTTCGGGCAAAACGCTTCGGAGAGACGCGGCGAGCGACTGAGGAATCACGAACCCGTCGCGCGCCAATCGCACTGCCGGCTCGACGAGGTCTCGCCACGGAAGGACTCCTAGACGCTCATGCGCGAGTACCAAACCGGCGACACTTCCCGGCACGCCGACACTCAGAATGCTCCAGTGATGGCGCTGGGGGTCGTACACTCCAGCGGCATTGAGAAACATATGATCGTGGGCGCGGTTCGGTGCCGTCTCGCGAAAATCGAACGTCGTCGCGCTGCCGTCTGCGAGCCGCACGACCATGAAGCCGCCGCCGCCGATGTTGCCTGCAGTCGGGTGGGTCACCGCCAACGCGAACGCGGTTGCCACCGCGGCGTCGACGGCGTTGCCGCCCTTCATGAGAGTCGCAAGGCCAACGTAGGACGCAAAAGACGACTCGCTGGCGATGACGCCGCGAGCGTAGCTCTCCGACCAGACCGGCGACTGCGGGCGTGCTGCGCTCGGGAAGACGACGACGAGCGCTGAAACCAGCGCGGAGCTCAGCAATTGTCGGAGCCGAAAAAGTCTCCTGTCCATCGCCTAGGATCCTCTCCCCTTCAGGTGTGCGCTGCAGCCACCGAAGCGCTCAGCGTTCCTAAACGTAACTTCGAGTGGCGAATGCGGCGCACCAAAGTAGCAGGCACACTCCCGTGTGCCGTCCGATTTTTGCTCAGACTACGGCACACAGGAGTGTGCCGGCTACCTTCCGGACAGGAGTTTTGAACACGCACACTGAATCCCGGTCAACTGGTCTGGCCAGCCGACCCAAAATGGCCAAGCCCATGGCTTCGCGTTTGCCCGTAGTTGTCCTTATGCGAGCTAACAACTGCACGGCGTCCCACCACACTTTGGACAGCCAGCAGCGTACTTTTCTCGCGCCGCGTCCTCGAGCTCCACTCCCGAGAGTGACGCCAAGGTCGTCAGCCATGCGAGCACGTCTGCGAATTCCTCGCGTAGATTGTTTTCGTCGACGCGCTCTGGCCGATGGAGCGCTTTCGCCAGCTCGCCCACCTCCTCGACAAACCACGCGAACGTGCGGGGCACGCCGCGTTCGCTGTCACGTTCCAGGTAGACGCTTTCGATCAAACGCTGAAACTCGGAAATCTTCACCGCCGACGACCCTCCTGGCGCACGGCTCAATCTCGCCGGCTCGACTACTTCGTCTTGCCGCCGTGTAGCTTGCGAAATCGCTTCATCATCTCTTTCCAGTCGGTGAACACGACGCCTCCCCGCCTGCACGCCTTGATCACTCGCGGATCGGCGAACATGCGAGCCTCCCAAGAGCGCTGCCGCCAAGACCCGGTGATTTTCCGCAGACCTTCCGACTCTGTCGACGGGTGGAAGATGATTTCGGTGATCCCTGGCTTCACCTTGTCCTTCAGTAGGGCGAGGAATCCGGTAACCACCTCGTCATAGGTCTTGCCGCGTGGAACAGAGTAGAAGGCGTCGAGTTTCGGTAGTCGATAGGCGCGAACGATTTCGATCATCTCGTCCGACATCGGATACCCCTGGCGCCGAAACTCGGCGACCACCTCGGGTGTCAGCTCGATCACCATTGCCGGGATTTCGTGCTCCATCGCGACCTTGAGATAGGCCTTCGTGAAATCGGGGCGCGCGAAGAGCGTTCCCATGTGCGTGTCGAGATGGCCTGGTTCGATGCCGCGAGATCGGGCGCGGTCGAGTTGTGCGCGGATTTCCAGCTCGACCTCAGCCGCAGTGGCGTGCGTCGCGACCTCCTTGACAGTGCGCCAAAGGTAGCCGTCATCGTCGATGAGTCCAGGTACTTTCGAGATCGGTGCCGTCGGACCCCAGCGATAGTGCTTCCACTCGCTCGTCAGTGTCAGGTGGAGACCCAGGTCGTGTCGTGGATTCTCCCTGTACCAAGCCGCGATCTCGTTGAACCACGGGCACGGAACCATCAGCGAAGCGGACTGGATCTGATCGTTTTCGAGATAGTTCTTGGCCGCTTCGTTGGCCTCGTAGCACATGCCGATGTCGTCGGCATGGAGGATGATCACCCGTCTGCCTTTCGGATAGCCGAGGCGTTCGGCCCAGGTCTGCGCAATCAAGTTCGAGCCGCCGACCAAGACGAAGAGTAAACAAAGCCAACGCTTCGAGCGCGACTGACGACGCCACTTCTTGCACGGTTTCACATCGAGCCTCGATTCTAAAAGAGGGATTGGATTGCAGGTGCAAGGTGCTCGGACGAGCAGGTGTCTGGAGATCTACTCGATCCCCTGTGCACCCAGCCAGCGTTCGGCTTCAAGTGCCGACATGCAGCCAGTGCCAGCCGCAGTGATGGCTTGGCGGTAGGTTTTATCCATGACGTCGCCGCACGCGAACACGCCTTCAGTCGACGTCTGGGTCGTCCCGGGCGTGACGACGATGTATCCGGTTTCGTCGGTTTCGATTTGGCCCGCGAGGAAACCCGTGTTGGGCTTGTGACCGATGGCGTAAAAGAGTCCACCTACCGGCAGCACGTTGACCTCGCCGGTCTTGACATTCTTCAGCCGCGCTCCGGTGATGACATCATCGCCTTCCACGTCTTCGAGCACAGAGTCCCAGATCGGTTCAACCTTTTCGTTCTTGAAGAGGCGTTCCTGCATGATCTTGCTCGCACGCAGCTCGTCGCGGCGATGAACGAGAAAGACTTTGCTGGCGAACTTGGTGAGGAACGTCGCCTCCTCGACGGCGGAGTCCCCCCCGCCGATGACGGCCAAGTCCTTATTGCGAAAGATCGGCAGTGCGCCGTCGCAGACAGCGCAGGCGCTCATGCCTCTCCCCCAAAGCTTCTCCTCGCTGGGCACGTGGAGACGCTTAGCAGTGGCGCCGGTGGCGATGATGACGCTGTGGCTCTCGACCTCACGCTCGGTCGATTTGACGCGAAACGGTCGTGAGGAGAGATCCACTTCGACGACATCCTCTTGATGACACGTGCTGCCGAAGTCCTTGGCTTGGGCCCGAAACCGGTCCATGAGGTCGGGTCCGGAGATGCCGCCGTCCGGGAAACCGGGATAGTTCTCCACCTCGGTCGTCGTCATGAGCTGACCGCCGGGAATGCCGCCACTCTGAAACCCCTCCAAGACGAGTGGTGAGAGGTTGGCGCGGGCGGCATAGATCGCTGCGGTGAACCCCGCGGGTCCGGAGCCTACAATCGTGACCTTTTCCATGTTTTGATATCGCTGTCGATGTGTTCTGGTTTCGTGGCGCTGTCGCTCGGCGCGACGGTGGGACGGTTCGCTCAAGATAACGGCTTTTCGCGGTTTCGCAAGCTGGGGCGGGGGAACCGGTTGATCTCCGCGACGCGCTCAAGGCAGCAAGGACGGAGACCGGCAGGAGAACTCAGCAAACGATGCAGTCGCCAAGTACTGACTCGCGCGGATGGAGATGGCAACATGAGGCTGAGCCAGCCGAGAGGAGTGTGAACGTGGGAGAGACCCGCGAACGATGCCTTGGGTTAACAACAGGTGCGCTGATCGCCGCGGTAGCTACGCTCGGCCTACTCGCCCTTAGCTCTGTGACATTTGCTAAGGCGCCGGACATCGACAGCGTCGCAGCCGATTTGGTCGTGCCGCGAATGACACAGGGCGAACCGGCGGCGGGGCGCCGCGTGCAGCAAACCATTCCTTCGTATCGGGGCACCGCCGTCCACCACGCGCTTTACCTGCCGTTCGATTGGCAGCGAGGCCGCCGCTATCCCGTTCTCGTCGAGTACGCGGGCAACGGTGACTACCGAAATGAATATGGTGACGTCTCGACCGGCCGCGTGGAGGACAGCAAGCTCGGCTTTGGGATCTCCGCGGGTCGCGGGTGCATTTGGGTCTGCATGCCGTATCTGGATGGCGCCGGCAAGAAGAACGTCACCAAGTGGTGGGGGGATGCTCCGGACTACGCCGCGGGGCCGACGCTTGACTACTGCAAACGTGCCGTGCCGTGGATCTGCAGTGAGTATGGCGGCGATCCGAAGGCGGTGTTTTTGATGGGGTTTTCACGCGGCGCCATCGCGTGCAACTACCTCGGTCTCTACGACGACGGGATCGCGCGGCTGTGGCGCGGCTTTGTCGCCTACAGCCACTACGACGGCGTGGTGACGTCGTGGGGCTACCCCGGCGCCGACCGCGCTGCGGCCGTGAAGCGTCTCCGGCGGCTCGAGGGACGTCCGCAGTTCATCTGCCACGAAGTGACGGCAGACGCGCGCGCTTCTCTGTCGGCAACGAAGGCGTACCTGGAAGCCACGAAAACAAAGGCACCGTTCACCTTCATGGAAACGGGCTTCCGAAACCATAGCGACGCGTGGGCCTTGCGTCCGAGCCCCGCGCGCGCGGCGCTCCGGAAGTGGCTGCGGGAGGTCTTGCGCTCTTCGCGGTAGGCTCGTTTGCGCGGTTGACTTTCCGTGACGAGGCTGTTGGAGTTGACCCGCGCATGATAGGGGGTTCCAGCATCGCGATGAGAGAGAGAGACAGAGAATCCAAGCAGTCACGCCGCCGACGGCGCGGTTGATTGGTCTTTCTTTGCGGCGAAACGCTGCGGGTTGTGCTCAAAGAGTTCGCCCGTCCGTGCGCCCTGATTTCAACCCTTTCGCACCTTGAAGTGCCCGAGGGTCAGGGCGCACGAGACGGGCGAATGCATTGAATGGCAGCAAACACTGGGCCAAAACCTCTGGGTTTCCGCTCGACACGAGAAAAGCGCTTACGGGGGCAGCACTTGCAGAAGTTCATGGTTCTGCCGTGCGCCTCGCGACGAACTGGAGCCTGCGGAAAAAGAGGAAGAATCCTTCCGATTTTTCGGCGGTGTTCATTCGATCCCAGGAATTTCGGAGTGCGAGCTTTCAACCGGCTCGCCAGTGAACCGCTCGTCCGACTTGAAGTGCAAATCTCTCTGCGGGAAGGCGATGATGACTCCGTGTCGGCGGAACGCGCCGTCGATCGCTAGGTGGAGATCGTGAATCACCTTCGTGCGGCCACGATTCGACACCTCGGAAGCGAAGACCCTGACTTCGAAGTCGAGCGAGCTTTCCCCAAAGCCGACAAAAAAGACCGCGGCTTCGGGATCGGCTAAGACTTTCGGGTGCTCCTTGGCGGCCGCGAGCATCAGCCGCAGCGCCAGCTCGGTGTCGGAACCGTAGGCAATGCCGACCTTGATGATCAATCGCGTGATTGGAGTCGACAGCGTCCAGTTTACCAGCTGGCCAGTGATAAAGGTCTTGTTCGGCACGATCAGCTCTTTCTGATCCCAGTCGACGATCGTCGTCGCACGGATTCTGATGCGACTGACAATGCCACTGATATCGCCCACGGTCACCGTATCACCGACTCGCATGGGTCGCTCGAGAAGGATGACGAGGCCGGATACGAAGTTGGCGAAGATCTCTTGAAGTCCAAACCCGAGCCCGACGCCAAGAGCAGCCACCAGCCACTGCACCTTCGCCCACCCGATCCCGATGAGGTTGAAAGCGAGCATCAGGCCCAGTGCCGCGATGACGTACCGACCGATGGTCGAGACTGCGTAACGACTTCCGGCGTCGAGCGGCAGGTGCCGAAGTACCAGCAACTCCAGAAGGCCGGGCAGATTCCGAGCGGCGAAGAACGTCAACACGCCCGTAAGCAGTGATAGGAGTAAATCGGCCAACGTGACCCACTCCCCGAGGCCGAGCTGGACCTCCCAAAGTTGGAACCGCTGCAGGACGTTCAGGACTGGAACGTCCTCGACCCAAACGAGGGAGAGGACCACCGCGACGCCGAGCACGGTGGCGCTGCGCAGGAGATCCTGCGTCAGTTGGTTGACGGTGGCAACGTCGATTTCCGGGCTGGTAAGCTCGACTGGAATCTCGTCGTCGGGGCTACTCGATTCGTTGGCTTCCGTTTGCGCACGGCGCTTCTCACGGGCACGGGCGATCGTCAGCCGAATCCTCGCCAGGAGCAACCAGCGAAGCACAAGGTGATGCACCACCACCGCGGCGATGATGATCGCGGCGGTCGCAACGACTTGCCGGGTCAGCTCGAGCGCTGTGTAGAAAAACCCAGCCGCCGCGAGGGCCACAAGGATGATGGGCGCCGAGACTGCAAGTGCGTACCAACCGTAACGTAGCCTGGAGAGCCAGCCGTTCGGTTTACGGGCCATAGAGTCCGTCAAGACACCGTTTTTCGGTCTTAGCAAGCAGGCGAGAAAGAACGACGAAGCTACCATCGCAATCGAGAACCCAGTGCGCCCGATGCTGTCGCGCAGACCGTCGAGCGTTGTTTGCCCTTCGGCGAGTGAGGTCAGAAACGACGCCGGCACGAGGATGAGCGTCAACCACCGTAGATTCCGCCGCCACAGACTGAGGACGCGTTCTTTCAGCGGAAATGGACTTCGGCGACACCGTGCGTCGTGACCAGGGCGCGAAGCCCGCATAGGAGCATCAGAATCACACTGGCGTTCGCCAGGCCTGCACTCACCGCGCCGACGAAGGGCGGGGAGGACATCGCCCCGGCCAATACGCGCGATGCCCAGCCGAGGAAAAACGGAATCGGTGCGGCTATCACCAGAGTGATCAACAGTGCGGCGATCGTCAGAAGGAACGAGTCGGAGTGAATCTTATGCACTCGATCAGCGATCTGCCCCAGACGCGAGCGGAGCCACGGACGAAATGCCAGGAGAAAGATGAACAGCGTTAGCGCCAGTACAGTGGCGGCCACGGCGCGACGGGCTTCCTCGACGAATGCGTTGCTGCGGCGGCCCAGTTCGCTGGGGCTATCAACCATTTGCAGGCAGGTGGGAGCTGTTTGATCGTTGCTGCGCCCACAGCGGGAACGTTTGGCGTCCACAGCAGGCGTTCGTCGAGAAAGGAGGCGTACTCGCGCGACTTACCAATGAGCTCCTGGTGTTTGTACTCCAGGTGACCGTAGGTCGATTCACAAGGCTCTCGAGGGTCTCAAGATCGTTGACGTCGAGCATTTGGAGTTCGACAGCCGAGTAGTCGATCAATCGGATCTTCGGGGCAAGTGCATCGGTCGGAACGAACAGCGTTCCTGGCCTCGATCCAGCCACATCCCTGCGCCGTCTAATCAATCTCATTGGTTGACCTCATGGAGAACTGCCGCTCGCCGAATCGAGTCAGCGGATAACATGGTGGAGCTCGGCCGGATGCGCGAGTTGCGATTCCGGGAGGCGCCGCCGACTTGGGACGCTCTACCGGCACCCAGGGCGCGCGCATTGCGCCTTTTTACCTCGTGGCGTCGCAGTGCGGTTGACGACAACTTTTGGTGTTCGATTAGAGTGGTTACGTTGACGACAGGCACTACAATCACGCGCAACGCTATCGTGATTTCTTCCATGCTGCGCGTAGAGTAGAAACCCTATGGACTATTTGACTCCGCTTACCTGGGCCGCCATCGCGCTCTGTCTGACGCAGTCGGCTATGTTTTCCGGCCTCAACCTCGCGGTCTTCGGGATCAGCCGACTCCGACTCGAAGTTGCCGCGTCTGGTAACGATCGTGCCGCCGGTTTGTTACTTGAGCTAAGAAGAGACGCCAACTTCCTCCTCAGCACCATTCTGTGGGGTAATGTGGGCGTCAATTGCCTCCTCACTTTACTCTCTGACTCGGTTCTGGCTGGAGTGACTGCCTTCTTTTTCTCTACGGTCATTATTACGTTCGGCGGAGAGATCCTGCCACAAGCCTATTTTTCGCGCCATGCACTCCGGATGGTGTCACTCTTCTCTCCACTCCTGCGATTTTATCAGCGGCTGCTGTATCCCCTCGCCAAGCCGACCGCAAAGCTGCTCGATTGGTGGGTCGGGGAGGAAGGGATTGAGTACTTTCGAGAACAGGATCTCAGGAAGGTCATCCGCAAGCATGTCGACGCTGACGAGACCGACCTCGATCATGTCGAAGGCATCGGGGCACTCAATTTTTTTGCGCTCGACGATCTCCCCGTCGGACAGGAAGGGGAGTCCGTGCATCCCAGCAGCATCGTTCCCTTACCTGTCAACGTCGACCTGCCGGCAATACCTGCCTTCGAAGCTTCACATGACGATCCATTCCTCGTCCAGGTACAAGCGTCGGGAAAGAAGTGGGTGATCCTGACGAGTCACCAGGGCGAGCCCCTTCTCGTCCTCGATGCCGACGGCTTTTTGCGCGCGGTTTTCTCCGAACAGTCGTGTGATCCTTACTCGTATTGCCACCGCCCGATCGTCATTGAAGATGCCGAGGTACCTTTGGGTCAGGTTCTTCGAAAGCTGAAGGTTGACGCTGAGACTGCTGACGACGATGTCATCGATCAGGATATCATCCTCGTGTGGGGAAAGATGCGGCGCGTGATCACCGGAGCGGATCTCTTGGGGCGACTCCTGCGAGGGATCGTTCCGCGGCAGCGGCAGTCGTAAGATCTGTGCTTATTCGACAACGATCGATCCACACCAGACACAACAATGACCATCCGCGTTGCACTCCACCATCGGACAACTTACCAATACGACCGCCTCACCTCGCTATCGCCGCAGCTCATTCGCCTGCGTCCCGCGCCGCATGCGAGAACCCCTATCCTAAGCTACTCGCTGAAGGTTACGCCCGACGATCATTTCGAGAACTGGCAACAAGACCCACACGGCAATTTTCTCGCGCGCTGCGTGTTTCCGAACAAAACTCGTCGATTCGACGTCGAGGTGGACCTCGTCGCCGAGATGACGGTGATCAACCCGTTCGATTTCTTTGTCGAACCGCACGCGGAGGAGTGGCCGTTTGACTACGAGCCGTGGCTGGCCAGAGATTTGCGGCCTTTCTTGGAGTGTGAGGCCAAAGGTCCTCTGCTCAGTGCTTGGTCTGAGAGCGTCGATCGGACGGCGCCAAACACTGTTGAGTTTCTTGTCGGTCTGAATCGCCGGTTAGAGAGCGAGATTCGCTATCTCGTTCGCATGGAGCCCGGAGTGCAGACACCTGAGGAAACACTCACTCTGCGCGCTGGATCCTGTCGTGACACTGCGTGGCTATTCGTTCAGATTCTACGTGACCTTGGCATCGCCGCCAGATTCGCCTCTGGCTACTTGATTCAGCTTGCCCCCGACGTCAAGGCGCTCGAAGGTCCCTCAGGCCCGGAGGAGGACTTCACCGACCTGCACGCGTGGGCAGAGGCGTACATACCCGGTGCGGGTTGGATTGGCTTCGACCCGACGTCTGGCCTCCTGGCCGGTGAAGGACACATCCCGCTAGCCTGCACGCCGGATCCGAGCAGCGCTGCTCCGATTACGGGCCACGTGGACGAGTGCGAGTCAACGTTCGCCTTCGACATGTCCGTCACCCGCATTCACGAAGATCCGCGTGTGACCAAGCCCTACTCGGATTCTGAGTGGCAACGGATCCAAGCTGTCGGGAACGAGCTCGATGAACGCCTGCAGGCCGCGGATGTACGTTTGACGATGGGCGGAGAGCCGACGTTCGTCGCGATCGACGACATGGACGGCGCGGAGTGGACGGTGGACGCTGTCGGCCCAACCAAGCGGCATCGGGCCGAGGTCCTGTTGAGACGTCTCCAACGCCGGTTCGCGCCGGACGGATTGCTTCATTTCGGCCAAGGCAAGTGGTACCCGGGCGAGTCACTGCCGCGGTGGGCGCTGAGCTGCCTTTGGCGCCGTGACGGTGAGGCGCTGTGGACGGATGACGCTCTGGTAGCAGATGAAAATCGGGACTACGGATACGGCGGGGCAGACGCCCAGGAACTCGTCGCGACCGTTGCGGCGCGATTGGAAGTCGAGCCTCGATTCGCGATCGCAGCGTACGAGGATGTGTGGCACCAGCTCGCTGTGGAGCGCAAATTGCCGGTGAACGTTGACCCACTCGACAGCAAGTTGGAAGACCCCGAAGAGCGAGCGCGCCTCGCGCGCGTCTTCGAGCGCGGCCTCGGCGAGGTGGTCGGCTACGTGCTTCCCCTGCGCCGCCAGTGGTGGCAAGCGCAGCCTCGGTGGCGCAGCGGTCCCTGGCCGACGCGGTCGGGCAAGGTGTTCCTACTTCCTGGAGACTCTCCCGTCGGTCTGCGGTTGCCTATCGACTCCCTTCCATGGAGTCCCGGTCACGACTTTTATCCTATCGATCCGACGACGCCGAAGCCGTCGCTGCAGCCCCATCCCGGGCGGCGGGCGCAGCCTGAAGTTCGTGCCGCGGCTTTTGACCCGCGGGCGTCGACATCGCCGCAGAACGACAGTGTCGCAGGGAACGCAGACGTCGTCCACACCGCCCTCTGCGTCGAACCCCGCGGCGGCCGTCTATACGTCTTTATGCCGCCGACGGAACGCCTGGAAGACTATCTTGATCTTGTCGCTGCCGTCGAAGAGTCGGCGAAACAGATCGGCACGCCGATCGTCCTTGAAGGGTATCTCCCGCCGGGCGACCACCGCGTACAGCACTTCAAAGTCACGCCCGATCCCGGCGTCATAGAGGTGAATACACAGCCGGTGGGCACCTGGAAGGAGTTGGTACACTTGACGACGACCCTTTATTTAGAAGCTTTCTATGCGCGTTTGGGAACCGAGAAGTTCGATCTTGACGGACGACACACCGGCACCGGCGGTGGCAACCACGTGGTGCTCGGCGGGCCGACCCCGCTCGACAGCCCGTTCCTGCGTCGGCCCGATCTTCTCAGGAGCCTTCTCGGATACTGGAACAACCATCCGTCGTTGTCGTATCTTTTTTCGAGTACGTTCGTCGGACCAACGAGCCAGGCTCCCCGCGTCGATGAGGGCCGAAAGGACGCACTCTACGAGCTGGAAATCGCGTTCCAGCAGGTGGCCGATCCGGACGAGCAGACACCGCCTTGGCTGGTGGATCGACTCTTTCGGCACCTGCTCGTCGACGTCACCGGCAACACCCATCGTGCAGAGTTCTGCATTGACAAGCTTTATTCTCCGGACAGTAGCACGGGGCGGTTGGGTCTGGTCGAGTTTCGAGGCTTTGAGATGCCCCCGCACGCGCGAATGAGCTTGACCCAGCAGTTGCTGCTCCGGGCGTTGATCAGCCGATTCTGGGAGCGACCCTACAAGGAACGTCTGATTCACTGGGGTACGATGCTTCACGACCGATTCTTGCTTCCACACTTCGTCTGGAGTGACTTCGCGGACGTCATAGGCGAGACACGCGAAGCCGGTCTTCAGCTGGAGCTCGAATGGTTTAGACCTCACTTCGAGTTTCGTTTCCCACGCCTTGGAACGATCGAGCAGAAAGGGATTGAGATCGAGCTGCGGCAAGCGATTGAGCCGTGGTACGTCCTGGGGGAGGAACCGGGCGGCGGGGGAACGACACGATACGTCGATTCCTCGGTCGAGCGCCTCCAGGTGAGCGTGCGAGGCATGACCGACCAGCGTCACGTCATTGCCTGTAACGGTCGCCGCTTGCCTCTTCACCCGACGGGAGTCGTGGGCGAGTTCGTCGCCGCGGTCCGCTACCGTGCGTGGCAGCCGCCGAGTTGTCTCCATCCGACGATACCGATCCATACACCTCTGACCTTCGACGTGCTCGACTCTTGGCACGGACGGAGTGTTGGTGGGTGTGCGTATCACACGACCCACCCGGCTGGTCGAAACTATGAGACGTTTCCTGTCAATGCCAATGAAGCCGAGGCGCGCCGCGCAGCTCGATTCTTCGCCTCTGGTCACACCGGTGGCGCGTTGTCGACGCCAACGCCTGAATCGAACCCGCTCTACCCGTTGACTCTCGATTTGCGACGAGATAGACCGAACTCATGAGTGACATTCGGGAAGCTTCTGTGGCCAGCAGCTGTGACGGAATCTTCGGTGCATACGCGCCCGCCGATTCGTTTTACGACGAAGTCTTCGAGCGCCCAGGGGTTGTCCGGCCTGCGTGGAAGACTCTCGTTTCAACTCTCAATGCGATCGGGCGTTCCGAGTTGAAGCGCCGTTGGTCCCAAGCTCAAGAGGAGCTCGGTTCGAGCGGCATCGCGTACGATCTCTACGACGACACCGTCGGCCTTGAGCGACCCTGGCGGCTCGACCTCTTGCCGCAGCTCATTGGCGCGGACGAATGGAATCGTATTGCCTCCGGGTTGAGGCAGCGCGCCCGGCTCCTCAACCGCGTTCTCGAGGATGTCTATGGACCGCAACATCTGCTGTCGAGCGGCTTGCTGCCACCGGACTATCTCTTTTCGCACCCTGGGTTCCGCCGTGCCTTTCATGGCCAACAACCTCGCAGCGGTACGTTTTTGCACTTCTACGCCGCCGACTTGGCTCGAGCCCCAGACGGCGGCTGGTGGATCGTCGGCGACCGAGCCGACGCACCGCTGGGCATCGGGTACGCCCTCGAAAATCGTATCGTCGCGGCGCGGTCGCTGCCTCACGCCATTCGCGACTTGAGCGTTGAACGACTCGCTCCCTTCTTCATGACGGTGCAGGAAACTCTTCGTGGGTTGGCGCCCACACACCGCGAAAACCCACGTATCGTTCTCCTCAGCCATGGTCCTCGTGGACCGAACTACTTCGAGGACGCGTATCTGGCGCGGTACCTGGGATACACGCTCGTGGAGGGCGGCGACCTCGCCGTGCGCGACGACCGCGTCTTCCTGAAGACTCTCGCCGGACTACTGCCGGTGGATGTTATTCTGCGTCGGCTGAGTGACGAGTACTGCGACCCTCTGGAGTTGCGGGCTGATCCCACACTCGGGGTTCCCGGCCTGCTGCAGGTGGCGCGGCTCGGACACGTCGCGGTCGTCAACGCGTTCGGCAGCGCGTTCGTCGAATCGCCCTCGTTGATGCCCTTCTTGCCGGCGATCGCCCGCGAGTGGCTCGGAGAGGAGCTGGAGCTCCCGTCGGTCGCGACCTGGTGGTGTGGGCAGGAGCAGGCCCGATCTCGAGTCGAGAGCCAGATCCAGGAGGATGGTCTCAGAAGCCTCGCCTTGCGGTCTGCGTTTCGGGTTGGACGCATGGAAGCTACCCAACTGGAGTATCAGAGCGTCGCTGACGCGCTCAAGCTTCTCGCGACGCGTCCTCGTGATTTGATCGCTCAGGAATCCGTGCAGCGATCGACCTCGCCGGTTCTTTGGGAGAGTACCCCGACTCGTTGGCATGTCGCGATCCGAGTCTATCTCGTCGCTAGCCCAGGAGGGTACGAGGCGATGCCGGGCGCCTTGGTCCGGTTGGCGCAGGAGCCAGCGCGATTGGATCGCTCCATTCTCGGTGGTGAGTTGACTCAGGACGCTTGGGTTTGTTCGTCCGGCCCGATTGAGCATGTCAGCTTATTGGCGACCTCGAAGCAGCCTGTTGTTCTGCGGCGCAGTGGTGCAGAACTCCCCAGCCGAGTCGCGGACAACCTGTTCTGGTTCGGCCGGCAGATCGAGCGTGGACAAGGTGTGTGTCGGTTGCTTCGGCAAACGGCCGCATGGATGACGAGCGAAGATGAAGTGCAGAGCGGGCCGGAGCTTCAGTTTCTCATCCGCGCTCTTGTAGTTCAGGGGCAGCTCGAACAAGACTTCGCCGTAAGGGACGAGAATGACCTGCGCCAGCTCGCGAGCATGCTTCCTTCCCGGGTTCTGGACGAAGCACAGCCGGGGAGCTTGCGGTCGCTTGTGGCTGGAGCTCATCGCAACGCCTCGCTGGTTCGCGACCGCCTTTCGCTGGATAGCTGGCGCATTGTTCACGAACTCGAGCGAAAGTCGTCGAGCGCCGTGGCCGGTGGCGTCGAAGTTTCGCTCGGCCTGGTCGAGTTGGATCTTCTGCTCGACGATCTCATCGTGCTCATGGCAGCATTCGATGGCTTGATCGGCGAGAGCATGACACGTAGCCCAGCCTGGCGGTTTCTAGACTTGGGACGGCGGCTCGAGCGATCCTTACACGTCGTTTCCCTGGTGCAGTCACTCTCCGCTGAAGGCTCGACAGATAGAGGCCGCGTTCTAGAAGCCTTGCTGGAAGTCGCTGACAGCATCATGACGTACCGCAGCCGGTATCTCTCTGGGTTCGCTCTGGCTGCGGCACTGGACTTGCTGCTCACCGATGAAACGAATCCTCGCGCGCTGATTTACCAGCTGACAGCGATTGTGGATCATATCGCGAACCTGCCTCGCACCGAGTCGGAGCCGTTGGGGACAGCAGACGAGCGAATTGCCGGTTCTCTTCTTCACAATGTGAAAATGCTCAACGTCGAAGATTTGACCGTGGCGGACGGCGATCGGACCAAGCTCGAGCGTTTGCTACACCAGGTCGCCGGCTCGCTTCCGAAGCTCTCCGATCTTGTCAGTCATCGATATCTGGTCCACGCTGGCCGCCCCCAGCAAATGTCCGAGGCGGAGCGAACCCTTCAATGAAGTGGAAGATTTCTCATGTAACGAAGTATGAATACGCCGAACTGGTGCCGTTCTGTCAAAACATCGTCTATCTGACGCCTCGCAAGACGGCGCATCAGCGCTGTTTCCGCCACCGCTTGAGCGTCCGGCCGCATCCATCGACGTACCACCGTCGCACGGACTACTTCGGCAACACCGCGGCGATTCTCTCGATCGACCGACAGCACCGCCTTCTTAAGATCAATGCGACGAGCACCGTCGAGGTTGTGCCCAACGACCTACCTGAGCAGGCTAAGAGTGTCACTTGGGAGTCTGTTCGCGATGGCCTCCCGCTCGATCGGACTGCCACCGGGCTGAACAACTACCAGTTTGCCTTTCGCTCGCCGCACGTCCCTCTTGACGAACCGATCGCCGACTACACCCGAACCAGCTTTGCATCCGGTCGCCCGCTGATCGAAGCACTGGCTGACCTCAACAATAGGATCCACACCGATTTCAAATATGATCCGAAGGCGACGAGCGTCAGCACGCCGATTTCGGCAGTTTTTGAGATGCGCCGTGGAGTCTGTCAGGACCTGGCCCATCTGCTGCTGAGCGGTCTGCGCTCGCTCGGCCTCGCGGCGCGTTACGTTAGCGGCTACCTTCGTACGCGGGCGGCCGAGGGTCAAGAGCGGCTTGTCGGTGCCGATGCCTCGCACGCCTGGGTGTCGGTCTACTGCGGCGAGCACGGCTGGGTCGACATCGACCCCACCAACAATGTATTTGCGTCAACCGATCACATCACGGTTGCATGGGGCCGCGACTACAGCGACGTGTGCCCGGTGGCAGGTATGTACATCGGCGGCGGTGCACACGCCCTCAATGTGGCCGTGGATGTGTCACCCGCAGAACGCTAAGGTAATTGTTCGACTCAGACCGACGAAGAGAACGCCGGAGCCATGTTTGAGATGCGTCGACAGCGCCTGTCTGCGTTGAAATGCGGCGGAGCCGTCGCGTCTCGAAATGCCGCTACGGATGCACTTTTTGCCGTCCTTGTCGGCTACTTTTGCCGGTGTCGGGTAATTCAAGTGCGAAGGCAAGCACCGATCGTGTTCGTGTACGTCAAGACATGACCCACTTGGGCCGAGGTAATAGTTGGGGCTCATAGTGGCCTGGCAACGATCATGGACAGACACATGGCGCAGAACCAGTCTCAGTCGAGCATTTCCTCAAAGAACCTAAACTTTTGCGACTATGACACCGCCGGCTTTTACGACGAGTTGATCGACGGAGGCGGCAAGCCACGTCCGGGCGCGGAGCGGCTCGTGAAGCGAATCGAGGAGCTTCCGGACGGCGAGCTCCTGGAACGCCAAAAGATGGCCGAAAGGTCGCTTTTGCGCATGGGCATCACATTCAACGTGTACGGCGACGATCAAGGCGTCGAGAAAATCTTCCCGTTCGACCTTGTGCCGAGAATCGTCGCCGCCGCTGAATGGGAGCAACTCGAGCGTGGGTTGACGCAGCGCATCCATGCGCTGAATCTGTTCATCGACGACTGCTACCACGATCAAAAGATCGTCAAAGACAAAGTAATCCCCGAGGCGATCTTGAAGGGCGCCGCGAGCTTTCGACGTCAGTGCGTTGGAATCAATCCCCCGCGGAAAATCTGGTGCCACATCACCGGTACTGATCTTGTCCGTGACAAGAGCGGTACCGTTCACGTACTCGAAGACAATCTCCGCTGTCCGTCCGGGGTGTCCTACGTGCTCCAGAATCGCTACGTGATGAAGCGTAGCTTTCCGCGGCTTTTCGACGCTTCCCAAGTGCGTCCTGTGGTCGATTATCCCAGCCGTCTGTTCAGCGTTCTCGAGCACCTAGCGCCCGACGGCGTCCACTCCCCGACGATCGCGGTATTGACGCCCGGTGTGTTTAACTCGGCCTACTACGAGCACTCCTTCCTGGCCCAGCAGATGGGCGTCGAGCTGGTCGAGGGGAGAGACTTGATCGTTCGCGATGGCTTTCTCCACATGCGAACCACGAAAGGATTTCAGCGTGTTGACGTCCTCTATCGCCGAGTCGATGACGACTTTCTTGACCCCAAAGCATTTCGCCCGGACTCCCTTCTGGGTGTCCCCGGTTTGCTCGAGGTCTATCGCAACGGTCGGGTCGCACTGGCGAACGCACCGGGCACGGGTGTGGCCGATGACAAAGTGATTTACGCTTACGTCGAAAAGATCATCCGGTATTACTTGAACGAAGACGCCATCATCCCCAACGTCCCGACCTATGTTTGTTACGACAAGAAAGAACGCGACTATGTTTTGGCCAATCTCGACCAGCTGGTCGTCAAGGCTGCGAACGAGTCAGGGGGATACGGGATGTTGATCGGTCCGCATGCCAGCGAAGAAGAACGTCGCAAGTTCGCCGCCTTGATCGAAGAGACTCCACGTAACTACATCGCTCAGCCGACCCTCTCCTTGTCCCGCGTTCCGACCATCGTCGGCAACAGATTCGAAGGCCGGCACGTCGACCTGCGGCCGTACATTCTTTACGGTGAGGAAATCTTCGTGCTGCCGGGCGGATTGACGCGCGTAGCCCTGAAACAAGGCTCACTCGTAGTGAATTCTTCGCAGGGCGGTGGGAGCAAGGATACCTGGGTCATCGCGTCGAGCGATGAACAGGTCGCCCTAGATGACGGCTCCACCGAGAGCTATTAGCTGATGTTTGTCCGGAATATTCGAGTTCGCGAGATTGTTTGTAGTGAGATGAAATGCTGAGTCGTGTTGCCGATTCGATCTACTGGATGAGCCGTTATATCGAGCGAGCCGAGAACGTTGCACGTTTCGTCGACGTCACTCACAACGTAACGCTTGACATGCCACCCGGGTCTTCCCAGCAGTGGGGGGCGCTCGTCGACGCGTCTGGTGATCGTGAGCTCTTCGCCAAGAAATACGGCGAAGCCACGAGAGAAAACGTCATTCAATTCTTGACGTTCGATCGAGAGTATCCCAACTCGATCTCTTCGTGCGTCGCCACGGCGCGGGATAACGCTAGTGGAATTCGCGACGTGATCAGCTCTGAGATGTGGGAACACATCAATCAGTTCTACATCGCCATCGAGGAAGCAGCTCAGGCCCCGCCAAAGTCATTGGACCAGTTCTTTCAGTTCGTCAAGCAGTCGAGCCATCTTTTCTTTGGCATCATGATCGCGACGTTCTCTCAAGGCGAAGCTTGGCATTTCGCGCGGCTGGGGAGCGGCCTCGAGCGCGCCGATATGACATCGCGTCTTCTCGACGTGAAGTACTTCATCTTGCTGCCGAGCCTGAGAGCAGTGGGAACCCCGATGGACGACCTCCAATGGTCAGCTGTCTTGCACAGCGTCAGCGGCTTTGAGATGTTCCGCAAGCGCCACCACCGAATCACGCCTGAACGTGTCGTCGGTTTTCTCGTGCTTGACCGACTCTTTCCGCGCTCGATCATGCACTGCCTCGAGCTCGCCAATCGGTCGCTCCACGCGATCTCTGGTTCGCCTGAAAGTACGTTTTGGAACGTTGCCGAAAAGCGTTTGGGACAGCTCCGCGGCGAGTTGGCCTACCTGACGGTCGACGAGATCATCGGCGCGGGGTTGCACGAGTTCCTCGATGGCCTGCAGACAAAGCTGAACGACGTCGGCGCGGGAATCTACCAGACATTCATCGCACTTCGGCCTGAGGACGTTTCTCGCGACAAGGCTCGGGCGTAACGGCGCTGGGGGGCGGGCCCGACTTCGTGCGATCGAGCCACGTTTCGTCGACGGGATCGTGCCTGCGGCGTCGAAAGGCGTGCCGACGTGGGTCTTCTCGCGGCGCAGAATCTCGCCAGCGGTGTGCTACAATCTGTGAAGACTTACGTGCGAACTCACCATAAGCCTGACCACGTCTGACGGCCGTTCAGACGATCAAGCGAATCACGTCACGTATGGCTTCGATACCGTCTGAGCGCCGATAGCGGAGTGATGGCAACGCGCACCGAGCTCGCCTACCGCTGCGAGAAGGATGACGAAGACGCGTTCGGATCGGCGATAGCACGCCCCCGCAGGAAGGAAGGAAGGAAGCGATGAACAGAGTTGTTTTCTGGTCGGTCTTTTCGATTCTGACGCTCGGCCTCGTGGGAGAGATCCGAGCCGGCAATCCGGCGAGCAAGTCCTCGAAACTCCACGTCCTCTTCATCGCGGTCGACGATCTCGGCAGCTGGGCGAGCTGTCTGGGCGGCCACCCTCAGGCGCGCACGCCGAACATCGATCGTCTGGCTGGGCGCGGCGTCCTCTTCACCCGTGCTTACTGCGCGGCACCGGCGTGCAACCCTTCCCGCGTCAGCCTGCTGACGGGGCGGCGGCCGTCCACGACGGGCGTGTATCACAACAGCCAACCGTTCAGAGCCGCCACGCCGCTCGCAGTGACGTTGCCGGAGTGCTTCCGGGCGAACGGGTACCGCGCCGTCGGCATGGGGAAGATCTACCACGGCAGGTTTCCCGATCCACAATCGTGGGACGAGTACACGAAGCGCCCCGCGGATCCCGTGCCCCCCGATCGACCCGTCAACGGCATTGAGGATGCGCGGCATTTCGATTGGGGACCGCTGGATGTTGACGACGCCGCGATGAGCGACGCACGCATCGTCGACGGTGCCATCCGTTTCCTCGAGGCGGAGCATGAGCAGCCGTTCTTTTTAGCCGTCGGGCTTTACCGACCGCACTTGCCGTGGTACGTGCCGCGGCACTACTTCGATGCGCACCCCGTCGACTCGGTCGCCTTACCTGCCACCAAAGCGGACGATCTCGAAGACGTTCCCGGCGCCGGACAACTCCTCGCGCGTCGTCGTGATCACATCCGAGTAACGAGCACCAAGAACTGGGAGAAGGCCGTCGCCGGTTATCTAGCGAGCATCGCTTTCGCCGACGCGCAAGTCGGACGACTTCTCGACGCCCTGCAAGCCTCGGCGTTTGCCGACAACACAATCGTCGTCTTGTGGGGCGATCACGGCTGGCACCTCGGACAAAAGGAGCACTGGCGGAAGTTCGCGCTTTGGGAGGAAGCGACGCGTGTGCCGCTGATCGTTCTCGCGCCGGGCGTGACGGAACCCGAGGGTCGCTGCAAGCGTACGGTCAGTCTTCTCGATCTCTATCCGACGCTGGCGGAGCTTTGCGGTTTAGAGGTCAACGAGCACCTCGAGGGACGGAGCCTCGTGCCGCTTCTGCGCGATCCCTCCGCGGAATGGAACCGGCCGGTGTTGACGACGCATGGCCGCGGTCATCACGCCGTGCGAAGTGAGCGCTGGCGTTACATCCGTTACGCGGATCTGTCCGAAGAGCTCTACGACCACGAGAGCGACCCACACGAGTGGCACAATGTAGCAGGCGACGCACGCTACGTCGATGTGAAGACGGCGCTGCGCGCCTATCTGCCGAAACGCGACGCGGTCGACGTCCCGGTGGTGAACAGGGAGCAACTCCGTCGCGCCCGGCTCACCAAGGAGGAGCTTCGCCAGGAACGGCTCGAGCGGGAGCGGGAGCAAGAGCGCCGGCTCCGCGAGCGGAAAAAGAAATCGTCCAAGTGACGGCGGAGGTGGTAGGCACACTCTGAGCCTTGCTGTGTGCCCTGCGCTCTTCTCTCGGCTACCGCACGCAGCGCTTGCCCGCTACCTGATCGCTCAGTCGTTCGGGTTGGCGAGAAAGTAGAGAAAGCCATCCTCAGCGCCGACCAGGAGGTCGCGCGTGCCGTCGCCGTCCCAGTCGACGGTTGTCGGGCAGGTGGTGTGACCGGCAAGAATCTGCGCGTCCACCGCACCTTCGGGACGGAAGATGAATTGACCCGGCTCGGTGGCGACGTTGCGGTAGAAGTCCACGCTCTTGGAGTTGACCAGGAGATCGAGCTTGCCGTCGCGGTTCCAATCGACAAGCGTCAACTTGCGCCGACCGCTCTTCCCCGCCGCTCGCGCGTTCAAGCGCAGCGGCTCGCGCTTCTCGGTCAGAAAGATGCGCGCCCCCGGGAGCAACTCGAGACCGGACGCGACGCGGCGACGCTTGAAGAATGCCAGGTACCCTTCGTGGTCGAGTACGACGAGGTCGTTCAGTCCGTCCGCATCGAGATCGATGATGATCGGGCTCGTGCGCCATTGGGTCACCAGCTGTTCACCGCGGGGTGTCCACCAGTTCCACGCTGGCTTGGGTGGAGCTCCATTCCACTCGACTTCGACGGAGCGTGCCGCCTCGAGTGTTGGCCCTCCCGAGCCTTCTCGGCCGCGGAACCATAGGATTTCGCCCCAGATCGAGTTGATCATGAGGTCGAGGACGCCATCGTGGTCCCAGTCGCCCACGGTTGGCACGGTGTACCCCCACTTGGCTTCCGCCGGACCTTGAATCGATCCGTTGGGTCCCGCTTGAATGCGGATTACTTCGCCGCTAGCCAGTAGCTTTTGCGGCGGCTGCCATCGCGGCGGGTTGCCTCCTAGGTTTTCGACGAAATGAACGTAACCGGCCGTGTCGCCGCAGATGAGGTCTTCATCGCCGTCGCCGTCCCAGTCGCAACTCCACGGCGTCACGAGCGCACCGACCTTCAAGTCTTTGGCCTGTTGCTTGAAGAAGCGTGGTGGCAAGAAATCAGGACGAGAGTCGACGACCTTTCCTGTGCACTCGACGAGCGCAACACGTCCGTCCTCCTGTCCAACGATCAGATCGTCGTCGCCGTCGCGGTCCCAATCGACTGCCGTCACCTGCAGCATTTGCAAATCCATGCGCAGCGGTTTGCCGTCATGCTCGAGACGGACGCCACCACGATAGGCTGGCTGGCGTCGGCTGCCGACGTTCTGAAAGAAAGTGAACTGGTCGAGAAACTCGCCGCAGATCAAATCGAGGTCGCCGTCACCATCCCAGTCGCTGAAGTTCGCCGACGGGCATCCGAAGACGTCGAGGGGCGCTCCGCCGGCTTGGATTTGACGAGCGTTTTCGTAGCGAGGATCAGCGTCGGTCTGCGTGTTCCGCATCCAGTACACGTGGCCGTGAAGAGGACCTCGCGTCCATTGGCCGTCACTGTTGAACGCGTTGTCCCAGCCATATTCACGCCAATCGCTCGTACTGACGATGAGATCTTGCACGCCGTCGCCGTCGTAGTCGACGAATTGCCATTGGTTCGCGCGGCCGCGATGAAACGAGGGTTCAAATGGCAGGCGCGTGGCGCGCGTGTCATCAAGTCCGTGGCGAAGAAAGTCACGGTGCCACTTACCTGGCGTGAGCACGTGAGGAGTGTCGCCAACCTGGCTGACGACAGCGTTGTGCCTGGCGTCCCCGACGCGCACGCCGCTGCGGAAGACGACACTCTTCGGATCGCCGCCGGGGTTTTCGAAGAAGTAGATCCCGTTTGAGGTCTTGTTGGCGGTCGACACCAAAAGATCGAGGTCGCCGTCACCGTCATAGTCCATGACGAGAGGCACGGCCCAGAGACCGACCTCCAGATCGACGACTAGATCCGTGCGTTCATAGGCAATCCGAGTGAAATCGGCTCGGGCCGGATGCCATGACAGAAGCGTCAGCGCAATTGGTAGGCAGCTCTTCACGTGGCGATAACGTCGGTGGTCTTGCATAGGTAGATTCATGAGAAAGGTTCGTTTTTTGGCCGTGGCTTCGCCGGGCATTGTAACACGACGACCGGTCATGTCATGACGACGAGGCCTCGCCGCTGGTATCGTGCGCCCGCGCGATCGATCCCCGCGGCGCCGAATCCCCCTCGTGGCTCACAACCTTTTTTGATACGCTGTACTGAGTGGCGCCCTCAGAAGAGGGGGACACAGCTGACGATCGTTTCGCTCACGTCCGGCGGAGAGGACTTCGCGGATCGATCAGACGTCGAGACGCACTCCGTCGTTCGTTCATCGAAGCGGTTGGGGATCGATCAGGAGTCGGCTGGCGAGGGGAAGAGGAGGTGTCTATGATTCAGTACCCTTTGGTTCGGGAGTTCATGGATCGTCGCTTCGTCACGTTACGGGCGGAGATGCCGGTTTACCAGGCGATCCATATCTTTCTCGAAAACCGCGTCACGGGAGCGGTCGTCGTGGGCTCGCGAGAGGATGAGCTGGTCGGAGTCCTTTCTGAAAAGGACTGTCTGCAGGGATTTGTGCAGGGGGCGTATAACAACGAACCCGTCGGCACGGTCGCCGACTTCATGTCGAGCAAGATCACCTCGATCGACCCGAACTTGGACGTCATGGCGGTCGCAGGACTCTTCATGAAGCACGTCTACCGCCGCTTTCCGGTCGTCGAGGACGGCAGACTCATTGGACAGATCACGCGCCGAGATCTCCTGCGCGCCGTGCATCAGATCTTGCGTGACGATTGGAGCATTTCGTAGGAGATGCCGAAGGATCTCGACGCTTACAGAGCGAAGCGCGATTTCCGCAAGACATCGGAGCCGGCACCGAAGACGCGGTCCTCACAGGCTCGATCCGTCGATCGAGCATCGTCAGCGGCATTCGTCGTCCATCGGCACGAAGCAAGGCGGCTTCACTACGATCTCCGGCTCGAAGCCAATGGCGTGCTTGCCTCATGGGCAGTTCCTCGGGGTTTCACTTACGTTCCGCAAGAGAAACGTCTCGCGGTCCGCACGGAGGACCATCCGCTCGAGTATCTCGAGTTCTCCGGAGTCATCCCCGAAGGCGAGTATGGCGCCGGCACCATGACGATCTGGGACCAGGGTACGTACGAGTTGATCGGTGACGCACATTCTGCGGGACAGCTCGCAGCTGCCCTCGAGCGCGGCAAGATCGAGCTTCGCTTCGACGGCGTGCGTCTGCGCGGCGAATGGCATATGGTGCAGACTCGAGACGGCTGGTTGCTCTTCAAAGCGAGCGACCGCTACTCCCGCACTGTGGACGATGTAGCCTATCCCTTTCATCTGCGGTGGGACCTTGCCGCGCGCGCTGATTTTCCCCGCTCGGTGCAGATCGCGCGTATCGACCCGGACGCTCACAACGAAGAGGCGTTCTCTGACCCGGCGTGGCTCTTCGAGCCTGAGTTCGACGGCAAGCGAGCCCTCGCCTTCAAGCGCGGCGACGAGATCTGCGTGCGCTCGTGCGGTTCACGGCCGTATTCACTCGAGCGGATCGTGGGGGTCCGTGACGCCGTAAGGCGCTTGCGTGCGACGAATGCGGTTTTGGACGGCGTGATCGTCAGTCTCGATGACAACGTCCGTCCCACGAAAGAGCGCGTCGAGTTGGGGCTACGCGGCAAACTTGATACGACGCTGACGTTCTGCGCTTTTGACCTTCTTTACTACGACGCCTGGAACGTCAGGGGCTTGTCTCTCGTCGAACGCAAGCAGCTCCTGAAGAGCTTGATCGTGAAGTCGTCCGGAATGATCCAGGTCGATCACGTTCTCGGCGAGGGGGAGAAGCTGTGCGCCGTTGCGTCGCGGGCCGGCCTTCGCGGCGTGATCGCGAAGCCGGCGTCGGGAGCCTACCGACGCGGCGCGGCGAGTGGGTGGAAGCGCATCGTTCTCTCTCCTTCGGCGACGTCGACGAAGGCGAACGCCCTCGAAACTCTCGCTTCGCTGCACGTCAGCCGAAACCGGCGGCGGCGTGTGACCTACAGCAATCTCAACAAGCTGTACTGGCCTGAGGCAGGGTACACAAAAGGCGACATGATCGACTACTACGAAAAGGTCGCCGAGATGTTGCTGCCTTACCTTCATGACCGCCCGCTCCACATGCGGCGTTTCCCCGACGGGATCGATGGCAAATCTTTTTACCATCATGACGCGCGAGACCGCGTGCCGCCGTGGGTGAAGACCGCGCAGCTTCGCGGTGCGGACGACAAGGAGGACAAGCACTACATCATTTGTAATGACCGAGACACGCTCCTCTACGTCGCCAATCTTGGCAGTATCGATCTCCATCCATGGTTGTCGCGACTGAGTAGCCTCGACGTTCCCGACTGGTGTGTATTCGACCTCGACCCTGACGGTTCACCGTTTGCCGACGTCGTGCGTGTCGCACGCGAGACGGGAAAGATACTTCGCGGCATCGGTCTACGTCCATACCTGAAGACGTCAGGCGCCGATGGCCTGCACATCTACGTACCACTTGTGCCGCGCTACACGTATGAGCAGGTCCGCACGTTCGGTATGGGGGTCGCGCGCCATCTCGCCAATCGTTGGCCTCGGCTCTGCACGGTCGAACGCGCAGTCGCGCAGCGGCGCGGACGCGTCTACGTCGACGTTCTGCAGAACCGCAGCGGTCAGACAGTCGTGCCGCCATACGTCTTGAGGCCTGTGCCTGCAGCGTCGGCATCGACGCCGCTCGAGTGGGACGAACTGACGACCGATTTGATGCCGCAGCGCTTCAACCTCGAATCGGTACCGCCGCGGCTGGCTCAGGTTGGTGACCTGTTTCGCGGTGCGCTTTCGGATCAGCAAGAGCTGCTGCCGGCGATCGATGCGTTTCGCGGTCTTCTGCGCGGCGATCGATCTGGGACTTCGGACGCGACTTGAAGGCTCAGGTGGTTTAAGGCGACGATCCACTCTCTCGGGGAGCGGCGGGAGTTGGAGTGGGTGACGGTGTGCGTGTGCGTGTGCGTGTGCCTGTGCGTCTCCCAAAGTAGCAGGCACACTCCGTGTGCCGTCCGGTCTCGTGTCCGTGTGCGTGCGCGTGGTGCTTCTCTGCCTGACCTTTGTTTTCTTTGTTTCCTTCTGTTCAAGAGATCAGAAGAAGAGTTGAACAAACGGAAATCAAGTCAACGAAGGGCGGCCGTCCAAAGTAGCAGGCACACTCCGTGTGCCGTCCGGTCTTGTGGGCGCGTGCGTGGGCGTGGGCGTCTTCCAAAGTCGCAGGCACACTCCGAGGCTGTGAAGTTTTTCGAGCGTGCCAGCGGAACTTACGGTCACGCTTCGCGCTCACCTCCGGAACGGCACACGGAGTGTGCCTGCTACTATAGACACGAACCTCCGCCAAGACCATTTTCAAAGTAGCAGGCACACGCCTGTGAGCCGTCCGGAGGTGCGCGTGAGTTGCGACGGCGCGTTTTGAAAAATTCACAACCTCCCCGTGTGCCGTTCCGGAGCACCATGCGGCGGTTCGGTCGATGGTTCGAATTGGTCGAACACGGCACACCGGTAGCTGTTATCAAACGTGAAGTCCGCCGGAGGCGGAGACAGAGCCCGGGTAACCACACTCAGGTTGCCGATCATGGCTGCGGCCACGCTCCGCGCCCACGCAAACGCCCAGAGACGGATCCGCGTCGCCACCCACGTTCGCTCACCATCTCGCGCCGATTCACTCGGAAGCCGCCTTGGCGGTCGCCGTGCCCTATGCGCCGAGGTCGAGCCTTGTCGACTTGATTTTGTCGCGGTCGTAGACGCCCAGACCGAGCGCCGAGGCTAGCTCGATGTGCTGCGGCTGGCGGTACGAGTGGAAGCGTTTTGCCTCGTCGGTCTGTGGCACGGAGAAGTGACTCTGGGCGACTGGGGGAAGGCCTTTTTCGATCCGCTTCTTGTCGATGATGTCCCAGGTATATCGATCCATCGCGACCGGGTCGGTCGCGAAGTGCAGAGTGCGGTTGTACCAAAGGTTTCCTGGCGACTGAAATGGGCCGCCCTCAAACACTGCCGTGGTGCCGTCGAGGATGTGGAGCACGACCTTGCGTCGAATCACGGGCAGGGCAACGATCGCTGGAATGAAGGTGTTGCAGGCGTTCGTGGTGGCGCTGGCGTGGCTGCGCGCAACGTTGTTGACGAAGCCGTGCGACATATTCTTGAGCGCTAGCGTCACGCCGGCAGAGCCGTGATCCTTGAGGACCGGAAGATTGATGATCTTGTTGACCTTGCGAGAAACGATCATTGCGACGTGGGAGCGTCGTGCCCGGTCGTCGTTCGGGTCATGCTGCTGCACGTCGATCAGCTCGATCTCACGGTAGACCTCGGGATCGTATCCGCCGAGATCGAGCTGCACGCCGTCGTACTGTTCGGTCGCTGCGTCCTCGCGTACGCCGTCGGGAAGATTCTTGTGATATCGCGCTTCACGAAACTCTTTGCGATAGCGGTCGAAAACGATGATGTCTTTCGCTCCAACACCCGCGCTCTTGAGTCCGTCGGCGACGGCGTGAACGAGTGGGAAGCTTGAGATCGCTTTCGGCCTTCCCACCGGATTGACTTTGACGCCGACGACATCGCCCGGCTCAAAGAAAAACTTCCACGCGGCCGTGGCGTCAGGAGCTCCGGTCAGTTCCATGAGCCCGCGCTGCACCATCTCCCTGACCGCCGACTCTTGCACCTTGCGCTGCACGATCGAGCCGGGATGATGCACTTCGACGACCTCTCCAGGGAACGGACCGGGAATCCCGAGCGGCAGTTTTCCCTTGGCCTCTTCCACTGCTGCGTTGGTGGCGCCTTCTTCGTCAGCGGCGTTGAGCATCGAAACCCCCAGCGCGCCGACGATGGCGCTGCGCACGAATGTGCGGCGATCCATAGCATGGGTCTTGTCGGCTTGCCGCTGCGCACCCTGCCGCGAAGTCGGATGAGATTTGCAGCCGGAGGCGGGCTCGGAACATGCGTGGCGTTGTGGTTTGTGTGCAGTCATGAGTGGGTCCCTTCAGTCGGCGGCGCGCAGGTCGTTCGGCCGTCGTCTACGTTAGGATTTCGTGAATCACTTCGCCACCGATGTCGGTGAGTCGAAACTCTCGCCCCTGGTACTTGTACGTCAGCTTTTCGTGGTCGACGCCGAGCAGGTGAAGGATTGTCGCGTGAAGATCCCTGATATGGGTACGACCTTCGACTGGAAGGTAGCCGAGCTCATCGGTCTGGCCATATGCCCTACCGCCGCGGATGCCGCCGCCGGCAAGCCAGGCGCAGAACGCATCTTTGTGATGATCTCGTCCGGCGCGTTCGCCTTGGTCGCCTTGGAGCATCGGTGTCCTGCCGAACTCGGCGCTCCAAACGACGAGCGTGTCGTCGAGGAGGCCTCGTTGCTTGAGGTCGCGGATGAGCGCGGCGCACGGTTGGTCGACCTGTGTGCACTTGCGGCGGAGGCCGCGGACGATTGAGCCGTGATGGTCCCAGCCCGAGTCGCAGAGCTGTACGAACCGCACACCTTTCTCGACGAGTCGGCGCGCCAAGAGGCAGTGATTCGCGAAACTTGGCTTGCCTGGGGTTGTGCCATACATCTCGTGAATCGACTTCGGTTCCTGTGAGATGTCCATGAGATCGGGGACCGCCGTTTGCATGCGAAACGCGAGCTCATACTGCGCGATACGGGTGGCGATTTCCGGATCGCCAACGTCGGCTAGTCGGGTTTCATTGAGAGACTTGATCGTGTCGACGATTCTACGGCGACCTGATCGTGCTAAGCCGGGTGGATTGGATAGAAAGAGCACGGGATCGCCGGAGCTGCGAAACTGGACGCCCTGGTGCACGGAAGGCAAGAAGCCGTTCCCCCAGACGCTGTTGCCCGCGCCCGGAGTCGAACCAGTGACGAGGACGACAAACGCCGGCAGATCGCGATTCTCCGTACCGAGACCGTACGACACCCACGCCCCCAGGCTCGGCCGGCCAAACTCGCCGGCGCCGGTGTGCAGAAAGAGCTGCGCGGGACCATGGTTGAACTCTTCCGTCTGCAGCGTCTTGATCGGCGCGATGTGATCCGCGACGGAGCCGAGGTGGGGCAGCAGATCAGAGAGCTCGAGCCCAGAGGCGCCGCGGCGAGAAAATCCAACGCGCGCTCCCATCAATCGCGGGCGACCGCGAAGGAACGCGAATCTTTGCCCTTTGATCAGGCTCTCCGGCACAAGTTCGCCGTCGTACTGCTGCAGCACAGGTTTGTTGTCGAAGAGCTCGAGCTGGGACGGCGCACCGACCATGTGCAGCAAGATGACGTTTCTCGCCTTCGCGCGTAGGAACGGAATCTGAGAGTCGCTGCCGGCATCCGCGAGCGGATGAGCTACCGATCTGTCGTTCGTCAGCAGCGAGGTCAACGCGATCGTCCCGAGACCAAACGTCGAGCGCTTGAACAGTTCGCGTCGCGTCAGTTGTAGGGCGAGTTCCGGGGTCATTGTTCGGTCAACGGTGCATCATTCAGAAGAACTCAGCTCTTGGTGATCACCTCATCGAGGTTGAGAAGAGCGTTGGTGACGAAGAACCACGCCGCGATGTCACTTTCGAAGCCCGGATCGTTCTCGAACCGTAGGGGCTGGTCGGAGTCGTCTATCTGCGCGCCAACGAGCGCTCTCGCAGCGCCTGGGTCGGCTGCAAACCGAGCCCGCTCTTCTGTATAGACGCGGCTGAGCAGCTGCAGCTCGTCAGCCGTAGGCGCGCGCATCACGCAGCGGCGGAAGGTGTCAGCTGCGACTTCTCTGATCCGATCCTGGGAAGAACTCGTCGCGACTGCGGTGGGCGAAGCGGAGGCGACCGCTGTCGCACACTGCACTGCAAGCTCAAGCGCCACCTCGACGTAAACAGGATCGTTGAGAAGTGTCAACGCTTGCAGCGGCGTGTTGGTGCGTGAACGACTCGGTGTGCATGAGGCTCGGTCCGGTGCGTCGAAGTTGACGAAACTGGGGTAAGGGCTACTGCGCCGCCACACGGTGTAGAGACTGCGGCGGTAGCGGTCGCGTCCGGTGCTCGTGCGATAGGTATTGTCGACTTGTCCAATCACGTTCCAGACGCCGTCCGGCTGTGGCGGTCGGACTGGCGGGCCGCCCATCGTCGGTGCGAGGAGGCCGCTGACAGCCAGCGCATAGTCGCGGATCTTCTCTGCCTCGAGTCGTAGCCGTGGGCCGCGCCAGTAGAGCGTGTTTTCCGGGTCTGCCTTTTGCGCTGCCGACCAAGCTGCTGCGCGTGGGATCCGTGAGTCCTGACGGTAAGTGGCTGAGGTGACGAGGATGCGGTGCATGTGCTTCATCGACCATCCATGGTCAACGAACTCCGTCGCCAGCCAATCGAGAAGCTGAGGGTGCGACGGCGGCTCCGATTGCGAACCGAAGTCCTCGAGGCGAGGCGCGATGCCACGGCCGAAGAACTCGTTCCACCATCGATTCACCGCCGCGCGGGCGACGAGAGGGTTTTCGCGCGACACGAGCCACCGAGCCAGGCCGAGTCGATTCTTTGGCGCCTCCGGCTGCATTGAATGGAATACTCTCGGCACACCGCGCTCAACTTGCTTGCCGGGGTTCAAGAAGTTGCCGCGTTTGAAGACGTGAGTCGGTCTTGGCTCGTCGCGCTCCATCATAACCAACGTTGAGAACGGCTCGAGGAGCGCGAGCGATTCCTGACAACGTTCGAGCGACGCGGCAATCTCTTTGTGGCGCCCGTCTTGCGACAACAGGTGCTGCTCGACGCTCTTGAGGGTCTTGGCTCGGTCTTCTGGTCGGAGCTCTTCGCTGTTTCCCCTATTGGTTCGGCTAGCGGTCAGCAGCTCGCGTAGTGCTGGCGTGACGTCCGTCAGCGCTGCCGGGTCCTGATCGAAGCGGGTGAGAAGCTGACTTGCGTCGGCCTCTACCGTCTTCTTGAGTGCTGCTAACTCGCGCTCTGCACGCTCCCGTCGCTTCTGGAGGTCGCGACGACGACTCCGCCGTTCCGCGGGCTCCGGGAGCTCGAGCGAAGGTCCTACGAATTGCCTTCGCGCTCGTTCTTCCGCGACGGTTTCTATCTTCGTCGAATTAAAGAAAGCGAATAACTGGTAGTAGTCCTCCTGGGAGAACGGATCGTACTTGTGTTCGTGGCACTGCGCGCACGCGAGCGTGGTCGCCAGCCACACCGTCGCCGTGGTGTTGACACGGTCGATCACGGCGTTGACTCGATCCTCTTCTTGGTCGACCCCAGCTTCTACATTCACCGTCGTGCCGCGGTGAAATCCGGTCGCGATGCGCTGCGCGAGTGTCGGGCTCGGTAGCAGGTCCCCGGCGATTTGCTCGACGGTGAAGCGGTCGAACGGCATGTCGGCGTTGAGCGCTTCGACGACCCAGTCGCGGTACGCCCACACTTGTCGGTGGCCGTCACGCTGGTAGCCGTTGGAGTCGGCGTAGCGCGCCAAGTCGAGCCAATGGCGCGCCCAGTTCTCGCCGTACTGCGGCGACGCAAGCAGGCTCTCGACGATGTGCTCGTAGGCATTCGGGTCATCGCTGGCAAGAAAAGCGTCGACGTCGGCCGGTCGCGGCGGTAGTCCGATGAGATCGAGGTAGACGCGACGGAGAAGAGCCACACGATCCGCCTGCGGCGATGGGGCAAGCCCAGCGTCCTCGAGGCGGGCGAGAATGAATGCATCGAGCGGCTGTTGGATCCATGCCTTGTTTTTCACGCGCGGCAGTTGCGGGCGCTGCGGCGCTGCGTACGCCCAGTGAGTCGTGGCGGTGTTCCGTTCGATGCGATCTTCTGCGGTCGCCGTTGTCGTCGCAAAAGTGCTCACGGCCGCAATCAAGAAAATGCACAGTCGTCGGCGCGCGCCACAGGTCGACGACCACGGGGCAGCCTCCGCCGGTCGGTCACGGCGAGAGCGTCCACTGACCATTGGCACCGCTTGATTCGCTTCGTACATGAACGATCTCGTCCAACAACACTGGGTGGGTCTTCGCGCTTCGTCGCCTCTCAGGAGGTCGCCGAAGGGGTTTCAGTAGACACCCGCCAGGGTACCACGGGCGCGGTGTCGGTTGCGAGACTCGAGCGCGAGGCATGGCGCCGAACCTGCCTGCTGGCGCAAGGTGGTGGGACTGCCTGACCTCCGCTCTGAGGCCGGAGTGTGCCGGCTATTCGATCACGCGGACCTAAAGTCGTTTCGACACGCGACGCTGAGCCGAAACCGGCGTGAATACCGCAGCTATCGGATTGGTGACGCCTCGTGGAGGACTTGCCTCTACCCGGCGCTGCGAGTTGCCTGTAGCCTGGCAAGAATCCCTCTTACGGACATCAGAATTCCCAGGCGCGGCTACTCTTTTGTCGGCAATGGCCGCCTGCGCCTTTTTGCATTCAGATCACGGAGACAAGCGAGATGCAGCGAGGCCACTCTTTTATCGTCGTAGCGCTGACACTTTCGATCACGTTGATAGCGAGCCGGGACGGCTACGGCCATCACCCAAAGGGTGTCGAGTACAAGGTCTTTCAGTTCTCAGAGGAGAAACTGCCGAAAATCGACGGCGACCCGTCGGACTGGAGTGACGTTCCCGCAGATTACAAGATCGACGGATCGCACCTGCGCGACACTGTCATGGGCAAGGGGGCGGACATGGACCCCGACGATCTCGCCGTCGAGGTGATCGTCGGCTGGAGTCCGGTTTCGAACCGGCTCTACTTTCTCTACAAGGTCTACGACGACATGTTCAACTTCAACCTGCCGCGAGGCGATATCTTCGAAGTCGTCGTTGACGCAGACCATTCGGGCGGACGGTACCACACATTCGACGATGTCGATGGCGAGACCGAAGCCCTCCTCAAGAGTACGACGGCGCAGAACTACCATATCTTCACACCGCCAGCGAGCGGCAAGAAGTGGGCTTGGGTGTGGGGCTCACAGCAGTGGCTCATAGAAAAGCCGTGGGCCGAGGCTGAGTACGCCTACGATTTCGCCTACAAGGAGTCCGGCACACTTTACCTCGAGTTCTACATCACGCCGTTCAACTACGCTAGCTTTCGAGGCGCGGAGTACAGCGCAGTCCACAAGCTGGAAGAGAACAAAATCATCGGCCTTTCTTGGTCGGTGCTTGACTACGACGAGAGCGACACGACCTACGAAGGCTTTTGGAATCTGTCGCATCACACGCGAATGGATCGCACCGCCAGCCTGCTGCCGAACTTTCGCCTGATGCCGCTAGCGAAGCCAAAAGTGGGTGCGGAGTGGCCTGAGTTTCGCGGCCCGAAGCATGACGGGCACTCGACCGCTACGGATCTGCCCCTTCACTGGAGCGAAGAACAGAACGTCGCATGGAAGACTGCAGTGCATGGACGAGGCTGGTCGACCCCGGTCGTTGTGGAAGACCAACTTTGGCTGACCACGGCAACTCCCGATGGACGTGAGATGTCCGTTCTTTGTGTTGATCGAGAAGACGGTCAGGTTTCACTGGATAAGATTCTTTTCACCGTCGAGAATCCTCGCCCGCTTGGCAATACCGTGAACACGTACGCCTCTCCGTCTCCGCTCGTCGACGGTCGGCGTGTGTACGTGACGTTTGGGAGCTACGGCACGGCATGTCTCGATCGGTCGACGGGCGACGTGCTGTGGCAGCGTCGCGACCTGAAGTGCAATCACTTTCGTGGCCCGGCGTCCTCGCCTGTCCTGCATGAGGGAAGACTCATCATGCACATGGACGGCTCGGACTATCAGTACGTTGTTGCCCTCGACAAGCTGAGCGGCGATGAAGTGTGGAAAGTCGATCGTTCGACGGACTTTGGAGATCTCGACGAGAACGGCAAGCCGCGTGCCAACGGCGACTATCGCAAGGCGTTCAACACGCCATTCATCAGCCAGCTCGCGGGTCGCCAGCAGATGCTGAGCCCTGGAGCGAAAGCGGCGTTCGCTTACGATCCAGCCGATGGGTCCGAGCTCTGGACGGTTCGCTATTCCACGCATTCAACGGCGTCTCGCTCACTCGTCGCGGGTGGGTTGGCTCTCATCAATACGGGCTACAGCAAGCCGGAGTTGTGGGCTGTCGACGCCAGCGGTCGGGGTGACGTCACTGGGACGCACGTGCGCTGGAGGAGGCAGCGAAACATCCCCAAGCGATCCTCTCCAGTGTTGGTCGATGGTCTTCTCTACCTTGTCACCGACAAAGGGGTCGCAAGCTGTGTAGAGGCGGCGACCGGCGAGGAGGTTTGGCTGGAGCGTATCGGAGGTAATTTCTCGGCCTCTCTTATGCACGCCGACGGCCGTATTTACTTCTGCAGCGAGGAAGGGGAGACGGTTGTGATCAAACCAGCGCGGCATTATGTCGAGTTGGCTCGGAATCGCCTGGCCGCCGGGCTCATGGCATCTCCGGTGGCCGCCGGGGATTCGCTGTTCCTCAGGACGAGGACGCATCTGTATCGGATTCGCGCCGACGTCTAGCTGGACGAATTCTCGCTTTTACGTCGTCGCAACCCGCGCCTCCGAACAGTTTTCGGCGACCGGCGCCGTCGATTTGCCGGTTCCGAAATCGTGTTGTAGTTTTGAATACGGCGGCTGGGGGCCGGTATGGGTAAATCCAAGGGCAGGCAGCCCTTCAGGATAGGTCGAGGAGAGTAGGGGAGAGAAGAAGATGACGACAACCGAAGCCGTCTCCATCCGTCGTGGCGTGTCTCAATCGCTTGATCCGGCAGTTGCTGCGCGCGAGCTGCACGAATCGATCTCGCAGGCCAATACGGCGCTTGGGGTCTTCTATTGTTCCCCAGAGTACGATCTTGTCGCTCTGGGCACAGAGCTCAAACGGAATTTTGGCGACGTCGAGTTGATCGGCTGCACGACTGCCGGGGAGATCACTCCGATTGGCTACGTGTCTCGATCGATCACCGGAGTCACCATCTCCGGTCGGGAACTTGTCGCCTCGACTCACCGCATCGATCGAGTCAGCGAGTTCGAGTTCGCCAACGGCAGCGCGATCGCTCAGTCACTGCGGGCGTCCCTACAGAGCAAAGTGCCTGCGGGTGATGAGTGGAACTCGCTCGCCTTTCTTCTGATCGATGGCCTTTCGATGATGGAGGAGAGTGTCGTCGCTGGGCTGCATCTGAACCTTGGCGATGTACCACTCTTCGGCGGTTCGGCAGGCGACGGCGTGCGCTTCGAAGAGACATTCGTATACCACGATGGTGAGTTTCGCCGCGACTGTGCCGTCATCACGCTCATGTCGACCTGCCTTCCGTTCCACGTCTTCAAGGCGCAGCATTTTGTCCCGACCGATACCAAGATGGTCGTGACGGGAGCAGATCCCGCGAGACGGATCGTCACTGAAATCAACGGTCGGCCCGCTGGCGCCGAGTATGCTCGCATCATCGGGCTGGATTCCGCCGAGTTGACCCCGATGATCTTTGGTAGCCATCCGGTGGTCGTTCAGATCGGCGGCGAATACTTCGTCCGTTCAATTCAACAGGTGAACGAGGACGGCAGCCTCTCCTTCTTCTGCGCCATCGACGAGGGAATCGTCCTCACGCTCGGGGAGCACGTCGATATGGTCGAGAATCTGACCGATCTCTTTCGCGACATTCGTGCGCAAGTCGGACCGCCTCAGCTCGTGATTGCGTGTGACTGCATCCTTCGCAACCTGGAAAGCGATCAACACGAAATCAAAGAGCGTATCGGCCAAATTCTGGCAGACAACAACACGATTGGCTTCAGTACCTACGGCGAGCAATTCAACGCCATGCACGTCAACCAAACGTTCACAGGTGTTGCGCTTGGAGCACCGGTACGATGAGCGAAAGCGTGGCTCCGTCAAGCTGCGAGGGTTGCCAAGACTTCGAGGAAGAAATCGCTCGCCTCAACAAAATCATCGCTGCGCTCATGGTCCGCGTGGAGCGCAACATGAATCTTCAGAACGAGGGGTTCTCTCTCTTTCAGGCGGCGACGTCTCTCGAAAGCAAGGTCCGCGAGCGTACCGCGGCGCTTGAGGTCGCCATGCACAAGCTGGAGGCTTCGAACGTCGAGTTGACGAACGCGCGCGAATTCGCCGATGCCGCCAATCTGGCCAAGTCCGAGTTTCTCGCCAACATGAGCCACGAGATCCGTACGCCGCTCAACGGCATTCTCGGGATGACGGAGCTACTTGTCACTACAGATTTGAGCCCGCGTCAGAGACGGTTTGCCGAGATGGTGAAAGACTCTGCAAAGTCCCTTCTCTGCATCATCAACGACATCCTGGATCTCTCGAAAATCGAAGCGCGAAAACTGGAGCTCGATTCGATTCCCTTCGATCTTCGCGATGTCGCAGAAGACGTCGCTGAGCAATTTGCCGAAGCAGCTCAAAGCAAGGGCCTAGAGATCACAACGAGCGTCCCTGTAGAATTGCACACGAGATTCTTCGGCGATCCGATTCGTGTCCGCCAAGTGCTCACGAACCTGTTCTCAAATGCGATCAAGTTCACCCAGCACGGTGAGGTCGGGGTTCGCGTCGCGCTGTCGTCGCAAGACGACGAGTCGAGCACTCTTCGTTTGGAAGTGCGCGACACGGGTATCGGCATCGCTGCTGAGGCTCAGGAGCATATCTTTCAAGCATTCTCTCAAGCCGATGGTTCGACGACGCGTAGATTCGGCGGTACCGGACTGGGACTGACGATCTGCAAGCAGCTCGTCGAGCTCATGGGTGGCGAGATCGGCGTTGACACGACCCTCGGACAAGGGTCTGTATTCTGGTTTACCGTGACGCTCAAGAAGCGGCCGGACCGGCTGATCGAAAACTCGTCAGCGCTCACCGGACGCGTCGTGCTGATCGTCGACGACAATGAAACCTGTCGACGCAACCTGCAGCACGTGCTCAATGCATGGGACGTACGCTCCGTCGGGGCGCGCGATGCGCAGGAGGCGCTCCGTCTGGCGCGCGAATATGCAGCTGATGGTCGGCCGCTTGACCTCGCCCTCATCGATCGGTCGATGCCTGGAATGTGCGGCATTGACCTGTCGAGGTCTTTCTCGCGAGAGCCAAGCTTAAGGAGGATCACGAAGGTTCTCCTTTCCTCGTTCGGCGATCGTTGCGACGACGAGGAGCGCGAAGCAGCAGGAATCGCTGATTGGCTCACCAAACCGATTCGACAGTCGGAGCTGTACGATTGCCTTGTGAATGCTTTTTCCGATTCGCGAGCCCCGAGCTCGCGGCAGGACGTTCACGAGCTGCGAGCGCCGTCTGTGCAGTTCGAGGGGCAAGTCTTGCTTGCCGAAGACAACGCAGTGAATCAGGAGGTTGCTGTCAGCATGCTTGAAATGCTCGGCTGCACCGTCACCGTTGTCGGCTGCGGAGAGGCCGCTGTCAGCGAAGCAGGCAGGCGGGAGTATGATGCGGTGCTCATGGACTGCCACATGCCACGCATGGACGGTTTTGAGGCGACGCGACGAATTCGGCAGAACGAGCGCCGCGACAATTCGCGCCGCACACCAATCATTGCACTCACGGCATGCGCCCTTACGGAGGACCGACAGCGCTGCTTCGAGGTGGGAATGGACGACTATCTGAGCAAGCCGTTCACGCATCTTCAGCTCATGGACATGCTGGGACGATGGTTGGCGCATGAAGATGGTGCAGCAGCGGAGACGGAGATTCTTTCGCGCAGCATGACGAAACCGGATGAGGATGCACGTTCAGTCCAGTTCGCGGTCCTTGAACCGGAGGCGCTCAACGACATCCGCATGCTCCAGCGGCCGGGAGTGGAGAGCATCGTGAAGCGGGTCATCAATGCTTACCTAAAAGAGTCCACGACTCAGATGCGTACGCTTCAAGCCTGCGTCCAGTCGGAGGACGCCACCGCAATCTATCAAACCGCGCATGGCCTGAAATCGAGTAGCGCTCGTGTTGGAGCTCTGCGATTCTCCGAACTCTTCAGGCAGCTGGAGATGATGGGCAGGTCAGGGGGGCTTGAAGGTGCGCGCGAAGTCATGTCGCAGATCGAATCCGCTTTTCCGCTCGTTTGCGAAGCTCTCGAGGCCGAGAAAGCCGCGGAGCTCGCCGCCGCGACCTGACGGGCGTTTGTCGCTCGAAGCGGCCCACAAGAGGCCGCGCGATCCACAATCTATAGGTACGTCTTTTCGCGCCATGCGGCGGCGATTTCACGCCGCAGCGGTGAGTCATTGACGAGGCCGCACACGGTCTCCAGTACCGTTTCGACTCCCTGCGTGGCGAGGAGACGCTGCAATCGCTGGGTGCCCGTATCCGACGAACCCGAGTAGTCAAGCGCCGCGGCGATCGCTCGAGCGTAACCCACGGGCAGAAGGCCGTGCTTGAAGCATAGTTCTGCTGGCCCGACCAATCGCTCTTGGCTACCGAGCTTGCGGAGCGAGTCCCTCGCGTTTCGCTCGAGAGTGTCCTCCAAATCGGGATCACGGTATTTTTCGAGCGCCAGCGCTTGGAACTCGGCGTGCTCTTCCGAGTCAAAGCCACATTCCTGAACGAGGCCGTGCGCGGATTCGGCCATCACTTCTCTGATCAACTGCTGCATGCGTGGCGCGTTGGACGCTTCGTGCAGGAGTCGGTGGCCACGAGCGTAGCCAACGTAGGCAATGGGCCCGTTCAGCCCGTTGAAGGTGAAGATCTTGCGCCTTAATTCGTTGGCAAATGAGGACCGCGGTGAGAGTCCCTCAATGGGCGGGAGAGGGTCGACGATGGCGTCGGCGTCGGCCGGCAGGGTCCACCAGTCGCTGACGCGCACGAGGAGAGGTTCGTCGGGGCGGGTGTCCGGTGGTGTTGTCATCGCTGTCCGCAGCACGATCGTCTCGACGATCCCGAGGCTGCCTCGGTCGATGAAGTCGCACGCTGCACTGGAGCGTTCGTGCACCACCTCCCGGATTCTCGTGGCCGGCTCTAGTGTGTTCTCGCAAACAAACCAATTGAGCGGTTGGCTTCGGTCGCGGAGCGCATCGGCGATCGTCGCAGCGGCACTCTCAACGTTGCGGGCGCCGACGCAGGAGAAGAGAACGTCAGTCACCGCGCCGAGTGTCGACACGACTGCTAACTCGGATGTGTGGTGTGCGCTCGCCACTGGGATCGACTCCGACGCCGCATTGCCGGCGACTGCGATGTCATAGGCGCGGTCACGATTCAGTCGGTTCACAACGTGCTCGTCCGCATCGACGAAGTGAAGGGCGAAGCCACTGCGGTGAAGAAGGTGTCCGACAAAGCCGCGACCGATCCCGCCAGCGCCGAAAATCAGAGCCTGTTTCACAGCTTCGCCTCGCGCAGTCGTGTGAGCTGTTCGGTAACGCCTGAGTGATTTGACTGCAGCTCGAGGAAGACCTCGTAAGCGCGATCGTAGGCCGCGCTCCAGCGAGGGTCCGGCTCGACGATGGTCGATGTCGGGGTCGGAATCTGGTCTGGATCGCCCTCTGCGGAGATTCTTTGCATGTGACGAATCAAACCGAGGAGGGCGAACTCAGCGTCTTCGTATACTTCAAGAGTGACCTTGAGCACGGCAGCGCGAATCTGGTTCTGAAGCGCATGGCGCGCACCACCCCCGGCGATCTTGATGCGCCGAGGTGGTGTGCTCGGCAGCTCATCGAAGAGTTGCCGTTTGCCGTAGGCGATTCCTTCGAGGAGCGCGCGAAAGAGATGTTCGCGCCTGTGGTGCGTGCGCAGGCCGACAAACGATCCCGAAAGGGCGTCGTTCCAGAGCGGTGCCCGCTCACCGCTCAGATACGGCTCAAACAGTAACCCCTCGCTCCCCGGCGGCACCCCCGCGGCGGCGCTATGAAGGCCGGCGGCGCCGTCGCCCGCGCCGAACCGGTCGACGAACCAAGCCACGGTACTGCCTCCCGCGCTCGTGCTGCCGTAGTGGATCCAGCCTTCGCCTTGGCGCGTACGCATAAGGCGCGTCGGAATCGGGTGCGTGTCGGCCAGGTAGATGCCGGAGTTCTCCGAAGTGCTGGCCAGCATGAACCCTTCGCAGTCGTCGAGCTGCATGCCGACGAATCCCGCTGTGCGATCCGCCAGCCCGGGATAAACATAGGTGTCACTCGGCAGCTTGATCCCGTCGAAGGTCTTGTACGGGTCCCTCAGTTTCGCGGCAGCCTCGGCAATCTCAGGGAGCTGTGAGCGTGCGGCTCCGATATACGCCAACATCTCGTCGGCGTAGTCGAGGGTGTCGTTGTTGAGGATGCTGACCTGACCCGAGTAGTGGGTGTGAAAGGCGCCGGTCAGCAGATGGTACACGTAGTCGTGGACCTGGAGGACTTTGACTTCCCCGGAGACGCGGCCACCGAATCGATCGTGAATCATGACAGCGAGCCAGTTCGGTACGACCGGTAGCGTTGTGCCGAGGATCTCACGGTCGCGGCCACCGGCGAGAAACTCGCGCAGCGCGGGCACGCTCGCGCGGGAGGTCGTGTCCATCCAGATCGGGAACTCGTCGTATTCGAGGCCCGCCGCGGGTTCGTTCCAGACGATCAGACTTGAGACATGACCGCAGAGTCCAACGTGTAGCGACGACACGCGCTCGGTAGAAACCACGTGAGCGAGCTGGACGAAAAGAATCCGGAGCGCATCGACTGTCTGTTTCGCGCTGCAAGTGGCGCCGCCGCCGCTCGTGACCTGAACCTCGTTGGGCTGCGGAGTGAGCAGCCGGAATGCTCCTCCTGGGAGAAGCACACTGCCCTTGATGCTCGTCGTGCCGATATCGAATGCCGCGAAGGCCTCTCTGCTCATGTTGCCCACTTTAGCAGGATCGATCGCCGGGCGCATCCGCGCCGGCGTCCCTTCGAAGCCGGCGCAGATAGAGAGCGAGAGGTTCTTCGCGTTCGAGTCCGCAGACTTCGGAGAGTATCTGCTCGAACGATCGATCCGCGCTCAGCGGCGGCTCGCCGCGCGACGCGAACTCCATGGCCGCAAAGATGGCACACGCCAAGGCGCGCGGTTCGATTCCATGTTTGAGCGCCAGCCGCGCCGGGCCGACGAGGCGATCGTCTCGGCCTAACTTGCGGCGCGGGTTGGCACCGTTGCGCGCCAGCGGGTCCGGGATCGCGGGATTCGAGAATTTGGCCAGCGCTCTCGTCACCCACGAATCCTGTTCGCGTTGATCGAACCCGAACTCGGCGACCAGCGCGTCGCTCGCTTCCTTGGCAGCCTTCACCGCCGCGTCGCGAATGATCGGGTCGTTGGCGGCCTCGGCGAGAAACTGTAAGCCGCGCCGTGCGCCAACGTAGGTGATCACGGCGTTGATGGCGTTGTACGTGTAGAGCTTGCGAACGAGCTGATGTTCGAAGTTCGGTTGCGGGCGCAGGTCGCCGAGATCCTCTGGCGGCGAGCCGCGAAACGCCGTCGCGTCGCACGGTAGATCGAAGAAGTCCTCGGCGCGGACGGTGAGAGGCGAGTCACCGTGCGCTGGACCGATGCACGTCTTCAGCACCATGGCTTCGACGAACCCGACATTGCGGTCGACGGTGGCGCGGAGGCGCGCGTCACTCGGGAGACTCTTCACGACGCTCTCTTTGAGTGTGCACGCTGCGTCCTTGAGGTTTTCGCAGGTGACCACCTGAAGAGGACTGACTGCGGCGTCCTTTCGCCCGTAGCGCGCCGCCAGGGCCTTTGCGATGGATCTTCCGAGTCCCGGCAAGTTGTCGCCAAAGACCGCCGTAAAGCAGATGTCGGCCGCGTCGAAGTCGCGCTGCCACGGTGGTGTTCCTGCCTCGACCGCATCGAGCTCGTAGGCGGCCGCCGAGGAGAGCTCGACGCGTCTCGGAGGCGAGGACAGCACTTCCACGTCATACGACCCTGCAGCGCGAAGCTGCGCAATGACGCCCGCATCGCGGTCGACGAGCACGAATTCCCGCCCCGCTCTCGCCGCCACGTGCGCCAGGAAGCCGCGCCCCGTGCGGCCGGCGCCGAAGATGATGAGCGGCCGAGCTGTCATCGCTTGGGAACGATCTCGCGGTTCGGGTTGATGAAGAGCCAGCAGAGTGCCGACGCGGCATAGATCGCACAGAACACGACGAGTACGAGGTCCCAGCGCTCGCTGCCATAGTGCAGTGTCGTCGTCTGGACGAACCGACCGATGAACCACGGACAGGCCGCTGCACCGAGATTGCCGCACATGTTCATGGCGCTATAGACTTTCGAGACGTGCGCGCCGCCGACATCGATGGTGGTCGCGATCGAGGGCGGCGCAGCCATCGCCTGGAAGAAGGCTCCACCGGAGACGAAGAACATCGCCAGGGAGATTCCTGGGCTGCGGTACGCAGCGTAGATACTGATCGCTGCCAGGAGCGTAGTCGTGACCGCCATCCACTTGCGGCTGACGCGCCGGCTGTGCGTCTTGCGCCAGAGGGCATCGCCGATCATGCCGCCGATGACGCCGCCCACAACGACAGATCCAAGGACCAATGCAGACAGATAGCCCGATTGTTCGGTCGTGATGCCGTGGGTCTTTTTCAGATAGGTGGGAAACCAGGTCGGAAAAAAAATGTAGCCGGCGGCACGAAAGAACTGCTGTCCGCAGATGAGCCACATCGTTGGTTTTGAGACGAGGATTCCCCAGGCGCCTCCCTGTTCATCTGCGACCGTTGACGCCTCATCGGTGCTCCCGTGTGCCGATTGGTCACTTCGTATCAGGTCACACTCTGCGTCATTTACGGCGGGGTGCTCTTCGGGGCGATCCCGAAACCAGGAGTAGAAGAGCACGGCCCAGACGGCACCGGGGATGCCGAGCAGCATGCACACGTTGCGCCAATCCAAGCCGATCTTCTCACTCAGGAGCCAACCGGTGAGGGTCGTCGCCGCGAGTCCGCCCAGCGACATGAAGCTGGTGAGCGAGCCACCGGCAAGCGACCGTAGTGACGTCGGGAGCCACTTCGAAAACGCTAACACCGTGCAGGGGAAGAGGCCCGCTTGGCCGACGCCGACGATCGCGTAGGCCAGTAGCAAGCCAAAGAACCCGGCGGTCACTCCCATGAGCGCCGTGGCTCCAGCCCACACCAGCGCGAGGATGAGCAGGGCACGCCGACTGCCGAGCCACTCACCAAGCCAGCCTCCGGGAATCTGAAGCAGAGCGTACGGCAGAAAGAACGCGAGGCCCATGATCAGCCCCATCTGCTCGTGGGAGATCTTCAGATCGCGTTCCACATCCTCCGCGGCAACGCCGAGGATGTTGCGGCTGAGGTAGGCGATCGACGCACCAAGGCAGAGTGCCACGATGACTTTGTAGCGCCCGCGCGTCGGCGTTGACTGCGGCTCGGGTGTGAGGCTTGGATCGGTCATGAAGTGCGTACTCTCAGCTCTTCCGGGCGCATCTCTGTTCGGGCGAGGTGCAGCGTTACCGGCGCGGAGGCGACATTGTGCGCTAGCGGTTGAGAGAACTCACGGGATTCTCGCAAGACCCAAGCAGGCACGCGGCTCCCCCCGTCGTCCTCGCACCGTCGTGGGCACGACGCGAACTCGCACTTGAGGTGGGGGGCCGCCGCCGCGAACCGCAGGCGAGTTGTGCGCGAGTCTTTGGAAGCGCGTCAGAGCTCGCAGTTCGACTGCTCACAGAACGCGCCATCGACCTCGCGGCAATCGCCAACGTCGATGCCCGCCGAGCCTTCGTCACCGATGTAGAGGCGATTCAGAAGGCCGACCGCGTCGGCGAGGTCGACGAGGCCATCTGCGTTCGCATCGCAGCTGTCGTGGCACGTGATCGCGCGCGTGCCGCGAAAGAGGTTTTCGAGCGTCATGATGGCGTCGCTCAAGTTGACGGCGCCATCGCCGTTACAGTCGCCAGCGCGCGAGTTGACATCTTGAGGTGGACGCAGCGGCAGGACGCCAGGCGTGCCGCCGGGCTGCTCTGAGTCACGCCACGCCGGAGCCAGATCGTTGTCGCGCTGGCGGTGGACGTCTGTCAGCTCAAGGCTGTGACCGCGCCCGGACGCAAGCTGCGGCCACGGCGCCGCGCCATCGTAAAGGAGAAAATCAACAGTCGCCGGGAAGCCGGGGCCGGCGTCGCGGACGCGGAGGGTCTCACCGTCATTGGCTAGATTCCCAGGGTAGGGACCGAAGACGCGCGCCGACGTGGTGTGGTTTTGCCGAAAGACTTCGGGATCCTTAGCGAGGACGATGACTTCGTCGACGTCCACCGTCGTTCCCTCGGGGAAGAAATACTCGCTGCGCGAGCCGTCGTCTTCGGTGCGCCCGAGTCCTTTGATCGTCCACCCCGAGATGTCGACGCTGCTTCCCGTATTGTTCCATAGCTCCAAGAACTCCCCGTCCTCTTCAGGGCCGACGGGGTTGTACATGAGCTCGGTGATCTTGAGACGGTCCGGGCGCGTAAATCCGTCCTCTTCCAGTCTCCTAATGATGAACTCTCGACGCTGTGCCATGTGATCACGTAGGAGCTCCACGTGCGGGCCGAATTCGATCGGAAAATCCGGTTCGAGATGAAAGAGCGACCGGCCCCAAAAGTCGAAGTCGAGTTGCTGCTCTTCCCACAGGAGGTCGCGGAGGAATCCGAGCTTGTCGTTGACGACTTCCGCGTTCAATTTCTCCTCGACGGCGATCCAAAGGCGCGCCGCATAGGCGCGTCGATACCAGCCATCGCCGAAGCTGAACACTTGACCCAAAAGCCGCATTCCCGTGCCGGCGAACGGATCGGGACCGGGCGTCCAAAGGTTATCGTTCAGCGGTCCATCGAATGCTTGGTTGAACGTCTTTCCAAAGCTGAGATCGAGGTCCCAGGGCAGCAGACGCCATTTGTCTTTCTTCAGGTCATGAAAGAAGAAGTGGTTTTTGAAGGTGTAGTCAGTGTTGCAAATCAGCGAATGCGTGGCTTGGAATTCAAGCGCCGCATCTTCCTCGATAAACGTACGAATGAATTCCCCCATCTCCTCGGGCGGCGTCGTGTCGAGTCGCTCGACGAACTCCTCGATGTCGCTCAGGTCGCCGTCCTCGTTCGTCTCCTCTTCGAATCCACCGTTCGACTTGTAAAGGTTGCCGTCCGGGTCGAGCCCAGCACGGGCGAGAAAGCGTTGATCCGGATGTTCCATCGCTGAGTAGAGCCCGAAGTACTCGCCGTTGACGTGGAGACGTATATAGTCATGCGTCGAGGCGGGATAGTTCATCTCGCGAAACATTCCCCACGCCAGGTGCTCCCTCATCAGGACCTTGTCGGTGACCATGCTCTGGAAGTTCAGCTTGCGCTGTCCTTGAAAAAACCGTCCACGCCGAAAGCGGATCTTAAATGGGCGTTTTGCGACACCGCGGCTGCAAATCGATTGTCCGCGTGCACGGATGTCGACATTGGGAAAGAGATCGCCTTGGAACGCAAACGCGCCGGGGTTGAACCGCACACAGCTCAGACGTCCGAGATAGCGCTGCGGCGCAGCATCGCGGTTAGGATCAAGAATGACGTTGTAGAGTGGGAACGGGGTGTCCGGCCTGAGATCATTGACGTAGTAACCACGCACTCGACTCGGGTCTGTCGCGAGTGGCTCGACGCGTGTGCCGCTGGTGCCTTCGGCGACGATGCGGAAAATCACGCGACTGCCATGCGGTTGAGGTGGAACCGACGCGCCGTAAACACCGTCATTCGGAGCGCCGTCATTCGACGCGCCGTCATCCAGCATGACCACGTCGATCGTTTCCGTTTCGTTGACGCGATAGCGCAGCGTCACCGCATCAATATCGCCGCCGCGGACGCGGGCGTTGATCCAGGTCACGTCCTGTGAGGTCGGCTCTTGCGGTATGCGGTGGAGCTGGTCGACCATCGGTGGCGGGTCGGCCTGGATGAAGCTGTTCTCCGCCCCCGGGCTCAGCAGCTGCTGGCCGTCTCCGAGCTGCCAAAACACGCCACCGTTTGAAGTCGAAGCCTTGAAGATTCTGACGACGAGATCCGGCATCCCAACGACGTGGCGGTAGTCGAAAGTTAGCTGGTACATGGCTTCGCGCGTGTCGAGGGCTTCGACTGTCGTCGTGCTGACGCCGTCAGACGCTGAGCTGCCACGCGCAGTGGCAGAGACGCGCAGCGCGGCGCTGCCGTCGGCGCCGCCGTCCTCATCGACGCCGCTGAAAGCGTGGGAACCCTCAGCATTCCAGCCGTCAAGTCCCGCCGAGAAGTCGCCGTTGGCGATGAGGTTCACACCCGGATTAGCGACGTCAACGAGTTCGACATTGTCGATAAGGAATTCCGCGTCGCCCTGGGCGTTGAAGAGGAGATCACTCGAATTCGCTCTGCCGGTCACAGTCACAGTGTGCCATCCCTCGAGCGCCGCCGTGCGGTGCACTTGCCAGTTGGCGGGATCGTCCGAGATGCCGCGCGGCGCGATGCGCTCAAGACTATAGCCGAGGCTGTCGGCTGCCGCGGGCCAGCCGCTGTGATCGAGGTAGCGCACCGAGTCGACGAAGTTTTCTTCGGCATCAACGAGAGTCAAGCGTTCGCCTGAGTTGGAAAGTTGACCAACGAAGTCGCCCACGGTGTTGGTGATGCCGAAGAGCTCCCGCACTGCCGCTTGGTTGCGGCAGACGACGATCGTGCTACCCGGTTCAAGCAGCGTGTCCGCGGTGAATTCGAACTCGAAACCATCGGCAAACGAGTAGCCCTTCAGGTTGACAGCCGCGCTCGTGTTGTTGATGAGTTCAACGTACTCCTCGTCAACGTCCTTGGCGTTCGGTGGGTGGTAATGGATCTCGTTGATAGCGATCGCTGGGGCCGGCAGACGGTCCGGCGGGCACTGCACATTCGCCGTGGAGGCAAGGGGGGTCGGCGCGGCGGCTGTCCAGTTGGCCGGAGTGCGCGCCTCGAACGTCGTGCATAGGCGCTGCAGGGAGCTCCCCTCTCCGTCGGCCGCCGCAGGCCACGGCGGATCGTCGTCGTAGCGCAGTTCGTCGGCAACGCGCCCTGCGGCGTCGAGCAGCTCCAAAGGCTCGCCGCCGTTGTCGAGACTGGACGAGTGGTCCCCCAAGACCTGCGCGACGTTGAGACCGAACGCCTCTGCGACGGCGGCGCGGTTGCGAGCCACGACGACATAGCCTTGGGCCGGGATCAACGAACCGACAGGGAATTCGTAGCGCAGCCCGCTGCCGAATCTCCAACCCCCAAGGTCGATGTCGACGGTGAGCGGATTGAAGAGTTCGACAAACTCGAGGTCCTTGCCGGCGTCAGGGTTGTAGTGAATCTCGGTGATAACAACTGCCGGCAGCATGTGCGTCGAGAGCACAGCCGCAATCGTCGCCACGAGCATCACCGTTCGCAGTTCCCTCCGTCCCGTACTCATCGGCCTTTCTCCAGAAGTTCGCGGAATTGTTGCCTCATGACCCGTTTCGGTGAAATCGTTCCCGACCGGCACCGACTATACCATGAAAACCCTGCACAGGAGGCCGTCAGATCGCCGTCGCGTGCCTGCCAGTCCGCGAGTTGAGCCGGGGTTTTTCGTCTCCAAAGCATCGATGGCGCATGGCTGTGACGAAAAATGCCGGAATTGTTTGTAGCAATCGTCGCGCTCACACGTCTTGAGAGGTGAGTTCGCTGGAAAAGCTGCATCGGTGACGATAGAGAGAGGAGCCATTCGTGCACTTCCGAACGAGTCGACGCTTCGTATCGAAAATGTGGACACGTCAATCGCTTCGCGTACTGTCGCGCATTGGCGCGGTCTTGAGGCGAACGCGCGAACAATGGGCTGCCGGTCGGGAGGAACTCCATAGCGCGCGCCGCTTCGGCTCGAAAGACTCTCCCGAAGTGGACCAGATCAAGGGCCTTGCCTTTGTGCCCCTTCGCGAGCTTGCGGTTGATCAGGGAGCCTGGAGACGTCAAGTTTCGTCAGCGAGGTGACACAAGGCGGCTGTCGTGCCGCGAGTTTTTTGGGTCCTCTCCGGCACTAGCGGTGAGCACTAGCGGTGAGCACTAGCGGTGAGCACTACCGGGCAGCACTACCGGAACTTGAAAGCTTGCATGACTTGCCGCTGGATCCGAGCGATCGTACTCTTTCGAGAGGGGGAGCGACGCTGTGGGTCTCTCTGTGGCATCGGAACGTCTATTGGCGATGAGACTCTATTATCACCGCGCACCGAGTGGGTTGCGCAACTTCGGCGACGACCTCAACCCATGGCTCTGGAGTCGTGTGCTGCCGGGAATCATCGAACCCGATGCAGCCCCTCATTCGAGCGTCCTCATCGGGTTCGGAACTCTGCTCAACGAAAAACTCCCCGAGCATCTTTCTGAGGCAGCGCTCAAAGTCATCTTCACGACCGGTGTCGGCTACGGTAGCGGGCAGCCGCCGTCGCTGGGAACGGGCTGGGATGTTCGCAGCGTTCGCGGGCCACTCTCCGCAGCTCGACTCGGCCTCGACGCGCGCTTCGGTGTCGCGGACGGAGCGATTCTCGTGAGGCGTCATTACGAGCCCGCTGCGCAGAAGACCGTGAGGTATTCATTCATGCCTCATGTGATCTCGTGTGATGCGGGTGAGGCAGCGTGGCGGCAGATCTGCGACGCGCTTGGCATCCAGTTCATCGACCCGCAGGACAAGATCGAAGACGTGTTGGCACAGATCAGCGCCAGCGAGGTGCTCCTTGCAGAAGCGATGCATGGAGCGATTGTCGCAGATGCGCTCGGGACCCCGTGGATCGCGATGGACACTCACGGTGTGCACCGTTTCAAATGGGAGGATTGGTGTGCTTCCGTGGGGCTCAGCTATCAGCCGTGGAAGTGCCCGATGCTGAGCAATCTGCCTGAGCATGGATCGACGTTCATTCGCCTCCGCAGCGGCATCAAGCGCATCGTCGTCGAGCGTCGCCTGCGACACATTTTGAGCAAAGCGACGCCGGTGCTCAGTTCGCGAGAGCGGATGGAAGACCTCACCTGTCAGCTGGAGGAGTTACTCGCGACGCTGCGCCGTGATAGCGAGGCTGGACTCTTTCGTGCGGCCACCGCCACGTCGGTGTGAGACGCGGTCCGCTGCCAGTTCTGTTCCGTCCGTTCCCCACCTCACGTTACCCGAGTGGCTCAACGTCTAGGCGCTAAACGCGCAGAGCCGAGGTGGCAGGCCGCTGACCGAATACCGAACACCGGCTCGCGACTCTGCGACCATCTTCCGCTGCCGGCCGCCGGCAGGTAAAGTATCTCTCACCCCGGAGGGTGATCGAAGGGTCTCTCGAAGCACTGCGGTCGGCATCGGCCGTGTGCAGGAGAGCCCACCCATTTGTAGGCGTTGGGTGTCCGCGCCATCGCGGAGGAGGTTCAAGTGCTGGGACGGGTAGCGCAGCCGCGCGGAGTAGCATGGGTAGGGTTTGGGATCGGCTTGTGTCTTGTCATCGGATCACGTGCTGTTGCGGCGGACTCAAACTACACCGTGTCGTCCACGCAGGGCGTCGTCAAAGAATACCAACTCGCTGATGGCGATGCCGTCGAGATCTCTGTCGGGATCGAGAAGCCGAGTCTTCTTCCACCCAATGCGCGTCTCTTGGTTGCGTGGACGCTCACACAAGCCGATGATCCTGCGGCGATTCCGCGAGCCCCCAGGGCCGCAACTGAAGATTCGGTACCGCGCCGCGCTCTCGACGCGTTCAACATCTACACGGCGCCGACCGCGAACTGGTCGAAAGTACTTCACGCCCTCGACGCCGACACGTACGTCGTTTATCGCGCGCCGACGAGCGGGCGGTATACGCTCGTCGTTCAACTTCACGACGGCCCCGCGCCGTCGGATGGCGGCAAGCGTTGGCGCGACACTGGCGCCGCTCCCGGCGTCGCCGCGCAGCCCGAGCGGGTGGAATGGCCGGAGGCGTCATCGGTCGAGATCTTCGCATCCGTCGCGCCCCTGGTGGTTGCCGACGAGCTCAAGCACAGGTTCTACGTTGAAGCCGAGCCGAACGACACGCCCGAGCAAGCGCAGCCGCTCGATCTCGGCTCCGGTGTCGATGCTGCGTCGTTTCACGTCATGGGAACGAGCGATGACATCGAATACTTCGACAACGGGCGCGTCGGCGCCAGTGGCGACGACTGGTTCCGCATCGACTTCGCAGGCTCCGAGCGTCGACTCCTCACGGTGTGCCTGTCGATACCCGATCAGCAGCTCGCCGCGAGAATTCGCTGCTACACACTCGGCGTCCCGGGGACAACCGGTGAGAAAGCATCGGGGGCAGAGACGGTAGCCCCGCTCCGGCGGATTGCCGCGGCGGGTGAGCTTCTGTCGCTCGTGGAGTATGACGCCGGCAAGAACCTGAACGAGCGCTCCCATCAACAGGAAGAACAGCACCGCACCGCGATCAACCGCTGGGTGGAGCCAGGCGAAACCTACTTCCTCCGCGTCGAGGCGAATGCGCCTGGCTACGAGCTTGAGCTTCGAGTCGTCCAGCCGGCGCCGTTTGACGATCCGCGAGTTGCCGTGAGGCACGGCCTCTACGATCACATTGGGCAGGTCGATGCCTGGCTGACGAACCGACCGCGCGGCGCCAGCGTCGAGCGGCGGATTCGCGACAGCGGCAACCTTCTGGGCACCAACTGCATGAGCTGCCATACGCAATCTGGAGTGTGGGGCCCGGCGATTCCATTCGTGCACGGCTATCGACCGGAGAACGTTCAGCTCTGGCGCCACCTCATCAACACGTGCTACCAGTCGATGCGGCCGACGAACAAACTGATCGATGCCGCGAACAACACAAGTTTGAGGCCGCTCGACATCGGCGATGGGCCAGCTGGGACCCGGGTTGCCGGCCACGCGGTTGTCGCCCTTGAACGCTATCTGCCGGCGCGAAAGCTGCAGAGCTCGCAGGCGATTCGAGCTGCGAATTACGTTCTGCAGACGAGCGACCCGGGTGGCATCAACGCCGCGGGGCCAGGGGCCAACGTTGGCAAGGGCGTCGTCTTCAACTATGCCGGAGAAATCCTGTGGAGCGCGTGGCGGGCGACGAGTGAGCCAAAGTACTTTCACGCCCTCGAGGACAAGATGCGTAAGATCCTCGAGATTGATCCCAAGTACTCTGACGATCTCGGGCACCGCATCGAGTTTCTGCAGCGCTACGTGCCGCGAGACTATGTTGATCAGGTGGCTCTCGTGGCCGGGAAGGATGGCGTCGCGGGCGATGAGAGAACGCAGCGACTTGATGCGGCACGCGAGTTGGCGGCACGCATCGCGCAGCAAGTTCGAGATGACATCGATCGTCTGCGAGCGATTCAGCTCGAGGACGGAGCGTGGGGCTTCGATCCGGGAGCTCGGGGCGAAGATGGATCATGGGTTGTTAAGAACAAGAAGGCCGATCCGTCGCCCACGGCTCTGGCTCTGATCGCATTCGAGGCGGCGGGCGTCAAACGGGACGATCCGACAGTCGCGAAGGGGATCCAGGCGCTTCTCAAGCAGCAGCTGCCGACCGGGCTGTGGAAGGTCGAGTCGGCGACCGGGTTTGTCGGCACCAGCTACGCTCTCCACGCGCTGGCACGGTACTTCCCGACCGACGCGCCGACATGGAAGCCAGAAGATTTTGCTTCGGCAGAGGGCGAACCGCTGGTTGCAGCGCTGCGTCGCGTTCGAGACCTCTCCACGATCGGGTCAGCCGAGATGATCCCACTGCTGGTCGAGGCTGCGTCTGACGCCAGTCCGCTGGTGCGCTACTGGGCAATGATCGGTCTTGGGGCGTCCCCCAGCGAGGCGAGCGTGGCCCCGCTCGTAGCTGCGCTGGACGACCGCGCCAAACCCGTGCGCGAGGCGGCGCATTGGGCTCTGCGGCAGAATCTCATCGACGATCGCGGTTGGGATGACGTCTTCGCGGTCCTCGCCTCTGGCGGCGACCGCGCGCGCGAGTCGGCACTGCGCGCGTTGGTGATGAAAGTCGATGGCGTCTTGACGCACAGTCGCGTCGGGTGGGAACGACTCGTAGCGGCGCTGGATCGCTCCATGAACGACGACCCGCACCCCGGTGTGCGAGCGTGGACGATGAAGGCGGCGTGGCAGTGGTGGATTTGGAATCCACCCGTTCGTGCGGGAATCAATGCGGCTTGGACGCGCCTTCTCCAGCGTCCGGAAGAGAACATCGCGGCAGAGAACACGCTTCGCTATCAAAGCCACGCGCTGTTGATTGCTAATGGTCATGTTGCCAACGGCAGCAAGGAACATCAGTACACAGAGCTCGGCGATCTTCTCAAGAAGCTTCGCGAGGTTTACACGGCGGCTCGAAAGAACGACGCGCAGTTAGCAGCGCGTATGACGAAGCGTTTGGTCGCGCTTGCCGCAACGTATCACGGCATGCGTGGAGGTGATGGGGGACCCGGGCAGATGGGATACATCACTCCTGGCGCCAGCGAGCTCTTCAGTGACGCGATTCTCAGCTTCTTCCCGGAGGTCGAGGCACTTTCGCCGGGCGCTGAATATGAGCGTCGTCTTCAGCTCGTTCTTGAGGGCGCGGCCAACATTCCGCGCAAGCCTCTACAGGAGAAGTTGATCAAGTATTCGCTAGAAGGGCCTGAGAAGTTTCGCGCTCTAGCGTCGTCGAGTATTTCCGATCCGAAGCTTGTCCAGCTTGTGGCTGTACCTGAGCGTTTGGAGCCTATGTACGCACAGCTTCAGCGTGGCGCTCGCGAGCCAGACCGCCGACCGCAGCTTTCCGAGCCGATTCTGAAAATGTTCGGCCGCGTGCGCTGGCTGATCCCAGAGTCGCGAGAGCAGCGTGAGAGCATTCTCGAGTACTTGATTCCCGCTTTCGACGGCTACCCATCGCGGGCGGAGATCGAAGCTGTCGAGGATGCGGCAACCCGTGCGGAGAAGGAGCAAGCTGAGGAGTCACACTGGTATCTCGCGAGTCGGCTCGGCGCAGCCATCGCTGAGAACATCGATCTCCACTTCGACACCATGACGGAGGCGTTTCCGCAGAGCTTTGGGAATGACGCAGAGGCTCAGTTCTGGCTCCGCAGCGTCGCCTGGATTCTTGGCTACAAGCGCGATCTGCCGAATGTCGTCATTGATCCGGAGGTCTTGCCGCCGCTTGATCCTCACGAGGAGCTGAGAACGCGGGCCGTGAGTCTCTTTTTGACGCAACTCACTCCCGAGGCGGAGGCGAGGAATCGTAAGACTGCGGTGGCGCTCGCGAATGGTTCGGCACTGCGCCGTAACCCTGAGATTCTTACGGCGCTTGAAGCGCTGGTGTCGCGCGAGAAGGATCAAGAGATCGTCGAGACGGCCAAGAAGGCCCTGTCGAATAGCCGCGGCCAGTTCATGGAACGATTGCGCGGGGCGGTGAAGGCCGAGAGCCCCAGGCGGATGCCTGCCGATTCGGACGGTGAACCAGCGATGCCGCCAGAGTTCGTGGAAGACTTCGTCTACTTCCGCGACTACGTCGCGCCCGAGATGTACCGCGTGCTCCGCACCGATAGCCGCAGTTGCATAGCGTGTCATGGCAAGAAAGAGCGTACACCGATGTTCTTGCATGAACCGGACGACGTCGGCTATCTGCCGGTCGACCAGTTGCTAGAAAACTATCGCACGCTGCAGGCGCGGATTGACTACCGTCAATTCGAGGCGAGCAAGATTCTTCGCAAACCGCTCAACATCCAGACGGGCAAGGAAGATGGGCACCAGGGCGGGCGCCGTTACGGTCCGGACGACCCTGGTTACGAGCTCCTTCGGCGTTGGGTCCTCCACCAGGTCGAGCACCAGGCTCATCTCGGCATCCTGAGCTCACCGCTGCGGATGCGGCGCTTCTGACCGGCAGGTCCTGCGCACAAGGTGGCGGCAACTCTGTATGCCGTCCGCTTCTTTTTTGGGCTGCGCGTGGATCCCGCTGCAACCGGCTGCAGAGCGGGTAGAATGTAAGGATAACCCAACGGGTGCGAAAGATCGTGAGATGTCGCTCCGCGCGTCGTGGAAGCTGCCGTCTTTGTGAGCTTTCGTTGCCGGCGTTGGGATTGAGCCTGCGTTCCAAACGAACTACCGCGCTTTCTGTGAGCGCCACCGAGGCAGTGCCCTGGAGGTCACGTCATGACGCGATCGCTTGTCGCCCTCAGTTGCTTGATCGCTCTTGTGTTCGTTTTCGAATCAGCCGCGACCGTTGCGGACGATGCACCGAACACAGCAGTCAAGCCGGCGCCGGCCGACGGGGCCGAAACGCCCGAAGTTTCCAAGCCTTCCGTGGTCCCGGTGTTCTCACTCTCCGGACCGATCGCCGAGACGCCGCCGAGCGATTTGGGATTCCCATTCCACGGTGCTCAACCCGAATCGCTCAAGGGGCTCGTTGAACGTCTCAAGAAGGCCCAAACGGACGACCGCGTCCGCCGCGTCGTCGTCTTGCTTGAGAATCCGCAACTCGGCCTCGGTCAGATCGAAGAGCTCAGGGAGGCGTTCGAAGCGCTCAAGAGCGCGGGCAAAGAGGTCCACGCTCACGTCGATACTTTGACGCTACCGCAATACGCTCTTCTGGCGGCTGCCTCGCGCATCAGCATGCCGCCGAATGGCTATCTTTTCTTGACCGGGTTCTATCTCGAGCAACCTTTTGTGCGCGGTCTTCTCGACAAGATCGGCGTGCAGCCCGATTTTTTGACATGCGGCGAGTACAAGAGTGCCGCAGAAATGTTCATGCGCACGCAGCCGAGTGCAGCCAACGCGCGCATGACGAACTGGCTTCTCGATAGTTGGTTCGAGAGTGTGGTCACCGGCATCGCCGCCGCCCGCGGTCTTGGTGAGGAGCAAGTTCGCGTAGCGATCGACTCGGGGCTTTTTAGTGCCACCCAGGCGAAGGATCTTGGGCTGATCGACGCGGTCGAGTTTCGCCGCGATTTCGTCACTCATTTGAAGCAGGATTCAGCGGACAACTTTCGTCTGGCGAAGCGGTACGGGAAGAAGAAGATGCGAAGCGTCGACTTCTCCTCGCCGTTTGCGCTCTTCAGCTTTTGGGGTGAAATCCTTGGCGCCGGTAGGAAGAAGGCTGCGAGACGGGACGCCGTAGCGATTGTCTACGTCGACGGTCCCATTCTTCCGGGTAGTCCGACGCCGGACCCGTTTGGCGGTACCACCGGTGCGTACAGCGTTCCGATCAGCAAGGCGCTAGAGAAAGTGGCTGCCGATGACAGCATCAAAGCCGTCGTCTTACGGGTGAATTCACCCGGGGGCTCGGCGGTTGCGAGCGAGGTCATTCACGACGCCACGCAGAGGGTCAGGAGTCAGAAGCCGTTCGTGGTCTCCATGGGAGACATCGCAGGCAGTGGCGGCTACTACGTTGCTTGTGGCGCCGAGGTGATCTTTGCAGATGCGTCAACACTGACGGGATCCATCGGTGTTGTCGGCGGCAAGTTTGCGACCACCGAGATGTGGAAACGTCTTGGCGTCGAATGGAAACCGTACGCGCGCGGTAGTCGTGCCGGGATCATGCGATCGGGCGCAGTCTTTCGTGTCGATGAGCGTGATCGAGTCCAAGAATGGATGGATGGCATCTATGCGAAGTTCAAAGAGCGTGTGCGAACTGGTCGTGGAGGCAGGCTGAAAAAACCCATCGACGAGGTCGCGGGTGGGCGCGTCTATACAGGTCGTCAAGCGCTCGAGCTCGGTCTTGTCGATCGTCTCGGAGGACTTGCCGCGGCCGTCGAATTCGCTGCAGCGCAGGCGCAGCTCGAGCGCTACGACGTGCGCATCGTGCCCCGTCCGCAGAACTTCATGGAAACTCTGTTCGAGGGCTTAGGAGGTTCTGAGCCAGACGACGACGAAACCTTGTGGATTCGATCGACAGCGCTTGGCGGTAGCGGCAAGGCGACGCTGATCGATGCGCTGCTGCCGCTTTTGGCCGGCCTTGAGCCGCAGCGCGTCCGTGCGGTCGAGGCGGCTCTCGTGCAGCTCGAGCTCTTCCGCCATGAGCCCGTACTCATGTCCATGCCGATCCTGACGCTTGGCGCGTCGAGGTAGCGTTCGGAGCGCGAGCTGCTTCGGTGACCGCTTGCGTTTGCGGACGGTCTTGCGTCGTTGACTTGGTTTCCTTCGTTCAACTCTTGTTCTGATCTTTTGAATGTTGAACAGAAGCAAACGAAGCCAACGAAGATCAGGCAGAGAAGCGGCAGGCGCTCGAGGATCCACGCCCACGCCCTCGGTCCACGGTCCACGGTCCACGGTCCACGCCCACGCAAACTCCCACGGGAACGGATGCCCACTCGCCAACGCCTCCCGCCCGGAACCGACTCGCCCCACACACCCGGAGCGTCCGCATGGCCTAACGCGGTGGATTTTCGTCCGAGATCTTTTGTCTGCTCACGGCGCTCCCAGTCGTTGGAACGTGAGACCGCCCCACGAGGGTGCGCTCGCGACCGGATCCACTCTATCAATTCTGCTGCGGCTCGTGATCGATCGGTTAGACTGGAACGTCTCCGATTCTGGCTCCATCTCGAACCCGGAAATCCATCATGAAACCTGAACAGAGCGTGGTGATTTTCTCTCCGCTGTCGACTGCGTTCGCAGTTCTGCTGGCTTTCGTGGTCGTTTTCATGACTTCTCCGCAGATCCGCGGCGGCGTCTTTCAGGAACCCGGTCAGCCCCCGGTTTTTCTGATGCGAGGTGACGCCAACGACGACGTGGCGGTCGACGTGAGTGATGCGATCGCGCTTTTGAATCACCTGTTTCTGGCCGAGTCGCCACCAAACTGCGAAAAGAGCGGCGATGCCAACGATGACGGCGCGATCGATATCTCGGACCCGGTGTTCGTGCTCGTGCAGCAGTTCGTTGCTGGATTACCGGCGCCTTCTCCCTATGGGTTCTGTGGCGGCGACGTGACGATCGACGAGTTGACGTGCGAGGCTTCTTCCTGCGACGCCCCGTCTCCTGACGGCATATTCATCGTGTTTGACAACAAGAATGAGTGCCCGCAGGAGCCGTGTGAAGACCTGGACGCTTTTGATGTCGTGGTGCGCGGTGAGGTGATCAAACTTGCGGCTGTGAGCGTCGACTACCTCCGGGACACGGCGGACGGCCTGTCGTCGGTCCACGACGAGGACGACCGACAACGCTTCTTGGACATCGTCATTGGAGACGACAGCGATTCGGTCGACAAACGAGTGAAAGGCGTTCTACAAAACATCGTCGGCCCGGGGGGGGTGAGTCAGTCGATGGTGGTGCTGGAGATCGACCAATTCCAGGTGCAACCGCGCGACCTCGTAGTGAGCAGTTTTACGATCAGCAGCTGGAGCTTTCCGTTCAGCGGAGGGCTTGACGCCACCTTTCGCATCGAAATCAACAACATTGGTCAGATCGGCATCTTTGAGGATTTCAACGTCGACGTCGTCAGCGGTTCAAGCACGGTTTTTTCGACGCGCGTCACGCAGACCGTGTTTGCGAACCAGCCGATCGTGGTTTCAGAGACTGTCCACTTTACTGACTCCAAGATTGGGCAGACGCAGTCCTTTCGTGCCGTGGTCGATGTCGATTCAGAAGTCGCAGAGGACACGACGAACGACCTGTTCGAGTGTACGATAGACCCGGATACCTGCGTTGCGGAGACCAACAACGACCGCTCTCTCAACGTCGAGTTCCCCGGCTGCTGCGAGGTCTGCTTGATCCTCGGTCGTCCGGTCCGGTTTTGCTACTTCGCGCCCGATTGTGTCGGCTGCGTTGACTTCTGATGGCGGAGCTGGCTAAGAGGTTTCGTAGAAGACCTCGCGTTGGAGTCTCACGCGTAGCGGCGCGGTCGCCATTCTTTTGCTTCGCCAGTGGACCCTTTAGCCAATTCGCTGGGATTCGGGTCGCTCGCGATCGCGCATTTTTTCTGAGACGTTTTCGACCTCTCGGGGCTCTTTAGGGGTGAAAGAAAAACACACCGGGCCAAAGACGCAGCCCGGAACCAACACCCGGAGGATGTATGTCAAGGATCAGGTTAGGGATCACGGCCGTGGTGGTGCTGGTGCAGCTGGGTGGAGCCATGGCGGCCGACGACTGTTTCGTGGAGTGCGACATGGCGTTCCAGGCGGGGATCGAGCGCTGCTCCCAGCCTGACGAAACCGGACAGGTGCCCGACTTCGACGTCTGTTTCCGTGAAGTGGAGCAGGCGCATTACGAATGCATCGAAGCTTGCGATGAGATCGTGGACCCACCGTGCGATGTGCAGTGCGCAGCGCAGCTCGAGTTGAGGCTCGAACGCTGTGCGACGCTGGAGGCGCCGGACGAGGCAGCCGAGTGCCAGGCCACCGCTGAATCGGACTTTGCCGGCTGCGTTCAGGCGTGTGGCGGCGACCCGGAGGATCCGTGTGAAGAGTGCCACCTCGCGTTCGACGCCGAGATCGTGGCCTGCCATGAACTCGGAAACGACGAGGAAGTCCACGAGTGCGAGCAGCGGGTGCACGAAGAGCTCGAGTCTTGCATGGTTGAGTGCGGTCCGGAAGAGGGGCGCTGTTTCCGCGATTGCGACATTGCTCTGCAAGCGGCTCTGGAGGCTTGCGTTGAAGAGGCCGACGGCCCCATCGATCCGAATGGTGAGATCGTCGATGGAGATGTCGACGGGGAATGCCAACAGGCCGCGTTCGACGCTTACAACAGTTGTATCGATCTATGCCTGCCCGAAGAGGCGCGCTGCGTCCGTGGCTGCGAACGTACGTACTCGGACGGGTTCACCGAGTGTCACCAGCTCGACGATCCTGCGGCGCGCGAGGCCTGCCGCGCTGAAGTCGAAGAAGCGGCAATCTCCTGCATGAGAGAATGCGGCGTCGGAGAGGAGGAGCTCTGCTTTCGCAGCTGTGAGCTTGCGTTCACCGGCAACCTTGAAGGTTGTTTGTCGGGCGACGCGCAGGATCCAGAGTGCGAGCACCTGGCGCATTTGGAGATGGAGGTCTGCCTCCTCGACTGCGACCCGAACGTGCCGGACGACGCGCGCTGTTTGACCAGTTGCGACCTTGCCTTTCAGGCGGCGCTGAGCGACTGCGACAGCGACGAGTGCTATCAGGCAGCGCATGAGCAGTACGAAGCGTGCATTCGCGCTTGCGGCGTCGACGTGCCAGACGTGCCTCCTCTCGATCCCTGTTTGAGCGACTGCGATCGCCGCTACGAAGAGGGCGTCTACCGCTGTCACGAGCTCGACGACCCAGAGGTTGCTTCGGAATGCCTCACGGGGGTCGAGCTTGAGTATCTCGCCTGCCTCGGCGACTGTGGGGTCGACATTCCGGAGCCACCAGAGATTCCGGACGTGCCTTGCGTCGAGGGATGCGACGAGGCGTTCGAGAAGGCGTTGACCGCCTGCATCAACGACGAGGACGGTGCGCCCGACGACGCCTGTTTCGCGGCAGCCGACAACGCCTATCTCATCTGTCTGGCGACCTGCGGTATCGAAGTCCCGGACGATCCTGATTTGCCGGGACCGCCTCAGAGCGGCTGCGCGTTCGAGTGTGACGCTGAACTGTTGGAAGGGATCGCGGGATGCCTCGGCCCTGACGGTCAGCTCGACATCAACTGTGTCGTGGGCTTGGTCGTCGACTTCGAAAACTGTCGCTCTGGCTGCGAGGATGACGCGGAGAGCAACGTGCTCGCAGCGCTTCTCCGCACCGCGGGAGCTCATGACAAGTTCCTGCGCGGCGACGCGAACCTCGATCTTGTTCTTGATCTCTCGGACGCTATCGCCATTCTGCAGCAACTGTTCGTCGGCGAGGGGCTGACGAACTGTCCAGATTCTGCAGACGGCAACGACGACGGTGAAGTCGACATCAGCGACGCGCTCGCGGTGCTCAACCATCTGTTCGTCGGTGGGCCGAGTCTGCCGCCGCCGCTTGATGCTCCTGGCTCCGACCCGACGGCCGACCTCTTAGGTTGCCGTCTCTAGATCGAGAGCCTGCGTACCTTGTGAGCCCCCGAGATCTCTCTCGGGGGCTGCTTCCGTTTCATGGAACAGACTCCGAGAACGACTATCATGTTGCAGCAACTGAATTCAGCTCGCACCGCGGGAAGCCGTTCTACCGAGCCGAGCTCCGGCGCCCATCACGGTCGATTGGTACCGGGGCTGTCTTGTTTGCGAGCACTCGTCGGAACTTTCGCGTTCGCAGCCGGTTTGATCGGAGCGTCGCCGCTAGCTCCGGCGCCGTGCCGATCGATTACCGTTGAACCTGATCCTGCATGCGTCAAGCTCGATCCGATCCATGCCGAAGTCGGCACGTCCGTGCGTTGTCCCGTGCGAGTCGAGACGAGCGAGCCGGTCCGCGTCCTCGGCATCCGTATGGAAGGTGACCCGGGAATCCTGGCGCTGCGATCGTGGTCGTTCGGAGACGGCCTTGCACGGCACATAGCCGACCACGGCGAACCTCCAGCATGCGACGTCATCATCTACCCTAACGGCGCTGGCATGTTTTCGGTGATGGCGCTCTCCGTGCCGTATTCGAGTGCAGAGTACGGTGAGGATTGGCTCGTTTTCGAGTACGAAGTCACCGGGAAGGAACAGCAATCGACGTGCGTTTTCGTCCAGAGCGACACGGACGACTACGAAGCGGGTGCGTTGTTGCGTCTGAGTGATCTCGTTTCACGCGCACCGAAACGCTGTGTGGCGGCATTCGTCTCTGAGGCAAAGCCGTTCCGACGTGGTGACGTTGACGGCGATGGCCACGTCGGCCTCGGTGACGCCGTGCGGACCCTTCGAGATCTCTTCTCGTCACAGCCTGGTGTGCGGTGCCAGGATGCCGCCGATGTGGACGACGACGGCCGCCTGAGTGTCAGCGATCCCATCGCTCTGATTAACGCGCTGTTTCGCGGCGCAGGTCCCATCGGTGAGACGTGTGAGCTCGATGGGACGGTGGACAGTCTCCTCAGCTGCGAGCGGAGCGACTGTTGAGCCAGCGGACGAGCCGATGACCGATCCCGAAAAACTTCGCAATCTGCTCGCCAACGAGAACTGGGTCCGCCAGCTCGCACGGCGGATGCTGTACGACGAGAGTTTCACCGACGACGTCGTTCAGGAGGTGTGGATTGCGGCGATTCGTCAGCCGCCCGCCAAGTCCGCCGCGCTGCAGGCCTGGTTGGCGCGGGTCGTACGGACGATGGCGGGTCGCGTGAATCGACGCACGAAGAGGCGCGCGGAGATTGAGAAGCGAGTCGTGAAGGCGAACGGTCAGGCTCCGTCCGTTGATCAGATCGCGCAGAATCTGGAGACGCAGCGCCGCTTGACCGACGCAGTCGCAGCGCTCGACGAGCCCTATCGAAGCGTTGTTTACCTTCACTTCTATCAAGGACTGCGCCTCGTCGATGTCGCCACGACGCTGAACGTTAGCAGCTCGACGGTGCGGACTCGCCTGGCGCGAGGGCTCGAAAGACTCCGCAGTCGTCTCGAGGACGACTATGGCGATCGCTCCAGGATGCGGAACGCGCTTTTCGGTTTGGTATTCGCCGGCAATTTGACGTGGATCGAAGGCGTGGCGGGTGCAGCGACTGCTTACAGCAAGAGTCATGTCGTGCCGGACGACGTCCGTGGCGAGAGCACCAAGGTTGAGGCGGGCGGCGTGGCTGCGTCGACCTCGGAGGCCAGGTCTCCGTCGATGTTCGTTCGTAGCGCCGCCGCGAGCCTGGCGATCATCGCGCTCTTTTTCGCGGTGCTACAGTTCGAGCGTTCGCCTTCCCAGCGCGCTGCTTCCCAGCCGTTTGCCACCATCGAAGCGGATGCGCAGCGCCTTGAGAAAGTTGACCGAAGCCTTGCTGGACTACCCGACTCCTCGCGATCTACGCCTGGCACCGAAACACTTCCTCGATCGAGCCCCGGCGTCCGCATCATCGACGAACGCGACGGCGACCCCGTCGCCGGAGCAAAGGTCTATCGGGTGCATCGCACTGAAGAGCGCTCGACTCCGCTCGGGGTCGCGGATGAGAACGGAGAGGTCGCGGTTGCCGCGGAAGTGCTCCGCAGGGATGGTCTTTTGGTCCTTGCTGAAGGCTATGTTGAGATGCAAGAAGCTGCGGGAACGCGCGATGAGAACCTGCAGCCTCACGTGATCTCGCTCACTCCCGAGTTCGATGCTCAGGTGAGCATCCGGGCTGCCGACGGACGCCCTCTCGCAAATGTCGACGTTCGTTTCGATGCCGATATTCGCGGCATCGGATCAACACCGACGCTCTTCGCCGCGACGAGCCGCGACGGTATTGTCGCCTATACGCACCGCTACGAACGCACGATGATTCGCACGCAAGCGCCGGGTTTCGCTGATCTTTCCGTCGTCGCGACGCCTCCGACAACGGTGTTGCAGCTGCGCGTGGGAAAGAGCGCGACCGGGATGGTGCTGGACGAGCGTGATCAACCGGTTGGCGGGTGTCGCGTACAGCTCGAGTCGGAGCTTCACCGAGCGCCGGTGATCTTGACGAGCGGTCGCGATGGTCGTTTCGACATGGGACGGCTTGCTCCGGAAGTCGAGATCGTCGCCAAGCTTTCCCATGATGAATTCCCTGTCACTGTGCATCGCGGCAGGCCGCCTCACGAGGCTTTGGGTTCTGCGGCTGGAGTGTGGTTGTTTCGCGTCCGCCGCGGCGTAGTAGTGACTGGCATCGTCCGTCGTCCGGACGGAGATCCGGCCACACGTGGTTATGTCTTCGTCATGCGGCCGGAACCGAAAGGTGACGGCAACGTCGCCGCCGTCCCGATGGCGTCTCGGCTGCGCACCGCCGGTCTACCGAAACGACGGCGCGGTCGAGCGCGGCTCATGCCACTCGAGCGAGCACGGATCGACGGGGAAGGGACGTTCGAGCTTGGGCCGATCGCTTCTGAATCGCAGATTGAGCTTTTTCTTTTTGTGTTTCATCCCGGCTACCTAAACGCTCTTCTGCCGCTCGATATGTCGGCGAACCATCACGAGATTGACCTTGTCGAAGGCGGCGAGTTCTTTGGGCGCGTCCTCTCACCGACCGGAGCTCCGGTCAGCGGCGTGCAGCTCCATCTCGGGGATGTCTGGACGGACGGCCTCGAGTGTATTGTTGGTCGCACGCGAACAGATAGTGAGGGGCGCTTTCGATTCACGGGTGTCCCAGATCTCAACAAGCACCCGCCACCCCTCGTCCCTGCTGACGCTTCGGCATCGGTCGGCGAGACCCTGAGTGAACGGCGACGCGACGTGGTGTTCTTGGCGACGTTCGCGCCCGACGAAATCCTCGCCGTCGACCACGTCACCATGGTCGAGTCGCCGCTAGAGAACGCCATTCCGATCGAAATGAAGGTAAACACCGGTGAGCCGACCGTCGTCGTCGTGACGAAGGGAAAGCAAAACGTGGACGTCGCCCTGCAACTGCGCGACTCACAAGATTTGCCGGTCAAGGCGTTCTGTCCGACCGTCCTTGTCGGTGAGGGCGGCGACGTCTACCAAGGCGTGATCGGTTCGGGTGTCCAGCGCCCTCGCTTCTTCGCCGACCAAATCGTGTCGCTACCCGCGGCGAGCCGTGTCGTCGGTCTCCTCATGCCGCACTCGTATTGCTGGCAGAGTGTCGAGCTCGATCCTGGAATGGGACCCGGCAAGGTCGATGTCTTCGTCGAGTCGCTACCGGTCCAGCCGGCACCGCTTCGTTTGCGGACGCAAGATGACGTCGCTGCCGCTGGGCTCGAAGTTGCGATCGGATTTCCGTTCGCTTCGGCACCAACAGTCGCGCTGAGTCTCGGCGTCTCAAACACCGACGGCGAAATCGACGTGCGGTTCTTGCCTGCGGGCGAGTATCAAATCTACGTCGTCCCGCCCGGTTTGACGTCGCCGCGGCGCGGCCGCGTGCTCGAGATTCGAGGTGAGTCACGGGAGGTCATCGGACCGCGGGAAGTGATCGGACCGTGGCGCCGTTGGCTCGACGCCTCCACAGGAGGCACGGCAACGCTCGCGCTTCCCGCCGTGCCATAGGGTCCCCAGGGACGCCGTAACCTGTCACGTGCCCAAGCCTTCAGGTTCGGTGTCGTCTATCGCGCACCGTAGAAGACTTGAATTTCGCCGCGGCGGGTGTAGAGCCCGATGATATCGCGGTCCCCGTCGCCGTCAAGGTCGAGGATTTCGAGCCCGCGGGGGCCGCCACCGACGGCCTCACCACCGCCGACACTCAAGTCGGCGCGGCGCGGGAACCTACCCGGTCGGCGTCCCAAGAAGACCGTCAGATTGTTTGCCGGCACAAAGACGTTCGCCGTGGTTAGATCGGGTTGGCCGTCGAGATCGAGATCACGCGCGACGACTTTTACCGGGCCGACGCCAGAGAGTTCGGTGAAAAACGATCGTTCAAAGGTTGCCGTGTCGCGCTGGGAGAAGACCGCCAGGGTGCCTTCGTCGCGGCTGGCCACGGCGATGTCGGGCCGACCGTCGAGATCGAGGTCAGCCACTGACACCGACGTTGGACGCTGTGTGGCGGCGCTGTCTTGAATGAGGATCGGAGTGAATCGACTCGACGCATCCGGCGTTTCTCCCAGAAGAACAGCGACATGATCACCAGAGAAACTCACGACGACGACGTCGAGTCGACCGTCGCGATTTACGTCGGCCGTCTCAAGGTCCACAATGCCGTCCGTCACATCGCCGGCGTTGTAAAACTCCGCCGGCGCGAAGACTCGTGGTGCCGTCTGCACAAAGATCGCCACCTCATCAGCGGTGGGTGATGCGGCGAAGACGTCGGCGAGGTTGTCGCGATTGAGATCACCAACCGCAAGACTGGTCGCGTGCTCGACCCCCGCGAGGGCGTGCCGCTGGAGTGCGCCTAGATCGCCGACGGTCGCAGACTCCTGAAATAACACACTGAGCTCATCGCGGGCGCTGTCAGCAAGAATCAGATCGATCCTGCCGTTCGCGTCAACGTCGTGGGCGATCACCGCACGACCAGCAACCGGTGGTTGGAACGGCGATTCGACTCCGCTACCTTCAGGCAACGCGTCTCGCTGCAAGAATTCTCCGGGGCTGGCCTGCAAGAAGAGCGAGGCGCCAGCGAACGCGTTCGCTGCGACGACAACGTCGAGGTCGCCGTCGGCATCCAGATCAGCGACGGCAAACGACTCGGGCTCTCCTACAGTCGGAACACTGCCGATTTTCGTGTCATCCAGAGGCGCGCCAAGGTCGCCGTCGCAGGCAGGTGTCCCGGTTGAGCGTCGACTGGTTTGGTGATAAACCTCTACACCACGGAAAGTCGTGGCTGCTATGTCAGGCAATCCATCTCCGTCGATGTCGGAGAGCGCTGCCGTTGCGCGTGCGCCGATTTCTGACTGCCCTAAAATGATGCGCGGCGAGACTTCGAATGCCGGTATCGATAAGGCTGTTGTGAGATCTTCCTGAGAAAAAACAGACAGTCGACCGCCGACCAGACCGACAACCAGATCGATTCCGCCGTCGAGATCTATGTCACTCGCCGCGAGCATTGACGGCCTCACTTCTTGGCCGCCAGTGGCGTCGAAGACGAGATCAGGTCTCGTGGTTTCTCCGACTGGGCGGCCGAATACACCGGTGTCAGATTGGAGGAAGATTCCGATGTTTTCGCTGCGCCCGTTTGCTGTCGCCAAGTCGATTCGACCATCGCCGTTGAAATCTGCGCTGACCACGAAGACCGGGCCTACCAGTTCAGGAGTCGCGAGCTCTCGACCGGAGAAACGCAGTGACCCATCGACAGCCGAGCGTTCCTGAAAAAATAGCGCGACGTTGTCGCTATCTTCGTTTGCCGTTGCGATGTCTAGCAGCCCGTTGTCGTCCAAGTCCGTGATCGTCAGCGCCACCGGCGCGCGGAGAAGGCCAGAATCCAGCACGGCTTCGTCGATCACGAGGTCCGGCTGGTTGTTTCCTCCCACTGAGGCCGGGCGCCCGAAATCACGCGGGCCGTGCTGCAAGAAAATGGCGACGGCGTTGAAGTCTGTGCTGGCGACGATGACGTCGAGGTGCCCGTCACCGTTGAGATCTCCAGCGGTGACGAACTCCGGTCCGTTGGTGGAGGCAGCGCTTCCGAGGCGGAGCTGCGGACCCGGATCGCCGCACGTTCGTGGCGTGCCAATCTCTCCGTCAGCGTCCTGGAAGAAGATCGAGATTTGGTGGGACGAGCGGTCCGAGACGATCAAGTCAACATGGCCGTTGTCGTCGAGATCATGAGCGACCAGAGAGCTGGGCTCGTCGATGGCGTCGCACGCGTCCGGGCAGGTCTCTGATCGTTGGCAGCCGCCGAGCGTCATGTCGGGCTCGCGATCGCAGTCCGAACCGCCGGCGAGTCCATAGCGACGTGGGCTTGACTGGAGGTAGATTGCGAGATCTCGAGTGGATTCGTTGGCGGCGACGATGTCGGTGTCGCCGTCACCGTCGACGTCGGCGAGAGCGACCTTCGACGGTGTTAAACTCGAGAATCTCTGCGGCAAGACGTCAAGCGCGGGAGCGACGCCCCGCGGCACGTCGGATTCTCCGGAGCGACCGCGTTCGCGATCGTATGGTGTGGCGCGGATCAGTACCTCACCGCCACCGGCGACGTCGGAGCTATCCCAGACGAACACGCCAAAGGCGAGAGGGGCAGGCCGAACGAGTTCGGATCTGAGCTCGATCTGCCACCTCCCCAGCGGCACGCCGGTAGGTGTTGGCTGAAAGAGTGTCGGTACCGGTCGATCCAGTGTGACGATTTGAGTCGCGCCGTCGAAGTTCGTGATGCGACGCCTTTGACCGATTCCGCCGCTCGCGAGCAACTGAGTGGACTCAGGCGTCGTCAGAAGTCGTAGGTCGGCCGGACCCGTCGTGACGCGCGTCTTTGCGGGCAGCCCGGAGAAGATCTCAAAGCTCGTCGCGCGGTCGCTGGCGAGCTCGACCGCGCAGAGTTCGAGAGCATCGTCCGCATCGGCGTCCGTCACGACGAGCAGACGAGCGCCGTTACCTTCGAGCGCGATCGAGCTCGGTCGAGGCAGGAGTCGTCCGCCGGCGTTGACCGAGGTTACCGCACGTCGGCGGATGTCGACGCGCGCGATGCGACCGACTTGCCCACTACCATCGTCGCGGCGCCACTCTTTTTCGGCGACGTAGACGTGGTGCGGGCGCAGAGGGTCGATCGCGAGGCCTCGAGGAGACTTGAGATTGCGGAGCCGCGGCACCACCAGGACGTCTCTCACCTCAGTCGTGCCGCCCGCCTCTCCGTCGCCACTGTCGGACGTATCAAAGACGAGCTGAACGAGCGAGTTGCCGACGGTCGCGATTGCGGTGTCGGTCCCGAACCACTCAAGCGCGTGCATCTCGCCGGAGACATCTGCACCTGACGTCGGCCGATAGAAGATCCTTTTGCCGCTTGCGAGTTGAACGCGAACGATCCACCAAAGATTGTTCGCTGTCACGCCAACCAGTGCCTCGCTGCGCTCGGCATCGAGCGCGAACGAGGTTGCCTGTCCGAAATCCGAGGCAACGACGACGGCGGGCGAATCGCCGCCGAACTCGAGCCGTTGGAGGCGCCATCGCCCTGGATTGGGGTGGTCGATCACGAGGCCCGTGGGGCATTCTCCCAAGGCCAGTGCTGCAACCGGTTCGCTTAGCGGCGTCAGAGACGGAATCTCTCGGATCGTCTCCAGGTCGCGAATCAGGGCAATCTCGACTTCCGCGAACGTGTGAGAGAGAAGCTGCGAAGCTGTCGAGGTCAGCTCGGGCAGCCGGAGCTGGAGACGTTCAGGATCCTCCTCGGCGCTGAGAGGAATCGCCTCCCCGGAAAGAACGATCGGTCTTTCCGAAGCGATCTGCAAGCGGCGCCGTTCGACAGCATCTTCGAGGCGTGTCTCGAGCTCCGCGCGCTGGGTCGGCAGCTCTGGGAAGTCGCTCTGGTCTTCACGCCGCCACTGAAAAACGACGCGGACAGCGTCGCGGTCGTCGTCGGCGTCTTCGATTTCGAACGGGACTGGGATGCCGCCGCGAACATCGGGATTGAGCACGAAGGAGCCGCTGCCAATCGTCGCAACGGGCACACTGTCGTTGTCGACACGAAACGGCGCGGACAGCGCCACGTCTCCCACAGACCCAGTGCAATCTTCGGCTGCGATACCGACGACAACCTCTGTCAGATCGGTCTTTCCGAGCGTCGGCTCGGAGTTCCACGTGAGGTCATGAGCGCCCGGCAAGACACCCGACGTCGAGCCAGCGAGGAGATCGTCCTCAACCTCGGAAGGTTCGAGGAACGTCGCTCCGTTGTCTGTAGACACGGAAAAGCGGATGAGTGTCACCTCGTCGTCGCTGCTGTCATCGATCTCAAACCGAATGACCACTGCCTGTTCTTGCGTCTCTCCACCGACGATACGGACGTTGCGAACTTCCGGAGGATCGTTGCCAACGAGAGACTCGAGGATGATCGCCGAGATGCCCGCTACACCGTCAGAGAACGGGGTTGCCGTCAGCGTCACACGATGAAGCCCGACGAATCCGTCGGCGGCTGCGTTCCAAATGACCGTGTGCTGCGTACCATCCGGGCAGCCACCAAACGTCGCCTCTGACGAGTCGATGAATCCTTCGATGACGTCGGAGGTGGGCGAGCCGACACGTTCTGCACGAAAGTTGAGTTCGACCTCGGTTGGCTCATCGCTCGACGCGATCACACAATAGCGAATCACGACGCGTTCAAGGTCGACCGGTCGTCCGAGGCAACCTGGCTCGAGCGACAGATTCGTAATCACGGGAGGCGACTGCGGCGAACTGCTGCCATCGTCGGTTGCCGCGAGGATGCCGAGCACGGCACCGATCGTGACACCATAGCAGCCGCTGAAACATAGAAGTGTGATCACTCCCACGGATGCGAAAATCCGCGCAGCCATTCTTCCTTCCCGGGATCGGACCCAATCCGTCGACGTAGTGGGGCCGCCGCGGTGGCGGGAGCTACGAGCGACGCGAGTCGCGTGACACCTGTGAGTCAAACCCTGCCAACGACAACTCCTCGCCTGACGATGATAGCGTCCGCGCATCGCGAGCGCATCGAGTCCGGTGTGAGGATTCTCGCCGGTAGCACGGTCGCCGTTTTGAATCGACGATCTGCGCCGGATGTTCGTCTCGCATCAGCTGAGTGTTCGCCCGAGTGATCCCATCGATCGTTCGCGATGTCGCTCGCTGTGTGGCGCCTCTATTGCTTGTCGGTGGTGCTAACCCTGGGTTACTCTGAGCATATGAGCGTTTTGGACCTAGTCGAAGAGATCCGGAGTGGTGCACGATCTCGAGAGGCGCAAGAGGAGCTCTACCCACTTGTGCGTGAGGCGCTGCTGTCGCGGATCGAACGGCGATTGCAGTCGCGCCTGCGTTCGCGCGTCGACGCCGAGGATGTTCTACATGAGTCATTCGTTCGAGCTATGGCCGCTCTCGATCTTTTTGAGCCACGGAGCGAGCAGGCATTCTTCGCGTGGGTGTTCACGATCGCGAAAAACCTCATGCTCGATCAATCCAAGCGGCGTTCGGTGGGCGCGGTTCACCTCGTCGGCGGATCGCAGCAAGCCGGTCCGCGGCTTTCCCAAGTGCAAGGACGGGAGCGACGTGCCGAGAGCATGTTGCAGGGGACCGACGCGGTCGCTTCGCTACTGAAGCGACTCAAAGAGAGCGAAGCAGAGATCATTCGCTTGCGAAAGATGGAAGGGCTCAGCTTTGAGGAAATCGCTGAGCGCTACGGGAAGACACCGCAGGCGGTGCAGAGGTCTTTTTCCCGGGCGTGGACGAAGCTGTGTGAGTTGGTTGACGAAGGACCGTGACCGCAGCAACAGATGGCCGTGTCCTTCGAGTTAGTGAAGGCCGGACTTGCTGATGGTCGGTTGCAGCGGTGAGTCGAGCGGAAGGAGAGATCGTGAGTCGAGACGGGACGCGATCTGGCGGTGGGCTGCCGGCCGCCGGTGAAAGCGAGCGCGAAATGAGCATGACGCGTTACTGCATCGTCTGCGGCAGAAACCTCGGCACCGAAGACGCGTGTCGCGCCCACTACGAGCCTGTGCCTAATTTTTTCCGGAGTGTTCCCGGGCCGCGTCGCGACGCCGCGCAGCGCTCTGTCGAACGTGCGACCGACGCCGAGATCGACGCCCGCGGCGATGAACGTCATTGACTGACGAAGGATGGCGGTGGCATGGCGCGATCGGCGTACGCCGCCACGCGTCCAGGCTCCCGAAAGATCGTCCATCGCCCCGTGGTTTCTTCGAGCGTGGCGTGGATACGGATGAAGCCAGCGAAGTCGCGCGGCAGCGGAATCCTGTAGTAGCGATCGAAGTCGCCAGCGCCGACGCTGAGTCCACGCTGCGAAAAGAAGAGCCTCATCTCCTGAGTCGCGGCGTCGTGGATCTCGAAAAGCTCGACGTCTTCGGGGGGTAGGGAGACGACCTCGTGGCCAGCCGCATCGAGAACCAGCTTTCGGACACGGTCGCGCGAGACGATGAGAAGTTCGTCGCCTTCTGCGTCGTAGCCAAGAAAGCTGTGAAGCTCACGGTGGTGTAGCGCCGGCAGCTTGCCGAGAATCCTTGGTGGAGCTTCCGTGGCGAAGAAGTCGACTGCCTTGCGCCCGAGGCTAATGCCTGCACGCTTCGGATCGCCTGATCCCCACCATGGCGGCAGCAGAGTATTCAGAAGCCAACCTTTCATTCCTGACCGCTCCAGAAGGTTGAGATCGAGACCTTTCACAAGCAGGTCTTCGTGGAAGAGGTTTTTTCGCTGCTCGCTCTCAGCCGTCTCGAGTCCCGTCGTCGATTGACCGATGCGCATAGTCAAGATGACGTTTGATTCAGGGAACTCGCGGTCGGCGATGAGCCAGGATAGATGGCCCGCAGTCAGCCAAACGATCGTCGAGAACACCGCCGAACCGAACTGCGGGCGACTTGGGCCAAAGTCGCGGCCGCTGATCTCAAAGTCGACCCGAAGATCGGCTGGTGGATCATCGGTTGTCGTCACCGAGGTGAAAATCTCAGCACGGTCGAGTGCAATCGCTAGCCTTTGTCTGAAGCCAGCCTGGTTGCCGAAATCTGCAGGCGTCACTGCCGCGGCTGCATCGGTTGCTTCGGAAACGCTGGCATCAGCGTCGCCGGCTGCGACCCATGTCACGTCACCAACATAGACGACGAAAGGCAATGGTGTCTCTTGATCTGCGTGCTGTCGCTGCGCGCACGAAGCCCCTAGCAGGATCACCATGAGAGAGAAGAGATAGAAGCCTTTGCACATAGCCTCCATCTTTCCGGACGACTTCCTGCACAGCTACATTCTTTTCGTCGTCGCGTCTTGAGTCGGTCGTCGCGCCATGAGGTGCCGGTCGACTACCTTGCGGCGTCGATAAAGGACGCTGAAGCTTGGTCGAGATCTATCACAACCCTAAAACCCGTGTCGGCGAAGCGGATGGCGTCGCGAGGTGTCTCGCGCAGGTCACACTGCTCGTACGGCGTGTCGAAGCTGCCGCCAACCGCGCGGTACTCGTCTTGATACCTCACGAGCTCCCTCACGTTGCCCACTTGATGAAGGATCGTAAGCGCTCTGTTCGTCTCGGCGAGTTGGGGCGGGAACGGGTCCAGATCGCTCTCCACCAGATGCCAATGTCGACGTCTTTCCCGCCAGAGCACAAAATCGAGGCGCGAGCTCCAGAGCTCCGAGTCTGGGCATTCCTTAGACCTACAAAATGAGTTTACCCATCTCTCGCCGGCTGCTTCGTCTGGCCAAGGGAAACGGGCGTTCGGGTTACCCAGCTGTGCTGCGCTGAGCCACTCTTCCCACGTCGGGAGCCGTGCGCCATAGGCGATGCGTGCATAGGCTTCCGCTTCCTTCCAGCCAATGCCGGTGACCGGAAAACGCTCACCGGAAACCCGGCGACCGCCGCGCCAATACTCCGGCCAGTGATCGCCAGACTCTTTCGTTTCGGTCCAGTATTTCGGACGTTCGTATGCACGGCGTAGAGTCGCGTCGCGGTACGACCCACGGTCGAACAACTTCGGGTGCATGAACTGACCGTTCGTCACCTCCGTGCGTGAGATGTAGAAGTTTCGATCGCCGACCGTACAAAGAATCCATGTCATGTCGCGCCATTCGACACGCGCTTTCCAGCGCTCCGATCGCTCGAACGTGAACTTCCGCGCCGAACGATCTCTACGCCCTAATTTGTCGGCAACGAAAAAAATCAAGACTCCCTTGCAGCGATTCGGCAGCTGTGAAAGCTCCACGGCGATGGTCATTGATTTAGGTGCTACTTTTCGGTCGTCCTCAGGATCTTCGTCGACGCGGCGCCAGGCGAGAGGGAGTTGCGTCCGATCGTTGACGAGTCTGTAATTGATCCGCAGAGCCTGTGGATCAACACCGTTTTCATCGGTGAGCGTGAGGGGTAACTCATCGCTCTCCCCCAGCTGCAGAATGCCACCTTCCTCCCGTGCGCTCACTGTTGTCTTCGGTGCCGAGGGATTGATTGAGAGCGCCACTGACGTTTCACCAACATGCCCTGCCTGGTCCACCGCCTCAAAGCGTACTTCGAAGTCACCTTCACTCAGTTTGAAGGCTTCTAGCGTTTCGAGTCGGAAATGTGTTGAGTCTGCGTTGGCACTCTTCAGTTTCGAGCTGTTGTTGTTGCAAACGGCGGTGAGGTTGGTCAGAGGTTCGCTAGAGGTCACCGCAAGCGATACGTCGCGGCCCGAGTGCGTATCGTGAAACAACGGATTCGTTTCACGACCGGAAGACAGTTCGGGCGTCAGTGTTGGCGCTTGCGTGTCCGCTTCGACGACGATCTGGCGAGCGAAAATCCTCTCGAGCTTGTCCTCGAAGCGCATGACGACGGGGACTGGAACGTCAAGCGGTAGTTCTATGTCGCGAAAGACTACGGCGTTTGGTGTTACGGTGACACGGTCTGTATGACTGCACGCGGCACTGACGATTCGTCCCGCTGTGCAGAAGACTTTCAGTTCGTCGAGCTGAAGGCGGCCACGCTGCGATCTGGCCGTGCGGATCTTCTTGACCTTCGATGCCGCGATCTCAAGCGGGGCGAGGAAGTCCGTAGTGATGCTAGCTAAATCGATCTCCGGGTCGCTGACAGTGATGGTCAAAACGTCGTCATCGTCGAACGGTTCTGCAGCATCGTCGGTCAGTTTCGCTTCCGTGCGTATTTCGTTCGGTGCGGCCTGAGCGGTGTCTCGGGCATGGATGGTCCACGCGGACAGCTGCGGGTCGACCACGTCGATCGCCAACAAAAACGTGACGTCGGGTCGAATCTGATTCAACTCCAACGGCCGCAACGACGTTTCGAGTGAGGCATGCAGTTCGAATGGCGACCACGCGCCGACGTTGGGGAAAATCTTGAACGGGACCCGCTCGCGGCGCGATCGTACCTCCAGAGAAGAGAGCTTTTCATTCGCACGCATCTGAAAAAAAGCTTTGCCGGCGACCACGATTGGGTCCTGTGGAAGGATCGTAAAGCCACACTCTTCGTCCACTAAGATTCGAATCGCGGCGTGTCCGTTTGATCCGACATTGCGCGCTCGGTCTGTAGCTTCGACATAGATCTCATATTCTCCCGGCGACAGGGCTTGAAGAGGAAACTTCCACATGTCGCCGTCGTGGCGAGAACCTGCCACAAGCATCGATCGACGGTCGTTTCTATGCACCGGTTGGACGTGAAGCTGAGCCTCGTGCAGCCGCGCGTCACGGATCGAGACCAAAAGCGCGGCGTCGCGTCGCAGGCGCATTTTCGAACGAACGTCAAGGGGCTCTCCGGAAGCGACAGCGAGTCGAATTCGCTCGCTGACGCGCGGTGGCTTCGCGTCTACGGCAATCGACAGGTCACCGCTAAGAATCAGTTCATTGAGAAAGCTCCGGGCGCGCCCCTCGATTTGAAGCTCGCGATCGATGAGAGAGGGGAGCTCGCCGGTAGCAGCGTCGAACGTCACGCGAACGTGTTCGCCATCAGCTTCGACGCGTGCGGCCGAATGACTTGTCGACCACTTGGCATCGGCGGCCGATGGGTCTAGAGCAGCTTGCAGTTCAACCCGAGCCAGGCTCTTGGCGTCGGCAATGTAGATGGTTCGATCGTGAAGACGCTCTCCGTTCAGATGCCATGCGATGGGAGTTTCCGTCAGCGTGAAGAGCGCATTCCACGTTAGAATTCCCACCGCGATCAGAGCGGCTGCCGCGGCGATCCATATCCAACGCGGCAGAGGCGGTCTGAGACGATTGATGAGTGCCTCCGCGCTCTGTACCCGTGCTGTCGGGTTTTTTTCGAGGCACAGCATTACCGTCGCAGCGAGCCACGTCGGAACTTCCTTGCGGAGTTCACGGATTGGCTGGGGCGTCTTCGTCTTGTGACAGTCCGCCCAGTATCGCAGGCGGTTCTCCGTAGGTGGGGGATCCTTCCAAGGACGCCGACCCGTCAACATTTGGTAGGCGGTGACACCGAACGAATAGAGGTCGGCTTCGTAGCCGCTCTTCCCGTCAAAAGCTTCCGGTGCCATGTACTCAGGCGTTCCGGAGCCTTCCACCACTGACGTGCCGACGCCAGAAGCGTCAGGGGCGTCGAACGCGGGTTGGTTTCCCAGCGGCTGCGCTTGACGCTTCGCCTCCGTCTTCATCGCCAAGCCGAAGTCGAGCACCTTGATGCGTTCGGCTGAGGCGAGCTGCTCATCTTTGAGCACCATGATATTGAGTGGTTTCAGATCACGGTGGACTCGGCGATTCGCGTGCGTCGCAGAAAGCGCACGCGCGATTCCCTGGAGGTAGCCGATGCATTCCCGAAGAGGCAGTCTGCCACGTCCGTCGCGGATGACGTCGTCGAGATTGTCGCCTCGCACGTATTCCATGAAAAAATAGGGCCATGGCTCTTGTCGCACGTTGTGAACGCGAACGATGTTCCAGCAGCTCTGACCGATCGACTCGGTCAACCGCGCTTCCTCGACGAACACCTTGATGAATCGCGGCTGTGCGTAACCGACGCTCGGTCTGAGCACCTTGACGACCGACTTCATCGACGGCTGTGTGACGTTGGCAGCGAGATAGACGAGTCCAAAACCGCCTTGGGAGATGAGCGACTCGAGGCGATAGCCATCGAGTTCACGTCCGATGAGTTTTGCGAGTCTTTGGCCACACCACGGACAGAAATTCGGCACGAACTTCATACCGTGGTGGAGTTGGGCGTCGACCAAGCGCTCACACGTTCGACATTCGAACAGCTCGTCGCCGATTGCGAGGCTTGCTCCGCTGGTCAAACTGCCGAATGATACGTCGTCGTCCCAGCCGGCTGACTCGACCTCTCCAAACTCCCACGTGCATTCGTGTCCGTTGGGGCAGCGTGTGGCGCCGGCTTCAACGTGCGCACCGCAGTAGGGGCAGTTTCGGCGCCCCTGTGTCGACATGTCACTCGTGTTTTCCATCGCCGTCGAGATTCGTGGGATCCTGGCTCCGCCTTGTGGACGCTCGCGCCTTCTCTTCCACGATACACCCAGCGCGGAGTTTGGCCATTTCGCCGGCCTGGGGACGAGTCTACCGGATATGAATAGAGCGCGACCACCTCGTAGATTTGCCGCCCTCGGTACGTCAACGATTGAACTAGAAGCCTCCCACAGCCACCATACGAGAGGCGGCAGATATGGGCGAGCCGAGCACCGGCTGGCACTGCGAGGGATACGTGTGATTTTCGTACCGATCCGCGCGGCGACGTTGGAGCGAGCACTTGTTATGGACAACCCTGAACTCATCGCCAGAGGTCGATTGCAAGGCAAGGCGACGCTAGTCACAGGCGCTGCATCTGGCATCGGACGCGCGACGGCACTTCTGTTCGCGAGAGAAGGCGCTAGGGTCGCTCTCGGAGACCTCGACAGCGTCGGCGCCGAGAAGGTGGCTTCCCGGATGCGTCAGGATTCGCACGAGTGTCTGGTCCTCCCGCTCGATGTGACGTCCGAAGACTCCTGGGCCTCTGGCACCAAAACGATTCTAGATACGTGGACCAGTCTAGACGTCCTGATCAACTGCGCCGGGATCTGCGATGACGCTCCGCTGACTACGTTGACCGTGGCCCAGTGGCGACGGGTGCTGGCTGTCAATCTTGATGGGACATTTCTGGGTACCGCCGCGGCGATCCGTGCCATGTCGCTACAAGGACAGGGCTCCATCGTCAACGTTTCATCCCTGTCAGGCGTTAAGGCTTGCGCTGGAGCTGCTGCCTATTGCGCGAGCAAGGCCGGCGTGATCCAGCTCTCCCGTGTCGCAGCTCTCGAGTGCGCAGACGCTGGTGACAACATTCGGGTGAACTGCGTTGTTCCGGGCGGGGTCAAGACCCCAATGTGGAAAACCTCGTCAATGTGGCCGGAAATCGCCACAACCGAGGAGTGGAACGCGCCGCCAAGCGTGCCGCCGTTGAAACGCTTTGCCGATCCAGCGGAAGTTGCGCGTGCGATTCTCTTTTTGGCATCCGATGAATCGTCGTACATTTCGGGAGCCGCGCTGGCGGTGGATGGCGGCGCTTCAGCCTAAGTTTCGCCAGTTCCTACTGCGAGCGCACGCGAACGTGTCGGCCGAGTGGTCACTGATCTGCACTGCGCACAACCTCTTGAAGTTGGCGAAGGTGTAGGTCGCCTGTTGGGCCTCTCCGCAACCGGATCCGTGTCCGTGACCGATTCCGTATCCGAATCCGCCACCGAGACCGGTTCCGGGTCCGAATTCGACGCGGCGCGCTGGTGGGCTAGCGCGGGCGCCGAACTCACGTCAAGCGACAGCGGCGATGTTTGCTGCACGCCGCGATCTACTCGACGTAGGCAACTTCACGCTCGATGTCCAGGCCGACAATGTCGTAGATGCGGCCCGTCGCACCGAGCAGCCGCGCCTCGCGGTTGCCGGAGTTGTAATAGTTCGAGGCAAGATTGCTCTCCGCCTCGACCAACTCAGAACGGGTGTCGAGCACTTGGTCGATCGTCACTTTGGCGTCGAAGTAGTCGCGCAGGCGCTGAGAGAACTCGGCAGCCTTCTGCTCAATGACACTGAGAAGAGTGTTGCGATTCTGTTCATTGTCGAGGAGCGCACTCGTCTCAGCGACAATCTCGCGGCGCATATCCATGTTTTCAGCTTCCATTTGCGCGCGAAATTGGCGGATTTGTGCCTCGGCTTTGTTGCGCGTAGCTGTCAGAACGCGCCTGTCGTTGAGGCGAAACGAGAGGCCGCCGGCGACGCTCCAACCGTCCAGTCGATCGTCGAACGACTCGGATCCGAGCGGAAATTGCGTACCTTCGAGAAAGGCGCTGATGTCATATCGACCGTCCCGAGCTTGATCGCGCTGTAGCTCAGCGTCCGCGATCGCGTCGTCGAGCACGGCGAACGTCGGGTTGTTGCTGCGAGCCTCGTCGATGAGCTGCTCAAGGCCTTCGGAGGTCGTCGCCTGGACGGCGACCGGACTGAGGCGATGCGGCGGGACGACGAGTTCGTGCTCCTCTTCAGGACGAACTCCAATCTCGGCGAGAAGTGTCGTGAGATACTCGCGCTCGCGAGACAGATAGCGCTCCGCTTGGGCGTCTGCGTCGGCGCGTACGGACTGCACTCTACCTCGGTCCTCGGGACGCACTCGACGATCGTTGAGAAGGCCGTCAAGGGTGTCGACGAAACGGCTGTAGGCGAGGGCCAAACGCTTGTAATACACCGTCAAGGTGTAGGCGCTCGTGGCACTGACGACGAAGCTACGGTAGTTCTCGAGATAGTCCAACTGTGCCTTACGCGCGGTCGACTCTTGGAACGCCTGCGCGATGATGCGTTCCTGCTTTCGACGTGAACCTGAGAACGGAACTTCGATGCGCGCGCGGACGAGCACACCGCTGCCCTCTTCCAAATCGTCTTCGGTGACATCTGCGTCGTCGAAGCGAAAACGCGAGTGACTCGCACCCGCTTCTGTCCGCAGAACCGCACCTTCGAACGTCTCCTTCTGAAGGCCGACGACCGCTTCGCTGACGGTGCCGCGAGCACCACGTCGGTTCGGAAAGTCCGCGTAGCTCGTGCGTGCTTCAAGAAACGGTTCGAAACGGTTGAGGTTGGCGCGGAACTCTGTCAGTCCGTGCTGTGCCGCGAGCATCTCTTCTCGCGCCGCTCTGACCCGATAGCTCTTGAGGTAGACTAGGTGGACGATGGTGTCGAGATTCAGCTGATACGGAGGTTTCTGCAGATCGCTCTGAAGCTGACGGATCTCTGCGAGCTTGTCGTCTGCAGCCGCACTTTCCGGCGTGTCAGCTGGAAGGCTCGGGGCCTGGTTCGTCGGAGAATGCCCGACGTCGACCGGCTCCGTGTTGGAACAGCCGGCGTTGAGCAGCAGTGCGATCAGAACAACACACCGCCTTCGCGGTCGCAGGTCCGACTCGGGTTGGTGAGGGTTGTTCTCGGCGGGGGACGACAGCGACGGTGATTCGAGGCGGGGACTCAGCGCGGGTTTCTCCACTCTTTGGGCTCTTCTTTCCTTACGTTACCTGATCAGACTCCTTTTGGCGCTGGAAGTTAGCATGATGAATGGTGCTCCATCAATTCTTTAAGTCGAAATGGCGCAGTAATTTGCGTCAAAGTGCGTTATCAGAACATGGGTGTTCCGATAAGAGCTTAACAGCCTTCCTGAAAACCGTCGCCGCTTGCATCCAGATCGGCCGCGCGCGGCGACGGGGGGCCGGGCGGTGCGTACGGGTTCGGTAAAGGCGGCTCACTTGCTCGTGAACGTCAGAATCTGGCAGCGATTGTAGGTGCGCGGGATCGACAGCGTTTGACCGTCGATTTTGATCTCGAGACGCTCGGGTGCGGCGCCGAAATCAGTGCGACGCACGAGGACACGATCCGCGAGCCGCAGCGCCGAGACGACCGGCTGCGGCGTGCTCGGGACGTCAAAAATGAGCGGCGTGCCGTGGTCGAGGAATTCGCGGTATTCGAGTGCCGCGGCGTACACCTCATGCGGTGGTTTGATCTCGGTCTCGAGTTCGCTCGTCGGGCACCACATGCAGAACGTGTCGTGGCCGCGCAAGAGAAGATGCCAGAGGAGCTCGCGATAGGCGCCGTCACTCATCGGCACGAGGTGGGCTGGAAGACCATCGGGCGGCGGTGCGGTCGGCGTCCAGTGGACGAACGGAATGATGGGTGTTTTCTGGGGCGTGTGACGTGCCGCATTCGAGCCCACCAGAAGCAAGTTGTAGAACCATCGATAGTCGGTGTCGCTGAAGTCGTATGCAGCAAAGATTTGGTACCAAGTGTAGACGACCGGCATGGCGAACGTGTAGCCGCTCGGCTCGAACTCGTGCGCCCACTGGCGATAGAACGAGTTCTGATCGACGATGCCCGGGACGCCGGCGCCGGGCGACACCGGTTTCTCGAAGTAGTCGTACCAGTAGCGGTAGCCGTTGTGGGGGTAGGCGCCATAGTTGCTGATCAGCGCGTCGGGAAAATAGCTCTGGATCGGTTCTACGAAGACTCGACGCTGCATGTCGGATCGTTCTCGACGCAGCGCCATTTGGAACTCGGTAAAACTTTCGATGTTCTCGATCTGCTCTCGACAGCGCTGGCACCGCTTCGAGTTTTTCCACCCGTCGTTCCACTCAATAGGGCCGTCGATCTCCCAATCAGCGGACCAAAGATCGAGGCGAACTCCCTCTTCGACGTATCTCTTGAGAAACGGCTCCAGGCGCGCACGCATGGCGGCGTAGCGATCCTTCAGGGCGAACGGGCAACCCATCTTCGCGCCGCCGAAGGAGTCGTCGAAGAACTTCGCGCCATCTGCGTCGACGTGCGCAGTGGCCGGGGAACCGTCGCAAAAGCTATAGACTGCACCTGTCGCGTCGACGTTGACTCGTAGCCCGAGTCGCTGCTGAATCTTCCCGACGCGTGCGGCATAGGCGGGGCTTTCGGGATCGCCGGCGCGCCAATGCGAGAAGACACCAATGCCGCGATCTGCCAACGCGCGCAGCAGACGCTCGATTTCTACGTCATCATCGATGCCGCTCATGACGGCGGACCAGGCATAGAACGGCAAGCGATCGCCGCGGTCGTATTTCAGCGGCGACGTCTGGCTGATGATGCGCTCGAGGAGCGGCTTCGATCCTTGGGCCACGAGCGGCCGCGTCCAGCTCGTATAAAGGCTGCTGACCAGAACGGCGGGAAACATGAAGGTGGCGAGCAATCTCTTGGCGGCGGTCATAGTCTTTTTAGTCTTTCTTCAGCTCACTCCCCAAACGCTACAGAAGAGTGATGGCGAAGGAACCGCTCACACGGCGGCTAGGAAGCTGTCGGCGAGCTTCGAACGTCTGTTATCGGTCTGCTGGTCTGTGTCAGGGCGACAGCGCCCCGACGCCTCTTCAGCCTAAACTCGTCGACACCGAAATTGGAATGTCGAGTCCGCGTTTGTCGCGAGTTTTCCCACAGCCCACGACGGAGAGCGGAAACGAATCAAGAGCGCCGCACAGAGGCGTCACTTTTTGAAGGCTCCATTTGACGGAGCGTAGCTCCGGCACAGATGAGCAACGAACACACTGAGAGAAGCGCAGTCCGCGAAGCGCAACCATTCCGCGTTTTCTTGAGGCGTGTCTGGGAACGCGGTTTTTCGCTCGATCTTCGAGCTCTTGCCGCGTTTCGAATTGGCGTCGGGTTTTTACTTCTGTGGAACTTGGGCGCGCGCTCTCTATGGCTTCGCGCGCACTACACGGACGCCGGCATCCTGCCGCGCTCGTTTCTAATCGAGCACGACCCCAATAAGTGGGCAACGTCACTCTTTTTTGCCAACGGCTCCGCCGGCTTCGCCGCCTTTCTGTTCGTATTTCACACAATTGCGGCAGTCGCGCTTCTTCTCGGCTACCGAACCCGAGTTGCGACGTTCTTGAACTGGCTGCTTCTTCTGTCGCTCCACAACCGCAACCCCTGGATTTGCCAAGGCGGTGATTTCATTCTGCACCTCCTTCTCTTCTGGGGCTTCTTCCTCCCACTCGGCGCCCGCGCTTCGCTCGACGCTCTTCGCGGCGGACTCGCACGTGAGCGTCACGTGTGCAACGTCGCATCAGCCGCGCTGATACTGCAGATCGTGTTTATCTACGTCTTCACCGGCCTCATGAAAACTGGAGATTTCTGGCGCAACGACGGCACTGCAATTGAGTACGCGCTGCGCTACGAACACTTCACAGGTCCACTCGGCAAGTGGCTTCTGAATTACCCAGACTTGCTCAAGCCTCTGACGCATTCGGTGCTCTGGATGGAGATCTTCGGGCCGGTTTTACTCTTTATGCCCTTTGCTTTCGTGCCGCTGCGCATCGTAGGCATCTTGCTGTTCCTAGGGTTCCACCTCGGTTTGGCGCTGACGATGGAGCTTGGTCTTTTTCCGTACATCTGTGCCGTCGCCTGGCTTGCTCTTCTGCCTTCGACAGTTTGGGAAGGCCTAGGCCGCTGCTCAGCAAGGAGTCGACTCTACGGCGTGTGCGTTGAGCTACTGCGCGCTGCAAACACTCCCCAGCGGCCGCGCGAGCCTTCGTCGTCAAAACGTCGTTCCGCGCCTCTGGCGTGTGCGCTCACTCCGCGCTGGGTCAATCCCGTCGCCGGTGTATTCCTCCTTTTCATCTTTCTCCTCAACGTGCGTTCGTTGCCGGAGTTCAGGCACTCGGGCCTCGCCGCAATGTTGCAACCGTTTGAGTTCGTGGCCAAGGGTCTCCGCGTCTCTCAGGACTGGATCATGTTCGCCCCCAATCCTCAAGTAGAGGCGGGATGGTTCGTCATGCGAGGCGAGCTCGGGGACGGATCCGAGGTGGATCTCTATCGAGCGATCGTTCTGGATCGCGACGTGGGCATCGATTGGAGCGAACCTGTATTGGTCTCGGCGATGTATCCGACGCAGCGCTGGCGCAAGTGTCTCCTTCAGATGTATCGCTACGATCACCGCCGGGCTGTCTTGCCGTACCTTGCGAGTTGGCTGCGGCGCGAATGGTATCGTCGCCAATGGGCACGGCACGGTTTCGACGATGAGGCGAGCTGGAGGCTTAGGTCGATGGACATCCACTACATGCTACGATTGACGAGGCTTGGCGCAGAGCCTTATCGGAAGCCTCTTCTCCTCTATCGTTGGGAGAAAGAAGGAGAAGAATGCTGGTACGGACGTGCGCACACAGATCCGCTCTGGCTCGAGGCGATCAGCCATGTGGGCGCCCAAGATACCGCGGCGGTGTCGGAACCGCAGACCGGGGAATGACTGCTAACCGGTGAACCAGGGTGGGTGAGTTCACTTTCGCGGTGCCCGGACCGATAAGAAACATCATGAGCGCGAAAGTGATCCCGAACGAGCCAACTGCAACTATGGGCTGTGCGCACCGGCGTCTGTTCACGGTGTCGGCGCGCGCGGGGCTGCGCTGCTTTCTAACTGTCCTGGCGCCACGTGGCGGGAGGATTCTCCTGCCGGCCTATGTCGGCTACACGGAACGTGAAGGCTCGGGTGTGCTCGACCCGGTTCGGGAAGCGGGATACTCCTTCGAGTTCTACCGCGTCGGTGAAGACCTCGCCGCGGACCTCGTCGACTTGGAGGCCAGAATTCAAGTCGGAAAGAACCAGGGGTACTCATTCACCGCGATTCTGGTGGTTCACTACTTCGGTTTCCCCGAGCCGAAGTTGGCAACGTTGAGTGAGCTGTCGCGCCAATTCGGGGTAGTCATCATCGAGGATTGCGCCCACTGTTTGCCGTTGAGCGCCCATGTCGCGCGCGAAGGTGCTATCGGTCATGTCGGCGCGGCGAGCGTCTACGCGCTCCACAAGATCCTACCGGTCGAGTCCGGCGGCATTTTGCAGGTGAACGACCCGACTCTCCCCCTACCCACCCTCGAGGAGCGAGATCGCATCTCGCCCGCGGCGCTCGAAGTCTTCGCCAACGCCGACTGGCGTGCGATCGCACAGAGACGTCATGACAACGCCGCGCTGCTTCTCGACCGACTAAGAAACGTATCGGGAATCCGCCCACTGGTCGCGGAAATCTCCACCGACAGCGCGCCCATGAACTTGCCGATCGTGGTTGCCGAGGCATCGCGTCACGATGTCTACATGGAGCTACGCCGGCGTGGCATCGAGGCGACTGCGCTCTACTATCGACTCGTCGACGAGCTCGTCCGTGAGCGTTTCCCGGCGGGATTTGTTACCTCAGAGCGGATTCTCAATCTGCCTGTGCATCAAGATCTTTCGGGTGCAGACATGGAGCGCATCGCAGCAGAGTTGAATGAGGCGGTGCTCACTTCTGGAAGAGTTGTGTCGCACGCGCTCGAACAGGACTGACTCCACCATGGTGAATTGGCAGAGTTTTTGGAATAGCTATCCAACGGGTGCGCGAGGAGGCGATCCTTTAGCGCAAGTGGGGAAGACGGTTGCCGGCGTGCCGATTTCGCCTGCACAACTCGAGACCATCGTTACGAGCGTACGCGACGGTCTTGATCTGCGCTCCGACGACGTCCTTCTCGACCTCTGCTGCGGCAACGGCGTTGTCACCCGACGTCTCGCTGAGCATTGCCGTCACGTCGTCGGTGTTGACTTTTCGACACCCTTGATCGAGTCGGCGAAGCGGCAAAACAGTGTGGAGAATGTCGAGTTCGTCCAGTTGGACGCCCGCGCTCTCGGAACTCTGCGCCCGCACGCTGCCGGTGCGTTCACGAAGGTGCTTTGCTACGAAGCGCTCGCTTTCTTCGATCGCAAGGAGTGCGAACAGCTGCTGGCCGACGCTCTCAAACTGTGCGTGCCGGAGCCAGGTCTCTTCATCGGCAGCGTGCTCGATCGCCGCCGCCGTGGAAACTTCTTCAACACACTGCGACGCAAGTGCCTCTACTGGATTCGAATCCGCCTCTTGCGTCGCGAGGTCGGATTGGGACGCTGGTGGACGCCCGAGGAACTGGCCGCTATTGGTGCGCGCTTCGGTTTTCGCTGCGAGGTGCTCGACCAAGATCCGACGGTGCATACGGCGCATTACCGATTCGATATGCGCCTTCGTATGCGCCAGCAACTGGCGACGACGACCGTCACGGAGCAACCACCTGAAGGGGTCGCGACCTAGACTGCCCGGAAACCTCCGCAATGCGAAGAACCCGACAGGATTTTCCATGGACATGATGGCCCACGAAAGCCAGTTCGCGGCGCAGCCCCTGAGCCTTGAGCGAGTCGTTGGCGTTTTTGGGATGCCGCGATCTGGAACGAGCTGGATTGGACAGATCTTTGACAGCCATCCACGCGTCGCGTTCCGTCTCGATCCACTCTTCTCTTACGCCTTTAAGAATCAGCTGGACGCGAACTCGTGCGCCGGCTCCATCCGCGATTTCTTTGCAGCGGTCCATAACTCAGACGATGACTTTCTTCTGCAGACCGAGCGCCGCCGCGAGGGCATCTATCCAACGTTCACCAAAATCGACGTACCTGACACTCTCGTCTTCAAAACGACACGCTTCCATCATCTACTGGAGCCTTTGCTCCAGCGGTCTCGTGAACTGGTGATTGTCGCCATCGTGCGCCATCCGTGTGGTGCAATCTGTTCTTGGCTGGAGACACCTCGCGAGTTTCCATCGACCGCCGATCCGAGCGTCGAATGGCGAACGGGCCGGTGTCGAAAGACAGCGGACGAAGAGTTCTGGGGTTTCGACGATTGGAAGAGCGTGACGCTCCGGCACCTCGAACTTGAATCACGCCACCCCGAGCGCTTCGCGATCGTGCGTTACGAGAAACTCGTCGCCAGTGCGGAGGCGGAGACCGAGCGCTTCTTTCGTTTCTGCGGCCTCGAGCTGTCCGACCAGACCCGCGACTTCTTGCAGGCGTCTCACGCCTCACACAACAGCGACTCCTATTCGGTGTTTAAGAGTCCGTCAGTCGTCGACCGCTGGCGGGAGCGTTTGCCACCGCGCATCCAAGAAGAGATCTTGTCGGAGGTGCAGGGGACGGCGTTGGAGCGGTTTATCGCTGATGAGTGATGGTAGTGGTGTGGGGGTAAGGAAGATTCAGAGACGGAGGCAGATTCAGATTCAGATTCAGATTCGGAGTCAGATTCAGATTCAGATTCAGATTCAGATTCAGATTCGGAGTCAGAGACAGATTAGACAGATTCAGATTCGGAGTCGGAATCAACCTCTGAGCCCAGGTACGCCCGCCCACGCCCACGCAAACGCAAACGCAAACGCAAACGCAAACGCAAACGCAAACGCAAACGCAAACCGGCGCGTCGGCGGCGCTCGAGCCGAAGGCAGAGAAGAGCTCTGCTGCTCCGGGCGTGCGTGCGGCGGCGATTTTGTCGATCGTAACCGAAGCAGAGCCGGCCTCAAGGGTGCCCTGGCGCCGCTCGGCCTGGTTCCTACCTGCAGTTTGCGCCTGTGGACACGGGCGTCGCAGTCTCCAGCTCGACTTGCGCTAGCATGCTGCGAATCGTTTCCGGCGCGTTGAACATTAAGGCGTCGAGGATTGAGAGCCCGGGGATGAAGTCGTCCCGGCGCTGCGAGTATGCCGGTAGTGGGGAGCGCAGGAAGGTGAGGGGGATGGTGGCGCGCGCGAAAGCCTCAGCGTCGAAGATCTCTTTGCCGCCAGGAGGATTGAGATACTCAGAAGCGCCGAGTGCTTTGGAGATCTCCAGTGCCCAGTCGCCAGGATGGTGGATTTCGCCAAGCGACAGATCCATCTCAGAAAAGAACTCGTAACGAAACTCCACGCCGAGGTATTGAAACGTCGTCGCGAGCACACGCGCGTTCAAGCGTGCGAGGCTGGGTTCCTCGAGGTCCAGAGCGGCGTGAAGGCACTCGACGACGTCGTCGTAGTAGCGGGCGCGTTTTTTATAGTGAGTCAGCTGCCCGAAGAGTCTGCGGCGCCACTCACTCGAATCGTCAATGACGATGTCGCGAATCGCCGTCTCCCGCGGCTGCTTGCGCACCGGAACCGTGACATACTGCCAGCCCTCCCGAGGTTTCAGGATGCGGTTCCGATTGATCCAGCCATGGCGGATGTACTGGACAGTGTCGAAGAAAACCCAACGATCCACGTAGTGAGCGAGTGCGTAGTAGCCGAGGTATGGGGCGAAGTACGGCTGCATCACCGCGAGCTTCACATGGACCTCCCTGCTGCAGTTCCTGCGCTACGGCAGAATCTTCGCGACCCGTGTCGACGGTGCCAATACTCGGCGGTTGCGTCCGATAACTCGGCTCGAGCCTTGCCGGCGTCAGGCCACGTCTCACCGGGTCTCATTGAACCTCCGCGACCTCATCGTCCGAAGAAGATGAGTGCCGCGACGAGAGACTTCTCGCTTACTCGGACGAATGACGCTTCGTCTTGAGGCCGCCTCGACGAGCTTCGTCGCGCAGGATCACAGCAGTGCGAACTCGACAAGGTGTTCACGAAGAGGATCGCGCAGAGGATGGCGCACGACCCACAACCGCAGATCGCCCGATCGCTGACCCTGATTCAGCCAGCGAACCGGTGGAAGTTGTTCGACTTGCGTCAGATTTGGCGCCATCGCGATCTTCTCTGGATACTCGCCGTGCGTGATATCAAAGTGCGCTACAAGCAAACCGTCGTCGGGGCGATTTGGGCGCTGCTGCAGCCACTTCTCATGATGGTAATCTTCGCCAGTCTGTTTCACCTGCTGGGCCGGGTGCCAGCGTCAGGGGATGTTCCCTACGCACTAACTCTCTTCTGCGCGCTCCTCCCCTGGCAGCTCTTCTCGTCGGCAGTGACGCAAGTGAGCGATAGTCTCGTCACAAATCAGAACCTGGTCACCAAGGTCTACTTTCCGCGACTCATTCTCGTTCTCGCGCCCGCGCTTGCCTGCCTGGTCGATTTCGCAATCGCTTTCGCGCTGCTGATCGCCCTCCTTCTGATCTGGGGCATCACGCCGAGCGCGATGGTTCTAACGTTGCCGCTCTTTGTTCTCTTTGCGCTTTGCACTGCGCTGTCGATTGGTATCTGGCTGGCCGCACTGAACGCGCTCTACCGAGACTTTCGCTACGTGCTGCCGTTTCTGATTCAGATCGGGTTCTTTCTCAGCCCCGTAGTCTTTGAGACGGCGAGTCTCATCCCTCCCGAGTGGCACCCTGTCTACAGTCTCAATCCGCTCGTGGGTGTGATTGAAGGTTTCCGTTGGGCGCTTCTCGGTCACAGCGAGCCGCCACTCGTGCCTCTGATGATCTCCTTCGCTGTGGTCTGTTCGCTCCTCTACGGCGGTCTTCTGTACTTTCGACGCATGGAGCGTACCTTCGCAGACTGGATCTGATGGCAAACGAACTCGCCATACAAGCTGAAGGGCTCGGGAAACGCTACGCACTCGGAGCGAGAGCCTCCTACCACCGGTTTTCTGAGCTGCTCAGTCACGCGGCGCGGCGACCTTTCCGCTGTTTGGGTCGACGTGGCGCCGCCGACCACTCGGTGGCTGACGCGCCGCGCGAGACCTGGGCCCTCAAGGATGCGAGCTTCGACGTGGGGCATGGAGAGGTCGTCGGAATCGTCGGGCGCAACGGCGCTGGCAAGAGCACTCTCCTCAAGATCCTATCGCGCATCACTGCTCCAACGTGTGGGGAGGCGAGGATCTACGGTCGCGTCGGATCGCTTCTCGAGGTGGGGACAGGATTCCATCCGGAGCTCACGGGTCGCGAGAACATCTTTCTGAATGGAGCCGTACTTGGAATGACGCGGTCGGAGATTCGGCGAAAGTTCGATGAGATCGTCGCTTTCTCCGAAGTCGAGAGATTCCTCGACACTCCGATCAAGCGCTACTCGTCAGGCATGTACATGCGGCTTGCGTTTGCTGTCGCCGCACATCTTGAACCAGAGATTTTGATCGTCGACGAGGTCCTTGCAGTTGGTGACGCTGCGTTTCAGAAGAAATGCCTTGGCAAGATGGGAGACTTTGCAGAATCCGGGAGAACGGTGCTTTTTGTCAGCCACAACATGACAGCGGTCCAGGATCTGTGCCCGCGCACGATCCTCCTTGATGAAGGCAGAGTCGAGCGCCAAGGTCCCACGGCGGAGGTGGTTGAACACTACCTCAAAAAGGTTCAGGGCGCCGTTCGGCGACAGGTTTGGGACGACGTGGCGACGGCGCCGGGCAACGACACTGTGCGACTTCGCAGCGTGGAGTTGCGCACGGCAGCTGGGTCGCGTGACGTCGTCACGACGACGACCCCGATCGAACTTGTCTTCGAGTACTGGAACTTACAGCCCGGAGCCCGACTCAACCTGTCACTGACAGTTTTCGCGAAAGGTGGTGTTCTGGCGTTCAAGACCGGTCCGACCTTCGAGGCGGTATGGCATGGCAAGCCATTCCCTGGCGGGCTGTTTCGCAGTGTTTGCCATATTCCCGGCAACCTCCTCAACGATGGGCGTCACTCTGTGACGCTCGTTGTGGCGCTCAATCAGCATGAGCTCATGCTGCGCCTGGAGAATGTGCTCGTCTTCGACGTCGTCGACGACGGCTCGACTCGCGGTGAGTGGCACGGTGATATTGCGGGGGCCGTGCGACCGATTCTTGACTGGGAGACGGACCACGTCGAAGAGGGGGTGATGGTCCACGGAGGGCGGGAGTGAGTGCCGAAAAGAAACACGTGGACGATTTCGCGATCCTCGGGGGCAAGCCCGCGTTCGAAGTGCCGCTTCACGTTGGGCGGCCGAACATTGGCGACCGTGCGCGACTTCTGGAGCGGATCAACGCGATTCTCGACGGCAATCGGTTGACCAACCGTGGACCTTTCGTGCGCCAGCTCGAACAGACGATCGCGGACTTCGTTGGTGCGAAGCACTGCGTTGCTATGTGCAACGGTACCGTTGCACTCGAGATTGCGATCCGGGCGTTGGGGCTGGGGGGCGAAGTGATCGTGCCTTCGTTTACGTTTGTTGCAACCGCGCACGCGCTCCAGTGGCAAGAAATCACCCCGGTCTTCTGTGACATCGATCCGGACACTCACACGCTGGATCCGAGTCAAGTCGAACGCCTGATCACGCCGCGGACGACCGGCATCATCGGGGTCCACACGTGGGGGAGACCATGTGAGGTCGAGCTACTCTCGCGTCTTGCCGAATGTCACGGCCTGAAGTTTCTGTGCGATGCGGCACACGCGTTCGGCTGTTCGCTGCGTGGTCGAATGATTGGGGGTCGCGGCACCACCGAGGTGTTCAGTTTCCACGCGACGAAGTTCGTCAACGCGTTCGAAGGCGGCGCCGTCGTCACCGACGACAGTGCTCTCGCCGACAAGATGCGGCTTATGTGCAATTTTGGCTTCGTCGGCACGGATCGTGTTTCGTACCTCGGCACGAACGGAAAGATGTCGGAGGTCAGCGCCGCCATGGGGTTGACTTCGATCGAGAGTATGGAGAAGTTCGTAGCCGCAAACCAGGCGAACTATCATGTCTACCACGAGCGGCTCAGAGCAGTTCCCGGGTTGTCCCTTCTGCGATACGACGAATCGGAGCGTTGCAACTTCCAGTACATCGTTTGCGAGGTCCATCCTGACGAGTGTCAACTCAGCCGAGATCAGCTGGTGACGCTGTTGACCGCGGAAAACATCCTGGCTCGGCGGTATTTTTGGCCAGGGTGTCACAATATGGAGCCCTATCGCTCCTATTTTCCAAACGCCGGACTTCTCTTGCCGCATACGGAAGAGCTGGCAGGAAGGGTGCTGCAGTTGCCGACCGGCGCGTCCATCTCAGCGCTTGAAGTACAACGCGTTTGCGACATCATCGAGCGAGCGATGGAGTTGGGGGGTGAGCTTCAGGGGCGCATCCCTGCGCAACCTCAGAAAGCTCAGCCAGCCCTCGTATGAGCTCTATCAAAACGAGCGTTCTGATGGTGGCCTACAACCAGGAGCGCTACATCGCTCAGGCGATCGAGAGCGCACTGACGCAGCAGGTGGATTTCCCGATCGAGATCGTTGTTGCTGATGATTGCTCGACAGATGGCACCGGCGCGATCGCGCGCGACTACGCACGGAAACATCCGCATCGCGTCGTCCTTCTCCAACGAGCTGCAAACATGGGAGGGCGGGCGAACTTCGCTGACGCCTACAAGGCGTGTCGTGGTCAGTACGTCGCGCTTCTCGATGGCGACGACTATTGGACGGACCCGACGAAACTCAACCGTCAGGTCTCGATGCTCGACAGTCACCCGGAGTGGACGCTCTGCTTTCACCGTGTGTGCTACGTGTATGAAGACGATCCTGGGGCGGTCGATGAGTTTCCTGTAGGACTCACCGAATCCGAATATGGAATCGAAGATCTCCTGCAGAGCAATTTCATTCAGACTTGTTCGCTCGTCGTGCGCCGCGGGTTGATCTCATCGTTCCCCAATTGGTTCTTTCTTCCAGGGCCGGGGGACTGGCCCTTCGCCTTGCTCCACGCACGATATGGTCGCATCGGTTACCTGCCCGAGGTGATGGCCGCGTACCGAGTGCATGGCGGCGGTCGTTGGACACGGAAAGACCGCGCCGAAGCTTTTGCGGAGTCGGCTGGGATACTCGCGGCGTTCGCCTCCGACCTGCCGCGGCGCCAGCGACGCTACGCTCGTATCGGCATTGCGAATCTGCTGCTGGAGCGAGCCGTCGTCCTCGCCGAGACTGGGCGGTTGAAGCTCGCTCGCAGCACTGCGGCCGAGTCGATGCGTGTCCACCCCCTCACTTGTGGAGCCTTCTCGCGCCGGCGCCTGGCGCTCCTCTGCCGTGCCCTGACGCCGAATCTCTTTCGGCGCTACGCCCGTGTCGCGGCGCAAGATTCGGGAGCCGTGCGGCGCGATCGAGAATCCGCGCGCGTTTGACGGCTTCAACACCAGAGACACGCGGGTTTCTCGTCCCCAGACGAACGACCGCCCGTTCGGCTGCCTCGCAGTCGGAGCCTTCACCCGACGCCTGCAAGAAGTGGCGAGCCCGAGCGTTTCTTTCCGTCTTTTTTTGCGAGACGTTGGAGTCATCGCCGGTCTGAAGGTCGCATCGTCCGGCGTCGATTTGGTATCCTGGAGGCTGCAGATCGTTTCGTGCCGCCCCCTAACAGTGACCGCCCAGGCCTGATCCCATGCTCAAGGTCGCTCGACTTCTTTTGTTTTGCGAACGTCCTCCTCGTGCACGTAGTCAATCGAGGTCGGCCACGCCACACTTTTTCGCGTTGACGTACGCAGCGTTGCTCGCGAGTCTATCGATCTCGCTGCCTGCTGAGCTGTGCGCCGAAGACGAGACTGTCGACTTCAACGTCGACATCCGGCCGATTTTGTCGGACAACTGCTACCAGTGTCACGGGCCGGACGAGAAGAAGCGACAGGCCAACCTTCGTCTCGACACCGAAGCTGGAGCGTTCGCCGACCTCGGCGGGTACTTCGCGGTTGTCGCCGGGCATCCGACCTCCAGCGAGCTCTATCGTCGTGTCTCGAGTTCGGATCCGGACGAACGGATGCCACCCCCTTCGGCGGAGAGACAGCTCTCGGATCGTCAGATCGCACTGCTGAAGCGTTGGATCGAAGAAGGAGCGAAGTGGGAAGGGCATTGGTCGTTCGTGCCGCCGAAGTCCCCTGAGCCGCCGCGTGTGCGCGACCAGCATTGGTTGCGTAATCCGATCGACGCGTTCGTCTTGGCGCGGCTCGAAGCAGCAGGGTTAGAACCGTCCCCAGAGGCGCAGCGGACGACCCTGATCCGGCGCGCGAGTTTCGACCTCACTGGCTTGCCACCGACTCCAGCCGACGTCGAGACCTTTCTCGCGGACGAGAGTCCGCAAGCGTTCGCAAACGTCGTCGATCGCCTACTAGCTTCGCCGCGCTATGGCGAACGCATGGCGTTTCGGTGGCTTGAGGCATCGCGCTACGCCGACACCAACGGATACCAAAGCGATGGTGAACGATCGATGTGGCGCTGGCGTGACTGGGTCATCGATGCGTTTAACGATAACATGCCGTTCGATCAGTTCACGGTCGAACAGCTCGCGGGAGATCTGTTGCCCGCGCCAACCCTCGAGCAGCGAATCGCTACCGGATTTAACCGCAATCATCGTGGTAACGGAGAGGGCGGTGTGATCGCGGAAGAGTATCTCGTCGAGTATGTCGTCGATCGCGTTGACACGACGGCGACCGTTTGGATGGGGCTGACGATGAACTGCGCGAGATGCCACGACCACAAGTATGACCCGATCAGCCAACAGGACTTCTACGGCGTCTTCGCGTTTTTTCATAACGTGCCCGAACGCGGCAAGGCGGTGAAGTATGGCAACTCGGCGCCGATGATTCCCGCGCCGACGCGCGAGCAGCAACGGCAGCTTGCCGCGCATGACGACGAGATCGCTCGTGCGGGAGCCAAGTTTGATAGCCTCAGTGACGCTATCGACACCGCGCAAGCGGAATGGGAACGCGGGATCTCTAGCCAAGGAGATCGGATAGTGTGGGCGCCGACCGATGATCTGGTGGTGCACGTCGGTCTCGATGACACCCTGGCGGTTAGCGCAGCCTTTGCGGCAGCGCGGCGTGGGGCGGTGTTTCAGACGGAAGACCCGGCAGGTGGCGACGCCGCGCGCGAGGCTGGATCCTCGCTCGAAGTCGAGCCAACCTGGCATGGAGGTCAGCCGGCGTTCGTCAGCGGTCGTATCGATCGAGCGGCGCAGTTCGACGGCTCCAGCTTCGTTGACGTCGGCGATGTCGGCAAGTTCGGTTTTTACGACAAGTTCACCTGTGCTGCATGGATCAACCTGCAAAGCGGCGCTAGCGGTGGCATTGTGACGCGGATGCCCGACGCGCGACCGTTTGCTGGCTACAACTTTCACGTTGAGGACCGGAAGCTGCAGGCGAACTTTGTGCGGCGTTGGCTGGACGACGCCATACGCGTCGAGACCGTCGAGCGCCTCGATCTCGGACGCTGGTATCACGTAGCAATGACTTACGACGGTTCGCGCACCGCCGCAGGCGTGAAGATCTACGTCGACGGTGTGGAGCAACCACTCAAGGTTCACGTCGACGAGCTGAATCAGTCGTTCGAGACGGACTCGCCGCTGCGCATCGGGGCGCGCGGCAAGGTAGATTTCTTTCATGGCAGCCTCGACGAAGTGCGTGTCTACGGCGCTGCGCTCTCGGCAGCCGAGGTCTCGGTCGTTGCGGCGCCCGACAGTATCGACGAAATCGCCGCGATTCCCGCAGCGGAGCGAACGGCTCGGCAGCAAGATAAACTGAGAGCGCACTTCCTGTCCGTCGCTGCGCCGCAGGAGATCCGGGACGCCCACCGCCGTGTCCGTGAGCTCATCGATGCGCGCGCCGAGCTGGTTGAGAGTTTTCCGACAACGATGGTGATGCAAGAGCGTTCCGAGCCGCGAACCACGCATGTACTGATTCGCGGCGAGTACGACAAGCCGGGTGAAATCGTTGAGCCTGGTGTGCCGAAGAGCCTGCCACCGATACCGGCCGGGGCGCCGATGAACCGCCTCGGACTTGCACGATGGATTGTCGATCCAAGCCACCCGCTCACAGCGAGGGTGGTCGTCAATCGCATCTGGCAGATGTATTTTGGTCGTGGACTCGTTAAGACCGTGGAGGACTTCGGCTCCCAGGGCGATCGACCCACACACCCTAAGCTCCTCGACTGGTTGGCCACGGAGCTTGTGCGGAGTGGGTGGAACTTGAAGTCGCTCCACCGGACGATCGTCACCAGTGCCACTTATCGCCAGACGTCTCGCGTGACACCGGAACGCGTCGATCGTGACCCAGGGAACGAGCTGCTTGGGCGTGGTCCTCGATTTCGACTCTCGGCGCCTATGATTCGCGATCAAGCCCTCGCCGTGAGTGGGCTTCTCGTCGAGCGTGCGGGTGGCCCTTCGGTGAAGCCGTATCAGCCGCCCGGTTTGTGGAAAGAAGTGTCCGGCTACGCCTACGTCTCCGACACCGGCGAAGGACTGTACCGCCGTAGCCTCTACACTTTTTGGAAGCGGACAGTCGCTCCGCCGACGATGACGACCTTCGACGCGTCGGGGCGTGAAGCGTGCGCCGTGCGCGAGACGCGGACGAATACTCCCCTTCAGGCGCTCGCTCTCATGAATGACGTAACGTTCGTCGAGGCCGCACGCGTACTTGCTGAACGGACGTTGAAGCAGGCGGAGACCCCAGCGGAGCGTTTGCGATTTGCCTTTCGTCTCGCCACCGCTCGCTTGCCGAACGACACGGAGCTGGCGGTGCTCGGTGCGGGACTCGAAGCGCACCTCGACAGCTACCGTAGTGATCCGGCAGCTGCGGACTCGTTCACGAGTATCGGTGATTCGCCGCGAGACGGTGCGGTCGATGTGCCGGAGCTGGCTGCGTACACCGCGGTTTGCAGCCTGATCTTGAACCTCGACGAAGTGGTCACTAAGGAATAGGAGAATTGGCGATGGTCGGAGATTCGATGCCTCACACGCTGCTCGATGCCCATCTTGCTCAGACGCGGCGCCATTTCTTCGGTCGTCTTGGGCTCGGGGCGGCGGCGTTAGCGTCGCTCCTCGATCCTACAACCTTCGGCGCTGGCGGGGAGTCTGCGCAGCGTCTCCAAGCACCCGTTGCAGGTGCGCCCGTGGGTGGGCTCGACGGCTTGCCACACTTTGCTCCCAAGGCGAAGCGCATCATCTACCTGTTCCAGTCAGGTGCGCCGTCGCAGATGGATCTGTTCGACTACAAGCCCGCACTCGATACTCTGCGTGCCTCGGAGCTCCCCGACTCTGTCCGGCGCGGCCAGCGACTCACGACGATGACCTCGCGCCAGGCGAGTTTCCCGATCGCGCCGAGCATGTTTCGATTCGAGCGCCGCGGCGCCAGCGGCGCTTTGGTGAGTGAGTTGCTTCCTGCCACGGCCGGGATCGCGGATGAACTCTGCTTCATCAAGTCAATGAACACCCAAGCCATCAATCATGACCCAGCTGTGACCTTCTTTCAAACCGGGTCGCAGATCGCCGGGAGGCCGAGTATGGGAGCATGGCTCTCCTACGGTCTGGGTAGTGACAACAGCGATCTGCCGGCGTTTGTCGCCATGGTCTCAGGAAATAGTGGCCAGCCACTTTACGATCGGCTTTGGGGCAGCGGGTTCTTGCCGACGCGTTACCAAGGGGTGAAGTTTCGGTCGGCCGGTGATCCGGTGCTCTTTTTGTCGAATCCCGCGGGCGTCGGATCAGAGACTCGTCGCCGCATTCTGGACGACCTGTCACGACTGAACCGCATCAAGCTTGACCTTTTCGGTGATCCGGAAATCACGACGCGCATCGAGCAGTACGAGATGGCATACCGCATGCAATCGTCGGTTCCGGAGTTGACAGACTTGAGTGATGAGCCCGAGCAGATCTTCGAACTCTACGGTGAGGACGCGCGCACACCAGGTACGTACGCCGCAAACTGCCTTTTGGCTCGTCGTCTGGCGGAACGCGGCGTCAGGTTCATTCAGCTGTTTCATCGTGGCTGGGATCACCACAGAAAACTTCCGGACTCCATTCGCCTCAAGGCGAAGGAGACCGACCAAGCGTCAGCGGCGCTCGTAAGCGATCTAAAGCGCCGAGGCCTTCTCGACGATACGCTGGTCGTCTGGGGAGGGGAGTTCGGGCGCACGGTCTACTGCCAAGGCAAGTTGACACGAGACGACTACGGCCGTGATCATCATCCCCGTTGCTTCACGATATGGCTGTGCGGCGGCGGCGTCCGAAGCGGGATCAGTATCGGTCAGACCGATGATTTCTCCTACAACGTGGTCGATCATCCGGTGCACGTGCACGATTTGCATGCAACGCTTCTGCATTGTCTCGGCATCGATCACAAACGCCTGACCTACAAGTATCAGGGACGTCACCACCGACTGACGGACGTTCACGGCGAGCTCGTCACCTCCGTGCTTGCCTGAGTTGGACGTCGATGGCAGGCGTGATTGGCGGCAGAGAGTCAGCGTTCAGCGCGACGGTCATCACAAATGGCTACCACGGCACGAGAATGAGCGATCTACCCACCGCCAATGATGCGACCGCTCGCACCGACGGCCGACGACGAGTCGCCTTGGTGCTGCTTGGTGTCGTGGCCTGTGGGTTGGGCGTCTTCGCTGCTACTGGGTACGCCCGGGAGCACTGGTATCTATGGCAGCTACGAGAAGGCGACGAGCCGGCGCGCATTGCAGCTGCACGTGTGCTCGGCGAGATGGGTTCGACGCGGGCGGTCCCGGATCTCATCGCAGCGCTCAAGGCCGTGCCGCGACCGATAATAGACCGCCAGATCGTCTGCGCGACGTTGGGGATTGAGAGCGCGGAAGCGGCGCACTATTCAGTCGCCGCGCTGGCCGCGATTGGCGAGCCCGCGGTCGACTCGCTCATGGCGTTGGTCGGAGAGACTCGCTCGCATTCCAGCGCCTTGGCGGCTGAGACTCTCCTGCGCATGGGCGAAGTGGCGGTACCGGCGTTGACGGAAGCTCTTGGACATGAAAATCGGGGCGTCCGATCTGCTGCGCGCCTGGCCTTGGCACAGATGGGCGAGCGCGCGCGGCCGGGAGTTCCGGCGCTTCTCAACGCGCTCGAACATGGGAACACGGAGGCGCGGCGCGGTGCAGCGTATGTCCTAGGAGTGCTTGGTTTCGAGCAGCCGAAGATCGTCGAGGCACTTGTCGCAACTCTCACCGATGCAGACGATGAAGCGCGATGGGAATCGACGGTCGCGTTGTCCACCTATGGCGCTCTGGCCAAGGAGGCAGTTCCTGGCCTGACGTTGGCGCTCGGCGACGCGAGCTGGCAGGTGCGTCGCGGTGCCGCTGCTGCTCTTGGAGCCGTGGGACCGGCCGCTACCGCGGCGCTGGGCGAGCTGCGCGTGCTCGCCGAAGGGGATGCCGAAGTCCTGGTGCGGGAAGAAGCCGGGAGCGCGCTCGAGCGGATTTCCTCCAGGCGCTGAAAGCTCGCTCAACCACGCTTCAACATTGGGAGCGAATCACGGTGCCTCCCGGCGATGAATTCCCGGTGAGCGGGTGAATGTCCATCTTCGAGTGAGAATCTATGCGGACACGATCGGCGGGTGAGTGTAAACGCTTACGTCCTGTCAGCGAATGAATGTAGATTTCACGCGTTCCGACATCACCATGTACGGACAAAAGATGAGAGAGCCAATACCTGCCACGATGATCTCCCTCGTCTCTTCCCGACTGACAGCTTGGGCGAGTATAGGGATCTTCATGACTATGGCTTCGTCTAAACCAAGAAAGATGAGGCTGAGAAGTGAGGTGATGATGTATGCAGAGGGAAAAAGTTTTCGCTTCGCAAAGAACAAATAGATCAGCGTCAGCGAAAAGATACCGAACGAAACATTGGCGATCACTTCCATGACCAGCAGTGGAGCGATCAGCGGATGATAAGACTCGCCGGCTGGCATGGCGAATTCCTGCCAGATGTCGAGCGAGAAATATGCGTTGGTCGCTTCCGACATGGATGCGACGATCTTTAAAGGTGAAACACAGACACCAAAGCCAACTAGAATAAGCAAGCCTCTGAAGGGCGGGGCTTGCTTCATTTCAGTTTGAGCGCTGGTCGCTCTAAATCGTGGTGTACGGCAAAGCCAGAGCATGGCGACGGCGAAGAGAACGCTGTGGCAGACAGCAGTCATCACCATCGCCCAGTTAACACCGTCCGCAGCGGCGACTTGTCCGTCGTTCGTCTGTCTCTGCTTGCTTTCGTCGGCACGCTCGAGATAGTTTCCGAGCGACTCCTCGAACTCTTCGACTTTCGTGAGGTAGTCCGCGATTTCTTCCGGCCTTACCTCGTCTTTCTTGGTTTCAAGCTCGTAGAAGAAAACTATTTCGCTGTCAGAAGAGCGAGTGGAGCAATGAAACGAAAACGCCTCGTGTGAGACCATGATTTGATCATCACTCACGTCCCAATCCTCGGGAAGCCGCACGGCAATTTCATGCTGTTTTCGCAGCGGATAGGAGAGCTCGACAGGCATTGTGCGCAAACGCGTTCTGGGTTCAGTCAGCACCGAGTTAAGACTGTCCGGATAAAACGACGCTGTAGGTCGTTGGTCGTCACCTGAAGAACTCCAAAGATCCTTTATTCGATACTCTTCGGCCACCTTGATCACGTTGTTTACTTCATCGTCTTCGACCTTCAGATCTCCGTGGATCGCGATTCCGTCGTAGAACTTCGCATAGTAATTCAAATAGTCGTCTTGAAGAGTCCGACGATCGGTTTCTGACAACGTCATTCGCATGCCGTCCGCATCGCCGCCGAAATACGTTGTAGCGATACGAACCGAAGTCGCCTCGTCATACGAAGCGATGTCGAAGTCCTCCCGAACACGAGTCTCGGGTGTGCTCTCCTTTGGCACGATCACCGGCTCCAGCTGCGTGTTCCCGGGCCGGATGACCAAAGCATAACCGTATTGGGGTAGATACAGGTTCTGCAGCTTCCCGCGTTGATAGGTCCTTGTTGGGTCCACCCAGACCTCGCTTCCAGGCACTCGAACTTTCACGATCACGTGATTGAACGCGTTTGGTGACGGCAGGCGATCCGCGAGAGACTTTCGGATCGACGTGTTCACCAGGGCGGGATAACACTCGATGTCCATTGCTCGCAGAAACGTACAAAGCAAATATGCCTTATCTTTGCAGTCACCGAATCTCCGTTGGAAAGTGTGAACGGGCACAGAAGGTCGGTATGATCCGGGTCCAAGCTCGATTCCGAGATATCTCAGCTCGTCTTGCACGAAACGAATTGCCGCGCTCGCCCTTGCCGCGCTGGAGCTGTGGGCGTTTTCCCAGCGCTCAACCAGCTCAGACATTTCTGGAGTCAAAGAGTCCTCCACAGATGTGTAGAGATTCAACGCCCAGCGCACGACGTCGCCCCAGCTGTCGAAATCGCTGAGTTCGACATAAGAATAGGCCTCGTAGTGACTCGGAGACCGATCCTCCAAGATCAACGCCGGCTGCGGCGAGATTTCCCACACGAACTCTGTAGCGTCGCCGTCTTTCGTAATGTGAGGATCGAAAGCATCTCGATGCGCGCGCCATCGAAGTGACCCCTCCTTCGACCACCGTACTCGGTAGTACTGCCTCTCTATCGGAACAGACCAGCGGACGTATAGACGACTCGAGTAATGTCCGTCCAAGACGGGGTTAGTTCCTCGATGTGTGTACGAGTACTCCACTACATCGCCGACGCGGAGGTCTCCTAGAAGCACCACGGCTGAATAGCGGCCGTCATAGATGTCGTTCGCTAACCGAGATTCTGGCTGAATGATCTTAACTGCACCGTCGTCAAGCTGTGTCCTTTCCTTCCCTTCACGGTGTACGTTGACTTTGTGGATCGTCAGCTCTTCAAAACTTGGATCGAAAGATACTGTCACGGTACCGTTCTCTTGAACGCCGGTCTCGTTTAGCATTTCGCGAACGTGGTGCGAATAAGTCTCTTCGTTCTCTGGATGTGCTTGATATACCGTGAGTATGTAGCGAGTGGCGACGCCCGCATTTGGGTCGACCGACGACAGACTTCGACTCCAGTCGACGGTGTGTACCCAGTCGGGTTTCGGAGCAATACGGACCTCCGGCGTTTCAGCCGCCGTCGCCGCATCGAACATCAGAAAGACGATCGCTAGAACGCAGGATGCCAGTGAACAGTTGATGTGCCCCAAGGATCTTCCACTTCGCCGATCGCGAATCGCTCCCGGCGAGTTCCTAAGTGGTTGAGGTGATTGGATCAGTGACATTGTGCCGCGATTTCATGACTGAATTGGAGGTCTGCGGGCGATTGTCCACGCAGGGTCAGAGGCTAACAGACCGAGAGTCACCAGATTTTCCGAGCACTAAGCGTAACCCTCATCGCGAAACCACTTCACCGCCTTTTCGAGCGCAACTTCTGGTGCGGTCTGTGGCAGCCCGAGCGCATCGACCGCCTTGCGGGCGCTGAAGAACATTGTCTTGCGCGCGATTTTGACGCTTTCGAGCGGAATAGCAGGCGGTCGTCCCGTCACACGTGCTATCGCCGTGCTGGCGGCAGCGGCGGACCAAGCCATGGTGTACGGAACGCGGCGGCGCGGCGCGCGAATGCCGGTCAGCTGCGCTAGGATTGTGAAGATCTGCTTTAGGTGCAGGTTCTGATTGCCGAGTATGTAGCGCTCTCCGACCTTGCCACGATCCGCCGCGAGGAGATGTCCGGCGGCGACGTCTTCGACGTCGACGACGTTGAGACCGGTGTCGAGGTAGGCCTTCATCTTGCCGCGCATGAAGTCGACGATCATTTGCCCCGTCGGAGTCGGCTTACGGTCTGCGGCGCCCACTGGTGCGCTCGGGTTGACGATGATCACCGGTGTGCCAGAGGCCGCTAGCTGCTTGACCTTCTCCTCAGCGAGAAACTTCGAGCGTTTGTAGTGACCGACCATATCGTTCAGGCTGACATCCGTCTCCTCGTCGGCCGGGGTGCGATCGGCATGCAGGCCCAACGCGCCGACCGTGCTGGTGTACACGATGCGCTCGACGTTGGCCTGAGCCGCCGCGCTGATCAACTTTTCGGTTCCCGCGACGTTGGTTTCGTACATGAGTTGCGGATCGCGCAGCCAAAACGTGTACAGCGCGGCGACGTGAAAGAGGCGGCTACACCCCTCCAGCTTTTCGGCCATGCCGTCGCCGTCAAGAAGGCTGCCACGCACGACTTCGACACCCGGGAGCGCTTCGAGAAAGTCAGCAGTCGTCGACGGCTGCACGAGCGCGCGCACCTTCTCTCCACGCTCCACGAGCTGGCGTACGACATGCCAGCCGACGAATCCAGTGCCACCAGTGACGAAATTCATGCGCAAAACTATAGTGTCTCGAGTCAAGAATTCGTAGCGTTATGTTTCGCTCCGAGGCACGCGAAACGACCGCAGTGACGTCGAGAGAGGTCAGCCATGTCCCTACTGAAGGAAAAGATCTGCATTATTACCGGTGCCGGCACAGGGATCGGCAAGGGCATCGCGCGGGCTTACGCGCGCGAAGGCGCGAAGCTCGTGCTTGCGTCCCGGCAGCGCGACAATTTGGAGAGGACCGCAGAGGAAGTTCGTGCAGGCGGTGGTGAGGCGCTTGTTGTCCCAACTGACGTGACCGTCGAGACTCAAGTTGTTGCGCTCTTTGAGAAGACGGTCTCCGAGTTCGGCAGACTCGACGTGCTGGTCAATAACTCCGGCGTTTTCGACGGTGGACCGATCGACGAACTGTCGTTGGCGACGTGGCAAAAGGTGGTCGATGTGAACTTGACGGGGCCGTTTCTCTGTTCGCGCGAGGCCATGAAGATCATGAAGCGTCAGCGCGGTGGGCGGATCATCAACGTCGGGAGTATCTCGGCGCAGATGCCGCGCTACAACTCTGTGCCGTACACGACGACAAAGCACGGCCTCACGGGCATGACGAAAGCAACCGCACTCGAAGGCCGTGAGTACGGGGTCGTCGTCAGTGCACTACATCCGGGCAACGTGCTCACGGAGCGTCGAGCGTCGAGCGACTCCGAAGCTGATCAAGAGCCTATGATGTCGACCGACGAGATCGCCAAGGTTGCGGTGACCATGGCTGCACTCGATTCCGGCGTTAATCTTTTAGAGGCGATCGTTCTGCCTGTCGAACAGCTTTACGTCGGGCGCGGATAACGACTCTTCAATCTCCACACTCATGAAGCTCCAGCACCATGAAACGACTCACCGTTGGACCACTTTACTACGAGTTCAGCCGTCACAACGAGCCGCGCCTGCACATCGAATCTGGCGAGACGATTCAAGTTGATGCTGAGGACGCACTCTCTGGTCAAATCCGTACGAACGATGACCGACGCGACAAAGAGGCGATGCCGTACAGCAATCCTCTCACCGGTCCGATCTTCGTCGAGGGCGCTGAGCCCGGGGATTCACTCGCCGTTGAGATTCACGAGATCCGTCCCAGCATTGGCCAGTGTGCGACACGTACCGCAGCGCCGCAGCAACTGTGCGAGTGGCTCGGCACAGACTGTCCACATGGAACGCACGTGTGCCGCATCGAAGGCGAGACGATTCATTGGAGCGATGACATCACGATTCCATATGCTCCCATGCTCGGCTGTATCGGCACTGCGCCCGAATGGGGCGTTCCGACCACCGGGCCGGCGGGTCCGCACGGCGGCAACCTCGACATCGTCGAAGTTTGCCCGGGAAGCACGGTTTTTTTGCCGGTCTATATCCCTGGCGCCTATCTCTATCTTGGCGACGCACACGCAGCGATGGGGCACGGCGAACTTTCGGCCACGGGCCTTGAGATGCCGTCAGAGAGCGTTGTGACCGTCCGCGTGGTCAAAGATCGATCGATTCCCGCGCCGCGCATCGAGACCGCAGACGAGATCATGACCATTTCGACCGGATGTCCCATGGAGCGATCCATGGCGCAGGCGTTTGCATGGTTAGCGCTTTGGATGGAGTCAGACTATGGGTGGGAGCGATGGAAGGCTTACGATATCTTGACTCACACGGCGCGCGTGTCGATCGGCTACTATGCGATCGGTACGGTCGGAGTGAAGATCGCGAAACGCGTGTTGGGTTGATCGCCGCGGCCGGGTTGTTTGCCGCACGTCCGGCGGTCTCGGAGTGTGCGGTCTGGCCGCCCCTACTCGCGTCGAGTACGATGTGGCGAAACCCTCCCTTCTTTGATCGACACGACGACACACCACGCGCATGCTGTTCGACACGCACACTAACTTGATGTGGTACCCCGATCACCTCTCCGACGAGTTCGTCGACTTTGCGTGGGAGGCGAAGAAGGCGAAGATGAAGCTGTCGCCGGACGTTTACTTCGCGGGTGCTGAAGTTGATGAGAAAAACGCCTTCGACTCGACTCCAGAGGCGCTCCTCGAAGCGACGCAGCAATGCGCAAAGGTCATCGTCTTTGGCATCAAGGCGCCCTTTTGCGGCATCAATGCCGACCAGGAACTGATCGCGAAGTTCGTCCGCCAGAATTCAGACCGCTTCATTGGCTGGTGTTCGGTCGATCCCAACGATCGTGACTGCGTCGAGCAGCTTGAGTACTACGTCGAGGAGCTAGGGTTTCGCGGTCTGAAGTGCTCGCCGATCTATCAGAACTGGAATCCCCAGGATCCCAAACACCTGCCGCTCTTTAAGAAGGCGGAGGCGCTTGGGATTCCCGTCAACGTCCATCAGGGCACCTCGTTCGTGCGTCCGGGACCACTCAAATATGCGAATCCGATTCTCCTCGAAGACATCGCGGTTGCGTGTCCTGAACTGCGACTCATCATCGCGCACATGGGACACCCATGGGAGGATGAGTGCGTTGTCTTCATCCGCAAACACCCAAATCTCTATACGAATATCTCCGCGCTTCACTACCGCCCGCTGCGTCACTATCAGGCGTTCATGACGGCCATCGAGTACGGAGTTGAGCACAAGCTGATCTTCGGTTCGGATTTTCCGTCGGCGACCCCGGAGCAAGTGATCGCAGGCCAATGGAAGGTGAACGACGTTGTCGAGGGGACGAGCTTCCCGCGTGTCTCTGATGAAGTCATCCACCGCATTATCTACGAAAATTGGAAACAGGTCATCGAACCGACGTAGGGAGCTGCGCCGCTGTTGCGAAGTGCAGAACCCTGCGCGTTGAGGGAGTTACGCTATGCGCCGACTTTCCTTTGTTGTGCTCGCTTTGTTGACATCCTACATCGGTTTGCATCTGGCGCTCGCATCCCGAAAAGCTCTGGCTAATCCGCGTGATAGCGGACGCCGGGAACCGTGGACAACGTCGAGAGTTGTCGGTAAGCCCGAACCGCCGTCGCCCTATTCGACGCAGATTGCGTTTCCGCACATCAAGTTTTTCGAGCCGCTCGCTATGACCAGTGTCCGCGGGACCGATCTACTATTGATTGCAGAGAAGCGCGGGCGAATCTACGCTTTTCGTAACGACCCAGATGTCGCCGCAGCTGAGCTTGTCATCGACATTGGCCGGACCGTGTACGGCGTTGCTGCGCATCCGGACTTCGTGAAGAACGGCTTCATCTATGTCACGTACGTGCTCGATCCGATCGCATCGGAGCCCGAAGGCTCGCGTCTGTCTCGGTTTCAAGTTTTGGACGGTGAAGGACTGAAAGCCGATCCCGAGACCGAAAAGACTCTTCTCATTTGGCCATCGGGTGGGCACAACGGCGGGTGTTTGACGTTCGGGCCTGACGGTTTTCTGTATCTCGCCACGGGGGACGGTAGCGGCATCGCTGATGGGTACAAGACCGGACAAGACGTCACCGATCTGCTGGCGTCAATCCTTCGTCTCGATGTCGACCGCGCGGATCCCGGCCGTGCCTACGCCATTCCGCCAGACAACCCGTTCGTCGGTATGCCGGGTGCGCGCGGGGAGATCTGGGCCTATGGACTGCGGCAGGTTTGGAAGATGGAGTTCGATCGTGCCACGGGCGACTTGTGGGCCGGCGAAGTCGGTCAGGACCTGTGGGAAATGGTCTACCTCATCGAGCGCGGGGGGAACTACGGCTGGAGCGTGCGTGAGGGGCGTCACCCGTTTCGGCCAGGCCGCACAGAGGGACCGACTCCGTTTCAGGATCCGATTGTCGAACAACCGCACTCAGATTTTCGATCCATCACGGGCGGCATTGTCTATCACGGTTCGCGGTTGCCGCAGCTGACGGGAGCGTACGTCTATGGGGACTATGACACTGGCCGTGTGTGGGCGCTACGCTACGAGGGTGGCCGTGTCACGGCAAACTTCGAGCTTGTCGACACTCCGATGCGCCTCGTGGACATCTGCGAGGACGAAGGCGGCGATTTTTTTCTCCTCGACTACGTTGGTGAGATCCGCCGTTTGGTGGTGAATCCGAAAGCGGGTGATACGGAGGCGGCCAAGGCGTTTCCGCGCCGCCTGAGCGACACGGGAATCTTTGCGTCGACGCGAAATCACGAGCCAGCGCCGGGCGTCATCCCATACTCGGTCAACTCGGAGCTCTGGTCGGATGGTGCGTACAAGGAGCGGTTCATGGCGTTCCCCGGGCGCAGCCGGATCGAGCGCGACGCGATTCACTACCCTCAACCGGCGCCGGGTTCAACACCGGGATGGCGATTTCCCGACGGCACAGTGCTCGTGAAGACGTTTTCGCTCGAGATGAAGCCGGGCGACCCGACCAGTCGGCGCCGGGTCGAGACGCGTCTCTTGCATTTTGAGCAGTTGGCGGGGCCCGAGACGGTTGGCGACCAGTACTGGCACGGATACTCGTACGTCTGGAACGAGGATGAGACCGACGCCGAGCTCGTCGATGCGGTTGGGCTCGATCGAGCCTACGCCGTTCAGCGAGATGGAGAGACCTCAGAGCAGGTATGGCACTTTCCGAGTCGCGCCGAGTGTACGCTCTGTCACACCATGGCCGCAAAGTATGTGCTCGGCGTCAACGACTTACAGATCAACAAAGAGGTGGTCGTCGACGGTCGCTCCGTGAATCAGCTCGAGCAGCTCGAGCGTCTTGGAGTCTTCACTGACCCGTTGCCGGCGCCGACGAATGAGCTGCTGCGCCTCTACGACCATACCGATGCCAAGGTCGAGCTCGCGAGACGCGCACGCTCCTACCTGCACTCGAACTGCTCGCACTGCCACCGCAAGTGGGGCGGAGGGAACGCCGAGTTCCAGCTGCTTGCGACTTTGCCGCTGACGCAGACCGGAACGCTCGGCGTGCCGCCGCACCACGGCGCTTTCGGTGCTGTGTCGCCTGCCCTGATCGCACCCGGAAGCCCGGAGCAGTCCGTCGTGCTGCGGCGCATGCAGATCACTGGACTAGGGCGCATGCCGCACATTGCCTCGAGCGTCGTCGACGAAGTCGGCGTCGGCATCATCCGTGACTGGATCGCAAATCTACCGTCGGACGCGCGCGACGCCACGCCAGCCCAGGGCGACTGAGCGACGAAGGCGACCGTTTCTGTCTACGCCGCGATCGATCGCGTCTTCGGCGCCACCTGTCCTCAATACGTGCTGCTGTGCGTGCTCGTTTAGCAGCCTGTTGAAAAGTGCTTCGAGCCGAAAACTGGTCTCTTCGCGTCCAGATCGGCCGCGGCAAACGCAGGCAATCTTCGGGCCCTCTTCTTTCGATTCTGATGGCGAGTATTGGCGCGGCCCGTCTGGGCGTGAAGAGGCCAGTTTCTTCGGCCGAATGACTTCTTCAACGGGCTGGAGCTACTCTTGAGATAGCCGTCGAAACATGAGGCCTTCGAGCCTCTCGGCCGTCGGTTGTGGCCAAAAGTAGCTGGCGACAAGGCCGATGGCGAAAGCCGGGATGCAGCTCCAGGCACCATACCACCAGCCATGGACGTCAAGAATCACGGCGCCGATCGTACCCACGAACCCCGCTCCGATGCCGAACACCATCCCCATGGCGTTCGCACGTCGACTCAGAATCCCAAGCGTGAAAACCGCGAGCAAATTGCCGAGGAACGCACCGGCGATTTTCATGAGTGTGTCGAAAATAGGACCGTCCGCCTGGTTGATCGCCAGCGATACGGCGATGACTGCGATGCCAAGGATGACGCACGCGGTGCGGCTCCAGCGCACGCTCTGCTCTCGGCCACGGAACCAATCGTAGACAACGAGCGCTGTGATGTTGTTGATGCCGCTGTCGACGCTGCTCATGGCCGCTGCGAAGAGTCCGGCGAGGAGAATGCCCGTGAGCCCTTGGATTGCCAGTTCATTGAGAACGAAGTGCGGCACCAGCTTGTCTTCCGTCGGCAGTCCGGCGAAACCATCGCCAGCTACCGCCCCGGCGTCCAGGCCTTGGTGATAAAACGCGAAGACCGCTGTACCGACGAGAAAGAAAAGAAGACAGACGGCCACAGTGAGCACGGCGTTCATCACCATGGCCCAACGCGCGTCGCGGAGCGTCGGCACCGAAACGTAGCGCTGAATCGCGCCCTGCGACGCTGCATACGCAGGAATGTAAGCAAAAATCCCGTAGGCGCAAGCCGAGAAGAAGTTGTCGCTCTCCTCGAAACTGAAGTCGAACATATCGAACTTGTTGTGAGCTGCAGCCAGATCAACCATGCCGCCCAAACCACCTTCGATGCGGCTCACGGCCAGCAGGAATACGGCCAGCATCCCGCCGCCCAGGGTGACCGACTGCAGCACATCCGTCCAAACCACGGCGCGGACACCACCGATTGCAGTGTAGAAGGTCGCGAAGAGACCAAAGCCAGCCAAGGCGAGCGATAATTGACCTTCGCTCAGCTCGAAGACCGCCTCGAGGATGCGACCGACGGCGACGAGCATCGTCCCCATCCAACCGACGGTGTAGATCGAGTAGAGGGCGCTTCCGAGTAAGCGGACGCGACGGTCGAAACGCCGCTCGAGGTATTCGTAGAGGCTGACGAGGCGCAGGCGATGGTAGATCGGCAGGAAGACGATCGACACGACGGGCGTGACGACGAACGGGATGAAGAGGATCGCTAGATAGAGGTGGTAGTCGTCGTTCGCTGCCTCGCGTGGTAAACCCACGAACGAGTTGGAGCTGAAGGTGCTTGCGAACAGCGACACGCCGACCGGAAACCAGCCCAGCGTGCGACTGCCGACGAAGTACTCTTCGTTCGTCTCTTGGCGTTTCGAGAACCAAATCCCGATGCCGAGTACCACGAGCAGATAGAAACCACAAACGGCCCAATCGAGAGGTGAGATTGAATTCACTGCGCGGCCTTGGCTGCTGTGGTGGTGCCGAACGGCGAGTTGGACGCACATTCGGCGGTGTGTGACGCGAGACAAGACTTTAACGCAGGCGTTTTGATCTTTGCCACCCTGCTCGCTTAAAATTGGCGCGAAGTGGCGGTCGACTCTACTACGGCAGTTCTCGGCTGCTCACGCAGGGGCGACGAAGAGTCGGCTTGAGCACGATCGACGAAAACTCAGTGAGAACGCGATGCGCATCGTTCGGATCGAACCCATTCCCATCAACGTGCCACTGAAAAAGGGGCTGACGACGAAGACGGCGCACGGCGAGCATGTCGATTCACCGTACGTGATCGTGAGGGTGCACACAGATGAGGGGCTCGTCGGCCTTGGCGAGGCGACGCTCGCACCGCGCTGGAGCGGAGAGACGAGTTCCAGTTGTGTTGCCGCGCTTCGCGACCTGATTTCCCCAGCGCTTGTCGGCGAAGATCCACGCGACATCACGCGGCTACGCGGGCGCATGGAGCGGGTGCTGAAGCTCAATCCATTCACCAAGGCGGCCGTCGAGATGGCGCTTTGGGATCTCCGCGGCAAGTCGTTGGACGTCCCGATTTACGAGCTCCTCGGCGGTAAGATGCACGACGAGCTACCGATCAAGATGGTGATCGGCGCTTTCGATGTGCCGAAGGCCGTTCAGCTCGCCGAGCAGTTTCTCGATTGGGGCGTCAAATGCCTCAAGGTCAAAGTCGGCGTCGATCCTGAATCTGACGTCGCTCGCGTTGAGGCGGTTCGCAGCGCAGCCGGGCCGGACGTTCCCATCGCCATCGACGCGAACTGCGGCTGGAACTTGGCAACGGCGCGGCGCACGCTCGAGTGCCTCGAAGAGTTCGACATCTTGGTCGCCGAGCAGCCGATTCCTCCCGGCGATGTCGAGGCGTTCGCGGATCTCCGCAGCGCGACGACCATCCCCATCATGGCGGACGAGAGCGTGTTCACGTTGACCGACGCGTGGGTGCTGACAGCGGCGCGGGCGGTCGACGTGCTTGCCGTCTACCCCGGTAAGCACGGCGGCATCGCAGCCACTCTTGAGCTGGCGCACGTGGCGTGCGGTGCCGGGATCGCTTGTGCGATCGGGAGCAACCTGGAGCTCGGTATCGGTACGGCTGCTATGCTGCACGTGGCTGCAAGCAATCCCACCATCGACAGCAAGACGTTTCCAGCCGATTTGATCGGACCGCTTTATCACGAAGCCGACATGCTCACGCAGCCGCTCGAACTCGGGCCAACCGCGGCGCACGTACCGTCCGGCCCCGGCCTTGGAGTGGAGCTCGACGAAGAGGCGTTGGCACGCTGGCGGGAGTAGGGGTTGTTGCTGACGATGCGGGTGCTGAGAGCTGGGACGGAGATCGAGACGGGGAAAGAGACAGAAGCAGAGAAGAGGTGTGCCGCCAAGGGGCGTTTGCGGCGGCGGTATTGTCGAGCGTAACCGAAGCAGAGCCGGCCTCAAGGGTGCCCTCGCTGCGCTCGGCGCTTCGCGCCCTTGACCCCGACTCTGCTTTGGTTGGCGGGGGTGAAACGCCGCCGCGTCGGGCGTGCGGCGAGAGTTTCACTCAACCGGTTGACTGGAGTCGCTCATGGGCTTTCTCGCTTTGGATCACTCTGTTGGTATCGTTCGTCAGTTGCGTCCGCTTGTCTCGCGTGTGCGTCGTCACGACTCGAAGCTTGCCGCTCAGCTGCGCGACGCGGGGTCCTCCGTGGCGCTGAATTTGGGCGAGGGCAATCGGCGCTCTGGTCGTGACCGCGGGCACCTTTGGCGTGTTGCTTCAGGCAGTGCCGAAGAGGTGCGTACGGCGCTCCGTGTTGCTGAAGCTTGGGGCTACGTCGATGCGCAGGAGACAGCTTCGGTGCTTGCGGACATCGACGAGCTGCAGGCGATGCTTTGGAAGCTGACGCGCTGAGCTTGGGGTCTTGGGCCCGCCGTGCTTTTTCGCGCGGCGGTTTTTGAGGCGGGGGAGAGGCAGAGGGAGAGACGGAACCGGAGGCAGAGACAGGGGCAGAATCAGAGACGGATGACGGATAGAGATACAGAAGCAGATGACAGAGTCAGAGACGGAGACAGACACAGATACAGATGCAGAGCCAGAGACGGATTCGGATGACGGAGACAGGGCCAGAAGTCGGAAGCGCCGTGACCAGCGCCCGCTACGAAAGTAGCGGGCGCATGGGCGTCTCGCTCAGCGCGTGAGTCCGCTGAGAAGAGCCAGGAGTCGATCGAGGGTCTGGAGAGGAACTGAGACGTCTTCGGCCCTGAGATCTCCCCAGGCCACAGTGATTCGCAGGGCGGTCTCGACCTCCCGGGCACTGCCGCGCGCAACGCGATAGAGATGAAGTCGGTCTTTCCCGGAGCGCTCGGCACCCTCCGAGAGATTGAGCGCGACGGAAGAGGCAGCCCGCCGAATCTGCCGATGGAGATCGGGATCAAGCCGACGCAGCCGCAGCAATGGAGCCCGCAAGTCGCGAATCAAAGCGAGACTGACATCGAGAGCGATGAAGCGCATGAGAAGCCTCCGAAACGGTGAGTCAAGAGCTCGCCGCGTCCGGGCGGCGGTACTCCACCCCCCAACGCGGAGCGGAGTGGGTGTCAAGGGCGCGCAGCGCCGAGCGCAGCGAGGGCACCCTTGACCACGGGTAGCCCACACTGATGTTGGTTTGACGACCGTAACGGTCTTCTATCCCTACCACCCCCTTGCGGGACGCTCTCTGCCGGTCGTTCGGCGGACCTCGAGAGAACCGCCCTGCTACTTGGTTCAAATCGAGAAGCGCCAGCTCTTGGTGCCGTGCTGGATGACCGAGGAGAGCGCTATGTGGGTGGAGCTGTGTAGATCGCCCCACATCGACGTGGAGGAGCTCCTCGTCATTGCGGCGATCGTAGAGTCTCGACTCCAAGAAGCACCATCGTCCATCCTTGACTCAGAACCAACTCGAACCAAGGAGGAGGACGATGGTGTGGACGCAGCTTACTCTACCGTTCTTGCCGCCGGAAGATCAAAGCGTGCTCGCAGTGCTGAGCGCGAAGGAGCGGGAGGAAATCGCTCGGGCAGTGGCGATTCTCCTGCAGGCGATCATCGAGAACCACGGTGTGGAGGGCGAGAACGATGAGGATCGATAGCAATCATCCAGGTGGCGTCACTACCGAGCACCTCAGGCGCGCGGCAGTAGTATACATTCGTCAATCGTCGCCAACACAGGTGAAGAACAACGAAGAGAGCACGCGCCTGCAACGCGAACTGAGGCACAAGGCGGTCGATCTTGGCTGGCGCGAGCCGATTCTCATCGAGGACGATCTCGGCGAGTCGGCTTCTGGATTCGTCGATCGCCCCGGCTTCGAGAAACTGAAGAGCTGGGTCATTGCCGGGGAAGTCGGGATTATCTTCTGTCTCGAGATTTCCCGACTGTCGAGGAATTCGGTGGACTGGGCGCGACTGATGGAGCTTTGTCAGCACTTCAATACGCTGATCGCGGACACCGAGCAGGTCTACGATCTGTCGCTCTCTAACGACAGACTGTTGATCGGCATCCGTGGCTCGATCTCAGAAGCCGAGCTTGCGACGATTCGCTTGCGATTGCGCCTAGGTCAGCAGGCGAAAGCGAAGCGAGGTGAGCTGTGGATTCAGTTACCGATCGGCTACGTCTACGACGACACTGAGATTGTCTTCGATCCCGACGAGAGAATCCGTACCGCGATCCGCCGTGTCTTTCAGGACTTCCGTGGCTCCAGTAGTGCCCGACAGCTCGCATTGCATTACCGAGACGCGGGGATCGAGTTTCCGAGTCGGGGCTTGGGCAACAAGACGGTCAGGTGGGCGGTGCCGTCGGCCAAGTCGCTACACAACCTCCTGGTCAATCCGACCTATGCTGGAGCCTACGCTTGGGGTCGTTCAAGGACGACAAGCAAGATCGCCGATGGGAGGCTGGTCAAACAGCGTGAACGTCGGCAAGATCCTGGTGAAGCTCGGGTGATGATCCGTGACCATCACCCAGCCTACATCGATTGGTCAGAGTACGAAGCGAACTTGAAGAAGCTATCGCAGAATCGACCGCGAAGAGGGCTCGACGGCAACCGAGGAGCCGCGCGGGAAGGCCAGGCTCTCCTGGCGGGGATGTTGCGTTGTGGTCACTGTGGCGATCAGCTGAAGGTCCGGTACCGATACGAGAAGGCCTTCTATTACTGCGACGGCACACGAAAGGGGAACTCACGCATTTGTCTCTCTGTTGGGGCATGTCGCGTTGACCCGATCGTCGCGCAGCAGTTGTGTCGAGCGCTTGACTCCTCGGGGATCGAGGCTGCGACCAGGGCGTTCGAGCAGATCGAGAAGAGCCGAGCCGACGAGTTGAACTACGCGAAGCAGCAGGTCGAGGCTGCGCAGTACGCCGCCAGTCATGCATTCGAACAGTTCGACGCGTGCGATCCGAGGAATCGCCTTGTTGCGGACAACCTCGAGAAACGTCTCAACGACAAGCTTCAGCGGCTTGCCGAGGCAAAGGAGACACTCCACAAGCAGCAGTCGTCGAGATTGACGTTGACTGTCGCAGAGCGAAAACGTCTCGAGACTCTCGCACGGAACTTCCAGTTGGTCTGGCGATCGACGATTGATGTCAGGCTGAAGAAGACTCTGCTGCGAGCAGCGATTCACGAGATCATGATCAAGGAGAGCGGCGAGCTCGTTGGATCCAATCGGCAAAGTCGCCGCCTGGAATTGACGATTCACTGGAAGGGCGGCGTACACTCTACCTCCGAGCTGTTGCGATTCCCCTCTCCGAAGGCATCAAGGGAAGTTTCGGTGCTCGAGCTGATCAAGCGGCTCAGCGCCGCGGCGCATAGTGACAGCGAGATTGCCTTAGTGCTTAACAGACGAAGGCTCACGACCACACGGTGGACCAAAGACAAGGTGACCGAATTTCGCAAACACAACGGTATCAATTCAGCGCAGTCCTCCGATGATGCGTTGTCGATGAACGGCGCCAGCAAGTACCTAGGAGTTTCCTCGATAGCATTACGTACGCTTGTCGAACGAGGATTGATCAGGAAAAACCAAGTCGCCGAGTTCGCCCCCTGGCGCGTCTCTCGCCACGAGCTGGACTCCCCAGGAGTCCGGAGCCTCGTGGCGACGCTCAAGGCGACGGGTCGATTCCCGCCTAAGGAGGGCTGCGCGAAGAACCAGATGACGCTCTTCGACGACCTATGAAGGTAAATCGACCGGGTTGTATCAAAGATTCGTCAGATTACGTCGGCTTACACCGAAAGGACTTACGACAGCGGAAGGTTGGAGGTGCATTGTGTGCTCGACTTCACAGTTCCGAGCACCGCGTAAGCTCGACAAGGCCGCCGCCGTGCGGTGACCCCAACCCACACGGACTCCCACACGGACTCCCACACGGACTCCCACACCCACGGGAACGGCCGACGCGCACGCCGACAAGGCCGGACGGCACACGGCGTGTGCCTGCCACGTTGAAGAGGCGCGCACCCCCTCCCACACGGACTCCCACACGGACTCCCACACCCACGGGAACGGCCGACGCGCACGCCGACAAGGCCGGACGGCACACGGCGTGTGCCTGCCACGTTGAAGAGGCGCGCACCCCCTCCCACACGGACTCCCCCTCCCACGCCCACGCCCACGCCCACGCAAACGCCCACGCAAACGCCCACGCCCACGCCCACGCAAACGCAAACGCAAACGCAAACGCGCGCGAGCAATCTCCTACAGATCGCGGAAACGAAAGCTGCTTTCGATCTTGGCGGCGTCCGTTCTGCCATCGACCTCAACGTACGGATAGATCAGGAAATTCACTGGCCCGCCGCTCTGCGGTGGATCGAGAATCAGATCGCGTCCGCGCGAGAACGCGACGCGGTTTTCGCAGATGGCACCGAAGAAGTATTCTTTCCTCGTCGGGTCCTTGTCGGCCTCCGAAGCGTCCACCGGACGCCAGCGGCCGGCGTCGTCTTGGTACCAGGCCCAGCAGTGATAGCCGCCGACGGATCCTTCGCCGCGGCGTTCTGGAAGCGGAAATCCGATCTCAAAGACGGCGGGAATCTCCTTCGCGCGCGACATGGCGATGAAGAGAGTGTGAAAATCGGAACAGTTTCCCTTACCACTCTCGCAGACGTACTCCAGATTGCCGCGTCCCCAACCCACGCCAGATTTGTCGTAGTCGACGTCGGCGAGAACTTGATCGTAGATCGCTTTCGCTTTTCCTTCGACGTCGGAGTGTCCGTGGGTGGCTCGTGCGGCTCGGAGTCTTGCCGCATCGCTGAGCGGCGCGAGGCGGTCTCCGGACAAAAGTCGCCTTCGACGTGGCAGACCGGGGAGGTTTGCGAGCGCGGCGACTTCGTGGCGGTCGACGTCCATCGTCACGGAGATCGGGATCTCGTCGGGTAGCGGCGCATTGAACTCGAGGTAAGCAAGACGGTTGCCGTAGACCTTCTCCTCGCCAAATTCAGGCTTCGCCGGAGCGTTCACCTCGACGCGCTGCACGGTCTGCGCGCCGTCGTCGGTCGGGAGCGGTAGCCAGATACGCACCTGATTGGCGTCTTTCGCGATGCCGGATATGGTCGTGCTGTATTCGAAGCGAAACAGTCGCCGACCCGAGAGGTCCGTTTGTTCTTGGGGCTCGCGACACGCGCAGAGCGGCAACCCGAAGACCAGAATGCACGCAAGACGGAGGAGCCGCGTGCGACAGGCCTGTCGACAAGCGCGCTGGGAGTTGTCGCAAGCGTTCAATCGATGCAAGCCACGATCGTGACGAATGGAAGAGTTCATAAACGAAAACAAAGTTTTCCCCTTCTTAGCAGAGACCCGTCCTGTCGCTCACGTGCGCCGTGTACGACGACGGGTGGGTTCGCTCTCGCACCTCTCGGAGTGCTGAAGCGAAGCTGGCCTTTGACGCGGCGCGGTGCACCATGTCGGCGGCGAGAAAGAAGGAGCTCCGCTGGAGCTATTTCGAAAGCGCGAGGAAAAATGCAGACGACCTGCCAGCAGTCACGCAGTGTGCTCAGCCAAAAGGCAAGGTGATCTGGTACTTTGAGAAGCGCTTTCGCATTCAAGAACAGTATCTGAAGCGGAAGGTTGCGTCAAGCGCGGCACGGCTGATCCGACGGCGGCTCCGTGTTTCAATCGACTCGCAGCACCACCCCGGGGCTCTTCGCCGCCAAAACCCAAACCCGTACCCAATCGAGTCGCGGTGGTCGCTCCTCTTGTTCGTTCGCGACCGCGGTCAACCGCCGGTGGAGCTCAGTTTCATCTCGCAGCGCTAAATCGTCCACGCGATGCACGCCGAGTCTTTCGAGTAGGTGGCCGTAGCGCGCTCCGATCCCTTTGAACGTATAAAGCTCCGCGCGACCGACGATCTCATTTAGACGTCCGTTCACCCACGCGAGATCACTTGCGAGTTGGGTGCGCTCGTTGGAGGCTTCGACTCGACGCAGCAGCTGCCGTGGTCGCTGCACGTCGAGACCACGCAGCTGGCGCTCTTCGACCGCGGACAGGTCGAGGTCCTGTAGCGTCAACTCGAATGAGCCGCAGTTCGTGTCGACCGCGAGGAGCGCAACGAGGGCCCAAAAGAGCGGCTGTGCACGGCTCAAGGATTGCGCCCTGGGAGTTGTATGCTTCTGTGGCTCCATCGCGTAGCTGAGATCGTCCAGTCGTTCCCATGTCTCGCCGCGCCCAAGAAACGACGCCATGAGCGCGTACGCTGCAAGACAGTCGAACGCCAATGCTGGAAAACCGAGGAAGCCGAGGAGAGGCATTTCGAACAGCTTGAAGTTCTCAAGTCCGCGGACGGTGTAGATCCACTTTTGCGGTGCGAGATAGTTGCAGCTCTCCCAGACAACTCCGCAAATCAAACCGGCGACAAAGACGCGCCCGAAGAGCCCCCAATCTCGAGATTCCATGTCACGCAGAATCGAGCGCGTGCCGCGGCGATAGTTCCAGGGATCGACGATGAACGTGAAACTACCCCAGATGAGCGGTGCGCAGTAGTACGGGAAGACAATCGCCGTGAAAGCCATTGCTGCCCCGAGGCCTTGCACTGCGTAGCTGACCCACGTGGGCAGTTTGCCGGGCGTCTCCGCTGGCGCGTCTCGGCGTCGCCAGAGCCCGAACGCGGTCAACGCATCGTAAGTCGAGAAGATGCCGACGAACACAGTCGAGAACGAGAGAACGACGAAAACGCCCCCACCGAGAAGCTCCAAAAGGCTATCGGCGGTGAACACGCCAACGTAGTACCAGTTCTGGAAGCGGACGTTGAGGAGTTCAAAGAAACACCAAAACGTCGTCGACCACAGGCACATTGACAGAACGTAACGCCGTCTTGTTGTCAGCAAAGAGTCCCCACGACGCAGTGCGCTCAAGCCGTCAAGGATGAAGATGTATGACCACCAAGCGTAGGCGTAGAACGGCTGCGCGATCCACCCGATGTCACGCCACAATCCCCAGGCCGAAAGAGCCGCGAGCCCGAAGCCGGCGCACAGATGGAGAACACCGAGGCGCGCCACGGTCTTGGGCTGAAGAGGTAGACGAAGAGTCGTGGAAAACATGGCGTTCGTCCTTACGTCGGCGCGACGCGTGCACCCCGCGCATGCCCTCGGTTCAGCACGCCCCTTCAATTCAAACGGTTTAAGATGTCGCCCAGGCTTTGATCGAGAATCGCGAGCATCTCGTCGAGCTGTTCGCCCGTGGTGACGAGTGGTGGACCGAAGGCGATCCAGTGTGGATCGAAGCGGCACAAGAGACCGAGTTCCAGCGCGCGACGCCCGACTTGCACGCCGAAAGCCACGTCGTCTGCAAATCGTTCCTTCGTCTCGACGTTACGGACAAACTCCATTCCTTGAAGAAAGCCTTTGCCACGAATGTCGCCGACGACGCCATGCTTCTCGGCCAGGCGTTCGAAGCCGCGGCGCAGGCGTTCCCCTTGGACTTTGACGTTGGCGAGCAGGTCGCGCTCGATGATCTCGCGCAGAACGGCCAGCGCGGCAGAGCACGAGATCGGATTACCTTCGAACGTGTGGCCTTCGACGAAGCCGGGGTTGTCGGTTGCGTCGCCCCAGAAGGAATCTGCAATCGAGCGCCCGCAGATCATCGCTGAGATCGGTGCGTAACCGCCGCCGAGTCCCTTGCCGACGCACAGTACGTCAGGTGTGACACCGAAAGTCTCAGCGGCGAACAGCTCTCCGGTGCGGCCAGCTCCGGTGATGATTTCGTCGAAGATCAGTAGCACGTCGTGGCGAGTGCAGACTTCGCGAAGGATCCTCAGGTATTCGTCCGGTGGATCAATGATGCCGCCGGTGTGGCCGATCGGCTCGACGATCACCGCCGCGACCGTCTTCGGATCTTCGAGGTCGACTACGTCACCGACCAATGTCGCACACGTGATGTCGCACTCGGGATAGGTCTTACCGAAAGGACAGCGATAGCAAGTTGGTGGAAACACGTGAACGAATCCTGGCGCCATGGGCTCGTTGACGGTCTTGCGCGATTTCAACCCAGACGCCGACAGTGAGCCAAGGGTAGAGCCGTGCCAGGAATGATAGCGCGATACTATTTTGTACTTACCCGCGTTCCCGCGGAGGCGATGATACTGGCGCGCCAATTTGATCGCGGCTTCGGTCGCTTCAGAGCCACCGCATTCGAATTTGATCGCGCCGAGATCTCCCGGAGCGAGCTCGGCGAGCAGATTGGCAAGCTGGATCGCGACGGGGTTCGTCCCGTGCATCGCGGGTGAAAAGTGTGTGCGGTCGAGCTGCGCGTGCATCGAGTCGATGACGCGGCGGTTGTTGTGGCCGACCGAGACGACGTAGATGCCGCTGATGGCGTCGAAGTAGCGCTTGTCGTGGACGTCCCAGTAGAACACATCGTCGGCACGCTGCATGATGAGCGGATTCTTCGACCACTCGGCCATCTGGTCGCGGACGAAGATGCTGCGCAGGAACTGCTGCTCGGTCGTCTGGGCGGCGGAGATGAGATCGGGGAAGGTGTTCATAGGTAATGTCTGCGGGTCCTCAAGAGGTCGGCGGTATCGCTGCGGATGATACTCGAGTTCATCGACGAGGTAAAACGGCCACCATGTGGCAGCGATCCGTCTCATGGCTTGCGGAACGTTGCTCGCTGACTCGGCGTCGGCTGGACGTGAAGCGGGTGACGGCGTACGATGCTCGACGCGATTCACCTGGCGTGTCGGCGATTTTTATACCGCGTGGGCGCAAGTCGCCGTCGCCTTGACGAAGTGTCGCCAAAGTCAGCGCTGACGAAAGCGAGCTTCGGCGCGGCAGTTTGTGCTGCAGGTCGCCGCGGAAACGACAACATAACTGCAGGAAGAAGGCGCGCGGTCGATGAATGTGCGTCTGACCAACGAGCGGGAGATCAAGAAAATGAGTGACGCGAAACGCGCCGCATTCGGCTCCGACGACCTGAGCCTTCCCGCGGCGCTGCGAGCTCCTCTTCAGGAGCATCTGGAGGATCTTCGAGGCAAGTATCTGCAGCGCGGCTGGGGGGCACGAGTCGGCTTCGGCGAGCGCCCGGCGCTCATCGTGATCGACCTGGCGAAGTTTTGGCTTGATCCAGATTTGCAGATCGGCAGCGATCTCGATTCCGTTGTCGACGCCACCTGCAAGGTCCTTGCGGCGTCACGGCAGGCTCAAATTCCGATCTTCTTTACGACGCTCGCATACGACCCTGCAGATCCTCCGAGTCCACAGAACGTTAAGCTACAGATGCGCATTCCACCGGATCCGGGCGACCTCTTCGAGGTCGACGCGCGACTGGAGCGGCGCGCCAGCGAGAAGCTGATCAAGAAGCGATACGCGTCATCGTTCAAAGGCACGAACTTACACGAGATGCTCGCGTCCCTTGGCGTCGATACATTGATCGTCACCGGCATCAGCACGAGTCATTGCGTCTACGCGACGTGTCGCGATGCGACGGATAGCTTTCGGGTGATTGTCCCACGCGAAGCTGTCGGCGAGCGTTGCGAGATCATGCACGCGGTGAATCTCCTCGACATCGATATCGATCTCGGGGACGTCACCCCCGTCACGCAGGTGGTGGAGTGGATCACGCGCCTGCGTGCGTGACGTCGAGCCATCGGTGTGACTCGCACATGCTAGTGACCTCGATCGGGTGCGGATCGACTGTTCACGCTAAGTTGCTGCGCCTTCGGAGGCCGGAGTCTTGCCGACGACGATCGCGATGACCGCGCCGGCGAGACCCCACGCGATCATGACGTCGGCGATCCCGATGATCGTGAACATGTCCGGGTAGCCCCACCAAATCCAGTTGGGCAGGTAGCCAACCACGCTCGCGAACAGAGCCAGCCCGACGACGAAGGTCACCCGGGCCATGAAGCTCTGGAGTCGCGCTTGCAGTAGTAACCAGGTGACGACGATTGCGCCTAAGATGTTGACGGCTGCGCCAAAACCCATGTTGACGAACATTGAGGGCATGCCCTTCTTGCGCACGACGGCGAAGAGAAACGGACCCTCCGTCATCTTTCGCTGGCATTCGTCAAACGCCGCTTTCTTCTCTTCGGGTGTCATGTCGGCGCTGATTTTGGCCATTCCCGGGTAGGTGTAAACGCCCGGTTCATCGGAGGGGACACCGGCGACAACGGCGTCCTTCACGGCCGATTCGTCGTCCAAGGAGTTGATGGTCGGATTGTGCCACGTCAGCACCATCCACGAGACCATGCTCCACGCGAAGGCCACGACTCCGCCGATGATTCCACCAATGATTACCTTCGCCATCGTTTTCTCCGAAGCAGCGCCATGATCGATTTTTCGGACTCCACCGCATTGGTATAGCCTGCCGCTTGAGACAGCACAAGGGCTCGTCCAGGACCTAAACCCGTACTCGCCCGCAGTTCTCTGGTTGCTCGGCTCGCGTCCTCTGGGGTACATTCGACTTCACACTCGGCACAGAATCGGAGGTTCATGCGCCATGTTCGACGTGGGTGGGTTTTCAGCGACCGATTGCCAGGGCGTTTCGCGGCGCGGGTTTCTCCGCGTCGGCGCGAGCTTGCCGATCGCACTCGGCCTGAACTCGTCGTTCGCCCGGCGCCTCGACGCGAGTGCCGGTCGAGCCAAATCAGTCCTGGTGGTGTGGCTTTGGGGTGGTCCGAGCCACCTCGACACGTTCGACCCGAAACCCGATGCGCCTCTCGAGGTGCGCGGCCCGTTCGGCACGATCCCAACGCGCGTGCCGGGTGCGCGTTTTAGTGAACTGCTCCCGAAGCTCGCGCAGAGAAACCATCTCTACTCGCTCGTGCGGAGTAACGTGAACTTCAGCGGTGATCACTTGATCGCGGGGTCGATCGGACTCACGGGCGGCAAGGAAGGACCCACCGGGCACCCGCCCAACTTTGGATCTGTCGTGGCGCGGCATCGGCCAAGCGATCACATGCCTGCATTCGTCTCGTTGGCGAGTGGACCGATCGGTGATGGACGTGGCCCGATGAAGGGGCATGGAGGCGGCAGCTGGGGGCCGGCGTACGACCCGTTGCTGGTGAACTGTTCCGAGGCGGGGCAGGTGGAAATCCCGGCGCTCAAGCTTCTCGACGGACTCACTCCAGCGCGGCTCGCCGCGCGCCGAACGCTGCTCGCCGATCTCGACGCGACGCGCCGCCGGCTTGATCTGCAGGCGGAGACGGCGCGTTCGCGCGAGTGGAAGGAGCTGCACGAGCGCGCCTACGCACTACTCGCTGCGCCGGAGGCGCGTCAGGCGTTCGATCTGAGCAGCGAGTCGCAGCGCCTGCGTGAAGCCTACGGGCACACGTCGTTCGGGCAGAGCTGTCTGCTGGGTCGGCGCTTGGTGGAGGCGGGCGTGCCTTACGTCCAGGTTAACTGGAGCCGTTTCGTCGAGGTTCTCTATCCGTTCTCCGATTACGGCTGGGACACGCACGCCGACAACTTCCAGTTGCTCGCCGATTGGCATTGTCCGATTCTCGACCGCGCTGTTTCCGCACTCTTCGACGACCTGAGCGATCGAGGCCTTCTCGATTCGACTCTGGTTGTCTGCCTTGGCGAGTTTGGCCGCACGCCGCGCATCAATCCGATCGGCTCGCGCGACCACTGGCATCCGTGTTACTTTTCGCTGTGGGCCGGTGCTGGCGTGCAGCCCGGGCGTGTGGTCGGTGAGAGCGACGCCTACGCGGAGCACCCGGTGAGCGATCCGATCACTCCTGCGACTGTCGGCACAACCATCCTCGAGCTGAGTGGCATCTCTAGTCAGCAGCGTGCCGAGCTGAAGACCCTTCAAGACGGGCGTGTGATCCATGAGCTGCTGTAGTGCGACGCTGCGACTGAGTGGTTGGCGCGGCGCGCTTCGATCGGTTCGGAAGTGTCTCCGCCTCACGGTCGCCATGGTTTTGGGCCTCTGCGCCGCCGCCTGTCCGCTCGCCGGAGTCTTCGCTGGCGAGCCTGTTGCCGTGACGAGCGATGGTCTCCTTAAGCTCGCACCTTCTTTCGCCGATGCCGGCGCTGCGATCGTCTACTCAGTGCATGACATCCCAAACCGAGTCACGCTGTTCAAACGCGACCTTGAAACAGGGGCGATGGAGCGTCTCCTGCCGAATACGGAAAACCACCAATTCGATGCAGAGCTCTCTCCCGACGGTCGTTATCTCGTCTATTCGCGGACGCTATCGTCGCCTCAGATGCAGCTGGTCATTTACGACCGCCGCGAAAAGAAGGAGTCCGTCCACAATCCGCGCGGTGCACGCAGTACCATTCGTGGCGCAGTGGTGACGCCAGACTCCCAGCTGGTCGTCTTCAGCCAATCGGGGCCAGGCGGGCAGCAGATCGTGCGGACGAACATGAAGGCTGAGGAGCTGACGTACTTGACGCGGTCGCCGGGGATCAACATCTCTCCGGCTGTCTCTCCGGATGGGCGCGCCGTGGCCTTCAGCTCGAGTCGTGACGGCAACCTTGAAATCTACGTCATGAACATTGATGGATCCGAGCAGCGCCGGGTCACGCGCAGTCCGACGCTCGACATGCATCCCGCGTGGTCTCCCGACGGGCGTCGCCTTGCTTTCACCAGCAGCCGCGACGGCAACTACGAGATCTACGTTGTCACTGTCGCACGCAGCGCCGACGAGGGCGATGGCGAAGCGACCGCGAGCACAAGCGCTGGCAAGACAGCCTCGCAGCCCGCAGCTGCAGCACCCCCTCTTAAAGCGTTCAATCTCACGCAGCATCCCGAACGCGACGATTTTGCCGTCTGGCACCCCGACGGGCGTCGCGTGCTCGCGGTGTCTGAGCGGCGCGGTCGATTCGATCTTTATTTGTTCGAAGTGCCTGCGGAGGAGGTGGGAGGCGGGGTGGCGGAATAGAGGCGGAGGCAGAGGCAGAGGCAGAGGCGGAGACAGAGACAGAGGCAGAGGCGGAGACAGAGGCAGAGGCGGAGACAGAGACAGAGGCAGAGGCGGAGACAGAGGCAGAGGCAGAGGCGGAGACAGAGGCAGAGGCAGAGGCAGAGGCGGAGACAGAGACAGAGGCAGAGGCAGAGGCGGAGACATCCTGTCTGCGATTGAAGTGAGCCACAAATCCTCTGCGGACGGGCTCGGACACCCTTGTCCTCAGGTTCGATTGGCGGTTGTAGGGCGTCGCGGCGGGCTTCACGTTTGGTGAGGTTTGCCGGTGTGCCTGTTACTCTACCGCACACGCACACCCGCCCTCGCCCACGTCCTTGTTCCGTCGTCGCCGCCTGTCGCCCCCGTCTGCGGCGCGCCTATCTCTGGAAGAGGAACTCCTGCGAGTTGAGCACGGCCCAGGCGACGTCTTCAAGCGCCTGCAGTCGATCGGCCTGCGACTCGACATAACGCAGGTTCGTCGACAGCTCCTCATCGCGCGGTGGCCGCGAATAAGCCGCGAGGTAGAGCCTTGTCACGATTTCTCGGTTCGTCCGCCCCGCTCGTTCGAGCTGGCGCAAGCGACTGTCTGCGTGACGCAGCTTGGAGTGAACAAGGTTGCCGTTGTAGAGCTGCAGCGCTTGGCCGATGCGTGCGTCGCCTGAGCGTTCGCACTCGCAGACCGTTTGGCGCTGCGTCTGGCCAAAGATTTTCAAGAAGGCGTTGCCTTCTGTTTCGCTCAGAGCGTCAGGCGCTGGCAGACGGATCGCACGGCTGCCCAGGGGCAAGTGGCCTAGATCATGCGGCACGTCGAGGACGCTAGAGATGGCTTCTAAGAGCTGTTCCGCCCCGAGGAGACGCGTGCGATACGAGGCGAAGTATTTGCCACTCGGATCGCCGTTTGTCGTCGGCGTCGAAACGCTCTGGTACGTGCGACTCTTCAGAATTGTCCCGAGGATGTGTCGGCGGTCGAAACCGCTGGCGGCGAAGTCTTCCGCGAGAGCGTCGAGAAGAGCTGGAATCGATGCGGGGTTGCTGATGCGAAAGTCGTCGGGAGGTTCAACAATCCCACGTCCCATGACGTGCGCCCAAAGGCGGTTGGCCTCCACGCGAGCGAAGAACGGATTATCCGGCGCTGTGAGCCATCGCGCGAACGCCTGACGGCGGGTGTCTTCGCCCTTGGTGCTCGATGGCGGTTCGTAGCCTGGCGCCCACGGACGAGCGGGCTTGCCCGTTCGTGGATGGATCACTTCGCCGTCACGGTTTTCCCAAATGATCGTCGCGCCGGCGCGCGACGACTCTTTACGTGTAACGCGGCCGAAGAATGCCGCCATGCCGTAGTAGTTGTCCTGGGTCCAGCGCTCGAATGGGTGGTTGTGGCACTTGGCGCATTGCAGGCGTGAGCCGAGAAAAACCTGAGACGTGGCCTCCATCACCTCTTGGGGATCGCCCGCGACGCGGTAATAGTTGGCTGTCGGCACTTCGAGCGTACTGCCGCTCGACGCCAGAAGCTGCCTGGCGAATTCGTCGTAGGGAAGATTCCTCCGGAAGGCCGACTCGAGCCAGCGATGGTACTTGTGAACGCCTTCGTCTCCCACGCGGGCGCTCGTCAGACGCAGGAGGTCGCCCCACTTCAGCGCCCAAAAACTCGCGTGTTCTGGCCGCTCGAGGAGCGAGTCGATGAGCTTGTTGCGTTTGCTTCGATCTGTCGACGCGACGAACTGCTCAACTTCGCTCGGCGTCGGAAGAACGCCGATGGAATCGAGGTAGACGCGCCGGACGAACGTTGCGTCGTCACACATTCCGGAGGGAACGATTCCGAGTTGGTGCAACTTCGCATCGACGATTTCATCGATATAGTTGAGAGCTGGCATAGTCGGCAACGGCGACTGGTCGCTGGGATCAACGAGCGTCACGCGAGTTGAAGCGACGTGCTCGAGGTAGCGAGCGATCACCGCGACGTCGCCGCGCCGATGTCCGGTCAACTCACCATCTTGGTTGATGGTGCCGACGGTGTCGTCGGAGACAGAGAAGATCGTCAGGGATGTCACGTCTCGACTTGAGCCGTCGGAGAACCTCGCGACCACAGAGAATCTTTGCCTCGCGTTCGACGTCGCCAAGACTCGCGCCTTGCTCGGCCACAGCTCGATCTCAATGCACTGTCGTCCGCTGTCTTCCTCGACAGGCGCCCCTGCCGCGATCCAATCGTACAAAAGCTGATAGCCGCGATCACTCTTCCGAAGCTGTACTCCACCTTCGTGGGGAACGGCTTGAGTAGGTTTCAAGAGCAGAAGGCTCGACGCTGGATTCGTGCGGCTCAGGCGGCGAGCGTCGAATTCCTTCAAGAGGGTGTAGCGGTCTAGTTCCGGATCGAATCCACGGAGCGATAGGCGAAACCCGCCCTTGCCGCTCGGTGAGCCGTGGCACGCTCCTTGGCTGCAGCCGTGCTTCGATAGGATCGCAAGCACGTCGAACTTGAATGACGGGGGTTGGCGCACTCTAACGCGCCTTACCTCCACCTGCACATGACATTGGTGGTCTCCGTATTCGATGCGCACGGTGGCCTTGCCGTTGCCCGTCGGCCGCGCGATGCCGTGGCGGTCGATCTTGACGACGCTTTCGTCTGACGAAACGAACCGGGCGACTGCTGTGAGGTCGCGAACCGTCGAATTTGCAGCGTCAGCTCCGGTGACGATGATGCGCCTCTCGGCGACTGCTCCGTCGAGGATGAAACGTTCCGGCGTCGCGGAGATTCCGGGTGTGAACGAATCGCTGTTGGCATCAGCAGCAGGCGTTGATTCCTCTGCACACAATGCGATCCCAAACGCAAAAGCGAAGGCGCTAAGAGCACGACTAGGTGCGGCGCTGCGGCGGCGACACAAGCGATGGCGCAAGGTGGTTCTCCACGTGAGTTCATGCATGGTGTAACGGTAGCGATGTTACGAAAGCCGGAGTACCCTTGTCCATGCCGCATGAGGCCAAGCTGCCGTTGAAACAGCGACACGGCCGAAAACGCCCGGCCTTTCACGCCCTTCTCGGCCGTGTCAGTACGCGCCGTGATCATGGAATGGAGAGACACGGAGCCTTAACAGCTCGTTGAAAAAGTCATTCGGCTGAGAAACCGGCCTCTTCACGCCCAGATCAGCCGCGGCGAGCCTCGAAAATCTCGGAGATTACCTGCGTTCGCCGCGGCTGATCTGGACGCGAAGCGACCAGTTTTCAGCTCGAAGCACTTTTTCAACAGGCTGTTAAACACTGAATGAACATCTACGAATCGCTTGGCTTGACTCCCAGCATTAATGCGTCCGGTCCCGTGACCCGCCTGGGTGGAGCGCGTATGCCACAGCGTGTGATCGAAAGTTGGTGCGCCGCCGCCGTCGACACCGTTCCTCTCGAACTCCTCCAGGCTGCAGCTTCGCAGCGAATCGCTCGAGCCAGCGGCGCCGAGGCTGGACTGGTGACTGCGGGCGCGGCTGCGGCGTTGACACTCGGTGCTGCTGCGATCATGACTGGATACGACGTCGCGCGCATGGAGAAGCTACCGCACGCCGCGGATTTCCCCTGCGAATTCGTCGTCGCGCGCGAGCACCGCAGCGGCTACGATCATGCCGTGCGCGCTGCTGGCGCCAAACTCGTCGAGGTCGGATTCAACGAAATGGTCGCCGGTGCAGGCGTGCGACGCACTGAGGCGTGGGAATATGCTGCCGCCTTTGGCCCACGCACCGCCGGCGTGTTGTACGTCGACCTCGTCGACGGTCGGCCGCGGCTGGACGAGCTTGTCGAGGTTGCTCACGCGCGGGGGGTGCCCGTGCTGGTCGATGCCGCGGGTCGGCTGGCCGTGCGGCAGCGGTTGCGCGCGATTCCTGCCGCCGGTGCGGACCTTGCGTGCTTCAGCGGCGGCAAGGCGCTCCGGGGGCCACAGGCGAGCGGAATTCTCTGCGGTCGTCGCGACCTCGTCGGCGCCGCCGCGCTGCAGATGCTCGACATGGACGATCACCCTGAGCTGTGGGAGCCGCCGGAGGAGCTCATCGATCGCAATCAACTGGACGGCATGCCTCGGCACGGCATCGGTCGGGCTCTGAAGGTCGCAAAGGAAGAGATTGTGGCGCTGTTGTCGGCGCTCGAGCTCTTCGAAAGCGACGGGCCGGATGCCGGCGGCGACGATGAGCGGCGGCGTCTCGAAATGATCGCGGCGGCGATTCAGAGTGACTTGGCGTCGTCTCGGCTCGTGGAGCGCGCTAGCGAGATGGAACATGTTCGCTCGCTTGAGATCTCTATCGACGAGGCGCGTCTCGGACGCACAGCATTCGATCTGTGTCGATCGCTGCGCCGCGGCACCCCGCCCATCTACGTAGGGCACGCCGAGCTCGCCGCTGGCATGCTGGTGATCCACCCCGCATGCCTTGACGATGGCGGCGCCGCAGAGATCGCAAGACGGCTCAATGAGGAACTTCTCGCCAGCGTCACCCCGCCTGCGGCAGCGCCTCGAAAGCGGAAACCTCGCTGACTTGACGTATTGAGTGATGTACCTTGAGCTGTATGCGCGTCGCCCTTCAACACAGCGATCTCTCGACTGAGCATACGTGGCGAGGTCGTGTTCACTACGCTTGGCTCTTACTGAGTTGGATCATGGCCGCGAGTTTACCTTCGAATGTAACGGCTCAGCTCAAGTCGGGGCCTGCGGACAGTGTCGGCATGTCGGCTGAGCATCTCGCTCGCGCGTCTGCGCTCATCGAGGCTGCCGTCGAGGAAAAAAAGATCACCGCGGCGGCGCTCGTTGTCGCGCGTCGTTCGATCGTTGTCATGGCGTCAGGCTTCGGCCGTTTGCAGCCGACCGAGACAGCGCCTGAGGTGCAGCCTGATTCCGTATTTCTCCTTGCGTCGATCACCAAGCCGGTAACAGCATGTGCGCTGATGCTCCTGGTCGAAAGGGGGCTCGTCGGTCTGGAGGATCCCGTCTCCAAGTACCTGCCTGAGTTCGAGGGAGGCGAGCGCCATCTCGTCAAGGTGCGCCATCTTCTGTCGCACACTTCGGGACTTCCGGACATGCTGCCTGAGAACACGCAGCTGCGACGTGCTCACGCGCCGCTGAAGGAGTTCGTCACGCGGGCCACCAAGACCCCGCTCCTCTTTACGCCAAACACCGAGTTTAGATACCAGAGCAAAGGCACGCTGCTGGCGGCAGAGATCGTCGAGCGCGTCACGGGGAAGCCGTTGCGCGAGTTCGAGCACGAAGAGATTTTTCAGCCACTCGGTATGAATCGCAGTGCTTTGGGCCTCGGTGGAATGCGCATCGCTGACACCGTTTGGTGCGGCACTTCCATGGATTTCGGCTCGGAGGACCAGCGGCGTTTTGGGCCGAACAGTGGGTACTGGCGAGATATGGGGCATCCATGGGGCGGCATGCACAGCTCAGCGCTTGACCTTGCGGTTCTTCTGCAAACGTTTCTGAGCGGCGGCGAGTATGGCGGTCGCCGTGTGTTCAGTCGTGCAGTTGTGCGAGAGATGACGCGGAATCACAATGGCAGCCTCGAAGCGCCTTGGGGGCTCGGATGGGCGCTCGGTCGCTCGGTGGTGTGGAACGATTTCGGGGATCTTGTTTCACCAGCGACTTTTGGGCACACGGGAGCAACCGGAACGGTCGCGTGGGCGGATCCCAGCCGTGATCTTCTCTGCGTCATTTTGACGAATGAACGCTTCGACGGAGGCGCGTTCATGCGGCGAGTCTCCAACGTCGTCGTGGCGGCCGTGCTCGACTGAACACTGTCGCTCTCCTTGACAGTGCTCGTCGCAGATCGAGGAGCGCAGCTGTTGTTAGGTGAAACAACGGTTTTTGTCAGGGAAATACACGTATATCGTTTGCTTTGCTTTAGGTTGTCTGAGTCTGCACCAACGGCGCCGGAGACATGACGCCTAAGGCAGCTGCTAGCTCTCTTTACACACTGCTTGGTCCCAGCCGGGCGCGCCCCAATGCATCAAACTGCTGATGGGATCAATGGATGCGAAAAAGTCGAGGTCGCTGGCCACGCGTTTGCGAAGACTCTTCAGGACGGCGGTGCGGTTTCCCCCGCGCTGCTGAAGTGGAGTCGCCGAGCTCGCTCGGACGGAAGGAAACAGCAGGACGTTCAGTGGCTCTCTTGCTTCGGCTTGAGAGTCACTGCGCCTTTTCCTCGAAGCCCCACCACTTCCCGCGTGCCTAGCAGCCCGGTCGGCCGCGCACTGCGCCGGTGATTTCACCCGCGGCACGTGTCAAGAGGAGAAAATCCGCTCCCATCGTGAGCCACTTTGCGCCGCGGTCGGCCCACTCGCTCAGGATACTCGGGTCGGTTCCAACCGCGATGCCTGGTGGCACCCCGGCGGCGTTGGCGCGGTCGAAGACGTGACCGATCGTCTCGAGGACGTTCGGGTGGCGCGGTTCGCCTGTGTATCCCATGGAGCTGGAAAGATCGTTCGGGCCAACGACGACGGCTGTGAGGCCGGGCACAGCGACGATCTCGTCGATGCACTCGACAGCATCTTTATGTTCGATCTGCACGATCACGATCATCGCGTCGTTCGCAGCTCTGCAGAACTCTTTGCCCGATCGACGTCCATGCTCGCCCGGCCTCTTGGGGCCGTAGCCGCGTTCACCGGCGGGCGGATAGAGCGTCGACGCCACGGCTCTGGCGACGTCATCGGCGGAACGCACCATTGGAATGATCACACCGGCAGCGCCGGCGTCCAGCACAGGTTTCACCAAGACCGGATCGTTCCAAGGCACCCTGACGATGGGAGCCGTGTCGTAACTCTTCGCCGCCAAGATATGTCCTTGGACCGATTCGATAGTGAGTGCGCCATGTTCCATGTCGATCCAGAGGTAATCGACATCAGGGCAGAGCGCCTCGCTGACCGTCGGATCCGAGAATGTTATGCAGACGCCCATACACAACTGGCCGTCTTTCAGTTTCTGCTTGAATGAGAGCGCTTGTTCAAACATGTCGTGGATCACCGGGTGGCAGGGACAGCTCCGATCGCCTTGTTGAGGCGCGGCATCAGCTCGTGAGCGAACAGTTCCATACTACGAAGCCAAGATTCCTTGTCGTCCCAGTCGTAGCTCATGCATACGAGCGTGCCGAAAGGACCTGTCTCTTCCATCATCAGAAGAATCCGCCGCAGTACTTCGTCAACGTCGCCCGCGATGATTTGTTCGGTCATGAGAAAGTCAAGGTTGCAATCGGCGTCACTCATTTCGAGGTCACGCTTGTAAATCTGACGGCCTAACCCACGGTCAAAGAGCTTGCCGATGTACTCGTAGTTTTGTCCGAGAGAATTGGTTCTCGCTTTTTCTTGTGCTTCGCGGGTTGAATCGGCGAGGAAGATCGACCGTGCGATGCGCCAATCGCGTGGATCCGCTGTGCGGCCGGCCGCCGCGGCACCACTTTCATAGCTTTTCCACGTTTCCGCGACGACGTTCGAAGTGATCAAGCAGTGACTGAAAGCACCGAATCCTCGTTCGCCAGCGAGTTTCATGGTCTTCGAGTTTCGGCTCATTCCGGGCATGGAAATCGGCGGGTATGGCTTCTGAAGGGGCCGACGGATGTATCCGATGCCGGTCTCGGTATCGAGCGTCTCGTGGAGCCGGATGTTCCAGTACTTTCCTTGGAGGTCATACGGCGGATCGCTCGTCCACAACTTGAGAATCATGTCGAGCGACTCGAGCACCATGTCTGACGCCTGCTTCATGTCGAGCCCGTAAAGCTCATGATCGGCCGTGACGCTGCCTGGGCCAAAGCAGACATTGAGCCGACCGTTTGACAGGTGATCGAGGAACGAAAGGCGACTTGCCACATAGGCGGGGTGGTGTTGATTGATGCACACTGGCGCGGGACCCATGCGGATCTTCTTGGTGTCGCCCAAGGCGCGTGCGATGAAGATCTCCGGCACAACAATCGGCTCGTAGTTCATCGTGTGATGCTCGCCGATCCAGAATTCACTGAATCCGAGCTCCTCCGCCCGAACGATGAGCTCGAGGTCTTCGTCAAGGCACTGAGCTAGCGACTTTTCCGGCGGGTGGAAAGGCATGATGAACATGCCATAGTCGATCGAATGCATCGTCAGACCCTCATGAGGCGGCCGCGACAAATAACGCCCGACGGAAGGCAACGCTCGGGCGCCGTGAATATCGTAAACGTTAGAATGAGCGTTATGGTACCGAAGACGCGGCGTCGCGCATAGCCAGAGGCGGAGACACCTAACTCCCGCGCCCACGCGACGCCCACAAGACCGAGCGCATTCCACACCACGAATGTGCTAAATTCTCCTTTTTTCAAGAGCTGGTAACTCCCTCATGACCAACAACCCTCGTACCATCGTTTGCACCGGTCCGATCACGTCTCAGGCGACAACGATCCTCGAGCCGTTCGGTGAAATCATCGTCGCATCGGATCTCCGCCCCGAGACGCTTCAGGCCCTTGTATCCGATGCCGTGGCGCTCGTTGTGCGCGGTGAAGGCGAGATCACCGCGACGATTATGGACCGCGCGCCTCGCTTGAAGGTCATCGGCCGCAGTGGTGTCGGTTACGACAACGTTGACATCGGCGCCGCCACGGAGCGCGCCATCCCGGTCGTCTACACCCCTGGAGCGGCCACGGACTCAGTGGCAGAGGCCGCGATCATGTACATGCTCGCGTTGGCGAAGAACGCCAGCATGTGGGACCGCGAGCTGAGACGTGGTAATTGGCGGAGCCGATTCGGCGCCTCGAACGGCGATCTTGGTGGTGCAACGCTGGGGATCATCGGGCTCGGCCGCATCGGCAGCAGGGTGGCGCAATTGGCGCGTCGCTTCGACGCTCGTGTCCTCGCGTACGATCCGTATGTCGAGGATGCGGCCGCGAAGAGCGTCGGGGCGTCCCTGATCGACCTCGACGCCTTGCTGCGAGAATCGGACTTTATCTCGATCCACGCGGCGTTGACTGACGAGACGCGCGGGATGATCGGCGCGGCAGCGCTCAGCCGCGTCAAGCCCGGCGCGTTTCTGATCAATTTGGCCCGGGGCGGCATCGTTTCGAGTCTGAACGATGTCGATGCGGCGCTAGAGAACGGAGCGCTCGCGGGCTGCGCGCTGGACGTCTTCGAACCGGAGCCTCCGGACGTGGGACACCCGCTGTTCCGGCGCGACAACTGTCTGTTTGCACCGCACGTTGTTGGTCTCAGTCGTGGTGCGATTGAGCGCATCTTTCGGTCGATGGCCGACGACGTCGCGGCGGTTCTCAGCGGCCGCACTCCCAAATGGGTGGTCAACCCCGAGGCGCTTGGCTGAGCTTCGTCGCACGGCAAAAAAAAGAGAGGGAAACGAAAATCGCTTCCCTCTCTCACTCCACCACCCTCTTTCCTTTGGGCGTAGGTGATCCTGTATAGCTCGCGAGTTACGTCGTCGTGACCTGGTGCATGTGGACGTCTTGCTGTGGGAATGGGATTGAGATGCCTTCGGCATCGAATCGCTCCTTCACCGCGCGGGTCAGATCCCAATAGACAGCCCAATAGTCACTTGTCTTCGTCCACGGTCGGCAAACGAAATTGACCGACGAGTCTGCGAGTTCGTTCACCTTGACCACGGGCGCGGGGTCTTTGAGGACGAGTTCGTGACTGGCGACAAGTTCCTCGAGGATCTTTTGCGCTTTCCCGATGTCGTCGTCGTACCCGATGCCAAACACCAAGTCGACACGTCGCGTGTCGTTGCCCGTGATATTGGTGATGATTCCGCCCCAGATCGACCCGTTCGGCACGACTACATTCTGATTGTCCGGCGTCTTGAGTGTCGTCGAAACCAGACTCATCGCATCCACTTTGCCGGTCACTCCCGCGACGGTGACGACGTCGCCGATATCGTAGGGCCTGTAGAGAAGAATCATAATGCCACACGCGAAGTTGCTGAGCGTGCCCTGAAGCGCGAAGCCAACGACGAACGCAACGCCGCCGAACGCGGCCAAAAGCGGCGTGATGTTCACTTCGAGCATCGACAGGGCAACGATCAGTCCGACGAAGAAAACGACTTTGCGTATGGTGGTGACAAAGAAATCTTTCAGCAGCGCTGAGACGTTGACACGCGACATAGAAAGTGCCTTGGCGACGATCTTGCCGGCGATCGCAGCTAGGATCTTGAAAGCGATGAGGATGGCGACAAAGGCGGCGATGTTTTTAGCCCAGCGGATGCCACCTTCGGATGACAGTGCCCAGTTCTTCAGCGCGACCAACACCGCGCTCGGTTCCTTGACGTTTCCGAGTTCGATCGGACTCGAAACGGCGCCCATATAATTCGAGAACGCGTTGGCTTCCTCTTCTCCGCCTTTGGATGTGAGTTCGCCCAAGACAGCCTTGAGCCGATCGGCAATTCGAGTGCGCTCGTCGGCCAGCGCCGTGATCTTCTCCATGATCTGGGACTTGGCGGCGGCATCCTCTGTCTTCATCTGCTGAACTTTTTGCGCGCTGATTTCGGAAGCCTTAGCCTTGAGCACGCCTTTCCAAGCATCCGCGAGCTTCACGAGCTCGTCCTTGTCGAGTGGGGTCAGCTGAAGTTCCAGCTCTGCGAGGTCAATCGTCGGATCGGTGAGCCCTGGCGGCGGTGCATCCGACTGTGCGGCGAGCGGCGCCACTGTCAACCCGAGCGCGAGACCGAGGGTTCGCAACGCGCGACGGGTGCGATCGAAGAGGTTGCAATGTCTCATGAGTTCCTCAATTCCTTACACCGTATATCCCCGTCAAGGCACTCCACTCGGGAAGCCTTGATCCTCCCAGCTCGTGCGAAGGGCTTCGACGAGCTCCGTACTCCGATCAGAAGTGATCTGACCGTCTATCGACGCGGCGTACCGGCAGCGCGCCGCTGGCGTCGTTCCCGCCGACGACAAGCAAAAACCCGAAATCGGATCTGGCAACCTGTTGTCTCGAGCTCTCACAGTGAGATCCCAAAGTTGCAGCGCCACCCTTCCTCGACGCCCTTGCAACTCTCCTGGTCTCTCATGACTCGCCACGGTTCGATGAAACGATACCTGGCGAAGTTGCTCCGACCACCAGTTCCAGCGCCAGCAGAATACTGACTAACCGCGGCGTCTGCAAGGGGGTGGGCGCGGCGCCACGGTCCGGGCTCTGGACCTGCTCGCGACGAGCTTCAGAGCCCATTTGGCAACCCGTTTCCGCAAGGTGGAGACGACTCTAGCGTAGCTAAACAATAGATCTCACCGAGGAGCCAAGAGGCCACTGGGGCGGTTTGAAAAAAGGGCCCCGCCACGTCGCTGTCGGTTCGGCGGGAAACCTGGCGATCGCGACGGAGCCGTCAACTTCTCATTCGCACGGCGATCGTCGGCACGGCTGAGTGCGCGGCGTGGCCGGCACTTGTAGGTCAGCTGGGTCGAGTTCGGCCGTTGCGATGTCATCGTAGCCATCGAGCGAGACCGTGCTATCGGGAGGTGCCCGACCTGGAGCCTCGCGATTCCTGACGCCTGAGAGCTGCCTGAGCGACGCCGGTCGTGCACTCGAGGCTGACGATTCTCGCTCGCCGTAGAAGTCCATGGAGGTCGCACGCGTTTGAGGAGTATGCCTGATCTCGGGTCGAGCTGGCAGCCGCGGCTCCGCCTTCGTTGGCCCCGGGCAGTGTTGGAACGGGCAGCTAGTCAATAGGCGTGCAACCGTTCTCGCAGCGCATTGGGATCGCAATCCTTGAGAACTAGCTCTCCCGCTCCAGCTGCGAGCACGTGAGCGACGAGCCGGGCGTCGGCGAACAACGACAGTGCGATCACCCGCGGTCGACTGGGTGATGTCGCGACATCTCGGATGACCCCCCGGAGCTGTGGCGACGAGACGTCGATCATCACGACGTCGGGCTTTCTCTCGAGTACGAGCCGGATGGCGTCCTGCGGGAGTGATCCTTCGCCGACAACGCGCAGTCGGTGATCGAGCTCGATGATCCCTCTCAGGCCGCGCCGGAACACTTCGTGCGGATCGCACAGTACGATGCGCACGCCGGTTGGGCGCACGCCGGTTGGGCGCACAGCGGTTGGGCGAACGGAGGTCGGGCGGGCAGACATCGGGACACCGAAGGGATTGGGCGTGGGAGAACGCCGTCGCTGCCCGCCCAAACGATGCTCCAAGCCCGATTCAGATCAGTTGACCACTCCGCCTCGAAGAGAAGAGATGACGCGTAATGACCACGTGTGGCTGAGCCGCGCGGTTCTCCGCGGCCACTTCTTCGCGTCATTGAGATTGATCGCAGCGTTCTCGCCGCCGACTCTACAGCTCGATCCGTGACGGCGCGATCGGGGATTGCCTGAACTCACCTAGTGATTCTCCCGACAGCGGACGCAACCAGTCGTCAAGCAGAGAGGGTCGTGTGGCCACCGGTGCGTCGCCCATTCACTGGTCAAGCGAAGTGTATCCCTCGCGAATGGCGTACTTCGTTAGCTCGGCTATGCTGTTGAAATTGAGTTTCGCCATGATGTGTTGGCGGTGTGTCTCAATGGTTTTTGCGCTGACTTTGAGATCGAGCGCCGCCTGCTTTGTGGTCTTGCCCTCGGCCAGGAGTTGAAGGACTTCTCTTTCGCGCGGAGTGAGTTGATCGCCGCCGACATCTCGACCTTGTTCAAGTTTATGCACGTAGTCGTCGATCACGACGCCGGTGATCTGGCCGCTCAGATAGACTTGTCCGTCGAGTACTGAGCGGATCGCATCCCGTAGCTCGTCGACAGCACAGTCTTTGAGAAGATAACCCACAGCGCCGGCCTGGAACATCCGGCTGACGTGGCTACGATCGGCGTGCATTGATAGGGCGATGACTTTCGTTCGTAGGTCGAGGCCTGCGATCTGTCGCGCCGCCTCGACGCCATTGAGGTCTGGCATGCTGATGTCCATGACGACAATGTCCGGGTGCAACTCTTCGGTCAACTTGACAGCTGTGCGACCGTCGGACGCTTCGCCGACGACTTCCATGTCCGACTGTTGACTGAGCCAAGTGCGAAGGCCGTCCCGGACGATTCGATGATCATCGGCGATCAGAATTCGCGTAGCCAAGTTAGATCTCCGTGTCGTTGTCTACCGGTTCCCTCTAAGCGAACGCCGGCAGAGGATGGAGGAAGGTCGCCACCGCTTTCGTGCTCTTTTGGTTGAGGGGCGCTGTGCGTGCCTGGGGATTAATCCGCGCGCGAGCAGGCGGCGCGGTGCGGCGGAACGTGGCGATAGGGTGATGGACGCGTTCTGCTTGGGAGCGCGCGCTTCGTTCCGAACGCCGAAATGTGGTAGAATCCTGTCCACGTTTTAATCTGTATTGCGCGGCGACTGCGCCGTCAAGTTTTTCCCCCAGCCGTCAGGGCGAGACCGAGATGCATCACGCCAACGACGAGGATTTGAGGGCGTCAGCGGAGGGCCGGCAGGTGGATTCTCGTCCTCTGGATCGAGTACGTGAGATCCTGATCGGTTCGCAGATGCGAGCGCAAGAACAAAACTTGGCGCGCTTCGAGGAGAGAATGCTGCGTGTGGCCGAGGGTGTGAGAGAGGAGCTGTGTCGTCGCGTTGACGAGCTGTCTCGCCAGATGGCCGATCGAGTGGGGGTGCTCAGGTCTGAATTAGAGTCGGAGAAAAGCGGCCGCACTGATGCCACGGCGCAGATTCACAACGAGATCGAACAGCTGCAGCGTCTTCATCGCGAGGAAGTGGAGCGACTGCGGGATGAATCGATCCGGGCTCAGGGCCGATTCCAGGCGGAACTACAAGAGCGATGCGATCAGCTGAGGCGTGAGATTGAAGCGCAGCAGAAACTACGCTTCGACGATCAGAGGCAGAGCATCGAAACACTCCGTTTCGACAAAATGGATCGAGTTGAACTGGCAAGTCTGTTGGCGGAGCTCGCTATGCGCCTTGACGAACAGCCGTTGGGTGTAGACGGTGTCACACCCCGCGTGGTTGAAGGGGATCGAGACGACGTTGGTCATAGCGAAAAACCTGCCGGAACCGAAGATGGTCGTGGCATCCATCGACCGTGATATTGCGATGCCTACGCCGATCTCGGACCAGTGATGACGCTGCGCGGATTCTCGCCGCGAGTTTCGAATGTCGATTGTGGTTGGCAAGTTGAAGTATTGACTGAGTCTTTTCGCGACGAGTCGTTTGGCGGTAGGTCGATTGGCCGACTTTCGTAAGCGACGAGAATTGAAAGAAGGATTCTGCGCGGCGATTGAGATGGTAGAAGACAGTCGATCCAACAACCATCGGTCGAAACCGTCGGCCTCCGAGCAGGCGCCTGTTGACGACGAGATCGAGGAGCTCCGTTCTTTGCTCTTTCAGGAGGAGCGAAATCAGCTCGATCGTATCTCTCGACGGTTGGACGACCCGCACACTCGTGCGGTTGAAGTCGGCCGCGTTCTTGGCGAAGCGATCGATCATGGCAAGCGCCACGATGGCCACTTGGCGGAAGTGCTGCAGCCCGACGTCGACCAGGAGATTCGAAAGAGTGTGCGGCGAGACCCGGATGTGTTCGCTGACGCGATTTTTCCTGCGCTCGGCCCGGCGATTCGCAAGTCGATCGCGGATTCTCTGCGCCGTCTTGTGCAGGTTTTTCACCAGACGCTGGAACATAGTCTTTCACCTCGATCACTGCGTTGGCGACTGGAGGCGTTTCGCAGCGGACGGTCTTTCGCCGAAGTCGTGTTGATCCATATTCTGCCGTACCGAGTGGAACAGATGTTTCTGATCCACCGGGAATCTGGGCTCTTGCTGCGTCACGAATACGCCGACACCGTCAGCGTTAGAGATAGCGACCTCGTCTCCGGAATGTTGACAGCGATTCGAGACTTCGCGACCGACTCCTTCGAGCTCGACGACGGCGCATCGCTCGATGCTCTACGGGTCGGCGAACTGACCGTGTGGGTCGAGAGCGGCCCCGCCGCGATTCTGGCGGCCGTCATTCGCGGTGCACCGCCGCAGGAGCTTCGCGTTCGTTTGCAGGCGACGCTCGAAGATATACACCGGGAATTCGGCGAACAGCTGTCAAGTTTCGACGGACGTGCGGACGCGCTGCAGACGGTGGGGCCGGCGCTACAAGAGTACATGCTCGAGTCGACACCGGAACCGGTCCCGGAGGCCAGACAAGGGCGCGTCGGAAAGGTCGCTGCTGCGATCTGCGCTCTTCTACTGGTTGTTGGTCTCGCCTTTTGGACGTATCGCTCATGGGATGAGTCGAGGACCTGGGCGAAGTACATCCGAGATCTTGAAGAGGCACCAGGACTTGTTGTTGTGGATCACGGCCGGGACTCGGACGGATACTTCGTGCGAGGTCTTCGCGACGCGCTCGCCGTCGACCCGGATAAGATCGTGAACGGTGGAATGCTGGCACGTTCTGAGTGGCGTCCGTACTACTCCGTCGAACCGGAGATTGTCGTCGAAAGGGCGGTTCAGCTGCTCGAGCCGCCGCCAACAGTGACTCTCGACGTCGACGGTGAAACGCTCAAGATTTCTGGACGCGCGCGGTCCACGTTTATTGAGTCTGCGCGCCGACTGGCACCAACGATCCCAGGCATCGCCCGGGTTGCAGACAGCGAGCTCGCAGTCGTGGATCAGGAGGCGCGGATTCTCGACGCCGCAAACGGGAAGCTTCGGCCGCCGGAGACGGTCGCGATGTCTCTCGATGGCGGCATACTCAGGCTCCGCGGCAAAGCGCCAGAGCGTTGGATCGAATCCGCTGCAACTCTTGCCCGTACCGTCGACGGAGTCGACGACGTTGACTTGAGTGAGCTTCAGATCGATGGACTGAGTGCTCGTCTCTTAGCGCAGGCGATAACCCTCCTCAAACCGCCCGAAAGCGTCGAGCTGTCGTTGACCGGCGGACGGCTCAGCGCCTCGGGATCGTGTCGCCAGGAGTGGCTCGAGGCCGCCCGTGCGCTTGTCCGTGTGCTCCCGGATGTTTCTGATTTTGACACAGCCCGGCTCCGCGTGGCGGATATCGACCAGGTGCTTCTAGGTCGCGCCGAGCTTCTCCTGTTGCCGCCCGAGACCGTGCGATTAAGTGTCGAGGAGCGAGTTCTCAGGATGACCGGAGAAGCTTCCCATGATTGGGCGTCGCGAGCAAAGCGCTTCGCGGGGCGGATTCCCGAACTCCTCCGCGTCGACGCTTCACGACTCATCGATGTCGATGTGCGTTACTTGATCGCCGCCAAGGATCGAATCGAAAGCGTACGGTTCAGCTTCGCACGCAACGCGAGCGATCCCTCCGGCACGGCCGCCCAGTCGCTTGCCGAAGTCGCGGTGCGAATCGACGAGGTGCGGAGTTACGCGCGACGCGTGGGCGACGGCGTGGTGGTCGAGGTCGTCGCCTATACGAACGACACCGGCGACGACGACTACAATCGACGCTTGGCGCTCGCTCGCGCGGAGCGTATCGTCGATCTCCTGGTTGAGCAGGGCGTTCCTCGAGAACTGCTTTCCGCTCGCGGGCATGGCGCGGCATCTTCCAAGGGTGTGCGCAAGACACGCCGTGATCGCCGCGCGGAGCTCCGTGTGATCTTAACAAGCAAGACGCCGTGACGAGCTTGCAGCGATGATCCAGCGTAAAGTGTGCTTGCTCGGGGCATTTGCCGTCGGCAAGACGAGCCTCGTGTCGAGATTCGTTCACGGTTTCTTTTCGGATCGTTATCACACGACCGTCGGCGTCAAGATCGACAAGAAGCTGCTTGCAGTCGACGGTGAGGACGTTCAACTCATCGTCTGGGACCTTGCTGGTGAGGACGATCTTGTGCCCCTGCGTACGTCGTATCTTCGTGGCGCGTCCGGTTGCCTCGTCGTTGTTGACGGGACGCGGGGCGAGACGCTCGATGTCGCTCGCGATCTATGTCAGCGCGTGAAGAGCGCAGTCGATGATTGCGAGATCGTGTTCGTTCTCAACAAGTCGGATCTCAAGGGCGAATGGGAACTAGCCTCGGACGTCCGAGAGACGTTGACGGCGGACGGTTACGACTCGGTCGTCTCGAGCGCGAAGTCTGGCGACGGTGTAGAAGCGGCGTTCGCGATTTTGGCCAAGAGAATGTTGAGCCGTCGTCCGTGAGAGAGTTGCCCAAAGTCGTGAAGGATTACGTCGGCGGAAGCGCGACGGAGCGCTGGGCACCGGCCTTTCTCTCGCTCGACGGGCGCGGTCGTGTGCTCAAGGCGGGGGGTGATCTCGGGCGCTACGGGCTTGGCGATACCTACATAGGAGACGCTGTTGTCGGTCGATTGGCTTGCCTTTTTGGCGCTTTGCCACACGCATCGCCGACAGCACTCGTTCTGCCTCGGGTTGAGCTTGAGAACGGGCGCTTTGCCGATGTTCACATCTTCACCAGCGACGAGAGCTGTGGCGACCAGGACCGGCGTGGCCAGGACTGGGTCGTGCTTCTTGATGCGACGGATGCGACACAAGCTCAGCAACGTCTGCAGCAAAGCTCGAATGAGGCGAGGCTATTGCGGTCGCGGCTGCGAAAGGTGGAAGCGCGAGCTTTACACCCTGTCACGAGTGAGCGGCGTGCGCTCCTGGCCCTCGAGACGGTCGTGTTGGAATCAGTCGACGGCGATGAGTTGATCGCCTGCGGCGCGCTACCAGCTTGGTTTCGACGTCTCGCGGGGATGGAGAGAGAGTGTGTCCGATTCGACGCGAAGTTTTGGATGCGATTTCCTTTCGTTGAGAATTTCCTCGCCGATGCGCGCCAGCTTTGGCAGCAGGCTACCGGCGGGCGGCTCGAGTCGGGCCCGTGGGTGGAGGTGTCGGAGAACGGCGAGGAGGTCCTGCTTCATGCTTCTGCAGTGAGACGTGACGGCGCCCGATTTCTACTGATCGAGAGACGCGAGCGAGACGCGGCGATGCAGCAGCGCATCGTGCAAGCGGCACGGAGTCAACGGCTGACGACGCAGAAGGTTTTGGACCGAGAGCAGGAGGCGAATCGCTCCCTGCGCCAAGAACGACGCTCGCTCGAGCGATCTGTCATCGAGCATACTGAAGATCTTGAACGAATGAACGCTGAGCTTACCCGCGAGATCGTCGAGCGCGAACGTGCCGTGGAGCTATTGATTGAACACCAGGAGCGCCTGCGCTCGCTCGCCCTCGAGCTGTCGCGAACTGAGGAATGCGAGCGACGTCGGATCGCTCAAGGGCTTCATGATCAAGTCGGACAAACGCTCGCTCTGAGCAAAATGAAGCTGGCGAGCATGCGGCAGACGAACGACGACGCTGGCTTGATTCAAGAACTCTCAGTCGTCTATGACCTCCTCAGCGAAGTCGTGGAGTTCACCCGATCCCTCACGTTCGAATTGGGATCTCCCCTTCTCTACGACCTTGGGCTCGAACCGGCGCTCGATGGTTTAGCAGAGCAGATCGCGGCCCAATTCGATCTACAAGTTAGTTATCGGGATGACAGCGCGCCGAAACCTCTGAGCGAAGAACTGAAGGTCGTACTCTTTCAGATCGTGCGTGAGCTACTCTTCAACATCACGAAGCACGCCAACGCACGCAGCGTCCAGATTGCATCGCAGCGGCGTGATACCGACGTCGAGATTCGGGTTGTCGATGATGGGGATGGTTTTGACGTAGGCGCCGTTTTGGCGGACCCGTCGCGAGAACGAGGTTTCGGACTTTTCAGTATTCGCGAGCGTCTCAAGTACCTCGGCGGTGAGGTGACGATCGAGTCCGAACCTGGACGTGGAACGACCGTCAGCCTCATTGCGCCCCTGGACGGCGAAGGCGATGGGGCATCTCCGCCGCAGCCTTGACGTTTCGACGCCTTCGACGAATTTGAGCATCAGCCCAAATCGCCGGTGAACTCGTTCGGCCAGGCCACCGCGAAATGGCCAACTCGAGGTGAACAGCCTGCTGAAAAAGTCAGCTCGAAGCACTTCTTCAACAGGCTGTTAAGATCGCCCAGGTTCCTGTCCGATAACGAAGTGTTGTCGTGCGGCGATGCTTCCCTCGGACGTGGACATAGGCAATGCTGGAAATCGTCAAGGAGACCTGGCGCAACCTTTGCCGAACCGGCGATGCACATCGCGGTGTGCCGCCAAGTTTTCTCATCGTTGGCGCCCAGAAAGCGGGAACAACCGCCCTCTTTCGGTATCTAGCCAAACACCCGTGCATCAAACCCCCGGAAGTGAAGGAGATCGACTTTTTCAGCTGCACGGCTCGTTATAGCCGCGGCGAAGAATTCTATCACTCTCACTTCCCGGCTGCCTCTTCTCTACCGGACGGAGGCTCGACCTTCGAGGCGTCACCGAGCTATCTCGTCAACGAGTCTGCCCCTGCACGTATCCACGCCTACAACGCGCGTATTCGTCTCGTCGCGATTCTGCGCGACCCGGTCGAGCGTGCTTACTCGGCATGGAACATGTACGAGGAGAGATTTCGACGCGATAAGAACTGGCTTAGGGAGTGGACCCGTCGCTGTGAGGGGTGCGCCGCAAGGAAGGGTGTGAGGACGCGCCAACTCACGCGCTTCGACTCCTTCGAGGCGGTCATCTCTGAAGAGGAAGAGGCCATCGCCTCGGGCGAGGCGATTGAGGCCCCCGTTCTGCTGCATGGGTTCTATTCCGAGCAGTTGCAGCGCTACTTTGAGTACTTCGATCCAAAGCAGATTCTTGTCGTCGAAAGCAGTGCACTCAGGGATGATCCGGTAGAGTGCCTCGGCGAGGTTGAGAGGTTCCTGGCTCTACAACCGCACGACTGGTCGCAGGAGGACACCGCTCCTGTGTTCGAGGGCACGTATTCTGACCCTATCCCGGAGGCCGCGGCTGCCCGCTTGCGCGAGTTTTATCGAACTCACAACGCGGCGCTGTACGAGCTTCTTGGGCAGCAATTCGACTGGTGAGTCACGATGAGACTGCTCGCAGGCCACGCTCGGGCTGTCCGTCGCTGCCGCGATTCTTGCCCCGAACGTACGCTCCAGCGGCTGGGTTTGATACAATCTCCGTTCGTTCCTCAACGACGGATCCATCCAGCCGGGAGACTCAACGATGTCGGTGTTGCACCGCAGGTTCCAAAACCTTCGTGGATTGACTCTTTCATTCTCTGTTTGGTGCGCTGCAGTGTTGACGGCAGCGGACAATGCTCCGTATCGGATCGGTAAGTTTCCGCAGGAAATCGCCGAGCGTTACACGACGTCGCATGGGCTTCCGTCAAACGACGTCGTCCGTTTGGAAGTTGACGAGAGCGCGCGTGTCGTGGCGATCACGACAGAGGGAAATGCCGTCTTCGTGGAGGGACGCTGGATCGCCGAGACGCCTCGAAAGGGGCATGAGCCACGTTACGTCGATGTGATACGCCGCGGCGACGCGTTGATCCTCGCCGGCAGCGACGGACTTCTCGTGCGCGATGGAAACGGTAAAGAACGCAGGCTCCACGACGGTGACGTGAGACAGGTGGCGGTACAGTCGAATGGCAAGCTTGTTGTTGCGAGCGAGGAGGGACTCTTTGTCGAGACCGCCACAAACGAACTAGAGCGCTGGCTGGTCGCTGACGGCATGGGGCGTCACTGGGCGAGATACGACGTTCGAGGCGTAGCCGTCGACGCAGACGGCGGCGTATGGTTCGCAACCCTTGCCGGCGCGGGCGTTTCGTCAGATGGTGATTGGCGTTTCTACACCGGCAAGGAAGGGCTACCGTACAACGACTTCTCCCGGCTTGCTGCGACTCCCGGAGGCGGCGTCTGGTTCGGCACGCGGATCGGCGCCGTTCAGTTCGACGGTCGGGAGTGGAAGTATCGCCAGGGGAAAAGGTGGCTGCCACATGATGACGTGCGCGACGTTCGCGTCGCCGCTGACGGATCCGTTTGGTTTGCAACAGCAGGCGGCGTCGGGCGTATCCGCTATCGATCGATGACACTGGCAGAGAAGGCCGAGTTCTACGAGGCAGAGATAGAGAAGTACATTCGCCGAACGCCTTTCGGCTACCTGTCGGAAGTCGGTCTCTCGGCGGTTGGGGACAAGTCGAGCAAGATCATCTATCACGACAGCGACAACGACGGGCTGTGGACGAGCATGTACGGTGCTGGCGAGTGTTTCGCCTACGCGGCGACTCGTAGTCCGGCAGCAAAGGATCGGGCGCAGCGTGCTTTTGAGGCCCTTCGTTTCTTGCAGAAGGTGACACAGGGGTGTGAACACAGCCCGCCTAAGGGATACGTCGCGCGGACGATCCGTTCCGTCGATCTGCCTGATCCGAACGTTGGTCGAGTCGAGCGTGATCGCCTGCATCAAGCGCATCGCGATAAGCTCTGGAAAGTCTACGAGCCGCGATGGCCAAAGAGCGCCGACGGCAAGTGGTACTGGAAGAGTGACACGAGTTCCGACGAACTCGACGGCCACTACTTTTTCTATCCCGCGTACTACGACCTTGTGGCGGAATCGGAGGCTGAGAAGGAGCGGGTCCGCGAGGTTGTGCGTGATCTAACCGATCACCTCATAGAGTATGGCTTCACAATGGTCGATCACGATGGGCGGCCGACGCGATGGGCGATCTACGGTCCACGATCGCTCAACCATGACCCGATGTGGCGCGTCGAAAGGGGCCTCAAGTCTCTGAGTATTCTATCGTACCTGGCTGTAGCCGAGCACATGACAGGCGACGCCAAATATGGCGACGCAGCGCGCCAGCTACGCGAGAGGTATGCCTACGACACCAACGCGATGGTATCGAAGATCCAGATGGGCATTGGGTCAGGAAACCAATCCGACGACGAGATGGCATTTATGTGCTTCTACAATCTCATCAAGTATTCCAAGGACGATGCGCTCCGCGAGCAGATCTTGTACTCCTTCTACACCAACTACGCGCTCGTTCAGCCGGAGATGAATCCCTTCTTCAACTTTGCGTACGCCGCGGCAGGATTGGGCGCCACGTACTCAGATCCGTGGGGCGAGCACTCGATAAACCCTTGGGAGGGCTGGCTCGAAGATTCGATGAAGACCTTGACCGGCTTTCCACTCGATCGCATCGATTGGTCGCATCGAAACAGCCACCGCCTCGATATCGTCTTTCTACCGCGCCAGCAGGCAGTGGAGTTGACGGATGAGATGCAGCCCGGAAGGCGCGGCTACCTCGTCAACGGCAGGGTACTGCCGATCGAGAATCGTCACTTCAACCACTGGAATAGTGATCCGTGGCGCCTCGACACTGGTGGCGGTGGGCGAGGTCTAGCGAGCGGCACGGTCTTTCTATTGCCGTATTACATGGGTCTCTACCACAAGTTCATCGCCGAAACCGAATCGTGAGATTCTGCTACGCATGAGGGCAGCGACGTCCGAGCTTTGATCTACGAGCGGGGTTTGGTGCCTCACCCTCGCAGCGGTCGAGATCAAACTGTGCCCACACGCGGAGTTCGTTCGCTGTTCGGTTTCAGTTCGCTTCAATCGTTTCCGCAAACCTGCGAGAATCGAGGAGCGTATCGAACGGAGTGTGGATGCGGCGTCGTAGTCTTCGCTCCGGCTATTGATGAATCTGGGAGGGAGTTCTATGCGTCGCTCGCTTTCGAGGCCAACCTGGATAGCCTTTTCGCTGTCAATCTTCGCGACCTCGAGTCTCTGTGCCTCGCCGCAGATCCATCTGGACGAGGCGATGTCCCCGCCGACATGGGCACTGCTCGAAATCGAAGTGCTCGAAACCAGCAGTCGCGCGTGCGAAGAGTTCTACGCCAAGTATTTCGACACGCGGGGCTGGCTCAAGTGTGTCGAGCGGTGGGGCGGCGATGATGGCCCTGACGACGCCATCGAAAATTGTGGCGACTGGCCGATCCTTCACGCGCTTGGCGGCTCAGACAACGTTCTGAGGCTTTACAAGAAAGCATGGGAAGGCCATCTCGAGCAGTACACCAAGGCGCGCACGGTCGAAGTGCCGTTCGCCCGCGAGGGAATGTACCACAAAGAGTTTCCAGTCATGTTCGACTGGCAACACAACGCCGAAGGACTCCGTGTGTTCAACCTTCAGGGCCTCTCCGATCCGCATGATCGCGAGTTCCTGCGCCGTGTACGCCGATACGCTGGTTTCTACATGGCAGAGGACCCCGGGGCCCCGAACTATGATCCCAAGTACAAGGTGATTCGAAGCCTCTTCAACGGCAGTCGCGGCCCGCTCCTGCGCAAGACTAACGGGCTCGATTGGGCGGGAGACCGTATCGACATCGTTAACCGGTTCAATCCGCTTCATGGTGAACGCAACTACGCCGAGATGCTCGAGCACTTCAAGGACTACAACGAAACAGTGGGCGACCACCCACTCAATTTGCTGGCGACGACATTGGCTCTCAACGCCTATATGGCGACAGGCGATCAGAAGTACAAAGATTGGCTCCTCGAGTACGTCGACGCGTGGTACGACCGCATGGTTGAGAACGGTAACATCCTACCGAGCAACGTCGGCCTTGACGGTACGCTCGGTGGCGAGTGTGACGGTCGTTGGTACGGCGGAACGTACGGTTGGGGATTCACGGTGATCGTGCCGCAAACCGGGGGGCTCGCACATCGCAACCGCGTGCCACGGGGTTTCGACGGATTCATGAACGCGTATCTGCTCAGCGGCGGCGATGATCGGTACCTTGAGATTTGGCGCAAGCAGATGGCGGTGGTCAACGCTCAGATGAAGATGGTCGACGGCAAGGCCATGTATCCTCGTATGTATGGTGACGACGGTTGGTATGCGTACACCGATCAGAAGTACACGGAGAACTCGCTCCAGATTTACTACTTGTCGATGCGCGATGAAGACCGTTCTGTGGTGCCACCGAATCCTTGGCTGGAGTTCCTCGACGGCTCGCGTCCTGACTATCCAGAGCGTGCTCTGGCTGAAGACCTGGCTCGAATCCGCTCCCGCGTGCTCGCCATGCGAGCTGACACGACGAGCGCCGACACGCGCCTCGCCGATGATCCCATGGGATACAATCCCGCCGTCGTCCGCGCCGTGCGCGAGCTCATGATCGGCGCACTCGACCCCGGACGACGGGCGAGTGCGCTCTTCAGCCGCATTCGCTATTTCGATCCGACGACGCGGCGCGCAGGCATACCGCCGAAGGTTGCATCTCTGGTGCACAAGATGACTGCGGACGAAACCGCTGTGACGATCGTCAACACCGATCAACTCACCTCCCGCGAGCTCATCGTGCAGGCTGGAGCCTACGCCGAGCACGAGTTCGTGTCAGTTGAGGTCAACGGCAAAACGTATCCTGTGAACGGCCCTCGCTTCACGGTCTTCTTGGACCCGGGAGCCGGTGCTGATCTCCGCTTGCACATGCGCCGTTTCGTGCGTCAGCCAGCCATGGCGATGCCTTGGGATCGCGCTGGGAAGTAACGAGAGACGGAGACAGACGCCGTCGTTGCGAAAGAGAGGCGCTTCTTAGCCATGCGGGATGCGATTGCGTGTGGGAGTGGAGTGGGCGAGTGCGAGTGCTCAAGTAGCAAGCACACTCCGAGCTGGGAAGTTTTTGAAACGTGCCGTCGCAACTCACGGAACCCTCCGGAACGGCACACGGCGTGTGCCTGCTACTATAGAGACGTCGCCAACGCGCTCTTCAAAGTAGCAGGCACACGCCGTGTGCCGTTCCGAACGCGGGTCCAACGGGCGCCAGTTCAGTCGAAGGTCCGAATTGGCCGACACGGCACATCGGCAACCTCACCAAGCGTGAGTTCGCCGCGACGCCCCACAATCGCCGATCGCGCCTGAGGAGAAGGGTTTAAAAGCCCTTCCTGCGAAAAACTTATGCAACTGCAGGGGCAGAGACGGAGACTGAACGCCCACGCCCACGCACAACGCACAACGCACAACGCACAACGCACAACGCAAACCTCTCCGCGCCACCCAACGATCGCACTCCGACTCTCGGCCGCGTTCCTGGAGCGGGCGCTGTCCTCGCGGCCTAGGGCGCCCGAGCGTCCGCCCGGCGCTGGCGCCAAATCGGCAGGCTCACCCATGTGAAGAGGATCGCCGCGGCGATGCAGAGTGTGCCGATGACCACGTAGAGTCCGTTCCAACCGAACCACGTGACGACGTAGCTCAGTGCGGGCGCACCGGCGAACAGTCCGATGTCGATAGACATCAGCGCTAGCGTCGACCCGGTGCCGCGCACGTCGCTTGGGAATCGGTCGAGACAGAGAGAGGCGATCGTGTGGAACGATAACGCGTGACCGGTGCCGCAGATGATGCCAGGAATGATCATCAGCCGTGGAGAGTCCACCGGTACCAGTAGAAAGGAAAACATCCCGAGACCCATGAACAGCATGCCTGCGATCAGTACTTTGCGCCTGCCGCGACGGTCCGGCACTCGGCGGGAGGCCACCCGCACGATCAGCCCCCAAAGTCCATAACCAAGAAAGTAGACGGCGATCGGGGACGTAGGGTGGGCCGAAAGCCCCACGTCGTCGACGTATTTCGCAACCCACACCGACGGCACGGTCATGCAGACACCAAAGACGACGTTGATGGCGATGATCGCTCCTGGCCAATAGCGCCGCACGTTGGCAAAGAATTCTCTTAGGCCGACGTTTGCTGCTTGGTCGCGGCCGTGCGGAGTGGTGCGCAAGGAAGCGACGAGGATAGCCGGAAGAAGGAGCGCGACAGCGGCGACGATGAAGAGGAGCTCGAAGTCTTCGCGTGTTCGATCGCCACTGCCGAGAATCACGACACCCAAGTATGGCCCGACGAGCATCCCGATGAATCCGCCGCCGCCGAGGATGCCGATCGCTTCAGTGCGACGTGAGCGCGGCGCACTCTGCGAGATGTAGGTCATGCTGCTGGCGAACGCGAACGCCGGCCCCAGGACGAGTGCCCCTCGCACCAAAAAGATGCCGACGCCGAGGTCGTGGAGAAAGAGATTGCCGAGGGAACCGACACCGAAGATGGCATAGCCCAGAAGCCAGGTCGAGCGTGCGCCGAATCGATTGATCAGCTCTCCAAGCCAGGGGCGCAGTACGACGCTGGCGATCGAACCGACGCCCATGATCCAGCCGACGCTGGTGACGTCGCCACCGAGCTGCGTGATCCAGCGAGCGTAGTGGTTCATCAGGTTGACAGCCAGCGTGAAGCAGGTCTGGCTGATGAACGCGAAGAGGAAGCCTCGGTCGTAGAGTCTGCCGCTGGTGAACTCGTCGTCTTCTGCTGGTGGTTGGCTCGGCTGCATTTTCGGTCTCCTACGGTACAGCCGAACCTTTGCTCTTGCTACGGGGATTCTGGGCCTACCATGGGACGTGGCTTTTTATGCACCCGAATCTACGGGCCTTGAGTTAAGCTCACGAATCCGTTGAAAGCCGCCAGGAGACGAAACGATGGAATACCGCAATGTGGGCAAGGCCGGAGTGAAGGTTTCGCCGATCTGCCTCGGGACGATGATGTTTGGTGGACAGACGTCCGAGGCCGACTCGATCGAGATCATGCACAAGGCATTCGATCTCGGTATAAATTTTTTCGACACGGCGAACATCTACAACGCTGGAGAGTCGGAGGCCGTGGTCGGCAAGGGCCTGAGAGACCGGCGTGACAAAGTGATCATCGCCACCAAGGGACGATCACCCATGGGCAGCGGTCCGAACGAGAGCGGCGCCAGCCGCGTCCACCTGATGCACGAGCTCGATGCGAGCCTCAAACGCCTCGGAACCGACTACGTCGATGTCTACTACGCGCACGCTCCGGACTACACCACCCCGATTGAAGAGACGCTGAGAACCCTCGACGACATGGTGCGGAGCGGGCGAGTTCGCTACATCGCCTGTTCAAACTATCGCGCTTGGCGCGTCGCCGAGGCGCTCTGGACAAGCGACTGTCGAAACCTGAACTCATTCTGTTGCGTTCAGCCGCTCTACAACATCTTCAATAGAGACATTGAGGTCGAGCTCTTGCCGCTTTGCCAGGAGCATCGTCTCGGGGTTGTCACTTACAGCCCGCTGGCTCGAGGTATCCTCACTGGCAAGTATCGTCCCGGCGAGAAGTACCCAGAGGGAAGCCGTGCTTCGCGCAACGACCCGCGCATGCAACAGGCCGAGATCCGAGACGCGAGCTTTGAGCTGTCACAGCAAATTGCAACTCACTGCGAGAAGAGAGATGTGGCGATGTCGCAATTTGCGGTTGCTTGGTGCCTCGCGAATCCGATCGTCACCGCGGTGATTCTCGGACCACGGACGATGGCGCAGTTTGACGACAACATGGGCTGTCTCGATGTGACGATCGGCGCGGACGACGAGGCCTTCGTCGACGGCCTGGTGCCACCCGGCGAGCACAGTGGCAAAGGGTTTCCGGATCCGGCGTATCCGATCACCGGCAGGGGGAAGTAGCCTCGCCGACTGTTACGCCGCGGCAGGACAGACCAGCGAGCCGCGACACAAAAAAGGAGGACGCAGCTACGGGGCTCGCCAGCTGCGTCCTTGGTGGACCGGGCCTCGAGTTGGGTCAGCGTATCTGCGCGCTGCTGCGCTATTCGTCGGAGATTCCACCGCGGCAGACGAGTGGATCGTCCGGCGTCGGATCCTTGCCAAGAGACGGGAACGGTTCAGGGAGTTCCGTGTCGTCGACAAAGAGCGCTTGGAGAGTCATGATCGGATCGGAGATGTCCACACCGCCGTCGTCGTTGGCGTCCGCGGCGTCGAGACAGTTGGGAGCCTCACCGCTGACGAAGAGGTAGTTGAGCGTGAAGCGTGGATCGGAGATGTCGACGGCGCCGTCGGCGTTGGCGTCGCCGCGCAGGAAGAAGGCGCTGACGTCGGGCAGGATGTTGAGCGTGGCGTCGAAGAACAACATCGAGTTGAGTTCTTCGGGCAGGACAGACACACCGAACACGGTGATCAAATTGATCACGCCAGGGTCAGTGCCGCCGACCCGGCCGCCATCAAGAAAGCGCAGTTCCGTCGCTTGGGCCTGCGTGCCCTCCTCGATTCGGAACTTGATGAACACCACCTCATTGTCAGTTTCGGCTGGAAGGCTCGGTGCCACCCCGAGGAGATCGACGACGCCGGCTGCGACAACGAAACCCTCGTCCACACCACCATTTCCTGGAGTGTCATTGGCGTTGTCGAAGTCCGCTCGGAAGAACGGTGTCGCACCTGGTTGGATGAAATTCTCGTTCACTTCGAGAACGTCCAATACTTCTTCGTCGAAGTCGATAGACACCGAGAAACCTTGCACTTCGTGGCTGGCACGAATGACGAGAGGTATGTCGACCGTCTCGCCAGGGGAGGCAGAGGTGCTGCGGAGAAGGTACTGCGCATCGACTTCAGAGACGTCGGGCGGCGGTGGATTTGGATTTGGATTCGGTCCGGAGCCATCGCCTCCCGACGATGAATTCTCGCTGAGCTCACCGGAGGCGACACAAGTCGCGCCGTCCGCGAGCGTCGAATCTACCGCCAATGTCGTGCCGACGAGCTGCGGCGTGATTCCTCGGCCGGCCTCGGAGCAGCCGGTTTCGCCGCATCCCGAGACGAGCTCACCGCTCAGCATAGTGATGGCGTATTCACCGGCGGTGGTGCCGGGTTCGAGGCAGAAGCCGACCCGGGCGAACGTCAGATCTTCGCCCGGTGAGACCGAGGTTCGTGCCAGTAAGTCCGGTACGGCGATGATCTCTACGACCCCGTCTTGTTTGAACGCACTGAAGAACGACGGTCCGTCGTCGATGCCGGGGAATTCCGCGCCAGCTGCGGCACCGTCGGAAATGATGCCGTCATCGTCGGCGAAAGTGAGCGCTAAAGCCGAGATGGGGTGTGAGCTGGAGAACCCGATAGTGAGGATGATGCTTGAATCGTCCTCATCTGCGGTGACGCTCTCTACGATGGAGATCGAAGCGTCCGGATCGTTGATCGACGTTCCACCACCGTAGGCGTCGCAGTCGAGATCATCCTCGTTGGGGTCGGCGCCCGTGTCGGGAAACGGGGCCGCGAGGCTCATGCCAGATTTCGAAAGGTAGTGCAGCGTCCGAATCGGGTCGCTGATGTCGACGTCGCCGTCGTCGTTGGTGTCCAACGCATCGAAGCAGGTGGGGGGCTCACCGCCGCTGAAGAGAAACGCTAGCGTGTGGATCGCGTCGGCAGTCGTGACGGTGCCGTCGGAATTGGAGTCACCGCGCAGGAAGTCAACCGCGGGCAGCTGCGTGCTCAGAGTCAGCGCGCAAATCAAGACGCCGCTGAGGATTCTCCACGACGAGGTTGTCGGGCGTCGTTGCGATCGTGGTGTGCCGCCTCCGCGGAGTACGGTCGGCCGGTGCACTGCTCGAAATTCTTTCATGTCTCCCTCCATGTTCGATGAAAATGCTCGGTGGGTCGCTGCCGCGGAGTTCCCGGGAAGCGGCAGTGAAGGGCCCTCTCTTCGAACAGCTCGTGAAGCAATCGCCGTGCCGCGGGCCCTTGGTATGGCTGCAGAAAGTGATCATGGGAAGGACGAACAAGTGATCGTAAGTGATTCGATCGTGGTTGGTAACGTCAAGTGCTCCTGTCGACTCCGGGCAGGCTGTTTCCATGACTGAAACGCTTCGACTCGTCCTTTGGTAAAGGCTCGCTTACATCTGCCTCGAGAGGAAACAACATCGGGTTGAGAGTGCGCCACCGCGTCGATGTTCGGCCTGGACCCGAGTGAGGCGAGCCTCAGTTCAGGGTTCGCGTTCTTGATCCGCCCGGCGGGCTGCGAGTGGCGGCCAGGCATTTGCTCCTCCTTTCGCCGGCGCCGGGGGCGCTCGCCGTGACGGACTGACAATGGCTCGTGGCACCCGGAGGGACTAAAAAAGCCGGGTTTCTCGCGCCCCCGACCCGATCCGCTGCGACGGGGGACCCGGACGATGGCGTCGCCGGGGTGTAATATGGAATTTACGTTATAGGGTGACGATTCAACCCCAGGTTGAAGATGCCTCTTCACAGCTCAGCACTTCCAGCGACGGTTTGCGGCTATCGTGTGCATCGCCTCTTGGCATCCGGGTCGTCCGCGCAGGCGCGAGCATACGTTGTGTCGCGTCCCGGCCACCGCCGCCCGTCCATTGTTCTTAAGGAACTTTCTGGAATTCACGGCGAACGTCTTGACCGTTTGCGCTCCGATTTCGCCGCGCTCTGCAGCCTGCAACACACCGCGCTACTGTTACCGACGGGCTGTTGCCGAGAGCCTTCCACGGGGCGCTGGTATCTGACACGGCCGTTCGTCGAGGCGACCGATTTTCTTGCAGCCGCCGGGTCGAGGCCGGCTCAGCTTCTCAGCTGGCTGATCGCGGCAGCTCAGTCACTCGAGCTTCTGCACCGTTTCGGATATGTCCACGGCAACGTGAAGAGCGAGAACCTGCTGGTGCCGAAGGCGCAGCGCAGTGCCGGTGGTTCCGGTGCTCGTCGGGTCCTGATCACAGATCCGGCGTGGTGGCCTCTCGATGGCCGTCGTCCATCCCGGCGACGCGCTAGCAACCCGCCGGCCGAACACGCCAACGATTTTGCGGCCGATCTTCACGCACTCGGGTCGGTTTTCTATCACCTCCTCAGGGGCGAGTCGCCAACAGGGGAGGCGAGTCACTTCTCCGACGTCGCCGAGAATTCGGATGCCCTCAGCCGTGACCTAGCACGCGTCATCCGAAAGCTGCTGCAGCCGCACCCGCAGCAGCGTTATCGAAGCTGCGCGACTCTGCTCGACGACTTGTATCGACTCCGGCCCTCTGGTTCCGACCGCAAGCTGGAAGTGCCGGAGTGTTTTGTCGGCCGCGAAGAAGAGCTCGAACGCGCCGACGGGCAGCTTCGCGCCCGAGGCGGCGACGGCATCGTTGTGATCGGCGGCGCTGCAGGAATGGGAAAGACGAGCTTCGTGCGACACCTGTGTGTTGCGCGCGAGATCGAGGGCTACCGATGCGCTGTGCTCGCCCTCCGCATGCAGGCCGATTCGTCTCCAACCGTGTTTCGCGCGTTGGCGGCGTCGCTGATTCCAATCGGCGCCGAGGGGCGCAAGCTGCGGTCTCGATTCCGTTTTCTCATGGAGCAGCTTCTGACCGAGTCTCCTGATCACTGGACAGAGCCGGCGCATCGATTTGTCGTCCAGCAACTCGTCGACCTGTTTCGTGACGCGCTCGCTCGCTCGCGGACCTGTCTGGTTTTCGAGGACTTGCAACTCGCCGATCGACTCGCCATCGAGTTTGTCGTCGCTCTGATCAAACGTCTATCCTCTGGATGCTTTTGGGACGTTGAAGAGTCGTCACCTGTCGAGTCGCGTTTGCAAGTCATCGTCACCCACCGCAGCGAACGTCCGTTTCAAGCCTCCCTCGCATCACTTCTTCAGGCACTGCGGCGCGCAGAGGCGGTCGCTCTTCGCCTGGAGCTTCTTCCTCTGCACCGCAAGTGCGTCGATGAGTGGATCGATACGGCGACAGAGGGCTCGGGTCACACGCCTCGCGATCGGGTCCCTGAGCACGTGCGGGCGTCGGGGATTCCGCTTGCCGTTCACGAAGCTCTGCGGCTTGGCGGCGGATTGGCCGACGAAGGTCCGAGAATGGAAGGGCTCTCTGACGTCCATCGCCGTTATTTGGAATCGCTGCCGCCGGACGACCAGGCGATACTGACGGCGCTCGCCTTGCTGAATCGGCCAGCTTCAGAGCACGTCCTAGCTGCAGTGACGGGACGGCCAAAGAGCGCCGTGCGGTCCTGCCTTCAAGCGCTGGTGAGCGATTCGACACTCGTCGAAGATGCTGACCTCTATGTGTTTCGTCACAACTCATTCTCCGCTTGGCTTCGCGAGGGACTAGAGCGCGATGAGAAAGCGAAGCTGCACAGCCGTATAGCAAGTTGGCTTGAGACTGATCCAGCCGCAAGTATCGAGGAGAACGCGCACCACTGGCTGCGCTCGCACGATCCCAGGCGCGGCCTCGAGTCTGCAGTTGAAGCAGCTCGAAACTTGGCGCGCAACTACGAGTATCAACGCGCTATCGACTACTACGAGGCGGTCGTGAAGTTACTCTCGGAGGAGAGTCCGGACCGCCGCAGCCTGGTGGAGGAGATGGCTGAGGCCTACTCGCGTGCTGGCCAGCATCGGCGGGCATTCGAGATTGCGAGCTCCTTGATCGGAACACAGGGGTCTCCGGAGGCGGAAGGCCGCCTGCAAGGTCGGATTGGTTCGTTCGCACACCGCGCCGGTGAGATCGACGACGCCGTGGAGCATCTGGAGCAGGGCCGACGCCTCCTCGCCTCCTCAACTCAGGCGGACCTCGTGCGGGAGCGCGGTTGGATCGAGTCCGAACTCGCCGAAATCGCCAGCAATCGAGGCGACTATGCTAGCGCGGAGGCGCTGTGCAGCGAGGGTTTGAGAGCCGTCGATCAATGCACCGAGGATTCGCGAAGTCGGCGTCTTATGATGATTCTCGTGGAGACCCTTGCTCACGTCCACCTGCGGCGTTTCGAGTACGACGAAGCCCGACGCCTCTTCGAACGAAGCCTCCGCATCAGCGAAGAGCTCGGCACAGCCCCCGAGACGAGCCTCATTCTCAATAACCTTGGCATTCTCCACAACCAGCAGAATCGATTCGAGCAGGCAATCGAGTGTTACTCTCAGGCCTCGGCGCTGTCGCAGCAACTGGGAGACGAGGTGGCACTCGTCAACGTCGAATCGAACTTAGCGCTCCTTTACGCCAAGACCGGCGATCTTCGGCATGCCGACGCCGCGCTGCGTCGCGCCGTTCGCTACGAGTCGCAGTGTGACTCTAGCCGCAGCCGATTCATGCGTCTGCATTCTGCGGGAGTGGTCGACTTACTGTTTGGCAGGTATGCCGCTGCGTCCGACTCTCTTCGACGCGCCATTCAGTTGGGGCAAGAGCTGAAGGATTGGTTTCTCGTCGCTTTCGACTTCGTTTACCTCGCAGAGAGTCACCTTTTTCGCGGTGAGGCCGGTGCTGCGCTCACGCCACTCGATCGTGCGCTGTCGTTGCCGTCGACTCCTCCAGTACTCGCAAGCATGGTCGCGGCGCGCAGAGCGCTGGCCTACGCGCTGCGCGAGCAGGAGAAGGACGCGCTGCGCGAGCTGGGGGCGGTCGAAGATCCCTTTCCCGGCGCCGACTACCTACGGGCTTGGAATCTCTACTTTGTCGGCTGGAGCCGGCGACTGTTGGGGCACCACGGTGCCGCCGTAACGGCATTCGAGGAGGCACGATCTCTCTTCAAGCGAGCTGCCGCGTGGGCAGGATTTCTGCACGTCGAACTCGAACTCGTTGCGTGTGAGCTCGAGCAGCAACCGTCCCGAGCGAAAACTCGTCTTCGCGGCCTCGCCCGCGAGTATGTATGCGGTGTGCCGCCACTGACGAACGCCATGCTGTGCGCGCGCTTTCTCGGATTCCAGTCGAAGCTCCTTTTTGAGCGGGAGCCACCCGACATCGACGCCGCCGCATCCACGCTCCTAGAGGCGGAGGCATATTTGATCGGTCGCCGACTCGGGGAGGTGGAGATGTTCCTCAAAGCGCAGCGACGCGAGCTCCAGCGCGCGACCCTGACATCCTTGCCAGCATCCGATCGCGCAGTGGCGAGTCGGAAGCACACACAGGATGAGAGTGACCTCTTCGCTCAGACCGTACACGACTTGGCCGAGGAGTTCATTGGCAGCTGGGAGACTGAGTTGGGCGCCGAGCGGATGGCGCCTCTGCGTCGTAGTCTGCATGAATTCCACCGACAACTGGAGCAGACTCAGCGTGCTCGGGAGTCCGAGCAGGCCACGCCTTGGACGTGCGATTGCAGTTCAATCATCGGTCGATCCGCGGCGATCGACGCCCTGACCTCGGCGATTCGACAGCTTGCCGCGTCCGACCTACCTGTGCTCATTCGCGGCGAAACCGGAGCTGGAAAGGAACTCGTCGCACGCGCGATTCACGGTGAGAGCCCGAGACGCGCCGGCCCATTCGTGTCGATCAACTGCGCGGCCTTGCCGGAGGAGCTGCTCGCAGCGGAACTGTTTGGACATCGCAAAGGAGCCTATTCAGGAGCGGAGGAGGACCGCATCGGATTGATCGTGAGCGCGCAAGGGGGCACGCTGCTTTTCGACGAGGTCGGCGAGATGACTTTGTCGCTTCAGGGAAAGCTGCTGCGTGTCCTCGATCGAAAGCGTGTGCGTCCTCTTGGAGGCAGCGAGGAAATCGAAGTCGACGCGCGCTGTCTTTTCACGACCCATCGAGACCTTCCAGCTCTCGTCGAGGAGGGCGAGTTTCGGGCAGACCTCTACTATCGGTTGCGAGGTTTCGAGGTGGAGGTGCCTCCGCTCCGTCAACGCTTGGAAGACTTGCCCCTTCTGATCGAGGAGACGCGGATGAACTGCGGCCTGGACCGGCCTCCCACGGTCGACAGCGAAGCTCTGCGCGTGCTCGCGAGTTACTCGTGGCCGGGGAACGTCCGCGAACTTCAGAACGTTATGACACGGCTAGTGTTTTCCGTGCAGGAAATCGTGCGAGCTTCCGACGTCGAACAACTCCTCGAAGACGTCAGCGGCGGTGGAGTGTACAGCGCCGCGTTCCTTCGCAGCCGGCCTCTCAGTGAGCTCGTACGAGAGCTCGAAAAGGAATACTTCGAACAACTCTCTCGCGATAAGAACGGGCGGGTCCAGGATATGGCGCGCGAGCTTGGGGTCTCAGTGCAGGCACTCTACAAGAGGTTCAAGTCTCTTGGGATATCGAAGACGCGGCGCTCGGATCGCCGTTAACGAGCGTCTTTGTGATCGACTGGATCCTACGAAACGGTCCTGTTCTTTCTTCTCCTTTCGGTTCTTTGTCGCTGCATTCATTTTTTTGCGGGCGCTGGGGACGGAGATGGAGACAGACTTAGAGACAGATTCAGACGCAGAGGCAGATTCAGAGACAGAGACAGAGACAGATTCAGACTCAGATTCAGACTCAGACTCAGATTCAGATTCAGATTCAGAGACAGACGCAACGCGCCCACGCACACGGGAACGGGAACGGGAACGGCCGAGCGCACGCCGACAAGGCCGGACGGCACACGGAGAGGCTGTGAGTTTTTGAGAACGAGTGGTGGCGACGCACGGTCACAGTCACGTTCGACGGTCGCGTCCAGAACGGCACCCGGCGCGTGCCTGCTACTTGAGCACTCGCACACCCCACACGCACACGCACTCGCTCACGGTCTTGAAGTGTTTCTCTTTCGCAACATTGGGGAAGGTTTCCGAGCTCTCTCGACGAGACATTTGCGCGACTGTAGGGTCTGAGTCGCACAGGTTAACCCGCGAACCTTTGCACGATGGAAACGCAGCCCTCGAGGTAGCTGCGCCCAAAGAGGTTGAGATGGTTGAGGAGGTGGTAGAGTTTGTAGATCTCCATCCTTTCCTCGGCACCATCGGCGAGCGGCCACGCTTCCTCGTAAGCCGAGTAGAACCGGGCGTCGAAGCCGCCGAACAGGCGCGTCATCGCGAGGTCTGCCTCGCGCCGGCCGTAGTAGACGGCCGGATCGATCAGTACCGGGTTTCCGGCCGCGTCGCACATGTAGTTGCCGCTCCAGAGGTCGCCATGGAGAAGGGCCGGCGGCTCCTCCGGCTCAGCGATGAGTGATTCGAGCCGGTCAAGAAGTCGATCTCCGAGCCTGTCGAGTCGTGCGTCGCTCACACCTTTGGTGCGGGCGAGGTCGAGTTGAAACTGCAGGCGCTGGAAGCGCCAAAACTGCGTCCAATCGCTGTCCCAATCGTTTCGCTGCGGCGTGCTACCGATGTAGTTGTCGCTGCCGAACCCGAACTGCTCTGCGGCGGCGGCGCGATGGAGCGCTGCGAATTGCCGGCCGAACGCCTCGTAGAATCTCGGGCCTGGTCGAGACGAGTCGATCGCTTCCATCACAATAAAAGGGATGACTCGGTGCGGATCGCGCTCCATTGAACCGCCAGTGCCGATCGGCCTTGGCACGCGAATCTTGCCGCTCTCCGCAAGCGCTTCGAGCCCGTCGCACTCACATTCGAACATACGCGGCAAAGGGGCGGGGTTTGACTTGAGGAAGAACGTACGCTTGTCCTCGAGCTCGATGATGCGCGCGTCGTTGATGCACCCGCCGCCGGCGCTGCGGCTGGAGCGGATCGTCGCGTTTCGCCCAGTTTGGCGCGTGATCAACTCTTCGACGGCACGGCGTAGGGTGTCATCGATCATCGCAGGAGTCTTTCGAGCCAAATTCTGGAGTCAGTCATCGAGGAGATGGGCGAGGATTGCCGGACACGCGGCCTCGATCATATCGAGGACGTGTTCGAACCCTCTCGCGCCGCCATAGTATGGATCGGGAACATCGATTCCCCATTTGTGGTCGAGAAAAGAGCTGAGCAATCTGACGTTGTCCGTGTCGCGACCTCTCGCGAGGGTGCGGAGATCGGCGAGGTTGTCTCGGTCCATAGCCACGACCAGAGAGAATTCATCAAGATCTCCACGCGTGACCTGCCGGGCGCGACTGAGCAGCGCGTAGCCTCGCCGCGTGGCGGCTTGTCGCATGCGCTCGTCGGCAGGATTCCCAGCGTGATAGTCGATCGTGCCGGCGGAGTCGACGACAACACTCTCGGTCAATCCGCGGGATTCGACGAGCGCCTGGAAAACACCTTCACCCGCCGGTGACCGGCAGATGTTTCCCATGCAGACAAACAGCACGCTCTTTCGTTGCACCGATTCGTTCATGAAGACCTGCATCAAGGCTGATGATCGCGTCGTTTGAATCTCGATCCACTATCCAACCGTCGGTGAACGTGAGATGGAATCCTTTTTTGTGGGGCAGAGACGGAGGCGGAAGGCGCAGAGAACGATTGACCTCGCTGCGCTCGGGCGGCGACCACGTTCGCCTCTCTTGACTTTCTGGCCTCTCATGGAAGGCAGCTAGCGCCGACGCCGACCCCCACGGTCACGCTCCCTCCCCCTCCCTCTCCCACCCCACGCCCACGCCCACGACGGGGGCCGCCGAGTCGGAGGCCCGGGCACAAGGCTTGGGTCGTAGACCGTGCTCGGACAGCCAGGATCCTGCGTGTGGCTAAGGACTTCGAGGGTGCCCTGGTCTTTTTTCAGAAAACCTGTCTGCAATCCAGCTCGAGGGGCGTTGGAGCTTCGTGGCCACACCACACGGACCAAAAATCGGACCTCAAGCACAAGGAGTTTTGTCATGAAGCGTTTCACCAATTCTCTCTCTCTCGTCATGGTTGCCGTGCTTCTTTCGCTCTTCTCTCCCGCTCTCACTCGAGGTAACGACTTCGCTGGGATTGCCGCCGGAGATTTTGGCAACATTGGCGACATCGTCATTATCGACGACGTGATCATCTTGCCGCCGCCACCAAGCGACGGGCGGCGGATCAACGGCCGCATCACGCAGTGCGAAAGCGGCGCCGAGGGGTACACCATCGAGGTGTACGCCCATGTCAAGGTGGGGCAGCTGGACGTCCTTACGGCGAAGACTCAAAAGCTCGACCAGCCGAAGATTCCCCTGCCCGGCGATGACGACGTCATCATCGATGACAACCCCCCACCGCCTCCGGAAGTTGTCTGCCGCGAACGAAATCAAGTTCAGAGGATCGGTACCGCTGTCACCGGGCCGGACGGCACGTACACGGCCTTCCTGCCGGACGCGATCGCTCCAAGCAGCGCCTGTAGCTTCGAAGAAACGGGCACTATGTTCGTCCGCGTTCTTGAGCCTGCTTCCGGTGACGTGATCCACACGAGCGACGATATGCAGCTTCTTTTTCTTAACTCCTTCGACACGGAACTCGAGTGCAGTGCTATCGCGGGTGTCATGCGGGAGGTAGCGTTGGAGGTGCCGACAACTCCTGGTGACGGATCCGCCATCCGCGGCACCGTCAAGCTGGGCAGCCGCGCCGCGCGGAACACGACCGTGCACCTATTCGCCAGCCGGCCAGACATCGTCAGCTTGCCAAGTTTTGTCGTCGTTGCGGCAGGAGCATTCGAAGCCAGTTTCGACGTCGAGGTCCACTCGGCGTTGTCGACTCGTGTCGAGGTGTTCGCTAAGTCTTCAGGTCAGGTTCTTTCCACACCCCTGAATGTCTCTCCTGCGCTCTATCGTCTTGGCGATACGAACGCCGACGGTGGCCGGGACATCTCGGACGGCATCGCGGTTCTCAGTTACCTCTTCGTCGGCAACAGTCCGATCGTGAGTGGCTTCTCGGACTTCAATCTCGACGGCGACATCGATATCTCCGACGGCCTGTCGATTCTTCAATTCCTGTTCGCGGACGGTGACGGTCCGCCGCCCTGTGAGGATGCCCCCGTCGTCACGGGCCATTTTCCTGATTTCGCTACGGACGGCGACGAGATCAGCATCGCCGGTGAATTTCCCGCGCGCGCCTATCGCGTTGTTATCCGCGGCTTCAAGTACACCCGGGAACCGCTCTTCGACGAAAACGGCGTGATTCCTCTGACGTTCGAGCGCGAGCAGATCTACTGCGGCTGTGACGACGTCAGCCCGCTGCGGCTGGAGGAGATCGGCGACATGATGGTGGTTAGAGTTCCTCTCGACGCGCCGAGCGGCGAGTACGAGTTCACGTTCCACGAGTTGACGGAAGATGCTCCGAGCTGCTCCGGCGGCGTCTGTCCCGAGGTTGCCTGCCAAAGCTCTCCGGTCGTCGTCTATGTCCGACCCAGCCATGTCACGACGCGCGTCACGGAAATGGAAGTGATCGGCAATGGCGAGGACGACTTTGTCCCAGAGCTGAGTTTCACATTTTCCAGCTCCTACGGCGTGCCGACGCAGCGCGAAGATGGCTCGTTTCGATTTCCGATCGAATTCGGTGGTGCCTGGCCTGGCGGCTTTGAGGGTTCGGCGCACCTGACAGTGCCTGACGGGGAGGTCGTCGAGCCCGACCTGCCGATCTTCATCGGCAACGAAGCGCGGATGGATCCGTTCGAGTGCGCCGAGGAATGCGCCGGCAGCAACGACCCGAACTGTATCGAGAAGTGTCTCGATCAGGAGAGTACCCACTCGGACGTGTTCGAAGCCGCGTTCTCCGGCATCGAAGCCGACACGGAGCGTTGGTGGAGCGATCTGATCGATATCCCTGCCACCGCCGCCCTCTGCTACGCTGCCAACAAGGCGGGCGCTGCGGACCCGGACTGCAAGCAGTCGGCGAGTATCGCTCAGTCGCTGGAGTCAGCCGTGAAATCGGCACTCGACGAGGACGACGACTTCATGGGGTCGCATCTCGTCACCGGAGCACGGGATGCTTCGAGCCTCGGCTGGGGCATCGGCAGTACGGGTGGCCCCTTCGAGCTCAGTGGCCGCGAGGAGCACGTCGGGCCGATCAACATCACCACGGAGACGGCCCGCATGGGTAGCCCGCGAGTGATCGGCTACAACGTCCGTGTCAAAGAGATGCGTTTGATCGAAGGCTACGAGGAGTGCTCGAGCAACGGCACCGACGTCAACGAGCTCTTCATGGAAGCCCGCGCACAACTGTTCCGCTCCGATCGCGCGCTGCGGACGACGTCACGATTCTCCGACAACACCGGCCGCTGGATCGTCGCGGAAGGAAGCGATGTTGATCTTCGCGGCGGATTCGACGTTCAGCCCGAGAGCGTTAGTTCGAACGGCTTCGGTGAAGACAGTCCAGTCCTCTTCGTCGAGATGAACGTCTGGGAGCAGGACGACTCCGACGAACAAAAGGACCTTGTCGGTCTCTACTCACGGACAATTCCATTGGCTCGATTTGTCAGCGGTGACGTTACCGACGCCGCGGTGAGCGACACGGTTCTCCCTGGAGGGCGTCTGGCCCGACAGATCGTCCGCGAGATCACGGTCGACACTCACGGCTGGTGGGGAAGCGACTGCGAAGATTGCCGAGGGTTTTTTGGCGGTGCTTGCAATGGTCCGCACTACGATCGCGATGGCGACGGTGTCCGCGAAACGCTCGACTTTGACAAGGGTCGGGTTCGTTTCACCTACGAGGTGAGCATGACGGTTCTCAAGTATCCCGAAATGTAGGGAACGCTTTGAGAGGTGTCGCTGACCGATTGAGCTCACCCTGTCCCCTCAGCCCCGACATGAGAGTTGCGGCTGAGGGGGATTTTGATGGCGCACGACTTCGAGCTGGCCGCCGGCGGCGGCCTTGAGCAGTTCTCGGCGTGGTCGACGGCGGTGGTGGCTGGCGGTCAGCCGTGGATCCTTTAGAATGTCGTCATGGCGAAGAAAGTCACGACCCGCACGAAAAAGAAGGCCTCTCAAAAGAAGACGCGGAAGCGTGCGACGACGAGAAAAACGTCGTCGCGCTCGCGTCTGAAAATCAGCAAGGAGAAACGCGGTCTCGAGTCAAGCCAGATCGCTCTGCCGCTCACCGCTCCTGAGGTCGCGAATCTCGTGCGCGAGGTGGAAGGCGTAGGCGGCGCTGCGGTGGGTGCCTACCGCGAGCCGCTCTCGGGTCGCCCGATCCTCGTCGCGTCGCTGCCGATCAAATCTGTTGAGCCGACACCGTTTCAGCGCAATCTATCACCGACGCACACCAAGAGGTTGGCCCAAAAGATCGAAGAGAGTGGTTCGTTTCTCGATCCGCTCATCGTCGTGCGCGGCGACGATGGCCGACTCTGGACGCCGAACGGTCGCCATCGCTTGGCAGCGGCGAAGATTCTCGGTCTGCGTCAGATCACAGCGCTAGTCTCGCCCGACGAGGGCCTCGCGTTCAAGATTCTGGCGCTCAACACTGAGAAGGCGCACAACCTCAAGGACCGTAGCCTCGAGGTGATTCGTATGGCGCGGGAGCTGGCGCGACGTCACAAGCGTGCAAAGGAGTCCGATTTCGCCGCGGAGTTCGAAGCGCCTGAGCTTTTGACCTTGGGCATCATCTACGAGGAAGCGGCGCGCTTTGCAGGCGGCGCGTATAGTCCGTTTCTCAAAAAGGTCGATCGGTTCACGCATCGCACGCTGGCTGCTAGTTTGCGGCAGCGGGAAGGGTATGCGGCGCGTCTACTCGAGATCGAAGAGCAAGTCAAAGAGATCATCGAAGAGCTGCGTGAGCGTGGATTTAAGTCACCTTATCTACGGGCGTACGTCGTCGCACGGATCAATCCGGTGCGTTTCCATCGCGCCAAGAAGGGCGATACGAAGCCACCGATGACGCTGGCCGCTGGCTTGACGCGGATGGCTGCGGCGGCACGGAAATTTGACGTCGGCTCGGTTAAGCCTGGAGACTTGGCGATCGTTGCGGCGCTGGCGCCCGATGAATGAGCTCGGCGTGAATCTGCCGCGCGGCATCGTCCCGGTGGTGCAGACTCCGTTCGAGCCGGAAGGCGCGATTGACTTCGAGTCGTTTGATCGTTTGATCGAGGACGCGATCGCAGCCGGGGCAACGGGCTTTCTGGTTCCGGCCGTCGCCAGCGAAGTCGCCGCTTTGAATGCAGAAGAGCGAGGGCAACTCGCCCGTCGCGCTGCATCGCTGACGCGGGGACGAGCGGCGCTGATTGCCGGCGCGTCGGCGGCGACCGAAGCAGAGTGCGTTCACTACGGCGAGCTGGCTGAAAGTGTGGGCGCTGCGGCATGGCTGGTGGCGGTACCCAGCGAGCTCTACGCACGACGACCCGAAGAGATTGTCAGCTACTTCGTGCGGCTGACCGACTCTTGCCGCGAGCCACTGATCATCCAGGATTTGGAGTTCAGCGGCAGCGGTCTGTCGCTCGAGACGATCAAGCAACTGCGAGCCGGCGTGCCAACGCTCGCTGGCATCAAGATTGAGACCGTCCCTGCGGGACCGAAGTACAGCCAAGTTCGCGCGGCGCTCGGACCGGAGTTTTACATCGCTGGGGGCTGGGCTGTGCCGCAGATGATCGAAGCGCTGGATCGTGGCGTCGATGCGATGATCCCGGAGAGCTCGATGGTACGGGTCTACGCCAGAATCGACGCCCTTCACAGATCTGGACGGCGTCAGGAGGCGCTACGACTTTTTCGCAGGCTGCTTCCCGTCCTCGCATTTGCCAATCAGGAACTCTTCCTTTCCATCGCTTTTTTCAAACGACTACTGGTGCGCAAAGGGATCTTCCGGAGTGAAACCATGCGCTGTGGGCCAAACCCATGGGACGCTCCGGGACAGCGCATCGCCGACGAGCTGATCGAGTATTACCTCGAACTCGAGGCGAGTCTTGAAGCGCCGGCGGATGATGGGCGGGAGGGGTAGGGAGGCGGAGACAGAGACGGACACAGAGACAGAGACGGATACGGAGTCAGATACCGATGCGGAGACAGAGACGGACACAGAGACAGAGGCGGATACGGAGTCAGATACCGATGCAGAGACAGAGATAGGAGAGACACAGAGACCGAGTCGGACTCAGAGGGGACGCGAACGCCTACGCAAACGCAGAACGCCCACGCCCACGCCCACGCCCACGCAAACGCAAACGCAAACGCAAACGCAAAGCAGGACTACCACCGATGCGCACCTCTACGGACCCAAGCGTTGTTCTTGCCTTCTTCGTCGCCGTTGCGCTCACCAATGCCTCGTTTGGTGCGCCGCGAGACGCGTCTCCTTCGGCGCTCGACAACTGGCACCAGTGGCGCGGGCCGCTGGCGAACGGGTCTGCGCCGCGCGGCGATCCACCGCTGGCGTGGGATCAGCAGCGAAACATCAAATGGAAGGTAGAGATTCCTGGCGTCGGCAGTTCGACCCCGATCGTTTGGGATGATCGCGTGTTTTTGCTGACCGCCATAAGGACTGACCGCGTTGACGAGAGCGTGCCACCCGCTGACCAGCAACCCGATCGACCGTTCGGTATCAAGTTTCCGCGGCATGTTTACCAGTTCGCGGTCATGAGCCTGCGTCGAGCTGACGGGAAGATCGAGTGGCAACGCGTTGTCCACGAAGGATTGCCGCATGAGGGGCACCATCCGGACAACGACTTCGCGTCGTCTTCGCCAACCACAGACGGGAAGCGCCTCTACGTCTCCTTTGGCTCGCGCGGCATCTATTGCCTCGGACTCGACGGCGAGACGAAGTGGTCACGTCGCCTCGGCGAGATGAAGACTCGGCTCAGTTTCGGCGAAGGTACGTCACCAACCCTTCACGAGGACTCACTCATCGTCAACTGGGACCACGACGGTCCGTCGAGAATCTTTGTGTTGGACGCGCACAGTGGAGACACTCGGTGGCAAAAGGATCGTGATGAGATGTCCGCGTGGTCGACGCCGCTTGTCGTTGAGGCTGCTGGCAAGACCCAGGTGGTGGTCAACGGCAGCAACCGCGTGCGCAGCTATGATCTCGCCAGTGGCGATTTGATTTGGGAGTGCGGTGGGCAAGTGAAGAACGTCACGCCGTCGCCGGTTGCCCACCGCGGCCTGGTTTTTTGTATGAGCGGCTACAAGGGCAGTGCCGTTGTCGCGATGCCGCTCGATGCGACTGGCGACATCTCCGGCACGTCGCGGATCGCATGGCAGCACGAGCGAGGCGCGCCGTACATTCCGTCGCCCCTTCTCGTCGGTGACGTGCTCTACTACACCCAGTCGAACAGCGCGATTGTGTCGTGCGTCCGCGCTGCAACCGGTGAGCCGCTCTATGGTCGCCAGCGCCTGCCCGGGTTGCGGAAGATCTATGCCTCACCTGTGGCTGCAGCCGGTCGCGTCTATATCGTCGATCGCGAGGGCACGACGATTGTTTTGGCGGCGGGATCTGAAATGAAGGTGCTGGCGACGAACCGCCTGGACGATCCGATCGATGCGTCACCGGCGATCGTCGGCAACGAGCTCTTTCTTCGCGGTCAACGCTACCTCTACTGCATCGCGGCGGCGCCAGCCGGTTCGTAGGTCATTCCGGGAGCTTGGTCGATCGACCCGCTGTGCGCCAGCTCGGTGAGCGAAAGATCTCGGGCGCATAGAACGGATACGTATCCCACGGGCTCTTGCCTGTCACACGCGGGTCTTCAGTCAGCTTGAGGTATGCCTTCAGTCGCTCCGCGAGCTCGGCGCGCGTGGCCTCAAGCTCTGGCTGACCGGCGAGATTGGTGAGCTGATGCGGATCCTCTTTCATGTCGTAGAGCTCTTCTGCGGGGCGGCGGCCGAAGGCGAGCTGGAACAGGCGCGCGACGGCCGGGCGATCGGCAGCCGCGATCATGAAGCTCTTCGAGGCGCCGCGGTCGATGTCGCCGTAGAACCCTTGATGCGAAGAGACGAAGTCCGGCGCCCCTGCAGGCCAACGGTCCGGTTCGTAGTTGCGGATGTAGGTGTAGCGATGGGTATGGATGGCCCGCATCGGATAACCGAGCCCATCGCGGCGACAAATGGTGTGGCGTTCGAAGGCGGTGACGACGAAGTCGCGATCGGGGTCAGTACGTCCTTCGGCGGTCGAAACCAGCAGGTTCCGTAGACTGCGGCCGGTCATCGACGAGGGGACGCCGATCCCGGCGATCTCCAGGAGTGTCGGTGCGATATCGGTGAGCGACGTGAAGTCATCAAGTGTCCGCCCTGCAGGGATCCTTCGCGGCCAGCGGATCGCGAGCGGAACTCGGACCCCAACGTCGTAAAGGTTGCATTTGGCTCGCGGCAGCGGATTGCCATGGTCGCTTGTGACGATCACGATGGTGTTATCGCTGAGCCCTCGGGCTTCAAGCAGATTGAGCATCGAGGCGAGATGCCGGTCGAAATGCTCGATCTCGAGGCCGTAGTCGAGAATCTCACCCCGCGTCGTTGGGTCGTCGGGCAAGCACCTTGGTAAGCGCGCGTCGGCCAGGTTCTTGCCAGCGCGCCGCCATGCCCCAACGTCGTAGCTCTGGTGCGGCTCGCTCGCGCCGAACCAGAAGAAGAACGGCCGGTCGACGTCGCGCTCATCGATGAACTGAGAGAAGTTCGCGGCGTAGTCGATCGAACTGAGACCGCGCGTCTTCGTTTGCAGCCGCAGCGTGTTGTAGGCCTTCCCGGTGGGTGGTCGTTTCCAGCCACCGGGCTGCAAGCGACCAGGCGACCAGGTTTTTCCGGTCGAGGCGATCTCGTACCCTGTGTCCTCGAGAAGACGTGTGAACGTTGGGAATCTCTTGGGCAGGAAGCCCATGAGAACGCCGCCTTCCTCAAGTCGATAGATCTGTTGGCCGGTCAGGATGGCGCTACGGGCGGGCGTGCAAGACGGGCACGCGGTGAAGGCGTAGTTGAACAGCACTCCTCCGTGGGCGATGCGGTCAAAGGCCGGAGTCTTTGTGCCGCGGTCTCCGTAGGCGCCGGCGTGCATCCACGACTGATCGTCTGAGATCGCGAACAGGATGTGTGGGCGTTCGTCGACATGGGCTCCTGACTCTTCGCGTGCTGCACATGCGAGAGTCGACGTGAAGCACACAGTGAACACAAGAACGTGCCTTGCGATGCCATACCTTCGAGGTGGCGACCACGATGGCCTGCTGCTGCTCCAGAGGTGATCCATACGCATGTTCAATTGCCGACCGCAGCGTCGCGCAGAGCCAATCGGCAAAAGAGCTCGACACCTGTTGAGATGATCTTGTCGTTGAAGTCGAACTCCGCCTGGTGCAGCTGTGCCGTACTTTTGATCCCGCGTGGACAGGAGCCTACAAAAAAGAAGCACGAGTCGACTTCGTGGCAATAGAAGGAAAAGTCCTCACCACCCATGACGGGAGATTCGACAGGCCGGACTCTCTCCTCTCCGAGCGCCCGCCGCGCGACTTGCTCGAACGCCCGGACGGCAGTCGCTGCATTGAACGTCACCGGATACGCCTCATGGAGCGTGATTTCGGCGCTGCATTCATGGGCTCGGGCGGTGCTGGTGACGATTTCATGCAGTCGACCTTGCGCGCGTGACGTCGTCTCAGAGTTGAGGGTTCGGAGCGTCCCGGAGATCGTCGCGCTCGCCGGGATGACGTTGTAGGTCGAGCCCGCCAGAACCTTCGTCACCGACACGACGACCGAGTCAAGGGGGTCGACGGTTCGCGACGCGATCGTCTGCAGAGCCGAGATCACATGCGCCGCCGCAACAACCGGGTCTTTGCCGCGGTGGGGGAACGCGGCGTGAGCTCCGACGCCGGCAATGTTGATATCGAAGGATTGAGCAGCCGCGAGGAGGGGGCCTTGGCGTGACCCGACGAGCCCTTCGTCCCACGCGGGCCAGTTGTGGAGTCCAAAAATCTCAGTGACCGGAGCGCCGAGCTTTGATCCGTCGAGGCAGCCGTCCGCCACCATCCGCTTGCCGCCCGCGCCGACTTCTTCCGCAGGTTGGAAAACGAACATCACTGGACGCGGCAGCGGCGCACGCTGAGACAGCTGCGCCAGCACCCGCGCGGCGCCGAGAAGGATCGCGGTGTGCCCATCGTGTCCACACGCGTGCATGACTCCTGGTGTGGTCGATCGGTGCGGGACTGTCGTCTTCTCCTCGATTGGTAGTGCGTCCATGTCGGCCCGTAGGCCGATCGCCTCTGAGGCGTGACCGGGGAGGTATCCAAGGACTCCGGTGCCTCCAGCGAGACCGGAGACGAACTGAACTCCGGCGCCCTCGAGCTCGCGCACAACGACCTGCGCAGTACGTTTCTCTTCATACCCGAGCTCAGGATGGGCGTGGAGGTCGCGACGAATCCGGATGAGTTCGTCTAACTGGTCATGAATGCAGCGTCGTAGGTCGTCGTCGCTCACAAGACTCTCCTGGTTGGCGGTAGGTCAGCCGACGCCCGGCACTCGGCAGAACGAGGCGTTCGTTCACTTTGAAGCGCTGCGATCGGCGGACGGATGCTCCGGGCGCAGGAGCTTTCCTTTTTTGTAGTCGACTCGAGTCTTATCGAGAATGTTCCCCTGGATAAGAATCGCTTTCTGCTCGGCGGTTTCGTCGTTGACCTCGATGATCACGTTTTCGAGCACGTTGCCGCTGACAATCGTATTCCCTGCCGAGAGCTTCACCAGCAGGGGTTTCGTTCGGTCAGTCGTATGGAGGTGGTTGCTCGTGATGAGCGCGCCGTAGCCGCGCGCGTCGATTCCGTATTTACAACGTCCGCCGCGGTCGACGGTCAGGACGTTGCCGCTGATGACGTGGCGCTGCGAGTTGGCCCACGAGCGAAAGGCGATGTCAAGGTCGCCACCCTCGAGGACGTGTACGATGTTGTCTGCCATGAGGATGGAGTTGGCGCGATCCGTGCCGATCGCTACGTGTGTGCGGCCTGTGATTTCGACGTAGTTGCCACGGATCTCTCCAGGCCCGGTGAGAATCTCCACCGAGTCGGACATCGCATTGCCGAGAACGTTGTCGATCACTTTCATATTGTGACCTTCGAGCATGATGCCGAGGCGGCGCGCATTCACAACATGACAGTCGCGGACGGTTACGTGGTGGTTTGGCTTGCCGCTCGGTCCGCCAGGGCGCCGGTAGTACGCCTTGATGCCGCAGAATTCGAAGCGGGCGTGCGACACATTGGGGTCGCCATCGCCATGCGGGTTTTGGTCGCGGTTGGCATCCACATAGAGGTCGCGAATGGTCACGTATCCGACATTCGATCCAATGATTCGGATGACGTTGGTGTTCTGCTCGGGCGCCTGAATGAGTCGAGTGCTTGGACCCTGACCGGAGAGCGTCACATTGCTGCGTTCGATCAGCACTCCACCGAGCCGTTTCTCGACCTTGCGAATGTCGTACGTACCCTCCATGAGCAGCACCATGCCGCCCGCAGCAGGAAGAGACTTGATGGCGCGGTTGATCTCCTCCTGGTCGCCGTCGCCATCGCCGACGAAGTCGGCAACGTCGCGAGATTTCGCAGCCGAGTCATGCGTCGCGACCACAACGGTAGCCACCGGCGCGGCGATGATCAGCGGAGCGCACAAGACGCCGCTGGCTAGAAGCGACCAACCGCGTGCCGACGACGCTGAGAGGTGTTTGAGGAGGTGCATGAGTTTCTCCTGCGCTTTCCGTGTCCGATGTGGGGTGCTCGATGTTCGTCTCTGACGGTCCGACTGTGCGCCGACTGCGAGTGCGAGTGCGATTGCGAGTGCGAGTGCGTGTGCGTGGGCGTGGGCGTGGGCGTGTGCGTGTGCGTGTGCGTGTGCGTGTGCGTGGGCGTGGGCGTGCGAACCTCCCCGCCTGTCTCTGTATCCGCCTCCGCTTCTGCCTCCGCCTCCGCCTCTGGTATCTGTCTCTGTATCCGCCTCCGCCTCCGCCTCTGTAGCTGAATCTGTATCTGAATCTGTATCCGCTTCTGCCTCCGCCTCTGCCTCCTATCTCCCCTCAACTCCGCCCGTCTTCGGACTCCTCGACTCGTCACTCTCACCGTTGAACCACGCGGGTGCTTGGACCACGAACGACATGAAACGACCTGCGCTTGGGTGGCGCAGCCGGATCGACTGGGCATGGAGCGCCAGGCTGCCAGTCGCCGTTGTGAACGCGTCGCTGCGCGTGGGACCTTGCGGCGGCAGGTCGGAAGACGAAGACGTGTCGCCATAGACCGTGTCGCCGACGATCGGACAGCCGATGAGTTGTAAGTGAAGCCGGATTTGGTGCGTGCGACCGGTGAGCGGTTCGACGCGAACGAGCGCGCTTCCATCGTCGAGGCGGTGGAGAGTACGGCAGCGAGTCACGCAGCGCCGTCCTTCGTCTAAGACCTGCCGTGAACCCGCGTGCCGTGGCTCTTTGGAGATCGGTGCGGTGATCGTGAGATTCTTGGAAGGTGGAGCGTCTCGGACGTGTGCGACGTAAATCTTTCTGACCCGACGGGCTTCAAACTCGCGCTGCAGTGCTCGGGCTGCCTGTTGTGTCTTGGCGATCAACTGAACGCCGGTCGTATCCGCGTCGAGCCGGTGCGGCAGACGCCATGCGACTTCCGGGTGGGCTGCAGTGAGGATCGAGACGAGCGTGTTCTTGTTGAAACGTCCGCTTGGGTGGACGGGAAGCGGGGCCGGCTTGTTCACGGCGAGCAGCTCGTCGTCTTCGTAGAAGACCCGTATGTCATTGTCGACAGGTGGCTCGACGACCTTGGGCAAGAGGTGGACCAACGCCGCGCCGGCGCGGACCACCTCGTTGGCTTTGAGTGGCTTCCCATCTCGCAGGATGAGATGTGAGTCAACTTCGAGCTCCCATGCCGCTCGTGAGATGTGTGGAAAACGATGGCTCAGGAAACGTAGCAATCTCCATCCGTCGAAGCGTCCGGGTACGCGCAGCGGACGAGCGTTGTCGTAAGGCCTACTTCCCGGGAGCGGCGTTGTGTGCGCCGCGATTCTGACACGCCACTCCCTCAGCGAAGTCTTCGCAGCCGTCATGTACACTCAATTTCCGCTGTCGAGAGAAACGGTTCCCGAGAACAACCCATCGGATTGACCCCACGCAATCACGGCCGTCTCGGAGTCGATGCAATGCGCCGCAATCGCCGTCACGTTCTGCGGTTTCAGGGCCGTTCGGATCACAGGCCTAAACGCCTTTCGCGAGATCTTCCAATACCCAACGTGTCCGTCGCCTGGTTTCGCTGTAGCGTCGTCTGGCACAGCCTCTTCCGTGATGCCGAAGAGGAACGCAACGCCGCCCGGCGTTTGCGCGAAGCAGAAGTTGCTACCGCGCCCGACCTTCGATTGAATGCGTGCGAGCTCGACGAAGCGTTTCTTTGGTCGACCTGCTGCCACCCACATCTCGAATGGTGATTCTGAGCCAGTCGTGTCTCCGTCAAGCGGAACCAGGACGTAGACAGGGCCGCGGGAAGAAGGGAAGATCGACGCTCCTCCCAGTGCGACGAAATCGAGCCCTTTAACTTTCTCGCTCGAGGCGGTTGGCTTGAATCGGTTGCAGGGCGACCAGAAAAGTTGTTCGTTCTTGGCGTAAAGCAATTGCGCGCGATTGGCGGTGGAGCCGACGACACGGGCGTACAGGACAGTACGGTTGATCTCGGGTTGCTTGGGCAGCGACTCGAAGAGCTTTTTGTATCCCCTGCGGGAAATTTCTCCGGCGAAGAGACCTGTTCCACGCGGCCCGGTGCCCTGAGAGTAGGCAACGGCTCGGCCTCCCGATTTTGGGAAGAGTACCGGCACGCGGCGCTGAGAACGAAACTTGGCTGCAGCGGTGACGTTGAACCAATCGCTTTCGGGCTGCGCACGGCTGGAGTACTTGCGGTGGAAAACATGAGTGAGTTCTCCGACGCGTGCTGCAACGGCGATATGAAGCCGCTCGTTTCTGTCGAGCACGAACGTGAGCCCGGAGAACGATTTGATGTGCTCGTTGTCATCGGCGGAAGCGATCTTGAAGCGTTCGCTGAAGGCCCCGTCTCGCCAGTGAACGTACGAAATGTCTCGCCCATCCGTCGTCAGGATCGCGAACCCTCCCTTGGTGTCACTGGCTGTCGCCAGGTGGGCCACTCCTGATTTGTGGAGCTGCTCGCCCGAAGACGGGGCGACGGCCGGATCCGCAGCACTGACCGTTGCCGCGGCGACCGTCGCGGCGGCTAAGAGGAGGCACCCGATCTCCCACCTGTCCACTCGTGGCTTCATGGTTCCTCCGCTCCTGTCACCGACGCCTTCCGACACGCCAAGCGTGCCGTGGGAGCTGTAGCCGCGGCGTTTACACGTGACAACCCGTTCACGCGTGTCAACTCCGCCGCGGCGGAGAATTCGCCGACGGCGCCCGGCCCGCTATCTTACCATCGGCACAGTAGAGGCACGCAACGTTTGGGATGTAACTCGGGAGCTTCTGTTCTGCCGTCGTCAGTGGCTGGCCGCAGCTGAAACATTGGATCGTGTCGGTTTCTGCTAGGTCTCCGTCGAGTGCCACGCGCCGATCGTAGACGAAGCATTCGCCTTCGTAGTGTTCGTCGCCAACTTGCTCGAAGTAGCGCAGGATGCCACCGTCGAGCTGATAGACTTCCGGGAAACCGGAGGAGACCAGTAGAGCGGCTGCTTTCTCACATCGAATGCCACCGGTGCAAAATGTCACGAGCGGTCGTGACGGTTCGACTTGGTCTTTGAGACGCTCGACCGCGCGCGGAAACTCGCGGAACGTGGAGATGTTCAGGTGCTCGGCGCCGCGAAACGTACCGAGGCGCACCTCGTAGTCATTGCGCGTGTCCAAGAGTGTCACTTCTTTCGCCGAGTCTAACCACTTCTTCAATGCGGCCGCCTGGATCCTCGGTGCGGTTGACTGCGCCGGTGCCACATCTGGGACGCCAAACGCTATGATCTCTTTTTTGAGTCGGACGAGCATGCGGCGAAATGGGGCATACGTCGAACAGCTTTCTTTGTAGTCGAGGTCACGAAACTGCTCGAACGATCCGATCCACGTTTTGAACGATTTCGCAGCGTCGGCCGTTCCGGCGACATTGATGTTGATGCCTTCGTGGCTGAGGAGGATCGTGCCGCGCAGGTCGAGGCGTTCGCATTCCTGACGCAACTCTTGACGCAGCGATTCGAGGTTGTCGAGATCGACAAAGCGATAAGCGGCGAGATTTGTCATCGGTCCTGTCTTTGTCACAAGCTCACCAACACGTTCATGCCGTTCCCAGCAGAGCGCTCGCTTCAGACCAAACTGCCCAAACTGCGAAGAACCCGAAAAAGAGAATTGCCCACAACATGATCAGCAATCGAGGCCAACGCATTCGAATCGCCGGCGGGAGCTTCCATCGATTGAGGCACACCAGGGTGATGCAGTAGAGAAACATCACTAATCCGTTCATTGCTGCGCTGAACTTGAAGAGGGCAAAGGCGCTGAATCTTTTCTCGCCGATCCAAAGGATCGTGCAGCCAATAAGGATCGTGGCCCAGAGGAAACAGTAGTAGACGCGGCTTTCGGTCCAGCGGTCACTCTCACGTAACCAATTGACCTTGACGATATCCGTGGAGACGCGACTCGCTGCGTCGAGCACGCCGAATTCGGTCGTCAGGAGCAGGGCGATTCCCATAAGCAGAAAGAGGAGCTTCGGGATGGCTCCGAACAACTCATCGATCCGCACGGCTTCACCCCAGATGAAGCTCATGTTCTTCTGATACTGCTCCGCGCCGACGGCGAGCGTCCCGTCCGGCTCATAGAAGATGCAGTAACTGATCAGCGTCAGCAGGACAAGGCAGGCGAGACAGGTGCAGAAGAAGGACACGAAGTGTTCGGTGTTCGTTGCCTTCCACCACCGGCGCCAACGAGCAAGATTCTCTGCCGTTGGAGGGAACTGGTAGCCGACTTCGGAGATGGCCTCCTCTTGGCCGGTGATCGGGCTAGTGATACGGCCGATGAATCGCCCCATACCGTAGCCCTTATCTTTGATGTAGTTGCTCTGACACAGATTGAGTGTCCCGCCGACACCGGCAAACGCGAGAGCTCCAAGTAGCGTTGCCGCCGTGAGCTCGCCGCTGAGCTCCGGCAGTCCCCCGAAGTTGAGCGCACCCTCGATCTGCGCGGCAATCGCGTCCGGTCGAACGAGATAGGCGGCGAGAACGACAACGAGTAGGAGCGCCAGTGACACCAAAACCAGCTGCACCTTTTCGATCGTCTCGTAGAGAACTTTTCCAGCCGTAAGAATCATGCCGCAGCAGAGAAGTCCACCGATTGCCAGCGGCGTTTCCGCCGGTGACGGCGACGAATCGCCCGTCCAAATCCAGCAAACGATCTTCGCCGAGCCGCGCGCCCAGCTTGGAACTACCCACGGTACGATGTTGAGCACCAAAAAAACCCATGCCCAATGCTTGCTCAGCCGGGCAAACCCCGCGATCGCCGTTTCGCCAGTGGCGAGACTCCAGCGCGCGACTTCCATATTGATGAAGAACTGCGTCGTGACACCCAGAAGGCAGGCCCAGAAGAATACGAACTGACTGGCGTACGTGATGTACGGCCAAAACACAAACTCGCCGCTGCCGAGCGCCAATCCGGCGAGAATTACGCTCGGTCCCAGCATGCGCCGAAATGGGACGGGTTCGGGCAGGTCAGCAACCTTGAGAGGTGGCAAATCCCCGGGCGAGATCATGTCCTTTGACTCGTTTGCGGCCCCGACGCCGGACGGGCGCGGTGGCGTGGGCTGCGGAGCCGAAGGTTCGGTCGGATCGGAAGCGTCAGGGTCGTGCATGAGTTCTCGCGGCTAGCGGACTTCGTTCGAAGCGGCCAATGATAGCGGTTTACGAGGACGGCTCAAAGGCGAAGTTGGCTTCCGCATCTTCCTTGACCGCAGATACGAAACCGCGAGAATTGACGAGGGCGCCACTTAGGAGGACGCAGCGATGTCAGGCATGGGAACTTCTCGTTCGAATCCGTCAACCACAGCCACGCGCCGAGCGTTTTTGCAGAAAGTGTCTCTGGCGACGGCTGGATTCCTGGTGAGCTCTCCTCTGCCCCGCCTTTGGAGCGGGTCGCCAAATGAGAAACTCAACATCGGTATCGTTGGCGTCAGCGGGCGTGGGGGCGCGAATCTCAAGGGAGTTGCGCACGAGAATATCGTCGCTCTATGCGACATCGATGACCAGAAGCTTAGTCAAGCCGCGTCGCAGTTTCCCGGCGCGAAGAAGTACAACGATTTTCGCCTTCTCCTCGACCAGAAAGACATCGACGCGGTTGTGATCAGCACGCCTGATCACATGCACGCGCCGGCCACGGTAGCCAGCCTGAAGGCTGGAAAACACGTCTACTGTGAAAAGCCGCTGACGCACTCGGTGTACGAGGCCGACGTCGTTCGTACTCTCGCCATGGAAAGCAAGCTGGCGACGCAAATGGGAACGCAGATTCACGCGCTCGACAATTACCGTCGCGTCGTCGAACTCATTTCGACCGGAGCGATCGGGAACGTCCACGAGGCGCATGTTTGGGTCGGGAAGTCATGGTCGGGCGGAGATCTTCCGAAAGAGCGTCCTCCCGTTCCCGCGCATATCCATTGGGATCTTTGGCTCGGGCCGGCTCCAGCGCATCATCGTTACCATCCGACGTTGCTGCCGGCGAATTGGCGTCGCTGGTGGGACTTCGGCGGAGGCACTCTCGCCGACATGGGATGCCACTACCTTGACCTGCCGTTCTGGGCTCTCAATCTTCAACACCCCACGAGAGTCAGCCCTCTTGCTGGTTCGCCCGTGCATGCTGACGGCGCTGGCGACAAACTCGTGATTCGCTACAAGTTTCCGGCGCGCGGTACGCTGCCGCCCGTGACCCTGACGTGGTACGACGGTGGCCAGAGGCCGCCGCACTTCGCTCAAGGGCTTTTGCCCGAATGGGGCGACGGAGTTCTTTTTGTCGGTCAACGAGGAATGTTGATTGCCGGCTATTCGAAATACCAGCTCTTACCCGAGAGCGATTTCTCCGAGTTCGAGCCGCCAGCGCCATTCATCCCAACTTCGGTCGGGCACCATCAGGAGTGGATCGACGCTGCCAAGACGGGAGCGCCGACGACGTGCAACTTCGGGTATGCGGCGACGCTGACGCAGACGGCGCTTCTCGGCAACGTCGCGCATCGTGTCGGTCGGGAATTCGCCTGGAACGGGCAAGACCAACAGGCGCCGAATTGCCCCGAGGCCGGCCGCTACTTGCGGCGTGAGTACCGTCGAGGCTGGACGCTGTAGCTATTTGGCACTGGCCGATCGCGCTGAGACGAGAAAGGAGCGCGAAGGCGGGAGGGCGACCGCGGCGATTGCGTGGGAGTGGGAGTGCGGCCCGTCTCCGTGTCTGGATCCGTATCTGTTTCTGATGCTGCCTCCGCCTCTGAATCTGTAGCAGGGGTCACTGTACGGCGGCGGTCATTGTCGAGTGTACGCGGTGCTCGGGGCAGTCAAGGGTGCCCTCGCTGCGCTCGGCGCTTCGCGCCCTTGACTGCCCCTCCGCTCCGCGTTGGGGGTGGAGTACCGCCGCCCGGACGTGGCGGGCTTTCGACTCACCTTTTCTGCGGAGGCTTCACATGCGTTTCATCGCTCTCGATGTTAGTCTCGCTTTGATTGGCGATTTGCGAATTCCTTTGGCGCGGCTTCGGCGGCTCGATCCCGATCTGCATCGGCAGCTTCGGCGCGCTGCTTCTTCGGTGGCGCTCAACCTCTCGGAAGGCGCCGAGCGCGCTGGGAAAGATCGCCAGCACCTCTTTCGCGTCGCGCGCGGCAGTGCGCGCGAGGTCGAGACCGCGCTACGACTGGCTCTGGCTTGGGGCGATCTGAGAAGCGACGACGTCACGACGCCTCTCGAGACGCTTGATCGCCTGCTCGCGCTTCTTCGCGGGCTGACTCGCTGAGCGTGCGAGCCCATGCGCCCGCCACGTTCGCGGCGGGCGCACTCCCTTACGTTTTCGATGAGGCGGCGCCCGTGGGCGTGAACGATTGCGTGTGCGTGTGCGTGTGCGTGGGCGTGGGCGTGCCCGTCTCCGTCTCTGGATCCGTATCTGTTTCTGATGCTGTCTCTGCCTTTGCCTCTGAATACTGCCTCTATCTCTGTCTCCGCCTCTTGACTCAGCTACCACGCGTCCAGCGGACCAGCGCGTCGCTGAGACCCGGCCAGCCCGCGGCCGTAGCGACCACCAGCTCTGCCATTCTTGGCCGCAAAAGCGCCGCCTGAAGCAGCCCACCGACGCGAAGTCGCGTTCCGTATTCCTTCTCCCATTGGCGATGCCACGCCGCGCCGCGCCAAGGCTTGTCCATCACGTCGGTGCCTGGCTGCGGCGTGAGCCGCCGCGCGAGCGCGCGAGCGCTGTCGAGCGCCATGGCCTGTCCATCGCCGCAGAGCGGCGAAATCATGCCGGCGGCGTCGCCGACGCGCGGGAAGTCGCTGTCGATTGAACGCGTTCTCTCCATGGCGCCGGCGGCAATGGTGAGAGTCGGTGTCGCCTCCGGAATGAGGGTCGCGAGGCGCTCGGCAAGAAGCGGGTTCTGACGACCGAGGGCAAGCGCGAGCGTCTCCCAGCGCGAGCTTTCCAGGCGTTTGATGAACGACGCTCTCAGGAAGGCACAGACATTGACCAGCTGATCTTGGATCGCGACGATTCCACAGTACCCGCCTCGGACGAGGTGGACCTCGACCGTGCGTTCGAGAGCGCGACGTCCTTCCAGAGCCGTGGGTGCGAAACGATGGTGGCGTTTGACGCCAACGAAGAGAGGTCGTCGCCTCACTCTCAGCGGTTTCCGGTGGCGTCTGGGAGCACCGGCGACCGGTTGCACGGTTTGTTCCAAACGCCCTTCGCGACCATACGCTCCGATGACAAGCGCCGCCACGACGGACTCTTCGCGTCGGCGGTTTTCCATGCAGCGATAGGTGACTCGGCGAACCTGGTTTGAGCTTGTCGCTCCCTCGACGCGGATAACCTCCGTGCCTTCGCGCACCGAGACTCCCGACGTCACTGCATTCTTGAGCAGAATCGAGTCGAACACACGGCGGCTGATCCCAAAGCCGTCGCCGGGCAGGCTCGTCTCGACCACGCGTCCTGCCGGTGTGGAGAATCGTGCCTGGGAAACGCGGGAAGCACCGGCTGCGACGACGGCATCCAGACAGCCCAGCTCTTGAAGGACGGGTAATGATTCGGGCGAGAGGAACTCACCGCAGAGCTTGTCACGTGGAAAGTGCTCGCGCTCGAGAAGAACCACTCGCTGTCCTGTCCGCGCCAGAAGCGTCGCCACGGTACTGCCGGCGGGACCACCACCAACGACGGCGACATCGAACGGCTCTGGTTCCAAGCGCTGAATCACAATCGATCGCGCGCCTCGGCTGGCGTTGTCAGAGTGGGCTCTTTAGAGAGTACCGCGAGCCATCGAAACGCCCAATGCCAACTGATGTGCGGCGCTGGTAGACCGGCCGCCTCGAACGCCTCAACGAGATCGGCCTTGTGAAAAGCGCGCAGTACCGACAGCGGCGCGTCGTGGCGGATCAGACGACTACGCGAAAAACAGCGCGTTAGCGCACGAATGGAATGATAGGCAAGCGGATGCCTCTGGAGGTCGTTAACGATCATGCCAAGGCGCGAAAGATTGTACATCTTCTTAAGTAGCGGCGTGAGGCGCTCGGCTTCGAAGTGATGAAGCGTCAGCGCGGAGTGCACGACATCGAATGGCTGCTGCGACTCCAAATCGAAGACGTCGATCTGTTCAAACGATACGCCCTCGAGTCTATCCCACTTAGCGCGTGCGTATCCGACCGCCGTTGCCGAGAGATCGATTCCGACGATCACCGTGTCGATGCCGCGACGTTTAGCCCACCGCTGTATGACGTGCGGTGTGTCTCCGCCACCAGTGCCAACATCAAGGATTCGCAGCTGCGAACAATCCTTCGGCAACAGACGCTTGAGTCCGATCAACGACGGTCGATAGCCGCCCAGTGTGCGATTGATGAACGCGAGCTCGTCCAGGGTCGCGTGCATCTCGTCGGCTGAAATGCTCGGGTCGTCCATGAGCTCTAGCTCTCGGGTACGGCAGGAAAAGTCCGGCATTCACTCCTCCCGATGACGGCCGTCCCATGGACGTTTCTGGCGGTTCTGCCGTCCGCATGCTAATGAATGGTTGACGGGTCGCCGTCGCGATCCTGTCGCCACGTAGCGAGTTGCGCACGAGACTCTCTGGATTCCGTGTTCCCGATACCACATAGCTGGATCTTACATGACGGTGCACCTATGGCCATGTCGATAAGCGAGAACCTGCATGTTCAGGGGATCGACCATGTGACGATCGTCGTCGACGATCTTGAACGCAGCCGCGCGTTTTACGGCGACCTGCTCGGAATGGAGCTGATCTCGCGACCGAAATTCCCCTTCGGCGGGCTCTGGTTTCGCGCTGGAAACACCCAGCTGCACCTCATCGAGAGACACTCCACGTCGGCGACGAGCGGCTATCCGAATCTAACGCGCGAGACGATGCAGGGAGTCGCTCATCACTTCGCTTTCCGGGTCGACGACGCGAATCGCGCTAGTGAGGTCTTGCGTCAACATGGAGTGATGATCATGGGAGGTCCTGTCTCGCGCCCGGACGGCGCGATCCAAGTGTGGTTCTATGATCCCGACGGCCATGTTGTCGAGGTCTTCCATGGTGGTCCGGCAGGTTGACCTCAACGCCTGCAAAGAACGGCGAGCAAAAATGGCGAAGAGTGCTTCAGTGGCAGAATTTCGAGACGCGCCGTATCTATGGAGTGACTGGGCGTGATCGGTCCGCCCCGCGGAGGCATCCTTTCGCTTGCTACTGGCGTCCCGCCTCACGCCGCGACGCAGGAAGAGATGCTGCGCTTTATGCAGCGGCTCTTTGCGCACAACCTATCAGCCACCGAGTCGCGGCGGTGGCAGCCACGGCTTAGGGCGCTCTACGGCCGAAGTGGCATCCAAAAGCGTCACAGCGTCCTGGCCGATTTTACTGCGGATGACCTAGCGGCGTGCGAATTGCAGCCGCACTTACTCCGCGGGTCCGGGAGTGCATCGACCGCAAAACGCATGGAGATTTACGAGCGCGAATGTGTCGGAATGGCTGCGCCTATCGCACGCAGGGCGATCGACAAGGCTTCGATTGATGCGGCTCAAATCACGCATCTCGTTTTTTGCAGTTGCACTGGATTCTATTCTCCCGGGCCTGATCTCGACCTGATCGAAGCGTTGGATCTGCGCCCGAGCGTCCAGCGGACAGTGGTTGGATTCATGGGGTGCCATGGTGGCTTCAACTCGCTCCGCCTCTGCGATCAAGTGGTCGCGGCGCATCCCGACGCGAAAATCCTGCTGATCTGCGTTGAGCTGTGCACCCTTCACATGCAGCCCGAGCCGACGAAGTCGTCTGTGTTATCCAATTGTCTCTTTGCGGACGGGTGCGCCGCTCTCATCTACGGTAGACCGGCGGACCGCGATGCCCGAGCTGTGCTGGTGGCGAGCGCGTCTGCGGTGGCGCCCACTTCGAGGCAAGCCATGGCGTGGCACATTGGCGACGCCGGATTTCGGATGACGCTGAGCGCAGAGGTTCCAGAGCGTCTCATGGGGGAGTTAGCCGGGTTCAGCCACCATCTTCTCGACCTCGCGGCAGTGAACCGTGGGCAGCGTTGTCGGTGGGCGATTCATCCTGGCGGACCACGCATCCTGAAGGCTGCACGTCATGCTCTCGCTCTCGAGGCAGACGACATCGCAGCCTCCACAGGGGTGCTGCGCGATTACGGGAACATGTCGAGCCCGACGATCTTTTTCGTCCTCGAGCGGCTGCTCGCAGAGGAGCGAGAGAATCGCACCACGAGTCCCGTGGTCATGCTGGGGTTTGGTCCCGGACTGACGATCGAGGGCGTCGTTCTTAGCAGCCCTTGAACAAGTCACTCCGCCGAGAAACCGGCCTCTTCACGCCCGGCTGGACTGAGACTGCTGGGTGAACGTTATAGCAGCGCGCCGATCGCCTTTGCGAGCAGCATCCCGATCGGTACGCCGGCGAGGAGAAGTCCGGCAACCCAAAGGCTCGCGAGCGTTGACCAGCGGTGTGGCAGCCCCTGCACGTGAATGCGCCGTTCCGTGCCGTAGAGCCAAGCCTTGAACCTCGGTGTGCGGCCACGCGGCCCCTTGATCTGGACGTCAACCGACACGACCGGCACCGATTCAATCTCGACGCTGGAGCGGAGTACCTTCACCTGGTCGCGGTCCGCCTCGAAAGGCGACGAATCGAAGTGAGCGCGTATCTTCTTTTCGAGGATCCCGGACGACACCTCTTGCGAGAATTCAGCTGCGCACTTCGCGCCGAGGCCAGGGTCGAACGCGTCTGTGTCGACGGCGGAACGAGTAACACTTTGCTTCTGCGTGCCGCCCGCAGCGTCAACGATTTCACGGAGAATCGTCGCTGCTGCGTCGGTGGCTCGCAGAGACGTCGGCGCATACGTCGTTGTGACGTTGTCGTCCGTCGTGCGCCCCGCTCGATTGGCACGGGGTACCGATACGGGTCGTTTCCAGAGGGCGGAGGCTGCTGCGGAGTCACCATCGACTTCCTCACGCTTCGCCCACAAAGACCGAATCGATATGCGAGTGAATGAATCATCGGAGATGCTGGTGAAGTGGATCGATTCGTCGTGGTGAATGGGAAAGAAAGGCATCCTTTTCGACAACTTTTGCAGGTGGCTGCGCAGCGCGAGTTCGTCTTTCTCGTCGAGGCGAGGTTTGCGGGCCTTGGCGGGAGACTTGGGCTGTTTGCGCTCAGGTGTCAATTTTTCGGTTCGGCTGCCCGGTCTTTTCGCCGCTTTCGACTCCTCTTCTGCGTCTTGCTGGCGTCGAGGACGGGCAAGCGGAGCATTGATCGTCAGGGACAGCTTTTTCGGCTGCGCGAGAGCCTCCAGCGGTAGGTCAGATTTTTTGATCCGGATGCTCCCAAGCATCATCTTGAGACCGATTCCGCGCAGGGTCTCAGACTCGTCTTGCGACGACTCGGAAGAATCGTCATCGTCGTCTTCGCTTGCGTTCGGCTGAGGTGCCGTCGCGGGTTTGTCTTCAGACTTGCTCTCGGGGCGCGGCGAAGTCTGCAGTCCGCGACGTTCGATTTCGCCGAAGCTCTCTTTCATCATGCGTCGCGCTTGCGACACTTTTTCCTGTAGAACGGAGATGCGTGTTACCGATTGTCCCATCGATTTACGACATTCGCCGTTCTTCACCTTGCCGAGGAAGACTCGAGCTGCGGTCACCTTGTACAACGGCTCGAGGACCTCGCCAGTGTCGTTAAGCAGGGCTTGAGCACCTGTGAGCTCGGCAAGCGTGGCGCATCCGATGTCGGACTGTTGCGCAACTTCTTCGAGAAGCGCATTTCGCTTCGCAGGATCGCCTAGGTCCTGTCGTAGTTGGCGAACGGATTTGAGGCTGGCACTCATCCGTTCTGAGAGCTCTTGAAGAAGTGTCACAAGTTCTTCGAGCGCATCGCGCAATTCGCCTTCGTCGACAGGCGAATCTTTCAGCGCTCTCATTTGCCCGAGAACCCACGCGACCAGCTCCGCGATGTACTGGTCGTTACGCTCGGAAGTTTCTACTGGGGGCGATTCAGCGATCGTTTCCGTCGTCATGGCATTCGATCCAATTCTTTCCCTGTCCCTGGCGAGCGCAACACGAGTTCGATTCCCTGGTGTTGATCGACTCGTTTGACTTGTGAGCTGGTCGTCGTCTCCCTGGGACTATGGTTGAATGCGCCCGGCGAGAACAGCAGCCCGAGAGTGATTCCGAACAACAGCCCACAGGCGCCGTACCATCTGAAGTCGAGAAGACCGCGCTTCCTCGTCAGGGCGGCTAATACGATGGCTCCGCAGATCGATCCGATCGCAGCGATCGCCACGGTCGCGACGTAGACGCCGCGCCCACTGTGCTGGCTGTGACTCGCTTTCGCAGCCGCCGCGCCCGTAGCCGGATCTGGCCCGCCCCGGCCGGGACGATGCGCAGCGACCCGGTCGCCGGCGACGATGCGTGCGGCCTCCCAATCCGAATCTGAGACGACGTCCGAAAACGCTGCCGGCCGCGGCGATTCTTGTGTTATTTGACCGTCGAGCATTGAATCCACAGCTGCGGCGATCTGGGGCTGCTGACTGACGTGTCGGACGACGATCGGTCGAATGCTACCGACGGCCTCGGGGTGAGCCCGGAGATAGAGGACGGCGTGCCGCGTCGCATCGCCGTCAGACGTTCGAACCAGTTCGCGCACCAGTCTTTGGTGAGACTCCGCGAATCCCGTCGGCGCCTTCTCCGCAGGGCATTCCCGCAGGTAAGTGTCGATACATTCCTTGAGTAGAGGCCAGTTCTTGGCGTTCGCGGCGTCGCCCGCGAGTTTCCAAAGCCGCGCTACGGCGCGAGGCTTGAGCTCGTCTGGCTCCTCGCGGCTCAGAATTGCGGTCTCGCGTGCGATTTTGAACGCTTCGCTCGGCCCGGAAACATCGTCGAGGCGCGTCAGCCACGACTCCTGCGTCTGTTCGAAGAGCGTTTGGCAGCGTTCGGTGCCGGCGGTGGTCCGCATCTTGCGCACGGTGTCTCGGATCAGCTCCTGAACTCGCCGACCGCCGTGGCGTTCGAATGCCGTCGACAACTCGCCGATGTCTTGCAAAAGAACCTGATAGAGACACCTGTCGAGATTCTCCATAGCCTGCCGGTCATGCGGAAAGGCAACCAGCATGCGTTCGCATTCCTGGGTCGCGGCGCGAGCGTCGCGCGGGAGTAGGTGGGCGACGAACCGCGCGTAGTAGCGGTGGAGTTTCTTTGCTACGAGCTGTTCCTCGTGGTTGTTCGATGTCAGTCTCTGGGCTTGCCCCAGCACGTCCTTTGCGGCAGCGAATTCTGCCTGCCGCAGGAGACCCTCGGCGCCTCGCAGCGCCGAGTTGACGAGGGTCTTGCGAAACGCTTCGATGCTGGACTCCTTGGCGCCGTGAGATCGCAGGTTCGTCGCCCTGCGGAACTCCTCGAGTGCCTTCTCATAGCGGTGCGCGGAAACGTGGCGAGCGCCGATGCGATCGGCGGAGAGCTTGATCAGAGCGTCCGCTTGCTGGTCCAGATAACGATCCTTATCGCGCGCCGCAACAGCAAGTGATAGCGACTCTTTGGGGTCGGCGGTGGCTCGGGCTCGCGCCAGCATGACGGCTGCGTCGGCGCGTCTGAGTTCGCGTTCCCACCGCTCGCGCCCTGGGAGTTTTTCGGCTCGTTCGCGGATTTCTCGGAGCCGCCGCTCCATCGCTTCGACGACGGACATGCTCGGAGCGCTGCGAATGCTGTCGAGAGCTGTCTCGTGAGCGGCTCCTGGCGAACTGGGCTTGGCCTCGTCCGTCGCATCCATGATCAACGCGAACACGGCGAGGGCGTTGTCATGACGACCACGTTCGCGATCGGAATCCACCCACTTCTGCCAGGCTCCCTCGTAAAGGCGCGTCTGCCGGCTGAACTGGGTTCGATCCAGCTTCCGCAGGCTGAGCAAGTGAAACACTGACGCAGCGCCGTGAATCTCAGTCTCACGGGCGATCGCTTCAGTGTGTACAGCGATCAGATGTTTGTCGATCGCTTGGGCGACGCCGGAGGCGTTCGTGGCGAAGTCGAGATACTCTTTCGTCTCCTGATCCTCGGAGCTCGCGGCTTTCGCCGCGAGAGACTCGAGGATGCTGTTGATTTGAGCGCTCTCGGTCTGCAGCTTCTCGCCGAGCGTCTCACCGCGGCGCCAGGCGTCTTCGAACTGTTCCCGGTCGACGGCCTTCCAGCCATCGATTTCTTCGGTGAGAAGGGCATGCTCACGCAGACTCCGCTGGAATCGCCCGAGCGCGTTCTGCAGCGCGATCCGGTCCGCGTCGGTGATCTGAAGGCGCTCGGAATCACTGCCCAGCTCGGCGAGTCGGCGCGACGCCGCGTGGAGCTTCTTCGAAAACTCTCGGGTTACCTCCGAGCCGCTGCGCTGGGGTGGGTCGCTCGATTTGCAGCGGCACAAGACCAAAGTCAGCGCCGTCAGGACACAGCTCAGCAGCAGTTGATCTCTACGTGTCATGCCTAACTTTCGCCCTTAAAATCCTTTCAGGGTCTTGGAAGAAGCCGCCGCTGACGACTGTTTCCCCCTGATCTGGGAAAGCGGTGGGAGTTGTCAAAGAGTCGCATCTCCTGCGCCGGAGAGGCAAACCGAGGCGGTTGTGAGCCGATTCTTATCGGCCATTCGGCCCTTCGGAGGTACTTTTCGAATTCCAGACGGCGTCCAATTCCCGTACACTGTTGGGGTGGAGCGCAGCGGGTAACGGAAGCTGCGCCAGGCGGCCGTCGCCACCACGACGACCAATTCCCTTGCCGAAGAGCAGAGAGCTTAGACTGATGCTTACAATCGTTGGCGATCCGAGCCGAGAGCGTTTTTGCGATGGCATGAGCCGGCGCAGCTTCCTGCGTTTGGGTGGTCTGTCCGTTGGCGGTTTATCGCTCGCCGACCTCTTGCGTGCTGAGTCAACACCAGCGTCGCGACCGAAGACCGAGGCCAAGCGGGGGCGTCAGAAGTCGATCATCATGATCTTCCTCCCGGGTGGCCCGCCGCATCAGGACATGTTCGACCTGAAAATGGACGCGCCGTCGGAGATCCGCGGCGAGTTCAAGCCGATCAAGACGAACGTTCCGGGCATCGAGATCTGCGAGCTCTTCCCGCGCATGGCTGCGATGATGGACCGACTTGCGATCATCCGATCGATCGTTGGCGCACGCGGTTCTCATTATGCTTTTCAGTGCATGACGGGGCGCTCCGGTCGCGCGCCGGAGCCGCAGCCGCAAGGCGGCTGGCCGGCTCTCGGTTCCGTGCTTTCGAAGCTCGAAGGGCCTGCGCATCCTGCAATGCCGCCTTACGTCGGCCTGGCACCGCATGACATGGGGCATAGGCCGTGGGCAGATCCGGGCCGTCCGGGTTTCCTTGGCCCCGCTCACGCGCCGTTCCTGCCATCGGGAGCAGGGCGAGGCGACATGGTGCTCAACGGGGTTTCTGCGGATCGACTTTCAGATCGCAAGACGCTTCTGGCCAGCTTCGATCGATTTCGCCGGCACGCAGATGCCAGTGGGCTCATGGACGGGATGGATTCGTTTCAGCAGCAGGCGTTCGGGATTTTGACATCGAGCCGCCTGGCGGAGGCGATGGATCTCGAACGCGAAGAATCTCGAGTACGTGATCGGTACGGGCGCGGCTCCGCCAAAAAGCAGGCGGACGGTGCGCCGAAATTGTTGGATCACTTCTTGGTGGCGAGGCGGCTCGTCGAGGCTGGGGTGCGATGTGTCACCCTGGCGTTCAGCCGTTGGGACTGGCACGGCGGCAACTTCCACCGTGCTCGGCAGGACTTTCCGATGCTCGACCAAGGGGTCACCGCATTGGTCGAAGACCTGCAGCAACGCGGTCTTGACCGCGACGTGTCGGTCGTCGTCTGGGGTGAGTTCGGGCGCACGCCAAAGATCAATGAGCGCGCGGGGCGCGATCACTGGCCGCGCGTCTCGTGCGCGCTGATGTACGGCGGCGGAATCCGCGGTGGGCAAGTGATCGGCGCGACCGATCGTTGGGCAGCGGAGGCGACCGAGCGGCCGGTACACTTCCAAGAAGTGCTGGCGACGCTTTATCACAACGTCGGCATCGACGTCAATTCGACGACGGTTCCGGACCTCTCCGGGCGGCCTCAGTATCTCGTCGACGAGGCGAGGCAGCCGTTGCCGGAGCTCGTCTGAGTGTCGACCGCCATCCGCACAAGCCGCTGACGGACCTCAGGACGCTGCGGTCGGCGTTCTAAGTGGTGCTGGCGCCAGTGAGAATCCTCGTGACGATCTTGGGGCCTTCGTAGATCAGGCCCGTGTAGAGCTCGACGAGTTCGGCACCCGCCTGGCGCTTCTCCTGATAGTCGGCGGCGGTGAATACGCCACCGACACCGACGATCGTTAGGGCGCCGTGGCACTCGTCGCGAATCATGCGCACGACTTCTGTGCTACGCATCGTGAGGGGTTTTCCGCTCAATCCTCCTGACTCGGTGAGTTCGATGCTGGAGTGATCGATCGTCGTGTTCGTCGCGACGATGCCGCTGAGCTCAACGTCTCGAGCGAGCGCGACGATCGCCCGAATGTCTTGCGAGCTGAGGTCGGGCGCGATCTTCACCAAGAGCGGCTTCGCCGCACGGTTTTCGTGTTGAAGGAGTTCGAGGATCGGTTTGAGTCGGTCCGGCGATTGGAGGTCTCGCAGTCCGGGGGTGTTCGGAGAGCTGACGTTGACGACGAAGAAATCGGCGAGATCGTAAAGCTGCCGGAACGAGTAGAGATAGTCAGTCGCGGCGTCTTCGATTGTCGTGACGCGCGACTTGCCGATGTTGGCTCCAATGACGAAGCCGTCGTCAGGAAATCGTTGGCGATATTGGCGCAGCCGAGCAGCGATCACATCCGCACCGTCGTTTGGGAAGCCGAGCCGGTTGACGAGCCCACGTTCCCGGCGGCAGCGAAAAAGGCGGGGCCGGGGATTGCCGGGCTGGGGGTGCCGAGTGGCCGTGCCGATCTCAACGAATCCGAAGCCGAGCGCTTTCCATGCCCGGAGCGCGATTGCGTTTTTGTCGAAACCGGCTGCCAGACCGAGGCGATTGCGAAACGTTAGGTTCCACAGTTGCAACGGATCGCGCGGCGCCTCGGCCGTGCCAATCACCGCGCCGAAACCAGGTTGGGAGAGCAGGCGCAGAGCGGCGTGGTGCGCAGTCTCTGGGTTGAGGCCGAAGAGAATCGGGCGGAGAACCCGGGAGTAGAGCATGGGGCGAGTCGACCTGAGTGTGGAGCCGTCCGGAACGATCGTGATTGGCTCCTCACTATAGAAGCTAACTCAGTTCCTGCAAAGAGGTTGCTCGTCCGTCGAGTCCGCCTGCAGTCGGCGACTGTGCCCGAGACCTCTACCGTGCACGAAGATGGTGGGCACGATTCGGGCTGGAGCGCCGTTTTTTCTTCAGATTCTTCTCGACGACGAGTTACTCTATTTGCTCGGAGCGTCTCCGCTCTGTCGACTCTCGGCGGCGGTTGGCGCCGGATGTATGGGGCCCATACATCCAACAACGAGGTCTCTGGTTAGCTACGTACCCTTCATCTCGATACCAAGTTATCGAACGGCGCTCTCACGGATTGACACCGCTCGAGTTCGCCGCTCTCGACTCTCTTTTTCCGAGGAGGTTCACATGCGTTGGATTCCTTTGAGCGCTGTCGCTATTGCTTGTTTTCTAGCGGCACCACTTGCCGCTGGAGAATCGTGCTGCGCGAAGCTCGCACAGGCGCAGAAGAGTGTTGACGCTCTTTTGGCCAAGTGGCAGCAAGCCGTGGGCTCTCTCGACGCGGACCAGCAGCGAAGCGCTGCCAGCGAGTTCGCGGAGGTAGCGAAGTCTTGCCCGATCGGTTCCCGAGTCCGGCGGAGTGTTTTCATTGCGCACGATGCATTGGCCGCGGCTGCTAAAGCAGACGAGGAGTGCAGGGCCGCTTGCGCCAAGAAAGAAAAAGGTGAGGTGTGCGCGAAGTTGGCTGCTGCTGCCAAGGCGCGCTCGCAGCTGATCGGCTCGCTGAAGACGCTGGCGGCGCACGCTGCGTCGGGGCTTGGTCAGAACGAATCATTGGCAGCCGTCGCCAAGGGTGATGCCGCGTGTGCGAAGAGCAAAGCGGTAGCAGGGAAGGGCTTCTGCGCCAAGAGCGCCGAGAAGCTTGCCACAGCGATTCGCGGCGAGTCTTGCCAGAAGAAGGGTGCGAAGCTTCTGTTGTCGGAGGTTGAAGGACTGAGCTGTGCGAAGAGCGCCGAGAAGCTCGTTGCTGCGGTTCAGGCTGCAGGCTGCGCAAAGTCGGGCGGGAAGCTAATCAAGGCGAAGGTCGATGAGCTTGCTGGCGTGAAGGCTTGCGCGAAGAAGAGCGAGGCCTGCGCCAAGAGCAAAGCTGTAGCTGCGAAGGGTTTCTGCGCCAAGAGCGCGGAGAAGCTTGCGGCGGCGATCCGCGGCGAAGCCTGTCAGAAGAAGGGAGCGAAGCTCCTTCTCTCTGAGGTTGAGGGTTTGAGCTGCGCGAAGAGTGCCGAGAAGCTTGTCGCTGCGGTTCAGGCTGCAGGCTGCGCAAAGTCGGGCGGGAAGCTAATCAAGGCGAAGGTCGATGAGCTTGCTGGCGTGAAGGCTTGCGCGAAGAAGAGCGAGGCCTGCGCCAAGAGCAAAGCTGTAGCTGCGAAGGGTTTCTGCGCCAAGAGCGCGGAGAAGCTTGCGGCGGCGATCCGCGGCGAAGCCTGTCAGAAGAAGGGAGCGAAGCTCCTTCTCTCTGAGGTTGAGGGTTTGAGCTGCGCGAAGAGTGCCGAGAAGCTTGTCGCTGCGGTGAAGTCAGCAGGCTGCGAGAAGTCAGCTGGGAAGCTGATCAAGGCGAAGGTCGATGAGCTTGCTGGCGTGAAGGCTTGCGCGAAGAAGAGCGAGGCCTGCGCCAAGAGCAAGGCTGTAGCTGCGAAGGGCTTCTGTGCCAAGAGCGCCGAGAAGCTTGCCACAGCGATTCGCGGCGAGTCTTGCCAGAAGAAGGGCGCGAAGCTTCTGTTGTCGGAGGTTGAAGGACTGAGCTGCGCGAAGAGCGCCGAGAAGCTCGTTGCTGCGGTGAAGTCAGCAGGCTGCGAGAAGTCAGCCGGGAAGCTGATCAAGGCGAAGGTCGATGAGCTTGCTGGCGTGAAGGCTTGCGCGAAGAAGAGCGAAGCCTGCGCCAAGAGCAAAGCTGTAGCTGCGAAGGGTTTCTGCGCCAAGAGCGCGGAGAAGCTTGCGGTGGCGATCCGCGGCGAAGCCTGTCAGAAGAAGGGAGCGAAGCTCCTTCTCTCTGAGGTTGAGGGCTTGAACTGCGCGAAGAGTGCCGAGACGCTTGTCGCCGCGGTGAAATCAGCAGGCTGCGCGAAGTCAGCCGGGAAGTTGATCACGGCGAAGGTCGATGAGCTTGCCTGTGTGAAAGCCTGCGCGAAGAAGAGCGAAGCCTGCGCCAAGAGCAAGGCTGTAGCTGCGAAGGGTTTCTGCGCCAAGAGCGCCGAGAAGCTTGCGGCGGCGATCCGCGGCGAAGCCTGTCAGAAGAAGGGAGCGAAGCTCCTTCTCTCTGAGGTTGAGGGCTTGAGCTGCGCGAAGAGCGCCGAGAAGCTCGTTGCTGCGGTGAAATCGGCAGGCTGCGAGAAGTCAGCCGGGAAGCTGATCAAGGCGAAGGTTGATGAGCTTGCCGGCGTGAAGGCTTGCGCGAAGAAGAGCGAAGCCTGCGCCAAGAGCAAGGCTGTAGCTGCGAAGGGTTTCTGCGCCAAGAGCGCCGAGAAGCTTGCGGCGGCGATCCGCGGCGAAGCCTGTCAGAAGAAGGGAGCGAAGCTTCTTCTCTCTGAGGTTGAAGGACTGAGCTGCGCGAAGAGTGCCGAGAATCTTGTCGCTGCGGTGAAGTCAGCAGGCTGCGAGAAGTCAGCCGGGAAGCTGATCAAGGCGAAGGTCGATGAGCTTGCCTGTGTGAAAGCCTGCGCGAAGAAGAGCGAAGCCTGCGCCAAGAGCAAGGCTGTAGCTGCGAAGGGTTTCTGCGCCAAGAGCGCCGAGAAGCTTGCGGCGGCGATCCGCGGCGAAGCCTGTCAGAAGAAGGGAGCGAAGCTCCTTCTCTCTGAGGTTGAGGGCTTGAGCTGCGCGAAGAGCGCCGAGAAGCTCGTTGCTGCGGTGAAATCGGCAGGCTGCGAGAAGTCAGCCGGGAAGCTGATCAAGGCGAAGGTTGATGAGCTTGCCGGCGTGAAGGCTTGCGCGAAGAAGAGCGAAGCCTGCGCCAAGAGCAAGGCTGTAGCTGCGAAGGGTTTCTGCGCCAAGAGCGCCGAGAAGCTTGCGGCGGCGATCCGCGGCGAAGCCTGTCAGAAGAAGGGAGCGAAGCTTCTTCTCTCTGAGGTTGAAGGACTGAGCTGCGCGAAGAGTGCCGAGAATCTTGTCGCTGCGGTGAAGTCAGCAGGCTGCGAGAAGTCAGCCGGGAAGCTGATCAAGGCGAAGGTCGATGAGCTTGCCTGTGTGAAAGCCTGCGCGAAGAAGAGCGAAGCCTGCGCCAAGAGCAAGGCTGTAGCTGCGAAGGGTTTCTGCGCCAAGAGCGCCGAGAAGCTTGCGGCGGCGATCCGCGGCGAAGCCTGTCAGAAGAAGGGAGCGAAGCTCCTTCTCTCTGAGGTTGAGGGCTTGAGCTGCGCGAAGAGCGCCGAGAAGCTCGTTGCTGCGGTGAAATCGGCAGGCTGCGAGAAGTCAGCCGGGAAGCTGATCAAGGCGAAGGTCGATGAGCTTGCTGGCGTGAAGGCTTGCGCGAAGAAGCAAGGAAAGTCCGCCTGCGCCAAGTCGGTTGCCGCTCGCGCGCGTTCTCTCCTGGCTGAACTCGACGGCGCTCCCGCCGAGTTTGCAGCGCTCTCTGAAGCGAAGCGCGGCGAGATCTACGCTGGTGTTCACCGCGTCATGGGAAGCAATGCGGCCGCAGCTCTCGTGCCCGAGACGATCATGACCCTTGCGCATGGCTTGGAAGCCCTGACGGCTGCCGATCAAGCCATGCTGAAGGCGCTCGAGACTCAGGAAGCGATCCGCAAGATGGTGACGCCCGAGATGGAGAGCAAGTTCCGCACCAATGCCGAGGCTCTCCGCGAGACCAGCGCGCTTCTGCAGAAGGCAGTCGCTGTGATCGAAAGATCGAAAGAGTCTGCCGAGAAGCGAGCTGACGATTGACACTCTGCTGACTCTCTGGCAGATAACGGGCGCGAGTCGTTTCACGGCTCGCGCCCGTTTTTTCGTTTGGTGGGGGACACTCCATCACTAAGATGCGCGGCGATCGGGCACGCATCGAGCAAGGAGCTAGAATGGACGCGTTGAGACGTCGGGAGACGATTGGGGTCCGTGTGGGAAAGGTGCAGGTAGGCGGTGGAGCGCCGATCGTCGTCCAGTCGATGGCGAACACCGACACCGCAGATGTGGAGACGACGACGATCCAGGTGATGGAACTAGCCGAGGCCGGCTCTGAGCTCGTCCGTATCACGGTCAACAACAACGCGGCGGCAAAGGCCGTCCCAGAGATCCGGAAGCGCCTGGACGATGCAGGCTGCGCCGTGCCCCTCATTGGTGACTTCCACTACAACGGCCATCAGCTTTTGCGCGCCTACCCTGCGTGCGCGCTCGCACTCGATAAGTACCGCATCAATCCAGGTAACGTGGGCAGCGGCAAGCGTCGTGACGAGCAGTTCGCGACGATCTGTGAAGTGGCGATCGAGAACAACAAGCCCGTCCGCATCGGTGTCAATGCGGGCAGCCTCGATCAAGAGCTCGTCATGCGAAAGATGCAGGAGAACACCGACCAGGAGCTTGGCCTCGATTCCGAAGGCATCCTCAGCGAGTGCATGGTGATCTCAGCTCTGCAGTCGACGGAGATGGCGCTTGAGTGCGGTCTCCGTGAAGACCAAATCATTATTTCCTGCAAGATTTCCCAACCGCGGCATCTGATCACTCTTTATCGGGAGCTGGCGTCAAAGACGCGGCAACCTCTCCACCTTGGACTCACCGAGGCGGGAATGGGGATCAAGGGGTGCGTTTGGTCCGCGACGTGTATGGGTATTCTGCTTCATGAAGGAATTGGCGACACCATTCGTGTCTCCTTGACTCCCAAGCCGGGTGGCGATCGCCGCGAAGAGGTTTACGCCGCGCAGGAAATCCTCCAATCCCTCGGGCTGCGCGCATTCGCGCCGAGCGTCACGGCTTGCCCCGGTTGTGGCCGCACCACGAGCACCGTGTTTCAAGAGCTGGCGGAGGAAATCCAGGCGTACGTTCGCGACCGTATGAGCGAGTGGAAGAAACAGTACGAAGGCGTCGAGGAATTAACACTCGCAGTCATGGGCTGCGTCGTCAACGGACCCGGAGAAAGCCGTGCTGCAAACATCGGCATTAGTCTACCGGGCACAGGCGAGGAGCCTACATGCCCCGTCTATATCGACGGCAAACGCGTCAAGAATCTGAAGGGTTCCCCTGAGGAGCTAGCGCGGGAGTTTCGTCAGCTCGTCGACGACTACGTCGTCGCCAAGTATCCACCGGCGACTCCAACGGCTGCGATCGATGGCGAGCAAGAACGGCGCAGAGTGCGTCAGTAGAGGTTCAAACGTCGCCGAAGGCCACATCCCAGAAGGCTGGATTCAGCTCACTCTCCCTGGCATCGCCGGATAGCGCGACCGAAGCGCTCCGCCGCTGCCGGCAAGTCGTGGCTCGGAAGGTAGCCGAAGCTGAGCCGCACTTTGTTGTTGCCACCGCCTGCGTAGCAGAGATCGCCGGGGACGTAGACGACTTTTTCCTTGAGACACGTCTCAAAAAACTCAGAGGTGGCGCTGGTGTCAAAACCGGGAGGAGCCGTCAACCAAAGATACAAACCGCCGGAAGTGTTCTCCCAGTGCCAGCCGTCCTCGCGGATTCCACTTGCTATGATTGCATCCTGCAGAACGTCCCGTTTGGCCAGGTAGGAAGGGCGGAGGTGTTTGAGGAATGCTTCGTAGGTCCCGCGTCCTATCGCTTCCTCGACAATAGCCTGCGCGAGATTCGACGTGCCGAAATCCTGGGCGCGTTTCAGATCGAGAACCCGCTCCCGTAGCGCCGTATGTCGGGTGAGCAAGTAGCCGACTTTGATGCCGGTTGCGAACGTTTTCGTGAACGTCCCCACGACGATCACGGGACGATCCTCGTGATCTTTCTCGAGAAGCGTCGGGGCGGGCCACGGATCTGAAAAGTAGAAATCGCGATACGCTATGTCCTCGATCACCGCGGCGCGCACGTCTCGCGCCTTCATTACGGCCGCCAGTGCTTGCTTCTGCGAAGTATCCAGGCTCAAGCAGCTCGGATTCGAGTAGTAGCTGACAAGGTAGACTGCACGGACTCGGTCGAGGTCGCCGCTTTTCGACAGGTGATCGAAAAAGTCGTCGAGTGGCGCGGCGTCGAGCCGATCGTCTCGATGAGGAAGGCTGATCGCTCGCACACCGAGAGTCTCGAGAACGTCGAGAAAAACGAAGTACGTTGGGGACTCGACGAGAACGATATCACCCGGCCGGCAGAGCGCCTGGACGGCGAGAAAGAGTGCTTGCTGCGAACCGTTTGTTACCAAGACGTCGTCGACTTCGATGCCGCCAGGATCCACTTGACACGCATGATCTTGCTCAGAAACGTAGTCGCAGATCAGACCGCGGAGCTTCTGCCGCCCTGCCGGAAAGCCGTACTGGAGAACCTCGCGCACTTTCCTCTTTCCCAAGAGGTCGTCCACAATTTCTCTCACGGAATCGATCGGCAACAGGTCGTTGTCAGTGAATCCCGCCGCCAACGAGAGCAGCCCTGGGACTTCGAGCGCACGCCGCATGAGGGATGCGACGTTGATCTTTGGGTTCGTTTCGGAATGCATATGCGCTAGACCATTGTCGAGTGGCGATGTTACACCGGGACGGGAGCGACCCGCTACTGGCGGCGCGACCGATCCCGAATTGTGAGGAGAGCGGCAGGGTTGCCGCTATCGAATCTACGGGCGCCGCCCGACCAGAGAGAGTCAGCCCTGACCGGTGTTTCAGGCGTCGGCGCGCGCCGAGCTTGAAATGTACGTGTGCGTTCAGCGGCTTTGTCTCTATGGCCGATATATCGACTGAGAGGGTTCGTCCAAATAAGAGCGAATGCAATCGCTAGGTACCCACACTGTGCCCGACCAGCCGCACATCTCCATCGTCTATCTCTCGTATCACTCAGAGCCGTATCTCGATGAGTTCGTCGAATCGGTGCGTCGACTCACCTACCCATTCGAGCGGCTCGAGCTGGTTGTTGTCGATAACCCGCACCCAGATCATGGCAGCTCGATGCGGGCACTTGAAGAGCGTCTGGGACCGCTTTCCGGGAAGTCCTTTCCACGGGTGAAACTGTTGCCGCAAACGAAGAATCGCGGATTCGCCCACGGCATGAATGTGGGGATTGCCTACGCCTTGCAGCGTGGGAGCGAGTACGTGTACCTGCACAACGACGATGGGCTCATGGCACCCGGCGCCTTGGAGCCTCTTGTCGAGGCGATGGCGGCCGACGACTCGGTCGGAGCCGCTCAGTCCCTCATTCTTCTTCACCCGGAGACTCATCTGGTCAACAGTGCTGGTAACGTTCTTCATTTCTGTTTCTTCGGCTACTGCGACCAGTACCGCCAACCGGCGGACGAAATCGAACTGCCGGCGGTCAAGGAGGTGGGCTTCGCGAGCGGTGCGGCGCTGCTTTGCCGCGCGGAACTCCTACAACAGTTCGGTGGCTTCGACGAGGACCTGGCGCTTTACTGCGAGGATCTTGAGTATTCCTGTCGGCTGCGCTTGCAGGGTTACAAGAGTGTCGTCGTGCGGGATTCGCACTTTTTTCACAAGTATCGATTCGATCGCAATACGGCGAAATTCTACTGGCTGGAGCGTAACCGCCACGCAGTCATGCTCATGATGCTTCGCGCCCCGACGCTCGTGCTACTGGCGCCTATGGTTTTGCTACTGGAGCTCGCTCTCATAGCGTTCGCCTGGCGCCACGGGTGGTTGAGCCTACGTCTGCGGGTCTATGCCCATTGGCTGAGGTGGAAGAACTGCAGGCTCTGGCTGAGGAAGCGACGACGATTACAACGAACTCGCACGTGTTCCGATCGCAGCTTGCTGGAAATTGCAACCGCGCGACTTGAGTTTCACGAGCAGACGGTCAGAAGCCCGCTACTTCGCTACGTCGGCAACCCGATTCTCTCGTTCTACTACTACGCGGTCATTCGTACGCTTGTGTGGTGGTAGTGTCGTTGAGGGTGTGGTGTCACACATGGCTGCACCCGTCGAATTCTAATTCACCCTACAGAAAGAGATCCTGAGCCAGTGACTTCCACCCGCGCGAGTACCGTCCGTAGTGACGGGTCAACATCTCGTGCATGACTCGCGGGAGGCGGCGGGACTGACGCATTCTGGCTTTGGCGTGAAAGTGACGGATTTTGTCCTCGAGCGCGTCAAGAATCGCTGGATCGCGCACCCGGTCTCGGCTTTGCTGCAGGCGATCGAGCGCTAGAAAGTAGTCGAGCGCGGTTCCAAGAAAAGTGGCTGTGCCCTGTTGTCGAGCAACGTTGATTTTCTCGCGTAGTGTGGTCTTCTTGCCGCCAAGCTGTTGACCTGGGTGCTGTCGATACTCGATCAGCGGCGAAGCGATCGGCGTTCCGACTGCGACGCAGCTCAATAGCAGGCCAATCCATCCATCTTGTACCCAACTCGATGGGATAGGCAGGAGGAGATCTCGAAACGATGCTCGAAAGGCAAGGGTTGCTCCGGTGACGACGTTGTATCGAAGAAGAACGGAGACGCCGCTGCCGCTTTGAAACATTCGCTGCTGGCGTCGCGTGAAACCTACTGCCTCCCAAAGGCGATAGCCGAGAGCTTGTCTGTGGAGATCGACGACGAGTGCGTCAGAGAAGACGAACGCAGCGTCGGGACGAGCTCGAAATTCGGCCTCGAGTCGAGACAGTTTCTGCGGTAGCCAGACGTCGTCTTGGTCACACAGCGCAACGATCTCTCCGTCGCAAAGCGATATCGCGCGTTCAAAGTTTTTGGTTGAGCCCAGATTCTCTGGATTGGCAAAGATGCGTACAGGTACCGCGGCTTTGGCTCTGAACGACTCTGCGATCGTGAGCGTCGCATCCGTCGATCCATCGTCACAGATCACGATTTCGTCTGGCGGTCGAGTCTGAGAAGCGATGCTGGCCAGTTGGAGCTCGAGGAATGCCGCGCCGTTGTAGGTGCACAGGGCAACGGAGATTTTCATTCGGAGTTGCTCAGCTTTATCAACCTGTCGTTGCCCGTGCCGTTATCAGTTCATGCCGAGTGTTCACCGCATCAAGCGGTACCGACGATAACTGCTGATGAAATCGGCTCCGCGTTGTTGGCGCGTTCATCGAAACTTTCCGACTCGAGCGTTCTGAGCTCATGAGAAGTCTCATCGTCGTCCCGGCGTACAACGAAGAAAGCTCGCTCCCTTCGACCCTTGCAAGTCTGCAAGCGGTCCCAGAGTGGTTCGACATCTTGGTCGTGAACGACGGCTCCACGGATTCCACGGGGAAGGTTGCGGAGTCCTTCGCGGCTTCGAGTCCAAGAACCGTTCATGTGGTTCATTTGGTCGACAACTGCGGCATCGGTGCGGCTGTCCAGACCGGATTTGTTTTTGCGGCCCAGACGCAGCGTTACCGCTACGTCGTTCAATTCGACGCCGACGGTCAGCACGAGGCGGAGTTCGTCCAAAAGCTCGTGCAAGAGTGCGAGCGACGTGGGCTCGATTTGTGCATAGGATCGCGGTTCTTGGCGAGCGATGAAGGGGGCTTTCGCTCGACGCGGATTCGACGTATAGGCATTCAGTTCTTTTGCAGACTGGTTGCCGTATTGACGGGTACACGGGTGACCGACCCAACAAGCGGCCTGCGCTGCAGTGGGCCGCGGGCTTGGCGTGCGTTTGCCAATCGTTACCCGGACGACTATCCAGAGCCGGAATCCCTTTTCTGGTGTCTCCGCAATCGTCTGTCAATCGCGGAGATACCGGTGCGCATGGCGGCTCGGCGTGGCGGCGTCACTTCGATCGGTTGCCTATCTAGTGGCTACTACATGGCGAAAGTTACCTTGGCGATCCTCTTCGATCGTCTCAGACGCAGAGAGTTTCCAGCGACGTGAATGCCGAGCTCTTTATGTTGATCGGTGGTGTCACCAGCTTCGCGTTGACGCTCCACTGGGTGCGTAGCCGCGAGTTGCGAGAGAAGTATGCCGTCGGCTGGATTTTCGTTGCGGCTCTGCTGCTCCTTTGCGGTTTGTTTCCACGTTCGATCATGGCCCTTGCCGACGCCTCGAGGCTGAGCTATCCCGCCGCTGTACTGTTCCTGGCTTTGGCACTCATCTACGCGTTTTCCTTCTCTGTTTCTGCGTCGCTCACGCGTCATCACAGACGGAGCCAAAGGCTCATTCAACGGGTTGCTCTCCTAGAGGAGCGTCTCCGCTGCCTCGAGCGAAACCGTGACGAGGTGTCGTCGCCGCCCCCGCGACGTGGCGAGTCAGATGAAAACTGCTCAGAGAGTCGCAAGTTGGACGCGATCGTGTGAGCGCCGGCGTTACTCCGCGAGGGTGCTCTCGCCGCGGGGCTTGTCGATCCAGACCTGACGTTCTCGGCGCAAAGCGTCTCGACTAAGCTCAGACAACTCTGCCCCTAGAAACTCCGTCGCCGCATCGAGGAAGGCCGCAGCCGCCGCGTTCCCCGCTCTCTTCGCTTCGTGATTTGCAGTCGTACGGATCCGGCCGATCGCTGCTGGCTCGTCTGCGATCCCAAGCAACGCGCGGGCGAATCTCAATTGGGTCGGGGCAGGAAGACGACCACCGACCTCGGCTCGCTCGAAATGCTCCACGGCGGCGGAGAACTCTCCTTGGCTCACAAGTGCGAGCGCCAGGTTGTTGTGAGCCGGCCAATATCGTGGCCGGACCTCGAGGGCTCGTCGGTAGAACGCAATGGCTTCTGGGACGTTTCCCTTCTCCAGCTCGGCAGCTCCGGCGCTGACGTGAACTCGAATCGAGCGAGGTTGTATACGCAACGCACGCCGGTAGTGGTGGAGAGCTTCGTCAAGGTCACCGGCGGTGTGTAGGCTGGCGCCGTAATTGAAGTGATAGACGGCGAGAGGTTTGAGTGACGACGCATCTGAGTTCAAGACAGCTCGACGATAGCACTCACGCGCTCGATGGGTGTCGCCACTGTTGGTCAGGAGGACACCGAGCTCGTTGTAGGCGCGGGAGTTCGTCGGGTTGACCTCAAGCGCCTGTGACCACAGAGCGAACGGCTCTGCGTAGACGGTGTTGCGTGCGTGGGTCAAGCACACGAACGTGGCGGTGACCGCACAGACGAATGCGGCGCCGGTCGCATAAAGCGTTCGCGCTCCCAGCCGCCTTGAGAGGTACTCTAAGAGGTAGTGGCTGACTCCAACAACGATCGCCGTGACGGGGATCAACGCTAAGTACATACGATGCTCGACTGCTATGTCGGCGATCGGAACAACACTCGAGCTAGGCGCCAAAAGTATGAAGAAGATCAGCACGAGTGCGCTCGTGCGTGGCACTCTTCGCACTGCGAGGACGGAAAGGGAGAGCACGAGAAGGAGTGGAAGCCCCGCTGCCATCACGCGCAATGGATCGTAGCAGACCGGCCATTGATAATCGATACACAGGGGGGCAGGCCAGAAAACCTGTTTTAGGTAGTGGACGATGACGGTCGCTTGAGTGAGGAAGTACTCGGACCCCGTGAAGGGAAGGCTACCTGCTCCGACGGAGCTGGTCGACACGGCCAAGGCATGTGGTGAACTTCGGTAGAAGAAGAACCAACTACTCATGAGCCCGATGAAAAGCGGTGTTTGGTGGCGCAGCAGCTGCGACCATGTTCGCGTCAGGAACGCACGATGGAGGATCAACGTAACGACTGGGATCGTCACGGCGGATTCCTTCGTACCGACTGCAAGCCAGCAGCTAAACGTAGCAGCCGCGAACCAAAACCACGCTCTGCCGCCCGTAGCGCCGCGAGCCGCGCAGTACAGCGACAGCAGATAGAAGAGCCCCATCAGGGACTCAGAGCGTTGGATGACGTAAGTGACGCTTTGCGTTTGTAAGGGGTGAACCAGCCAGAGAGCCGCTATGGCCAACGACAGAGTCGTCGTCGCGGAATCTGAAATGACAACACTCGGGGTCTCTCCTGGCCCTTTTGCGCGGAGGATTGTCGCGTCGTTGCGAAAGGGGGCTGCGGCCAGTAGGCGTCGCGTTAGGAGAAAGAGGACAATCCCAGCGCTGACATGGATCGCTATGTTTGTGACGTGGTAGCCCGCAACGCTGAGTTTCGAAACCGCATAGTTCAACGCAAGCGACAGATTGAGAATCGGTCGATTGCCCCCGAGAAGGTGTTTGAACTCCGGGTCGCGAATCGTATCGTTCTCGACAATCCAAGGTATGTCGTCGAAAACGAACGGTACATGTAGCGAGTTACCGTAGGCCAACGATCCGAGAAGGGTTAAGAAGAGGACCGGTGCAGTCGCTGAGTCTTTTCGGAAGGGCCGGCAATGTGCTGTCATGATCGTCAGTGTTCGTCACTTCGACGGGAGCCCGCCGTTCACAGAAACGCACTACTTCAACAAGGCCGTAGAATCACGCGAGGTAACAGATCAATCGGCTTGACCGCGAGACAGCTGTGGTTATTGTAGCGGCAGGGTCTGAGGTCTCCTCGACGATCCAAACGCCAACACTCAGCACCCAACACTCATCACAACGTGCAGTACATTTTTCGGAGAGCTCTCATGGCGTACTCCTTGCGTCGCTGCGTTCTGTGGGGATTTCTCGCCCTGTTGTTGACCCGGGCGTCAGAAGTGTCGGCGCTTCCCGCTACCGCCAAGGTGAATCTGCGCACGGTCGACGCTTCAGGTGAGGTGTTACCGGCACGAGTTCACCTGGTCGACGCGGAGGGAAAGGCTGTCGAGCCGGATGGTTGGCCGTTTTATCGTGACCACTTCAACTTTGACGGCGACGCCGTGCTGGACCTTCCCGTGGGCGAATACCGATTCACGATCGAGCGCGGCCCCGAGTATCGGAGAGCAACCGGCACGATTTCCGTCGCGGACGATTCGCGGGGGCCTGAGACCGTCGTCCTCCATCGGCTGACCGACCTCAACCGTCGTGGGTGGTGGTGTGGGGATGTTCACATCCATCGTGACCCTGAAGTCGTGCCACTTCTTATGGCGTCTGAGGACCTGAACGTCGGCCCGATTCTGACAGTATGGAACCAGCGCAACCATTGGTCGAACCGCGAACTCCCCGGCCAACTCGTTCAAGAAGTAGGCGAGAACCGTTGGATCCATTTGCTGGCGTGCGAGGACGAAAGAAAAGGCGGCGCCCTGCTCTATTTCAACTTGTCCAGTCCACTAGACTTTCGAGGCGACGGCGGCGAGTATCCGTCGCCGCTGAAGAATCTCACCATTGCCCGCAAGCTTGCTGGCGCGTGGATCGATATCGAAAAGCCGTTCTGGTGGGATGTGCCGACGTGGGTGGCAACCGGCAGAATCGATTCTATTGGGCTCGCCAACAACCATATGTGTCGCAGTCGAATGTTCGAATCAGAGGCGTGGGGAAGGCCTCGCGACGTCACCCGCCTGCCTCCTCCGCGGGGCAACGGGTTTTTCACGCAGGAACTCTATTACCGGCTTCTCAACTGTGGTTTTCGAATTTCACCGTCCGCAGGATCTGCGTCGGGGGTGCTACCGAATCCCGTTGGGTACAATCGAGTTTACGTCTATCTGGGCGACTCACCGTCTTATGAGGCATGGTGGCGTGGTCTGAAGGTCGGTCGCAGTTTCGTCACGAACGGCCCCCTGCTTCTTGTTAACGCCAACGGAAAACTACCCGGTAGCGTTTTTCAGGTTGGCGAGAATCTGGGCGTCGAAATCGATGTTCAGGTACTGAGTAACGATTCGATCGATCGGGTGGAACTCGTCGTCGATGGCAACATCGCGTCGGTCGACAAGCCGAACGAAGAGGGAAAAGTCGCATTCAAGACCTCGTTCAAGACTTCCGGTTGGTTTCTTGTCAGAGTGATCGCCTCGGTTTCTGAGACATTTCGATTCGCGAGTACCGCGCCGTTCTATGTAGAAGTTGCTGGCAAGAAGAGTTCGCCGCGGCGCGAAGATGTTCAATACTTCATCGACTGGATCGAGGAGAGGATGCAGCAGATTGAAGGACGCTCGACAAAGGAGTTCGGGCCCTTCAACCGTGAGAGTGCGCTCCGACTTCTTGGTGTTTTGAAGCCGCACGAAGAGGCATTGCTCACATTTCGAACCCTCCTGGAAAGATCCATATAGCCTCTCAATAGACAACCCTTAGACTTGCAAGGAGTTCGTTCATGCACCTTCTGAGAGTCCCTACTACCTACTCACTCTTTGCCGCCGCGCTTTTCGTTGCTGTGTCATTGCATGACCACGTAGAGGCTGGACTGCGCATCTATTGGTGCGACGTTGAGGGGGGGGCGGCGACATTGATCGTAAGTCCTGAAGGTGAATCGATCCTGGTTGACGCCGGACTCCCGGGCGAGCGTGACCCGTCTCGAATCGTCAAGGTTGCGACCGAGCACGCGAAAGTGGAGGCGATCGATCACATGGTCGTCACTCACTTCGATACGGATCACTTCGGCGGCGTCGCAGACCTTTCGAAGTTGATCCCCATTCATCGGGTCTACGACCCCGGTCTGCCAGAGGACTCAAGTTCGGATTTGCTGCAGAATTACCTCAAGGCAACTGAAGGAAAACGAACAGTGCTCAAGCCCGGCGACCGTCTCCCGCTGGCCGGAGGAGGAGACTCTGCACTTGAGGTGCTCTGCATAGCGGCCCAGCAGCAGTTCTTGTCGGCGTCGGCCCCAGCGAACGACGAGATTTGCGAGACACACAAACCGAAGGAAGCCGATTTGACTCAGAACGCGAACAGCACGGTGCTCTTGTTCACCGTGGGGTCCTTCCGATTCCTCGACGCAGCTGACTTGACGTGGGAGCTGGAGAAAAAGCTTGTTTGCCCAGTGAACTTGATTGGATCTGTGGACGTCTTTCAAGTGAATCACCACGGGTTGGACAGCAGCAACAACCCAGTGCTTGTTACCAGCGTGCAACCAACCGTCGCGGTAATGAATAACGGCGTTAGTAAGGGCTGCGCTACCGAGACCGTTGCGACGCTTCGCAGTATCTCATCGATTCAAGCGGTTTATCAGCTACACCGAAATCTTCCTGTGGGGGGCAACACTCCACCGGACTACATCGCCAACCTCGTCGCGGACTGTCAGGCGGATCACGTTGAACTCGAGGTGTCTCCTGACACGACTTCCTTCACCGTCCGGGTTCCTTCTCGCGGGCACTCGCAGATCTATTCCGTGAAGGGGCGTTGAAGAGCCAGCCGGCGCCACACTGACCGTACGTTCTGATATCACTCTACTCTCGTGCTCCCTTTCGCTCCTTCGAGCCGGGCGAATCTACGATAAGTAGAGTTATGAACGTATCCGCACCCACGCGACCGCAGCCACCGCCGGTCGAGAGTCAACACCTTATCAACCAGCGATACGCGGTCGAGAGGCAACTCGGCCGAGGCGGGATGGGGACTGTCTACTTGGTGCGTGACTTGCGCCACCACGGCGCCTTGCGAGCGTTGAAGCAAGTACGTTCTGGGCCGAGTAGTGAACAGAACACAGTCACGTTGCGCAATGAGTTTCTCGCCCTGAGTCGTCTCCACCATCCGAATCTCATGCGGGTGCACGACTTCGGAGTGGATCGGCGTTGTGAGTCGGCCTTCTTCACGTGTGAATTTCTCGAAGGCGTCAGTTGGCTTGCAGCCCAGAAGAAATGGGCGAAGGCAGGGCAGTTCGAGAATCTCGTCGCAACAACGATTCACGTCCTCCGTGCGCTCGAGTTTGTTCACAGCTGTGGCTTTGTGCACAGCGACATGAAGCCCGACAATGTCGTGATCTGCACTGCTACCGAGGGCGCGTCCGCGGTCGTCGCCAAGCTGATCGATTTCGGTTTGGCGAAGCGCGAGCGTCAAAGCAGCGGAAAGAAGATTCTTGGAACGCCCTACTACGTGGCGCCCGAAACGATCCTCGGCTACCCGGTGGATCGCCGTTCGGATCTCTACTCGCTTGGGGTCGTGCTGTATCAACTTGTCACTGGCTCGCCGCCCTTCGTCGGCGAAGACAATCTGACGATTCTCAAGAGCCACGTAGAGCACCCCGCACCCGATCCGTGTCTGAAGAACGCGGCCGTGCCCTCCGTGTTTGGTGGCATCATCCGACGGCTCCTGGCAAAGAAGGCCGACGATCGATTTCAAAGCGCTGCGGAGGTGGTTGAAGCCATCAACGCCGCTGGGCTGGACGATGCATCTCTTGAGACCGAAGAGACCGTCAAAGCGTACCTTCGACGCGGATGGCTTGGGGGGCGGGAGAGCGAACTTCGCTTCCTACTCGAGGTGACTCGAGAGGCGGTGACACCGAAAAACGATACTGAAGCCTCTGCGTCGAAGGGGCGCTCTAACCCGTTTCGTCGTCGTACTCCAAAGGCACCAGGAAATGTGTCAGTGCCGGCTGGCCGCTGTGTGCTCGTTCGCGCGCGGCATGGTAGTGGCAGTCGGCAGTTGCTCGATCGAGTTCGCGCGGCGGTACAAATCGATGGCGTGACGGTTGTCGATGTGCAGTGCGGAGGTGGAGCTGAGGACGGTATAGACGATTTGAGGCGCTTGCTCGACGGCGTCGTCGAGTGTGACGCCGATAGTGTTATCAGTTCGGCCAAGGCTGCCGCCCGAGTTGTCGGTGCGATAGGAGAAGTCGACCGAGACACTTCGAAGGTGCAGCTGCGCGAAGCTCTCAGCGTGTTGGCGTCGGCTGTTTTTGCGGCCAGCAGTGAGCGGCCGATCGTGCTTTTCCTCCGGGACCTATCCGCTGCTAGCCTACCGATCGTCTGGGTACTGCGTGCCCTCCTACATCTGGCGGCATCCGGGGATGGCAACGTGCACTTTCTTTTAGTTGCCACGCTTTCAGACCACATCGACTCTCAGGGCGAGGCGTTCTCTCAGCTCGCTCTCGATCGTGAGTTTCGACGCAGCGTCGCTGAAATGAAGGTTTCTGCGCTTTCGCGAGAGGGGGTCGATCGTGCGATTCGGAGTGTGTTCGGTAACTTGAAGCACGATGCGGCGTTTTTGAGTGCAGTGCATGAAGAGAGTGATGGAGACATCCGTGTCGTCATTAGGATTTTGTCGGTGCTTTTCCAGCAAGGAAGAATCATCCGACGAGCGCGTGGCTGGTCCTTGAGTGAAGACTTTGATGTCGTAGCCATACCAGGCAAGGTTCGCAGTGAACTGCGGCAGAAGCTCCGCCGCCTCCCCGAAACTGCGCGCAACGTCGCAGCAGCACTTGCGTGCATGCGAACGACGTACGATCTCCCGGTTGCATCGGAGGCTGCAGGACTCGATGCGGAGGAATCTCAGTCGATTCTAGCTACGCTTCTGGAGGCTGGGATCCTGAACATTGTCGAAGAGGGAGGTTCGGGCACGCAGTACGCTTTCGCGCACAACGGCGCGAAGAGCCTTCTTTATGGCTCCATTGCGAGCGACAGGCGTGGAGAGGTTCACGAGCGCCTGGGGCGACTCTTCGAACGGTTCGGGAAGGAGCGCCACTCGCTTGACTATCGCGAGCTCGCCCATCACTACTTGCGAGCAAGAAACCGGAGAAAGGCGATCGAGTATGCGATCGAAGCGGCGCGGGACTACGCCCGCGAACATCGATTCGTCGACGCGGTTGCGACGTACGAGAAGATCCTCGGTTTGTTGACGGACGACGACCAAGCGCCGCGTTTCTTGGTTCGCCGCGAAATGGCTGCGCTGAAACTCGTCGCCGGAGACTATCAGCGCGCAGCGTCTCTCTTTGGGGAATGCGTCGCGGAGGGTCGAGGGGAAGGCCGGGATCTGTTCGACCCGGGTCATGTTCTCGCTGCAGAGATCGGACTTGCCCGCGCTGCTACGACGCTCGGTGATGTGGACACAGCCGTCGCGACTCTCAAGCATCTGTCCACTCTTGAACTTGACGCTGGACTACAGGCTCGAGTCGAGATCGAGCGTGCGGTCCTGTGGCTGAGCCAGGATCGGTTCGTCGAGGCGCTACGATGTTGCCGTGAAGCGCTTGGTTTGTTGACGGCGGAAGAGCACCCGATGTTGTGCTCCGAAGCCTTGTCGCTCAGCGCAGAGAGCCTCTGTGGTTTGAACGACCGACAATCGGCTGAGGATTGTTGCCAGCATGCATTGCGGCTAATCGAAGGGTTAAGAGACGAACGCAATTGGGCCCAGAGCGCCTACATCCGCTCACGACTCTACTTTTTTCGTCGTCGGTATCCGGAGAGCTTGGAGCAGCTAGATTTGGCTCTGAGCCTTTGGAGGGAACTTCGAGCTTACGATAGGCAGGCTGAGTGTCTCGCTCATATTGGGGAAATGCTTTGCGTCATGGGACAGTCGAATGAGGCGGAGGCGCGGTTGAAGAAGTCGCGTGCGGTGTTCAGACGCACGCGAAACCGACGCGCGACCTTGCATGCGCTCACGTCTCTTGGAGAGGCGAAGCGGTCGCTTGGAAAGCACCGCGAAGCGCGAAGGGTTCTGTCGGACGCGATCGATCTGGCGCGGAAGTTGGGCTGCGCTGAAGGGGTACGACGTGCTGAAGTCGCAATGGCCGAGACCTATCTCGACGTGGGGAGGTTCTCCGCGATGAGTCGCCATCTTCACGATTCGTCCGGAGGTGAGGACTCGAGGACACAAAACGGCTTGCGTCGGTGTCACCTGTCAAGTATAGCCGCGCGGCAAATGGGCGAGATGGAACCAGCAATTCGGTCGGCTGAGAGGGGACTGCAAATTGCGAGAGAGGTCAGTGAACCGCTCAGCGAGGCTATGTTTCTCCATGAGGCGGCGCTGTGCCGATACGTTTTAGGTCAGCGACGCCAAGCTGGAAAGCATGTGGCGTCGCTGCTGCGTCTTGGCGAGAGCTACGGATTTGACAGGTGGAGTGGGAACGGCAGAATCGTCGAGGCCCTCTTGCACGAGGCGGACGATCGACCAGAAGCTGCGGACAGCTCGTACGCCTACGCTACAGAAGATCTGCGCCGATCGGGTGATGAAAAGAGTTTGTGTAGGCTCTATCTCGAATTCGGGGTCTTTTGTCTGCGGCGCGGCGACTTTGAGCAAGCGTATCTGAACATCCAGGAAGGCTCGTACTTGGCGGAGAAGCTTCAATCGAGATTCCTCATGTGTCGATTTCTTTGGGCGACGGCGCATATGAACCGCTCTGTGGCCGGCGCGCCGAGTGACGAATCAATGGAGCAGTTGAGGCGAACTCACAAGCAGGCCACTGAAGTTGGCTTCTCCGAGTTAGCGTGGAGAATCGAGTGCGACCTAGGACTTTGGCTCAACGAGCGAGGCGAGTCAGATCAGGCTGTGGTCAGCTTCAATCAGGCTTTGACGGCTGCAGAGGAAGTTGTTCGAAAGTTGCCGCCAGCGTGGCGGCACACCTATCTGCACGGCGCCCATGGTTCCGAGCTCAGAGAGGCGTTGAACGTCTTGCCCTCGCTGAAGGGCCGGGCGCCCACCGTCGGTTCTGTCTTGGGGCTAGCCGAGTAAGTCCCCGAGTCGATTGGCTGCAAATGTCCGGGGCAGTCCTCGACGCTGCGAGTGGCGTCGGTCGACGCATCAAGCATGTGAATTCTTTCTCCACCTTCGTTCTCTTTCGTTCAAAGAATAGAAGAGGAATCGAACAGAAGAGAACAGAGACAATGAAGGCCGGAGTCGGAACCCCATTGCTGCAGAAAAGAAGCGCTTGGTGCGATGACTTCACCGTGCCTGTCGAGCGGGCGCGCGAAATATGCAAGTGGGGCCTGGTTCGTCGAGCCCAACGCCGCGCCGCTTCGTCGCAAGCGCCAGCGTCAGAACGTAGGCTCTTCAGACTCCTCCATGATACTTTCGAGCTCCGTGAGTACTTGCGTCTCACCTGTCTCTTCCGCGTCGTCTGGGTCCCGCTCATGGAGGTCTTCGTTCTCCAGGCCGAAGTCTGCATCGGCATCGATGACTTGCGTGCTCCCGAAATCGCTGCTGTCATCTAGCTCGGCCACGACTTGTGTGTCCAAGGAGTTGTTCTCGGCCGGCAACGCGATCTCCCGGGTATCGTCCTTCGTTTGCCCAAGAGGTTCGAGGACGGCCGTGTCCGAAAAATCGTCGACTGGTTGCGCCTCGGGTTCGTCTGGCTGCGGACGTCGCTCAGGTGTCGGGGGAGTTCTTGCTGGGGACTTCGGCGCCACGTCTTCCGGTGTCGCGGGAGCGAAGAGAGCTTCGCCGACGACACCTATGACAGCCGTTTCGGCGAAACTATCCTCCCGAGCCTGAGTCGGCAGCGAGGTTGGAGGTTTTGCCTCAACGCGCTTCTTCGGCGGTGTGACCTCCGCAGTAGCTGACGCGCGTTGCTTCGAGGCGGACGTGACCGGTTCCGGTGGGTTTTGGGGTGCGAGGTGGTTCGCTTTGGGTCGCACGGGAACGGTCGAGACCGTCGCGCTTCGGCGGTGTGGTTCAATCAGCTCGTCCGAAGCCACTTCTTTCGCCCGAGACTCCTCGGTGCCCGATTGACGCTGAACCGGGGCGTCGTCTGACATCCAGGCGAGCGGCTCGACTTTCTCATCCTTTGCGGCGGTCGACTCGGCCGCTCGAGCTGTTTGTTGTTGCTCAGATTCGAATTCGAGGTCTGTCTCGTCGACACCGGTCACCGCGCAGTCCTCTTCGTCATCGCCTGAGGCATCGTACGTCGTCTCGAGTACGGGAGCTGGTGCTTCAGCGGTTTCGTCGTCGTCGGGTGCTAGCTCTTGAGCGGCGCTTCTGGGCGCTGCGGAGGTGCTACGCTGACGAAGAAGTAGGAAAGCGCCAATCCCGAGCGCCCCAGACACTGCGAAGAGGGCAAAGATGAGCGCGATGATTTGCGTCGTCGTAAAGCCAGAAACGTCTTGCGCAGCCTTTTGTTGTATCGACTTTGGCTCCGAGTAAGAGTCCTCCCTTGTCTCCCCGTCTGCGATTTCGTTGCCGGTGTTCGGACTAGGAGGTAGACGTTCCGTGCGCCGGTTCTGGGTTCGGCTGTTCCAGATCTGGATCGATTTCCGAGCCCGTTCACGCACCAACTGATCCTTGAGATCGGAAAGAACCTGGCTCACCTCGGAAGCGTCAATCGAGTTGAGTAGATCTGCATCTTCTGGAAAATCTCTGCGACTTCCGATTTCGAGTAAAGTCTTCGTGAGAAGCGACCGGATCTCGTCGTACGATCGCTGCAGACGGTCATAGTTGCGTTCGGTTTGATGGAGTTGTTCCTCGAGAGATGTCTTCTCGCTGACCAGACGATCGACGTCGCGCTCTCGGACGGCCAATTGGGCCGAGCATTGGTTGGCGTCCTGCTGATGGGCTTGGCTGTTGAATCGGTGGGTGTTCAGCTCCTTCGCCAGCTGCTCTGACTCTTTGAGCGCATTGACGAGTGCTTCCTGCTTTTTTTGGTTCTCCTTGCGCAGCTCCTTATTCTCTCTGTCCATGACAGAGATCAGGCGTGGTGTCGCGCAGGAAGGAATCAAAAGGATGAAGCCGACCGCCAACGTGTAAGTTAGGCGTCGCGAGATCGTTGTACACATCTGTGACGGTTACGCATCAGTCTCGGGTAAGAGCATTGCGCAGAAGTATACAACACTGCGGGCGCGGTGGCGTCCGACGAGCGCCGAGTGGCCGAGTAGAACAAGTTTCCCAAGTCTTGAAGTCGAAACTGCTTGAAGAAGAGCCTCTCAGTGAACTCGATCCCTCCCTCGGCTTTTTCGTTGGGAGTCGAGGTCAAGTGATTGGGACTTGTCCTACGATAAAGAGGTGGATCGTCCGACGGCGAGCGTACCGAGTCTGGACAACACACGTTATGGGATGCTTGCGGTTCTGACAGCGGCTGCGCCAGGCATACTCTTGAGTTTCTCATCCACACCACGGCAGTGTGGCAATCGTCGTAGTCAGCGACGGGTCAGACGTGAGTCGAACGCGAAGCCCTTTGTCATCGAGGAAGTCTCTGGCAACCAGCGCGCTTGTCGTGGCCGGTGCATCGTGGTTCTTGGGGATTAGCTCGGTCGGCCGAGCAGTTGACGGTCCGCTCTACGATGTTCTGTTGAGGAGCCGTAATCGCTTGCGCACTCAACCGGCCGCGGTCGTCGTGGTCGAGGTGCCGCCGGAGCGCCGTGACGATGCGAGGTTCGTGGCCAAGCTCACGCGAGACGTGGCAGCACTCTCGCCAGCGGGCATCGCATTCGTGGAACCCCTAACGAGCGACCCTGAGGCGTATCGTTTCGAAAGTTCCACGGTTGTTCCGATCATCTTGGGGCAACCCATCGCGTCCGATCCGTTTACACCTCACCTTAAGCGACTCAAGCCTCTTCCCGCAACGCTGGTTGGTGCGCCTCACATGCAGTTCGGCGCTACTGGCGTGCCAAGCACGAGCGGCGGTGTAGTGAGGGAGCAGCACAGAAAGATCTCAACGAATGAGGAAGTTCACTTGACACTCGAGGCGGTGATTGCGGCCGCAGAGGGCATCGTGTCTCCCGTGGGTGAACCATCTTTTCTCGTGAGTTTCAGAGGATCTGGCGGATCTCTTCCAACGCTGCAAGCGGGCCAACTGGAGAATCTTGCTAGCAGCATCATCGAAGGTCGATGGGTGTTGATTGGGATCGCTGACGATCCCTACACGCCTCGATTGACAGTGCCAACTTCCTCGTCCATGTCGCGACTGGAGTACTACGGCCACAGCGCGAATACACTCTTGACGAATTCAGAAATAGTTTTGTTGCCAAATATCGCGCGCGTTGCAGTGTTGATACTCTTGGCGTTGGTCGTCAGTTCGTGCGTCAGACGTTTCGAGATCCGCATCTCTTCTTGGATTGCGATTGGAACCGTCGGCTCGATTCTCCTGGCCGGGTTTTCACTGTTTGTGCTCTTCGGAATCTGGTCGCCGGTCTTAGAAGTCGCGACTTGTGCAGGAGTTCTCTACGTCTCCGGACTTCGGCAACGCGCCGCAGACGCGACTCGAGCTACGAAGGATCTGATCGCCGATGCGTCTAGTCATCTTCAAGAACGTTATTGGGCCTCGAGTTTGTACAGCACTAAATCAACGTGGACTCTGATCGCGCATCTCATCAATCAGACACTTGACGTCAATCGAGTTATTTTTCTCGAAGCCAACACCGACACACACCGGCTCACCGAGATCGTCGCTCTGAACTCCTCGCTCGGTGACATTGTAGAAGCCCGGAGAGATTATCGACGGTCGCCGTACGTCGATGCGATCGACAATAAGGGGCCGATCAAGGTGAAATCGTACCTAGCAGCCAAAGATGAAGAGGAGATCCAGTTTCTTTGCCCGTTGATGTTCTCCGGTCGTCTACTTGGTTTTTGGGCGTTAGGAATTGATGGAGAACGACTGAGCTCTGATGCGAATTTTTATTCCATTCTTCGGGACTACACGCTTCGGATTAGCGAACTCCTGTATCACTACCAAAGCATCTCTAAATCAGTTGAGATTTCGCGCGAGGAATTCGCTTTTGGGGCTGTCTTCGAATCACTTCGATCGACTCTCGATCTGCTTCAGTATCGTCTAGAGACCGTCGAGGTGTCCTTCAACAAGATCAGCTCCGGAATTCTTGTGTTCGACGTGTTTGGGCGGTTGCTGCAAAGCAATCGGCAGATGGATGAGATTCTCAACAAGGAGGGAATCAACGACACTGATTTCACCGCGTTGGACGTACTCATTGCTCTGAGCGACCTGGATATCGCTCGATGCCGCGATATTCTGCGCCGCGTCATCGTTGATAATTCTCCAACGACGTTGCCCGTTCGACTGCGCTCGGCCTCTACTTCGAGGTTCATCGTTCATCTCAAACCTCTATCAGAGGAAAAGTCGGCGGAGGGAGCATTCATTGGGCGGGTGGGGGCGAAGAGCATCTTGTTCGAGCTGGTCGATACGACTGCGGCGTCGAAAATCGGTGAGATGAAATCTAGATTGACTGACAAATTGGGCGTGCAGATTCGAGAGGAGCTTGCGTCCATTGAAATGGCCGCGTCGCTTCTTGAGCGAGGATCACGGGCGCAGGACGTTCGAGATAATCTTCACTCAACGATTAGAACTCGAGTTGGAAGAGCGATATCGACTGTCACAGAGTGCCGGCAGTTTTTGAACATCAACCGCGACCTGGGCGATCTTCAGAGATTTCCGGTCGATCTGAGGCCTTCCATCCGTGAGGCGACCGAGCTCGTGAGTCGTTTGGCACAGGAGCGGGGCCTGCGGCTCGAGGTGACTCAGCCAAATTTTGTTAGCTTCGTGCTGGCGTCCTCAAGTGCTTTAACCAAAGTGATCGCCTCGATTCTTCGCCTTCTGTGCCAGGACGCAACGGATCATTCCGTTGTCTCGATTCGACTGGAAGAGGGAGAGTTCGACCTGCAGCTGAGCCTTGAGAACGTAGGGTTCGGGATTCCCGACGAGATCATGCAGGAGTACGTGCATGGGAGCGAACAGGGAAGTTCATCCGAGATGGAGGAGATTCAGAGCGCGACGCGACGCATCGAGTCTTGGGGCGGAACCTTGGAGGCGACGAGCGGAGTTGGGATTGGCATGCGCTTTAGTCTTCGTTTGGCAAAGTTCCTGTAACCTCGAATTTCGCCATTCGCGCCGGCCTGGCCGGACGAGTTTCGCGGGGATTCAGAGCCTTTTCGACTTCTTTGTTCCCTGAGAACCCTTGTGCATGTTCAAAAACTCCCGTCCGGCCCTTCGGGAACGCCAGGAGCGCCGATGCCTGCGCCCGTCCTCCGCCACGACCCGAGCGGGATCGCGTAGTCGTCGCTCCTTGGCCTCGACGCTCCTGGCGTTCCCAGGCTCGAAGCACTTTTTCAACGGGCTGGTAAAGCAGTCGCTCGAGGCGCTCTGACCTGGACGTGGACGGAAACCGGACGCCAAAGATTCTCGGCAAGGCGCGGGGCGGTTTCCACGAAGAGGTGGCGAGTCCTGACGTTCTTGTTCCCTTTCAGCGCAGCCGTGATCTGTTATCGGCAACGCTCGTCGTTCACGTACTCGTGCGCGTCGAGCCGATACTTCGAACGTGACTTCATCTCTTAGCTAGTACTTTCTATGAGTTCCGTCGCGAGACGCTCAGGCTCGTGTTGTGACAAGTTGTGAGCGTCCGATGTCGCTGTCTCGAAACGAGTTGCAGGCCACGACGCGCCAGCACTCAACACCGAACTGACGCTTGTGACATGACGGCACGACCTCTGCGTCGTGGTGGGAGCTCGGAGGGAGTACGCGCTGGCGTCGACGGCCATGGCATGCGATCGCCGTCGACTATGCGCACGTGTTTGGAGTCTCTCCGTGCACACGGCAGGTTTCGTTGTAGCCCAAGGTGTAAAGCAAAGCGATGGCGAAGGGTCGAGTTCTCGTGGTTGATGACGATTTGGACTACGCCAAGCTGTTGGCACTAGGGCTCGAGGATTGTGACTACGAAGTCGCCGTCGTCAGCAATGGCGCAGAAGCGCTGAAGCGGATGCCGGAGTTTCAACCATCCTACGTCGTCGTGGACACCCTCATGCCCGTGATGGACGGCCTCGAGTTCGCTCGCGAGGTTAAGGGCGACGGGAGTTCAATCGTCGCGCTTGTGATGCTCAGTTCGATCGACGAACGAGCTACCGCCGTGGAATCAATCCTTGCCGGCGTTCAAGAAGTTCTCGTCAAACCCGTCGGCATCGAGGTCGTCGTGGAAGCGCTTGACAGAGCAAAAGTCCGAGCGGAGGCGCAGCTCTTGAAGGAGGCTTCGCCGGAGTAGCTCGATGTGGAAACTCGATATCTTTCCAGACACTGGGCTGTCGGAGTCAGTCGTTACCACGGTTTGGGTTGGCGTCTGGGTGATCAGCCTCTTGAATTTGCGATTCGGGTGGACGTACTCCGGTCTCGTGATTCCTGGCTATATCGTGCCGCTACTGATCATCAAGCCGTGGAGTGCTTTGGTGGTCGGCTTGGAGGGAGTGATCACGTATTTGATCGTGTGGGCGTTTTCGGAGAAGTGCTCGGAATCGGGATGGTGGTCCAATCTGTTCGGCCGCGACCGTTTTCTTGCTCTCGTTTTGGTGAGTATTTGCGTACGCATTCTCTTCGACGGCTACTTGCTACCCCTCTTCTGTGATCTGGCTGAGCTCTTTATTCCTCTTCGAATCGACTTCAGGTTAAGCCTTCACAGTTTCGGATTGATCATCGTTTCGCTCATTGCGAATCAATTCTGGAAGCCTGGATTGCGCCGAGGGATCGCTCCGTTTGCAGTAACACTCGCTGCGACGTTCTTGCTGGTTCAATACGTGCTCATACCATTTACGAATTTCAGCATCAGCAAGCTGGAGTTCATGTATGAGGATATCTCAGCTTCGCTCCTGGCCAGTCCCAAGGCCTACATCATCCTGATCACGACGGCGTTCATGGCGTCGAGGATGAATCTACACTACGCCTGGGACTACAACGGGATTTTGATCCCCTCACTGTTGGCTTTGCAGTGGTACGAGCCTTTAAAGATCGCGACGTCGTTCATCGAGGCGTTCGCGATTTACTTCATAGGATCACTGTGTTTGCGCTTGCCTGTATTGAAAGATTCGACGATCGAAGGCGCACGAAAACTTCTCCTCTTCTTCAGTATTTCTTTTATCTACAAACTCATCATTGGTCACGTCTGTGACTGGTTTCACGTTCAGGTGCGGGTATCCGATCTCTATGGATTTGGCTATCTACTACCGACATTGATGGCTGTCAAAATGCATGACAAGGGGATCATGGCGAGATTGACCCGCGCGACGCTACAGACCTCGCTGACAGCGGCGGGGACTGCAAGCGTAATCGGTTTTGTCCTGACATTGATTCCCGTCGGATTCTCGGAGTCGCACGCAGATTTGAGTATCTCTGAGGTTCCGGAGCGAGCTTGGAGCTTGCGAGAGGAGGTTCAGAGGGTCAAGGAGAACGCCTATTCACCGACAGTGAGTCGCCGAGCGGAGTTGCCTCTACCCCGAGAGTTGGCGGCGTTCTCTGAGGGATTAGATCGCCTGAAGTCGTATCTCGCGGGACGCTCTCACGTCGAGCTCGATCGCGCTCGCAAAGCCTTTGGGGCGACCAACTACGAGGTGCTGCTACTTGAGGATCGATACATCGTCGTACGTGAGAAACCACCGGAGAGAGGGTGGGGATTCTACTGTTTCGACCTCATGGCGAAGGACGGGCTGGTCATCGAGGTGCCGAGGCCGTTGGCGGAGTGGGGAACCCTGGAATCAGCGGCGTATTTGATGAGCTATCTCGATGGTGGTGCACTGGCGGTGTCGACTGCGGAACAAGGCAACAATGCGCACGGCCGACGGGAGTCGTTGGTAGCTTTTCGAACCATGCTCGGTGCATTTCATCGGCGCTGGGATCCCCGAAACATTCTGCAGGTAAGAGGGTATACCGTCGGTTCGGTGAGGGGCCTCTATGGTCGCCGAGTCGAGGTGGACGACCTCGGGACGCTGGACATTCCCTCTAGCCTGTGGATCAAACGCAGTATACCGTCGGGACTGACGATCCGCGGTGTGGAGAACGTCGTCCGGGAGCTGACAGTCGAATGGCGTGAACCGTCGTGGCGAAACCCACTACGTGAACGATCTCATGCCGGCTTTGCAGAACTCTATCTCCATCGTTCGGACCGTCGACGTCTACTGGCGCGATATCACGTCGGTGTTGAGCGTGTCGGAACGCTTGATCGGTACCGAGCAAGTGAGGGGTATTTGTGGCGGGAGGTTCTTTCGACCCGCAGCGACCGCAGCGGTTGGCGTTCGGAGGCGATCGAGGCTCCGAGCGTCGAAATGCTTCTGTTTTTCGATCAAGAGATCGTTGGCCCGTTAGCATCTCTCGTGCAGAGGACTTCGAGGGGTGAGATCTCCTCGGAAGAAGTCTCTGAGGAGTTGATCACGATCGGCGCGGCTGCAACACCGGTTGGATATGCCGTGCAAAAATTCACGGACGTTTCTGACGGCAGTGAATTCTTGATTCTGTATGAGCGTGAAGACGACGCGTGGCGTGGCTGGGGAACCTACGTATTCCGACTCGGTGAGAGTTCCGATTTTTCCGTCCACGTCCCCAAGCCCTCCTCTGAGAAGGGAACGCTAGAGTTCTCGCTTGCCCTTTTCCATCGGCTGAACGCTAGCTTCCTGCTCATCTCAGGAAGTGATGGAGGTAGTGACGGACGCGAGCGAGTCGACGTAAGCAAAGAGCGTCTGACCCTGTTCAACCTCACGCACCAGGTGATCCTCCGTACGCTGAACGTTCATAGACATCTGGCCGTTCAAGTGCGCGCGTTTAGCTATCGAAACGTGCCAAGCTCGGTACCTGCGGATTGTCTACTGGGTTTCGCACCAGGGGCTGCGAACGGTGGTGGTGTCGGACGCCTGGGGCTCCGACTTCTCGAACAGCTCGAGTCTCAGGGGAGGCGCGTTCGAGTGATTTCAGGCGAAGAGGAGACCTTGGGCTACGATGCACGCTCGAGCGTGCAGTCGGGTTACCTCACCAGCACGAAGGAGAAAGAGTTCGCCGTGCTCTGGCTCTCTCCTCTGTTGCGCTCAGCGTTTCCCGCGGCAACGACGTTGCAACGTCAAACCGAGCAGTTTGAAGCCGTGGGTATTCCAACAGAGATCGGTGACCTCGAAGAGATCATTGCTGCGTATGAGGTTGATCAATCGCCGGACGGAGTTCCGAAGCGGTTGCTAGAGATTGTTGGTGCGTATCAAAGAACGCAGAATCTCAACTGCCTTGTCGCGTTGATCGAACTGTGGCCTGACTTCTCGTTTCGCCGCGTCGTCGACAGTCGCTCAGGGGGGGCATTCGTTCTCGTCGCGGTCGACGGGAAGCTGCTACCGAGAGTTTTGAGCCTGTCCTTGACGCTCGACGGAGGTGCGCCAGGATTACTCGAAACAGTAACGCTACACGACCAAAAGTGGGCGTGGTCTTCGTCGCCGAGAGGGTTCTTGTTGGAGAAGCGTGACGATGAAGATTAGGTACACTCGCACTGCAGCGATTCTCCGTGTCACTTCGGTTGCTTTATGTGCTTCCCTTCTCGCTATCAAACTTGGCGGTGCGGCCCGTATCCCCAGCGTTGATTCGGTTGATCCGACAAGAGCGTCGAGCTCGACAGCATACGCGCTCCAGCTCGACGAGTGGGTCAAGTTCGATGTGAAGTTGGGTCGCCCTGAGGTCAAGCTCGTCACCAACGCCATCGTCAACAGCTCCCGGATCGGACGCCGCGGTGACGTTCGATATGCCGTGGACTATCGCATCACCGATTCCGAGGGACAGTTCCTTGAGGAGGGGCGCCATTGGATGATGTCACGGAGTAGCGCTCTGGCTACGACCGACGGCAGACGACGCTGGAAGTTTGTCAAAGGTCCTGGTCGTGAGGTCCTACAGAATCGCTCGTTTGTGATTCAAACTCGAGACGTTCCGCGAGCTGCCGAAGTGGCTGTGCGCCTCGGAAAGAAAGAGGAGGATACCGAGGCAATCTTTGTGCGCGGGTTCGTCAAAGATCTCGTGCCTCCATACCGTGCGAAATACCTATGGCACCGGTTGGCGCAAAACAAGCGCCAACTGCTAGCGAGGAGAAATGTCTACTCGGCAGATCTATTGACGGACTTCGAGAAGGAGAACCTCCTGCGAAATCGATGGGTCGCGATCCCCCCGATTGACGACGCCGCTTCGGCCGTCCGCGAGAGGTTGTTTACGGTCGTCTATCGTTCGGCCGAGGATGACCAAGACTTAGCGGACAGCTCTTCATTCGTGCATCTCCAGCCAGAGATCGTCGAAGTCATAAGGATTCCTCCTCAATCCGAGTCTCTCGTCATGTCGGTGCGAGTTGGGGAGGAGAGCAGTCCGGAGCAGCCGAGACTTTGGTGCCGATGGAGGGATGTCGACAATGACGAAATTGTGGAAGAAGAGATCGAAATCGTCAGCTCACCGATCCGCATTGAGCGACGAGTCAGAGGGTCGACTTTGGAGCTCCGCGGAAATCATGTGTTTGGCCTACAAGTTCAGGCGTTGTCGGGAAAGGAGAGGAGAGTTCTCTTCCCAGAGCGGGAACGAGTGCGAGCCTACCGTCCCCTCGGCAACGTCCCTCTTGAGTTTGACACTGTTCTGCACTGGAGAGACTCGACGCCGTTTCGCATACATCTTCGGGTTCTGCGTTCGGAAGAGTCCTCGGCACTTCGCGAAGTGGTCGCTGTCAACTACGAGCTGATCGCCCTCGATCGTCGCGTCATGGGGCGTGGTTCGCTCATACACAGCGGCGCGATCAGCAAGTACGCAAGTGTGAAAATCGGTGGCGAGTGGATACCAGTCAGCGATCGTTCAATTCACTACTTGACCGTCCCGCATGGTTGTCACTTCGTGCGCCTATCAAGCCCGGTCGATGGGTTGCTCGTGTCTGTTGCGACACGACCCAATGACCTGCCGTTACGCAGAACCGTGCCTAAACCGATTCACGAGGACGTACAGACGGGGTCGTCGCTGGGCGTCGGCCGCAATTGGTTTTCGATCTATCCCTCGAACGCTGGCGATCTCATCAAGCGAGGTCGAGAAGTCTTCGTCACGGTGCGCCCACGACCGAAGTCGGACGTTGTCGATACAACAGTATCTTACCAATCGAAGACGCTCCACCCAACTACGATCGCAACTGGGACCGATGTACTTGTGAGGTCCAAACCGGCGTCATCCGGTCCGTTGGATCTTTACCGTTTCTACGAACTGACGTGCGGGGACGAGCGGGAGATCGTTTGTCAGGACGCACGTCATCCGCCGCCCCTCGAAATCCTCGTGATTCGCCCGCGTGCCACTGCGGGCATCATAGAGGTTCTGCTGCACGGGGAGTCAGTCAAGCAGGCAGTCACGCTGACGCGTAGCTCCTATTTTACGTTGGAAGAAGTCTCGCGCGGATCGGCATCGTTGCGTGTCGATTGCAGCGGTGGAGGTCGAGTTTTTATGCGCGGTTGTGTCGACCCTGACGCAGACGTCTGGAGAAAACGACGCGTTTATCGTTTGGGTCCTTCCAGCCCACTTGGCTATCGGGTGGCGAAACGGACGGCGGGAACTGAACGTATTAGATTCTCCGCGTTGCAATCACTTGACGTCGGATCGCCGTTGGTCGTACGGGTATCCATCCAAGGCTTTCAGAGGACTTCACCTTCAGCCTGGGGTTCATGGACGGCGAAAGAACGAGTCGTGACCCTTGGGTTCGGGGCGGAGGCGGGCGCTCTCGGCATCGAGACGGATGAGGGCGAGGAGTTTGCAGCTCAAAGTTTCACCGTGTCGCTTGGAGATGATGTCCCTCCTGGAAGTTACGACGTCCAGGTTAGCGTCGTCGAAGGAGAACCATCTTGGTTCGGAGCTCGACATCTGGTCGAGAGGAATTCGCAGGGAAGCAGTGTGCGAACTCGCCGTGACCGGTCGACGGGGGGGGCACGATGAGAGCCTCTCGTGTGCTCACCGAAGCGAGACGCAGCTCGCGACAGTGCTCTCTTGCACTCGTGGCGGCGGTTCTGTTGATTGGCGTCGCTGTTGAATCGTCGAGTTCTGATGCCGAGATTGGTGACCTCGTCAAACGTCGCGCCGAGGCACCGATGCTACGTCGTGTCGAGCGTCCAGAATTGGCGAAAGCGGAGCTGCTCTTTCATTCAATACTGAGCCAAGGTTGGAGCGCTCAAGTTAGTCGTCTTTGCGCGGAACTCGACCTGAACATCATGAGAGTTCAGCAACACGGCGAAGGTTTTCTAGTCGTCGAAGAAGACGAGAGTCGTCGAGAGGGTCGTGGCCTCTTTGTTTTTCGCAGCACGGCAACTGAGCCGGTTTTCTTGCAGGCGCCTCACGCGTTTTTTGATCTTCGCACCGACGAAGTCGCGACACGGATGTTTCTTCGTACTCGCTGTGCGGTCGCAGCTTGGAATACGTGTCGGAGAGATGCGCGCGTTGTCGGGTCACAGCGCGTGGCGGATCTGTGCCGTCTCGACGCAACGTACTGGCAGGCGTTGACAAGAGCCTTTGCACGCGCCTACCGGAGAGGCACGGTGGTGCAATTGCATGGATTCAGTCCCAGCCAGCGTTCAACGGTCGAAGCGAAACAGTATGAGTTGATTTTGAGCCGAGGAACGCGCTCTGGACATGAGGATCTGCTTGGAGTGAAAGCCTGCTTCGGAGAGAAAGTGCGGCTGCGCACCGCTGTCTTTCCCGTCGACGTTGAGGAACTTGGAGGGACGCGCAACGTTCAAGGGCGACTGCTCCGGAGCGTCGGAACAGGTTTTGTCCACGTCGAGATGAGTCCGAACGCCCGGAAACGCTTGATCACAGACGACGCACTCCTCGAGTGTTTCGCGCGATGCCTCATGGAGGTCGCAAGGTGAGGCGTGGCAGCGGGGGTATCGCACTCTTCTGCTTGATTGCGCTTGCGCGCCTCTATGGCGATGACTCCATCCGTATCGGAGACGGTTTGGATACGTCTCGATTTCCTACACGGTGGGACAACGTCGAGGGTGCGCCGTGGCTGGTTGGAGGGCCCTCTCCGAAGTGGGACGCTTCGCTGCGATTTCACGTGTTCCGCCTGCGCCCACATGAGGTCGTCGTCCTTCATGTCCCGATCGACCGGCTGTTACGTGTGGTTTTCCCAGGTATCACGCAACGATCGCACATCGAAGTCACGATCGATGGTGGCTCAGGGATGGAGATCCCGCAAGCAGGCGTGCAAGGTGACGATGGCTCGTGGTTCTTTCCGACTCGACGCTTTGGCAGTCATCTCTTCAGGTTGAGGAGTACGGACAACAAGAGTCGAAATGTCGCTGTGTTTGTAGGACGCGCGGATACCACTTTCACTCGACAGCTTGCTATGGGATCGTCGACGCTCGGTAGCGACCCGGTGCGCCTGCGTCGCGAAGGAGAGCTGATCGGTCGACGGTATTGGCGTCTTGGTCCAGGTAAGCCGATTCGTGTGAGGGTGCAAGGTGGTGGAGAGCTGAGTCTGCTCACGCGTTTCGAGTTTCCGCAATCTGAGTCGAGTCGCCAACAGTCCTACCGCATTTCCATCGAAGGTGCTGAAGATCCCAACGGGTTCGAAGTGCAGACTGTCCCTGACTCGGTTCCCACGTGGGTTGACGGTCGTCCTGTCTGCGTCGGCACGTCAAAGGTCACTCGATTTCTTGTGAACTCCTCGGTTCGAGAGATCACGCTGAGAGCGAGTCGAAACGTCTGGTGTCGATTGTTTCGGTCTGACGATTCGGTCTATTTCGCTGCGGCGAACCGGTCGCAGCACAGTCGACCTTCCGATCTCACGTCGTTGTCCCTTGGGGACGCCCCTTCTGTTGAGTCCGTTGGCAGCATCAGCGAGAGCTTTCGGTTTGCGAGTGTCCCGGCGACGGTTTTCGAGGCGATCCGTGGGGCTGAGCCGGCGGACCTACAGATTGCCGCAGCGTACTTCAGGGCGATGGCGACCTCCTTTGCCGTTGACGCGGACAGTCGTCGTCTGGCACGTTCCTGGTATGAACGGCTGACAAGGCGGCGTCATCATTTGCCGCGTCACATGGCTGCGGGACGACAGATCGACTGGCGCTCGTACGTGATCCGAAACGCGCGCCCCGCGGGTGACGAATCGACGTCTACCAAAGTCGCCAAAGAGCAGTTCGCCGCGGCACTCACAAGTCTTGGGAGCGGAGCTTTTGCCGTTGTCCCCGAGACTCAAGCCAGGGCGGACGAGTATCATGTCGGTGCTCGTGATACAGGGGTTTGGCTGCGCTTAGTAGCCCGACAGGAGTCTCAAGGCGCGGAGTTCTGGCTACAGGCGGATGACCAACCTCCCGTGCTCATTCGCTGCTCCACTCGCTTGCCGGCGAGGTGGCAGCGGACGTCGACGTCATTTGACGCAGCGGCGTCCCTCGTCGTGCATGGCAATGGTCGGTGGAATCCGCTCGATATCCACGCTGCGCTCAGTCAGTACCAGCGTCCACACGCTTTCGTCGAGGTGTGGCACGGCGAGTATTTCTGCGTCGCAGGCGTGCGAACGATCAAGTTGTGGCGAGACGAAGGCGCTGCTCCAGTCGCCGTCTCCGTGCAGTCACGATCTGGGGCACCCATCGTGCCAACAGAGTCGGAGTTTCTTGACGAGCTGGAGAAGTGGAGAAGGAATGCCCCGCCAGGGGAGAGCTTGCTGCCGTATCTGCAGCGTTTGTGGGCGGCGCGCGAAAGGAACATCTCAGACGAGTCAACTGCTTCAGCCGGTGCCTTGAACGAAGTTCTTGCTTGGATTGACGCAAGCTGCGACGACGACGTCGGGGGCGTCCACGTCAATCCACCGAGGAAGTACGTCTTTTCGGACATCGACCATTCGAGCTCCGAGGAGATCGAGTCTAACGCGATGGCTGCGGAGCAGACTGGGGACTGGCTGCGAGCACTCGAGCATTGGACCGATGCGTTCCGGCAGGCCGACCCCGTGCGTCGGCGACGAATCGACCTGGCACGGCTGAGATGTCTTTTGGAATTGGGAGAACATTGGTTCGCGGAAGAGCAGATGCTAGGAATCGTACAATCGTCACGAGATTTCGTGCTGCGTGACGCGGTGAGGAACCGCTTGCTTGACCACGTCCGGGCATCCGGGAACGTGCGAAAAGAGCATCGACTGATCGCCTCCTTTCTGTGCCGAAGTAGTGACACCGATCTCGTCTCACGAATGGTCGAATTGAGCGCCGAGCGCGGAGCGACTCGACGAGCGCTGTCGCTCGGCCTAATTCTCCCCGCATGGAAGCAGCCCGTCGAAATCTTACTGAGGTCTGCCTACGAAGAACAGTGGTGGGACACCTTCGAGGCATTTCTACCCCTGCTTGAAAGCGAGAGCGCATCGTATTGGCGGGGAATCAGACTCGCCACGCAGGGGGCGTACGAGGGTGCGATCGACCGCCTAAATCAGGGAGGTCCGCGTGGGCAAGAGTTGGCGAGCTTCGTGAGCTCTGCTCTCGCTGTCAGACGCAGCCTCAACGCCACCGATTTGGAGACACGTGTCCGTGGAGTGGGGCAATGGTTGAAACTCGAAGCCAGTCGTCCGGGTCCTCGACGTTGGCGCAGCGCCAGTGACTTGATTGCCGAGTTCGCCTCCAGTTGTGTTATCGAAACTCTGGACCAGCGCGTCCGAACGCTCTGGTTCGTCGCTGACTCGGACAGGAAGGTCAAGTTGCAAGTGTTCGGCCCGACACGCCTGAGGGTCCGGTCGCGACGATTGTACGGAGTCGAACGAACCGATGCGGAGGATAGTTGGCTCACAGTGGACGACGGATCGAAGCGGCGAGTCTTCCCGTTGAACGTGACCAGGCCAAGTGATTCGACGCGACTTCCAGGCCAACCCGAAGTGCGCCCAGGACTCGAACAAGAGTTCGTATTCGTCGTCGATTCCGGCTTGCACACCTTTGAAATTGGAAGCACGAGTCCGCTAGCGATCAGGGTCTACGAGGAAGAAGCGAGCCTTCGCTTTGGTATTCTTCCGCGTGTGACTGACGAGGCGATGCAGTTGAGTCTCGCGGACCCAGCTGTTGTCGACAGTGGCGAATTGATCGTCACAGGACAAAGAGTTGAAGGAATTACACAGGACAAGGTGGTGCGCGGAGCGCTGTACCGAATCCCGCCGATTGGCGTCAGTCGCTCTCGCCGGACCGACTCGGACCCCATCCTTTCTGATCTCCGTCAGGAATTCGGTGCGTCTTCAGGCGTCACGGAGACCGAGGACGAGAGAGTGGTTCGTGAGCTGCTGGCGCGAAGTGTTGGAGATCATCGGGAAACAATCGTGAGTCTCCAGTCACGGCTTGAGATCGACGCCGAAGAGCGCCTCCGTTCTTTGGCATACGTTGCCGAGCACGACGGCAGACTAAGGGACGGCGCTGTGGCGGTGGGTTTCGAGGTGATGAATCGAGAACGAGATGATCCGAGGCTTCGCTCCATTTGGTCTCGACTCCGTCGCGGTTATTCGTGGCAGCGAGTGGTGACGTTGAATGGCAGTGCCGGCATTAGGACGCTCCCGCTCGATGGGTGGCGACCCGAGTCGCCGGGGCTCCGGGTTCGGTCGCAGTTCTTGCGGTCGATGGAACGAGGCGAGACGTTGCTCCTCGGCACCGATGCTCTTCTCGTCACTGTGCGACAGCGGCAACCAACTTCGTTGAAGTTGCGCGTTGCCGCTGAGGCCGTAAGATTTCGACCGGTCGAAGTGACCTGGGTGCGGTACGAGCTCAACGATTGGGAGAGCCACGAGGTGTATCTGTCGAAAGAGACTCCGCGACGCGAGATCGTCCTGCCGATTCCAGCGGGCGAGCATCGCGTGCGCATCAGTGCCGTGTCGCCGGTGACAAATCAGTTTATCGCGGTGAAGGTGGTCGGGATCGAGACGTCGTCTGACCATGACCTGTCCGTTGTCGGCGGCTCAGAGTCCCAGCATCCAACGCGCAATTTTCATGTGGCTTCCACGGAGAGCCCAATCCGGCTGACGGTCGTAGGGCCTAAATGCGTACGGATCGACGAGCAGCGTGGAGGCGGTACGGTGACGAGTTATCGCATCGTAACGAAAGAGATCGAAGAGATTGTGCTGCGGCCGCGAGGCGACGAGAAGGAGGCTTTGTTCAGGCTGTTTGAATTGAGCGCTAAGCCGTCAGCGCAACAGGAAGCACCGGAGATTGCTCGAGAAGAGGAACCAGAGGACTTGCCACCGCCTCAGCTCAATCCAAGACTTCGGCTAGGAGTTGATTCAGAGTCAGAAGTTAGCGTCACTGACGGCATTGAACTGGGAGGGCAAGAAGACGGAACTCTGAGCCTCGCTATCAAGGCCGAGCGGCGTCGGATGTTTGAGGAAGATGGTGACGTCATCATCGTCGCCGAGCAGTTCGTCGAGCTCGATGCGGTTCATCGCAAGCAGGCCGATTCACTGCCCGCTCACTTCGAAACGGGGCTCTTGGGTCGTCGCCGAGAGCGAGGAGGACCGACGATCGGCGCCTGGGAGAGGATCCGGTACGCGCCTGACTGGCTGCCCGTCACGTTGGGTGCGCAGGGGGAGGTCTTTGCCCAATGGCCGAGTGGCGATCCGATAGTTCCGTCAGGGCCACTCGAGTGGTCCTATAAGGTCGAAGCGGGCGCGTCTCGGCAGGTGCCGTTTAGTCTCAACGCGTTCATGTTACCGTCAGTGCGAGTCTTCGGTCGACACCTGAGTCTTTCTGATAAATCTCGCTTTGATCCGGGCGACCTAGATCAGGACGTCTTTTCCGAATTCAAGTACGACCACCGCTACGGACTCAAACTGTCCGATACATTCACATATCGTCCCTGGATCGACACACAGTGGCGGATGCGCGCCTCCGTCACTACGAATGAGGACTTCAATGTCTTTCGCCCCGATAGTGTTCGATACTCCGTCGACTGGGGGCAGTACTTGGCTGGCTTTCAGATCGATGTGGGGTACCAGCTGACTTACTTCTTTGACGACTCAGATCGCAGCAACAGTCGGACCCGTCACAGCGTCAGCTTGCAGGCTACTCATGATGTTTGGAGTAACGTTGAACATCGTCTGGAAATCGGAGGGGTGTTTCGTCAAGACTTCCCAGAAGATCGCAGTACCGGAATGGTTTTTCTCGCGATCCACTTCGGAAAGGGTCGAGGGTATCGAGATTTTCGCCCGGGGGAGGTCGATTTCGTCGGCCTGAGGGAGCGGCGGATTCCAGACCGAGGTTTGAATCGCCTTGCCACGCAAAGAGACTGAGAGCAAGCCTGTTTACCTTCTGCTGGTGCGTGGTCTCAATCGATACCAACGCCAGTTGAACCGCGCGCTCTTGGAGCGACTCTGTCGTGAATTCGACAAGCGGCCACGCGTCGCAGATCTGCGGCGCGGGTCTAGGGACGCTTCACTTCTGGTCTACAGCCTCTTCGCATTTCTGCAGGCAAAGCTCAGCGAGACGTTGACGACACTTCAGGATCTCCGTCGGCGTTACAATGAGTTCGCGAAACGTATCGGGAGAGCCGCGACGCTCAATGAGCGTGAGCGGCAAGTCCTTGAGTTCTCCCGAGATCTTGGTGCCGATCGCAAGACACTTCGCGGTGACAAGAGGGCGTTGAGTCGGTACTTCGATGGCGAGGCGGTTACGGATCGTTTCAAGCGCCGTTGTGGCGAAGCCGAGCGGATGCTCTGTTTCGCGCTCGACCGACTTGCCGTGATCGGTGAGATCGCAATCAACAAGGAACTGAATCGTGCTAAGAAGAAGGATGCCTGGGAACGTCTTGGTATTGAAGAATTGCTGCAGCAGTTCTGGACATACGACGGCGACGCACGTGTCCGCGTTGCGGCGTTTCGTTGTCTCTCGCGGCTGCTGTCGGCTTTACCTGAAGGGGAAAAACAGGGCTGCGTCGCACAGACGACGCTTCAGTTTATCTATCGATCAGCGATGCACCAGCGACAGAGTGTTTGGCTTCAGTGCGCCGCGCTATCGCTCCTTGAAAACGTCTCGGGGGATTCTCTCTTTCGCGTGCTGCGGCAGCGGCTTCACAACCCAGGCGACCAGGCGGACGATATCTTTGTCCGCAAGCATGCGGCGATCATGGCGGCTCGAAATGTCGGTCGACTTCCGTCGTTGATCACGACGATTGAGCAAGTGCTCCAAGACCCGAGCCCGTACGTCCGACAGGGTCTCGCGCGGTCTCTCGGGAAGTATCCGCATGTCGATTCGGTTGCAATTCTTTGCCCGCTCGTTCATGACGACAAGTGCCATCAAGTGCGTGCTGCCGCAGTCTTGGCCATTGGTGACATAGTGCTTGAAGCGCCGTTTCAGGAAGAGGCACTGCGCAGATTGATACAGTCCCTCCGGGAAGAGCAACATGAGTTTGTCCTGCGGACGGTTCTACAAGTTTGCCAAAATATGACACATGATCTCGGTGGTGTCCTTCCTGTGGAATGGTGGTGGGAATTCTACGAAGATCTGGAGCGCTTGCATGTTTCGGCCGACAGTGTGTCGGTGCGGCGCTGGGCAGCGCAGGCGCGCGACGTGGTCTGGTCCCGGATCGAACCGGAGGCGATGGCGCTCAGTGCGATCTGCCACGACGCTCTGCGTGGACTTCGGACGGGAGCAACTCATAGAGTTCCGGCGCGGCTCGTCGATACGTACGATGAAGAGTCTCTTGGCCGATCACTTGCGACGGCCGTGACGCTCGACCATGGACTGGATGTGCGCCGGATTTGGAACGGATACAGTGTTACTCGCGGACAGCTGTTTCAGTTTCGCTTGTGGCGATTTCTCTATGAGGTGCGACACGCGTCCCCCGACAAGAGACAGGCGCACAGCCACATGGTCGGGAGATACTTTGACGGTGAGCTACGAATTCCGTCCACCGTCCTCGCAGAACTCGCCCAAACGAAGGTGCCTGGCGAACCACTCTTTCTGCCGGAAGAGAGCGGTTGGCGACCCTACCTCCCCCTTGTCGATGACGTGATTGCGTCAGCCCAGCACAGGTTTCGAGGCCGTGCCACCAGAATTTATACGAGCGAGGGAATCACTACCGTTCAGCCTCCTTCTTCGCTCCTTCGACGCCTTGCCGCGCTCTACCGACTTTCTACTCGCTATCCAGAATATGCTCGTTTGCGGAATTGGCGTGAAGGATCGCAGGTGAAAGCGGACGGGTATGTGAGGTCTCTCGAGGATCTTGGATTCTCGATTCAGATCAACCCCTATCGAGGTCGCAAAGGACGTGGCGACACCCGTGTGGACCCGAAGGTAGAGAGGTTCTTTCCAGCGATATCGCTCGCTCCTCTGGTAGATCTCTGGTCCGAACTGCGCGAGTATTTCTTTTCTGTTTTCGACAACTCGATTCAGGAGCTCATCCTTTTCTCGGGTGGGGTGTCAACTTACTTCGTTGGCAAACACATCCTCTCGAACGTAAGAATTCGTCGTAGTCGGAGCAGGATTCCACTGATCGTCGGTGGGTGGGGCACTCGCGGCAAGTCGGGTACAGAGAGACTCAAGGCGGCACTCTTCAGCGCACTTGGACATAGTATGGTGTCGAAAACGACCGGGTGCGAAGCGATGTTTCTGTACTCGCATGCGTTCGGGCAAACGAAGGAACTGTTTCTCTTTCGACCTTACGACAAAGCGACGATTTGGGAGCAGAGCAATCTTCTACGTCTGGCTTCCCAACTAGAAGGAGAGGTTTTTCTTTGGGAATGCATGGCTTTGACTCCCGCGTATGTGCGCATTCTTCAGCAGCGCTGGATGCAAGACGACATATCGACGATCACGAACACCTATCCCGATCATGAAGATCTTCAGGGACCCGCAGGCTTCAATATTCCCGAGGTGATGACGCTTTTCATCCCGCGCCGATCGACACTCATCACAACTGAAGAGGTTATGCTGCCGATTCTCTCGGAGGCTGCCAAGGACCAGGAAACCCGAGTGCAGCCTGTCACCTGGTTGGAGGCGGGTCTACTCACGGACGACGTTCTCGCTCGTTTTCCGTACGAGGAGCACCCGAACAACATCGCCCTCGTCATGGCCCTCGCCGAGGAGCTCGGGGTCGATCCGGACTTCGCCCTCAAGGAGATGGCAGACCGGGTGGTTGCCGATCTCGGCGTACTCAAGGTCTACCCCGTTTCCCGCGTAGAGGGTCGATATCTCGAGTTCACTAATGGCATGTCAGCCAACGAGCGTCACGGGTGTCTCGGCAACTGGACGCGACTCTCCTTTGACACTCAGGACGCCTACGAAAGTCCTGGCGTGTGGGTCACGACCGTCGTCAATAATCGCGCAGACCGTGTGCCGCGTTCACGCGTCTTTTCGCGCATTTTGGTTGAAGACGTCTCCGCTGACCTGCATTTTCTGATAGGCAACAACCTGAACGGGCTTGTTGGCTACATCGCGGAAGCCTGGGAGCAGTACCATTCCGAGTTTACGCTGTGGCCATCGGGTGCGTCTAATGAGATGGCTAAGAATAACTTCTTGGAGCAGGCACGTCGTTTACGAGTGCCTTGTGAAGAGAAGGATGTCCTCGACCGATTGCGCGCGATGATTCCCGCGGAACGTTTGACGGCTGAGGTGAAGAGCGATCTGGAGAGCATGTGGCGGCACCCGATCGAGCTTCGTGACCGGCTGGTGACCGGCGGCAAGGTGGATTACGTCGACGCAGTGATCAGTTGGCTCGAGAGACTCACAGAGCAGCTCGACGCACTGCGAGACTGCGTCAAGAGAATTGAAACGGCGACCACTGATCGTGCACAAGTCGATCAGGACGCCGAGCGTTTGCTCTGGTCGTGGTTCAAATCTAAGCTTGTGGTCGTTGAAGACTACTACACACCAGGCGATCAATTAGTCTTTCGAATCGCTAGCGAGACGCCTCCGAACTACCGCAATCGCGTGCTCGGGATGCAAAACATCAAGGGCACGGGGCTGGATTTCGTCTATCGATGGCAGGCTTGGGACGCTTGCTACAAGGCGAGTCAGGACGCGGTAAGTAGTGATCCAGCAGTGGCGCAGCGAGGGGTGAATGCGTTGGCCGAATTCCACGATTGGGGGCTCCTCTGCGAGGATCGAATGCGACATGTTCTCAGCGAACTGGAGCGCGCGAAGGCTTCACAGAGTGAGGGCTTTCATGCTCAAGTGTCGCTGGTTGCCTCGGATTTCGAGCGGACGATTCGCAGTGTGCGGGATTCTCTAGGGAGCGGGACATCGGGGCAGAGTGGGATGTTCGCTTCCGTCGTCGCAACGCTCGAGGCGTTCTTCGATGCGGGAGACGCGGTGCGCAGACGAAAGATGGCAGATCGTATCTATCGGGATCTAGCCAACGAGCGCATCGGGTACGACCGAGCAGCTCAAGAGTTGCTCGCGATCATCAAACGGCAGAAGGGTGGTTGGCTCGCAAAGAGAATTCAGGGCTTCCATGAATATAGTTCGAGAACGGTTAGGAAGCTTCTCGCCCAGATGAAGTCGTTAGGTTTTCGGTGAGTTCAGCACCCAGCAGGCGCATGAGATCTCGGCTGCAGTTGTGAGGCGCCGGCTGTTTCGTCTGCCTGTAGTGTTTACGGACAGACGGCTTCGTCGATTTCCGGTGTCAGCGACTTGACCGAAAAGATAATGTCGGCGAAGTCATGGTTTGACCCTTTGACCAATGAGAGGTCCTCGAAGGCGAAGATTGCGAGTGGACCCGGTGTGACGACAACTTCACTCGCGCCGCTCGCCGTTCTACCGCGCGCGCTGACGAACGAGAGAGCTTGATCAAAGCCACCCGGATTCAGGGAGCGAAGAGTGAACAGCGGCTGGAGAGGGTGTGCTGGATTCGTTTGGTACTGTGCGAGGGAGCGATTCGGGACGATGAAAAACGCGACCGCGTGACCGCTCGGCGGCGTGACGTTGAATACGCTTTCGCCGGGGGCGATCTCGTCGCGGTCACACCCAGGACCACTGCCAAGGTCTTTCGTATTTGTGAAAACGTTTGTCGCAGACAGGGAAAGCAGAGCTTCTGCAGCGCTCGCCGGCGGTGATTCCGCTGGAAACGTAAAATACCCTACGTCACTCGAGTAGCACGCTTCTTTGAACACGAACTCGACTTCGAACGAGTTGCCGGAAATGCCATCGAGTCCATGCACTTCGACTCCATCTTCGTAGTCACCCGTGAGAAAATCATGTAGTTCGCTACTTCGGATGCGTTTCCCTTGCGGGTCTGTAAGATGGCTGCGCTGCGACACAGTGACAGAGTCCGATTGTAGTTCTGCGATCTCTTCGTTTGTAAGCGTCGGGAGAACGTCGCTCGAGATCACTCGAACTTCGAGCGTTTCCGAGAGGACCCGCTCAATGTCCCCCGAAAATGCTCGCAGGGTGACGTCGATTCTGTGGATGACGTTGCCATGTTCGTCCACGTCTCCGTTTGAACTCACCGGAACAAGAGCCGAGAAGAATCCATCCGGCAAGAGCGAGACGTCGATGGGATCTGTGTCGAGTGTGAGGTTCTTGATGTCGACGCTAAGAAGGGAGGCGAGTGGCTTTCCGCAGATCGCGTCGCGTAGTTGGTCGATCTGTGAGATGTTTTCATAGTGGCCGCCGCCGCAGACCGCCACGCAGTGGGGAAGCGTAGTGCGTGGGCGGTTGGTGTCGGAGGCAGGAATGATCGAGAACGCGAAGAGCTGAGCTTCTACACTCCCGAGGGCTTCCGCTGCGGTCACCGCCGCTTCACGATCAGCGCTGCTCTGCGTTAGATTTGAATCGCTCGTATTACGTGGAATGCCGTGTGACGTTGGAATACCGTCGCTGAGAAAGAGGACTGTGCGGTAGGGATGCGGAATCTCAGGAGCCGGATCTTCCGAAGCGACCTCGCTGGCCGCATCACTCAAAGCGAGATCTTCGAACAGACCGCGTGCGACTCCCAAAGCGGCCTCGTAGTTTGTGCCACCGAATGGGGTGCCAAGGTTGCCGAGGGCAGCGAGCCAGTCGTCCTTGTCAGACGAGAACCCCTGAACGATGTCGGCGTTGTCGTTGAACTGGACGATGGCGACTCGAGTTGCGCTTGGATCCAGATTGGAAAGGAGGCAGTGCGTTGCCTCGATTTCTGCTTCTAGCACTGAATCTATCTGACCGTCTTGATCGACGTCGAAAGCATCTCGAGAGGTACTTCCGGAGCGGTCTAAGACGACAACCAAATCGAGCTGGTAACTCGCGGTGTTCGCGAGCCGCGCGTAGCCCTCCACGAGAACACTTGGCGTCGCGCACGATGCGGAAACGGAGTGGAGCTTGCCGCTTTCGGGCGCGGTCACCGTGAGAGTGGGATCCAAGGATGACTCGAGAAGCTCGACGTTGAAACGTTCACCGCTTGCGACATCTAGCGGCAACTCAATCGGGTCGTATCCTGGCGCAACGACGCTGATGCTCCGCGTCGCCACCGCTCGCGCTGCGTGGAATGAGCTCGCCTCAGCGCCCGATTCTGTCGCCAGGCTGGGGTCGTTCACAAAGAACTTGCCAGATGCATCTGTGACCGTCGTCGACTCGATTCCGTCGATCGATACGTGGGCGCCCGGAATCGGGTCGCCGTCGCCGTCGACGACAGTGCCGGCGTATTGCCCCAATTCTGGCGTTGAGGTAACGGGGCCGTTGTCTCCTCCGCCCCCGCCGCTACAGCCTGCCACTGCAAGAGTCAAAACGGTGGCGCAAAGAACATCGCGGCGACAACTGCGCATCACACCTCCTCACGCACGGCGCATTCGAGCCGACGTCAGAAGGATAGGATGGGTTTCCGGAACGCGCAAACGTGCACGCCTATCGTCCCGCACGGCAGATTTCGAGCCAGGCCGCTGCGGCGCACGTTTTTTTGGGAGCCAGGAGCGGAATAACCCGGCGAGAAACTGGCGCTCCCACCTCCTTTCCGAAGGCGAGCCGGACGCTGTCGACTCCGTCCGGAGCGTACTTCTGTGCAAATGCGCGTGCAACGCATCCGAACGTCAGGCGCGCATTGATCTCTCCGAGCGGCATCAGTCGAGTGCAGCCGTCGTCGGTGTGGTAGCGCCACGCGTCGATACCGAAGGGGCCGCGATAGCCAGCATCGTGCAGTCGATGACCGACGGTCGCGGCGGATTCGCGCAAAGTCGATCGCTCCTCCTCCGACGCCGCCTCAGTGTCTCTGGTGGCGACCAATTCGATCGCCTGCAGTTGGCCCCGAGGACTGACGATTTGCCGGTGAATGCTGAACAACTCGATGCGATTCTCGGTGACGACTCCGCAGATGCCGAAGTCGACGCTCCGGCGCATCCACGGTTCAAAGACGAGCTCGCCGCAGTTTTCGAGCAAGCGCTCAATACGTCGCGCCGACTCATTTTCGAGAGCGTGGCCGCGCCCGCGCAGTCGGTCTCTGCCGGCGGTGGAGAATGCTGCTTTCACGACCCACTCGCGGTGTCGAGAGATTCTGTCCGGGCCGGATTTCAGATGGTTGGAGAGTTCCGCGAGAGTACGAATCAGCCTCGTGCCCGGCAGTCCGATGCCCAACTCGTCGGCGAGGCGAACCGCGAATCCACGGTGCTGCACTCGCGCGACGACTTCCGGTGGTGCTGCGGGGCAGTTCCAAACGAGTTTGCTGATGTCCTCGCTTGAGTTGCCGACGCTCGGCGCCGCCGCGGGAGCCTCCAGAGAGGTCGCGTCCCCCTGGGCATTGCTCGCTGGAGCAGTGTTTGCCGTCTCCACATGCTTTGAGACGCCGCAAAGCGGCGCGGTTCTCGCCGTCATTCCCCACGCAGTGGTTTTCGCTGCCGGAACCAGATCGTCGAACGGCTCACACTCGAGGATTGGTCGTGCCAGAGAGGGCGCCGGCAGGACGCAGCTGGGGTGGACTTTCTCGGCGGTCCAAAGGCGATCGGCGTCGCTTGAGAGGAAGACCCGAAGAAGCGTCGCGTAGGCCGAGATGCGGTCGACAACGTGCCGCGGCAATTTCACCTGGTTCGTCAGGCTCGATGCCGTCGACGACGTCTGCGTGCGCAACTCGATTTCGAACTCCAAGTTGCCGAGGATGCGACGGCTCACGATCTACTCGCGCGACTCTTTCTTCGAGCTAGAGTGGAGGTCGTGTCTCCGGTCCGACGTCCGGAGCGCTTCGACGAACTCGTCGTCGAGCCCGGCGGCTCTGCGACCCTCCGAATGGAAAGTCGTACCTCGAGCCAGTGAGAGTCTAAGTGGCCAGGCTACGTTTTCCTTGTAGGTGTCCAATGGAGACCGGTCTCTGTCCTTGAGTCTCAGAAGCCACGTCCACCCGAAGCGTACGTGTTCGATTTCGTCTGCATGAATCTGCTGAAAGAGAGCAGACGATCCAGCATCGTCGGCCTCCTCAGCCGCGGCGGCGTACTCAAGGCTGTGGTCCAAATTCGCGTTTTCGAACGTTAGAGACATCGCGCAGACAAATTCGATCGGCGTGTGGACGTGTTCGATCTTGTTCCAAAAATATCCCGTGACAGGGTAGTCGCCAAGGTGTCGGCCGAAATGATTCAGCCTCGCGATGTACATGCGGCAGTGTCGCTGTTCGTCGAAGAGCACACGGACGAGCCCGCTACGAAATTCCACCGGCGCGCTGGGGAAGGCCAGCAAGGCCCAGGCGAAGAGCTCAGCGGCTTGAAGCTCATGATTGGCCAGAGCGTGCAGTATCTTCGCACGCTGTCCAACGTGCTGCATGCCGGCGAGCGATGGGACTCTAGTGCGCTGTCCGGCGCTCGCAATCATCAAGTTCGACGGGCGGCCCGGCGTCGCGATGCGCAGCGGGGTTCCAGGGTCGTTATCGGTCAATGGAGTTTTCGGACCCGAAAGCTTCTCTTCGAGATTGTCGCACTCGATGACGTGACGAGCAAACGAGCGAACTTCCATTCTGTAGGCACTTTGCGAGTTGTGTGAATGATTCGTGAAGAGGCATCCGGCGCGATGCCTTTGCCTCAGCAATCCCCCGAGAAGCCCGATTCTCGGGGGAGATGTTACTCTTCGAAGCGTATGCAGTTCGCCTGAAAAAATGTGTTCGTTTTGAAACCCCTTGGTTCGCGGCACGGCATCGCCACCGGAGATCACGGTTGGCGTAATGGCGGATGACCGGGGCCGGCGTAGCGGTCGGCCATCGCTCCACGACCACGTAGGGAATCATCGTCGAGGTGGAATATGTGCCCCAGCTGCGGCAAGCCACTGATAGCCCTCGAGTTTGAAGGAATCGAGATCGATCACTGCACGTCTTGTCTGGGCACGTGGCTCGATGCCGGCGAGCTCGAGGACATGACGCGACTTGCGGGAGTGGAGCCAGGTGAGCTCTCACGAGCTATGGACACGGCAGTCAGCCATCGCCGCGGGGACAAAAAGTGTCCGCGTTGCGAGCGTCGGCTCGACTTGATCGCCGTGCATGAGGGCGCCGAGATCGAGCTCGATCGATGCCCGCATGGACACGGGCTCTGGTTTGACCAGGGAGAGTTGAAGGAAATCATCTCGACGGCCGCGGGAGACGAAGAAGCTTCGGTGGCTCGTTTCTTCGCTGAAATCTATAGATCTGAACTCACAGTCCACGACAGAGGAGAATGAAATGGACGGAACTCTCATCGGTATTCTAGTCTTCGTTGCGTTCGTCGTCGCGCTCATGGCTTGGTTCGTCCTTGACTACAACACGATCATCAAGCTGCGCAACCACCTCAAGAACGCATGGTCGCAAATTGACGTGCAACTCAAGCGTCGACATGACCTCATTCCCAATCTCGTGGAAACAGTCAAAGGTTACGCCTCACACGAGAAAGAGACCCTGGAGAACGTCATAAAGGCTCGTGCCAGCGCCACGCAGGCAACCGGAGTCGCGGATCAGTCCAAAGCTGAGAGCGCTCTCGGTAATGCGCTGGGTCGTCTTCTCATGGTCGCCGAGTCCTACCCGGACCTGCAGGCAAACGAGAACTTTCTCGCCCTTCAGGAAGAGTTGACTTCTACGGAGAACAAGATCGGTTTCTCCCGGCAACACTTCAACGACAGCGTCATGCGCTTCAACACCAAGATCCAAAGCATTCCATCGAACATCATCGCTGGCGTCTTTGGTTTCAAAGACGAAAAGTTCTTCGAACTCGAGGATCAGAAGGAGCGCGAGTCTCCGAAGGTTGCCTTCTAGTCGATGCTTCATGAGCACATCGCGAACGAGAAGAGGAAAGAAACGTTCGGAGAGCAAGTGTCGCAGTAGAGAACCTGTTGAGTTGCGAAACGAGACTTTCTACCCGGTTCTCCGTCGCCTTCTTCGTTCTTGTTCAAAGTCTCCGAGACCATCAATGCGGATTCGAACAAAGAGGCGGGCGCTCGAGCCTGGGCTGCTAGCGTCCGTCCTATCTACTTAGTCGGTGGAGTCCCATGTGGGATGCGATTGAAGCCAATCAACGACGCTCGGTAATTCTGATCAGCCTGATGGGGGTGATCTTGGTCGGGCTCGGCGCGCTGTTCGGTCACGTGTTGAGCCCCGAGTACGGGCTCATCTTTGGACCACTCGTTGCGGTCTCGCTGTGGGGTGGTTTGTGCGTTTTAGCCTTTTACCAGGGGGATCAACTGCTCCTCCTCTCGGCCGGTGCGCACGCGATCGAAAAGGCGGATTGCCCTAGACTTTGGAACACGGTCGAAGAAATGACGATTGCTGCGGGTTTGCCGCGCATGCCCAAGGTGTATATCGTCGATCAAAACGCACCGAATGCCTTCGCAACCGGTCGATCCCCTGAGAATTCAGTGGTAGCTGTGACGACAGGCCTTCTGAAGATTCTTGACCGCGACGAGCTGCAAGGGGTCGTCGCTCACGAGATCGGCCACATCAAGAATCAAGACGTACGGTTCATGACCCATGCGAGTGTTCTGCTGGGATCGATCGTCCTCCTGTCGGACGCGTTTCTCAAGTACACGCTATTCAGCGGATCGCGTCGCCGCCTTTCTCGTGGCAACGGCAAGTCTCAAATGGCGATGGTGGTCGTTGCTGTCATCGCAGCAATCCTTGCGCCTATCTTCGCGCGTCTTCTTTTCTTCGCGTGCTCGCGCAAACGCGAATTCCTGGCCGACGCTTCCGCTGCGCGTTTCACACGCTACCCGGATGGTCTCGCTTCTGCTCTTGAGAAAATCGCTGCAGGCGCCGGGCGAGCGAAGGATATCAGCAAGGCTGTCGCGCCTCTCTACATCGTCAACCCGCTCGAGTGTCGCGCCACGGGGTCGCGAGCCTTGTCGACGCACCCGCCGACCGACCAGAGAATCAAGATCCTACGGAGCATGGGAGGACGTGCGGGTTACGTTGACTACGAATCGGCGTTTCGCAGCGTTAGCGGGAGTGGCACGAGGTGCCTCGGGCTCCGCGCACTGAGCGGCGAGAAGAGCATGAAGGCTCGTGCGGCGTCGAAACCGCAGAAGGAGCAGCGCGAGGAGCTGATCGAACGGATGAGCGAAGTCGTCAACATTGTCGACCGACTTGCTGACTTCCTTCTCATCGCATGTGCTTGTGGCATGAAGATGAAGCTGCCTCCAGAGTATGACAAGGATGCGGTCACTTGTCCGCGGTGTGGCTGTGGCCATGCGGTTCCGACGGCAGAAGCGGCCAAGAGCGACGAGGCGTCCGACGATGGATCTCCAAAAGATGCTGATGGTTGCGCCAACGAGAAGACTTCTTCCGCATCCGGACCTGGGGATGTTCCGTTTCAGTATCGCCGCCAAGGGCAAGCGTGGGAGTCGTTTCGTTGCCCGTGTAGTCGGACCATGCAAGTCAGTCCCAGCCTCTCGGCGCGGTTTCTCAAGTGTCGCAGCTGTGGTCAGCGCATAGAGATTCTAGAGCCTGAGAAAGAAGCCACAGAACTCGGCACTCCTGCAAGCTGACGGTTTTCAGCGCCGATTGGACGCCGGTACTCCTGCGTGACGACTGCGATTGAGGAGGCCGAAAACGAATCCGATCGCGAGGCCGCTCAAGTGGGCTTCGCCGCTGACCGCCCGGTGCGTGACGTCGAAGAGACATTGGAATGCGACGACAACGACGATCAAGATGAAATTGGTGCGTGCGAGTCGTGACTTTTCGGCGAGCCACGTTTTCAAGAGCAGGGCACCCGCGGCGCCGACCAGGCTGAAGATCGCACCGGATGCGCCTACTAGTATGCGATCGGACTGGAGGAGGAACCAGACCACCCCCGACCCGGTGCCCGCCAACATGTAGAGGGAGAAAAACGACAGTCTGCCGAGCCGTTTCTCGACGAACGGGCCGATCGCCCAGAGTGCGAGCATGTTGCTGGCGATGTGAAACAGACCATAGTGCAGAAAAACAAACGTGAAGAGGCGCCAAATTTCCCCGGCCCTAACGGCGGCTGTGTCGAGCGCACCGAGTCGCTCGAGCGTTTGAATGTCGGTGCTGCCGCGACCGAACACCGCCGCGATCAACTCGAGGGGCGCAAGCTGTTTTAGCGTCTCGATGTTGGTGAGAGCGCTGACGACAATCTCGGCCGAGAAAACCAGGAGATTCAGCGTCAAGATCGCGTTTGTCACCCACGCGTGGTGCCGAAGGTACGAGGCGAGAAGTGTCGAGCGGTCCTCTCGGAGCTGGTCGGCATCGGCGCCGTCGACGATCGCCGCTAACTCGGCCGATAGCTCCACGCCGTGGGAGTCTTCCGCCTGAGCGATACGGTCTTCGATCGCGGTGCGGTTGAGGGGATCGGCCGTGGCGAGAAGACTGGATAGATCGACGACGCCATCTCGGTGACCGCCCGTAAGCTTTGCGGTAGCCAGCCAGAAATCTTTGGAGAGCGCTGGGTAGTCCATGAGGACGGTTTGCAGCAGCCGCTGTACCGCCTGCGGACGGCCACAAAACGCAAAGAGGAATAGATACGCGGCGCCGCGCGTCTCTCGATTCACACGAAAGTTCGTGATTGTCTGGCGATAGTGCGCAAACTCGCGGATGAGGCGCTCCGTGTTTCCAGTTTCCCCGAGGGATCGCAAGAACAGCGTTAGGGCTACTGGGTCTTCGCGACCCTGTCTCTCGTTGAGCTGCGTTTCGAGCAGCGCGAGGATCTCATCCCACTTCTGCTCGAGCCGAAGGCGCTGAAGGCGCGCCGAGAGAGCAGACGGGTGGTCGAGTGTCTCGAGGCGCTTCAAATGTTCGATCGCCTGTTCCGGTTTCCCCGCTTTCGCGAGCTCGGCACCTCGAAAGATCTCTCGCTGTTGCTCCAGACCTCGCGCCAGCCTGATCCGAATGAGAAGATCGAGAAGCCTGCCGGCTTTGCCATACTCCTGGGCGTTGAGGTGCCGTGAAACTCGCCGCAGCACGAGCGCCGGAAAGAGAATGAGGACAACCCACGCGGCGAAGACGATCGGCAGTGCACTGTTGCCAAAGAGGGTCAGGGCTGCGATCGCGACGGCCACCACGATCAAAGCGGGTACGTCGACGCGCCGCCCTCGCCGTCTCTGTAGGACACGTACGAGAAGTGCCGCTCCAATCATCAGGACGATGAGAGTGCTGACGTCTTCGAAGTTGATCAGAGCTTGACCTCTGGCGCGGGACGGTTGTTCTTCAGGGGAGATCGTCTGCTGAGGTCGCTCATAGGCGTCGAGTTCTGTAAGGCGTTGGCTTCGGTCTGCTTCATGGGCTCGTTTCGCGACGGAGATCGACGCAAACAAGGCGTGAACCGTCGCGCGCGTACAGGCGCCCATATGCGAGCGCCGTGTAGGCTCGAACCTCGCCGGGCAGAATCTTTGCGCTCTGTTTGAGGTTGTAGCCTGCCGGATCTGCGGCAACGCGGCGCAGCTCTCCACTCTCCATGACGAAGAGGAGATCGCTCCCAGCGAGCGTCACACTGCCGCTGCCAAAACGATCGGCTGTCCAGCGGACCTCGCCCGTCGCGAACTCGACGCACCGCAAACGGGGCGTCGACTCCTGTCGGCCGTCGAGACCATAGAGAAAGCCGTCTCTAGCTACGCTTGTAAGATAATGATTCGAGAGGATTTCGTCGCCGGACCAGACCTTCTCGAGCCCGGAGGCGGTGACACGCGAGACCACTCCTCCAGTTCGGTAGCTGGCCGAGATGAATACGTGATCAGCGACGACGATGGGCGTTGCGGCGTTGACCGAGGCATGGAGGCGTGCTCGCCACTTGAACTGATCGCGGATTCGGCCATCGGTCGGGTCGACGTCGACAAGTCCGTGCCGCGTAAAGAAGAAGACATGACGCTCCCCAGCGATGGTTGCGCCGACCGGTGACGAGTAGCTGGCCTCGTGATCGCCGGCTTTCCATCGCAGTTCGCCCGTTGCGCTATCGAGTGCCACGATGCTGTTGCCGTCGTCTCCGCCAGCGTTGAGTAGAACCAGATCCTTCTCAACCAGCGGAGAACACGCCGCACCGAAAAATCCTTGCGGAACGTTAAATTTCCCGTGAACGTCGACTCTCCACAGCTTCCGGCCATCCTTGGTGTCAACCGCGTGAAGAATGCCTCCAGCGCCGAGAGCATAAACTCTCCCTGCATCCACGGTCGGTGTTGCGCGTGGGCCGTTGTTGAATCCGTAGCGATCCTTGTAGTTCGACGCATAGGCGAAGCTCCATCGCTCCTCCCCGGAGCCAGCGTCGAGCGCCAGAATCTCTTCTTGATCGTCGCGCCGGTGAAAGACAAGGAGCGTATCGCCGGCGACAACTGGAGCGCTGTAACCTTCGCCGATCGCGTGCTTCCAAACAGTCTTCGGACCGCCTTCAGTCCAAGTAGCGGCGACATCCTTCCCCGTGTAGGTGGAGTTTCGCAGTGGGCCGAGATGCTGCGGCCAATCGTGTGCCGCGAGTTTGCCGGGCGACTGTAGAAGGAACGCCGCGGCGAAGAGGAAAGCGCTGGAAAGGAAAGCTGGCAAACGGTGATTTCTTTTGGGGAAGACGCTGCCGCTATTGGTCCCTAATGGATGACGGCAGTGGCGCAGTCCATGCGACAGAGTCCTTTGGTCGCGGCGCGGACTCGAGACGTTAGAGAGACTGGCTGCTAAGAAGACCATGCCTCGACTGTAGCCGCGAAACTTCGACTTCTCAAGCGGTGCCTGGGGGTTCCGGCGACGGCGGTGTGCACACCTCAGCGGGCGTCGCCTTCGCGCGTCGACAGTCGAGGTGGCGGGGGCCGCACTTACGACGGACCCCCTGACCCGTTCTTTCCGTCTCGGTAACGAATCACTTGAAATCGATGTCGCTGCCGCCTTTCTCGAGCCAAGCGAACTCACCTTCAGTGATCCGCTGCGCCAGTTTGTAGCCGGCGCGATCCGAGTTCTTCCGCACACCCTTGAAGTTGGCCTCAATGCGCTGTTTGGCGTGCTCGCAAAACAAGGCCGCGAGGTCGATGACTCCTTCGTTTGCCTTGGCGTCGGCACGGTCGAGCGCGTCGGCACGCGAGCAAGAGGCTGCCATCGCGAACAGCTCGGTGCCGATCTCGACGTAGCGCGCCAGCAAAGATTGGCGCTTCTCGAGTCCTGCCTGGTGCACGTTCATAGCGTGAAAGAGGCTTCGCGCCAAGCGACGGGTCGTCTTGTCAATGTACTTGAGATGCGGCGCTAGCGCCCGATGCGCGTGGAAGCCACGACTCAACGGATTCCAGAGGCTCGGGTACCAGTGTGCATAGTGGAGTCCGGCCTTGAAAAAGCTTGCGATCCTTTTGAGTATTGGAGCGCGTGGATTGAGCAAGTCTCCAGCACGCCGCAAGTGGGGATCCAGTGCCTCGCGTGCGAGGAAAAGCCGCATGATTTCGCTGGTGCCTTCGAAGATCATATTGATGCGGCAGTCGCGCATGAAGCGCTCGATCGGAACGCCTTTTTCCCCACGAGCGCGCAGCGACTGAGCTGTCTCATAGCCGCGGCCGCTACGAATCTGCACAGTTTCGTTGATGATGTCCCAAGAGACTTCGGAGCAGAACATCTTGCACATCGCCGCCTCGAGACGAATGTCAGCTTGTCCGCGATCGACCAGCGCGGCGGTGTAGAGCGAGATCGCCTCCTGAGCGAAGGTATGTGAGGCGATGAACGCCACCTTCTGGGCGATGGCATCATGTTTGCCGATGTTCGCGCCCCATTGCTCGCGTTCTTTGGCAAATTCGCGCGCGATGCGCAGGCACACCTTGCTCGCGCCAGTGCACGCCGCAGGTAGGGTGAGACGTCCGGTGTTCAGAGTCGTCAGCGCGACGCGAAGCCCTTTCCCTTCGGCGAAAATGATGTTCTCGCGTGGCACTTTGACGTTCGTAAAGCGGATGATGCCATTGTAAAGCGCCTTGAGCCCCATGAAACGGCAGCGCGTGACGATTTCGACGCCTGGCATGTCGCGCTCGACGATGAATGCCGTGATCTGCTTGCGTTCCTTGCCGCGAACAATCTTCGGTGGCGTCTTTGCCATGACGACGAACAGGCCCGCTTTCAGACCGTTCGTGCACCACAGTTTCTCCCCGTTGAGGACAAAGTGTTCGCCGTCCTCGGTCGGCTCGGCGTGAGTCGACATGTTCGCCGGATCCGACCCCACTTCGTCCTCGGTCAGTGCAAACGCGGAGATCTCGCCCTTGGCGAGGCGGGGAAAGAAGCGTTTCTTTTGGTCGTCCGTGCCGAAAAGCTTGAGCGGCTGGGGAACGCCGATACTCTGATGTGCGGACATCAAGGCACCCGTGTTGCCACAGTAGCTCGCCGCGAACATGGCTCCACGGCTATAGTTGGTCTGCGAAAGTCCGAGGCCGCCGTACTCTTTCGGGATCTTGATGCCGAACGCGCCGAGCTTCGCGAGAGCGTCGATTGCCTCCTGCGGAATCTCGCCGGTCGCATCGACCTCGTCGGGGTCAATCTTCTGTTCGAGAATCTTTCGGAGCTCAGCGACGAATTCGTCACCGAGCTTCGCATCCTCTGCGTCCTGCAGCGGGTAGGGCAGGACGAGATCGTCACGGAATCGGCCCATGAAGAGCTCTAGGGCGAAACTCGGAAACGCCCACTCTGATTCACGAGCGGCTTCGGTGACCTCGAGCGCCTGACGCTTGCCCTCGGTCATGTTGGAGGTGTCGATTTTCAGCTCTTCTTCGGCGGGGGCTTGGGTCGTTTCAGGACTCATTCTCACCTCTTCCGGTTGGGTGGAGGACCGACGTGTCGATCGGATTGAGGTCTTGTCTTGGTTGTAGAATAACGCCGCAGACCGCAGATCTCGACGGTCCCAGAGGGCTTTTTGGGAACTCCACCCGTCGTTGACTGTCGAGTACGCGCTTCCTTCATTTCGAGCGCTGGGGATCTCCGACTTGAGCCCGCTTTTGTGCTGTCCGGTTTCTGGCCCCCGCGCCGGCGAGAAATGACGGCAAGAAACGCTCTTGACTCCGTGAATCGCACGCCGTTGGCGACGTTCGAGCCGCGTCGGCATCCTCGCACATGGTGAACTACGCGAGCCACCGCGTCTCGAAAGGTCGCTACTGAAGGGCTCTTCGCCGCTCTTGCGCGTTCCTTCTTGCTGGCGTTGGGGTCAGAAACTGAGGTAGGGGCTTTTCTCTCGTGCCGTACCTCGGTTTAATCTAAGGTTCCATGATGCGCCAACAGGAAGACGAAGCCGAACGCCCTGATGATCCCGTCTACCTCAACGGTCGACGTGAAGCGATCACCACACTCGTTATCTGGGCCGTTTTCGGGATCTATACTCTGACCTACTGTTACTTGAACGGGTATGTTTGCGACCCGGCCACGATCGGCACGGTTTTCGGCGTCCCCGACTGGGTCTTTTGGGGTGTGTTCGTGCCGTGGGTCGCCGCCATTCCCGTCTCGTGTTGGTTCGCTTTCGTCGTCATGAAAGATGATCCGCTCGGCGACGAAGGGGACGAAAACGCTCACCCAGCTGCAAGCGAGGGTGATGATGTTTGAGCACGGCGAAGCTGCGATCAGTTTCTTGTGTTACACCCTAGCCGTTTTTGTGCTGGCGATTCTGTCGCACCAACTCCTGCAGAAGAAGTCCTTCCTGAAGGAGTATTTTATCGGCAGCCGTGGACTCGGCGTTTGGGCACTGGCGATGAGCTACGCCGCCACCAGTGCCAGCGGCGGCAGCTTCACCGGCTTCCCGGCGCTGATCCACACACATGGTTGGGTTTTGGCGCTTTGGATCTCGAGCTACATGGTCGTACCTATCTGCGCCATGGGAATGCTCGGCAAACGGATCAATCACATGGCGCGCAAGACGGGGGCGATCACGGTTCCCGATCTGCTGCGCGACCGGTTCCAAAGCCCCGCGCTCGGAATCCTGTCGAGCCTCTTTCTGGTCGCGTTTCTCGCCTTCAACTTGGTAGCGCAGTTCAAGGCTGGCGCGGTCATCATCGAAAAGCTCGTTGGCGACGTAGAACTCTACAAAAGAGCCGCGTCAGGTCTCGAGTGGATGCCGGCCGTTTTTTCCTTCGTCGGCGAAAGACCGGAAGGTAGCTACTGCCTGGCACTCCTTATCTTCGCCGTAGCCGTTGTTGGCTACACAGTGTACGGCGGCTTTCGTGCGGTCGTGTGGACGGACGTGCTCCAAGGCATTGTCATGTTCTTCGGTGTTCTGATCCTTCTCGGCTGCACGCTGGGGAGGCTCGATAACGGTCTCGAAGGAGTCACCCGTGATCTCGCACGGCATCGTTTCGCGATCGCAAGCCTCGCGTATGATCGTAGTCAGGGTTCGGGCGAAGAGAACTTCCTGAGAGTGCCCGCGGCGTCGCGTCTCGACGTCCGAGTCCCGAGTGCTGGAGGCAGTGAACAGCGCTGGGCCCTGCGCCTCGAGAAACCCGCGATGTTCGAGTGGGGCGAAGATCCGGAGTCGGCGAACGTCGTTGAGGTTGACGTCGACGTTCGCATCCTGCCGACGTTTACCGATCCGGCAGCGTTTCCCCAATCGCTGCCAGCCGCCGCCAAGATTGTCCTGTTGCCGCCGCGGGAAGGCGCTGCTGAACAGTCAACGTTGAGCGCCGTGCGCGTGACGGCGATCGTTTCCAAGCCAGAACACTCGTTCGTTTCGGCTCCTGGCTTCGGCGGCGAGCTAGGTTTCCTGCCGTTTTCAATCGCCATCTCGTTTTTCGTCATGTGGGCGATCTCGGGCACGGGTCAGCCGACGACGATGGTGCGATTGATGGCGTTTTCGAACACCCAAGTCCTGCGGCGTGCGGTCTTCAGCGTCTCGATCTACTACACGCTCATCTATATTCCTCTAGTGATCATCTTTGTCTGCTCGCGATACATCCTCGAACCGCTCGAGCGCCCCGACGAGGCCATGGCCGCGATGGTGCTCGAGGTTGTTCCCGGCTGGCTTGGCGGCGTGATCATGGCTGCTCCGTTCGCGGCCATCATGTCAACGGTCGACAGCTTCCTGCTCGCGATCGCTTCTGGTCTGGTGCGCGACATCTATCAGCGGAGCATCAATCCGCACGCTTCGCCGCAGACGCTGCGCCGCCTGAGCTATTTGACGACGCTGTTCATCGGCGTGGTTGTCTTCTTCGGGGCGCTGAATCCGCCGCGTTTTCTTCAGTACATCATCATCACGACGAGTTCCGTGCTCAGTTCGACATTTCTTTTCCCGATCTTTTTCGGGCTCTATTGGAAGCGGATGAATCGGGTTGGGGCGCTGTGCGGCATGATCATTGGTGGTGGCGTCTGCTTCGCGTTTTTCGCTCTGAGCTGGGCGGGATACAGCCCTCAGAATCTCGGCGGCTTCGCCCCCGTCGTCTGGGGTTTCGTTGCCTCAGTCGTTAGCTGCGTCGTCGGCAGTTTGATTTCAGCGCCGCCGCCGCGTTCACTCGTTAACTTCTACTTCGCTGCTCCAGCAAGTCGCTCGTCGTCGCAACCGACGAACGGCGACGCGTGACGCGCCGGGTGTTGTGAGGGTGTCGGCGTAGCGACGAGGCGCACCGACCGACGCGATCCATGGCCTGAGTGCTGCGCTTGAAGCGTGACGGGCAGGTGACACTCTGGGTAATACCGCGCGATGATCGCCGCCAGCGATCGATGATGGTCACTCGAGATCGAGGAACTCACGCTTGAGTGCGTTCCAGCGCTTCTGGGATTTCTTGCCCCACTTCTCGAACTTACGGTCGATCTTTGCGACCTTACGTTCCTGCCACAACCGACCAGAGCTTTTGCCATAGAACTTGTCGGCGACGCAAATGATCTTCTCCTCGAGCGAGACCGGACACAGGTCGCGAGCAGGTAATGGTAGACCCTTGTTCTCGATCTCCTCGGCGGTCAAGCCGCTGCCGGTATGGCGTTCGCAGACGAGCGCGTGCTTTGGCAGCCCTTCCTTCTCGAGGGTCTTTCGTCCAAGAACTCCGTGCATGAGATATGGCTCGGAGCCATGACAGCCGATTTCGGGCGCATCGCACTCACGGATGCCAATGTCGTGCAGCAGCGCAGCCTCACGGATGAATTCAAGGTCGAGCTCGGCGTCGGGTTCGACCTTACTGTACCAGTGCGCGATGGAGAGTGCTTTCTGAGCCACCAACACGGAGTGGACAACGATGATTTCGTGCGCTTCGGAATCGACCGGATAGTACTTTGCAAGAATCGCCAATGCATCGATCGACAACGTGACTTTGCCTCTCTTTCCCATGTTTCGTTCCCTTCACTTTCCGGTGGTCTATCTCGTCACGCCCGGCGCCTCCTCAAGCGCTCTCGGTCGGGAGCTCCGAATCGAACGGGTCGGATAGCGAGATCCGCCGCAGCGGCGTCAGCTCGACCTCATTCCAGTTGACGCGAAGTGATTGCGAATCGCTTCGCGTCTTAATGTAGTGAGCCCGCACTCTCGCCCGAGTGTCTGGCGGTGGTGCACTCGTCGCGAGTGCAACCGCGGCCGGTGAAATGAGAGAGCGGATGTAGTCCTCCCGTTCGAGCTGTCTTTGGTATCCGGACCCACCCAGTTCGTGGAAGCGTAGGTCGATCTTCCAAGTGTTGAAGTAGAGTCTGCGGAATTTTGCAAAGTCTCCGGCCTGCAGATTCCTCGACCGGATGAGGCGCCTCAGTTTTCGGCGCCGGGTGAATGGTGATCGATGGACAAGATCACCGAGATCCCTCGCTCTCGCAGCCGCTTCGACGCCTGCCGACTGCAATAGTTTGCCCCAACTGAAGAAGTCCTTCCAGTTCGTTTCCGACAGCACTGCTTGGTCGAGAACCGACTTCTTCGCCACCCAATCGAGTGAGTCAGCAAGGCTTTGCTGTTGATTCTCGAGTCTCTCGAGCGTCTCCTCCCACAGATCTATGATCTCGCGGTGTCGGATGCGGCCCTGCGGTCGACCATCGAAAAAAGTCTTGACGCGTCTTAGGTAGGAACGCTGGAGATTCATTGCTGTTGACGTCTGACCGCTCCGCAGACGAACCTCTTTCCACGGTCCACCGCGCGCGATTTCACGGAACGCCATGACGGGATTCTTCAAGCGAAGCTCAGCAAACGTCTCTCCTGCTTCGATCATCTCCAGGAGGAGAGCAGTAACGCCGACTTTCAGTAGATTCGGGATGTCGGAGAGGTTGGAATCGCCGATCGTGATGGAGAGTTTCTTTTGCTCATCGAAGAGCGCCGCCGGCGAGTAGAGGAACCCTTTCAGGTCGAACATGGTCTTCGACCGCCCGAACATGATGATCTTCGCTACGCTTGACGTCAGCCGGCTGCGTTGCGACAGCTCAAAGGTTTCACTCTGAAAATCGAGACGTCCGGCTCCCGTATAGATCTGTCGACTGACGAGAAATGACGTCAAGTCCTTGACGAAAGGCCCAAAAGCGAGGCGGCTCAAGAGTAACGAATAGAGCTGCACTGGCGGATAGACGATGACCAGGAAGAAGAGCACAGGAATGGCACGAATCGACTCAGCAGTTCGCGTGCGACCGTCGCGAACCCAAAGATAAATGTGTTCTGCGGCGCGCCGCAGCGGCGGTAGTAGGCGCCCGATCACCAGCGTGGCGGCGCCGAATAGGAGAACGCAAAGCAGCGTGAAAAACGTCGGAAAGAGAAGCAAAAGGAAGATCGGGGCCGCGAGAATGAGGTACCGCAAGGCCGACCGCGGTGCTCGATGAGAGACGAGGTAGTTTTCGTGGCAGCCGAATCCGGTCCCAAAGCGATCGACGTTGTTCTTACCGAAGAACAGACGCCCCGGCCAACCGGCTTTCGTCAGCGCTTCGGCGGACTTGCGGCTGACGTCATCGAGGATTGTGTCGAACGCTTTGGAGTAGCAAACGACGTCCCACGGTGTTCGACACTCGGGTGTTGCTACTTCGAAGATCGGTGTGTCTTCCTGGCGACGCAGAAAGATTTCCAGGTGCACCTGGCCGCCGTTCTCGAGGAAATACCCGCCCTTCAGACCACTTGCAGGTGCCGATTTGCGTCCCTCCAAAAGGCTGCTGTAGAGAACCTTCTCGAGCAGCTCGAAGGGCGCTTGCCTCTGCGGCGTCGCATTCGCGTCTAAATCGTCCGGGACCTCCGAGCCGACCGCGGGTTCGTAGATGACCGCGACCTCCGTCTCCAACCCGAAAATCCCCCTGCGTTCGTCGCTGGCGGGAAGGGGTTCGCGAGGGGCCATTGGGTGCGCGCGTTCGAAGATCGTCCTGTTAGGTTCAGGAGCTCAGTCAGGAAGGCAGTCGCCGGGCGTCGTGCCTTCGAGAGGAAGTCGGAGGCCGCGACAGGTCCCGGTGCTCACGCGCCATGGGCACACGGGTAACCGCGAGCGATTCGCCGCGCCAGTCACGGCGTTCTCTCTTCACATGGCGACCCGGCTCCTCTGAGGAGCGCGAACTTGGCCTCAATCACTCAGCGCCGCGTCCGACGTCATAAGCGTAGACGTATGCAGCGGAGTGTTGGTCTGCGTCGGCGAGCATGGCGCGAATCAGATCACGTCGGGTGCGAACGCCACGGTCGATGACCGAAGCGGGAATTCCGACACTTTCCGCGGACTCTGTGTCCGCAGAACGAACATCCTCGACTCTGCCTGCCATAGAATCGCTCGGCGAAACGTTCAATTTCACAAAAAACTCCGAAACGGTTAAGATCCTGCCACAGGTGATTATCTCCAGCAGACCACTCACGCACAAGGTTTTTCGCGGCCGCACAGAAGGCTGCACGCGCCACATCGACTGAAAAACGCGTCGTCACACCCGAATCGTTCCGCTGCGAACACGCGAGAATCCGCGAGATTCTCCGGTGTGGCCACTGAGCACGAGCCGTGGTCGGGAGATGGAGACCCCAAGTTGTCGAGTTCGAGAACGCCTAGTAAATCACGAACATTCAGGTGGTCAAGAGCCCAGTAGGTCGATTCTTGGCTTTTGAGGGTTGAGGGCTTTCCTGCGGGAGACGGAGGATCCGGATGCGAGAACGTTGTAGTGCCGTTGCCCGCGAGCTCCAGGACACCATCACCGAGGAGCTCGAGCGCCTCGATGGGAGCCGTTTTGAGGAGGACCTGTGGGATCGAAGCGGCGGCGGCGGCGGACGTACCCGCGTGCTGACGGGCGGCGGACTCTTCGAGCGCGCAGGCGTCAATTACTCGTCGGTGCACGGCGAGCTTTCGGACGAGTTCGCCCCCCAACTGGCCGGCTCCGGGAAGGAGTTCTTCGCCACCGGGATCTCTCTCGTCCTCCATCCGTCGAACCCTCAAGTCCCCACGGTGCATGCGAACTTTCGATACATCGAGAGAGGCGACGCATGGTGGTTTGGGGGCGGCGCTGATCTCACGCCGTACGTCTTTTACGAGGAGGACCCTTGCCATTTCCACTCGACGTGGAAACAGGTCTGCGACCGCCACGACCCCGAACATTACCCGAGATTCAAGAAGTGGTGCGACGAGTACTTCTTTTTGCCACATCGCGGTGAGTCGCGCGGCGTCGGTGGAATTTTTTTCGACAACCTGACTGGAGACCGCGATCGGCTGTTCGAATTCTGGAGCGATGCCGGGAGCGCGTTCTTGGACTCTTACGTGCCCATCGTCGAGCGCCGGCGGCATCTGGAACACAATGAGTCGCAGCGGCGATATCAACTGCTCCGACGTGGCCGCTACGTCGAGTTTAATCTCATGTACGACCGTGGGACGATTTTCGGCCTCAAAACGCGAGGTCGGATCGAATCGATCCTAATGTCTCTGCCGCCTCTCGTCGCGTGGGAGTACGACGTGAAGTGGCCACCGGCTAGCGCTGAGGCGGAGCTTGAAGCCGTGCTGCGTGAGCCCCGCGACTGGGTGTAGGCCGCCTGCACCCGCACCGTCCGGCAGCAGCCTCGAGTCTGGTCATTGCGCGTCAAGCCCAAGCTCGGGTGCGATCTGCGGCGATCGGTGGGCGCGCGCAGCGGCGGACCTGGCACTTCCAGCGGGCCGGTCGGAAGTTTCGAACAAGCACAGCAAAACAGTCCAAAAAGCCTTGGAATCCCGGTAAATTCGTCCGGCCAGGCTGGCACTCAGTCCGAACTCCTTCCGCGAGCGCCGGGGCGGCACGCAGGATCAAGAGAGGCGAGATGTCTTGCCGACACTTGTTACGTTGGATCCTCCGGAGAACGGGCTGCCGCGCTGAAACCAGATCGAGCGCGGAATCACCTCAGACCGAGACAAGACGAATGCGTTACCTATCGGGAATTCAACCCTCCGGCACCTTACACCTGGGCAACTATTTTGGCGCCATGCGCCAGCACGTAGCCCGCCAAGATGAGAACGAGTGCTTCTACTTCATCGCCGACTATCATTCCTTGACGACGGTGCGCGAGCCGGACGTCTTGCGGCAAAACGTCACTGATGCCGTACTCGACTACCTTGCGGTTGGACTCGATCCCGACAAGTCGGTGCTGTTTCGCCAGTCCGACGTACCGCAAGTGGTTGAGCTCATGTGGGTCCTCTCGACGCTGACGTCCATGGGGCTCTTGGAGCGATGCCACAGCTACAAGGATAAGATCGCCAAAGGCATCGAGCCGAGCCACGGGCTCTTCTCGTACCCTGTGTTGATGGCGGCCGATATTCTCCTCTACGACGCCGAGCGTGTTCCCGTCGGCAAAGACCAAGTGCAGCATCTTGAAGTGACACGCGACATCGCCCAGCGATTCAATCACCTCTACGGTGAGACATTGGTGGTCCCCGAGGCGGAGGTCGAGAAGGAGACGGCGGCCGTGCCGGGGGTCGACGGCCAGAAGATGTCGAAGAGTTACGGCAACACGATCGAGATGTTCACCAGCGAAAAGAAGCTGAAGAAATCGATCATGGCGATCAAAACCGACTCGAAAGGCGTTGACGAACCCAAAGATCCTGATGAGAGCACGATTTGCCAACTCTATCGGCTTGTGGCAAAGGACGAGGAGATGGCGGCGATGGAGGCTCGTTTTCGCGAGGGTGGCTATGGCTACGGAGATGCAAAGAAGGCCTTGCTGGCAAAGACACTCGACTACTTCGCGGACTATCGCGCCTCCCGGGAGAAGCTCGCTGCCGACCCAAACGTTGTCGCGGAGGTTCTGCGCGGCGGCGCTGCGAAGGCATGCAAGATGGCGACGCAGACTCTTGACCGCGTCTACCGGGCCGTCGGGCTGCGGTGAGCAAGTAGCGGGTTTCATCATCTGATGCCGATTCGTACGCAGACGATTGACCTCGAGCTCCTCCACCCGTTCACGATCGCACGTGGGACGAAAAACGTCTCAAGTATCGTCGTCGCCGAGCTCGAGCATGGCGGCATTCTCGGCTACGGAGAGTCGTGCCCGAACGCTTACTATTCGGAGTCTACGGCGACGGTGGCGCAAGCCATCGACGACGTCAGCGAGTGGATGTCAGGGCAGTCGCCGCTTGCCTACGAGCATCTCCTGGAGGATCTGTCGCAGCGGATGGGGGGAGAGTCGCGAGCTGCGCTCTCATGTCTCGATCTCGCCGTGTTCGATTGGGTCGGGAAGAAACTGGGAGTCTCAGTCCATCGCCTTCTTGGCGTCGATCCAGCGCTATCGCCGCAGACGTCACTGACAATCGGGATCGATACGCCGCAGCGCATGGTCGAGAAGCTGCGTGAGGCAGGGGATGTACCTATCATCAAGGTCAAAGTCGGCATGCCGGGGGATGTCGAGGTTGTGCGTGCGCTGCGCCGAGAGTCGCGCGCGGTGTTTCGTGTCGACGCCAACTGCGGTTGGGAGCTGCGCGAAGCGATCGAAAAGTCTCACGAGCTGGCCAGCCTCGGCGTTGAGTTCATCGAGCAGCCGCTCCCACCAGAGCAGTTAGACGCCATGGAAGAGGTCTATGCCAAGTCGGCGCTGCCACTCGTCGCGGACGAGAATTCTGTCGTCGCTGCTGACTTGCCAGCGCTCGTGGGCCGATTCCATGGCATCAACATCAAGCTGGTCAAATGCGGCGGACTCAGGCCCGCACTGCGAATGATTCATGTGGCTCGGGCGCTTGGTTTTCGCGTCATGCTTGGTTGTATGGTCGACAGCTCCCTCAGCGCGGCAGCGGCGGCACAGATTGCTCCGCTCGTCGATGACGTTGATCTTGACGGACCGCTTCTGATCAAAAACGATCCGTTTCGCGGCCTGAGCTACATCGGCGCACGCCCGGTGGTGTCGAACCTCCCAGGTCTAGGGGTCGAGCCTGCGGATTGAGTGCTGCGTACAACTTTTTTGTCGTCCGCGAGCCCGACGAACCATCGAAGCCCAGGCAGCTCACTCACCTTTTGACCTGCAGCTCCGCGTCGCGCGCCAGCACGATGTCGGCGAGAGGATCGGCGCCTTGGCGAATCACATCGAACGCCGGTAGTCCAGTCGCGTCCTCGGCGGCGCGGAGCGCGTGATCTGCCTCTCCAGTTGTCAGTTCTGACGTGTTGGCCGCGAGTGCGACGACCTTCGACGGGCAAAGGAGGCTCGCCAAACCTTCATAGAGCGGGATGAGACGCTCGAGTGACGGCATGGGTAGCGTAGCGCTGCGCACGATGGGCCGAGTCGGATCAAACGCGAGGATCATCGTCTGCGGCGCGCAGCCGTGCAGCAGTCCCAACGTGACTCCGGAGTAGAGCGGATGGCAGATACTCCCTTGCCCTTCGATCAGCAAGAGGTCCTGGTCTTCGTGCTCAAGGATGACTTTCTCGACGGCGCCGGCAACGAAGTCGCTCACGATGCAGTCGGCGGGAACGCCCCAACCCGAGATGAGAATCCCGGTTTGTCCGGTAGCAACAAAGTCCGCTTTCTTGCCACGCCTGACGAGCGCGGCGTTCAGTTCCAGCATGACCAACATCTTGCCCACCGAGCAGTCCTGGCCAACGGCATGAACGCGATGAACTCGACTGCTACGCACGAGGTCCTTGCCGACTGTGACGTCTGGAGGTGGTCGTCGAGCATCGAGGATACTCACACCATGGCGAGCCGCGAGGTCGTGGAACTCCGGATCGTCCCCGAGAAAGACGTGGAGGCCGCTCGCGATGTGCATGCCGCGGGCGATGGCGGCGGCGATCAACTGCCTCCAACTCTGCGGCAGTCTTCCACCCGACGGTGAGATGCCGATGACGAGCTCGGTGGCGTCGACGTCCTCAAGTCGGCTGACGACCGGGATGTCGCCGCCGAACCCGAACACGTCCTCGCAGGTGCGGCCGGCACATGTGGAGTCGAGAATGCCCGCCACCTCTTGGGTGCGATAGCGGATCAGGCCGGCAGCCGTTTTGGCATCGAGAGGGTTGCTCTTCCCCTCCGTGAGGATCAGGAGACGTCGGTTTGCCTTCATTTTCGGTGGGCGACGGGTTTTGTAGAACCCGCTATTTGAACGGCTGCGGTGCACCTCCGCACACGAATTATTTGGCTTTTTTTGCGTTGGTCCCTTGGCGGAAGCCACGAATCGCCTCGTGCCAACGGCGCTACGCGAGTCGACCGGAGGTTCCAGGAAGGGCAAAGCCGCGTGCGCCTGAGCGCGGACCCAGTTGTCGTGTGGACCTCGACTGCGACGCGAACGTAGCAGGTACATTTCCTGCTGCTCGGTCCGTGCACTTCTCTTAGCGTTAGCAACAGCCCGCGTATCGCGAGTTCATGCGGACGCTGACTCGCGTTCGGCGATTTGACGCCGGTCTAGGTGGTTGACCGAGTATTAGAAGCTCTTCCGAATGATTGCTATCTGAGAAACGCTTTCCTGCAAGCGTCGAGGCTATGAGTGCTTCTTGCCCCACTTCTCTAGCAGATCTTCGATAGTCGTCTGACGCTCCGGCTCTTTGCCTTGCGATTTTGGCTGCTGCGCCGAAGTGAGCGGGCGCCGCTGCTGCTTGGAGCGTTTGCGCGCCCCACGTCCGGAGTCCTTGTCCGCGGTTTTTGAGCCCGGGCGCCCGCGGCGTTGTCCGCCGCCAGTTGGTGCCGGCTCCAGCGCCTTGAGCGATAGACTGATTCGGCCGCGCTCGAGATCCACTTCCAGGATCTTTGTCTTGACGACGTCGCCGACCTTCACGACTTTGCGCGGGTCGTCGACCCACTGGTGCGTCAGCTCGCTCACGTGAACCAGACCATCCCTTTTCACTCCAATGTCGATGAAGGCACCGAAGTTCGTGACGTTGGAGACCCGACCTTCGATCACCATACCAGATTTCAGATCGTCAACGCTGACGACGTCGTCGCGCCACTCCGGAATCCGAAACTCAGGGCGCGGATCACGGCCTGGTTTTTCCAGCTCGCTGCGAATGTCCTCGAGCGTGTACTCCCCGACCCCCGCGTCCACGTCTGTGAACTTGGAGAGGTCGAGTTGGCTGACAAGCTGAGGATTGCCGACAAGTTCGTCCGCGGACACGTCGAGTTGCCGCGTCATCGCAGCGACGACGTCATAGCGTTCCGGGTGCACCGCTGTCGCATCGAGTCGGTTCGAGCCGCCGCGGATGCGGAGGAATCCACCTGCGAGCTCGAAGGTCTTGGGGCCGAACCCGGAGACCTCAAGCACCTGCGCGCGGTTGTCGAACGGGCCGCGGGAATCTCGGTGGGCGACGATCTTCTCGGCAAGCCCATCGGAGAGGCCGGAAACATGCTTGAGGAGGGCACGCGACGCGGTGTTGAGCTCGACACCTACTTGGTTCACGACTTTCGCCACCGCGGTGTCGAGTTCGCGGCTGAGCGCCTTCTGATTAACGTCGTGCTGGTATTGCCCGACGCCAAGCGCCTTCGGCTCGATCTTTACCAGCTCCGCCAGTGGATCTTGAAGCCGCCTTGCGATCGATACTGCGCCGCGAAGCGAAACGTCCAGATCGGGCAATTCACTCCGAGCCAGCGGTGACGCCGAATAGATCGAGGCGCCGGTTTCCGGGACGATGGCGACGATCACCCCGTCGAGGTTTGCTTCCTTAACAGCCTCGCGCGCGAAGCGCTCTGTCTCTCGGCTACCGGTGCCGTTGCCGATCGCCACGGCGCGCACGTCATGCTTACGAACCAGCTCGAGCACCTTAGATTTCGCCTGTTCGGCCTTGGCGTTGGGCTCGATTGGGTAGATGACGTCCGTGGCGATGGCGCGTCCGGTCGCATCGACTACAGCGAGCTTGCAGCCCGTTCGGTAGCCCGGATCTAGCCCCATGACCGCAAACTCGCCCAGCGGCGCTTGCAGCAGAAGTGCCTCGAGGTTGGCGCGAAACACGGAGATCGCTTCTGACTCCGCCCTGTCGCGAAGTTCAGTGCGTACTTCGCTGGTGATGGATGGGCGCAGCAGGCGGCGATAGCCATCGCTTGTCGCTTCCGCGAGCTGTTCGCCGCGGGGTGTCTTGAGCGGTTGCTGCCATGACTGCGACAACCGGGCGATTTCGCGTTCATCATCGAATTCCACATTGACGCTTAGGATTCCAGCTTTCTCGCCGCGGATGGTGGCCAGCAGGCGGTGCGAAGCGATCTTCCGTAGAGGTTCGCGGTAGTCGAAATAATCGCGATAGATGGCTGCTTCCTTCGCGCCTTTGTCCACTGCGGCTGCCAGCTGCGACACGAGGACGCCTTCATCTGCGAGTGCCTCGCGCAGCTGAGCGCGGTGCGTCGCCGTCTCGGCGAGGCGTTCGGCGAGGATGTCGCGCGCGCCGGCGAGTGCCGCCTGGGAGTCGGCCACTCCTTTCTCGTCGCTGACGAACGCGCCTGCCAACTCCGCTACGTCGCGCCCATCGTCAGGCTGCAGCAGCTCTTCCGCCAAGGGTTCAAGTCCACGCTCTCGCGCGATCTGTGCCCGCGTTCGTTTCTTCTTCTTGTAGGGCAGGTAGAGATCTTCGAGCCCTTGTTTCGTCAATGCAGAGCGGATCGAGCGCTCGAGTTCGTCGGTCAGTTTGTCCTGGCTGCGAATGGATTCGAGGATGCTGTCGCGGCGCTCCATGAGTTCGAGAAAGTACTCGCGACGAGCAAAGAGCTTCTCGAGCTGCTCGTCGATCAACCCGCCGGTCGCCTCCTTACGATACCGGGCCACAAAGGGAACTGTTGCGCCGGCACCGAAAAGGGCGTCCGCGGCGCGCACCTGACGATCTTGGCACGAGATCTCGGTGGCGATCAGTTGGGTGAAGTGGTCTTCGAGTGGTGTGGAACGATCTTCGCGTGAGGGGACAGTCGACGTTGTCATGCAGTCGGTGCACTCCGGCTCGGGTCTTCGTGGGGTCAGTAGGAAAACGAGTAGAGCTGTGTGGCGATAGGGTGTCCCACATCACAAGCTCGTGCCACCGCTCCTCGAGCAGTCAACCCGCGGCATGACGCGCCGCCACTGAGCGCCGGTTGGGGCCACGGGTTGGGTCGACCGCTCGGGTTCAGAGTGCAGGCGAGAAAGCGATGAGTCTTCGTGTTCGGGTCAATAGTGCCGCATCACGGTGTCAGGTCAAGGCCGTAATGCCGACGGCCTCGGGCATTGCCCTGCGCCGTTCGGGCGACGAGAATGGTCGAGCCGCTCGTGTTTCTACATATCAGCCCGTTGAAAAAGAGATCGGGCGCGAATGCCGTCTTTCGCGCCCGTCGTTCTGTAGTCTTGTAGGACGTGTGATCGGGCGGCCCGAGGGACCAGTTGGTTGGTTCACAGAGTTGTCCGTGGGGCGTATGAGTCGCAGCCATAATGGTCACGCATAGAACGGTCTGTTCCCATGATTGCCCGGACGCGTGTGCGGTGCTTGTCGACGTAGAAGGTGGCCGAGCGGTTCGCTTTCGCGGCGACCCGGACCACCCCGTGACGGGTGGTTTTCTGTGTGGCAAGGTGTCGGCGTACGACACGGTCGTTCACGCGGAGAACCGACTGCTCCACCCGCTGCGCCGCGACGGTCCAAAGGGCGCCGGCAAGTTTCGCCGTGTGACCTGGGACGAAGCACTCGCGGAGCTCGTCGATCGCTTGTCCTCGGTTTACCGCAGCGTTGGACCCGAGGCGCTCCTTCTTTACTACTATGCGGGCACCATGGGGTACGTCCATCGCTTCGCCGCCGAGGCACTGTTCAATCGACTCGGCTCCACGCGTCTGCGGCAGAACATTTGTTACTACGGCGCTGATGCAGGTTACGCCTCCGTCGTCGGTGGCGGTTATGGACTCGACATGGAGGATGCGGTTGAGTCTGACCTACTCACGGTTTGGGGGGCGAACATCGCAACGACCCAGGTGCACCTGCTGCCGTTCTTGAACGCTGCGCGCGCCAAAGGGGCACCTCTTTGGGTGATCGATCCATACCGCAATCGCACAGTGAGGCAGGCCGATCGTTGGCTCCAGGTGCGTCCGGGCACGGACGCCGCGTTAGCGCTCGGTCTGATGCATCTGCTCGATCGTGAGAGTCTTGTCGACGAGCGGTTCATCTCCGAGCGTACCACGGGCTACGAACGGCTGCAGCGAGACGTGCTCCCAAAGTATTCTCCAGAGCGCGTCGCATCGATCACCGGGATTACGCCGCAAGACCTTGTCGATCTCGCCATGGCTCTCGGTAAGGCTCACGCTCCGCTCTTCAAGGTCGGGATTGGACTTGGCCGCAGCACGACGGGCGCCGCGGCAGTGCGCGCGATTTGCTGTCTCGCGGGTGTGTTGGGCGCGTTCGACCGCATCGGCGGCGGCGTGCTGTACGACTCCGGTTGCGAGTTCCGGCTCGATCTCTCCCCTCTCACGCGCCCAGATTGGCGCCTCGATGCGGCTCGCGAGATGAACATGACCGAACTCGCCGCGGCGCTTGATTCCTGGGATGATCCGCCGATCCGATTTCTTTATGTACACGGCTCGAACCCGGTCGCTACGGCACCCTTGCAGGCTCAGCTGCGCCGGGGCATGGCGCGAGATGATCTCTTCACCGTCGTGCACGAGCGCTTCATGACCGACACCGCCACCTATGCGGACCTCGTCTTGCCGGCCGTGACCTTTGCTGAGTCGAGCGATTTGTACAAAAGTTACGGCCATCTCTACTTGCAGTTCGCAAAGCGAGCGATTGCGCCCGTCGGAGAATCTCGAACGAACCTCGAGGTTGTCCAGGAGATTGGTCGACGGCTTGGTTTTGAAGATCGTTGGTTCGATGCGACAGTCGACGAACTCGTGCGGGAGATCCTCCAGGCGTCGACGCATAGGAACCTCGCCAGCGTCGACATCGATCGACTCCTCCAGGGTGAGTGGCAGCGGCTCGACTTGCCGCGTGGGGAGCCAGGCTTCGCCGCGGGATTCCCCACGCCGTCCGGGCGTCTGGAGTTCTTCTCGGAGAGCTTGGCGGCGTCGAGCTTGCCAGGGATCGTCGAGCACGATCAACGCGCGGCGGACCGATCGACAGAGAGTCACCCGCTACGCCTTCTGACGCCGCCGGCGCACGCCTTTTTGAACAGTTCGTTCGGCCACTCGTCGCGATCGCGTCGGCGCGAGTCAGGTGAGCCGGTGTGTTTGGTCCATCCCGACGACGCAGGCGCCGTTGGCAGCGTTGGCATCAAGAGCGGAGATCTTGTGGAACTGTTCAACGGGCACGGCTGCGTGTGCTTGCGCGCGAATGTGACACGAGATACGCTCCGCGGTGTCGTTGTGGCCGAAGGAACGTGGTGGCCGCAGGCGTGCCCTGGTGGTCGTGGGATCAACGAGCTGACGAGCGATCGGTTGACAGATCTCGGCGGTGGCAGCACTTTTCATGACAACTACGTTGGACTCAGGCTCGCTTCTCGGGACGTCTCGAGTACAACCGAATCAGGCGGTTTCCAGGCGCGCGTTGAATTGTAGTGAGGTGAGGACTGAGACGAGTGATGGCGAAAGAGGATCGGCGAAGGCGCATCGAGTACCTCGAAGAAGAAATCCGCTCACATCGGCAACTCTACTACGCCGGTACACCGAGAGTCTCCGACGCAGAATTCGACGCTCTCGAGGACGAGCTGCGTGAGCTCGCCCCTGAGAGTCGCGTTCTCGCGGAAGTCGGTGCTCCGCCCGACGAGCTGACCCGAGTTTCCGGCGCCGGACTGCCGACGAAGGCGCACAAAATCCCGATGGGGTCGCTTGAGAAGGTGACTGACGACAAGCTTGAGAACTGGGCGGCGCAGCGGGGGGACGAATTCCTCGTCCAAGAGAAGCTCGACGGAATCAGCATGGAGCTCGAGTACGAAGACGGGAAACTGGTCGATGCGATCACTCGCGGAGACGGATACGTCGGCGAGGTCGTGACCCACAACGCGGTTTCTTTCAGGAACGTGGAGCGGGAACTGAACATCCCGTTCAGCGGCAGCGTGCGCGGCGAAGTAGTCTTGCGCCTCAGCGACTTCGAACGTTACTTCGTCGGCCGCAACTTTGCGAACCCTCGAAACACGGTGAGCGGCACGGTACGAAAGAAACATGGCGACCGATCACTCAACCAGTACTTCGAGATGATGTTTTACGATGTGATCGTCGACGGCGTCGACTTCTCATCCGAGGACGAGAAGATGGCGTACCTGACGGAGCAACTCGAATTGCCGCTCGCGCCGTCGCACTTCGACTGTAGCGTCGAACGAATTCGCGAGATCTACGACGAGTATCAAGGTCAAGATGGCAAACCCGGACGTCGCTTCGAGCTTGATTACGAGATCGATGGACTTGTCGTTAGAGCCAATCAACTCGCGCTGCAGGCGAAGCTCGGTTGGCGTGGCAACCGGCCTCGTTTTGCGGTGGCCTTCAAATTCCCGTCTGAGGGGAAGACGACCGCGCTGCAGGCGATCGACTGGTCCGTGGGACTTAGCGGACGTGTTACTCCAGTGGCTCGGCTCGAGCCTGTCGAGATCGCTGGTGTGCAGGTGTCGAACGCGTCGCTTCACAACGCTGACTACGTCGAGGCCCTCGACGTGAGATTGGGTGACTTGGTGCTCGTAGAGCGCAAAGGCGACGTGATTCCAAAAGTGATGCGGCTCGTCGAGCGGCGTGGCACGGAGAAGCCGGTCATTCCTACTTCTTGCCCGAGCTGCTACGCGGAGCTCGAGTTTTCCGGCAAGCATTTGAGCTGTCCGAATCCAAGCTGCCCGGAGAAGTCGTTCGGCGACATCTACCGCTGGATCCAGGAGATGGAAATCGATGCGCTCGGCGAGAAGTGGGTGCGTCTCCTCATCGAACACGGCCTGGTCGATGACCCCGCTGACCTCTACACGCTGACGGTGGACCGCCTTCTCCCGTTGCCACGTATGGGCCAGACCCTTGCCAAGAAAATCGTCAATAACATAGACCGGACGCGTCGGCCGACGCTGGACCGATTCGTAGCAGCGCTCAATGTTCGAGAGTTTTCCAGACAGCGCGCCCAAATGCTGATCGACGCAGAGTTCGACACGCTCGAGAAGATGCAGGCCGCCACGGTTTCCGAGCTGGCAGCGGTCAAGGGGTTTGGAGACGTCCTTGCAGAGCGTGCCGTGCATGGCTTGGAAGCGCGTCGCGGGCGCATCGATCGCTTGCTCGGAGCTGGTATTCAGATCGCCCCTCCAGAGCCGCGTTCGCACGATGGAACCTTGACCGGTGCGACGTTTTGTTTCACGGGCGCGATCGCGCGAACGAATCCTGCAACTGGAAAGACGTACAAGCGCAAGGAAATGGAGGCCATCGTCAAAGCAAAAGGAGGAAAGGCCGTCGGCAGCGTCACGCAGGGGCTCGACTATCTCGTCATGGTCGATCCGGGTTCTACCTCAACAAAGGCGCAGAAGGCTCGAAAACTCGGAACGAAGATCTTATCCGAGGAGGAGTTCTTCGAGCTCGTCGGCGAAGCATGAAATCCCGGCGCGCGGAGGAGGCGTTGTGAGTTTGCGGTCATGGCTTGCTCGGATGCGGACTGCACGCCGTGCCCGGCGGTTGCTGGAGGCGGCGGTGGCCGGTGACGCGACGGCGCGCCATGGAACGTCACTGAAGCCTCGTCACGCGGGTCGATGCGTGATCCAAGAGATTCGTCAGGAGGACGGCGAAATTGTCGAAGTCTACTTCGGCATCGTGCGTCATCCACGCCCCTATGCGTTTTCTCGCCAATCCCACAAGGTCTTGGAGTTCTACGTCTTGCGCGTCGACGAAAACCGTATCCAGCGGCTCCGGGGCGAGAACTTGACGCGGCAGGCAGGCCGCGACGCCGATTGAGTGCAACGCGCTCAGCGTGCCCTAGGATTTCTCTCGCGGCTCTCTTTACAGTAGCTAAACTAGTACTCTGTCCGAACCATCCTTCGCCGTGTTGGCGACAGCGTGGAGCCCGTTCCGCGCTGCGTCGAACGACACTCGCTGACCTGGAGTTCGTCCACCACATGTCTACGACACCGAGTTCAGGCTCTTCGTCAAAGCGATGAATCTTGCGGAGCTCACCGATCGTTTCTTGGGCATCTACTTCGACGCTCATCCGACGGCGGCCGTGCGACTCGGTCTTCATGAATACGACGGGCGCCTGCCGCAGCGTTCTGTTGCCGCGATCGACGCTCTCGCGCGGTCAATGCACGAGATCGCCACTCAACTCAACTCGGTTCCGGTTCCCGCCGCATCGACACCCGAGTGGCTGGACTATCAGCTATTGAAGTATGCCTCGCGGTCGATATGCCACCGCTTCGAGGGAATGCGACATTGGCAGACGAATTTGATGAGCTATGTCGGGGCCAGCGATGTGAGCATCTACGTGCGGCGTCGCTATGCAGAAGTAGACGTTCGGGCTCGCGCGGCGTCGAGCCATCTCCGAGCGTTGCCGTCGTATCTCGAGCAAGCGCAGCAGAATCTTGCTGAAGGTGCAGCCGCCGTGCCCCTTGAGGTCGGAATCGGCGTGCTGAAGAGTCAGCGTCGGTTCGTGGCGGAGACCTTGGCGCAGGCGTTCGCAGAAGCGTCGACAGGCGTTCAGCAGGAACTGCAGCGCTCGATCGACTCGTCGCTGCCCGCGTTCGACGCCTGTGTCGCCGCGCTGAGCGAGTCGGGATCGAAGACTTGCGGCGATTTCGCGATCGGCGACAGCAACTTCCAACTCATGCTGAAGTTTTCAGAGGCGATCGACACCGATGTCGATGCAGTCCTCGCCGCCGGCGAAGCTGACCTCCATGCGAACGCCCAGGCGTTTCGTGCTACCGGGGCCCGACTTTGTCCGCACGGGACACCAGCTGAAGCGCTGCGCCTGGCCGAGACTGAAGTGCAGGCCTGCGAAGTGGTCGCGTCAGCGAGGCAGCTGATGCTTGAGCTCAAGACTTTCACTATCGAAAACGACCTCGTCACCGTTCCCGAGGCGACTGATTGCAACGTTGAAGCGACGCCGAGCTACTTTCGCCCCGCTTTTGCTATGCTCGAAGCTCCGGGTCCGTACGAGTCGGGGGCTTCGGAAGCGTTTTACTACGTCACTCTGCCCGACGAGACGTGGCCAGAAGATCGTCAGCGTCAATGGCTGACGCAGTTCGAGCCGGCGAGTCTGGCACTGGTGTCGATTCACGAGGGCTGGCCGGGCCATTTCTTGCACTGGCTCCACTATCTGCAGTCTCCAACGCCTCTGGCGTGCGTCTGCGATGCCTACTCCTCCTGGGAAGCATGGGCGCATTATTGCGAAGAGATGGTGCTCGAAGTTGGCTATGGCGCCGACGATGAACGTTTGCGCTTGGCCCAGCTGCAAGAGGCGCTCATTCGCAACGTGCGTTTGATCGCGGCGATCAAGATGCACCGCGGGGAGATGAGTGTAGATCAGGCATACGATCTGTTTCGGAGCGCCGCGTATCTGACCGATACCGCGGCACGCGAAGAGGCGCGGCGCGGCACCTATGACCCAGGCTACCTGAACTACACCCTCGGCAAGATGCTGTTGAAGAGCTTACGGCAGGAGTATCGACAACGGCGTCCTTCCAACGAGTCGCTGCGGAGTTTCCACGATGCGTTTCTGAGTTTCGGCGCCGTACCGGTACCGCTAGCGCGGGCTATGATGCTCGGCGAGGATGCAGTGCTCGCCAAGTACTGACGCTAGCAATCAGTCATCGATGATTTGCTTGAGACTCTCGCGGGCGACCACTTCGGACGGAACAGGTCACGACTGATCAAGCAATGACGTCATTCACAACGCGACCGTGGACGTCGGTGAGGCGGTACTCTCGTCCCTGAAAACGGTGTGTCAGCCGGGTGTGATCGATCCCGAGGAGATGGAGGATCGTTGCCTGCACGTCGTGGATGTGCACGGGATTCTCGGCGACGTTGTAACTGAAGTCGTCGGTAGCACCGTACGTCAGACCGCCCCGTATGCCACCGCCTGCCATCCACATCGTGAAGCAGTGCGGATGATGGTCTCGTCCATAGATTTCGCGCGTTAGTTTGCCTTGGCAGAACGAGGTGCGCCCGAATTCGCCACCCCAAATGATCAGAGTTTCGTCCAAGAGGCCTCGTCGCTTGAGATCGGCGATGAGCGCCGCGGTGGGCTGGTCGACGTCCCGACACATCAGCGGCAAATCGCGCGGGATGTTCTGGTGGTGATCCCAGCCAACGTGATAGAGCTGCACGAAGCGGACCCCGCGTTCGATCATCCGTCGAGCCAGAAGACAGTTCGCAGCGTAGGATCCACGCCGCTGGGTGTCGTCGCCATAGAGTCGAAGGGTGTCCTCGCTTTCGCCCGAAATGTCGAGTAGCTCCGGCACGGACGCCTGCATGCGAAACGCCATCTCATACTGTTGAATGCGGGCAGTGATTTCGGGGTCGCCGAGAAGCTGAGCGCGCGCGGTATTGAGGCGTGCGAGGGCATCGAGGGAGCTTGCTTGCACATTTCGGTCGACACCCTCTGGGTTGGAGACGTAAAGGATCGGGTCGCCGACAGACTGTAGCTTCACGCCTTGGTACTGAGACGGTAGGAAGCCACTGCCCCACAGGCGACTGGAGACCGGCTGCGGCGTGCGCTTGCAGCTGCCGATCGACGTCAGGACCATGAACGAGGGGAGATCGTCGCACTCGCTGCCAAGCCCGTACGTCACCCAAGTTCCGAGGCTCGGACGACCAGCGAGCTGCGCTCCCGTTTGAATGAGGGTTCGCGCTGGGTCATGGTTGATCGCCTCCGAATGAATCGAATAGATGAAACAGATTTCGTTTGCGACAGACGCCGTGTGCGGCAGCAACTCTGTCACCCACGCGCCGCCGGCGCCGTGACGCGTGAAGCGGAACTTCGACGGGGCGATCGGCAATCTCTTTTGATCTTTAGTGAAACCAGTGAGGCGCTGCCCCCGCCGAACACTTGGCGGCAAGTCGACGCCAAAGCGTGCAGTGAGGTGTGGCTTGTGGTCGTAGAGATCCATCTGCGACGGGCCACCCGACTGAAACAGATAGATGACGCGCTTGGCCTTCGGCGCGAAACTACGCACATCTTTGATACCACCAAACTCATCTCGCGTTAACTGGGGGTCCGCTGCTAGAAGCTTCGACCCAAGCATCGATGTCAAGGCAGTAGCGCCGAGATTGAACGCGCTGGAAGCTAAGAAGTGACGTCTTGTCTCCGCTTCGCGGCGAGCTTCGGTGGAAAGTGAATCGCGCATCATTCTCTGGTGAGCGTCTCATCAAGGTTAAGGAGAATCCGTGCGACGGCGGTGTAAGCGGCGAGCTCCGGGGCGTTGAGGTCAGAGGGCGTGCGGGATTCCCCGGTGCCGATCAACTTTCGCGCCGCGTCGGTGTCGGCGCGGTAGTGCGCGAGGTACTCGTCTAGCTTTGAGAGAAGAATCTTCTGCTCGTGCTCCGTCGGCGGACGAGCGACGACGAACTCCATCGCCAGTCGGACGCGCTCGGCTGGGCTATCGCCACCGTCGCGGATCAGACGGGCGGCGAAGGCGCGCGCGGCTTCGACGAAGGTGACGTCGTTGAGTAGAAGAAGCGCCTGAAGCGGCGTGTTCGTTCGCTTTTGCGTGACGCGGCAGGTGTCGCGTTCGTTGGCGTCCAAGAGCATCATGAGTGGCGGCTTGACCGCGCGGCGCCAAAGGGTGTAGAGGCTTCGTCGGTACAGCTTGTCGCCACTGTCGCGATAGTAGACCTTGCCTCCCTTGATGATCTCTCGCCACAAACCCTCGGGTTGATAGGGTTTGACGGGCGCTCCACCCATCTGTTCATTGAGCAGGCCACTGACGACCAGGGCCTGATCGCGAATTATAGCAGCGGACAGCCGCAAACGGGCGCCGCGTCCGAGCAGGCGGTTTTCCGGGTCATGCCGCAGCAACGCCGGTGTCGCCTGGGAGGATTGGCGGTACGTCTGGCTGCAAACGATGAGCTTCTGCAGCTTCTTGACGTTCCAGCCTGAGGTGACGAATTCGCGCGCCAGGAAATCGAGCAGTTCAGGATGCGACGGTGCGTCGCCCTGCGAGCCGAAGTCTTCCTGCGTTTTCACTAAGCCGCGGCCGAAGTAGTGCTCCCAAAAGCGGTTGACCGCGACGCGCGCGGTGAGTGGATGCTCGGGATTCGTGAGCCAGCGAGCCAAACCGAGCCGGTTGCGTGGCAATCCCTCCGTCATGCCTGGTAGCCAAGAGGGAGTGCCGGCATCGACACGGACCCCGGGTCGATCGTAGGCGCCACGCGTGAGGATGTGCGTTGCCCGCGGCTTGTCCATCTCTGCCATGACCATCACTTTCGCGCCGGTTTTCAGCAGCTCGCTCTGACGCAGCTCCAGCGCGCAAATCTCGTTCTCCCGTGACTGGCGCTCGTCTTCGGATTGAGACACACCGGATGCCTTGAGCAGAGATTCGAGGCGCACAGAATTGGCCTCGTATTCGCCCATGAGGTCTAAGCGCGGCACGTGCAACATCGGTGCTGCGTCGCGGTCGCCTCTCGCTTTGCCCTTTTCAGGTACGTTGTGGAAGAACGCGAAGAAGCGGTAGTAATCCGCCTGCGTGATCGGGTCGAACTTGTGATCGTGGCAGCGGGCACAGCCCCACGTTAGCCCCATGAACACCGTGACAGCGGTTTCAGTACGATCGGCGACGTACTCGATGAGCCACTCCTCGGGCAGGATCCCGCCTTCGTTGTTGAGCCGATGGTTGCGATTGAAGCCTGTCGCCAGGCGCTGCGGGAGAGTCGGACTGTCGAGAAGGTCCCCTGCGAGCTGCTCGGTGAGGAAGTCATCGTACGCCATGTTGGAGTTGAACGCTGCGACGACCCAATCGCGCCACGGCCACATGGTGCGCAGAGGATCGCTCTCGTATCCGTCGCTGTCGGCGTAGCGTGCGGCGTCGAGCCAGCGATAGGCGAAGTGTTCTCCGAAGCGCGGCGAATTCAGAAGACGGTCGACGACATTTTCGTAGGCGGTGTCTGCATCGGACAGGTCTGCCAAATAATCTTGGATTTCTGTGGGCGTCGGAGGAAGTCCTGTGAGGTCCAGCGTCACCCGTCGGATCAGCGTCCGTCGATCGGCTGGCGGAGAGAGTCCGAGGTCCTCGCTCGCAAGTCGCCGGCGCACGAATGCGTCGATAGAATTCTCTGCCAGCCCGGGCAGGTCGCGCGGCGATGCGGTTCGCTTCAGCGGCACGAACGCCCAATGTTGCTCATAGGGCGCGCCTGCAGAGATCCATCGGTCGAGGATCTCGACCTCGGCTGCCGACAATTGCTTCTGCGACTCAGCCGGCGGCATGCGGCGCGTATCGTCGGCTGTCTTGATTCGTGCGAGTAGGATGCTATCCTCTGGCCGCTCCGAGCTGAGGACGCCGCTTGCGGCGGCGCGATCGTCGAGCCGCAGGTCTCCTTGGCGGGCCGCCTCGTCTGGTCCGTGGCACGCGAAACACTTTCCGGAGAGGATCGGCCTCACGTCGCGGTTAAACCGAACGGGCGTCGTTCCCGTCGCGATGCGCTCGGCACTGATGGGGGCGCAGAGGCAGACGATCGCTGCCGCGGCGAGCGTGAGTTTGCCGCAACCTCCCGAGGCGGTGGGGAACCGGATTGCGGCTCGAAGCGCGGCGTTCGATCGGCTGCTAAGGGAGATGTGAGTGAGCGGTGACTGGGGCATGACGAGTTGGGGGCATGCCGGCGCCAGTTGGAAACCGGCGCAGACGGAGGTCGCTTCAAAAACCAAACCTGAGGATACCATCCTGAGCCGTCGAGCTTGCGAAATCAAGCGACGCCCGCGCATCGAACGACGGCAATTGCGGCAGTGGTGACGCCCGAATCGGAGGTGAAGCGTGAGGTTTTCCCGTGGGGCCTTGCCGCTACGGTGCTATACTCGCGCCGTGAATTTCTGACCACCAGCGGCGTGAGGACACGAGGTGAGCGACAGGGGAGTCTGGCGAAGTGATGGAGACTTGGAGTTCGTCGGGGACTCGTCCTGCGATTCCAGCTCGACGGCCAGCTTGGTCGAGCTCGACCTTGATCCCGTCATTGATCTGCCCGGCGACGTGCACGACTATCTCGTCGACGCCGACGCCAGGATTGATGCGTTTTTCAAACGCCATTCTCGGGCCCAGCGAATGGGATTCTTTCCCAGCGACTATCCGCTGATCTACGGCGCGCTCGTCGCTCTACGTGAGCATGATCCGGAGCCGGGTCGATTCTGTGAATGGGGTAGCGGTTTTGGCGTTGTCGCCGGACTTGGATCACTCCTCGGCTATGAGTCGTATGGCATCGAGATCGATCCGCGCCTCATCGGCGTCTCGCGCGAGTTTCTTCGCTCGCATCGTCTCGACGTGGAGATCTTGGAGGGCAGCTTCATCCCTGACGAGTATCTCCGCACCGAGACCTTTTCAGATCGCGACACCGCGACCATCATCACCGGCCCTGGTGCCATCGACGAAGTGGACATGCCTATCGACGACTTCGATCTCATCTTCGCCTTTCCCTGGCCAACAGAAGATGTGATGTACCGCGACCTTTTCGCCCGCTTCGGAGCCGACGGCGCAATCTTCATGACATACCACGCCGTCGAGGAGGTACGAGCCTATCGCAAGGTGAGCGCCAATACTTCGACTTAGCCTTGGCGCCTTTCGACTGCGCGCGCACTCAGCAATCACTGAGCGGCGTGAGGGAAGTTACTTCCCGAAGATTTTCCGTTCTCCTTCGAGCTTGCGTTCGTTCTCGCTGTGCGCCGGTTGCCCGGGAAAGTACTTTTCGACGATCCAAGAGGGTTGGTACCGATCATAGTGGCGAACACGACCGGTCAGGTCGATCGTCTCGTTCTGCGGCGACTCTGCTGTCAATGGCACGGTGTCGCTGACCAGACTTTGCCACCGCTCGATCCACCCCATCATCTCTGCGATTCGGTCGCTATGTTCTTCAGCCGCCGAAAGGTCATGAAGCTCGTGCGGATCTTTCTCGAGATCGAACAGCTGCGTTTTGTTGATGTGAGTGTATCGAATCAACTTGTAGCGGTCGTCGCGCACGGCTCTCTGTTCTTTTTTAAAAAGCGTAAAGAGGGTGTCGCGAACCTTTTGCTGCGTGCCCTTCATCAGCGGCAGGAGGTCGACGCCTTCGACGCCTTCGGCCACGGGTGCAGCTGCGATACCAGCCAACGTCGGGAAAAGATCGAAGAGGTACGTCAGAGCCTTGGAGCTGCCCCCGGCAGGAATTCCGTTGCCGACGAAAATCAGGGGGCAAGCCGTGGAGTGCTCGTAGACGTTTTGTTTTCCCAGCAGTCCGTGGCTTCCCACCGCGAGTCCATGATCGGCGCTGTAGACGATCACAGTATTGTCGCTCAAACCGGTCTGCTCGAGCGCCGTGATGATGCGGCCGACCTGCTCGTCGAGATGGGTCACAAGGCCGTAATACTCGGCGAGTTGGTCGCGAATGACTTGCGGAGTCCGCGGCCATGCTGCGAGCGCTTCGTCCCGTCCCGTCATCCAACCATTGTTGAAGGGATGCTGTGCCTTGTAATTCTTAGGCAGCGGCAGATTCTTCTTGTAGTATTTCTCGCGATACGCCGGCGGTGGTTGACGCGGGTCGTGCGGGGCGGTGAAGGCCACGTAGGCAAAGAACGGTATTTCCGATCGAGCTTTGGCATGCTCGCGGAGGAAGTCGATCGTCGCGTCGGCGAAGAGCTCGCTGGAGAACTTCTTGGCGTAACGCGGGTTGATCAACCTCGCGCCGTCGCTGGAGAGATCCCAGACCGGGCACTGCGTGTGGTCGCACATGCCGGTCTGCAGTGACGCCGTGCCGTAGCGAAAGCCGCGGATAAACGACTCCTTACCGTTGTGCCACTTTCCGGTGCCGAACGTTGCGTAGCCGACACCGGCGAGAACTTCAGGTAGCGTCTGCACACCGCTAAGATCTTCCGGAGCACGATAGAGGCTACGACCACTGAGGAGCATTGCGCGCGACGGCTGACAAACCGCGCCTTGGTTCGAGCCCATGCAGTAGTTGCGCTCGAAGCGAAAGCCGCGCTCCACGAGTCGGTCAATGTGGGGCGTTTCGATGTGCGGGTTGCCGAGAGCCGCGATGGTGTCGGCGCGCTGGTCGTCGGCGAAGAGAAAAAGAATGTTCGGCCGGCTGTCCGCCTTGAGTATCAGCGCCGGAATCAGGATCCACGCACAAACGCTGAGCGCGAACGCACGAAGCCAAGTTGTACCCGCGCCACGCCGCCACTCACTTGAGACTTGCCCGGAACGCGAAGAGTCAAAAGAACGCAAGTGGGATAGGTTTGTCGTTGTTGGCTCTGCGATTTTCATCCTAGGACCTTGCCAGCGGAAGTTGAGGAATTGGAGCATTCTAAGTTAATCGCCCACAAGATCTCTTCCAAGGGCGAATGCGAGGTGCGGCACTCCAGCTCGCGGCCGATGGTAGACCGGATTTGTCAGCTCATGGCACAATGTTGTCGTATCCCGTTATCCTCATGTCGTTGTCCACGGCGGTCTGTTTTGTTGCTTCCACCGGCGCTGCGCGAGTGTACATCCATGAGACTCATGTCGATTCGGTCGATGCGTCCGCTGCTTCTATGTTTCCTTCCTTCGATCTTAAGTGGGGTCGCGTTCGCCGAAGAGCGTCGCATCACAAATGCCGCGCACGTTGTCTTTCTGATCGGCGAGCGTGAGTATGATACTCGTCGCACTCTCCCGGCGTTCGCCGCCGATGAACTCATTTCGCGCGGTCTGCGCTGTACTTTTGTGCACGCGGATCCGGATGACCCAAACCAGTTTCCTGGGATCGCCGCGGTCGCTGATGCCGACTTGGTGTTTGTCAGCGTCAGACGGAGAACGCCGCCGATCCCTCAGTTGGCGTTTCTGCGTCAACATTTGGCCGCTGGGAAGCCGCTCGTGGGAATCCGTACAGCGAGTCATGCGTGGGATGCTCCACCGCCGCCCGGGCACGACCGTTGGGAACGCTTTGATCGCGAGGTTTTCGGTATGCACTACCAGCGACACTACGGCAACAAGCCGCCGGAGGATCCGCCGTCGTTGATTCGTGTTGCCTCAGCGGCGACCGATCATCCGATTCTCAAGGGCGTGCGCCGGGATGAGTTTCCTGTAACGTCCCATCTTTACCGCAATCGAGATCCGGGTGCGCAAACGACGACGTTGATGACCGGATGGGTTCCAGATCGTGGCGAACGCGAGCCGGTCGCGTGGACGAACGCGTTCAACGGTGCGCGCGTGTTTTACACGTCGCTTGGCGATCCCGAGGACCTGCGGCGTCAAGCGGTACGCCTCCTGCTTGTCAACGCCGTATATTGGGCACTCGGTGAGCCTTCGCCTGGCACGCTCTTGAGTGCCGCCGTGCCCGACGCCATCGAACTTTCGCTACGGCGGCGTGACGTCCTCACCGGAGAGGTGCAGATGACGAAGGAGCGCGTTGATCCCGTGCGGGTGGGTATCGTTGCCATCGATATGTGGAATTGGCACTGGTGCAAAACCTCGGCGGCGCGCGTCGGTGCGTTGGTGCCGCGCATGAATCGCGTCTTTGAGGCGGCGCGTCACCTCGGGATGCAGGTTTTCTTGTGTCCAACGGACGCTGTAGAAGCGTACGTGGGTACGCCGCAGCGCGAGATCGTTTTTGCCATGCCGCGCCATGCCATGCCCGATCCTGTCGACGTCAACTGTCCGCGCCCTCGCGACGGTGGTGGTTGCACTTGCGGCGTCGAGCGCTGCAAGGGAAACTACGGCTGGGACGCGATGCATCCTGACCTGATCATAGGTAGTCGCGATCTCATGCCGAACGACCCTGAGGTCCTCTACTCGATCTGTCAACAGCGGGGCATCACACATCTTATCTACACCGGTGTTCATACTCAGGTCTGCGTGCTCAACAAGTCAGTAGGTGTACGTCGTATGAAGGCAATAGGCCTCGAGTGCATTCTGGCACGCGATCTAACCGATGCGCACGGAGTCTATCAGCCCGATGAAGGTTTCACTCCAGACGACCTGACTGCCGAGGTGATCGAGCACTTCGAGAAACATCTGGTGGCGACCGTCGACCTTGGCGACGAGATGAGGAACGCCGGGTTCTGGGACGATTCCGTGCGAATCGATCCTGTTCGATTCGCGCCGTGGGGAAAGCGAGAGCGGCCCCACCTCTTCGAGAAGGAAGTAGTCGTGACGCTCACAGATCCTCTCCACGAGGGTGCGGAGATTCGTTATACACTCGACGACAGCGATCCGCATGACGACTCACAACTCTACGAGCAGCCGCTCCAATTGAGCGCCAGCCAGACGGTGCGAGCGGCTTCCTTTATCGGCGACCGACAGCTCAACGACGTCTCTGAAGGCCATTTCGTCCGGTTGGGCTCCTCGCCTCCTGCGCCCGATATTCACCTCTCAGAGATCGAGCCGCTGCGAGTCGCGGGCCCTGGCCACTCACCGTCCGCAACGCGGCATCGTTTCTCTGGGCTCTCGAATCCGCCGCAGAAAGATCGCAGCAACCGCAAGGCAGCACTGCGGATGCGCGGGCAGACGTACGCGCGGGGAATGGGAGTTCATGCGCCGAACCAGCTGCTCTACCGCGTCGAGCCGCACTACGAGAGGTTCGTTGCGCTCGCGGGAATCGATGAAGAGATTCTTGAGTACAACAACGCGTCGAATCTCGGGCGGTTTCCTAGCGTCATTTTTCGCGTTTACATCGACGGCAAGCTGCGCGCCGAGAGCCCGGTGATGAAAATCTCGGAAGAACCATGGCGTTTCGACGTGTCGATTCGAAAGGGCAGTCGGCAGATCAGCTTGGTCGCCACAGACGCGGGCGACGGGAACAAACTCGATCTGGCGAACTGGGCGAACGCCGGATTCGTGATCAGGAAGGCCGCGGCCGGTCGGTGATGGTGGCAGAGGCGGAAGCAGAGGCGGAAGCAGAGGCGGAAGCAGAGGCGGAAGCAGAGGCGGAATCAGAGACAGAATCAGAGACAGAATCAGAGACAGAATCAGAGACAGAATCAGAGACAGAATCAGAGACAGAATCAGAGACAGAATCAGAGACAGAATCAGAGACAGAAGCAGAGACAGAAGCAGAGACAGAAGCAGAGACAGAAGCAGAGACAGAAGCAGAGACAGAAGCAGAGACAGAAGCAGAGACAGAAGCAGAGACAGAAGCAGAGACAGAAGCAGAGACAGAAGCAGAGACAGAAGCAGAGAAGAGGTGTGCCGCCAAGGGGCGTTTGCGGCGGCGGTATTGTCGAGCGTAACGGAAGCAGAGCCGGCCTCAAGGGTGCCCTCGCTGCGCTCGGCGCTTCGCGCCCTTGACCCCGGCTCTGCTTCCGTTGGCGGGGGTGAAACGCCGCCGCGTCGGGCGTGCGGCGAGAGTTTCACTCAACCGGTTGACCGGAGTCTTCTCATGGGCTTTCTCGCTTTGGATCACTCTGTTGGTATCGTTCGTCAGTTGCGTCCGCTTGTCTCGCGTGTGCGTCGTCACGACTCGAAGCTTGCCGCTCAGCTGCGCGACGCGGGGTCCTCCGTGGCGCTGAATTTGGGCGAGGGCAATCGGCGCTCTGGTCGTGACCGCGGGCATCTCTGGCGTGTTGCTTCAGGCAGTGCCGAAGAGGTGCGTACGGCGCTCCGTGTTGCTGAGGCTTGGGGCTACGTCGATGCGCAGGAGACAGCTCCGGTGCTTGCGGACATCGACGAGCTGCAGGCGATGCTTTGGAAGCTGACGCGCTGAGCTTGGGGTTTTGGGCCCGTCGTGCTTTTTTGGCGCGGCGGGTTTGAGGCGGAACCGGAGGCAGAGACAGACCCGACAGTTGCATAAGTTTTCGCAGGAAGGGCTCAGAAACCCTTTCCCTGAGGTTCGATCGGCAGTTGAAGGACGTCGCGGCGGACCTCACGTTTGGTGAGGTTGACGGTCTGCCGTGTTCCCCCCACGCCCACGCACACCCACACGCAAACTCTCACTCAATCGCAATCGCGCACGGTCTTAAGGCGTGTCTTTTTTGCAACGTTGGGGTCAGAGTCAGAATCAGAGACGGATGACGGATAGAGATACAGAACCAGATGACAGAGTCAGCGACGGAGACAGAATCAGAGACGAGATGACAGAGTCGGAATCAGATCCAGAAGTCGCCGTGAGCAGCGCCCGCTACGAAAGTAGCGGGCGCATGGGCGTCTCGCTCAGCGCGTGAGGCCGCTGAGAAGAGCCAGGAGTCGATCGAGGGTCTGGAGAGGCACTGAGACTTCTTCGGCCTTGAGATCGCCCCAGGCCACAGAGAGCTGCAGGGCAGTCTCGACCTCCCGGGCACTGCCGCGCGCAACGCGGTAGAGGTGCAGCCGGTCTTTCCCAGCGCGCTCGGCACCCTCGGAGAGATTGAGCGCGACCGAAGAAGCAGCCCGCCGAATCTGCCGATGGAGATCGGGATCAAGCCTCCGAAGCCGCAGCAGTGGAGCCCGCAAATCGCGAATCAAACCGAGACTGACATCGAGAGCGATGAAGCGCATGAGAGACCTCCGAAACGGTGAGTCAAGAGCCCGCCGCATCCGGGCGGCGGTACTCCACCCCCCAACGCGGAGCGGAGGAACTGTCAAGGGCGCGAAGCGCCGAGCGCAGCGAGGGCACCCTTGACAGTTCTGAGCACCGCGTAAGCTCGACAAGACCGCCGCCGTACGGTGACCCCAACCCACACGGACTCCCACACGGACTCCCACACCCACGGGAACGGCCGACGCGCACGCCGACAAGGCCGGACGGCACACGGCGTGTGCCTGCCACGTTGAAGAGGCGCGCACCCACTCCCACACGGACTCCCCCTCCCCCTCCCACGCAACCGCGAACCGAGTCCCAGGCATCAAAACGAGCGTCCCTCTCACCCTTCGATCTCGGCGCGCAGCCACGCCCGTGCCATGTACCAGTCGGCTTCGGCGGTGCGCTGTGAGACGTTGAGAGCTGTGGCGACTTCCGGCATGCTCAGGCCGCCGAAGAAGCGGAGCTCGACCACCCGGCTTTTGCGCTCGTCCATTTCGGCGAGCTTCTTGAGCGCGTCATCGAGCGCGATGAGATCGACCTCCTCCTCGCGATCCTGGGACGACTCAGCCTTGCCGATCGTGATGCGTTGCCACTCCCCACCGCGCTTCTGCGCCCCTCGGCGGCGGGCATGGTCGATCAGCACTTGGCGCATCACTTTGGCGGCGATGGCCAGAAAGTGAGCGCGACTCTCCCAATCGACCTGATCCTGATCGATCACGCGCAGGTAAGCTTCGTGGACGAGTGCCGTCGGCTGCAGCGTGTGGGCGACGCGCTCCCGCCGCAATTGCCCTTGCGCCAGTCGTCGCAGCTCGTCGTAGACGAGCGGCATGAGCTGCCGCATGGCATCGCCCTCACCCGAACGCGCGCGTTGGAGAAGTCGGGTCACTTCTGCGGGGTCGAGTTCCGTCACGAGCAGTCGTTACCTCGAGTAACTGCTACTGTGCAACTCTCCGTACCCAGTTGCTCGCGACGACATATCAAGCGGCTCGGACGGAACTATCCCATCAGCTCCGTGATCGGCGTCGGATCGCTCGCGATGTGCACAGGGCGGCCGAGAGGAGTGTAGAGGATCTTGTCCGGGTTGATCCCGAGTTTGCGGTAGATCGTCGACACGAAATTCTCGGGCGACAACACCCGGTCCGCGGCCGAGTAGCCGTGCTTGTCGGTCGAGCCAACGATCTGTCCGCCCGGAGTTCCGCCGCCTGCGAAGAGGACGCTCATGGCGTTGGACCAGTGATCACGTCCTGCTTTTTTGCGCCCCGGGATGAGGGAAATCTTCGGCGTCCGGCCGAATTCGCCGAGCATGACGATGAGCGTCCGTTCGAGAAGCCCTCGGACTTCAAGGTCTTCGATGAGCGCTGACAACGCCGTGTCGAGGCGTGGCACTTGGACGCGATTGCGGTCGAAGATCTCACTGTGGTGATCCCAGCCATCGTTCTCGATGGTGATGAAGGGGACACCGGCTTCGACAAGACGTCGAGCGAGCAGGGTCTGTTGACCGACTTCGGTGCGGCCGTATCGATCACGTACACTGTCCGGCTCGCTGTGAACGTCGAACGCCTTCTGAGCTTCGGGCGATGTGATGAGCTGATGGCCTTGGGCGTAGAACTCATCCATGGCGACGACCGGATCGGCTGCTGACTCATCGTTGATTCGCAGCAGCTCGTCGACCTCCTGCCGAATCTCCTGACGGCGCAGAAAACGCTCGCCGCCGAGACCGCGTGGCAAGACGACGTCACGGACGCGAAAATCGGACTTGTTCGGATCGCCGCCGACAACGAATGGAGCGTACTTTGCGCCGAGAAAGTTGGGTCCGCCGGAGCGCGTCATCGTTGGCAGCGAGAAGTATCCAGGCATGCCCTCGGGCGCCGTCCGTTCGTGAGCCGTGATCGATCCGAGGCTGGGATGGAAACTGACGAACGCGCCACACGATACCGGTATGCGCGTCGGCATGCCCGTCATCATGTAGTGGTTGCCGGCGCCATGGTTGCCGTGGTTGTGGCGAATCGAGCGAACCACCGCGAGCTTGTCAGCCATCGCGGCGAGCCGCGGCAGCGTCTCGGAGAAGCGAACCCCAGGGATTTTCGTCGGGATGGAGCCGATCTCGCCGCGGATCTCGCTCGGAGCGTCGGGCTTGGGGTCGAAGGTCTCAAAGTGAGACGGTCCGCCGTCCAGGAAGTAGAGAATGCAACTGTCGGCCTGCCGCTCGCTTGGGTCGCCAGCCGCCCCTTGCGCTCTGAGGGCGTTGACCAAGCCCCCGCCACCGAAAAACGATACGCCACCGAAGTAGCCGCCGACTCCGAGCTTGAGACAGGATCGACGGGTCATTCCATCGCAATTGCGACTTGCCATTTCGCCTACACTCTCAAATCCGTAAAAGGTCGCGAAACCCAGACTGCTTGGTCAGTTGTGACGCCAACAGAAAGACAGCCTAACGGAGCCTCGGAGGGGTTGAAAGCCCTTTTCCACCGGGCGCGATCAGATCGCGAACGCCAGGCAGACTTCTGATTCCGAAAATCTGCCGCCTGGCGCGCCGAGGGTCTTTGCGCCGGGGCTCGCGTCGCTTCGGTCTTGTGTTGTAACGCTTTATCTACGAATACGATGCAGCGATTACCCGAGACGAGACGTAAATTCCCGTCGCCGATCGTGGTCGCCAATTCGGCTTGCGTCGTGCCCGCGGGCCAGCTAATCTGCGGCGCTCGTCCGCGGACACCGATCCTCCGAGCTAGCCGAGTGAGCTGCATGCCTGTGGCCCGACGCCGTCTGGCGTTCTTCAGCAAGAGCAAGCGCCGTACGCTCTACACCCACTTCATCATACGTGCGCTCGAACGCTGCGGCTGCGACGTCCTCCACGTCAACATGATCGCGTATCGCCGCTTTGTCGGTCGTCGTTTGGCCGATTGCGTCGTGAGCCGGCACGTCGAGGGTTTTCAGCCCGACGCGCTGATCGTGTTCTCGAGCGATATTCAGCCGCGGACGTTTGACGCGCTTCGGCGCCGTTTTCCGACGGCCCTGCTCCTCGACGATTGCTTCGAGCTGGATGCACCCGTGACCGAGAGGATTCTCAAGGTGGACGTTTTCTTCCACACCATGACGGGGATGCTGGAGGAGTATCGCTCGCTGGGAGTTCGCCGTCCGGTTTATCTTCACAGCGGTGTTGATCCGGAAGCGCACCGCCGCGTCGCCTCTGACCGTCGTTACGCCAGTGACGTCGCCTTCATCGGCAAGGCGATCTATCCCGCGCGCATCGAGCTTATGAAGCGGCTCGATGCCGAGTTCGACTTTCGCGCGTACGGCCGCGGTTGGGATGCCCACGGACTCAGGGGTGCGCGCCCCGGCATCGGCGTCAGGGAGTTTCGGCGCGTCTGTGCCAGTGCCAAGGTCGTCGTCGGTATCGACAAGACCGATCAGCGAGAGCTCTACTTTTCGAATCGAACCTGGTTCGTTCTGGGAAGTGGGGGCTTCCTGTTGACTCGCTACGTACCGGGTCTGGAGCGATTGTTTGCGAACCATCGCCATCTCGCGTGGTTTCGTTCTCCGGACGAGGCCGTTTCGCAGATCACGCACTATCTGCAGCACGACGAAAGGCGTCAGTTGATCGCTGATGCTGGCCAGGCGTTTGTGCATGAACACTATCCGTTTGACCGCATGGCGCGCAACATGCTCAAAGTGTTGTTTGAGAGTGGCGAACCTGATCCGCTCACTGATCCCGGTGCGTCGCTCAAGTGTGGAGAACGTCCGTAGCGTTCCCGCCGCCGTGCGCTCATGCGTGCCGGTCGTCGTCAACTGTGCCGTAGTGTTCTTCGTCGGCGAATTGGTATCCTGTCTTCGCGTAGCGGCGAGCACGGCGAGACGCCACCGCGCGATCGCATGCATCTCGGAGCTCAGTAAGAGAAGGAGTTGACTGCGCACCGCCGGCGCTATCGACTCGGGTGTAGGCCTCAAGAAAGGCATCCCGTACTGATTCTTCGAGGTCGCGTGGAAGGTCCAGGATTTGGCCGAAGTTGCGTTGCCGCTGCGCTTGGCTCAGCGGCGCGGCGAAGAAACGTACCGCGGTGATGTCGAGGAGCACAAAGTGCCACCCTTCCGACGTGCGGCAGCAGATCACGTTTTCACCCTTGAGGTCGCGCTGCCAGACGCCGCGATCGTGGACTTCCCGGATCCAGGCGCCGAACGCTCCGATGAGAGAGTCGCGATCGGTCGCCGTTCGCAGAACATGTTCGCCGAGCCAGAGATACTCACGCAGAGGGCGTCCCCCGTCGACAAACTCCGTGACCAGAAACTCCCTGCGCCGCCGCGGGCGCCGCGATGCGGCGAGAACTCTGGGAGAGTCGATTCCGAGCTGTGCCAATCGTGCGTGCCGGCGTCCATCTTGCGCGCATCGCGACACACCACCGGCCCGGTAGGCCAGCCACCAGCGTAGCGGCACCGGCGACTGTTTGACCACGACGTCCCGTGACGAAAGCTCAAGCGCTGCCGCGATGGCCGCCGGAACCGTCACTCGGGTGACGAGGGTGTCGAACTTGCGCTTCAAAATTCGCGCCGGATCACGGTTTTCGTCGTGCGCGCGCAGCAGCTTTGAGAGCGACTCGGCGTCGAACCCAGGGTGAGCCACAAAGGGTCCTTCGCCGCTCAGAGATAGCCGTCGCATATGTGTTCGCTGCGTGCTTTGCGATTCCATTCGACCCAATCGCGTCGCGCCTTCATCGCTTCAAGGCGACATGATAGTACTCTGCGAACGAAAAGCAACGCGCGCCGGTCTCTTGCGAACACACGCTGGGGCATCTGTTCCTTGCTCGTGAGTCCGAACCGGTGCTATAAGTTGCCGCTACGTCACGCACGGTTTGCGTGCGAACATCCTGCTTGCGCGACTATCGTCTGCTATTCGGCGACAGTGAATGAAGATTGCCATCTGCCACACGCAACTCAGCAGCGTCGGAGGGTCCGAACGCTATATCTGGTTCTTGCTCAATCGCCTCCTCGGCGATGGCCATGAGATCCACTACTACTGTGCACGCCAGCGCGATCCCCTCGAGCATCCGCGGCTGCATCTGCACCACGTCGCCCGGGCCCGGGGCGTGCGCTCGCTCAAGGTGATGTCGTTTGCCCACAACTCGGCTCGTCAGCTGAGCGGTGATGGTCCGTTCGATGTGATCCACGGCTTTAGCAAGACGTGGTTTCAGGATGTCTACACCGATGGTAGTGGGCTGCAGTCAGTGTACCGGGACTATCTGGCGCGCGATGTTGGTCCCTGTCGGCGTCTTATGCGTCGCCACGCACCGTATCAGCATGCTGTTGACTTGTGCGAGCGACGTCGATTCAAACGTGGGAACTTCGTCAAGATCCTCACCATGAGCCGATTCGTCAAGGAACAGATTCAGGAGGCTTACGGACTAGACGACAGCGAAGTGGAAGTCCTCTACAACGGAATCGACTGTGGTCAGTTCACCCCCCAAGGGCGCGCCGAGGAGCGCGGGTGCGTGCGGCGCGAGATCTCGATTCCTCCAGAGGCGTTTGTTGTGCTTTTCATCGGGAGCGACTACGCGCGGAAGAACCTGGCGCTCATGCTACGGGCGTTGGCGCTACTGGGCGGAACTCCCGACACGCACCTGATGATCTGTGGGCGCGACAATCACGAGGCTGCGTTTCGGCGTCGCGCCGAAGAGAGGAACTTGGGGTCGCGATGCCACTTTCTCGGCATGCAGAAAGACGTCAAACGTTTTCTTAGCGCCGCAGATCTTCTGGTCCTCCCGAGCTACTACGACGTCTTCGGCATGGTCGCTCTCGAGGCGATGGCGTGCGGTGTACCGCCTATCGTGAGTTCCGCCGCCGGGGCCAGCGAGATCATCTCTACCGGAGAGGATGGGGCTGTACTCACGGAGCTCGAGGACCCCGCGCAGCTCGCTGGGCACATCAGATCTTTTCAGGACCGAGAGCATCTTGCGAATGCTTCCGCACGAGCTCGTCAGACCGCGCTTGAGTACGATTGGGCGAACCACATGCGGCGGCTCTACGCGGTGTACGAGCACGTCGCAGCGACGAAGCACGCCGGCGCTCCTGGACGTTGACCGGGGCTGCGGCGACCGCGGTCCTGCGCGAAACGGGTATCAAACTCGAGGTCAACAGGCTGTTAAGCGAGGATTCCCTCGACCACGTGGCCGTGGACGTCCGTGAGGCGGAAGTCGCGTCCTTGGAAGCGGAACGTGAGCCTGCGGTGATCGATGCCGAGTAGGTGGAGCACGGTTGCGTGAACGTCGTGCACGGGGACGACGTCTTCGACGGCGTTGTAACCGAGGTCGTCGGTGGCGCCGTAGGAGATTCCGCCCTTGATGCCGCCTCCGGCCATCCACATCGAGAATCCCTTCATGTGGTGGTCTCTGCCTGACCCCTGCGCCATCGGCGTGCGGCCGAACTCTCCGCCCCAGATCACGAGCGTTTCGTCGAGCAGTCCACGCTGGCGCAAATCGCGCAGCAGGGCTGCCGACGCTTGATCGACCTCACCGGCGGAGACGCGGCTGTTTCGCTTGATGCCGCCGTGGTGGTCCCAGGCGCGATGGTAGACCTGGACGAAGCGAACGCCGCGCTCCACAAGCCGCCGCGCCAGCAGGCAGTTTGCGGCGAAAGAGCCATCGGCGCCTTTGGTGCCGTACAGGTCGAGCGTTTTCGTTGATTCGCCGCTGAGATCCATGAGGTCCGGTACCGAGGACTGCATGCGGAATGCCATCTCGTACTGGGAGATGCGAGTTGCAATCTCCGGATCTTGCACAAGGTTTTGCTGTAGAGCGTTGAGCGACTGGACCGCGCTGACGACGTCTCGTTGTCGCTTTCTGGTCACTCCCTTGGGATTGCCGACATAGAGCACGGGGTCGCCGGTCGATCGAAACTCGACGCCTTGAAATCGACTCGGTAGGAAACCGCTGTGCCACTGACGGGCAGCGATCGGCTGAGCTTGTCCAGCCTTGCCGACCGACGTCAGCACCACGAAGCCGGGGAGCTGGTCCGTCTCGGCGCCTAGACCGTAGAGAAGCCACGAGCCCATTGAGGGGCGACCAGAAATCGTCGTCCCGGTGTTCATGAAGGTGTGAGCCGGGTCGTGGTTGATTGCTTCTGTCTTCAGTGACCGGATCACACAGATCTCGTCGGCGACCGATCCGATGTGAGGAAAGATTTCACTGAGCTGCTGGCCGCTCGTACCGACACGCCGAAATTCATGCTGCGGCGCGAAACAAGTCAACTTGCGATTCTGAAGCTGCGCGATCGGCTGTCCTTTGGTGAAGGACTCGGGCATCGGTTGACCGTGCATCTCGGCGAGCTTCGGTTTGTAGTCGAGTGTTTCGAGATGCGACGGGCCGCCCGCCATGTAGAGGTGAATGATTCGTTTGCATCGAGCCCGCGGCACGGGTTTGAGAACACCTTCCCATTTTGGGACGGAGACGCCGGCGATGGCGCTCTCAGCACCTTGCCCTAAGCGTCCTGCGAGCATCGAGACGAGTGTGGCGAACCCTATGCTCGAGCGGCCAAGGAACGCGCGCCGCGACAGTTCGGAGATCGAGTGAGTCGAATGAGCGGGGGACATTTCAGTTCCTCGTGATCGATTCATGCAGGTTGAGGAGCACACGCGTTGCCGAGGTCCACGCTGCAAGCTGCACTGCGTCGAGACGTGCATCAGCGGCTCGGTCGCCGACGCTCAACAGCTCGGCGGCTGCGTTTGGATCAGATTCGTAGGCCGAGAGGTGCTCGCTAAAGATAGGGAACAGCACGTCGATTTCGCGGTTCAGCGGCGCGCGCTGCAGGACGAGTCGATAGGCGATTTCGATGCCGCGTTTGAACGTATCACGATCCGCGCCGTCGCCGACCTCGCGGAGTACGCGTTCGGCGAGAAACCTTGCTGACTCGACGTAGGTCGGATCGTTGAGCAGTACGAGCGCTTGCTGCGGCGTGTTGGAGCGAGGTCGATCGACGGTGCACTCCTCTCGCGACGGTGCATCGAAGGCGAGGAGGCTCGGGTGCAGGAAGGTGCGGGCCCAATAGGTGTAGAGGCCGCGTCGGTAGAGATTCTCGCCGGTATCCTTTTCGTAGACACGTTTCGGAAAGTTGAGGTGCGCCCAGTAGCCGGCCGGTTGGTAGGGCCTGGCGCTGGGACCACCGATGCGGCGCGACAAGAGGCCGCTGACCGCGAGTGCGTTGTCGCGCACCATCTCGGCGTCGAGGCGGAATCTTCCTTGACGTGCCAGAAGATAGTTGAACGGATCGCGCTCTTGGAGCGCTGGTGACGCCAACGACGACTGGCGATAGGTGGCCGACATGACGATGAGTTTCACTGTATGTTTGATGTCCCAGCCACTCGAAATGAAATCGGTCGCTAACCAGTCGAGGAGGTCGGGATGGCTCGGCCAGCTCCCCTGCGATCCGAAGTCATCGGACGTCGCGACGAGCCCTTGTCCGAAGAGAAGTTTCCATAGTCGATTGACGAATACGCGCGCCACGAGTGGGTTCTCCGGCGCGACAAGCCAGTTGGCGAGATCCATGCGCGTGGCGCGATCGGCGCCCGTTTGCAGCGACGGAAGCGCGGACGGCACGTCCGGTTTCACTGGCGTTCCAGATTCATCCAGCCAGTTGCCGCGCGGAAGAACGCGCGTCACTCGAGGCTCTCCAGACATCGAGACGAGAGATCGAGGCATCGCCGCTTCGATGGTGGTACGATCGGCTTCAAGGCGAGCGATCTTGTCACGGACGGAGCGCAGAAGTGGGGTGAGTGTACGGAAGAGCGCCGCGAGCTTGCGTTGATCTTCTTCGCTACGCTGCGCCTTCGGCGCCTCTAAGATTTTGTCCAAGCCGTCGGGAAGGCCGTCGGCGCTGGCACCCGGAGCGAGAACCGGCCGCGCGGCAGCCGTGCCTGAGATGCGGAACCTCCTCAGCAGCCGTCCGGCTTGGTCCTGTACGACCGTGACGACCAGTTCGTCGGTGTCGTCGTTGCTCGCGCCGCCTGCAGCTTCGTCTGCTGCCGCACCCAGAAGCTCGGAGATCTCAAAGACGGCGATGGCGCGGTTCGCGGCGTCGGCCTCTACCGTCCAGCCGGTGTCGCGTTTGGAATCGATCGCGGCCGCCGCCGCGTTCTCGTCGACGCCCGCCGTCGCGGTGGCGCGCGACCACTGCAGCTGCTGTCCGTTGAGCGTGGCGCGGATCTCAGTGACGACGAACGCCGCGGCGGTGTCGACATCGGTCGCGTCTCCAGCGAGCGCCGGCGCTTCGAGTGCCTCCAGCCTGAGGGCGGTCAGGTCGCTGAAATCCCCCTGGTAGACGAGCTCGTAGGAATCTTTCTCGCTTGACCCACTGGCAACGATCGCCGTGCCGTCGTCGAACGTCGTCAGTTCGTGGCCGTTTGTGCTCTTCAGCTGCGCCGGGGAGAGAGGCCGCCAATCGACAGCGCCCGATCGCACGTAGGTTTCCCATGCCTCCATGGCGACGTCGAGCTCCGGCGTTTGGGTATTCATCTCTTCCTGGAGAGACTCGATTTGGGCGGCAATTCGCGCCACCCGCGATTGTTCCCAGCTTGAGGGCAGCGGCGTGGGTTGCTGCCTGCCGACCGCGGTCTCCTGAATGTCAGCGAAGAACGCCGCGAAGCTGTAGAAGTCGTTCTGCGTGAGGGGGTCGAACTTATGGTCGTGACATTCCGCGCAGCCAAGTGTCAAGCCGAGCCAAACGGAAGAAGCGTTGCGGACGCGATCGGCTGCGTACTTGGCGCGGTACTCTTTCGGCTGAGCTCCGCCTTCGCGCGTTGTCATCAAGAGGCGGTTGTACCCTGAGCCGATGAGCTGATCGCGTGTCGGCTGAGGTAGAAGGTCTCCTGCGAGTTGTTCCTGAGTGAAGCGGTCGAAGGGGAAGTTGTCATTGAACGCATTGATGACGTAGTCGCGGTAGAGGGCGATGTCGCGGTGGTTGTCGCCGTGAATGCCGTTGGTGTCGGCGAACCTGACCAGGTCGAGCCAGTAGATCGCCATCCGTTCGCCGTAATGCGGTGAGTCCAACAGACGGTCGACGAAAGTCTCATACGCGGCCGGGTCACTGCGAGAAGTGAACGCGGCAACCGTCTCAGGTGTCGGTGGCAATCCGGTTAAGTCGAACGCGAGGCGCCTTATGAGTGTGCGGGGATCAGCGGGTGGAGACGGCTCGAGGCCTTCACGACGCAAGCGTTCAAATACGAAATCGTCGATCGCCGTTCGCGGCCACGACTCACCAGCGAGATTCGGCAGCTGCGGTCTCACCGGAGCGATCAGCGACCAGTGCTTCTGCCACGTGGCACCTTGGCTGATCCATTCCTTAATGAGCGCGACCTCATGTTCGCTCAGAGTCTTTCCCAAATCCGCCGGCGGCATGCGTTCGCCTGGGTCGGTAGCAGTCATCCGACGGATCATTTCGCTGGCGCTCGGGTCACCGGGTACAATGACCTGATAATCACCACGGTCGCGGATCGTGTCTGCCTCAAGATCGAGCCGCAAATCGGCTTGCCGCTGCCCCGCATCCGGGCCGTGGCAAGCGAAACATCGGTCCGCGAGCAGAGGGCGAATGTCGCGGTTGAAATCGGCGGCGAACATGCCGGTAGCAGAACCGAAGCTCAACCCAACGGCCCACACGCTCACGAACGTGGCGGTGGAAATTCGAGACGAGAACCGTCGACACAACCCACACACGATCATGGCATTTCTCGCGGCAATTCGTTTTTCACGTGATGGTCGAAAGCCCAGCGTCGAGGAACTTAAAGCGCGGGCTTACGTTGTGTATAGCGTGGCACAACGCACCAGCCAAAATACTTAGCTGCAGCGCAAAGCTCAAGAGATTGCTCCTGCTCGAATGTCAAATACTATCGCTCACGTCGTCGAGTTCGTCGTGCGGAACGTAGCGTTCCTTGCTGGCGTCGAAGCGCAACTGACCCTCAGCAGCGAGGAGGGCGAAACGATCGATCAAGGTGCGAAGTTGGCGCGCGTCTCGTTGGCCACCGAGAATGTAAGCCCACTGCTCGTCTGTGATGCGTCGAGTTCCGTGTGGCTCAGTGAAGGAGCGAAGACGCTGCGTGACGAAGTAGTAGCGATTGAAGTCGTCGAGTTCATGCTGAGTGTACCCCCGTAGCGCGCCACAGAGGACTGAGCGTAGACGCTCGTACTCTTTCGCTCCCTTCTTTGCCAGCTGGTCAGCACTTTTGGCTAGTTCTGGATCGCGCTCTCGATCCTTCAGTTTGGAGAATTCAACCCGGCGGCGGCGTGTCGCTTCGATCGACACGGCCATCGACCGCTCGACCGGGTCGCGCCCTGAGAGTGACGGCAGGCGGCAGTTGGTTTGTACCCAGGTGGCGAGCGAGTAGATGGTCGCGACGTGCCGCAGGAGTGAGCGTTGAGTGAGGGTCGCTCGCTCGGAGATCTGCGTTCGCTGCGAGCGCTCCTCGCGAACGAGAGCGAGACTGCTTTCGATCACTTTTTGGTGTGAGGCTTCGTCTCCTGGCCCGAAGGGCTCGAACGACGTCGACGGAATCGGTGTGTCTCGATGGAATCGGGGAGGCCTGCCCTGCGCGAGGCTCCACGCCCGGAGACCATAGTCGGTGACGGCATCGTGTGTCGCAGCGCGCTTTTCGATCGACTTCAAATGAGATCCTTTCGTTCGTAGTGGCGAACGGGTTGCGACTTGTTTCACCGAGGGGCATCAAGATCCGTGCCAGAGTGTTGCAGAGTGGTCAGTCCGCCTTTTTTCGTGCGGCGAACTCGTGCCGACCTGTCGCGGTCTCAGCAGAAACTCAGTCGACTGAACGTGCGATTTCCTCAGAAGACGAACGGGGTGGTCGGTCGTCCAGAAATGTGACACTGTCGACTCGAAGGGCGCCGAGGTGGAAACTGCCCCGCGCGTCGCGCTACCCTGGGTGTTTCTACGTCGCCGGTTGCGGCAGCCGCCGGCGACGTTTCGCAACGACATGCAGGAGGATTCATGAGCTCGCGAGCTGAGACCGAACATCGCTACGCCAAGCTGACCTGGCCCGAGATCAACGACGCGATCGACCTCGGCAAGGTGTGCATCGTTCCCTGTGCCGCTGTCGAGCAGCATGGGCCGCACTTGCCGCTGGATGTTGATGTGCTCTGTGCGACAGAAGTCGCCATGGGAGCGGGGCGTTCACTGCCTGAGAAGATCCTCGTACTGCCGTCCGTCAACTACGGATACACGGGACACGTGATGGATTTCCCAGGAACGATCAACAATGACTTTGAGCACTTCATCCACCATGTACTCGACATCTCGAAGTCGCTGGCCTACCACGGTTTCAAGAAGATTATTCTGCTCAACGGACACGGTTCGAACATGCCGAACCTCGACCTCGTGGCGAGGCGCACGAATCTGGAGACCGACGCCGAATGCCTCGTCGCTGCGTGGTGGAATCTTCTCACCGTCGACAAAGAGTTCCTCCCGCGCTGGCGGCAAAGCAAGTTTCCAGGAGGTTGCGCGCATGCGGGCGAGTTAGAGACATCGATGTATCTCTATCTCGACGGCGACAATGTGCGACGCGACAAGATCAAGAGCGGGACGATTTCGTTCAACGACGAAGACAGCCCGTTCAACTGGGTCGATCTCTTTGCAGCGGGACCGGCGACCGTGATCTCCTGGACGAGTAGCTACTCCGAAACCGGTGTGCTCGGCGACGCGGAGCTGGCGACCGAAGAAAAGGGCCGCGAGGCGTATGAGGAAGCAGTCAAACAGTTAGTAAGGTTCGTCAACTGGTTCAAGGATCGGCCGAAGGACGTGCGCGGCAGTCGGCAACGACGTCCCCCTTCCATTCCCATGCCGTGGGATCAACGCGCGCCCTGACTTCGGTGCGTGCTCTACGTGCTGTCGGTTGATCGATCGGTCGCCGTCCCATACCCACCTTGCGCTATTTCGGCGACTGCCAGACAGTGTCCGGTTCGAACGGTAGCATGGGTTGGCGGCGATTGTGATACACGAAGCGCGTGACGTCGGCAGTCGTCACACCAGGAGTATCGACGCGCAGCAGCTGTTCGCACACCTCGCGATAGGCGGCCACCGGAGCGTTGACGCCTTTGGCGACAAGAAAACGGAATACGGCTGGGTCAAGCTCACAGCTTCGTAGTTGCTCAAGGCTAAACGGGACCATGCGCCGCGAAGTCAGCATGATCGTCATGCCCTGCGTCGATTCGACCACGACCGTTTTTCCTTGGTCGTAGTGCGTGAAGCCGCCGTGGCGCGGCTTGGACTCGTGAAACTTCCCCTCGTAGACCCCACGCAGGCGAAACTGGGCCGTGAACGGGCCACCGTGGAGTGAGTCGGTGGTGGCGCCGACCGTAAGTGAAAGTTCCTCGCCAGGAGTTGCGGCGGCCGCCTTCGACACGGCGGCGGGATCGAAAAGGCAGACGAACGAGCCTTGATCGAGCTGGCGCCGGTGGAGAGCGTGGACCAGATGTGTGCTGTCGCCTGGGGAACCGCCGCCTACGTTGTCGCCCATGTCGAGGAGGCAGACGGGAGCGTCGAGCGTGGCAGCGAGGTCGAGTGCCGCATCGATTCCGAGGAGGTCGCCAAGAAAGTCTTGGCGGTGCCGCCAGAGGTGGTGGGCCAATTCGTCGGCCGCTGACTGGGCTAGTTCGGGATCGTCATCGGTGACGACCAGAAAGGCTGAGCCCATCTCTTCCACGTCGGCGAAGGGGAAACCGAGAAAGACGCTATTGGTGATGACTCCCGGTCGGTCCAAGATTTCGTCTGCCAGTTCATACAGCGGCAGACATGGATACTCGGAGGTGTGCTGGGCTTCGATGTTGATTGCGATCGGAGGGAATGAAGCGGCCTGTCGCGGTTTGACTTCTCCGCGCAGCGTCTGGGCAAGAATGGTGGCGGCGAGCTCGCCGCAGCGCAGTTGATCGAGGTGCGGGTTCGTTCGGTAGGCGATGAGCGCGTCGGTTGCGGCTACCATTCGCGGCGACAGGTTGGCATGTGGATCGAGGGTCCCGACGATGGGCACGTCCGGTCCGACGCGATCTCGCAGCATGGTCAACCAATGACCGTCAGCATCTCGGTGCGACTCGCTCACCGTCGCGCCATGGGGCGCAACGAGGTAGCCGTCGAGCTTCCCCGCAGCCTCCAACGCCGAAAAAAGCTTCTCGAGCAGCGTCGCGAAGGCGTCAGCTTCGATGGTGCCGAACGGCAAGGCGCGCGCGGCGAAGATCGGCACCGCTTCAATGTCATTCTGCGCCAGGCCCGAGAAGAATCCAGCGACCTCGTGATGCGTTGCAGCCATGCGCCGCCGGACCGCCTCGCCAGTGAGGAGGATATCCTCTTGAAATTTGGCGAGCGTCGTTGGCTGTGCGATGAACGTGTTGGACTCGTGAAGAAGTGCGATAACACCGACACGCATCGTGGTCCCCTTTCTCATTCACGCCCCAGAGGAATGGCACTGCCGCGGAATCATAACGCCGTCGCCGTCGCCACGGCAATTGGTTTGTGCGGGAGATTCTCGAGACTCACTGCTTGTCTGCAGGGGCCTGTCGATAGTCGCGCGTGCGTGGCGGGTTGAAGCGTAAGTCGAGCGCCAGCCAAAAGAGGCGCGCGTAGCGGTGAAGAAAGATCGGCAACGCGATCGCAACCGTGAGAAGAAACGGCCATTGCCGGTCCAGTCCAACGCCGAAGAAAGTGGCGACACAAAAGAACAGTGTCGTGAGAACGATCGCTGTCGGACCGTAGTTCAGATAGATAGAGCCCACGAAGTATCCGTACTCTCGCTCGTAGTGAAACGCACACTTGTCGCACGACTCGCGCATGCGGAACAGTCCTACAAACGGCCGCCCGTCGCCACAAGCTGGACAGCGAAGGCGAAGCGCCCTTGAGATCAGAACGCCTGGCGTCAGTGGGTTCGGTTCGGCCTCGTTCACTCCACTCCCTCAAGCGTCACTCGTCATCACTGCGCTTGGATAACGTACTGCAGGACGCGCACCACCTGTTCGGAGTCCCTGGCTGTGGCCAAGGCAGCCCCGTCGATCTCCTTCAGCGCGTGGTCGAGCCCGCTTTCGTGAAGCGTCACCAAGGGCTTTCCCTTGGCCGCAGCATAGCCGGCGTCGAATGCCGCGTTCCACTGGCGGTACTTTTCCCCGAACCGAACGACGACCACATCGGCAGCCTCGATGAACGTGCGCGTGCGAATGGCGTTGATTCGGGCGCCCTTATGATCTTTCCAGTAGGGGTTCGTCTCAGCTCCGAGGATGTCGACGCCGCACTCATCGCTGAGCGCGTGGTCGGTGACTGGAGACGTCAGCACGACTGGCAGCCCCGCTCGCTCGACACCGGCCGCGATTTCATGCCGCCAGCCGCTGTGAATTTCTCCGGCGAGGAAGACGTTCCAGGTCTTTTGTTCGTTCATGTTGGTATTTTCTGATCGACGTACGATTGCGCAAGTTGAATCCATGCCAAGTGCGAGAAATGTTCCCCAGTCGCGACCTTGCGCGTCAGCTTTGCTTCATGCTCATCGCGCCCGCAGGTATCTGCCAGCGAAGCCGTCGATGGACACACCGACGCGATCAGGAAGATGGCGGCAGGCGATGGCGACGGCTTGATCGCGGTAGTGCAGATCGACAGCCACCGGGTCGAGATCGCGAATGGCGTTCACGAGCGGTGTCTTCCGCGTCCTCTCCCCGAGCGTCGATCCGTCACCCTCGATGAAGTGATCAATCACAACCGCGTCGGCCGCCGCCGCGATGCGCGCGAAGAATGCTTCGGCGTCGGCGAGCGGAAGGATTGGCGACACCGTGATGACTGTCCGAATCTCGGCCTTCTTGAGCTGACTCGCGGCGCTGAAGCGTTGGTCCACCGAGCTGGCGTGTGCCGGTAGACCCGGAATCGTGTCACGATCCGTCTCGATCGACACGTGCACGCGGAGTTGGCATCGGTGCCGCAGCTTCTCGTAGAGATCGATATGGCTCGCGACTCGGTGGGAGTGTGTTTGCAGGACGAGGAGATCGGGAGGACGCTCGAGCATGGCCTCGAGGACCTCGCGCGTAACACCGAAGCGCGACTCCTGCGGCAAGAACGGTTCTGTTGAACTCGAGAGAAAGATGCCGAACGTCCCGCCGCCTCGGCGTGCCCACCTCCGCTCGCGCTCGAAATTGTCGACGTAGGAGGCCGCCGCGTTGGCGCGTACTTCGAGGAAGGAACCCCAGACGCGGTCTTTCACGATGAACCCATTGTGCTGCACATAGCAGCCGACGCCGCAGAGGGAATGCCCGAAGCTGCAGCCCCGGTATGGCTGCAGCGAGTGAGAGGTGACCGTCTTTAAGTAGCCGGTCGTGCGAGTCAGGACGTTCTTGACCGAGGTGACCGTCGTTTGCATAGGTCAGCGAGACCTTTCATCGAGTCGACGGCGAGTCAGCGAGACCTTTCATCGGGCCATCAGAGCCCGAGCAGTCGCTTCGCGTTTTGCGACTGAACGAGATCGCGAACATGCGTGGCTGCGCCGAGCTCGTCCAAGAGGCGAAAGTGGGGGAATGATTGACCGACCGCATAGTAGTCCGTACCGAAGAGCAGACGCGCCGCCTGTCGCACAAGGAACTTTCGACCAAATCCGACGTCACGTGTTAGCGCGTGCGCACCGCTCGACGAAAGATCGCCGTAAAGATTGGAGTGCAGGTCCATCAGCGCGTCAATGGCGCCGCCCGGAGAGACCGGACCGGACGGGTAACCGACGTGAAGATCAGCCTGCGTCAAACCGCCGGCGATCGACGCCCACCACCCTTTGCCGTGGCCGATGAACGGGAGGCGTGGAAACTGCTCTAGCATACGCTTCAGACCTGGCAGCCCGGGCTTGTCCATGTTGGCTTGGTTGTCGAGGTGGAACAAGATCGGCAATTCGACTTCTGCGCACGCGGCGTACAGCTTTTCATTGAGCGGATCGTCGATCGGCAATCGTGGCTTGTGTTCCCCAAAACCCTTCGCTCCGGCGTCCACATAGCGTCGGAGCATGCCGACAAGTTCTTCATGCTTCGTCAGGTGTGTACCGGCTGTGCGCGGGTCGATAGCGCAAAACGGCACCAAGCGGTCTCGGTGCGGTTTCGTCTCGCGCAGCACGAACTCTGTGGTCACGGGATAGTAGAAGGCCTCAGGCGAGACGAGTGGGAGCACCACGGCGCGCTCGATGCCGTGTTCGTCCATCCAGCGAAGAAGCTCCGAAACGGTCACCGGCTTGGAGTCAAACCAAGGCTGACCCAGATGCGTGTGGATGTCGAACAACTCGCGACGTGGCGTGGTCGAGTCCTCGTCGCGGGCCGACAGGCACCCACTCTGCTGCACGACGCCGAGCGCAGCGATGCCAAGCAAGCCTTGAAATCTTCGCCGGCTGATCGGGCGCGGCTGAGCGGTCTGGTCGCGTGGCGAGCCGGCCACCGACTCGGTGACGGTTGGCGGTGCCGTCGGCGAGTGTGTGCGCATCGGCGGCGGTGTTTGTTGGCTCACCTCAAGTTCCTTTCACCGCTCGCGCGCGCTCAACGAACGCGTCCAGGCCGACGATCTCGGCCCGCTCACCGGCGGCCTCGACCAGGTCGCAGATCATGTCGATCGTCCGAAACTCCGGATCGACGACACCGAGGCACGACGGGTGCGCCAGGAAATCGTACACTTCGCCGCGATCGATCGTCTGCTCGACCGCGTCGCGGATTGCTTTCATGAACCACTCGAGGCGCCAGCGGCCGCCGCGAAAAGCCGTGATGTCGCTGATTGGGCTCATCGGGATCTCGACTAGACCACCCGGGTAGACGAAGGGCTGCGCTTCGCTCTGCGCTTTGAGAATCGCGTCGTACATCTCCTGCGTCGGCTTTTTGCCGTTGCGGCCGTACGGTGGGTGAGCGGGATACTTGCTGCTCACCCATGTGAAGCCGATTTCGCGCAGCATCTTTTGAACGTCTTCGCGTCCGGAAAGGCCGGCGTGGAAGCCGCCAGGGGTACGAAAACCAGCCGACCGTTTGATGCCGCCGCGTTCGCGAAGAGCGATCTCACACATCTCGATATTGTCGCGGATGACCTTGTCGATCGATTTGCCGCGGATCAACCATGGCGCTCGTTTGAAGCGGAATTGGATTTGATCGCGTGTCGTTGAGAGGACGTTCACGTGGTCATACGTGTGGTTGCCGATGGGGTGTCCCTCGGCTGCGATTTCCTTGAGCCACTCGATGTCTTCCTGCTCGAACACACGTCCGACGACGAAGTTGTGGATGACGCCACCTCGCTTCTTCACGCGGCGGCAGGCGTCGACGGTGTATCGTTTCGTCGCTGCATCGAGGTTGCCTTTTTCGTAGTCCCAGTGCGTGCGTTCCCAGGTCGGGAAATTTCGACTCATTTCGAGGTCGAGGGTGATGCAGACGAGCGCCTTGCGTTTCTGGGGCGCGCTGACAAGTGGCTCCCGGTCGGACCCACGCACCCTCTGTGACCGGCCGTCGGACCAGACCAGGCTCGGCGCAGCGAGTGCTGCGGCCGCGCCACCACACGCAGTGAGGAAACCGCGACGCGAAAGGGGTTCGTTGTTGAACGTACGGCGAGTCGTCATGGGGTGCTCTCCTTGAGCCGAGTCTCTAGTCTAATGACGAAGCATCTAGTTTCCGGCATTCGTACTTTGTAGATAGCTGAAGAGGTCCCGGATCTGTTGAGGCGTTAACGTCGCGTGAAGACCTTCCGGCATGAGCGACACTTCGGCGTCATCGATCTGCGCGATCTCGCCGCGCGAAAGAGTGATCTCCTTCGCTTGGCTGTCGACCAATCGCACGGATGTGGGCTCGTTTGCCACGATGAGTCCCGTCACCACGCGCCCATCACTGGTGACAATGTCCGACGACAAATACTCTTTGCGAATGACGCGGCTGGGGTCAACTAGACTGGCGAGGAGAAACGTGCGATCGGCACGATTGGCGTGCGTCAGATCGGGGCCAACTTTCGCACCTTCCCCGAAAAGCACGTGACAGCCGGCGCACGTTTTTTGAAAGACGACGCGACCCTTCTCTGGGTTTCCCGGACTCGCCCGGAGCTCATTGTTCAGGCGCCGCATCACCGCAAGCTTCTCTTCCGGCGTGCCAGGCGTAAGGCGTCCCCAATGTTTTGTGACGATCTCGGTCAGCCGATCGCTCTCGTATCTGACCACGGCTCGTACTTCCTCGACGCCGATCTGCTGCGGGTCGATTTCGCCGCGCTCCACCGCCGCGAGGAAGAGTGCCGCCGAATCTTCGCGTCCCATGAGGACCCGCCGAAGCTCGACGCCAAGCTCTGGGGTGGCGCGCTTGTGCAAAGAGACGAGCGCGCGAGCGATCGACTCGTCTGGATGGCGGGCCAGCGCTCGCACCGCCTCGATCCGAAGTGGCGTCGCGGTTTCTTCCTGTGCGATTCGAAGTAGCGGCGCAGCGCAGCGAGAGGTCCCGAGTTGACCGAGCAGCGCGAGCATCGCGGTTCGCCGTTCGACCCCCGATGCCTGATCTCGCGCCAGTGCTATGGCACGCTGCTCCGCGAGGCGGCTGCCGAGTCGCATGTGAAGTCGCAGCAAATTCGCGTCGGATGGAGCGTTTTCCCACAGACGTGTGAGTTCCGCGCCAAGAGCCTTCGGCACTTTGTTCTCTAATCGGGCCGATGGCAAGTCGCCCGCCGCGTCAGGCTGCGCTTTCGTCGCTACTCCGATCCCGGCGAATAGCGAGCCTGGTCCGACACCCTTCCGCGGCGTTGAAGAGCCTAATCCAGCATCGAGAGCAATCACCATCGCGCGCGTCGAGGCGTGCGAATGGGCCTTTGCCGCGGCCAATAGCCGGCTGCAAATCTCCAGGCTTTCAGGCGACCGTTCGGATGCGAAGCGGCGCATAAGCCGTGGCAGCACTGTGTCTCTGAGAATCGGGCGAATCCATGCTACCGGTGTCGCAAAAAGACTACTCACGACATCGGGTGCTTCCAGCGCATGGCGTTCGACTGCCCACCAAATCAGTAGGGGCAGGTGTGGATCGTCCGCATCTGCATCATGCTTCGAAAGCGCAGCGGCCAGCTGCAGTCCCAGCTCGGTAGGTACGCGTTGTGCGCTTTGTGCGAGCTGGCTTCGTACACGCACGGAGTGGTCGGACATCGCCAGCGATTTCAGAGCCGTCGCCACCGCCGACGGAACAGTGCCGGCTCGCTTGGCAGCGTCACCCAAGAAACGCACGGTCCAGGCGCGGATGTGCTCGCTGTCATGGTCTAGCAGCTTTAGCCCGAGTGCCGTGTCAAATCCGCCACTGGAGTAGAGTGTCCACAACGCCTCGAGAGCCAACGGATCCTTCGCTGAGAGCATGCGACGAAGGCGTGGGTAGGCCGCTGGATCACGTCGCTCCATCAATACCTTTCGCGCTTGTCGGACGTACCACCCATTGGATCTTTCCAGCCAACCGACAAGATCGTGACTGCTGCGCTCGTGAGGATCTTCGACTTGGTGACGTGCTGCGTCGACCGCTTGGATACGGACGATGCGGCCGTTGGACTTGTCCCATTCTGCGTCGGGGTCGGGATGAGCTGTCCGTGCGTCGCGCCAGTCGGTGACGTAGACGGCGCCGTCCGGGCCGATGGTCACGTCCGTCGGTGCGAACCATGTGTCGTTGGCGATGAGCAGATCGCCGGCGTGCTCGCTTGTAAAGGTCGAGCCTGCGGCTCGAACGTGATGCCAATACACCGCATGGCCGAGGAGGTCTGCAGCGATGTACTTTCCACGAAAGGAAGCAGGGAAAGTTTCGCCGGTGTAAAAGCGGCCCCCTACCTCGACGTGCCCGCCACGAAAGTTCTTGTGGGCAACGTGCTGAAAGTAGCCGTAAGCGTGGGGGTTGTGAAGCTCGCCGTGCTTGCCGAAGCTCTTCCAGTAGTAGGCACCTTGCACGCCGTGCAGCATAACGTAGCCGCCATGATTGGTGGCGTAAAGCAGCTGCCCGGTGGCGTCGAAGTCGATCCCCCAAGAGTTTCCGCCGCCTTCGCAAAAAAGTTCGAACTCCTTCGTGATGGGATGATAGCGCCACACGCCCTGCTGGAACTCGATCGACCGAATGACGGACGTGACCGTGCTTCCCTGCGTGCCGTAGAGCCAACCGTCCGGACCCCAAGTCAGCGAGTTAGCGACTGAGTGTGCATCCTGCATACCGAATCCCGTGAGTTCGACGCTGGGATCGGCGTCCGGAACGTCGTCACGATCGCGATCTGGGTAGAAGAGAAGATAGGGCACGTTGAGGACGTAGACACCTCCATGACCGAAAGCAAGGCTGGACGTGAGATTGAGACCGTCGACGAAATCTTTGGCGCGATCGGCTTCGCCGTCGCCGTCGACGTCCTCGAGAATCGTGATGCGATCGGCGCCGGCGGGACCATGCGGCGGCGGTTTCGGGACACGGTCGTAGACCGTCCGCGACCAGCGATCCACTTTGACGCGAGAGAGACCCGCGGGGTTTGGGTACTGAAGGTACTGGATCACCCAGAGTCGGCCGCGGTCATCGAATTCGATGGCGACGGGCTGACGCACCATCGGCTCGCTAGCCACCATGCTGGCGACCAAGCCTGGCGGTGTGTTCATGCGAGCGATGGATTCGTCTGGGGTGAAGTCTTGCGCCTGCAGACGATGCGATCCGCTCCAGGTCAGGGTCCCGGCGAGCAGCAGAAGAGGGCGCATCCATCGAAGCATTGGCTCGTCTCGTGTCAAAGAATCGCTACCGCCTCGATCTCGATCTCGAGACCTGGGATTGCGAGCTCAGTCGTCCCCACCGCCGTTGACGCCGGGTAGGGCTCAACCAGGTAGTCGCGACGCACTTTACGGTAAATCGGCAGATCGCGCAGAAGGTGCACGAAGAACGAACGCATGATGACGACGTTCTTCCACGAAGCGCCGGCCTCCGTGAGGATCAGACCGATGCGGTCGAACGTTTGACGCATCTGGGTTTCCATGTCGGCGTTGACATCCTTTGGTCCTTGACCGGATATGAAGAGGAGCTGCTCGCCAGAGGCCATGATGGCCGGTGAGTACCCTGCGTCGGCTGCTGGGGCTCCGTCTGGATAGATCCCTTTTTTTTGAGTCATCGCGAACCCCTTTTTCGATGAAGTCCTAAGTGACGAGCACGACACAAGGCCGCCGGCGCCGGCGATGCCGACGAGGGTCGCCGCGAGAAACGAGCGCCGGTCGTTGCTGACCTCACGGCCGCGCTTTGGATCGGTGTAGGAGTTTTCTTTCATGGCGCCATGATCATCCAAGAGACGACGCGAGTCAATCCGAGCAGACACCCTACGGCGGCGCTCTACTCTGTTCCTCCCAGACTCCTCCCCGTCAATGCCATTTGGTTATCACCACCGTCAGCGCCTTAGATTCCGCCATCAAGCAGCGTTTTTGTTGCCGGTGTGACTTTTTTCATGGTTACCAGCCGACGAAGGAGGTGGAGCACTGACGCCGCAGTCAGACGAGGAAAGCAGAGCGAGGATGACAACCCAGCAAATCATCGTCTTTGCGGTTTTGGGTATGACCCTCGTGCTGTTTGTGTGGGGGCGTTGGCGCTACGATCTTGTCGCCTGCTTATCGCTCTTCGCCTTGATCTTCGCAGGGATCATCGAGACCGAGGCGGCATTTTCCGGATTCGCCCACCCAGCGGTGATAACGGTTGCTGCGGTCCTGGTGCTGAGTCGCGGCCTGAGAAACTCGGGGGTGGTCGACACCCTCGCGCGTGGTGTCGCGCCGTTCGCACGGTTTCACTGCACTCACATCGTTGCCCTCTCCATCCTCGTAGCCGTCGCGTCGGCGTTCATGAACAACGTCGGTGCTTTGGCTCTGATCATGCCGGTTGCGCTTGAGTCGGCGCAGAAGCGAGGCCGATCACCGGCGACTGTCCTCATGCCTTTGGCATTCGCATCGATCCTCGGTGGCATGATGACGATGATCGGGACCCCTCCTAACGTCATCATTGCGAGCTATCGAAGCACCGTCGCTGAGACGCCCTTCACGCTTTTTGACTTCGCACCGGTCGGTGTTCCAGTTGCCCTCATCGGCGTTTTTTTCGTCTCTGTTGCGGGTTGGCGTTTGATACCGCGCGAACGTCGCGGGCAAGCTCTACCCGAGAACCTTTTTCGTATCGAGCAGTACATCACCGAAGCGCGGGTCCCTGAGGGCTCCGAGTGGTGTGGTCGCACGATCGGTGAGCTCGAGAAGCTGCGCGACGGAGACGTCGTCGTTGCCGGGGTCATTCGCAGTAAGCAGACGCGGTTGGCGCCACCGCGTAGCCTCAAGCTGCAGCCCGAGGATGTACTGATTTTGAAGGCTGATCCTTCCGAGCTGCCGTCGGTGATCAGCGCGGCGAAGCTCGAGCTGATCGGGGGGTTCAAGGCGAAGGAAGAGACGCTGCGGTCCGACAAGATCGGCCTCATGGAGGCGGTGGTGCCGCCTGGCTCGGCGTTGATCGGCCGCACACCTCTCAGCCTGAAGATGCGATCGGAGAGTCGAACGAATCTGCTAGCGATGGCAAGGAAAGGAAGGCCGATCCGTGAACGTTTGCGGCGCGTGAAGTTCGAAGCCGGAGACGTCCTCTTGCTACACGGGGAAGCCGAGCAGCTGCCTGAGACTGCGGTTTCGGTGGGGCTTCTGCCGCTCGCCAAGCGGCACCTTCGCATCGGCAAGGCGAGGCGTCCTTTCGCCGCGCTTGGGGTCTTCGCGGTGGCGCTCGGCTTGGCAGCGTTCGGCGTCGTGCCGTCGCAGATTTCTCTGGCTGCTGCGGCGCTCGTCTTCGTCCTGTTGGATTTCGTCTCGCCGCGCGTCGTCTACGAGTCGATCGATTGGTCCGTGATTGTGCTCCTCGGCGCCATGATTCCGGTCGGCGAGGCGCTGCAGTCGAGCGGCAGTACCGCGTTGATCACAGAGTTCCTCGCCGACGTGACCGCGCCGCTGCCGGTCATCTGCGTGCTTGGTCTCGTGATGATCGTGACGATGACGCTCTCCGACATCATCAACAACGCCGCTACGGCGGTTGTCATGGCTCCCTTGGCGGTGGGCCTCGCCAACAACCTCGGTTTGGCGATCGATCCGTTCTTGATGGCGGTGGCCGTCGGCGCGTCGTGCGCGTTTTTGACGCCCATTGGTCATCAGTGCAACACGCTCGTCATGGGACCCGGAGGATACCGTTTCGGCGACTACTGGCGGCCTGGTCTGCCACTCGAAGCGATCATCGTCATGGTGTCGCTGCCGCTGATCACGTTCTTTTGGCCGTTGTGACGGAGACAGAGACAGAGACGGAGACGGAGACGGAGACAGAGACGGAGACAGAGACGGAGACAGAGACGGAGACAGAGACGGAGACAGAGACGGAGACAGAGACGGAGACAGAGACGGAGACAGAGACGGAGACGGAGAACGCCCACGCCCACGCTCACGCTCACACAAGGCCGGACGGCACACGGGAGTGTGCCTGCTACTTTCGGCACACGCCCACGCACACACAAGACCGGACGGCACACGGGAGTGTGCCTGCTACTTTCGGCACACGCACACGCTCACACAAGACCGGACGGCACACGGGAGTGTGCCTGCTACTTTCGGCACACGCCCACGCACACACAAGACCGGACGGCACACGGGAGTGTGCCTGCTACTTTCAGCACACGCACACGCACACGCACACGCACACGCACACGCACACGCACACGCACACGCACACAGACGTCCTGCCACGGTCGATCAACCCGCGAGGAGCTCGCCGCTTTCACTTTCGCGAATTCCCTTTCGCCAGCTTGAGGATTCGCGCCTCGTGGGTGAGCTTGAACGCTAGTGTTTTCGTCGAGGCATGGGGGCCTCGACGCGCTTGCGCCATCGAAGGAGTTTTGCGTGGAGTTCTTGCGCCTTGTCGCGCTGAGTCTCCGAGCGATCCATCGATTCGCCAGGGTCTTCGCTCAAGTGATACAGTTCGGTCTTGCCAGTTTCGAAGAATTCGATGAGCTTCCAGTCACCACTGCGCATCGCGCCGGCAGGAGTTGTGCGCCACGTGCCCCGCTCGCTGCTCGCCTGCAGGTAACCGGGGAAGTGCCAGAACAGATCCGATCGTGACCATTGCGCCGCGTCGCCCCGCTGCAAAAGCGGCAGAAAATTTTCGCCGTCGAGCGTCACCGCGCCGCGTGGCTGGGCCCTGGCGAGGGCGAGGAACGTTGGATAGAAGTCGACGGTGGCGACTGCTTGCCGGCATTCACTATTCGGCGCAACTGTACCCCGCCAGCGGACAATGAGTGGGACGCGGATACCGCCTTCGTACAGCATCCCCTTGCCACCGCGAAACGGTGCGTTGTCCGTGATTTCGCGCCCACCGGGAATTCCTGCCCGCAGGTAGCCGCCAACGCCGCCGTTGTCGGAAGAGAAAAAGATCACCGTTCGTTCGCTCAGACCAAGGCGATCGATGTGATCAACGACGCGCCCAACGTTCGCATCCAGGTTGTTCACCATCGCCGCGTAGTCGGGATTCTTTTGGTGCCCCGACGCTTCTTTCTTTCGAAAGCGGCGAGCTAGCTCAGGTTTTGGTTGAATCGGCGTGTGTACGGAGTAGTGCGATAGGAAGACGAAGAACGGCTCGTCCTTGACTCTGCTGATGAACGCGATGGCCTCGTCGGTGAGGCGATCGGTAAGGCATTCATCCGGTGGACCGTCGGGCAGCGTCTTGCTGCGGTAGGGCACGAAATGGGTGGAGCGGCCGCGATCGGCACCGACGCTCTGTTCGAATCCCTGTGACTGCGGTGACGTCGCTTCGGTTCTGCCGAGGTGCCATTTGCCGAAGTGGCCGGTGCGGTAGCCCGCGGCGCGAAGGCTTTCTGCGACGGTCACCACGGAGGGGGATAGCTCGGTCTTGTTCTTGACCGCAACGAGACGACGAAACTCCTCCTGACCGCGCGCTCCCGTGTTCACGGTGTAAACGCCCGTGCGGGGGGAATACTGTCCGCTCAGGAACGCGGCGCGCGTCGGCGCGCAGTTGGGCGCGCACGTGTATCCGGCCAGAAAACGCATGCCTTCTTGGCGGAGCTTGTCGATGGATGGCGTTTCGTAGAACGTGGAGCCGTAGCAGCCCAAATCGCCCCAGCCCAGGTCGTCTGCGAGGATGAAGACGATGTTGGGTCGCTCGCGCGCGCTGGTCGCCTCCACGCTCGGCGCATGAGCCAGGAGCAGCAGAACTGTCACATACGCAACCGCCGAACGTTGGGCGCCTGAAAGCATTCTTCACCCTCCGGTCTGAGGCTTTGTTCCCGCGAAAAGAACGCGCAGCGCTCGGGTCCCCGGAAAATGGGTGAGCTAAAGCGCTACTCTTCGGTGAGCTCTGGGTGGCGAACGTCCTCGCCCTTGACCAAGTAGATCACTTCCTCAGCTACGTTGGTAGCGTGATCTGCAACACGTTCAATGGCGCGGGCCGTCAAAATGAGCGCGAGGGATCGAGTGATCGTCTTTGCGTCGCTGAGCATATAGGTCAACAGTTCACGGAAGATCTGGTCGTTCAAGCCATCAACTTCGTTGTCCGACCGGATCACTTGGCGGGCTCTCTCGGTGTCGCCTTGCTTGAACGCCTGTAGACTCTCTTTCACCATGCGTGCCGCGGCGTCGGCCATGCGCGGCAAGTCCACCAGCTTCTTCAGCTCGGGTTCAGACAGCAGCAGCTCTACGTTCTCACACATGTTGATGGCTTGATCACCGATGCGCTCGAGTTCCGTGTTGATGCGAGCCACCATCAGCACGAAACGGAGATCGAGTGCGACTGGGCCGAAAACCGCCATCAGGCGAATGACGGAATCATCGATGTCGATTTGCAGTCGATCGACCTGATCTTCCAGCTGATTGACATGCGCGATCAGACTCTTGTCTCGTTCGACAAGGGCTCGAACCGCAGTTCGGACCATATCCTGAACGTCGTCGCCCATCGCGACGATCTTGTCTTTGAGCTCTGCAAGGGCTGCGTCGAGTTTCTTGGGCATGCTACAGACTCTCCAGCTTCTGAGGGAATGATATGTCCGTTAGCGTTTCTTGGTGAATAGGGTTGAGGATCTGTCGATCGTTGGCTGCGACTTTACCCATACCGTCCTTCGACGTAGTTTTCCGTATCTTTGTGCTTTGGCTTGAGAAAGAGGTCGAGTGTCGGGCCTTGCTCGACGATCTTCCCGAGCAACATGAAGATGCATTCGTCGGTCGCGCGACGTGCTTGAGCCATGTTGTGTGTGACGATGACGATCGTGTACTTGCCTTTGAGGCGAGTCATCAGATCTTCGATGGCAGTCGTTCCCTCGGCGTCCAGCGCCGAGCAGGGCTCGTCCATGAGGATGACGTGCGGCTTGAGCGGCAGCAGACGGGCGATACACAGTTTCTGCTGCTGTTCAAGCTGCAGGCCTGTGGCCTTGTGCTTCAGCTTGTCCTTGACGTCTTCCCACAGGAACACTTCTCGCAGCGACTGTTCGACGGCATCGCTCAGCGCGGAGCGCGAAAGTTGGCGACGTTCAGCGTGGGACCTTAGCCCGAAGACGACGTTGTCGTAGATGGAGATCGGCAGCGGGTTGGGGCGTTGAAAGACCATGCCGACGTTTTTGCGTAGGGCGCTCAAGCTGACGTCGGGGTCGTAGATGTTCTTGCCGAGGACCCGGATTTCACCGGCAGTCTTTACATTTTCGTAGCGCTCGTTGATGCGGTTAAAGCAGCGTAGAAACGTCGTCTTGCCGCACCCCGATGGGCCGATCAGGCCGGTGATGATCCCGGACTTGATCTGCGTCGTGACGAGCTCGAGCGCCTGGAAGTCGCCGTACCAGAGGCTCAATCCCTTCGCTTCCAGGCTGAACGCCTGCGATTCCGCTTGGGGTTCGGTCGGTGGCTGCTGCGTCGTCATGGTCGGATCAACCGAAGTTTCCGTTGACGTAGTCATAGGTGAGTTTTTCTTTCGGACTGTCTGAAAAGATGACCTCATTCGTGTCGACTTCGACCATACGCCCGTTGTTGAAGAAGGCGGTACTGTCGCCCAGACGACGAGCTTGTTGCACCAGATTCGTTACGAGAATAATCGTGATGTTTTTTTTCAGCTCGAGCAGGGCGTCCTCGATTCTCATCGTTGTGACTGGATCGACCGCAATCGAGAACTCGTCGAGGCAGAGGATCTCCGGCTCATGGGACAGCGCCCGCGCGATCGTGAGGCGTTGTTGCTGGCCACCGGAGAGCTTCGTGCCGAGTGTGCGGAGGCGATCCTTGACTTCGTCCCAGAGCGCGGCCTGCCGCAGGCATCTCTCGACAAGTTCATTGAGCTTGGCGCGTGACCGGACACCCGCAAGGCGCGGTGCGTAGGCGACGTTGTCGTAGATCGACAAGGGGAGACCAACCGGAAGCGGGAACACCATGCCGATCTTTCGCCGCAACGCGAAGACATTCTTCACCGCACTGACATCTTCTCCGTCGATGCAGATCTCGCCAGAGACCTTCGCGCCCGCGACGAATTCTATCGTGCGGTTGATGCACTTCAGGAAACTCGTCTTGCCTGAGTTCGCGGGTCCGATGATCGAGAAAACGCAGCGCGGCGGGATTTCAAGATTTACGTCTTCGAGAGCTTTTTTTTCGGCGTATTGGATGCCAAGCCCCCGGATCGAGATCTTTGAATCGGTCGTCGTTGTCGTCATGAGAAGGTCTTACCACTTCTTCCGCGATCGCAGGTAGACACGTAACGCAACTGCGACACTGTTGATCGCAAGCACGAGCCCCACGAGCACGACAGCTGTCGCGTAGGGGATCGACTCCGGGACCCCTGGAACCTGTGTCGAAATTGTGTGCAGGTGGTACGAGAGCGCCATGCACTGGTCGGTCGGACCATAGGGGAAGAGGGTGTCCATAGCGATCGCCTTGTAGAAGACGGCGCCCGTGAACAAGATCGGTGCCGTCTCGCCGGCGGCGCGGCACACTTCCAGAATGACGCCCGTGAGGATGCCGCTGAGCGAGTTGGGCAGAACGATGGTGCGGATTGTCTGCCACCGACTGGCGCCCATGTTCCAGCACGCTTCACGAAAAGCCATCGGCACGGCGCGCAAGGCTTCGCGCGTCGCCGTGATGATCACCGGCAGTGTCATGATGCCGAGCGTCAGCGACGCCGCGATGATCGATTTGCCGAAACCGGCAGCGACTACGAACGCTCCGACGCCAAAGAGGGCATGCACGATGCTTGGTACGCCAGCAAGATTCACGACCGCTAGGTTGACGATGCGGTTGAACCAGTTATCGCGCGCGAATTCATTGAGGTAGATTCCCGCCAAGATGCCGATCGGCGCAGTAAAGATCAGCGAGAAGAAAACCAGGTAGATCGTGCCAATGAGCGCCGGCCAAATGCCTCCGGCTCTCATGCCCTTCTTGGGAGCTTCCGTGAGGAATTCCCACGTGAGCATAGGCCAGGCATGAGCGACCATGGTGACCAGAACCGCTATCAGTGGCAGGATGATGGCCACGGCCATCCCTATGAAAACCCACTTAGCGATCTTCTCATTGCGGTGGCTGCGACGAATCGTTGTCGTCGCGGCGAAGGGGTTGTTGACTGCGGGATCAGAAGCGTTCATTGGGATCGACTACGCCTGGTCCTTGTTGCGAATACCCTTGACGATGAGGTCCGAAATCAAGTTGATCGCAAAGGTGATCAAGAAGAGGACGACACCGAGGGTGAAGAGAGCCTGATAGTGGTGGGCTTCCTCAGGGTACATTCCCGTCGTGGGGTCTGGATCGAGCCGCGAGGTTTCTCCCAGCTCCGAGGCGATCGTGGCGGTGAGCGTCCGCACTGAATCGAGAACATGAAAAAAAGGAAGCTCACCGTCGAACGGATTATTGACGGCGTGCCCGGTGGCCATGAGCACGGCCATCGTCTCGCCTACGGCGCGGCCGACGCCAAGCAGTACCGCCGCCAAAAGACCGTTTTTTGCAGCGGGAAAGAGTACCTTGTAGACCATCTGCCAGCGACTGGCGCCCAGAGCGATGGCGGCTTCACGATAGGAGTCCGGAACGGCCTTGAGTGAGTCTTCCGCGATCGACACGATCAGCGGCAGAGCCATGAAGGCGACCACGAGGCCGCCGTTGAGTACAGTCAAGCCGACGGGAGCGCCGGTGACGTCCATGATCAAGGGGTTGAAGACCATGAGGCCGACGAATCCCCAGACGACCGACGGAATCGCCGCGAGCAGTTCGACGACTACTTTCAGGGTCTCTTTGATTGTGTGGCTGCAAAACTCCGAGATCAGAACTGCGGCGCCAAGTCCGAACGGCACCGCGATCACCATTCCGAAGATAGTGACGGAGAGGGTGCCGGCAACGAGCGCCAGAGTTCCGTAACGTTTGTTGATTTCCGAAGTGGGATACCACTCCTCGCTGAAAAAGAATTCGGCGAAATCAAGATCGTGAAGGATGAATGGCCATGCTTCCCTGAAGACGAAGTAGAAGATGCCGAAGACGAAAATGATGGAGCTGAAGCCACAAAGATAGATCAATGTGACGATTGCGCCTTCACGGACTTTCTGGAAGGTACCCAAGTCTGAGGTCTGGCTGCTCTTTGGCATTGGAGGCGGTGGCAAGTTCACAGAGAGATAAGGAGAACGTGGGCGGCGTGGTCTTTTCAACGCGGACGAGATCGCTCGCGATCGCGTGTCGTGGTTTACTTCCCTGCGAGAGGCACGTAGCCGTTCTCAGAGACAATCGCCTGCCCAGCCGGCGACATGGCCCAATCGAGGTAGGCTTTGATCTCACCCTCTGGCTCGCCGAGGGTGTACATGTGCAGCGGCCGCGCGATCGGGTATGTGCCGGACAGTACATTCTCCACCGTCGGCATGAACGCTGGCTCCCCCGAGCCCTTTGAAACGTTCACGAACTTGACGCCCTCGGTTTTGTAGCCCATGCCACTGTAGCCAATGCCTCCCTCGGTCTTTTCGATCGCGTCGACGACGTCCTTGGAGCCGTGCATGTCCAATGTGCCGCGGCGGAAGTCACCTTTGCCGAGCACTGCTTCGCGGAAGAACTGATAGGTGCCGCTGTTCGACTGGCGGCTGTAGATGACGATCGCGTCCGGCTCGAGTTTGACCCCAAGCTGTGACCACTTCGTAATCTTCGCAGCTTCTCCGTAGATCTCTCCAAGCTGGGCGAGCGTGATTTCTTCGATCGGGTTGTCCTTGTGCACGTAGATGCCGATGCCGTCATAACCGACAATGAACTCTTTGGGGTCCTTGCCGGTGTTGGCCTTCGCCTGCTGCGCCTCGCTCGGTTTGATGGCGCGGCTGGCGTTGGCGATGTCGACGGTGCCCGTCCTGAGTGCGGAGATGCCAACCCCAGAGCCGCCACCCGAGACCTCGATCGAGACGTCAGGTTTCACTGTGCGGTAGACCTCCGCCCAGGCTTGGGCGAGGTTCACCATGGTGTCCGATCCAGTGTTTTGGATCGAGGTGCCACCACCTGCGTTCGATCCCGCCGCCTCGCCGTCAGCGGAGGACTTGCCGCAAGAAACCATGAGCATCGTGGCGAACAAGAGCATCAACGTGCGCACGAACATGAGGAAATCCTCCGTTGAGGTCAATGAAAGGAAGTTTAAGTGCGCATGAATCTGCCGGCTGGCGGTGAAGCTCCTGTGAACTATGGATTAAGATTGTGTAAATCCGTAACCTGCTTCTGGTCCATGTGTTAGGTGCTGGCGTGCCACATCCAAGCGCGCATCGCCCGCTGGGTTCGGAGGCCCGTAGACTTCTCGCGGGTGTCCCTCATAGCCGCATCGAAAACGACGGCGCTAGCCGAACTTGGACGGTTTCTAAAACGGAGTTGGGGAATCTCAGAGACTTAACGATTCCCATAACACAGAAGTTGTCACTACATCCGAGATGCTCGGGAGCGATGGTGTTTCAGCGGATCGTTACGGTAAGGTCTCTTCGTTCCAAACCGTTCAAGTTGGGCTAGGGTGCCCTCGCCTTTCGACGTCGACGTAGTTTCGGCGGGATTCCGGCGACGTTTTCACCGGTGACCGAACGCGCTGCTACAGCACCCAACCCCGCCGGTATTCGCGTTCGACGAACTTGTCTGCCGCGCGCGTACCGACGACCTGAGCGTTCGCTGCATCCCACTCGAGTTTTTCGTTGGCGCGATAGGCAACGTTGCCGAGCAGCGCGGCCTCGGCAAGAGCGCCGCTGTAGTCGAAGTTGCACGTTGTGGGGCCGCGAGTCTTCACGGCCTCAAGCCATTCTCGGTGATGTCCGATCGACGACGGGATCCATGGTTCGACACGCTCGATCGAGGCGCCGCCCTGCGACACGAACACCTGGTGCGAGTTGTAGTCGGCCACCAAAAGGCCACCTGTTCCCTCGAACAGTACGCCTGACTTTAGTCCGTGCACCTGCGTCATCCACTGGCCGTGGTACCAGGTTAGATGAACTGGCGGTTGCTCGCCACGCGCCGGGTAGTGGTAGTCGACACGCAGTGTGCTGGGAACGTCGTTGTCGCCTTCGTACTCTTTGCGACCCTTCGCCTCGATTGTCTTCGGTGCGGTCAGATCGAGCGCCCAATGCGGCAGGTCCATATAGTGGCAGCCAAAATCTGCCAGGACGCCGCCGCCGAAGTCCCACCACCACCGCCAACGAAAATGGAAGTGGCTCGGATGAAAGGGACGTTCCGGCGCCGGGCCAAGCCAAAGATCGTAGTTGATGTGACGCGGCGCTTCAGCGCTTTGCACCCTCTTACCGGGGGTCGGACGCGCTGATCCCTGCCAGACGTGAACCCTTTCGACCGGGCCGATCACACCCGCCTTGATCAGTTCGACGACGCGCCGATAGTTGTCCCCAGCGTGGATTTGTGTCCCGAGTTGGGTGACCGCTTCCTTTTCGCGGGCGGTGTCACGGATCACGCGGACTTCGCGTACCGAATGCGCCAAAGGTTTTTCGCAGTAGACGTCGAATCCAGCCCGGAGCGCCCAAACGACGGGGAATGCGTGCATGTGATCCGGTGTCGACACCACGACCGCGTCGAGCTCACGATGTTCTAAAACACGTCGAAAGTCCTCGTATGCGGCGGCTTCCGGAAATTCCTTCCGCGCAGTAGCCAAGCGCTTTTGATCGATATCGCAGAGCGCGACGATGTTTTCACTGGCTACGCTTTCGAGGTTGGCCTTGCCGCGCGCCGCAACGCCGATGACGCCAAGGTTGAGTCGTTCGTTTGGCGATTTCGAGCGCGCAGCTGGAGCAGCGTCGAGGGCGTTGCCGGCGGCAGCGGCCGGTGCTGCTGCTGCCACTGCGGCGGCACGGCGTAAGAAGGTTCGACGGGTTACAGGATCGTGCATATCGCATCCCTTTCGAAGTTGCCGTGACGTTATCGACTGACTCGACTGACGAACTTTCCTGTCGTCGTGTCGACTCGCACCGTTTCCCCTGCCGCAATGTGCTCTGGTACCTGTACTGCGTGCCCTGTCTGCAGGATTGCTTTCTTCGTCCGCGCCGTCGCCGAGTTGCCTTTGACCGCTGGATCGCACTCCGTGATCTCGAGCTCGACAGCAAGTGGCAGCTCGATCGCGACGACCTCGTCGTCAACGACGAGCGCCTTGAGGTCGTCCATGTTGTCGTACATGTACCTCAGCTCATCTTCGAGCTCCTCTATGACCATGGAGAACTGATCGTAGCTTTCTAGATCCATGAAATGGCACAGGCTCGTGTCCTTGTAGAGGAACTGGACGCCACGTCGTTCGAACTGGGGCTCGGGAATGCTCTCCCCTCCCTTGAAAACGGCGTCGACCTTTTGCTTGGTCTTGACGTTGCGTGCTCGCACCTTGTAGAGCGTGTTCGAACCTCGCGACGAAGGTGTTTGTACCGCAACGCGTTCGACGAAGCACGCCGCTCCGTTCACCGAGATGACTGCACCGCGTTTGAGGTCCGACGAGTTCATCGAGGCTCGCCTCCGTGTCGTTTCTTGGTTTGATGATCGTGGGGCGTCATAGTATCGGCTCCGTCGCTCGCCGTCATGTGTCAATCGACGGGCGCGATGTGTGCTGCCGCGATGTGTACTGCCGTGACTCGGCGCTCGTCTCCGGCAGCGTTAGCGTGTGAAGCGACGGCTGCCCCGACACGGAAGTGATCTCGGCGCCTGTTGTTCGTTGTTTCGTCACGAACGCCTCATGGGGAGCTAGGTCGAATTCGCTCCGCACCTGCTGACAGAGGCGCATGGCCTTTGCTTCATCTTCGACGACGGCGTAGACGGCCGGCCCCCATGAACTCTGGCCGACGCCGCGAGCATCGCGGCCGCGTAGGAAGCGGACGACCGCCTCGACTGCCGGAGAGGCGAACGCTCCACCCTGCGCTGACGCGAAGAACTCGCCTGCCCGGATGCCGTATTCGTAGAGCGCCTCGCCGAACGCGCCGCAGTCGGCTTCGCGTAGCGCTGGGATGATGCCCAGTAGCAACAGCGCGCTCAGGCGGTCAACGAGCTGTTCGCGCGCCGCCGGCATCATCGCGAAGGCCGCTTCCTCCTCGCTCCCTGATCTCCCGGGTTGACCCGGTCCGAGAACGACAAGAACTCGCCAATCGTCCGGGAGGGTGTAACGTCCAACGAGCGCCGCGGTGCTGGTTGACGTCGACTTTCCGGACTCGACGATGAGTCCACCGCGATCGAACCCGTACAGTCCGACGGCTGACCGCGCACCGCGCCCGACGTGTGCTGCGAGCTCTCGCACGGTCTTCTCGCCGCCCGCGAGACGATCGAGAGCGGCCGCCACGGCGAGGCCGATCTGAGTACCGCTCCCAAGTCCAACGTGTCCGGGAAACGAGCTGGTGACACTGATGTGACACGACGGCGGCGACCCGCCAGCGTAGCGCGCCGCGAACGCCGCGACGCGGTCGGCTCCCTCGCCGTCACACAGAAACTCAGTTGCTGGTCGTGCCGTGACCTCGAGACGCGGTGCGTCGACCATGAGTCCAGCGCCGCCGAAGCGTCGCGCCGCGTCGCCGCTCGGGACCAAAAGACCGAAGTGGAGCCGAGCGCCGGTGCGGACGCGAACACACACATCGTCCGGGTGTTGCTGCGGCGCGTCGCCTTTCACGAGTCCGGCGCGTCGCACCGGGGCGCAGCTCGGTCCAGCGTGACCGTCATCTACGCACACGTCGCAAAGCGATTGGAAGGCCTCTTTGTCGTCAGGTCCTCCGGTCTTGTCCACGAGAACTTGTAGACTTTGGAGGCGAGCGCGGATTTCCTGCAATGGCAGCAGGTGTCGCCGCGTCGTCAGGATCGCTGCTTCCAGAACTGCGTGCTTGGCGCGGTTCCAGCCGAGGAAAGGTCGGATTTCCTCCCGTCGCACGACGCTCGCCTCAAGGCGGGCTCGCTCGCGTGTTGTGTCGATCTTCTCTACGTGTAGCTCGAACGCGCGGCATGCGTCTGCGATGATGCTGCCCTCGACGCGCTGTGCCGGCTTCAGTGGTGGCTGCACGTTACCGACAGCAGCGCGTGCGAGAAGCAGGGCATCGTCGGTCACGTGAAACACGGCTGCCCGTCGGGCCAGCAGGTTCGCGTACGTCCGGCCGCCGCGGTATGGACGCAGGCAGAAGTGTGTCAGATCGTCAGTCACCTCAGGCCCGAGAGGCGAGACATTGACCGTGCCGTCGGCATTGAGCGTCGTCAAGATGCCCTCGAGAATCAGCATCGCTTCGTCACGCCTCCGGCCAGCTCTGGCCGCGAGGGAATGGTCGTTTGGCTCGCGGGATCGTCGAGGAAGTTTGCTATGAGGAGATGACCGGTCTCGGTGAGCACGCTTTCCGGATGAAACTGCAGGCCGACGATCGGCAGCTCACGGTGGCGAATCGCCATGACCGTGCCGTCGTCAAGCTGCGCCGTCACCTCCAGCTCTGGAGGCACGGTATCAGGGGCCACGACCAGAGAGTGGTAACGCGCGGCCGTGAGCGGCGAGTTGATGCCGGCGAACACACCGCGTCCATTGTGATGGATGAGACCAATGCGTCCATGGACTGGTTCGCCGCGCACCACTTGGGCTCCAAACGCCGCACCGATGACCTGATGGCCGAGGCAAATGCCGAGGAGCGGGATATCTCCTCCGAGCTCGCGGACAAGGTCGAGGCAGACGCCGGCATGGTCGGGCGCCTTCGGGCCGGGCGAGAGAAGAATCGCGTCGGGCGCGTCCGCGCGCACCTCAGCAAGCGAGATGGCGTCGTTGCGCACGACTCTCGTCTTGAACCCGAGCTCTTCAGCGTAGCGGGCCAAGTTGAAGACGAAGCTGTCGTAGTTATCGATGATGAGTAGCATGGTGGGTCGCGGGCGGGCAGCTGATCCTGAGCCGTGTGGGCTTGGGCAGCGGCAGAACTCGAGGTGCACGCGTCGCACGGTCACTCCCATGCAGGCTGCATCGAGTCTGCCTCCCCCGGCTCACGGCGACGGTGCCGGGTAGAGTCCTGTTTCGGTGAATTCTGGGGCACGCAGGTTGACGCTGCTCACTTTCTCAACCTCGCAGGCTACCATGGGAAAGTGCGGATCGACAATTCCCTTCCGCGCCGCCTCCTCGTAGCTGAGCTCTCCTTCTAGAGGAATGCTCTTTAAAAGGATGAGCTCGGGCGCTTGAAGTGTCGTGGCGATTCTCGCCGCGATGGAGTCGCTGGTGACGCGCCAACGACGAGGCAGCGGTTCCGATGAATGCGTGTCGACGTCGCGAACGAATGCGAATGCGTCGT